>NZ_JBSSGD010000001.1:0-44207 GCF_054063295.1 Bradyrhizobium sp. USDA 3240
GGTTCGAATCCTGCCGGGATCGCCAAAGAAAACGGGCGAAAATTCCTTTTAAATCAAAAGCATTTGCCCCCTTTATCCCCCCGCGCCGCATTCACATTTTGTGTAGAACAGATGCGGATCAATGCGGCTGTTTGAGGCCGGATGTTGCATCGAATCCCCGAAAAAATCCCCGAACTGATTTCGCACAGCGGAACTAAATCGCGTCTGGTGTGCCACAAACCGCTTGCGGTCTGTACACCATTCGTGTACAAACAATTCAGCGTTGGGATTGGCCCGACGCGAAAGGAAAATGGAGTCCTACAATGGGTTTGTTCAACCGCGATCCCCTCGCTCAGATGCAGTCCCTGCGCGATCAGGCCGAGCGCCTCGGCGTGCAGTTTCTTGAAGGTCACGCCGTCAAGGGAACGATCACCAAGCAGATGGTGCTGATCGTCGCCAAGACGCTGAACTTCCATCCCGACCAGCTGATCGAGATGATCCCGGATCGCCGTCGCGCTGGCCGTCACGCCAAGGCGATGGAGGGCCTGCGCAAGGCCAACCTGATCGGAGGTCGCGGACCGACCTTCGCAGATTTCGAGCAATACGATCGGGAACACTAAGACGACAGCGGCTCCGGGAAACCGGAGCCGCAATTTCCTTCCCCGACAGGAGCACTTGCGCCATGAGCGTTTACGATCTGATGCGGCAGCGCTGCGGCCTCTCGCAGACCGAGGCCGCCGAATTCCAAAGCGTGCGCCTCGATACCGTGAAATCCTGGTGCAGCGGCCGGCGCCCGGCGCCTGCGCGCGCCGTCGCCGAGCTGCGCGATCTCTATCGCCGCATCCTCGAGGCCGGCGCCAGCTACGCCGAGCAGCTCGAGCGCCGCGGCGCGCATGTCGGCGAGGATGGCTCGCAGCGTTACCTGGTCGGCGAGCCGCTCGACGACCAGGACGCGATCGCCCAGGGCTGGCCGAACAAGGCCGCATGCCTCGCCGCGCTCGGCGTTGCGATCGCCGCCCTGCCCGTCGACGCCGTGGCCGAGCTCGTCCCGCGTGACAAAGCCACGGGAACGCCCCGCGCCGGCAAGGCCAAGGCTGTCGGGCGATCAGATCCGAGATGATCTTCGCGGCCTGAACCTGCAGGTTGGCATGGCTCAGGAGCCGAAAATCAGTCATAGCGGCTTTAGGATGATCCGACGTCGCACCCGCCCGCGCTCGGACATGCCAAAGGGCGCGAAACTAGGGCTTGCGGATGTCCTCGAACTGTTCAAGCTGATGCGATGAACCAACCGAAATGCATCTGCTGCGACGACACAGGCTGGGTCTGTGAAACCCACCAAGACCAGCCTTGGTCCGGCCCACATGCCTGCACCTGCGGTGGCGCCGGCGCGCCCTGCCCGGCCTGCAATAGTCCCGACGATCGGCATGTCGTACCCCGCATGCCGCCAGGATTTCGGCCGGATCAGACCCGACGCGGGTAGAATGGCCGTTAGGGAGCCACGACCCTAAACCAGTCCCGCATGGTCTGCTTGATGCGCTCCTGCTCTTCGGCAGGGACCGCGCTCATGTGGCAGATCGTATTGCGCAGATGCACAAGCAGCCTCGCTTCCTGGATCAGTCCCTTATCGCGAACAAGATCGTCAAAGCCTTCCTTCCACTTCTCATCGATGATCTTGAGGAGCTGCGGCAGCGTCATAAGCGCGGACTTGTCGCGCGAGCCGAGCGACATCCAGCTTTTGACCTCTTCCTTCGCCTCCATGTCCCGAACTTCCTTTTGCACATCACCGGGCACTAGGTCGAACCAGTTTGCGACCGTGCCTTCTTTGGAAAGCACGTCGACGATCATTTCCCGCAGATATGCCTCAAAAACGAAGAAGAGCTTGTACGGCAGGGAGGCATCGACGGCTTTGCGCACGCTATCCGGCGCGAGGAGTGCCAAATCTATCTCATCCGAGAGTACCAGCGTCTCTTTCGGCACGACGCTGTCGATCCTGGCGACGGTCTTTTCGGCCGTCTGCCCGAGCATCATGAACAGCGACGCGGTGGAATCGATGCTCATTGGAACGTCTTTCGGATCGCGTTGAAGATATTGAGGTAGGTTTCCTCGCTCGCATTCGACGGCAAGACAACCTGGATGTTGTAGACGAATTCGGTGCGCAGGCCTTTGATGGTCTTGCGGTTGCCGTTCTGCTCATCGCTGGCTTCGCCTTCCTGGTCTTTTGGCGGAGGGTCTTTCTTCTCCTCTTTTTTTGGCGGCGCAGTCTTAAAGTCCCCGAGCTTTGCGATGACGGCAAACGTGCTGGCGATACGGGCGGTCATGTCCTCATCGGTGCCCGCCACCTGCGATATCAAGTTGCGCAGCTTCTCTCCGGTGTGCGTATAGGCTTCCTCATCGGCATCGAAGAGCGGGCCGTAGGCCTTGCGCACGCCTTCAGCAATGGCCGCCTGCCTCACCTTCTCAGATCCCTTGAGAAGGCTATAGCTGGACGTTGGCGTGTTGCCACTGTCTATGAATCCCAGATTGCGCAAGAAGGGAATGAGCGGCCGATCGTTCGTGGTCTTCAGGCCGATCGTGTTTTGCAAAAAGGCGTGCGTAAACGAATCTGGCACTTTGGCCGATGCAATCTTCTCAAAAAGCGCGGG
Source organism: Bradyrhizobium sp. USDA 3240 (assembly GCF_054063295.1). Taxonomy (NCBI): domain Bacteria; kingdom Pseudomonadati; phylum Pseudomonadota; class Alphaproteobacteria; order Hyphomicrobiales; family Nitrobacteraceae; genus Bradyrhizobium; species Bradyrhizobium sp. USDA 3240. The sequence goes on from NZ_JBSSGD010000001.1 coordinate 2,622, forward strand.
AACGTTCTTATTGCTGCTCAAGTACGGCAACTGGACGGGCATGCTGCGGGCTCCTCGGGCGAATCAACGGCAGGGGAGATTAGCACCCCGCGCGCAAGTCAATCGCTTAGAGGTTGCGGTATCCCGCCTGTTCACAGCCCAGCGGTGCGAAACATCAATGTTGCGAAGAGTTGCTTTTGATAGTCTCGATCCGATCGGTCATGCGATCGAGCCGACCGCCGATGTCGCTCTTCAGCTCGCCGAAACCCGCCTCGAGCCGCCGGATGACATTCTCAAAGCTCGTCTTGCGGACGAACTCGTCGCGCGCCCATATCTCGACCTGGTAGAGTTTTGCGGCGAGCGTGCGGGCTTCCTCGGCCGCTTGCTGCGCCTCGCGCCTGGCGTCGGCGATCGCGATCTCGCCCGCGCGCTTGACTTCGGCTGCCGCGGCGGCCGCGCCCGCCGCAGCCGTTGCTGCGGCCGTCGCTGCAGCCTCCGACTTGGTGATCCGGTCGGAATACCGCGTCCAGAAACCAATGATCGTCAGCAGCAAGCCGATCGCCGCCGCGATCGCGCCCCATGTCACCGCGTCGCTCATTGCGCCTTCTTTCGCTTGAACAGGCTAAAACCGTGCGCCGGCTTTTCCGCCGGCGGTGCGCTTTCGCAGGACACGCCGTCGACGCGGCCGATGCCCTCGCGGACGTCCTGGTATTGGCAGACGGCGCGACGCAGGCAGGCATTGACCTTTGCCAGCGCCGCGCGGTCGGTTTTCCAGAGCCGCTCGATCTCGCCGGCGTCGAGCTCGCGGTCCGGCGTATCAACCGGCGCGCGCTCGCAGGCGGCGACGTCCGCCGGCAGCGCGGGAATGTTCGGCGCGTCCGGAGGCGGAGGCTGCAGCTTGTCGACGCTACCGGACGCCACGCACCCGGCGAGACATGTCGCGAGTAAAACACTTGTTAGGATTAGCCGGCGTTGCATCGATTGCCCCCTGGTTAAACTGGATCTGCGCCTCGGCCGCCGCGGCGCGCTTGGCGTCGCGTTGCTGAAGGGCATTGGCGAAAACGAGCTGGCGATCCTTCTCCTCGAGGCGCGCCTGCAATTGCGCATTGTGCGCGGCGACCTGCGCCGCCTCGCACTTGGCATCCGCCGAGCTAAAGCCGGCGTTGTAGAGATGCGCGCAGCCGGCGATCGCAGCGCCGCCGGCGACGACAGCCAGGCCGCCGGCGAACAGCGCGCCGGCGGCAAAGGGCGAGAGGCTGACGCCGGCGAGGCCCGCCAGGCGCATGACGATTGCGACGATCCAGCTCATGCGTGCTTCCCCTCGCGATAGTCAGCCAGGCGGCGCCGCTCGAGCTGGTCGGCAACAAACCAGACTAGGACGCCGACGCCGGCGACGACGACCAGGGCGGCGACGCCGATCGCGATCGCCTGGATCGCGCCAGGCGTCAGGCCGAGGGCGCCGACTGCCTCCTTTGCGGCCGAGACCTGCGTTGCGCGGTCTGTGAGCCAGGCGAGCACGCCGGCGCCGCCGAGGCCGGTCGAGCTGCCGAAGATCTTGCCGGCCCATCCCTTGGCCCGGTCGGTCAGTGCGATTGTCTGCGAGCCCTCGTCGCGAAGATCCTCGACGGTCGCGCTCGCCCGCGTCTCCGCGACCGGACGCGGCGCCTGCGGCTTGCCGAGCTCGGCGATCAGCTGGTCGTCGATCGCCGGCGTCAGCGGCAGGCCGCGCGCGTTGCGATAGGCCAGGATCATTCCCTCGGTCCGCCCCTGCGGCGATTGCTCGCCGTCGACCTGGCCGACGTCGTAATAGCCGAGCTCGCGCAGCCGCCCCTGCACATACGCGACGGCCTCCGGATCAACCGGCGCCGGCGTCGTCGCGAGCTTCGCATGCTCGTGCGGATGCGACGTCGCGAGGCCATGCTCGAATAGTGCCGCCTCGTCGTCGCGGCGGATGCGCAAGCCCTTGCTGTCAGGCCAGAGCCGTTTCATCGAGCGGATCAGGCCAGGGATCTTGGCGAGCTCGCCGCTGCCGATCGCGGCCTTGATCTGGCGCATCTCCGACCAACGCGGTCCCGGCTTGTTGAAGCCGCCGGCGTCGCGGTTGAAGGCGATCGAGAGGATGACGCCTTTGCAGTCCGGCGAGAGCTCGTCGAAGCCCGGCAGCAGCAGCCGGCAGATCGCTAGATAACGCGGAATGTCGTGGCTCGAGAAAACCTCGAGCGCGACGTCCCAAGGGATGTCGACGACGCCGCGCAGCTGGCGCGCCAACTTCTCGGCCGCCGGCCCTGTGACGCCGCAGCACTTCGCCAGCGCCTTCAACATCGCGTCCGGGATCTTGCCGGACCAATCGGCCAGGAACTGCTGCCGCGTCGCCTGGCCGACGTCATAGCCACAGCCGATCGTCACGCCGGACTGTTCGCCAGGCCAGGCCGCGCCGCTCAGATGCCTTGAATACCAGGCCGGGCTGGTGACCTCGGCGCTGACGATCAGGTCAAAGGTCGCGCGGGAGATTCCATGCAAATCGATAGCGCTCGCAGAAATGACTGCGCTGGTCATCGTGATAGGTCCTTTGTCTATGAGAGAGGGGTCAGTCGACGGATGGGTAGGTGTGGCAAAATGGCTCGCCCCCCTATTCGGAGGGGTTTACTTCAGGTTGCGGCAGCGTTACGCCGCTCGCGCGATGTCTTGAAACTCATCGCCGACGACATGGGCCAGCAGCAGAAAGTTACCGGCTGCTGCGCCCTGTCGCATGATCGCCAGTTGTTCAGCTGGTATTTTTATGCCTAATAGGCACGCCAATTCGGGCTTGAAACCCCGGAACGGCGGATACCGTAGTAGAGGCGAACCGGCTCCATGCCGGGGGGGCCCAGCAAATAAGCCGTTGGCAACACTAAGGTAGCTCCTTGGTGCATGACGGCGAATAACTGGGGTCAGCACCTCTACTGCTGAGTTTCAACCCACCCCGGCACCAGCCGTGGGCAGCGTAGAGGGCTGCTTCAATAATGTTCCCATCTGTAACCAGCGCCACGAGTCCGACCGAAAAATGCCCGGCCTGCTCGTTCTCGATGCTCCATCCGATTGGGCTGCACTATGTAGGCCCCGCCATTACGTCGGATTTTTTGGTGTTGCAGAACGCTGCCCTGCAGCCCTACTGCTGCGAGGCCTGCGGCTTGGTTTTCGAGGCGCGCGGCGTTCGTGAGTTCAGCGGCGACTTCTATGAGAAGACGTTTCGCCCTAAGCCCATGATGCGCGTCTACGGAAATACCGGATCTGTACCGCGCCCTGAGAAGGCAACTAATCTCATCGCCGAGATGCTTCCGAATCTCCCGGACAAAGGCGAAATGCTGGAGGTAGGTTCGGGCAAAGGCGCTTTCCTGGGCGGCTTCGCTAAACGTCATCCCGACTGGTCTCTGACCGGCATCGAACCCAGCATCCTGTTCAATTCAATTGCAGAAGCCGCCCCCGGCGCGACACTGCATCATGGTGGATACGAGAGCTTTGATTGCCCCCGAGACTCGAAAGACCTGATTGTCTCGCTTGGCGTGATCGAGCACGTAGATAATCCGCTCGGAATGCTGGAATGGATCAGCGCTGCCCTTAAGCCAGGCGGCCTGGCCTTTCTCGAGGCTCCGAATTTCAACAACCATCCGGGCGATCTGCTCTGCGCCGACCACCTGTCAAAGCTCACCCCCGAAGTTATGACGGAGTTCGCCGCGAACGTCGGCCTTCAAGTCATTGAGTGGAGGGACTTGGGTGTGCCGATGTACTTCGCGTTGCGAAAGGCAGGTAGCAGGAAGTCGCTTGTTTCCCAGTTCATGACGACCGGGCTTACCGCCACGAAGAACGCGACCATCACGTCGAAGATGGTTGACGCGGTAGCGCAGGCGCGGGATGCCGCACAGAGATCCGGAGAGAAGTTCGGCACTTTCGGCCTGGCCATTCCCGGCCTGTTCGCGCCCCTCTATCTGAAGATGCCCGCAACCGACATTACTGCGTACATCGACGACAACGCGGAGATGCACGGAACGAAGGTGCATGATCGGCCGATCGTTGGACCGAGCGATATCGCAAAGCTTGGCATCAAGCACGTCGCGCTGTCGATGAGCCCGCGCTACACGCAGCCAGTTGTGGAGCGCATGAACGCGATGGGCGTCAAGACTTACGTTTAAGGTCTCGAGCTGCGTGCGGCGATATTGCATCGCCGCACCTCGCCGAAACCCTTGCGCTGCTTGAGTTCGGCAACCGTGATTTCTCCCCATTCGCAGCGATAGATATTGCCATCAGCGACGTAAAGGGTGTCCATCGTCACTTCGCTAAGATCAGAAAGGACGGTTTCGCCTTCAAAGATCTCACCCATGTTTCAAGCCTCTCTGTTAGGTCGAGCGCAACGTCACATCGTTACCAGTGCCCAAGTCTTGCGACGGCCCGACATTATTGTACGCCCGGCCGTTCACATGATTCAAAGTCGAACCGGTGGCAAGTGTATATCCGTAACCCGCGTTGCCGATCGCCGCCGTTCCGTCGAAATCTAGCCGAACAGAATTCGGACCAACATAGTAGCCAGCGCCACCGCTTCCCTCCGAACGGCATCCGGTCCAGTTTACCAATTGGGTGGCTTGACTTGCTCCAATATAGTAACCAGCGCCAATGGAAGCGCGGGACAAACAACCAGAATAGAGCCCGGACGTCGCGCCGTCAGCGATGTAGCCGAAATAGCAGGCGAACGATTGGCATCCGATATATATGTTTCCAATCGGAACGCTTCCGGAATTCGCGATTGTTTGAAGGAAGCCGGCACCGCTTGTCCCGAGGCTGTTAGCGATGCCAACAGCCGAACAATTGTTGAATTCGTTTTCGATGCAATTTTCAGCAACCGTGAACCCTTGCGCAAGCGAGTTGATCACGGACGAATTGAAGACCTTGACACGTCGAATAAGATTTGACGTCCCGGTCCCGTTGCCGGGGTTGATGTTGACGCCGTAATCGGAAATCTTCGATCCATCGACGAACAGCTTTTCAAGCTTGTGATCGTAATGGCTTCCGTACAGGTAGAACGGGCGATTCAAAATCGCGAGCGCTTTGACCTCGCTAAACACGTTGTTCTGACAGAAATTCGCCGATCCACCGGGCGCGTTCCATCCATCCATAATCGCGCCGACGTAGAAATAGCCGGTCATTTGGACGCGCTCCAAAACGGAGTGCATCGAATTCGACATGACTGCTGCGGCTTGATAGATGTTGCCTTGGCAAATATCCCAATCGGCGAACGTGCCGCTGCCATTGAAGAAAATCGGATTGGTGCCGCTGCCCAACGTCACGACGTTTCCGGCGACCGTCACGACGCCTTCCATATAATTGCTGCGATTGGCGCGCGAAGTGAACCGCGCAAACGAAGCCGGGAACGGCAACACCGAAGGCAACGTGAAGGATTTCGGACCGCTGCTGTTGATCGTGTTCGATGTATTGGACGTGGCATAGATCGACGTATTGTCGAGCTGACCGCCGCTCCAAGTGCCTCTACTGCCGATGCGGATCAGCGGGCCGCTTGCATCCCAGTTCGCTTGATCTGCGGTGCGTCGAATGATTGCACCGGGATGCGCCTCAACGCTCATGTAATCCGGCAGGTTGATTTGTGCCGACCCCATGTTGTACGTGCCTGGCGGAACATACGCCCTGCTGCCGCTATTCCAGATTGCAGTCAGCGCGGCGAGCATTCGCGTTGAAGCGTTCGTTGCGCCAGTGTTGTCAATCAAACCGTCTTGAGACAACACGTTGTAGCGCCCCGATGCGATGTTCGCACCGAGATTAATTCGCGCGTCCGCTTTGTTCGGGAGATCGGAAAGATTGTTGGTCGAGGAAAGATCGCCTGCGCCCGGCTGACCGACGCGGTTGAAATTCCAGTCTCCGAACGTGCCGACGCCGTTCGCCTTGTCGACCGTCATCGTGATGGTCTGCGCAACGGGATCGTAGAGACAAACGCCCTCCATCCAGCTGGTCGGCGAGGCATTCGACGACGCGCGCAAACGGACGCCGTTCTGATACGAGAACCCCGTGACCGCCGAGAACACTTTCGTTCCCGTGCCGATCGCCAGGGCGGTCGCGCTCGTCGCCTCCGTTGCACTCTGACCGATGAGCAGCCATTTGCCGGCCGCCAGGTCCGTTGCGAAGTTACCCGACAGATGCGGGACGATGCACTGATAGATATTTTTGTTGATCTGGTGCACGACGATCGACGCCGGCGGACCGACAACGTAATTTTGGCCTGTCGCCCATGCCGCAGTATGCAGCCACGGCAGCGGCCCCGTCGCGCCTGTATCGCCCTTGCTGGCGAGCAGCACCCAATAGGTCGGATCAGGCGGCGCGTGACCGGAGCCAGGCGCCGCGTTGATCCAGACGTAGCTGGAGCCGTTCGCGGTCGCGACGTCCATCAGGCTATAGACGCGCGCGTTGTCGTAAGGCGCCGGATCTCCGAGCGGCTTCGACACGCCGACAAACGTCCACACGCCGCCGCTCTTGTACCATTCCTTGCCGGTCGCGGGCTGCCGCGCATATTGCCCCTCGTCGCCCTTGGACGGATCGGGACCGGCCTGGTCGGCGCGCACGAAGATGTAGAACCCATCGGCCTCGAGCGCGCCGGTCAGGCGGATGACCTCGGCCGAGTTTTGCGCGCCATTGAAGCGCAGCGGACTGGTCTGCAGGATCTGGTACTTGGTCCCGGCCGGCACCGCTGCAAACGGCCATTTGGCGATGACGAGATGCGTGTCATCGGTCACGCCGAGAATGTCGACGCCGGCGAAGCCGTCGACGATCAGCTTGTCGAATTGCTGAACGTTCGACGCCCAGAGCGGGCCGCCGGCGCTGGCAACGGAAACGGCGCCGGCGCCGATGGCTACGGTGCCGGTCGCATAGATCAGGTTCGGCATGGATCGGTCTCTCCGAAATCAGCTTGGTGCGAGCGCATCGATCTGCGCCAACAGGTCGAGGATCTGCGGCGGCGCGGCGTCGGCGTCAGGCCGGGCTGGCCAATTGCGCGCCATCGTCGGCGCGTCAGGCAGACTGGAAAGGTCGCGCAGCGCCTGGCGAAACGCAGCCCATGCATCGCGGTTCGCGACCGGCCGATCCGGCACCATGTATTGATCCGTCGAGGCCAGCTCGGCGGAAACCGCGAGCACGACGGCGAGCGAAAGCCGCTCGATCAGAAGCGCGCGCTTTTCGGCAGCGGGTCGCGCAACGATCGCGTCCTCAGGCTTCTGAAACGGCCCGATCAGGGCGACGTCGACCATATGCTCGAGCGGATCAATGTCGCGATCGTCTGCGGTCCGCAGGATGCCGTGATCGGGGAAATTGCTCTTGCCGTCGATCGGCTCGGCATTTCCCCACGACCGGATGTAGCCCGTCGCGTTGCAAAAGTGGATGATCGTCATCGCTTTGCCGCCATCACAAACATCGAACCGGACGCGACGCCCCAAAAGCCTGGATTGGTCATCGTCACGCTGACGGGGATCGCCATCACGCCGCCGGTAGCGGTGATCTGGACCGAACCCGAAAGCGTCGGAGTGAAGGAAACGTTCTGGCCAGAGAACGCATACTGCGAGACCACAGTGCCGTTCAGCGAAGCGGTGAACGTGCAATTGGTCGCGATACTGCCCGACTCATAGACCACAAGCGGACAATTCAAGTAGAGCGTCATCGTCTTGCCGGCCAACCCGGTCGTGTCGAGCGACAGCGTAGTCCCCACGATGACCGTCGTTGAACCGCCCACGGCGATGGCGCTGACGCCTTGCACGATCGGCGTAATGATCGCGTTGTCGCCAATGCTGAGGCTCTTGACGCTGAGCGCGCCGATGACGCCGCTGTCGGACGTGATCGAGCCAGTCGCAATCTTGACGGCCGTCACCTGGCCGGCGCCGATCATGCGGGTGAAGATGCTGCCGTCCAGATAGACATTCGCGGCGACGCCGACCGCGGGCAAACCGTTGATGGTGCCGACGGTAAACACCGGGATCGCCGCGCCGCCGTTATAGCCGGGGAGCTGGACCTGGAATTTGTCGGACTGCACGATGAAGGCGGACCAGTTCGCGCCGCCGTCGAGGCGGATGCTGCCGGTCACAACGCCGTTGACATTGATGCTGACGCCCCAGCTTGCGCCGACGATGCCGTCGAGCGTCGCAATCGCCGTCGCCTGCTCCGTCACGGAGGCATTGAGGTCGCCGAATTGCGCAGCGACCGTGACCTTGTAGTCGGCGAAGGCCGTCTGGGTGTCATAGGCAACGGTCCGGACGTCGTCGATCGACGCGTTGATGCCGTCCGCCGTCACCTGGACCAGGTTCTCGACCTGCTGCAGCTGGTCCCATGCCTGCTGGTTGCCCGCCTGCTTGGCGAGCGTGATCCGCGCCGCGACCTGGCGCATCTGGTCGGACATCGCGGTCTCGAGATCCGCGATATCCTGGGCGTGCTGCTGCTGCAGGGTCGTAACGGCGTATTTGATGCCCTCCTGCAACGACTTCAGGGCGACCGCGCCGTCCGAAATGACGATCGTCGGCGCCTCGAGGTCGACCGTCGAATAGGGACCGCGCAATGCCGAGTTGACGGCCTGGACGCGCAGCCGGAGCGCGGCGTTCTGCACGACCTGGTCGAACTGGTTCGCCGCGCCCTCATAGACCTGCGCCCAGGACGCGCCGGCGTCATAGGAGACATCGGCGATGTAGTAGAGCGCGCCGGCGGCCGGAAACCAGCTCGCCGACAGGATCGGTTCGGCCGTGCCCTGCCCAAAGCTGGCATTGAGGCCGGCAATCAGCGGCACCTTGTCGTTGCTCGGAAACTGCGGGCTCGGCAGCACCGGCGGGTTGCCGAGGTCCGTGGCATGGACGCGCTGGTCGTCGACGACCAGGCCCAGCGTGCACTGCTCGCCATTCGGCGCGCCGTTGAGCACAACGCAAAGCCGCGACTGGTTATCGCCGCTGCCGATCTCGAAGGACGGATCTTCTCCGCCGTCCTCGCGGGCCAGGACGGCCGCGAGCGTCGTCGCCTGCGCGGTTTGCGCCGCGGCCAGGCTGCCGGCGTCAAGCACGGCCTGCGACGCGTCCGCGCCCTCGGTGCACAGGGTCGGGCCGAACGATTTGCCGTTGGCCTGCCGCAAGCGAATATAGGTCGGGCCACCGTCCCAGCCAGGCGCGGGATTGAGCGTCAGCGTGCGGCCGGCGACAGCCACAACGGCGCCGCCATAGCCATAAGCCATTGGCAGCGCGGATTGCACCCGCACCACCGAGCCATAGGTGATTGCCCTGCCCTCGTATTCGACGTCGAGCTGCACCGTCTCGCGCCGGTAGATCGATTGCAGGTAGTAGAAGGCACATTCGCGGAACGCCTGGTCGCGGTTCACGATGCCGTCGACGCGCTTGGTCTCGGCGCTGGTCGCAGTGAACCCAATGGCGTTCGGCGGATACTGGACCTGCGCCGGCAGCCAGGTTTCCTCGTCGAGATATTCGACGACGACGGCGTCGGGATCTTCCTCGCCCAGCATCTGGAACGAGACCTGCATTGAATCCCGCACGATCTCGCGATCGCTGAGCATCATGGTCGGGACGTCGCGCCATTCGTCGCGCACGATCGAGATCGTGTCGCCAAGCCAGAAGTGCCGCGCCCTGGACGGCGTCAGGATCTTGTCGAGCGCATCCGGCACCGCGACCGCTGTCGCAAAGCGATAATCGAACGTGTCGCCGCGGTTGGCGCAGCCGATCGCGTGGTTCATGACCGCGTTGAAGTCGACCTTTGAGATCGGCAGGCCGGAGCCATATTGTGCGCTGGTCGCGGCGTCGAGAAATGCCCATGCCGGATTGCGCGTCGCCTGCAGCACGAAATTCGAGCCGTTCCACACCAGCACCTTGCGGGTGCCGAGCACGCCGAACTTGTAAGCGCCCTGCGTCGACTGCGAGGCCAGGAGGCGGACCGCGACGGTCGAGACGTCGGGAAACGAATTGTTGCCCTGCAGGAACGAGCGCAGACCGGCCCATATAGCCTGGTTGGAGCCGAGCTCCGTGCTGAAGGCCGCATCATCACGGCGAAAGCGCACGGCATAGCGGCCCGGCGGAACGTCGACCTTGCGACTGTCGCGGATCGGGCTGGTGGTGCCGTACAGGAACATGCCGGAGAACAGCGTCTGGAACGCGCCGATCTGCGCGCCGGCATCGTTGATCGGGCAATATTCCGCGGTCAGCGGAATGCGGGCGTAGCCGATCTTTGCGCCATTAGCGCCCTGGTTGAACGTGGCGCAGCCGGCCGGCAGGACGAAGTCGATCGCGATCGACTGCGCCAGGGTGCCAGGCGGATTGGCCGCGAACGGGCCGAGCCAGGCGCCCGATGTCGCAGCGCTCGGCGCCACGAAGAAGCCGCCGGCCGTGCCGCTGCCATCGGGCAGCTGCTGGCCGGACACCTCGGAGGACTGGTCGACGTTGGTCGGGAACAGCGTGACGGTCGCGCCCGGCTCATAGAACGCGATCTGCGCGCCCGGAAAGGTCGCCGAGATCCCGTTGGTTGAGTCCCAAAGGACCGTGTCGTCGACATAGATCGCCTCATATTCCATGCTGCCCATGGTCGGCGACAGCAGCACGTTGAGGTATTGGTCATTGCCGACGAATTCGCCCCAAGGCGTCGCCGCAAAATCCGGATAGTCCTTCACGCGGCCGTACCAGACCGGCAGCGGCTGACCGAGCTTGGCGACGTTGCCCTGCGCTGCGACCGAATAGATCTGATCCTGCGTCGCCGATGGCGTATTGGTCGCGCCGGCCTTTGGCGCAACCAGGGCGTTGACAAGCAGCGAGCCGCCGACGCCGATCGCCGCCGTCGTGGCGTAGGCGCCAAACGTTCCAGCTCCGAACAGCGCCGGGCCGGCCCAGATGGCGAACGCCGAGACCGCGACCAGCGCGACCAGGCCGATGACCTGCTTGACGGCGTTGCCGCCGCCATTTCCGCCGAGTGGATAGGACATGAAACGAACTGCGTCGGTTGATCCGATGCGACGCGACCGCCAATCCTTGCGCAGCACGGCCTCGCCATTGATCTCGAGGACGGTCGGAAGGCCTTTCTTGAACTGCCACCCGAATTCGCAATCGCGCACAGCCCAGCCGGTACGCCGCAGGAAAGCCGTGACGGTCTCCCGCGGGCGCGGCTCGGCGCGGCCGACCTCGAGGCCAGGCATCACCAGATGCAGCACCGGCTGGCGCGCGGCGGTACTGCGCCGCGCACGGCGTGCGCGCGGCCGCGGTGCGCCGACTTCCGGCGCCCGCAATCGCTTGACAGATCTGTGCATGTTACCTTGGCTCGAAGAAGGAGAGCTTTTTCCAGCCCATCTGGCGCAGCGCCAGGACGGTCTCAAAGGCGACGCCGGTCTTGCCGTCGCAGTGAATGACGCGCGCCTCGGGTTGCATCCAGACGCCGATATGCGCGGGAAAGCGCAGGCGCGCCATCAGCACCAGGGCGCCGTCCGCGGCCGTCACCAGGCCACCGGGCCCTTGCGGCGCCTCGCGCCAGAGCGCGCGCTCCGGATGCCCGGCGATCGCCTCGAGCACCCAGCGCTCGGAAAAGCCAACCGGCACTGCAACGCGCGGCAGCTCGCGGCTGAACAGCTCGCGTTGCACATGGCAGGCGAAATCCCAGCAGTTGCGGGACTGCCAGGCCCATGGCTCGCCGATCAGCGGCGACAGGAATGACGAACGATCAATGGACAAGAGCCCGTTGCCTTTCAAACGGCTGGGCGGATAACCCGACGGTAGGTCAGCTCATTGAGAAAGAGCGGACGTCGGTCAGCTTGACCGCCAAGGGCGCCTTTTTGGACCATTGAGGAAAGGGGGGCCCCCTAAACCTCCGTATCGTTCCGTTCACCCCTCTAGATGCCGGACGATAACCTACGTTCAGTTGAGCTGTTGATCGTGACCGTCTTAGGCTCCATGCGTTTGGAAAGACGCACAGGCTCATCAAGTGCGACAGTGAAAAAGGATGATCGACGAACAGCTGCGATAAGGCCAAGAGGAGACTACAATGCTCAACTGCTCCGAAAGCATTAAATCTGGCAGTGCCGCGCGATGCGCAGTTTGTGATGGCAAGTTCGGTCTCGTCCGGCACTACTCGTGGCGAACGCCTCTTTGTTCCAAGAAGTGCGCCGATCGCTTCAGAGCTCGCAGGGAAAGTGACCGCAATTGGGTGGGTCGGCTCCGGGTCACCTTCAACCAGCTGCTAGAGCACCGGGCGAGGACTTTGTGATGGTCGAGGTCTCACAACGAGGCAAGGCATATTTAGAGACAGCATGGACTTTGCTCCGCGCAGCCCAAACCATGACCGACTCCACGAGTGCGGGTCAGATTAGGGCCCTTGCCGACGACTACGAGCGGCGAGCTGAGAAAGCTGCTTCGCATGTTGATGCGGCCAAAGCATTCTCTCGATCGGCTGCTAGCGATGAACGTCGAATGGCGTGCATGACCGGGTGGGCATCTTCAAACACGTCCCCCGAATTCTGTACCATTGAAGCGCTGAACCTGCGCCCCGGCTCCAAGGAGCTGGAGGCATTCAACGTCGAGCGTGTGCGCGGCTACCTCGAATGCAATCTCGGCTGCAAGAAGAAGGAAGTGATCCACGCGCTAGGCCTGAATCCGCGCACGGTGGCCAAGGCCATCAAGATCATCCGGGCAAATGCTCATCGCAGCGATGGGGCTCTCCAGCCGTGATCAGGATCATCGCCGTGCTCTGCAATCTCTCCTCTCCGGCAAATTGCCACGAGCAGACCTTTACCACCTCAGACGTCTCGATGCAGTCCTGCCTGATGGGTGCGCCGGAACTCGCTGCGTGGATGAAGGAGCACCCGGCCGAACGCCTTGCGGGATGGCGCTGCGTGATCGGCAAACAGGATGGCAGGGGAGCTTAGGGTGGAAAGCCGCTTCCCCGGTTGCGTTGGAACCGTTCCAAAGGGTGCAATTACTGATTGGGACCGTTCGATAGACACCAAGGCCTGCCGATCGAGTGAGCCCTTGTTTAAGGTGCATGAGCCCGGAAGTGGCCCAAGGCTGACATTCGACGATACCTTGTGCAAGGTGGCTTTGTGAAGGTAAGGCGGACTTCGGCAGCTTAAGCCAGTAAGGATGGAAACTGCACATAATCGTAATTCCTGGTCAGCCTCGGAAACCGCTTGTTCTGCAGGTTTTTGACCATGACCGTCCCGGTCAGCGATGCGCCGACCATCTGCACGCTGCGCAGCTCAAATTCGATCGGCCCATAGGCCGGCTCGGTCAGGTCGCTGCCGAGGTACTCGCGATAAAGCACCTGGATATATTCGCGCGTCCCCTGCGCCGCGCGGATCTTCGGCACCAGCTCGCGGTTGACGTTGTCGATCTTGATCGTGGTCGACGGCGGCTGACCTTCCTTCTGCTCGGGATAGCCGGCCTGGAACGGACACGCGATGAATGTCACGGTCTCGCCGGCGTTGCGCGGCGCGCCCGCCTCGAGCCCAAAGGCCATATCGTCGCCGACATTGGCGACAACCCGCGCCGGCTGGTCAAACGACGACTGCCAGAGCTCGAGCGTGTAATAGATCCGTGCGCTAGGCGGACAAGAGGCATAGGCCTCGAGCAGCGCTTCATTGTGCGTCGGCATGGCTAGACGTCGTAAACCCGCAGCGTCATGCGGACGTCGACCTGCCCCGGATTCGGCCAGCTGGCGATCAGGGACGTGCCAGGCTTGATAAACTGACAGACCTTGTTCGCCAGCGACGTTCCGAGCCAGACGTCGACGGTAAAGCGCGCCGTTCCGAGGTTGAGCGTGGTCTTAACCCACTCGACGAACGTGTCATAGTCGGCCGCGTAGAAGCGCATCGTCTGTGTCACCGTACCGACATTGTCGCCAGGCCGCGGACGCTGCCGCGTGTTGCCCTGCTCCATGTCGGTCGCGATCGGATCGCGCATGCGCTGCAGACCGAAACCCTCTTTGAGGATGACGGCGTTTGCGATCGGGAATGCTGGCAATGCCATTGTTTATTGCCCCGTGAACGGTTTGACGCCGTACTGGTCGCCCAGCACGCGCCGGCCAGTGCCGGTCGACAGCGAGTCCCCCACCGCGCCGTCGACCATCTTGCGCAGCGTCACCGTGATGTCGCCGTTCGGCGCGTGCTCAATCGCCGGCGTCCCATCCGTGTAATTGTTGATCGTGACCTGCGGCGATCGGCCTCCGCCGCCGCCGAGCGCGGCCATCTGGCCCGGCGTAAAGACGCCCTCGCCGCGCTGCGCGATGATCGGGATCTCATTTCCGGCGATGCCACCCGTGTGAAAACGCGGCGCGTCGTCGAAATAGGCGCGATGGATGTAACGCATAGACGTCGGCTCCGAGCCGATGATGCCGCCCGTGTGGTAGAGACCGCCGATACCGCCGACGCCGGCGGCGCCCGTCGACGACGCACCGCCGCCGCCGGCCGAGCCGCCAAGCGAGAATAGGCCGAGGCCGCCCGCCGCCGACTGCAGCGACCGCATCAGCGGCTCGACGATCGTAATCTTGATAATCATCTGCTCGATCGCCTTGACGATCGCATTCGACATGTCGGTAAAGCCTTGGCCGGCCGACTTGGCGCCCGTCGTGATATCGGTCAGGCCGTTGACCAGGTCGCCCTCGATCGATGACGAGATCCCCTTAAAGGCATTGTTGGTGCGGATCGCCGCCGCATACGTGCTGTCCAGCGCGGCCGGCACATCGTTTCCATAGATCCCCTTGAGCTGCGAGGCGATCGCGACGTCGTCGGACGACAGGAATGCCGTCTTGCTGTTGAAATCGATTTGCGAGCTTACCTTGGCGCGCGCCAGGGCGTCGGCGGCAGCAGCCGCGCGATCGCGCAGCGCGGCGAACTGCGCGGCCTGCGCCGCCGTTTCCTTGCCGTTATTGGCCTGCACTGCAGACGTCTCGGCGGCCGTCGCGCGGAACGACGCGAGCGCGGCATCGCCGAGCCCGACCGCCCTGGTATCGGCCTCCTGCGTCTCGGTATGCTTCCGCAGCGAGTTGATGGCGCGATCGACGGGATCTGCAGCCGCATCGCCCCTCGCCGCCACATTGGACGGCCGGCCGAACTGCAGCCCGGCCAGGCCCGCCTGCATCGACTTGAGCGACGCTGCCTGCCCCTGCCAGGCAAACTCGCTTTGCGCGTTGCTGGTGTCCGTGATCGAGGAGCCCGTCCCGGCGTACCACTTGATATCCTCTGGCCTGATGCGCTCGACCGACGAGCTCAAGATGCGGCCGGCCGATTCCCAGAAGTCGAGCGAGAAAACCGACGCATTCTTGAAGTCAGCCAGCGCGCGCTCGGTCTCCGGCGTGATCCCGATCCTGATGCCGACCGTCTGATTTGTGCCAGGGCCGCCAACAGCGCCGGACAGGGCGTCGAGCTGCTCGTTTGCCGCCTTCTCGATCGCGTCCCGGTCGATCGACTTGATGAATTTTGCCGCTCGCTCGATCAGGTCATCCAGGAACGGCAGCAGATCCGCGAACGCTGCTTTCATGTAGAGCGACCATTGGACCGAGCTCTTGCGCCATTCCGCATCGAAATCGGAGGCGCGCTTGACCGTCTCGTCGTCAATGACGGCGCCGGCGGCCTGCGCCTGGTTGCCGAGATCCGCCATCGCGCCGGCGCCCTGCTGCAACAGCGGCACCCATTCCTTGGTAAAGCCGAGCATCTGCGCGATCGCGGTCGCATCCTGCGGACTGCGCGCGCGGCTGACCAGGTCGGCCGCGATTTGCAGCAGCTGGTTCTGGCTAATCAGCTGCCCGTTTGCGTTGCGCAGGCTGATGCCGTTGGCGTCGAACTCTTTCGACAGCGAATTAGCGTTGCGCTGCGCGTCGTTGAGCAGCTGCGCCGACTTTTCCAGCCCCGCATTGATCTGGCTTTCGGTCAGTCCGGCGATCTGGCCGCCGAACTGGATACCCTGCAAATCCTTCAGCGAAAGCCCGACGCGATCGGCGAGCGAGGACAGGTCGGCCAGCGACTTGTTGAAGCTAACGATATAGTCCAGCGCCTTGTTGACCGTGGCCGCCGCCGCGATGGCGCCAGCGCCGAGCGCGACCAGGCCGACGTTAAAGCCGGTCGCCGCGTCCGTGCCGCGCTGCGCGGCGCCGGCGGCGCTGTCCATCGCCCGCTCGTAATCGGATGCGCCCTGCGTGTTCGCATCGATGACGAGCTCGGTCACGACCTGGTCGGCCATCACTCCTCCGTCTGCAGTTTCGAGTAATCGACCAGATAGAGATCATCGAGCATTTCGAGGATCTCGAGCTCCCACGGAGCCAGGTCGGTTTGAGTCCGACGCAGGAATGCGTCGATGTCCTGCCATTCGATCGGCGACAGCGCAAAACCGTTGCCGCCCTTGCGCCGGCGCAGCCGGTCATAGATGCGCCAGAGATAACTCAGCGCCCGCGGGATCGGCGGGACGGTCAGGATCGCTTCCCGCTCGGCCCTGCGCTTTGGATCTCGCGTCCGGAGGACGAGGCCCTCGAGGACCTGCCGATAGGTCTCGCCGGCGTCGCCGGCCCTCGAGGACAGCAGAAAGCTGCGCTCGGCGAATGCCCTCAAGTCTGACTTGAGGGCCTCGTAAAAGCCCGCTCGCTCGTCAGGTAGTCGGTCACCTGGACAAAGAAGCTGCCGAGCTCCGGCCGCAGGAACAGGTCGACGGCACTCTCGATCGAGAACGGGATCGGATCTGGCGAAACCGTCTTGAAGGTCGGATTTGGCGACCATCCGACGATGCGGCGGCAAACCTTTGTCACGTTTTGCCGGCGCCGATCGGCGACCGTCTCATCCTCGGTTTTCCATTTGCGGCCGTTAACCTGCGCGAACTCGATCGCCTTCTCCTTCTCGATCGCGTCGCGGGTCGATTCATTGTTGAGCGCGATCGTCTGCGGATGCGCCGGACCGGCGAGCTCGATCACCCAGCCGATCGGCGTATCCGTGCCAGGCTTGCGGATCTGCAGCTTGAACGTGTCGACGGGCAAATGCGCGGAGAGATCGAGGATTGCAGTTGATTCAGTCATGTCGGGTTGCCTTTTGTCGGAAAGGTTGGCCGCAGGGTCCGACAACCCTGCGGCCGGTTCTCGCGAGAACATTCCATCGGCCTATGGTCGGCGCCGATCACTCAAACGCTACGCTGCGGTAGTCTGGAACGAGATCATGCTGTTATTGCCGGTCGCCGAGGTATCGATGCCGACCAGCGCCGGCGGGACCGTGATCGTCTGCGTGCGACCGCCGCCCTGCTTGGAAAGCGCCGACGGATCGACGCCGCCGAGCGTGAAATTCGGCACCGTGATCGACATGAAGTCTTTCGGCTCGCTCATGTTGTCGACGGCCAGGATGTTGAGGGAATACTGCGTTTCGCTAACGAAATCGGCCAGCAGCTGCAGATCCTTGCGCAGCATGGTCAGGTTGATCGAAACCCGCAGCGGCCCCGTGAACACGTCCGGCGCATACTTGATGTTGCCGGAGCCGAACGCATCCGGCGCGCTCGGCTGGATATCCAGCGACAGATCGAACGAGGTCAGCTCGACCAGGTCGACGCCGGCGAGCCGGATCGTCGCGTCGACGACGGCGAACGGCGTCCCGGCCGTCTCCGCCGGGTTGGTGAAGTATGCGGCCTCCAATGGCCGGATCTTGCCGGTCCCGATGCCGCCGGGATCGAACGTGATGATCCCGTTCGGTGCCATCGAGAATTTGCCCGTGCCCCAGACGAAATCGTCGAGGACGGTCGCCTTGCCGATGTCGCTCTCGAATTCCTCGATCCCGAAATAGCGCCGGACCAGCGCGGCCGGGTTGACCAGGCGCTTGCCTGGCCGCGTGATCGTGCAATTCGTATCCGGCGCAGCGTTGACGATCAGCGTCTCCGGCACCGTGATCTTGTTCGCGGAGAGCGCGGAGATCCGCAGATTGCGGGCATTGTTGCCGGCGTCCGGCAGATTGGTTGCGCGGATGATATCGCCGACCTTAAAGCCCATGTCGATCGGCGAGCCGCTGGCGAAAACGATGCCGTCCGCGGCCGTCGTCAATGACGTGAAATCGGCCTGCGTCTTGCTGAGCGGCGTCGCATCCCACGTGCCGCGCATGATCGCCTCGAGGATCGCGTCATGCGAGCCGAGCCACATTTCAGCGTTGTAGCTCGACGAGGTTTTCTGCGTGCCGTGACGGCCGCGGATCGACATGCCGTCGTTACGGATCGTCTGCGATTCCGTGGCGGCCTTCGAGAGCTTGGCACCTGGACCGCCGGAGATCGGCAGCACAGTGGCGCCGGCGCCGCCCGCGGCGATCTGGCCGAGGCCAGCCTGCGCCTTGTAGGCGACGCGGCCGGCGGAATTGCTTTGATAGACCATGCGATCAGTCTCCCGTTTGGATCAACCGATGAAAAAGAACTGGAAAGGAATCACGACGACCAGGCCGAACCAGTTGCCGTCGTCGGAGGCGCTGTCGCCGCCCTGGACGGTCGGCCCCTCGCCGTTCTCGCCCCAGCAGCGCACGCAGGCGCCGGGCTCGGCGTTGTAGAACGTCGCATCCTTGAAGAGGTCACCGGCCTGGCCGGCGAGCGCGAGATGCGCGGCGAACCCGTAGCCCTTAGGCACGAATACATGCACGAAGATGTTGCCCGTGATTAGCCAGGTCTGGTTGCCTGGCGTGCCGACGCCGCGCTTGCGCCGCAGGGTCTCGACGACCTCGAAATAGCACCAGGGCGTGCCCTGCGGCGGCCAGGGTGTTTGCGGCGGATCTTCATTCTGGAACGAGCTCGGCGCCGCCGTCAAGCCGTCTACATAGCGCGCCCGCATCGCGGCGACGGCGCCGGCATAATCAGCCATGGAATAACCTCTAGCGTGCCCGGATCTCGAGGGCCGGCTGCCGGACGAGCCAGTCCTGGCGCGCCTTGTCCGAGATGTGGCGCCGGCCGGCCTTGATCTGCTGCGAGAAGGCGGCATAGGCCGCGACGTCACCGAACCGGACCGGCATGAACGTAAATTTCACAGAGGCGCGATTGCCGAACCGCGCGGCGACGATCAGCGCGGTCTCTTGGTAGATCTTCGGCGCGACCTTCATTTTCATCCGGCCGATCTCGATCTTGCGCGCGTAAGGGACCGGGTTGGAAATGTTGATCTGGTCGCCGCGCCGGAACGCCGAAACGTCGCTGACGACGCGACCGTTTAGAAAAACCGTGTGATTGTCCCGATACAGACCGGGATGCGGATCGCCGACCGAGCCGACCGGCGACCGCTGCCGCAGCGTCTCGAGCGCGAAGTCGACGACGTCCTGCATCGCTTGATAGCGAAAGATGATCCGCATCAGCCGTCGACCGAGACGATCTCATCATGCGAGCCGTTGACGACCTCCTCGACCTCGGTCGGAATGAGATCGTTCAAGGCATGGTCCGCCTCTTCCTGCCTGATGCGGTCGAGCATCTTTTTCCGGGCCTTGCGCAAGGCGAGCTCTTTCGCCTCCTGGAACGCTTTTCGCGCGTTCAAGCCGACCAGGTCGCCAGTGATGACGAATTTGGCTTCCTCGCCGACAGAGATGCTATTGCGAGCGGCGTCGACGCGCCGCTCATAGTCCGCCCCATCGAACACCTTGCCCATCAGCCGCGGACCTGCAGCTCGAAGGCGATGACCTGCCCCTGAATCCGCCTGGTCGCGTCGTCGACGCCCTTGATGCTGACCTCGGAACCGGCGATCACCAGGAAATCGCGATCCGTCAGCGGCAGCATGGTCGACAAGGCCACCTTGCCGGCTGGCACGGCCGCCGTGGGATCATTCAACAGGATGACGTGTCGATCGCCCTGGCGGATCTCGCCGACCAGCTCGGCCGGCTGACAACCCTTGACCTTCGCCAGGACGGCCGCCTCTTTCGCGACCGCGCGCGCCGGCCCGAGGCCGGCGTAACGCCGGACCACGACGGTCTCGCCGCTCTCCTCGAGCGCGCGGATATGCTGGTCGAGGGACTCGTCCGGCGTCACTCGCCGTCAACCTTGCTGGTGATGACCTGGCCGACCTCGGAGCCGCTCGAGCCGGCGTCGCCATTTGGGCCGCCGTTGTCCCCCGCGATCATGCTGCCGAGCAGCTGCTCGAGCTGCGCCGAGTTGTTCTCGAGCTCGCCGGCGTGCCCCTGCAGCGCTCTATGCTGCTCGTCGATCTTATCCAGCACGCGATCGTAGCGCTGGCCGGTGACGCCGATATCCGCCTCGAGCTTCTTCGCCCGCGCCAGGCGCGAGCGCATGCCGGCGAGCTCGATCGGCCGTTTGATGTCGATCATGTCGATTCCCTCCAGGATCTCCGGATGCCGCTCGAGGAGCTCGAGCCGCAATTTCAGTTGCGCGATCGCGACCAGCGCCGTGACGCGGTCCATCGCGCGCTCATTTCGCGCGGACGCGCAGCTTGACGACGCGCTCGAGCTGCTGCCCCTTCGCGGTCTCGATCCGGTTTGCGATGCTATAGACGCGGCCGAGCTCGCCGCCGGTCAGCGTCACCAGGGCGACGGTCGCCGAGCTGCTCGAGGCGCTGGCGACGATGCCCTGCGGCAGCACGTAGCTCGAGGCCTTGATACCGTCCGCCGGCGCTACGGTCTCGCCGGCGGCCAGGCGCGCCCGCTCGGCCGGCGAAAGCAGCACGTCGGCCCAATCGAAGCCGCGCTCGACGACCTCCTCCGGCGCCTTGGCCGGCCAGAACAGCAGCGTCCGCGCGTTGCGTGGCGCCTTGAGCACACGATCGGCCATCACCAGACCTCCGACAGCATGAGCAGCGTGACCGCATCAGGGATCAGCGTTTTGACGTCCGGCGACAACTGCCAGGCCTTGTCGCTGACGCCGATGACGAGATCGCGCACCAGCGCGGGATTTGTCTCGCCGATGCTGTAGAGATGCCGGATCTGCAGCATGATGCAGGTTTTGACGACGGCCGGCAGATCCTCGACGTCCTCGTAACCAGCGTCGAATTCGATGACGATCGGCTCCGGCGCATGCGAGAACGCGAGCGGCCAGGACATGCCGAATTTCGGGAAGATGCGGACGCTATCGCCCGCGGTTTGCACGACATAGCTCGCGGGATCGAGTGTCTGCTGCGTCTCGGTTGCCCAATCGACATACTTGATCGAATGGATCGCATCATGGACGACCGGCGCGATCGGGATCTCGATCACAGGCCGCCAGCACGGCAGCACCCATTGAAACGTCCGCGGCATAAATGCGCGCTGGACCAGCGCCTCACAATGCCCCGTTGCCGCGCCGATCAGGCCGGAAATCAAAGCGTCGTTTTTCGTGCTCGAGACGCGCAGCTGCGCCTTGGCCTCGTCGAGTGTGACGGGATAGCCCGCCGGACGCTGAGAGATGCGGAGCATGTCGGGAAGCCCTGCCGGAAAGGGAAAGAGGCGCCTCGGCCTGGTGCGGCCGAGGCGCCAGCTGAATCAGCCGACGACCTCGGCGACGGCCGCCGCATCGTTGTCGGTTGCGAAGCCGTACCGCGGATCGAAACCGAGCACGGAACAGCCGACCAGGCAGGCAGCGACGGCCGGCGTTACCGACACCTGGAAAAAACCAAAGCCGTTATTGATGTCGAGATCTTCCTGCTTGAGGTTAATCAGGACCTGCTTGTTATCGTCGGCTCCGGCTTTCGTGCGCTGCGTGATCGCCTTGCCGGCGATGTCCTTTGCACCGGCGCCGGCGGCCGAGGTCGCCTGCTGGATCTTGGCGTCGACGGTCGCAGCGGCGCCGAGCGCGCCGAGCGAGATGACGGCCATATAGTTGTGGAACTTGCCGGCATCGATCCAGCTCGTGGTCAGGGCAGCAGCGGACGATTGCGGGTTAATCGAGTCGACGACGCTGACGCGCTGCGACGGTTTGAGATTGGTGTGCATTTGCACTCCTCATGGTTGGGAAACGAAACGCGGCTGTTACTCGCGCCGGCCCGATCAGGCCGGCGCGCCGACATTGCCTGACGAGCTCGCGGAGCTCGATCAGCGCGCCTCGAGCGCGACGAAATGCGACTTGGTGTTATTGCCCTTGGCCGGCTGGAATCGTGTCAGCCGCCTGGCCCGCTTCCTTCGAGACGGTCACCAGCGACGGCGCGTTCATGAAGCCGAGCGGCTTGCCCTTGCCGTCGCCGGTCATGACCGCCTCAAACGCTTTCCAACGGATCGCGTTTGCTGCCTGGTTGAAGATGCGGTTCTGCAGCCGCGGCGCATCGTCGAGGACCTCCTGCGAGGCCAGCACGAAGGCGTAGAGCTCATGCAGCTGGATGATCTCGCCGGTCATCGCCGCCTTGGTCGCGATCAGCTGCGTGCCCTCGGAGCGCCAGGCCGCTTGGACGCCGGACGCGCCCCACGGCGTGGTCTCGTCCTTTGCGATCGCGATCGAGTTGCCCTGCGTCGGCTCCGGATTGCAGAAACCGAGCAGATTCTGGTCGTCGAAAACGAGCGCCCAGATCTGCTCGCGATACTCGGTCGGCACCAGGAAGCCCTCGCCGCTGCCGCCCTGGTTCTGCTGGAAATTGGTCGGCGCCGCGCCGAGACGCGGATCGAGGCCGCCGCCGGTCATCGCATTGCGCACCGAAATCGCGAATTCCGCGACGCTGCGGAAACCGCCGGTCCGCTCCGGATTGATATCGTTCACGACGGTCGCCAGAGCCGGGCCGCCGAGCGCGGTCGAGGAACCGAACAGCGCCGTCCGGCGCAGCTTCTTTTCCTCGGCGGCGATCTGCTTGTCGAGCTCGGCGACCTCGGCCTCCAGCGCGTCGACCTTGGTCTCGAGCTCGCCGACCTGCGTGGTCTCGGCCTCGGTCAGAGTAGCTTTGCCCTGCAGCGCATTGAGCTGCTCGAGCGCGGTTTTGCCGTCCTTTGCCTTGTTGGCGCGGGCCTGGCGCAGCTGCTTGATGTCCACTCGCATGGATCAGTGACTCCTGGTTGGTTGTGTGATTTGCCTGGACGGAGAAAGAGCCCGCGTTCCCGCTGTCCAGGCGACGGCGCGGGTCGAGCAACTCGGGAAATGAAACGGGAGGCGGCCGGATAGTTGGCCGGCAATGGGTGAGCGGCCGCCTTAGGGCGAGCTGACCGGACACGCGTGTCCGCTCTTCATCAATGAGCTGACGTCGCGAACTTTACGTCAAATCGTCGGCCTTGGGCCAACAGGCGACATGAACCGAAGATGAGGTCTCCGCCAACTGAGGCGGCCTTACTTTTTCGGAAAAAGCTGGTCCCTGACATACCGGGACGTGGGCGTGAGTCGAATGCCGCGCGGCTTACGCCAGATAGCTCTGTCGATCTCGTTCTTGTCGCCAATGGTCAGGCGACCGGATGCTTTTCTGGTGACAAAGATCGCGTCGCTCATCTTTCTGCCTGAGCGGCGGTTCTTCGATTTTACTTCCTTCCAGAGCCGGACGCGCCCGAGCTTGAGGTTGGGGAGCTCCTCTTTGATCTCCCTTCGCAGGCAGTCCTTCTCAGTCTCGCGTGACCGCTTGCGACCGCCAGGAAACATCCAAAGCCGGTCACTCCTGCGGCGCACCAAGAGAACCTTACCGCGTTTCACGGCTACGAGTTTTGAGGACTTCGCCATTTCCGTTTCGCCGACCAGAATCGGTGCGCAATCATACCAGAATATCGGTTAAGTCTCAGTTTCCGCGGGCTTAAAGCAAATGGGGTACAACTCGTAAACGACGAGTGCCCCAAGTCCGATCATGGCGACCAGAACAGCTATGCGAGAAGCTACCCGGCTAATCGAATGCCAACGCCGATCGCCGGCGCGAGCTCGGCCGCGGCGAGCGCTGCTGCACCATGCCGCTGATGATCTGGTCGAGCGTTGCGATCCGGTCGGCCATACCACGCGCAACCGCCTCGCGCGCGCCGACCATACGGCCCTGACCGAACTCTTCGCGGACCTTGGTCTGCGTCACGCGCCGGCCGCTCGCGACCGCCTTGATGAAATCAGCGCCCGCCTCGTTCGCGCGGCCCTGCAGATAGGCTTTGGCCTCGTCCGACAATGGCGCGAACGGATGCGCCTCGTTTTTCAGCGGCGACTGTTCCGAGCGGACAATCGTCATCTTGAGGCCGATCTGGTCGAGCCAGCCGGAAATATCCTGATGCATAATCATCGCGCCGATCGAGCCGACGTCGGCGGACGGCGTCATCACCAGCTCGCCGGCTTGCGAGGCGATCCAATACGCAGCCGAGGCTGCGAGGGTATTCGCGACCGCGACGACGGGTTTCTTTGCCGCGGCAGCGGCGACAGCATTTGCGGCCTCGACGGTCGCCGAGACCGTTCCGCCGGGACTGTCGACGTCGAGGACGATGCCAGCGACGTCCTGGTCATCGGCCGCGCGCGTGACCTGCGCGGCAATGCCGGACAGGCTCGAGCCGAACCAGCTGCCGCGCGGCGTCAGTCCGCCGGCTACCGAGACCAGCGCGATCTTGCTCGCCGAGCTCGAGGCCTGCGCCGCCGCGGCTGCGACGAGAGCCTGGCGCTGCTCGGCGCGCGCCAGGCAATCGGCGAGCGCCGACACCTCGAGCGCGACCAGGGCGTCGATCGACGTGATCTGCGTCAACACCTGGCGCAGATCCGGCGCCGCAGTTTCGATCTTAATCATTGTTGCCGTCCTCGTTTGGAGAGCTCGAGCCACCGCCGGCGCCGCCCTTATCGTCGCCGCCCTGCGCGCCGCCGGCGGAGTCCTTTGTCAGCGGGTTTTTGTACTCGTTGCCGCCGGGATCAGTCCGCGGCGACATGTTCTCAAACCGCAGGATGTCATTGGCGGACAGCCATTCGCCCTGGCGGCCGATCAGATAGGCCCGATAACGATTCAGCAGGTCGCCGCGCAGCAGGCCGAAAAAATTGAACTCGAAAAACAGATCGCCGTTTTCGTTGTCGAGCAGCAGATCCCGCTCGACGCCCTGCTCGAGCTCGATCGCGAGCGGCGCGACGCAGCCGACGACAAAATCGAGCGACTGCTGCTCGACGTTGTTGTTTGTCGCGCGCTTGAGGCGCGATGCGCGATGCAGCGGATAGCTCCAAAGGCCGAAAACCGCAGTGTCGGCGGCGTCCTCGGTCTCGAGCAGCTGCGCCTCCGAATTCGTCACCTTGATCGGGTTATATTTGACGCCATGCGTCAGCAGCCGATCCTTGTGCCGGTTCGTCCCGGTACCGGCAGCGCGCCAGTTTTCGAGAAACTGGTTTCGATCTTCCTTGTCCTTGAACACGCCGGGATGCTCGAGCGTGCCGCCGGACTGGCCGTTGTTCTTGAACCAGAGGTCACCGTAGTCATGGACGGCGATCGCACGGGCAAAGACGTGCCTCGCGCTATGGAAAATGGGCTCGCCGAGCAAGCCGTCCTCGCGCAACGGATTCGATCGGATATGCCAGAGCTCGTCGTCGCGATAGGTCGTCTGTTTGAGCTGCGCGCCCTGGACGATCGTCGCCGCCGGATTGAACGTGTAATACAAGCGCCCGTCGATGCCGCGCTCGACCATCGCCAGGCGTCGCGGATGCAGCCATTCGAGGCCGCCGACCGCGTAATACTCCGATGCGCGAGGATCGCCTGGCGGCAAGATCGCGCAATAGGAATTCCGGTAGTACGACACGTTCCAGGCGAGCTCCCCGACCAGCTCCGCCGGCGTCTGGCGGGCGTTCGGGTTGGCCGCAAACAACCTGGTGACAGGATGATCCGGCAACGCCTCGCGCGCGCCGTTCGCGCCGCGCCGATAGACCGACGCCGGCAGCGATTTCATGGCCGACGAAAGGCCGTGACGCACGGCCTGGACGGCGCCGAGCTGGCTGACGTTGCTATCCGTGACGTCGACGCCGGCGAGCGACATGCGACCGCCAAAATCCGCCCAATACTGCGGATCGGCCATGTCGCGCGGCGCGCCAGGATCGAACGCATTGGCGACCGCGCGGAACGCCGAGCCCAGCCCGCTCCTCAAAATTCCCATCAGACCACCGTCAGGATATCAGCGCCGGTCACGAGCCTGCCGGCCGAGGGATTCCAGCTCATGAGGATCGCGGCCTGAAACAGCGCGACCAGCGGATCGATTTTTGCGCGGCCGGAGACGGCTTTCGTCACCATCACGGAGTTGCCGCGCTGCTCAACCTTTGCGTTTCCCAGAACGAAGGCCATCAGCAGCATGCCGCCGTGCCAGAACGTGCCGTCTGACAATTTGCGCTCGAGTCCGTACATGGCCGGCGCCAGCGCCGGTCCCTGCAGCAGCCGACGGATCATGTCGTCGGTCACCCCGACCCCGACCAGCGCCTCGATAATCGCCGCGGCGTTGTTCGGATCGATGCCGATCGCGTTTTTCTCCGGCAACAGGCCCGACGCGATGATCTGCGCGACAATCATCGCGAGCTCGAGGACGTCTTGCGGGACCGGGCAAATCGAGATCTCGTCGGCGTCGGAAAAATCCTGCAGCTGCGCCGCGATGTCTTTGCGGATCTCGAGCACTTTCGGGTTGGCCCATGCCCGATACCAGGACAGCCATTCACGCGTCTTGCGATCGCGGCCGATGACGGCCAACCCGAGCAGGTCATCCAGGCCGCCGCCGTCGATCCCGATCGTCACGACCTCGGAGCGCTCGAGTAGCGTATCGAGCGTCAGGGTCTCGTCGACGGCGCCCTCCCAATAGTCGGCACCGCGCCATCCCTCGTTATTGATGCCGACGCCGATCTCGATATTGAGATGCTGCGAGGCCCAGACCTTGATCGCGTCCTCGCCCTTTTCGCGCTCGCTTTCCCAATCGGCGCGTAGTGACGGCAGATGGATCGAGCGGCCGAGGTTCGGCATCACCATCGGCCAGTTGGCCGGATCTTTCCATCGCTCCTCGACGCCGGCGGACCGCTCTTCGCGCGTCAGCGACGCGATGTCCGGCGGAAATTCGTACAGGATCGGCAACATCGGCCGGATGATCCGGCCGCGATACTTGCCGTCCCGCACGTTGCGCGCAAACTTCAGCTCGGATTTGAACACGCCGGCCGGAATGTCGTCACTTTGCGTCGTCGTCATCACCAAAACGCCCTCCGGCGTCTTGTCGAGGCCGCCGCGGATCTGGCGCAGCACCTTTGCCGCCGACGCGCTTCTGCCGAGGACATGCAGCTCGTCGAGCAACACGAAAAACAAGCCCATCGCGCCGGTCAGGATCTTGAGATCGAAGGTTTTGACCTGCGCCTCGGACTTGGTGACCAGGTCCTCGATCGTTTTGATATGGTCGCGAGGCCGAAACCGCCGGCGCAGATCCGGCGACTCCTCGATCATGCCGACCGCCTGCTCATAAGCGCGATCTGAGATCGCCTGAGTCGGACCGACAAACAGCGCGGTCCCGCGCGGCCTAAAATTCATCAGCATCGCGACGATCAGAAGCGCCGCGGCGTTGGTCGTTTTCGAGGAGCCTTTCGGGACCAATGCCAGGATATCGCGGATGTAGCGAACCTGATTTTGCGGGTCCCAGCTGCCGAACGTCGCGCGGACGATATCGCGGAACCACTGCCCCGACGCGGTCCGCATTTTCGGCGCGCCAGGCACGTCCGGCAGCTGCAACTCGTCATAGAACGCCTGCGCGATGTCGGCCTCGGCGGCAAACAGCGGCAGATCCGGCACAAGCGACCGGCCCTCGCGCATGCGATCGGTCCAATCGACGCAGGACAAGTCCCACATCTCCGGCGCGACCAGCGGCGCGGCGTTTTCGCCCGAGAGGATCATCAGTGCGAGGTGACGGCCTGTTGACGCCGCGCCATGAGCTCGCCGAGCGGCGTGCCGGCGTCAGGCTGCTGCGCGGCGGCGATCGCTGCGGCTTTCTTGCCGACCTTCTCGGCCGGCGCCGGCTTTTCAGCCACCGAGGCTTTCGCCGGCTGCTGCGTCTGGCCGTACATCATCAGGTCGTTGCGCTCGAGATACTTCTGGAATTCCCGGATCGCCGAGACGTTTCCGGCGTTGACGCCGTCCATCAGTTTGACGCCGACCTGCGCGACCAGCCGGTCGCGTGCAACGTCCCGAAACTTGAGCTCTGAAAAATAATGCTTCCGCAGCGTCGGTTGCGTGATGAAGAGCGCCGACGCAATCCGCGCGTTGCTCCAACCGAGCGCGACTAACAGGCTGACGCGATTCCGGTTTTGCTGATTGGCGACATGCTCCGGCCGACCACGGCCGCCCCAATTGGCCGGCACAGGATCGCCGAACAGGTCGAAAACTTCGGCCATGATGAAAAAAACCCGTCAGTGTGAGATGGGCCGGTCTGTGGAGAGGCATCCGCGAAGGAATTGCCCACCCCCTACCCCTCAATCCCAGACGCCGCGCGTGTGCAGGCTCGCCTGCTCCTCGCGCTGCTTGTCTCGATCATGACAAGCCTTGCAGAGCGTCTGCAGGTTGCCCTCATCCCAGAACAGGCGCTCATCGCCACGATGCGGCAGGACATGGTCGCAGACCAGCAGCGAGGTATCGGCATCGACCCTGCCGCAGCCCTTGCGCTGGCATGTGTAGAGATCCCGCACGAAGATGCACAGCCGCAGTGCTCGCCAGCGGGCTAACTTGTACCAGGCTTTCCAAGGCGGCTGCGGCATCACCAAAAGGAAAGGCCGACCACCTTGCGATGATCGGCCTCAAGTCTAGGGAGGAAACGCCCAAGCAGGGCAGCGATAGCGCGAGGCGCTACCGCACATCCTATGCAAATGAAAACGCCGACCGCAGCAACTGCGATCGGCGTTTTGATCTGGTCAGAGCCGAGGCGCGCTGCGCGCGTCCGCCTGGAATCAGGCTCCGCACTTTTAGCCGAGCTGCCGCGCATGCACCGCACCGCGAATTAGTCGATCAGCTCGATCTGCGCCTCGGTCAAACCGCTTACCTTGACGCCGTGCTTTCCGTCACCGACGTAGGCACTGAGTCGCCCATTTGAGTCAATTCGCTCGATCAGTCCACGTAGGCCGGAGAACACGCCATCGGCGACGCGTATCTGCCTACCAACCCGCAGTTTGGTTTCGTCCTCGGCCTGCGCAACGCTAATGAACCCGTATTTCAGGAACAGCTGCGCAAGTGCCCAGCGCCGCCGCGACGGCAGCAGGTTCTCGATCTTGACGATATCGCGCAGCAGCTGCATCTCGGTTGCGTTGAGCCAGGACCGCAGCTCTCCGAAGTTGAGGAGATTGTCGACGTCGGGAATGCTGCGGATCTCGCCGAGCCGCACAAGCTCGAAATCAGGCAAAAAGATCAGGCCCGGTAGAAACGCCTTTTCGATCCGGCGCCCAAGATGCGGACGGCGCGCCTGCTGGCCGTTGCCGCGCTGGACGAAATGAACAACGATCGGCGACCATCCGCTGATGCAGCGCTCGGCGAAAGCCTTGATGACCCTCGCGTCACGACCAGGCATGACCTGCAGAACGTGCCAGCTGTCGGGCACCGCCGGCACCGCCAGCCGATCGCTGGCCTCGACATATCCGACGATCTGCCCCTTGCGGTATTGCATGTTCATTCGCTCTCCCCTGCGACTTGCCACGTCCCATCGCGCCGCGGCGGCCACGGCGCCGGCACGCGAAAGCCCTGCTTTGACTTCCTCAAACGGAAATTCGGATTCGAGGACGAGATGCCGTGAACGTTCGGATCAAACGGCTCGAGGAATATCCGCTCGGCCTGCGGCTCGGCGCCGGTCCAGAGCGCCAGCCGATCGCGCCAGGCGGCAAACTGCGGCGTCCCAAGGTCGACGACCTGCCAGGCCTCGCGGTCGGCGCCGGCAAACGCGGCCATCGCCGACAGGTCAGCCTGCGGCCCGAGCTGCGTCCAGACGCCCTCGCCGAGATCCTGATCGCGGATGATGCGGAGCTCGCGCCGCTCGGCAATCTGCATCGCCACTGCCAAGCCCTTGAGCTCGTCGCCTTGCACGAACCGCCGTTGCGGAGGCGCCGCCTTGGCCGGCGCAGCGCCGGGCGCCGGGAATTCCCGAAACCCGCGCGTCCGCACCCAGAGATGAAAATTCAGCGGCCGACGCTGTTTGAGCTCGCGCAGTTTCGCCATGTAGAGCGGGACGGCATGGCCGCACCAGGCGCGATCCTCCTGCGTCAGGAGGCGGAACTCCTCGAGCGCCAGGTCGCGCCGCATGATCTCATGCCCGACGTAGCTCTCGAATACCGCTGCGAACTCGACAGGTTCACTTTCTTCGATCGTCTCGCGATCATCCGGAAATCCCCCGGAGGGGGACTTAGGGGGATTCTCCGGTTCAGGTTCAGAAGAGTCTAGGCCCTGGCTGTATTGCGAGGGCTGGCCTAGTGCTGGCCGAGGGCTAACGTCGTCGGCGCCGGAATTTAGCCCTTGCTGCCAGCTAGGGCTAATCGGCCTTGAATTTACTTGATTTTCGTCGACGTTGCGCCCGGCGGCCCGCGCCTCGATCGCGTCGATATCCGCGTCGACCAGCAGCCGGATCAGATCCGTGGTGCGCTTGCCACGACCATCCCCATTGCGGCGGCCGTTCTCATCGAGCCATTGCGGCGTCCGGCCAATCGCGCCGATCTCCTCGAGCCAGGCCAGCCGCCGTCGAACCGTGTCCTGCGATAGATCGCAATCGCCCGCCAGCGACGGAATGCCGACCCAGCAGAGGCCATCGCCGTCGACATACTCGCCGAGCGCGCGCAGCACGCTCTTTGCGTAAGGATTGCCCAGCTCGAGATTGCGCGCCCATGCAGTCGCCTCGTCCGAGGCAATGCGTCGCGCCCGCCTTTTCGCGGTCATCTTAACTTCCTAACCAAGAGAATTCGGGAAAACGCTGACGCAACAGAACACTGACAATTCACGGTCGCGGCTGCAGCAGACGGAAAACGATGTCATGCGCCGATAGCCGTGAGATCGCGTCGCGCTCGATCGCGACGCCGAGCCGCTCGAGCCACTCGCGACGGAAACCGCGGCGCTTGAGCCGCGGCGGATTGACTGAGCCGGCGGCGATCGCGTCCCGATCCGGGATCTCGTATTCCTCGAGCTCGCCGAGCTCCGCGCCCTTGACGACCAGCTGGCAGATGACCTCCGCCAGAGTCATCGCCTCCGGCCCTTCGCCAGCCAGGCAGCACACGATCGCGTTAGGCCGCCGCAACTGCAACCGCCTCACGCCGCGCATCGCAGGGCGGCGTCGCCGTGCAGTGGATGCGTTCCTCGTCGCGCCAGAACTCGTCCCAATAGCCCGCAGGACCGCCCTCGCGCCGGCCGACCTTGACCATGTCGCAGCGGATGCATTGCTGTTCGGTCTTGAGCGGAAATCGGACCTTCTCGCCCCACTTGTGCCGTGTCGAGCCCATCAAGCGGCCCTCCGGACGCGGGCCTCGAGATCCTCGCAGACAGAGCCACCGGCATCGAAACGCCGCTGGAGCGCAATCGCTCGCCGGGCGATCCGGTCGCGCTGCAACCAACCGAGCGAATAGCCGAACATGAACAGCGCAAACGCGCCAACCGCGATCGCAGAGATGTCGAGCTGCGTCATCGCCGTGCCTGCATCAGCTGATGGAAGCGATCGAGAAACAGCGTCTTGGCCGTATAGGGCGGATGGCAATCGAGCGGTATGTCGAGCGGCCCGTCAACGTCGACCGACCAGATCTCGTCGGTCGGCCGCATGACCTGCGCCCGCTCGGTCAAAAGCAGCGCCATGTCCGTGCGCTTGACTGCGGCCGGCGTAACAGGATCGAGGCCAAACGCTTCATAGACAACGCGCTGCAGCCGCTCCTCGGCCGCGCGGTAATCCGGCATGAACCGTTTTACCGGCCGCACCATGTCGAGCAGATAGGCCTCGCTGCCGTCATGCAGCAGACCTGCCAGCGCATCGGCCTCGCCGCAGTGCTGCGAAACGTAAATCGAATGCTCGGCAACGCTGTAGAAGCGAAGGCAATGCCCGCCAAAGCGACAGACCATCGCGAGCGCGTGCGCGATGTCCTCGATAGCAACATCCTCAGGCCTCGGGTCGAGCGGCCAGAATCTGCGCCCGCTGTAGGTTTGCAACCAATCACCTTGTCTCATTGTCGCAATGCCCCCTTGATGCTTGCCTCGTGCTGCTGCAGCCAGCGCAGCGTGTTCGCAGCGGCCTCGAGGCCGTCGCGTTGGTAGATCGCAGCGGACGAGCCCAGCTTGGCCCGCGCGCCGCTGCGACGATCCTTGAGCTCGGTCTCGACGGCAGTGAGCTGCCTGGTCATCGAAATTGTGCAGGCCGGAAGCGGCGACGCCGCAGCGATGCGAACCGCGTTCTGCGATAGCCAGCGCAGCGTTTTCGCGCCGGCCTCGAGGCCGTCGCACTGGCGCTGCGACGCCGACCGATCGAGCCTCGCGCGCGCGCCGGCGCTACGATCCTTGATCTCGGCCTCGATCGCGGCGATCTGCCGGAACAGAGCGACTTTGTCGGTCACGCGCGCGCCTCGATATTGAGCTGCGCCGGCGCTGCTACCAGTTGCGCGAGGAAATCGCGGCCGGCATCGGTCACCATGACCCTGGTCGACGTGCAATGCGCGAACCCTGCGCCGACCAGATGCCGGACCATGTCGCCGTCGATCCGCTCGCCGGCGTCGATCGCGAACAACGCGGCCTGCATATCGAGCTCGTCCTCGGTCAGCGGCAACCGCGTTTGCAGACGATCGTTCACGACCTCGGCCGGCGCGCGGTCGATACGCGCGAGATCCATTTCGGTTTGCGCGACGACGAGATCCGGCGCCGGTTTCGGCGTCCGACGCAGAAATTCCGGGATATCGAGCCCGTCGTCGAGAATGTCGCGTCCAGGTCGGTTCGCCGGCGGCTCGGCTGTATCGGCGCGGCCGGCAACGGCGACGCTCGAAACGACTTTCCCGATCGGTGACGAGGCAACATCGGCCGAAAGGGCTGGACGATCGCCGGCGTGAGCTCCGGCGTCCGCTAACTGTGAGGCCGCAGCGCTATGGCTACCCGTTGCGGCCTCGTCCGATGACTGACCATCGGCAGTCCGATCGCGCGGCGGTTCTACACCCGCCGGCGCCCCGTCAGGCGCCGAGCTCTCGCCCGCGATCGCTTGGGAATTGAATTGCTCAAGCGCGGCACGGTCGGCCGCGATGACCTCGTCGCGCGTCACCCAGGCAGGACCATCGGCGCAAAAGGCCGCGACGCGCGCCGCAGTCCCGTCGAGCGCAGCTGTCGCCGCCTGGTTGCCCCATGCATCCCAGCCAGGCGGCAGCGGATGCTCAGCATCGACGCGCGCAAACAGCTCGAGCGCCGGCACTCCGCCGCTCATGGCCGCGATCATGCGCCGGTAATGCTCCGGCTTGCGCGAATGACCGAGCGGCCGCGAGCGCTCGCGATGGTTGGAGCCGAACTTTTCGCCGCTCCCCGGTTTCGGAAGGCCCTTCCCCCGCTTGAACAGCAGCAGCAGCTCGTCCTGGTCGCGCACCAGGACGGCGCCGCCGGCCTCGGTCGGATGCTCCTCGTCGTTTTTCGTCCAGACGAACGCGGTCGAGTAGGACTCAAAGCCCCATGACAGCGCCACCGCCGAGGCGAGCGGCATCTGCGCACGGACCTTGATGACCTCGCCGGTCCGCAGATCCGTCGCCTCGATCTCGGCCTCATGCCAGGCGAGCAGATGCGCGCGCGGAATCCAGAGAAACAGCCAAGCGTCCGGCAGGACCATGTCCTTCACCGGCAAATCGCAGATCTCCGACCACGGCATCGTCGGATAATGGTTCTCGTATGACCGGCTGGTGACGCCCTGGTTTCGATGCCACGGCGGATCGGCGTAAATGATCGGATACTTGCGGCCGGTCGGCTGCAACGCCGAGGCATCAGAGAGCGCCTGCGCCACGTTGCGGCGATGCTCGCGGCCCTTTTCCTCGGCCGCGACCTTGGTCAGATCCATCGAAACGCGGCCCTTCGCCGACCGCATCTCGGTTTCGTGCTGGACGAGCGCGCCCTCGAATTCGTCGGGCTTCATCTCGGCGATCCGCTGCGCGCGCGCCGACAGCTTCCTGTCAATGCCGGCCTCCGCCAATGTCGCCGGCCGGTCTACCTGTTCCCGCTCGGACTGGTAGGGCTGGCCGCCCCTGGCGAGCCCGACCGTTTTCTTTTGCTCGCGGACAAGCTCGCCGAGACGGCGCTCAGCGCGAAAGCGGATCTTCGCCGCATGGACCTGCAGCTCCACATCCTTGGCGACCAGCCCGGCAAGCCGGATCGCTTCCCATTCGTCCCGGATCTCGAGGACCTCGTCGACGGCGACAGCCTCAGCCAAGGCGCGGCGCGCAGCTTCATAGCGGACGAGCTCGGTCACGAGGCGCCCTCCTCGTCGTCGACGACAATGGCGACGCCGTCGCCGCAGGGCACGACAGTAGCGACGTCGCCCTCGAGCTGGTCGAGATGCAGCTGGATCGCGTCATCGGCGACGGCCGTCACCTTCTCGCCGTTCGCCGCGCAATAGGCGGCGAGCCGCGCCGCGATATGCGGCCGGACCGAGATCAGGACGCCGTCGCGGCCGAAACCAGCGACCGCGACCCAGCCGCGCCGCGTCACGGCCGACAGCTCGCCCCGCTCGACCAGGCTATCCATCAGGCGGTTGGCGTTGTTCGGATTACAGCCCATCACGTCGGCCAGCGCGCGGCGCGTAGGCATCGCACCATGGCGACCGACAAATTCAGTGATCGCTTTCAACGCGTCGACCATGCGGGCGGTCAGCCCCATGCCATCGGATGCGGGAACGTCGGTCAAAACGGAACCTCCTGCGGAAACGGGATGTCGTGAACGCGCATGAGCTCGAGGACGATCTGCTCGAGCGAAGGGATCGCCGCGCGCGGCCGGCGGTTCTTCATGTTCTGCTTGTGGGTGCACCAGGAGAGATTGTCGTCGCGGTTATCGAGCGTTTGCCCGTTGCCGTGGTCGACGTGATGCGTCCGCATGAACCGCTCGGAGCGCGGATCGCGGACGATCTTGATCTCGCGATGTTGACGCAGGGTCGCCCGGTCCGGCCCGACGTTGCGCTTTGCGTAGAGCTGCCAGGGCGTGCGCGAGCCCCAAGACACGTTCCAGGTATTTCTCGACAGCCAGTCGTAATCGCAGGCGTCGACCAGCGACCAGATGTTATCGCGCGCAGAGAGGATGATCCGCCGCCAGGGCGTCAGCCCGGAGTCGAGCAGCCGCTCGATCGAGATGGATTCACTCGGCCGGACGCTGGCGAAAGAGCCGTGCATCACAGCATCCCCAGTGCCTGCATGTAGGTATCGAGGATCGTCTCATGCGCCTCGCGCTCGATCGGGTCCTGTTGGCGCATCTTGATGATCGCGCGCAGGGCCTTGACGTCGAAGCCGTTGCCCTTGGCCTCGGCGTAGACGTCGCTGATGTCGTCGGCGATCGTCTTTTTTTCCTCGATCAGACGCTCGACGCGCTCGATGATCGATTTCAGCTGGTCCTTGGCGATCTTCGTCGCGCGGGTTTCTGCGGCCGGTTTCTTGGTCATCGGCGCGTCCAACGAAAGCCGGCGCCGGCATCGCCGCGACGCTCGAGGAAAGGCTGCATCGCGGCGCCGACCGCAGCGAAGGCGGCGACGAGCAGAACGCAGCCCATCATGACGAGAAAGCGCAGATCGTTGACGTCGATGCCGGCGAGTGTGTCTTGCCCCATGGTCTGCCCCGTTAATCCGCCATGCCGCGCTGCATGGACTCGATCTGCCGGCCGAGCTCGGCCTGCGCCTTGACCAGTTTCGAGAGCTCGAGCTGCTTTTTGAATCCGACCCACCAAGCCGGCCGCGCCTCGCCCATGATCGCGTCGAGGATCTTGTCGCCGACGTCGGACTGCAGCAGCTTGGCTTGAAAGGCGCTGCCGAGATCCCGGTCGCCGGCGAGGCAGCGCTCGCAATGACGGATCTCGGCCCCGGTTCGGATCGCGAGCTCGGCAGCGGTCTGATGCGGGAAAAGCCGGCGGAAAACCTGCATCGCCGGCGCGATCGTCCGGCCAGCTGGCCGTTTTTGTCCGGCCAGTTGGCCGGTCCGCTTTTTTGCGTTCCCGACCGGAACTTGTGTAGCCTCTCGCCCCATGTTGCCCCTGTGCGAAAAACCGTTAGCGACGTTTGCGACGAGGCGACCGGATGCCCCAGAGCTCCGGCGGCGCCTTGAAACCGCGCTCGGCGAGCTCGGCGTCGAAAATCAGAAATGTCGGAGAAGGCAGTCGACCGCGGGCGATCGCGTTGGAGATCGCCGGCGGTTTGCATTCAGCAATTTCCGCAGCCTTGAAGGTGCCACCGACCGCGTCGACGACCTCGGCTGCAGTGCCCAGCTTTTTGAACCGCGAATCATTCATGACGCTCGGACCATACTTCACGGATTGTGAAGGTCAAAACTGTTCACATTGGGTAAATGGTAAATGTTGACAGCATCGGCGACATTGCCGCTCGTAATGGCGGCAGCATCAGCAGACCAAAATCCCGAGAGTAACGAGGCAGTTGCGCACCGCCTCAAGCGGACGCGCGAGGCCATGAAATTAAACCAGGCGGCCTGGTGCCGCCTGGTCGGGATCGATGCGCCGCAGTGGAACAATTACGAGACAGGCGGCCGACGCATCACGATCGACGCCGCGCTGAAGGTCTGCAAGGCGACAGGCGTCGGCCTCAATTGGATCTATCGCGGCATGGCATCCGATCTGCCGGTTAACCTCGCGACGGCGATTCAGGCGCTGGAGCGAGCCGCACGCAAGCGCTCATAGCCGCAGCCCGCAGCCCCGCCGCGTATTTGGCAATGGTCGGCACGACGATCGCCGCACCGGCATAGCAACCACCAAAGACGAGCTCGAGCGCGGTCGGCATCGACAGCTCCAGCGCCGGCGGCACGATCAGCAGATTATGCGCGAGCGCCGCCAGGGCGCCGACCAGGACGCCATAGCGGCGGCCGAACACGATCGCGCAACCGGCCGCCAGCGGCACCATGAAAGGGATCTCGACCGCCTGGACGCCAACCAGCGCGACCAGTGCCGTGACGATCGGCATCGTCAGCAAAAACAGCGCCACGGTCCAGAACAGCGCCGGCCCGGCCTGGTACGGCGGATCGAGCGCCATGACCTGCCGCTCCCAGAGCGGCCGAGGTCCGGGCTGCGTCATGTAGCTTTCGAGCAGGACGGCGAGCTCGTCGACGACCTGGCGCGCGTCGTCGGTAGAATCAGGCAGCTGGATCGCGAGCTGCAAAGCAAGGTGACGGTTTGCCTCCGACGACCGCGGACGGCTCGACATAAGTGTTTTCATTGTTGTTTTTCCAAAAGCATTCACAGACTGTAACTATCTGCGTTGCGTCTATTCACGTTTTGTGATTGTTCTTGCCCTCCGGTCACGCTCGCCGGAAACGCGAATGTTTCTATTTGGACAATCAACTAGATGCCTATTCCGCAAACTTACTGGTGTGAATTGAGCGACAAGGTCGCTCCCGCCCCTATGCAACCAGAAGATTCAGGCGGCGCGGTTCCGCAACCTGTTGCAATTCAGCCCCGCGCACGCATCGCGCGAAGCAGCGCCATTTCGGGACAGCCCGTCACACTCCGCCTGCTCGCTCTCGGCCATCATTTCGTCCGCCGCCCGCGCGGCGGCTGGCGGCTCGGCGCCCGCACCCTGCGCGACGACACCGCAGCCCGTCTGGTCGCCCGCGGCCTGGCCGAGATAGTCGACGATCGTCTGCAACGCAAAGCAAAGGCCGCACCATGACGGCGCTACCGCAGGCGCTCGACGCGCATTTCTCCGCCTTCGCATTGATCGACGTCCCCCAGCTCGCGCGTCTGATGCCGATGGACCGGACCACGATCGCGCGGCATATTGCCGACGAAAAACTGACCTGCCGCATCAAAGGCAAAGGCCGTATCAAGCCCCGCCGCGTCTTCACCCGCTCGGACGTCGAGGCTTTCCTGCAGGCGCTCGAGGAGACCGCAGCATGTCCGTCTATCGGCCGAAGAAAAGCCCTTACTATCACTTCGACTTCTCGATCGACCGTTATCGCTTTTCCGGCTCGACCAAACTTCGCGATGAACGTGACGCGCAGGCCTTCGAGGACGCGCAACGCGAGGAAGCTCAAGCCCTCGTCGACCGACTAAATAGCGAAGGCCGCGGCCCGCTGCGGCTCAAACCTGCTTGCGAGCGCTGGTGGAACGAGCACGGCCAGCACCTCGCTGACCAGAAAATCAAATCCGTTCTGGATCGCATCGTCGAGATCCTCGGCGCCAAGACCTATCTGCATGCGATCACCGATGACGACGTCGCGCAGCTGATTGAGACGCGCCGGCAGGACCGCCGCCGAGATTCGACGGTCCTCATCAAGGGCAAGCCCAAAATACTCTATCGGCTCATCACGCCGACAACGGTCAACCGCACGCTGGATCTGCTGCGGCGCGTAATGCGTCGGGCAAAAGAGAACTGGAACGCCGCAATCATCCGCGAGCCGGTCTGGAAAAAGCACCGCCTGAAACAGAAGAAGCGTCCGGTCCGCGAAATACTGCCGAGCGAGGAGCGTCGCATCGACCAAGTCGAAAGCCTCGACTATGCCGAGCTCCGTCAATTCGCCATCATCACCGGCTTGCGCCGGAAAAACCTGTTCCTGACAAAGCCGCAGGTCAGTTTCGAGCTGGCGACCATGACGATCATAACCAAGGGCGGCGTACCGCGGATCATTCCGCTGTCGCGCGAGGCCTACGCGATCCTTTGGCGCCGGCGCGGCCATCACCCGGTCTATTTCTTCACCGCGGTCTGTACGAAGAAATGGCGCAACCCGCACAATCCGAAGGACGTCCGCGAGATCGGCAAGCGATACCCGATCACCCCGGAAGGCTTTTCCTCGCATAAGGATCGGGCCTGGTCGAAAGCCGGCGTCGACGCGCGCATTCACGACCTGCGCCACACGACTGGCATGCGGACACTGCGGGCGACCGGCAATCTGCGCATTGTGCAGGACTTGCTCGGCCATTCCACCATTGCCATCACGTCCGAATTCTACACCGGAGCCACTGTCGAGGACGTCCGCGAAGCCATGGAGCGCACGGCCGAGGCGCAGCGGCACCAGCGCGAGCTGCTCGAGCAGCTCGAGCAGCACGCGCCAAAGGCGATCGAGGGCAAGGGCGGCGACGAATGAGCCTGGTGCTGCGGCCGTCGAACTTGATCTCATGTATCCATTGCGGTCCGGCCGGCACCATCTTTCCCGGTACCGGCCGCGCAAACTCGAAGCCAGTCGCCGCCTTTATTTCGCGGTGATCGTCAGGTGTCCCTTGTAACGACTGAACTCAAAGGTCCGGAGCCTGCCTGCCGTCGCCGGTCCATCAGCTTGGCAGCGCGCAGCGACCGTAGCGTTATAAGCGGTCCCGGAGGGAGCCGTATCATTTCCGAGCTGCATGCTTACCGGTTCGCAGTGAATATGCTCGCTGTTGAAGTAGAAACTGTCTTTGTTGATCGAGAGGATGTCGGTGCATTTGCCCTCGTCCATCCAACTCGGCAGCGTGTAAATCGCGGCGCCCTTGTCGCGGAATGACGAACACCAGTCGCCGACGAAGTCTATGGGCATGGTTCCACCTGAGGCGGCCGCAAGCGATGGGGCCTGTGCGCCGTCGGGAGCTGGTATCTGAGCATCCGGTCGTATGCTCGATTCACTTCGCGGCTTGGAAGTCTGATCTATCCCGGCTTTTTCACACACGATCTGCGAGGCACGACCGATAACCGAGTAAGGAGGCGCAACCTGCCATCCGCTTCCGCCGCTATGCGTCACATCGGCAAAATGGCCGCGGCAGTCGAACCAGAAAATCTTGGCATCCAGCACCCATGCATAGTCACCACCCACGCAATGATGTCCGTCCACGTCGATCTGGCACATCGTCGCGGCTGCAATCCCCTTTTCTGGCCTGCCGATCGTGTCGAGCTTGATTGCAAACGCAGCGCCATTATCCGCGGCTACTCGCTCCCATTGTTGCTGCGGTGGCCCAGTGGGTGCCTGGCGCGAGGACGGAGCCAGTAGCCGCTCTTGCGTTGTCCCGGGGCCGGCGCCGACCACGGTCGTCATCAACACCAAAATGAGCCACTCGATTCTGTGCCGCCGCTGGCAAGCCGCGCTCGCGAGAAGTAGCGCGATCATGGACCAAACGAACAAGCTGAAAAACATGACTTGCCTACGAAATTTGTGGCTTACTATGCATGGGAAGGCACAATTAAAGGACACAACGGAGCAAAGTTTCTCCTATTTCGGGAGAATTCGCCAGCGTGATATTTCGTTGGAGGCCCCAGCTCGCTGGGCTTCCCGAACCGCCAAAGGCCTCGCCGCGTTCGGGGGCGCGACGTGGATCGCGTATCAAGCCATTTGAGGAGTGTTAGGCATTTGGCGTGAGGCCGCCACGGAGTCATGTATGCAGCCGCCGCTGAAACGAGTCGTATCTATCCCTATTACATACTCGCCCGTTGGGCGATGCATCTATTGCGGATCCCTAGGCGATCCGGACCTTCATGACGAGCACATCATTCCCGATGCAATCGGCGGAAGGTATCTGCTCCCGAAATCAACCTGCAATCAATGCGCGAAGGAAACACATGCATTCGAGGGCCGCGTGATCAATCGCCTATATGGTGATGCGCGCGCCTACCTGAACATGAGACGTGGGCACCGAAGGAAGTGGCCCAAAACTTTCACCATCTTAGTCAAGTCGGCAGACAATCCGACAGTCGGAACAAGGCTTGAACTGCACGAGAGTCTTGACGACTTCACACGGAAGGAAATTCCGATCGGCGATCACCCAAGCCCGATGATCAGCCCGAACCTATACCCTGCTGGCTTTTTCTTTCGGCAGCCCATGGACGACGGTCATTTCCGCTTGGAATCACTGAACATCGCTGCGCCGCCAGATTTCATTGAAAGAGTTAAGAGGGTCGCCGGCAAAGGCAACAAAGTCATTCTCGGCGGAGCAAAATCGCTGTCCGGTGACGATTTTGGAAGGTTCATCGCAAAGATCGCTCATTCCTACGCTGTCGCCACCCTCGGCATTGGTTCGTTTGAGCCGTTCTTGACGAACGCAATTCGAAACGTTCGCCCAATGTATCTTTCCCATTATGTGGGAAGCGCTTTAGACCAAGTTCCGGTACTACCAACCGACCATCAACATGTTCTGACAGCTGGTTACGCTCAGCCCATCGGTACGGGCGAGAAAATCGCCTGCGCAAGGGTGAGACTGTTCGCCGTTGATGGCTTCCCTGCCTATGACGTTGCTGTCGGCGCTGTTACCGAAGTAGCGCCGGGCGCGCCGCAGGCCGAGTGATTGCAGACTGCATCGTTCCCCCACGCAAAACGGCAAGGAGCCCCACCCGTGAGCGAGCCGATCCCCGCCCCGCAGTCGGATAGCTCTGAGGCCGAAATAACGCGCGCGCGGCTTGCGCTGGCCGCCTTAAGCCCCCAGCAGATCGACCTTGCTGCAGCCGCCGCGGCAGAAACGGCGAACGGCGGCGAGTTTTTCGACCCCCGGTTCTATTCCGAGCAGCAGCGCGCCTACTGGCGACGGGTCGCCGTCGCCGCGATCAATGCCGCGATTGGCGCGCCACCCCACAGCGGCCTATCCCCGGAAAGATCCCCGAACTCGGTCGAGGCCGACCGCTAAGACCTTGAAGTTGCGGCGCGATCCCATCTGCGCCCCACTTGTTTC
>NZ_JBSSGD010000002.1:0-3270000 GCF_054063295.1 Bradyrhizobium sp. USDA 3240
TACTCCGCGGGTTGCAGGTTCGACTCCTGCCGGGATCGCCAGTTTTCAGCGCCCGAAATTCCTTAGATTTCAAAGGCCTTTAGCTGGCTTGCAACGCAAAGCAAATTCACGGTTTGTGGAGCAGATGCCGATCAATGCAGCTGTTTGTCGCCGAATGCTGCACCAAATCCCCGGACCTATTCCGCACAGCGAATCGATTGTTTGATATTGAACGACCCAATGACAAAAAGGCTCATTTACTGAGGAGCTTGAAAAAACCTTTCGAGAAGGAGTGAAGCGGGTCGGAACGGCGCTCGAGTTTGGCGCGCAGGACCGCGCCCTCCCAGCCGATCCAGAAGAATTCGGCAAGCCAATCGCAATCGTGGCTGGAAGAGATCGCACCCGTGGCTTGAGCAGACCTCAAGCACTTGGCTGTGCGCTGCTGCCAGTCGATGAACACGGCGAATAGTTGCTGACGAAAAGATTGTGGAAGTGCGCCCATCTCCTGGCCAAGGTTGCCGACCAAACAGCCGCGCGTATAACGGAAGCGCTTCATGGCAAACGCAGCATCGTCGGTGAAACCCCTAAGCCTCTCCAGCGGGGGGTGTTGCTCGTTCAGGAAGAAGCCGTCGAGTTTCCGCGAAAAATAGGCAGCGTAGCTGTCGATCAGTTCCGCTCCAAATGCTTCCTTGCTCGGAAAGTAGTGGTAGAACGAACCCTTCGGCACGTCGACGCTACGCAAGACTTCCTCGATTCCCGTCGCGCAATAGCCCTTCTCCGTCAGCATGACGACACCTGCACGGACCAGCGCGTCACGGGTCGCGCTAAAGCCGGCAAGTTCTTTCGGCGGGCGCCCGCGACGGCGAAGAGGCAACGTCTTGCTCATAAAAAGTCAAATAGACCGGTCGTCTAGGAGAAGCAAGCGCCAGGCGGGAGATCTGTTTTTAGCCCCGGCAACGGACATCTTCGCCCGTTCAGTTCGAAAGTGCCGCTAACAATCGTCATACTCGTCGAGATATCGCACGTGATCCGGGCGTCCCTCAGCGTGGCGCGTCATTCGCGGGGGCGGGCGCGAACAGTTTGCTCGACGCGGCTTCCTGAACGATCACCGCCGCATCTTCCGGCAGCACGAAGCCTCGCCTCACGAGGTCCAGCGCGGCGATCCGGATCCGGTTCACATAATCGTCGCGGCCGTGGTAGCGCTCCTCGATCGACGGGCGGGCGTCGCCGGTGCGTTCCCGTTCGGCTTTCGTCGCTGCGAACGGGGAGAAGGTCCCAATCAGCATGCAGGTGAATGTCTGCGGCGCGTTCTGTCCGCCATTGGTGCCGGTCGGCACGGCGACATCCGGCATCCGCACTCCGCCGAGCGCGTTGCCGTCCTGATCGCGCTTCGGCACCTGGATCACGGCAGCGGAAAGCGCGGTCGGTGCGCGCAGCGCGGGCGGATCGCCGCTCGCGGTATCGAGCGGCATCAGTTCGCTGGCGGGCGGCTCGGCGTTGCGGCTCACCCAGTCATCGAGATGCAGCAACAAGGCCCGCGACAAGGGAGCCCAATCGAGACGGCCGGGCGATTGCGTGCACGTGGGCGCCTTTAGAACCACCAATGCGAGCCGCCGGCGACATCGTACATCCGCACATTGGCGGGGAGCGGCTGGTCCGCGGTACCGGACGCGCCGGTGCGGCCGAGCGAAGCGCGCAGCGAGTAGTAATCCGTGGTCGAGTTGATCAGCACCATCTTCGGCGGCACCTCGCCGCGCGCCGCGACCATGGCGGTGATCTCGCCGATCGTGAGCGGCCCGTCATTCACGCCGGGAAAGTCCGGATTGGCGAAGGTGGGAGCTCCCTCACCGCTCGACATTGGTCCAAGGCCGGTCTGCAGGATCGGAAGAAGACCAGCAGCCGAGACGAACACATGCATGCCGTCGAATACGCGCCGGTTGCCCACCATGTTGAAGCCGTTCAAGAGAAAGGACTTCAGGAAGCGTCCGTCCTGGGATTTGCCGCTCGCGAGCACG
Source organism: Bradyrhizobium sp. USDA 3240 (assembly GCF_054063295.1). Taxonomy (NCBI): domain Bacteria; kingdom Pseudomonadati; phylum Pseudomonadota; class Alphaproteobacteria; order Hyphomicrobiales; family Nitrobacteraceae; genus Bradyrhizobium; species Bradyrhizobium sp. USDA 3240. Next base: position 1,995 of record NZ_JBSSGD010000002.1, read on the forward strand.
CGGCTGATAGCGCCCTTGAGCGGGTTCGGCGTTCCTCCGGCGTCAGTGGCTGCGTGCGCGAGGAAATCCGCGGCATCGCGCACGATCGCAAAGCCTACCCCCTCGACGTAGCGCGTCTTGCCGTCGCTGTCGGCGAACGAAGGTAGCTCCGCGCCCTGTCCGAGCTCCCAATGCACCTCGGCGATCGCAAAACCGTGGTCCTGGAGAAAGCCGGTGCCCTGCTCCAGCGTGCCGGAGAGAAACGGCGCGTCGCGCGGCGAGTTGTAGAGCGCCTCGGCGTAGACGCGACCGCGGTTGGGCACATCCACCAGCAATGCGCCGTTGCCGGCGCGCAGAGCTGCCGGCATCATGAGAATGATCTTTGCCGCGTAGTCGACGCGCCCGCGTTCATTGCGCGCCGCCTTGTCGATGCCCGGAATGGCCTCTTGCGGCGCCAGGTCGCCATGGATCATGCCCTGCCAGATCACATAGTCGCCGGTGCGAAACGTGCCGTACGGCTGTTTCGAGGTGAATTCGATTTTGGTGATTTCCGCAGTTGCAGATCGCGTCACAGCGATGAGGCCGAGCAGGCAGAGCAGAAACGACACGATGGGCCTGTTCAGGTGCAACATTGGAATCCTCCCGGCTTGATCGCCATGACGTTTTTGGTGTTGCGGTGCCCAGATATCGTCACTGGGGAGACATCATGGAAACGGACATAATGGACTGGCAATTTCTCACCGGTCCATCGCCTGTGGCGAAGACCTTCTCACTCCATCCAATAATCGATGTCGGTCTGATTGGCATTGACGCCGGCTTTCGGCTCGGACGGCCCATGGCTGCTAATGATGCCACGAATCCTGGCGAGGCTACCTGTGCCTCCCGTAATGACGCCCGATGTCATGTTTGTAAGCTTGCCGTCTCCACTGCTTTGGGCGACCAGAGATGTCCTGACGAAAAACTTGTCGCCATTCTCCAGTATCCAGACGTTGTAGATGAGGGCCGGACCATTGTTATCGATGTAGTCCGACATGCCGCGCGTCCACTGCTCCTTCAACCTCGACCCGTTGATGAGGGGGGCATCGTTCCCATAGATCCGCCGGATTTCGAAGAGCCGAGCTTGATGTCCCGGAATATCGCCAACATCGATGACGTGTTGTTGGGTGTATGTCGTCTGAGTTGCCGGGGTATCATAGCTGACATGGTGCTTCTGCTGGGCCATGGCCACCGGAGCGGTCAGAGCCATTGCGAGAGCGATCGTCATTCCAAGCGCGATCTTGCGAACCATACGTGACCTCTCATGTTGGAAACCAGCCAACCGCGTAGGAGTCGGCGGACGTTGTTCATTGGAGATGTCTCGATCAATCCGTCAGCGCTCGAACTCCGCCAAAGCCGAGATCACTGCATTTTACCGAGACCATTAAATTAGACCGGTCGTCTAATACTTGGCTGCGAGCGATTTCGCTATTCACTCTTTATTGACGACGCGCGTTGTCGGGACACGTTTCCTGCCGCGAAGGCAGCGTCTCGATGCCCGACGTCAACGACGAAGGCGAGCGCCACGCGCGGATCAAATATCAGGACGTCTACGGCACCTGACCTGCGGACGCGCGAGCTGCAGCAAGAGCGACGCGCGCCGCGAGCGTGACCGGGCATGGGCAGCGCGCCAGGCGCGGCAGCTCAATGCCGATTGCGAGGAGGAGATCGCGCGGCGGCACGGCGCCCGATCCCCGGAAAAATCACCGGGCCGCACGGACGATGCGCGCTAACGATTGGAGGTGTCGCGACAATCGCCGCGGCGCCCGGGTTACTCCGCGGGTTGCAGGTTCGAATCCCGCCGGGATCGCCACCCCACTCCCCTTCGATGAAGCCATTTTCCGGACGCCGCGAAGCCGGCCGGAAACAAACCCGGTCTAGCGTCCCGCCATTGCACCAAAAGGGGATTCGGTCATGTGGGATTTCATCAACGAATTGTATCGGGATTTCTGCCTGGCTCGCCTGCAGGAGATGCGGAAGCTGGAGCATCATATCTGAACGGGCGCCGAGCATGGACAACGATCGGCCCCTGGCCGGCGCCATCCTGACGGCGATCGTGATTGCCGCGGTGGTCTGGGTCACCATCGGACCGCCACCGGGGCACAAGAGGGTCAGCAGCCAACCCCAGACTTTCGCGAGACGCTAACGCCCGTATGAATACGGGTTACTCGAACCTCGACGCCAGTCTCGCAGACAGAACATGAATGGGATTGCGGGCCCAGATTGAAACAGGCCGCCGTCGGGACAATTCATTTCGAGCCCGGCGGCGTAGTTTCGTTGGCCGCCCCAATTCTAAGGATCCCTTAACCACGAGCGAAGGCCGCACGCGAGAGCGTGGACCGATTGCGCTTCCCTCCACGTTGTACAGCGCCATGCGTACAAAGGGTCATTGGATCATCGTTGCGGTGTGTAGCGCGGCCGTTCTCGCCACGCCCGTCGCAACCGCCGAGGCACAACAGGTGCAGGCCGGAACGCTCGCCTGTCGTGGCGGCCCCGATACCGGTTTCACCCTGGGCCCGGTTACCAATCTCGATTGCGTGCTGCAGGCCGATAGCGCACCGGACGGTCACTACGTCGCAGCCATTCCCAACCTCGGCATTTTCATCGGCGACGAGGAGGTCGCACTGGCCTGGAAGGTGATGGCGCCAGCGCCGTGGCTCGGGCTCGACCAACTCGCCGGCAGCTACACCCACGAAAGCGGCGCGCGCGACAATGTCCTCACCGGCGGCACGACTACGCCGATCACGCTGCATCCGTTGAACGAGGATGCGTTCTCGAGTCCGCCGGTCAAAATCGAGAGCCTGGAAATTCGGCCGATGGATCGCTGATCCTGATCGAAGCCGCGTACCTGCCGCCGAAACGCACAACGCCGCCCGCTTGAAATGTGTGCGGACGGCGTTGCTCTAGCCCCAGGAAGGTGATGCAAAATCCTGACAGCTCCAAGCTTGCACGTCTTGTGCCAACGATCATGGCCCATATGGGCCATTTGGCTGGAGAGAAACGAAGGTAGGTTAAGCACCGAGGCATCGGTGACGGTGCCTCACGACCAAAGTGTCAACTTGGCCTCAGTGTGTCCCACGCGCTGAGGCCTTTCTTTTTCTGATGTTCACGATCTGCTCTGAAATCGCGTCTTGTTCCTTATCAATCAGCGCACGCAACGTTTCCGTAGTTCTCCGTGCGTGAACAAAGTTCCGACGGCGCCTGAGATGCCGAACGTATTCTGTTCGTCACGTTGCAGGTTCCGATTCTCGCGATCTTGCGCGGCGTGCTTCGTGATTTGTTAATCCGGAATTGCTTCCTTGAAGAGATTGTCAGCGCTCTCATTGTTCGTCGATATTTGGGGTCGATATGGAAGACTCCGTCCAGATCCGTTGCACACGCTGCAAGAACGTCTTTCGTGATCGCGCCAAGCGGCTGCAGAACGGTTACTCGCGCCAGTGCCCGAGCTGCGAGATCGTCCTCTTCTTCGACGAAGACTCGCATGATTCAAACATCAAGCGAGCGATGCGAACCGCGCGGCGCGCACGGAAGGAACTGCGTGAGAGCGAGGGCGTGAGCGCGAGAAGGGCCGCGGGCGTGCCCCGGCAATACAGCGGGCGCTCGGCATCGAACGCTCGGGGAACCGAGGACGACGGCGCCGATTGAGCTTGGCTCCGGGGAGTTGCCGCACTATCCGCCTCGGCCGGCATTTTCCGACGCGCGGTCGAGCCATTGCCGCGTCGATTCGTCACTCCAGCCGGGAACGGCGAAGCGCCCAGACGGCGGCGCATCCGCGGGCGCACGAACAGTTGCGGGTTGGCGTGCGTGGGAGTGACGCCGTGTTGCGGCGTTCGCAGACACGCACAGGATGACCAACAGGCCAAGTGCCAAGACACAACGCATCGCATTTGCTCCTGACGACTATTGCGACCGCGCCGAGAGAACGATCACCTCGCCCGTTTGCTCGGCCGGTGCGCCATTCCCATATAGACCCCGCCGGCCTTCAATTCTTCCAGCATCTGGTCGATCCGCTTGCGCCTGGTGGCAGCCCGCACGCTGCGTTCGATCCAGTGCAGATAGTCGTTGCGTTGATACGGCGGGCGCTCCTTGAACGCCTGCATCAGGCCGCTCGCGTCGAGCTCGCGACGGATCCCCGCCGGCATGGTCGCGCGCGGTCGTTTCAGCATCACGCCTTCCGCTCGCGCGGAGCTGCGACCTGGCCCCGCGGGCGCTCCGCCTCCGGTACCAGCCATTCGGTGACGAAGTGGTCGGAGGCATGGACGTCGACCTGCGGGAGGCGGCCCGGCCCGGGATTGATGAAGGTGTGAGCCGCATGCGCCGGCGCCACCACGACCGAGCCGGCGGAAGCCTCGACGTCCCTGCCCTCGATCGTGAAACGTGCGCGCCCCTCGAGCACGATGAAGGTTTCAGCATAGGGATGGCGGTGCAAGGCCGGTCCCGGCCCGGGCGGCATGTCGACGACGATCACCGAAGTCTCGGATCCGGTGGTCCGTCCCTCGATCTCGCTGGCAGCGCCAAGCTGCCAGACCCTTGCTGCATCGATCACGTCGCCTCCGATGGCCGGATCAGGACCGCCGCTTTGCCTCGACGTAGCGCTTGAAATTATCCAGGATCGCCTGCCAGCCGCCGCGCTGCTGCTCGACCGAATGGGTGTCCTCGCCGTCGAAGGAGACCTCCACCTTGACGCCGCCCGCCTCAGGAGCGAACGCAACCTGCGCGGTGCGGTCGCCGAACGAATATTCGAGCAGGCGGGGCGCCTCGACCTTGGTGTAGGTGCCGGCGAAATCGAACCCCATGCTGCCGTCCTTGGCTTCCATCCGCGACGAGAATGCGCCGCCGGCGCGCAGGTCCACCGTCGCAGCAGTGGTGTGCCAATCGTCGGACGCCGCATTCCACTGCTTGATGTCCTCGGGCGTGGTGTAGGCGCGCCAGACATCGGCGATCGGCGCGGCAACGATCGTTTCGACGGCAATCCTCATATGCGTTCCTTCGTCGTTTCTTGAATGAAGCAGATGGGCGCATGGCGCCCAGCCCATGCGCCACTCTACTAGGGCTATTCGCCCTGATCCACAAATCGCTCCGCCGGAAGACAGCGCCTTCCCGGGCCGCCGGGACCATGAAGAGACCGGCGACGCGGTGCAACGAACCAGATGGTGTGTGGCCGGCACAAGAATTTCGTCAGGAATGACCGTGTATGGAAGACGGGTCCGACGGCCGGAGAGGACGACATGCGGAACCTGAATACTGTGCTGAGCAAGCTGAACGACCGCCTGCTGCGGTTGGAGGGCGAGCTGTTCGTGCTGAGATCGATCGCTCGCGCCGCCCTCACCTCCGGCGACGAGTCCGCCATCCGCACCCGCAAACTGCTCGAAGGCGCCAAGCTCGCGCTGGCAGACGAAGCCGAACGGCCGCTGGACGCCGCGACCGGAAAATACGTTGCGGCCGCGATCGCCATGGTCGAAGAGCTGCTTGAAAATCCTCGCGAGGCGGCGCCGCTGTTCAGGGTGATCGACGGCGGTAAGCGGGACGATTAGCCCGCACTCAAGGATTGCGGACCCGGCCTAGCTCGCGCCCTGCACGGCGCTGTCGTACGCCTCGATCGTGACTTTCGCCCTGACCGCAACGTCCGCGGCCGACATGCCCGGCTTGTAGAGGCTGCTGCCGAGACCGAAGGCGCGAATACCCGCCTTCACATACTCCGCGAAATTCTGATCCGAGACGCCGCCGACGGCGGCGAGCATCACATCCGGCGGCAGCACGGCGCGGATCGCCGAAATGCCGGACGCGCCGAGCACGCTTGCCGGAAAGAATTTCAGGCTCGAGGCGCTCGCGCGTGCGGCGAGCAGCGCTTCCGTCGGCGAGAACACGCCGGGCATCGTGATCATCGCGTGGTGCCGGGCGCGCGCCAGCACGTCGACATCGACGTTCGGCGACACCATCAGGCGCCCGCCGACGCCATGGAGACGATCCACATCTGCTGCGGTCAGCACCGTGCCGGCGCCGATCAGGACATCAGCCGGCGCCCGCTTCGCCGCGATCTCGATCGAACGGAACGGCTCGGGAGAGTTCAGCGGAATCTCGATCGCGGTCATGCCGGCCTCGAGCAGCGCGCTCACAATCTGCAAAGCCTCGTCCGGCTTGACGCCGCGCAGGATCGCGACCAGCGGACGCTTCATCGGCGGAAACGGAATGCTCATGCGTTGATCCCTCAATGGTTCCAGATCGCCGCCGCGGCACCGGCGAGGCCGCGGCGAACCGCCTCCTCCGCATCCATCACGCGGAGCGGAATCGAAAGGCTTTCGAGCGCGATCTGATAGAGCCGCTGCAAGCGGCCCGATGCGATCAGCGTCACCGGCGTTGCTTGCTCCCGCTCCGCGAGGCCGGCCGCCAGTTCGGCACCGATCAACGTGCCGGAGATCGTCTCACGGCCCGCCTGCGCACTGCCGCCGAACAGCAACTGCCGGGATCGCACCCGAAACAGCAAATTGGCGGATAGCGCCGGCGCGGCGAACGCCGCGGCGACGGCCAAGCGAAACGCATCGGCATCAACTGCCTCGTCCGCGCCGGCAACAGCGTGCGACAGGATGGTGTCGCGCGCAACCACGCTGAACAACTCGCCGGTCATGAAGGTCGCAAATCGCGCGACGGTTCCACCGCGCAGGCGCACCCATTTGGAATGGGTTCCCGGCATGCAAACGAGGGCCTCACCCGACGCATCCAGACCGAGCGCGCCGAGCAACTGGGTTTCCTCGCCACGCATCACGTCGGGGGCCGCGGCATCGCACTGCGCAATCCCGGGCAGGATGCGGATATCACGCGGCTGCCCGCTGACCACGACGGCGCCCTTGAGGATCTCGGAGAGATGCGCCGGCGTGTCGACATAGCCGGCCTCGACCCAGCCCTGCCGCGCCCCCGCCATGCCGCAGATCACGACCGGCAGATTGGCCGCCACGCCCAGCGCGTCGAGATGCGATTGCAGCACGGACGCGAAGCCGGCCCTGGCGGCCACCGTCATGCCCTCGTCACTGCGCCGTTCGCCGAACACCTCGCCGCCGGCGCTCATCAGCCAGAGCCGGAAGCTGCTGGTGCCCCAATCGACCGCGACATAGGAAGGCCGGCTCATCGCGCTCTGTTCCACGCTCTGGGTTTCCGGCGCTGCGATGGCGCCGCTGACCAGACGCGATAACGGCGTTCATCACGCCGCGCAAGGCGCGGCAATATCGCGAGGCCACGCGATCCACGCGAGCGAGCGTACGGCCGCTTAGCCCGGTTCGCGTCAGTGAATGCGCGATCGATTACCGCGCGCCCTTCAGCGTGCACGAGGTCGTGCAGGTCGTGACGTTGCCGTGGTCACACTTGATGCAGGCGTTGACGCACTGATCCATGACCTTGGGATTGTACTGGCTATAAAGATTGGCCGCGCAGCTGTTGGTCGATCCCGTGACCTCGGGGTCGGACCAGCAACCGGACAGTAAAAACGCTGCGGCACTCAAAATGGCGACCTTGCGCATAAGGCCTCCTGCCACGCTCTATCGATGTAAACCCTGCAAGTAACCTTGATAGGTTAGGTTAAATTCCGGTTTCAATTGCGACCTTACCTAGAAGCAGTATTGCTTATCCACCGGACATTTCCCCAAGGTCCGGGCCCACACCGGCAAGGCCGTCAGGCGTCCCCGCCTGGCGGCTTTGTTGCCCAGCAGTGCACAAGGATACCAACAAGATGGCCCGAAAGCCGCGGTGGTCGTTCAAGGAGGACCGACGACTGATGGAATTGGCGCGCTCCTCCAAGTCGCTGGAGGAGGTCGTGAAGGCGACCGGCCGTTCGCCGGAGCGAATCAAGAAGATGGCGATGCGCCTTGGCCTCTCCATCAAGCCGCGCGGCGCCACCAAGAAATAATTTGAAATGCGGCCGCGGGCGCAGCCCGGCCGGAGCGCTCTCGAGCGAAGTGGGCCGTCGTCAGCCTGAAGACCATACCTCAGAAACCAGAAATCTAGGGTTCCGGCGGACAGTCGTCCCTGGCGCGCACCGGGATCGCCTTGACCTCGCCCTCGGTCTTGACCTCGCGCTCAGCGTTGACCTCGCGCTCAGCCTTGGCCTCTTGCTCATCCTCGCCCGCCCGCGTGCAGGTGGTCAGCACGAAAGCCACCCGGCTGCACTGCCACGCCGGCCCGAGCGCGGCGCTGGACACCGGCTCTGGCGACGCCAGCGTCAGGGATAGATACGCTACCAAAACGGCACCCGCCGCGGCTGCGGCAGCCAGTGCCGCGCCCGTTCCGGACCACAGCTTGGACATCATGGCCTAGGTTCCCGCCGATCTCTGGGAGTCGAGGCAGCCCGCCTGTCCGCGTGTGACCAGAATCACAACCGGGACCAAACAGTTCAGCCCGAATCTTTGGGGTTGATGTGGGAGCTATATTGCACTGCCGCAAGGCAGGGTCAGCGCGCCGGCTCGATCACATTACAGTTGGTCCTGCCCGACATCAGGCAGTCCTGCATCCTGCTCGCCGCCGTCAGGTCATGCGCAAGCCAGAGACCGACCGCGAGCATGACCACCGCGACCAGCAGTCCGATCAGCGCCCCGCGGCGGTTGCCTCCGTCTTCGGATTCGCTCATGGCCGCTTCGGTTCCCTGTTGCCATCGCCCGCATCATGACCTTTTGCACGGTTGCGTGCGATCAATTCTGCAACAGTCGCACAACGAAATGCGCGCCGGCAGCGATCGGCGATGCAATTCCGTTGCGGGCTCGCGCGACTCGCGAAAAACTGCTCGCTGAAGTGGAGCGCGTGTGCGGGGCGTGCCGGTGAGCGAACACGAAGCGAATTACGATTATCAGCGTTACAGGCAGCTGCTCTCGGAGGCTGTCGACGAGACCAGCAGACTGCGGCTGATCAGCCTCCTGATCACCGAAAAGGCGCGCGACAGGCTGGAAGCCCAGCGCGCCTCGGACCGCAGCGCGATGACCGCCGAGACGGTCGCCAAGGTCCTGGGCACAAAGCTCTCGGGCAACGGCCGGCGCGAGCAGTTTCAGCGCGGCTAGGCGTATCTGCAGGTTCGGTGACCAACCACTCACCACGCCGGTCGCCAGCCGGGCAACCACTGCCGTCGGCCGTTTGCTCTCCGCTCATATCTCCTTTGCTCCACAGCCCCCCGTTCGCCACTGGCCTTTTCGCCGCTATTCACTTATTGAACGCCGAACCGAACCCCATCCATCAACGAACAGAAAGCAGCAGGCTTCCTCTATGAGTGGCTTCAAGGAACCGGGTTTTGCCGACCGCCAGAAAGCGGCCCTGCAGGCGCGGCAAAACCTCCTCAACAAGTTTCGTACCCAGCCGGGCGCTGACGATCCGACCGTGAAGGCACGGGCCGAGGAGCGCGCGGCGATCGCCGAACGCCGCGCCAAGGCCAGGGAATCCCGTGAGATCGAGAGGGCCGAGCGGAAGCGCCGCGAGGAAGAGGCCGCCGCAGCCGAGGCCGCCCGGATCGCGCGGGAGACAGAGAAGGAAGAGGAAACCGAAAGACTGGCTGCGCTCGAGGCCGAGCAAAAGGCCAAGCGCGACGCGCGCTACGCGGCGCGCAAGGAGCGCGGCAAGAAGAAGCGCTGAGGCGCAATCAGGCCCGCCACGACGGCGGGCCTGTGAAGGATGAGCGGTGGCGGCGGTCAGTTCTTCTTCATGCCGTCGTCTTTCTTCATCATCGCGCCGCCGTCCTTCTTCATGGCGTCGTCCTTCTTCATCATGCCATCGTCCTTCTTCATGGCATCCTTGGACATCGTGCCTTCCTTCTTCATTGCGTCGTCCTTGCCCATCTTGTCCTGAGCGAAGGCGGCGGGCGCCAGCGCCAGGCTGAAGGAAAGCAGCGCGGCGGAAAGGCCGAGGCGGGTCTTGGTGGTCATGATGAGTGATCCCTTGTGTGGTCAAATGTGAGCGCGACGACTTGCCGCTCTCTCCTCGACGCACTTGCGCGGCCGGTTGTTACCTCCAATAACGAATTCTTGAAGCATGCCGCCGCGTACGCCCGTCGCTCATCACGCGAGGCCCGAACGACGACGCTGCTTCAGCGCAGTGTGCGCCGCAGCAACGGCAAGACTTGAATGACAAGAGTTGCGACCTCGTGTCGGCCCGCACTATCAGGGCGCCTCGAACTATCAGACTAGAGAAGTTTCACGCTAAGACCGGCTAAACTAAAGCTCCGCGCCGGCCTAACAGCCACCCAAGAAGCTCTTCAGGGGAAGAACCATGCTCACACGCCGCCACGTCCTCGCTTCCGCCCTCGCCGCGCCCGCCGTCCTGCGGATGGGTGTCGGGACCGCGCATGCCGCGACCACGCTGAAGATCTCGCATCAGTTCCCGGGCGGCACCATCGACAAGGGCGACTTCCGCGACAGGCTGTGCCGGATGTTCGCGGCCGAGGTCGCCAAGCGCTCGGGCGGCGACCTCACCGCCGAGATCTATCCGAACTCCTCGCTGATCAAGACCAACGCGCAGTTCTCTGCGATGCGCAAGGGCGCGCTCGATCTCAGCCTCTATCCGATGCCCTACGCCGGCGGCGAGTTGCCGGAGACCAATATCGGCCTGATGCCGGGCCTGGTCACGACCTACGACCAGGGCCTGCGCTGGAAGAAGGAGCCTGTCGGCAAGGCGCTGAGCGACTTCCTCGCCGACAAGGGCATTCTGCTGATCTCCTGGGTCTGGCAGGCCGGCGGCGTCGCCAGCCGCTCCAAGGCGATCGTGGCACCCGAAGACGCAAAGGGCCTCAAGGTGCGCGGCGGCTCGCGCGAGATGGACATGGTGTTGCAGACCGCCGGCGCCGCCGTGCTGTCGGTGCCGTCCAACGAGATCTACGCCGCGATGCAGACCGGCGCCTGCGATGCCGGCATCACCTCCTCCACCAGCCTGATCTCGTTCCGCCTGGAGGAAGTTGCGAAGTCGCTGACCTCGGGCGCCGGCGCGTCCTACTGGTTCATGCTGGAGCCGCTGATGATGTCGAAGGCGATCTTCGACAAGCTGCCGAAGAACCAGCAGGACATCATCCTTGCCGTCGGCGCCGAGCTCGAGGCCTTCGGCCGCAAGGGTGCGCAGGACGACGACATCGAGGTCACCAAGGTCTATGAGAAGGCCGGCGCCAAGGTCAGCGCGCTCGATGCCGCTATTGTCGGCAAGTGGCGCGACATCGCGCGCGATACCGCCTGGAAGGACTACGGCGCCAAGACAGCGACGGCCGCCAATTTGCTGAAACTCGCAAGCGACGTCGCCGCATGATCCATGGTCCGGTCCCGGATCAAGGTGAAAGCGCAAGCATAGCCGCGGGCAATACGGCCGTGGCGATGCTCGCGCGTGCGCTGTCCGTCTGCAACAATATCATCGTGGTGTTCGCCGCACTTGCCTTGATCGCGGCCTGCGTGATCCTGAGCTACAGCGTGCTCGGCCGCGCCGTGTTCCACAGCCCGAACTACTGGCAGGACGAGGCCGCCGTGTTCCTGCTGGTCGGCGCCACCTTCATGTCCTCGGCCTATGTGCAGAGCCAGCGCGGTCACGTCAGCATCGAGGCGTTCGTCGGCCTGCTCTCGGCGCGCGCCAACAGCATCAGGCTGTGGCTGGTCGATGTCGCGAGCTTCGCGTTCTGCACCTTCTTCGCCTGGAAGTCCTGGACCCTGGCGCACGAGGCCTATGTCGACGGCCAGGTGTCCAACTCGATGTGGTCGCCGCCGCTCGCCATCCCCTACGGGCTGATGGCGCTCGGCATGACGCTGCTCTGCGTGCAACTCCTCTTGCAAATCCTCATTCCGCTGACCGGTGGCCCGCGCCGATGACCGTGTTTGGTATTGGCATCTCCTACGGGCTTGCCACCCTGTTTGCGATGTTCTCCGGCATGCCGATCGCGTTCGCGCTCGGTGCGGTCGCCGTCGTGTTCATGGCGATCTACATGCCGGCGGCCTCGCTCGATACGGTGACCCAGAACGTCTACGAGGAGATGGCCTCGATCACGCTGCTGTCGATCCCGCTGTTCATTCTGAAGGGCGCGGCGATCGGCAAATCCCGCGCCGGCCAGGATCTCTACTCGGCGCTGCATGCCTGGCTGCACCGCGTGCCCGGCGGCCTCGGCGTCGCCAACGTGTTCGCCTGCGCGTTGTTCGCGGCGATGGCCGGCTCCTCGCCCGCGACCTGCTCGGCGATCGGTTCGGCCGGCATCCCCGAGATGCGCAAGCGCGGCTATTCCGGCGGCTTTGCCGCGGGGATCATCGCCGCCGGCGGCACGCTCGGCATCCTGCTGCCGCCCTCGATCACGATGATCCTGTTCGCGGTTGCGGCCGAAAAATCGCTTGGACGGCTGTTTCTCGCCGGCATCGGCCCCGGACTGCTGCTGGTGTCGTTGTTCGGCGTCTACGCCGTGTTCCGCTTCCGCAAGGAATACGCCATGGCCAAGGCCGCCTATGACGCGACCGGCAAGGATGCGGCGATCCTGCAGCGCGACGAGTTCACCATGGCCGAGCGCTTCAGCGCGCTGCCGCGCGTGATCCCGTTCGTGCTGCTCTTGACCGGCGTGATGATCGCGCTTTATGGCGGCTACGCCACGCCGTCGGAAACCGCCGGCCTCGGCGGCCTGCTGGCGCTCGGCCTGATTGCCGTGATCTACAGCGTGTGGAAACCGAGCGACCTGTCGCCGATCCTGAAATCGACCATCCGTGAATCCACGATGCTGATGCTGATCATCGGCATGTCGCTGCTCTATTCCTATGTGATGAGCTATTTGCACATCTCGCAGTCGGCAGCGGAGGCGATCGTCGCGATGCATCTGCCGCGCTGGGAGCTGTTGTTTGCGATCCTCGTGATGGTGATCGTGCTCGGCTTCTTCCTGCCGCCGGTCTCGATCATCCTGATGACCGCGCCGATCATCCTGCCGCCGCTGCGTGCCGCCGAGTTCGACATCATCTGGTTCGGCGTCGTCATGACCATCGTGATGGAGATGGGCCTGATCCACCCACCGGTCGGCCTCAACATCTTCGTCATCCGCAACGTCGCACCCGACATCCCGCTGAGCGAGGTGATCTGGGGCACGCTGCCCTTCGTGCTGCTGATGATGTTCGCCGTGCTGATGCTGTGCTTCTTCCCGGAGATCTCGACCGGGCTGCCCAATCTGGTGATGGGGCCGGACGGCGGGCGTTAGAGCGGTCCTGAAGCTATCGCGTCAACAGGAGCTTCAGGCCGCCTCCTGCTCCCGTGCCGCCAGGGCCTGCTCGATCCGGCGAACCAGCAACGCCGTCGGACGTCCCTCGCGCTGCAGACGGCGGAGCTCATTCCATAGCCTGATGATTTCGCGGTCTCGCTCGGCGTCCATGGCAGCATTCTCCGGGAGAGCCTCTCTATGAACGAAACAAGAACAAAACTCAAGTCCCAGGATGCCGTGGCTGGCGCTGGAACCCGGACGACACAACGCAACTGGCGCCGTCAGGGATAGCCGTCACCCGGTGTCTCGACCTCGACCACATCGATCCGCGATACCGATTTGCCCTTCCGCAGCTCCTCATAGGACGTCTCCGCGCTCAGGCAGAACAGCGTCCTGCGGTCCGCACCGCCGAGTGCACAAGCGAGCGCACGGCGGCCGGGGACCGCGACGCGTGCACGCTCCACACCATCGCGATCGATCCGGACAAACGCGTCTTCGGTGAACGACGCGACCCAGACTGCGCCGTCGCCATCGAGACAGATGCCGTCGGGTTCATTGACGCGACCGAACCGCCCGCGGAGGCTCAAGCCGCCGTCCGGCGCGATGTCGTAATCGGCGAGACCGGCACCATCCATCTCCGCGACGACGAGCCGGCGATGGTCGGAGGAGACGGCAATGCCGTTGGGAAAGCGCAAGCCGTCGGCGACGACGCGGGCGCTGCCGTCGGGCATCACCAGGATAATGCGGCCGACGGCGCCGCGGCCCTCCGGCGGCGGCAGATTGAAGCCGAGATCGCCGACATAGGCCCGCCCCTGCCCGTCGACGATCATGTCGTCGATCGTGCCGGTCGCAATCCCGGAGAGATCGGCATACAGCGACAGCGCTCCGCCGGAGAACCGCAGCAGCCGCTTTTTGAACATCGTCAGCACGACGATGTCGCCATCAGGCAGCACGCCGAGACCGCACGGCGTGTCGTCGGTCACCACCGCATGCTCCTGACGGTCGCCTGACGGGCTGATGCTGATCAGCGTCCGCGCCATGCAGTCGACGAACCAGAGCCGCCCGCGATGCCAGCGCGGCCCCTCGAAATAGCGGCCGCCATCCAGGATGGTTTTGAGTTGATCTGACATCAGAGTGCCCCGCTGCCGCACGTTTCAACGAGGATATATCGCCGCTGGAACCGGTCAAACTGGACCCTCAGCCCCACAAAATGGCCGCCAAATCCTCGGTTCCCGCGGGTTCCACACGCATTGTGCCTTATTTTGTCGTGTTTTCCCTGTTGAGTTGCGCCAGCATTAACACTCGAGAATCGAGGGTAGTGGTAATCTGCGGCGATTGTGCCGCCGTATGACGCGTTCTGTTTGTGCCTCGTGGTTTCTCAGGGGGGACCAGGGAATGAACCGGTGCCTACGTCCGCTGGCGTGTTTCGCCACCGCCGCCGCGCTTGCGCTGCTTCCCGTTCAGGCAGCCGCTAAACCACATCACCAGCACCAGGCCAAGAGCGGCCACGGGGACAAGAATGTGCATGGCGCCAAGGCCGGCATCAAGGCCGGCACGAAGGCTGCGCGCGAAAACGCCTCCGGCAAGCGCCGGCACGCCAGGCACGGCGCCGACAAACACAAATCCGCGAAGGCCAAATCCGCTCCGTCCAAATCGGCTGAGACCTCGAAGGCGTCCGAGGCTGAGAAGTCCGCCGGGCCGCAGCTGTCGGGCGATCTCGCCGCGGTCAGGGACGCGATCACCGCGGCGCGCCGGGGCAAGACCAGCGACGCCACCGATATCCAGGCAAAGATCACCGATCCAGTCGGGCGCAAGCTCGTCGAGTGGTATCTGCTGCGCCACTCCGAGTCGAATGCGCCGTTCAGCCGCTATGCGGCGTTCGTCACGGCCAACCCGGACTGGCCAAGCGTCACGCTGTTGCGCAAACGGGCTGAAGCGCGGATCTGGCAGGAGCGCAGCGATCCGGCCACAGTGCACGCTTTCACGCTCGACCAGCCGATCAGCGCCAAGGGCAAGTTCGCGCTCGCACGCACGCTGCTCGCCGAAGGCGATCGCGACGGCGCCACGCGGCTGGTGCGCGAGGCCTGGCGCTCGGAAGAACTGCTGGACCGAACCGAGAGCGACGCCTACGACGCGTTCAAGGACCTGCTGACGCGCGACGATCATCGCGCGCGCATGGACAAGCGGATCGGCGCCAAGGATCTCGCCGGCGCCAGGCGCGCGGCACAGCACCTCGGCAGCGACGAGCTGGCGATCGTGAAGGCCTGCGGCGCGGTCCGCGGGCAATCCAGCAAGGCGGAGGACACGCTCAACGACGTGCCGGCGGACGCCCGCGGCGACCTCGGCTACACACTGTGCCGCATCCAGTGGCTGCTGGCGAAGAACAGGATCGACGATGCGGCGCGCGTGACGATTGCGGCGGCGCCCGAGACGATGGCGCAGCAGGACACCGA
This sequence comes from Bradyrhizobium sp. USDA 3240, assembly GCF_054063295.1. Taxonomy (NCBI): domain Bacteria; kingdom Pseudomonadati; phylum Pseudomonadota; class Alphaproteobacteria; order Hyphomicrobiales; family Nitrobacteraceae; genus Bradyrhizobium; species Bradyrhizobium sp. USDA 3240. Next base: position 17,628 of record NZ_JBSSGD010000002.1, read on the forward strand.
CCAGTGGTGGCGCGAGCGCCGCGTCCTCTCCCGCAAGCTGCTCGACCAGGGCGAGTACCAGGCGGCCTATGACGTCATCCGCGCCGCGGCGGCGCCGGACAATCCGTATTACCGCTCCGACATGCACTTCATGCGCGGCTGGATCGCGCTGCGCTATCTCGACGATGCCAGGACCGCGGCGGCGCATTTCGCACGGATCGACGAAGGCCAAACCAACCCGACCGTGCTGGCGCGCGCCGCCTATTGGCGCGGCCGCGCCGCCGAGGCGCTGGGCAACAGCGTGGCGATGCGGGCCGACTACCAGGCCGCGGCGCGCTACCCGACCGCCTATTACGGTCAGCTCGCGCTCGCCAGGCTCGGCCGTGACGGCATCGAGCTGCGCGCGCCCTCGCCTGCGGCCAGCGCCGGCAGCATCGCTGCCGACGAGCGCGTGCGTGCCGCGGACATGCTCTACGCGATCGGCGAGCCCGATATCGTGCTCTATTTCGCTGCCGACCTCGCCGAGGAAAGCGCAGATGTCGGGATGCTCGAGGCGCTCGGCGAGCTCACCGGCCGCCATAACGATGCCCGCGCCATGCTGCAGATCGGCAAGATCGCGCTCGCGCGAGGCTTTGCCTTCGACCATTACGCCTTCCCGGTCATCGGCATTCCCAAGCACACCCCGATCGCCCCCGATATCGGGCGCAGCATGACCTACTCGATCGCGCGCACCGAAAGCGCGTTCGATCAACGCGACAAGTCGGCGGCCAATGCCGTCGGCCTGATGCAGGTGACACCCGAGGCCGGACGCGACACCGCCAAGCGCTTCGGCGTCGGCTATGACTGGAGCCGGATGGTCTCCGATCCGGTCTACAACACCCAGATGGGCGCGGCCGAACTGAGTGCGCTGCTGGCGGAATATCGCGGCTGCCACATCATGACGTTTGCCGGCTACAACGCCGGCCGCGGCCGCGTCCGCGACTGGATCAAGGCCTATGGCGACCCGCGTGATCCCAAGGTCGATCCGGTCGACTGGGTGGAGCGGATTCCGATCTCGGAGACGCGCAACTACGTCCAGCGCGTGATGGAGAATTTCGCGGTCTATCAGGCGCGGTTCGAGGACGCAGGCACGGCGTTGGCGGCAAAGAGCGGCGAGCGCGTCGTGACCCAGGAGAGCAACGCGGCGCCGGCGCAGACAATGCCGTCGCAATAATGCCGCGTAATGGGCAATCGGCTCGACGATTTGCGGACATACTACAGCGGTGGCTATGGGTCCCGGCCTTCGCCGGGACGACGTGGAGGGACCCGCCTTCACTCCACCTTCACATTAGCGGCCTTGATCATCGGCCACCATTTTGCGATCTCCGCCTTCTGCCAGGCGCCGAGCGCGTCCGGCTTGAGCTGGTCCTTTGGCGGCATCTGCAAGCCGAGATTTTCGAGCTGCTTCTTCACGGCAGGATCGTTCATTGCCTGGATCGCCGCGACGTTGAGCTTGTCCACGATCTCCTTCGGCGTGCCCTTCGGCACCCAGAGGCCGGACCACAGCGTCATGTGGAAGCCCGGCAGGCCGGCCTCATCGACCGTCGGGACCTCAGCCGCATTCGCGACCCGCTTGGAATCGGTGACCGCATAGGCACGGATGTTGCCGGCGCGGACCTGGTTGATCGAGTTCGACGTCTGATCGACGATGATATCGATCTGGCCGGCGACGAGGTCGTTCAGCGCCGGCCCGGTGCCGCGATAGGGCACGTATTGCAGCTTGATTCCGGAGACGTTCTCGAAATAGAGCCCGGCGATGTGGCTGCCGCTGCCGGCACCCGCAGTGCCCGCGGTCGGCGGCGCCGGTCGCGACTTCAGCCACTCCAACAGCTCCTTCAGCGACTTCGCCGGCACGGCGTTCTTGCTGACGATGATCATCGGATTGCTCGGCAGCAGCACCACCGGCTCGAGATCATCGACGAGGTCGTAGCCGAGCTTGTAGATCGCGCCGTTCGCGACATGGGTGCCGAGATGGCCGAACGAGACGGTGTAGCCGTCGGGCGCGGCGCGCACCGCGCGACCGACGCCGAGCGAGCCGCCCGCTCCGGTCACGTTCTCGATCAGAACCACTTCGCCGAGCGACTGCTTCATGCGCTCGGCGAGGATGCGCGCCATCGCATCCGACGGACCGCCGGCGGCGAACGGCACGACGATGGTGATCGGGTGCGCGGGCCAGGTTTCCGCACGCGCAAAACCCGCAAGTGCCAGCATCGCCAACACAGTCACAATTGCTCTACGCATCATTCCCACCTCTCCAAAGATTTCTGGCCGTCATTGCGAGGAGCGAAGCGACGAAGCAATCCATGCTTCAGCGCAAGCGGTGCAATGGATTGCTTCGCTACGCTCGCAATGACGACGCAGCAGCAGCGTCAGAACTGCGAGAAATCGATCGGCTTGTGCCTGTCGAGCGCGCGGGTCACCGGCGGCAGCGGGTATTTCAGGCCGCTGGCGCAATTGAACAGCATCACGCGGTCGGCCTTGGTGACGCGGCGGTCGGCAAGGCTCTGCTTGTAGGCTGCATAGGTCGCGGCCCCCTCGGGGCACAGCAACAGTCCCTCCTCGCGCGCGACCTCGTTGAGGGCGGCGGTGATCTTGTCGTCATCGACCGCGATCGCAAATCCCTTGCTCTCGCGCACCGCGCGCAAGATGAGAAAGTCGCCGACCGCCTGCGGCACGCGGATGCCGGAGGCGATGGTGTGAGCGTCCTCCCAGCGCACCGCATGCTCGGTGCCGGCCTCGTAGGCGCGCACCATCGGCGCGCAGCCGGAGGCCTGCACCGCGACCATCCGCGGGCGCTTCGAACCGATGAAACCGATCTTCTCCAGCTCGTCGAACGCCTTCCACATGCCGATCAGGCCAGTGCCGCCACCGGTCGGATAGAAGATCACGTCGGGCACGTCCCAGCCGAGCTGCTCGGCGAGTTCGAGGCCCATCGTCTTCTTGCCCTCGATCCGGTACGGCTCCTTCAGGGTCGAGGTATCGAACCAGCCGACCTTGGCCTTGCCCTCGCCGACGATCTTGCCGCAATCGTCGATGTAGCCGTTGACGCGATAGACGGTGGCGCCCTGCAGCTCGATCTCGCTGACATTCACCTCCGGCGTATCCGCCGGGCAGAAGATCGTGGTCTTGATCCCGCAGGAAGTCGCGTAGGCCGCGAGCGCCGCGCCGGCGTTGCCGTTGGTCGGCATCGCCATGTGCTTGATGCCGAGCGCCTTGCCCATCGACACCGCCATCACAAGGCCGCGCGCCTTGAACGAGCCGGTCGGCAGCCGCCCCTCATCCTTGACGATGATCTCGCCGCCGCCGAGCCTTGTGGAAAGCTTCGGCAGCCGGATCAGCGGCGTCGTGACCTCGCCGAGGCTGACGATGTCCTTGCACTTGCGCACCGGCAGCAGCTCGCGGTAGCGCCACAGGTCGGCGGGGCGCTCGGCCAGCGCGTCCTTGGTCAGCGCCTTCTTCACCCCGGCGAGATCGTAGCGCACCAGTAGCGGCTTGCCGGCCTTGGAGAGGTTGTGCACCTGATCGGCCGCATAATGATCGCCCTCCATCGCGCATTCGAGATGGGTCACGAAGGTCGGGCGTTCGATGGTGAGGTTGTCGTTGTCTTTCACTGGCTCTGTTCTTTCTTGCTGTTCATTGTGACCGGTGTTTGAGCCGTCACCCTGAGGAGGCCGCAAAGCGGCCGTCTCGAAGGGCGACAGGCCCCGCTGCTTGATCTCGGCCGTGCATCCTTCGAGGCTCGCTGCGCGAGCACCTCAGGATGACGGGGCTGCTATGGGTACGCGGCCTTCCGTGTCTCACTCGTTAGATATTCAGCACGCGCCCGTAGGCGTCGAGCACAGCTTCCTTCATCATTTCCGACAGAGTCGGATGCGGGAACACGGTGTGCATCAGTTCCTCTTCCGTGGTCTCCAGATTCATCGCCACGACATAGCCCTGGATCAGCTCGGTGACCTCGGCGCCGATCATGTGCGCCCCAAGCAGCTGCCCGGTCTTCTTGTCGAACACCACCTTGACGAGACCCTGGTCCTCGCCGAGCGCAATCGCCTTGCCGTTGCCGACGAACGGGAAGCGGCCGACGCGGATCTCGCGGCCGCCTTCCTTGGCCTTGGCTTCGGTGAGGCCGACGGAGGCGACCTGCGGGTTGCAATAGGTGCAGCCCGGGATCAGCAGCTTGTCCATCGGATGCGGATGCAGGCCCTTGATCGCCTCGATGCAGATCACGCCCTCATGCTCGGCCTTGTGCGCGAGCATCGGCGGTCCCGCGACGTCGCCGATCGCGTAGATGCCGGGGACGTTGGTCTTGCCGAGACCGTCGATCATGATGCAGCCGCGGTCGGTCTTGACGCCGAGCTTCTCCAGCCCGAGATTCTCGATGTTGCCGACCACGCCGACCGCCGAGATCACGCGCTCGAATTCCTTGGTCTGCGGCTGGCCCTTGCCGTCGTCGATGGTCGCGACCACGCTGTCGGCCTTCTTCTCCAGCTTCGTCACCTTGGTCGAGGACATGATCTTGATGCCCATCTTCTCGAACCGCTTGCGCGCCAGTCCCGCGATCTCTGCGTCCTCGACGGGCAGGATCTGCGGCAGCACCTCGACCACGGTGACGTCGGCACCCATGGTGTGGAAGAACGAGGCGAACTCGATGCCGATCGCGCCGGAGCCGACCACCAGCAGCGACTTCGGCATCCGCTCCGGCACCATCGCCTCGAAGTAGGTCCAGATCAGCTTCTTGTCGGGCTCGAGCCCGGGCAGCACGCGCGGCCGCGCGCCGGTCGCGACGATGATGTGCTTGGCTTGGTAGACGCCCTCGCCGCTCGCGCCCTTCGGCGCCTCGACTGCCGATTTCTTCACCGTGATCTTGCCGGGCGCATCGATCGTGGCATCGCCCCAGATCACCGTGACCTTGTTCTTCTTCATCAGGAAGCCGACGCCGTCATTGAGGCGCTTCGAGACCCCGCGCGAGCGCTGCACCACGGCCTTCGGATCGAAGCTGACATTGTCCGCCGACAGCCCGTAATCCTTGGCGTGCTGCATGTAGTGGTAGATCTCGGCGGAGCGCAGCAGCGCCTTGGTCGGGATGCAGCCCCAGTTCAGGCAGATGCCGCCGAGATAGGATTTCTCAACGATCGCAGTCTTGAAGCCGAGCTGCGCGGCGCGGATCGCGGTCACGTAGCCGCCGGGGCCCGAGCCGATGATGATGACGTCAAAGGATGTATCGGCCATGGCGGCTCCCGTTCAACTCAATGTGTGGTGCCGCGCCCGCGGCTTCTTGCGATCAACGACCTGACCAGCCATTCGAGCCCGACCACCAGGGCCATGATGGCCAGGGCGGTCAGCACGATCGGCTGGGCGATGTTCCGCGCCAGCTGTTCGCCGGCGAAGAACGCGGAGTGCAGAAAATCCAACCCGACCGGACTGAACACCAGTGCGGCCGACAGCATCAGCGAGATCCACGGCCAGCGCGTGCGAGCCGTGCCGGCCATCTATCTGTACTCCTGCCATACCGCACCGAGGAACACGGTCCACGCCAGTGTCAGCACGGCGGCGCCGATCAACATGCCCCTGAACTGGATCGTCGAAATCAGGTCGCGGTTGACCGCGACGAGCAACGCGACGGCGATGGCGGCGAGCAGGACGTACGGACCGTAGATCGCGTACATGGCGGATGCCCGTCACACCATCATCATCACGGGGTTTTCAATCAGCTGCTTGAAGGCGCCGATCAGCTCGGCGCCGAGCGCGCCGTCGATCGCGCGGTGATCGCACGACAAGGTCACGCTCATCATGTTGGCGATCTCGATCTTGCCGCCGCGCACCACCGGGCGTTCCTCCGAGGTGCCGACCGCGAGGATCGAGGCATGCGGCGGGTTGATCACGGCGGTGAAGTGATTGATGCCGTACATGCCGAGGTTGGACACCGCGGTGGTGCCGCCCTGATATTCTTCCGGCTTCAGCTTGCGGGCGCGGGCGCGCGCGGCAAAATCCTTCATCTCGTTGGAGATGGTCGAGAGCGTCTTGGTCTCGGCCTTGCGGATGATCGGCGTGATCAGGCCGCCCGGCATCGCCACCGCGACGCCGACGTCGGAATGCTTGTGCTTAAGCATGCCGCCCTCGGTCCAGCTGACGTTGCAGTTCGGGATCTTCTGCAGCGCGACCGCCATTGCCTTGATGACGAAGTCGTTGACCGAGATCTTGTAGAGCGGCTTCTTCTCCTTGTCCTTCGGCGCAGCCGCGTTGATCTCCTCGCGCGCGGCGAGCAGCTTGCCGATGTCGCAGTCGATCGTGAGGTAGAAGTGCGGAACGTTCTGCACCGAGGCGGTGAGACGCTGTGCGATGGTGCGGCGCATGCCGTCATGCGGCACGACCTCGTAGGAGCCCGGCTCGAACAGCGCGAGAATCTGCTTGTCGGACATCGACGGCGCGATGCTCGGCCCCGCGGCAGCGGGCGCAGCCGCCGGCGCCTTCAGGCCCTTGCCGGACTTGGCGTCGTCGACGTCGCGCGCGATGACGCGGCCGTGCGGACCGGTGCCGGTGATGCGTCCGAGATCGATGCCGGCTTCCTTCGCCAGACGGCGCGCCAGCGGTGACGAGAACACGCGGGCATGGCCGTTGGCCTGCGCGGCCGGTGCAGCAGCCTGAGGCGCCGCTGCGGGGACCGCAGCCGGTTTGGGCGCAGGCGCAGCCGCCGGTGCGGGAGCCGCGGCAGGCGCGGCCTGGGCGGCAGGCTTCGGGGCCTCGGCGGCCGGTGCTGCGCCCGCTCCGGCGCTGGCTGCCGCCTTCACATCCTCGCCGTCACCCGCCATGACGGCGATGACGTCGTTGACCGGCACGTCCTGCGTGCCCTCGGGCACCAGGATCCTGGCGATTGTGCCTTCATCGACCGCCTCGACTTCCATCGTCGCCTTGTCGGTCTCGATCTCCGCGATCACGTCGCCGGACTTGACCTTGTCGCCCTCTTTCTTGAGCCACTTGGCGAGGTTGCCCTTTTCCATCGTCGGCGACAGCGCGGGCATGAGAATATTGATCGGCATTGTCAGTGACCTTGTTGCGACCGCGGTTTGGTTTGGCCCATGTCGGTCGGCCGGGCGATTTCGGCTTCGAACATCTCGACGACGCGCGCGAGCGCCTCGTCTTCAGTGAACTCGCTCTCGCGCGAATAGGCGCGGGCAGCGTGGCGGGCGATGTCGACGAGCATCAGCCCCCACATGTCCGGCTCCTCGAAGGCACGCTGGAACGCGATCGACAGGCCGCCGTCGACGACAAAGGCGCGCAGCACCTCGACGGCGTCGTCGCGGCCCATCACATCAGGCGGCAGCGGCTGCTCCTTGGGACCGGCCATCGGCGTTACCGGTACGACACGGCCTTGGCGGCCGCGACCACCTCGGCGACGGACGGCAGAGCGAGCTTTTCGAGGTTCGCGGCATAGGGCATCGGCACGTCCTTGCCGGAGACGCGCGCGACCGGCGCATCGAGATAGTCGAAGGCATGCTCCATGATGCGCGAGGCGACCTCGGAGCCGACGCCGCTCTGCTGCCAGCCCTCCTCCACCGTCACCGCGCGGCCGGTCTTCTTCACCGAGTTGATGATGGTCTCGGTGTCCATCGGACGGATGGTACGGAGATCAATCACCTCGGCCTCGATACCCTCCTTGGCGAGTTCATCGGCCGCCTTCAGCGCGTAGGACATGCCCATCGCCCAGGAGACGATGGTGACGTCCTTGCCGGCGCGCGCAATCCGCGCCTTGCCGATCGGCACCACGAAATCGGGCAGCTTCGGCACCTCGCCGGTGTGGCCGTACAGCATCTCGTTCTCGAGGAAGACCACCGGATTGGGATCGCGGATCGCGGCCTTGAGCAGGCCCTTGTAGTCGGCGGCCGAGTACGGCGCGATCACCTTGAGGCCCGGGATCTGCGAGTACCAGGCGGCGTAATCCTGGCTGTGCTGGGCGGCGACGCGCGCGGCGGCGCCGTTCGGGCCGCGGAACACGATCGAGCATCCCATCTGGCCGCCGGACATATACAGCGTCTTGGCGGCGGAGTTGATGATCTGGTCGATCGCCTGCATCGCGAAATTCCAGGTCATGAATTCGACGATCGGCTTCAAGCCCGCCATCGCCGCGCCGACGCCGACGCCGGCAAAGCCATGCTCGGTGATCGGCGTGTCGATCACGCGCCGGGCGCCAAATTCCTGCAACAGGCCCTGCGTCACCTTGTAGGCGCCCTGATACTCGGCGACCTCCTCGCCCATGATGAAGACGTCGCCGTCGCGCCGCATCTCCTCGGCCATCGCATCGCGCAGCGCCTCGCGAATGGTCTGGGTGACCATCTCGGTGCCCGCCGGAATTTCCGGGTCGGGCAATGCTTCGCTGACCGGCGCGGCCGGCGCCTTCGCCGCGGGCTGCGGCGCTTCCGCCTTTGCATCCCCCTTGGCTTCCGCAGCAGGAGCCTCCGCGGCCTTCGGCTGCGGCGCCGGTGCCGCAGGCGCCTTGGCGAGGTCGGCGGCGCTTTCGCCGTCGGCCAGGATGGTCGCGATCGGCGTGTTCACCGCGACATCGGCGGTGCCTTCCGGAATCAGGATCTTGCCGAGCGTGCCCTCGTCGGTCGCCTCGACCTCCATCGTCGCCTTGTCGGTCTCGATCTCGGCGATGACGTCACCGGACTTGATGGTCTCGCCTTCTTTTTTCAGCCATTTGGCGAGGTTGCCCTTCTCCATGGTGGGCGACAGCGCAGGCATGAGCACTTGAATGGGCATATCAGCTCCCGAAATCGGTCTTGAGATTCTTCTGCGCGGGTGGGATCAGCGGTAGATGTCGGTGTAGAGCTCGGACGGATCGGGCTCCGGATCGTGCTGCGCGAAGTCGGCGGCTTCGTTGACGATCTCGCGCACCCCGGCGTCGATCGCCTTCAGATCCTGCTCGCTCACGCCTGCCGCCAGCAAGCGGTTACGCACCTGCTCGATCGGGTCCTGGTCGTGGCGAACCTTCTCGACTTCCTCTCGGGTGCGGTACTTCGCCGGATCGGACATCGAATGGCCGCGGTAACGGTAGGTCTGCATCTCGAGAATGATCGGACCGTTGCCGCCGCGGCACCATGCCACGGCCTCATCGGCGGCGGCCTTGACTGCGCGCACGTCCATGCCGTCGACCTGCTTGCCGGGAATGTTGAAGGAGACGCCGCGCTTGGAGAAGTCCTGCTGCGCCGAGGCGCGCGACACCGCGGTGCCCATCGCATAGCGATTGTTCTCGATGACGTAGATCACCGGCAGCTTCCACAGCTCCGCCATGTTGAAGCTTTCGTAGACCTGGCCCTGGTTGGCCGCGCCGTCGCCGAAATAGGTCACGCTGACGTTATCGTTGCCGCGATAGCGGTTGGCGAACGCAAGGCCGGTGCCGAGCGAGACCTGCGCGCCCACGATTCCGTGACCGCCGTAGAAATGCTTCTCCTTGCTGAACATGTGCATGGAGCCGCCCTTGCCGTGGGAATAGCCGCCGCGGCGTCCGGTCAATTCCGCCATCACGCCCTTGGCTTCCATGTCGCAAGCCAGCATGTGGCCGTGGTCGCGGTAGCCCGTTATGACCTCGTCGCCCTGCTTCAATGCCATCTGCATGCCGACCACGACGGCTTCCTGGCCGATATAGAGATGGCAGAAGCCGCCGATCGCACCCATGCCGTAGAGCTGACCGGCCTTCTCCTCGAAGCGCCGGATCAGGAGCATGTCCCGCAGTGCCTTGAGCTCCTGCTCCCTGGAGAATTCGGGGGGAGAGCCGGCCGTCTCGTGCCCTGATTCTTTTGCGACGGTTTTCTTGGGTGCGGCCATGGCAATTCCGGGTGAGAGAAGTCGAAGAACCCTCTCTAACCCAACTCAAATCGCCTTGAAAGGATTGCGTTCGCCCGATGGAATTTTGCTATGCCGCACTGCAGCGCGGCGCGACACTTTTGTGATAGTGCGCGAACGTTTTTGAAATTTGCGAACGCGTCAGTTCGGCTTGTTGACCCGAACGAGATCGCGCGGGTTGGCGTAGTCGAGTTGGAAGCGCGCACGCTCGTCCAGCATGTCGGGATCGACCCGGTCCGACCGCAGCAGTGACACCCGCTGCTCGCCCTCGGCCCGTTCCTTCTTCAAGCGCGCCAGCTCCGAGGTTAGCGCGATGATTTCCTGGTCGAGCTCCTGCCGCGCGTTCAGACCGTATTTGCCGGTGTAGGCGTTGACGCCGAAATAGCCGACCATCAGCGCCGCCAGCGTGTAGAGGGCGAGCCCGGTCAGAATCGATTTGAGGCGCGTGCGCGAGACCATGGCCGCGAAGATGCGGCCATGGGGTTAACGAACGCTAAACTTGCTCAGCCGTTCTGCTTCGCGACGAAAGCCGCGAAGGCGTCGAGGTACTGCTGCAACACTGTCTTGAGCGACTCCTTGGTCAGTTCGCCCTTGTCGTCGAAGGCATCGCCGATGCCGTTGAGATAGGTTTCCGGCTGACCGAGGATCGGGCCGGAAATGCCCGGCAGGATGTTCTGCAGGTGCTTCGCCGCGCTGACGCCGCCGAGCGGGCCCGGCGAATTGGAGATGATGCCGACCGGCTTGCCGATGAACGAGCTCTTGCCATAGGGCCGCGAGGCGACGTCGATCGCGTTCTTCAGCACGCCCGGGACCGAGCGATTGTATTCGGGAGTCACGAACAGCACGCCGTTCGACTTCTGCAGCTTCTCGCGGAAGGCAAGCCAGTCGGCCGGCGGCGCCGCCTCGAGGTCCTGGTTGAAGAAGGAAATGCCCTCGAGGGTCGTCACATCGAGCTTCAGCGAGGCCGGCGCGAGCTTGGCCAGCGCATTGGCGATCTTGAGCGAGAAGCTCTGCTTGCGGATGCTGCCGACGATGGCGACGATGTTATAGGCCATTGCAAAATTCCCCTCGGGTTGCGCGTAAGACTGGTGCACATCACCTACCGGCACGCCAAGAAAGATGCAAGTGCATGGATCGCTCAATTCCGGAAACGCAGCGTTCGCGAATCTTGGACGAACGGCCCTGAGGCCCCGCGGCTCGAGCGCCGTCAGCTCGCCGCCGGACAACGCCATTCCGCCCGAAAGCTGCGCCGAGCGCAACCGGCGGCAAATTGTCGACACGTTCCTCGCAACATACTGTACCGGTTCCACGCAGCATCGAGCCGACCGAAGAGCAGCTGATGGCAGAGCGCAAGATCCGGGTTGCAATCCTGTTCGGCGGGCGATCGGCCGAACATGACGTCTCGCGGGCGTCAGCCGCGAACGTGCTTCGCTCGCTCGACCCGGATCGCTATGACGCCACGGCGATCGGCATCACCCGCGATGGCCGCTGGCTCGTCACCGATGCGGGAAACGGCGCCGGCACGGGAAGCGGCGCGCTGATCATTCCGGACAACGCACCGCAACTCGCTCTGCTGCCGGGCGGACAGGGCCGCGTCGTGGTGCTTCAGGGACCGGCGGCGGGGCCAGCGGAATTGCCGGCGTTCGACGTCGTCTTCCCGGTGCTGCATGGACCGAACGGCGAGGACGGCACGGTGCAGGGTGCGCTGGAATTGTCCGATGTCGCCTATGTCGGCTCGCGCGTGATGGGCTCGGCGGCCGGCATGGACAAGGACATAGCCAAGCGCCTGATGCGCGAGGCCGGATTGCCGATCGTCCCCTTTGTCGCGATGTCGAGCACGGTGCCGATCGGCTATCACGACGCGGTCAGCGCCCTCGGGTCGCAGGAGGTCTTCGTCAAGCCCGCCAACATGGGATCATCGGTCGGCGTGTCGAAGGCACGCACCGCAGAGGAGTTCGAGGCTGCTTGCAGACTGGCATTCCGCTTCGACAGCAAGATCCTGATCGAGCGCGGCGTCGCACCGATCCGCGAGGTCGAGTGCTCAGTGCTCGAGGATGCCGAGGGCCGCATCCGGGCCTCCCAGCTCGGCGAGATCGTTCCGTCCGACAAGCACGGATTCTATTCTTACGACGCCAAGTATCTCGATGCGGATGGCGCGTTGCTACAGGTGCCGGCCAACGTGCCGGCTGCCGTCGCCGAAACAATCCGGGAGCTCGCCATCAAGACCTTCCGCGTGCTCGGCTGCGAAGGCATGGCGCGGATCGACTTCTTCCTGCACGGCGAGCAGGCGTTCGTGAACGAGGCGAACACCCTGCCCGGCTTCACCAACATCAGCATGTATCCACGGCTGTGGGAGGCCAGCGGCCTGCCGCAATCCGAGCTGATGGATGTCCTGATCGGCCACGCCCTGGAGCGCCACAAGCGCTCCAGGAAGCTGGCATTCGAACGCGAGTAGAGCGTTTTCGAGCGAAGTGGGTACCGGCTCGCGTGAAGAAAACGCGTCAAAACAAGAAGCAAGAGCGTCGGTTCTGATTCAATCAGAACCGACGCTCTTGACGAGGCTGCGTTACGCGCCCTTGTTCGGGTTGATCAGGAATTTCTCACCGGTGGCGCGCTTGCCGTAGACCGCGATGTTGTCGAGCTGCAGGGTCTCCTGCAACGACACCACCTTGGTGTAGTGGCTGGCGAAGGTCGTCTTCAGCTCGGCGACCACGCGCTGGCGCAGCTTGTTGCCGGCCTCGGGACCGATCTTCATCAGGAACGGGAACAGCAGCCAGCCGCCGATGCCCCAGGCCATGCCGAAGCCGCGCGGCAGCTCGATGTCGCGGGTATCGAGGCCGCCATAGACGTAGACCTGCTTGTGCACGTTCGAGCCGTAGCGGCTGTAGACCTTGGCGGTCTTGTTGATCGCGGTCTCCATCGCGACCAGGATCTGGCCCGCGAGCTTGCCGCCGCTGATCGCATCGAAAGCGATGGTCGCGCCGGTCTCGACCAGCGCGCCGGTGAGCTTGTCCATGAAATCGGACGCACTGGAATCGACGACATGCTTGGCGCCGATCTTGTGCAGGATGTAGGCCTGCTCCCTGTTGCGCACGATGTTGACGAGGCCGATGCCGTCCTTGAGGCAGATCTTGTTGAGCATCTGGCCGAGGTTCGACGCCGCCGCGGTGTGCACCAGCGCCTTGTGTCCCTCGCGCCGCATCGTCTCGGTCATGCCGAGCGCGGTCAGCGGATTGACGAAGCAGGACGCGCCTTCCGCCGGCGTGGTGCCGTCGGGCAGCGGCAGGCATTCGCCGACGCGCAGCGTGCGGTATTGTGCATACATCGCGCCGCCGATCATCGCGACGGTGCGCCCCATCAGCGCTTTCGCCGCGTCCGACGAGCCGGTCCTGATCACGACGCCGGCGCCTTCATTGCCGACCGGCATCGACTCGTCGAGCCGCGCGGCAAGGCCAGGCAATGCCGCTTCCGGCACGCGCGCGGTCACCACGGGCAATTCCTTGCTGCCGGTGACCTTGGCCGCCGCCATGTTGGCCGGGCCGATCAGCAGCCCGAGGTCGGACGGATTGATCGGGCTGGCCTCGACCCGGACCACGACCTCGTCGGGACCGGGCTCGGGGGTCGGGACATTGACCAGCGATATCTCCAGTTCGCCATCCTTCTTGAGCAGCGAACGCAGCTGCAGACCGCTCTTGCCGTCACTCATCCCGACCTCCCTTTTTTGCGTTTGTTCAGTCCCGATCAGTTGGGGCGCTAGGCTAGCGCCTTCAAGGCCGCCCTGCCCGCGTATTTCGCCTGGGTGCCGAGCTGCTGCTCGATGCGCAGCAGCTGGTTGTACTTGGCGGTACGGTCGGAGCGCGCCAGCGAGCCGGTCTTGATCTGCCCGCAATTGGTCGCGACCGCGAGGTCGGCAATCGTGGAGTCCTCGGTTTCGCCGGAGCGATGCGACATCACGGCGGTGTAGCCGGCCTTGTAGGCCATCTCGATCGCCGCAAGCGTCTCGGTCAGCGTGCCGATCTGGTTGACCTTGACCAGGATCGAATTGCCGCGGCCGTTCTTGATGCCGTCGGCAAGCCGCGTCACGTTGGTGACGAACAAATCGTCGCCGACCAGCTGGCACTTGTTGCCGATCGCATCCGTCAGTTCCTTCCAGCCGTCCATGTCGTCTTCCGACATGCCGTCCTCGATGGTGACGATCGGATAGCGGCCGACGAGATCGGCGAGATACTTCACCTGCTCCGAACGCGAACGGGTCTTGTTCTCGCCGCCATAGACGTAGGCGCCTTCCTTGAAGAATTCGGTGGAGGCGCAGTCGAGGCCGAGCACGACGTCGTCGCCCGCCTTGTAGCCGGCCTTGCCGATCGCGTTCATGACGAACTCGAGCGCGGCGTCGGCTGACGGCAGGTTCGGCGCAAAACCGCCCTCGTCACCGACATTGGTGTTGTGGCCGGCCTTCTTCAGCTCGCCACGCAGCGTGTGGAAGATTTCCGAACCGCAACGCAGCGCTTCGGCAAACGACGTGGCGCCGACCGGCAGGATCATGAATTCCTGGAAGTCGATCGGGTTATCGGCATGCACGCCGCCATTGATGATGTTCATCATCGGCACCGGCAGCGTCCGCGCCGAGGTGCCGCCGACATAACGATACAGCGGCATGTCGAAGGACTCGGCTGCGGCCTTGGCGCAGGCCAGCGAGACGCCGAGGATGGCGTTGGCCCCGAGCCGGCTCTTGTTCGGCGTGCCGTCGAGCTCGATCATGATCTGGTCGATCGCGACCTGCTCCTCGACCGCCTGGTCGCTGAGCGCCTCGAAGATCTCACCATTGACGGCGGCGACCGCCTTTTCGACGCCCTTGCCGAGATAGCGCGACTTGTCGCCGTCGCGCAGTTCGACCGCCTCATGGGCGCCGGTGGAGGCGCCCGATGGCACCGCCGCGCGGCCGATTGACCCATCCTCCAGCACCACATCGACCTCGACCGTGGGATTGCCGCGGCTATCCAGGATTTCGCGGCCGATGATGTCGACGATGTCAGTCATGAGAACCTCTTGTGGCAGTCAGGGGGGCGGATGGCGGTGCTTCTAGCGCAATGCATCGAGGGGGAAAAGGCCGCGTGACGGGCCCCCCGGCATTGGCTAAGAGAGCGCCACGGAGACCCCGAATGGCGAAGAAATCCAGCAAATCAACGACCTCCCCCGGCCTGCAACTCGGCCGTGCGGTGGAATGGCCCGACGCGCCGGAAAAGGCGCAGCTCGACCGCGTGCCCAATCCGCAGGCTGGTACCGATTATCTGGTACGCTTCACAGTGCCGGAATTCACCTCGATCTGCCCGGTGACGGGCCAACCGGATTTCGCGCATCTGGTGATCGACTACGTTCCGGGCCGCTGGCTGTTGGAATCCAAATCGCTGAAGCTGTTCGCCGCGAGCTTCCGCAACCACGGCGCATTCCATGAGGATTGCACGGTCATGATCGGCAAGCGGATAGCAGACGAGATCAAGCCGAAATGGCTGCGCATCGGCGGCTACTGGTATCCGCGCGGCGGCATCCCGATCGACGTGTTCTTCCAGACCGGCCGGCTGCCGAAGGGCCTCTGGGTTCCCGACCAGGGCGTCGCGACTTATCGCGGGCGGGGTTAGGCTGGGGCCCCTTCAGTTCGCCACGTCTACTGACCCTCGAAGGCGGCGCAGAAGCCAAAATGCATGTTCGGCCTTAGACCAGGAACCGACGTGGCGCCCCCTTCGATGTATGATATGTTCGATGATGGCTGCTCCGATAATGGCTGCGCCAATGTGGTCGAAGCGACCACGATCGACGACGATCGGCACGCTCGTTGTAGGCGGCACGTAAGCTGGCCGGCCATGAGCAATCATTTGAAGAAGTCAGGCTTAGTCAGCAGACGCGGGAATTATCGTGAGTGGAGTAGTTCAGCACGGCGAATAGTTTACTCGTATTGATGGAGGCAGATTTGGGTAGAATGTTTGTAGATTGCCGAGATTACCCAAGCGAGATGAACTGCACGATCGCGATTTCGGCTGATACTCAAAAGGAACTTCTGGAAGCGGCGGTGCAACACGCTGTCGCGGTGCATGGCCATCACGATAGCCCGGAATTGCGCCATGAATTGGCGAAGATGATAAAGGCCCAGTAGGCAGGCCAATCGATCTGTGACCGCCGCGAAGCGGAAGTGAACGCATGCGCTTTCAACTTGCGCGCCCCACGTAAGCGCGCTTCCTCTAGCGTCTCAGTGCTTTGGGAGAAGACGGTGACCGCTTTCAATGCTGTGCGTTTTCGAGTGAAGCCGGGGCGCGATCAAGAGTTCCTGGACGCTCACAAGACAATTGGAGCAACCTGGCCGGGTCTATTGCACGCCAGCATCATTAAAACCGGTGACCGCTCCTACTGCATCATCGCCGAGTGGCAAAACATGGACGCGTGCATCGAGGCGCGGCCAGCCATGATCTCCACTCTAAATTCATTTCGCGACACGCTCGAAGACCTCGGCAACGGTCTCGGCGTGACCGATCCGGTTGCGGGTCCGGTCATCTTATCTTTGAAATAGGTTGTGGGAGTCCGCGGACCGAGATGACCTGGGATCGCTAGGGCTCGACATCCGGCCGCGCGGCGGCATCGGCCGGTCGCGTCTGCTTCAGGAATCTCGCACAGATAAATCCGAGCACCACCATCACGGCGGCGGCCGAGACCAGCGTCGCGGTCTTGCCGGCGTGTTGCAGGCCGAAGCCGTAGGCGATCGGGCCGACGGTCTGGCCCATGAAGAAGAAGAACGAGTGCAGCGACAGTGCGGTGGCGCGCGCCTCGACCGATAGCTCGCTGGCGAACACCTGCAGGCAGCCGTGGATCATGTAGAAGCCGAGGCCCATCACCAGGAGGCCCGCCATCTGCAGCTTCCAGTGCGGCCCGAAGGCGACGCCGACGAGCTGGATGCCGACCAGCGTGGCGCCGACGATCATCATGCCCCTCACCCCGATCAACGGCAGCAGGCGCGCCACCGTCAGCGTGTAGAGCAATCCGCCGATCGCAAAGCCCGCAATCACGATGCCGGCGATCGACAGCGAAGTCTCGCCGAGTTCGAACAGGAACGAGGCGATGAAGGGGAACAGCCCGAGCACGCAGCAGCCTTCGATGAAGACCGCCGAATAGCAGATCCGCGCGTTCGGATTGGTGAAGATGGTGCGATAGCCGTGGCGAAGCGCCTTCAGGCTGGTGCGCGGCGGACGGTTCAACGCGGCGCCGCGGAAGCCCGCCGCAACCGCCACCGCGACGATGATCACGAGGCCGCCAAGCACCGCGAGCACGCCGCGCCAGCCGAGGAAGTCGCCGATCAGGCCGGAGGCCGTGGCGCCGAGCAGATTGCCGGTCATCGAGCCCGCGAGCGTTCGCCCGATCGCAAGCTGCCGCTTGTCGGGGCCGACCAGATCTGAGGTCAGCGACAGCGCCACCGGAAACACGCCGCCCGAGCCGATGCCGGCGAGGATACGGGTCACGAACAGCATCGGAAACGAGGTCGAGAGCGCGCCGAGAATGCTGGCGACGCCGAGCAGGCCGAGGCAGATCGTCATCAGACGCGCCTTGCCGAACAGATCGGCGGCGGCGCCGATCGCCGGCTGGATGATTGCGAAGGTGAAGGCGAATACCGCGGCAAAGCTCGCTGCGGTCGCGATGCTGACACCGAAATCCTCGGCGACATGCGGCAGCACCGGATCGAGCGCGCGCACCGACAGGCTCGCCGCGAAGGTCGCCAGCGTGATGACGTTGAGAACCGGCGGCATGCCGCTCTTTGCGGTCATGTCGTCGTCACCCCGTCAGGCTGCGGTCTTGGCGAGCGCGTCGAACTGCATCAGGCGCTTGACGAGGGCTTCGAAGTCGCGAAGCGGCACCATGTTGGGGCCATCCGACGGCGCGTGATCCGGATCGGGATGGGTCTCGATGAACACGCCGGCAACGCCGACCGCGACCGCCGCGCGCGCCAGCACCGGCACGAATTCGCGCTCGCCGCCCGAGGAAGTCCCCTTGCCGCCCGGCTGCTGCACCGAATGAGTGGCGTCGAAGATCACGGGCGCGCCAGTGGTGCGCGACAGGATCGGCAGCGCGCGCATGTCCGACACCAGCGTGTTGTAGCCGAACGATGCGCCGCGCTCGGTGACCAGCACATTGGCATTGCCGGCACCGGTGATCTTGCTGACCACATTGGTCATGTCCCACGGCGCCAGGAACTGGCCCTTCTTGACGTTGACGACCTTGCCGGTCGCAGCAGCAGCCAGCAGGAGATCGGTCTGCCGGCACAGGAAGGCCGGGATCTGCAGCACGTCGACCGCCTGCGCCGCTTCAGCGCACTGGTCGGGTTCATGCACGTCGGTCAGCACCGGCAGTCCGAGCGAAGAACGGATCTCGGCGAAGATCGGCAGCGCCTGCTTCAGCCCGATCCCGCGCGCGGCCGACGCGCTGGTGCGGTTCGCCTTGTCGAATGAGGTCTTGTACACCAGGCCGATCTTGAGCCGGGCCGCGATCTCCTTCAGCGCGGATGCCACTTCAAGCGCGTGTGCGCGGCTCTCGAGCTGGCAGGGACCAGCGATGATCGAGATGGGCAAGGCATTGCCGAATTTGGCCGATCCGATGGCAACGATCGGCGCGGCGGCGGCCGCGGAAACCTGATTGGTCAAAATGCTGCATCCTTTTGCCGGCGACCATGCAATCCCGCGCTGGATGGATCAAGCCATCCCGCACGATGAGGGGGTTGCGCTGACGCCGTGGGTGCGCCGTGCTATTACAATCCCGCCCCAACCGCCCCTTCTAGAGCGTTTTCGAGCGAAGTGGGTACCAGTTCGCGTGAAGAAAACGCGTCAAAACAACAAATCTAGAGCCCCGTTCCGATTCAATCGGAACGGAAATGGCTCTAGACTGGCGCGGACCAGATTCCCATGAGGGACGAAATGCACATTTCGCTGATGATTGGAGCTGTGGCCGCGCTGTCGGCGATGTCGAGCCTGGCACACGGCCAGACCAGCAGCCAGCCCAGGGTCGTCACCAGCGGCGCCGCCGGCGTCACCGTCAACGGCAAGCCGGCCGCGCGCAGCGGCGACACCACCAGCAATGGCGGTGCGCTGGTCGAGGGCGTGCCCAACGTCCTGATCAACGGCAAGCCGGCCGTGGTGATGGGCGACCGCACGCATTGCGGCGGCAAGACGACCTCAGGCAGCCACGGCGTCTTCATCAACGGCAAGCCGATGGTGACCCAGGGCGATCAGACCTCAGGCTGCCCGCAATAACTGCCCGGTGACCGGGCGCGACGAGGCCTCGTCATCGCGCCCCGATCGCTACCGCATCACTTGACCGCTGAGAACGACGTCGGCACCAACAGCTGGTTGACGATGTTGAGAACGATCTGGCCGTCCTCTTCAGTCTTGGCGCGCGCGGTGATCCATTCCGGATCGGTCGCGAACGCGGTCCATTTCTTCTCGCGCTCGGCAAGCGATTCCCAGGCCAGCAGATAGGTCAGTTCCTGGTTGGATTCGCCGACCAGCGTCGTGAAGAAGCCAGCCTGCCTGATGCCGTGCTTGTCCCAGAGCTTCAGCGTAACGGTCTCGAAGCGCTTCAGCAGCGCCGGCAGCCGGCCCGGCAGGCAGCGATAGACGCGGGTCTCGTAGATCATTGGCAGTCCTCCCAGATCCAGTTGTGCGGGCGGTTATAGCCAGCGGGTTCCAGACTGTCTTGAGGGGGCGACAACATGGCACCCCTGCTCGTCGGTAGCGGCCATTTCCGCAATGTTGTTGCAATGTTACCTGCCCAAAGCATGTCCCCGGAAAAGTGCGAAGCGGCTTTCCGAAATGGGGCATGCTCAAGCAAATGGCTAAGGCGCGCCTCATAGCGCTTTAGCACCGGCCGTACGGGATCTGGACCCAAAAGCACATGCGGATACTGCTGGTTGAAGACGAGGCCGAAATGGCGGCGGCGCTGGCGCAGGCGCTGAAGGGCTACGACATGGTCGTCGATCATGTGCCGACGCTTGCCGAGGCCGAGGAAGCGATTTCCGCCGACGTGCATGGCGCCGTCCTGCTCGACCGCCAGCTGCCCGACGGCGACGGCCTCACGCTGATCCCGAAGCTGCGCGCCAAGGCCGCCGGCGTGCCGATCATCGTGCTGACCGCGCGCGGCGAGCTCGCCGACCGTATCACCGGCCTCGACAGCGGCGCCGACGATTATCTGGCCAAGCCGTTCGCGGTCGAGGAGCTATTGGCGCGGCTGCGCGCCGTGCTGCGGCGGCCCGCCGGCGTGCAGTTCGAAATCATCAAGGCCGGCCGGATGGCGTTCGATTGCAGCCATCGCGAGGCCAGCGTCAATGGCCGGCCGTTCGACCTGCCGCGGCGCGAGCTGCTGGTGCTGGAGACGCTGTTGCGCCGCATGGGCCGCACCGTACTGCGCGGGACGCTCGAGGAAGCCGTCTACAATTTCGAGGACGAGATTCAGTCGAACGCGCTCGATGCCCACGTCTCGCGGCTGCGGCGCAAGCTCGCCGACTCCGATGCCGGCGTCGAAATCCATAGCATCCGGGGCGTGGGCTACCTGCTGAAGCAGGTATCATGAGCGAGCCCGCCGACCACTACTGCCTGCACTCGCAACTGAGCTGGCGCCTGGTTGCGCTGCAGGCGGCCCTGCTGGCCGGACTCGTGCTCACGGTGCTTGGCGCTCTGTGGGCCTCGGGCTTCCTGCTGGTCAATCGGGATGAAGATCGCGTCATCGACGTCGTGCAATCGGCCGTCGCGCGCGACGCCCAGGGCGAACTCGTGCTGCGTCCGACCGACGATCTCAACAAGCTGCGCGCCGAGATTCCCGATCTCTGGTTCGCCGTGCGGGACCGCGACGGACACACGCTCTCCGAAGGCGACGTGCCCTCCGATTTCGCGCGGATCGGCAATGCCCTCGATCATATCAGCCAGGCGCGGCTCGGTTACCAGATGCTGGAGGACAGCCCGAGCAAGCCCGCGGCGCGGCTGAAGCGCGTCAACACGGATGCCGGGAACGTCCAGATTCTCACCGCGACGCAAGGCCGGATGACCGGAACCAAGGCGCTGCTGGTGATGGCGGCGACGTGCCTGGGCTCTACCCTGCCCGGCCTGTTGCTGATGGCGTGCGCCACCTTCATCGCGACGCCGATGGTGGTGCGGCGCGCGTTTGCCGGCATCGAGTCCGCGTCCGACGAGGCCCGCCGGATCGACTTCCGCCAGCGCGGCAGCCGGCTGTCGGCCGACCATCTGCCGCTCGAAGTCGCGCCACTGGTGAGCGCCGTCAACGACGCGCTGAAACGGCTCGACGACGGCTATTCGCGCCATCAGCGTTTCGTCGCGGATGCCGCGCACGAACTGCGCACGCCGATCGCGATCCTCAACACGCGGCTGGAGTCGCTGCCGCCGGGGCCGGAGAAGACCCGCCTGCTCGAGGACTCGGCGCGGCTTGCGACGCTCGCCGAGCAGCTGCTCGACATCCAGCGCTTCGACCAGTGCCGCAATCCGTTCGGCCGCGTCGATCTCGTAGCGGTCGCGCGCAGCGTCGCCGCCGACCTCGCGCCGCTCGCAATCGCGGCCGGTTACGAATTGTCGCTCGATACGGCAACCGATCGGGTCGAGACGCTGGGCGACCGCGCCGCGCTCGAGCGCGCGCTGACCAATCTCGTGCAGAACGCCATCCAGCATGGCGGCCGCCGCGGCACCATCACCATCCATGTCGGCAGCGCCGCCACCGTCGACGTGTCAGACGAAGGCGACGGCATTCCGAAGGACGAGCGCACACGGATCTTCGATCCATTCTACCGGCTCGCGCCGCTCGATCGCGGCGCCGGCCTCGGACTCAACATGGTGCGCGAGATCGCAAGGTTGCATGGCGGTCACGTCTCCGTGCTCGACGGACCGAAGGGCGGCGCGAGCTTCCGTCTCACGTTACCGCCGGCACCGTTCGCGTCGTAACACACGCAACATCGCGCAATGTTGTCGCAATGCAGACCCCGCAAAGAAGAGATCGCGCCGCGCAATCGAGTCGCGGCGCTGCGACACTTTGCTGGGAATCCCAATGGCACATGATCTCCTGTCTTTCTTCACGGCGTGGATGGCGGCCCCCGGCCGCGTCGGCGCCATCGCGCCCTCGGGCACAGCGCTCGCCGAACTGATCACGCGCGACATCAGCGCCAACACCGGTCCGGTGCTCGAGCTCGGTCCTGGAACGGGCGCCTTCACCTATCAACTGCTGAAGCGCGGCGTGCGCCAGCAGGATCTCACGCTGATCGAATACGGTTCGGATTTCATGCGGCTGCTGCAGCTCCGCTTTCCCGGCGCGCGCATGCTGTGGATGGACGCCGCACGGCTGGCCTCGGAACGGCTCTACGAGGGCGCGCCGGTCGGCGCCGTGGTAGCGGACTGCCGCTGCTCAACATGTCGCCGCGCAAGGTGATCTCGATCGTCAGTGGCGCCTTCAGCTACATGCGTCCCGGCGGCGCGTTCTATCAATTCACCTACGGCATGCGCTGCCCGATACCGCGGCCGATCCTCGACCGGCTCGGCCTGCGCGCCACGTTGGTCGATCGCGCCATCCTCAATGTGCCGCCCGCCGCGGTTTACCGGCTGACGCGACGCCCGCAATACAAGCTGATCACGCGCGACGTCACGCCCGCGGCCGATGCAGGCGTCTCACCGATCAAGAAGGAACGCCGGGCCAACGAGGACTGCGCCGTCTGACCGCGCAGTCGATGGCGGCCTACATCAGCCGGCTCTGCTTCGCTGCCGCCTCGATGAACGACGCAAACAGCGGGTGCGGCTCAAACGGCCGCGACTTCAGCTCGGGGTGGAACTGGACGCCGATGAACCAGGGATGGTCCTCGTATTCGACGATCTCGGGCAGCACGCCGTCGGGTGACATGCCGGAGAAACGCAGGCCGTGCTGCTCGAGCCGGTCCTTGTAAGCGGTGTTCACCTCATAGCGATGGCGGTGCCGCTCCGAGATTTCGGTCGCGCCGCCATAGACCTGCGAGACGCGGCTGCCCCGGTTCAGCGCCGCGGGATAGGCCCCGAGCCGCATGGTGCCGCCGAGATCGCCGCTCTGCGAGCGCTTCTCGAGCTCGTTGCCGCGCAGCCACTCGGTCATCAGGCCGACCAGCGGCTCCTTGGTCGGGCCGAATTCGGTCGAATTGGCCTCCTCGATCCCGACCAGATTGCGCGCCGCCTCGATCACGGCCATCTGCATGCCGAAGCAGATGCCGAAATACGGCACATCACGCTCGCGCGCGAACTGCGCCGCGCGGATCTTGCCTTCGGCGCCGCGCTGGCCGAAGCCACCAGGCACCAGGATGCCGTTGACGTGCTCGAGGAACGGCGCCGGGTCCTCGTTCTCGAACACCTCGCTCTCGATCCAGTCGAGATTGACCTTCACCTTGTTGGCGATGCCGCCGTGCGAGAGCGCCTCGATCAGCGATTTGTAGGCGTCCTTCATCCCGGTGTACTTGCCGACGATCGCGATCGTCACCGCGCCTTCCGGGTTGCGGACGCGCTCGTTGATCACGTTCCAGCTCTGCAGCGCCGGCGGAATCTTCGCCGTGATGCCGAACGCGGCCAGCACTTCGTCGTCGAGGCCGGCGGCGTGATAGGCCTCCGGCACGGCGTAGATGTTGTCGACGTCGCGCGCCTCGATCACGGCGCTCTCGCGCACGTTACAGAACAGGCCAAGCTTGCGCCGTTCTTCCTTGGGGATTTCGCGGTCGGTGCGGCACAGCAGGATGTCCGGCTGGATGCCGATCGAACGCAGCTCCTTGACCGAATGCTGCGTCGGCTTTGTCTTGAGTTCGCCGGCACTTGGAATGTACGGCAAAAGCGTCAGGTGAATGTAGACGGCGTGCTCGCGCGGCAGCTCGTTCTTGAGCTGGCGGATCGCCTCGAAGAACGGCAGGCCCTCGATGTCACCGACGGTGCCGCCGATCTCGACCAGCACGAAATCGTACTCGTCGTTGCCCGACAGCACGAATTCCTTGATCGCGTTGGTGACGTGCGGGACCACCTGGATGGTGGCGCCGAGATAGTCGCCGCGGCGCTCCTTGGTGATGATGTCCTGGTAGATCCGCCCGGTCGTGATGTTGTCGGCCTTGGTGGCCGGACGACCGGTGAAACGCTCGTAATGGCCGAGATCGAGATCGGTCTCGGCGCCGTCGTCGGTCACGAACACTTCGCCGTGCTGATACGGCGACATCGTTCCGGGATCGAGGTTGAGATAGGGATCGAGCTTGCGAAGGCGGACTTTGTAGCCCCTAGCCTGCAGCAAAGCGCCGAGCGCCGCTGAAGCCAGACCCTTGCCGAGCGAGGAGACCACGCCGCCGGTGATGAATATGTACCGCGCCATGGGACTTTACCTTTAAGCCGCTTCCTGCGATTCGCAAAACGAATCGGCTGTTCCCGGCAAACAAATCACCGGGCTGTGGGTTACGTTAAACTGAGAGCGATTTCAGAGCATTAATGGGGGTTTCGGATGCAGGATGCCAGCGCTGCATCCTGCATGGCGCCCCTGCTTTATTGCGACCGTGGTGCCTGCGGGCCGCTCGGAGCCTGCTGCCCCTGCTGCTCGTCCGTCTTCTTCAGCGAATCGAGGATGCCGCCGGAGGTCGGAGGCGTCAGCGGCGTGCCGCCGGCCGGCTGGGTCTGCGCCGGTGCGCCGGTGCCGATGATCGAGCTCGGCTTGCGGTCGTAGCCCGCATACCAGGACAGGAACAGGCTGGTGAGGAAGAAGCCCGCCGCGAGGATCGCGGTGGTCCGCGACAACAGATTCGCGGTGCCGCGGCTGGACATGAAGCCGGCGCCGCCGCCCATACCAAGGCCGCCGCCTTCGGATTTCTGCAAGAGCACTGCGCCGATCATGACGGCGACGATCATGAGATGGATAATGATAACGACAGTCTGCATCGCAAGCCTTCCGTCACAAGCCGCCAAGCGGCCAGACAAACGGCGCTATCGGCTTTGCGGTTTTTCGTGAAGTCGCGCCCTGTTACACGATTGGACCGGGCATTGTCACCCCCGAGATAGTCGCAATGGCCGACATCTCAAGCGGTGCCGTTGGCATCAGTCCGAGGCTTGATCGGAACCCGGAATTTCCATTATAATAGACATATGGATACTTTGATAGACGATCTGAGCCAACGCCTGGCGCAGCGGATCAGGCTCGAGCGCGACGGCCGGGGCTGGTCACTGGCCGAGCTCGCCGAACGCGCCGGCGTCTCGAAGGCAACGATCAGCAAGATCGAGCGCGCCGAGGTCAGCCCGACCGCGGTCGTGCTGGTGCGCCTCGCGTCGGCCTTCGACCTCACCCTGGCCGGGCTGATGTTGCGCGCAGAAGACCAGGGCGAGCGGCTGTCGCGCGCCGCCACCCAGCCGGTCTGGCGCGATCCAGAAACCGACTATCTGCGCCGCCAGGTGTTCAGCCGCCCCGATCATCCGGTCGAGCTGGTGCGGGTGGACATGCCGCCGAAGCAATCCGTGACGCTACCCGCCTCGTCCTACGCCCATATCCGCCAACTGGTCTGGGTGCTGAGCGGCAGCCTCGTCATCACCGAGGGCGGCGCGCGCCATGTGCTCGGTGCCGGCGATTGCCTCGGCTTCGGCCCGCCCGCTGAGACTACCTTCGCCAACGAAACCAATGCCGGCTGCACCTACGTGGTCGCACTGGCCCGGAGCTGATGCATGTCGCAGTTTGCCATCAAGCCGCTCGCCGATGGGCCGGCGATTCGCAGTACGCTCGGCGAGCTGTTGATCGAGACCGTCGCCAGCGGCGGCTCTGTGAGCTTCATGCATCCGCTGTCGCCGGATGACGCCGAGGCGTTCTGGCAGGATTCGCTCGGCGCCGCCGCGCGCGGGGAGCGGGTCGTGCTCGGCGCGTTCGACGGCAATGATCTGATCGGCACCGTGACGCTGCTGCTGAAGATGCCGCCGAACCAGCCGCACCGCGCGGAGATCGCCAAGATGATGACGCGCGTGAGCCACCGCAACCGCGGCGTCGCCACCGCATTGCTGCGCGCCGCCGAAGCACTCGCGATCGGGCACGGGCGCACACTGCTGGTGCTCGACACCGCCGTCGACGACGGCGCCGCGCCGCTTTACGAAAAGCAGGGCTTTCAGCTCAGCGGCATCATCCCGGACTACGCACTGAAGCCGCATGGCGGCCTCACAGGGACGTTGATTTATTGGAAGCGGATAGGAGCGGCCGCTGCCTAACCCGCCCCGTCATTGCGAGGAGCGAAGCGACGAAGCAATCCATCGATCCGCATATGCGGTGAAATGGATTGCTTCGCTTCGCTCGCAATGACGTGGATAGCGTGGCGGCTGAGGCCTCCTAACAGCCCGCCGCGATCGCCAGGAAGTCAGCCGCCTTCAGGCTGGCGCCGCCGACCAGCGCGCCGTTGACATTGGCGACGGCCATCAGCTCGGCGGCGTTCGACGGCTTCACCGAGCCGCCATAGAGGATCTTGATCCGGTTTCCCTCGCCCTTGAAGCGATCGGTGAGCTGACCCCGGATAAACCTGTGAACTTCCTCAACATCCTTGGCGGTCGGGGTCAGGCCGGTGCCGATCGCCCAGACCGGCTCATAGGCCACCACCAGATTGGCCGCGGTCGAGCCGTCGGGCAGCGAGCCCGCAAGCTGGGTGCCGCAGACATCGAGCGTCTTGCCGGCGTCGCGCTGCTCGCGCGTCTCGCCGATGCAGACGATCGCGGTCAGGCCGGCACGCCAGACGGCCTCCGCCTTCTGCCGAATCAAGCCGTCGGTCTCGCCATGGTCGGCGCGCCGCTCGGAGTGGCCGACGATGATGGCGACCGCGCCGAGATCCCTAAACATTTCCGCCGAGAGGTCACCGGTGTGCGCGCCCGACGCCTTCGGGTGGCAATCCTGGGCGCCGACGGCGACCTTCGAGCCGCGCGCCTTGTCGGCAAAGGCCCCGACCAAAGTCGCCGGCGGACAGACCAGGAGATCGGCCTTCCCGGCGACAGCGCCGGCACCGGCCAGCATCGCGTCGAACTCTGCAAAAGAGGATTTCAGGCCGTTCATTTTCCAGTTGCCGGCGATCAGCGGCCGGATGGCGTCGGTCATGTCGGATTTCCCATCGTTCAAGCGTGCCCCTGCGCTATCAGAGCCGGGCGGCGACTTCCAGAGTGCGGCTTCGCGCCTGCCGTGCGACGCTTCCGCCCGCGCGCTCGAGGTTGCGGGGGGACACGAGCCACTTTATAAGCGTTTTCAATTCGGTGACGCCCTGCTGCCGGACAAAAAGTCCCCACTTTTGGTCCGATTTGGGCACGACCCGGTTCCCCTCCTGTAAAACAAGTTGGACCCATGCTTCGAGGAATGCGGAAAGCCTCATCAAACTGGCTCGGCAAGACCATTATGGCCGTGGTGATGGGCGTTTTGATCGTCAGTTTCGGAATTTGGGGCATTGCCGACATCTTCAAGGGGTTTGGCCAATCGACCTTCGCGAAGGTGGGCGGGACCGAAATTTCGGCCGAGCAATTCCGCCAGATCTATACCGACCGGCTACAGCAGCTTGGCCGGCAGTTCGGCCGGCCGCTGACCCCGGACCAAGCGCGCGCCTTCGGCATTGATCGCCAGGTGCTGCAGCAGACGCTCGCGGAGGCCGCACTGGACGAGGAAGCGCGCCGCATGGGCCTCAACCAGTCCGATGCCGAGGTGCTGCGCACGATCTACAACGATCCGAACTTCAAGGGCCTCAACGGCCAGTTCGATCCGCAGCGCTTCCAGTCCGTGATCCGCAACTTCGGCTACACCGAGGGCCGCTACATCGCCGAGCAGCGCCGCGTCGGCCTGCGGCGGCAGATCGCCGGCACCATCTCGTCCGGGATCGAGCCGACCAAATCGATGGTCGAGGCACTGACCCGTTTCCAGAACGAGCAACGCTCGATCGACTTCGTCACGCTCGGCGCCGCGCAGGCCGGCACCATCGATCCGCCCTCACCCGAGGCGCTGGCCGCCTATTTCGAGGACCACAAGGTCCAGTTCCGCGCGCCCGAGTACCGTAAGATCGCCTTCGTCGCGATCACGCCGGAAGAAATCGGCAAGTGGGAAACCGTGTCCGACGAGGACGCCAAGAAGATCTTCGAGGAGCGCAAGGACCGGCTCAGCACGCCCGAGAAGCGCGAGGTCTCGCAGATCGTGTTTCCGGACGCCGGTGAGGCGCAGGCCGCCCGCGCCCGCATCACCTCGGGCGCCTCGTTCGACGACATCGCCAAGGAGCGCAAGCTCAATCCCGCCGACGTCAATCTCGGGCTGGTCGCGAAATCTGCGATCCTTGATCCGGCCGTCGGCGACGCCGCCTTCTCCCTGCCCACAGGTGAAGTCAGCCAGCCGGTCCAGGGCCGCTTCGGCGTGGCGCTGGTCAAGGTCGGCAAGATCGAGCCCGGCGTGACCCCGAGCTATGAGAGCCTTGCGCAGCAGGTGAAGAACGAGATCGCGACCGAGCGTGCCCGCACCAAGGTCGCCGAGCTCCGCGACAAGATGGAAGACGAGCGCGGCGGTGGCTCCAGCGTCCTCGACGCGGCGCAGAAGCTGAAATTGACCGCGGTCACCGTCGACGCGATCGATCGCTCGGGGCGTCTGCCGAACGGCCAGGTCGCTTCAAACATCCCGCGCGGCCTCGACGTGGTGTCGCAGGCCTTCAACAGCGACGTCGGCGTCGACAACGACCCGATCCAGTTCAACAACGGCTATGTCTGGTACGACGTGCTCGGCATCACGCCGTCGCGCGAGCGCACCCTCGACGAGGTCCGCGACCAGGTCGAGGCCAAATGGCGCGAGGACCAGATCTCCGCCAAGCTGCGCGCCAAGGCGACCGAGATCGTCCAGAAGCTCGACGGCGGCGCCAAGCTCGCCGACGAGGCCGCCGCGGCCGGCGTCAAGGTCGAGACCGCTGCGAACTTCCGCCGCGAGGCCACGCTGCCCAACGTGCCGGCCGGCGTGCTCGCGGCCGCATTCCGCACCGCCAAGGACAGCGACGGACAGACCTCCGCGGCCGGCGGCAGCCAGTGGGTGGTGTTCCGCGTCACCGACGTGACGGTGCCCCCGGTCGACTTCGCCTCCAATGAGGTCAAGCAGCTCACCGAGGCGCTGCGGCGCTCGCTCAGCGACGAGCAGGTCGCGCAATATGTCGCGAAGATCGAGACCGACATCGGTGTGACCGTCAACCAGGCAGCCTTCGCACAGGTGACAGGCGCGAATAATTGAGCATGATCGGGACAGCGCGACAACGCGCTGCGCGGCGATCAAGCTCCAACAACAGACCCTGAGCCAGCGAATGGACGACCTGAAATCGATCATCGGAAAAGTCGCCACCGGCGCCACGCTGACGCGTGAAGAAGCGGCGTCAGCCTTCGACAGCATGATGTCGGGCGAAGCCACGCCCTCGCAGATGGGCGGGCTGTTGATGGCGCTGCGGGTGCGTGGCGAGACCGTCGAGGAGATCACCGGCGCGGTGACCCGCGATGCGCCGCAAGATGCTGCCGGTCACCGCACCGGCGGAGGCCGTCGACATCGTCGGCACCGGCGGCGACGGCTCCGGCTCGGTCAACGTCTCGACCTGCGCGGCCTTCATCGTGGCCGGCGCCGGCGTGCCCGTTGCCAAGCACGGCAACCGCGCGCTGTCGTCGCGTTCCGGCGCCGCCGATGTGCTGGCCGCGCTCGGCGTCAAGCTCGACCTGAC
Organism: Bradyrhizobium sp. USDA 3240; assembly: GCF_054063295.1. Classification (NCBI taxonomy): domain Bacteria; kingdom Pseudomonadati; phylum Pseudomonadota; class Alphaproteobacteria; order Hyphomicrobiales; family Nitrobacteraceae; genus Bradyrhizobium; species Bradyrhizobium sp. USDA 3240. The sequence continues at coordinate 47,224 of NZ_JBSSGD010000002.1, forward strand.
GCCCGCGCAAGTCGGGCGCTGCGTCAAGGAAGCCGGTATCGGCTTCATGTTCGCGCCTTCGCATCATCCGGCCATGAAGAATGTCGGCCCGACCCGGGTCGAGCTCGCCACCCGCACCATCTTCAACCTGCTTGGGCCGCTGTCGAACCCGGCCGGCGTCAAGCGGCAGATGGTCGGCGTGTTCTCGCGGCAATGGGTGCAGCCACTGGCGCAGGTGCTGAAGAACCTCGGCTCCGACAAGGTCTGGGTCGTGCACGGCTCCGACGGCCTCGACGAGATCACCCTCACCGGCCCGACCTTCGTTGCAACGCTCGAGAACGGCGAGATCAGGACATCAGAGGTGACGCCCGAAGATGCCGGCCTCGGCCGCGTCGGCGGCGAGGCGCTCAAAGGCGGCGATGCCGATGCCAATGCGATCGCGCTGTCGAGCGTGCTCCAGGGCAAGCCGAGCGCCTATCGTGACGTCGCTTTGCTCAACGCGGCCGCAGCCCTGATCGTGGCCGGCCGTGCCAAGGATTTGAAGGAAGGCGTGGCGATCGGCGCCCAGTCGCTCGACAGCGGCGCGGCCGCGGCGCGGTTGAAGCATCTGGTCGCGGTTTCCAACGGCTGAGAGCGCGAGACATGTCCGACATCCTGACCAAGATCGAGGCTTACAAGCGCGAGGAGATCGCCGCCGCGAAGCGCGCGCGTCCGCTTGCCGACGTCGAGGCGCAGGCGAAGGCGGCCTCGGCCCCGCGCGGCTTCGTCCGTGCGCTGAAGGACAAGCATGCACGCGGCGACTACGCGCTGATCGCGGAGGTGAAGAAGGCCTCACCCTCGAAGGGGCTGATCCGGGCCGACTTCGATCCGCCCGTGCTCGCGAAAGCCTATGAGGCGGGCGGCGCGGCGTGCCTGTCGGTGCTGACGGACGCGCCCTCGTTCCAGGGCCATCTCGACTTCATGGTCGCGGCCCGCGCTGCGACCAATCTGCCGGTGCTGCGCAAGGATTTCATGTTCGACACCTACCAGGTGGCGGAGGCGCGTGCCCACGGCGCCGACTGCATCCTGATCATCATGGCCGCGCTCGACGACACGGCGGCAAGGGAGATCGAGGATGCCGCGCTCGGCTACGGTATGGACGTGCTGATCGAGATCCACGACCGCGCCGAGCTCGACCGTGCCCTAAAACTTCGCTCGCCGATGATCGGCGTCAACAACCGCAATCTGCGCACCTTCGAGACCACGCTTGCGACCAGCGAGACGCTGGCGCCGCTGATCCCGGGCGACCGGCTGATGGTCGGCGAAAGCGGCATCTTCACGCCAGAGGACCTCGCACGGCTCGAGCGCGTCGGGATGTCGACCTTCCTGGTCGGCGAGAGCCTGATGCGCCAGCAGGACGTCACCGCGGCCACCCGCGCGTTGCTGACGCGGCAGACGGCACCGCGCGCCACCGGCACGCGCTGACGCGATGGCGCGCAAGGCCAAAGCCGGATCGAAGGGACCCGGCACCGCCCTCACCCATATCGACGCCAAGGGCGAGGCGCGCATGGTCGACGTCTCGGCCAAGCCGGCAACCGAACGGACCGCGGTCGCCGAAGGCCGCGTCCTTATGAGCAAGGCAACGCTGGCACTGATCGAGTCTGGACAGGCCAAGAAAGGCGACGTGCTGGCGACCGCGCGGATCGCAGGCATCATGGCGGCAAAGCGGACCTCGGAATTGATCCCGCTTTGCCATCCGCTGGCGCTGACCAAGGTTACGATCGATATCGCAACGGACGACAAGCTGCCCGGCTGCATCGTCCGCGCCGGCGTCAAGGTGACAGGCCCGACCGGCGTCGAGATGGAGGCATTGACCGCGGTTTCGGTTGCCTGCCTGACGATCTACGACATGGTCAAGGCGGTCGACCGCGGCATCCGGATCGAAGGCATTCACCTGGTCGAGAAGATCGGCGGCAAGTCCGGGCACTATCGCGCGGGCAAGTGATCGCGAGTGCGTTCGATCACTTCAGTGAACCGCTTATCGTATTGAAGGTGCCCGAGAGCTTGGTACCGACGCCCTTGACCGCGGCAATGATCGCGATCGCGATGCCGGTTGCGATCAGCCCGTATTCGATCGCGGTCGCGCCGGTTTCGTCGGCGCAAAAATTCTGCACAAGCTTCTTCATTATGACAACACTCACGTACTGAATCTTGCGAGACGACACGCAAACAATGTGCCGACGATGACGTCGAGTATGGTCATGGACTTAGATCGTAAACGGATGATTACATCGACTTCGTACGCGGCAAGAGATTCCGTGTAGCCGCACCGACCGGCAAAAATTGCAGTTCCGTTTCGGGAACTAATTGTCCCGTTGTGGATTATCGACGACGTGCCGCACCGATCTCAGGACGATAAGCGGTGGCGATTATCCGTTGTTCGAATCCAATCAAGGTGAGTGCGGTCTACCGCACTTGGAAATCCCAAATCGGAACACACAGAACTTCCGCCGGTTATTGCCAGAGCGATGATGACGAGGAGGGTCTGGTGAAAGGGCTGCTTATTGCCGTCGGAATTATCTTTGTTCTTTACATAGCCGATCAAAAATTTTCCCAGGGTCGATATACCGATGCTGTCCAGCGCATGACTACTCAGATGCGACATTCTTTCGGGGTCTAGTCGCGTTGGCTCCACCTCTTTCGGATTCACTTCCGGATCATCCAGAGAACATGACTTCTCGCGGCCACCCGCAAGCATTCGTTAACCAATCTCGCTAACCGGCGCTCCACTTCGTTTGGATACGACTTTCGCGGGCCGGAGGTGCGTGAAAGCTACTTCCGGGTGAAACGCCTGGAAGCGATAGCGTCAGATGAAGCAAAACGGCAGCGCCTCGTTCAACGTCACCTCAGTGATCGGCAGCGGTCCGATCCGCTGGCTGATCCTTGGCGGCGCGGTGCTGATGGCCGCGATTGCGATCGGCGCCACCTTGATGGCGGAGAATTTCCGCGAGCGCGCCCTGCACAACAGCGAGCGCGAGCTGGAGAATACCGTGCTGCTGCTGGCGCGGCATTTCGACCAGCAGCTCGACGACCTCGAGGTGGTCCAGCGCGACCTGATCGCATTCATGCGCGACAACGGGATCGCGACGCCGGAGAACTACAAGCGCCGGATGTCCGCCGCCGACATCCATGCGATGCTCAAGTCCAAGATGGACGCGCTGTCCAATGTCGGCAGCCTCAACGTGTTCGACGCCGACGGCGCGCTGATCAACAGCTCGGGCGCCTGGCCGCTGCCGCAGGCCTCGATCGCCGATCGCGACTACTTCAATATCTTCAAATCCAGCCCCTACTCGCCCGACATGATGGTCGCGCCGGTGGTCAGCCGCGTCAGCGGAAACTGGACCACCGCGATCGTCCGCAAGGTCACGGGCCCGCATGGCGAGTTCCTCGGCGTGGTCGGGCGCGGCATCGAGCCGGCGACCTTCGAGAAATTCTTCTCGACCGTTGCGCTCGGCGAAGGCGCCGCGATCTCGATGCACCATCGCGACGGCACGCTGCTGGCGCGCTATCCCCATGTCGAGGAGATGATCGGGAAGAATTTCCGCACCGGTCCGGCCAATCAGCAGCAGGTGTTCGAGCAGCCCGAGAGCACCTCGCGCATGACCAGCCCGGTCGATGGCAAGGACCGCCTGGTGTCGTCGCGGGCGCTCACCAAATTCCCGATCGTCGTCGTCGCCACGACCACTACGGAAGCGGCACTCGCCAACTGGCGCGAGCAGATCGGCATGCTGATCGCGGTGACCGCAGCATCGGTGCTGGCGATCGCGATCCTGCTGACGCTGGTGGTGCGCAAGCTGTTGCAGCAGCACCGAACCCAGCAGCAGCGCCTGACGCTGGAGAAGCTCCGGCTCGACACCGCCGTCAACAACATGACGCAGGGGCTGTTGCTGTTCGATGCCGCGCAGCGGCTGGTGATCTGCAACAAGCGCTATATCGAGATGTACGGATTGTCCGCCGACATCATCCGGCCTGGCTGCAGCTTCCGCGACGTCATCGTGCATCGCCACCTGACCGGTTCATTCCAGGGCGACGTCGAGCGCTACGTCAACCTCGTGCTGCGCGACGTCGGCATTCGCAACACCATGGTGATCGCGACGCCCGACGGGCGCTCGATCCAGGTCGTCAACGAGCCGCTGGCCGATGGCGGCTGGCTTGCGACCCACGAGGACGTCACCGAACGCCGCCGCGCCGAGGAGCGCATCACGCATCTTGCCCACTATGATGCGCTCACCGACCTGCCGAACCGCGCGCTGTTCCACGAGGAGATCAAGCGCGAGCTGCCGCATGTCGCCCCCGACAGCCAGCTCGCGGTGCTCTATATCGACATCGACGAATTCAAGGGCGTCAACGACTCGCTCGGTCACATGGTCGGCGATGAGCTGCTCAAGTCCGTTGCGCGGACGCTGAGCGGCGTGATCGGCGACGGCGATTTCGTCGCCCGGCTCGGCGGCGACGAATTCGCGATCGTGCAGACCGGCGTGAAGAACGACATCGAGGTCACCGACCTCGTTGCACGCATCTACGAGGTGATCCGTTCGCCCTATCAATGCCTCGGCCACCAGGTCACGACCGACGCCAGCATCGGCATTGCGCTGGCGCCGAGGGATGGCACCGATCTCGACCAGATCATGAAGAACGCCGACCTTGCGATGTATGCGGCGAAGTCAGCGGGCCGGCGCGTCGCGCGTTTCTTCGAATCGGCGATGGACGCCGATGCCCGCGCCCGCCGCGAGCTCGAGGTGGAGCTGCGGCAGACCATCGCCGCGGGCAGCGGGCTCGAAGTGTATTACCAGCCCTGCGTCGACCTGCGCAGCAACGAGATCACCGGCTGCGAGGCGCTGGTGCGCTGGCGCCATCCGGTGCGCGGCATGATCTCGCCGGCTGACTTCGTGCCGATCGCCGAGGAGACCGGCCTGATCAACCAGCTCGGCGAATGGGTGCTGATGACGGCCTGCAAGGAAGCCGTGAACTGGCCCGATCACGTCAAGCTCGCGGTCAACGTCTCGCCGGTCCAGTTCCGGACCGGCACGCTGGCGCTCAAGGTGATCGGCGCGCTGGCGGCATCAGGCCTGTCGGCGGGCCGGCTGGAGCTCGAGATCACCGAGGCCGTGCTGATCCGCGACGACGAGACGGCGCTGGCCGCGCTGCACCAGCTTCGCGCCATCGGCATCAGGATCGCGCTTGACGATTTCGGCACCGGCTATTCGTCGCTGAGCTATCTGAAGCGCTTTCCGTTCGACAAGATCAAGATCGACCGCTGCTTCGTCACCGATATCGCCGATCCGCAAGGTTCGGCCGGCATCGTCGAGGCCGTCGTCAATATCGCCGCCGAGCGCAGCATGACCACGACGGCGGAAGGCGTCGAGACCGCACAGCAGCAGCAATTGCTGCGCGAGCTCGGCTGTTCGGAAATGCAGGGCTATCTGTTCAGCCCGCCGAAGCCGGCCGCCCAGATCCGCGAGCTCCTGGCCGGGCATCGCCGCGGCCCCGCTGCGGGTCCAACCGCCACGCGCCGGCGCAAACCCGTCGCCGGCGCGGCGTGACCGCCTGATCAGGAGACCCCCCGCGCTTGGCTCCGTCGAACACCGACCTCGATGCGGTTGCCGCTGCGGAGCACGCACTTGCCGCGGCGCACCTGACGCTCGACCTGGATGTGATCGATCGATTGATCCACCCGGACTACGTCATCGTGCAACCCGGCGGGGCGATCGAGACCAAAGCGGACGTGCTCGCCTCGTACCGGAGCGGAACGCGCCATTGGGACGCCGCGCGCGTCGACGAGCTTGATATCCGGCTGTACCAGGACACGGCGGTCGTCGTCGGACGCTGGCTGGCGTCAGGCCGCAACGGTCCGGCCTCGTTCGATTATCGAGCGCGATTTCTGTCCGTTTGGGTCAGGCTCGGCGGCCGCTGGCAAAATCTCGCCTACCAGGCCACCGAGATCGCGCAAGATCACGGACGCGCAGTACCCAATTGACGCGCAAGGTGTCGGGTCGGATCCAGCCGGCAAGGTCCATGGACCTTGCCGCAGCGAGCGGCTTCGACCGGAAAACGACGGCGCCTAGTTCGGCACCGGCCGCTTCTGCGCGGCCTTGGTGTCCGCGTTCTTGGCGTCGGCGTTCACGGTGACGCCGCGCAGCTGGTTGAACGCCGCGGCCAGCGCCTTGTCGTTCTTCTCGTCCGGCGGCACGTAGGATTGCGAACCGGTCTGCTCGCCGCCTTCGGCCGCGAGGTGGCCGCGCATCGAGGCCTCGCCCTTGATCTCGGAGCGGGTCTTGAACTCGTCCGGCACGTCCTGCAGCACCTCGATGTCGGGCTTGATGCCAAGCGCCTGGATCGAATGGCCCGACGGGGTGAAATAGCGCGCCGTGGTCAGCGCCAGCGCGCCATTGCCGGCGCCGAGCGGAATGATGGTCTGCACCGATCCCTTGCCGAACGAGCGGGTGCCGATCAGGGTCGCGCGCTTGTGGTCGTGCAGCGCGCCGGCGACGATTTCGGAGGCCGAGGCCGAGCCACCATTGATCAGCACCACCAACGGCCTGCCCTTGGTCATGTCGCCGCCATGGGCGGTGAAGCGCTGGGTCTCTTCCGGATTGCGGCCGCGGGTCGAAACCACCTCGCCGCGCTGCATCAGCGTCGAGGTGACCGAGACCGCCTGGTCGAGCAGGCCGCCCGGGTTGTTGCGGAGGTCGACGACATAACCGTCGAGCTTGTCCTGCGGGACCTGCTTCTGGATCTCGCCGATCGCCTTGCGCAGGCCCTCGGTGGTCTGCTCGTTGAACGAGGTGATCCTGATGTAGCCGATGTCGCCGCCCTCTACGTGATACTTCACCGGGCGGACGCGGATGATCTCCCGTGTGATCGAGACCTCGATCGGCTTGTCGGCGTCCTTGCGGATGAGCTTCAGCCGGATCGAGCTGTTGGGCGCACCCTTCATCTTGTTGACGGCCTGGTCGAGCGTCAGGCCCTGAATCTGCTCATCGTCGATCGAGGTGATCACGTCGCCCGACATGATGCCGGCGCGCGAAGCCGGCGTGTCGTCGATCGGCGCCACCACCTTGACGAAGCCGTCCTCCATCGTGACCTCGATGCCGAGGCCGCCGAACTCGCCATGCGTGGTCTCCTGCATCTCCGCCCAGCCCTTCTCGTTCATGTAGCGGGAGTGCGGATCGAGCGAGGAGATCATGCCGTTGATCGCCCCTTCGACGAGCTTGGAGTCCTCGGGCTTCTCGACGTAGTCGGTCTTGATCTTCTCGAACACCTCGCCGAACAGATTGAGCTGCGAATAGGTGTTGTCGGCATGCGCGGCGGCATTGGCGACGGCGAACAGATGCGCCCCCTGCGGCGAGGCCACGAGCAGGGTGAGACACGCTCCCGCAACCGTCCCGAGGAAGAAGCCAACATGTTTGCGCATTATCCGCGATCCTTTTTCGTATCGGCCGGCAACGTTCCGCAACGTTCGCCTGCCCCACCCCGACGGGGGCACCACACAACGGCTTTTTGGTCGGATCAAGGCCGCCACGTCACTAGACCATTACGGTCCTGTCACGATGCCCTGGTCAGCCCCAAATCAGCATTTAGTCACCCCAAAGCCGGCCTCAAGTCAGCTCCCGGTCGGTCTCTGGCCCAGCCTCCCGCAACCCGTTCTGCCAGGTCGATGGCCGAGTCCCGAATCCGCGCTTGGCCCGAGTGCCCAGCCAATAGCCAAACTGCGGAGGAACATTGCGAAATGGCCCTTCAACCCCGAGTTTTAGCGCGGCATCCATCGGCCAGTTCGGGTTATTGAGGATCTCCCGGCCGACCGCGATCAAATCTGCTTGTTTATTGCGCAGGATTTGCTCGGCCTGGTCACCATGGATGATCAGGCCGACCGCCATGGTCATGATATCGGCATGCCGGCGCACATATTCCGCCAGCGGCACCTGATAGTTGTATTTGATCTCCTTGCCCAGGATCGGCGCCATCTCGCTGATTCCCCCCGACGAGCAGTCGATCACGTCGACGCCCTTCCCCTTCAGGATCGCCGCCAGCCGCGCGCTCTGCTCCGGACCCCAGCCGGCATTGTCCTCGACCGACAGCCGCACGAACAGCGGCTTGTGATCCGGCCAGTGCGCGCGCACCGCCTCGGTCACCTCGATCAGGAAGCGCATCCGGTTGGCTTCCGAGCCGCCATATTCATCGCTGCGCTGGTTGGAGCGCGCGGAGAGGAATTCGTGCACGAGATAGCCATGGGCGCCGTGCAGCTCCAGCACCTCGAACCCGGCCTCATGCGCGCGCCGCGCCGCCTGCCCCCAGGCCGCGACGAGATCCTTCACCTCATGCGTTTCCAGCGCGCGCGGCGCCGGCCAGCGCTCGCTATGGGCGATCGCGCTCGGCGCCACCGGGGTCCAGGCGTCCCAGTCCTCGATCGCGGCGCTGCGTTCGAGCGGACGGTCGCCTTCCCAGGGACGGCTTGCGCGCGCCTTGCGGCCGGAATGGCCGAGCTGGATGCCGGCCACCGCGTTCTGCTGCTTGATGAAGCTGACGAGCCGGCTGAGCGGCGCGACGAACTTGTCGTCCCAGATACCGAGATCGCCGATCGTTCCGCAACCGCGACGCTCGACCTTGGTCGATTCGACGATCACGAGGCCGGCACCGCCGGCGGCGAACTTGCCGGCATTCATCAGATGCCAGTCGGTCGGAAAGCCCTTCTCGGCGGAATACTGATGCATCGGCGGCACCACGATGCGGTTCTTCAGCGTGACGCCGCGGATGGTCATCGGCGAAAACAGCAGCATATCGGACATCGCTTCCTCACCTCACGTCGTTACCCGGCACGCGGGACCGATCTTGTGTTTGCCGCCAACGATATACGCGCCGCGCGACGGCCGATAGAGGCGCGCGGCGCGCACCACCGAGGCGACATCGGTCAACGGGCTGTTCCTATTGTGCGGGCTTCCGGTTCGCCGACAGGTCGGTCGGGCAGTCCAGCCCGCATGCGATCGCCTTCTTCTGGTCGGCGACACGCCAGACCAGCAGCGCGACCAGGACGATGATGGTGACGGTGAGCTTGGCCAACGTGTCGTGATTCAATTTCGGCTCCGGGCAACAATCAGCATGAGCGACAATCATCCGCTGCAAACAAAACTGGCCCGGCCCCTCGGAGGCCGTGCCCGGCCCGTTGACCAGACCCGCATTCGAACCGCCCACTATCATGGTACGGACCTGGCGCGGCCCGCAAGCTTTCCGGCCTGCATGGCAGCACGGCACAAGCCGGCGGCGATCGCGCTGGAACTTTCTCGTCTGTTTTGCGACGAAGAATGCCGCGATCTCCGGGAACCTGCCCGTCGATCACCTAGCCCATATGGGCTACATCCTCACGACGGCCGTCAACTCCGCGCGAGCTTTGCTGCGCCCGCAGCGATCGCGTCGTTGAAGCTCGTATCCCAGAATTTTCCGACCTCCGCGCGCGCGTCGAGCACGCCGAGCTTGAGGAAGGTGTCGGCGACCTTCTGGTGGGTCTCCGGCACGTCAGGGCTCACGCCGGCGAGCGAGAAGTCGTCGCTGCGGCGGGCGAACTGGTCGAGGATGTCCTGCAATGGCAGATGGGTTTCGGCCACCTGCGCCGCCGCATAGAGAGGAAAATTCTTGTTGGCGAACGCATAGGCGCGCTGGATCCGCAGCAGCAGATCGCTCACGGCCGCGTGGCGCAGCGGATCGTCGACCGCCTTCGGATTGGCGTAGATCGGGAAGTTGCCCGAGAGATAGCCGACGCCGGTCTTGAGCAGCCGCGCGCCCTGCTTGGCGATGGCGAGCTGGCCGTTGTAGCCGTAGATCGCCCAGGCATCGAGCTTGCCGGAGGCGAACGCCGAGTAGCCGTCCGACGGTGTCAGATTGATGGCCTCGATATCGCCGAATGCAAGCCCTGCTTCCTCGAGCTGCTTGGCGAGGAAGTAGTGCGCCGTTGTCGCGCGCACATAGCCGACGCGCTTGCCCTTGAGATCGGCGATCGAATGGATCGGCGCATCCTCCGCCGCCACGGTGACCTGGATATTGAGATCCTCATGGGTGACGGCGATGAAGCGCACCTTGGCGTTCTGGCGCGCGGCAAACATCGCCGGAATCTCACTGCCCGAACCGACGTCGAGCGCATCGCCGTTCAGTGCCTCGATGTGGAGCACGCCATTGTTGAGCTCCTTCCACTCGATCCGGTAGGGCGTCTTGTCCTCGCCGGCGGCCTGCAGCAGCGGACGCCAACCGCCTTTGTAATACGCCACCCGCAACGTGACGCCGCCGAGATCGGGACCCGCGCCCGCCCCGCCCTCTGCGCGAACGCCGCTCACAACCAGACTTCCGGCAAGAACGCCGAGCACAGAACGTCGAGAGAGAGGTGGCGTGGTCACCGGCGCAGGCTCCTGATCAGCAGTCAAAACTGGTGCAAGATTAGGAGAAAACCCGCCGATGTATATGAGGCGCTATTTCGTTTTTGGCCGCGCGCGCGAAAAGCCGTTCCAAAGATTGACGGCCTGGCGCGGTGATCTGTTCTCCGGTTGCACTATTGCGCCTCGGCGTAGCCCGGATGAGCGAAGCGACATCCGGGGGCCGCTCCGTCAGCTCCCACGATTGACACCCCGCATATCGCATCGCTCATGCGGGCTATGGTAACCGCGCTACTTCGCAACCTCGTACACGTCGGGATCGAAGCTCGAGCTCGGATGGGCGAACGCATTGCGCAGCGCCGGCGAGATCGGGACGTTGTAGTTGATGCCGTTCGGCGGGGTCGGCTGCTCCAGCCACTTCTTGTACATGACCTCGATCTCCGGGCTCTTGTAGAGCTCGGCCGGCGCGCGGTCCGCGAGCGCCTTGAACGGCGCGTCCTCCCGGCGCAGCATGATCCCGAACGGTTCGGCCTTCGAGAACGCCTCCTCGCTGATCATGTAGAGCGAAGGCTGCTTGGATCGCGCAATCGCCACCGCAAGCTGGACGTCGTCGAGTGCATAGGCTTGGGCGCGATCGGTCTCCAGCATCAAAAACGCCTCGGCCTGGTCCTTGGCCGGCAGAACGTTGATGCCGAGCTTGCGTTCGGTGTTGACCTTGACGAGCTGCGTCAGGTTCACCGAGCCTGCAACGGCGGTGACCGACTTGCCCTTGAGGTCGTCGATGGTGTTGATGCCGGCGGACTTTTTGGCGGCAAATCGCGTCGCGCTCAGGAAGTGCGAGTTGGTGAAGGTCACCTGCTTCTGGCGCTCGGCGCTGTTGGTGGTCGCCGAGCAATGCAGGTCGATCGTGCCGTTGACCATCAGCGGGATGCGGTTCGACGAGGTCACCGGCAGATAGTCGACCGCGATGTCGGGCAACCCCAGCTCCTTCTTCACGGCATCGACGATCTTGAGGCAGATATCGAGCGCGAAGCCGATCGGCCGCTGATTGTCGTCGAGATAACTGAAGGGAACGGAGGCTTCCTGAAAGCCGAGCGTGACCTTCCTGGTCTCCTTGATCTTTTGCAGCGTACCCGACGGCTCTTCGGCCGCCACGGGGCTTGCAGCGAGCGAGAGCGCGAAAAGGACGGCGGGCAAACGCATCGGCGGCTCCTGTGCGGTGATCGGATGGCGGTGATAGCCCACACACAGGCCCGGCGATAGAAGATGATGTGTCTATCAGCTATCGCGCTTTGCGATGGTCCGGATCGCTACTGCTGCGCCCCGCCCGCGAGCAGGCGGTCGCCGACCAGGTGAACCGCGCCGCGGGTCCAGGAATAATCGGCGCCCATCCGCAAGCCGCTGTCGCCGCGCGAGACGACCACGCCGCTGCGAGCGTCGCGCACCTGGAAGCCGACCGTGTATTCGGTTCGGCTGACCCGCCTGATCACGCCGATCAGCGATTGATCGGCGCCGAGCTTCTGCGCGATCGCCGCCTCGCAGCCGTCGCAGTCGCGCAGCGCCCGCACCTTGGCGGGCTCAGCCATTGCGCCGGCGGTATCGACCAGGCGGTAGCGGCCCGATTGCGCAAGCCGGTCGCGGACGCCCTGGGTGACATCGGCCAGCGTGGCGGCGTCCGAGCCTGCAAGGCCGGATGACGGTGCCGCGGAATTATCCTCGAGCTCGAACGCGAACACGGCGAGCCCGATCGGCGCCACGGCGGCGGCCGGTGCAGTCGGCAGCGCAGCCGCAAGAACGGCGCGCACCTCGCGCGACACGAACATCCGCGCATGGTCCCATGCCTCGTCATTGTCGCCGCGAAACGTGTAGAGCTTTTCGTACAGCACACGGCTGGCGCCGACATCGATGACGGCCACCTTGGCCCACTGCACCAGCGTGCTCATCTTCTGCACGCCGCCGACCACCTTGATCCGGGCCTCGCCTGTGGGCGCCGTGGGCGCGACCAGGCGATAGCGCGGCTCGGCGGCGACGTCGGCGCGCAGCGCGGCCATGAACGCATCCAGCCGTTTCCGATGGGTGGCGGTCTGATCGATCACCTCGCCCGAGGTGTCGGTATAGCTGAAATCATCGATGCTGACGCCAAGCGGGGAAGCCGCAGCGGCACCGGTCTCGGCGCGCAGCGGACAATATCCGGCCAGAAGGCCGATCAACGCGAGGACGTGCAAGACGAGGCGGGACTGGCGCATGATCGAAGCCTTTCAGTGCTGGTGCGGGTTCGATCGCAGCCTAGGCCGGCAGGCCGCCGCGCCGCAGCGGAACGCCTCCCGGCCGCTGCCGGGAAATTTTCACGACCGAGGTCCGCACCCAAGGCAGTGCTTCTCGCTGCTTCCGTTCTGCCGTTTAATGGGCATGACGGCCCTGCCCGCAACCACGCGCCGAAGGTCGTCTGCGACCTCTGAGGATACGCCAATGTGGAATTGGTCCGGAAGCGATCTGAAGCTGCGGCTGACGTTGCGTGTGGCTGCGGTGTCGATGCTGTGCTTTGCAGCGATCTCCGGCTACTTCCTAATCGAGGCCGACCGCTCGGTGCGCGCCAGAATCGCTGCCGTTGCCGATGTCGCCGCCAGGACGCTGGAGCTGCAGCAGAGCAAGATCCAGTGGCTGAACAATCCGCGCTCCGATTTCCCCGATCTCGACAGCGTGGCCGCCTCGGTCATGGCGCCCGGCCTGTGCCTCGCGTTTCGCAGCAACAGCGGCGAGATCAGCCAGCGCTTCTGCGGCGGCACGCAGACCGATACGGCCGCGCCGCCGCAGGCCTTTGCGGCGCTCTATCGCCGCCTGTTCGATCCCGGCCGGGAGACCGTGCGCCCGGTGATTGCGCGCGGCCAGGCGATCGGCGAGGCCGTGGTCTGGGTCGATCCGGCGGTGCTGACGGCGGAAGCCTGGCACGACGCCGGCCGGCTGATGGCGGTGCTGATGATCGCGCTGCCGCTGCTCTGTGCGCTGGTTTATGCGGCGCTGGCGCGTGCGCTGCGTCCGACGCGGCTGATCCGCGACGGGCTCGAGCGGATCGCCGCAGGCGACCTCGCCGCGCGGCTGCCGCCGTTCGACCTCGCCGAATTGTCGGCGATCGGCGACGTCTTCAACCATCTCGCCGAACGCCTCGCCACCGCGCTGTCCGACCGCAACGCGCTGACCCAGAAACTGATCGTGGTGCAGGACGAGGAGCGTCGGCATCTTGCGCGCGAGCTGCATGACGAGTTCGGGCAATCGCTGGCCGCGATCCGCGCGCTTGCTGCCTCGGCGCGTCTGACCGCGGTCCAGGATTGCCCGCCTTTGCTCGCCGAATGCGACGGCATCGCGCGCACCGCGACCGACATGATGGAGACGTTGCGCGGCGCCCTGTTCAGGTTGCGGCCTCCCGATGTCGACGAACTCGGCCTTGCGGCGAGCCTGGAGGGCCTGATCGCCGGCTGGAACGGCCGCAGCCGGGGACGTCAGCGGTTCGAGATCGCCATAGCGGGATCGTTCGAGCGCATCCCCGCCTCCACCGGCGCCAACCTCTACCGCATCGTGCAGGAGGCGCTCACCAACGCGGCCAAGCACGCCGGCGCCACCCGCGTCACGCTGCGGCTTGAGATGCGCGAGACGGCGTCAGACGGCGGCGGCAGCGAAATCGTGCTCGCGATCGACGATGATGGCAGACCCGGCGATCCCCAGGGCGATCCTCACGTGAAGTCCGGCATGGGACTGCTCGGCATGCGCGAGCGGGTCGCCGCGCTCGGCGGGCGGCTGAGCTTCGAGGCCGGACAGCCCAACGGCGCTTCGCTCCGTGTCAGCGTTCCCGTCGCGGCCGGTCGAGAGGCCGCATTCGTGGAACGCGCGGCATGAGCAATACGGCGCGAACCATCATGCTGGTCGACGACCACGCCGTCGTTCGGGAGGGTTATCGAGCGATGCTGCAGAAGCAGCCGGGCCTCGCCGTCGTGGCCGAAGCCTCCGACGGCGTCGAGGCCTATCGCCTCTACAAGGAGACCGGACCCGACCTCGTCATCATGGACCTGTCGATGCCCGGCATCGGCGGCATCGAGGCCATCCGGCGCCTCAGGCAGTGGGACAAGCGCGCAAAGATCCTGGTATTCACCATGCACCAGAACGCAGCTTTTGCCGTGCAGGCGATCCGCGCCGGCGCGAGCGGCTATGTCACCAAGACCAGTCCGCCGGAGACGCTGGTGCATGCGGTGATGGACGCGCTGTCAGGCAAGATCGCGATCAGTCCGGATATCGACCACGAACTCGCGCTCAGCCACCTCGCCGGCGAGAGCGCCGCCGCCGATCTCCTGACCGCGCGGGAATTCGAGGTGCTGCGCATGCTGCTTGCGGAAAAGACCACCGACGAGATCGCCGAGGCGCTGCATCTCAGCCCCAAGACGGTCGCGAACCTGCATTCCCTGATCAAGGACAAGCTCGGCGTCGGCACGGACATCGAGCTGGTCCGCCTCGCGCTGCGCCAGGGCATCCTGACGCAGAACGATATGGGCGAACCGTGAGCCCGCATCGCCGAACGACTGAGGCTGCGCCGCCCGGGACCGCGCCGCCGACCGCACCACTACCGGCCGCTCGAACTGATGTCCGGGGACTTTTTCGCGTAGCGGTCGCTCCTCCGTCGTCGCGATGCCCGTCCCGTCATCCTGAGGTGCGAGCGGAGCGAGCCTCGAAGGATGCACGGCCACAGCTGGGCCGTCGATCCTTCGAGACGCCGCTTCGCGGCTCCTCAGGATGACGGGCGTGATCCGATTCACATTCCGCGAGGTCGTGGCAGCTTCGTCCTACGGGCAGGTTGACGAGACCGGCGAGACAATCCAGAATAGCGACATGCGCAACATCTGTTCCATGTCTTCGACCACCGCGACGACCAGCCTTGGCGGGTCGTCTCCTGGTCGTATGCGGTAACAGACTGCACAACCAGACAAGGCCCCGCCGGCGACGGACGGGGCTTTTTTCATGCGCAAACTCGTCCGCGCTGCTTCCAATCAGGAGAGCAAGCTATGGACGATCTCGATCACAGAAGCCTCGGAACGCGTCTCGATCTCTGGCACATCCAGGAGGATGCGCCGGGGATGGTGTTCTGGCATCCGCGCGGCAACACGCTTTATCGGGTGCTGGAGGACTACATCCGCCGGAAAATGCGCCGGTTGGGCTATGCCGAGGTTCGAACGCCCCAGCTGCTGCCCCGCGAGCTTTGGATTCGAAGCGGCCATTGGGAAAAATTCGGCGCGCATATGTTCGGCTTCGCCGACGGCGAGCGCGCAATGGCGCTCAAGCCGATGTCGTGTCCTGCCACGTCCAGATCTTCAACAAGGGCCTGCGCTCCTGGCGCGACCTGCCGCTGCGCTATGCCGAGTTCGGCGTCTGCCACCGCGATGAGCCGTCCGGCTCCCTGCACGGATTGATGCGCACGCGCGGCTTCGAGCAGGACGACGCCCATGTGTTCTGCCGCGAACAGGACGTGCCCAGTGAAGTCGCCCGCTTCGTTGCGCTGCTGTCGGAAGTCTATGCCGAGTTCGGCTTCCCTGAGCCTGAGGTGTCGCTCTCCACCCGGCCTGCCGCGCGCGCCGGTTCGGACGAATTATGGGATTGGGCGGAAGCGAGCCTTGCCGCGGCCGCCCGCCAATGCGGCCTGTCGTACGAGATCCAGCCCGGCGAAGGCGCCTTCTATGGGCCCAAGCTGGAGTTTGCGCTGCGCGATCGGCTGGGCCGGTCCTGGCAATGCGGAACGGTTCAGCTCGACAGCGTTCTGCCGGGCCGTCTCGACGCGTCCTACGTCGGACCGGACGGCGATCGCGCGATCCCGGTGATGATCCACCATGCCGTGTTCGGTTCAATCGGCCGCGTCATCGCGATGCTGCTTGAACATCATGCCGGCGCGCTGCCGTTCTGGCTGTCTCCGGACCAGGTCGCCGTCGCGCCGATCTCGCGTGATCATTCCGATTACGCGGTCAAGGTTCTCGATGCGCTCGAAGCTGCCGGCATCAGAGGCGTCCTGTTCGCCGGCGCCGACACGCTGTCGCGACGGATCGTTGCCGCGCATGAGGCGAGTATTCCAGTCGTCGCCGTCGTCGGACAGCGTGAAGCGCAACAAGGCACCGTGAGCCTCCGAGCGCGCGCCAGGGCCGTTTCTGTGATGCCGTTGGCTGACGCCGTCGCCGCGCTTCGAGAGCGCGCTCGTCCGGGCAAGGACGCCAAGTGAACCTCGCTGTGCGCTGCCCCGCGGCGCCGATAAATCGGCGGCCTCAAGAAAGGGCCCCAGCGAGGGGGTACACGCTGAGGCCAGTACAACTTGGTCACACCATCGTAGACCTCGCCCCGACAGTTTCCTTTGCTCCTTCGGAGTACCGGAATCGTACGGAGCCGTAGACTGAACCTTATTGCTCTGTCGTGCGTATCCATGATGTCAGGATTTTGCCATTCCTCCTGGGGCTAGAACCAACGCCGCCCGTCGTATTTCAATGCGGGCGGCGTTGTGCGTTTCTGGCCTGCAACGAGAAGCGACCCCGACGCGCCCGCGCAGCTGACATCGATGAAAGTTCCCGGCCAGGAACCGGAACGGATATCAGCCGACGTGAGTTGGACCGTATGATTTTGAAGGATGGAGCGTCATCGCCGTGAGCCGAAAAACTCTGCAAGCACGTTCGGAACAGGCGCTCGTCGTCGTCATTCTCAGCACCGGCGCGCTGATCGCCTACCTCGGCCTGGCGCTTTCCAGGATGTGAGTGGCCCATGGCGGCACCCGGCTTTCCTGTGCCCTCTGCTTTCAAGCGGCGAAACGAGAAGCAAAGCTCAGACGATTCATGTCGAGAGATTTTAGGGCTGCGTCCCCACCACAACTGACACCGCGTGATGTGACAACTTGAATCGCGCACGATCCTCATCGTTGCCCCTGCGAAGGCGGGGACCCATAACCACGAATGGTCATGGTTAGGCGAAGTGGGTACGAGGCGTCCCTTCAACAACACCCGCCGCGGAGTATGGGTCCCCGCCTTCGCAAGGACGACACCCCGCCCCTGTCGTCGCATGCCTGCCGCACAAATCGAGGACATTGCCGCCCGCCCGCAATTTTCGTACAGGGTTTCACGCAATGACCTCGCAACTCTCCCCCGATTCCGTCGACGTGCTGCTGTTCGATATCGGCCGCGTCGTGCTCGATATCGACTTCGAGAAGGTGATGGCGCACTGGGCGCGGCATGCCGGCTGCGCGCCGGCCAATCTCGCCGCGCGCTTTGTCGTCGACGACAGCTTCAAGCATCACGAGATCGGCCGGATTGACGACGCGGCGTTCTTCGCAAACCTGCGCCGGACGCTCGGTATCGACATCACCGACGCGCAGTTTCTCGAAGGCTGGAATGCGATCTTCACCGGCGAGATGCCGGGGATAGCCCCCTTGCTCGCGACCGCCGCGAAGCGGATGCCGCTGTACGCCTTCTCCAACACCAATCCGGCCCATGTCGCGCATTTCTCAGCCGTCCATACCGAGTTGCTCGGCCATTTCCGAACGGTCTTCCTGTCCTCGACGATCGGCCACCGGAAACCCGACGCCGAGGCCTACGATCATGTGGTAAAAGCCATCGGCGTGCCGGCGTCGCGGATCCTGTTCTTCGACGATCTGGCCGCCAATATCGACGGCGCGCGGGCGCGCGGCCTTCATGCCATCCACGTGACATCGACGGATGACGTGGCAAGGGCTCTGACCGCACTTGGTATGTGATTAGGAATTGAGGAGCTCTGAGCGTGGCCCTGATGCCGGTTGCCGATGCCCTGTCCGCCGTCCTCGCCGGCGCCGACCCGCTGCCGGAGGAGATGGTCGCGCTCGATGCCGCCTACCATCGCACCCTGGCGCGCGACCTCGCCGCGCGCCGCACCCAGCCGCCGCAGCCGATGTCGGCGATGGACGGCTATGCCGTGCGCGCGGCCGACGCCGGTGATCTGAAGGCCCGGCTCAAGGTGATCGGCGAAGTCGCCGCCGGCCGGCCGTTCGAGCGCACGGTTGGCCCAGGCGAAGCGGTCCGAATTTTTACCGGCGGCGTGATCCCCCATGGCGCCGACGCCGTCATCATCCAGGAAGACACCGCCGTCGACGGCGACCAGATCACGATCACAGAGCTGGCTGCCGCCGGGCGGCACATCCGCCCGGCCGGCGTCGACTTCCGTGAAGGCGACGTGCTGCTCGCCGCCGGCAGCCGCCTCTCCGACCGCGCGCTGTCGCTGGCGGCCGCCATGAACTATCCGGAGCTGGCGGTGCACCGCCGCCCGAAGGTCGCGGTGCTGGCGACCGGCGACGAGCTGGTGATGCCGGGCTCGGAGCCCGGTCCCGGCCAGATCGTCTATTCCAACGGCTATGCGCTGCGGGCGCTGGCGCGCGCCGAAGGCGCCGAGACCGTCGATCTCGGGGTTGCCGCCGACACGGTGGAAGCCACCACCGCCGGCATCCGCCGGGCACGCGAGACCGGCGCCGACATCCTGATCACGACCGGCGGCGCCTCGGTCGGCGACCACGACCTGGTCAAGCAGTCGCTGGAGGCCGAGGGCGTCGAGATGGCGTTCTGGCGGATCGCGATGCGGCCCGGCAAGCCGATGATGCATGGCCGGCTAGGGGCGATGCGGGTGATCGGGCTGCCCGGCAATCCGGTGTCCTCCTATGTCTGCGCCTTCCTGTTTCTGGTGCCGTTGATTCGGGCGCTGAGCGGCCAAAAGACTGTCCATCATGTCCGCGCCAGCGCATTGCTCGGCCGCGACCTCGCCGCCAACGACCAGCGCGAGGACTATCTGCGCGCACGTCTCGAGGCGCGCGACGACGGCACGCTGGTCGCAACGCCTGTGATGCAGCAGGACTCGTCCCTGCTCGGGAATCTCGCTGCGGCACGGGCACTTCTCGTGCGTCCGCCGTTTGCGCCTGCCGCCGGCAAAGGCAGCGAATGCGAGATCCTGACACTGCCCGAGTGACGGCGCAGACGGCATCGCTTGAGCGCTTGCCCGTTACGTTCACCGGAAATTAAGTGGTTGCGGAACACATATCGAACATATAGTGTCCGTTCATGATTTGTTTCGAGTACTGGTGTCTACAAACGGGAGACCATCCAGGAAGCGCTTGTACCGAGCACCGCGCTCCTGAGGTCAGGCCCCGCCTGCAGGCCCACCTGAAGAGTCTCGGAATCGAACGACGCTACCAACCGGGGGAATACTCGAGATGCTCACGCGCAAACAGTACGAACTACTGCGTTTCATCAATGAACGTCTGAAGGAGGCCGGCGTACCGCCCTCCTTCGACGAGATGAAGGATGCGCTCGATCTGCGCTCGAAGTCCGGAATCCACCGCCTGATCACTGCGCTGGAGGAGCGCGGCTTCATTCGCCGCCTGCCCAACCGCGCCCGCGCCATCGAGGTCATCAAGCTGCCCGAGCTCTCGGCCGGCAGCGGCAACGGCCGCCGCGGCTTTACCCCGAGCGTCATCGAAGGCACCCTCGGCAAGCGCAGCAGCTCGCCACCGATCGCCGAGGACGACGGCAACCGTCCGGTCGCGGTCCCGGTGATGGGCCGGATCGCCGCCGGTACGCCGATCGAGGCGCTGCAGACCCGCAGCCACACCATCAGCGTGCCGCCCGACATGCTCGGCGCCGGTGAGCACTATGCGCTGGAAGTGCGCGGCGACTCGATGGTCGATGCCGGCATCCTCGACGGCGACATGGCGCTGATCCAGCGCAACGACGTCGCCAACACCGGCGACATCGTGGTGGCGCTGATCGACGAGGAGGAAGCCACCCTGAAGCGCTTCCGCCGCCGCGGCGCGTCGATCGCGCTGGAGCCGGCCAATACCGCCTATGAAGTGCGCATCCTGCCGCCGAACCGGGTCCGCATCCAGGGCAAGCTGATCGGCCTCTATCGCAAATACTGATGGCGGCAGGGAACGAGCAACACATCGGATCGTTCCTTGAAAGATAGCGTAACGTGCGGCCTGCCCGATGCGCTCCGATACCTCTCACGCAGCGTCGCGTGTTTGTGATTGGGGCGTTCGGCGGCCAGTCGTACAATCGCCCAGAAACGAGGAGACACTCGTTCGCTATCGTCCACTCTGGTAGAGGCCCCATGCCTCAAGGAGAGGCACGGGTCGCTACCTCGAATAGAGGAGCCATCCGATGTGTGACTATAGTCTGCACGCCGTGGCGTCGCGCCCCGCCATTGTTGGAGAGACGCTGATCACCACGACTTTCCGCGGCACGTCGACCCGCGGCTTTGCTTCGGAGAACGATCCGACTGTCGCGGTCTGCATGCTGCCGGGCACCGAGCTCGCTTTCGCCGAGAACGTTCGCTACGACAGCCGCTGGATCTGGACCAAGACGATGAATTTCCGCGTCGGCGTGTTCAACGAGGTCGAGCCCGACGTTCCCGATCGCCATCATGACGCGGTCGAATTCCCCGACGGCAGCCATGTGCTGGTGACCCAGCTGGTCGAGGGACAACGCGTCAGCGTGCTGCAATTGCCGGCGCTGCATCCGCCCGTCGAGCAGAAGCCGAAGGTTGTGGAGCGGCGGCCCTCCGCATTTGCGTCGCTGTTTTTGGGTTGAACGCATCGTCGCCGCGGAATGAGTAATCCGGCGGCGAAGGACCTAACCGATTTCGAGCGACCCCGGACGCCGGGCTCCGGGGCGCAGCAGGAGAATTGCGTCGGCGCGCGCCTTGGCGCATCATTGGGCACGGAGGACGTGCACTCACGGAAACCTGCTCAGTGGTCGACAAGGTCACATGGCAAAAGGCTGGACGCGTCACGGAGCCGGGCCGCTACATGTTCCGGTTCGGCTGGCTGACGGTGACGGCTGACGACCTGAAGGTCTGGGAGCAATTTCCGGAGGCTTCCTTCACCCTCGTCAAGAAGCCCGACGCCGGCCCCGACTCCGACGAGTTCCACCTCGGCCTGTTCGAGCTGCCGACCGGCCCCCCACCCGACAACTGCTAATCCTGGGCGGCTAGTCTTCGCCCTGCAAATCGGTCTCGGCCGGCGTCGCATCGACGGCGGGCCGCGGCGCGCTGGCGGGTGTGCGCAGCGTGGTCTCGCTCTCGCCATCGCCGGGAACCGCCGGTGACCATGGCCGGTCGATCCCGCCGGGCTTGACCGCGTCGATGGCGTAGCCGTCCCTGATGCGCCGCAGCACCAGCGCGCCGTGGCGCCGCAACCGCTCGGCATCGATCACCGAGGCCGCGCAATCCTTCGGCGCCGGTCGCGCGCTCACGATCAGCGCCGCACGCTCGCAGTCGTCGGCCAGCGCCTCGGGCCGACTCGCCAGCGCGACGAAGGCGCCGCCGGGACCCTGCGTCACGCAGCCGCTCGGATCGCAGGAGACGCCCTCGCCGAGCGAGGCGTCCGTGGCGGTCCGCGCATCGGCGTCCGCCGCCAGCCACTCCTTGACCAGGAAGGCGTCCTTCGCGCTGTGCATCAGATGCAGCCGGCCGTCGCCGCCCCGCACGGCGACGTTGCGGCCGTCGGCGGAGACCAGAACGTCCGGCTGCGGCACCCGCACCGCCCAGACCGAGGCCACCACCAGCAGCACCGCACCCGACCAGCGCAGCGGCGAGCGCAACAGCCCGAGCAGGATCAGGCCGGCGCTTGCAACGATCATCGGCCCGACCCCGAACGCCGCCATCCGGCCGACCGCGCCCGGCAGCGCCGCGACCCATTGCGTCACCAGGATCATCCAGTCGATGCCGAACCCCATGATCGCCCAGAACACGCCGTCGAAGCCGAACGGCATGGCGAGCAGCCCGAGCAGCCCGGCCGGCATCACGACCGCCGACACCACCGGCATCGCCGCGAGGTTCGCCAGCAGCCCGTAGGGCGTCACGCGATGGAAATGGAACGCGGCGTAAGGCGTCGTCGCGAGCCCTGCGACCAGCGAGGCCAGCATCAGCATCGTGAGCTCACGCCCGCCCCACAGCGCAACCCGCGCGGTCGCGGAATGGTCCGGCGACGCCAGCAGGTTCGGCAGCCCGATCTGCACCAGCGCCACCAGCCCGAGGGTCGCCGCAAACGACATCTGGAAGCTCGGATGCACCAGCGCCTCCGGCGCGATCGCGAGCACGATCAGCGCCGCCACCGCCAGCGTGCGAAAGGTGATCGCGCGGCGGTCGACGATCACGGCGATCAGCACCACGGCGGTCATGAAGAACGATCGCTGGGTGGCGACCTCCGCCCCCGACAGCAGGAGGTAGAACGCCGCCGCGACCAGCGCGGCCGCGGCCGCCCATTTCTTGATCGGGTGTCCGGCCGTCAGCGCCGGAAACAGCGCGAGCAGCGCGCGGATCGTGAAGAACACGACGCCCGCGACCACGGCCATGTGGTAGCCGGAGATCGACAGCACATGGCCGAGCCCCGAGATGAACATCGCGTCGTTGACCGGCGTCGTGATCGCATCGCGCCGGCCGGTGAGCAGTGCCGTTGCGATCGCGCGCTGGTCGCCGTCCAGCATGGTGCGGATCCGCGCGTCGATGGCGTCGCGCAGCCACTGCATGAAGGCAGCATAACGCAGCGCGAGGCCGCCGCTCGCCGGCGGCTCCCTGGTCTTCACCGCGCCCATCACGAAACCGGATGCGCCGATGCCCTGGAAATAGAGGTCGCGGCCGAAATCATAGGAGCCCGGACGCTGCGGCCCGAGCGGCGGCATCAGCCGCGCCTTCAATTCGACGAAGCTGCCGACCTCGGGCGCGGTGCCCTTCTTGACCGAGAGCCTGACGCGCTCGAGTTTTGGAACCTCGCGCTGGCTTTCCATCGACACGACGCGCAGCACGAAGCGGTCCGTCTTCTCTCTGACGTCGCGCGTTTCGACAAAGCCGGTCAGCGCCACGGAATATATCGGCCGCGCCAACACGCCATGGGCGATCCGCGCGGTCTTCCATGTCGCCGTCGCAAATCCCGCCGCGACCGCAGCCAGCATCACGACGGCGGGAAACACCCGGCGCCGCCGCAGCAGCAACGCGAGCAGGCAGAGCGCGATCGCGACTGACGCCGCGACCGAGAGCAGCGGCTCGTGCTCGGCCGCAAAATAGAACGCAATGCCGGTGCCGAACGCCACCGGCACCCACGGCAACAGCCGCCCGGCCCCCGTCTCCGCACGCACCCATTGCCGCAATGCCTCGACGAGAGGACGCCAGATGCTGGCGCGCACCGGAATATAGCCGCCGGCCGGCGCAGCCGTGCGCGGCGGCCACGTCCCCGCGTAGCCACGTCTGCCGCCCGGCGTCGTGCCCTGCTCCGCCATACCGCTTGCGATCCCTGCCGGGCCACGAAGCTAGCGGAAGCTCCCGCCGGCCGCCTAGCGGAACGCAACCGGAACACGAAGGTATCCGGCAGCACGAGCTGCGGCTGCTACGGGGTTCGGCGGAAGCGGAAATCGCAACACGAAGCCCCCTCCATCAAGGTCTGGGAACGGGAGAGCTGCAGGCCGTCGTCGAAGCCTGCGAGCATGGCATGGTCGCGCTTGCAGTGAACCTCGTAGCCGATGTCGGCGAGGCCGAGATCCTTGTAGAACTCGGCATAGCCGCAGCGCTTCACATTGAAGGCAAACTGCTCCTCCGACTGGTCGAGGATCTGGACCTCCATGGCGCCGCCGCCCGCCCACAATTCATCGACGATCCGCCTCAACGACCCGATGCCCTGTCCGTAGGTGGAGGCCCATGTTGCGCCGTCCTCGGCCGCGAGCCGGCGTATCGTGGCATCGACGAGCTCCCGCGTGGCGTCGTCGCCGAGCTTGTCGCGCAGCGTCTGGATGAAGGGGATCAGAACGCGGCCCTCGATCTTGCGCCGCTGCAAATGACTGATGGCCACGTCGTGAGTGTCGGGCATGGATGCTCTCCCTGGCAAAAACCGGTCGGGCTATTTCTGCGGGAGCGGACCGGCGGGATCAAACCAATCCTTCTCGGCCGTTGACTTAGAAAATCTATCCCTGAAAACTGCGGCTCGACAGAACCTGAGAAGTGCCGACCATGAGCTACCGTCTCCCTCCCCTGAACGGACTGCGCGCCTTCGAGACGTCCGCGCGGCATTTGAGCTTCAAGCGCGCGGCCGACGAATTGTGCGTGACGCCCGGCGCGGTCAGCCAGCAGGTCAAGGCGCTGGAGACCGCGTTGGGGATCGCGCTGTTCCGGCGGTTGCCGCGCGGATTGCTGCTGACGACCGCCGGCGAAGAGTACCTGCCGTCGATCAGCCGCGCCTTCCGCGAGATATCGCATGCGACGCATCGCACGGCGCCCGCGCTTCGCGGCAGGCGGCTTCGGCTCGGCGTTGCACCGGTCATCCTGTCAAGGAAGTGCCCTGCGATCCAAAGCTTGACGCGGCAGGATCAACGGCAATTGCGCGTCAATCTCTCCCCGACCGGCGATCTCGGCGAACTGATCGACGGCAGGCTCGATGCCTTGGTGCGACCCACCACGCGCTCGCATCCGGGACTGCATCTGGAGCAGATTGAACTTCGCTCGCCGAAGGGCGTGACCGTGCCGGCCACCCTGCTCACGCTGCCGGGATTGGCCGGCTGCCTGGAGCACCGGGCGCTCGTCAAAATCCTGCAAGAGCAGAACATGTCCGCCGAGACGTGATGCGGGCCCCGGCTTGCGGGGGCGGGCCTGCATGATTTCGGAATAATAGAAGAATACCGTTGATTTGCCCGACGTGTCAAGTTGCCATGTCGAACGCCGGCGGCTACTTTGCATGGGGTTGTTTTCGATATTTTGGCGGGCGCTAGATCAATGGCGTCTGCGACGAGACGTGATGGCAGGCGATCTTCCAGTCGCCGTCCTCCCTCGTGATCACCCAGGTGATCTTGACGGTAAGCGAAGGCGCATCGCCGTCGAGGAAGAACGACGCGATAGCAGCCATATTGACGAGATCGGCATTCACGCGCTCGGCCCTGACTTCGCTGAACTGAACGCGCGGTGCGTGCCAGCGCGGCAGGCCGTTGAAGTAGGCCTTCACACCGTCGCGGCCGCGATAGAGCGTCGGGTTCGAGCCGAAGAAGAACGCGTGCCGCGAGTAGAGCGCGGCCAGCGTATCCGCATCGAGCTTGCCCAAACCTGCGGACCATCTGGCGATGATGGCGGAGGCGATATCGTCGGCTTCATCAGGCATCGATCGCCTCCGTCCGTTGTCCGCGCAGGATTGCGCTAACCTTTGCCGCCGACTTCCTTGGCGAAGGTATCGCGCAGGCCGATGGTGCGGTTGAACACCAGCCGGTCCGGCGTCGAATCCGCATCGCGCACGAAATAGCCCTGCCGCTCGAACTGCATCGCCTCTAGCGAATTGCTCTCGGCGATCGCAGGCTCGACCCGCGCATCGCTGAGCACCTCCAGCGACTGCGGATTGAGGTCGGCAGCGAAATTGGCGGCGTTCGGGCTCGGATTGGCGAACAGCTGATTGTAGATGCGGATCTCCGCCGGCTTCGACTGCGCCGCCGGCAACCAGTGCATCGTCGCCTTCACCTTGCGGCCATCGGGCGCGTTGCCGCCCTTGGTCGCGGGATCATAGGTGGCGCGAAGCTCGACGATCTCGCCGGCGTCGTTCTTCACGACGCCCGTGCACTTGATGAAGTAGGCGTAGCGCAGCCGCACCTCACTGCCGGGCGATAGGCGGAAGAACTTCTTCGGCGGATTCTCCATGAAGTCGTCGCGCTCGATATAGAGCTCGCGGCCGAAGGCGATCTTGCGGGTGCCGGCGTCCGGATTGTCGGGATGGTTGATCGCCTCGATCTCCTCGACCTGCCCTTCCGGATAGTTCTCGATCACGACCTTGAGCGGCCGCAGCACCGCCATCCGGCGCAGCGACGTGCGGTTCAGCTCCTCGCGGATGCAGAACTCGAGCATGCCGACATCGACCACGCTGTTAGCCTTGGCAACGCCGATGCGCTTGATGAACTCGCGCACCGCCGCCGGCGGCACGCCGCGCCGCTTCAGGCCTGCGACGGTCGGCATGCGCGGATCGTCCCAGCCCGCGACATGGCCCTCACGGACGAGTTGGGTCAGCACGCGCTTGGACAGCAGCGTGTAGGTCAGGTTGAGGCGCGCCATTTCGTACTGGCGCGGCTTCGAGGGCACCGGCAGCTTGTCGAGCAGCCACTCATAGAGCGGGCGGTGATCCTCGAACTCCAGCGTACAGATCGAATGGGTGATGCCCTCGATCGCGTCCGACTGGCCGTGTGCGTAGTCGTAGCTCGGATAGATCGACCATTTGTCGCCGGTGCGCGGATGGTGGGCGTGCAGGATGCGGTACAGCACCGGATCGCGCAGGTTGATGTTGCCGGCGGACATGTCGATCTTGGCGCGCAGCACGCGGGCACCGTTCGAGAACTCGCCGGCCTTCATGCGGCGGAACAGGTCGAGGTTCTCCTCGACCGACCGGTCGCGGAACGGCGAGTTCTTGCCGGGCTCGGTCAAGGTGCCGCGGGAAGTGCGGATCTCCTCCTGCGACTGATCGTCGACATAGGCATGGCCAGCCTTGATCAGGCCCTCCGCCCAATCGTACAGGCGCTCGAAATAGTCCGACGCAAAGAAGAGGTTTTTGCCCCAATCGTAGCCAAGCCAATGCACGTCGGCCTGGATCGAGTCGATGTACTCCTGCTCCTCCTTGGTCGGATTGGTGTCGTCGAAGCGCAAATTGCACTGGCCGCCGAATTCCTGCGCGATGCCGAAATTCAGGGCGATCGACTTGGCGTGGCCGATATGCAGGTAGCCGTTCGGCTCCGGCGGAAAGCGGGTCACGATCCGGTTGTGCTTATGGGAGGAGAGATCGGCCTGGACGATGTCGCGGATGAAGTCGCGCCCTGCCTCTGCCGTCGTGTCAGTCGTCATCAAAGGGTTCCCCGGAGGATTAAGCTTAACCTTCTGCCAAATTCGCGCCGTCCGGCCAAGCCTGGTTTCAGAGCCTGGTTTGACCGGCAAAAGGTCAGCCGGGGCTTTAGTTATGTCCGGTTCCTGATATACACCACCGCCCATTCCAGCATACGTCGCAATCGATCATGACCAATTCCGTCGTTACCCGCTTCGCCCCCTCGCCGACCGGCTTCCTCCATATCGGAGGCGCCCGCACCGCGCTGTTCAACTGGCTCTATGCCAGGAAGCTCGGCGGCAAGATGCTGCTCCGGATCGAGGACACCGACCGCGAACGCTCGACCGAGGCGGCAATCGACGCCATCCTGGACGGCCTGAAATGGCTCGAGCTCGATTGGGACGGCGACGTCATCTACCAGTTCAGCCGCGCTGCGCGCCATCGCGAGGTCGCCGAGGGCCTGCTCGCCGCCGGGCGGGCCTATTACTGCTACGCTACCCCGGAGGAACTGGCCGCGATGCGCGAGAAAGCGCGCGCCGAGGGCCGCACCCGCCTCTATGACGGCATGTGGCGTGACCGCGATCCGGCCTCCGCGCCTTCCGACGTCAAGCCGACCATCCGCCTCAAGGCGCCGCAGACCGGCGAGACCGTGATCGAGGACCAGGTCCAGGGCCGCGTGGTCTGGCAGAACGAGAACCTCGACGACCTCGTCCTGCTGCGCGGCGACGGCACCCCGACCTACATGCTCGCGGTCGTGGTCGACGACCACGATATGGGCGTCACCCACATCATCCGCGGCGACGACCACCTAATCAACGCCGCGCGTCAGAAGCAGATCTACGACGCGCTGGAGTGGGAGCTGCCGAGCATGTCCCACATTCCGCTGATCCATGGGCCCGACGGCTCGAAGCTGTCGAAGCGCCATGGCGCGCTCGGCGTCGATGCCTACCGTGCGCTGGGCTATCTGCCGGCCGCCTTGCGCAACTATCTCGTCCGGCTCGGCTGGAGCCATGGCGACCAGGAGATCTTCTCGACGAAGGAGATGATCGACGCGTTCGATCTCTCCGGCATCGGCCGCTCGGCGGCGCGGTTCGATTTCGCCAAGCTGGAGAACCTCAACGGCCACTATATCCGGCAGAGCGACGATCAATCCCTCGTGACCCAGTTCGAGGACGTACTGGATTATGTTCCTGAAGGCGCCGCGCTGAAGGCCAAGCTCAATGACACCACCCGCGCGCAATTGCTGCGGGCGATGCCAAACCTGAAGGAGCGCGCCAAGACGCTCATCGAGCTGATCGCCAGCGCCTACTTCATTTTCGCCGATCGCCCGTTGGAGCTCGATCCGAAAGCATCCGCGCTACTCACGCCGGAAACGCGCGCATTGATCGGCCGGCTGCGCACCGCGCTGGAAGCCGTCAACGACTGGACGGCGGAAACCACCGAGACCGCCATGCGGAATTTCGCCGAGCAGAACAATCTGAAACTCGGTGCTGTTGCCCAGCCGCTGCGGGTGGCGCTGACCGGGCGGACAACGTCGCCGGGCATATTCGACGTGCTGGCCGTGCTGGGCCGCCAGGAGTGTCTTGCTCGTCTCGCCGATCAGGCGGTGTGATCCTGCATGGACCCCCTCCAGGGTCCATCTTGCAGCGCACATTGCAATGAGCTACCCATCCCCGGACGCTTTCTCCACAAGCCGTTCCGCCCCGCCATGGGCCGCAAATTAGCGACTGGGCAAGGTCGGTTTTCGCAACGATTTCATCGGGGATATCACGATGGACGCAAAATCCAGCAAGACAGCCACACTCACCATTGGCAACAAGAACTACGATTTCCCGATCCTGAGCGGCACGGTTGGGCCTGATGTCATCGACATCGGCAAGCTCTACGGCCAGGCCGGGGTGTTCACCTACGACCCCGGCTTCACCTCGACCGGCAGCTGCCAGTCGAAGATCACCTATATCGACGGCGACGCGGGTATCCTCGAATACCGCGGCTACCCGATCGAGCAGCTCGCCGAGAACGGCGACTTCCTCGAGACCTGCTACCTGCTGCTCTACGGGGAGCTTCCGACCCCGGCGCAGAAGAAGGACTTCGACCATCGCGTGATCCACCACACCATGGTGCACGAGCAGATGGCGCGCTTCTTCCAGGGCTTCCGCCGCGACGCGCATCCGATGGCGATCATGGTTGCTGCTGTCGGCGCGCTCGCCGCGTTCTACCATGACTCCACCGACATCAACGATCCGAAGCAGCGCATGATCGCTTCGATGCGGATGATCGCGAAGGTGCCGACGCTGGCGGCGATGGCCTACAAATACACCATCGGCCAGCCCTTCGTGTATCCGAAGAACTCGCTCTCCTTCGCCGAGAACTTCCTGCAGATGTGCTTCGCGGTGCCGTGCGAGGAATACAAGATCAACCCGGTGCTCGCCGACGCGCTCGACAAGATCTTCATCCTGCATGCCGATCACGAGCAGAACGCTTCGACCTCGACGGTGCGTATCGCCGGCTCCTCGGGCGCCAACCCGTTCGCCTGCATCGCGGCCGGCATCGCCTGCCTGTGGGGTCCGGCCCATGGCGGCGCCAACGAAGCCGCGCTCGCCATGCTGTCGTCGATCGGAACGGTCGACAAGATCCCCGAGTTCATCGCCAAGGTGAAGGACAAGAACAGCGAAGTCCGCCTGATGGGCTTCGGTCACCGCGTCTACAAGAACTATGATCCGCGCGCCAAGATCATGCAGAAGATGTGTCACGCGGTGCTGGCCGAGACCGGCCATGGCGATGACCCGATGCTGAAGGTTGCGCTCGAGCTCGAGAAGATCGCGCTCAGCGATCCCTACTTCATCGACCGCAAGCTCTACCCGAACGTCGACTTCTATTCGGGCATCACGCTGAAGGCGATGGGCTTCCCGACCTCGATGTTCACCGTGCTGTTCGCAGTCGCCCGCACCGTCGGCTGGATCAGCCAGTGGAGCGAGATGATCGAGGATCCGCAGCAGAAGATCGGCCGTCCGCGCCAGCTCTATACCGGCGTGGCGCGCCGCGACTATGTGACGATCGACAAGCGCAAGTAAGCTTCATCTCCGACGAGTTCGAGACGGCGCCATCAGTCCCGATGGCGCCGTTTTCGTTTGCCGCGCGCGACCTCGGTCGCGAGCGCATCGAGACGCGGCAGCCAGAACGCCCTGAACCGGTCGAGCCAGTCGTCGACCTCGCGCAGCCGCGCCGGCTCCACGCCATAGATCCGGCGCGTGCCGTCGGCGCGCACCGACGCGAAACCGGCGTCCCGCAGGACCCGTAACTGCTGCGAGACCGCCGATTGGGTGATGCCGAAATCGCGCTGCACGACGGCAACGACGTCGCCCGAACTATGCTCGCCGGTCGCCAGCAGTTCCAGGATGCGCCGGCGGACGGGATCGCCGAGGATGTCGAAGGCGTGCACGGCTAGCCTCCACCGCCGCCCGGCTCAGGCTCGCCGCAATAAAACGCCGTCGTGCTGGCCCCGGCCCGACGTGCCGCCGCCTCGTCCGTTCCCGCCGTGATCGACGCCCTGCACCAGTCCGCGCTGCTGCGGCGGATGAAATCCTTGCCGTCCCCGGAGCCGGGCCACGCCTCCGCCGCTGCCCGGTCGAACTGCCCGCCGGGGCCTGCCGCGACATAGAGCGCGAGCCCGATCAAGGCGAGGTCCCAGCCGACACCGACCGCGCCGGGCCCGTAGCGATCCCAGAAGTCGCCCTCGATCAGTGAAAGATGCTCCAGCTCGAGCCGCGTGCCGCCGGCGCCATCGTCGGCCAGGGTCACGGTGACCCAGCTGACGGCGCCCATCGCCTCCCAGGTCACGGCAAGCCGGCGCGGCGGCTCACACGTCGTGATTTCCCCGCCCGCCTGACCCTGGAACTGATAGCGGCCGCCGAGCCTGAGATCGCCCGAGATCGGCAGGAACCAGCGCGGAATGCGCTCGGGGTTGGTCAGCGCGTCCCAGAGATCGGCGATGTCGGTGTCGTAGCTGCGGGTCGCGATGACCGCCCGCGCCGGCTTGCCATCGCGCTCCCGGACCGCGACTTCGCGAACGACGGCTCCGACATAGGCGACAGGATCGATCTTCATGACGGCGCTCCGCATCAATATTAGCTATTACTAATATTAGTGCAGCCTAAATTCCCGAAGCAAGCGGAACCGTTGCGGCCACATGTCGCCGCGGCACCACGATGACCGAATGACTAGGTTGAACGCCGGCTCATTTCCGCGAGCACTATGTCGGCGGCGCGGACACTCGGCGGCTGGTCGCCGGTCGACATCTTCCCGTCCATCGTTCCGAACGCCACGAGCTGCCGCAGACGGTCGGGCGTATCCGCGAGGACATCACCCAGCGCGTGCGCGAGCTTATCCGGCGTGCAGTCCTCCTGCAGGAACTCGGGAATGATGTCGCTGCCGATCACGAGATTGGCGAGGATCACCGACGACACCCGGATCGCACGGCGCAGGATGAACGCTTCCGCAGCACCGACGCGATAGGCCGTCACCATCGGAATGCCTGACAGCGCGAGCTCCAGCGTCACCGTGCCCGACTTTGCGAGCGCCGCGCGGGCCACGCGGAATGCGGCGCGCTTCTCGACCTCGCCGACGGCAAGCCGCGGCACCACGGGCCACGACGCGACGCCTTCGCGCACCATGGCCTCGAGATGCGGCATGGTCGGAAGCACGAGCTCGAACGGGGTTTGCTTGTTGAGCTGGCCAAGCGCCGCGCCGAACAGCGCCAGATGATGCCTGATCTCGCTGCGCCGGCTTCCGGGCAGTACCAGCAGCACCGGCGGCTGCGCATCGCGCCGCTTCTGTTCCTCCTCGTTCGGCCGGAGCGCAGTGAGCTGCTCGGTCAGGGGATGTCCGACATAGCTGCATGGCGGCCCCTGCAGCTTGCGATATTCCTCCGGTTCGAACGGCAGCAGTGCGAGCACGTGATCGACATAGCCTCGCATCGCGCGCGCCCGGCCCGGCCGCCACGCCCAGACCGACGGCGACACGTAGTTGACGATCGGAATGTTCGGGTTGCGCGCGCGAACGCGGCGCGCGACGCGATGGGTGAAGTCAGGGCTGTCGATGATGACGAGCATGTCAGGGGCATCGACGAGCACGGCATCGGCCGTGCGGCGGATCAATTGCAGGATCTTCGGCAATTGCTTCACCACGGCGGCAAAGCCCATGATCGAGAGATCCTCGATCGGAAACAACGGATCGATGCCCTCGCCGGTCATCTGCCGGCCACCGACGCCGGAAAATTGCACGACATCGCCGAGGCGCTGGCGCAGCACCTTCATCAGTGCCGCGCCAAGGCGGTCACCGGACTCCTCGGTCGCGATGAGGAAGATCTTGCGGCGGCTGCTGGGACTATGCGCCTGCATCAGCCCGCCAGTCCGATGACAAACAGCCCCTTTGCGTCGGCGGCCTCGATCAGCGCCTGCGGCTCGGCGGCGAGCGTGTTGCCAGCGATCACAGCGATGCCGGCAATGCCCGCCGCTGCGGCGCCCTCGACCGTGCGAGGGCCGATGGTCGGAAGATCGAAGCGCAGATCCTGCTTGCTCTTCGGCGCCTTCACCAGCACACCGCGGCCGGCCTTGGCGCGGATACGGCCCTCGGCGCGCAGCCGCGCCACCCGCGCCAGCAGCCCGTCGGTGCCTTCGATGTCTTCGACCGCAACGACGTGGCCGTCGATCACCACGGCCGCCTGACCGATGTCGAACGGACCGAGCGCATCGAGCACACTGCGTCCGCGTGCGATGTCGGCGAGCGCGCTCGAATCCGGCGTTGTGCGCGTCACGGCGCCCTCTGGCATCAAGAGATCGGGCGCGACATCCTTGATTCCGACCATGCGAAATCCCTGCTGCTCGAGGATGCGGCCAACGCTCGACAGCAAATGATCGTCGCCGCCACGAAACGCGCGCACGACGTGGCCGAGCAAACGCAGCGTGCCCCAGTCGAGCCGGATCTCCGACAGCGCGGGACGTACCAGGGTGCCGATGAAGATCAGGTCGCGGCAGCCTTCGTCGCGGAACAGCCGGGTCGCGCGTCCGAGCTGGCCGACCGAGATCCAGCGATGACGAAACCGCTGCGCGCGCGCCGGATCGCAGGCGCCGCGCAGCGCGAACAGCACCGGCGTGATACCGCGCGCGGTGAGCTGATCGGCGACCGCGAACGGCATGGCGCCGCCGCCGGCGATCACGCCGACCGGCGAGGAAAGCGAGGGAGCCGCTGACGTCATGCTGGCGGCCATCCCCTGCTCAATTGACGTCGGCGGGAAGACAGAGCGGCCGGAGCTTGCCGCCCTCGATGAAGGCGAGGATCTCCGCGATTGCAGGATCCTCGCCCGCGAGCGGCTGCACCGACACCAGCCGCTCGGCGAAGATGCCGGGGCCGTGGAACAGCTTTTGATAGAACGCGCGCACCGTCGCGAGCCGCGCCTTGGTGAACTGGCGCCGCCGCATGCCGATGATGTTGAGCCCTTCGAGCACCGCATATTGACCGTTGGCGAGCCCGAACGGGATGATGTCGCCGCGCACGCCGCAGACGCCACCGATCATCACCTGCGAGCCGACGCGGGTGAACTGGTGCACTGCCGACAGGCCGCCGATATAGACGGAGTCGCCGATCTCGCAGTGGCCGCCGAGCGTCGCCGAGGTCGCGAAGATCACGCCATTGCCGACCATGCAATCATGGCCGACATGGCTGTTGTTCATGAAGAAGCCGCGGTCGCCGACGCGGGTGAGCCCGCCGCCCTTGATCGTGCCGACATTCATCGTCACGCCTTCGCGGATCGTACAGGCTTCGCCGACTTCAAGACGGGTCGGTTCGCCGCGATAGCTCAGATCCTGTGGCGGCCCGCCGAGCGCGGCAAACGGCGAGATGACGCAGCCGGCGCCGATCTTCGTGTGCCCGCTGACGGTGACATGCGCGATCAGCTTGCAGTTCTCGCCCAGCACGACGTTGGGGCCGATGATGCAGTACGGACCGATCTCGGTGCCGGCCCCGATCACAGCGCCATCCGCAATCCGCGCAGTGAGGTCGATCATGCTCATGTCGTTACGGTCCGGAATTCGTTAATCACGCCAAGGTGGTATCAGTCGATTTGAGCGGTCGTTAGCGCGACTTTGCCCGCCCTGTCCAGTGACGTATGATGACCGCCTGTTGCAAACGAGAAGGTCGCAACCGATCCATGGTCCGGGCCGCCGCACTGATCCTCAGCCTGTTCTCCGCGCCGGTCGGTCCGGAGACCGTCGATCTCGGCAACAGCACGACCGTCAATCTCTCGAGCTTCGACTGTCGCGACATCAACCGCAGCACGATCGTCCAGCGGGTCTGCTACAGCGCAAGCGAGCGCACGCTGCTGGTCGCGGTCAGGGGCAGCTACCAGCACTATTGCGGCGTGCCTACGGAGACCTACGACGCGCTGATGATCGCACCATCGATGGGCGTCTTCCTCAATCGCGTGCTGCGGATCGCCGGCGCGGACGGCCGATATGCCTGCAGCACGTCGTGACGGCGGCGAGCTGACGTTGCTTTAATCCGTCAGCATCGCACCGACATCGGCCTCGGCGACGACCTGGCCGTTGACCTTGGCGTCGCCGTGAAACCACCACATCGTCTTGCGGCGGCCGAGCGAGCGCATGTGGTACTCGATGGTGTCGCCGGGCATCACCGGCTTCCTGAACTTGCACTTGTCGATGGTGAGGAAATACACCGCGCGCGGCTTCTCGGTGCCCTCGACCGACTTGATGCCGATCACGCCGGCGGTCTGCGCCATCGCCTCGATCATCATCACGCCGGGATAGACCGGACGATCCGGGAAATGCCCCTGGAACGGCGGCTCGTTGAAGGTGACGTTCTTGATGCCGATGCCGCTGTAGTCGGTGCGGATCTTGATCACCCGGTCGATCAGCAACATCGGAAAGCGATGCGGGAGCGTCTTCAGGATATCGTTGATATCCACGAGCTCGAATTTGACCGGTGCCTCCTCCATCACTCCTGTTCCTTGCCTTTGGCTTCGTTGTCGCGCACCAGGCGCTCCACCGCGATAATTTCCCGGAACCACTGCTTGGTCGGCTTGGCGAAATGCCCGCCCCAGCGACCATTGGCCGGAATGTCGTCCTTGACCGCGCTCATCGCCGTCACCTGGGCGCCGTCGCCGATCTTGAGGTGGTTGTTGATGCCCACCTTGGCGCCGAGCGCAACATTGTCGCCGATCGTCAGACTGCCGGCGAGCCCGATCTGGGCCGCGAGCAGGCAGTGCCGGCCGATGGTCACATTGTGGCCGATCTGGACCTGGTTGTCGATTTTGGTGCCCTCGCCGATCACGGTGTCGCGCAGGGAACCGCGGTCGATGGTCGAGGCGGCGCCGACCTCGACATTGTTCTGGATCACCACGCGGCCGGTCTGCGGCACCTTCACGTGCCCGGCCGGCCCGAAGAAGATGAAGCCGTAGCCGTCCTGGCCGATATTGCAGGCCGGGTGGATCAGCACGTTGTTGCCGATCAGCGCGAACTGAATGGTGGTCTTGGCGCCGACATTGCAGTCGCGGCCGATCTTGACGTCGGCGCCGATCACCGCGCCGGCGCCGATGATGGTGCCGGCGCCGATCTCGACCCGTGGGCCGATCACGACCAGCGGATCGACGATGACGCCGTCCTCGAGGCGCGCGGTGGGATCGATGATCGCCGACGGGGCGATGCCCTCGGTCCCGAACCAGGATTGCGGCCGCAGCGCATCGGCGTGCCATTCGCGGGCAAGCTCGACGAACACCTGGAACGGTTTCGCGGCCCGCAGCACGGCGGTGCCCTTCGGCACCTGCGCCTCGAAACGCGCGCTGACCAGGCAGGCGCCGGCCTTGGTCGCGGCAAGCTGGTCGGCGTATTTGAGATTGTCGAAAAACGCGAGATGCATCGGACCGGCCTCGTCGAGCGAGGCCAGCCCCCTGATCTGAAGCGCGCCCCTCTCGGGGTCGACCAGTTGCGCCTTCGTCAGCGCGGCAATTTCAGCCAGCGATGACGAAGGAGGACTCTTATAGAAGATCGGCTGCGCCATTCCATCCGTCGCAGTCCGGTCGATCAGCGGTGTTAGAAAGTCGTACCGCCGCCAAACCGGAATTCTTGCACGCGGTCATACGCACCCTTGGTCAGCGGTACGGCGTAATCGAAGCGCAGCGGACCAAACGGCGACTGCCAGATCAGGCCGACACCGACCGAGGTACGGACAACCTTGCTGTCGTCATAGCTCAGACCCAAGCAGGTACCCGGAGACGGCGGGTTGTTGGTCGGC
Organism: Bradyrhizobium sp. USDA 3240; assembly: GCF_054063295.1. Classification (NCBI taxonomy): domain Bacteria; kingdom Pseudomonadati; phylum Pseudomonadota; class Alphaproteobacteria; order Hyphomicrobiales; family Nitrobacteraceae; genus Bradyrhizobium; species Bradyrhizobium sp. USDA 3240. The sequence goes on from NZ_JBSSGD010000002.1 coordinate 83,764, forward strand.
CTGACGCAGCCGGGCGTGTTGACTTCGCCGGTCGCCGCCCACGAGGTCGGTCCCTTGTAGTCGTACAGGCCGCCGGCGTCGGCATAGACCGCGCCCTTGAGCCCGACTTCCTTCGGCAGGAACCAGAACGGCATCTGCAGTTCCGCCGACACGCCCCAGTACTTGGTGCCGCCAACGGCGTCCATGGTGCCGTACGGGTTGATGTCACGCGGACCGATGCCGTTCGGCGCGAAGCCGCGGACCAGGTTCGGGCCCATCTGGAAGTGATCCAGCATGCGCAGTTCGTCGCTGCCCAGCTTGTTCAGGATGCCGCCCTGGGCGTGGATCACGCCGACGATATCAGACACCAGCGGGGTGTAGTACTTCGCGTCGATCGCGCTCTTGATGTAGCTGACGTCGCCACCGACGCCGGCGAAGTCCTGCTTGAAGTCGACGATCAGACCGTCGGTCGGGTTCTTGTTGTTGTCGAGCGTGTTGTAGTTGAGCGTATAACCCAGCGCCGACGTCAACGTCTTGCCGCCAGCCAGTTCCTTGCGGACCGGCAGCGAGGCTTCACCGTCGCTGTAGCAGCCGAGACCATTGGTCGACACCAGGCTGATCCCGTTCAGGTTCGCATAGGCCGGGCTCGGATTGAATGCGGGATTGGGCGTTACGCCGTCAGCCAGGAAGGGATTGTTGTTACAGTTGTTGAGCGTCGACGGCAGGGTGATTTCCTGCTGATAGATCGAGTAGCGCAGCTGCAGCGACAGGTCTTCCCGCAGGCTGAAGCCGAGACGCGGGCTGAAGCCGAGCGTCTTGGTGCCGTAGGCGATGTAGTTGTTGGACAGCTGCTGGCGCTGATAAAAATCGAGGCCGAGCGCGACACGATAGTCGAGCAGATAGGGCTCGACGAACGACAGCGAGTAGCCGCGGGCATACTGGCCATAGGTCACCGACGCCTTCGCGAACAGGCCGCGGCCGAGCAGATTGCGCTCGGAGACGCTGACTTCAGCCAGCGCGCCGTCGGTGGTCGAATAGCCGCCCGACACCGAGAAGTCGCCAGTCGACTTCTCCTCGAGATCGACGATCAGGATGACGCGATCGCTGGAGGATCCGGGTTCGGTGGTGATCTTCACTGTCTTGAAGAAGTCGAGGTTCTTCAGCCGGCGCTCGGCACGGTCCACCAGCGCACGGTTGTAGGCGTCGCCTTCCGAGATATCGAATTCGCGGCGGATCACGTAATCGCGCGTGCGGCTGTTGCCGCGGACGTTGATACGCTCGATATAGGTGCGCGGACCTTCATCGATCGCGAAGGTGATCGACACCGTGTGATTGTCGAAATTGCGATCGCCGCGCGGCCGGACCACCGCGAACGCATAGCCGCGGCGCGATGCCTCGATCTGCATCTCCTCGACTGACTTCTCCAGCGCCTCAGCGTTGTAGAGCGAGCCGGTATTGACGCGCGAGTACGAGCGCAGCGCGTTCGGGTCGAGTGTTGCGATCGACGAGGTGAAGTTGACGGCGGCGACGCGGTACTGCTGGCCCTCTTCGATCTTGAAGGTAACCAGGAAGCCCTTCTTGTCGGGATCGTATTCGGTCAGTGCGGCCACGACCTGTACATCGGCATAGCCGTTCTTGAGGTAGAAGCGGCGAATCAAGTCGCGGTCGGCTTCGACGCGGTCCGGGTCATAGACGTCGTTGCCGCCAAGGAAGCTCAGGAGGTTCGATTCGCGGGTCTTGATGACGTCGCGCAGGCGGGACGCCGAATAGGCATTGTTGCCCAGGAACTCGATCGACCGCACACCGGTCTTCACGCCTTCGTTGACCTCGAAGATCAGGTCGACGCGGTTGTTCGGCTGCTCGATGATCTGCGGATTGACCCGCACGTCGTAGCGGCCGGAGCGGCGGTAGATTTCGGCGATGCGCAGGGCATCCGACTGCACCATCGGACGCGAGAAGGTGCCGCGCGGCTTGGACTGGACTTCGGCGGTGAGTTGCTCGTCCTTGACCTTCTTGTTGCCTTCGAAGGCAACGCGGCCAATCACCGGGTTCTCGACCACGACCACGACGAAGCGCCCGCCCCGCTGATCGATATGGACGTCCTGGAACAGGCCGGTCTCGATCAGCGCCTTCAGGCCGTCATCGATCTGGGCCTGGCCCAGCCGACCGCCCGGTCCGGGATGGAAATAAGAACGAATGGTTTCGAGCTCGACGCGACGGTTCCCCTCCACCGCAATCGAATCAACAGTCTGCGCTTGCGCAGGCGCAGAGACAGCAACGGCCGCCAAGGTGGCCGCCGCTGGCGCGGCGAACATGACCAAGGCGGCGAACAGCCCCCCCCTCACTCGCATTCCAAACATCATGCGCAACGCGCCCTTATCTTTAGCAATGCCGGACCGTTCCCCAACGACCCGACAGATTCCCAACCTGCCGCTCAGCTTGTAGCCAACTTTGCCGAGGGGGCAAACTTACTACAGCTGAACATTTCCATTTTCATACCAAGACGTTGCCCATTGGCAACGCCACAGAAAAGCCCCGTTTCAGGACCCAGCGATTCTGAGGATGTCGTTATATGTCGCAAACACCATCAGCATCAGAACCAAACCCAGACCGATTCGGAAACCCACCTCCTGCGTCCGCTCCGAGAGCGGGCGTCCACGAAGCGCCTCCGCGCTGTAGAACAGGAGGTGTCCACCATCCAAAAGCGGGATCGGGAACAGATTCAACAACCCGATCGAGACCGAGAGGATGGCGCAGAGATTGACGACGAACTGGAACCCGGCGCTCGCGGCCTGACCCGACAGCTTCGCGATTCCAATGACCCCGCTCACCTCGGCCGGATTGCCGGTCCCGACGAACAGCGACCCCAGGAACTTGAACGTGCTGGAAATAATGTACCAAACCTGCTCGACACCGATCTTCATCGCTTCCAGCACGCCGACCGGAGCACTGGATGATTCGCCGACCTGAGCCTTGTGCTCGATTCCAAGCACGCCGATTCGGTGGGCATTGCCGAAGGGGTCCTTGACCTCCTTCAGCGCCGGCGCCGCCTTCAGCGAAACGATCGCGCCGTCCCGCTTCACTTTGAAACCAAGCTCTGAACCAGCATTCGAAGCTACGATCCGCTGCATGTCGGCGAAACTCTGGATCGCACTGCCATCGATATCGACGACGACATCACCGACCTTGAAGCCTGCGTTCGCAGCGACGCTTTCGGCGACCAGGCCATCGACCCGGGCGATCGTGCTGGGCTTGCCGTAATAGAGCGCCATGCCCGCGAAAATCAGGGCGCCTAGAATGAAGTTCGCCACCGGACCGGCCGCGACGATCGCGGTACGCTTGCCGACCGACTTGTGGTGGAAGCTGCCTTCGCGCTCCTCCGCCGTCATGGCGGCGAGCGTCTCCATCGAGGGCGTCGATGCCTCGCTGTCGTCGCCGAAGAATTTGACGTAACCGCCGAGCGGAATTGCCGAGATCTTCCAGCGCGTGCCATGCCGGTCGTTGAAGCCGGCAAGCTCCGGTCCGAACCCCAGCGAGAACGTCAGCACCTTCACGCCGGCCCAGCGCGCGACCAGGAAGTGGCCGAGCTCGTGAAAGAAGACAACGATGGTCAGGACGAAGAGGAAGGGAACGATATAGCCGAGGAGCCCATGGCTCAACGCATTGATACTATGAAGAAAATACTCGGGCATTCGAATTCCCCTCGACAAGAGCCATAGGCTCCGTCCCCAACCCTCTAGGTTGCCTTTAAGGCAATTTGAGGCAAGAGGGCGGCAGCTTTATTTCGCGCGATATGGTCAACGGAAATCGCATCATCCGCCGAGTTCAGTGGTGGCTGATTCCCCGACCTGATCCAATCGTTCATGGTCGCCTCGACCAGCCGGGCGATCGCACCGAACTTGATCTTGCCGGCGATAAACGCGGCGACCGCGATTTCGTTCGCGGCGTTGTAGACCGTCGTCGCGCCATGCCCGAGGCGCAGCGCCTCGTAGGCGAGCCGCAGCCCAGGGAAACGCTGAAAGTCCGGCGCCTCGAAGGTGAGCTGTCCGATCTTGGCGAGATCGAGCTTGGCTGACGGGCCCACGATCCGGTCCGGCCAGCCGAGGCAATGCGCGATCGGGATCCGCATGTCGGGCGTGCCGAGCTGGGCCATCACGGAGCGATCGGAGAACTCGACCATGCCGTGGATGATCGACTGCGGGTGCACCAGCACGTCGATCTCGTCGGGCGACAGGGCGAACAGGTAGGACGCCTCGATCACCTCAAGGCCCTTGTTCATCATCGAGGCGGAATCGATCGTGATCTTCTGCCCCATGCTCCAGTTCGGATGCTTGAGCGCCTGTTCCAACGTCGCCTGTTCGATGTCCGCGGGAGCCCAGGTGCGGAACGGCCCGCCGGACGCAGTGATGATCACCCGCGTCAGTTCCTCGCGATTGCCGGAAGCCAGCGCCTGGAACAGCGCATTATGCTCGGAGTCCGCCGGCAGGATGCAGGCGCCGGCCTTCTTGGCCCGCTCCATGAAGATATCGCCGGCACAGACCAGGCACTCCTTGTTGGCGAGCGCGACGGTTGCGCCGCGATCGACCGCGGCAAGTGCCGGCTTCAATCCGGCAGCGCCGCTGACCGCGGCCATCACCCAATCCGCCGGCCGCGCGGCCGCCTCGATGATGGCGCTCTCCCCGGCCCCGCATTCGATCCGGGTTCCGGCCAGCGCGTCCTTCAATTCGGAAAGCCGCGCCGGATCGGCGATGGCGGCGAACCGCGCGCCGAACTCCTTGGCGAGCTTGGCCAGTCCCTCGACATTGCTGTTCGCGGTCAGCGCCTCGACCCGGTAGCGGTCGCGCGCGCCACGCAGCAGATCCATCGTGCTGTCGCCGATCGAGCCGGTGGCACCGAGGACGGTCACGGATCGCGCGGCGGATGCCGCCGCGGCCTTGTTGTTACGCAACGGAACTGCGCTCATCTCATCACCAAACCATAAGACCGCGTCCGACGCCATCGGCGCCACCACGGAGAAAGCCGAAAATCGCCGCCACAACGACGGCCGCGACAAATCCGTCCAGGCGATCCAGAAGGCCGCCATGGCCGGGAATGATGTGGCTCGAGTCCTTCACCCCGAACCGCCGCTTCACCGCGGATTCAAAGAGATCGCCAAGTTGCGAGACCACCGACAGCACGGCTCCGAGCATCAGCAGCGGCCCGGCCGTGCCGATCTCGAAGGCGGCAAAGCAGGCCGCAACCAACAGGCTCGCGACGAAACCGCCGGCCGCGCCAGCCCATGTCTTCTTGGGGCTGACCCGCACCCAAAGCTTCGGCCCGCCGATGCTGCGGCCCGCGAAATAGCCGCCGATGTCGGTGACCCACACGATCAGCAACACGAACATCAGCGCGGCAAAGCCCTTCGCCGTATCGAGACGCAGCAGCACCGATGCGATCTCGGCGGCCGCAGCATAGAGCAATCCCGCAATCGCCCAGTTGCGCCGCGCGCCCGAGGTCAGCGCCACGGCTACCGCACCGACCGCAAGGACCGCCAGCGCCGCATCGATGCGGCCGGCGATCAGGCAAAGTCCGGCGAGCAGCAGCGCGACAACACCAGGCACCATCACGCGGAGTTCGCGTCCGAGCCCGGTGACCATGAGCCATTCCGCGAACAGTCCGACCGCAATCAGCGTCACCAGCAGCGACCAGGCCACGCCACCCAGATAGGCCAGCCCGATCGCGACCGGCGCCAGTACCAGCGCTGCAACCACGCGCATCGCGAGGTTGCGCGAGCCCTGCTCGCTTGATGCCGGCGACTGCTCGCTTGCTGCCGCCGGTGCGGCTTCGCGCTCGCTCACGATCCGGTTTTCGCGGCGAGGCCGCCGAACCGGCGCTCACGCTTGCCGTATTCCGCAATCGCGCCTTCGAGCGCCGCCTTGTCGAAATCCGGCCAGTGAATCGGCACGAATACGAGCTCGCTATAGGCGGCCTGCCACATCAGGAAGTTCGACAGCCGCTGTTCGCCGCTGGTGCGGATGATCAGGTCGGGGTCCGGAATGTCGGGCGCATCGAGATATTGCCCGAGCGTATCGGCATCGATGGAGTTAGCGTCGCGCTTGCCCTCGGCGACCTCGCGCGCAAGGCGCCGCGCGGCGGCAGCGATCTCCGCCCGCGAGCCGTAGTTGAAGGCGACTACAAGGTTGAGTTTGACGTTGTTCCGCGTCAGCTCCTCGGCCTCGTTGAGCAGCGCGCAGATGTCGGGGTCGAGCCCGGCGCGCTCGCCGATCACGCGCACCCGCACGCCGTCACGATGCAGCGTCGCCAGATCGTTGCGGATGAAGCGGCGCAGCAGGCCGAACAGATCGCCGATCTCGCTGGCCGGCCGCGACCAGTTTTCCGAGCTGAACGAAAAGATCGTGAGATAGACGATGCCGAGTTCATGGGCCGCACGCACCACGCGGCGCAGTGCCTCGACGCCGCGGCGGTGGCCCTCGACGCGCGGCAGGCCGCGCGAAGCGGCCCAGCGCCCGTTGCCGTCCATGATGATCGCCACATGCAACGGACTGCCGGAGCGATCCGGTCCGTCAGTTGCTGGGGCGGCGGCATTCGACATCGGCTCTTTCCCGTAGCGCCTTCAGACCGTCAGGATTTCCTTTTCCTTGGCGGCAAGCAGCTGATCGACTTCGGCGATCACGCCGTCGGTCGCCTTCTGCACCTCGTTCGACAGGCGCTCCTGATCGTCCTCGGAGATCTCGTGATTCTTCTCGAGCTTCTTGATCACGTCGAGGCCGTCGCGACGCACGTGGCGTACCGCGACCTTGGCCGCTTCCGCGTATTTGTGCGCGACCTTGACCAGTTCCTTGCGGCGCTCCTCGTTGAGTTCGGGAATCCGCAAGCGCAACACCTGTCCTTCGGTTGCAGGTGAAAGGCCGAGATTGGAATCGACGATCGCCTTCTCCACGGCCTTCACCATCGACTTGTCCCAGACCTGCACCGAGAGCAGGCGCGGCTCGGGCACGCTGATGGTCGCAACCTGGTTGAGCGGCATATGCGAGCCGTAAGCCTCGACCTGGACCGGCTCCAGCATGGAGGCCGCGGCGCGGCCGGTACGCAGACCGCCGAGTTCGTGCTTGAGCGATTGTGTGGCGCCCTGCATGCGGCGCTTCACGTCGTTGATGTCAAAACCAGCTGCGGCCATGACGCTTCTCCCTTTACTAGAAACCGGCTGTCGACGCCCTCGGGTCCAAAGTCTGGACCCGGAGGCGCGGCAATCAGCCGGCGACGACCGTGCCGTGTCCGGTACCGCGCAGAATCGCACCGATCGAACCGGGCTCCGCGATCGAGAACACGATGATAGGCAGCGACGTCTCGCGGGCAAGTGCGAAAGCGGTCGCGTCCATGACCTTGTAACCGCCCTCGATCGCCTGCGAATGGGTCAGGCGGTCAAAGCGCTTGGCTTTGGGGTCCTTCTTCGGATCGGCGCTGTAGACGCCGTCGACATTGGTGGCTTTCAGCACCGCCTGCGCGCCGATCTCGGCCGCGCGCAGCACGGCGGTGGTATCGGTGGTGAAGAACGGGTTGCCGGTTCCGCCGCCGAGCAGGACGATGCGTCCCTCGGCGAGATATTTGTGCGTCGCACTACGGGTGAACAGCTCGGAAATCTCCGGCATCACGAATGCCGACAAGGTCCGCGCCGGGGTCCCCTTGCGCTCGATCGCCGCCTCGAGCGCGAGGCAGTTCATCATGGTGGCAAGCATGCCCATGGTGTCGCCGGTCGGCCGGGACACGCCGCGCGAGGACACCTCGACGCCGCGGACGATGTTGCCGCCGCCGATCACGACGGCGACCTCGATGCCGAGCTTGCGGGCCGCGATCAGGTCGTCGGCGACGCGGTCGACGGTCGGTTGATCGATACCGAACCCGTGGGAGCCGGCCAGATATTCGCCGGACAGCTTGATCACCACGCGACGATAGATCGGCTCAGCCATGATGCGATCGCTTTCTTATCCCGCGCAGGCAGGCCTCCGGCGTGTGCGCCGGACGCCTTGATGTCAGCGGTTACTTCTTGCCGCTGGCGGCCGCGACTTCGGCGGCGAAGTCGCTTTCCTGCTTCTCGATTCCCTCACCGAGAGCATAGTTCACAAAGCCAGCGATTTTGATCGGCCCGCCAACCTTACCCTCAGCTTCCTTCACCGCCTGGGCAACGGACTTGCCGCTGTCGTGGATAAAGGCCTGATCGAGCAGGCAGACTTCCTTGTAGTAGGTCTTCAGGCCGGAATCGACGATCTTCTCGATGACGTTCTCCGGCTTGCCCTGCTGGCGGTACTTGTCGGCCAGCACGTCCTTCTCGCGCTTGACGGTCTCCGGATCGAGCCCGGCCGGGTCGAGCGCCAGCGGCTTTGCCGCAGCGACGTGCATCGCGAGCTGGCGGCCGAGCACGGCAAGCTCGTCGGTCTTGCCGGGGGACTCCAGCGCCACGATGACGCCGATCTTGCCGGCGCCTTCGACGACGGCGTTGTGGACGTAGCTCGACACCACGCCTTTGCTCACCTCGAGCGAAGCAGCGCGGCGCAGCGACATGTTCTCGCCGATGGTGGCGATCGCGTCCGAGATCGCCCGCTCCACCGTGAAGTCGCCAACCTTGGCGGCCTTGATGACCTCGACGTCGGAGCCGTGCTTCAGCGCGACCTGCGCGATCATCTTGACAAGGCCCTGAAACTGCTCGTTGCGGGCAACGAAGTCGGTCTCGGAATTGACCTCGACCAGCACACCCTTGGTGCCGGAGGTCAGCGCGCCGATCAGGCCCTCGGCAGCGACGCGGCCAGCCTTCTTGGCGGCCTTGGAGAGGCCCTTCTTGCGCAGCCAATCCTGCGCGGCGGTCATGTCGCCGTCGGTCTCGGTCAGCGCCGCCTTGCAATCCATCATGCCCGCGCCGGTCGACTCGCGGAGTTCCTTGACCATCGCTGCTGAGATCGTTGCCATCGTTCAATGTCCTTCTTGCCTGTACAGAAACCGCGGCGCCCGATGGCGCCGCTGTCAGCGACAGGGAAATCGTTGTTCGTGGAATTGAAGCGGCGGCCGGGCGAGACCCGGCCACGCCGCGTAACTTTTATTCCGCTTCGGCGAGCGTCTTGGCCTGGGCAACCCAAGCGTCGGCACGGCTCGGCAGACCGACTTCTTCGCCGATCTTGTGCGCGGTGTCGTGGTCGAGCTCGGCGAGCTGCCAGTAGTGGAAGATGCCGAGGTCGTTGAGCTTCTTCTCGATCGTACCGGACACGCCGGTGAGCTTCTTGAGGTTGTCGGCGGTGCCGCGCGGACCAGCGAGGCCCTGGAAGCCGGACGGCGCAGCCGCCGGGAGATCTTCCTGCACGGGTGCAGCCGACGCACCGATATCGATTCCGGAATCGCCCTGCGCGCGCGAGATGCCGTCGATGGCGGCGCGCGCCACGAGATCGCAATACAGCGAGATCGCGCGGCCGGCGTCGTCATTGCCCGGCACCACATAGGTGATGCCCTTGGGGTCCGAATTGGTGTCGACGATCGCGGCGACCGGTATGTTGAGCCGCTGGGCTTCCTGGATCGCGATGTCTTCCTTGTTGGTATCGATCACGAAGATCATGTCGGGAAGACCGCCCATGTCCTTGATGCCGCCGAGCGAGCGGTCGAGCTTGTCGCGCTCGCGCTGCAGGGTCAGGCGCTCCTTCTTGGTGTAGGAGCTGGCGTCGCCCGACGACAGCACGTCGTCGAGATGGCGCAGGCGCTTGATCGAGGCCGAGATCGTCTTCCAGTTGGTCAGCGTGCCGCCGAGCCAGCGCGAGTTGACGAAGTACTGGGCCGAACGCTTGGCCGCATCGGCAACGCCGTCCTGGGCCGAGCGCTTGGTGCCGACGAACAGGATACGGCCGCCCTTGGCGACGGTATCGCTGACCGCCTGCAGAGCACGGTGCAGCATCGGCACGGTCTGCGCGAGGTCGATGATGTGGATGTTGTTGCGGGCGCCGAAGATGTAATCCTGCATCTTCGGGTTCCAGCGGTGGGACTGATGGCCAAAGTGAACGCCGGCTTCCAAAAGCTGACGCATGTTGAATTCGGGCAGCGACATAGATCTAATTCTCCGGTTGGTTCCTCCGGAAACGTGTGAGCAAACGAGCCTGAATGGCCCGGTTGCCACCGGACGGCCTTTGAGAGCCATGTTTCCGTGTGAGATGGCGCGCTATATAGCGCGATTTGCGCCAGAAGCAAGGAAATACGGCCGGTTACGCCGGCCGGATGGGCTCTTTGAGCCCCGGAACTGGCCCGTTTTTGGCCAAAACTGGTCCGATGTGGCCGACAAGAGCCCCTGTCAGGAGCCCGGCCGGACGCCCCCTATTGCGCCAATTGCAGGTCCGCCAGCGTCGTACGCGCGGTCGCCTCGTCCAGTGCAACGAAATCGCCGGGCCCGGGATTACCGGCGGTCGAAGTCGCGGCCGATGCAACGACGGCACCGACCAGACCTCCCACCATCGTCACGCCGGTGACGGCATCATGCCGCTCGCTCGATTTCACCAGAAAGAAATAGGTGCGACCCGGCTCGGTTGTGAAATTGTGCGTGGTCTCGCCGGGAAACATCACCTCGCTGGCGACCAACTGGTGCCGGCCGGCGGGCCGATCGGCGAATGCATAAGTGCCGATGGCGACCTTGCCGATCGGCTCGCCATCGAGCTTCACGTCGCAGGCACAGATCGCCATGCTCAGGCCCTTGCGTTTCTCCTGCAGCACCACGACGCGGGAATGTCCCGGCTTCGGTGGCCCTTCTGCGAGATCGCCGCATTGTTGGTGCCGACACCATCGCTCACGCAGCCCGACACTATCAACACACCGGCCAGCAAGGCCGCGTAACGTCCGATCATCCCGCCCCCGAAATTCCCAGCAGGCGCAACCATAGAAAGAAGCACGGTGTGGTTGCAATAGTGCTTAAGCCGAAGCCATTGGTTTTCCGCAGCGTCGCCGGGATCGTCGTCTACAGCGTCTGCACGTCGACCACGCCCATGACCGCCTTGATCGCGCCGGCGATCTGCGGCGAGACCTTGTAGCGGCCGGGCAGCTTCATTTCGACCTCGGTCTCGAGGTCCAGCATCATCACCAGCGAGACGTCGCCGTCGGCCGCACCTGCCGGCGCTGCCGACGGTGCGGGCTTGACGGTCGGCGGCCTTGCGGCGCCACCCGCACCCGGGGCGGGCGCGGCGTCCGGCATGTTGAGCCGGCGCGCGATCGACTCCAGCGGCTTGGTGTCGCGCACGAAGATTCGCAGGCCCTTTTGCGTCTTCGCCGCGGCGTGATCGAGCGGCTCGGCGTGCAGCACCCGCGCTCGCACGTCCTCGCCCTGCAGCTCGGCGCCGAGCTGCAACAGCACGGCCGCCCCAGGCTCCAGCACATCGCGGTACTGCGCGAGGCCCTCGGAGAACAACACCGCCTCGAAATGGCCGGTCGGATCCGACAGCCCCATGATGCCCATCTTGTTGCCGGTCTTGGTGCGCCGCTCCATCCGCGACACCACGGTTGCCGCGACCTTGCCGGCCGTGGCGCCGGTCTTCACCGCACGCGAGAATTCCGCCCAGGATTGCACGCGCAGCCGCTTCAGCGCGGTCGCGTAGTCGTCGAGCGGATGACCGGACAGGAAGAAGCCGATCGCATCATATTCGCGCCGCAGCCGGTCCGCGGGCAGCCATGGCTCGACCTGCGGCAGCATGATGCTGGGCGCATCCGGAGCGCTGCCGAACATGTCGTTCTGGCCCGAGGTGGCCGCCTCGTGGCTGCGCTGGCAGGCGGCCAGGATCGCATCGGCGCCGGCGAAGACGCGGGCCCGGTTCGGGTCCAGCGTGTCGAACGCGCCGGCCGCCGCAAGGCTTTCGATGATCCGCTTGTTGACGGCGCGCGGGCTCACCCTTGCTGCGAAATCGGCGAGCGAGGTGAAGGCGCCCTTCTTGTTGCGCTCCTCGATGATCTGCTCGACCGCCTGGATGCCGACCCCCTTCAGCGCGGCTAGCGCGTAGTAGATCGTGTTGCCGCTGACCTCGAAGGTCGGGCCGGAGCGATTGATGTTGGGCGCTTCGACCTTGATGCCGAGGCGTTGCGCCTCGGAGCGGAATTCGGAGAGCTTGTCGGTATTGTTGAGTTCGAGCGTCATCGACGCCGCGAGGAACTCGACCGGATAATGCGCCTTCATATAGGCGGTGTGGTACGACACCAGCGCATAGGCCGCCGCGTGGCTCTTGTTGAAGCCGTAGTCGGCGAACTTGGCGAGCAGTTCGAAGATCGTCTCCGCCTGCCCCTTCCCAACGCCGTTCCTCATCGCGCCGGCGACGAAGATGTCGCGCTGCTTGTCCATCTCGGCGCGGATCTTCTTGCCCATCGCGCGGCGCAGCAGGTCGGCCTGGCCGAGCGAATAGCCCGCCATCTGCTGCGCGATCTGCATCACCTGTTCCTGATAGATGATGACGCCGAAGGTCTCCTTCAGGATCGGCTCGAGGATCGGATGCAGATATTCCGACTCCTCATCGCCGTGCTTGCGCGCGCAATAGGTCGGGATGTTCGCCATCGGGCCCGGGCGATACAGCGCGACCAGCGCGATGATGTCCTCGAAGCGGTCCGGCCGCATGTCGATCAGCGCGCGCCGCATGCCCTGGCTTTCCACCTGGAACACGCCGACGACGTCGCCCCGCGCCAGCATCTGGTAACTCGGCGCATCGTCGATCGGCAGCGTCGCGAGGTCGACATCAACGTCGCGCTGCTTGAGCAGCTTCACCGCGACATCGAGCACCGTCAGGGTCTTGAGGCCGAGGAAGTCGAACTTCACGAGGCCCGCCGGCTCGACCCATTTCATGTTGAACTGGGTGACCGGCATGTCGGATTTCGGATCGCGATACATCGGCACCAGCTCGCTCAGCGGCCGATCACCGATCACGATACCTGCGGCGTGGGTCGAGGCGTGGCGCGTCAGACCCTCGAGGCGCTGCGCGATGTCGAACGCGCGCGCCACCACCGGATCCTCGTCGCGGAACGCCTGCAGCTTGGGCTCGCCTTCGATCGCTTGCGCCAGCGTCACCGGAGCCGCGGGATTTTGCGGCACCAGCTTCGTCAGCTTGTCGACCTGCCCGTACGGCATCTGCAGCACGCGCCCGACGTCGCGCAGCACGCCGCGCGCCTGCAGCGTACCGAAGGTGATGATCTGCGCCACCTGGTCGCGGCCGTAGCGCTCCTGGACGTATTGGATCACCTCGCCGCGGCGGTCCTGGCAGAAGTCGATGTCGAAATCCGGCATCGAGACGCGCTCGGGATTGAGGAAGCGCTCGAACAGCAAGGCGAAGCGCATCGGATCGAGGTCGGTGATGGTGAGCACCCAGGCGACCAGTGAGCCCGCACCGGAGCCGCGGCCCGGTCCGACCGGAATGCCCTGCGCCTTCGCCCATTTGATGAAGTCCGAGACGATCAGGAAGTAGCCCGCGTATTTCATGCGGGTGATGACGTCGAGCTCGAAGGCAAGCCGCTTGGCGTAGTCCTCCTCGGTCATGCCCGGCGAGAGACCGTGCACCCGCAGGCGGTTGGCGAGGCCCTCTTCGGCCTGGCGCTTCAGCTCGGCGGCTTCGTCGGCGGCGGCGTCGGAGCTCGCCGCGGCACCGACGGTGAAGAACGGCAGGATCGGCTTGCGGGTCTTCGGGCGGAACGAGCAGCGCTCGGCGATCTCCACCGTCGAGGCCAGCGCCTCCGGAATATCGGCGAACAGCACCGCCATCTCCGCACGGGTCTTGAAGCGGTGATCGGGGGTCAATTGCTCGCGGTTGGTCTCGGCGATCAGGTGGCCGCCGGCGATGCACAGCAGCGCATCATGCGATTCGTAGTCGTCACTGGTGGCGAAATACGGCTCGTTGGTCGCAACCAGCGGCAGGCCCTTGCTGTAGGCGAGATCGATCAGGCCGCCCTCGGTGCGGCGCTCCTTATCGATGCCGTGGCGTTGCAATTCGACGTAGAGACGATCGCCGAACAGGCTCGCCAGACGTTCGCAGCGGGTCGCGGCCAGCGCCGCCTGCTCGGCACGCAGCGCCAGCGCGATCGGCCCGTCGGGCCCGCCGGTCAGAGCGATCAAATCCTCGGCGGCGTCGGTGAGCCAGTCGAGCTTGATGTGAGGCGTCTGGTTCACCGGCGTCTCCAGGAACGCCCGCGAGTTCAGCCGCATCAGGTTCTGATACCCGCGCTCGCGGGCTGCCAGCAGCACGATTCGCGTCGGCCCGGTCGTGGCCAGGATGCTCCGCGTATTGGGGTCGACGTCGCCAAAATCCACCGCAACTTCGCAGCCGACGATCGGCTGGATGCCGTAGCCGGCCATCTTGTCGGAGAATTCCAGCGCCCCGAACATGTTGTCGGTGTCGGTGAGCGCCAGCGCCGGCTGGCGGTCAGCCTTGGCGAGCTCGCCGAGCTTGGCGATCTTGATCGAGCCCTTCAGCAGCGAATAGGCGGAATGGACGTGGAGATGAACGAATCCGGCATTCGGCATGGCTGCTTACGGGATCTCTTGAAGTCAGGGATGGCGCGAGTGCCAAAGCCGGAACTCGAACGCTTCAGACCCGACTCGCATCCCCATCGTGGGGCTTGGGCCCTGCCAAGTCCACGCCGAACCCGGCGTGGCGGCAGGTCGTCCTGCTTTTCCCCAGAAGCAAGCTATGCCCCTGCCCCCGCGGGCGCATTTTCAGAACTGGGTGATCAGCTGGGCCCAAACCGCGATCATCCCGACGAACAGCGTGATCGATGCCAGCGCTGCAGCTTCCTGCACGAAAATCTTCAACATGGCCGCTCTCCCTGAATTGGAACGTATGCAGAACATTGTTCCTTTTTTGTTCTTGGAGTCAAGCGAGGGTGGTGGGTCAGTTTGAAAACTGCCCCCGAAAGAAAATCCCTTGGTTAATCGTGGCGGGAGCTGGCAGCGCCATTGGTTCTATTCTCCAGCCCTGCGACTTCGCGCGCGCTCATTCCAGCGCTTCATCCCCGCTCTTTGCCCTCTTCCTCCGGCGTAGGATCGCTGTCAGGCGCCTCGCCCGTAGCGATATCAATGATCCGCTTGGCGAACTGGTTGGGCCTCTGGGCCGCTTAGGGTCATTTGTGCGATTTTTTATGCGCCACGATGGTCTGGACGACGTCATCGTCATCAGCATCGAAGGCCAGGTAACCAATGACCATCCATCCGGCGCACAAGCCGAAAATGACCAAGGCCGCCTTTAGCCACTGTCCCATGGGAACAAATATGCCCCCATTTTTCGTCCCCGCCCACTTGCCACAATGGGTAATCCGCCAGGCCAACAAAAAACCCCGGGCCGAAGCCCGGGGTTTTCGATGCCGCTTGGATTAAGCGAGCGATCAGTAACGCGCGATCATCGGGCCACCGAACTTGTAGTTCAGACGGCCGAGGACCATGTCGGTGTCGCCACCGGTGTGGAAGCCGGCCACGGCAACGCCAGCCGGGGTCACGAAGGTCGCACCGTGCGTGTCTTCGAAGATGTGGTTGTATTCGATGCCGAGCGACCAGCCCTGCGAGAAGGCGAACTCGAGGCCAACGCCGACCGTCGGGCTCCAACGGGTGTCGTAACCGGTCGAGGAAGCCAGCGCGCCGCCGGGAGCCAGGAACTGGTAGTTGCGATCGGTGACCGCAGCACCGCCCTTGGCGTACAGCAGGACGTTGTTCCAGGCGTAGCCGATCTGACCGGTGAACAGGCCGAACGCATCGGTCTTCGAGCGGACGGTGCCGCCCGGGACGAGCAGGTTGCCGGTGCTGCCGGAGAAGTCAGCCCAGTTGCCCTGAGCTTCCAGACCCCAGACCCAGCCGCCGGTCTGCCAGCGGTAGCCAACCTGGCCACCGACGGTGCCGCCGTTGGCATCGTAGCTGCCAGCCTGGCCGATGCCGTCGACCGAACGGTTGTCGTGGCTCTGGCCCCAACCACCGTTGATACCGATGTAGAAGCCGGTCCAATCATAAACAGCGGCAACCATGGGCGGCGGAGCCTTCGTGTAAGGGCGAGCCGCGAGGTCAGCCGCAGAGGCAGCGGTCGCGCTGAGCGCGAGCAGGCTGGCGGTGACAAGCAAAATCTTTTTCATTTTCCCGTTCCAACTTTTTCTACAGGCCCCCAAGGCCGCGAGACACCGTCATAGCAGCCCCCGTCGGAATTGCTGTAACTTCGCTGCAACAGGCAGGCCCAAACGACTTCGCTCAAATTTGAAGTTAATACTGCGTTACAAGCACTTCTTGGAACTTTTGCCACATAACTGCCGCACAATTTTCACAATTCAAAACTGCGTGGGCAAGCTGCCCGCAAGATCGTGTTGACCGGAACCGGCTTGTCCGATTTGGATCGTCGCCGAGATCGAATCCTCGCAGCGATAAGGAATGCACATGCGGACGATGATTCTTGCTGCTACGGCGTCTGTGGTCGCGCTCGCTACGCTTGGTACTACGCCCTCCTATGCCGTCGGCGTGCGCTACCCGTTCTGCATCCAGGGCGACCGCTATCCCGGCCTGAGCAACTGTTCCTATCCGTCCTATGAAGCGTGCCTCGCAACCGCCTCGGGCATCGGACAGAACTGCATCGCCAACCCCTATTATGCCGGCGACAACGACCCGCGTTCCTATCTGCACGTCACCCCGCGGGACCGCCGTGAAGGCAATTTTTTCGACCTGTTCATTCACTGACACCCGGCGGAGCGTCGCCGCCGCGGGAATGTGAGTTGATCGCTCCGGCACGCCGGTGCCTATTCGCACGGATGTTCGGCGCGAGCGTTGCCGGCGTCAAATCGACTGGAGCTTCTGATGCGAAACCTGATTCTGGTACTGTTTCCGGCGCTCCTAGGGCTGGGTGCCATCGCAAGCACGCCAGCCGATGCCCAGAAATACGATTCGACGTCACCGGTCTGCAAGACGAACTACCGATGGGGCGGTGAGGATACCGACTGCGGCTACACGTCACTGGAGCAGTGCCGGGCCTCAGCGTCCGGCCTCGCCGCGATGTGCATCAACAATCCCTATTATGCCGGGCCGCCGATCGATCGTCGGACGAGCCAGTCTGGCAAACGGCCTCGCCCCGCATATTGAGGGCTCAAGCACTTTCTATTTCGATTCAATCTTCGATTCAATCAGAGCGGAAAAGGCTCTGGATTCCTACGCTTAGCGAGCGCTCTTCACACGAACCGCGACCCACTTCGCGCGAAGCGCTATTCGAGTTCGACGACCTGTCCGTTCGACAGCGACACCCGACGATCCATCCGCGCGGCGAGATCCATGTTGTGGGTCGCGATCAGCATCGCTACCCGGGTCGCCTTCACGAGCTGCATCAGCGCGTTGAAGACGTGATCGGCTGTTCCCGGATCCAGATTTCCAGTCGGCTCGTCCGCAAACAGCACCCGCGGTGCGTTCGCAACCGCGCGCGCGATCGCCACGCGTTGCTGTTCGCCACCCGAGAGTTCGGCGGGACGATGGGTGATGCGGTCACCAAGCCCGAGATAGGCGAGAATCTCAGTCGCGCGTTTCACGGTCTCGGAGCGCTTGAGGCCACGAATCATCTGCGGCAGCATGACGTTCTCGAGCGCCGAGAACTCCGGCAGCAGCCGGTGCGACTGATAGACGAAGCCGATATCGGAGCGGCGAATCTGCGTGCGGTCGATGTCGGACATCTGCGAGGTCGGCGTGCCCGCGACATAGACCTCACCCTCATCGGGACTCTCCAGCAGGCCCGCGATGTGCAGCAGCGTCGACTTGCCGGATCCCGACGGCGCCACCAGCGCCACCGATTGACCGGGCCACAGCGCGAGCTTGGCGCCGTTCAGGATCGTCAGCGTCGCTTCGCCCTGCCTGTATTCCCGCTTGATATCATGAAGATAAACAACCGGTACGTCTTCCGCCCCCTCTGCCATGTGCGCCCCTATTCGTACCGGAGCGCTTCGACCGGATCGAGGCGCGCGGCGCGCCACGACGGGTAGAGCGTCGCCAGGAAGGACAGCGTCAGCGCCATGATCACGACGGCAAGCGTCTCGCCGAAATCGACCTCAGCCGGCAGCTTGGAAAGGAAATACAGCTCCGGCGAGAACAGCTCGGTGTTGGTGAGCCATGACAGGAACTGCCTGATCGATTCGATGTTCAGGCAGATCAGCATGCCGACGGCAAAGCCGGTCAGCGTTCCGACCACGCCGATCGAGGCGCCGGTGATCAGGAATATCCGCATGATCGATCCCTGCGAGGCGCCCATGGTGCGCAGGATCGCAATGTCCTGGCCCTTGTCCTTCACCAGCATGATCAGTCCCGAGACGATGTTGAGCGCCGCGACCAGTACGATCATGGTCAGGATCAGGAACATCACGTTGCGTTCGACCTGCAGCGCGTTGAAGAACGTCGAATTGCGCTGCCGCCAGTCGACAAGGAAGACCGGCCGGCCGGCCGCCTCCGTCACCAGCTTGCGGTAGGTGTCGATCTTGTCCGGATTGGTGGTGAACACTTCGATCGAGGACACGTCGTTGTTGCGGTTGAAATAGGCCTGCGCCTCGGCCAGCGGCATGAACACGAAGGTCGAATCGTATTCCGACATGCCGATCTCGAACACCGCCGTGATCTTGTAGGGCTTGATGCGCGGCGTGGTGCCCATCGGCGTCACCGCACCCTTCGGCGAAACCAGTGTGATCATGTCACCGGCGTGCAGCGAGAGCTGGTCGGCAAGCCGGCGGCCGATCGCAACCCCCTGCCCCTCGTCAAAACCCTCGAGCGTGCCCTGCCTGATGTTCTTGGCGATCGAGGTGAGGTTGTTGAGATCGTCGGCGCGAATACCGCGGATGAAGACGCCGGCGGCGTTGAACGGCGATGATCCGAGCCCCTGTCCGTCCACGACGGGCGCGGCGAGACGGATGCCCTGTACCTGGCTGATGCGATCGGCGACGTCCTTCCAGTCGGTCAGCGGCGATTCCAGCGGCTGCACCAGAAGGTGGCCGTTGAGGCCGAGGATCTTGTCGAGCAGTTCCTTGCGGAAGCCGTTCATGACGGCCATCACCACGATCAGCGTCGCAACGCCGAGCATGATGCCGAGGAACGAAAAGCCGGCGATGACCGAGATGAACCCTTCCTTGCGGCGCGCGCGCAGATAGCGTCCGGACAGCAGCCATTCGAATGGCGCAAACGGCGGGGTACGGACTGGCTCGCTCATGGTCTCATCCATCTCTCGATAATCCCATGATTCGGGTCAAATGTGGCCGGATTACCCCGCCGATTGATACGGCGTGAATAAACTTTAACCCGCGAGCTTCGCGACCACGTCCGCGGGGCTCATGTTCTCGCGTGAACCGTCGCTGCGGCGCTTAACCTCGACCTTGCCCTCCGCGAGCCCCTTGGGTCCGACGAGAATCTGCCAGGGGATACCGAT
Source organism: Bradyrhizobium sp. USDA 3240 (assembly GCF_054063295.1). Taxonomy (NCBI): domain Bacteria; kingdom Pseudomonadati; phylum Pseudomonadota; class Alphaproteobacteria; order Hyphomicrobiales; family Nitrobacteraceae; genus Bradyrhizobium; species Bradyrhizobium sp. USDA 3240. The sequence continues at coordinate 103,146 of NZ_JBSSGD010000002.1, forward strand.
CAGATCGGCGGCGGCGAACTTGGCACCGGCGCGCTGATCGGTGTCGTCGTAGAGCACGTCGACACCCTTCGCCGAGAGCTCGCGATAGAGCTGCTCGCAGGCGCCGTCGACCGCGGCATCGCCCTGCTTGAGGTTGAGGATCGCGGCGCGGAACGGCGCGACCGCCTCGGGCCACTTGATGCCGGCGTCATCGTGGCAAGCCTCGATGATGGCACCGACCAGGCGCGACACGCCGACACCGTAGGAGCCGCCATGGATCGGCACGTCGACGCCATCGGGACCGGCCACCATCGCCTTCATGGTGTCGGAATATTTGGTGCCGAAATAGAAGATCTGGCCGACCTCGATGCCGCGGGTGTTGAGCCGCTTTGCTTCCGGCACTTCCTGCTCGAAGCGCGCAGCCTCGTGAACGTCCTCCGTCGCAGCATAGACCGAGGTCCACTGCTTGATGATCGGCGTGAGATCGCCGTCATAATCGACGTCCTCGCCCGGCACCGGCAGGTCCAGCACATCGCGATTGATGAAGACGCCGGACTCGCCGGTTTCCGCCAGCACGATGAATTCGTGGCTCAGGTCGCCGCCGATCGGGCCGGTCTCGGCCCGCATCGGAATCGCCTTCAGGCCCATCCGTGCGAAGGTGCGCAAATAGGCCACGAACATCTTGTTGTAGGAGCGCCGTGCACCGGCCTCGTCGAGGTCGAACGAATAGGCGTCCTTCATCAGGAATTCGCGGCCACGCATCACGCCGAAGCGCGGACGCTGCTCGTCGCGGAACTTCCACTGGATGTGGTAGAGGTTGAGCGGCAGGTTCTTGTAGGACTTGACGTAGGAGCGGAAGATCTCGGTGATCATCTCCTCGTTGGTCGGTCCGTACAGCAGCTCGCGCTTGTGACGATCGAGGATGCGCAGCATCTCCGGACCGTAGGCGTCGTAGCGGCCGCTTTCACGCCAGAGATCGGCAAGCTGCAGCGTCGGCATCAGGAGCTCGAGTGCGCCGGCGCGGTTCTGCTCCTCGCGAACGATCTGCTCGATCTTCTTCAGCACCCGGAAGCCGAGCGGCAGCCAGGCATAGATGCCGGCTGCCTCCTGCCGCATCATGCCCGCGCGCAGCATCAGCCGATGCGAGACGATCTCCGCCTCTTTCGGGTTTTCTTTCAGGATGGGCAGGAAAAACCGCGACAATCGCATGGCGTTACTCGGGAATCAGGAAAGCGTGGGAAGCGCAGCAGTGAAACCGGATCGGCTGTGAAAACACAAGGCCGCCAAATGACAAAAGCCCTTCAAATCAGGCGATTTTCCGCCATTTCGGCGATTTGCGTCCCACCGGCGTGCCCGGCGCGCTGATCGTGCGTTTACCTGACCTCGAAATCGTCTTCCAGCGTCACTTTCCTGAAATCGGTCACAAGGGCGTCGATCTGCATGTGCCAGCGGCCCGGGACCGGCAACGGCACCTTCTTGACGTGCCAATAGCCGTCGGGACCGAGCGCTGCGCTGCGTTCCAGCGGCTCGATGCCGCGATCCGGCAGGCTCAGCGTCAGCGTCGCCTCCTTGGCCGCGAACGGGCTGGCATCGCCGTTCATCAGCTGCAGCACGAAATCGTTCTGCCCGACCTTGCCCGGCGCGATCAACACCTGGAACATCGCGGCATCGGTGTGGATATGGACCGCGAGCGGGACGTCGTCCGACATCGCCAGCACGCGCGGCGGCGGCGTGAAGCGCCACAGCGCGACGAGGCCGAGGATCGCGATCATCAGTACGAACTCGAGCGCGATCGAGCGCTGCAGCGGCCGCGTGCGGTGAAATTCGCGCGCGATGGCCGGCGTGAACACCAGCCGGTTCAGCGCAGCGAGCGTGAGCAACAGCGACACCAGCACAAGTTTCGCGAGGAGGATGTTGCCGTATCCGGTGTCGATCAGTGCGCCAAAGCTTTCGAGCTGAACGACGGCAAGTGCGAGGCCCGACAGAGCGATCAACGCGACGACAGGCACGGCGAGCGTCGAAAAGCGCCGGAGCACCCGCAGCAGCGAATCCTTGCGCTGCCAGGCCAGTACGGCGAGCGGCCCGAGCGCCCCCATCCAGAAGGCGAGGCCAACACCATGGATGAACAGCGCGGTCCGCGTCAGCCATTGCGGAGAGGCGGTAGCGGCATGGCCGCTGACCGAAAGCGACAGCCCGACGCAGATCATTGCCACCGCGGTGCTGATCCAGGCCGCGCTGAACGACGGACTGCGCCAGGCGATCGCCGCGATCAACATCGCGGCAATCGCTAGCAGCAGCGCGGGAAACAGACTGGTGCCGGCGGCACTGGCCCATGCCGCCCATGTCAGGATGCCCGTGATCGGCAGGTTCAGCAGGTCGACACCCTGCAAGCCAAGCGAGGCGATCGCGCCAATGAGGCCGAGCGCCAGCGACCACATGATCAGCCGTCCACCCGCTGCTCCCTGCCCGATCCTGGCGGCAAAGAACACACCACCGACGCCGGCAAACAGTCCGAGATAGAGCCCGAGCCGTGCCAGCCAGATCAGCGCATGCAGCACGCCGTCGCCAGTTGGCGCCGCCGAGCCGGTGACGACGCCGATCGAGAACAACAACGAGCCCGCAACCGGATGGCCGTCCTGCGACACCACGCGATAGCTGACCACCTGTGTACCCTGAGGCAAGTCCGCCGGCAGGGTCACCATGACAGATTGATCGACGGCGCGGATCGTGACGTCGCGCGGCTTGCCCGCAGCGTCGAGCAGGCTGACCGCGGTCGGCGCCACCGCTTCGTTGAAGCGGAGCACCACCGTCTTCGGTGCCTCCGTCGCCACGCTGCCGTCCGCCGGCTCAGCGGCGATCAGGACGGCATGCGCATCGGCCGAGGTCGCAAGACACAGCGTCACGAGCAACGCGGCAAGACTTGCAACGACAAGACTTGCGACCGTCCGCACGGCTTACGACTTCGGCAGCAGCTTGAGGCCGGGCGCCGGCGTCTTGCTGCCATGGTCGTGCCCGCCGCCCTGCCCTTCGGCCGGGATGTCGATCCAGCGGCTGACGCCCTGTTCGCATTCCTGCACGACGGGAAAATACAACGTGGTGTTCGGCTTCAGCGTGTCGGTGAGAAACGTCTGCATCACAAACTCGTCGTAGTTCTGGTCGGAGAGCTTGCCACCGCTCCAGGCGACTTCCTTCACGCCCTCGGTGAGCTTGGCGCCGTGAAAGTCGTACTGGGCAGCATATTTGCCGGCAACCGTATCGAGGGTCCAGCCGGGCTTCGGCATCGGCTTCACCCCGATCACGCCTTCCGGAATCTGCACACGGATCTTGATCGTCGCCGATCCCGCGCAGCCATGCGGCACGGCAAAGACCGCCTTGTAGTACGAGCCGACCGCCGCCTGTTTTCCCTCAAGCGTGATATGGGCGACCGCAGGCTGCGCTACGAGCAGCGCCGCCGTGGCAATGAGGAGCGTGTGTGATCGCATGGCTTCCTCACATCTTCTTCATGTCCATGTGCCCGGAATGGTCGCCATGGCCGGAATGATCGCTGCCACCAGGCGCCTGCGCGCCGACGGCCTGGACATCCAGCGAGACCGAGACCTTGCCGGCCTTCTCGAATTCGAGCGTGACCGGCACCTTGTCGCCCTGCTTCAGCGGGTTCTTGAGGTCGAACATCATGAGGTGATAGCCGCCCGGTGCGAGCTTCACGGTCTTGCCCGGCTCGATGGTCAGTCCCTTGTCGAGCGCACGCATTTTCATGACGCCGTTGTCCATCGACATCTCGTGGACTTCGATCTTGCCTGCGACGTCGCCGGAGCCTGAAACAAGCCGGTCGGGCGTCGTCCCCTTGTTCTCGATCGTCAAATAGCCGCCGCCGATCTTGGCGCCGTTCGGCGTGGCACGCGTCCACGCCTGCGTGATCACGAGGTCGCCGGCCTTGACGTCCTCGGCGCGTGCGGAAGTAGACGCGAGTGCGGCCGTCAGCGCGGCGAGAGCGAGGATGCGAGAAAGCATCTTCATTGGACGAATTTCCTTTCAGGTTGAAGTTTGCGGCGTTATCGAATCGTTGCGGCCTGGGCCTCGGACCATTTGTTCAGATCGGCGATTTCGGCCGATCCCTCGATCGTTGTGATCGTTCCGTCACGAGCGATCAGCATGGTTCGCGGGATATCACCTTGCCACGCCGGGTCGATCTCAAATCTCAATCGCTCGGCAAAGCCGTCGCCGAAAATCCAGTTCTCGGCTGACCCAAGCCCGGCGTGGTCCAGCATCGAGCGCGTCGCCTCCGGAAGGTTCGGAACCAAATCCGCGCTGATCGTGACGACGTCGATATCGGGATGATCCGTCATGAACCGGCCAAGCTGCGGCAGCTCGACCTTGCATGGTCCGCAGGTCACACCCCAAAAGTGCACCAGGGTCGGATGACCGGCGTGCGCATGCAGCAGCTTTTGCCAGCTGCCGCGTTCGAACGGCTTCGGCGCGCCCTCGCCCGCCGCCAGTGCGGAGGGCAGCGTTGCGAGCAGGACAAGGGCCGCGAGCAAATGACGTTTCATGGTTCGCCCTCGATCGCTTGAAAGTGGTAGCCGTCGGCCTTCGTCATCCACGACAGGTAGGTCTGCCGGCTGTCCGAGACCAGCAGCGGATGGTCGGAGCTGTCGGCTGTGTCGGCGATATCAGTTGGCTTCGACCACGTCGCACCATCGTCGTGTGATGTCATCAGATGGATCGACGTCTTCTGCCCGTCGAACTCCTTCCAGGCCATCGCAAGCCCCTGCGGCCCCGCGACGATCTGCGGCCGCGACGGGCTGCGGTTCGGCTGACCGACCGGAAGCGGATCGGAGAAGGTTTTGCCGCCGTCGCGTGACCGCGCATAGAACAATCCCTTGCGCGCCTTGGCATTCGTGTACCAGGTCACATGGTAGGTTCCTGCGGACGAAATGGTCAGGCTGGGACCATGGTGCGGACATGCCGCGATCTGCCAGTCGTCGCGGCTCACCCGATACACTTCGCCGGGCGTTGCCAGATCGTTGAATGTCACGATCGCGTGGTCGCGCACGCCGCCTTCGAAAATATTCCGGAACACGACCACCGGATGGCCGGCAACATCGAAGGCCAGGGCGAGACGGCAGCACTCGCAGGTGTTGTCGGCCACAAGCTGCGCGTCGGAATAGGTCGCGCCGCCATCTTTCGAGGTCGCAAAGAACAATCCCGCACCGTCATACTTCTGGCCGCGCTGCTGCGCCGGCACGCGGTTGCGCTTATCGAGCCAGACGGCGAACACGGCACCCGCTGGATCGAAGCCGATCGCCTCGAAGCGCTGGCTCTCGTTGTTGGTATTGATCGGTTTCGGCGGATCGAAGCTACGCCCGCCATCGGTCGAACGCGAGGTCAGCACCTGGCCGTTGAAGGCCAGATCGCGGAAGGTCGAGAAAGCCAACGCGATGCCTCCCTTGGCGTCGATCGCAAGCTTCGGGCGCGCATCCGGCCCCCAATCCAGGTTGATCCGCTCCCGCGTCACCTGCACCGGCGCGGAAAAGCTCTTGCCCTGATCCTTCGAGCTCGCGACGGAGATCTGACCTCCGGCCATCCATGCGAGCCACAGTGTCCCGTCCGGCGCGAAGGCGGGCGTGACCTTGGTCGCGCAGCGCAGGACGGTTTCCTCGCACGCCGCTTCCGAGGCGTGCTGGTGGCTCATCTGAGCGACGGCAAGGTTCGGCAAGACCGCAAGCATGACCGTTGCCAGCACCGTCAGAGTCGCAGGTTTGCGGTATGTCATCGATGCGCTCCTCACTTGAACGCGATCTTCATGCCCGCCACGAAGGCGCGCGGCGATCCGGCATAGATCGAGTTGGTCGAGTTCGCCAGTACGCTCGCGGGATTTTGAATGCCCGCTGCGTTCACCGAGTTGGCGATATTGTTCGCCGAGGCGATGTAGGTTCGATCGAACACGTTCCGCACCTCGAGATACAGATTCAGCGACTTGAAATAGTCGGAGATCAGATCCGTCGTGTAGTGAACGTTGAGATTGACCAGCTCGTAGCCCGGCGCCTTCAGGAGATTGGCGTTGTCCATGTAAAAGCCATCCTTCCACTGGACTTCGACGAACCCGCCCAGTCCCTGAAACGGACCCGACAATTGGTCGTAGCCCAACCGCGTCGTGAGCTCGTTCGGCGAGATGCCGGGGATTTTGTTACCAGCACGATTGAAGCTGAAGACCGCGCCGTTCGTGATGTTCTCGACGTATTCCGTGTAAACCTCGTCGAGATAGGTGTAGGCAGCCGAGAACCGCCAGCCAGGCAGGAACTTCCAGTCGGCGGCCAGTTCGACGCCACGATGTTCCGATCGCGGCGCGTTGAACGTGTAGGAGATACCCGATTGCGGTGTGGCCTGCGAGACGAGCTCGTCCTTGAAGAACTCGTAGAACCCGGTGACGCTTACCTTGAGCGCATTGTTCGGTGTCCAGTCTGCTCCGATGTCGTAACCCAGATTCTTCTGCGTCTGCAGTTGGGTGTTATTGCCCGAAGCACCGCTCGGCAGGATGAAGAGATTGCTGACTTGTGGTGTGCCATATCCGGTGGCCACCCGCCCGCGGAATTGCCAATCGCTGCTCAGCCGGTAGAGCAGCGCAAGCTCGGGCGCCGTATTCTGGAATTGCCGGTCCGCGGTCGTGATCGCCGTGGTCGTGGCCCCGGCCGCGCCGGTGTAGGTATAGGCGGTGTTTCGCCCCGTGAGATTGGTGGTTTCCCAGCCGATACCGGCGACGGCTGTCAGGGCAGAGGTGAGCTTCAGTTCCTCGCGCGCGCGGACACCGTAGTTCGTCGTCGTGCTGAACAGGTTGCTGGACAGGCTCCCGAGCGTGGCATTTCCGCCCGGCATCACGTTGCGCGTATCGCTCGAGGCGGTGAGCGTATTGTAGAAGCCGCCGAAATAGGCCGTCGAATCCATCCCGAAGATGTCGCCGCGTCTGACGATATCGCTCATGTAGTTGTAGGACGGGAAGTCACCGATCGCACTCGTCGATCCCGTCGGTTGGCTGATATTGCGATCGTCGAAGACAAACTGGTTGCGCCAAGTGGTCTGGTTGTCGAAATCGTGCTCCCAGCGGCCACCGACGATGGTACGGCGGTCATCGCGCCCGAGGCCCGCCTGGACCGCGGTTTCCTTGTCGGTCCCTGCTGCCGAATTGAATCCGTTGTTGAACAAGGTCACGGTCCCGCAGCCAGGGGCAGCCGTGGCGCCGGTGGTGCAGCCCTGCTGGAACGGGTTCTGGTTGAACTGGTTGAGCGACGAGCGGATCGGCAGGCGCGCCGTCAAATCGTTGTTGATCAGCTTGAACGTGAAACGGTCGTCCGGCGTCACCTGAAGCGTGCCGAGGAAATTGACGGTCTGGGTATTGAACCAGCTGTTGCCGATATAGCCGTCGCCACGCGCGTCGCTCGCAAACAGCGAGCCCTCGAAATTGCCGACCTTCTTGCCCGCGGCCAGATAGTTGTTGAGATAGCCGAAGCTGCCGCCGTCGACGCCGTATTCGACGCCGTCGATCGTGCCGCCCGGCCGGGTCCGGAAATTCAACGCGCCGCCGGTCGCATAATTGCCGTAGAGCGCCGATGATGGCCCGCGGACCACGTCGATCGCGCCATAGGCGTGCGGATCGATCAGGTCGCTGCGAGACAGGCCGTCCGGCTGAGTGACCGGAAAGCCGTCGTCGAAGATCACGAGGTTACGGATGCCGAAGCCATTCCTCGCATTCGACCCGCGGATCGAGATGCCGAAATCACGCGGACCGTTGCCCTGCTTGATCGAGATGCCGGGACTGTCCCGCAACACGTCCGCCACCGAGAACGACGGCCGATTGTCGAACTGGCTGCGGTCGATGGTGGTTTGGGTCTGACCGGCCGGCCCCTGGTTCAGGCTATCCCGCGCCGCGCTGGGCGTGATGCGCTGCGCACGGCCGGCCGCCGCCACGGCCAGGGGCGCCAGCGGCCTTGCCGGCCGCCGGGCGGCAACCGCGCGCGTCTTCGGCTTGGACCTTGCCGGTTTCGCGCGCGCGGCCTGCGGTGCGTCGACCGTGACGGACGGCAGCGTCGTCTGGGCCTCTGCCCAACTTGTAAGCGTGGAAAGCGCAAAGCCCAGCGTCAGCGCACTGGCCGCGGCCCGCGGATGAAATCGAAACATGGATGAATCCTGACACCGGCTCTTCGGCCGGCTTGCTCTAAGGCACTCGCCGGCGCGCGAGGCGCACCGGCAGCGAGAACGTCGTCAGGAAAACAGCGGCGGCGCGCGGGCTTGCGCGGAGAGGCGCGCCTGCGAGCGATCGAATTCGTTGGCGAAATCAAGCCAGGCGATGCGCGTCGAAGGCCGCTCGACGGCGTGAGCCGTGATTTCGGGGTTATCAACGGGCGCACCGGTCTGCAGCACGCTGCATGCGGAACAACAACCGTCGTGGGCATCATGACCGGTCTGGTCACCCTGCCCGGCTCCGGAGCCGGCATTGCCATGGCAGATGGTGGCAGGCGCGAGTGGATCGGACAGGGCAAGGCTCGTCGCCCAGCAGGCCCCGATCGGTGCGAAAATCTGCACCAGCAGGGCAACCAGGACTATGGGCAGAAAAATCTTCAGCCGCCGGCGCATCGCAAAACCCATCCGGTACGGAACTAACCACCACAGGCCTCGGAAGTCGAGATCACCAACCTCGCGCATTTCTTCCGGCTGACGGAAATTGCCGGGCGTGACACTTGCGTCACGGCCACTCCACAGGCCTTTGTATCCCCTTACCCCGTCACGTGTTTTCAGCTCACTTTCGCAACTGCCGGTGGCACTATCCCAATCATTTCGCAAATTGCTCGAAATTTGAACAATCGTTGCCGAAAATGATGACAAGGCTGGAAAGATAGTCTACCAATTCGGGCTCAGGCCAGCCGCGAGGTGTGTCCTGGTGGTCCAAGTCTCGGGAGGAGCCCGACGCGCACAAGCAGCGTCACCCCATGAATCAAGATCAAATCGAATTTTTGGGGCAAATAGGGTCGACACAATTTTTGGAGCAGGGCTTGGAGCCCTGCTCTTTTTTTATGTGATGATCGCAAAGCACTATGACTCCATCATCGAATCCAATCGAACGCAGCTTTGAACTCGCAGCCGCGGCTTGCGATGATCTGACGCCGCACGTGTACCAGCGCCTGTTTCGCGAACATCCCGAGGCGCAGGCGATGTTTCGTACCGAAGGCAGCGAGCCGGTGAAGGGCTCGATGCTGGCGTTGACGATCGAAGCCATCCTCGATTTCGCGGGCGAGCGCCGCGGACATTTTCGCCTGATCGAATCCGAAGTGTTCTCGCATGATGCCTACGGGACGCCGCGCGAATTGTTCGTCGCATTCTTCGCCGTGATCGCGGACTGCTTGCGCGAAATTGTCGGCGAGCAATGGTCTGACGAGATCGATGCTGCGTGGCACAAGCTGCTTCGCGACATCGAGGCCATCGTGCTGCAACAGAAACATCTCGTGGACGCGAGGGCGTAGCGTCACCGTTCCGATTGTGACACACTCCCTTTATCCGCGGCGCGTGCAACTGACGCCGACGGTCAGAAAAACGAAGAGGGAGCAAACAATGCCAGGAACCGACAAGGGGATGGACAAGGCGTCGACGACTCGGCGTGACCTTCTGCAATTGGCGGCGGCAGGCGGAGCTGCGGCCGGCCTGTTCGGCGGAATGGGCGTGACGACGTCCGCGCTCGCAGCCGAAATGGGACGTTCGGAAAAGCCGCTGAAAGCCGCGTTCTCCAACGCCGGATTGCAGGCGACGTGGTGCGCGCAGGGCAAGCAGGCCGCAGAATTCTGGGGCAAGCTGTTCAACGTCGAGGTGACCTGGTTCGACGGCCAGCTCGATGCCGTCAAGCAGCGCGCCGCAATCGACAACATGGCGTCGCAGAAATGGGATTTCGTCGCGATCCAGGCGTTCGGCATCGGCACGCTGACCCAGCCGGTGCAAAAGATGATCGACGCCGGCACCCCCGTGATCGACATGGACACGCTGATCGCGCCACTCGACCAGATCAACGTCCATTCGTTCCTCGCCCCGGACAACGAGTTCATGGGCGCCTCGGTGACGCAGGCGCTGTGCAACGCGATCGGCGGCAAGGGCAAGGTCATCATGACCCAGGGCGCGCTCGGCCACACCGGCGCGCAGGGCCGCGCCAAGGGCTTCAACTCGGTCGTCAAGCAATTCCCGAACATCGAGGTGCTGGATACCCAGCCCGCCGACTGGGACGTCTCCAAGACCGCCCGGCTCTGGGAAACCTACCTGACAAAATATCCGCAGATCGACGCGGCGTTCTTCCACAATGACGACATGGCGCTTGCCGCCGCCAACATCATGAAGGCGCACAACCGCACCAACATCCTGATCGGCGGCGTCGACGCCATGCCGCCGGCGATCCAGGCGGTCAGCGAAGGCCGCATGTTCGCAACCGTGCGCAATCCGTCCTGCCGCATCCATGGCGGTGCGATCGTCGCGGGCGTCGCTGCCGTGGTCGGCGGCGAGAAGAGTGGCCAGGGCATTCCAAAGAATGTCGTGACCGATGGTCCCGTGGTGACCAAGGCCAACGCCGCCGGCATGCAATGGATGGAGGATCACTTCCTGATCTGAGCGGTCCGCATGTCGCAGGGACGCTCCCCGATCCTCGAGTTGAACCAGATCACGAAGGCCTTCGGCGGTGTCGAAGCCCTTCGTGGGGTCGACTTCGCGCTGCACGCCGGCGAGATCCATGGTCTCGTCGGCGAGAACGGCGCCGGAAAAAGCACGCTGATGAAGATCATCGCCGGCGTGCATCCGGAGTTCTCCGGCCGCTTCGTGCTCGACGGCAAGGAAACCCGCTTCCGCTCCACCCGCGACGCCCATGCCGCCGGCATCGGGATGGTGCATCAGGAGCTCAGCGTCGCGCCTGATCTCACCGTCGCCGAGAACGTCTTCCTCGGCAACCAGCCGACCAACCGCCTCGGCTTCGTACAATGGCGGCGGATGGCGCGCGAGGCCGGCGAGCAGCTGTCCCGGTTCGGCATCGACGTCGATCCGATGACGCGGCTCGGCGACCTGCCGATCGGCCTGCAGCAACTGATCGAGATCGCCCGCGTGCTGTTCTCCGGCGCGCGCATCGTCATCCTCGACGAGCCGACCTCCGCCCTCTCCCCACCCGAGGTCGAGCGCCTGTTCACGACGCTGCACAAGCTCCGTGACGACGGCACCAGCATCGTCTTCATCTCGCATTTCATCGAGGACATCCTGCGGGTGTCCGACGTGGTCACCGTGTTCCGCAACGGGCGGAAGATCGCCGAGACCGCGTCCGCGGATACCACCAAGGGCGCGCTGATCGAAGCCATGATCGGCCGCGGCGGCGAGGCGCTGGAGCACAGCTACACCGACGACCTGATGCTCCCGCAACCGGGGGGCGGCTCGACGGTGCTGAAGGTCGATCAGCTCTCGCTCCGCCGCAGCCTGCAGGACGTCTCGTTCGAGGCCCGCGCCGGTGAGGTGCTCGGCATCTACGGCTTCATGGGCTGCGGCCAATTGGAGCTGTCGCGTATCCTGTTCGGCAAGCTGAGACCCTACGGCGGAACGCTTGTCGTCGATGGCGCCGCGAAAACCTTCCGCAGCACCGCCGCCGCTCGGCGGGCCGGCGTTGCGCTGGTGCCGGAGAGCCGCCGCGCCATGCTGTTCCACCAGGAGCCGGTCTACAAGAACATCTCGATCAGCATCCTCGAGCGGATCTCGGCGCTGCTGCTCAAGCCGGTGCGCGAGCGCGCCATCGCCCAGCGCCAGGTCGAGCAGTTGCAGATCAGGCCGCCGGTGGTCGGCCTCGATCTCGGCATGCTCTCGGGCGGCAACCAGCAGAAGGTGGCGCTGGCGAAATGGCTGACCTACCCGCCGCGCCTGCTCGTGCTGTGCGAGCCGACCCGCGGCATGGATGTCGGGGCCAAGAACGACGTGATCAACATCGTGCGCGACCTCCGCGCCAAGGGACTGGCGATCATCGTGCTGTCGACGGAGCCGGAGACGGTGTTGTCGCTGGCCGACCGGATCCTGGTGCTGAAGCGCGGCGCGGTGGTGCGCGAATTCGCCGGCGAAGCAGTCAGCAAGGATCGGCTGCTCGAGGCGGCGTAATGGAGAGTCATCATGGCGAGCAGTGACAGCGCGACGAGCCCAGCCGATCACAAGCGGCCGCGCGGGCTGGCGCCGTTCCTGCGCTCGCAGATGCGCAACATCGCGCCGTTCCTGACGCTGATCTTCCTCAGCGGCTTCTTCGCGATCGCGAGCCCGTCGTTTGCGACCATCGACAATCTCGGCAATATCCTCACCCAAGTGTCGGTCACCGGCATCATCGCGGTCGGCCTCACCTTCGTGATCCTGTGCGCCGAGATCGATCTGTCGATCGCCAGCATCGCCAACGTCACCGGCATTGCGGTGGCGTACTTCACGCTGCAGGAGTCCTACGTCAACATCGCCAATATCCCGATGCCGGGTTTTGTCGCGATCCTGCTGGCGCTGGCGCTGTGCGCGCTGCTCGGCCTCGTCAACGCCCTGGGCCTGACCATCATCGGCATCCCCTCCTTCATCATGACGCTCGCCATGATGCAGATCGCGGCCGGCGTCTCGGCGCTTCTGGTGCGCGGCCAGATCGCCTACAAGGTGCCGCCGCTGATCACGACGCTCGGCTCGGGCTCGATCGGCGGCATCCCCTGGATCGTGATCGTCGCCGCGGTGATGCTGCTCGGCGGCCATCTGGTGCTGACCTACACGCGTTTCGGCCGCTACGTCTACATGGTCGGCGGCAACCGCGAGGCCGCCGAATTTGCCGGCCTCAACGTCAAGCTCATCCTCGGCAGCGTGTTGGTGATCTCGGCGGTCTGCTCGGGGATCGGCGGCATGCTTGGCGTCGCGCATTTCGGCAGCGCGCAGCAGAACGAGTTCGACACCTATCTCCTGGATTCGATCGCGGCCGTTGTGGTCGGCGGCACCAGCCTGTTCGGCGGCCGCGGCGGCATCGGCAACACCATCGTCGGCCTGTTCGTGCTCGGCGTGCTCAACAACGGCCTCGACCACGTCAACATCGACAGCTTCCTGAAGATCCTGATCCGCGGCCTGATCCTGCTCGCCGCGCTGATCATCAACGTCTACGCGCAGCGGCTGCGGGAGCAGGCAGCGGAGTGAGTTTGCTGAAACCGCTCGGCATGAACGTGCCGGAGGCGCTCGTCCTCTCCAGTTGTCGATATCGCGGCACATCCACCGCTGTCGTCCTGGCGAAAGCCAGGACCCATCCCCCGCAGCAGGAGTTGTGAATGGGATTCGTCGTTCCAGCGTCGCGCAACAACGATCACTTGGGGCAATGGGTCCTGGCCTTCGCCAGGACGACGATGAGTATGGGGACGCTGCTTTGCGTTCTCGGGGCACATTTCGCCCGAGCTTGCGCCGTCGGGCAACTCAGTGGCATGGGCGGCGATCGCAAATCGCGCCGACACCGCGTGCACGATCATTCATCCGCGCCATCGCGAATTCGCAGTGCTAGATCAGCGAATGCAAAGCCCTGACCGCGGCCTCACGGCTCTCCACCGGAACAAAGAAACTTACCGAATGCGATGACAAGACATACTTGTCGGCGATGATCCCGTGATGTTGCAGAATCTGAACCGCCTTGTATGGCAGGTCCGAAGAAATGCCGCCGAAGCAAGTGAGGCTCACCGAACTCAGAGTCTCGCGCTGCTTGCGCAGGTCTTTGCTCCCTTCCAGTGTGCGGAGCAACGCGTCGAGTGTCTCCGAATCGCAAGTCATCATGATGCGGGTTTTGTCGGCGGTGAAAGCCGAGGCCAGGAGTTGCGGCCAAGGCAAGCCATTTTGCTTGAGATGCAGCGCGAACTTCTCAAAGCCTTGATTGAGGTTCGCCGAATCGATCTCCACGTGCTCAATGCGAGCCATTGAGTTGACGGCCAGGACTTTTCCGTTCTCCATGTCCGCGACCTCCTTCGTCACTTGCGTGCTGTGTCGAGCGCCGCCCCACTTTCTCAAGACCAGAGGCACGTTTTGGCTGTGGGCCAGCTCCACGCTGCGGAAATGCAGGACTTTTGCGCCCCAGAAACACATTTCGGACAGGGATGCGAAATCCAGCTGACGCAAGGGTCTTGTATCCGCGACGATGCGAGGATCAGCCGAGCACACTCCGTCGACTTCCTTGATAATCTCGCAGCACTCCGCCTTGAGCGCCGCAGCCATGGCGACCGCAGTGGTATCGCTGCCACCCCGGCCAAGCGTCGTGATTTCCTTGGTCAGCGGATCGACGCCCTGGAAGCCCGCCAAGACCACGACGCGTCCGCGATCGAGCTCTTCGCGCACACGAATGGGCCGCACATCCAAGATGCGTGCGGATGAATGGGATCCGTCGGTCATCACACCGGCCTGACTGCCGGTAAAGCTGATCGCCGGCACGCCTAGATCAGATAGCGCCATGCTCATCAAGGACATGCTGATGCGCTCGCCGGTGGTCAACAACATATCGAGTTCGCGGCGATTGGGATGCGGGCTGATCTGATAGGCCATCCTGACGAGTTCGTCGGTGGTCTTGCCCATCGCTGAAACGATCGCCACGACACGATGACCACGGCCATGCAAATCAGCGACACTGCTCGCCACTGCGCGGATTCTTGCCGGTGTTTCGAGACAGGCGCCGCCATATTTTTGTACGATGATGGGATTGCTAGGCATTCTTGCCCGCGTCGTGTTGAAAGGCGCAGCCGAACCGGATCAGATCGTTCTCCCCTTCGACGCTTTTGCGGTTTTTGATCGTTTCGCCGCGACCTGCAGAGCGCCCCGGTTGCGCTTCTTGATATCCGCTTCCGCGTGTTGAGCTTTCGTCCCGCCGCGGTGAGCGGCGTATTCCTTGCCGTCTATCGGCGCGACATGCGGTGGATCTCGATTGAGATACGGTCGTCCGATTCCAAAGTCCGATCCGCGCGCATCGATCCATTTCCAAAGGGCCTCAGTGGAAACCCAACGCTCCGCGCGCGTCGCGCCTTTGACGCTCACGATATCAGCGGCAAGCCCGTGGCCGTAGCCACCGCGGAAGCTCCCTCCATGGTATGACTTGTCGGACGCCGCCTTCAGGCCGCTCGCGATCGATTGACGGTAGTCATCGCGGAACGCGCTGGTTATCCCGGGCGACAACCCGGCCTGCTCCGCCGCGTAGAGCGCATGAAAGAGCTTGAGTTTGAAGCCCCGATCCACCCCTCCAATCACGTAGTCGATCATCGGCATGCCCATTCTTCCCGCCGCCTTCGGATCCTTCCACGTGAAATCGTTATCGACGCGCCTGCTGAACGTCCTGGTGACGGTCACCGTCTTGCGCTTCCTTTTGACCGTTACTTTCCGCTGCTCTTGTACGCTGATGGTGTCTTCCTTGGGCGTCCGCTCGTAGAGGGCCCACAGGTACCGGTCGATGCACACGTCAACGACGAGGCACTCTTCGAAAATATCCAGGGGTCTCGCGGCCTCCTTGGTGTCGCTCGACACTGGAGGCGCGCTCGCTGTCGTCGTTTGCACCCGCGATGTTTCGACCGGCAGCGTCTGCGACGAATCCGGCAACGCCGCTACGACAATCGATTTCGGCTCGCTTGAGGTCGCCGTCGCATCAGGGGTCGTCGCCGGCATCGATTCAACCGCCATCGCCGCGTCGACGTTAGCGACAGCGTTGCGCGTGACGTCTGCCTGCAGGGTGGCCGTCGTGAAGGCCGGCTCCGTCACGGGTTCGGCAGCCATCGTCACCTCAGCGTTCACGTTGGCAACGTTGCTGGCTGCAGGTGTCTGTGGCGTATCGGCCAGTTCGGCATTGGCGGCGAGAGATGGTGCGAGGCCCTCGATGGGCGCTGCTCCAAAGTTCCCCATACCGGCAAAGCCAGCAAGCCAGGCAGCGAGCCAACCTGCGAGAACGACCGCCCCGCACAGCTCTGGCGTCACCGTCGCAATTCGCCGCGGGTTCATCATCCCGTAGCCTCCAAAGGCCCGATCCGAGCCCTGTTGCACAGCCAAGCACGCGACGGGGTCAATCATTTGGATCAAAATGTAAACGCGCAATGGGCGGAAGCCGTTGGCCCTACGCTTTTCCAAAGGGTGTTGCTCGAGCGCAACGCGCGATCGCTGGCAGCGTGCCGCCGCCTTCGGTGATTTTCACCAGCTATGAAGCTCTGATGTTCGCTCCAGGTCAGGAGCTGAAGTTGGGCCCCTCATCGCTCGCTCATGGTTAATTCCGTACTCAAGCGCCGTGGCAATGGCCCAAATATTCGCTAACCTCTGGTGGGCAGCGGAGGGCTCGCCTTTGTCAGCGTCGAGGGCACACCGTGAGAGGATCGGCTGGAAAATGGCGGTCGCGGCCGGGCTTGCTCTAAGTCAGGCCGCGGTAGCAGCACCGCCCGATAACCCAAATCCTGCGGTTGCCCCATGGTTTGAGAGCCTGAAGCAACCAGGCAC
Source organism: Bradyrhizobium sp. USDA 3240 (assembly GCF_054063295.1). Lineage (NCBI taxonomy): Bacteria > Pseudomonadati > Pseudomonadota > Alphaproteobacteria > Hyphomicrobiales > Nitrobacteraceae > Bradyrhizobium > Bradyrhizobium sp. USDA 3240. The sequence continues at coordinate 119,625 of NZ_JBSSGD010000002.1, forward strand.
CGGTGCATCGTGCTGCTCGATTGCGGATTGCCGGACGGTAGAGTTCCGACAGGACCGAGACGGCTACGAAGTCCTAATCGATGGTCGCTGGAAGTTGTCGGCGCCATTCTGGCTGCGGGTCCCACCGAACAGGATCATCAACAGAACCGACAATCCGACGAACCGCGCCGTGGTCTGTTTCACGCCTGAGGCCGGCATTCTCTGTTTCGTGCGTCCGGCCGAAAGTTAGTTCATGCCGGGGCGGCCTGCCAAACAATCCTGGCCGATCCTTGCCGCACACGACGATCGAGTGCTCCCGGTCATCTGGCGAACTCCGGCTGCCAGTGGCGGAGCTCACGCGCGGCGTAGGTGACTGTGCCGATCGTCGTGTAGGACGCAGCCTCCAGCATCATGTTGCGAGCGAGCTTGAGGGCGCGTGCCTCGCAGATCGCGCGCTGCTTCTCGTCCGCGATCCACTCGAAATCGATGTTGTGCGCAAGGCCAAGGATGCGCCGGATGGTCTTGGCGGCGGCGAAGCCGACCGTGTCCTGGAACAGCCGCGCCATATAGGCCTGCCGCTCCGCCTCCAGCCGCGCGGCGCCGGCCTCGCCCGCGAACAGCGACGCCGGATAGCCGTCGCCATCAGCCTCGCTGCGCCACAGCGCGAGAAACTTGCGCGAAAATTCGCTCCAGACGCCCTCGATGGTTTCCAGGAGCCAGGCCTCGAACGCTGCGCGCTCGCCCGGCGTGCGCTCATGACCGGCGGAGGCCAGATAGGCCATCAGGAGATTGCCGATGACGGCACCGATGTCGAAACCCATCGGACCATAGAAGGCGAATTCGGGATCGATCACCTTGGTCTCGCTGTCGGTGACCATGATCGAGCCGGTGTGCAGGTCGCCGTGCAGCAACGCCTCCGGGCTCGCCATGAATTTCAGCTTGAGCCTGGAGATCGCGACATGGAGGTCGAGATCCTCGCGGAACGCCGCCGCCGTCGCGTCGAGATACGGCGCGGTCCAGCGATTCTGCTCGGCGATACGATAGGGGTCGGTGAAGATCAGATCCTCGGTGATCTTGCAGAGCGCGTGGTTGCCGGCGAAATCGGCGATCCCCTGCTTCTTATCCGCAGCCGACAGCGCCAGGTCGGACGTGAAGAACAGCGTCTGCGCCAGGAAAGTCGAGACATCCTCGACAAAGCGCGGATAACGCGTGGCGCCGATCAGGCCCTTGCGCATGATGATGTGCGGCTCAAGCAGCTCCATCGCGGTGAGCGCGAGCGGCGCATCATGATGCAGCACCGCCGGCACGAGGTTCGGCGCCAGCCGTGCCTGATGCACCAGCGCCAGATGCTCGTAATGGGCTCGCGACAGCGGCAGCGGCCAGCTCTCGCCGACCAGCCGCACATAGGGCAACGCCTGCTTGACGGCGATGCCGCCGCTGCTGCCCTTGACGATGAAGACGAGGTTGAGATTGCCGTCGCCGACCTCGCTGATCGACCAGTCGGCCGGCGCTCCGCCGAGTTGGGTGACGATGCCGGGAAGGCTCGCGAGATAGTCGCGCAGATCGGCTTCCCGCAGGATTCGATAGGCGCTCTGCCCGGAGCCTGGCTGGGCCTGCAGGTTCATCGTGGTCGCCTCCTCCGCATCGCCGAGGTGAGGTTGATCCTCACTCCATCGGCATCAGATCCTGGTCGGCTTTAGAACGGCATCCCCATCAGCTTGGACAGCCGCTCGACCGAGAGATAGCCGGCATAATAGGCCCACATGCCGATCGCGAAGATCACGGCCGAGATCAGCGTGGTCCAAAACAGCTTGCGGCCCATCCGCGCCATGATCGGCGCGCCGGGGTCGGTGCCGGGCGCGCCGACGCCGTCCTCATGCTGGCTGCGTATGCCGAACGGCAATGTCAGGAACAGCACGAGCCACCAAAGGACGAAGTAGATCGCAAGCCCGGTGGAGATCTGGTACGCCATGTGGTCTCAGGCCTGTTCGATCTCGACCAAGGCGCCGGAAAAGTCCTTGGGGTGGAAGAACAGCACCGGCTTGCCGTGCGCGCCGATCTTCGGCTGGCCATCGCCCAGCACCCGCGCACCCTCGGCGATCATGCGGTCGCGGGCCGCGATGATGTCGGGCACGTCGTAACAGACATGGTGGATGCCGCCGTCGGCGTTGCGCTCGACGAACTTTGCGATCGGCGAGGCCTCGCCGAGCGGCTCGATGAACTCGATCTTGGTGTTGGGCAGCGTCACGAACACGGTGATGACGCCATGTTCCGGCAGCGGCACCGCATCGGAAATCTCGGCATTGAAGGCCGTGCCGTAGATTTTGGCGGCCTGCTTGGCGTCCTTGACCGCAATGGCGACGTGATTGAGCCGGCCCAGCATATCTCTCTCCCTTTGTCGTTGCGCACGCCTTAAAGGCGTGTGTCAGACCGTCAGAACGTGCACGACGCAGATCGGCTTCTTGCCCCACTGCTCGTTCAGCGCGGCCCGCACCGCGCGGCGCACCGATTCCCCGAGCGCGTCCGGATCGCGGCGCCGCGGCTTGGGCAAGCCCTCGATCGTCGATACCACGACATCGAACACGATGTCGTCGAGCAGCTCGCCCGCCGCATTGTTCTCCGGCATGCCGACCAGATCAACCTCGGGATCGTCGACCATCTCGCCCTGCGCGGTCATGGCGATGGCCACGAAGGCGCAGCCCGCAAAACCCATCCGCCGCCGCTCGACCACGGCGCGCGACTTGGAGTCCTCCAGGATGGTTCCGTCCTTGTAGAGCCGGCCCGACGGCACTTCGCCGACGATGCCGGGATCGCCGGGCCCGAGCTTGACGAGGTCGCCGTTGCGGCAGGTCAGGACTTTCGGGACACCCGCAGCGCGCGCCAGCTTGGCGTGCTCGGCGAGATGCAGCGCCTCGCCATGCACGGGGATCAGCAGCTGCGGCCGCACCCAGGAGATCATGTCGCGCAGCTCGTCGCGGCGCGGATGGCCGGAGACGTGCACCAGATGCTCGCGGTCGGTGATGATTTCGACGCCCTGCGTCACCAGCCCGTTGATGATGCCGCCGACCGCCTTCTCGTTGCCGGGGATGGTGCGGGAGGAGAAGATCACGGTGTCGCCCCTGTTCAGGGTCACCTGCGGGTGATCGTTGTTGGCGATCCGGGCCAGCGCGGCGCGGGGCTCGCCCTGGCTGCCGGTGCACAGCGCCAGCACCTTGTCGGCCGGGAAATGGCCGTAATAGTCGGTGCTGCGGAATTTGTGCGAGCTGTCGAGATAGCCGCATTCGCGCGCGACCTGCACCACGCGCTCCATGGCGCGGCCGACCACGACGACCTCGCGATCGGCGGCGTTCGCAGCGTCCGCCACCGCCCTCACGCGGGCGACATTGGAGGCGAAGGTCGTGACCGCGACCCGGCCCTTGGCCGCCTTGACCAGCTTCTTGATGGTGGCGGCAACCTCGGTCTCCGAGGGCGAGCGCCCGTCGCGCACAGCGTTGGTGGAATCGCCGACCAGCGCCAGCACGCCTTCGTCACCGAGCTCGCGCAGCCGCCGCTCGTCGGTCGGCAGGCCGATGATCGGGGTCGGATCGATCTTCCAGTCGCCGGTGTGCAGCACGATGCCGACATCGGTCTTGATCGCCAGCGCGTGCGATTCCGGAATCGAATGCGCCACCGGGATGAACTCGACATTGAACGGGCCGATATCGACCCGGCCGCCCGACGGGATCACCGTGATCGGGATCTTTGGCGGATTGCGCTCGGCGGCGCATTTGGCCTCGAACAGCGCCGCGCTGAACTGAGTTGCGTAGATCTTGCAGCCGAGCTTCGGCCAGAGATCGATGATCGCGCCGAAATGGTCCTCATGAGCGTGCGTCAGCACGAGGCCCATCAGATTGTTGCGCTCCTTCTCGAGAAAACGCACATCCGGCATGATCAGGTCGATGCCCGGCAGATGCTCCTCGTCGCCAAAGGAGACGCCGAGATCGACCGCGAGGAACGAGCGCTGGTGTCGGTTACCGAGCCCATAGATCGACAAATTCATGCCGATCTCGCCGACGCCGCCGAGCGGTGCAAAGGTAAGCTCGTCAGGTCGCGCCATCACACCGCCCTCTTAGAGGCTGCGCTGCCGAAATAGACCTCGCCCGCCGCGACCGGGACACGCTTGCCCTCGGCCGTACACACGATCAGACAACCTGTCTCGTCGATGGTTTCGAAGATGCCCTCGATGGTCGCCGAGCCCGTGTTGATCGCGACCTCGCCGCCAAGCCCGGCCGCGCGCTCGAGCCAGCGCCGACGGATCTCCGCAAAGCCGCGGCCGTTGTCCCAGATGCCGCGGAACTCGACCCAGGCATCGGACAGCGCCGTGAACAGCTCTTCCGCACTGATTTGGACGCCGAGCTCGGCCAGCGACACCGCAGGTGTCGGCGTGCCCTCGGGCGACGCCACGACATTGGTGCCGATGCCGACAACCACCGCGAGGCGATCGCCGACGGCTTCGGCCTCCATATTGATGCCAACCAGCTTCGCGCCACCAGCGAGCACGTCGTTCGGCCACTTCAGCGCATATCTCGGCCGGTCAGAACCGAGACGAAGGGCCGCCTCGACACTGACCTTCTCCAGGGCGGCTTCCTCCGACAGCCCGGCGACAAAGCCGAGCGTCGCGGCAACGGCCGGCGGAACGTCCATCAATTCGAGAATGCTGCTGGCAAGGTTGCCGCGCGGCGCGATCCATACCCGCTGCCGCCGGCCCCGCCCTGCGGTCTGCTCGGTGGTGACGAACCACATCGGCCCCTGCTCGCCGTCGCGGGCGCGCAGCATCGCCTCGGCGTTGGTCGAGCCGATCTGGTCGAAGGCGGCGAGCTTATAGCCCGCCGCAATGGCCCGAGATCCGAGCGTGAAGGTCATAGTGAGGTTATGCGCATGATCCGATCCGAAAGCCAGCGCCCTGTTTTCGGGATCATGTGCATCAGAATAGCGACTTCGCCGCCGCCGTGGCCACGCTCACCAGCGGGCCCGGATAGGCGAAGAAGAAGATGTTGAAGATGCCTGCGACCGCCAGCACGGTGCGCAGCTCGACGCGGACCGGGTCGAGCTTGCCGAGCGGCTGGTCGAAATACATCACCTTGACGATCGACAGATAGTAGAACGCGCCCACCACGCTGGTCAGCACGCCGATCACCGCGAGCGTGAACAGATTGGCCTTGATCGCGGCGACGAACACGTACCATTTGCCGAAGAAGCCGGCGAGCGGCGGCACGCCGGCCAGCGAGAACAGCAGCATTGCGAAGATGAATGCGATCAGCGGGTTGGTGCGGGACAGACCGGCGAAATCGCTGATCTGCTCCAGCGCCTGGCCGTTGCGCTTCATCGCCAGAATGATCGAGAAGGTCCCGAGCGTCATCGCGACATAGATCGTGATGTAGATCAGCACGCCCTGCGCGCCCTCGACCGTGCCGGAGGCGAGGCCGACCAGCGCAAAGCCCATATGGCCGATCGACGAATAGGCCATCAGCCGCTTGATGTTGGTCTGACCGATCGCGGCGAACGAGCCCAGCGCCATCGAGGCGATCGCCACGAACACCAGGATCTGCTGCCACTGGGTGACGATGCCCGGGAACGCGGTCAGCGTCGCACGGGTGAACACGGCGAGCGCCGCGACCTTCGGGGCCGAGGCGAAGAACGCCGTCACCGGGGTCGGCGCGCCCTCATAGACGTCGGGCGTCCACATGTGGAACGGGACCGCCGAGACCTTGAAGCAGAGGCCGGCGAGCAGGAACACCAGGCCGAACACGATGCCGATGCTGCCGGTGGTCGCGGCGGCCGCGATGCCGGCGAAGCTGACCGTGCCCGTGAAGCCGTAGATCAGCGAGGCGCCGTAGAGCAGCATGCCCGACGACAGCGCGCCGAGCACGAAATACTTCAGGCCGGCTTCGCTCGACTTGGCGTTGTCGCGCTGGCTGGCGGCGACGACGTACAGCGCAAGGCTCATCAGCTCAAGGCCGAGGTAGAGCGAGATCAGGTCGCCGGCCGAGATCAGCACCATCATGCCGAGCGTCGACAGCAGCACCAGGATCGAGAACTCGAAGTTGCGGGTCGACGGCTGGGACAGGTACTCGGTCGACAGGATCAGCGTCGCCGCGGAGGCGATCAAAGCGAGGACCTTCAGGAAACGGGCGAAGTCGTCGACGATGAAGCTACCGCCAAAGGTGACGAGTTTGCCGGCCGGCAGCCACAGCTCCAGCACGCCGGTCAGGACCAACAGACACACCGCGAGCGCGGTGATCAGCCGGGTCGTCCCCTGCCCGCGATAGGCTCCGATCATCAACAGCACCATGGCGCCGACCGCGAGCACCAGCTCCGGCAGCACCGGCTGCAACTGATAACCTGCACTGGAAAAGCTCATGACAGCGGCCTTACTGCGTAACCAGCGCGGCTGCCTTCACGGCAGTCACGGCGGTGTTGTAATTGTTGACGAGCTGCTGCACCGAGGCGGCCGACATGTCGAGCACCGGCTTCGGGTAGACGCCGAACAGGATGGTCAGCGCGATCAGCGGGAACAGCGTCACGCATTCGCGGAAGGTGAGATCCTTGATCGACATCAGCGACGGCTTGACCAGCGCGCCGAACACCACCTTGCGGTAGAGCCAGAGCGCGTAGCAGGCCGACAGGATCACGCCCGTGGTGGCGAAGAACGCCGTCGGCAGCGAGATCTTGAAGGTGCCGAGCAAGGTCATGAACTCGCCGACGAAGCCGCTCGTGCCGGGCAGACCGACATTGGCCATGGTGAAGACCATGAAGGTCATCGCGTAGAGCGGCATCCGGTTGACGAGGCCGCCATAGGCCGCGATCTCGCGGGTGTGCATGCGGTCGTAGACGATGCCGACGCAGAGGAACAGCGCGCCGGAGACGATGCCGTGCGAGATCATCTGGAACATGCCGCCGGCGACGCCCTGCGTGGTCACCGCGAAGATGCCCATGGTGACAAAGCCCATATGCGCGACCGACGAGTACGCGATCAGCTTCTTCATGTCCTCCTGCATCATCGCCACCAGCGAGGTGTAGATGATGGCGATGACGGACAGCGTGAACACGAACGGCGCGAAGTCGTGCGAGGCCAGCGGGAACATCGGCAGCGAGAAGCGCAGGAAGCCGTAGCCGCCCATCTTCAGCAGGATCGCGGCCAGGATCACCGAGCCCGCCGTCGGCGCCTCGACATGCGCGTCAGGCAGCCAGGTGTGCACCGGCCACATCGGCATCTTCACTGCGAACGAGGCGAAGAACGCCAGCCACGCCCAGGTCTGCATCGAGCGCGGCACCGCGGTGTGCATCAGGGTCGGGATGTCGGTGGTGCCGGCGTTCCAGTACAGCGCCATGATGGCGAGCAGCATCAGCACCGAGCCGAGGAACGTATAGAGAAAGAACTTGAACGAGGCGTAGACCCGGCGCGGACCGCCCCAGACGCCGATGATCAGGAACATCGGGATCAGGCCGCCCTCGAAGAACAGATAGAACAGCACGAGATCGAGCGCCGAGAAGGTGCCGACCATCAGCGTTTCCAGGATCAGGAACGCCATCATGTATTCGCTGACGCGCTGCGTCACCGACTTCCAACTCGCGATGATGCAGAGCGGCATGATCGCGGTGGTCAGGATGATCAGCGGCAGCGAGATGCCGTCGATGCCCATGTGGTAGGTGATGCCGGTGGCGAGCCAGGACGTCTTCTCGACGAACTGGAAGTCGGACTGCGCGGGATCGAAGCGCGCGACCAGGATCAGCGACACCGCGAAGGTGATCAGCGTGGTCCACAGTGCGATCCACCGCGCCGTGCGGCTCGCGGTCTCGTCGCCGCCCCGCGCCAGCAGGTAGACCAGGATCGCGCCGACCGCCGGCAGGAAGGTCGTGACGGAAAGGATGGGCCAGGTTGTCATTTACTGGCCTCCCAAGCCGAACATGAACCAGGTGATCAATCCGGCGGCCCCGATCAGCATCGCGAACGCGTAGTGATAGAGGTAGCCGGTCTGCAATTTGACGACGTTGCGGGTGACGTCGAGCACGCGGGCCGAGACGCCGTCCGGACCGAAGCCGTCGATGACGAAGCCATCGCCCTTCTTCCACAGCGTGTAGCCGAGCCACTTCGCCGGGCGCACGAAAATCCAGTCGTACAGCTCGTCGAAGTACCATTTGTTGAGCAGGAACTGGTAGAGCATCGGCTGCTGGTTCGCGAGCTCGACCGGCAGGTACGGCCTGCGGATGTAGAACAGGTACGAGATGAACAGGCCGAGCGCCATCATCACGGTGGGCAGCGGCGCGAGCCAGCTCGGCATGTGCTCCATGTCCTCGAGGATGTGCGGGTTCATCTTCACGGACTCGCGGAAGAATTCCTCGACGCCGTGCGGGCTGGCGAACACTTCCTTGAACGGCAGACCCGCCAGGATCGAGCCGGCGGCGAGCACGCCGATCGGCACCAGCATCCAGACCGGGCTCTCATGCGCCGCCTCATAGTGCTTCTGGTCGTGCGGCTCGCCGAAGAACGTCTTGAAGATCAGGCGCCAAGAGTAGAACGAGGTCAGGCCGGCGGCCACGATCGTCATCAGATAGGCGTAGGTCGCGAACGGGTTGTGCGCGGCGTAGGCCGCCTCGATGATCGCGTCCTTGGAGAAGTAGCCGGCGAACAGCGGGAAGCCGGTCAGCGCCAGGGTGCCGATACACATCACCGCGAAGGTGTACGGGATCTTGCGCCACAGGCCGCCCATGTTGCGGATGTCCTGCTCGTGGTGCATCGCGTAGATCACCGAGCCGGAACCCAAGAACAGCAGCGCCTTGAAGAAGGCGTGCGTGAACAGATGGAACATGCCGACCGAATAGGCCCCTGCGCCCATCGCCACGAACATGTAGCCGAGCTGCGAACAGGTCGAGTAGGCGACGATGCGCTTGATGTCGTTCTGCACGAGGCCGATCGTGGCGGCGAAGAACGCCGTAGTCGCACCGAAGAACATCACCACCGCCTGCGCGGTCGGCGACAGCTCGAACAACGGCGACAGCCGCGCCACCATGAAGACGCCGGCGGTGACCATGGTCGCGGCGTGGATCAGCGCCGACACCGGGGTCGGGCCTTCCATCGCGTCCGGCAACCAGGTGTGCAGCAGGAACTGGGCCGATTTGCCCATCGCGCCCATGAACAGGAACAGACAGGTCAAGGTCAGCGCGTCGGGATGCCAGCCGAAGAAGTCGATGGTCTTACCGGTCAGCCCGGGCGCGGCATGGAAGATGGTCTCGAAGTCGGTCGAGCCGACCAGCGCGAAGATCGCGAAGATGCCGAGCGCGAAGCCGAAGTCGCCGACGCGGTTGACCACGAACGCCTTGATCGCCGCCGCATTGGCTGACGGCTTCTGGTACCAGAACCCGATCAGCAGGTAGCTTGCCAGACCGACGCCCTCCCAGCCGAAGAACAGCTGCACGAGGTTGTCCGAGGTCACCAACATCAGCATCGCGAAGGTGAACAGCGAGAGATAGCCGAAGAAGCGCGGCCGGTTCGGATCCTCGTCCATGTAGCCGATGGAATAGAGGTGAACGAGCGCGGACACGGTGTTGACCACGACCAGCATGACGGCGGTCAGGGTGTCGACCCGCAGCGTCCAGGCCACCTGCAGGTCGCCCGAGGTGATCCAGGGCAGCAGTACGACGCGCGCGTCATGGTGCATGAAGCCGACATCGACCAGCGTGAACCAGGACAGCGCCGCCGACACGAACAAGAGGCCCGTGGTGATCAGTTCGGCCAGCCGGGAGCCCGCCGCCGCCGGCTCGGCGACGTGGTGGTCGTCGTGGTCATGGTCATCATGGCCGTGATCGTCGTGGGCCGCCGAGGCATGGGAATCAGAAGCATGGGCGTCGCCATGCGCGTCGTCGTGATGGTCGACGGTATCGCCGCTCGGGCAGCGCGCATGCGCGCCGACCAGCGAGATGATGCCTGCGAGGATGGCGCCCAGCAGCGGCAGGAATACGATTGCCTGTATCATTTGCCGGACTAGCCCTTCATCAGATTGACGTCTTCAACCGCGATCGAACCGCGGTTGCGGAAATACACCACCAGCACGGCGAGGCCGATCGCGGCCTCGGCTGCCGCCACCGTCAACACCAGCAGTGCGAACACCTGGCCGACGATGTCGCCGAGGAAGGTCGAGAACGCCACCAAATTGATGTTGACCGAGAGCAGGATCAGCTCGATCGACATCAGGATGACGATGATGTTCTTGCGGTTGAGGAAGATGCCGAGGATCCCGAGCGTGAACAGGATCGCGCCGACCGCCAGATAGTGCCCTAGCCCGATCGTCATTTCACCCACTCCGCCGCATCGGCATCCTGCAGGCCCTGCCCCGACGCCACCTTGCGCATCGCCATCGCCATTTCCGGCGTGCGCGCGTTCTGCACATTGATGTTCTGCCGCTTGACGTTGGCCTTGTGGCGCAGCGTCAGCACGATGGCGCCGATCATCGCGACCAGCAGCACCATGCCGGCGAGCTGGAAGTAATGGATGTACTTCGTATAGAGCACGAGGCCGAGCGCCTCGGTGTTGCTGATATTGGTCGGGATCGCCGCCGTGATCGTCTTGGTGACCTGCGGGTTGATCACCCAGGCGCCGACGACGAGCAGCAGCTCGAACAGGAAGATGCCGCCAATCACGATGCCGACGGGCAGATACTGGATGAAGCCCTCGCGCAGCTCGACGAAGTCGACGTCGAGCATCATGATCACGAACAGGAACAGCACCGCGACGGCGCCGACATAGACCACGATCAGCATCATCCCGAGGAACTCGGCGCCCATCAGGATGAACAGGCCCGAGGCGTTGACGAACGCCAGGATCAGGTACAGCACGGAGTGCACGGGATTGCGCGAGACAATCACCATGACCGCCGAGGCCACACAGGCCGCAGCGAACAGATAGAAGAACAGCGCCGGAAGGATCATGCCCTCACCTCACCGGTACGGCGCGTCGAGCGCGATCGACTTCGCAATCTCGCGCTCCCAGCGGTCGCCATTGGCGAGCAGCTTCGCCTTGTCATAGTAGAGTTCCTCGCGGGTCTCGGTCGCGAATTCGAAATTCGGTCCCTCGACGATGGCGTCTACCGGGCATGCCTCCTGGCACAGCCCGCAATAGATGCACTTCACCATGTCGATGTCGTAGCGCACCGTGCGGCGGGTGCCGTCGTTGCGGCGCGGGCCGGCCTCGATCGTGATCGCCTGCGCCGGGCAGATCGCCTCGCACAGCTTGCAGGCGATGCAACGCTCCTCGCCATTCGGATAGCGGCGCAGCGCGTGCTCGCCGCGGAAGCGCGGCGAGATCGGCCCCTTCTCGAAGGGATAATTCAGCGTCGGCTTCGGCTTGAAGAAATAGCGCATGGCGAGAACGAACGCCGAGACGAATTCCGAGAGCAGAAGCGAGCGGGCTGTTGCGTTGACGTTGACACTCATGACGACCTCACTTCGGCGCGATGCCGGCGAATTGCAGCACACCGGCCACGATCACCACCATCGCCAGCGACAGCGGCAGGAACACCTTCCAGCCGAGCCGCATCAGTTGATCGTAGCGGTAGCGCGGCACGATCGCCTTCGCCATCGCGAACATGAAGAACATGAAGAACACCTTCAGGGCGAACCAGACGATGCCCGGAATCCAGGTGAACGGCGGCAGGTTGACCGGCGGCAGCCAGCCGCCCAGGAACAGGATCGACGCCAGCGCGCACATCGTGGTGATCGCGACATACTCGCCGAGCATGAACAAGAGATACGGCGTCGAGCCGTATTCGGTCATGAAGCCGGCGACCAGTTCGGATTCCGCTTCGACCAGGTCGAACGGCGGACGGTTGGTTTCCGCCAGCGCCGAGACGTAGAACACCACGAACATCGGGAACAGCGGCCACACATACCAGTTCAGGATGGTGAGCTGCGGCAGGCCGATCAGGTGCGCGAGCCCGCGGCTATTCTGGGCCTCGACCACCGCCGACAAGTTGAGCGAGCCGACGCAGAGCAGCACGGTGATGATGACGAAGCCGATCGAGACCTCGTAGGACACCATCTGCGCCGCCGAGCGCAGCGCGGCCAGGAACGGATATTTCGAGTTCGACGACCAGCCGGCCATGATGACGCCGTAGATCGACAGCGACGAGATCGCGAAGATGTAGAGAATGCCGACATTAATGTCGGAGATCACCCAGCCGAGATTGAACGGGATCACGGCCCAGGCGGCCAGCGCCAGGATACACGAGACAAGCGGCGCCAGCAGGAACACGCCCTTGTTGGAGCCGGACGGAATCACCGGCTCCTTCAGCACGAACTTCAGCAGGTCGGCGAAGGATTGCAGCAATCCGAACGGGCCGACCACGTTGGGCCCGCGGCGGATCTGCACCGCCGCCCAGATCTTGCGGTCGGCGAGCAGGATGTAGGCAATCGCGATCAGCAGCACGACGAGCAGCAACAGGCTTTCCGCGACCATGATGATCAGCGGCCAGAGGAAGCCGGTCCAGAACGCGCTTGCGAAGAATTCAGCCATCAGGTCACGCTCACTCCGCTGCCGTCAGCATTCGGCCCGACGCCAGCCGCGAGCATTCCGCCATCACGGCAGAGGCCCGCGCAATCGGGTTGGTCAGATAGAAATCCTCGATGGTCGGCTTGAATGCCGCCTTGTCGATGCTGCCGCCCTTGCCGGCCAGCGCCTTGACGTCATCAGCCTTGCCGGCCTCGATCTGGTCGAGCCGCATCAGATGCGGAGCGGTCTTGAACATCGCCTGGCGCAGCGCCTGCAGCGAGTCGAACGGCAGCTTCTTGCCGAGCACGTCGGACAGCGCGCGGATGATCGCCCAGTCCTCGCGGGCTTCACCCGGCGGGAACGCGGCACGGTTGGCGATCTGCGCCCGGCCCTCGGTGTTGACGAAGATGCCGGACTTCTCGGTATAGGCGGCGCCCGGCAGGATCACGTCGGCGCGGTGCGCGCCCTTGTCGCCATGGGTGCCGATATAAACGACGAAGGTGCCATCCGGCGCCTTGATCTCATCGGCGCCGAGCAGGAACAGCACGTCGAGCGTGCCGAAGGTCGTCATCTGCGCCGTGGTCAGGCCACCGCCTACCGGCGAGAAACCGATATCGAGCGCGCCCGCGCGCGAGGCGGTGTCCTGCAGCACGGCAAAGCCGTTCCAGCCGTCCTTCAGCGCACCGACATCGACGGCGAGCTTGGCAGCCTGCGCCAGCACCGCCGCGCCGTCATGCCTGGTGTAGGCGCCGGCGCCGACCAGGATGATCGGGTTCTTGGCGTTCTTCAGCACGTCGGCAAACGAGTGCTTGCCCGCCACGAGGTCGGCGAGCGTGTCGGTGCCCGCACCGAGATATTCGTGGTCGTAAGTGAAATCGGCCTTGGCGCCGATCATGCCGACCTTGAGCCCGCCGGTGCGCCAGCGCTTGCGGATCCGAGCGTTCAGCACCGCGGCTTCCTTGCGCGGGTGCGAGCCGATGATCAGGATCGCGTCGGCCTGGTCGATGCCGGCAATGGTCGGGTTGAAGATGTAGGAGCCGCGGCCAGCCTTGGCGTCGAACGCGTCGCCGCCCTGCACCGCCAGATTGACCGAGCCGAACTTCGCGAGCAGTTCCTTCAGCGCATACATTTCGTCAACGGCGGCGAGATCGCCGGCGATCGCACCGATCCGCTTGCCGTCGATGCGGCCGGCCTTGGCGGCGATGGCAGCAAAGGCTTCCTGCCAGGTCGCAGGCTTGAGCTGACCGTTCTCGCGCACATAGGGACGGTCGAGGCGCTGCGTGCGCAGGCCGTCGACGACGTGGCGGGTCTTGTCGGAGATCCACTCCTCGTTCACGGCCTCATTGATGCGCGGCAGGATGCGCATCACCTCGCGGCCGCGGGTGTCGACGCGGATCGCTGAGCCGACACCGTCCATGACGTCGACCGACTGCGTCTTGCCGAGCTCCCAGGGGCGCGCCGCGAAGGCATACGGCTTCGAGGTCAGCGCGCCGACCGGGCAGATATCGACGAGGTTGCCCTGCAGCTCCGAGCTCAGCGCCTGCTCCAGGTAGGTGGTGATCTCCATGTCCTCGCCGCGCCCGGTCGCGCCCATTTCCGGCGCGCCGCAGACTTCGGCGGAGAAGCGGACGCAGCGCGTGCACTGGATGCAGCGGTTCATCGAGGTCTTGACCAGCGCGCCGAGATACTTGTCCTCGACCGCGCGCTTGTTCTCGGCGAAACGGCTGGTGTCGACGCCGTAACCCATCGCCTGATCCTGCAAGTCGCACTCGCCGCCCTGGTCGCAGATCGGGCAGTCGAGCGGATGGTTGATCAGCAGGAATTCCATCACGCCTTCGCGCGCCTTCTTGACCATCGGCGAACGGGTCGAGATCTCCGGCGGCTCACCCTTCGGGCCCGGACGGCAGTCGCGCACGGCCCAGGCGCAGCTTGCGACCGGCTTTGGGCCGCCCTTCACCTCGACCAGGCACATCCGGCAATTGCCGGCGATCGACAGCCGCTCGTGATAGCAGAAGCGCGGAATCTCGGCGCCGGCCGCCTCGCACGCCTGCAACAGCGTGTACTCCGGCGGCACATCGATCTCTTTGCCATCGACGATGATCTTGCTCATGTCTCTTCTCTACTCCGCCGCGACCATATGGACGGGATCACGAACGCCCTGATCGTCGAGATCGGCCTTGTGCGAATACTGATCGATGCGCTCTTCAATCTCGTGACGGAAATGCGCAATCAGACCCTGGATCGGCCACGCTGCTGCGTCGCCGAGCGCGCAGATGGTGTGGCCTTCGACCTGCTTGGTGACCTCGAGCAGCATGTCGATCTCGCGCTTGTGGGCGCGGCCGTCTGCCATGCGGGTCAGGACGCGCCACATCCAGCCGGTGCCCTCGCGGCACGGCGTGCACTGGCCGCAGCTCTCATGCTTGTAGAAATAGGAGATGCGCGCGATCGCCCGGATCAGGTCGGTCGACTTGTCCATCACGATCACGGCCGCGGTGCCGAGGCCCGAGCGCAGTTTGCTCAGGCTGTCGAAATCCATCGGCGTGTCGATGATCTGGTCGGCCGGCACCATGCGCACCGACGAGCCGCCGGGGATCACAGCCTTCAGATTGTGCCAGCCGCCGCGAATGCCGCCGCAATGCTTCTCGATCAGCTCGCGGAACGGGATCCCCATCGCCTCTTCGACGTTGCAGGGCCGCTCGACGTGACCGGAAATGCAGAACAGCTTGGTGCCGACATTGTTCGGACGGCCGATGGCGGCGAACCAGGCGGCGCCGCGGCGCAGGATGTCGGGCGCAACCGCAATCGACTCGACGTTGTTGACGGTGGTCGGGCAGCCATAGAGGCCGACATTGGCCGGGAACGGCGGCTTCAGCCGCGGCTGGCCCTTCTTGCCCTCGAGGCTTTCGAGCAGCGCGGTTTCCTCGCCGCAGATATAGGCGCCGGCGCCGTGTGCGACATAGATGTCGAACGGCCAGCCGTTGATGTTGTCCTTGCCGACCAGCTTGGCCTCATAGGCCTGGTCGATCGCCGCCTGCAGCCGCTCGCGCTCGCGAATGAACTCGCCGCGGATATAGATGTAGCAGGCATTCGCTCCCATCGCGAAGCTCGCGAGCAGGCAGCCTTCGACCAGGAGATGCGGGTCGTGCCGCATGATCTCGCGGTCCTTGCAGGTGCCGGGCTCGGACTCGTCGGCGTTGACGACGAGATAGCTCGGACGGCCGTCCTTGGATTCCTTGGGCATGAAAGACCACTTCATGCCGGTCGGGAAGCCCGCACCGCCGCGGCCGCGCAGGCCCGACGCCTTCATCTCATTGATGATCCAGTCGCGGCCCTTGTCGATGATCCCCTTGGTGCCATCCCAAGCGCCTCTGCGGCGCGCGCCCTCGAGGCCCCAATCATGGAGGCCGTAGAGGTTCTTGAAGATGCGGTCCTTGTCGTCGAGCATGCTCAAAACTTTCCGAACATCACCGATTGGCTTGGGAGTAAGCGAGCCCGGCGGCACAGCCGCCGAACACGATGGCCCACAACAGGCTGGATTCCAGCGTCGCGCTCAGGCCGTAACGTTGCAGCAGGAACATGAAGCCGGCCGCGACGGCGGTATGCAGGGCGATCGTGCGCCAGGCCTTCATCGCAGCGCCCCTCTCCGCCTTGTTTTCCTGCCCGCTTGCCAGCACCTGAAAGCCTCGCATCAGGTGGTTTCCTTCAGCGTCGTCGGCCCGCCTGCGGGCGCCGAGAACTGGCGGTCGGTCTGCGGGCCCGGCTTCGGCGGATTGCCGGCGGCAAAGCCGTCGAGCACCTTGCCGAAGCTTTCCTTGGTCAGGTCCTCATAGGTGTCCTTCCAGATCAGCACCATCGGCGCGTTCACGCAGGCGCCGAGACACTCGACCTCTTCCCAGGAGAAGTTGCCGTCCTTCGACAGCTGGAACGGATCGTGATGGATGCGATGCTGGCACACCTCGATCAGATCGGCGGCGCCGCGCAGCCGGCACGGCGTGGTGCCGCAGACCTGCACATGCGCCTTCTTGCCGACCGGCGAGAGCTGGAACATGGTGTAGAAGGTCGCGATCTCCAGCATGCGGATATGCGGCATCTCGAGCAGGTCGGCGACGGCGCGGATCGCCGCTTCCGAGACCCAGCCGTCATGCTGCTCCTGCACGCGCCACAGAATCGCGATCGCAGCCGAGGCCTGACGGCCCGGCGGATACTTCTCGATCTGCTTCTTGGCCCAGGCGAGATTCTCGTCCGTGAACGTGAAGCTCGCGGGCTGCAATTCCTTCGGGGCAAGGCGGCGGACGGACATCGATCAAACTCTCATTGCGGGCGGTGCGGATGCGGACATCATCACCGGTCGACCTCGCCGAACACGATGTCCAGCGAGCCAAGGATGGCGGAAACGTCGGCCAGCAGATGGCCCTTGCAGATGTGATCCATCGCCTGCAGATGGGCGAAACCCGGCGCGCGGATCTTGCACTTGTAGGGCTTGTTGGTGCCGTCGGCGACGAGATAGACGCCGAACTCGCCCTTCGGCGCCTCGACCGCGGCGTAGACCTCGCCGGCCGGCACGTGCACGCCTTCGGTGTAGAGCTTGAAGTGATGGATCAGCGCTTCCATCGAGCGCTTCATGTCACCACGGCGCGGCGGCGCGATCTTGTTGTCCTCGACCACGACCGGGCCCTGCCCGTCCGCCGCCTTCAGCTTCTGGATGCACTGCTTCATGATGCGCACCGACTGACGCATCTCTTCCATGCGGATCAAATAGCGGTCGTAGCAGTCGCCGTTCTTGCCGATCGGAATGTCGAAATCCATCTCGGCGTAGCACTCGTAAGGCTGCGACTTGCGCAGGTCCCAGGCCGCGCCCGAGCCGCGTACCATCACGCCGGAGAAGCCCCACTCCCAGGCTTCCTTCAGCGGTACCACGCCGATGTCGACGTTGCGCTGTTTGAAGATGCGGTTGCCGGTGAGCAGCGTATCGAGGTCGTCGACCACCTTGAGGAACGGATCGCACCACGCCTCGATATCGTCGATCAGCTTCGGTGGCAGATCCTGGTGCACACCGCCGACGCGGAAGAACGCCGCGTGCATGCGCGAGCCCGAGGCGCGCTCATAGAACACCATCAGCTTCTCGCGCTCTTCAAAACCCCACAGCGGCGGGGTCAGCGCGCCGACGTCCATCGCCTGCGTGGTGACGTTGAGCAGATGGGAAAGAATGCGGCCGATCTCGCAGTACAGCACGCGGATGAGCTGGCCGCGACGCGGCACCGTGATGCCGAGCAGCTTCTCCGCCGCGAGGCAGAACGCGTGCTCCTGGTTCATCGGCGCGACGTAGTCGAGCCGGTCGAAATACGGAATCGCCTGCAGATAGGTCTTGTGCTCGATCAGCTTCTCGGTGCCGCGGTGAAGCAGGCCGATATGCGGATCGACGCGCTCGACGACTTCGCCGTCGAGCTCCAGCACGAGGCGAAGCACGCCGTGCGCCGCCGGATGCTGCGGGCCGAAATTGATCGTGAAGTTACGAAGATCTTGCGGTTGCTCGTTCATGGCTTCGGCTCCGCCTTGGCCTTCTCGTCACCGGGCAGCGGATAGTCCGCGCCTTCCCAGGGCGAGAGGAAATCGAACTTGCGGAATTCCTGGTTGAGCCGGACCGGCTCATACAGCACCCGCTTCTCCTGATCGTCGTAGCGAACCTCGACGAAGCCGGTGAGCGGGAAATCCTTGCGCAGCGGATGGCCGTCGAAGCCGTAATCCGTCAGCAGGCGGCGCATATCCGGATGCCCGACGAAGATTACGCCGTAGAGATCGTAGGTCTCGCGCTCGAACCAGTCGGCGCCGGGGAAGACACCGATGATCGACGGCACCTGCGTGGTCTCGTCGGCCTGGCCGCGCACCCGGATGCGCGTGTTCAGCGTCGGCGACAGCAAATGGTAGACGACATCGAAGCGCTTCTCGCGGCTCGGATAGTCGACCGCGGTCACGTCGGTGAAGTTGACGAAGCGGCAGTTCGGATCGTCACGCAGAAAACTGACGACGTCCACGATTCTGCCAATCTCGACGTCAATAGTGAGTTGATTAAACGCGACCGAGTGCGCCGTGGCGGCGCCCGGAAGCGCGCTCACGATCGTCTGCCCAAGGGCGTCGAGCTTGCCGTCGTCCATGCCTGAAACCTTAGCGTTCGATAGTGCCGATACGGCGGATCTTCTTCTGCAGCAGCAGCACGCCGTAGAGCAGCGCCTCCGCCGTGGGCGGGCAGCCCGGCACGTAGATGTCGATCGGCACGATGCGGTCGCAACCACGCACCACCGAGTAGGAATAGTGGTAGTAGCCGCCGCCGTTGGCGCAGGAGCCCATCGAGATGACGTAGCGCGGCTCCGGCATCTGGTCGTAGACCTTGCGCAGCGCGGGCGCCATCTTGTTGGTCAGGGTGCCCGCAACGATCATCACGTCGGACTGCCGCGGCGAAGCACGCGGCGCAAAGCCGAAGCGCTCGACGTCGTAGCGCGGCATCGAGACCTGCATCATCTCGACCGCGCAGCAGGCGAGACCGAAGGTCATCCACATCAGGGAGCCGGTACGCGCCCAGGTGATGAGGTCATCGGCCGCGGCGACGAAGAAGCCCTTGTCGGACAGCTCGTGATTGACCTCGAGGAAAAACGGATCATTGGCGCCGACCGGCTTGCCGGTCGACGGATCGAGAATGCCTCTCGGAGCTTGCGCTATCGCCGGCTGCGAGGTTGCGGCGGTGGGGCTCAATCCCATTCGAGCGCGCCTTTCTTCCATTCATACGCGAACCCGACCGTCAGCACGGCCAGGAACACCATCATCGACCAGAAACCGGTCGCGCCCAGCTTTCCGAACGCCACGGCCCAGGGGAACAGGAACGCCACTTCGAGATCGAAGATGATGAAGAGGATCGCCACCAGATAGAAGCGGACGTCGAACTTCATGCGGGCGTCATCAAAAGCGTTGAATCCGCATTCATAGGCGGACAACTTTTCCGGATCCGGCGACTGGAACGCGACCAGGAACGGCGCGATCAGGAGCGCCAGCCCGATCAGGCTCGCTACCCCGATAAAGACCACAAGTGGGAGATAATTCTGCAGGATGCCGGTCATCGGCGAGGCCTTCTTGCTGCGGTTTCGGACGTCCCGCAGATTCGTTGATTGGAATTGTTCTTGAGGCTTTAGCGCAGCGCAACAGGGGGCGCAAGACAAGCAATTTTGACGCTTTTACCGTCCCTCCCGCGGGCTCTTTGCCGCATCAGGCGGAAGCGCTTGCCACAACGGGGAAGGCCGCGGGCGCCGTCCGGTGCCCTGCGCTTTCCCCATATCAGCCCAGCTCCCGTTCGGCGGCGAGCATCTCGGCCGCGGTCAGCGTCAGGCGGTCGATATGTCCGAGCAGCAGCTCAAGATCCTGCGGACCAAGTTGTTCCAGCAAGCGCCGGTTTCGCTCCTGCGCGCCGGCCACAATGGCGTCATGGGCGGCAAGCCCGGCTTTGGTGAGGGAGACAAGTGTTTCCCGATTGTCACGCGGGTTGGCGGCCTTGGCGACCAGTTTGCGCGCAACGAGCTCGGCGAGCGCCCGGCTGATCTGCCCCTTGTCCATGCCGACGGCTTCGGTAAGCCGCACCACGCTCATCGGCGGCCGCCGGCCGAGCGAGGCAACCAGGCCGAACTCGACCGACGACAGACCTGTCAGGCGCTTGTAGCGCAGCAACGCACCGCGCCTGAGCAGATTCGCCAGCACCATCAGTCGCGACGACATCATCGCGGTGATCGGCGCCAGCTCGGCGTCAACCATCGCCTCCGGCGGCAAGGCCCTCGCAGTCCTGAACTTCTCGGTCATCGCCAACCTCTGCCAACAAAGCTGATCGCTGCCAAGCTAATCGAGATCGTTGACATTGTCATCGATATATCGTTGACTTCGTCAACAACGTTGACTGCCATCAACGACACAGCGACCGTCGACGAGAATCCGGCGGCGGGAGGAAACAGCATGACGATGACCCAGCTCGACCGCGATTTCGGCACGGCCTATGCGATGAAGCCGTCCACTACCCGGACCGAGCTCACCTCGGTCGTCCGCGGCACACCGATGGGCGAGCTGTTGCGCCGCTACTGGCACCCGATCGGCCTTTCCAGCGACGCCACCGATATCCCCAGAAAAGTCCGTGCGCTCGGTGAGGACCTGATCCTGTTCCGCGACCGGCACGGCCGGGTCGGCCTGCTGCATGCGCGCTGCTGCCATCGCGGCACCACACTCTATTACGGCAAGGTCGAGGAAGACGGCATCCGCTGCTGCTACCACGGCTGGAAGTTCGACACCGAGGGCCGCTGCCTCGAACAGCCCTGCGAGCCCGAAGGCGGCCTGTTCAAGGACAAGGTGCGCCAGCCCTGGTATCCGGTGCAGGAACGCTACGGCCTGATCTTCGCCTATATGGGCCCGGCGGATAAGCAGCCGGTGCTGCCGCGCTACGAGTGCCTGGACAATATGGACGACGGCGAGTTCGTCGAGGCCGACGATTCCTCGATCGGCGGCGGCGGGCCTGCCGTGATCCCCTGCAACTGGCTGCAGCATTTCGAGAATGTCGCCGACCCCTATCACGTGCCGGTGCTGCACGGCTCGTTTTCGGGGCCGCAATTCACGACCATGATGGCCTCGATGCCCGAGGTGAAGTTCGAGATGTCGCCGCGCGGCGTCGCGGTGCGCTCGATCCGCAGGCAGGACGACGGCAAGGTGTTCTATCGCGTCACCGAGGCCGCCCTGCCCACGCTCCGCGTCGTGCCCAACCCGCGGGTCGCGCAATTCGCCCGCGTCGAATCGATCGGTTGGACCCTGCCGATCGACGACACCTCGTTCCGCATCTATGTCGCCGGCCGGGTCAAGAACGCGGGCGATATCGGCCGGATGCGCTCGAAGTTCAACGGCAAGTTCTGGTGGGACATGACGGAGCAGGAGCACCAGCAATTCCCCGGCGACTACGAGGCGCAGGTCGGCCAGGGGCCGGTGACGGTTCATTCGGAAGAGCATTTCGGCCAGAGCGACCGCGGCGTCCTGATGATCCGCCGGATGCTCTCTGACCAGCTCGAGGCCATAGCCGCCGGCCGCGACCCGATCGGCGTGTCGTTCGATGCCGATGCCGGGCCGGTGGAATTCGAGGCAGGGAATTACATCCGCGAGGGGTAAGGCCCGCGCGCAAGGCAAACAAGAAAAGACAAAAATCGGGGGAGGAAGTCATGGTCGATGTCGCACCGCAGGCGGCTGCAGCCACACAGGCGGCTGCCGCGCCCTCCGCGCGCCGCTATTACGTGCTCGGCCTGCTCACGATCATCTACGCCCTCAACTTCCTCGACCGCACGATCTTCAACGTGCTGATCGAGCCCATCAAGAAGGAGTTCGCGCTCAGCGACACCACGATGGGCCTGCTCGCCGGGTTCGGCTTCGTGCTGTTCTACTCGTTGCTCGGCATTCCCATCGCGCGGATGGCGGATCGCCTCAACCGCCGCAACATCGTCGCGGCAGCCTTCGCGTTCTGGAGTGCGATGACCTATCTCTGCGGCATGGCCTCTAGCGTCGCGACGCTGGCACTGGCGCGGGTCGGGGTCGGCATCGGAGAGTCGGCGGGCACGCCGGCCTCGCAATCGATGATCGCCGATCTGTTCGACAAGAACGAGCGTCCGCGCGCGCTCGGCATCTACGCGATCGGCACCTATCTCGGCGTCTTCCTCGGCTATTTCATCGGCGGCTATGTCAATCAGCACTATGGCTGGCGGATGGCCTTCTTCACCGCGGGCCTGCCCGGCATCGCGCTCGCCGCGGTGCTGTGGCTGACGATCTCCGAGCCGAGGCGCGGTGCGATGGCCGAGACCTTCAAGGCCGAGCCGATCGGGCCGACGCTGGGCTTCCTGATCGCGCAGCCGAGCTTCCTCATCGTGCTGGTCGGCTTTTGCCTCACAACCTACACCAACTACGCCACCGCGGTGTGGATCCCGCCGTTCCTGGCGCGCATCCATCACCTCACCAGCGCCGAGATCGGCACCTATGCCGGCACCTTCAAGGGCCTCGCCGGCATGGTGGGCACGTTGATCGGCGGCCTCGTGGTGGCGCAGATCGGCCGCCGCGACGACCGCTGGAAGCTGTGGGCGCCCGCGATCATGTCCGGACTCGCCGGTCCGGTGTTCGCGCTGTGCATGCTGACGCAAAGCTTCACGCTGATGGTCGCGATGCTGGCTCTGACCTCGTTCATGGTCGGCTTCCATCTCGGCCCGATCTTCGCGATCGCCCAGACGGTCGCAAAGCCCAGCATGCGCGCGCTGGCCTCGGCGATCGTGCTGCTCACCGCGACCTGTTTCGGCCAGGGCGTCGGCCCCCTCGCCGTCGGCATGATCAACGACGCCCTGAAGGGCGCGTACGGCACGGATGCGGTTCGCTACTCGCTGCTGTCGGCAGCGGTCACGACGACACTCGGCGCGCTGCTGTTCGTCTGGGCAGCGCGCTGGATTCGATCGGACATCGTGCGCGCCAGCTAAGCGTCCATGAAGGCCAGCAAGTCGGCCATCAGGCGCGCGCGGTGCGTCAGCGGCAGAGCGTGCGGCGCGCCTTCATAGACCGCGAGCTTGCTTCCCTTGATCAGCGCCGCCGTCTTCGCGCCTGTCAGTTCGAGCGGCGCGCTGGCATCCTTGTCGCCGTGCACGATCAGGGTCGGGCGGTCGATCCTCTTGGCTGCGGCGCGCAGATCGGCGAACGAGATGGTCATGCGGCAGGCCAGCGCCACCGGCAGCGGCACGCTCAGCATCATCTCCCTGATCCAGGCCCGCGTGGCATCTGGCGTGTCGGGCATGAAGAACGGCGCCTCGTTCTCGCCCATCCATTTCGGGAAGTCCTGCGCGATCGCGGCATTCTGGGCCTCGACCATCGCCCTCGGCACCGCGACCGGATTGTCGTCGGTCTGGACGATGAACGGCGTGGTCGGCGCCACCAGGACCAGCCGCGCGATGCGCTCCGCACCGTGACGCGCCAGATAGTTCACCGCCTCGATCGATCCCATCGAATGCGCGACGATCGTGACATCGTGCAGATCGTGCTGCTCGATCACGGCAGCGACATCGTCGGTCAGCGTGTCGAGATCGTATCCCGTCATCGGCATGTCGGAACGGCCATGACCGCGCCGGTCAGGCGCAACGCAGCGAAAGCCCTTGGCGTTCAGTGCCACGATCTGGCTGCCCCAGACGCCGGAATTGAATGTCCATGCGGCAAGCAGCAGCACCGGCTTACCCGAGCCCCAATTCTGCACAAACAGTTTTGTGCCGTCGCTTGCGGTCGCATAGAGCGGTTTGCTGACCATGATGGAAGTCCCTTTGCAGATCGATCGGCAACATCGCCGCCGATGCACCGACCATCGCAAAGGGAGATCGCGCGCGCGATTACGTGTCAGGTAATCACGCGCGTGATGTCAGGCTGCGCTCACGTCAGCTTGCCGGTGTATTTCTCCAGCGCCGCCCAGGCGTCCGCGCCATAGGTCTTTTGCCACTGCGTTTAGAAGCCGGCTTTCACCAACGCGGCCCTGAACTGCACCGGATCGGGCTTGTTGAAAGTCATGCCCTTCTCGGTCAGCTCGGCCTGCAACGAGCGGTCCATCTCGACCAGATCGGCGCGCTCCTTCACCGCCGCCGCGTCGAATGCCGCATTGATCAGTTCGAGCAGCTCGGGCGGCAGACCCGCCATCGCGCGGCGGTTGCCGAGGATCCAGTAGCCGCTCCAGCAATGGTTCGACAGCGCGCAGTATTTCTGCACCTCGTACAACTTTCCGGTCGAGACCTGCGCCAGCGGATTCTCCTGCCCTTCGACGATGTGGGTCTGCAGCGCCGAATAGAGCTCGCTGTAGGAGATGCTCGACGGCAATGCGCCCAGTCCTGAGAACAGTGAGGTCAGCAATGCCGTCACCGGCACGCGAATCTTGAAGCCCTTGAGATCGTCGACGCTGTTGAGCTGCCGGCTCGACGACGAGGTGATCTGGCGGAAGCCGTTGTCCCAGACCTTCTTCAGCGGCACGACGCCGGTCCTGGCGATCGCATCGCGGACGATGTCGCCGACGCCGCCGTCCATCGCCGCCCAGACCTGGTCGTAGGACTGGAAGGCGAAGCCGATGCTGGGCAGGCCCGACAGCGGCACCAGCGTCGACAGCGTCATACTGGGCGCGGCCAACAGCTCGATCCCGCCGGCGCGGACCTGCGAGAGCATCTCCGGATCGCCGCCGAGCTGGCTGTTGGCAAACACCGTGATGTTGACCCGGCCCGACGACTGCGCCCCGACCGCCTTCGCCGCCTCGACCAAACGGATTGTTAGCGGATGGGTTTCCGGAGTGTTGACGCCGAGCTTGAAGTCGAACTCGGCAGCGGCAAGAGACGGCTTACCAAACATCGCCGCGGCAAGTGCCACGGAGCCAGTTCCCAGCACCCGCCGTCGGGTCATATTCCTTGTTTTCATTATTGTTTTTCTCCCAAGCGCCGTCCGCGCCCGCGGCCAGTTTCAGCCCTCTCTTTCTGTGACGCAAGGCACGGTGAAACCAATCCGCCTGTGGCACGAAACCATTTCCGGGAACTCACGAAACGATCCGGAAACAGATGGCGCTTACCAGTAGCTGCCATAGACGGCGCATAGACGCCCGGAGGCGACCATGAACCACTCGATCCATTCAGCCGATCGCGCGACCCATCTCAAGATTGTGGTGGTTGCGCTCGTTGCGGCCATCGGGGTTGCGGCTTTCGGCATTTCGGCCCGAAATAATGCGGATTTCACCCAGACCGCCCAGACTAACCAGGTCATCAAGGCCGGTAAGCCTGTCGCGATCACCTCCTCGGGCACCTCGACGGTCCGCTAAGACGGTGTTGAGGCGTCGGCAAACAAGGCGGCCGCCTTCGGGCGGCTTTTTTGTTGGTCCTGATCGTCTCGCGCTTCGATCAAGACAATGTGGCCTTCGCCAGCGTCGGCTACGGCGATTGCAGGACCACCGAGATCGGGTCGCGCGAGATGCATGCGCGGCTTGGCCAACGCGCGGCCGCGGCGAAATCTTAACCGCCTCCTAACGCGGTCATTCGATTGCGATCCGCTCCGCGACCCCCGTTTTAAAAATTGTTCCGTAAGGTGGACGTCAACAGAGGCGCAGGCCCACAATGAATTTGCAGCAGCAAGTAATTTCGACCGGATTCAAGATCATCTGCACGGATTGCGGCAGCCTGGCGATCAAGGTCGCCGATCCCGCGCATGCGTCCGGCGACACCATCATCGAATGCCGCCGCTGCAACGCCGTACGCGGCACGGTGGCGGACCTGCACATCATGGCGCGGCGCGGCCGCGACCTGTTCGAATTCTAACCCCCGGCGCCGCCGATGCTGTCAGACCCGAACGCGACCATGCAGAGCGACATTCCCCTGGACACGGTCTGGTCGATCCTCGAGGCCGCCAACGAATTGGGCGACACCCATACGGTCGATGCCTGCCGCCGCATCATCGACGCGAATTTGCGTGGCGACGCCCCCGGACAATCCGACCTGAACGCGGTCGCCGCATTCTTTGCTTGATCAAGGCAACGCGTCGCGCGTTT
Organism: Bradyrhizobium sp. USDA 3240; assembly: GCF_054063295.1. Classification (NCBI taxonomy): domain Bacteria; kingdom Pseudomonadati; phylum Pseudomonadota; class Alphaproteobacteria; order Hyphomicrobiales; family Nitrobacteraceae; genus Bradyrhizobium; species Bradyrhizobium sp. USDA 3240. Next base: position 145,724 of record NZ_JBSSGD010000002.1, read on the forward strand.
GTGAATTCAATGTGGCGCCACGGTGACCGATCGCCCGGCGGAAACATAACAATACGGATCGAGACGCCGCTTAACCTTGCTTGACTTGATTGGCCCAAGGCCGACTTGCTAGCTGTCACACAGCTTTCGAATCGGACGGGCCGATGCAATTGACGCGCGACGACCTGACTGTCGGGGTCACAATCTTCGCCTTCTTCGTCATCAGCACCGCCTCGATGATCGCCTGCGGGCACGCGTTCCCGGCGATGCATGTCTGGCGCTCCGGCATCACTGCCGAGGCCATCCTCGGCACCGCGATGATGGCCTTCTTCATCCCGGCGTTCGTCGCGAGCCGCTTCAGCTTCGGTTATCTGGTGAGCTTCGCGCTGCTGTCAGCGGTGTTCGGCTTCGTCTGGCTCAGCTTCTTCAGCGCGTTCGATTATCCGCATGCCATCGCCCGCTGGGCCATGATCGCCGCGTTGACTACTGCCATGATCCCCCTGATGTTCCAGAACATGCCGGTGTGGCGGCCCGGCCTGTCTGATGCGGCGATCAAACGCATTGCGCTGCTGCTGCTGGCGTCGTCCTTCGTCGTGCTGGTCGCCGACATCTCGTACGGCGCCAATCTCGGCAATCCCTATGGCGCAGCGCGCAACGCCGTCACGCGGCCGGCGCTGTTGAACTATCTCACTGGAATCATCATCGGCGCGGTGCTGCCCTATCTGTTCGCGCATTTTGCGTCGCGCCGGAAATGGATGCAGGCCGCCTGCGTGTTGCTGTTTGCGCTTTGCTTCTATCCGGTGGTCAACAACAAGACCGTGCTGCTGCTGCCGATCTGGCTGCCGTTTCTGTTCTGGCTGTTCGGCCGGTTCAACCCGCGGCTGGCCACGGTGCTCGCATTTCTGATTCCGATGATCATCGGGCTGACGGCGTTCGCCATGCTCGGCGCCGACCGCGACTACGTCGTGTTCAGCGCCATCAATCTGCGCTTCCTCGCAATCCCGTCGCTCGCCCTTGATCAATATGCTGACTTCTTTGCACACCGCGACCTGACCCGCTTCTGCCAGATATCGATCGTGCGACAGGTGACCGCCTGCCCGTATGGCGAGCTTGGCCCGGCGCTCGGAGCGATCTATCGCGACGGCAATTTCAACGCCTCCTTCCTCGCCACTGAGGGCATCGCGTCGGTTGGTCTTGCGCTCGCCCCGGTTTCGGCACTCGTGTGCGGCCTGATCCTGTCGGTGGGGTCGATGGTCTCGCGGCACCTGTCACCGCGCTTCGTCGCGGTATCGTCAGGCATCGCCGTTCAGGCCATCATGAACGTGCCGCTCACGACAAGCCTGGCCTCGAACGGGATCGCGCTGCTGTTCCTGCTGTGGTGGCTGACGCCCGAATGGCGAACGGAAGCTTCGCATCATCAGCAACAGTCAACGCGGCCCATCGATGCCGTCGGTGTCGCGGCCTGACCGATCGACAGCCGCCACGAAGCAACGCCAATACGATCCTGTGGCGGCCTCACTTCTTCGGAGAACGATGATGCTCTGATACGGAGAGATCCCGTTCACGGCAGGATGTTCGACAACACCATATCCGCGCTCGCGTCGCTTGAATGTCCTGAACTGTCTTCGCCTACTCCGGCAACTTTAGGACCCATCGAAAGCGCCTGAGTTCCGCAAGCCGGTGGAACCGCTGAGGTGGTTTCCGCTCACTGGCTGCGACCGCTGTCGCCGAGGGCGATGCCATGAGAGTAAGGCTGACGTCAGGCTCGCGCGTTACGCTCCGCGCTCGAACCGAGACCTGACGTACGTCCGTTTCTCGCTGGTCTGGGTGGCGATAGTCACTACCGCATGAGCCGATGTGATGTTCGCGTGCGAGGCGAACCAGTTGGCCGGCCTCCAGGAAGCATGTCGATGAAAGTCCGCGAGCTACTTCAACTGCTCCAAGCGCTCCCGGATCAGGACGCAACGGTCGTGATTGGCGAAGGAGCGAAGCCGGAAACCTGGCTGATCGTGTCGGGCGTCGCGGAGTGTCAGATTGCGCGCGTGAATGAGGATCACGCGATTGCCGGGAGCGAACGGGCGATCGAGATCGTCTGAGAGGTGGCGACTATCGGAGCGCGGGAAGCCCGAGCAAAAAGACGTTCAAGGGATCATGACGGCGCTGCGCGCGACACGCCTTAAATCTGGAACCTGGGTCTAAGTGCTTGATAAGACTGGCGCGAGAGACGGGACTCGAACCCGCGGCCTCCGCCGTGACAGGGCGGCGCTCTAACCAACTGAGCTACTCCCGCGGATGCCGATCATCGGATTGATCCGCGCAGAACCGAGGGCATAAAGGCCCGCATCCCGATAGTCAAGCACGTTGCGGAGCCCTGCACAGCGCGGGCATTTTCGCGCTGTGGACGCGAGTTGTCGCCTGTTTTCAGGGGAAACGGCGTAGTCAGCAAAGCCCCGAATCAAATAAGGCCTGATACGTCTGGGCTTCCTGTGGCCGGGCCCGGCGCTGCCCGTTCCCAGAACCGGCGGTTTCAGGACTCTTCCGGACGCATTTTCCCGACGCGAACGGCGCGCCATTCGCGTGAAAGCAGCAATCCAGCCATTCAGCAACGAGGAGGGCCACACATGGCGAAGAAAGCAGCGACCCCGGCGACGATCACGCTGAAGCACCTGGCCGCGGCCATCGCCGAAGAGCAGGAGCTGTCCAAGAAGCAGGCCGAGGCGATCCTGACCGACATGGTCACCCGGATCACCAAGCACCTCAAGAAGGGCGAGCGGATCCGCATCGTCGGCCTCGGCATCCTCCAGGTTCGCAAGCGCGCCGCCCGCATGGGCCGCAACCCGGCAACCGGCGAGCAGATCCACATCAAGGCGAGCAAGAAGGTCGCCTTCCGCGCCGCCAAGGAGCTGAAGGAAGCCGTTTAGGGTCCTTAACTTGCTTGATACCAAGCGCCATTCCGGCTCGCGACGCGGCCCCGGAGTGGCGCTTTTCTGTTGTAGAGTTGTCTCTCGATGCGCTTTGCTTGCGCGAACCAACTTCGCCTGAGCGTCTTGTTCCTGTCCTCCATTCCTGCGCGGTCTTCATGCTGGCACCGGCTCTCGACTTCAAGCACACCGTCACCGAGCGCTTCCTGCGCTATGTCGTGATCGACACCCAGTCCGATCCGGATTCACCCACCACGCCCTCCACCGAGAAGCAGAAGAATCTCGGCCGCCTGCTGGTCGCCGAGTTGCAGGCGATGGGCATATCGGATGCGCATCTTGATCCCCACGGATACGTCTATGCGACGATCCCGGCCAACACCGACAAGACGGTGCCGGTGATCTGCTTCTGCTCGCACATGGACACTTCACCCGACTGCACCGGCAAGAACGTCAAGCCGCAGGTCGTGAAGAATTATCGCGGCGGCGACATCGCGCTCCCGGCCGATGCCTCGCAGGTGATCCGCGCCTCCGAGCACGAAGCGCTGGCCGACCAGATCGGCAACGACATCATCACGACCGACGGCACCACCCTGCTCGGCGCCGACAACAAGGCCGGCCTTGCCGAGATCATGGACGCCGCGCATTTCCTGGTCACCAACCCGCAGGTAAAGCACGGCACCATCAAGATCCTGTTCACGCCGGACGAGGAGATCGGCCGCGGCGTCGACAAGGTCGACATCAAGAAGCTCGGCGCCGATTTCGGCTACACCATGGACGGCGAGACCGCGGGTCACATCGAGGACGAGACCTTCTCCGCCGACGGCGCCAGCATCATCATCGAAGGCGTAGCGACCCATCCGGGCTTCGCCAAGGGCAAGATGGAGCACGCGATCAAGATCGCGGCCGCCATCGTCGATCGCCTGCCCAAGGACACCTGTTCGCCCGAGACCACCGAAGGCAAGGAAGGCTTTCTGCATCCGGTCGCGATCTCGGGGGCGCTGGAGAACGCGCGGATCGACTTCATCGTGCGCGATTTCACCGAGGCCGGCCTGAAGCAGAAGGAAGCGCTGCTCGAAAAGATCGTGCAGGACGTCATGAAGGGATATCCGCGCTCGACCTACCGCATGGAGGTCAAGCAGCAATACCGCAACATGAAGGAGGTGATCGATCGCCACCCGCAGATCGTCGCCTATGCGATCGAGGCGATCGAGCGCGCCGGGCTATCGCCGGTGAAAACCTCGATCCGCGGCGGCACGGACGGCTCGCGGCTTTCGTTCATGGGACTGCCCTGCCCGAACATCTTCGCCGGCGAGCACGCATTTCATTCGCGGCTCGAATGGGTGAGCCGCCAGGACATGGAGAAGGCCGTGCAGACCATCGTGCATCTGGCGATGATCTGGGAAGAGAAGGCCGCCTAGCGACCCGCGCCGCTTCGCCGTCATTGCGAGCGAAGCGAAGCAATCTATGCTACGCGTGTGAGGACAGATGGATTGCCTCGTCGCTACGCTCCTCGCAACGACGAAATCACCAACTTATTCTCTAGGCCCGCGCCGTCACGATCCAGATCGCGCCGGGCAGCAGCACGGAATCGCCCTTCGCAAACGGCGTCAACGCCTCGCGGATCGACGTGACGGCGGCGGCCCGTAGGTCATCCGGTTGTCCTTCCAGTGCGCGGCTGGCGGGCCCGATCTCGAGCGCGCTCTGGACGGCGGCGTCAATTCCGCGCCCGATCGCGACGTCGAACTCAAGCCGGCAGGGCTCCATCGCGATGCCGGCAAACCCTGCTTCGCCGAGGATTCGGTTCACGCGCGCCTCGGACGCGAATGAAAACGGACCGGGGTCATCGGGACCAAGCTGCGGCAGCTTCGGCACGTGCTTGTAGACCGCCTGCAACGGCGCCATGAAGAAGGGATTTTCGCGCGGCTCCTGCCAGCAGGCGAAGGCGAGCCGGCCCGACGGCTTCAGCGCCTTGTGCAGATTGGCGAACGACGCCGCCGGATCGGCAAAGAACATCACGCCGAAGCGCGACGCCAGGAGATCGAAGCTTGCGGGATCGAACGGAAAGACCGTGGCGTCGGCGAGTGCATAGGTGACCGGCGCATCCTTCGGCGTGCTTTGCCGTGCCCGCTCCAACATCGGCCCGGAGACGTCGACGCCGAACACATGGCCTGACAGCCCCACCCTGTTCGCAAACCCATTCGTCGAAGCGCCGCTTCCGCAGCCGACATCGACGATGCGCTCGCCGGCCTTCGGCGCGGCGCGATCGATCAGGAGGTCGAGCACCGGCTGCAGCACGATATCCTGTGCGGCCTGCCTGGATGCCCAGCGCTGACCGCCCGGCCCGTTCCAATATGCAATCTGATCGGCGTTTTGCGGATGGCCAGCGTTCATGCGATCCAACCTTGTTGAGGAGCTTCCAGAGATTCTAGCAAGTCTCGCGCGTCGCAGCGCGCAGCATCGGCATGATCTGATAGGTGAACCCGGCATTGGCCCTGACGACGGGATCGTTGGCGACGATCTCCTGCGGATCGGCATCGTCAGGTAGTTGCAGCACGCCCAGTCCCCAGACGCCGGCGGGATCGGCGACCGGCCCGAAGATCAGCGCCTTGCCGGCTTGCAGCAATTCGCCGCAATAGGCGACATGCGCCTGCATGATGGTGGCTTCCTGCGGCGTCATGTCCTGCGGAAAGGTCGGGCGCGGTCCGGTCAATTTGCAGACGTAGTGCTTCATCGACCTGGTCCGCCCTCTCGAATTATTTGGCGGCGGCGCTCGTCGGCTTGGCCGGCTTCGGCGCAGGCGTCTTGGCGGCAGTCCCCTTCGGGCCAGCCTGTCCGTCATTGCTGCGCGCAATGCCCCACGGATCGGTCGGTTTCTGGTCCGGCACGCCACTGAGCGCGCGCTGGTAGGCGCGCTGCTGCCGCGCCTCGTTGGCCACATCCGACGGCGACTTCTCGATCTCTTCGCGATAGCGCTGAACGTGGTCCTGCTGCGCCAATGCCGGTCCGGCAATCATGGTGAGAAGAAAAATCGCGGCGAGTTTGCGCATGCATCGAGTTCCCGGTTAGGCGGAGAGATTAGCATCGCAGCCGTGCCGGCATCAAATGTGCGCGGCAAGAATGATGATGAAGGCAGTCATACTTTTGTCCGCCTCGGCTCGTAGCTCGCGGGGAACAGCAGCGATTCCTGATGAAGCAGTCCGCCTTCGCTCTTCGAGCTTCGGCGCGACAGCCTTCGCCCTGCGGCACCGCGCAGCGGGTGAATCCATCCGCAAAGGCTTGCCGAGCCGTAGCCCGCAGGGCGAAGGCTGGTAGGCGGCGAGAGATTCGAACTCCCGACCCTCTCGGTGTAAACGAGCAACCACGACTTAGAAAGCCAAGAATATCAACAATATTAAGGTTTCCGCGCCAAGAACGCTAACCGAACTATTGCCGAACAAACCATGTTTTACGATTGACGTCCTGCTGACGGCAAATGCCTCCGGCGGAATGGCAAGCCTTTGTCGTCATCAGTAAGTCAGCTTATCTCGCTGATCTGCTCCCCGATATGCGCTCGTTTGTAAGTAGACTCTGTTCAGGGTTTGGCCCCAATCGGAGCGGGTTGCGAACTCGGTCGGTGTGAGCCCTTTGAGGCTCGTGTGCGGTCGGTGTTGTAGTCGATCCTCCATTCCTCGATAATCTGGCGCGCCTCGTTGGATTTCCAAATAGGTGCTCGTTCAGGCATTCGTCGCGCAGCCTGCCGTTGAAGCTTTCGACAAAGCCATTCTGCATCGGCTAGCCAGGCGCGATGTAGTGCCACTCTTATCCTGCCAAGCCAGGATCGTGTTCGGAATGAACTCGGTGCCGTTGTTGCTCACGATCATGCGGGGCAGCCCCGTACCGCACCTCCCTGTCGCGGTAGGTTAGTCTTCAAACGGCGAGATTTTCAGGATAAGGTAGTTGAAGGGAATCGCCGCGCCCGTGTCTTTCTGAACAATGCGCTGCGATCCGACGTTCCACGCCAGTCTCGACCAATCCCAGTCGTTCTCGTCGGTCTGGATGATCGCGAATGAGCCGTGCCGCAACGCGACCGAGGTCGGGCTGTCCGAGAAGTCGAAGCCGAGATTGAAAGAATGGATTTGTCTGTTCTTGCTACGCTTGAGGACCGCGCTGACCACCGACGAAGCGAGCCCGACGAACGGCTTCAATGCCGGTTGAACTGTCGTCAAAAGGTTCAACCCGTCACGGAAAGAGCCGCCGCTCAAGGCGGCGAGGAAATCTTCGTCGCCCTTGCTACCGACATTGATGGTCCGCCCTTCGAAGGCGATGCCGTTATTCCCTACGGTCACGCCAAGGAAGATGGGAGCGCCATTGATTGAAGCGGTTCCGCCATCGTTTGCCTTCGTCGTTAGCGCGAATTGCATCTCCTCCTGTTCGCCATCGGCCTGGTTCTTGCCGGTGAACTCGCAGAGGATTTCGTGTTGGCCCCTTCCGGGATAGCAATGCACGTAGAGCCGCTCGATAGTAATTTTGACCCGCGAGTTCTTGAGCGCGGGATCCGGCGGTAGCACGACCGCGTTCGTGATGGCGGCGGTGCCGTCCGAAGGTGCCGACGGAATGTAACCGATCAGAAGACCGGTGTATCCATAGACTTGGTCCTGCCACGGCATGCTTAGGCCTTGCCCGGTGCCGCCCTTGGCATGGAGCTTGTCCGCGGCATCGTCGTCGCCGATCTCGCGGAGATACTTGATGACTGCTTTGGGATTTTGAGCTCCAAGGCTGTCGTTCGCGGACCATGCCATATCAGGTTCTCACTCTTGCCCGCGGGCGGGCCGGGATCGGGATGCGCTTCACTCGGGCGCGCGAAACGACGTCGGCGTTGAGGTCCTGCCTGATCGGCTGGGCCATCTCGAGGGTCACCGCGAGCGAATACGGGACCTGCTCCTTTGAGAAGGCGGCGAGATCGGCGCGTGCCTGCACGCCGACGAAGATGTATCCCTTCCCGGCGTTCTTGATGAGCTTCTTGCCCGGCAGGACGAGAGGTGCTGGAGTGTGCCCTTGCGGGTGACGTCGGCAACCGGCCCAGTGGGGATCCGCGATTTGTTGTCGTCCTTGAGACCATCGAGTCCTTCCCAGAATCCACGCTTGCCGTCCTCGTCGACGATTTCGACGAGGACGCCGCGATACCGGTTTGTGACGGGATCGATGGGGCTGCTGTAGGCGAGGGTCAAGGTCACGCGGCGGATTTCCCGGTTGGCGATCATCGCGCGCGGGATCGGGAGTCGATATTCGTGCAGGGTATCGTGTCCGATCATGTCGTCGGCGAGAAGTGTTATGCGGTGTCCCTGCTCGTCTTCGATGCGATCGTGATCGACCCGTCCGTAGCCGAGGCTTCGGGACACGGCCTCGCGCTTGCGGCGCCAATGGCCGGGATAGAGGTTGTGGAGGATCTCGCCAGTTTGTCCCCATGCGCATCCATGGGCGAGCAGCGCCTTTAGGATGACTGCGCGAGTCGGGCTTGCGACCCAGCTTTCGTTGTTTTCGCTGAAGAGGTCTTCGGCGATATCTGCCATCCGAATTGCGGCTCGCGTGGTAAGCGCTGCGGCGTTGCTTGTCCCGGTCGCACGCCCTCGCCTGTCGTTCGCCAGGCCGGAGGGATCGGGGATGGCGGTCAGTTGGCCGACGGAATGGTGTTCGTGGGCGAACGCGAAAAGTCCCTCGTCGTCTTTGTTGACGCGCACGAGCTGACGCCCGCCGAGTTCGATCAGGTCCGGCTTGATCGCACGATTGATCCCGAGGCCAAGCGATGACGTCAGGTTCGTGACGCCCGACACGGGGTCGTAAGGCTCGGTCATTCCGGGCGGACACGCGCCTGCGCTGTCGCCGTGGACTGCGCCGACTGTAAGACCGTTCATCGTTTCGGCGGGACTTAGAATGGCCCGTTTTCCCTTGGCCCTTTCGACGGAGCTCAGGATCGCTACCTGGCGTTCGTCGGGATCCGCATTGATGAACTCGTCGATTTCGTCATAGGCATCAACGGCGAAGGGTTCGTTGGAATTGCCAGCGCTCACGACGAACAGCAGGCGATACTCGTGGCTGAGATAGTCGAGAAGCTTGGCCCAGTATGTCGGCCTTTGCGCATATGGCGCTTCGCTGTCACAGACGGAATGATTGATGATGACGATGCCCTCGCCTTGCGCAGGTTTGCCGTCGATCCCTTCCATCAGCGCGGTCACGGCCCGGTAGACCATCGCCATCGGTAACTTGTCGGGCGGGGTGCATTCGGTGTTGAGGTTCTGCGGCGCGGCGAGCACGGGCACAACCGTGAGCGGGCGATCAATTGCATCCTGTGGCTGGCCGAGATCGCCATGCACGATCAGGGAGGCCATGGAGGTGCCATGCTTTCGGCGAAAGACTGGAACGGTGTTCGCGGCGATGTCCACTTCCTGAATGTCGAGGCGGCCAGACAGCAGAACATGACTTTCCACGGGATAGCCGTCGAGAAGCGCTGCGACCGCGGGGCGTGCCGGGTTCGCCTCGCCTGCCACGTCGCCCGCCTGCGGGTCTTCTTCGTCCATGCGTTCGCCGTCGGGCCTGTACAGCGACTGAGGCCGTACCTTCATGACGCAATCGGCATTGGCGATCGGGCCTTCGATCTGCCTGAGCATCAGTGCCTGCGCGGCCGAAATCTCGACGAGGGCCGCCTGATAGTGGATCGGCTCGATGGTTGCGAAGTCCAGGAGCGTACCGTCGATGGTCTTCATCAGGGCCTCGACATAGGTCCTGGCCTGCGCGCGCAGATCGGGATCCGAGCGGTACCAGAGGTCGATCTCGACCCTGACAGGCGCACCGGGGCGATCGCGCAGCATGCGTTCGACGTAGCGGTTCATGAACGGATCGACCCTGTCCTTGGCGGACCAGGGGCGGACATCGCTGAGATACTTGAATAGGGCCCACCATTCGCCATCGGCGCCGGGTGGCTTGTCCTCACCGTTGCTGAAGCGCTTCCAGATCGAGACGACCTTCTGCAGGCCCTTGAGGGTCGGCATCGTGACGTAGAGCATGCTCTGCGCGTCGTCGGCCCGCTCGTCGCCCTGCCCCGCGTTTTCGCCCGCGGCGTCCCCGTCACCCTCGTCGTCGCCGTCGGAGAGATCGTAATCCTCGCCGAGCCAGTCGATTCCCGCGCCGCGCGCGGCCTCGATCAGCTTGGCGACGGTGGAGACGGGACCGATGACCTCGAAGACCAACGCCCTGTCTGGCGCAACTTCCGCAGGCGAATCCTTCAGATCGGCGCCGCCGAGGATGCGGCCGATGCCGTTCTCGATGCTGTCGAACTTATGATTGTGTCTCTTCGCCTGGTCGGCCGAGGAGATCGCCTTGGGGAAGTGTGGCCTCCTGCCCCTTTTTCTTTCTTCGCGCGCGGGCTCGCGAAGGATTCGTACGATCGGACGTTGAGCCATCGGCGGCGAATCCCCCTACCTTCCGGCGCCGCTGCCAACGTTCTACCGCCCCTCGGAAAGCGTCATTCGGCGCCAATTGGCCCCGTGATAAAACGACTTTCCGCCTGGCGTCCACTGTTATCGCTTCGATTTCAGAGAAGGTTTCGCCGGAAAATAGTCGAACGAATTCGTCGCCCGACATGCCGATATGCCCGAACGAACTCTCGGTCCGCTCATACCAGTCGCGCAGTTCGGCCTCGCCGGGGGGAGGTAATTCGATCCGCAGTTCGAAGCGGCGCCAGACGGCTCGGTCGAGCATTTCCGGGTGGTTGGTGGCGCAGACGACGACGCAGTGGCTCGGCATCGAATCCATGTTGAGGAGAAGTGAGGAGACGACGCGCTTGATCTCTCCGGTTTCCTGGGTGTCGGATCGTTCCTTGCCGACGCTGTCGAACTCGTCGAAGAACAGGACGCACGGGGTGCGAGAGACGTATTCGACGATGTCCTGCAGGCGCGAAGCGGTCTCACCGAGGTAGCTGCCGACGAGCCCTTCGTATCTAACGGTCAGGAAGGGAAGTGCGAGTTCGCTGGCGAGCGCCGCCGCGAGGCTTGTCTTGCCGGTGCCGGGCGGCCCGATCAGCAGAACTTTGTGTCTCGGCTCGAGCGAATGCGAGCGCAGCAGTGCCGTCTCCCGAATCTCGCCGACCAAATCCTGCAGGTCGCCCACGATCCGGCGCGGGAGAACCAGATCGGATATCTGTCTCGTCGGGTCGGTTTCCCGAAGCAGGCCGCGGAGGGCTTCAGGAAGCATTGGCGAACCTCCGCCCGCGAACCGAGAGGGCCGCGGCGCCGGTGCTGACGTCGCGCTCTGATTAGTCTCCTTGGAATTCTGGCGGTGGGCTTCGCGGATCAGCGCCGACATGGTATCGCCGATGGACCTGGGGTTATTTTGCCCGGAGGCCGTGTGAAGCCGAAATGCCGAATGCCCCTTGCTCATGTCACTATCCCCTCGTAGGCGTGCCCCAATCGCCCAGAAGGCCGCAGCGATACCCGGCGAGAACGCCCTCCTGACAAATGGTGACCGATCATGGCTCGCGGCGCAAGCTTGGCAGTTTGGAGCCGGACATCATGACGAGGGACCAACGTCCGGCCGTTTGTAGCTCCTGCGTGCCGCAGAACCTTCACGATAGCCTCAATCGAGCCCATTTTCGCATCCTTTGCACCCCTGCCGTTGTGCCGGTCACCCGACTTCAGTTGGCCGAATGGCAAGATATTCCACAGGCCATTTTGGCGGCCGCGCCTAAATGATCGGTTGAGACGCCGAGACTTTCTTACGTTCGCAACAACGGCGGAACGCGCGCCCTAGTTCTGCTGGAGCCGACGATCTCATGGAGCCGATTTGAATCAGCTTGTCCGGCGGACAATGCGGCAGTGTTCTTATTTTGTTCAAGCGAAAATGCTCCGGCTCGGACGCAAACCAGCGTGAAGGGATCCGAGTCAAGTCGTCGACCAGCGTATCAGGACGCGGAAGCGCCGGCCGCTGACCAGCGTGTCCATCACGAAGTCGAGCGACCAGAGGAGGTTCTGATCCTGCGGGATCGACATCGGGCCCGGGCACCCAACCCGTTTGCGGCCACCGCGCTTGCGCACGGTAAGACAACGCCGAAACTGTACCTATCCAAGCGAATTCCCCTGAGCGATCGTTGGTAGGCGGTGACGGATTCGAACCGCCGACATCCTGCGTGTAAAGCAGGCGCTCTAACCAGCTGAGCTAACCGCCCTCAGACCATTTCGGCGACCGCGAGCGCCCATCCGAAAAAATATCTCGGTGATAAAGAGTCTCAGATTACCAATCTAACCATATGTTCTTAAAACACTTTTGTCGCGCCAACACTCTTCTATTGAAACGTAAAAACTACGTCCAAAAAGAGCATCGATTTTTGGTTAAAAACATCAACATTATGAGTGGCTTACCACAGTGCGAATGAAAGTGCCGAACCTCTCGGAAATCTCCGTGTAAACGAGCTAACAAGCCCGATAACATTGCAAAATCGAATGTTTTGCGCCTGCGGAGGTTAGAACGATGACCGAACGCAGGGCGAACGAACGGCGTTTCATTATTGAACCGCTATTGACGGCCGGTTCCAGCGGGCGCGTCGTCGACGTGGCCAGAACTCTACCACGAATCGTCGCGGCTTTCGACCGCCGCTTCCCAGTATTCCGCTCCCCTGAAGACTGCGCAGGCCTCTGCTGCTGGGCGTCCGAGCTCTTCGCCTCTGCCGTGCCTGGCGCTCGCATGATCCACCTCCTCGGCTCCCGGCGGAACTTCCTGAACCGGGTCGACGACTTTCCGACTCGAGACCCATTTTTCTACCACGTCGTCGCGGTCGTCCGCGGCCAGGCCTTTGGCTGGACCCGCCGGCAGCTTGAGCCGCGCGCGCGCCATCCCTTCGTCCAGCCGGTCGCCGAGCTCTGGCGGGATTGGATCCGGCTTGGCCGGTCGCCGGAAGAGTTGGGACTATGAGCCGGCCGGCGCAATCCTTCGGTCGCGCGAGACCGAAGTCCTCGCCCGGCTCGCCGCCGACGGTGGCATGACGGCGATGGAGATCGGCCACGACTTCGGCCATTACCCGAACGGCAAGCCGGCCACCTAGGCCGAGCTCGGCCGCCTCCTCGTCCATCCCCTGCTGCGTGTCGGCTCCGTCACCAAGGCCGGCCGCAAGCCTCTTCGCTTCGAAATCACGGAACGCGGTCGCATCGCGATCGCGCTGTTCCGAGCCGTCGCCAACAGGAAGGGATCAATATGACGCGAACGCTCGAGGGAAAGCTGATCGGTGCCGAGGACGGCAGCAGACGGCGTAGAAGCACTTCTTCGACCAGGCTCAGCCGTTCTTTCCGCTCGGCTTCTCGATCGGCCAGCGCAGCCAGGGCCACTGGGACGTCTACGCGCAGAGATGCCCAGGACGGGCGTCGGCATGGAAAGCCGCTCATCCCACCGGATCGACGTCCGAGAGCGACCGCGAGAACGAGCGCGCGTTTCGCATCCGGGGCGGCCCGGGCAATGTCCTGGTCTACGACGAGCGCTGGGATCCGCACCGCCCGTTTCCCCGAGGCGAACTGAGATTCCGCAGCATCATCGCTGCAATGGTTTGGATCTGCGAAGAGCTCATGCAGGAGCCGAGCGCACGAACGCCCCTTTCCTTTGGCTGGTCGTCGTCCTGCTCGCCATCCCAGCATATTTCCTCGCCAAAACATGGTTTCAACCGGCCGGCATCTCCGCGACCGTCGGCGCGACCCTCCTTGTCGTCGTGAACCTTCGATTTGGCATCCCGGCGGCGCTCACCGTCGGCGGCTACGTCATCACCACGATCGCCGAAATGAACGGAGGCTAGCCTCGCCGAACTCAACCATTCTGGCCGCGGCGATCATCCTCGCCCACTCATGGTACCCGCCCCAATGCTGCAACGGCGATGAGCATGGCGGAGATTGCCGGCCGGTGCCGTGTGAGCAACTGACCGCCGACCCGGGCAATCCCGACCAGGTCGTCTACGGCGACCACGCTGCGGCCAAGGCCGAGATCCGCCAAAGTCCGGATGGCCAGTGCCACGTCTGCGCGCGGCCGTCGTCGTGGAAAATGTTCTGTGCCTGGATGCCGAAAGAGGTGACGTCATGACTGATGTAGCAACCGTTACCCATCGGCCTGTGTCCGATGAACGCGCGTTCGAGCTCGCTCGCCGCCTCAAGGATCATCTGACGGCCGAAGAGGCCGCCATTGCGATCATGGAATACGCGACCGACGCCATCGAGCAGGAGCGCGCTGATCGCACCTGGATCTCACCGATCAACACCGTAGCCGATCTGGTGAACAATCTGCTGACGCTTGACCAGGCGCTGGCGGTCTATAGCGCTTACTTCATCGATCGCTGCCGCGCCCGTGGGCTGTCCCTATCGCTCGAGCACGTTGCCAACGGTCGGATCAAACGCGACGCCTCCATTCCGCCCAGCCTCGTTATTTGGTCGTCGATCGACCAGCGTCTGCAGGCCGGGCTAGCGGCCACGGTAGAGCCTCACACAGTGCTGCGGGTTGCCCAAGCCTCGGCTCTGGCTCGGCGCCTGTGCCAAATGTTTGATAGCGCCGGCGAAAGTCAGAGAACCGCTCGCGCTCGCCACGCCTCCGCAATTTACCAGTTGCTCGACGACGACGAGGCCGAGCAGCGCAAATGCGATGCTGACCCCGTCGCATATCTTCAGGCGTGCGAGGAATCCGCCTCCATCCCGAGGCGCCCGCTCGCGGCACGACACACGCTGTCCAGCTGCGCCAGGCGCTGATCGAAATGCACGGTGCTTTCGTGAAAGCCTGGGGCTTCGAACCGGGGCCAGAAAATACCATCTACCGACCGATACTGGACCGCGTCGACGCGGCGCTCGCTGCAGCGCCGCCGCGGACACCAGGCGCCCGGTGGCGCGAAGATGGAGAACCCGATCCGCACGGCGACCGGTACGATTGCGATCGTGGGCAGCTTGCCGGCGGCGACCTGACTGATGACGAAGTGGCCAACGCCGTGTTCCTCGATGCCAGCACCAAAAACCTGGCCATCGCGAAGGACCGCATCCGCTGGCTGTCCCGCCGGCTCGAGACCGCCGACGCCGGCCTCGCCAAGGTCAAGCAGATTATCGAAGACGTCGACAACCGCGCGTTGGCCGCCGACGGTCCGGTGACACCGACGCTTCAGGAGATGACAGACGAGGAAATGCGCAAGATCTTCGCGCTCGCCTCGCGCAAGCCGGAGGATTGGCGGCCATGCCTCTGATGCCTTTTCTGGACATTGCCCCTCAAGCGATCGCCGAGGAGTTCCGAACGCCCTCGCCATACCGGCCGCTGATCCTTGATCTTGACCCGCAGGAGCGCTGGCCGTGCATGGTCCGATACGATCGACGCGGCACGGTCTATGTGCCGCGCGATCTATTCCGGTTCGAGCCGGATCAACCCGGGAACGACGCCATGAGCACTTCGGTCTGGTGTGTCAAACACAGGGATGGTTGGTGCGCGGCACAGCCGAACGCCGAATTCCCGGATTCGGCGACCTCGATCGAGACGAAATGCGGATACTGGGTCGTTCTGCCATGGGGCTGCGAGAAGCGCATTCCGACGTGCGCGGAATGCCGATGAAGTTTATTCCCGTCAGCACAATCGCCGACCTCGAGACACTCGAAGACGAGCAAATCCTCGAGGGCGATCGTTCGGCCGAGCGCGGAGATCCCGAGCCGGGACCAAACCGCGGCCGATCGTTCTGGCACGGATGGCGGAATCGTATGATGGACTTGGGAGAGTTGCCTGGCGACGAAGCGTCCAGGTCTTTGGCCGGCGAGTATTTGGCTGCTCAGCGGCTGCGACGGGCGATGGAGGAGAAATGAACTTGATCGATATGGCCCGCGAATTCGCGCGGGAGAAACACGCACAGCAGAAACGGAGCCACACCGGCGAACCCTACTTCGTGCATCTCGAGGAAGTCGCCGGCATCGTCGCGCGCGCCGGCCTGTCGGAGACTGCGATCGCCGCGGCCTGGCTGCACGACACCGTCGAGGACACCGACGCCACCCTGCCCGAGATCTGTGCGAAGTTCGGTTCGGGTGTTGCTGTGATGGTGCTCGACCTCACCGACACGCCGCCCGGGCCCGGCATGAACCGGGCGAGCCAAGGGGAAATCGACCGTCGCCGCCTCGCCGCTGCTGGCCCGGAAACCCAGGGCATTAAGTGCGCCGACCTCATCAGCAACACCTCGACCATCGCAAAGCACGATCCTGGCTTCGCGCGACAGTATCTGCCGGAGAAGCGCGCCACCCTCGATATCCTGACGAAGGCGCCGGCGCCGCTTCTCGAACTGGCGCGGGCTTCGCTGCGCGCGGCCGAAGCTGAATTGGCGGGAGCTCTAGGAATCGAACCCACGTAACCGGTGTTGGAAGCCGGTGCCTTACCACTAGACGACACTCCCGTATTTGGTCCCTGGGGCCAGATTCGAACTGGCGATCACCGGTCCACAGTCGATCGCTTTGGGCCTCTAAGCTACCGCAGGGAAAATGGAAACAGCAGTCGAGCCGATCGCTTCCACATACGAGCGCTACAAGACTGCGCGCCTCTCCGGCATGTTCTCGGCACCAGCAAGCCGCTCGATCGGCGTCTCGACTACCAGAGGTTATCGTCTCGAAGAGCGATTGAGGAATGAACTTCCGGCAGATCAGTACGAAGCATTGATTTCACCAGCGGCTCGGAGACATCGCCGCCGCCGCAATGGGAGCTATCTCCAATTTTTGGTGACGACCGGGCCGGTCAGGCGGCGGCGGTTGCGGGCTGACGGTCGGTCGGCTTGGCGATGACCTCGATCCCGTCATTGAATGTCACACCGAGAACGAGTTTTGGCAACTGGTTGTGTCCGTCGAGCCGTCTCCAGCTTTTCTGTGCGCCCTCAAGCAATTTGTGAACATGAAGCGCAGCGGCCGACCGAGGCTGTCGCAGAGCATATGGATCTTGGTCGTCAATCCACCTCCGGAACGCCCCAACTCCTGAGTTTTGGCCCCCCTTTTGCGCTCGCGGCCTGCTGGTGGACACGAACCAGAGTGGTGTCGAGCATCAGGTATTTGTTGTCGCGAATCCTTGATCGTTCGGCAGAGGGTGTCAGAAGGAATGTGTAAGCAGGTTTCTGTGAGTTTACCCTACCGAGGAGCCTCACATGACGACGATAACACCTGAACTGCTTGATCAACTGCTTGCTAATTAGATTAAGGAAGGCCTCTTCCGGATCATCCGGCAAATCCTCGTATGGATCGAGGTCCAAAAAATCGTTCATGTGCATCTATTAACGCACGGTCGGGGGAGGGTTTGCATATTGGGCTAATACCTGTGAAAGCCCTTCGCGCACATCTGGTGGCAATAGCTGTCCGTGCGATTGCATGAGTGGCGGCAGGTAGTCACGGGCGCATAGGCTGGCGTGGCACACTTGCCCGTTCTGGGCTGAGACCGTTAGTAAGTGAGTAACCTGCTGGTCGCTCGCGCCGTGGAGATAGGGGCGAACGGCTTCGAAATGATATTCGGCTTGCCTGAAGCTGCGCGCATCAGCCACAAGCCTGATTCCAGCGTCAATCGCAAAACGAATGTCCCGAGAAGCTACGCCGCGCAGAAGCTGATGGTACGTGGCCTGGCCGCCCTGAAGGAGCGATGACTGGACGTGACTGATAAAGCCTTGGGGGATTGAGCCGTCCAAGGAGAGCGGGATCAACGTCATACGCCTAAAGGCTGCGATCCCGGACTCCTGTTTGCACCAAATCGACGAGTCGTACCGCTGGCTCAAGATCGGCACGAAAAGATCGGCCAAGCCGAGCTGGCGGAGGATCTCGTCGCGCCACTCGACGGAGACTTCGATATGCTCGTGGGCCATAAAGGACTGAACGCCGAGAGTGCCGAGAAGTTGAGCGACGCCCGCGGCGATTTCGCGGTCGGCAGTCTGGTAACTCATAAACGCTAACATTCCAGCTCAGTCCTCATTCCAGTTTGCGACGGTCAAGATCGTCGGCAGCTCGCCAAAGGTCCGCCAGAACGTCGGCGGGATCTCGATGCGCAGCTCGTGCTGCTCGTCGGTCCCGATGTAGAAGCTGCTCTCGTCTCCGGAGATGAAAAGCCGTATCGGGCAACCGGCATGCTTCGTCCAGCCTTTGAGGTTGGCGACGCTCATCGGCCCGAACCCGCTCCGGATGGCATTCGCTTCCTCGAAGATATCGGCCGCTGCCGACAAGGATGCGGGCCGCTTTTTGCTTGCTCCTCGGTAGTCATGGCGCGGCCCCGCTCTTGCACCTCGTCGCCGACGTCGATGAGGCTGAGCCGCTTTGCGCAACCGGCCGCCCGGGAGGCAAGCCTTGACGTTTTCGGGCTGAACATGTGATAGCCCGGGAACGCAGTGAATTCCCGAACGTCCGTGAAGGACTTTCTAAAGACCATCTCTGCTTATCATCGCTGTTGTTGATCCGGCTCGCTTTGCTCCCCCTATTCCTTTTTTTCGGAGCCAGTCACTAACTTCCTGGCTTAAGCTCCTGCTGCGGCCCCGCCGGGCTCCACGTTGCCGCTGAGAGCGGGCGTGCTCCATGCCATTAACTCGTAAGGCCGATGCGCCTTGCCCTTGCCGATGCATTCGACCTCCGGCGCGTGCAGGGAATTGAACTCGGCATCAAACTCGGGACCTGCGACAAGTTTCGCGGATACCGATACCGCGGCGGCGTGTTGCGCGGAAAGCTCACGGTGACGCTCAATCACATCAAAATTCGCATCTAATTCAGTCGCCATGGCGCATTTACCCCAGGCCACATTAGATCGGCACCAACCAATCCTGGTAGGTGCTTCCAGTCCTTCTCAGCGATACTAGACCATAGTGTCTGTACCGGCAGGGGGCACGCGAGCGCTCGCCCATGAATCAATGTTTCCGTCACCGCGCCTGGCCGCCATCAACGGTCTGGACGAGCAGGCTCCTGATAGCAGCGGCGATCTTCGTGCCTGAACTTGCCCACGCCGCCACTGCGACGGGGCAGTTCAATGTCACGATCACGATCCAGTCGAACTGCATCGTCCAGTCGGCGACCGATCTGGCGTTTGGATCGCAGGGCGTTCTCAGCGCGAACGTCGATGCCCAGAGCACGATCTCCGTTCAGTGCACGAATACAACGCCCTATACCGTCGGCATCAGCGCGGGGAACGGTGCCGGCGCGACAGTCGCAGCACGCCTGATGACCGGAACAGCAGCGGCAACGGTCACCTATTCAGTTTACCGTGATGCCGCGCGCAGTCTGGTCTGGGGCACCACTATTGGAACGGACACGTTGGCTGGGACCGGAACCGGCGCTCCTCAACCGATCACCGTTTATGGTCGTGTTCCGCCTCAGTCGACACCGGCGGCCGGTGGATACAGCGACACGCTGACGGTGACCGTCACTTACTAACGGAAACGCCTATGCCTGGACTGCTTGCCCGCGTGAGCCGCATCGCCGTCGCTTGCCTTTGTGCTGCGCGCGTAGAGGCGGCCTCGCTCCGCGTGGCGCCGACCACTCTCGACTTGCTGGCGCCCGACAGCGCCGCGACGCTGAACCTGCGCAACGAGGACAGCCGGTCAATCAATGTGCAAATCCGAGTGTTCCGCTGGACGCAAAGCGGGGGGGCGGATCGGCTTGAACCGACCTCCGACGTCGTAGCCAGCCCGCCAAGTCAGACGCTTGGACCCAACGCCGATTACGTTGTCCGCATCGTTCGTGTCAGCAAGCAACCTGTCGAGGGCGAGGAGAGCTACCGTGTTGTGGTCGACGAGCTTCCCGATCCGGCGCGGCGACGGCATGGCGTGGTCAATCTCGCACTGCGCTATTCCGTGCCGGTCTTCTTTCGTGCTCCTGATCTGCGTCAGGCGCAGATATCTTGGACCGTTGGGCGAAGCGGCAACGGGCTCGCGGTAACGGCGAGGAATGCCGGTCAGCAACGGCTTAAGATCGCAGACCTCAAGCTGATCGATGGCACGGGGCAAAACATCATACTCGGCAAAGGGCTTGTCGGCTATGTGCTTGGCAACGCCACGATACAATGGTCATTTGCCGCGCACGGCGCCAACCTGTCGGGTCGCTCCGTGACCCTCTCCGCCCAGAGCGATACCGGACAGGTCAATGCGACGGCTGCGGTTCAACCCGGCCGTTGAGATGGCCATCCTGTTGGTTGGTCTCGCTGCGCCGGCAACGAGCGCGCAGGCTGAAGGACTGATGGATATTCCGAAACCGACCGATAGGGTAGCCGTGACAGCGGAGCGCAGCCTGCAGCTCAACGTCGTGATCAACGAGAGCCCTGTCAACCTCATCGGATCGTTTCAGCTACGGCCCGACGGTTCGCTGGCGGCGACACCACAAGAACTTCGGGAAATCGGGCTGATTCCTACCGACGAAGCAATCGGTTCAGACAGTCTCGTGCGTCTGGATCGCTTGCCCGGCGTATCCTACCGAGTTGACGAAGCCAAGCAGACGGTCCGGATCACTGCGCCTGATGCGGCCCGGGCTCCGCACATCGTCAATGTGCGTCCGAAGGCCGATGGGCACATCGGGCCGCAGAGGAGTTACGGTGGAGTGCTGAACTATACGCTTTTTGCTAGTTCCGACGGCGCGTTCTGGCGTGACCTGAAGAGTTTTCAGGGATTGTCAGGAGCCTTCGATGGCCGGGTGTTCAGCCCATACGGGACGTTCAGCCAATCGGCCATCGCGAGCACGGTATCGCCGGAGTTTGGCGGTCTGACGCGCCTCGACTCCACGTGGACGTATTCGGATACGGAGAGCCTTATTACCTATCGTGGAGGCGATACGATCTCGGGCGGCTTGTCATGGACGCGATCAGTGCGGCTTGGCGGCGTGCAAATGCAAACCAATTTCGCGCTTCGTCCCGATCTCGTGACCCTGCCGATACCAGCCCTGTCCGGCAGTGCGGCGGTGCCCTCTACCCTCGACGTCTATACACAGAATGTGAAGACCTACACCGGCTCAGTGCCGGCGGGACCATTCCAAGTCACCAATCTCCCGATTGCCACCGGCGCAGGGACGGCAAGCGTGGTGCTGAACGATGCACTCGGCCGACAGATTGTTACGACGCTGCCATTCTACGTTTCCAGTCAACTGCTCAGGGTAGGCCTCTATGATTTCTCGGCCGAGCTCGGCTTCGCGCGCCGGTTCTACGGGATCGAATCGCACAACTATGACGCTCGCCCGGTCGGATCAGCGAGCGTGCGTTACGGCTTAACCAATTCGCTGACGCTCGAAGGCCATGCCGAAGGCGGGGCCGGCCTAGTTAACGGAGGTCTGGGTGCGGCATTCTCGCTGGGGGCTTTCGGCGCAGCCTCTTTTGCCGTAGCCGGCAGTCAGGTTGGCGACCGGGCTGGTGGTCTGTTCAATGCTTCCCTTGAGACGAGCTTCTGGGGGCTATCGCTCTATGCCCGCACGCAACGGACGTTTGGCAATTACGGCGACATCGCGTCGGTGACCGCGCCGATCCTCGATCCGAAATTCGGTAACTCTTCTTTCTTCAGCGCCCTGGTACCGAAGGCTCTAGACCAAGTCACCTTCAGCATGCGGCTGCCGTTCGATCGCTCGAATCTCGGTCTCAGTTATACGCAGCTCGAAAGTGCTTTGGGAGACCGCAACCGCATCGTTGGACTGTCATTCAGCCGCACCTTCTTTCGTGACAGCACGATCTTTGCCACCGCGTTCAAGGATATCGATGCCCCCAGGAGTTTCGGTATTTTCGCCGGAATTTCGGTGCCATTCAGAAATGACGTCACGGTATCGACCGGCGTGCAGAGCGGTCCGACCGGAACTTCGGTGGTGACCGACGCGATGAAGTCCGAGAGGCTTGAAACGGGAAGCTACGGGGCGCGCGTGCGCGACGCCGAGGGCTCCATTCCCGATCGCTCCGCGAGGGCGAGCTATCGCGCATCGTTCGGCCGCATCGAAGCCGGCGTGCAGCAATACGGCAACGCCACACGCGCTACCGCGCAGATCGATGGCTCCATCGCATTTGCTGGAGGTGGGGTCTTTTTCGGCAACCGCATCGATGATGCATTTGCGGTCGTGAACGCCGGCGCGCCCAACGTCGCGGTGCAATACGAGAACCGGCCGGTCGGCGTGACCGATAGCCGTGGGTTGCTCCTCGTTCCCTATCTGAACTCGTACCAGAAGAACAAGATTTCGATCGATCCGAAGAACTTGCCCGTTGATGCCGACGTGCCGAGCACCCATGAAGCGGTGGTGCCGGCCGACCGCAGCGGCGTGGTGGTCAATTTTGGGATATTGGAAACGCCGAGGGCGGCGCTCGTCACGTTCACCGACGGCAAAGGTAAGCCGCTCGCGGTGGGAGCGCAGGGCCATCTGGAGAGCGGCCAGCAGACGTTCGTCATCGGTTACGACGGGCAAGGTTATGTCCAGGGCTTGACCGATCAGAACATCGTCGCGATTGACCTTCCGGACAGCGGTTCGTGCCGCGCGGCGTTCGGCTACGCGCCGAAGCCCGGTGAACAGGTTGCGCTCAAGGATGTAGTTTGCCAATGAGACGGACCGCCCCATCGCGATGGCTGATTGCTGCATTTCTGGTGGTCGCTCCGTCAGCCGCCAAGGCACTCACTTGCAGTTACAACGTGTCGAACGTGAGTTTCGGCTCGGTCGATGTGCTTGCAGGCAGCGCTGTCGACACGACCGCGACGATCGGCATCAACTGCAGTGGCTTGTTGTTGGAGCGAGTTCGGCTCTGTCCCAACCTTGGAGCCGGCAGCGGCGGCGCGACGGCGTCGGCACGACAAATGGCAAGCGGCGCCCCCCAGCTCAACTTTCAGCTTTATCAGGACTCCGCCCGAACGACGGTGTGGGGTTCATATCTTTGGTCCTTCTCGGCCCGACCGCCGACCCTCACGTTGGACCTGAACGTCCTCGGCAACGGCTCGCTTACTCCAACTATCTATGCCCGCGTGCTCAGTGGGCAGTCGACCGCTGCCACCGGATCTTATCTGTCGTCGTTCTCTGGAACTGACGCACAACTGCGCTATGAGACCTGTCCTCTGGGTGTCTGTCCGGCCTGCAGCGCTTCCTTGGCGGGATCAACCAATGCAAGCTTCACGGCCAATGCAACGGTGCTGAACAACTGCCTGGTCTCGGCTCAGAACATCAACTTCGGCGCAACCGGTGTCTTGAGTACCAACGTCGATGCGACAGGTCAGCTCACCGTCACCTGTACGCCGACGACGAGTTATACTGTTGCCCTAAATGGGGGCACTACGGGTTCCCCACCTGCCAGCCGCAAGATGTCCAAGGGATCGGAGACTGTAACCTACGGCCTCTACAAAGACGCCGTGCGTACGCAGGTATGGGGTGACACAACGGGCAACAACGTGCCCGGAACGGGCACGGGCCTCGCTCAGAATCTCATCGTGTACGGCCGCGCGCCGCCGCAGGCCACGCCGTCACCAGGGGTGTACTCTGATACGGTTGTTGTAACTGTCACTTACTGAATCGGCAGAGGTACCGAATGTGCGAGCGTGATGCCTTCTTGAGCGCGACACCAGCATCTTCGCCTGTAGCAGGAAAAATTGGCTCTTCAGCGATACCGTTGATGGAGCCAGGGCCAGTGCCGTTGTCTATAGCCTAGCTAGAGGAGGTCCATGAGAGCGGCTTTCGCGGATGACCCAAGCCGGCAAGGATCTGTTCGCCTGATGTGCAACCTCTATTCGATCACGACCAACCAGGCGGCGATCGCCGACCTCTTTCGGCTCGTCAACCGCTATGTCGGCAACCTGCCCGCGATGCCGAGCGTATTCCCAGACTATCCGGCACCGGTCATCCGCGCCGGCGGCCGCGAGATGACGTTGATGCGCTGGGGCATGCCCTCACCGCCGCAATATGGCGGTCCGCCGGTGACCAACATCCGCAACGTGAAGTCGCCTCATTGGAAGCGCTGGTTGAAGCCGGAAAGCCGCTGCCTAGCTCGCTGTAATATTTCTCAGTCTGGAAGGTGCGCTCTGGACACAATACACGCTCCACGATAATATTGCCGTTGATACTGGTGGTATCAACGGTAAACGGGAGGGGCGTGATGTCGACGCTAGAACTTCCTAGATCTTCTAAGACCCTGGTTGCTGTTTCCGCATTCTCTATCGTGGCGGCAGGCGTTCAAGTTGCTCATCACGAAGGTGCGAGTTTGCTTCTGGTCGGGCTGGCTTTTTTCTTAAGCGGGTTCGTTGCAGACGCATTTACTGGCCTAGCCCATTTCGGGTTCGATTACGTCTTTCCCGACAGGATGCCGATACTGGGCCCCATAGCGCGGGAATTTCGCGAGCACCACGAATATCCGACACTAGACCCCTCAAATTATGCAGAGAATCTGACGAAGGGTTCCTATTGCAGCTTGCCGCTTTCAATCGTCGTGTTTTATTTGGCCGGTGCGCACTCATTAGGTGGCACATGGTTCGCCGTTATTGCCACCCTCTTCGGAATGAGCGTGTGGGCTTTCTTCTTTCACCAGATCCACTCGTATGCCCACATGGGCTCAATCCTTCCGCCGGAAGAATTGCATGGGTGCATCGCTCGCATCCGTCTGCTTTCATCCACGGAGCAGCAAGTTACCGAATTTTCAAAGCTATTCGAAACTGTACCGATTCCAGTTCCTATAAGGATCCTTCAGCGAAGTCGGATCATCTTGAATCCAGCAACGCACAATCTTCATCATGTTCTTTTTGAATCTGATTTTTCCAGCGTGAACGGCTGGTCTGATCCATTACTAAATCTCGTTTTGGGGCCAATTGCTCGCCGTAAGAAAGCAGCGTTTGCTGCAATTCAGAGGTAAGAAAACTACTTCTTGTTACTCACATGCCATGACACGGTGACCTGTCCAACATCCGTACCCGCAGCGTCGCGCAAATTCACGGCAACATTGAACACAACCTTACCATCTCGCTCGAGTGTTTCTCTCAGCTCCTTCGAGCCCAAACTTGTTTTTGCGAACGCGGCGAGGTCTGTCCGGGCAATTTTGGAGAACTCCACGGTTGCACTCGCAGCTACCGGTCGTATCGAAGTCGCCACCGGTGCAAAAGCGCCAGACATGGCGCCTCCTGACGCTGCCTCAGCTAGGCCAAAGATCGCCGTCGCGTGAACCGACCCGATATGGTTTGTGATCTCGGGTCTGAAAGGTAGTCGCGCCTCAGCGATACCGTCGCCAATCGAAACTATCTCAATGCCCACAAGGCTATTGAAAGGAATGATGTCTGACATACGGGATTTTATCACGCCATAGACCAGAGAGGGCTTCACCGCAAAAGCTATCGAAAGTGCGTATTTAAGCATAGAAAATCCTCACTCAGCAAGAATGTCGGAGAGTGAGTGCGCAATCAAACCACTTGCTCTCTCAACATGCATATTTGCGTCCAAGCTTCTCGCGCCGCAGCCGCCCACGCAAACCAGGTTCATGGACTATACAGGAGTTGGACTCCTGTTTTCCCATCAAACTTACGGTATAGCTCTGATGGTCACATTCTTTTGCAAAGTGTGTTTCGAACAGGATGGCATCGTCTCAGATACTGTCATCGAATGAAGGTGGCAATGACATCACGGTGACACGTTCGGGTAGTGGTGTTCGTGGGGTAGATGCTGGCTGCAACACCTTCACCGACTCCGAATCCGGGCGGGCTAACGGAAAGCGTCAGGGTTCCGCTGCTGCTTTTGCTTAATTGTCCTCCGGCACCCACTCCCAATCCAACGTTAACACTGGCGGTACCTGACAAATTCGCCAGATCATTCGCGGTATTTGGATTAGTGACGCCAAACAATATCCCTGCACCCACCCCCCTACAATAACTCCCCCTTGAGACAAAGTGCCAACGGGATTGGTCGGGTCTGAGTGAGCTATGCGGGATTTTGGGTGACGAGGCGATCAGGCGGCGTGGTTTGCCGGCATGCGGATGACCTCGATGCCGTCGTTGAATCTGACACCTGCAATCACCTTGGGCAACTGATTTGTGCCTTTGAGCCGCCGCCAGGTTTTTGATGCGGCGATGACCAGCTTGAACACCATCAGCCTGGCGGTCGTTGACGACAGCGATCCTTTCGTGCGCACGGTTCTGTGCCGCACGGTCGCGAACACGCTTTCGATGGGGTTGGTAACCGGTATGAGATTTCTCGGTGCCGATGTTCCGCTGCGATATTCAAGATCGTAGCGTATGGTGCGACCATCGGGACAGAGGCACCGGGAGCACGAAGGTGCGGGCAGGCCGATGCATACGATGAGCCGCGAGCTCGAGTTAGTAGCTGGCCGCCTCTGCGACTCGCCCGGTTGCGCTGAGAGCGCGACTCCGTAGTTGTCGTGTCGCCCGTAGCTCCCGTCATGTATTCTGATTGGCAGGAGGTGCGAATGCGACGGGTGATTGGCATCGACGTCCGCCGAACTTTCGGGGAGATGGTGGTTTGGGAGGACGGCAGGCTCCGACATGCGGGCCGCATTGATATGACGCGGACTGCGTTGGAGGGATTTGACAAGACCCTGCTGGCCAGTGATGAGGTGGTAGTCGAAGCGACCGCCAACAGCATGGGGGTGTCGCGGGTTCTGGCGCCGTTCGTGGCACGGGTGATTGTCGCCAATCCGCTGCAAGTGAAGGCGATCGCCCAGGCTCACGTCAAGACCGACAAGATCGATGCCGGCACGCTCGCCAGTCTGCAGGCGGCCGGGTACGTGCCGCAGATCTGGACGCCTGACGCGGAGACCGAACGCAAGCGTCGGCTGGTGGCGCGGCGCTATCAGGTCGTGCGGCATCGCACGCGGCTCAAGAACGAGGTGCATTCGATCCTGCACGCGCACCTGATCCCAAAGTGCCCGCATGCCGATCTTTTCAACGGCCGCGGCCGGGCGTGGTTGGCCGCTCAACCGTTGCCAGACGATGAGCGCGCGGCGATCGATCGGCACGTCCGCGAGCTTGACCGGCTGGCGGAAGATCTGGCCCTGCTCGACCGCGAGATCGCGCAGGACGCCATCGACGATTCCGCGGTCAACAGATTGATGACGATCACCGGCGTCAACTTGGCGGTCGCCGCCGGCATCGTGGCGGCGATTGGCGACATCAGCCGGTTCAACGGCCCGCAGAAGCTGGTGAGCTATTTCGGGCTGAACCCGCGGGTCCGGCAGTCCGGACTGGGCGCCGCCCATCACGGCCGCATCAGCAAGATCGGCCGCAGTCACGCGCGCGCCATGCTGGTCGAGGCGGCATGGGCAGCGGCCAAGGCGCCCGGTCCGCTGCATGCGTTTTTCGTGCTTCATCCGCGCCCGGCGCGGCCATCAGATCGCCGCGGTGGCCGAGGCCCGGAAGCTCACCGTGCTTTGCTGGCATTTGTTGACGAAGGGCGAGGATTACCTGTGGGCGCGACCGGCACTGGTCGCCATCAAGACCCGCGCGATGCAGCTTCAAGCCGGACATCCGCAACAGAAAGGCAGCCGGCGTGGGCCAGCGTATGCCTACAACATCAAGGCATTGCGCGACCGCGAGATGTTGATTGCCGCCCAGGCAGAGCAAAGCTACGAGCGCTTGGTGACGCAATGGAAACCACGGCGGCCAAAAACCGGCGCGCGGGCGCCTCAGCTCGGCAGGACAAAATAGGGCAACCTGGTGGCGCTTGCAGCCGATGCGCCACGCTTCGCCACGAGGTCGCCCGCGCCCGCCAAGGATAATCCCGCCTGACGGCAAGTGCCAGCCAGGAATGCAGTCCCGTTCCACGCCAGCATGCCGCCGTGCTCGGGCCGGTCAAGGCCAAGCCTTGCGGTGGCCGCAAACGCGGCCAGCCTTGACCGCCCCTGCGCGCGGCGGCTGCGAGATCGGTGGCCGGGACGGAAGAATGGCCCGCGGCGCAGCCGAGCAAAAGAATGGACGTACGCGATTTCTGCAATCGTCATCTCGGTCATTAAAAAATCGCTTGTCCATCTCATCCGTCGTGCGCAAGTGATCCCAATGCTCGGCAGGGAAGTCGTAGAAGGCCAGCAGCGCGTCGCGGTCCTTGGCGAGGCATTCGACCGCCCGGCCGTACTTGGCGCGGTATTTCTCGGCGAAGACGTCGATCGCCGCTTCGGCGGCCGCCCGGTTCGGCGCCCAATAGACCTCGCGCAGGTCCTTCTTCATGGTGGCCTGGACCGAGAGCGGGACCTTGTCCAGACGTTGACGGTCTTGTGCCACCAGCAGCGCTGGTGCCGCGTGCCGGGAAAGACCTCGTCAAGAGCCTTCCAGAAGCCGAGCGCGCCGTCACGAACGGCAATTTCCGGGGCGATTTGCAACCCGCGCTGCTTCACGTCGATCAGGAGCTCACGCCAGCTCTGCGCGCTCTCCCGGACGCCGACCTGAAAGCCAATCAGTTCCTTCTTCCCTTCCGGCGTCGCGCCGATCAGCACCAGCATGCATTCGCCGTGGTCTTCCATGCGCGCCTGCAGGAAGACGCCATCGGCCCACACATACACGTAGCGTCGCGCCGACAGATCGCGCTTCTGCCAACGCTCGTACTCGCCCTGCCACTCGGCCGTCAGCCGGGAGATGACCGCCGGCGACAAGTTCGGCGCGTCCTTGCCCAGCAGGGCCGTCAACGCCTCCTGGAAATCGCCGGTCGAGATGCCGCGCAGATACAGCACCGGCAACAGCGCATCCAGGCTCCGGGTGCGCCGCGCCCACAGCGGCAGGATCGCCGAGCTGAACCGGATCCGCTCGCTATCGCCGGCCGCCCCGCGGTCCCGAATCTTTGCCCGCGCGACCTCGACCGGTCCGATGCCGGTCGCAATCGTTCGCGCCGGGCCGTAACCATGTCGCACGACACGGGCGCGCCCGTCGGCCAGCTTCAAATCCTTCACCGTGGCAAGAAACGTCTCGACTTCGATCTCCACGGCCTGCGCCAGAAGCTCCCGAGCACCAGCTCGCAGAATATTGGTCAGTGGATCGTCGCTATCGTCGGGCTGACGAAGGGCAACAATATTGCTAGTCTCGTTCATGGCGTATCGCTCTCCTTGAGAGGTTCTGGCAGGCTCGACACCCGCCTCGATACGCCGCCTATCTCATTCCGTCATCACCCACTTTCCCGCATAGCTCACCGGTAGTTCGATAGACCTCAGCCCCTCGAAGGCTGAGAACCCAGCTACCGCAAGACGGCGAGACCTCAACCCATGGCCCCCAGCGGCCGAGCTCTCGCGTCGGCGTAGTCAGCGCGGGCCGCTCGCTATTGCGCGATGAGAGCGCCGACCTCGTAGGCGAGCGCGAGCAGGCTGATGCCAACCAGCAAAATCATTGCGGCCGGAAACAGTGATGTGGACTTGGAAATCACGACATCGCTCATGCAACCAGACATAGTCTCGGCCGGTCGCCGATCATATCCGGACTGATACGGAGAGCGTCCAGAAACGCAAAAAGCCCGGTCATCCCTCTCGGGACAGCCGGGCAAGGTTGCAGTTTGGGTCGCAGGTTCGGGAAGCGTATCGCTACGCGACGCCCCTTGGTTTCCGTCACAACTTGGAGGGCAACGACGGATTCATCGCGGCGCGGGCATGAACCGGATCAGTTCTCCCTATGCGTCGAGGGTGCACCGGAGTCGCAGGCGCCGTCACAGGCCGATGCCTTTGTCACGCTGGCGAGCACAAGACACAGCGCGAGGATGAGCACGCCAAGCAACGCTGAGCCAAAGCCGAGATTGACGTCATCGGCCGACGTCGAAACGTTCACGACCACGAAGCCGACTGCGATCGCCGCGGATCCAAGCAAGACGAGTCCCCACAGAACGAGGTCCATCGCGGCAAATCCATCAGATGTAGAAGAATGCCGCGGCAAGACCCGCCGCGATCAGAGACGAGATCAACCAGACGTTCCGCCCCCAACTGTCCGGAGCGAACACTCTGATGACGCAGACTATGCCGAGGATCTCGCCGGCCGCGCTCACGATGAGGATCGACCGGAGTTCGTCCCAGTTCACCGCAACGCCAGCGCTCTCGATGTGGCACATCCACCAGACCGGACCGAAGATCAGCGCTTGAAAGAAGAGCAGCACAAAGATCGAGATCGCGGCTTGGAGCCTGGTCCGGTGAAACCCGCTTTGCAGGATCTCACGCGTCATGTAAGCCACGAACATCGTGCAAGCGAACACCAACAGGAAGAAGAGCGTTCCGCTCAATCCCTCGATCAACCTGGACGTCATTTCAATTCCTGTGAGGTTGGCCCGACGACCTCATGTCGTGGACGAGTTGGGCGATTGGGTCCGACTGCCTCACGCTCGAGGTTCGGGAAAACTCGATGGAATCACGCAACTTGCCTTGCGCTTCACCGATGTTCCGATCTGCGGCATCGAGCCGACGCATCGTGACGTTATGATCGTGGAGCGCATTCTCCGCGGACGCTTTCTCAATCTCGTCATGATCAAACGGATCGATTAGATACAATTGACGTAAAATGGTCTGCAGAAGGTTCATCGCCCCCTCCGCGATACCATTCCATCCAGTTTCACAGCGAGCTGCGCCAGCATCGCCTTCATTTCGACTACAGTATTGAAGGAGGACTGCACCCCATTCCTGGCGTCGGTGACCATGCCGGTGTTCACCCTCACCGCCTCGGCCTGCGCCCCAATCGCTAGCGCAACGTCCTTCAGCTTTTCGATGTTGCCGTTGTGGTAGAATTCGATCCGCTGGTTGACCATCTCGAAAGCCGTGGCCTGCACTCTGATTGCTTCGGCGAGCGCTTCGGTGACCTTGTTTCGCTCTTCGGTCGACTCTGCGACCTTGGTCAGTGCCGCGTTGTTGGCCTCGACCAGCTTGCTGAATGTGGCGAGCTCCGTCTTCCGCTCGGCGTGCAGCCTGTTGTTGATCCGGAAAAGGACGACAAGGCCTGTGACAAGCGCTGCGATCGTGCTCAGAAGCACGGTAATGACGGCACCAGCGAAGCCCATGCCGGCAAGCGTCTGGGTCACAATCTCCGGCGTGCCGGCGGCGCCCATCATCACTTCCCCGCCTTCTTGCGCCCAGCGCAGGCCCGGGCGATATCGCGGTCACCGATCGCCTGCACCGCGACCGCGGCGAGCGCGCTGTTCGGCGCCGCCCGGAGCTCGGTGGCAACCAGTTTCTGGAAGTCCTGGGACCAAGCGCGGACCGGCGGACAAACGACCGCCGGCGCCGTGTCTGGCATCGTGCAGGTAAGCTGGACAGCGATGAAGGCCCAGCCCGTACAGGTGAATGTCACGCTGAGCCCTCCTCGAGCCGCTTGATGGCGTCGTCGACCGATTTCGGGGCGTTGGCTTGCGCCTCGAGCTCGGCTTGTTGCGCATCAATGGTGGCGTTCTGCTGCTGGACCGTGGCCTGAGCCGCGCCGAGATCCTTGGCGTTCTGGTCGGCACGCTGCCGCGCCAAGTAATCGTTGAGCGAGCTCCCGAAGGCGTTGAAGAACGCCTCCAGGAGCGGCTGCAGGGCGGTCAGGACGGCGGCTAACGTTGCCCCGCTGAACATGACGCGCCCTTACGTTTTGGAGACGCTCGAGACCGCGGCGGTGACGTCCGGGACGGCATCCGGCGCCAGGTTCAGGCGGGCGATGATCTTCTGGGCGATGGCATCCGGACCACCCATCCAGGAGGTCAGCCGGTCCGGCGAGTGGTCAAGGACGTACTGCAGAGCCTGTGCCAGCACCTGGTTGTGCACGTCGACGGTCAGTGCCTTATCCTTCGTGGCGTCCTTCACCATGTTGATGGCGTAGTCGATCCCCTTCGAGATGAGCTGATCGGCGCGCATGGAGACGATGACGGCGTAGATCTGCGCCGGGAGCTTCCGGAGCAGCCAGGTCACGAAGGCGAGGATCAGCGTCCCGATGGCGCTGGCCCACTGCGAGATCGCGGCTCCATATGCCCACGTCACCTTGGTGGTGTCGCTGGTTGCCTGAGCGACGGTCTCGGGAGCCGCGGCATCGGCCGCGAAGGCGACGTCGATCGCAAGGGATGCGCCGACAAGCACGGCAAACACGAGCGCGAACGGCCGCACACTCCGCGGCAGGACGACGGCGGCCAGCACCAGGCCGAGCAGCACGACGATCAGGGTGCCGGTCGGATAGAAGGCTTGCCCCACGGCAGCGAAGGGCGACTTGGAGCCTGCCAGCGCCAAGCTCGGCGCAAGCAAAAGCGGCGCGGCAAAAGCCGCGCTGTAGATGCGGTTCATATTTCACCTTTTTGGATGTGGAAATGCGCGAGGTCCGTCGCGCGGCGGGCTATGCGACCTCAAACGGATCGGCGAGATTGTCAATCGGCGTTCGACTGGGACCCCCTATCGGCATCCAAAAGGGACCCCTTTGATCGGCGTGCTCTGCTGGTAGCGCTCGGGTCGTCGGAGCTGGTCGGGGTTGCGGAGACGGCGCGAGCGCGGGTTGTTTGAACATCGTCGCGGCTTTTGAATCGCCAGCTGTCGTTGCCGGTCTCGACGATGTCGCAGTGATGGGTCAATCGGTCGAGTAGCGCGGTGGTCATTTTGGCATCACCGAACACACTGGGCCATTCGCCGAACGCAAGATTGGTGGTGACAATGATGGAGGTGCGCTCGTAGAGCCGGCTGATGAGATGGAACAGGAGCTGACCGCCGGATTGCGCGAACGGCAGATAGCCCAGCTCGTCGAGAACGATGAAGTCCATGCGGGTCAGATGCTCGGCGAGCCGTCCCTGCCGACCGTTGCGGGTCTCGGTCTCGAGCCGGTTGACGAGGTCGACGACGTTGTAGAAGCGTCCTCTGGCGCCATCGCGGATGCAACTTCTGGCGATGGCAATCGCCAGGTGGGTTTTGCCTGTACCGGTGCCGCCAACCAGCACGACGTTGCGTTGTTGGGCGATGAAGCCGCCGCCAGCGAGATCATTGACGAGAGTCTGATTGATCGGCGTGCCGTCGAACTGGAAGTCGGCGATGTCCTTGGCGAGCGGCAGCTTTGCAATGGTGAGCTGGTATTTGATCGACCTGGCTTGCTTCTCGTTGATCTCGGCGTTGAGCAGGTCGCCGACAATGCGTTGAGGCTCGTGCTGGCGCTTGACGGCAGTTGCCATGATCTCGTCGAAGGCAGCCTTCATGCCGTAGAGCTTAAGTTCGCCCATGAGGTCGAAGATTTGGGTTCGTTCCATCAGATGGTCCTCCGGAGGTTGTCGTAGCGGGCACAATCGGCGATCGGTGCATGACGGAGCGTCAGTGCGGCCGGCGTCATGATGTTGGCCGGTGGGGCGGGTTCACGTTGACGGGCCAGGATATTGAGAACGACATCGGCGGAATGGACGCTGTGACTGAGCGCTTCGGCACAAGCCGCTTCCACCGCGGACAGACCGTCAGTCAGCACCGCGGTGAGGATGTCGACCATCTGCCGATTGCCATCGTCGGTGCTGGCCAGCTTGCGCCGGATCCGCTCGATCGCGGCCGGCAGCACCCAGTCTTTGAAGGGAGCACCGTTGCGCAAGGCGCCGGGTTTGCGGGCGAGCACCGGCACATAATGCCAGGGGTCGTAGACGGTATCGCCGCGGCCAAAGGATCGCGGGTGCTCGGCAACGATACGTCCATCCTGACGGATCACGATGCGATCGGCATAGGCTTGAACCTCGACCGGTCGTCCGACTGCACTGGCTGCGACCGAGTACTTGTTGTTGTCGAAGCGCACCAGGCAGGTCTTCGAGACCGATGCTGTCACCGCATGGAAGCCGTCGAAGCGGCCGGCATAGGGAACGAGTTTGGGGCGTTCGGCTTCGAACACGTCCCAGATCGTCTGATCGACCAGCTCCGGATGGCGATGAGCCTTGGCGTAGGCGATGCACTTGTCGAGCAGCCAGGCGTTTAACTCGTCGAGGTTTTTGAACCGCAGCCGCGGCGTGAAGAAGCGCTCCCGGACCAGCCCGACCTGGTTCTCGACCTGCCCCTTCTCCCAGCCCGACGCTGGCGTACAGGCGACCGGATCGACCAGATAGTGGCTGCACATCTGCAGGAAGCGGCGATTGTAGAGACGGCCTTTACCGACAAAGATCGTCTCCACCGCGGTCTTCATGTTGTCGTAGATGCCGCGGGTGCAGGTGCCTTTGAACAGGGCGAATGCCCGGTCGTGGGCGTCGAACACCATCTCCTGCGTCTCCCGCGGATAGGCCCGCACGAACAGCATGCGACTGTGACAGAGCCGAACATGAGCAGCCTTCACCATCACCGTGGTGCCGCTCAGCAGGACCACCTCGTGGCTCCAGTCGAACTGGTAGGCTTCGCCTGGTGCAAAGCTCAGCGGCACATAAGCCGACGCTGTCGAGGTGCCGCGTTCCTTGGTCCACCGTCGGGCGTATCGACGAACCGCATCATAGCCGCCGGCATAACCCAGGCCGCGGAGTTCCTCGAATAGCCGGATCAGCGTCAGCCGTTCCCGCGCCGCCTTGCTCTCATTCCCTGCCAGCAACCGATCAAGCTCGGCACTCCAGGCACCCATCTTCGGGAGCGGCTGCGTCTCGCGCTCGTACCGGAACTCCGTCGCTTGAGAACGAATGACCTTGCGAACCACCTTCCGCGATACGCCAAGTTCTCGGCAGATCGCCTTGATCGGACGACCATCAACAAAGTAGGCGCGACGGATCTTACCAATCGTCTCCACCACCAGCATCCCAACCTCGGCTTCCATGACTCGATGGAAGCCACTGTGGACCCTTATCCCGGGGTCCCGATTGGATGCCGATCACCCCGAAACGGGGTCCTTATTCCATGCCGAAACACACCTCCACCGCAAAGGCTCTTGGGACGAAAACCCCGAGGTCGTCGCCCTCACCTTCCAAGTCATCATGGCGAACATCGATGAGCCGGAGGCACGCGCAGCATGACCGAGACCGCTCCAATCTGTTGCGGAGTCGCCACTCGTCTGACGACCGGCACCGAGATCTATCCGCACCGCCGCCGCGACCTTCACTGGAAGCACTTCTATAAGTGCGATCGCTGCGGCGCCTACTGCGGCTGCCACCCCGGCACCACGAAAAGCCTCGGCACGCCGGCGAACGCTACCACACGCGCTGCGCGATCGAACTTGCACGACAACGTCTTCGATCCGATCTGGAAGAGCGCGCTTGAAACCGGCCATTACTCACCGGAGGACCACCGGGCCGAGAACCGGATCAAGAAGGCCGCACGATCGCGGCTTTACCGCTACCTGGCGCACCACCTCGGGATCGATCGCGATGACTGCCATTTCGGCATGTTCACGCTGGAACAGTGCCAGCGCGCGACCGAGATCTTGACCGGGCTGACCTATCGAGCGGTCCGGGATTGGCATTACGCACAGGTCAAGCAGAACAGCAAGGCGGAGACCGCCCATGGCTGACGTCACAGGGCCTATCTCCACCCTTCCCGGCTCCGGGCACCGTCTGCCGGACGGCACTATGTGCGACCGGCACTCAGACCGGCCGGCTGTCGCTCGCATTCAAGGCGAGACCGACTCCTTCGGCTCGGAGATGAATGATCTCTGCCAAGAATGCCTTGAGGCGCACCGCTCTTATGCACGATCGCCGGAGGCGCGGTCCGGCCGGTGTGACTGGTGCAAGCAGAGCGCAACGGACCTGCGCAACGCCCGCGACATCGACGAGGGCTCCGCAGGACCGGTCTATCGCATCTGCGGCGCCTGCCACCAGAAGCAGCACGAGGCAATCCAGGAAGAATTGCGCCAGCACGAACACGACTTCCCTTGGGACGACGGCGACTACGATGAATACGACTGAAAGCAGATCGACATTGGTGCCGAGCGAGGTCGTCACGGCCCTGAGCCTGCTCAACTGCCACGCCCGCGACCACGGCTGCGGGCGCGACGCGATCTACCATTACAAGGGCCTCGTGGCGATGATCTACGCTGCGGTGGGCCAAGCTAATGCGCGGCCGGTCGGCGTGATGGCGAAGTGCCACAATTGCTTCGGAACCAGAAAATTCTATTGCCAGTACAACGGCCAGACCGAGGAGTGGTGCCGGACCTGCGCGCGCACCGGATACGTATTCCTGCGATTCACGGAGACGACGATCCAAGGCCACGGCTGGCACCATCCGTGGATCACGGTAGGCGAAGAGATCTATCGCAAGTCCAGCGCGGCGACGGCCACGCAATACGATGCCGCGCCCCGATCGTTGTGGGTGACGAAGCCGGACCAACAGCCCGAGAACATCGCCTTTGGCTCCGTCGGCGATTGGAAACCGAACATCCCTGGCGAGAAGCTTGTCGGCGAGCGCGCCGCCGAACTGCTCAACTTAGTCGAGGACTGGCTGTTTTTGGACGAACTACGGGTCGAGCCGGCTCTTCGCTGGCGGCTCGAGCAGGCCCAACGCGCCGCGGTTGAATACAGCCTCGCCCTCGGCTCGCTCGGCGATCGCTGCCACTATTGCGACGATCAATCTCGATCTGGCCAGGGTCACTACAAGAAGCCGTTCCAATGGACGGTCCGGTGCTGCGAGGTCCATCAGAAGATGGACGTTGCGACATGGGATTGCGCCGTCCCGTCTACAGCGCTCACGCCGGCCGTCTTGAAATGGGCTGAGCGCCGCTGCTGGTCGGTGGAGCGGTCTGGAGCGTCGCCATGAGCAGGTCTCGCTCGCAGGAGCCTGATTACGACCGCGACCGGTTCGTTAGCGACCCATCGTATCGCGACGGCGTGAGCGACGGCGTCATTTTCATGGCCGCATCGGAGGAAAGAGAAAGAGCGCGGAGAGCAAAGGAGAACTGGGCTCGGTGGGAGGAAATGCTTCGCTCCCGACTGTTCGGTTGGGATGGCGAAAGCTGGGTCTGCTACTTCTGGCGCACCGGTTGGGACCATTTCTCTTTCGGGCTCCCCATCTGTTTCGGAGCGCCGAACATCGAGATCCATCTCCCGTTCGGCTTTCTCAGGATCGGCCGGCGGACTGATCGACGCGAGCGGCGAGCAGTGAAGGAGGCGGCGGATGCATAGCGCCCCTCTCTTTGCCGGCATCGGCGGCCACCAAACTCCGCGGCGCGGCCGCACGGACAACTGGCTGACTCCGCCTTGGCTGCTGCGCATGTTCGGCGGCTGGGAATCCTTCGACTTGGATCCGAGTGCGATGGTCGACCAGCCGTGGCCGACTGCCCGCCGCCACTACACGATTGCCGACAACGGGCTGCTCCTGCCTTGGGAAGGCGACGTCTGGCTCAACCCGCCCTATCTGCGCGGGCTGCTCGGCCGCTTCATGGCGCGAATGGCGGCGCACGGCCGCGGCGTCGCGTTGATCTTCGCCAGGACGGAGACATCGACATTCTTTCGTTACGTCTGGGATCGCGCCACCGCGGTCCTGTTCCCCCGCGGCCGGATCGACTTCTGCACGCCAGACGGCGGCGCCGCCGGCGACTCCGGCGCGCCGTCGGTTCTGTGCGCCTATGGCGATCGACATGCCGAGGTGCTGGCTTCCGTCGATCGCAACTTCGGCCAGTTCGTGCCGCTGCGCCTGCCTCGGAGCGTCGTTGTCCTCGCGCTGGCCAAAACCTGGCGCGACGCGATCACGGATTGGCTGCGCGCGCAGCGCGGTCCCGTCGCCCTCTCCGACATTTACCGCGCCTTCGCGTCCCATCCAAAGGCGGCGGCCAACCCGAATTACCAAGCCAAGATCCGGCAGGTGCTCCAGCTGGGCGCCGGCGTGCGGGTCGGCCGTGGACAATGGAGCGCAGCTTGACCGAACGCTGGCTTCCAGTTGTCGGCTTCGAA
Source organism: Bradyrhizobium sp. USDA 3240 (assembly GCF_054063295.1). Lineage (NCBI taxonomy): Bacteria > Pseudomonadati > Pseudomonadota > Alphaproteobacteria > Hyphomicrobiales > Nitrobacteraceae > Bradyrhizobium > Bradyrhizobium sp. USDA 3240. The sequence continues at coordinate 183,312 of NZ_JBSSGD010000002.1, forward strand.
GGGAAGTATGAGGTCTCTGAGCTCGGCCGTGTCCGAAGCCTCGACCGCATCGAGACCTATGTCCGGCGCGACCAATACAGCGGCCGCGATCTAACAATCCGGCGAAAGCATCGTGGCCGGATACTTCAGCCTGGCCCGCAAGTGAGCGGCCATCTCACCGTTGTGCTCGGGCGAGAGGAAGGCTCTCGGCTCGTCCACCACCTCGTGCTTGAGGCTTTCGTCGGGCCGCGCCCGGCCGGACATGAAGGGTGCCACCGCAACGACCTTCCCGACGACAATCGTCTCAGCAACCTGACCTGGGGAACGCGCTCGCAAAACGTGAAGGACGCTGTTCGGAACGGGAAGCGCCAATCAGGCGGTAGGTACAAGGCGAAACTGCTCCCAGAACAGGTTTCGGAAATCCGGCTGACGATCGGCATCCGACCCAAGGGGGCGAAGGGGAAACCTTCCATCGCATCCGTGGCGGCAAGTTACGGCGCAGGCGAGTCCTGCATCCGGAAAATCATCAACCGTCAGCACTGGAGAAGCCTTCAATGATTATTCGCTCGACGGATCTGGAAACGACCGGATTGGACGAACGAGCCGAAGTGATCGAGATCGGCGCGCACGACATCCGCGACGGCAAGCTCTATTCGCTGCCGCGACGTACCTTCGTGAAGCCGGCGGCGCCCATTCCGCCGAGCTCGTCTGGCATTCACCACATCATGGACGCCGACGTCGCGGATGCGCCAGCGTGGAACACCGCCTGGCGGATCCTCGTCGAGATGGAGGATGATGGCGAGGAGCTGCAATTCGCGGCGCATATGGCGTCCTACGAGAGGCAATTCCTCGACCCGCTCATCAAGGCGCACTGGATCTGCACATGGAAGTGCAGCTTGCGACAGTGGCCCGATCTCGACAGCCACTCTCTCCAAGCGCTGCGCCATGCGCTCAAGCTGGAGCCCGCCGACCCGACGCTTGCGATGCCGCCGCACCGTGCCGCGCCGGACGCCTATGTCTGCGGGCTCCTGGTGCTCGAACTCCTGAAACATCAGACCGTGGAAACGCTGGTGCAGTGGAGCAACGAACCGGCTGTCTTCACGAAATTCGACTTCGGGCAGTTCGACGGCAAGCCACTGTCGGCTGCCGATGACGGCTACATGGATTGGCTCGCCAACAAAGACCACAAGATGGGAGAGGATTGGCGCTGGAACGCTCGCCGCGAGATCGAGCGGCGCGGTACCGTCAAGCGGAAACAAGCGCTGGATCTCCTGCTGCCCGCGATCGCCGGCGCCGCCACCGTCGCCGATCTCGAGAACTGGTACCACGGGTCGGGCCCCTATCTGGCCAAGCATGCCATCCTGATCGGCTCGCCCGAGTACGACACGCTGATCCAAGCCTGCGCGGCCCGGAAGAAGGCCCTGATCGAAGGCGGCCAGCCGCAATTCGGGACGACGTCATGAACGCGGCGCTCCACAATCCGGGCGGCAAGGTCAAGCTGCGGCTCGCCGATGGCGTCGCCGGTGACGCCATGTTCTGGGGCGAGAACGATTGCTATCGGCCGATGCTGACCCGCAAGTGGGTGAACCTGTTTACTGCTGGCACTAGGCTGCCGAACAACTTCGTCCTTTGGATTGGCATGAACCCGTCGGTCGCCGATGCCAACGTCGACGACCCCACCATGAACAAGGTGATCGACTTCTCGATGGAGTGGGGTTTCGACGGCCTCGCCATGATGAACGTCTGCGACTACCGCGCAACCGAACCCGCCGCGCTTCTCAAGCCCGGCGTAGCACCGCGGAGCAAGGGCAATCTGCCGCTTATCCGCGACACCGCGAAGCAAGCCGCCAGGATCGTCTGCGCCTGGGGCAACCTTCACCGCAACCTCGTGCATTTCGCGGTGGATGCCGAAGACGCTTTGCTTCGTGACGGACACGAAATGTGGTGTCTGGGCCTTAACAAAGGCGGCACGCCGAAACACCCGCTCTACGTCAGAGGCTACACGCCCCTCATTCGTTTTAAGGAGGTTCCTCTATGACTTTCGTATTCCCGCGCACCGTTTTGGAGCAGCACACTGCATTCCTAGGCAAGACGGGCTCGGGCAAGACATCCACGGCGAAGCTCGCGGTCGAGCAGATCCTCACCGCCAACCCGGCCGCTCGAGTCTGCGTCCTCGACCCGATCAAGTCGGATTGGTGGGGCATGACATCGAGCGCCGACGGTCAGCGGCCCGGCCTGCCGTTCTACATTCTCGGCGGTCCGCGCGGTCATGTCCCACTGCATGACTCTGCCGGCAAGGCGATCGGCGAGCTCGTCGCCACCGGCGATCTTCCGCTGTCAATCATCGACATGGCGGACTTCAACGCTGGCGGCCTCCAGAAATTCTTCAATGACTTCGCCCCCCCTGCCCTGATGAAGCGGATGCGCGGCGTCGTCTATCTCGTGATCGAGGAAGCGCATGAATTCGCACCGAAGGAGCGCGCCGGCATCGGTGCCGAGAACCTCGCGATCCACAACGCCAAGAAGCTGGCGACCGCGGGCCGGTCGAAGGGTATCCGCCTGATGGTGGTGACCCAGCGCACCCAGGCGCTGCACAACGCCGTGCTCGGCAGCTGCGACACCATGATCGCGCACCGCCTAACGGCGCCGGCCGATCAGGATCCGGTCAAGAAGTGGCTGAAAGCGAACGTCGACAAGGTGACCTTTGAGCGGGTTTCGTCATCCCTCGCCTCGCTGAAGACGGGCACCGGCTGGATTTGCTCCGGTGAGGCGCAGGTCGCCGACATGGTGCAGTTTCCGAAGATCTCGAGCTTCGACAATTCCGCGACACCGACGGACGGCGACGCCGAATTGCAGGTGAAGACCGCGGCGGTCGATCGCGATCGGCTGCGCGCCATCATCGGAGACGCTGTCAGGCTGGCGGAGGAGAATGATGTGCCGCGGCTGCGGGCCGAGATCGCGCGGCTCGAGTCCCAACTCGGCACGGCCGCTGGGGCTGCGCCGCAGGCGATCGCTGCGGCGCGCCAGGAAGGCTTCGAGCGCGCGTGTCGAGAGGCGCGCGCAGATCTCGCCGCCCGTATCAGCCATCTGGGCATGGAATTTCGAGCCGCGCTGCACGAGCTCGAGGGCCGCTTCATCACTTCGCTCAGCACGATCCGGATCGAAGTCGTGGACACCTTCGCTAAGAAGACTGATACGCCCGTCAGCCCGGTGTCGCCCGCGCGCGCTTCACCGCCCGCGCAGAAGCCGCAGACCCCCAACGCAACCGGCAACCTTCCGGGCCCCCAGCAGCGCATCCTGAATTCGCTGGCGACCTGGGCCAAGATGGGCCACGACGCGCCGGCCAACGCGCAGGTGGCATGGCTCGCGGGATACAGCCCGACTTCTTCATCATATGCGAACCCGCGAAGCGCGCTGAAGACTGCAGGCCTAATCGATTATCCGCGCCCCGATTGCCTGACGATCACGCCGGCCGGTCGCGCCGCGGCCAATCCGATCAAGCTGACCGGCTCGCTGCTCGATTTTGTCCTTGGCAACCTGGGCGGCCCGGAAAGCAGGATCTTGGGCGCGATCGCCGCGCATCATCCGAAAGCGATCCCGAACGCGAAGGCCGCGGAAGGCGCGCAATACTCGGCGACCTCGAGCAGCTACGCCAATCCGCGGAGCGCGCTGCGCACCAAGGATCTCATCACCTATCCCGAGAAGGACCACGTCCGCGCCGCGGACTGGCTCTTTGCGTCTTGAAGGCACCTCCATGTCTCGCGCCCTCACCATCCTCAACGAAACCGGCGACGTCACCAAGCGCCCCGGGATCGACCCGGTCGCGCGCGGCGTCGAGACGGTGTCGCCATGACCACGCGCGTAATCACACCAGAGAACTACCTGACTGAGGATGAAGTTCTCGCGCAATGGCCGATGCTGAAAGCCAGCGAACTCCGAAAAGCCCGGAGGACAAAGGCGGTCGACTTCTATGCGTTCCGCTCGGGCCCCTGCTACACTGCCGAGCAGGTGCAGGCCTACATCGACAAGACTTACCTACGGAAAGGCGATCAATGCGAGACAACCAGCACCATGGCGCCGGCACCGGAAACGTCCAGCCCACCGACGGCGCCGAAGAGGCCTTCAGTCTCGATGGATGGTACCTCGACCGCCCGTACCCACAGCGCGGTAACGGCGTCTATGCCTGCCGGTATGACGCCGGAACTGGCGTCGTCCGCCGCCGCTCTCTTAGAACAACAGATTGGGAAGTCGCCAAAGTCAGACTCGCCGCGCTCATCCTCTCGGCGCCGGCCACCGCAGGGGCCACCATCCCTGGCCCTGATCAGGTAATGACCACGGCCGCACTCGCGAGCTACATCAAGGGACACGCCACGACCATCAGGTCGGAGTCAGATGCGATCCGGGCCGGCGAACTTGCAAAGCAATATTTGAACGACCAAGCCAAGGCGCCCATGGCGCCCGTTTCGTTCTGGACTCCGGCGCGCCAACTCGACTTCGCGAAATGGCTGCACACGAAGTTCGGTCACACGCCCGCGTCGATCGAGCGGCGGCTTGATGTGCTGTGCTCCGCCTTCAATGAAATGACCGAGGTTAAGCTGCGCAAAGATCCGTTCGACCAGGACGTCGAAACCGCGCTGATGACCCACGCGCCGAAGTTCGTTTACAAGCGCGACCGGATCGCGAAGGAATTGAAGATCCCGCCGTCGAAGCCGCGGCATTCAACCAGCACTATCGAAGATATCGCGCGCGTCCTCGACGCGATCGAGCACGAACATCTCTTCCGTTACGCGATCCTCGCCCTCAACACTTGGGCGCGGCCCGAGGCAATCTTCGACTTCTCGCCGCGCGTGCAGCGAGAGCATGGTCTGATCTATCTCAACCCGCCGGACCGCTTCCAGACCAACAAGCGCCGTGCGACGATCCTCGAGACGCGGTGTCTCGGCGGCTGGCTGGACCTTTGGGCTGCGATCGACGCAAGGGCGCGTCGCGAAGCGGTGCTGGCGGGCGAGCCGCCGCCCCCTGAGGCGTTGCTGGTCTTCCAGGGTGAGCGAGTGCGGGCAGTGAAGAAGTCGCTCAAGAGCGCCGTGAAGGCCGCTGGCGTGACCAAATTCAGCCCGGGCTCGTTCCGCCATTTCATGGCCAGCAAGATCCGACCGATGTGCCGCGGCGTCACTCGCGAACAGCGCTCGATCTGGCTGGGCCACTCCCTGAAGGAAGGGTCACGGACAACCGACAACTATGAGGCCTTCGATCCGGAATTCCTTTCCGACGTCGCTCTCGGCATCGACTTCATCATGCAGCAGATCCAGAACCACTGCCGACGGGACCTGTTTGCTGTTGAAGTTCGGTTGAATGCGCGCGAGCTCGCTCGCATCGGCGCCAAGCCAGAGAAGAAAATCAAGGCAAATCAGGAAGGTAGTGGTGGGCGGCGAGAGATTCGAACTCCCGACCCTCTCGGTGTAAACGAGATGCTCTAACCAGCTGAGCTAGCCGCCCTTACCTGCGCGCCTCTTTAGCCTCGCCCGCCCCTCGGGCGCAAGGTCGCGAGGGCCGCAAGGCCCCAATCCGTAGGCTTCAATCCTTGGGTTTCAATCCTTGGGCCGCGCCGGCAATCCCTTGAGATCATTGATCCAGGGCGCGGCGGAGCGGCACCAGACCTGGCGTCGCGGGGTCAATTCGCCGCGCTGGCGAATGCTGCCCCAGCGGATGCCCCAATCGTCGGGACCGCCATCCTCGCCGCTGGTGAACAACGGGGAACCGCAATCGCCACAAAAATGCTGGAAGCGGATCCGGCCGTTATCGCCCCGCTTGCCATAGATCTTCGGAGCACCTCCGGTCAGCCGGACCTGCTCGGCGGCGCAGATCACCGTGACGCGATAGGGCGAGCCGGTCAGCGCCTGGCAGTCCGTGCAATGGCAGATCGACACCCGTTCGGGATTGATCTCGGCTTGATAGGTCACGGCGCCGCAATGGCATTGCCCGTCGATCTGCATCCGCGCTCTCCCAATTCGGCGCCGCGCAACAAGGCGGTCGCCCAAGAGGTCGTTCCCGAGGATGCGGCCCGCAAGGCATCCGCGACACGGTGTGGTGCCCGTTGGGACAATGCTGGTATCCCAAAATGGGATTGTTTGGGATACCAATTCGGGATACGTCGACAGGGTTCTAAAACTATACTCCCACACCGGCAGACCGCCTTGTCGCAGATGCTTCAGATCCACGACCAGCTCCGGGAGATGATCCTCTCCCTCGACCTCGGCCCGGGCGAGCGGCTGACGGAGCGCTGGCTCGAGAGCCGGTTCGAGGGATCGCGCACGCCGATCCGCGCCGCGCTGGTGCGGCTCGAAGGTGAAGAGCTGGTCCGCCGCGACGGCCGCAACTGGATCGTCGCACCGATCGACCTCGGTGAGCTGGAGGCGCTGGCGGAGTTCAGGATCCCGCTGGAGACGACGGCCGTCCGCCTCGCCTGTGCGCGGGCGAGCGCGGCCGACATCGCCGGCGTCGAGGAGATGCTGGATGCCTGCCAGTCCGGCGCGCCGCGCGAGGAATGGCACCGGGTCGGCACCGACTTCCATGTCGAGATCGCTCGCCTCTCCGGCAACCCCTTCATCGTCAAGGCGATCGCGGGCGCCATGACCCGGCTGTCGCGGGCGCGCTGGCTCGAGGTGTGGACCGAACCTTCGCGCGAGCAGGCCTGGCGCGAGCACCGGCGCATTCTCGGCTTCATCAAGGCCAACGATCCGGATTCCGCTGCGCGCGAGGCCGCCGATCACATCACCGACACCCGGGATCGCCTGCTGCGTTCGCTCAACGAGGACCGTCGCGGCCTACGGGCGCGTGGCTTCGCCGTGATCGGGCTGCGCTGACATGAACATGGAGATCGATCGCGAGGCGGCCCTCGACGCCGGCCCCTGGAGGCGCAACCTCGTCGCCTGCGTGATCGGATCCTTCACGACCATCGTGGGGATGACGCTGCTGTTGCCGTTCCTGCCGCTTTATGTCGAGCAGCTCGGCGTGACCGACCATGCCGCCATCGTGCAATGGTCGGGCGTAGCCTACGGCGCGACCTTCTTCAGCGCGGCGCTGACGGCGCCGCTGTGGGGACGGCTTGCGGACCGCTATGGCCGCAAGCTGATGCTGATCCGCGCCAGCCTCGGCATGGCAGTCGCCATGTCGCTGATCGGCATGGCGCACAATGTCTATGAGCTGGTCGGCTTGCGGCTGTTGACCGGCCTGCTCGGCGGCTACGCCTCGGGCTCGACCGTGCTGATCGCGTCGCAGACACCGAAGGCGCGCTCCGGCTGGGCGATCGGCGTGCTGTCGGCCGGCATCATGGCCGGCAGCCTAGTCGGCCCCTTGGTCGGCGGCGTGCTACCGGGCCTGATCGGCATCCGCGCGACCTTCTTCCTGATCGGCGGCGTCATCTTCATCACCTTCCTCGGCACCACCTTCCTGATCCGCGAGGAGGCGCGTCCGAAGACAGCGAAAGGCGCCAAGGCGCGTGGCAGCTGGTCGCTGGTTCCGGACAAGCGTCCTGTCGTCGCGATGTGGGGCACCGGCCTGCTGCTGATGATCGCCAACATGTCGATCGAACCGATCATCACGGTCTATGTCGCGCAGCTGGTCGAGACGCCGCAGGTGACGTTCGTCGCCGGCCTCGTGATGTCGGCAGCGGCGTTCGGCAGCCTGCTGTCGTCGTCGCATCTCGGCAAGCTCGCCGATCGCGTCGGCCATTGGCGGATCATCACCATCTGCCTAGCCGCATCCGCACTGCTGCTGATCCCGCAGGCTTTCGTAGTCAGCGGCTGGCAGCTGATCCTGCTCCGCTTCCTGATGGGGCTCGCGCTCGGGGGCCTGCTGCCCTGCATCGCAAGCGTGATCCGGCACAGCGTACCCGACACGGTCACCGGCAGCATGCTGGGCTACTCGATCTCGGCGCAATATGCCGGCCAAGTGATCGGCCCGCTCGCCGGCGGATTCATCGGCGGCCATATCGGCATGCGCGCGGTGTTCCTCGGCACCAGCGTGCTGATGGCGCTCGGGGCGATCGGCAATTTCCTCGTCGAGAAAAAGGAGTAGTTGCGCACGGTGGTGCATTGGCAACCCTGCGCACCTCGCGGCGCACAGGGCAACCCGCTAGCCTGATCTGGCGGCCCGCGGCGAGACCAGATGCCTCATGCCAATAGTTCGGTCCGGTATTTCGCGGACAGTGCCTTTGCTCTTTCAATGCGTTCAGCTCGCTCGGCCTGACTGAGGGTTGGCGGCGGCGCAGTACGACTCGCGACCGGATCGCCCACTGCCAAGAATAACTCCTCCTGGCCTGCCGGCGTGCACATGCAGAGCATGCGGACCGGCTTGTCGGACCTGTTCTTGAACGCGTGAGGCGCGTTGGCAGGGATGTTCACGGTCGAGCCGGCGCCTGCCCGATATGGTTGCCCCCGGAAGATCAACTCAACCTCGCCGTCCAGAATGGTGAACATCTCCTCGAACTCGTGACGGTGCGGCGGCGGGCCGCCGCCGGGCGGCACCAGCATGTCGATCAGACAGTAGCGGCCGCCGGTCTGCTCGCCGGACACGAGGATGGTGTAGGTACCGCCGACGATCGAGACATGGCGAAGCATCGGATCGTCGAAATGCGCCAGCGTAAGGTTCCGGTTGATATCGTCAGGAGGCAGTGGCGCTCCAGGCTGCGTGGTCATCTGATCGCTTCCTTCTGATCTGGGATCGGCTTCAGAAACGCTTCTTGTCGAAGGCCAGACCGCATCAAACGATTTCGTCCGCGATGTGACGCCCTGACCGCCAGACGGCATTTATTGTCAATGCATGGTCTCGTGCGCGAGATCGGCCCCCCCTTCCGCACCAGAGCCAAAACAAAAACGGCGCCCGAAGGCGCCGTTTCATTATTTCGATTGGAGTTTCGCTCAGTGCGCCGTCAGGCCACCGGACGCCTCATCCGAAGCGTCGGGCTTGACGTCGACCTTGCTGGTCTCCTCTTCCCAGACGATCGGCACGGGCACGCGGGTCAGCGCCTTGGCAACGACCTCATCCAGCCGCGAGACCGGAATGATCTCCATGCCGCCCTTGATCGCATCGGAAATCTCCGTGAGATCCTTGGCGTTGTCCTCGGGGATTAGCACCGTCTTGATGCCACCGCGCGCGGCAGCCAAGAGCTTCTCCTTCAGACCGCCGATCGGCAGCACGCGGCCGCGCAGCGTGATCTCGCCGGTCATCGCGACATCGTGGCGGACCGGAATGCCGGTCATGACCGAGATGATCGCGGTGGCCATCGCCACGCCGGCGGACGGACCGTCCTTCGGCGTTGCGCCCTCCGGCACGTGAACGTGGATGTCGCGGCGATCGAACATCGGCGGTTCGATGCCGTAGACGATCGCGCGCGAGCGGACGTAGGACGCCGCCGCCGAGATCGACTCCTTCATCACGTCGCGCAGATTGCCCGTGACGGTCATCTTGCCCTTGCCGGGCATCATGACGCCTTCAATGGTCAGCAGCTCGCCGCCGACATCGGTCCACGCCAGACCGGTGACGATACCGACCTGATCCTCGTCGTCGATCTCTCCGAAGCGATACTTCGGAACGCCGAGGAACTCTTCGATGTTCGCCTCGGTGACCTTCACCGACTTCTTCTTGGAGATCATCAGCTCCTTCACCGCCTTGCGGGCGAGTGTGGAGAGCTCACGCTCAAGGTTACGCACGCCCGCTTCGCGGGTGTAGCGGCGGATCATCAAGAGCAAGGCCGCGTCGTCGATCGACCATTCCTTGGAGTCCAGACCGTGCTTGGAGATCGCGCTCGGGATCAGATGCTTGCGCGCAATCTCGACCTTCTCGTTCTCGGTGTAGCCGGCGATCCGGATGATCTCCATGCGGTCCATCAGCGGTCCCGGAATATTCAGCGTATTCGCGGTCGTGATGAACATCACGTTGGACAGGTCGTAGTCGACCTCCAGGTAATGGTCGTTGAAGGTCGAGTTCTGCTCGGGGTCCAGGACCTCCAGCAGCGCCGACGACGGATCGCCGCGGAAATCGGCGCCCATCTTGTCGATCTCGTCCAGCAGGAACAGCGGGTTCGAGGTCTTCGCCTTCCGCATCGACTGGATGATCTTGCCGGGCATCGAGCCGATATAGGTGCGGCGGTGACCGCGGATCTCGGCCTCGTCACGCACGCCGCCGAGCGACACGCGCACGAACTCGCGGCCGGTCGCCTTCGCGATCGACTTGCCGAGCGAGGTCTTGCCGACGCCGGGAGGCCCGACCAGGCACAGGATCGGTCCGGTCAGCTTGTTGGCGCGCGACTGCACCGCGAGATACTCGACGATACGGTCCTTGACCTTCTCCAGCCCGTAGTGATCGGAGTCCAGCACCGCCTGCGCGGCCTCGAGGTCCTTCTTGACCTTGGACTTCTTGCCCCACGGAATCGACAGCAGCCAATCCAGATAATTGCGCACGACGGTCGCTTCCGCGGACATCGGCGACATCTGACGCAGCTTCTTCAGCTCGTGCTGGGCCTTCTCGCGCGCTTCCTTGGAGAGCTTGGTCTTGGAGATCTTCTCCTCCAGATCGGCCAGCTCGTCGCGACCTTCGTCGTCGCCGAGTTCCTTCTGGATCGCCTTCATCTGCTCGTTCAGATAATACTCGCGCTGAGTCTTCTCCATCTGGCGCTTGACGCGCGAGCGGATGCGCTTCTCGACCTGCAACACCGAGATCTCGCTCTCCATCAGGCCGAGCACCTTCTCCAGGCGCTGGGTGACGGACAACGTCTCCAGGATCGCTTGCCGATCGGCAATCTTGACCGCGAGATGCGAGGCAACGGTGTCGCCGAGCTTGGCGAAATCGGTGATCGCCTGAACCACGCCGACGACTTCGGCGGAGATCTTCTTGTTCAGCTTCACATAGCTTTCGAAGTCGGACACGACTGAACGCGCCAAGGCCTCGGCCTCGACCGAGGTGGCGTCCGCGTCGGCGAGTGCGACCGCGGTCGCTTCGTAATACTCGCTGCGGTCGGAATACTTCTCGACACGCGCGCGCTCGAGGCCCTCGACCAGCACCTTCACGGTGCCGTCGGGCAGCTTCAGGAGCTGCAGCACGCTGGCGAGCGTACCGGTCTCGTAAATTGAATCGGGAGCCGGATCGTCATCGGACGCGTTCTTCTGCGTCGCGAGCATGATCAGCGCGTCGTTCTTCATCACCTCTTCGAGCGCGCGGATCGATTTCTCGCGGCCGACGAAGAGCGGCACGATCATGTGCGGGAAGACGACGATGTCGCGGAGCGGCAGCACCGGATAGGAGTGGCTTTCGCCGTGGACGATCGTTGGCCGGGGTTTTGATGTCGTCATGGCCTTATCCTTTTGTTTTGCCCCCTTGCACGCAGTCCGCCTGCTTGCGCAACCGCCACAAGGTGCCTTGGTGATCCGGAATTAGATTGCCGTCAGCAGCCGCATATTCCGCATCGTAAAGCGACGAATCTCAGCACATGAGATCCCTCACCGATAGCATTAGGTGGCTATCAGGCGGGGGGGTGTCAAGTCTGAGAAGTGCCGGGAAATATAGGCTAAACAGGCATTTACTGCGACGCGAAAATGGCCTGCTGCTGCGCCACAACGGCCGCCGGATCGCCCGGCAGCCGCATGAATTGCGACGACAGAAAGTTGCGCCTTAGGCGCTCGCGCTGCTCTCGACGGCGCGGTCGGAACGATCAGCATAGATGTAGAGCGGACGCGCCGTGCCCTCGACGACCTCGCGCGAGATCACAACTTCCTCGACACCTTCGAGGCCCGGAAGGTCGAACATGGTCTCGAGCAGGATGCTCTCCAGGATCGACCGCAGGCCGCGCGCACCGGTCTTGCGCTCGATCGCCTTGCGGGCGACCGCGCCAAGCGCCTCGTCGGCGAAGGTGAGCTCGATGTTCTCCATCTCGAACAGCCGCTGGTACTGCTTCACCAGCGCGTTCTTCGGATCGGTCAGGATCTTCTTCAATGAGGCCTCGTCGAGGTCTTCCAGCGTCGCGACGACGGGCAGACGGCCGACGAATTCCGGGATCAGGCCATACTTCAGCAGATCCTCCGGCTCCACGTGACGGAAGATCTCGCCGGTACGGCGATCCTCCGGCGCGAGCACCTGCGCCGCGAAGCCGATCGAGGTCGAACGGCCGCGCGCGGAGATGATCTTCTCGAGGCCCGAGAAGGCACCGCCGCAGATGAACAGGATATTGGTGGTATCCACCTGCAGGAACTCCTGCTGCGGATGCTTGCGGCCGCCCTGCGGCGGGACCGAGGCCACCGTGCCTTCCATGATCTTCAGCAGCGCCTGCTGGACGCCCTCGCCCGACACGTCGCGGGTGATCGAGGGATTGTCGGACTTGCGGCTGATCTTGTCGATTTCGTCGATATAGACGATGCCGCGCTGCGCCCGCTCGACGTTGTAGTCGGCGGCCTGCAGCAGCTTCAGGATGATGTTCTCGACGTCCTCACCGACATAGCCGGCCTCGGTCAGCGTCGTGGCGTCAGCCATGGTGAAGGGCACGTCGAGGATGCGGGCCAGCGTCTGCGCGAGCAGCGTCTTGCCCGAACCGGTCGGACCGATCAGCAGGATGTTCGACTTCGCTAGCTCGACGTCGTTGTGCTTGGTCTGATGGTTAAGCCGCTTGTAGTGATTGTGGACGGCGACCGACAGCACCTTCTTGGCATGGCTCTGGCCGATCACGTAGTCGTCCAGGACCTTGCAGATTTCCTTCGGTGTCGGGATGCCGTCGCGCGACTTCACCAGCGAGGACTTGTTCTCCTCGCGAATGATGTCCATGCAGAGTTCGACACACTCGTCACAAATGAAGACAGTCGGTCCGGCAATCAGCTTGCGAACTTCATGCTGGCTCTTGCCGCAGAACGAGCAATATAGCGTGTTCTTGGCGTCGCTCGTGCCGACCTTACTCATTCATTATCTCCGTCCGCCGTTCGACCTCGTTTGCCAGATCGACCCAATCCGGCACAAAACCGGAGTATTGGGTAGATAGAGCAAATTCCGTACCAAAAAAGACCCTACGCAATACTGACCGTGTGGATCACGGTTTATTCGAATCTCCGCGATCATAGCCGATGCATTACAGCCAACCATGCTGGCACCCGACTATCAAGAATTCGCTAATCGGGGGGCAGGCTCAAGACCGTGACAATACCGTGATTTTCCACGATCGTACGTGGAATACGCGTCGAAATCCATGGAACGTTGCGGGATTACCACGCCGGGCCATGAGCACGAAAGCGGAACTTTCTGGCCCCGCGTATGCGCTTGCGAGGTACTCCGCCGTCCTGCTTTGCCGACTATGTGAGGCGTCAATGTGGAGATCACACCGACGCCCCGGGTCGCCTGTCCAGATCAGCCGGCGTCGTCAGGCAGCTTTGGCCGCCGACGGGTCTTCCGGCCGCTTGTCGATGACCTTGTCGACGAGACCGAACGTCTTGGCATCCTCGGCAGTAAGGAATTTGTCGCGCTCGAGCGCGTCCTCGATCGCCTTGTAGGTCTGGCCGGTGTGCTTCACGTAGATCTCGTTGAGGCGCTTCTTGAGATTCAGGATCTCCTGAGCGTGCAGCATGATGTCGGTGGCCTGGCCCTGGAAGCCGCCGGACGGCTGGTGCACCATGATGCGCGAGTTCGGCAGCGAGAAGCGCATGTCCTTTTCGCCGGCAGCCAGCAGCAGTGATCCCATCGAGGCCGCCTGCCCCGTGCACAGCGTCGATACCGGCGGACGGATGAACTGCATGGTGTCGTAGATCGCAAGGCCCGACGTCACCACGCCACCCGGCGAGTTGATGTACATCGAGATTTCCTTCTTCGGATTCTCGGCCTCAAGGAACAACAGCTGCGCGACGGTCAGCGTCGACATGCCGTCCTCCACCGGACCGGTGACGAAGATGATGCGCTCTTTCAGCAGGCGCGAGAAAATGTCGTAGGCGCGTTCGCCGCGATTGGTCTGCTCGACGACCATCGGCACGAGGTTCATGTAGGTTTCAACGGGATCGCGCATGAAAGAACCCAAGGGTTAGGGGTGATGCAGAACGTTAAGGCTTAACCCAGATATGGGCCAATTTCCGGCCGACAAGACCGGCACTAGCCAACTGGGCAGGTCGCAGAAGTTCAAGCCGATTCGCGTCGGCGCGCCTAGCGACGGAGGCCCGTCGCAGGCGTGCTTTCACGGTTCATCATTAACGCGAGGTGCCGCAATTAAGCGGCAGTTTTCTCGGCGTCTTCATCCTTGAACAGCTCATCCTTCGAGACCTTCTTCTCGGTCACGTTGGCGAGCTCCAGGACGAAGTCGACGACCTTGTCCTCGTAGATCGGGGCGCGGAGCTGGGCCAGCGCCTGGGCGTTGCTGCGGTAGTAATCCCAGACTTCCTTCTCGCGGCCCGGCATCTGGCGCGCGCGCTCGATGACAGCGCGCGAGACCTCGTCGTCGGTCACGGTGATCTTGTTCTTCTCGCCGATCTCCGAGAGCACGAGGCCGAGGCGGACGCGGCGGTCGGCGATCTTCTGGTACTCGTCCTTGGCCGCATCCTCGGTGGTGTTCTCGTCGGCGAAGGTCTTGCCGGTCGAGTCCATCTCGGCCTTGATCGAGTTCCACATCAAGTTGAACTCTTCCGCGACAAGCGACGGCGGGGCCTCGAACTTGTGGCTCTCGTCGAGCCGATCGAGCAGCGCGCGCTTGACCTTCTGGCGGGTCGCACCGGCGAACTCGGCGGTCAGGCGCTCGCGCATCAGCTCCTTTAGCTTGTCGAGCGACTCGAGGCCGAGCGTCTTGGCGAATTCGTCGTCGACCGTGACCTCACCGGGCGCCTCGATCAGCGTCGCCGTGGTCTCGAACTCGGCCGGCTGGCCGGCGAGCTTTTCATTGAGGTAGTTCTTCGGGAACGGGACCTTCAGCGTGCGGGTCTCGCCCGTGCCGATGCCGATCAGCTGCTCCTCGAAGCCCGGAATGAACTGACCGGCGCCGATCACGACCTGGATGCCCTCGCCGGTGCCGCCCTCGAAGGCTTCACCGTTGATGGTGCCCTTGAAGCTGATGGTGACGCGGTCGCCCTTCTCCGCCGCCCCTTCGGCCTTGGCATTGTACGGACGGCTGCCCTCGGAGACGCGCTTGATGGCATCGTCGACGTCGGCGTCGGAGACATCGACCACCGGCTTCTCGACCGAGAACGACTTGAAATCGGCGAGCTGGATCTGCGGCACGACCTCGATCGCGACCGTGTAGGTCAGGTCGGTCTTGCCCGACAGCAATTCCTCGACCTGGTCCTTCTCGGTCGGCATCGTGATCTTCGGCTCGCCGGCGAGGCGGAAGCCGCGATCTTCGAAAATCTGCCGGTTGGTGTCGCTGATGGTCTGGTCGATGGTCTCGGCCATGACCGAGCGGCCGTAGATCTTCTTCAGGTGCGCAACCGGCACCTTGCCGGGACGGAAGCCGTTGAGACGGACCTTGTCCTTGAGGTCGACCAGCTTGGCGCCCGCCTTGGCATCGAGATCGGATGCCGGAACGCTGATCTTGAATTCGTGCTTCAGTCCCTCGTTGAGGGTCTCGGTGACCTGCATGGTATCAATCTTCTTCCGCTTTTGCCGCGGCCCGAGCGGCCGTGGCAGTGTCCAGTCTGTTCGACGGTGAGCCTTGCGGCCTAACGTCTGTGGGTTCGGCGAACCCTCGTCCCCTTCGGGGGCCCAAGGTTCTCCAAGAATTCGTCATGCAAACGCTGTAAGCGCTTGGTGCGGGCGGAGGGACTCGAACCCCCACAACTTTCGTCACTGGAACCTAAATCCAGCGCGTCTACCAGTTCCGCCACGCCCGCGCGAAAAGCATCCAGTCCGGCCGCGATGCCGCGGGCGGCCGGGCTTATAACATGCGCCCACCGGTTCGCAGCAAAAAAATGGCCGCTGGAGAGCCCGCCCTGCGACCGATCGCGACTGGACAGGTACACTTGAAAATGGTCCGCATCGGCCGGATGGCAAGCCCTGCAGCAAGTCCCGAATTTTCCCTCACCCGACGCGACCTGATCGCCGGCCTCGGCGCCGCGGCGCTTTGCCCCGCTTGGCCGAGCCCCGGCTGGGCACAGGGCCGGACGGCAGTCGCGTTGCAGGCCAAAACCGACCGCATCCTGCTTCGTCCGGGCACCCCGGAGACCCCGGTCTGGTCGCTCGGCAGTGGCGACCTCCGCTTCAAGCGCGGCGAGGTCCTCGACGTGACGTTCGGCAACGAGCTGCCGGTTGCAGCCGCACTTGATTGCCGCGGGCTCGATGGCGTCCCGGCCGCGGAGCCGCTGGCCTCCCGGGCGCCCCTTGCCGCCGGGGCAAAGGATACCTTTCAGCTGCCGCTTCTGCATGCCGGCACGTTCTTGTGCGAGCCGCTGTTCGGGGATGGCACGGCGCCGGCACGACCGCGCCCGCTGATCGTGACCGGCACCTCGCCGGTGGCGGTCGATCGCGACGAGGTCCTGCTGATCGAGGAGTGGCGCCTGCAGTCCGATGGAACCGCGGTCCCGCCCGGAAGGGATCCGAAAGATTCGACGCAAATTCATACAATTAACGGCAAGACCTCATACGATATCTCGGCACCGGCCAATGCCCGTCTCAGACTCCGCTTTATCAATGGCAGCCAACGCAGTGTGCTGGCGGTCAAGCTGGAGAACCTCGACGTCCGCGTGATGGCGATCGACGGCCAGCCGGCCGAACCGTTCCCGGCCCGCAACGGTGCGCTGATCCTGGCTCCGGGCGGCCGTACGGACGTCTTTGTCGATGCGACCGGTCCGGCCGGAACCAGATTCCCGATCCTGCTGCACGACGGCAAGCAGGCCCGCCCGGTCGGCAAGCTGGTTGTCTCGGACGAACCGCCGATCCGAACGGCGCCGTTCCCGCCGGCCCCGCCGCTGCCGGGTAATGACATGCCCGCCCAGCTCGATCTCAAGAGTGCAGCGAGATTCGATCTGGCGCTCGGCACGCCAACCGATTGGTTCCGCCCGGCGGAGTTCAAGCCCTCCACCGCCCCGGCTTTTCAGGCAAAGGCAGGCCGAACCGTCGTGCTGGCCCTGACCAACCCGAGCGCAATCGCCAGCGCCTTTCATCTGCACGGCCATCACTTCCGTCTGCTCGACCGGCTCGACGATGGCTGGAAGCCGTTCTGGCTCGACACGCTCGCGGTCGAACCGGGCCAGACCCAGCGCATCGCCTTCCTCGCCGAATATCCGGGCCGCTATTTGATCGAGCAGGTCGCGACCGATTGGGCCGCGCCGCGGCTGCTGCGATGGTACAGTGTCCAATAACAAGAAGTGGAAACCGCCAAAGGAAGCACCGATGAGCCAGACAGTTGCAGCGATTCGCGGAGTGAAGGCACGAAGCGTCGTGGTGCCGCTCAAGCGTCCTGTGAAGACCGCGTTTGGCGTGATCGATTCCGGTCCGCTGGTGCTGATCGATGTCGAAACCGATCAAGGAGTTATCGGCCGCACCTACATCTTCGCCTACAGCAAGCTCACACTTCACCCTCTCTGCTATCTGATCGAGGAGATCGGTCGCGAGCTGATCGGCAGGCCGGTCGCCCCGTTTGATCTGATGAAGGCGATGGATGCCAAGTTCCGGCTGCTCGGCGCGCAGGGTCTGGTCGGTATGGCCGTGTCGGGCCTCGACATGGCCTATTGGGATGTGCTCGGTCAGCTCGGCGGCCGGCCGCTGGTCGCGCTGCTCGGCGGCTAGGCGAGGCCGATCAAGGCCTATGACAGCTATGGCGCGGTCGATCCCGTAGCGGACGAGCGCGCGCTGCGCCGCTCGCTCGACCAAGGCTTCAAGGGCATCAAGATCAAGGGCGGCGACGGCGATGCCGCCAATGACGAGCGCGTCGTGAAGGGCGTGCGCGCCCTGCTCGGCCCCGACATCGCGCTGATGATCGATTTCAACCAGTCGCTCGATCCGGCGGAAGCCACCCGCCGCATCGCCCGCCTTGCGCCCTACGATCTGCACTGGATCGAGGAGCCGGTACCGCAGGAAAGCCTGTCCGGCCACGCCAGGGTCCGCGAGACCTCGCCGACGCCGATCCAGGCCGGCGAGAACTGGTGGTTTCCCCGCGGTTTCGCCGAGGCGATCGCGGCCGGCGCATCCGACTTCATCATGCCCGACGTGATGAAGGTCGGCGGCGTCACCGGCTGGATGCAGGTCGCGGGACAGGCCGATGCCGCATCGATCCCGATGTCGAGCCATCTGTTCGCGGAAGTCAGCGCGCATCTGCTGGCGGTGGCGCCGACCGCGCACTGGCTCGAGTTCCTCGACTTCGCCGGCGCGATCCTCGCAAGGCCCGCCGAGATCATAGACGGCGCAGTGACGGCCCGCGGTCCCGGGCTCGGCATCGAATGGAACGAGCCGGCGGTGGCGAAGTATCTCGTGAGCTAGCGCGTGCGGCGTTTCCCGTTTGCTTCAGATTGTGTGTGCCCCTGCTTCCGATGAGGGCGGCAACGGATTGGCGTTTGTCTGACGCATGGCTGAGGTCGCCATCAATCGATCGTGAGCGAGAATTCACGACATCATCATGTAGGTCGATCGGGCGCACTGGAGCGCCCAATGACGAACAACAACAAGCTGACGCTCAAATTTCGCTGTCCGAAACAGCTCGAAGGACTGATCCCGCGACCGGTCCCGGCAGCGCAGGGCGTTCCCGACTGGCTCAAGACCATGCCGGCGACGGCCTTCTCCTCGATCAACCTGCACGACGAGGACACCATCAAGCGCTGCCCGCCGTTCGTTGACGCGATGACCTGCGGGTACCTGCTGCCACTGGTCTGCGATCTCAAGGTCGAGGACGGCGAAATCACCTGGGATCACGACCTGCCGCCGGGAGGCACACCCGAATTTCCGCGCTCGCCGATCGGATTTCACGACCCGGGTCAGGTCAGCGGCACGCCGTTGTTCGAAGCGGGCCGCTTCTTTCTCAAATTCCACAATCTATGGACCGTCGAGGCGCCCGACGGCTACGCAATCTACTTCACGCATCCCGTCAACCGCTTCGACCTGCCGTTCACCACGCTCAGCGGCCTGGTCAATTCCGACCTCTATGCCGACAACTGGGTGCACTTCCCGGCGTACTGGCACGACCGGAATTTCCGAGGTGTCCTCCCCAAAGGCACCCCCATCGCGCAATGCATTCCGGTCAAGCGCGACGACTGGACTGCGCAGGCATCGTCATTCACCGCGGAAGAGGCCAAGCGCGTCGGCGAGTTCAGGGGTGAGCTCAAGCGACAGCCCAACCTCTACCGGAGAAACTTCAGGGCCTGAGGCGCGACGAGATTACGTCCGATCCGCTCAGCCTGCTTCCCCGCCGAGGAATCGCGCAGCGTCGCTCCGCGCGAAGAAGAAGCGGCCACGCGATCCTGCGGCCATAACGAACGCCGCGCGTCCCAGAAGCTGGGGCTGACCACGAATGACGGAGCGCAGCGCCGCCTCGGCAGCGTCGCGCTCACCCTGCTCGAAGAGCGATGTGGCAAGGTAGGCGCGGGTCGAGCGATCGTCAGGGTACTGGGCGAGCACGCGGCGGAAAGCATCCGCGGCCGCGGCGTAGTCGCCATGCAGGACCAGGACCCGCCCGAACTGGTTGAGAATATCGGGGCGTCCCGGCGCAGCATCGCGCGCGGCGGTCAGGACATGCGCAGCCCGCGCGAAGTCATCGGTATCATGCAGCAGCCGCCCGAGATCAAGCTTCAGATCGACGCTGTCGGGGGCCAGCGCGAGGCCGGCCTCGACCGTGCTGATCGCCTCGTCGTATTGACCGGCCTTGGCAAGCTGCCCGGCGAGTTCCTGAAATGAAGGGAGATATGGCGGGCGGCGTGCAACCGTGTGCCGAAGCTGTGCCAAGCCGTCCGTGGCCCGCCCCGCACCACACAACAATGCGCCAAGCAAGGTCTCGACCTCGCCATCGTCGCCGCGGCGCGCAACCCGCTCGAGCGGCGCAATCGCCTCGGCTTCCCGCTTCTGTCCCCTCAAAGCATGGGCGAGCAGAAGCGCTGCGTTCCTGTCTGTGCGGCTGGATTTCAGGATGTTGGCCGCAATCTGCTCCGCCTGAGCGAACTGCTGCGTTCGGAGCGCCATTGCGCCCTGTTGCAGCGCCTGAGCGAGGAAATCGTTTTGCCTGCCACTCACGGGACAGTTTCCGGATGATACGAGAGAGAATGTCGTTGGGCCTTAGCCCGCGCCTCTCCGCGCGTCCATCAACAGTCTCGTGAAAACACGGCGCGTTTCATTTTGTTTCCAGCCGATCAATGCCGGCTCTTCTCATGCGAGAGACGCGGCATTTCCGATTCGTCTCTGGCAACAATCTTGGGCAATAAAACGTAACGTGCCGTTCGCCGGGAAGTGTTCCAGTATGGCCGAGCCCGATGCGGGCACCGAATAGCCCTTGCAGGCAAGATCCTTCTGATGTCTCGAACCTCGATCGTCATTTTCTACGTTGCGTTGCTGATCCTGTCGGTGTTGGCGACCGGCATGGCCAACGCGAGAGGAGGCTTCAACGCGAATTGCCGCGTCCCAAGGATCAGCCTCTGCCCGGACTGTACCGTCGCCGTCAAAATTATCGTGCTGCAAGATCACGTTTGCCGGATCAACTATGGTTCGATGGGGCCGATGCGCCCGCAGAAGATTCTCGTCAGCCCCAAGCGCGGAAAATATTGGGCCGACAATGAGACCAGCACCGCCTACAGCCCGAACAAGGGCTTTCTCGGCGGCGACTATTTTGAGACGCGATTTTCCTACGAGCTGATGAACGGCACACCGGCTTCAGCACTCCTCAAGGCGAACGTCGAAGTGGTGCCACATCTGTAGATGGCCTCATGTTGGCCCGATCTCTGAGTTCGACGACTCAAGCCCGCCTGCGATGATCGCCCGATCGCTTGGCCGGAGGTGAACGGACCACCCCACCCCTGGCGGCCGACTTCGTATCTTCCCGTATCATGTCGACGAAAGCACGAAGCCCCGCCGTCATGTGCCGGTGTCTCGGATAGTAGAGGCGCAAGCCGGGAAAGGGCGGCGTCCAGTCGTCCAGCACGGCTCGCAGGGTACTGGCGGCGAGATGCTCCATCACCCAGAAATCGCTGACGAACGCCAGTCCCAGGCCGTCGAGTGCGGCTTCAACCATCAGGCTGTCACTGTCGAGGGTCAGCCTGCCCCGGACATCCACCACCATCTGCTCGCCGCCGCGCTTTTCGAACTCCCAGTGATAGAGCTTGCCGCTCGGCATCCGCCTGCGAATGCATTCATGGGCGAGCAGATCAAGCGGAGACCGCGGCACGGAAGCGCGTGCGAAATAGTCGGGCGCGCCAACGACGATGAAGCGCGTGTCCGGGCCGCAGGGGATCGCGACCATGTCCTGCGGCACGGCTTCGGCCAGCCGGATGCCGGCATCGAAACCTTCCGCGACAATATCGATGGGACGTCCCTCCAGTGTCAGTTCGACGTTCATGTCGGGATAGCGCCGAAGAAACTTTGCAACGACCGGACGGAGGATCTGGTGCGCGGCGCGCTCCTTCAAATTGATGCGCAGCGTTCCTGCGGGCGTATCCCGGAACTCGTTCACATCCTCCATCGCGCCGGCAATCTCGCGCAACGCGGGGCTGACCCTGGCGAGGAAGCGCTCTCCGGCTTCCGACAGCGCGACGCTGCGCGTCGTCCGGTTGATGAGGCGCACGCCAAGCCGCTTTTCCAGGGCGGCGATCGCATGGCTCA
Organism: Bradyrhizobium sp. USDA 3240; assembly: GCF_054063295.1. NCBI lineage: Bacteria > Pseudomonadati > Pseudomonadota > Alphaproteobacteria > Hyphomicrobiales > Nitrobacteraceae > Bradyrhizobium > Bradyrhizobium sp. USDA 3240. The sequence goes on from NZ_JBSSGD010000002.1 coordinate 205,032, forward strand.
ACGCCGAGGGCGAGATGCCGAGTTCAGTCGCGGCCGCACGAAAGCTGCGATGCGTTGAAATCGCGACGACGGCGTTCAGCTCGAAAAGGCCAGCGTGCTGCATTGTTCGATTATCTGCATCAGGTCATGCCATTCTATGCCGATTATTGCACTAATCAAGTCGCCTATATCGAGCCTGCAATCTCGATCTGAAGGACATCTCCATGGCAAAGACTTTCCTCATCACGGGCGTTTCGTCCGGCTTCGGCCGCGCGTTGGCCGAGGCAGCATTGGCCGACGGCCATACCGTCGCCGGCACCGTGCGCAACGAGAACGACAAGCGGAAATTCGAAGCGCTCGGCGCAGGTGCGCGCCCGGTGGTTCTTGACGTCACCAACACCGAGGCCATCGCGCCCGCGGTCGCCGATGTCGAGCGCAGGATCGGCGCGATCGACGTTCTCGTGAACAATGCCGGCTATGGCCACGAGGGCATCTTGGAGGAATCATCGATCGACGATCTGCGACGCCAGTTCGAGGTCAACGTCTTCGGCGCGGTCGCGATGATCCAGGCGGTGCTGCCCTTCATGCGCAAGCGGCGCGCCGGGCACATCCTCAACATCACGTCGATGGGCGGGATCATCACGATGCCCGGCCTCAGCTACTACCATGGCAGCAAGTTCGCGCTGGAAGGGATATCGGAAACCCTCGGCAAGGAAGTCAAGGACCTCGGCATCAAGGTCACCGCCGTCGAGCCGGGCGGCTTTCGCACCGACTGGGCCGGACGATCGATGGTACGAGCCGAAAGGTCGATCGCAGACTATGACGCCGTCATCGACCCGATCCGCAAACGCCGCATGGAACTGAGCGGCTGGCAGGTCGGCGATCCCCAAAAGGCCGCGCACGCGATGTTGAAACTCGCACTGTCGGCCGATCCGCCGGCGCATCTGCTGCTCGGCAGCGACGCCGTGCGGCTGGTCGAGGACAAAATGAAGCTGCTGCAAGCCGAATTCGATGCGTGGAAGAGCGTCTCGCTTTCCACCGACGTTGCCTGAGTCGAAGCAGCGCCACCCACGCGCCGGTGTGGCCCTCGTCCTTGCTCACAGCGGCTACGGCAGCCCCTTCACCAGCAGTGACAGCACGGTCGCGCCAGCGATGCGATCCCTGGATATTTCCTGATAGGCCGGCGAGTCGAGAAAGCGGGTCGCCTCCGTCTCATCGGGAAATTCCATGATCACGACCTTGTCGCGGGTCCACTCGCCGTCGAGAACCTTCGGCCTCTCATCGGCCGCCAGCAGGCGGCCGTTGAAGGCCTTGAACACGCCGGCAAAGCGGGACTGATAACGGCGGTAGTATTCCTCCTGCGTGAACTTCACCAGTGCGATCACATAGACGGTCATTCGCGGTCCTCATTCTTGAAATGGCGTGGATTGGCGCAATCGATACCGTCCGGACGGCGGCGGCGCGCTGATGCGATGAAATCGGCGAGACGCACGGGCTGCTCAATCGTGATCCTGCTGCGCCGCTTGGAGATCAGCGACAGCTCGCGGGCTGGCGCATGCAGATCCCGCGGCCCCGCCGGCGAACTTTGCCGTCCATCAAACGGCGTCCAGCCGAGCTCGCGGCACAAGCTCCGCGACCCTTACCGGAGGCTTGGCATCCAGTTCGGCAATCCGGCGGTCAATCTCACCGATCACGTGCTTCGAGAACGGCCCGAAATGCAGGTACAGCGCCATCAGCATCACAATGTAGCGCAGTGCGCCTGGGTTGGACTTGGCGACCTCGACGAAGGTCTTCCAGAACGGCTCGCGAACCTCCGGCAGGGTCCGCATGATCCTGTGTACGCCCTCGATGCCGCCAAGCTTCGTGCGCACGTCGCCATCGGGCAGATCGCGGCGCCGATCGGACCGGTCGAGCATGACGGAAAGCCGCGACAGCCGCCCTGCATATGCCGCCGGGCTGAACACGTGCCCGAGCACAGCCTTGTAGTCCACAAGGATGTCACGAAGCGGACGCTTGGTTTCGAAATTGCAGCCGAGCGTGCATTGGTCGCCCGCCTGTTCGACCTTCATGAGATCATGGCCTTCGTGCAGGCGGCCTTCTTGGGCCAGCCGCCGAGTCAGCTGTGTGCCAGGCAGCGCATAGAGCAGTCCAACCATGCAGACTGGAATGCTCGCCTCCTCGATGAAGTCGATCATCGCCTGCGCCATCGAGACCTTCTCGGTATCGAACCCGACGATGAAACCCGCGGTGACGAACATGCCATAGTCGTAAATCTTGTGAACGCTCTCGGCGATGTTGCGCCTGGTGTTCTGCTTTTTCTTCATCTGCACGAGGGTCTCTGGATCCGGGCTCTCGATGCCGACGAAAATTCCAAAGAAGTTCGCGTCCTTCATTGCCTGCAACAGCTCGCTGTCATCGGCGATGTTGATCGAGGCTTCGGTCGAGAACTCGAACGGATAGTCTCGCTCTTCCAGCCAGGCTTTGAGCCGCGGCAGTAAGATGCGGAGGTTTTTCTTGTTGCCGATGAAATTGTCGTCGACGAAATCAACATGCCCACGATAACCATGATCGTAGAGCGCTTGCAGCTCAGCAAGAATCTGATCGGGGGTCTTGGTGCGCGGTACGCGCCCGTACAGCTCGATAATATCGCAGAACTCGCAGGTGAACGGGCAGCCACGCGAATATTGCACGCCAATAAAGAGATAATGATCGAACTTGATCAGATCGTAGCGGGGCATCGGGCTTAGCGTGACGTCGATCTTGAATTTCTCGGCGGTGAACACGCCCTTGCGCTCACCGCGTTCCCAGGCGGCGATGAATTCCTTGATGATGTGTTCGGCCTCGCCGATCACCTGGAAGTCCGCATCCGCGTAAAGGTGCGGGCTCGAGGAGACATCAGGCCCACCGACACATACCAGCTTGCCGTGCCGGTGGGCGAGATCGATCAGGTGGAGAAAATCAGGCTGCTGGTTGAGCATGCCGCCGATCATGACGAGGTCGGCCCAGTCAAGGTCCGCGTCGGTCGAAGGCTCGGTGTTACGGTTGACGAGCCGAACCTCCCAATGCTTCGGCAGCATGGCGGCGACGGTGATCAGTCCGAGTGGCGCCGCCGGATACTTCGCGCCGACGAGTTCGCAAGCTTCCGTATAGTTCCAGAACGAGTCTGGAACGAACTTCGGATAGATCATTAGAACGCGGCAGGGACTCGTCATGTTGCTCCGGTCCGTACCACGCAGCCTCGAGGCTCAAGGGTACATTCGCTCGTCGATACAGGCATTAAGTGCTCAAATGGTGGCCGATTGCCAGATGATCTTTCGCCCCGCCGTGAGCCCCGTCCTGTTCCCCGGATCCGCCTGGGGTCAGTCAATCCGATCAATATGTCATCCGCCGGCCCTGCGCGCCCAGAGATAGCGCACGTCCGGCTCCCTCTCCTCGTTGCGGCTGCCGTCGGTTTGCTCGACCGCGGCAAAGCCGCGCGCCTCGTAGAAGCGGCGCGCCCGCGCGTTGCGCTGGAAGGTCCAGAGTTGCAGCCGGTCCGCACCCTGCTCTGCGATCTCGAGCAGCGTGCCGCCGATGCCGCGGCCCTGCGCGGCCGGCAACACGTAGAGCTGCTCGATCCAGTCGTCGTGGAACGCGATCACGCCGCTCATCGCCCCGCCGTCGAATGCGCCCCACACCGTGCAGGTGGCAAACATCCGCTCGCGATAGAACCAGCGGTCTTCGTCGGGCGTATGCAGCCCGCGAGCGAGGGCAGCGCATTGTCGAACGCCGCGCGGTGCACACGCGCGGCGGCGTCCATTTCGGCAAGCGTGAGCCGCTTAATACTCAATCCCGAACTCGTCATAGAGGCGGCGGAACACGGCCGGCAGCACCTCGGTCAGATCCTCGGCGATCAGGCCGGGCCCCGCCTCGCTGGCGCTTTCGCCGTGCAACCACACACCGATGCTGGCGGCCTCGAATGCCGCGACACCCTGCGCCAGGAAGCCCGCGATGAAGCCTGCCAGCACGTCGCCGGCGCCGGCGGTGGCAAGCCAGGGCGGCGCGTTGCCGGCGACGGTGGCGCGGCCGTCCGGAGATGCGATCACCGTATCGGCGCCCTTCAACAGCACCACCGCACCGGAGCGCTCGGCCGCCGCGCGGACGCGTTCGAGCTTGGAGCGGCCGGGATGCTTGTTGGAGATATCGCTGAACAGGCGCGGGAACTCGCCCTCATGCGGGGTGAGCACCACGCCAAGACCGTCGGAGGCCTTGATCGCCTCGAACAGCCGGTCCGGCGAACCGGCAAAGCTGGTCAGCGCGTCGGCGTCGAGCACCAGGTGTCGCCGCGCCGACAGCGTGGTGTGAACGAAGTCGCGGGTGCGCGCGCTGACCCCGGCACCGGGCCCGATCACGCAGGCATTGAGGCGCTTGTCGTCGAGCAGTTCGGCGAACTGGATCGGGTTATCGACCGCGCGCACCATCACCGCGGTCAGCGCCGCCGCGTTGACGGCAAGCGCATCGCGCGGCGAGGCCAGCGTCACGAGGCCGGCGCCTGCGCGCAGCGCCGCGCGCGCGGCGAGCCGCGCCGCTCCGGTCGAAGCGATGTCGCCGGAGACCACGACGGCGTGGCCCCTTGCGTATTTGTGGCCATCGATCCGGGGCACCGGAAACGACCAGCGCCAGGCCTGCGGCACGTTCTCCGCGGTCAGCGGCTTGATCTCGTCGAGCACCTGCGGATCGATGCCGATGTCGGCGACGCGCACCCGGCCGCAATACATCCGGCCGGGCAGCAGCAGATGCGCCGGCTTCTTGCGGAAAAAGGTGACGGTCTCGGTCGCCTGCACGGCCGCGCCCATGACAGCGCCCGATGTGCCGTTGATACCGCTCGGCAGGTCGACCGCCAGCACCGGCGTACCGTTGGCGTTGATGGCCGCGATCATCTCCAGCGGGTCGCCCTTGACCGGGCGATTGAGCCCAGCGCCGAACAGCGCGTCGATGATCAGTGCCGGCTTGCCGATCGCCTGCGGGTTGAACGGCAGCACGGGATATTTCCAGCCCTTCGCTGCCAGCGCCGCGTCGCCCTGCAGGCTGTCGCGCTCGCAAAGCAGGATCACCGACACCTCGCGACCGCGCGCGGCGAGCTCGGCGGCGGCGACAAAGCCGTCGCCGCCATTGTTGCCGCGGCCGGCGACCACGACGATGGGCCCCTCCTCGACCAGGTCCATCGCGGCTTCGGCGACGGCCTGGCCGGCGCTCATCATCAGCGCAAAGCCCGGCGTGCCGGCTGCGATGGTCAGCCGATCGGCGCGCTCCATCTCGGTGGTGGTCAGAACGTCCATGCCGAATCCTCAATCGCTTCGCCTTTTCGAGAGGCAATTCCTGTGACGTTCGCGCGGTTTCTACTGGCCGACTGCATACGGATTGATCTATTTGCCTATTTGTTAGGCTTGGATATCATAGCCCATGTGGTTCGATATCAGCCGACTGCCTGTTAAAAGGCTGATAACATTCCGAAATCGGGGGCGTTAACAACTTGGCATAGACCCTGCTTTTGAGGAAGCCGCGCACAATGCCGCCCGATGCGACCATTGCGCGTGTTTCCGGCCACCCGCCGGAAGGCTTAAGACCAACCAGACTGCGCCCCACGCGCATCGAAATCGACCCTGCAATCTGCAATGCCCGGGAGGCGCTCAGTGAAGAAGATTGAAGCCATCATCAAGCCCTTCAAGCTCGACGAGGTGAAGGAAGCGCTCCAGGAAGTCGGACTGCAAGGCATCACCGTGACCGAGGCCAAGGGATTTGGCCGCCAGAAGGGCCATGCCGAGCTCTATCGCGGTGCGGAATACATCGTCGACTTCCTGCCCAAGGTGAAGATCGAGATCGTGATCGGTGACGACCTGGTCGAGAAGGCGATCGACGCGATCCGCCGCGCAGCCCAGACCGGGCGGATCGGCGACGGCAAGATCTTCGTCTCCAACATCGAGGAAGCCATCCGCATCCGGACCGGCGAATCCGGGCTGGACGCTATTTAAGGGCGGTGCTATCCGGATTTTCTGACGGCAAAAGAGAAAAAAGGCTGCTTCGGCAGCCTCATTTCGTTTCGGCAGTCACACGAACTCGCCAAAAGCGGGAATAACGTCGCTCTCCGCTGGAAACCACCCGCACATCCATAAGGGGTATTCATGAAGACCGCCAAAGACGTCCTGAAATCGATCAAGGACAACGACGTCAAATACGTCGACCTGCGCTTCACCGATCCGCGCGGCAAGTGGCAGCACGTCACCTTCGACGTCAGCATGATCGACGATGACATCTTCGCCGAGGGAACGATGTTCGACGGATCGTCGATCGCCGGCTGGAAGGCGATCAACGAATCCGACATGTGCCTGATGCCCGACCCGGTCACCGCGACGATCGACCCGTTCTTCGCCGAGACCACCATGGTCATCACCTGCGACGTGCTCGAGCCGACCACCGGCGAGCCCTACAACCGCGACCCCCGCGGCATCGCCAAGAAGGCCGAGGCCATGGTGAAGTCGATGGGCGTGGGAGACACCGTGTTCGTCGGCCCCGAGGCCGAGTTCTTCGTGTTCGACGACGTGCGCTATTCGGCTGACCCCTACAACACCGGCTTTCGCCTCGACTCCTCCGAGCTGCCGATCAACTCGGCGACCGAGTATGAAGGCGGCAACCTCGGCCACCGCATCCGCACCAAGGCCGGCTACTTCCCGGTCCCGCCGCAGGACTCGGTGCAGGACATGCGCTCCGAGATGCTCGGCGCGATGGCCAAGATGGGCGTCAAGGTCGAGAAGCACCACCATGAAGTCGCTTCGGCCCAGCACGAGCTCGGTATGAAGTTCGATACGCTGACGCTGATGGCCGACCATATGCAGATTTACAAGTACTGCATCCACCAGGTCGCGCACATCTACGGCAAGACCGCCACCTTCATGCCGAAGCCGGTTTATGGCGACAACGGCTCGGGCATGCACGTCCATCAGTCGATCTGGAAGGACGGCAAGCCGACCTTCGCCGGCAACAAGTATGCCGATCTGTCGGAAACCTGCCTGCACTACATCGGCGGCATCATCAAGCACGCCAAGGCGATCAACGCCTTCACCAACCCGTCGACCAACTCCTACAAGCGTCTGGTCCCGGGGTACGAGGCGCCGGTGCTGCTCGCCTACTCCGCGCGCAACCGTTCGGCGTCCTGCCGCATCCCCTATACGGCGAACCCGAAGGCCAAGCGCGTCGAGGTGCGTTTCCCCGATCCGATGGCCAATCCCTATCTCGGCTTCGCCGCGATGCTGATGGCCGGCCTCGACGGCATCAAGAACAAGATCGATCCGGGTCCGGCGATGGACAAGGACCTCTACGATCTGCCGAAGGAAGAGCTGAAGCAGATCCCGACCGTGTGCGGCTCGCTGCGCGAGGCGCTCGAGAGCCTCGACAAGGATCGCGCGTTCCTCAAGAACGGCAGCGTGTTCGACGACGACTTCATCGACGCCTATATCGAGCTGAAGATGACCGAGGTCGCCCGTTTCGAAATGACCCCGCACCCGGTCGAGTTCGAGATGTACTACTCGCTGTAAGCTTTACGGCACGTCACGAATGCAAAAGGCGCTTCCACCGGAAGCGCCTTTTATTTTTGGTTGAACGATGCGTAGGATGGGTAGAGCCAACGGGTCCGCGCAACGCGCGGCCCGATGATAAACTCCGCGAAACCCATCATCTCAAGGCTTGCACTGGCGCGATGGGTTGCGAAGCCATGATCCCTGGAATCAGTCCATGACCGAAGCGATCGTCCGATCTGCGGCAGCGCACGAACTGCCCGAGCTGTTGGAGCTTTACCGACACCTTCACCCGCACGATCCTGAGCTGAAGACAGCCGCTGCCGAGCGTGTCTGGTCGAATTTGCTTGCATCCAGCTTCATGACCGTGATCGTGGCGCAAGCAGCGGAGCTGCTTGTCTCCTCGTGCACGCTCGCGATCGTGCCCAACCTGTCGCGAGGCGGCAGATCATATGCCGTGATCGAGAACGTCGTCACTCACGCCGACTACCGTCGGCAGGGGCTCGGCGGACGGGTTCTTGCGCACGCGCTCGATGTTGCCTGGCAGGCCGACTGCTACAAGGTTCTGTTGGCGACGGGCTCGAAGCGGGAGACCACCCTGCGCTTCTATGAGGAAGCGGGCTTTGAGCGTGGGGGCAAGACCTACTTCGAAGTGCGCCGTCCATAGCTACCGTCTCGAACAGATCGTGCCGCGTGCAAAAGGCGCCTCCACCGGAAGCGCCTTTTGTCTTTCAGCGATCTTGTAGGATGGGTAGAGCCAAGCGAAACCCATCATCTCGAAGCTTGCACCGGCGCGATGGGTTTGGCGGAGTTTATCATCGGGCCGCGCATTGCGCGGACCCGTTGACTCTACCCATCCTACGAACTGCCGCTAGGCTTTCGCCTTCGCGACCCGCCGTCCGCCGGCGTCGAGCGCCCCGAAATTGCCCGCGATCATGTCGGGCGTCGGGATCATGCCGCCGAGCGACCAGCTCGCCGGCTCGCCCTCCTCGATCTTGACCCAGACGTTGCGGCGGAAGTTCGGGTTACCCTGCCCCTCGACCTCGACCATGAGATCGGTAACGCGCTGCAGCAGCGCCTGCTTCTGCGCGACATCGAAAATGCCGCGGACGGTGGAAATGGTGACGTAAGGCATGGTCTCTCTCCATTGCTGAGGTTGTGACAACGCAACGAAGATGGACCGGCGCGCTACGATCAGGCAGTGTCCGATCGGACAGAGATCGGGCAATATCTGCCACGGCCGCCTGCGCCAATCGGTTAGGATGACGGCAAATTTCGGAGGTCCCATGAAGCTCGCGATCCTCGCGCTGGAAGGCTGCATGCAATCGGCGGTCGCCGGCATCGCCGACATCCTCACGCTCGGCAACCATGTGATGCAGTTGCGCGGCGGCAAGGCACGGTTCACCTGGCAGACGCTCTCGCTCGACGGCAAGGCGGTGCGCGCCGGCGGCGGCAAGTTGCTCGCCGTCGACGGCGCGGTCAGCAAGCGCGCGGCATTCGACGCGATCATCGTGCCGGGCAGCCTGGTCGATCATCTCACCGCCGAGCGCCTGCAACCGCAATATGACCGCGCCGGCGCCTGGCTGCGCCAGCAACATGCGAGCGGCCGCCTGATCGGCGCCTTCTGCAGCGGCGTGCTGCTGCTCGCCAACGCCGGCCTGCTCGACGGCCGCCGCGCCACCATCACCTGGTGGCTGCAAAGTGAACTCCGCCGCCGCCATCACAGGATCGATCTCGCGAGCGATGCCGTGCTCACCCAGGCGGATCGCCTGGTCTGCGCCGCCGGCCCGATGTCGTGGGTCGATCTGTTGCTGCGGCTGATCGAGCTCCTCGAGGGCCCGGAGGTCGCAAAGGTCTGCGCCGACTATGCGGTGATCGACACCGCGCAGCGCACGCAGGCGATCTTCATGCCGCTCGGCTACATGCTCGCCCAGGACCCGCTGCTGATGAAGGCCGACATGCTGGTGCGCCGCACCGGCAAAGCGCCGATCACGGTACGCAGCCTTGCGCAGGCGCTGGGGTTGAGCGAGCGGACGCTGAACCGCCGCTTCCGCGAACTGACCCACGAGCCGCCGCAGGCCTTCATCATGCGCCGCCGCGTTGAGCACGCCCGAACGCTGCTGGAGACGACGGCGCAACCGATCAAGGCGATCGCCCGCGCCTCCGGCTACGAGGACGAGAGCAGCTTTCGCAAGGCCTTCCGCAAGCTGACGCTGCTGTCGCCGCAGGCCTATCGCGCACAGCGGACGATGCGTGCGGCCTGAGATTACCGATCAGTTCAAGCTTTGCAGCGCGGCTGCGATTGCCCGTCTCTGCCCATCCTCCGTGGTCAGGACAGCAGCGGCAGCGCGCCCTTCAGGACATCCTCACCCCATTCCTGCACGAAGTGTCCGGCTGCGGTGAGCGTGACCGGCTCGGGGCAATTGCGGACCGTTTGCCGCATCTTCGCCATCACGGCCGGCCCGAGCACCGGGTCGGTCATGCCGATCACCATCGCGGTCTTGCCGCCGTATTCGCTTCGCCACCATTCGCGCGCCTTGCGCGAGATGGCCGCGCCGCCGGCATCGGGCTGGTCCGGCACGAGATTCGGGAAGCGGCGCACACCGGATTTGTAGCTGGCGTCAGGGAAAGGCGCGTCATAGGCCGCAGCCTCCGCGGACGAGAGATGCGGGCAGGCGCGCGCCATCAGCTTGCCGACCGCCATGTCGGGATTCGCGTTGCTCCACGCGCGCCAATCCATGAAGCCCTTCGTCAGCGGCCGATCACCGGTCGCGAGCATGGTGTTCATGACCAGCAGCGCTTCGAAGCGATCGGCCATGTCCATCGGGATGGTAAGGCCGAGCAGACCGCCCCAGTCCTGGCAAACCAACGTGATGCGGCCGAGATCGAGCGCACGGATCAGGGAGATCAGGCTCTCGCGATGGAAGTCGAAGGTGTACACGGACTCCTCGACAGGCTTGTCGGAGCGACCGAACCCGAACATATCGGGCGCGATCACCCGATAGCCGGAGGCGACGAGGCCGGGAATCATCTTGCGATAAAGGTAGCTCCAGGTCGGCTGGCCATGAAGGCACAGCGCTACACGGGCATTGCCCCGTCCCTCGTCGAGATAGTGCATGCGCAAACCGGCATAGCCGGGAAGATCGTCACGATAGTTGGGCGCGAACGCATAGCCGGGCAGGCCATCAAAGCATACATCCGCGGTCCGCAAAGCTCCGATCGCCATTGTCCAATGCTCCTCGTCGTTGACCTCGCTCGCAGGATGGGAGGCGAGGACCGGCTGTCACACCCGGAACAGCTTCGCGTAGCGCGCCTTGATCTCCTCGCTCTGCGCCTGCACCTGAGCCGGATCGGCCTTGAGCATCTTCAGCTTATCGAGCGGCACGTGCCCGGCCTTTTCCTTCACCTTGGCGTGGAACGAACGGTGCGCGAATTCGTCAGCCAGCATCTGCTGGGTTTCGGCGCTAAAGAAATAGCTCTGGAACAGCCGTGCCGCGTTCGGGTTCGGCGCGCTCTTGAAGATACCGCTGGGCACGATGATCAGCGGCGCGCCCTCAGTCGGGTAGACCACCTCGACCGGCTTGCCCTGATCCTTGGCCAGCACAAGGTTGTAGTCGTTGCCGTCGGCCATGACCGCGCGCTCGCCGAGCAGGATCTTCTTCGGTGGATCGGCCGCCGACTGCACCTGCATCACCCGCTGCTGCGAAAGCTTCTCCAGATACGGCCAGCCGAGATCGCGCGCCAGCACGAAGGTCGCGGTCATGATCGCGCCGGAGTAACCCGGGTGTCCCTTGACGATCTTGCCGCGCCATTTTGGGTCGAGCAGATCGGCGTAGCTCTTCGGCGCCTCCTCGCGCTTCACCTGCTCGGTGTTGTAGCCGATCACCTCGAACCAGGCGCAGGATGTCGCCGACGTACCGTCGGGATCGATCTGATCGGCGGGAAAATGCCTGGCGACCTCTTCGGGCAGATAGGCCGCGAGCCAATCGTTCTTCTTCCAGTCGAGGTAATGCGCGGGATCGGTCGAGTTGGCGACGTCGACGGCGTGGATGCCGCTGCCCTGCTCCTGCGCGATGCGCTGGAAGATGCGCTCGGCGCCGGAGCGCTCGACGCGGACGCTGATGCCGGGAAATTTCTGCTCGAAGTCGCGCGCGAGACGCTCCGCCGTGTTCAGTTCGAGCGCGCTGTAGAACGAGATCTTGCCTTCCTTCTTGGCGGCTGCGATCAGCTCCGGCGTCACGGCCTCAGTCGGCGGCGGCGCCGCCCGCAGCGGTTCGGCGAACACCATGCCTGCAGCCGTCGCCGCCATCGCCTTGAGCCAATCGCGTCTCGACCGTTTGCGGTCCTGCATTTCGCGCTCCCCGAATCGGGCCGTTGACCGGCCGCGCCGTTGTTGTGCAGCTACAATAGATCACGATCGATCGAAAGCGTGCAGCTGTTTTCACCGCCAGCTTTGACGGAACACCCGCATCCAATTGTCGAATGCGATCTTGCGCAACGTGGCCTCATCGAAGCCGTGCGCGCGCAGGCCCTGGATCAGGTTCGGGAGGTGGCTTGCGTCCTTCAACGGAGCGGGCATCAGCGCGCCGTCGAAATCTGACCCCAGCGCAACGTGGTCGTCACCCATCCGTTCGACCACGTAGCTGAGATGGTGGACGACGGCCTCGATCGGGATGTCCGGATCGCGGTGCCCGTCCGGGCGGACCTCGGACACACTGAAATTGAAGCCGACGACGCCGCCCGTTGCTCTGACCGCGTCGAACTGCCGGTCGGTCAGGTTGCGGGTCGCGGGGCAGACCGCATGCGCACAGGCGTGGGTCGCCACGATGGGAGCGGTGCTGACCGCTGCCAGATCCCAGAAGCCGCGCTCGTTGAGGTGAGCCGCGTCCAGCATGACGCCGAGCTCGTTGCAGGCCTTCACCAGCGCCTTCCCCGCGTCAGTCAGACCGGGGCCGGTATCCGGCGAGCGCGGATAGGCGAACGGCACGCCATGGCCGAAGATGTTGGGCCGGCTCCAGACCAGGCCAAGCGAACGCAGGCCGCGGGAATAAAGCTGCGCCAGCCCGTCCAGATCGGCGTCGATCGCTTCGGCGCCCTCGATGTGCAGCACAATTGAAAGCGCTGCGTCCCGGCGTGCCGCCTCGATTTCATCCACGGTCGTCGTGCAGCGGATTTTTCCGTCGGCGCGGGCCACCATGGTCTCGAGTGCGCTCAGCTGGGCATCGATGGTACGGCGCGCATAGGCAGCATCGAGCGGCTCCGCAAGGCGCACCTCGTACCCGTCGGCGGTTCGGGTGAAATCGCCTTGGCGCGGGTGTTCTGCCTTGGCATACATCGCAAACAGGCCGCCGACCATGCCGCCTTCCCGGGCACGCGGCAGATCGAGATGACCATCCTCGGAGCGCACGAGAAAATCCCGCCCGCCTTCCCGGTATTCTGCCAGGTGCTGAGCTGCGTCGTTGTGGCCGTCGAAGATTGCGATCTTGCTGTGATCCTGCACCGCACTGTTCTCCTGCGCCTAGCCTGCGTCGAGCAGCGTAGCGCGCAGGATGGGTTGAGCCAACGGGTCCGCGCAACGAGCGGCCCGATGATCAACTCCGCGATATCCATCGCGTGTCGGGGCTTGCGAAAGTGATCAGTCCGCGCTGCGGACTAATTCTTCTCAGGCGGGTTCTCACGCAGGAAGCGTTCGAGATCGGGCTGCACGGAGTAAGGCTGCGGAACCGGATCGCCCTGAAAATCGACCTGAAGATCGAGGCAGCGCCGCAGCATCCGCGCCAGCTCGCTGCGCCGGTAGGGCTTGGTCAGCAGCGGAATGCCGTGGCCGCCACGGCCCTGTTGCGCCGGCAGCGCGCCGTCGCTGTAGCCCGAGGTGAACAGCACCCGCAGCGCCGGTCGCCCGGCCATCAGCGTCTCCGCCAATTGCCGGCCGTTCATGCTGCCGGGCATCACGATGTCGGTGAACAAAAGATCGAACGCGGTACCGCGGCTGACGATCTCGAGCGCGGCATCTGCGTTCGCCGCAACCAGCACGCTGTAGCCGAGGCTTTCGAGCTGGCCGGTCACGTAGTCGCGGATCGTGGGGTCGTCCTCGACGCACAGGATGGTCTCGTTGCCGCCCCTGACCGGCAGCTCTTCCTCCTCGACCGCGCGCTGCGCGGTGCCGTCCGCCTTGGGCAGATAGATCCTGAAGATGGTGCCGCGCCCCTGCTCGCTCTTGACCTCGATTCCGCCGCCGCTCTGCTTGACGAAACCGAACACCATGCTGAGCCCGAGCCCGGTGCCCTGCCCGACCTCCTTGGTGGAAAAGAACGGATCGAAGATCTTCTCCAGATGCGACGGCGAAATTCCGGTACCGGTATCGCTCACCTCGATCACCAGATGATCGCCGGCGCGCTCCACGCCGTGCGCCACGGCATCGGGAATCCCGAGTTGCATGTTGCGGCTCGCAAAGGTCAGCGTACCGCCCTCAGGCATCGCATCGCGCGCATTGATGGCGAGATTGACCAGCGCCGCGCCGAGCTGGCTGCGGTCGACAAAGGCGAACCAGGCGTCGCGGCCAAGCTCCGTCCTGATCTCGGTCTGCGACCCCAGCGTCTGCGACAGCAGCCGGACCACTTCGCCGATCAGGTCGTTGACGTTGGTCTCGGCCGGCTGCAATGGCTGCTTGCGCGCGAATGCCAGCAGGCTCGAGGTGAGTTGCGCACCGCGATCGGCGGCGTCGCTGATCAGCTTGGCGATCGCGGCAAGCTGCGGGTTATCCCTGACGCCGTCGGCGAGGATCTCGATCGTGCCGGTGATCACGGTCAGCATGTTGTTGAAGTCGTGCGCGATGCCGCCGGTCAACCGCCCGAGCGATTCCGTCTTCTGCGCCTGGATCAATTGCTCTTCGGCGCGCCGCCGCTGGGTGACGTCCCTGACAAAGGAATTGATGATCCAGCCATCGCCACGGCGCAGCGCATTGAGCGACACCTCGACATAGAACCGGTGGCCGTCGCGGTGCATGGATGCGGTTTCATAGCGCATGCCCATGCCGCCGGTCGCGGTCTCCTGCAGGAAGCGGGTGATCCGCTGCCGGTGTGCAACCCGCAGCTCTTCCGGAAAGACCAGTTCGACCACGCGCCGGCCGACCGCCTCGGAGCGCGTCCAGCCGGTCAGCGCTTCGGACTGCGGGCTCCAGTCGAGCACGATGCCGTCCTGGTCGGTCTGGACGAAGGCGTCGAGCGCGGTCCTGACGATGGCCTGCGCCATCTGCTCGCTCTCCACCAGCGCCCGATGCGCCTGACGCTCCGCGGTGACATCGCGCAGCACGATGACCGCGCCGCGCAAATTGCCGGCATCGTCGCGCAGCGGCCTGGCGTTGGCGACAAGGCAGACAGCCGGTTCCGGCCGCAGCGGTTTGACGATCAGTTCGCAATCGTCGATATCCTCGCCGCGCAGCGCACGCGCCATCGGCGTCTCTGCGATCGGCATCACGGTCGTGCCGTCGGCATAATAGTTCTGGAAGGTGCGAACCCCGGTCAGGGTGTCAAAACCGGGTTCGACACGGTACAGCCGCCGCGCCGCAGCGTTGACGATCACGATCATCGCATGCTCGTCGGCGACCACCACCGGATCGCGGATGCTCTCGACGGTCTTCTCCAGCAGATGCTGCCGGCTGCCCAATTGCGCGGACAGTTCGGCAAGCGTCGCAGCGAGCTGAGCGGCCTCGTCGTCGCCACTCGGGCGTATCGAGAGCTGCTCGCCGCGCGACAGGGCCTCCGCCGCCCGTACCAATTGGGCGGGCGTTCTGGACTGCGACCTCGCAATCATCTCAGCCGTCATCAACACCACCGAAACCACACCACCGGCGAGCAGAATGCCCGGCCAGGTGATGCCATGGATGAAACCCAGCGCCAGCAGGAGTGTGACGACGGGAAGCATCATCCCGGCCGCCAGTCGGCCCGACAAATTCATCCCGACCAACTCATCGTGAGCAGCTGCACCGGAAAATGGAAAAGCAAAATAATATCGGAAAGGATCGTCGGCGCCGGGGCAATATCGGGTGGCTTGCGCCTTCTTGCTTAGCCGAGTCCGGCCCTGCAATCCGCCACTTTCGTATCCGTATAAGTACGGAGAAGACCCGCGCCGGCACCCGCCGATGCCGGTTGAACCACCTCCAGCGCCGGGGAGTCCAAGCCGGCGGTTGCGATTCGGGGCATCTTGGCCGCAGGCGTGCACGAGCCGCCGGCGCTCCGCAAAGTCGCTCGCCGTCTCCCGGGAGGCATCGGTGCAGATCAACGTCATCTACGACCCGAGCGTCGCATCCGCGCCGTCAGGCTTCAAGACCGCGGTCGCCTATGTCGTCAACCTGCTCGACACCGCCTTCACCAATAACGTCAGCCTCAACATTCATGTCGGCTGGGGCGAGGTCGGCGGCTTGGCAATCTCGTCCGGTTTCCTTGGTGAAAGCGAGGAGGCAAAGGCGCCGGCCTATGACTACACCACGATCAGGGATGCCTTGATCGCGGACGGCACCTCCAGCGCCCAACTCGCGGCCTTCGCGACCTTGCCCACATCGGATCCGACCGTCGGTGAAACGTTCGATATCGGGCGCGCGGAAGCCAAGGCGCTCGGTCTGATCGGCGCCAACGATCCGGCCAATGACGGCTGGGTCGGCTTCGACGCCACGGCAAACTGGTCCTACGGACCGACCGCCACGCCGGGAAGCAATCAATACTATCTGGTCGGCTCGATCGAGCACGAGATCACCGAAGTGTTGGGTCGTGACTCGCTGCTCGGCGTCAATGGCGAGCACTATGCCAATGGTTGGGGCGTCCCCGACCTGTTCCGCTTCTCGGCGCCCGGCGTCCGCGAGCTCGCGCCCGGCGCCGTCCACTCCACCGGCTATTTCTCGATCGACAATGGCGTAACCAGCCTCGCAAGCTGGAACAACCATGTTGCCAAGGGCGATCTCGGCGACTGGGATTCCGGCTTCGGCTCCGGCGGGGGTCCGGGCCCGTTCGGCGACGACGCCTTCAACAATGAGAGCAATTCCGGCGTCATCAACGGCTTTACCCAGACCGATTTCATCCAGATGCAGACGCTCGGATGGCGGCGCCGGACAATTTCGTGTTCAACGGCGAGATCTATTTCGTCGCGGCGAGCCATACCGCCAGCAACCTCGTCGTGCAGGCCGGCGGCACGCTCGACGTCGCGGGTACCGCAACCGCCGTTGCGCTTGATGGCGGCAATGCCGAGATTGACAACGGCGGTGCGATCCACGGCATCATCGTCGATGCCGGCAGCACGCTCACCGTCGATTCCAGAGGCACGGCCGACGACGTGACCATCGCGGGCGGGCTGGTCGATATCGCGAGCGGCGCCCTGACTGGCGGCACACCGATCGTGTTCCAGGGCACCGGCGGCACACTCGAGATCGACGGGCACACGCCGCCGCCCAACATTATCAGCGGCTTTGCAATCGGCGACACCATCGATTTCTATGGCGTCAGCATCGGCAGCAATGCCACGGTCACGCTGCTGCCCGGCAATTTGCTCGAGCTCACCGAGCACAACAAGACCTTCGACTTCCAGCTCGATCCGAACGACAATTTCGCCGGCCGGACTTTTGGTGTCGGCGGCGACGGCTTTGGCGGCACCGCGATCTTCCTGCTGCCGTCGGTGCTGTCGGTTGCGACCAGCGGCGCCGGCATCTCAAATGGCAGTGGCGACCTCAGCGCCGGCCACGCCGTCACCTTTACGCTCAACATGAGCGACGCCGTCACCGTGGACACCATCCATGGCGCGCCGACCTTGCTGCTCAACGACGGCGGTGTCGCGACGTTTACGGGCGGCAGCGGCAGCGATGCCCTGACCTTCAGCTACACGGTCGCTGCCGGCGACAACACGGCCGATCTCGCGGTATCAGGTCTCCTGCTGCACGGCGCGTCGCTGACGGACAGCTACGGCCATCATGCGAGCCTCGTCGGTGCGGTGACCAATCCTGGCGGCATCCTGCAAATCGACACCACCGCGCCGGAAGCCTCCGGGATCAGCGCGGCGCCGGCGACCGGCATCGAGACCGCGGGCGCGTCCGTCACCTTGGCGCTGGCTTTCAACGAAGCCGTCACGGTGTCCGGCGGCACGCCGGCGCTGGCGCTCAACAACGGCGCGAACGCGATCTTTGATGCGGCAGCGACCGCGGCGCTGCACGATCCAACCAAGCTCGCCTTCGACTATCTCGTCTCGGGGACCGACAATCCCACCACGACGCTTGCCGTCACGGGCCTCAACGCGAACGGCGCCACGATCGCCGACCTTGCCGGCAACGCCGCCGACTTTTCGCATCTGAATGCGAGCTTTACCGGCCTTTCCATCAATGACGCGCCGGCCTTCTCGGCCGACGGCCTGAGCCGCCCCGAGCTGCATTTCGGCACCGCAGGCAACATCGTCCTCGACGCCAATGCGTCCAGCTTCGCGGCGACCTACGGCCTCGAATATCTCTATCTCGGCCTGCCGGCCGGCACGCCCTACCCGCCGGTGCCCGACACAAGCAGCGGGTTTCATCTGGTCTAGGCTCGCTTGAAACGTTTGCGGCTGACGATACCGCAGCCCAAACTGTGCGGTGAGCGGGCCAGCTACGCTGCCCGCCGCCGCCCGCGCAGGGCGTCGCCGAAGGCCTCGAACAGCGCGCGGTTGATCGGGTTGCGCTGCGGATCATATTCGGCGTGCCATTGCACGCCGAGCGCAAAGCCGGGAGCATCGGCGATGCGGATCGCCTCGATGGTGCCGTCCTCGGCGATGCCCTCGATCACGACGCGCTTGCCGGGCTGGAGGATGCCCTGGCCGTGCAGCGAATTGACCCGAATGGTCTCGCAGCCGAGGATCTTCGCGAAGGCGCCACCCGGCGTCAGCGCGACGTCGTGACGGTCGGCGAACACCACGGTGGGATCGGGATGGATATCGCCGTTCTCCAGCCGCGGCATCCGGTGATTCATGCGGCCCGGGATCTCGCGGATCTCCGGATGCAGCGAGCCCCCGAAGGCGACGTTCATCTCCTGCAGGCCGCGGCAGATGCCGAAGATCGGCACGCCGCGCGCGACGCAGGCCTCCGACAGCGCCAGCGCGACGTCGTCGCGGTGGATGTCGTAGGGCTCGTGAGCCGCGCAGGGTTCGGTGTTGAAGCGGGTCGGATGAACGTTGGCGCGGGCCCCGGTCAGCACCACGCCGTCGACCACGTCGAGCAAGGCGGCGACCTCGGTGATCTCGGGGCTGCCAGCGAACATCAAGGGCACGGCGCCCGACACCTCGGCAACCGCGCGAAGGTTGCGCTCTCCGACCATCTGGACTGTGAAACGATTTTCGATGCGATGGGCGTTTCCGATCACGCCGACCACGGGCCGTCTCATTATTGAAGTCTCGCGCAATGATTCTTCTAAGTTTGCGACTTTGCGGAGACGATCATGCCTTCGAGTTTCCCCCGGATCAACTGTCTATATCTGCACAGGGGGGCTTGCGATCCTGCACAGATTCGCAGCCCTCGGGGGCCCAAACCCGGCCTGGCGCCCAACGGTCGCGGCAGGACCACGGCACGTCAGCGGCAAACCGGCACGGTCCGCCCAGCTTGATCCCGGCGGGATTTTCGCCAAAGACTGCTCCAGACACTGTCGCGAAGGGGGAATCACCCGTGACTGACCCGGCTGACAATCGCCTGCAGGCCCGCAACGACATGGCGTGGGCGATCGCCGTCGGCGGCATCGGCATAGTGCTGTTCGCCGCCCTGCTGACGTTCGCCTGGCAGTTCGCCGCGACCCTGTTCCTGCTGTTCGCGGGCATGCTGCTCGGGGTCGCCCTCAATGCCATGGCCACCCTGCTCGGCCGGCTGACCGGGCTGCCTCACGCGTTGCGGCTTGCGATCGTCTGCCTGGCGATGGCTGGGCTATTGTCCGGCATCGTGTTCCTCGGCGGCACCACGATCGCACAGCAGGCCACGGTGCTGAGCAACACGATCAAATCGCAGCTCGGCAACGTCAAGGAGTTCCTCGAGCAGCGCGGCGTCGATACCAGCTATCTCGACTTCACCAATGCCGCCGGCGAGGCGAAGGGCGAAGGCTCCGCTGTGACGACGCCGACGACAACGACGCCGCCAGCGTCGCAGTCGCACGGCATCCCCGGCGCCGGCGCGCTGGCCTCCAGCGGCGGCGCGATCATCAGTCAGACGCTGAAGGTGCTGCTCGGCACTGTGAGCGTCGTCGGCAACTTCTTCATCGTGCTGTTCCTCGGCCTCGCCTTCGCGGCCCAGCCGAGCATTTACCGCGCCGGATTGCTGTTCATTGCACCGGCCAAATACCGCGCGCAGGCGACCGTCATCGTCGACCGCATCGGCGAGACGCTGGAACGCTGGCTGATCGCGCAGATCATCACCATGACCGCGGTGTTCCTCGTCACCTGGATCGGGCTCGCCATCATCGGCATTCCGAGCTCGTTCATCCTTGGCATCCAGGCCGGCCTGCTCGCCTTCATCCCGACGGTCGGCGCGATCTTGGGCGGGCTGATCGTGGTGCTGGCGAGCCTGGCGAGCGGGTGGATCGCGGCGCTGTCGGCCTTCATCCTGTTCCTCGGCGTGCATGCGCTGGAAAGCTACGTGCTGACGCCGATCATCCAGCGCCAGGCGCTCGATATCCCGCCGGCAACACTGTTCGCGTTCCAGATCCTGCTCGGCGTCGTGTTCGGCATCTGGGGGCTGGCGCTGGCGCTGCCGCTGATGGCGATTGCCAAGGTGATGATCGACCACTTCAAGGCGGAGGATCAAGCGCCGGCGCAGGCAGCGTAAATCCTCCTTAGGTGGTCAAGACGGTCTCGGTGTGCTCGACCTCGGGCGCGGCGGCAAAATAGGGACCGACCAGCGCGCGCCAGGCGGTGAAATCCTCGGAGCCGCGGAAATCGACGGTGTGGTTCTCCAGCGCCTCCCATTTGGCCACGAGGCGATAGCGCGACGGCTTCTCGATCGAACGGTGCAGTTCGAACCCCTTGCCGCCCTTGGCACGCAGGAACAGCGGGCGCGCCTTGGCCACCGCCGCCTCGAAATCCTTCTCGCTACCGGGCTTGACGTCGATCTGTGCGATTTCCGTGATCATCGAGCTCTGGCCTCCCTTGTTGGTTTCCCTTGAGGCCCGTCTCTAGCCCAGCCCGCCCAAAAGCAAAAGGCGCCCGCGTTGGGCGCCCGATCCGGCAATCACGCGGCGGTTCAGTTGAACAGCAGCACCGTACCGACGACCATCAGCATCGCGCCGAGCAGCATCACGATCGGCCAGCGGCTCCTCGGTGGCTGGTATCGTCCCTGCGCGCGGCGTTCGGCGATCAGCGCGGTCTCGTATTCACCGGAGTCCGAGAACAGGCAAGCGAAGCCCCTGCGCGCCGAAGCCGCGTCGGCTTCGAGCGACATCAGGGCTGAATGGGGGTTGCGTGTTCGGATCGATTCCATGCCCGAAAGCATGGGATCGAACGGCTAACCAGTCGTTACCGCGCACTCACGCGCGGGCGGGCGTGGGCTTTTGCCGCGCCGATGCCGGCAGGCCCGCGGTCTTGCGCCGCCAATTCTCCAGCGACAGCGGCAATTCCTCCGCCGCCTCGACACGGTTGCGGCCGCTGCGCTTGGCCTGGTAGAGCGCCGTGTCGGCCGAGGCCAGCAGCACCTCGAGTTCGGTCCCGGCAGGTCCACCGGCCACGCCGATGCTGACCGTGGTATCGACCGAACCTTCCTCGCAACTGATGTTGCTGTTCTCGAAGGCTTCGCGGACGCGCTCGGCGACCAGGACGCCCTCCTCCAGCGAGCACGGCAGCAGCGCCGCGAACTCCTCGCCGCCGATCCGGCCCGACAGATCGCTGATCCTGAGGCTGTTGACCACCACGGCGGAGAACAGTTTCAGGATCTCGTCGCCCGCGGGATGGCCGAACCGGTCGTTGATCGACTTGAAGTGATCAAGGTCGAAGATCATCACGGTGACCGGCCGGCCGGCCGTGGCCTCCCGCTCGATCACCCGCGCGCAGGCTTCGGTAAATCCGCGGCGGTTGAGCATGCCGCTCAAGGGATCGATCGACGCAGCGGTCTTGTGCACGGCCACCGCGCGGTCCGACACCATCATGAAGATCACGAACACCGTGCCGATCGCGTACAGCACGAGCTCGATCGAGAATAGCGTGACCCAGAAGCTGCTGACGAAGTTCTGGCCGTTCAGCCGCAGCAGGTCGCCGACCAGGATCGGCAGCATCAGGACGCAGCCATGTGCGACCGGGATCGCGATCGCAATCCAGCGACGTTGCATCGCTCGGCGGCGCTCGCTCCAGAGTTCGGAGGCGGTCAGCGCGGCGTAGATCGCAACGATCCCTGCGCCGATGGTCAGGCGCAGCGCCGGATCCGCGATTGACGTCACGGCACCGATCCACACGATCGGGCCGAGCACGAGACCCGGCAGGTTGGCCTTGCGGCCGTGGAAGATACGCGCAGCATTCCAGACCATGCCGCAGGCGGCGAAGCCGATCGCATTGAGGCCCAGCAGGACCATCGGATCGAGCGTCGAACTGCCGACCGTCCACAGCGCGACAGAGGCCGCACCGAGCAGATAGGCGGTGCCCCACCACTTCAGCGCGGGAATGTTCTCCTGCCTGCCGAACAACCAGAGCATGGCGCCGAGCATGCCCGCGACCATGGTGGCGAACAGATAAAGCGTCGATGGATCGAACGACATAGTGTCACCCCAGCCCGGTGATGCAACGTTCGCAGGCGCAAATAATACGGTGATGCAGCGCCAGTGCGAGCCCGCAAGCTAGAAGGCCCGAGTTCCAATTTCGTTTGCACGCACACGCAAGTTTTCATGAAAAACTGCGTTAATTCGCGTCGAAGCACGCGCTGTTGGGCGCAGCAAAAAGGGCGCCTCGCGGCGCCCTTTGCAACTCGATGCACGCGGCAATTGCCGCGAATTTGAGAACTCGAATTAGCGCTTCGAGAACTGGAAGGACTTGCGGGCCTTGGCCTTGCCGTACTTCTTGCGCTCGACCGTGCGGCTATCGCGGGTCAGGAAGCCGCCCTTCTTGAGGACGCCGCGCAGTTCGGGCTCGAAGTTGGTCAGCGCCTTCGAGATACCGTGGCGGACCGCACCGGCCTGGCCGGACAGACCGCCGCCGGCGACGGTGCAGATCACGTCGTACTGGCCGTTACGGGCGGCAGCGACCAGCGGCTGCTGGATCATCATGCGCAGCACCGGGCGGGCGAAGTAGACTTCGATGTCGCGGGTGTTGACCGAGATCTTGCCGGCGCCCGGCTTGATCCAGACGCGGGCGACCGCGTCCTTGCGCTTGCCGGTGGCGTAGGCGCGGTTGAACTTGTCGATCTTCTTGACGTACTTCGGCGCGTCGGGAGCCGCCGGCTTGACCTGCGAGAGCTGGTCGAGGGACTGCAAAGTATCGGACATTATGCGGCCCTCGTGTTCTTGCGATTCAGGGAAGCGATATCGACCTTCTCGGGGCTCTGGGCCTCATGCGGATGCTCGGCACCTGGATAGACGCGCAGATTGCCCATCTGCATGCGGCCGAGCGGACCGCGCGGGATCATGCGCTCGATCGCCTTCTCGACGACGCGCTCGGGGAAGCGACCCTCGAGGATCTGCTTCGCGGTGCGCTCCTTGATGCCACCGATGAAGCCGGTGTGCTTGTAGTAGACCTTCTGGTCGCGCTTGCGACCGGTCAGCACCACATGCGCGGCGTTGACGATGATGACGTTGTCGCCGCAATCGACATGCGGGGTGTAGGTGGGCAGGTGTTTGCCGCGCAGGCGCATCGCGACGAGCGTGGCGAGACGACCGACGACCAGACCCTTGGCGTCGATCACAACCCACTTCTTCGTCACTTCGGCGGGCTTGGCCGAGAACGTGCTCATGTGTGAAATCCGTGAAAAGGAAATCGGCGCCGAATGCGCCGAACTGCGTGGGTTTCTAGAGAAGCCGCGGGCGCGCGTCAACGCCAATACGCGCAATTTATATCAGCAAAAACAATCGCTTGTAAATATGGTGCAATAATACCGTAGAGAAGACTATTGATTTGGAATGGAATAGGTCGCCGTGACATGGGCGATCGGATCGGGTGAAGTGCCGGACAGCAGGTTCACCTCGCCGACCGCAAGCCGTTTGCCGAGCTTCAGCAGCTTGGCCACCGCGAGCACGTCCTGCCCCGGCTGGCCCTTCCGCAGGAAGTTGATGTTGAGGTTGGTGGTGACAGCAAGGCCGATCGGCCCGATCGCGGACAGCAGCACCACATACATCGCGAAATCCGCCAGCCCCATCAGGGTCGGTCCGGACACCGTGCCGCCCGGCCGCAGCATGCGCTCGCTGAAGCGCTGGCGCAGCAGGGCAGTCTCGCCGTCTGCGCTCTCGATCCGGATGTCGTCGTGGGTGAACGCCTGCGGAAATTCCTTGCGCAGGAACTCCTCCAGATCAGCCACGCTCATTTTCGCAATCGCCATGCGGTCCCTGCCCTCGCTTCAGCCTGCCTGTTACATTAAGTTGTCATAGAGACCAAAGTGGAATTTTTGCCATGTCCGCCCAAGCCGCCCGCGCCGAAGCGCCGCAACAGCAGCCGATCCTGCTGCGCGAGACCGCGGGCAGTATCGCGCTACTGACGCTCAACCGCGTCGCGGCGCGCAACAGCCTTTCCGAGGGCCTGATCGGCGAGTTGCACGCTGCGCTGGACGATATCGGCGCTGACAAGAGCATCCGTGCGGTCGTGCTCGCCGCCAACGGCCCGGCCTTCTGCGCGGGCCACGACCTCAAGGAGCTCACCGCGCGCCGCACCGACGCCGACCGCGGCCGCGCCTATTTCGCAGAGATCATGAACGCCTGCAGCGCAATGATGCAGGCGATCGTGCACCTGCCGAAACCGGTCGTGGCGTCCGTCCAGGGCATCGCAACCGCGGCGGGCTGCCAGCTCGTCGCGAGCTGCGACCTCGCGGTTGCCTCCGAGGCCGCGGCGTTTGCGACGCCAGGCGTCGACATCGGGCTGTTCTGCTCGACGCCGATGGTGGCGCTGTCGCGCAACGTGCCGCGCAAGCAGGCGATGGAGATGCTGCTGACCGGTGAACCGGTCTCCGCAGCAACGGCGCAGAGCATTGGCCTCGTCAACCGCGTGGTGCCGGCAGGTACCGAACGCGACGCCGCGATCGCGCTGGCCGAGAAGGTCGCACTGAAATCGGCCTACACCGTCAAGCTCGGCAAGGAGGCGTTCTATCGCCAGGCCGAGATGAGCCTCACTGAGGCCTATCGCTTCGCGGCCGAGGTGATGACTGAGAACATGATGGCGCGCGATGCCGAGGAAGGCATCGGCGCCTTCATCGAGAAGCGCGACCCGAAGTGGCAGGATAAATGACGCCCTCTTAGGCGTCATTCCGGGGCGATGCGCAGCATCGAACCCGGAATCTCGAGATTCCGGGTTCTCGCTTCGCGAGCCCCGGAATGACAAACCCGGAAGACAGATGAATCACGACGCGTACGACGACAACTACATCCGCAGCATCCTGAACAACGTGAAATCGATCGCAATGGTCGGCGCGTCGCCGGTCAATGTGCGGCCGAGCTATTTCGCGTTCAAATATCTGGCGCAGCGCGGCTACGACATGATCCCGGTCAACCCGGGCCATGTCGGCAAGGCGCTGATGGACAAGCCGTTCGTCGCATCGCTCGCGGACATCGACCGCCCGATCGACATGATCGACATCTTCCGCAATTCGAGCCACATCATGCCCGTCGTCGAGGAGGCGTTGAAGTTGTCGCCGCTGCCGAAGGTGATCTGGATGCAGCTCGGCGCACGCGACGATGCCGCCGCCGAAAAGGCGGAGGCCGCAGGCCTCAAAGTGGTGATGAACCGCTGTCCGAAGATCGAGTACGGCCGGCTGTCGTCGGAGATCTCCTGGATGGGCGTCAACTCGCGCACGCTGAGTTCCAAGCGCGCGCCGATCCCGACCCAGGGCATGCGGCTGTCGCTCAACCGCACGAGTTTTGGCGGCGGCCAGACTGCGGCATCCGACCGCGCGGCAAAAAACAAGACCGAGACGACCTGACATCGCAGCGGAATAATCGCTCCGATCATCCGGTATAGCCCGGGATGCCCCTCCCAAAACCGGCGGCGTGCCCAACTCGCTTGACGGCGGACGCCGCCGCCATCAGCATGCCGCGCGTTTCGACCAGGCCACAACAGGACACAAAGAATGACCGATCGCCTTCCGGGATTTTCCACCCTCGCCGTGCACGCCGGCGCACAGCCTGATCCCACCACCGGCGCGCGGGCGACGCCGATCTACCAGACCACGTCATTCGTCTTCAACGACGCCGACCATGCGGCTTCGCTGTTCGGCCTGCAGGCCTTCGGCAACATCTATACCCGCATCGGCAACCCGACCAACGCGGTGCTCGAGGAACGCGTCGCAGCGCTCGAGGGCGGCACGGCAGCGCTCGCGGTTGCCTCCGGCCACGCCGCGCAGCTCGTGGTGTTGCAACAACTGCTCCGGCCCGGCGACGAAATCATCGCCGCGCGAAAACTCTATGGCGGCTCGATCAACCAGTTCACCCACGCCTTCAAGGCGTTCGGCTGGAACGTCGCCTGGGCCGATCCCGACGACGTCGCAAGCTTCGAACAGGCGGTGACGCCGCACACCAAGGCGATCTTCATCGAGTCGATCGCCAACCCCGCCGGCAGCATCACCGATATCGAGGCGATCGCGGCCGTCGCGCGCAAGGCCGGCGTGCCGCTGATCGTCGACAACACGCTGGCCTCGCCCTATCTGATCAAACCGATCGACCATGGCGCCGACATCGTCGTGCACTCCCTGACCAAGTTCCTCGGCGGTCACGGCAACTCGCTCGGCGGCATCATCGTCGACGCCGGCACCTTCGACTGGTCGAAGGACAACAAATATCCGATGCTGAGCGAACCGCGCCCGGAATATCACGGCATCCGGATCCAGGAGACTTTTGGCAATTTCGCCTTCGCGATCGCCTGCCGGGTGCTCGGCCTGCGTGACCTCGGTCCAGCGCTGTCGCCGTTCAACGCCTTCATGATCCTGACCGGCATCGAAACGCTGCCGCTGCGCATGCAGAAGCACTGCGACAATGCCAAGGCGGTGGCGGAATTCCTCTCCACCCACCCCGCCGTCTCGGCGGTGAACTACGCCGGCCTGCCCGGCGACAGGTACAACGCCCTGCAGCGCAAATATGCGCCGAAGGGTGCCGGCGCGGTCTTCACCTTCAGCCTCAAGGGCGGCTACGACGCAGGCGTCAATCTGGTGTCGAACCTGAGGCTGTTCTCGCACCTCGCCAATGTCGGCGACACCCGCTCGCTGGTGATCCACCCGGCCTCCACCACCCACAGCCAGCTCGACGACGCCGCCAAGGTGAAATCGGGCGCCGCGCCCGAGGTGGTGCGGCTGTCGATCGGCATCGAGGACAAGGAAGACCTGATCGCGGACCTCGACCAGGCCCTGCGCGCCTGATCCCGACGTTGGTTCCGGAGCGGTGCACCCGCATCGCTCCGGCAACCTTGCCCGAAACGACCGTCTCGTTAACGCTTAATACCGACGGGTCTCTCGTTAACGCTCAATCCGGCATAAAGTGGCAGTGATAGGCTCCGGATGATTCGGGAGACCATTGATGCTGCGCTGGATATTGCCGCTCGCGATCGCGCTGTTTGCGATTTCGCCTGCTGACGCCGCCGACGGCCCTGTCGTCACCAAACGCGCCACCGTCAAGGCCGCGCGCCAGTTGCCGGCCGGCCTGCCGCACCCGCACTACGCCTACCGCACCACCATCACGTCACCGACCTATGTGCGGCGCGGACGCCAGCTCGTGGTCGTCGAGCCCAAGGTGATCCCGCTCAACTCAGAGCCGTACATCCCGTACATGCAGGGTGAACCGCTGCTGCCTGGATCGTCGTCATTGCCCGGCTATTACGGCAACTGGCACTCCTACAATTATTACGGCCCCTATTACGGCGGCGCCTATGTGACCTACTGGGACCGCCTGCCCTACGCCTGCGGCGTCTACGGCTACTGCTAGCCCGGGACACGCGCGTGGCCAGATCGCCGCAGAAGAAAACCAGCGCACCGGCTTCGGGCAACGCTGTCACCGCCGACCTCGTCGCGGTGCTGGTCGCCGTCACCGACGGCACGCCGAGGATCATGACCATCGCCGGCGGCTCCGCGCTGCCGAGCGGGCCGTTCGAGTTCACCCATCGCTCGCTGCAGACCGCGCTGCGCGCCTGGGTCGAGGCGCAGACTGGCCATCCGCTCGGCTATGTCGAGCAGCTCTACACCTTTGCCGACCGCGGCCGGTCCGGCGACGCCAGGACGCCGCACAGCGTCTCGATCAGCTATCTCGGCCTGACCCGCGAGGACCAGGTCGGCGAAGGTTTTGAGGCACATTGGTCCGGCTGGTACGACTATTTTCCCTGGGAGGATCATCGCGCCGGCACGCCGGTCTGCCTTGCGAAGATGATCGCGCCGAAGCTGAAGACGTGGGCGAAGGCGGCACCGTCACCAACGCTGCAGCGCGAGCGCTGGCAGCGCTGCGCCATTACCTTCGGCCTCGAGGATCGTGGCTGGAACGAGGAACTGGTGTTGCAGCGCTACGAGCTGCTCTACGAGGCGTTGCTGATCCCGGAAGCCGGGCGCGCGCATGACCGCGAGGCGCCGATCGTGCCGGGCAAGCCGATGTCGGCGGATCATCGCCGCATCCTCGCGACCGGAATCGCACGGCTGCGTGCCAAGATCAAATACCGTCCGGTGGTATTCGAATTGATGCCGGCCGAGTTCACCCTGCTGCAACTGCAACGCAGTGTTGAAGCGCTCGCAGGCCGGCTGGTCCACAAGCAGAACTTCCGCCGGCTCATCGAGCAGCAGGAACTCGTTGAAGAGACTGGCGCAATGGCCGCCGATACCGTCGGACGGCCGGCCAAGCTGTTCCGCTTCCGCCACGCCGTCTTGGCCGAACGGGCCGTCGCCGGCACCAAGCTCCCGCTTTCGCGCACTTGACATGCCTTATGCTCAGGATAAGTATAAGCCATCTTATGCTCAAGGAGAGTATAAATGGTTGCACTCGATACCGATCTGCTCACCCGCACCGCGCCGCTCTATGAGCGCGTCAAGCGCGTCATCCCACCGCTCGAATGGGCTACTTTCGCCGAGGACGTCGACGCGATCCTCGAACTGAAACGCCGCCGCAACGCGGTGGTGTTGGCGCACAACTACCAGACGCCGGAGATCTTCCACGGCGTCGCCGATATCGTCGGCGACAGCCTGTTGCTCGCGCGTGAAGCAACCAAGGTCGACGCCGATGTCATCGTGCTCGCGGGCGTGCACTTCATGGCCGAGACGGCGAAGCTCTTGAACCCGGCCAAGACCGTGCTGATCCCGGACCTCAAGGCCGGCTGCTCGCTGGCGGACTCCATCACGCCAGCCGACGTGCGGCTGATGCGCGCGCGCTACCCGGACGCGCCCGTGATTGCCTATGTCAACACGTCGACCGCGGTTAAGGCGGAGTCAGACATCTGCTGCACGTCAGGCAATGCGCTCAGGATCGTGGAATCGCTCGACGCCGAGCGCGTCATCATGCTGCCGGATGAATATCTGGCGCAGAACATCGCCAAGCAGACCAGCAAGAAGATCATCGCCTGGAAGGGCCATTGCGAGGTGCATGAGCTGTTCACCGCCGACGACGTGCGTCAGCTGCGTGAGAATTATCCCGATGTCACCGTTCTGGCGCATCCGGAATGCCCGCCCGAGGTGGTCGCCGAAGCGGACTTTTCCGGCTCGACGGCTGCGATGCAGTCGTTCGTCGAGACCAAGCGTCCGCCGCGTGTGGTGCTGCTGACGGAATGCTCGATGAGCGACAACATCGCGGCCCGCAATCCCGATGTCGACTTCGTCCGGCCCTGCAATCTCTGTCCGCACATGAAGCGGATCACGCTGAAGAACATCCGCCACGCGCTGGAGACCAATCAGCACGAGGTCACGATCGATCCCGCGATCGCCGATCGCGCGCGCAAGAGCGTCGAAAGGATGCTGGCGATATGAGTGTTGATATCTCCGATCTCAACGGCCGCCCGGTGATCATCGGCGGCGGCGCCGCGGGGCTGATGACCGCGCTCCAGCTCGCGCCCGAGCCGGTCGTGCTGCTGTCGAAATCGCCGCTCGGCGCGGAAGCCTCCAGCATGTGGGCGCAGGGTGGCCTCGCCGCGCCGGTCGGCGCGGATGACACTCCTGCCCTGCATCTCGCCGATACGCTCGCCGCCGGCGCCGGCCTCTGTGATGCGGCCGCAGCATCCCGGATCGTCCACGCCGCGCCTGCCGCCGTGGAGCATCTGGCCGAGCTCGGCGTCGCCTTCGACCGCCGCGCCGACGGCAGCTGGCGTCTCGGGCTCGAGGCCGCGCACGGCCGCAACCGCATCGTGCACGCCACCGGCGACGGCACCGGCCGCGAGATCATGCGCGCGCTGATCGCGGCGGTCCGCCAGACGCCATCGATCACATTGCTGGAAGGCGTCGAGGCGCGCCGGCTGCTCGTCGAGGACAATGCCGTCAGGGGCGTGCTCGCAGCCAGCGACCGCGGTACGCTAACGATAGCCACCAACCGCGTCGTGATCGCGACCGGCGGCATCGGCGGGCTGTTTTCAGACAGCACCAACCCGGGCGGATGTTTCGGCCAGGGGCTCGCGCTCGCCGCCCATGCCGGCGCAAAGCTGTCGGATCTCGAATTCGTCCAGTTTCATCCGACCGCCTTCGACGGGCCGTCACGGCCGATGCCGCTGTTGACCGAGGCGATCCGCGGCGACGGCGCGACCCTGATCGACGAGACCGGCCAGCACTTCATGGCCGATCAGCCCGGCGCCGAGCTCGCGCCACGCGACATCGTCGCGCGCGCCGTCTGGCGTCACCGCGCTGCGGGACATCGCACCTTCCTCGATGCGCGCAAGCATCCGGGCGCGGATTTTGCGCAGCGCTATCCCGTGATCAGCGCGTTCTGCAAGATGGCCGGCATCGATCCCGCAAACGATCCGATCCCGATCCGGCCGGCGGTCCACTACCACATGGGCGGCATCGCGGTTGACGGCTATGGCCGTAGCACGGTGCAAGGCCTGTGGGCCTGCGGCGAGGCCGCGCGCACCGGGCTGCACGGCGCCAACCGGCTCGCCAGCAACTCGCTGATGGAAGCGATCGTCTGCGCGCGTTGGGTCGCCGAGAGCATCGAAGGCGTCAGCGCAGGTCCACGCGCGATGTTGAGCGAACACACGATGCCGCCCGCCTCCGATCCTTCCGCCGTACGTCCGATCCTCACCCAGGGGCTCGGCGTGCTGCGCGATCACGACGGTATCGCACGCGCGATCCGGAGCCTCTATCCGCTCGCACGCAGTCCCAGTGCGGCATCCGACGCAGCTTTGGTCGGATTGATGATCGCGATTGCCGCCATCAGGCGCGAGGAAAGCCGCGGCGGTC
The DNA here is from genome assembly GCF_054063295.1 of Bradyrhizobium sp. USDA 3240. Classification (NCBI taxonomy): domain Bacteria; kingdom Pseudomonadati; phylum Pseudomonadota; class Alphaproteobacteria; order Hyphomicrobiales; family Nitrobacteraceae; genus Bradyrhizobium; species Bradyrhizobium sp. USDA 3240. The sequence continues at coordinate 236,073 of NZ_JBSSGD010000002.1, forward strand.
ATTTCCGCACCGATTTCCCCCACACCGCTTTGTCGGCAGCGCCGTCTTCCCTCACCCGTGCGGAAGCGCTCGCCGCCGCGCACGACATCGTTGAATCCAAGCTATCAGCCAGGAGTGCCCGCTCATGACCCTCAATCCCCTGTTGCCGCTGCTGTATGAGCCGATCGTGCAAACCGCCTTGCGCGAGGATCTCGGCCGCGCCGGCGATATCACGGCAGACGCCATCGTACCTGCCAGCCAGCAGGCCCGGCTGGTGATGCGGGCGCGACAGCCCGGCGTGATCGCCGGGCTCGACATCGCGCGCACCGTCTTCCAGACGGTGTCGCCGGCGGTCGAGTTGCGCGCCGAGCGGCCCGACGGCAGCGCTGTCGAACCCGACGATGTCATCGCGATCATCGACGGGCCGGCCCGCAGCCTGCTCACCGCGGAGCGCACCGCGCTCAACTTCCTCTGCCATCTGAGCGGCGTCGCGACCGCAACCGCCACGCTCGTCAAAGCCGTCGCAGGTACGCGCGCGCAGATCGTCTGCACCCGCAAGACCACGCCGGGACTGCGCGCGCTGGAGAAATACGCGGTCCGCGCCGGCGGCGGCGGCAATCACCGCTTCGGTCTCGACGATGCCGTGCTGATCAAGGACAACCATATCGCGCTCGCCGGCGGTGTCCGTCCTGCGATCGAACGTGCCAAGGCCAATACCGGTCATCTCGTCAAGATCGAGGTCGAGGTCGACACGCTGGCGCAGCTCGAAGAGGTGCTGGCACTCGGCGTCGACGCGGTCCTGCTCGACAACATGACGACGGAGCAGCTCGGCCAGGCGGTAGCAATGGCGCGCGGCAAGGCGCTCACCGAAGCCTCCGGCCGCATCACGACTGCGACCGCCGCGGCGATTGGCGCCACCGGCGTCGATTTGATCTCGGCCGGCTGGATAACCCACAGCTCGGCCACGCTCGATATCGGGCTCGACTATCTGTCCTGATGGATCAAAGCGACTGGCCGACCGGAACCAGATTCGGCTGGTCCCGTTCGGTCCGCCGCGCCGCGAAGCGCTCGGCCTGCAGCACCGCGAGCGTCAGCACGACGATCGCGACGGCCTGGTGCGTCAGCGCCAGATCAATCGGCACCTGATGCAGCAGCGTCAGGATGCCGAGCGTCGCCTGCAGCGTGATCGCGGCCACCAGCCACCAGGCGCCCGCTATCACCGCACCTCCGGAGCGGGCGCGCACGGCATCGATCGCATGCGCGATCGCCAGCCCGAACAGCAGATAGGCAGTCATGCGGTGCTCGAACTGCACCGTCAGCGTGTTGTCGAACAGATTGCGCCACCACGGCGTCTCGAACCAGAGACGGTCGGCCGATGGAATGAAGCCGCCGTCAATATCGGGCCAGGTGTTGTAGACCCTGCCCGCGCGCAGGCCGGCGACCAGCGCGCCGAAATAGAGCTGCACAAAGGTGAGCACGAGTAGCACCGCGCTCGTGATCTTCAGCCTGACCGGTGCAATGACCGACGGACGGTCCGTCAAGCGCCGCAGCGTCCAGACGATCGCCGCGAAGATCAGGAGCGCCAACACCAGATGCGTCGCCAGCCGATATTGCGACACCTCGACGCGCTCCGAGAGGCCGGACGCCACCATCCACCAGCCGACGCCGCCCTGCAGCGCACCGAGACCGAAGATCACCCACAGCCGCCGGCCGAGCTCGCCGCTCACCGCGCCGCGCCACAGGAAATACAGGAACGGCAGCAGATAGGCGGCGCCGATCACCCGGCCGAGCAGCCTGTGGCTCCACTCCCACCAGAAGATCGTCTTGAACTGATCAAGTGTCATCCCGGCGTTGAGCTCGCGATATTGCGGGATGGTCTTGTAGCCCTCGAAGGCCTTCGTCCACTGCGCCTCGGTCAGCGGCGGCAGCGCGCCGGTCACCGGCTTCCATTCGACGATCGACAGGCCGGACTCGGTGAGCCGCGTGGCGCCGCCGACCAGGACCATCAGCGCGATCAGGGCGGCGACCGCGATCAGCCAGACCCTGACGGCGCGGAGCTGCGATGGTTGTGCGGAAATACCGGCCATTTCGCCCTGACTTGATTGGATTTTCGGGCCCCTTATAGTCCGCCGCGCCGGCCGCGCAAGCGCCGCCCGGAGCCGCGTTCCGATCGATCCGGAACGAGCTCCAGAACCTTGTTTTGACGCGTTTTCTAGCGCGAACCGGTACCCACTTCGCGCGAAAGCACTCTGGATCACGAGTTTACATCTCCGCCATGGCCATACGCACCCGCAAACTGCTCGGAACCATCTTCCTGCTGATCCTGGTCGTGGTGTGGTCGCTGCTTGGCATGACGATCGCCCAGACCCCGTGGCTCGCCAATTCAGGACTGCTCCAGGCGATTTTCTATGTCGTCGCGGGACTTGGCTGGGTGCTGCCGGCGATGCCGATCGTCTCCTGGATGTCGCGGCCCGACCGCGCCTAGATCGCGCCCTCGTCGCGCCCGTGCCGGGTCGGCCGCACCGGTGCGAACATCACGCCCGAGAGCAGCACGCGCATCATCCGCAGCGACCGCACGCGGCCGTCCCATGCGACGCGCGGCAGCGCGTAGAGATTGGTGCGCCCCTGCGCCTCGACCACCCCTGATATGGTCGACACCGCGCTGGCAAAGCCGGCCTCCTCGGCCATCACGACATGCGGACGGCGGAATGCGTCGCGGTCCCCGAAGGGGAATGCGAAATGCTTGATCGGGCGCCGAAGCGCGCTCTCGGCAACCGCCTTCCCCATCGCCATCTCGCGCTGCGCGTCGCTATCCCTGAGATTGGACAGGACGGAATAGTTCACGGTCGCGCTGCCGAACGTCACGTTCGGATCATCCGTAAGCTTCGCCAGATCCTGCCAGTCGAGCGACGCGTTGCGTGACAATTGCGCCGCATCGGCCGAATAGCGCCGGCTGAGATCGTTCACCGCATAGGACAAATCAGGCGGCGACAGCTTGCGCAGCCAGCCGGACAGGAAATCGAACAGCTCGTATTTGTCCGACAGGCTCGAGACCACGAAGTGCCGCTCCCTGCCGTCGATAACAAGGCTGATGCGGCTCTCGCGGGCGATGATGTCCTCGAGCACAAGCCACCACGCCGCGCCCACGCCATCCGGGAAAGCAGTCGGCAGATAGAGGGTAAAGGGGACGCCGTGCCTGGCGAGCACGGGATAGCCATGCGTGACGAAGTCCTTGCTGGCGCCGTCGAAGGTCAGGCAGACAAAGCGCCGGCGCTCCGGCATGGTCACCGCGCGGCGGCAAGCCTCGTCGATCCCGACGATGTCGTACTTCCAGCGCTTCAGCGCGCGAATGGTGCGATCGAGGAAGGCAGGCGTGATCTCCTCGAACTTCAGCGGCTGGAACCGGGCCCGGCGCGCGGGACGGACGCGCGCGAAGCGCAGGATCACCCCGGCGCCCCCGGCCTCGCGTTCCCGCAACCTGAAGGCGCCGCTGAAATAGGCAAGCTCCATCCGGGCCCGCCGCAAAATCCTGTTGTCCGGCGCCAAAATCCCCGCCTCTGCCCGGCGGTTCCCACACACGCCGCCAAGCCCCCTGCCGAGCCATTCTTATTACTCTTTGTTGACATTTCCCTGCGAAGGTCGGCCCCAGCCGAGACCTGTAAATTAATACCTTAAAAAATTTGGGTTCCGAGATGATCATGGCGGCGGCAGTTGAAGGCCAGACGGCGGGGACGCGACCATGGTCGAACGCAATTCGCGTCGCCGGCGTCGACATCTTTCATGATCTCGCTGCCGCCGAGGCGACCTGGCGCAGTCTCGAGACACCGCAACACAGCTACACGCCCTATCAGCGTTTCGATTTCCTCGCCAACTGGCAACGCCAGGTCGGCGAGCGCGAGGGGCTGCGGCCCTTCATCGTCGTGGCCCATGACAGCGAACGCCGTCCGCTGCTGCTGCTGCCGCTTGCCATCGAGTCTCGCCTGGGCGCGAACTGCGCGAGCTTCATGGGCGGCAAGCATGCGACCTTCAACATGGCGCTGTACGACAAGGACTTCGCCGCCAACGCAACCGAAGCCGACATCACGGCTTTGATGAGCTCGATTGCCGAGCGGTCCCGCGTCGACGCGCTCGTGTTGTGCCAGCAGCCGCTGCGCTGGCAGGACCAACCCAATCCACTGGCGTTGCTGCCGCACCAGGCTTCGGTGAACGACTGTCCGCTGCTTGTGATCGAGCCCGGCGCCGCGCCCGCAGCGCTGATCAGCAATTCGTTCCGCCGTCGCCTCAAGGGTAAGGAACGCAAGCTGCAGCCGCTGCCCGGCTACCGCTATCACGTCGCGGCCGACAGCGCCGACGTCTGCCGCCTGCTCGACTGGTTCTTCCGCGTCAAGCCGCAGCGCATGGCCGAGCAGAAGCTGCCGGACGTGTTCGCCGAGCCCGGCGTCGAGCAGTTCATCCGCAGCGCCTGCCTTGCGCCGCGTGCCGACGGCAAGGGCTACGCGATCGACATCCACGCGCTGGAGTGTGACGAGGAAGTGATTGCGATCTACGCCGGTGTCTCCGACGGTCATCGGTTCTCGATGATGTTCAACACCTACACGATGTCGGCCAACTCCAAGTTCAGCCCCGGCCTGATCCTGATGCGCGACATCATCGATCGCCATGCCGGCATGAACTACCGCGCCTTCGACCTCGGCATCGGCTCGGACGAGTACAAGCGGCTGTTCTGCAAGGACGACGAAGCGATCGTCGACAGCTTCGTTCCGCTCAGCCTGCGCGGCAAGCCGGCGGCAAGCGCGCTTTCGGCCATAAGCCGCGCCAAGCACGCCGTGAAGCAAAATCCGGCGCTGTTCGAAATCGCGCAGAACCTGCGCAGCATGTTCCGCTGAGGACGCCCACGGTGCGACGTTAGATAGAGCTGTCGGACGCCTGCCGTCCGCTCTCGACGCCAAGCCGCATCATCGCATCGAACACCAGCATCGCGGCCGGCGACAGCGCCCGCCTGCGCAGCTTGATCAGCCCGTAACTCTCGAGCATCAGCTGGTCGCGGATCCGCAGCATCTTGAAGCGCTGCGGATCGAGCAGATCGAAGATCAAGAGGGGCACCGGCACGATCGCATCGATCCCTGCGGCAATTCCGATCGAGGCGGAGAAGGATTCGGTGTTGATCATGCGCTGCGGCGGCGCAATGCCCCGGCTGTGGAACAGCCGCTCGAGCGCCTGGCGCATGAAGGATTCCCGCGGCTGGCAAATCCATTGGAGGTCGACCGTGTCTTCCAGATTGACGCTGTCGAGCGCGGCCAGCGGATGCTCGGCGCGAACCAGCAGGCCGGCTTGCTCGGCGCCGATCTCGTGATAGTCGAACTGCCCGGGATCGACGCCGGCGGGTATCCGCGCAACGATGAAATCCAACTCAAGCGCGAGCAGCCGCGCAACCAGCGGCGGGCTGGTGCTGACATCGAGCGAAATGTTCACCCGGTGCAGCTTCTCGCCTAGATACTGCATCACATCGACGACGAGGTCGATGCTGGGCTTGGCGACCGTTCCGACCGACACGGTGCCGAGTTCGCCGGACCGGTAACCGGCGAATTCATTGGTGACCCGGTCAAGGTCGGCCAGCACGCTCCTGCCGCCCCGGATCAGGATCGAGCCATAGGCCGTCGGCTCGACGCCGCGCGCCGTCCGCTCGAACAACGGAACCCGTGCCACGGCCTCGATCTCGGCCAGCATCTTGGATGCCGCCGACTGGGTGATGTTGAGGCGCTCGGCGGCCAGCTGCAGCTTGCGCTCGCTGTCGAGCGCGACCAGCAGGCGCAACTGGCGCAATTTCAGATTATTGATCACGGCCCGCCACCATCCTGGCTCTTGAATCTATCTTGACGCGCTTTTCCTGCCGCGAACCGGCATCCATTTCGCTGGAAAACGCTCCAGGGTTCCCGCGTTCATACCGCGGTGCATCATGACAGTTTCGCCGTGGCTCCATTCCCAAATGCCATTAGTCACGCGGCGGTCGATTACACAACAATGAATGCAATACTTGCAAGGGCAAGGCGACGAACCGCTGCGGCTGCACGAAGGTGCCGCCCGGACAGCGCGATCACCGTGCGCCGAATCGAAAAACCGGAAGGGATGGGAACGATGAGCGACGATGTCGAGAAGCGCGCAATCGGAAAGATGATGCGGCGGCTGATTCCGTTCCTCATCCTGTGTTACTTCGTGGCCTACCTCGATCGCGTCAATGTCGGCTTTGCCAAGCTGCACATGAACACGGCGCTTGGGCTCAGCGAAGCCGCCTACGGGCTCGGCGCGGGCCTGTTCTTCATCGGCTACTTCTTCTTCGAAGTGCCCTCCAACATCCTTCTGGAACGGTTTGGCGCGCGGCGCTGGATCGCCCGCATCATGATCAGCTGGGGCATCGTCTCGGCGGCGTTCGCGTTCATCCCGCAGATGTCCGCGGCGAGCGGCCTCTCGAGCGAATGGATCTTCTACTTCCTTCGCCTGCTGCTCGGTGCCTGCGAGGCCGGCTTCTTCCCCGGCATCATCTTCTATCTGACCCTCTGGTTCCCGACGATCTATCGGGCCCGCGTCATCAGCCTGTTCATGCTCGCGATCCCGATCTCGAGCATCATCGGGGCGCCGATCTCGGGCCTGCTGCTCAACCTGTCCGGAGGCGGTCTGACCGGGTGGCAGTGGCTGTTCATCTGCGAAGCACTGCCGTCGGTGCTGGTCGGCTTCGCCGTGCTGGCGATGCTGCCGGACTTCCCGCGTCAGGCGAGCTGGCTGCAGCCCGACGAGATCAAATGGGTGCAGAACACGCTTGAGATCGAGCGGCAGAAGAAGGAAGCCGTGGAGCACATCTCGGTCATGCAATCGCTCACCGACTCGCGGGTGCTCTCCTGCGCCCTCGTCTACTTCTGCCTCAACGCCGCCAGCTACGGCGTCGCATTCTTCCTGCCCACCATCATCAAGGCGTTTGGCGTCACCGACACCCAGACAGGCTTCATCGCCGCCCTGCCCTTCGTGTTTGGCGCGGTCGGCATGGTGCTGCTGGGCCGCCATTCCGACAAGACCGGTGAGCGGCGCTACCATGTCGCCGGCGCACTCGTGCTCGCCGCCGTCGGCATTGGCCTGGCCGGACTGGTCTCCAGTCCCGTGCTGATCATCGGCCTGCTCTGCATCGCGCAGATCGGCGTTTCGGCGGTGCCGCCGATGTTCTGGCCGATGCCGGCGAGCATCCTGAACGGCGCCTCGGCCGCGGCGGGCATTGCCGCGATCAATTCACTCGGAAATCTGTCCGGCTTCGCGGGCCCGTTCGCGATGGGCTATCTGAAGGACCTGACCGGTGGATTCACCGCGGGCCTGCTGCTGCTCGCGGTCGTCGGCTTGATCGGCGCGCTGGTCACGATCAGGCTGCGGATCGATCCCGTCCTCGAGCGGGCCGCGCGTGAGCCCATGCTCGCGCACTGAGGCGCCATCTAGAGGCGAGAGGCGCTCTCCGAAGAGAAGCGCGATGACGACTCAACCTGAGCTCATCGCGCCTTGAAGGTTTCGTCAGGCCGCCACCACGCGCGGACCCGTCACGACCGTTTCCGACGGCGCGCAGGGCTTGCTCAGCATCGTGACTTCGGAGAAGCCGACGGCCCTGAGCTGATCGACCATCGAGCGCCGGGCATCCTGCGCCATTCCAGCGTCGGGCACGACGACAGCTTGCGCCTTTGCGGTCAGCAGCTCGGCCGGCAGGTCGACGGCCGTGCCGGCGTCGAGCAGCACGTGGTCGTAGACCCGGAGCAGCGCATCGATCGCCAGCGCCAGCCGCGGCGATTGCAGATGCGAGCGATCGAAGCCCGGACGACCGGCGCTGACGATCTGAACCCGCGACTGCCGATCCTTGGTGATGATCTGTGCGAACGTCGCCTCACCCTGCATAAGTTCGGCAAGGCCGGGCGCGCCGGGATCGACGGTTGCCGCCGTCAGCGCGGGTGAAGACGCGACGAGATCGACCACCACGACCTTGGCCTGACGCGCCATCAGACGGGCCAGCGTCAGCGCAGTCAGCGTGACGCTCTCGCCGGCGGCCGGGCCGAGCACCGTGACCTTGTGGGCGGCGGGACCGGCCGCGACCAGACGCTCGGCCAGCTCATCGATCTCGTTGGCCGTCCGGGCGGGCATAGGCTGCGGATCGTTGATGACGGGCTCATATGCAACGGCGGGTTCGGGCCTCAGATCAGGCTCGGGCGACAGGCTGGGCGCGAGCGGCGACGCGAGCTCAGGTTCAGGCGGCAGCGTCAGTGCCGGCTCGTCGACAGTTGCGGTCTCCATGACCGGCTCGCGGCGCCGGATCACTGCGGCGGCCGGTGCGAAGGCACGGCCCACCGCGCCCGGCGCGGAGATGCGCAGCAGCTCGCCGGTGATGATGATGCCCGACGACAGCAACAGCGTCGCCAGCGTGGCGATCAGCACGATCGGCAGCTTCTTCGGATAGGCCGGCGTGTTCGAAACCGTGGCGCGCGAGATAATGCGGCCGTCGGTCGGTGCCGCCTCGATGTTCTCGCGTGCGGTCGCCTCGCGATACTTCGCGAGATAGGCTTCCAGCAGATCGCGCTGCGCCTTGGCTTCACGCTCGAATCCGCGCAGCTGGACGTCCTGGCTGTTGCTCGACGACGCCTGCTTCTTCGATTGATCCAGGCCCGCCTGCTGCGCCTGGACGCGAGCATCGGCGACGCGGGCATCGTTATCCAGCGAGCGCGAAATCTTGCCGGCTTCCTCGCGCAATTGGCGGTCGAGGTCGGCGATCTGCGCCTTCAATTCCTTGATGCGCGGATGGTTGTCGAGCAGCGTCGACGACTGCTCGGCGAGCTGCGCGCGCAGCGTACCGCGCTGTTCGGCGAGCCGGCGGATCAGCTCGGAATTGAGCACTTCGGAGGCCTCGATTGGCTTGCCGCCCTGAAGCATTTCGCGGATCAGCCGCGCCTTGGTCTCGGCGTCCGCCTTCAGCGCACGGGCATTGTTGAGCTGCGTGTTCAGCTCGCCCATCTGCTGGTTCGACAACGGGATGTTGTTGGTGCCGACGAACAGGCTCGACTTGGATCGGAATTCCTCGACCCGCGAATCCGCTTCCGCGACCTTGCTGCGCAGCTTGTCGATCTCGCCCAATAGCCAGGTGCTGGCGGATTTGGCCTGGTCCTGCCGCGCCGCCTGCTGCAACACCAGATAACCGTCGGCAATCGAGTTGGCGACGCGCGCCGCAAGCTCGGGATCCTCCGACTGGAATTCGATCACCATGACGCGCGACTTGTCGACCGCATAGGCCTGGAAGCGCTCGTAATAGGAATCGAGCACCCGCTCTTCCGGGGTCAGACTGAACGGGTCACGGCCGATGCCGAACAGCGCCAGCAGCGACTTCAGCGGGGAAAAGCCCCGCAGCACCGGATCGAACTCCGGGCGCTCGGCGAGATTGTTCTTCTTGATGATGTCACGAGCGAGATCACGCGACAGCAAAAGCTGGACCTGGCTCGTCACGGCCTCGGCGTCGAGCGAGGTGCGTTCGAGGTCGCGCTCGCCGTTCGGGCGCAGGAAGGCGTTCTCGCGATTGTCGATCAGGATTCGCGCTTCCGACTTGTAGCGCGGCGTCACGACGTTGACGGCGGCAAGCGACACCGCAAACACGAGCACGGTCGGCACGATGATCCAGCTTCGCTTGCGCGCCAGCGCGCGTCCGAGCACATGCAGATCGATATCCGTCGTCTCCGCCGGACGCGTCGGCTCGTCAGGAGCTGATATCGGTGCAGCCGGCCTCGCAACGGCTTCGGCGGCAACCGGCGCAGACTTCGGCAACGCCCGTTGCACCGCGGCCTTTTCCTTGCCTCTACGCCAGAATGCAAAACGCATAACGAACTCCCGCGGACGCCGCGATTCCATCTCAATGGCCGCGATTACAGTCCATTAAGGTTGCTGCTGGGTTAATCGGCGGAGTTGGTGGATGCGGCGGCCACCACCGGCCGTCATCGTTTGTTAACCATGAGTGCCGTTAATCGACGCCGATATTGTTGCGGGATTCCTCACATGCGCGACCTGCGCGCTCCCCTCGTTTGTCTGATTGCTGCGCTCGCGTTGTCGGGCTGCATGGGCCGAACGTCGCCGGTTGCCGGTGACCCGGCCCTCGATTCGATGGCGTATGGGCAGCCAGACTTTGCTGCGCCAGCGCCGATGGCCGTGGCCTATGCCGATCCCGCGCCGACGCGTGAGGCCTATAATCTCGGCCCCGGCGACAGGCTTCGCGTCGTGGTCTATGGCCAAGAGGGCCTGACCAATTCCTATGCGATCGATGCGGCCGGCGCGATCACCATGCCCCTGATCGGCTCGGTGCCAGCACGCGGCCGGACGCCTGCCGGGCTTGCCGCCGAGATCACCGCACGGCTGCGCAACGGCTTCATCCGCGAGCCTTCGGTGGCGGTCGAGATCGAATCCTACCGGCCATTCTTCATCCTCGGCGAAGTTCAGGCCCCCGGCCAATATCCCTATGTACCCAACATGACGGTCGAGAGCGCAGTGGCGATCGGCGGCGGCTTCTCGCCGCGCGCCAGGCGCGACGAGGTCACCCTCACCCACACCGATGCATCGGACGCCGGCCGCTTCGTCGCTCCCCTGGGCACGCCGATCGGGCCCGGCGATACCGTCTTCGTCGGCGAACGCTGGTTCTGAACGATGGCACAGGATCAAAATCAGGAACGGCCGCTCCGCATCCTGCATGTCGTCCGCGCCCCCGTCGGCGGCATCATCCGTCACATCCTGGATGTCGCCAACGGCCAGATCGAACGCGGCCACCATGTCGGCATCGTCGCCGACAGCCTGACCGGCGGCACGCGGGCCGACGCGGTCCTCGCAGAGATCGAGCCGCGCCTCAAGCTCGGCGTCCACCGGGTGGCTATCCGCCGCGAGCCGCGCTTCGCCGACTTCATAGTCTGGGCGCATATCGCCGGCCTGATCCGGAAGCTGAAACCCGATGTCGTGCATGGTCATGGCGCCAAGGCCGGCGCCTATGTCCGGCTGCGGCGGCGATCGGACAAGGTGATCCGGGTCTACACGCCGCACGGCGGCTCGCTGCACTATCCGCTCGACACCTGGAAGGGCCGCTTCTACAGCCAGCTCGAGCGTACGCTGATGAACAGCACCGACCTGTTCCTGTTCGAGAGCGCGTTCGCCCGCGACACGTATCAGCGCACGGTGGGCAAGCCCTCAGGCCTCGTCCGCTGCGTCTTCAACGGCGTCACGTCGGAGGAATTCGAACCGGTTCCCAAGGCCGACGACGCCTCCGACGTGGCCTATGTCGGCGAATTCCGGCGCATCAAGGGCGCCGACCTCCTGATCGATGCGGTGGCGAAACTGCGCGCCGAGGGCAAGCCGGTGACGCTGACGCTCGGCGGCGACGGCGAGGAGTTCGAGCGGCTCAAGGAGCAGGTGAAGCGGTTGTCGCTCGGCGACGCCGTCTGCTTCATCGGCCACGTCAAGGCGCGTTACGGCTTCTCGAAGGGCAGCGTTCTGGTGGTTCCCTCGCGTGGCGATTCGATGCCTTATGTGGTGATCGAGGCCGGCGCGGCCGGTGTTCCGATGATCGCAGCCAATGTCGGCGGCATCCCGGAGATCTTCGATACCCAAACCGACGCGCTGTTCGCGCCCAGCAATGCCGGCGCGATGGCCGACGCCATCAAGGCCGCACTCGACAATCCCACGGCGACCGCTGCGCGCGCGCAGAAACTCCGCGAACGGATTTCCGAACATTTCTCGCAGAGCGCAATGGTCGAGGGCGTGCTGGCCGGCTATCGCGACGCATTTGCCAAACGTTAACCATTTCTTACACACGTAACCGTTTCTTCCGATTTGTCCCCTTAACTCATATCCAGGGGAATTTCGGTGCTGCGCGCGGATGCCCATCTGCACGCGCAGAAATGGACGTGGACTCGTGGAACCGTTTAACGCACGCTCGATGCTGGATGCCGCTGCGTCTGCGACGGCCGCTCAGCCGCAGGTCGAACGCCGCCGCCGCCTCTCGCCGGCCGCGCTCGCTATTACCAATCAGAAAGTCCGCAGCGCCTACTCGCCGGTCGTGATCGCCGGCGTGGTTCGCCTCGCCGACTTCGTGCTGCTCAGCCTGGTCGGCGTCGCACTCTATTTTGCCTATGTCAGGCCGATCGCCATCCATTGGGGATATATCGCATCGATCCTCGGCATGTCGGCTGCGGCGGTGGTCTGCTTCCAGGCCGCGGATATCTACCAGGTACAGATCTTTCGCGGCCAGCTCCGCCAGATGACGCGGATGATCTCGTCCTGGGCGTTTGTGTTCCTTCTGTTCATCGGGGTCTCCTTCCTGGTCAAGCTCGGCGGCGAGGTCTCGCGGTTCTGGCTGTCGTCGTTCTTCTGCGTTGGCCTTGCGGTGCTGATCGCCGAACGGCTCGCGCTGCGCTCGATGGTACGCGCCTGGGCGCATGATGGCCGGCTCGACCGCCGCACCATCATCGTCGGCGCCGACCAGAACGGCGAGAAACTGATCGAGGCGCTCAATGCCGACGATGATTCCGACATCCACGTGCTCGGCGTGTTCGACGACCGCAATGACGCCCGCGCCATGGAGACCTGCGCCGGCTCACCGAAGCTCGGCAAGGTCGACGACATCGTCGAATTCGCCCGCCGCACCCGCGTCGACCTCGTGCTGTTCGCGCTGCCGATCTCGGCCGAGACCCGCATCCTGGCGATGCTGAAGAAGCTCTGGGTCCTGCCAGTCGACATCCGCCTGTCGGCTCATACCAACAAGCTGCGCTTCCGCCCCCGCTCCTATTCCTATGTCGGCAAGGTACCGACACTCGATGTGTTCGAGGCGCCGATCACCGACTGGGATCTGGTGCTCAAATGGCTGTTCGACCGCGTGGTCGGCGGCCTGGCCTTGCTTGCGGCACTGCCGGTGCTCGGCCTGGTGGCGCTTGCGGTGAAGCTCGACAGCCCCGGCCCGGTGCTGTTCCGCCAGAAGCGCTTCGGCTTCAACAATGAGCGGATCGACGTCTACAAGTTCCGCTCGCTCTACCATCACCAGGCCGATCCCACCGCCTCCAAGGTGGTGACCAAGAACGATCCGCGCGTCACCCGCGTCGGCCGCTTCATCCGCAAGTCCTCGCTCGATGAACTGCCGCAGCTGTTCAACGTCGTGCTCAAGGGCAATCTCTCGCTGGTCGGTCCGCGTCCGCACGCCGTGCAGAGCAAGCTGCAAAACCGCCTGTTCGACGAGGCCGTCGACGGCTACTTCGCCCGCCACCGCGTCAAGCCCGGCATCACCGGCTGGGCGCAGATCAACGGCTGGCGCGGCGAGGTCGACACCGACGAGAAGATCCAGAAGCGCGTCGAATTCGACCTCTATTACATCGAGAACTGGTCGGTGCTGTTCGACCTCTACATCCTGCTCAAGACCCCGTTCTCGCTGCTGACCAAGAACGAGAACGCGTACTGAGGCCTAGACTTACTGCCGTCATTGCGAGCGCAGCGAAGCAATCCATATCGCAGCTCGGGGATTGGTGGATTGCTTCGTCGCTTCGCTCCTCGCAATGACGAAGCATCCGTTGTGTGTTTTGTATCGAGTTGCGTGAGTATCCGATGGCCTATGCGGCGACAGCCGGGACGTCCCATTCGCCGACATCGGCGCCATCAGGCGTGCTGGCGCTGCAGCGGGCGCTGGTGTGGCTCGCCGGCGCCTCGATCGCCATCGTGTTCATCGAGCCGAGCCCGTATGAACTCGTCACGCTGACCGCCTGCGTGCTGTTCTTTGCCACGGGCCTGCGCATGCAGCTCGTGTTCATGCCGCTGTTGTTCGCGCTGATCGTGCTCAATGTCGGCTACAGCATCGGCGCGGTGCCGTTCCTCGACAAGCCGGAGGTGGTGAACTGGGTCCTGACCTCCTGGTACATGGCCGTCACCGTCATCTTCTTCGCGATGGTGATGTCGGAGGACACCGAAGCACGGCTCGACATGCTGCGCCGCGGCCTGATCGTCGGCGCGATGATCGCCTCGCTTGCGGGCATCGCCGGCTACTTCCATCTGGTGCCCGGCGGCTATGATCTGCTGACCCTGTATGATCGTGCCCGCGGCACCTTCAAGGATCCGAACGTGCTCGGCGCGTTCCTGATCCTGCCGGCGCTGTTCACGCTGCAAAGCGTGGTCACCGACCGCTTCGGCAAGGCGTTCCGCAACGCCATCGCCTTCGGCATCATCTCGCTTGCGATCCTGCTGTCGTTCTCCCGCGCCGCCTGGGGCGGCTTGATCGTCACCGCGGCCTTCATGCTGGCGCTGATGGTGTTCACCAGCCGCTCGCAGGCGCAGCGCTCGCGCATCATCGTGATGACCCTGATCGCCGCGATCCTGGCCGTCGCACTGGTCGCGGTGCTGCTGTCGATCGGCTCGGTCGCCGACATGTTCAAGCAGCGCGCGAGCTTCGACCAGAGTTACGACGAAGGCCGCTTCGGCCGCTTCGGCCGCCACATCCTCGGTGCCCAGATGGCGCTCGAGCTGCCGTTCGGCATCGGCCCGCTGCAATTCCACACCTACTTCCCCGAGGACACCCACAACTCCTTCCTCAACGCCTTCATGTCGGGCGGCTGGATCTCGGGCATCTGCTATCCGGCGCTGGTGTTCGTCAGCGCGATCATCGGCTTCCGCTACATCTACAAGCGGGTGCCGTGGCAGCGCGACTATCTCGCGATCTTCTCGGCATTCCTCGGCATCGCCGGCGAGAGCTTCATCATCGATACCGACCATTGGCGGCATTTCTGGATGATGCTGGGCACGATGTGGGGCATGTACGCGGCCACCGAGCGCACCCGCGCGACACCAGCCGAGGTCAGCGACGAGACTTCGGCGGCAGCTTGAGCTCGGCGCGCTGCTCCGGCGGCATGTCGATCACCGTCTTCAACGCGCCGGTCGCTTCCAGCACACCCTTGTAGCCGTCATTGGCGAAGCGCAGCAGCAGGCGCAGTTCGTCGTCGGTGTAACGGCTCCAGAGCTTGAGCATCGCCTCCTGCATCGGCACGTAGAACTTGCCGATCTCGGCCGCCTTTTCCTCCACCACCGAGATGAAGACCTTGCGGCGGTCGCTCTCGTCCCGCTCGCGGCGCACGTAACCCGCCTTCTCCAGTCGATCGACCACGCCGGTGATCGCGCCGGTGGTCAGCCCGGTGACTTCGGCGAGACGGCCCGCGGTCACCCGCCCTTCGAGGTGCAGGATATCCATGCATTCCATGTCGGAATTGGAGATTCCGGCCATGTTTGCAACGGCTTGGCCGTACATCACGCCCTGCGCGGATGACCGTCGCATCGCCTCTTCAAGTTCCTGCATCAGCGCCGCGCGCGACTTCCCGCTTGACAAAGCTGCTCCCATATCTTACTCGCCAAATATCTTATCTTCTAAGATAATTAGCAACTGACCTTTCGTACCCCACACGGATGCATGGAGCAAGGCATGACCTCACGTCCCCGTAAAGCTCTGATCATCGGCGCCGGCATCGCAGGTCCCGTGACCGCGATGTTCCTGACCCGCGCCGGCATCGAGGCCGAGCTCTATGAAGCATGGCCCTACTCCACCGGGATCGGCGGCGGCTTGCAGATCGCGCCGAACGGCATGCATGTGCTGGCGGAGCTCGGCCTCGCGGACGAGCTGATCCGCAGCGGCTCGATCGCGGAGTCGTTCGATTTCTATTCGCAGGCCGGCAAGAAGCTCGGCTCGCTCAATCAGAACATGCAGCAGCGCTTCGGCCAGCCCGCGGTGAACATGTGCCGTGCGACCTTGAACGAGACGCTGATCGACAAGGCCTGGGCCTCCAACGTCTCGGTGTTCTTCGAGAAGAAGCTGGTGAAGATCGAGGATCGCGGCGACCAGCCGGTCATCGCCTATTTCAACGACGGCACCACCGCCGAGGGCGATTTCGTGATCGGCGCCGACGGCGTGCATTCGGCGGTGCGTCGGCACGTGATCCCGGACGGTCCGACGCCGTTCGATACTGGGTTGATCGGTTTCGGCGGATTCGTGCCGCGGGCCATGTTCGAGCGCCTCTCGATCGGTCAGAAGCTCGAGACGACGTTCGGGCAAAGCGGCTTCTTCGGCTACGGCCTGTGCAGCCCCGATCCGGACACGGGTGGGATGTGGTGGAGCACGCAGCCCTCGCACGGCATGACCGCGGCGGCCTACCGGCTGCAGAGCCAGGACGCGATCAGGCAGCATCTGCGCGATTTCCATGCCGGATGGCATGCGCCGATCCCCGAGATCATCGAGGCCGCCGAGAACATCGTGGTGACCGACACGCTCGACGTCGCGACACTGCCGACCTGGTCGCGCAAGCGCACGCTCCTGATCGGCGATGCCGCGCACGCCACCAGCCCGCATGCCGGCCAGGGCGCCTCGCTCGCGCTCGAGGATGCAATGCGGCTCGGCATGCTTATGCGCGACGGTCAGGAGCTCGGCCTGACGTTCCAGGCCTTCGAGCACGAGCGGCGCCCGCGCGCCGAGAAGATCGTGGCGATCGCCCGCCGCAATGGCAACAGCAAGCGCGAGTTCGGCCCGACCGGCGCCTGGCTTCGCGATCACATGCTGAAGCTGCTGCTGCCGGTGTCGTCCAAGGGCATGGACTTCATGTACGCCTACAACCCGCGCGCGGCGGCGTAGCCGTTGCCGTCATGCTCCGCGAAAGCGGGGCATCCAGTACGCCGCGGCGTATCCGCTCAAGCACAACAGTCTCTGGAATACTGGATCGCCCGGTAGAGTGTTCAGCCCGGGGACATGACCGACGGGTGTTCGGAGACATAGCCGACACTTTTTCCGCTCGCCAAATCAATGATAGCGACCTGGTGGGCGGCGAAGAAGACCCCGTATTGCGCACTGTTTGGCGAGGGGCGAATGGCAAGGCGCTCACCGCGGAAGGCCTGCGGGACCTTCCAAAGGCATCCCTTGAAGCTGATGTAGGCCTTGGTCGTGGAGACGTGGCGCACGATCTCGTGGCTGTCATATTCGACCTCCGGCAAGCGATCGGGCATGGCCCGCTGGCTCGGCCGGTATCGACTGGCCGGCACCTGCTGTCCAAGCGCCTCATGCGGCCGTTCGAAGTTGTAGACCTCCCGCCAGGCGTCAAAGGCGCGCTGTGTCTCCGCGAGATCACGGAACTGCCGTAGCGCGAAGACCTCAGCGGCGAGCGTGCGATGGAACCGTTCGTTCTTGCCACGGCTTTGCGGGTGATAGGGGCGACTGTGGATGACCGCGATGCCGAGCTTGAGCAGCCAGACCGAGAACCGCGTCCACCGCTCGCCAGAAGGGTCGCCCCACGGTGAGCCATTGTCGACGAAGAAGGCCTCCGGCAGACCGTAATGACGGAAGGTCTTCTCCAGGCGACTACGCACCGTATCGGTGCGTTGATCGGCGCAGGGCCTGCAGGCACAGATCATAGCGCGAGTGGTCGTCGACCACGGTCAGAGGATGGCATTGAGCGTCATTGCCGAGCCGAATCCAGCCTTTGAAGTCCATCTGCCACAACAGATTGGGGGCCGGCATCTCGAAACGCTGGCTTGCCACTGCGCCGCCGAGCGGAGGCTTGATGCGGCCTGCTCGACGCAAGATCTCATGGACCGTCGAAACTGCTGGCGCATGATAGCCTTCCCGTTCCAGACAGCGAGCGATCTTGCGAGCTCCCCACGCCGGATGAGCATCGCGTACTGACAAAATGCGCTCTTCGAGCTTGCAATCAGTTCGTCCTGGGCTCGAATGCGGCCGGCGCGATCGGTCCGCGACGGACTGATCCGCCTGCCATCGTGCGAGCCACTTGTAAGCCGTGTCGGGATGAATGTTGAACCGACGGCAGAGCTCGCGTCGGTTCGCGCCCTCCTGCATCGCAAGCCGTACAAACTCGCGCCGTTGATCCATCACCGACACCTCACGCCATGGCATGGACTTGGCCTCCCACTTTGCCAAATCCCTGCACTATGATGTGTCGGCTATGTCTCCGAACACCCGTCGGTCATGTCCCCGGGCTGAACATCGAGCCGGGCGATGACATCTATCGCGATCGCGCGAAGCTACTTCTCGACCTCGAACGTCAGCCCGGCGTGATCGACCAGGCGCTTGATCAGCTTGTGCTGCATCGCTGCTCCCGGCGTCCAGAAGCCGGCGGCGAGGTCGGGCGTGTCGCGCAACAGGCAGATCGCGCATTCCGAGATCATCTTCGAGGTCGAGCCGTAGCCGGGATCGCGATCGCCCTTGATGCCGGCGCGGACCATGCGGCCGTCAGGCGCGACTGCCAGATAGAGCAGATCGTAGCGGCCGTTCTCGCGCTCTTCCTTCGACGGCCCCTCGCCCGGCTTCGGCGCGCTTGGTCCGGTCTTCTCGGAATTCAGCGCCATCACGCGCTTGGCGATCGCTTCGCCCTTCTCGCCGGGACCGGTCAGAACCATCTCGTCGTAGACGAACTCCTTGCCGTACGGAAAGCCCATCAGCATGTTGGAACGGTGGACGTTGCGCGTGTTGATCAGCGCCATCATGAACGGCGCGGTCCATGAGTGCAGGTCGTCCTCATAGGCCGGCTTGCTGCCGCGCGGCTGCTTTGGGCCCTCGAAGCCCGGCGTCAATGCAAACGGGTTGTTGAGGATCGCAACCAGGCTCAAATCCTTGGCGACCGCATCGAACGTTGCCTTGGCGCTCGCGGCCGTGCCGCCGGACAGCGTGCCGCGCATGTCGCGGACCCGGCCTTTGACTCGCTGCGCCGGCGCACCGAATATGCGTTTGGCTTCCTCCTGGACGAAGAAGGCGCCGAGCTCGAACGGCACGGAATCGAAGCCGCACGAGAACACGATCCGCGCGCCGCTGGCCTTTGCGGCGGCCTCGTGCTTGTCGATCATCTGCCGCATCCAGACCGGCTCGCCGCAGAGATCGAAATAATCGGTGCCGCTGTCCACGCAGGCCGCGATCAGCTCATTGCCATAGAGCTGATACGGACCGACCGTAGAAATGACCGACTTGGTCTGCGCCAGCATCGCCTTCAGCGATGCGGCGTCGCCGGCATCGGCAACGATCAGCGGCGTGTCGGCGGGCGCGCCGATCGCATCACGGACCGAGGCGAGCTTGTCCTTGCTGCGCCCGGCCATCGCCCATTTCAGGCTGCCGTCGCGATAATGCGCCGCGAGATATTCGGCGACGAGCTGGCCGGTGAAGCCGGTTGCGCCATAAACAACGATGTCGAGTTTCAACGAGGACATGGATCGGGCTCCCTGCTCAGCAAAATGGGCGCCCCTTTTGTCATCGCGGGCGCGGCGACGCAATCAGCTATTTCTTGGCATAGGACACGCCCATGCCGGCGCGCACGTCGGCCTGGATGCCATAGGGTGCGATCGGGTAGCGCAGGCCGTTCTTGGCGAGTTGCTTCATCCCCGCGATCGCCTTCACCAGATAGGCCGGCGGCAGCGCCATCAGCATCTCCTCGTCGGGCACGCCGCCATAGCGGCGTTCGGCGAAGCACGGCAGCGACAGGCTCGGCTCGCCGGTCTTCAGCGCCCGCCCCCACGAGTCCGCGCACGCGGTTTCGCCGACCACGCCCCACTCGAACTTCTTGTAGCCGGTATACTGCAGCCCGTTGATCAGGATGATCATCTGCCCCGGCGTTGCGTAGACGAGGCAGATGTCGGGCGGATTGAGACGTCCGCTGGTCAGCGGGCTCACCGCCATCGCCTGGTACTGGCCGTAAGGCACCACGTCGAGCGCCTCCTGGCGCTTGCGCGCGTCTTCGGCCGTGCCGTGCCAGACGCCGACATAGTTCTCGCCGGCAAGCCACTTCTCGTCCTGCGGCGCGAGCCCGATCACCGCACGGCATTGCGCGCCGACCAGATCATCGCCGGTGATGCCGACGGTCCAGCCGAGCCGCGAGGCCATGCTGACGATCTGGTCCGTGGTATGGACCGCCGACGGGCGGCGGATCTTCGGGATCGCCTCCATCTCCTCGACGCGCGCGAACATCTTGATGCCGATGACCGTGGTCTTCAGCCGCAGCAGGTTGTTCAGGTCGGCCACGATTGCGGAGAGGTCGAACTGTTCCGGCGGTGTCTGCTGTTGCATGGCGAAAAACTCCCGTGATCGGCGGCTTGGCGCCGCCTGTTGCTTTGATGTTAGCCGGATTGGCCGAGGGAAGCGACAAGCTCGTGGTACGGCTCAACGTGCGACTGGTCCCGGCAGCAAATCATCGGTCTTGCCCACCAGATGATAGGCGATGAGCCCGATCCACTCCCGCGCGCCGAGATCGGTGCGCGACAGGCCCTCGATCGCGAGTGTCGCGAAACCCATGACATTGCCGACACGCCAGTCGACCGGATAGGCCTCGACGTTGAATCCCGCCTTGCGGAACAGCCCGATCGACCGCGGCATATGATAGGCCGACGTCACGAGCAGCCAGCGCTCACCCGGCTTGGGATCGACCAGCGCCTTGGAGAACTCGGCATTCTCCACCGTGTTGCGCGAGCGGCGTTCGATGATCCATCGCGATTTGGCAATGCCGAGGCTCTCGAATATCTCGGCGGCGTAGTCGGCTTCACGCGCGTCATTCGAGATCAGGTTCGCGCTGCCGCCGGTGAACACGAGGCGCGCGTTCGGATATCTGCGCGCGAGCGCCGCCGCCGCGATGACGCGATCCGCCGCAGTGCGCACCACCGGCGTGCCGTGCGCAACCGACAGATCGGCATCGATCGAGCCGCCGAGCACGATGATGCCGTCGGGCGCGCCGCGCGAAGCGTCCCATGGCGGAAAGCGCTGCTCCAGGATGGAGATCAGGACATTGCCGAGCGGCGAGAAGCCGCAGATCGCAAGCAGCAGCGCTGACGCCACCATCAACCTGCGGCCGAGCGGGGCAAACCGCGTCAGCAGCAGAACGGCGCCGATCGCGCCGATACCGATCAGGAAATTGATCGGCAGCAGCAGGATGCCGAGCGTCTTGGAGAGCACAAAAAACAAGCGAAGCCTCTGCGAAGTTCTGCTACAGCGTCATACGCTGTCGGGAATGCAATAAAAAGCAGTCACATGACCCATCATCATCTGAAGTCCAGTCCCGAAACCTGCCATTGGGGCTTCTTCGAAGCAAAGCTGAAGCCGGTCCTGACCCTTGCGAGCGGCGACGAGGTCACGATCGAGACCGTCAGCGGCGGCCCCGACGTGGTGCCCGATCGCGGCAAGTTCGTGGTGCCTCCGGAGCTCGACGACATTCATGCGAAATGCGAGCGGATGGTGCCCGGGCACATCCTGACCGGCCCGATCGCGGTCAGCGGCGCCGAGCCCGGTGACGTGCTCGAGGTCGATATTCTCGACGTCCAGCTCCGGCAGGACTGGGGCTACAATCTGATCAAGCCGCTGTCCGGCACCCTGCCCGACGATTTCCACGAGACCCGCATCCTCAACATCCCGCTCGATCGCGCGCGCATGGTCGGCCGCATGCCGTGGGGGCTCGACCTGCCGCTGAAGCCGTTCTTCGGCGTGATGGGCGTGTCGCCACCGCCGGCCTGGGGCCGCATCTCCTCGCTGATCCCGCGCGCGATGGGCGGCAATCTCGATAACAAAGAGCTTGGGGCCGGCGCCAAGCTGTATCTGCCGGTGTTCGTGCCGGGCGCGCTGTTCTCCTGCGGCGACGGTCATGGCGTGCAGGGCGACGGTGAGGTCTGCGTCACCGCGATCGAGACCGCGCTCACCGGCCGCTTCCGCCTGACCCTGCGCAAGGACCTCAAGCTCGCCTATCCGCGCGCCGAGACCGCTGACCATTACATGACCATGGCGATGGATCCCGATCTCGACCAGTGCGTGGTGCGCGCGCTGCGCGACATGATCGTGCTGCTCGGCGAGAAGCGCAATCTATCGCGCGAGGACGCCTATACGCTGTGCAGCCTGGCCGCCGACTTGCGCGTCACGCAGACCGTCAACGGCTCCAAGGGCATTCACTGCATGATCGCCAAATCGGTCGTTCACGGCTGACGCCGGTCGATAAGCCGCACTTGTGTTCCGCAAGTGCGGCTCGATACAATCCCCCTCCCAACGAACAAAAATGGACGGGGACGGATATGCTCAAGGACAGGCTTTCGCCGGCCGACGAGGCTGCGCGCGACAAGGAGATGCAGGAGACGCTCGCCGCCTGCCCGCGCATCCTCGATCTCATTGCCCGCGGCCCCCAGGGCGCGCCGGACGCCGAAGCCGCGATCTATCTGCGTTCGCCGCTCGATCCCAACCCGGTCGTGATCTCGAACGATTATTTGATGGGCTGCATCAAGGCGGCTGAAAACTATTTCCGCGGCCAGGGCATCGGCAAGGACGATGCGGTCGCCGTCCTGGTGCCGGCGTGCCCGGCGACCGTGGTTGCGATCTTCGGCGCAGCCGCCTGCGGCGTCGCCGAGCCGCTCAATCTGCTGTTCACGCGCGAGGCGATCGTCGCCCAGCTCAACGCCATCAAGGCAAAACTGTTGCTGACCCCGCCGCCGGGCATGCCGGGCGGGCTCTATGAGCGGGTCGAAGGCTTGCAGCGCGAGGTGCCGTCGCTCCAGCGCATCGTGATCGTGCCGCTCGACGGCAGCATCGCGTTCGACGGCGAGCTGCTGCGGCCTGATCCCGCGTGGCGCGACGACTACGGCAAGTCGAAGGACATGAGCGAGGCCGACCGTGTCGCGGTGATGCTGCCGACCGGCGGCACCACAGGTCATCCCAAGGTGGCGCGGCTCACCAACCGCGCGATGGTCGCCTCCACCGTGTCCTCGCGCATGGCGCTCGATTTCCATCGCGGCGAGCACGCGATGATCACGATGCCGCTGTTCCATGTCGGCGGCCTGTTCTGCACGACGGCCAATTGCCTTTCCGCCGGCACGACGATTTTCATCCCCGGCCCGGCCGGCGCGCGCGATCCGGCGCTGATCACGCATTTCTGGAAGATCGTCGAGAAATACCGCGTCAACATCTCCGGCAACGTGCCGACCACGCTCGGGGCGCTGGCAGACATCCCGGTCGCGGACAGCGACATCTCGACCCTGCGCGTCACTGCCACCGGCGCCTCGATCTGCCCGCCGGAGATCGAACGGCGTTATCTTGCGACCTGGGGCGGCCCGTGCATCCAGCAGCTCTACGGCATGACCGAGCTCGCCGGCGCCATCACGCATGACGTACACGGCGTGAAGCCGCGCGCCGAGAGCGTCGGCACCCGCAATCCGCTGGTCGAGCTCGCGATCCTCGACGGCGGCAAGCTCAACACCGGGCCGTGGCCCTCGCCGGTCGGCGAGCTCCTGACCCGGGGCCCGCAGGTGTTCGCCGGCTACGTCGACGGGAAACAGACCGAAGAGGCGTTCCGCGACGGCTGGCTGCGCACCGGCGACATCTGCCGGATCGATGCCGACGGCTTCGTCTACATCCTGGGCCGCGCCAAGGACGTCATCATCCGCGGCGGCCACAACATCGATCCGCGCGCGATCGAGGATGCCGCATTGGCGTTTCCGGGCGTGGCGCTGGCCGCGGCCGTCGGACGTCCCGACACCTATGCCGGCGAGGTGCCGATGCTGTTCGTCTCGGCGCAGCCCGGCGCCCATATCGATCCGAACGCGCTCGCCGCCTTCGTGCAGGACAACATCCTGGAGCCGCCGGCGCGGCCGCGCGTGGTGTCGGTGATCCCCGAGATGCCGGTCACGCCGGTCGGCAAGATCTTCAAGCCGAAGCTGCGCGAGATCGCCGCCGGCGAGGCGGCACGCGAGCTGCTGGCTCGAGAAGGCCTGTCTGGCGAGGTCAGAGTCGAGGCCATCACCGACCCATCTCGCGGGCTGTACCTGAGTGTGAGCGCGCCGGCGGACAAGGCCGAAACAGCTGAGCGGCTCCTCAAGAAGTTCCCGGTCAAGGTCGAGTTACGATCCTAATACACTCATTTACCTAGCTCATTTGACTGCAACGCCGCGCCGGAACTAGCCTCCGGCGCGCGCGAACGTGCGCGTCCAGTTTCGCAGCCCATGGCTTGACGGACCGCCATATTCCTAAATAGACTCTAAATAGATACTTTTCAGTATCTGCGTTCAGGGTTAAGCGTTTTCTCATGGCTACAGAAAAAGCCGAAACCGACCGCGTCCCGGTCACGTTGGCGCTCTCGACGATTGGTTACCTCGAGAAGCTGGTGAGACAGGGCACCCACGGCACGAGCGTCCCAGGCGTCGCACGGACATTGATCGAGGAAGGCATTCGGCTCGCCATCAAGGACGGGTTGCTTGCAATCCGCGACAACGGCCGCACGCCTTGACGGCGCGCGCGTCGGCGCGGCGGTTCAACAGAACGTGGAACCGTCAGATGATTACCATCGAACCGACCTGGACGCCGGAGCGCGTCGACCAACTCAAGATCTACTTTGAAGCCGGCCTCTCCTGCCGCGACATCGCCGTCAATATCGGCGTCAGCCGCAATGCGGTGATCGGCAAGCTGTCGCGGCTGAACCTGACGCGCACGACGCCGGACGAACGCCGTGCCAGGCGGAAGAAATCCACCGCCCACGCCGCGCAGCGGACGACCGCGAAGCAGCAGCTCCGGTTACTTCAGGCGGTCTACGAACAAGTGCCCGACGATGCGCCGATCGTCAGCGCCAACAACTGCTCGCTGTTCGAGCTGAGCGAGCAGCGCTGCCGCTGGCCGATCAGCACACCTGGCGCCGATGATTTCTGCTTTTGCGGCAACACGCCGCTCGGCGGCATGCCCTATTGCTCCGGGCATTACCGCCTCGCCTATCAGGCGGGATCACGCCAGCGCGCGATCCGCGGGTAGCGTTTCGCGCGACGCGCACCGCGTCGAAACGGGGAGCAGGTCCGGTCCTGATCGATCAGAACCGGACCGCTGATCACCCGACCTTCCAGCCGGTCGCAGCCACGATGCCCTGGTAGAACTCCGGCGTGTAGGCCTGCTCCGGGGTGTTGCGCACGCGCTCGTCGAGCAGATGCGCATCGTCACCGACCAGGATGCGCCAGCGATCGGCCTTCACGCCATCGAGGATGATCTTGGCGGCGGCAGCCGCCGTGGTCGGTGCCTCGTCATGGAAGATGCGCGCACGGTCGAGCGCGAGCTGCTGGATGTCGGCATCCGACATCTTGGCGACGTCGATGCCCTGCCCTTGCAGACGCTGGCGGGCCTGCCTGAGCTCGTCGGGATTGAGCTGGTCGGCGCCATTCTGCACCTTGCGCGAGTTCGACACGATCGAGGTGCCGATGTGGCCGGGCATCACGACCGAGCATTTGACGTGCGGCGCGTTGAGGCGGAGATCGTTGATCATCGCCTCCGTGAATCCCTTCACCGCGAACTTCGCCGCGCTGTAGGCGGTGTGCGATACGCCCATGCCGACCGAGGCCCAGAAGCCGTTGACGCTCGAGGTGTTGACGATGTGCGCCTCGTCGGCCTTCACCAGCAGCGGCAGGAAGGTGCGGACGCCGAGATAGACGCCACCCCAGCAGATGTTGAAGGTGCGCTCCCACTGCTCACGCGTGTTGGTGAACAGGCTGCCGCCACCGCCGATGCCGGCGTTGTTGAACAGCAAATGGATCTTGTCGGTCGCCTGCTGCTCGACCAGCTCATCGCGAAAGCGCTTGTAGTGATCCTCGATCGAGACGTCGGCGACATGGGTGGTGATGCGCAGGCCCTGCGGCAGCTTCTCGACCTCGCACAGCCGCTTGGTCTCGGCCATCGCTTCCATCGAGACGTCGCACATCGCCACATTGCATCCTTCAGCAACGAGCTGCCGCGCCAGCTCGCGCCCCATGCCCGTGCCGCCACCGGTGATGACGGCAATCTTTCCGGCAAAATCCTTCATGTGAGATCCGTTCCTTCCTTGATTCTTCTTGCCCTGCTTGTTCTTGGTTTCGGCTGGAGCGCGGATCGCAGTCGCAGCCGCTTGGCTGCGGCACTCTACATCACCGAATTGTCGCGCAGCAACGGCGCCCACCGACCACGCGCAAGTGTGCCGCCGACAGCAGATCAAATTCATTCCGCGTAGCGAACATTCCGATATCGACAAGCGCAGAAGCGGCGTGGCCCGATACATCGTCATCGCATGCGCGCTGCTCGGATGCTGCGATGATGTCGCTCGAATCTCGAACGCTTGTCCGCGAATTCGGTGAGCGAGATGTCGGAGCGCGGAACCGCTCGCGCGCTATTCGGCTGTCTCGATCTGCACAGGCGCGCGCCGCCGCAGAACGCCGGTGCCTGCGCTCAAGACAAGCTTGAGCATGCCGCGCCACGAGAAGTCGACGACAACTTCATGGTGCCGCAACCCCTTGCCGCCCTTCACCAGGCCGAGATCCCGGATCAAGCAGTAATGGCCGCTGCTCATCCGAGCCAGGCGGCTGTTCTTGAAGCGTCCCATGAGTAACGAGAATGCACTGCGGATCGATTCCGTCAAATCTTGACGGCGTCGAATCGGCGAGACGGTGTGAGCCCTGCTTGCGAGCAACTGTTTGCGACGGCCGCACGCATCACGATCGGCGGCGACGCCGGCCGGTGCCTTGAATCAAAAACCTCCGGCAGGGCATTGCCGGAGGTTTGGGAGGCTTAGCATGAGCTAAGAGCCATCATTCAATGTGTTGGCCGCCACGTATATAGTTTAGTAGATCAGGTAAGTAAATAAATTTGCCGCGAATGAATCGCATGGCACGTCTTCGTTGTTCGCCTGGACCGAAATGACGCAGCCAATCTGTCAATCGGCGTTCGACTGGGACCCCCTATCGGCATCCAAAAGGGACCCCTTTGATCGGCGTGCTCTGCTGGTAGCGCTCGGGTCGTCGGAGCTGGTCGGGGTTGCGGAGACGGCGCGAGCGCGGGTTGTTTGAACATCGTCGCGGCTTTTGAATCGCCAGCTGTCGTTGCCGGTCTCGACGATGTCGCAGTGATGGGTCAATCGGTCGAGTAGCGCGGTGGTCATTTTGGCATCACCGAACACACTGGGCCATTCGCCGAACGCAAGATTGGTGGTGACAATGATGGAGGTGCGCTCGTAGAGCCGGCTGATGAGATGGAACAGGAGCTGACCGCCGGATTGCGCGAACGGCAGATAGCCCAGCTCGTCGAGAACGATGAAGTCCATGCGGGTCAGATGCTCGGCGAGCCGTCCCTGCCGACCGTTGCGGGTCTCGGTCTCGAGCCGGTTGACGAGGTCGACGACGTTGTAGAAGCGTCCTCTGGCGCCATCGCGGATGCAACTTCTGGCGATGGCAATCGCCAGGTGGGTTTTGCCTGTACCGGTGCCGCCAACCAGCACGACGTTGCGTTGTTGGGCGATGAAGCCGCCGCCAGCGAGATCATTGACGAGAGTCTGATTGATCGGCGTGCCGTCGAACTGGAAGTCGGCGATGTCCTTGGCGAGCGGCAGCTTTGCAATGGTGAGCTGGTATTTGATCGACCTGGCTTGCTTCTCGTTGATCTCGGCGTTGAGCAGGTCGCCGACAATGCGTTGAGGCTCGTGCTGGCGCTTGACGGCAGTTGCCATGATCTCGTCGAAGGCAGCCTTCATGCCGTAGAGCTTAAGTTCGCCCATGAGGTCGAAGATTTGGGTTCGTTCCATCAGATGGTCCTCCGGAGGTTGTCGTAGCGGGCACAATCGGCGATCGGTGCATGACGGAGCGTCAGTGCGGCCGGCGTCATGATGTTGGCCGGTGGGGCGGGTTCACGTTGACGGGCCAGGATATTGAGAACGACATCGGCGGAATGGACGCTGTGACTGAGCGCTTCGGCACAAGCCGCTTCCACCGCGGACAGACCGTCAGTCAGCACCGCGGTGAGGATGTCGACCATCTGCCGATTGCCATCGTCGGTGCTGGCCAGCTTGCGCCGGATCCGCTCGATCGCGGCCGGCAGCACCCAGTCTTTGAAGGGAGCACCGTTGCGCAAGGCGCCGGGTTTGCGGGCGAGCACCGGCACATAATGCCAGGGGTCGTAGACGGTATCGCCGCGGCCAAAGGATCGCGGGTGCTCGGCAACGATACGTCCATCCTGACGGATCACGATGCGATCGGCATAGGCTTGAACCTCGACCGGTCGTCCGACTGCACTGGCTGCGACCGAGTACTTGTTGTTGTCGAAGCGCACCAGGCAGGTCTTCGAGACCGATGCTGTCACCGCATGGAAGCCGTCGAAGCGGCCGGCATAGGGAACGAGTTTGGGGCGTTCGGCTTCGAACACGTCCCAGATCGTCTGATCGACCAGCTCCGGATGGCGATGAGCCTTGGCGTAGGCGATGCACTTGTCGAGCAGCCAGGCGTTTAACTCGTCGAGGTTTTTGAACCGCAGCCGCGGCGTGAAGAAGCGCTCCCGGACCAGCCCGACCTGGTTCTCGACCTGCCCCTTCTCCCAGCCCGACGCTGGCGTACAGGCGACCGGATCGACCAGATAGTGGCTGCACATCTGCAGGAAGCGGCGATTGTAGAGACGGCCTTTACCGACAAAGATCGTCTCCACCGCGGTCTTCATGTTGTCGTAGATGCCGCGGGTGCAGGTGCCTTTGAACAGGGCGAATGCCCGGTCGTGGGCGTCGAACACCATCTCCTGCGTCTCCCGCGGATAGGCCCGCACGAACAGCATGCGACTGTGACAGAGCCGAACATGAGCAGCCTTCACCATCACCGTGGTGCCGCTCAGCAGGACCACCTCGTGGCTCCAGTCGAACTGGTAGGCTTCGCCTGGTGCAAAGCTCAGCGGCACATAAGCCGACGCTGTCGAGGTGCCGCGTTCCTTGGTCCACCGTCGGGCGTATCGACGAACCGCATCATAGCCGCCGGCATAACCCAGGCCGCGGAGTTCCTCGAATAGCCGGATCAGCGTCAGCCGTTCCCGCGCCGCCTTGCTCTCATTCCCTGCCAGCAACCGATCAAGCTCGGCACTCCAGGCACCCATCTTCGGGAGCGGCTGCGTCTCGCGCTCGTACCGGAACTCCGTCGCTTGAGAACGAATGACCTTGCGAACCACCTTCCGCGATACGCCAAGTTCTCGGCAGATCGCCTTGATCGGACGACCATCAACAAAGTAGGCGCGACGGATCTTACCAATCGTCTCCACCACCAGCATCCCAACCTCGGCTTCCATGACTCGATGGAAGCCACTGTGGACCCTTATCCCGGGGTCCCGATTGGATGCCGATCACCCCGAAACGGGGTCCTTATTCCATGCCGAAACACACTCGTAGCGAAAGAAACCTGAACACACAACTTGGCCGATTGGCGAGTGGGTATCCTGTTGGAAGACGATTAACATAGCCCTCAGCAACCGCGGACCAAAGCCGCCTAAGAACGCCAGGCGAACAGAATTGGCAACCAAATGGCAACGGGCGGTTTGATGGCAACCGCCCGCTTGAAATCGCCATTGAATGTATTGAGAAAAATGGTCGGAGCGAGAGGATTTGAACCTCCGACCCCTAGTCTCCCAGACTAGTGCGCTAACCGGGCTGCGCCACGCTCCGATGCCGTTCCATTAGCTGCGATCCCGCGTTCGCGCAAGGCAAAGCAAGCCCTCAAAGGGAGCAATCCGGGGCCCGGTTCCCCATGGCAGCCTCCTTGGCTCAGCCGTCCTTCATCGCCGCATCGATCAGCTGCCGGCAGGCGACCAGCTCCTGCAGCGCGCGTTCGAGCTTCTCCCGGTCCACTGGAGGGACGGAGGGACGCACCGGCGGTGCGGCCGACGCCTTGCCCGGATGGGCGTGCGCCTTCTTGTAGGTCGACAGGATCGGGTCCTCGTCGGGATCGACGAATCGGTAGTCGATGCCCCCCTCGTCGCCGTCGCCTTCCTCGCCGTCGAAATCGAGGCCGTCATTGCTCTCGAGGTCGTCGGGCTCGGCCATGCTGTTGCCGACCGCCTCCTCGACCGCGCCGAACGAGACGGCGGCGGTCTGGTCGGCGATGCCCTGCACCGACTTGATGCCGTGCTCTTTCAGGATCCGCTGCACGCCGCGGATGGTGTAGCCCTCGCCGTAGAGCAGCCGGCGGATGCCCTTGAGCAGGTCGACGTCGT
Organism: Bradyrhizobium sp. USDA 3240; assembly: GCF_054063295.1. Classification (NCBI taxonomy): domain Bacteria; kingdom Pseudomonadati; phylum Pseudomonadota; class Alphaproteobacteria; order Hyphomicrobiales; family Nitrobacteraceae; genus Bradyrhizobium; species Bradyrhizobium sp. USDA 3240. Next base: position 266,092 of record NZ_JBSSGD010000002.1, read on the forward strand.
CGGGGCGATAATAGCGGCGTCCGCCGCTGCGCTTCATCGGCTTGATCTGCGCGAAGCGCGTTTCCCAGAATCTCAGCACATGCTGGGGAATATCGAGCTCATCTGCGACTTCGCTGATGGTACGGAACGCATCCGGCGCCTTGTCCAAATGCCCGCTCCTCTGGCTTCAATGCCCAGAGCCCCTTCTGTTCCGGTTGAATTGGAACGGGGCTCTCGATTCTAGTTTTGGCGCGTCTTCTTCACGCGAACCGGGTATCCACTTCGCTTGAAAACGCCCTAGTCGGCCTTGCTGCCATCGCCGTTGGTGACGACATGGCCATTGATCCGCTGCTTCAGGATCGCCGACGGCTTGAACACCATCACACGCCGCGGCGAGATCGGCACCTCGGTGCCGGTCTTTGGATTGCGCCCGATACGCTGGCCCTTCTTGCGCACCATGAAGGAGCCGAATGAGGACAGCTTCACCGTCTCGCCCTTTTCCAGGCAATCGGTGATCTCCTTCAGCACCAACTCGACAAACGCCGACGATTCCGTGCGCGACAGACCTACCTTTTGGTAGACCGCCTCACACAAATCGACGCGCGTCACTGTTTTTCCAGTTCCATTGGTCATCGCCTGCCCCGCACTCTCGGCGAACAATTTCTTGACTGAAATTAAAAGCTTAGCGCGCAATGGTCAACAGCGACCAGCATCCGGGCGCCGGAAAGATGCCGGCAACCTGCCGATACTCTTTGACGATGCGCTACCAGCGGACGAGCGCCGAGCCCCAGGTGAAGCCGCCGCCCATCGCTTCGAACAGCACCAGATCGCCCTTCTTGACGCGTCCGTCCTTCACAGCGACCGACAGCGCCAGCGGGATCGAGGCCGCCGAGGTGTTGCCGTGCTTGTCGACTGTCAAGACCACCTTCTGCGGCGCAATATGCAGCTTGTGGGCCGATGCATCGATGATTCGCTTGTTGGCCTGGTGCGGAATGAACCAGTTGATGTCGTCGGCCGTAAAGCCGGTGGCCTTGAACGCATCGACGATCACATCGGTGATCATGCCGACGGCGTGCTTGAATACCTCACGGCCTTCCATCCGGAGATAGCCGACCGTCTTGGTCGAGCCGGGACCGCCATCGACGAACAGCTTCGACTTGTGGCGCCCGTCCGAGCGCAAATGCGTCGTCAGCACGCCGGGATCGTCCGTCGTGCCGGAATGCTGCTGCGCTTCCAGCACCACCGCGCCGGCGCCATCGCCGAACAGCACGCAGGTGCCGCGGTCGTTCCAGTCAAGGATGCGCGAGAAGGTTTCGGCGCCGATCACCAGCGCCCGCTTGTGGGCGCCGGCGCGCAGGAAATTGTCCGCGGTGGTCAGCGCAAAGACGAAGCCGGAGCAAACCGCCTGCAGATCGAACGCGACGCCGTGGTTGATGCCGAGCGCGTGCTGGACGGCGACCGCGGTCGCCGGAAAGGTGTTGTCGGGCGTCGAGGTCGCCAGCACGATTAGGTCGATCGACTGGGCGTCGATCTTGGCATCGGCGAGCGCGGCGCGCGCGGCATTGATCGCGAGATGCGAGGTGAACTCGTCATCGGCCGCGATGTGCCGCTCGCTGATACCGGTGCGCTGCACGATCCAGTCATCCGACGTATCGATGCGCTGAGCCAGTTCGGCATTGGTCAAAACCCGCTCCGGCAAATATGAGCCGCAGCCGAGCACTACCGAACGTATCGTAGTCACGAGACAGCCTCCTGCGCGGTCTGCGCCTTTACCAGGGCGCCGCCGTCACGGTTGAGCATCTGATTGATCTTGGTGAGGAGATCGTAGTGGGCCATCTCATAGCCAACATCCACCGCATAGGCAAAGCCTTCCGCGTTGGTGCCGCCATGGCTCTTGACCACCACGCCGTTCAGGCCGAGCAGCAGGCCGCCATTCGACTTGTTGGGATCGAGCTTGTCGCGCAGCTTCTGGAACGCGCCGCGGGCAAACAGATAACCGATCCGCGCCAGCAAGCTCGACGACATCGCCTCGCGCAACAGCGTGAACATCTGGCGCGCGGTTCCCTCGGCGGCCTTGAGCGCGATATTGCCGCTGAACCCTTCCGACACGATCACGTCGGCGAGCCCCTTGCCGATCGCATCGCCCTCGACAAAGCCGATATAGTTGAACTGCGGCGCGTTCATCGCGCGCAGCATCTCGGCGGCCTCGCGGATTTCCCCGTGGCCCTTGATCTCCTCGGACCCGATATTGAGCAGGCCGACGGTCGGCCGCTCGAGATTGAACAGCACGCTCGCCATCGCGCTGCCCATCACCGCGAGCGTTGCCAGATGGCGGGCGTCGCCGCCGATCGAGGCTCCGAGATCGAGCACCACCGAATCGCCTCGCAGCGTCGGCCACGCCGCAGCGAGCGCCGGGCGGTCGACGCCCGGCAACGTCCGCAGATTGATGCTGCCCATCGCCATCAGCGCGCCTGAATTGCCGGCGGAGACCGCAACGTCGGCCTCGCCGTGCTTCACCGCATCGATCGCCAGCCACATCGACGACGCCCTGCGGGTCCGCCGCAGCGCCTGGCTCGGCTTCTCGTCATTCTTCACCGCGACGTCGGTATGGATCACCTTCGATACCGCCTTCAGCGCCGGATGTTTCGCAAGCTCCGGCTCGATCTGGGCCCGGTCCCCGACCAGCAGGAATTCGCTGTCGGGATGACGGCTCAACGAGATCGCGGCGCCGGGAATGACCACCGATGCGCCGACATCGCCCCCCATGGCGTCAAGCGCGATTCGAACCTTATGAGGCATGAACGTCCCGGAAGCCTGCTCTCCCACAGCCCTTCAGAAGAAGACCGCGAGCTTGAAGTCACCGCCGTCAACGGCGCGCGGCGAAACGCGAACTCGCGTCCCGGCCGGGCCGCGACAATAGCGTGTCCGCGGTCCGACACAACCTCTTGACCACAAACAACCGAGGCGCCGAACCGTCACGCAACACATCAAGACCTACCAGAAATACATTACATTTCAAACCATTATGGCGCACACTTGAAGTAACCGGGAATACGCCTCGCGCAGGCCCGCAGCCAAGCCATCCCCTCAAATGTTGGCGCTGGCTTCTCTCAACTCCCCTTCGGCTTCTTGCCGTCGGCCTTGTCCTTCAGCGCCTTCAGCGCGGCGAACGGATGATTTTCCGGATCAGGCGCTTCAACCTCTTGTTCAAAGACCGCATCCGCCTTGCGCGGATAGGGGTCGATACCGAGAAACAGCGCATCGGTGGCGAGCCGGCCGATGTCGATGAAACCGCCGACGATCGGCTCCGGCGGGTCCGGAGTCTCCTCGTCGCTTTCCTCGGCGTCGTCGACGAGGTCGGCCATCTCCGGGATCTGCTCCGGCGGCGCGAACACCACATCGATCGGCTCAATGACCTCGCTCTCGATCGGATCGAGCGTCACCACGCAGGTCTGCCCAACCCTCGCCTGAACCCTGCCGGTGACGTGATAGCTGCCGTCGCGCTTGGGCTGCAGATCGAACTCGGCGTGTGCCGAGACGACCTCGCGCAGTTCGGCGACCTCGGCCATCGCCTTGCGCGTCGCCTCGTCGGCCGCGATCTCGCGATGCAGCCCGGTATCCGGGATCTGCGCGACATTGACGAGAACGCGCCAAGGGTCCCGCGCGGCATTTGATCGCCCTGTACTGCCGCCGCTCATGCCGTGGTCCTCGCAGCTTGCGGCGCTTGGAAGCGCCATGCCCCCCGGGTCAGCGCCGCGAGGTCGGCGCGCGCCAACTCGGCCATCGCCTGGCGGGCATAGACGGCCAGTTCGCGGGCCTTGTCGAGGTTCTGACCATTGAGGATGTTCTTGCAGAACGACTGCGCCAGGGCCTCGTCGCCGTTGGTCAGCGCCAGGTCATAGGCCGCGGTGCGGCCATAGAAGGCCTCGCCGAACGCCTGCATCCGCTTCGGCACTGTGAGGTCGCCGACGCCCATTTCTCTGAGATTGTCGTCCATGTCGATGCAGAAATGATCGAACAGGGCCTGGGACAGCTCCACGCCGCCTTCCGCGGATTTCAATCGCCGCAGCACCACCCACAGATGCATCAGAAGCAGGTCAAAACGGCCATTAACCGTGTCCGGAACGCCCAAGTCACGGTAAAACAACGGTTCTCGCGCCTGCGTCACGATCATGCCATAGATGGTCTCAATGGTGCTGCGCGCGGGCACCCGGGGTCTTCTGAAGTGATTGAACGGCCAAAGCATAGCGGGTTCCGGCTGCCGGTCCCCAAAGGGACGCCTGTTGAGGGGGCGCCCGTCGGACGCCGGCATGATTGCAATCCATTGAGCTGCCCGGTACGTCAATGCCCCGGCCGATGCAAGAGGACGGATCAGATCCGCCGATGAACCACACCCTTTCACGACAGTCTCGCGCGGCTTCCGCGCGCGGGTTCCTTTCGCGCTTCCGCGCTATCGCGGTCGTTGGTCTGTTCTGCGCCGCTGCGCTCGGCGGCTGCGCCGGCGAGCAATTCCAGAAGGGCTACATCCTGCCCGACGGCGCGCTCGAGCAGATTCCGATCGGCGCGAGCCAGGATCAGGTGCTGATCGTGCTCGGCACGCCCTCGACGGTCGCAACGCTCGACGGCGAGGTGTTCTATTACATCTCGCAGCGGACCTCGCGTCCGGTCGCCTTCATGAACCAGCGCGTGGTCGACCAGCGCGTCATCGCGGTCTATTTCGACAAGAACCGCCAGGTGCGCCGGCTCGCCAATTACGGCCTGAAGGACGGCAAGATCTTCGACTTCGTCAGCCGCAGCACGCCGACGTCGGGCCAGGAAATGTCCTACCTGACACCGCTCTTCAAGCTGCTGAGCTTCAACTAGAGCTTAAGGACTGCGCCAGTTTGTCGCTTGCCCCACGGGCAAGCGGTCCCCTAGGCTTGCTCGCAAACAAGAAGCCTGAGCAGGGGGTAAGCGCGTGAGAGCGAAGAGATTTTCCCGTCGTACGGTATTGTCGGGCACGGCCGCGTTGGCGGCCGCGTCGATCCTGCCACGCGCCAGTCTCGGAGCCGGCGACTGGCGGCCGACGGAAACGGTTCGGATCATCGTGCCGGCCGCAGCCGGCGGCTCGACCGACGTGATGGGGCGGCTCTTGGCGGCGCATTTGCAGCCGCTCTGGGGCCAGTCGGTCGTGGTGGAGAATCGCTCCGGCGCCGGCGGCACCATCGGCACCGCGGAGGTTGCCCGCAGCAAAGGCGACGGCCACACCATCCTGATCGGCAATCCCGGCCCGAACGCGATTGCCTTCAGCATCTTCCGGAACCTGACCTACAAGGCCGAGCAGTTGCAGGCGGTCTCCAACATGATCCGGATCCCGAACATCGTCTCGGCGCATTCATCGACCGGCATCAAGTCGATCCCCGAATTGATCGCCTATCTGAAGAAGAATCCCGACAAGCTCACCTATGGCTCGTCCGGCACCGGGCAGAGCCCTCACCTCACCGGCGCCTGGTTCCTGCAACTCACCGGGCTGAAGATGACGCATGTGCCGTTCCGCGGCGCCGGCCCCGCATTGCAGGCCGGACTCGCCGGCGACATCCAGATCCTGTTCGACAATCTCTATCCGTCGCTGCCGCAGGTCCAGGACGGCAAGCTCAACGGGCTCTGCGTCACCACGGCAGACCGCAGCGAGTCCGCACCCGATCTGCCTGTGATGCGCGAGGGCGCGCCGGAGCTCGCCAAATTCGACGTCGCGTCCTGGTTCGGCGTGTTCCTGCCGAAGGCCGCACCCGCACCCGTGGTCGACGAGCTGAACCGTCAGATCAAGGCGATGCTGGAGCGCGACGACGTCAGGAAGAACATCAGTGGCATGGGCGCCCGCGCCGACTACGGCACGCCGCAGCAATTCTCCGATTTCGTCGATGCCGAGACGAAGAAGTTCGCCGCCATCATCGAGAAGGAAGGCTTGCAGATGGAGGTGAAGTGACGGCGCAGCCGTCATTCCGGGGCGATGCGAAGCATCGAACCCGGAATGACAGGAAGAGCACGGCGCGGCTCATGCTACGATGACTTGTTGATCTTCTTGATCTTGGCGTCGGTTGCTTCCATCGACATCGCCAGCTCCATAATCGCCTGCGACAGCAGCTCGATGGCCTCCTTCTGATCCTGCGACTTGGAGGCGCGGAGCGCATAGTTCCGTGCGGATGAGAGCGACATCGATAGATCTCCGTTCTGTTCGCGTCTGGTTGTCGGCGGATAGCGTTGGCGGGAAGCCGATCAATCCGGCAGTACACCGAACGAAGTCCATGCAAAACAAAAACCCCGCGGCTCGCACCGCGGGGTTTTGCATTCCTTCGTTTGGCGCCGCTCAGTGCGCCAAGAACTTAGTGCGCCAGGATCGCCAGCAGCAGCAGCGCCACGATGTTGGTGATCTTGATCATCGGGTTGACCGCCGGGCCCGCCGTATCCTTGTAGGGATCGCCGACGGTGTCGCCGGTCACCGCGGACTTGTGGGCGTCAGAGCCCTTGCCGCCGTAGTGGCCGTCCTCGATGTACTTCTTGGCGTTGTCCCAGGCGCCGCCGCCCGAGGTCATCGAGATCGCGACGAACAGGCCGGTGACGATGACGCCGAGCAGCATGGCGCCGACCGCGGAGAACGCCGCCGACTTGCCCGCCGCGCCGCCGCCAGCGATCGCATAGATCAGGAAGTAGACGACGATCGGCGACAGCACCGGCAGCAGCGAGGGGATAATCATCTCCTTGATCGCCGCCTTGGTCAGCAGGTCGACCGCCTTGCCGTAATCCGGCTTGTCGGTGCCCTGCATGATGCCGGGCTTCTCGCGGAATTGACGGCGCACCTCTTCAACGATTGCGCTGGCGGCGCGTCCCACCGCCGTCATGCCCATCGCACCGAACAGATACGGCAGCAGGCCGCCGAACAGCAGGCCGACCACGACGTAGGGGTTGTTGAGCGAGAAGTCGGGATTGACCCCCTTGAAGTAGAGGTGGTTGGCGGAGTCTGCGATGAAGAATTTAAGGTCCTCATTATAGGCCGCAAACAGCACCAGCGCACCGAGACCGGCGGAGCCGATCGCGTAGCCCTTGGTCACCGCCTTGGTGGTGTTGCCGACCGCATCGAGCGCGTCGGTCGACTTGCGCACCTCCTTGGGCAGACCCGCCATCTCGGCGATGCCGCCGGCGTTGTCGGTGACCGGGCCGAAGGCGTCGAGCGCGACGATCATGCCGGCCAGCGCCAGCATGGTGGCGGTCGCGATCGCGATACCGAACAGGCCGGCCAGGCTGTAGGTGACCAGGATGCCGGCGATGATGACGATCGCAGGCAGCGCGGTCGCCTCCATCGAGATCGCGAGGCCCTGGATCACATTGGTGCCGTGACCGGTGACCGAGGCCGCCGCAATCGACTTCACCGGGCGATAATCGGTGCCGGTGTAGTACTCGGTGATCCAGATGATCAGGCCGGTGACGACGAGACCGACCACGCCGCACTCGAACAGCGCCATGCCGGTGAAGCTGACGCCATCGAGCTTGCCGAAGCCGATCAGCCAGTTGATCACGGCCGCGACGCCGACCAGCGACAGGATGCCGGTGGCGATCAGGCCCTTGTACAGGGCACCCATGATCGATTGGCTGGCGCCGAGCTTGACGAAGAAGGTGCCGATGATCGAGGTGATGATGCAGATGCCGCCGATCGCGAGCGGCAGCGTCATCATGTTCACCAGGATCGGGGTCTTGGCGAAGAAGATCGCCGCGAGCACCATGGTGGCGACCGCGGTCACCGCGTAGGTCTCGAACAGGTCGGCCGCCATGCCGGCGCAGTCGCCGACATTGTCGCCGACGTTGTCGGCGATGGTGGCCGGGTTGCGCGGATCGTCCTCGGGGATGCCGGCCTCGACCTTGCCGACGAGGTCGCCGCCGACGTCAGCACCCTTGGTGAAGATACCGCCGCCGAGACGGGCAAAGATCGAGATCAGCGAAGCGCCGAAGCCGAGCGCCACCATGGCGTCGACCACGGTGCGGCTGCCGGCTTCCAGCCCCATGAACTTGACCAGCACCATGAAGTAGATGGTGACGCCAAGCAGCGCGAGACCGGCAACCAGCATGCCGGTGATCGCACCCGCCTTGAAGGCGAGTTCGAGGCCGCCGGCGAGCGAAGTGGTCGCCGCCTGCGCGGTGCGGACGTTGGCGCGCACCGAGACGTTCATGCCGATGAAGCCGGCCGCACCCGACAGGATGGCGCCGATCGCAAAGCCGATCGCCACCAGTAGGCCAAGGAAATAGGCCAGCACCACGAAGATCACGATACCGACCATGCCGATCGTCGTGTATTGCCGCCGCAGATAGGCTTGTGCGCCCTCGCGCACCGCGCCCGCGATTTCCTGCATGCGGGCACTGCCCGCATCCGCGTTCAAGACCGACTGCGTCGCCCAGATCGCGTAGACGATGGAAAGCGCCCCGCAGAGCACAATCAACCATAAAGCTGTCATTGAATGTTGCCTCAGATCCTTGATGTAACCCCCGCGCCTTCTTTGTGCCGCTAGGGGGCGGCAGGCGCTTATTTTGCGAGGACAATCCTCCCCAAAAACGGATTGCCTCAAATCGGGCGCGACCTTGCCAAAATCGTTACCGCTGTGCAACGCCACCTGCGGCCGAAAACGCCGATATTGGCAGGTATTTAGAGGGAAATTCGGCGCGTTTCGGCCGGACGTTCTAGAAATGGCTGTAGGACAGCCGCTTCAGCGCCAGTTCCCGGCCCTGTCCGTCGAGGAAGCTTGGCGGTGACAAGCCAGCAATGAGGCCACCGATCGCGGTCACGGCGACCTTGGCTTGCCGTGCCTCCCGCACAAAGGCGTCTGCGCGATCGCCCGGGACCGCGCACAAGAGTTCGTAGTCATCGCCGCCGGCGACCAGGGTCTCGATCCCGATCGCCTTGCGCGCGAGCAGCCCCGCGGCCGCCGGCGACAATGGGATGCTCGGCACGTTGATCACGGCCGTCACGCCGCTGGCTGCGCAAAGCTTGGCCAGATCGCCGGCGAGACCGTCGGACACGTCCATTGCCGCGCTGGCGTAACTGCGGACGGCCTTGGCAAGGGCGTTGCGCGGCTGCGGAACACGGTAGCGGCCGGCAAGAAAATCCCGGCCGGCGGCATCGTCCGCCAGCGCCGCCGCGACCGGGCCACCCCGGAGCACATCGAGGCCGAGCGCGGCATCCCCGATCGTGCCGGTCACGAACACGCGGTCGCCGGCCCTTGCCCCCGCGCGGTGCAACATCTTGCCCTGCGGCAGCCGCCCGAACGCGGTGATCGAGATCATCAGCGGCCCCGGCGTCGAGACCGTGTCGCCGCCGAGCAGCGGGCAGCCATAATGGCTGGCGTCCTCGCCGAGCGCGCGGGCAAACGGCTTGAGCCAGGCCTCCTCGGCGTGGCGCAGCGCCAGCGTCAGCACGAAGCCTGCCGGCGCTGCCCCCTTGGCCGCGATGTCGGACAGGTTCACCCGCAGCGCCTTGCGCGCCAGCGTGTCCGGCGGATCATCGGCAAGGAAATGAACGCCCTCGACGATCGCATCCGTGGTGACGACGATGTCCTCGCCGGCCGCCCGCAGCGCGGCCGCGTCGTCGTCGAGCCCGAACGCGCCCGGGTCGGTCGCCAGCGGCTTGAAGTAGCGCGCGATCAGGGAGTCTTCGCCGGAGGGACTGTCGTGACGCTCTGGCATATCGCGCGCGTTCCCCTCAGCTGTCATCGCCCGGCTTGACCGGGCGATCCAGTACGCCGCGGAAGCTGTTGTTGCCAATAACCGCCGCGGCGTACTGGATCACCCGCATGCGCGGGTGATGACGGCGGAATACGTGGTTTAGCTCCGCACAAACTCGTCGCCGCGGAACTGGCGTGCGATCTGGTCGAGCACGGCGTTGACCATGCCGGTCTCGTCCTTCTCGACAAAGGCGTGCGCGACGTCGACATATTCGGAAACCACCACACGGCCCGGCACGTCGCGGCGGTGCTCGAGCTCATAGGACCCGGCCCGCAGCACCGCGCGCAAAATCGCGTCGATCCGCTTCAGCGGCCAGCCCTTGGACAGCGCCTCGTCGATCAGCGGATCGAGCTTGGCCTGGTCGCGCACCACGCCAGAGACGACGTCGCGGAAGAACGCCGCTTCCGCCGGCAGGTACTTCTCGCCCTCGACCTCGTTGCCGAGCCAGTGGCTCTCGAACTCGGCGAAGATGTCGTTGATGCCCGCGCCGCCAATGTCCATCTGGTAGAGCGCCTGCACGGCCGCGAGCCGTGCCGCGCCGCGCCGGTTGGCTTTCCTGTCGGGGGCTTTCGCTGGCTTCTTGTTGTCAGCCATGGTCAGGCCTTTGCCAGACGGCGTTTGATCCGCAGCATCGCGATCGCCGCGCGCGCGGCGTCGCCGCCCTTGTTCAACTCGCTGGCACGCGCCCGCGCCCAGGCTTGCGCCTCGGTGTTGACGGTGAGAATGCCGTTGCCGATCGGGAATTTCCGGCTCACCGCCAGATCCATCAATCCACGCGAGGATTCCTGCGAGACGATCTCGAAATGGATGGTGTCGCCGCGCACCACGCAGCCGAGCGCGATCGCCGCGTCATAGGGCTTGCCGTTCGCCGCCGCCGCATCGATCGCAATCGCGATCGCGGCCGGAATCTCCAGCGCACCCGGCACCGTGATCACGTCGTGGCTGGCGCCGGCCGTCTTCAGCTCGGCGAGCGCGCCTTCCAGCAGCGCATCCTGGATGTCGTCATAAAACCGGGCCTCGACGATCAGCACGCGTGCGCCTGTGATGTCGGTCTGGTCCTTCAGGGGTGCGCGCCGCGCGTCAGCCATTTAGGTATCCATTTCATTTTGTTGACATTCACCGATAACGTTGCATGTCAACGTTTTGCGAGTTTGTAGTCGCCCCAACGACTGAAGCCAAGCAGGAATGCTTCAAACACGGTCATTCCGGGATGGTCCGTAGGACCAGACCCGGAATCTCGAGATTCCGGGCTCGATGCTGACGCATCGCCCCGGAATGACGGCTACGCCGTCATTTCATCTCGGACAGCCGCGCCGCATAGCGGGCCATCAGATCGACCTCAATATTGACCTCACTGCCGGCCTTCCAGCCGCTCAGGGTCGTGACGGACAGCGTGTGCGGGATGATCAGCACCGAAAAGGTGACGTCATCGACCGTATTCACGGTCAGCGACACGCCGTCCAGCGTGATCGATCCCTTTGCCGCGATGAAACGCGCCAGTTCGCGGGTGGTTTGCAGCACGAACCGCGCCATGTCCGGCAGATCGTCGCGCTTGACGATGGTCGCGATGCCGTCGGCATGCCCGGCCACGATGTGACCGCCGAGTTCGTCGCCGATCTTGAGTGCGCGCTCGAGGTTGAGCCGGCCACCCTGCGCCCAGTGCCTGGCGGTGGTCATGCCGAGCGTCTCGGCCGCGGCATCGACATCGAACCAGGTCTTGCCGTCAGCCGTGCCGGAGGCGACCACGGTGAGGCAGACGCCGTTGCAGGCGATCGAGGCGCCGTCGGCGATCGTGGTCTGGTCGTAGTCGCAGGCAATCCGCAACCGGTGCAGCTGCCCCTGCGCCACAGGCTTCAGGCTGATGATCTCGCCGATATCGGTGACAATTCCGGTAAACATTACGCACGCTCGTAGATCGTGAGACTGTCGTTATCGAGGGTTTCGCTAGCACGAACCTTGAAGCCCGGCGACTGCGTGATTGCGTCGAGCGGCATTGCGTCCAGCGCGGGAACACCATCGGCGCCGATCGGTTCGGGTCCGCGCAACAGCCAGATTTCATCAACCAGGCCCGCTGCCACGAAAGAATTTGCCACCCGCGCGCCGCCTTCGACCATCAGCCGCGTGACGCCCTTCTCCGCCAGCGCATGCAACACCGCCGGCAGGTCGAGCCCCGGTTGCGCGGCCGGACGCAACGCGGATCACCTCCGCCCCGGCAGCACCGAGCATCATCGCGGCCGGCGCCTCGGCAAGATCCGACGTCATCACCCAGAGCGGCGTCTCGCGCGCCGAATGCACCAGGCGGCTGTCGCCCGAGATCCGCAGCGCGCGATCCAGCACCACCCGCACCGGCGAGCGCGCCGCCATGCCGGGGAGCCGGCAGGTCAGCATTGGATCGTCGGCCCTGACCGTGCCGATGCCGATCAGGATCGCATCGCTCTGCGCGCGCAACAGATGCACACGGGTTCGCGCAGCTTCGCCGGTGATCGCAACTGGCTCATGTCCGCCGGCGGCGATCTTGTCGTCGGCGGACACCGCAAGCTTGAGGATCACATGCGGGCGCTGGTCCGTGATCCGGCGGAAATGCCCGGCATGGTCGCGCGCGGCCTCGGCGGCGCACAGCCCGACATCGACAGCGATCCCAGCGGCGCGCAGTTTCGCATGCCCCTTCCCACCGACGTCCGGATTGGGGTCCTCGATCGCCGAAACCACGCGGGCAAGCCCGGCTGCGACGACGGCATCCGCGCAAGGCGGCGAGCGGCCGAAGTGCGAGCAGGGTTCGAGCGTGACATAGAGCGTGGCGCCGCGCGCGGCGCTACCTGCCCGTCTCAGCGCCTCGACCTCGGCATGCGGGCGGCCGCCGGGCTGGGTCCAGCCGCGACCGACAATCACGCCGTCCTTGACGATGACGGCGCCGACCGCCGGATTGGGCCAGGTGCGCCCCAGCCCGCGACGGCCGAGCGCGAGCGCGAGCTGCATGAAGCGCAGATCGGCGGCCTTTGCCGTTTCCTTGGCCGCTTCCTTCGCCTCTTTGGCCTTCTGCCCGAGCTGCTCTTCCAGAATGCGGAAGATCATTTTCGCAACGTCGCGATCCGCGGGTCGTCTTCGCCGGTCAGCTCGTCGAGCACGGCCTCGAAGTCCTTGGCCTCGCGGAAATTACGATAGACCGAGGCGAAGCGCACATAGGCGACGTCGTCGAGCTGGCGCAGATGCTCCATCACGATCTCGCCGATCGCCTCCGAGGAGACCTCCGCCTCGCCGCCGCTTTCGAGCTCGCGGACGATGGTCGACACCATCTTCTCCACCCGCTCCGACTCCACCGGGCGCTTGCGCAATGAGATTTGCAGCGAGCGCACCAGCTTGTCGCGATCGAACGGCACGCGGCGGCCGTTGCGCTTGATGACGGTGAGCTCGCGCAGCTGCACCCGCTCGAAGGTCGTGAAGCGGAAGTTGCAGGCCATGCAGACGCGCCGCCGGCGGATGACGGCGGAGTCCTCGGTCGGACGCGAGTCCTTGACCTGCGTATCGAGAGAATTGCAGCTCGGGCAGCGCATCCGACGGGACCTTTACGAGCGAACGGCTACTGGTAGATCGGGAAGCGGTCGGTCAGCGCTTTGACGCGCTCCTTGATCGCAGCCTCGACCAGCGGCGCCTTGCCGTCCGGCGATTGCGCCAGCGCGTTCAGCACTTCCGCGATCATGCCGCCGACCTGCTTGAACTCGGCGACGCCGAAGCCGCGCGTGGTCGCCGCCGGCGTACCGAGACGCAGGCCCGAAGTGACGAACGGCTTCTCGGGATCGAACGGGATGCCGTTCTTGTTGCAGGTGATCGCAGCGCGCACCAGCGCCTTCTCGGAGATGTTGCCCTTCAGGCCCTTCGGCCTGAGGTCGACCAGCATCAGATGGTTGTCGGTGCCGCCGGACACGATGTCGAGGCCGTGGCTGCGCAGCGTCTCCGCCAACGCCTTGGCGTTCTCGACCACGTTCTTGGCGTAGACCTTGAAGTCCGGCCGCAGCGCTTCGGCGAACGCGACCGCCTTGGCGGCGATGACGTGCATCAGCGGGCCGCCCTGCAGGCCGGGGAAGATCGCCGAGTTCAGCTTCTTGGCCAGCGTCTCGTCATTGCTGAGGATCAGGCCGCCGCGCGGACCGCGCAGCGATTTGTGCGTCGTGGTGGTGGTGACGTGGGCGTGCGGCACCGGCGAGGCATGCACGCCGCCAGCGACGAGGCCCGCGAAATGCGCCATGTCGACCAGCAGATACGCGCCGACCGAGTCGGCGATCTCGCGGAAGCGCTTGAAGTCCCATGCGCGCGAATAGGCCGAGCCGCCGGCGATGATCAGCTTCGGCTTGACCTGCTCGGCCTGCTTCTGGACTTCGTCCATGTCGATGATCTGGTCCTCTCGGCGCACGGTGTAGTGCGCGGCCTTGAACCATTTGCCGGACATGTTGACCGGCGAACCGTGGGTGAGATGGCCGCCGGCGGCGAGGTCGAGGCCCATGAAGGTGTCGCCGGGCTGCAGCAGCGCCAGAAACACCGCCTGGTTCATCTGGCTGCCGGAGTTCGGCTGGACGTTGGCGAAGCCGGCGCCGAACAGTTTCTTGGCGCGCTCGATCGCCAGGTTCTCGGCTACGTCGACCCACTCGCAACCGCCGTAGTAGCGCGCGCCCGAATAACCTTCCGCATATTTGTTGGTCATCACCGAGCCCTGCGCCTCCAGCACCGCGCGGCTGACGATGTTCTCGGAGGCGATCAGCTCGATCTCATGGCGCTGCCGGCCGAGCTCGCCCTTGATCGCGGCGGCGATCTCGGGATCGGCCTCGGCAAGGGTTGCCGTGAAGAAGGAATCGGGCGCGGAAGCGGTCTTGGAGGATGAGGTCATCGGCGAAATATCTCCACCGCCGCAAACCTTTACATGGGATGCGGACGGTCACGAGTGGCGGTCGAAGCTGGTTTCAGAGCGTTATCACATCACCCCAAAATGGCCAAGCGGTTGCGGTCCCCGGCGGTCAATTATGCCAGATATGGTGGGGATGCCGGGGATTGCCAGCCGGCCGGGCCGGCCCGCCCGTGACCCGCTTCCGATCCTCCCGGACGGCATGGCCGCGGCAGCCTGCGGGGCGGACGTGCGCCCTCTTTCCCGAGCGCCCGCCCCATCGGGGCTGACGCCTCAAGGCGCAAGCAACACCCTCGAACTTCGCCAGCGCCGGTCCCCCAATCACGCTTCACTCAATCACGCGACGGCCGACTCTCTGGATCATCACACGCGCGATCATGATGCATCGAGTCACGAGACGATTTTGAATCGTTCGATTTTTGAATCGTTCAACACTGGATCGATTCAAGCCTCTCACGCGATGCGTGCAAATGTACGACGTACTCCGTTGTCTCTCAGTCACACACACCGGCTTTGCGCACAGCTTCGATAGCTTCTAACCGCGCGCACGCTGTTCGCGAAAATCACCGTGATAACGACGCCGAAGACAATTCTCTTTGGGGGCGTTGAATGACGGACGGATGGATTCGGCCGCAGCGGCTTGCTGCTGCGGCTCTGGTGGTGCTTTCGGTTGCTGGGGCGGACGAGGTCTTCGCGCAGACGCAATTGCCGTCCGTGACGGTCGATGCGCCGCAGCACCGGCAAGCGGCGCGATCGCAGCAGCCATCGCAACGGACCACACGCGCGCGCAGCGCGTCGCGTCGCACGACGGTCGCGCCAGTGGGCGCGCAGCCACAGGCGGCACAGCAGGCCGCAGGCTCAGGCGGCGGACACGAGCGCGCCAACGGCCCGGTCACCGGCTACCTGGCGCGGCAGAGCGCGAGCGGCACCAAGACCAGCACGCCGATCATCCAGACACCGCAATCGGTAACGGTCATCAGCGCCGAGCAGATCCGCGACCAGAAGATCGTCAGCAAGTTCGACGAGGTGCTGCGCTACACGCCTGGCGTCATCGGCGGCACCTATGGCGCCGATTTCCGCAACGACTGGTTCATGATCCGGGGCTTCCCCGCGCAGAACGAGTCGCTGTTCCTCGACGGCCTGCAGCTGTTCTACACCTCCTATGCAAGCTGGAAGCTGCAGCCGTTCAATCTCGAGCGCGTCGAGGTGCTGCGCGGTCCCTCCGGCATCCTGTATGGCGGGTCGGCGCCGGGCGGCCTCGTCAACGCCGTGAGCAAGCTGCCGCAGGCCGAGCCCGTTCGCTACATCGAGACCGGCGTCAACAATTTCGGCAACGCCTATACCCAGTTCGACATTGGCGGCGCGACGGCGCAGCCCGGCGGCGGCCAGGTGCAGTATCGCCTGGTCGGCCAGGCCCAGGGCGGCGGCACCCAGACCGACTATGTCTACGACAACAACTTCTTCTTCGCCCCGTCGGTGACCTGGCGGCCCGATGCCGACACCAGCCTCACGGTGTTCGGCATGGCCTCCCACAGCAACACCCGCGCGCTGAACTTCCTGCCCTATGTCGGCACCGTCACCAACGCGCCGTTCGGCCGGATTCCGACCAGCCTGTTCGTCGGCGACCCCAGCGTCGACCAGTTCCGCCGCGACCAGGAGATGGTCGGCTACCAGTTCCAGAGGAGCGTGACCGACAACGTCGACTTCCGCCAGAACGCGCGCATGGCGCATGTCGACGTCTATTACGCCGGCCTCTACGGGCTCGGCTACGCGACGACGCCGGCGGCCGCCGACATCAACCGCGGCAACTTCTACACCCGCGGCATCGCCACGCAGCTCAACCTCGACAATCAGCTTGAATATCGCTTCTCGACCGGCGCGCTGCAGCACACCGCGCTGGTCGGCGTCGATCTGAAATATTACGGCATCGACGACCGGCAGGGTTTTGGCATGGGCACGACTCTCAACGCGCTCAATCCGGTCTACGGCAACAACATGCCGTATAGCGGCCCGCTATATCAGAACGCGTATCTGACCCAGGGCATGGCCGGGCTCTATCTGCAGGATCAGGTCAAGCTCGACCGCCTGACGGTCGTGCTGTCGGGGCGCCAGGACTGGGTCGATCTCACCAACAACAACCGGATCGGTGCTTCCCAGGGCCGCGACGACAGCAAGTTCTCCGGCCGGGTCGGCGCGATCTACAATTTCGACAGCGGTGTCGCGCCCTACGTCTCCTACATGACCGGCTACAATCCGGTCATCGGCACCAATGCCGCCGGCCAGTTGCTGCTGCCGGAGACCTCCGAGCAGACCGAGGTCGGCGTCAAGTACGAGCCGGTCGGGCTCAATGCGCGGTTCGGCGTCGCGCTGTTCGATCTGAAGCGCAAGAACGCACTGACGACAGATCCGAACAACACGCTGTTCCAGACCCAGAACGGCGAGGTCACCTCGCGCGGCGTCGAGCTCGAGGCGGTGGCGAACATCACGCGGGATTTCAAGCTGGTGGCGAGCTACACCAATTACGAGCTGTTCGTCAGCAAGGACCTCAATGCCGCGCTGGTCGGCACCGTGCCGACCAGCACGCCGCGGCAGCTCGCCTCGGTCTGGACCGACTACACCTTCCGCGACGGCCCGCTGAACGGCTTCGGCTTCGGCGGCGGCGTACGCTATGTCGGCTCGTCCTTTGCCGACACCGCGAACACCGCGCGCGTGCCGGGGGTCGTGCTCGGCGACCTCGCCTTGCACTACGAGTGGGACAAGAACTGGCGCGCGGCGCTCAATGTGGTGAACGTCACAGACAAGATCTACGTCGCGAGCTGCGCGACGATCAGCTCCTGCTACTACGGCGATCGCCGGCGCATCACGGCAAGCCTCGCCTACAAATGGTGAGCACGCCGCGCAACATTCCGTTCACAAATCCATTATCGAGACAGTGAGGCGGCGTGCAACCGCCTCTCCTTTTTTGACCGCCGTCAGGGTGGTGTCAGCATGTCGCGCTACGTTCGCGGCGCGGCCAGACTTGCCGCGCCCAGACTGGCCCGCTCCGAATTGCGAGCCCCGGAGCGGGCCTTTTACATGCCGATGGTTTCCCGCGGCAGCCCAAGGGCATGCGAGCCCGTCGCACGACCGCCCGCGGGCCGAACTCAGAATGCACTCTTGAACTGCGCGACATAGTCTGGGCTGCCATAGACCCACATCGGCTCGTTGCATTGCCGTGGGCCTACGTCGTTCATGCAGGCAGCACTCCACGGCGGAGCCGCGATCTGACGACCGACGATCCTGTAGCCTAGCAGTCCGCCCCCAATCGTCGGTCCTGTGCCGACATGCACGCGATCGCTGCCTCTGCCGGTTCGCGTATGAGCAATGGCTTGGGTCGCGAGAGACGGCGCCAGCATGAGCGCCGCCAGAAGGTAGATCGTCTTCATCGTTCAGCCGCCTTGATTGTGCCTCGCGCAAGCGAGGCATGTGCGTTGCTGTAAGGAAGACCGAGATCGGAGTTTGGATATTTCCCGATCACGCAAATGTTGGCGGCGTTGCCGCCTGGCAGATTGATCGATTCACGACCTAATCTTCAGTGGCCTTGAACCGCCCGAGTCCCCTCAGCACGAACGGCGCCAGCAGCGCGATCAGCGCGACGCCGAGCAGCGTTGCCGACATCGGGCTTTGCAGCAGCACCATGGGATCACCAAGGCTGATCGCGAGCGCCCGGCGCAGCTGGCTTTCGGCGATCGGCCCGAGGATCAATCCGATCACGACAGGCGCGATCGGGAAATCGAACCGCCGCATCAGGAAACCCATCACGCCGAACGCTGCCAGCATCGACAGCTCGACCACCGACGGCTTTGCTGCGATCGTACCCATGGTCGCGAACACCAGGATGCCGGCATAGAGCCATGGCTGCGGGATCGCGAGCAGCCTCACCCACAGCCCGACCAGCGGCAGATTGAGCACCAGCAGCATACCGTTGGCGATGAACAGGCTCGCGATCAGGCCCCACACCAAATCGGGCCGTTCCGCAAACAGCAGCGGCCCGGGATTGAGGCCGTATTGCTGGAAGCCCGCCAGCATCATCGCCGCGGTGGCCGAGGTCGGCAGCCCGAGCGTCAACAGCGGCACCAGCGTGCCGGCGGCGGAGGCATTGTTGGCGGCTTCGGGTCCGGCGACGCCTTCGATCGCGCCCTTGCCGAACTCCTCCGGATGCTTGGTCAGCCGCCGCTCGGTTGAATAGGACAGGAAGGTCGGGATCTCCGCCCCGCCGGCCGGCAGCGCGCCGATCGGAAAGCCGAACAACGTGCCGCGCAGCCACGGCTTCCACGAGCGCCGCCAGTCTTCCCGCGTCATCCACAGCGAGCCGCGCACCGGCTCGAGCTTCTCCTCGGCGTGATGGCGGCGCGAGGCGACATAGAGCGCCTCCCCCACCGCGAACAGGCCGACCGCGAGCGTCGTCACCTCGACGCCGTCGAGCAGCTCGGGGATGCCGAAGGCAAGCCGCGCCTGCCCGGTGAGCTTGTCGATGCCGACCAGACCGAGCGTCAGGCCGATGAACAGGCTGGTGAGGCCGCGAACCGGCGAGTCACCAAAGGTTGCGGATACCGTGACGAAGGCGACGCACATCAGCGCGAAGTAATCCTCCGGCCCGAACCGGACCGCGAAGTCGACCAGCCACGGCGCGAGGAATGCGAGGCCGATGGTGGCGATGGTGCCGGCCACGAACGAGCCGATCGCCGAGGTCGCCAGCGCCGGTCCGCCGCGGCCGGCCTTGGCCATCTTGTTGCCCTCGAGCGCGGTCGCCATCGACGCGCTTTCGCCCGGCGTGTTGATCAGGATCGCGGTGGTCGATCCGCCATACATGCCGCCATAGTAGATGCCGGCGAACATGATTAGCGAGCCGCCGGGATCGAGCTTGTAGGTCACCGGCAGCAGCAGCGCGACCGTCAGCGCCGGACCGATGCCCGGCAATACGCCGACCGCGGTGCCGAGGAACACGCCGATCAGGGCGTAGAGCAGGTTCATCGGCTGCATGGCGACCGCCATGCCGTGAGCCAGCGCGGCGAAAGTGTCCATCACAGCAGTCGCTCCAGCGGGCCGGCGGGCAGGCTCAGCGTCAACAGTTTGTCGAACGCGAGATAAATGAGGGTCGTGATCACGAGCGCGATGGCAGTGTCGGCCGGGACAGCACGCCGGCCGAAGGCAGCCGAGGTAGTGACGAACAGCGCCGAGGTGGCAAGGATGAAGCCACCACCGAAGCCGATGATGGCGATCAGGAGCGCGAGGCCGCCGATGATCAGCCACACCGGTTTCGGATCCATGCTTTCGCGCGGCGGCAGGTTGCCGCGCAGCGCGTCGATCAGATTGCCGACAGCGAGGATGACGAGGCCGATCGCGATCACGATCGGCATCGCCTCCGGGCCCATACCGTACATCGTGGTGGCCGGCAGCTTGCTGGCGTCCCACACCAGCACCGCGGCAAGGACAGCAAGCGCGACCGCGATGGCGACGCCCGCGCGATCGACCCGCCGCGCCGGCGCGCGCGGCAGGTTGTCGGAGGCCGTGTCCGACGTCATGACTTCACGAGGCCGACGGACTTCAGCACCTCGGTGACGCGCGTAATCTCCTTCTTCAGGAAATCGGCGAACGCATCGCCGCCGAGATAGGCGTCATCCCAGCCCTTCTGCTTCAGGATGTCCTTCCAGGCATCGGATTTCACCATCTTCTCGACGGCATCGCTCAGCACCTTGCGCTGCTCGGGCGTGATGCCGGGCGGCGCCACCACCGAGCGCCAATTGGCCAGCACCAGCTCGATGCCCTGCTCCTTGAAGGTCGGGATATCGACGCCGGGCAGACGCTGCGCCGAGGTTACGCCGAGCGCGCGCAGCTTGCCGGCCTTGATCTGACCTTCGTATTCGCTGAGGCCGGAAATGCCGGCCGTAACCTTGCCGCCGAGAATGGCGGCGAGCGACTCGCCGCCACCCGAGAACGGAATGTAGTTGATCTTCTTCGCGTCAGCGCCGACCGTGCCCGCGAACAGCGCCGCCATCACGTGGTCGACGCCGCCGGCCGAGCCGCCGGCAAAGGTCGCCTTGGCGATATCGGCCTTGAGCGCTGTGGCGAGATCCTGCGCCGTCTTGATCGGCGAACTCGTCGGCACCACGATCACCTGGGTCTCCTCGGTCAGGCGCGCGATCGGCGTCACCTGATCCAGCGTCACCGGCGACTTGTTCATGGCGAGCGCACCCACCATGACGAAGCCGTTGACCATCATCTGGTTGCCGTCGCCCTTGGCGCCGTTGACGAACTGCGCGATGCCGACGCTGCCGCCGGCGCCGGGCACGTTGGTGACCTGGACGCTACGCGCGACACCGGCGGCGACCAGCGCCTGCTGCATCGAACGCGCGGTCTGATCCCAGCCACCACCGGGCGCAGCCGGCGCCATCAGCTTGAGCTCGAGCTGCTGCGCAGGCGCCGGACCGTTCGCCCCAAGCAACAGCGCGACGACCGCGCCGAACAGGCGCATGTAGGACGAGATCATGGGGCTTCCTCCTGGATTTTCAGACGCGGCCCGCCGATCGCCGGCTGCGTCCAGTCGCGTGGTCGCATCGCCAATCGAAACGCGCGAGTCCCATCGGGTTATGGAATCGCGCGCCGAGCTCGCGTCTGCGCATCCTTAGCGACCATTTGCCACAACCTTGGGCAAGCCCGCGGCGCAGCTACACCGTGCAGCAAATCGCCGCACCTCGCTGATTGCTTTTCGTTTGCTATGATTTGAGCCGGGGGCCGGCCGGCTCGCTCGAAGTCGGCTTAGCTAATGTCGCAGATCAAAATCCCTTCGCGACAGCACACCGCGCAGCATGGTGCCGCCGGCCCGTCCAACTCTAGGAACCATTGCGATTTCTTCCCGTTCCACCTCCGCCGATAGATACGGCATTGGAGGAGAGAACATGAACGTTAAAACGATTGTCGCGGCAGCGTTGCTTGCCGCTTTTGTCACGCCGGCATTTGCGGCGGACGAATTCTACGTCGTGCAGGACGTGAAGACGAAGAAGTGCACGATCGTCGATCAGAAGCCGGTCGATACGACGACCACCGTCGTCAGCCCGTCGGGCACGATCTACAAGACACGCTCCGAAGCCGAGACCGGCATGAAAACCGTCAAGATCTGCACGTCCGACTGACAGGCGCTGAGCACGCCAGTCACCATACTTTGGGCCGAGCCGGCAGTCGTCATCCTCGGCGGTGGCGTCTGCCTGGTCGGTCATCTCCACTGAAGGCGAGGAGTTTCTCTTATGAAGAAGTTTGCTATCGGCTGCATCTTGGCTGCGGCGTTCGCTACTGCTGCGCATGCGGCGACCACGATGCCCGCCGCCCCGACGGACAGCTGGACCATCACCAACTACTACAAGCAGAATGTCTATGATCCGAAGGAATCCAAGATCGGGACGATCGACGATGTGCTTGTCGACAAGGCAGGCAAGGTGACCGGCCTCGTCATCGGCGTCGGCGGCTTTCTCGGCGCCGGCGAGAAGGACGTGATCGTGCCGTACACGGCCATCAAGTCGCAGAAGAAGGACGACAAGTGGTGGCTCACGCTCGACGAGACCAAGGACAGCCTGAAGGCTGCACCGGGCTTCACGTACGATCGGGCCAGCACGACCTGGAAGCCTGAGAACAAGTGACGCCGAAAGCCCGTCTGCTCGGCAATGCATTGCCGATCACGCAGCCGGACGAGCAAAGCGGAAACACGAGCCCCGGCGCATTCCCGCGCTGGGGCTTCTGCTTGCGCCTCGAACTTCGCCGCAGCCGGGCGAACAAGACGCAGTGAAGCCGGTTTCGCGCGTTGATGACGATACCGCTAGCGGAAGACAACGAACACAATAGACCAACCAACCCTTGGGCGTGTTTCGGTTTCAAGATTGTTTGCTTGATCCGCAAACCAACGATCCCCGGGCGCCGGAGGTTTCACAGCGCCGGGGATCGCTACTCCCGGAGGGCTTGGGGGCAAAGGCCGGGAGCTGCGAGTCTACGCTGTCGATTTTCGTTGGTTCCTCGACAGAACAAGGGCCGCGGACCGTCAGGGGTCAGCGGCTCTGCTGGGTGTCGATCCGTTTGGATATGTTTCCCTCGCCGCTGCGCGGGCCGCATGTGAGCGATCTCACCAAAGATCAGACCGGTCAGGCGCGAGGCTCCGGCAGCTTCCCGTCTTCCTCTTCAGACCACGGCGTAGATCGCCGAGGGGCAAAGCCGTCGTCCGACCGTGGGGCGGCCGCGCGTAAGGGGACGCAAAGGAACCATGCTCCTCGGGGTCGGTTGTCGGAAAGCATCCATCCATCCACACAAAGTATGGTCATGGCGTCACGACTGCTTTCGCTCATGGGTTTTCCGCTTCTGCTTGTTCTGAGCGGTTGTGGCGATCCGTTCGAGTGCGATTCGATCGATACCCGAAAGGCCGTGCTCCAGGCCGTTGCCGATGACCATCGCAATCCGCTGGTCAACTACGCCGCCAGGGAGTCGACGGCCAAGCCCGATCCGCAAAACTTGCAGCCACAATACCTGCTCGGGGAAAGAATCGTAACGACCTCGACGAGCAAGGACAAGCGAACCCTGCAGTGCAGCGGCGGGATTTCGGTATCCGTCGGCGACGTCAAGGCGTCGAAAGAAGTGGAATTCACCGCGCAAAAATCAGCCGACGGAAAACTGTCCGTTTCGGTTGCTCCATTTCAGTTTTGACATCGCAGCGGCGGCGTGTGGCCCGCCAATATGACGGCGGATCGCATCGACCGTCGTTTTGCCAGGAACCAGAACGGCAAGCACGGAGTTGTCGTCATGGTCCGGAAGCGCGGAGAAAATTCCGTCCCGGCAATTTTCAATTCGGAAAGCAGGCCGCTTCATTCATTCGCGCTCGCATCGCGAAGGGACGGTCATGCATGCCGACGAAGCGGCATCATGGATAACTGACATGAGCGTTTCGAGATCAAGGGGATCAACCATCAGGCGGCATACAGCCTCGATGGCGCGTGCACTGACATGGCTGAATGAAGGAAAATGCATGGTACAGATCCGCCGCCGCGTGAAGCAGGCCGATACGCTCGAAATCCGGCTCACCGAAGGAGCGAAAGAACTTCGCGACCGTGCCGGGCAACTTCCCGCCGGCCAAGACCGTGACGCGCTGCTCCAGCGGGCGCAGCATAATGAAGCCGCCGCGCACATGACGGAATGGCTGATGTCCCCGGGTCAACGAACGCCCATCTAGGAGGGCGACGATGCAGGCGAACCATCACCAGAACCATCACCATTACGACGGAGTGGAGCTGGCCTTTGTCTGCGCCGCGGCGGTGTCGCTGATGGCCCTGCTTGCCAGCGTGGCGTGGCTCCTGCTGCGGTGAGCAATCGAATCGAAAAGGACCGTCACACGGGCGGTCCTTTTCTGCCGGTTGGAATGGATCTGTAAAAACTCACAAGTTAAAAAATGCTCTGTAAACAAAAGTAGTGCCGGCAGAGTTGTATTACGGCCATCCTGGCTTGCGATGAAATCCGGGTCAGTACGGTGTTCCGGCGACGGAACCAGGCCAGCGGCGTTTCCGGGACACACAATTGCTGCGCGACGCTGGGGCCACAGCCCTCTTCAACAACACGACCCTGTGGTCATGGGTCCCTGCTCCCGTGCGCAATTGCGCACCAGGCAGGGACGACAAAAAGTACGCCCTACAGCCCGGTAAACCCGGCCTTCACATGGTCGGTGCTGCCGTCGAGCTGGCGCAGATAGGTCAGCCCGCACACCGTCAACCGGTGCGTATCGCGCTCGCCGGCCTCGAACAGCGTCTGCACGTACTCTGTCACCTTCGCCCGCGCTTCGTCGCTTGCCGCGGACGTGCGGTTGAGCAGCAGGTCATACGTCTGCATGATCCGATCGATCGCGGCTTCCATTGAAGTCTCCGGGTTGACGCTCAGGCGACCACCAGCGTCTCGGCCTCGAACTTCGCGATCGCCTTGTTGGCGAGGCGGAGTCGGTTCAGCTCACCGCGCTGGAACAGCTTCACGATGATGCCGAGCAGGCGCTCATTGGTGGCGAAAGTGTCGGGAATGATGCCGGATTTGCGCAGATAATTCGAGGCGATCGCGTAGGCGTCACCGACGACCTCGACGTTCAGCACCTCAATCCCGCGCTCGACCAGCATATCCCTGCCTCTCTGTTGGGAGACGGGATAAAGCGCAGGAAGCGGCTTGGTTCCTCGCCGGGACCTATTTATTTTCGCAGGTGCAGCATGAAAAACGCATCGGCCGGGCATGACCGATGCGTTGACTGCAAGGCTGGACTGGAGGGAGGCTGCCGGTCTTCTGGGTGGCCGGCTTGGCCATCAGGCAAGGAGAGGAAGGCTCAGAGGCGATACAGGATCTGGTCGGTCCAGAAGCGCTCGAGGCGGTGCAGCGACTTGTTGAGGCTCGCGAACTCCTCGTTCGAGATGCCGCCGACCTGCTCGACTGTCTTGACGTGCTTCTGATAGAGCGCATCGACGATCTTGCGGACTTCCTGGCCCTGCGGGGTCAGGCGGATGCGGACCGAGCGGCGATCGACGCGCGAGCGCTGATGATCGAGGAAGCCGAGCTCGACGAGCTTCTTCAGATTGTAGGAAACGTTGGAGCCGAGATAGTAGCCGCGGGTGCGCAGCTCGCCGGCGGTCAGCTCCTTGTCACCGATATTGTACAGGAGCAGCGCCTGCACCGAGTTGATGTCGGCACGGCCACGACGATCGAATTCGTCCTTGATGACGTCGAGGAGACGGCGATGCAGCCGCTCCACCAAAGTCAGGGCTTCGAGATAGAGCGGCTGCACCGGAGCTTGACCGGTAGCGCGATCAGCGGCATCCGCCGCCGTTGTCGCAACGGCTTTCATCATGACACTTCCCCTGTTTGTCGTTTTTATCGACTTTATTTCGACGAAACTTGTGTCCCGCCTGATAGGTCCAACGTAAGGGGGCCGTTTGAATATCCGCTTAAATAAGAGAATAAAGAGATCATGAATTTAAGACAGTGAATCGTGGATTAAGCCCATGGATCAAGGACTTTTCGCAACTTTTCATTGACGGTGGCAGGCCCCTGTTCACGCTTCGTGTGCCTTACCTGTCACATTCGGAAACAGCAGCGTCCGAATTCGAAACGGTGCCGTAACGGGTATGAGGGAACCCTTTACGGTGACCGATCGGTTACCGGAAAATTCTTCGAAAATTTTATGAGAGCGCGTTGGGGCGGGACGCGCGTGATGTGCGCAAGCGACCTCATTGGTCGCCGCGGCCAGATCGGTTCCGCCGTCGGCCCGCGAAAAGCCGGCCGGCACACGCGCCGAGATCCGGTGAAATGGGTCCCGACGGCAGGTCCCGCAAAGGCGCTGCCGAGATGGGACGCCTTAAATGGGGATGCGATCTGTGGCATCCACCTAGCATAACCAGCGACGCTGTCTTCTCGCTGCGCGCACGACTGCGATATATTGGCTGCCACCGTCGGCTATTCGCCGCGCTGTCGCAGCCAGGCAACAGTGCTCAAGCCATCACGGCGCGCGGGCCTATGGCGGGCGTTCGCGCGCCGACATCCAGGCCAGCGCCAGATAGGCCGCGAGCATCACGGCCTCGAGCCCGACCACGGTAAGGCTGCCGCCATAGATGCCCGGAAACATCAGCTCGATGACTGCCATCGACACCACGGTGGTCAGCCAGACCACGGCGCCCCACGGCGTCGCGAGCCAGAGCCCGACGGCGGCGACGAGCTCGATGACCGCGAAATAGATCGTGGCGGTCTGCCAGGCCATCGACTGGTTCTCGAAGGCCTCCTCCTCGCCGCCGACGAAGCCCGTCACCTGGGCCCAGTGATAGAGGCCCTTGGCGACCGAGACGACCGCCATGATGCGCAGGAAGATGACGAGGCGCCGCGTCCACGCGTTGTCGTCCGGCTCGATCCGGTCGGACGAGATCGCGCTCACCGAGATGGCGTTGTCGCGCGCCTGATCGCGTGCAGAGGTGTCAGACATCCGAATCGCCGCACAACGGCTGCAAAATGGGGTTCATGGCGCAGTCTTGGCCCGCCGGGGCGGCAAAATCAATTGCCGTTACGGCAAATCGAGGGCGCCAAAGGCGCAACGGTTGGCGCAATGACGGGGCCCCTGACAGGTGCTAGAACCGGTCTTATATCAGGTCCAGACCAGCCGTCCGTCGAGGAGAACAAGACATGGCGATCAAATTCGGGCGCCCGATCGAACTGCGCGATACGCCGCGGCGCCAGACTGACGCCCTCGCCTCCCCCTCGCTCGACCTCACGATCCGGATGCGCCGCAATCGGAAGTCCGAATGGGCCCGTCGCCTGGTGCGCGAAAACGTGCTGACCACCGACGACCTGATCTGGCCGATGTTCGTGGTCGATGGCCACAACACCCGCACGCCGGTGGCCTCGATGCCCGGCGTGGAGCGGCTCACCGTCGACCAGATCGTCCGCGACGCGGAGCGCGCCGCAAAACTCAACATCCCCTGCATCGCGCTATTCCCCTTCACCGAGCCGGCGCTGCGCGACGAGCACGGCTCGGAGGCGCTCAACCCCGACAATCTGGTCTGCCAGGCGGTGCGCGCGATCAAGCAGGAATTTCCCGACATCGGCGTGCTCTGCGACGTCGCGCTCGATCCCTTCACCAGCCACGGCCATGACGGGCTGATCGAGGGCGGCAAGATCCTCAACGACGAGACGGTCGCGGTGCTGGTCAAGCAGGCGCTGACGCAGGCCGAGGCCGGCTGCGACGTGATCGCGCCGTCGGACATGATGGACGGCCGCATCGGCGCGATCCGCGAGGCGCTCGACGACAACGGTTTTGGCGACGTCCAGATCATGTCCTATGCCGCGAAATATGCCTCGGCGTTCTATGGCCCGTTCCGCGACGCGATCGGCTCGGCCAAGACGCTGACCGGCGACAAGCGCACCTACCAGATGGACAGCGCCAATTCCGACGAGGCGCTGCGCGAAGTCGAGCTCGACATCGCCGAGGGCGCCGACATGGTGATGGTGAAGCCGGGCATGCCCTATCTCGACATCGTCCGCCGCGTGAAGGACCATTTTGCGATGCCGACCTTCGTCTACCAGGTGTCGGGCGAATACGCGATGATCGCGGGCGCCGCCGCCAATGGCTGGATCGACGGCGAGCGCGCGATGATGGAGAGCCTGGTCGGCTTCAAGCGCGCCGGCGCCGACGGCATCCTGACCTATTTCGCGCCGCGGGCCGCCGAGAAGATCAAGGCGGAATCGTAGCAGCGCTACACGGGTCCGGCCGGCGCGGTTGGACGTGGACCGCAGAGCGGGCGCAAGGCCTCGCGCTCGCGCTGCGACAGCACCCTCAGCGGGTAGACCGGCTCATTTGTCTCGCGCTTGAAGAACGGATGCGGCCGGGCCTTGCCGCGCAGGCGCCAGCCCAACACCTTGCCGATCGCGCGCAGGATCAGCGACGGGTTGAAGCCGGTCGATCCCTTCGGGGCTTCGCCGATCGCATATTTGCCGAGGATTGCGCCGGTTGGCTTGCCGAACACCTCGTCCACGCGCGCCGCGCCGCCCTCGAAGGCCTGCACTGCGATTCCGACGAATGGGATAGCAGGCGTCAGCGAGTTGCCCACCGGCGAATTGCAGCAGGTGGTGTGCCATCGGTACAGCCCCTTGGGCGACAGCCGCAGCCCGGCGATCTTGTCATGCCCCTGCGCGAAGCTGAGCGACGCCGGGGCGACCTGGACGATGTCGGTACCGCCGTGGACATCGAGCAGATCGGCCCGGCCGATCCGATGCATGAACGCCTGGCAGTCGTCGCAGTAGCAGACGACGCGATTGACGGCCGTCGGCGCGGCGTTCGTGACCACGCCTCGAACCTCTCCACAGCGGCAGCGCAACCCGATCTGTGTGCCCATATGTCCCCCGCCGTCACGCAACCTCCAGCCTACACCGAGGCGGGCACTTTCCGCCGCCGAATCGCCGGAATATTTCGGCTAGTTAATGTCCGCGCAGCCTTGGCAGGCGCGCCCCGTGCTCCCATGTCCTGCGCGGGAGTTTCATCGGAGGTTGGTCATGTCCTACGGCAGTGACGGTAGCGCCTGGCGCAACGACGGCGGCGTTCCCCCGCATGCGTTCGATCCGCTGATGCAGCCGGAACTGTTCCGTGGCGTGCTGACGCGGCGTGTCTTTGCGTTCCTGATCGACCTCTTCGTGCTGTCGGTGCCGGTGATCCTGGCGGTGATCTTCATCGCGATCTTCGGCATCGTCACGCTCGGCCTCGGCTGGGCGCTGTTCTGGCTGGTCTCGCCGGCTTCGATCGTCTGGGCCATCGTCTACTATGGCGCCTCGATCGGCGGGCAGCACTCGGCCACGCTTGGCATGCGCATGATGGACCTGGAACTGCGCACCTGGTACGGCGCGCGCGGCTATTTCGTGCTCGGCGCCATCCACGCGGTGCTGTTCTGGGTGACGATCTCGTTCCTGTCGCCGCTGGTGCTCTTGGTCGGACTGTTCAACGGCCGCCGCCGGCTGCTGCACGACATCATCCTCGGAACCGTCATCATCAACAGCTCGGTCCGGACCCAGGTCACCCCGGCCGCACGGGCCTCTTATTAGGCCCGCCTAAACCAATTGACCGTTAGCCTCCGGGGGGCGATGCTAACTCGGCTGCCTGTATTGTATGTGGAGCCCGACGATCAGACGTGACCCAGCACTCGCGTGATACCCCCCAGTTCTATCTGACGGCGCCCTCACCCTGCCCCTATCTGCCGGGCCGGCATGAGCGGAAGGTTTTCACGCACCTGGTCGGTGACAAAGCGGGCGATCTCAACGACTTGCTGACCCATGGCGGCTTCCGCCGCAGCCAGTCGATCGCCTACCGCCCGGCCTGTGACCAGTGCCGGGCCTGCGTCTCGGTCCGGGTGGTCGCCAACGAATTCCGCCCCTCCCGCAATTTCCGCAAGGTGCTGGCCCGCAACGCCGACATCATCGGCGAGCAGCGCACGGCGGTCCCGACCTCCGAGCAATATTCGGTCTTCCGCGCCTATCTCGACCGCCGCCACCGCAACGGCGGCATGGCCGACATGACCGTGCTGGACTACGCGATGATGGTCGAGGACAGCCATGTCGAGACCCGGATCATCGAGTACCGCAAGCGCAATGCCGACAGCGCCATCACCGGCCGCGGCGACGAACTGATGGCGGTGGCGCTGACCGACGTGCTCAGCGACGGGCTGTCGATGGTCTATTCGTTCTTCGAGCCGGGGCTTGAGGCCCGCTCGCTCGGCACCTTCATGATCCTCGACCACATCGCCCGCGCCCGCCGGCAGGGCCTGCCCTATGTCTATCTCGGCTACTGGATCGAGGGCTCCAAGAAGATGGACTACAAGGGCCGCTTCCTGCCGCAGCAGCGGCTCGCGCCGTCGGGCTGGCTGCGCGTCGACGCCTCAGGCGAGGCGCTGGCCGAGCCGCAAGACTAGCACTTTCGGTCAGACGCTCTAGGTGCCGAAGATGGTGTCGTAGAGCAGCTTCACATTCAGGACCACGATCAGGCCGGCGACGATCCATGCCGCGACCGCAACCGGACGCGAGATCGCGAATGTGCCCATCTTGCGCTTGTCGGACACGAAGCGGACCAGCGGGATCACCGCGAACGGCAGCTGCATCGACAGCACGACCTGGCTGAACACCAAAAGCTGCGCGGTGCCGCTCTCGCCATAGAGCGCGGCGACCACGATCACCGGGACGATCGCGATGCCGCGGGTCACCAGCCGCTGCAGCCAGTCGGGCAGCTTGAGGTCGAGAAAGCCCTGCATCACGATCTGGCCGGCCAGCGTCGCCGTCACCGTCGAGTTGAGGCCGGACGCCAGCAGCGCCACGGCAAACAGCGTCGAGGCTATGCCGAGGCCGAGCAGCGGCGACAGCAGCTCGAAAGCCTGATCGATCTCGGCGACATCTGAGTGGCCGCTCTTGTGGAAGGTCGCGGCCGCCAGCACCAGGATCGCGGCGTTGACGAACAGCGCCAGCATCAGCGCGATGGTGGAGTCCGTGGTCGCCCATTTGATTGCGTCGCGCCGGCCCTCCTCGGTGCGCGGATAGGCGCGAGTCTGCACGATCGATGAGTGCAGATAGAGGTTATGCGGCATCACGGTGGCGCCGATGATGCCGATCGCGATGTAGAGCATCTCCGGATTGGTGACGATCTCGCGCGACGGCATGAAGCCGCCGATCACGCCGGCAATCGGCGGTGCGGCGGCGGCGATCTGGACCGCGAAGCAGACCGCGATGACGATCAGCAGCCCAATCACGAAGGCCTCGAGGAAGCGGAAGCCGCGGTTCATCAGGAGCAGCAGCAGGAACGCATCGAGCGCCGCCAGCAGCGCGCCGCCGATCAGGGGAATGCCGAACAGGAGCTTCAGCGCGATCGCGGTGCCGATCACCTCGGCGAGGTCGCAGGCGATGATCGCGGCCTCGCAGGCGAGCCACAGCAGCAAATTCACCGGCCGCGAATAGGTCGCGCGGCAGGCCTGCGCCAGGTCGCGGTCGGTGGCGATGCCAAGCCGGGCCGAAAGCGCCTGCAGCAGGATCGCCATCAGGTTCGAGAGCAGGATGACCGACAGTAGCGTGTAGCCAAACTTCGATCCACCCGCGAGATCGGTCGCCCAATTGCCGGGGTCCATATAGCCGACCGAGACCAGGTAGCCCGGCCCGGCGAAGGCCAGCAGCCGGCGCCACCACACGCCTGTGCTCGGCACCGCGACGGTCGCGTTCACCTCGGGCAGGCTGCGCGCATGCCCGGCATCGCCGCGCCAGCCGTCTGGCACGGCGTCAGGAACAGAAACGGAAGACATTTCAGGAGTCCGAGCGTCCATCCCGGAAGGATGGCCGATCTCTCCCGTTATTGCAACTCATTTGCAACTGCATCTAGACTCACGAAAATGATACCGGTCGCCTCCCACCCTAGCCCTCCCCCGCAAGCGGGAGACGGGAATGCAGCTCCGATACGGCTGCTCGTCCTCACTTGCACGAAAGCGTGATGGCAGTAGGTTCGATAGCCTGATCGTGCAGCAGACCGTGCTGTCCACGCCTGTTCCGGCGCATCGTCGAAATAGGTGCACGTCGTTGCCTCGAGCGTCGGCTCCCATGCTTGGACCTGTTTGATCTCGCGCACGATGCTGCCGGCAGAACTGCTCCCGTGACGCCTGCAAGGGCGATGCTCAGGAGCCGGCGACGCTCCGGATCAGGCCGGCCTTCAAAACTCTCGTAGGGGCTTGGCTCATGATGTCTCGTCTCCTGGTGATGGAGTTCGCATAGCGACTGGACTGCTTGCGCCAATTCGACGCCGCGCGATTCCAAGTCGCAATTCCCCCATAGGGTGAATCGAGTTGAGAACGAGACGGAAATGAAATTGCGCCGTCACGCGGGCCTTTTGTTTTTGGTGTTTTTTGCGTTGTCGGGAAACGGGTGGGATCGGGCGTCTTCCGACCACACACTATGGCCAGATCGAATTTTCCCTCAAGGATTCTGCCATGTCCGCCGATACGCCTCGCCTGCCAAGCACCTTCAATCGCCTGGCCTGGTCCAACCTCGCCGCGCAATCGGCCGAGCAGATCGCGCTTGCGGCCGCGCCCATCGTCGCCGTGCTGGTGCTCGGCGTCGGCGAAGGCCAGACCGGCCTGCTGCAGACCGCACTGACGCTGCCATTCATCCTGTTTGCTATACCCGCCGGCCTGCTCGCCGACCGCGTGTCGCGGCGCTGGGTGATGGCGGGCTCCGAGGCGCTGCGCGCGGCGGCGCTTGCAGCGATCCTGCTGTTGCTGTGGGTCGGCGCAATGACCTTGCCCTTGCTCGCCCTGCTCGGCTTCATCGCGGTCTGCGGCACGGTTGCCTACAGCGTCGCAGCTCCGGCGCTGGTCCCGTCCCTGGTGACGTCGCAGCAATTGCCGGCCGCGAATGCCCGTATCGAACTTGCGCGCACGGTTGCTTTCGCCAGCGGACCCGCGCTCGGCGGCGTGCTGGTCGGCTGGGTCGGCGCTGCGCCCGCATTCGGGTTTGCCGCGGCGCTGTCGGCAATCGCGGTGGTGCTGCTCGCCGGGATCTACGAGCCGGCACGCCGGCCTGCCCCGCGACGACATCCGTTGCAGGACATCAAGGAAGGCGCGGCCTTCGTGATGCATCACGCTCTGCTGCGGCCGGTGTTCATCACCCAGTTCATCTTCAACACCGCGTCGTTCCTGCTGCTCGCCGTGTTCGTGCCCTATGCGGTGCGCCACCTCGGGCTCAGCGCCACCGGTGTCGGTACGACGCTCGCGATGTACGGCGTCGGCATGGTGGTCGGCGCGCTGTTCGCAACCCGCGTGATGAAGCGGCTGGCCTTTGGCACCGTGATCGGGCTCGGCCCGGTCACCGGCCTCGTCGCCTCGCTCGTGATGGCGCTGACGACCTGGATCGCGACGCCGCTGCTCGCGGGCCTCGGCTTCTTCCTGCTCGGCGTCGGCCCGATCCTGTGGGTGATCTCGACCACCACGCTACGGCAGTCGGTGACGCCGCCCTCGCTGCTCGGCCGCGTCTCGGCGATCAACATCATGAGCTACGGCGCCCGCCCGCTCGGCTCCGCGCTCGGCGCCGTCGTCGGTGGCCTCTACGGCGCCGAAGCCTGCCTCTATCTCGCGGCCGCGATCTTCGCCGCCCAGGCTTTGGTGATCCTGATGTCGCCCGCGGTGTCGCTCAGGCGGCAGCCCGACATGGTCGGCGAACCCGCGCGCTGTTGAACGATCGTCATCGCGAGGAGCCACCCGTGACCGGCTCCTCGCAACGACCGTGCTTACGCCGACGTCAAGCGTGCACAGACCAGCTCGACGCAGCGCTCAAGCGAGAGCTCGGATGTATCGAGCACTTCATGTCCCGACTCGTTGGCCTCCTTCCGCAGGTATCTCGCCCAGTTCATCATCTCCGGGGTGGCAAGTTCAGGCTGGCCACGCTCCGTAATCAGACGGCGCGCCCTGATCGCCTCGTCGCAATCCACCAGGATCACGCAGGCATCCGCAATGCCGGCTACAAGCAAGGCCTCGCGCACGAACGCCAGCCGCATCTGCCCTTCAAAGAGCACCCGGTGATGTTTGCCACGTAGCGCTGCGACCCGCTCCATCCAGCTCAGCGTCATCGCGCGCTGCCACGCACCGTCCGGCCCCCACGTCCGCCTGACTTCAGGCGAAGGCACGCCGATGCTGTCAAAGTGCAGCACCTCGGCCAGGTCGGGCCGCCCGATCCTGATCGACTCGGCAATGGCGGTTTTTCCGGAACCGGACGCTCCGCTAAGGATTACCAGGCGCATCGCGATCACCCCCGCCCTTCCTGCAACGCGAGCCGGATCGCGATTTCGACCGGCGAATAGCTGCCATCATCCCGGACGAGCCTCAACGGTTCGGCCGGCGCGAGCGGCGGTTGAGCCAGAAAGCGCGGCTCCGTGCCACGATGCATTTGCGCTGCGTGGATCAGGAACGGGTGGCACAAATAGACCGAGCCGGCTTCACCGGTCGCCAGCGCCTCGGGCCGGTCCAGCGCCGCACCCAATTGGTCAAGCTCGGCGTGAGACAGGCCCGCATCGCCGGCCGGTTCGAGTGACCGCGCGATGTCACGATGCGATCCGACCTTGATGCGCGTGGGCGCATCGCACGCGCCCACGTCGGAGAACAGAAACAGCATCAGCAGCGCGCGGCCGCGCGAGGTGACATTCGACCGCCGGGACGAGAAGTCACTGGCCACGCTGCGAAAGCCCGCGTCGATATGCCAGCCGGCATCGCCCGGATCGCGCGGGCTCGGAAATCGCACCGGAAACGTTCCGAGGTTGGGTCGGGGGAGCCAGCGCCCCTTGCCGACCAGTTGGTCGAATGCCGCATAGAGCACGGGCGTGTTGGCCGCCTGCTTGAACGGCTCATCGCCGTAGTGACCCAGACGGACGACCGGGCGCGTCCAGGTCGCCGGATCGGCCGGATCGCATGGCAGATCACGCCACAGGATGGCCCGGCCTTGGTCGGCCAGCGCCCTTGGAAAGGCGTGGTCGATCCTGACAAATCCATCCTGGATGAATTGCTGTATCTGCGCGTCGCCAAGGGCGCGCACGGGTTCGTCGTCCCGGGGTGGCATGAAGTCCTCATATCGTTCAACCAACGACGTTCGTCTGCGCGAAGCAGAACGGTCGGGCTCATTCGGTCCAGAGAAATGCCTCAGGCCATGCGGCCATCAGCACATTCGTCTTCCAACCGCTTGGAAAAGCGGTGCCGTCACAGGCTCAGGAAGAAGACCGATGCGATATTGAGGATGCGGGTCATCATGGTGGATCGAATCTACACCGGACAACCTTGGATTGGCAACGGAGCAACAACGGAAGCGCCATGCCTCCCCTGACCCCTACCCCGCCAGATAGCGCTCGTACTTGCCGCCGATGACCTCGTCGGCGGTGACGGCCGGATCCAGCGTAAAGAGATCCTGCGCATGGCCGATGCCGCGCAGGACGAAGCGGCCAGTGGAGACCAGATAGTTGCGGCCGGCGGCGTCGAGGCCGGTGCGGAAATCGGTCGAGGTCAGCAGCTCCCGATCAACCGAGGCGCACATCGAGGCAATCCGGCTGACCTCGTTGACGGCGGGTCCGACCACGGTGAAATCCAGCCGGTCTTCGCTGCCGATATTGCCGTAGAAGACCTCACCGACATGGAGGCCGACATAGGCCGTGGTGGTCGGCCGGCCCTCGTTCTCGCGGCGATCGTTCAGCACGCGCATGTTATGGCGGAATCTGTGCTCGGCGCGCAGTGCCGCGCGCCTGGCGCTCGCCATGTTCTCGCCGGTGAACATCGCCAGCACGCCGTCGCCGATCAGCTTCAGCACCTCGCCGCCGGCATCATGGATCGCGTCGATCGAGGCCTGCGCGTAGTCGTTGAGGAACGGGATGATCTCGTCCGGGCCGATGCGCTCGCTGATCGCGGTCGAGCCGCGCACGTCGGAGTACCACAGCACGGCCTTGATCTTCTCGGTGATGCCGCGCTGCATGCGCCCGCGCAGCACCTGCTCCGCCGTCTCGCGGCCGAGATAGACCCGCCCGAGCGTGCGGGCGATCTCGACCTGGGCAGCCGATTTGATCGCGAGCCCGAGCACCGGCACCAGGTCGCGCAGCGCCGACATATGATTCTCGTCGAAGCCATCCGAACGGCGGGTGGTGTAGTAGGAGTAGAAGCAGTCCATCTCGCCGATCGTGCCGGCCTCGCCGAAGCGATGCACGAATGCGGCGAAGTGTTTGTGGCCCTTCTCGGCGAGGTCGCCGATCATCGAAAAATCGTGCGAGCCGTTGAGGTCGATCACCATCTCGTCATGGCCGTTTTCGAGCATGTGATGGAACGCCGACCGCCGCCAGTTCTGGCTGGCCTCGCCGCTGCTGGTCGAGCCGTATTCGAAGATGTCGGCCTCGTTGCTCTCGCCGTCGTTCCAGCGGAAGCCGCGGCCCTCGAAGATCGGGTGCAAGGTGTCGATGAAGACGATCGCCCGAGACAACGGCATGCCGGCGGCCCGGCAGCGCTCGCAGAAGCCGCGCAGCAGGTCGTTTTCCGGCAGGCCGGTCAGACCCTGGCGGACCAGCCAATTCATGAGGCGCAAACGGGGCGTGAGTTCCATACGCAGGATTATGCCGGGCAATTGGTGCGGGAGGAAGGGCCGGTCGTTCGCGTGACAGATGCGGACGCTCGTGCGGCATTGCAAGCCGTCCCTCTTCATCATTTTCGGGCGGAACGACGCCGTCGAATGCCGGCGATTCCGCTTCCCTTTGCCCCGGCCTTCGCGCACAAGAGCCGCATGGAAAACGACGCCGGCCAGCCGAATCCGATCCGACGCCTCATGCGATGGGCGATCACCCCGCCGCAATCCTATGGGGTCTATCTGGCCGGCATCATTCTGGTCTACGCCCTGTCGTTCTACGCCGGCACGATGAAGCCGAAGCACACGCCGGCTCCGCCGGTGACCGCGCCGTCCGCCCCGCGCAGTTGATCAGGCCGGCTTGGTCTCCGACGTCGC
Source organism: Bradyrhizobium sp. USDA 3240 (assembly GCF_054063295.1). NCBI lineage: Bacteria > Pseudomonadati > Pseudomonadota > Alphaproteobacteria > Hyphomicrobiales > Nitrobacteraceae > Bradyrhizobium > Bradyrhizobium sp. USDA 3240. The sequence continues at coordinate 302,777 of NZ_JBSSGD010000002.1, forward strand.
GATCCAGATCCCGGCGAAGACCGCGATCAGACCGACGACCAGATTGGCCGTGATCGGCTCGCCGACCAGCTGCTTCGCCAGCAGCCCGGCGGCGATCGGATTGACCGTCATGGTGTTGGCTACACGAGTCGGCGAGGCCCGCTCGAGCGCCAGCACCCACAGGATGAAGGCCAGCGCGCCGCCGGCCATCCCGAGATAGAGCCCGGCGATCCACTGCGATCGGCCGAATTCGCGCAGCGTCGCCAGGCTGCCGGTGAACATCCCGACCGCCACCAGCGCCGCCGCGCCCGCGCCCATGCCCACCGTGAGGAAACCGAGCGCACTGGAGCGGCGGATGAACGGTCGCGACAGCACGTTGTAGAACGCCATGCAGAACACCGCGGCAGCCATGATCAGCTCGCCGCGCCATGCCCCCGCCGGCGCCGCCGACAGCCCGGATGCGAGCGCGGCGGCCACGCCGAGCACCGCAATCGAAACCCCGGCCGATTTGCGCATCGTCAGCGGCTCGATGCCGAGCAAGGCACCGACCACCATGGTGGAGAGCGGCAACGTCGCCAGCGCAAGGCTGGCGCGCGCCGCCGTCGTGTAGGACATCGCGATGTTGTAGAGTACGAAGAACACGCCGAAGAAGGCGATCCCGAGCGCAGCGACCGCAAGTAAATCCTCGCGCCGCGGCCACTTCGCGCGAAGCAGGACCGCGGCGGGAAGCACGCAGAGAAAGCCGATCACCCAGCGCAGGATCGCAAGCGTGATCGGGTCGGCATTGCCTGCCAGATAACGCGTGATCGCCGCCGCGGTGCCGCCGAGACAGCTCGAGACCAGTGCAATCGCAACGCCGATCCACTCGCCCATTCCGGCCCCCATGCGTTTCATACCTGCTTGTGGCATCTTGCCTGGCGAGATCATTCCGGCAACTACCTGGTAGGTATTCATGTCGCAGCAGCGCGATTTTGCAGCCAGCTTGCGCTGGTGGCGGCAGCGCAAGGGCCATTCGCAACTCGAGCTCGCCGGACGCGCCGATATCTCGCAGCGCCATCTAAGCTTCCTCGAGCTCGGCCGCGCCGCACCGAGCCGCGACATGGTGATCCGGCTCGCCGCGGCGCTCGACGTGCCGCTGCGCCAGCAGAACGCACTGCTGGTCGCGGCCGGTTTCGCACCGGTCTGGCGGCAAACCGACCTTGCTTCGCCTGAGCTCGCGCAGATCCGTTACGCGCTCGATTTCATATTGGCGCAGCAGGAGCCCTTCCCTGCGGTTGTGGTCGACCGGCACTGGAATCTGCTTCTCGCCAATACAGGCGCCGGGAAGCTGGTGGAATTCCTGGTCGGGCCGCTGGTATCAGGCACAGCGGTCAATCTCGCCGATGCACTGGTCGCGCCCGGCGTGCTGCGGCCCTATCTCACCAACTGGACCGAGGTCGCCCGCTACTTCATCCGCAGCGTCGAGGCCGATGCCGCCGCCGACGGCACCAGCGCAACGGCTGACTTGCTCAAGCGCCTGCTAGCCTATGACGGCGTCGAGGCTGCGTTGGCCGCGCCGCCTGCGGGGCCCGCGTCCGGGCCAGTGCTGCCGATGCTGTTCCGCAAGGGCGACATCCACCTGCAGCTGTTCACAACCATCGCAACGTTGGGAACGCCCCAGGACGTCACCTTGCAGGAGCTGCGCATCGAGAGCTTCTTTCCGATGAACGATGCGACTGCGCAGATATTTCGAAACTGGTCGAAAGCGCGCGGCCGCGAAGCCGCTCAGTCATAGAAATCCGGCGACAGCTTCAGCCCGTCGCGCTGCGCCTTGTCGTGGTTGATCCAGAGCTGCGCCTTCTCCTTGGTCAGCGTGTCGGCGATCTTCTGCATCGAGGCCAGCGTCTGCTCCTTGCTGGCATTTGCGCTCGGCACACGACGATTGTCCCAATTGTCTCTGAAGTGGACGGCATCGCCGGTCAGCACGACCGCACCGGTGTTCGGCAGCTTCACCAGCAGCGACTGATGGCCGGGCGTGTGGCCCGGCGTCGACAGGATGGTGACGCTGCCGTCGCCGAACACGTCGCGATCGCCCTCGAGTTTGGTGACGGGATGCTCGGGCCTGAAGCGCGGCGCGTTGTTGGCGCCGGGCCAGTCATACTCCGCCTTCTGCACATAAAGCATCGCGGCCGGGAACATCTCGACATTGCCGATATGATCGGGATGGGTATGCGAGACGGCGATAGCCTTGATGTCCGACGGCTTCACGCCGAGCTGGTCGAGCTGCGCGGCCAGCGTCTTCGGCCGCCGCCAGGTCACGGCCTTGGGATCGGCAGGCGCAAGGCCGTTCGGCATCGCCGCCACTGCGTCGGGAATGCCGGTGTCCCAGAGGAACCAACCCTGCGCGTGCTTGATCAGATAGCAATTGTCGACGAAGTCCATCGACTTGCCTTCATTGACGCCAGGCGACCAGCGTGAAATGTCGCCTGCAACGCCTTCACCGCAGTTGAGGATGTAGAGTCGCTCGACACCTGTTTTCACCGGCTGGGCGTCCGCGGGCAGCACCGCGCCCACGACCCAGAGCAACATCGCAAGACCGATAGCCTTCTTCACGTTGCCCTCCATTGATCGAGCCCGCTCTACGCGCGCGGCCGCAATGTGCCGTCTCAGCGGCGGGCGTGGAAGACACGGACGTGGGTTGATCGATCAATTGAACGCGAGTGAAGCGGCCGCAGCCGGTTAGACCATTTCCGCTGGCGCCAGCAGGCAGGTCTCGCTGCTGATCTCGACCTGCAGGGTCGCGTGGTGGATGCTAAACCGTTCCGACAGCTCGCCGCAGACGCGATGCAGGAAGACATCGTCATGTCCGCCGGGCCGCACCAGATGCGCAGTCAACGCCGTCTCGCTCGTGCTCATCGCCCAGATGTGCAAATCGTGCACTTCGGTGACGCCCTCAAGCGCGACGAGATAATCCCTCACCTGCTTGAGATCGATGCCTCTCGGCACCGCGTCGAGCGCGAGGTTGACGCTGTCGCGGGCAAGCTCCCAGCCGCTCAGCAGCACGACCGCGGCGATGGCCAGGCTGATCGCCGGATCGAGCCATTGCCAGCCGGTCGCCATGATCAGCAGCGCGGCGATCACGACGCCGAACGAGACGCCGGCATCCGCCGCCATGTGCAGATAGGCGCCGCGCACATTGAGGTCGCTGTCGCGGCCGCGCATGAACAGCAGCGCGGTGCCGCCGTTGATCAGGATGCCGAGCGCCGCGACCCAGACCACGGTCCAGCTTGCGACTTCGGCCGGCTCGCGAAAGCGGTTGATCGCTTCGACCGCGATGCCGCCGACCGCGATCAACAGCAGCCCGGCATTGAACAATGCCGCGAGGATCGAGGCACGGCGGTAGCCATAGGTGTGAGTGTCGGTCGGGCGCCGGCCGGCGAGCCACGCCCCGCCCCAGGCCAGCAGCAGCGCGATGACGTCGGAGAGATTGTGAACGGCGTCTGAGACGAGTGCCAACGAGTTGGCGGAATAGCCGAAGATCAGCTCGGCGATGACGAACGCGGTGTTGAGCGACGCGCCGACCGCAAAGGCCGTGCCAAAGCTCGCGGGCGCATGGCTGTGCCCGGCATGGGAATGCCCGGCATGCGAGTGACCGGCGTGTGCGTGCCCGGCATGGGAATGTCCGTGAGAATGACCGCTGTGGTCATGGTCGTGGTCGTGATTGTGCGCCATGGCAACCGTCGCCCGATATCGTTGGCGACGGTTATAGCGCGGTGAAATGTGGATACTATCACACCGCGGCTGTCGAACGGCGGGTTACGGCTTGCGCCTAACCCGCCCTACGCAACTACTCCACGCCGCGATTGAACTTGTTCGACTTCGGCAGGCCATGGGCGAGCCGGCCGGCATCAGCGCGGTTGCCGCGCCAGTCGGCCAGTTCCTTCAAGGTCATGCTGTGCTCGCGGCCGGCGGAATCCTTCCAGGTCAGGCCGGCCTTGGCATCGAACACCGCGACATCGGACAGCTCCGAGCTGCTGTATTTCTGCAGCCGAACGCCGCGGCCGCGCGCCATCTCCGGCACCTGGTCGAGACCGAACAGCACCATCTTGTGGTTGGTGCCGATCACGGCGACGGTGTCGCCGGTCACGGTCGTGATCGCACGGGCCTCGTTCGGCATCTCGACATTGAGCACCTGCTTGCCCTTGCGGGTGTTGCCGACGCAGTCCTCTTCCTTGACGATGAAGCCCTGTCCCTCGCTGCTGGCGATCAGGAACTTGCGCTCGCCCTTGTTGACGAACAGCGAGATGATCGCTGCGTCCTGCTCGAGGTCGATGAACATGCGGATCGGCTCGCCATGGCCGCGGCCGCCCGGCAGCTTGGCGACATCGAGCGAGTAGAACTTGCCGTTGGTGGCGAACAGCAGCAGCTTCGAGGTGGTCTCGGCAAAGAACGAGTGCTCGAGCTTGTCGTCGGTCTTGAAGGCGAGCCCCGAGAGATCCTCGACGTGGCCCTTCAGCGTCCGCACCCAGCCCTTCTCGGAGATCACGACCGTGCACGGCTCGCGCTCGACCAGGGCTTCCTCGATCGCGGCGAGATCATGCTCGGGCGCGTCGGCGAAGGTGGTGCGGCGCTTGCCGAGCGGCGTCTTCGGCCCGAAGATATCGCGGACCTTGCGGACCTGATCGCTGACCTTGGCCCATTGCTCGGTCTCGGAGCCGAGCAGGCCCTCGATGCCCTTCAGCTCCTTGCGGAGATCCTTGTCCTCGGTGCGGATCTCCATCTCCTCCAGGCGGCGCAGATTGCGCAGGCGCATGTTGAGGATGGCATCGGCCTGGACCTCGGTGAGGTTGAAGGTCTTCATCAAGACCGGCTTCGGTTCGTCCTCGGTGCGGATGATCTTGATCACCTTGTCGAGATTCAGATAGGCGACGAGGTGGCCGCCCAGCACTTCCAAGCGGTGCTCGATCTGCGTCTTGCGGAAGTTGGAACGACGGACCAGCACGTCGCGCAGATGGTCGAGCCATTCGCGCAGGCACTCGGCAAGGCCGACCACCTTCGGGATGCGGCCCTTGATCAGCACGTTCAAGTTCAGCGAGATCTTGCTTTCCAACTCGGTCAGCCGGAACAGCGACTCCATCATCAGCGCCGGATCAACGGTGCGCGATTTCGGCTCGATCACGAGGCGGATGTCTTCGGCGGACTCGTCGCGGACATCGCCGACCAGCGGCAGCTTTTTCTCGTTGATGAGTTCGGCGATCTTCTCGACGATCCGGGACTTCTGCACCAGCCACGGAATCTCGGTGACGACGATCACCCAGGTGCCGCGCGCACCCTCCTCCTGGGCCCAGCGCGAACGGGTGCGGAACGAGCCGCGCCCCGTGGTGTAGGCCTCGATGATCGATTCCTTGGAATCGACGACGATGCCGCCGGTCGGGAAGTCCGGGCCCTTGACCCATTTCAGCAGCGCCTTCGACTTGGCGTCGGGCTTCTCGATCAGATGCAGCGCGGCGTCGCAGAGTTCGGCCGCGTTGTGCGGCGGAATCGAGGTCGCCATGCCGACCGCGATGCCCTGCGCGCCGTTGGCGAGCAGGTTCGGGAAGCCGCCCGGCAGCACCACCGGCTCTTTCGTCTGGCCGTCGTAGTTGAGGCGGAATTCAACACCGTCCTCGTCGATACCTTCGAGCAGGAGCCGCGCGACCTCGGTCATGCGCGCTTCGGTGTAGCGGTAGGCGGCCGCGTTGTCGCCATCGATATTGCCGAAATTGCCCTGGCCGTCGACCAGCGGGTAGCGCGAGGAAAAATCCTGCGCCAGGCGCACCATGGCGTCATAAATCGCCTGGTCGCCGTGCGGATGGAACGAGCCCATCACGTCGCCGACGATCTTGGCCGACTTCTTGAACGCCGCGCGCGGGTCGAGCCCGAGCAGGTCCATGCCGTAGAGGATGCGCCGGTGCACCGGCTTCAGCCCGTCGCGGGCATCCGGCAGCGCGCGATGCATGATGGTCGAGAGCGCATAGGCGAGATAGCGCTCCTCGAGCGCATCACGCAGCGGCACCTCGTGAATTTCGGCCGGCTTTTCCGGCGGTACCTGTCGTTTTCCCATGGGGAGGCGTTAAACCTTGGCGGTGAATCGGGCAAGCCGCGAATCACCGGGAATTTAGGGCCCGAATCGGCCTTACGGAACCGCCGTTCGGGTCCGCGGCCTCGTCACAGCGTTGATAAACCCCTCGCGAGCGTCGGAATGGCCCTGACCGCGGGGCTCCAGCACGTGGCGGAGCAGGAACAGGCCGGTGATCTGGAAACCGTCGCGCAGGTCCTGCTCCGACCAGCCGTTGGCGCCGCCCTCGCCTTCGCGCAGGAACGCCGGCAGCGGCAACAGGCGGTCGCGCCACGGCTCGCCGGCGGCGCGGGACACGGCGCCGCCGGATTTCGGCGACACGTAGATCAGGTCGGTGGTCTCTCCGGTCGCCGCGCAGTTTTCCAGATCGAGCCCGAAGCCGAGCTCGGTCAGCATGGCGAGCTCAAACCGGATCAGGTGCACGGCGGCAACGCCGGCATCGTCGAAATCGTCGAGCGTCCCCTGCAGCATCTCATAGATATCTTCATGCGGATCGCGCTCCGGCAGCAGCCGCGCCAGCGCCGCCAGATGCGTCACGCCATAGACCGCATGCGACGAGGCGAGCAGCGTCGCCGCCCGCAACCGCGTGCCTTCCAGCGCGTACATGCCGAGATGCTCATCGAGCCGCGCCCGCCACACCGCCGTGACGCTGTTGCCCGGCTGCAGCAGCGGCCGCATCCGCGAACTGGCGCCGCCGCGCACGAGACCGAGATGGCGCCCGTGCTCGCGCGTCAGGAGCTCGACGATGGCGGAGGATTCGCCATGCCGCCGCACGCCCAGCACGATGCCTTCGTCGGTCCATTCCATGGTTGAAGTCTATCAGGATTCCGAGGATGAACGCAGCGATCTCGACGCGTCATTCCGGGGCGATGCAAAGCATCGAACCCGGAATCTCGAGATTCCCCGGTGCGCAATTGCGCATCCGAGGTTCGTGCTTCGCACGCCCCGGAATGACGTCGGTTGCCTACGCGTTGAACCAGCCCTGCGCGTCGCCAGTGAAGGAGTAATACAGTCCGGCCGCGGTCAGGATACAGGACACCACCTCGATGGCGCTGTCGAGCTCGAGGCCTTTTTCGCCGATCACCTGCACCAGCGAGATCACCGACAGCACCAGCATCGCGCCCAGCGCCCAGCGCGGCCAGTTCTTGCGGTGCTGCGCCGCGAGCCGGACGAAATACACCAGCAGCAGGATCATGCAGCCGGCGGTCAGCGTCTCGCCGGTGATCATCTGATCGGTCCGCACGTCGGTCGGCGTGCGGTCCTGGAACGCCACTGACAACGCGTCGAGCGTCAGCGACAGATAGAGCAGCACCTCAAACCACAGCACATTTCTGGGCACGTTCATTGCTTTGGGCACGCTCACTGCTCTGGGCACATTCGGGCGCCGGCTCATTCCTTGGGGAAGTCCAGTCCCATTTCCTTGTAGCGGTCGGGATCGTCGCCCCAGTTCTCGCGCACCTTGACGAACAGGAACAGGTGCACGGGAACGCCCATGATCTCGGCGATCTCGGCACGCGCCTGCGCGCCGATCGACTTGATGGTGGCGCCGCCCTTGCCGAGCACGATCTTGCGCTGGCTCTCGCGCTCGACAAAGATCGTCTGCTCGATGCGGATCGACTTGTCCTTGCGGTCGGTCCAGCTGTCGGTCTCGACCGTCGACTGGTACGGCAATTCCTGGTGCAGATGGCTGTAGATCTTCTCGCGGGTGATCTCGGCCGCCAGATGCCGCATCGGCGCATCCGACATCTGGTCCTCGGGATAGAGGAACGGTCCCGCGGGCACCAGCTTGGCCAGCGCTTCGCGCAGGTCGGCAACGCCGTCGCCCGACAGCGCCGAGATCATGAAGGTGTGCTCGAAGCGCATCCGCTCGTTGGCGGCCTGCGCCAGCGCCAGCAGCTTCTCGCGCTGCACGAGGTCGACCTTGTTCAGCACCAGGATCTTCGGATGTGCGACGGTTTCGAGCTTGGCCAGGATCGCGTTGGCCTCCTCGTCGATGCCCGACTTCGCATCGAGCAGCACGCAGACGAGATCGGCGTCGTGGGCGCCGCTCCAGGCGGTCGACACCATGGCGCGGTCGAGCCGACGCCGCGGCGCGAAGATGCCGGGCGTGTCGACCAGGATGATCTGCGCGTTGCCCTCGATCACGATGCCGCGGATCAGCGCGCGCGTTGTCTGCACCTTGCGCGACACGATGGTGACCTTGGAGCCCACCAGCGCGTTGACCAGCGTCGACTTGCCGACATTGGGCGCACCGATCAGCGCGACGAAGCCACAGCGCGTCGCGTCTCCCTGCCCTTTGGGTTCGTCAGTCATTGGTGCCGACGCCTTCACGCTCGATCATCGCGGATGCTGCTGCTTTCTCGGCCGCGCGCTTGTTGCCCCCGAGGCCCTCGGCGGAGGCCAGGCCCGGCAGGTCAACCGCAACGCGGAATTGCGGATCGTGGTGCGGGCCGGTGCGTTCGACCTCGCGATAGACCGGCGTCGGCAATCCCTTGCCTTGCGCCCATTCCTGCAACACGGTCTTGGGATCGCGCAGCGGCCGGCGCAGCTTGTGCATCCGCTCGGTCCAGTTGCGCTCGACGAACTGGCGCGCGGCTTCGTAGCCGCCGTCGAGAAAGATCGCCCCGATCACCGCCTCGCAGATATCGCCGAGCACGGATTTTCGCAGCCGCGCGCCCTCGACCGCCTTCACCATACCGAGCTTGATGTCCTCGAGCAGCCCGAGCGACTTGGCGACGTCGGCGCAGCTTTCCTTGCGCACGAGATCGGCGAGCCGCTTCGACAATTCGCCCTCATCGGCCTTCGGGAACGCCCGGAACAGCATGTCGGACACGATCAGCCCGAGCACGTGGTCGCCGAGGAATTCCAGCCGCTGATAGCTGTCGGCGCGGTTGCGGGTGGCGGGCTTCAGCGCGGAGACGTGGGTGAACGCAGTGGTCAGCAGCGCGGCATCCGAGAACGTATACCCGATACGCGCCTCGGTGCCGGCGATCGCGGCCTTCTCTTCAGCCGCCTTGGCACCCTTGCTGCGCCGCTTCTTCGGCGCGGCCGTGCTTTCGGCGGCGGGCGTCTGGCTCGGCTCGCCGGTGGGCGCTTGATCGTTGATGGCTGCGGTATCGTCGTTCATCGCACGATGGAGAATAGGCGATTCCACCGCACGGCGAACGGCCAGCGCCAGATCATCCAGGCCTGCTCGCCCTCGGCGATCGAGAAGAAGATCATCTGGGCACGCCCGATGATGTTCTCGAACGGCACGTAGCCGACCTGCGACAAGAAGCGGCTGTCGGTGGAGTTGTCGCGGTTGTCGCCCATCATGAAGAAATGCCCGGGCGGAACGGTGTAGACGATTGTGTTGTCCATGTAGCTGTTGTCAGTGCAGTCGAGCGACTCATAGCTGACGCCGTTCGGCAGCGTTTCCTTCCAGCGCTTGACCCGGGCGGTCGCGTCCGCCGAGCCGCAGGGATCCTCGCCGACGAAATCGCTCAGCCGCTCGCGCTTGATCGGCTCATCGTTGATGTAGAGCAGCCCATTGCGGACCTCGATGCGGTCGCCCGGCAGTCCGATGACGCGCTTGATGTAGTCGGTGGAGTCATCCCGCGGCAGGCGGAACACCACGATGTCGCCGCGGTTCGGCTCCGAGCCGAAGATGCGTCCTGAGAAGATGTTCGGCGAGAACGGGATCGAGTAGTGGCTGTAGCCATAGGAATATTTCGAGACGAACAGGTAGTCGCCGACCAGCAGCGTCGCCTTCATCGACCCCGAGGGGATGTTGAACGGCTGGAACAGGAAGGTGCGGATGACAAGCGCGATCAGAAGGGCATGGATGACGACGCGGATGGTCTCGCCCAAGCCGCTCTCAGATTTGGTGCCGGTGGTCGCGCTCATTGCTTTCCCAATTTCCGCAGGCCCAGATGCCCACGCGGTGGCAGAACGTTCTCTCCACGCGAAGCGTTCGACCCTCCGCGTGAGGAAAATGGCCTTGATTCTGATCTTGAGGGCAAATTCCGGCCGGAACCTGGAATCCGCGTCTCGCTCGATACCCTGCGGCGTTTTAGACGGTTGTTCGCAGGGGCGCAATCAAGCGCCGCCTCAAAACTTCGCAATTCATTGAAATGTCAATGATTTTTTAGTTTGCTGAAGTTTTCTGGCAGATTCCGGCACCGCCCGCTCATCTGGCGGGAGCAACCGCCGAAATTATGACGAAGGCCTGCGCCAGCGGCCAATCGTCCGTGATCGAAAGGTCGATCTGCGCCTGCATGCCCTCGGGCGTGAGCTCCTGGAGCCGGGCCAGCGCCCCGCCGGTCAGCAGCATCGACGGCCGCCCGCCCGGCAGGTTCACCACCCCCATGTCCTTCCACCACACCCCGCGCCGGATACCGGTGCCGAGCGCCTTGGAGCAGGCCTCCTTCGCGGCGAAGCGCTTGGCGTAGGTTGCGACCACCATCTTCTCGCTGTTGGCACGGCGCAACGCTTTGGCGCGCTCGGCGTCGGTGAAGATCCGATCGAGGAATCGTTCGCCGTGCCGCTCGATCACCTTCGCAATCCGGGTGATATCGATCAGGTCGGAGCCAATGCCGATGATCATGCGCTGACGGCGCCTTGCGCCTTGGCACGGCCGCGGTCCATTGCCGCACGCATCTCGCGCACCGTGGCGGCGATGCCGACGAACAGCGCCTCGCCCATCATGAAATAGCCGATGTTGAGCTCGCGGATTTCTGGCAGCGCAGAGATCGTCTCCGCCGTCTCGTAGTCGAGCCCGTGGCCGGCATGGACCTCGAGCCCGGCCGCCTGCGCGAGCCTGGCGCCGGCGACGATGCGCTTCCACTCGGCCTCCGCCTTGTCCTTGTGACCGTCGACTACGGCGTCGCACCAGCCGCCGGTGTGGATCTCGATCACGGGCGCCTTCAGCTGCGCGGCCATCTCGATCTGCCGGGGATCGGCGGCGATGAACAGCGAGACCCGGATGCCGGCATCATTGAGCCGTGCGATGAACGGCGCCAGCGCATTGTGCTGGCCGACCACGTCGAGGCCGCCTTCGGTGGTGAGCTCCTGGCGCCGTTCCGGCACCAGGCAAACCGCATGCGGCTTGGTGGCGAGCGAAATCCGCAGCATGTCGTCGGTCGCCGCCATCTCGAAATTCAGCGGCTTGGAGATCTCGGCCTTGAGCCGCGCCATGTCCTCGTCGCGGATATGACGGCGATCCTCGCGCAGATGCGCGGTGATGCCGTCGGCGCCGGACGCGATCGCGGCAAGCGCCAGCCGCACCGGGTCGGGCCGCGCGCCGCCCCGCGCATTGCGCAGGGTCGCGACGTGATCGACGTTGATACCGAGACGGAGTGGAGGAGCCTTCGACATGTCTCTAACCTGCAATTCTAGCGTGTCATGCGCGGGCATAGCCGTCCGACGGACGGCGTCGCGTCCACTCGCCGATGCCCTGCGCATCCAGCTTTACCCATTGACGCGCTCGACCTTGGCGACGACGGCCTTGGCGCGCAACTGCGCGATGATAGCGCTGAGATGCTTGAGGTCATAGACCTCAAGATCGACGGTCAGCTCCGTGAAGTCCGGCGACTGGCGCGACATGTGGATGTTGTCGATATTGCCGTCGTGCTCGGCGATCACGGTCGCGATCTGCGCGAGGCTGCCTGGCTCGTTGACATTGTGGATCAGGATGCGCGCGGGGAAGCGCTGCGGCATGGTCTCATCGATGTCCCAGCGCACGTCGAGCCAGCGCTCCGGCTCCTCCTCGAAATCCTTCAGCGCCGGCGACTGGATCGGATAGATCGTGATCCCCTCGCCCGCCGTAACGATGCCGACGATCCGATCGCCCGGCACGGCGCCGCCGTTCGGCGCAAACTTCACCGGCAGGTCGGAATTGATGCCACGCACCGGGATCACCGAGGCGGCGCGAGCCGGATGCGCCGCCGGCTGCGTCTTCAGCTTGGCGGCCATACCCTTCGCACCGTAGCGCAGCAGCCGCTCTTCCTTGTAGTCGGGATACATCGCGCGCGCGACGTCGGAGGCCTTGATCTCGCCGCGTCCGACCGAGGCCATCACGTCCTCGATCGAGGTGCGCGCGAGCCGCGGCAACGCGCCCTTCAGCTTGTCGTCGGCATATTCGATCTTGGCGCGGGCAAACAGGCGATCGACGATGCGGCGGCCGAGGCCGGCATACTGGTCGCGAACCGCGTCGCGCGTGGCACGCCGGATCGCGGCGCGCGCCTTGCCGGTGCGGGCGAGCGCTTCCCAGGCCGACGGCGGCGCCGACTGCGCCTTCGAGGTCAGCACCTCGACCTCGTCGCCATTCTGCAGCTCGGAGGACAGCGGCGCGAACTTGCCGTTGATCTTGCAGCCGACCGCGCTGTTGCCGACACCGGTGTGCACCGCATAGGCGAAGTCGATCACGTTGGCGTTGCGCGGCAGCGCGATCAGCTTGCCCTTCGGCGTGAAGCAGAACACCTGGTCGTGGAATAGCTCGAGCTTGGTGTGCTCGAGGAATTCTTCCGGGTTGGAGCTCTCCGAGAGGATGCCGATGGTGTGGCGCAGCCAGGCGAAGGCATTGGACTCGTGCTTCAGCCGCTCATGCGGCGAGCCCGCCCCTTCCTTGTAGAAGGCATGCGCGGCGATGCCGAACTCGGCGATCTGGTTCATCTCCTCGGTGCGGATCTGCAGCTCGACGCGCTGCTTGCCCGGGCCGATCACGGTGGTGTGGATCGAGCGGTAGTCGTTCTGCTTCGGCGTCGAGATGTAGTCCTTGAAGCGGCCCGGCACCACCGGCCAGGTGGTGTGGACGATGCCGAGCGCGCGGTAGCAGGCGCCGACATCGTCGAGGATGACGCGGAAGCCGTAGATATCGGACAGCTGCTCGAAGCCGACCGATTTGCGCTCCATCTTGGTCCAGATCGAAAACGGCTGCTTGCGGCGGCCGAACACCCGCGCGGTGATGCCGTTCTTCTGCAGGTTCTTGGAGAGCTGGGTTTCGATCTCGCCGATCAGGTTGCGGTTGCGCTCGGCCAGTGAATCGAGCCGCTGCTTGACCACTGCATAGGCCTCGGGATCGAGCACAAAGAACGACAGGTCCTCCAGCTCCTCGCGCATCTCCTGCATACCCATACGGCCGGCCAGCGGCGCATAGATATCCAGCGTCTCCTCGGCGATGCGGCGGCGCGAGGCCGGCGGCACGAATTCCAGCGTGCGCATGTTGTGCAGGCGGTCGGCGAGCTTGATCAGCAGCACGCGGACGTCGTCGGCGATCGCCAGCAGCAGCTTGCGCAAATTCTCGGCCTGCTTGGCCTCGCGCGACACCAGCTCCAGCCGTTTCAGCTTGGTCAGGCCTTCGACCAGCGCGCCGATCTCATGGCCGAACACATGGTCGATCTCGGCCCGCGTCGCCTCGGTGTCCTCGATCGTGTCGTGCAGCAGCGCCGCCACGATCGTGGCGTCGTCGAGCTTGAGGTTGGTGAGGATCGCGGCGACCTCAAGCGGATGCGAGAAATAGGGATCGCCGGAGGCACGCGTCTGAGTGCCGTGCGCCTTCATGGCGTAGACGTAAGCGCGGTTGAGCAGGTCTTCGTTGGTGTCGGGGTTATAGGACCGGACGCGCTCGACAAGGTCATATTGTCGCATCATTCGGGCCCGCGGCTTGGCGGGCCTCTCCGCCGCGGGCGACGCCGGCGCGACCGCGACCGTTTCGGTTGCAGCCTGCATCTGGATGGAACTGCGGCGTCGATACGCCATGAACTCGCTGCCTCTCGCGCGGGACCGGAACGTCCCGTCTCCTCAATCTAGTGCGCTTTCGAACGAAGCAGCACCCCGCGCGGGCCCTGGAACCGTTCAATTTCCCGCGCCCGCATAGGACGCACCGTAACAGCGAAATTGTCAACAAAAGCAAAGGCCCGGAGCAATCTCCGGGCCTTTGGCAAATTGATCCGAGATGCGGAGCCGAATGAAGAGCCTACTCGTCTTCCTCGGGCTGCTCTTCCGGAGGCGCCAGGCCCTCGAGGCCCTTCAGCAGCTCTTCCTCGGTCATGCGCTCGACCGCGACCTCGGTGTCGTCGGCGTCGACGCTGGCACCGGCGGAACCGATCAGCGGCACAGTGTCCGGCTCGGGCTCGTCGACCTCGACGAACTTCTGCAGGGAGTGCACGAGTTCCTCTTTCAGGTCCTCCGGAGAGATCGTCGAATCGGCGATCTCCCGCAGCGAAACGACCGGGTTCTTGTCGTTGTCGCGATCAACCGTGAGTTGCGATCCCGACGAGATCATCCGGGCACGATGCGCGGCCAACAGGACGAGGTCGAAACGATTGTCGACCTTATCAATGCAATCTTCGACGGTGACGCGAGCCATCTCGAGGCGCTCCGTGGTAAAAGGGACCAAACATGTAGGTTATGAGGGTTAGTTATAGGGCTAGTCCCCGTTTCGCAAGGTAAAATTTGTGATTTGCCTTCCCAACAGGCTCTGATAACCCCCTCTGCCGGGGCCAGAACGGCCGGAGCGTCTGACGACATGGCTAGGTTGCTGTCCCAGGCAAGTAAATCTCTTCATTGCAATGTCAAAGGTCTAGGCTTTTTGCCCTCGCCTCACCATAATTGCGGTGGTGACTGTCGTGGGGAAAGATTCACAGAACTTTAGGCAGCAACGCCGGAAATTACGCGCGGTTGATCACCGCCGCGCTAAGAACACTAACAACCACGCGAGAACACTTTGATGTCGTCACCTGTTTCCAACAAGATCGCGCTCTTCATCGATGGAGCCAATCTTTATGCAACTGCAAAGACGCTCGGCTTCGACATCGACTACAAGCGCCTTCTCAAGGAATTCCAGAGTCGCGGCACGCTGCTTCGTGCGTTCTACTACACGGCGATCATCGAGGATCAGGAGTATTCGTCGATCCGTCCGCTGATCGATTGGCTCGACTACAACGGCTACACCGTGGTCACCAAGGCGACCAAGGAATTCATCGACGCCAGCGGCCGCCGCAAGGTGAAGGGCAACATGGACATCGAGCTCGCCGTCGATGCCATGGAGCTGGCCGAGCACATCGACCAGATGATCCTGTTTTCCGGCGACGGCGACTTCCGCTCTCTGGTCGAGGCCGTGCAGCGCCGCGGCGTTCGCGTCACCGTCATCTCCACCATTGCGAGCCAGCCGCCGATGATCGCCGACGAGCTGCGCCGCCAGGCCGACGTCTTCACCGACCTCGTCGAGCTGCAATCCAAGCTTGGCCGCGATCCGTCCGAACGTCCGGCCCCGCGCGAACCGCGTCACCACTCCCCGCAATTCCTGCAGCGCGCGACCACCATGGCCCCCCGGGGAGCTGATGACGAATTCGACGAGTAATCTCGTCGCCGCCCCGACGCGTCCCGACAGCAACTGTCAGCTCTGTCCAAGGCTGGCCGATTTCCGCGCAGAAGCCCGCGCGCGCAACCCCGACTGGTTCAACTCGCCGGTGGAATCGTTCGGCGATCCGAATGCTCGGCTGCTGATCGTGGGCCTGGCGCCGGGCATGCAGGGCGCCAACCGCACCGGCCGTCCGTTCACCGGCGATTATGCCGGTGACCTGCTCTACGCGACCTTGCTCGAATATGGTTTTGCCAGCGGCGTCTATCGGGCGCGGCCCGACGACGGCATGAAGCTGGTCGACGCGCGGATCAGCAACGCGGTGCGCTGCGTGCCGCCGCAAAATAAGCCGCTGCCGGTTGAGATCAACACCTGCCGGCAGTTCCTCCGCGCCACGATCGCCGCGATGCCAAAGCTGCGCGCGATCGTGCTGCTCGGGCGAATCGCCCACGAATCAACATTGCGGGCGCTGGATGTTCGTTTGGCTGCCGCGCCCTTTGTGCACGGCGCCGTGCATAGCGCGGGCACTTTCAAGCTCTACGACAGCTACCACTGCTCGCGCTACAACACGAACACGGGCGTGCTGACGACCGACATGTTCCGCAAGGTCTTCGCGACCGTGCGCAAGGAGCTCGGCTAGCGCCTTCTGCCGCATCCACTTCGCGAAGCGCGTATCCAGGTCGTTCGAAAACGTCTTAGCCCTTCGGCGGATTGTCCTTCAGCCATTCCAGCACGTCGCCGGCGTTCCGGTCGGGCGGGAACACCGGATAGAACACGTGCGTGATGCGCGCATCGTCGATCACAAGCGCGAGCCGCTTGATCAGCGTCAGGCCCGCCACCGACATCGTCGGCAATCTCAGCGCGTGCGTCAGTTCCAAGGCTTCGTCGGACAGCACCGGGAACGGCAGATGCAGGCGCGACGCCATCTCGGTCTGGTACGCATTGCTCTGCGTCGACAGCCCGAACACCTGGGCGGCACCAGCCGCCTTCAGTTCGGCGAACAGGTCGCGGAAGGCGCAAGTCTGCGGCGTACTGCCGCGGGCCCCCGGAATCATGTCCCAATCGTCGACCAGCCCGATCTTGCCGGGCTCGCCGGTTCGCGGATAGGCGAACACCACGGTGCGGCCCTCGAGCGCCGACAACGCCACCGAGGTGTCGTCGGTGGCGCGCAGCCTGACCGGCGGGATCGTCATGCCGGTCAGATGCGCCGCGCCGCCGTCGTCCATGGGCGCCGGGATCTTGCTCCAGTCGACATCAGTAAGGCTGCTCTGGTTCATCGGACCAATCTCCATCCGCCGTCGTCGCAGTGCCGGCGCTCCGAGCGCCCTAGCCCCGCGCCCGCATCAGGCGGCCCTTTTCGCGGCTCCAGTCGCGCTTCTTTTCGGTCTCGCGCTTGTCGTGCAGCTTCTTGCCCTTGGCGACCGCGAGCAGCAGTTTGGCACGGCCGCGCTCGTTGAAGTACAGCTTCAGCGGAATGAGCGTCATGCCCTCGCGGTCGACGGCCCCAAGCAGCTTGTTGATCTGTTTGCGATGCAGCAGCAGTTTTCGCGGCCGCTTCGGCTCGTGGTTGAAGCGGTTGGCCTGCAGATATTCCGGGATATTGGCGTTGATCAGCCAGATCTCGCCGTCCTTGGAATCCGCATAGGACTCCGCGATCGTGCTCTTGCCGAGGCGGATCGATTTGACCTCGGTGCCGGTCAGCGAGATGCCGGCCTCGATCGTATCCTCGATTGCGTAGTTGAAGCGGGCCTTTCGGTTTTCAGCGACAACCTTGATCGGACGTTCGTTCTTGTCGGCCACGTTAGCCCTTCTTGAGGAGGTCGCGGATTTCCGTCAGCAGCACGACCTCGCCGGACGGCTTTGGCGGCTCGGCGGGCTTGGCCTCATCCTTGCGCTTGAACTGGCTCATGACGCGAATGACCATGAACAGCACGAAGGCGACGATCAGGAAATTGAGCGTCAGCGTGAGGAAATTGCCCCAGGCCAGCACCGCGCCCTGCTTCTTGGCGTCGGCCAGATTGGTCGCCGTCACGGTCTTGGAAAGTCCGGTGAAATAATTGGAGAAGTCGAGGCCACCCGTGATCGCGCCGATGATCGGCATGATGACGTCGCCGACCAGCGAGGTGACGATCGCGCCGAAGGCTGCACCGATGATGACGGCGACCGCGAGGTCGACGACATTGCCCTTCATGGCGAAATCGCGGAATTCCTTCAGCATGCCCATCCCCTTCTGTTCAACATTGCGCACAGTATTGTTCACGGCGGTACCGGCCCGGTTCAGTTGATCAGGCCGGCATGCACCATGGCGCTGCGGACGGCCTGGCGGGTCGATTCAGAGACCGGCACCATCGGCAGGCGCAGCTTCTCGTCCAGCTTGCCGAGCAATGACATCGCATACTTCACCGGCGCAGGATTGCTCTCGATGAACAGGTTGGTGTGCAGCGGCATCAGCTTGTCGTGGATCTTCAGCGCGGTGGTGACGTCGCCCTTTTGCCAGGCGGTCTGGAACTCCGAACACAACCGCGGCGCGACGTTCGAGGTCACCGAGATGCAGCCATGGCCGCCATGCGCCATGTAGCCGATGATGGTGGCGTCCTCGCCCGACAGTTGATTGAAGTCGTCGCCCATCGCGGCGCGCTGCTGCGACACCCGCACCATACTCGCGGTCGCATCCTTGACGCCAGCGATGTTCTTCAGCTCGAACAGCCGCGCCATGGTGTCGACCGACATGTCGATCACCGAGCGCGGCGGGATGTTGTAGATGATGATCGGAATCCCGATCGCATCGTTGATGGCCTTGAAGTGCTGGTACATGCCTTCCTGGGTCGGCTTGTTGTAATACGGCGTCACGACCAGCACCGCATTGGCCCCGGCCTTCTCGGCGTGCTCGGCGAGCTCGATCGCCTCCTTGGTCGAATTCGAGCCGGCGCCGGCGATCACGGGCACCCGGCCCTTGGCCTCCTCGATGCACCACTCGACCACGCGCTTGTGCTCGTCATGGCTTAGCGTCGGGCTCTCGCCCGTGGTGCCGACCGGCACCAGGCCGTGCGTACCCTCGGCGATCTGCCAGTTCACGAGGCCGCGGAACGCCGCCTCATCCACCGCGCCGTTTTTGAAGGGCGTCACCAAGGCAGTGAATGATCCCCGGAATTTTGTCTTGGCTGCCATGGACTTCCTCCAAACGCTTCAGGCTAAAGGCAAGGTCGACGGACCCTTGTTGTTGTCTTGCTTCACGTCCGTGCAACCGGCATCCGGTTGATGCGAAACGCCATGAAAGGCAATTCATATCGGGTCTGACCGACAGGCGAAAGGGCCGTACCGAACCTACTCCCAGCCGGTTCCAGCCGCGATTTCGCCGTTGTGCTGGCGCAAACAGCCGCACCGGCAGGCTTCTTAGTATTTTGTCTACGTTTTCAATCAAATAAGAACCGATGGCCCAAACGACCAGATGATTCGGGGCCGCGGAGGACTTCTGTGATCCGTTCCGCCCGCGCAGGCATATTGCGATCGACGGCGCTGGCGACGAGCCTCGCGCTCGTCGTCGGCTTGGCCGTCATCACGGCCGATGCATGGGCCGCCGAGGATGTTCCAGTCGCAACGCCGGCCGCCCACGACGCGGCCTCCAAGACGGCTGCCTCGAAGAGCGCGGCTTCCAAGGGCGCCGCTGTCAAGACCGACGCTTCCAAGGCCGGCACCTCGAAGGCGCATGCTTCAAAGCCAGCCGCCGCCAAGAACGGCGAGACCAAGACCGGCGGGACCAAGACGGATGCCGCCAAGGCGACTTCTTCGAAATCCGGCGCCGCGAAGGCCGACGGCGCCAAGGCCGCTTCTTCCAAAACCGACGCTTCGAAGGCCGCCGCGTCAAAGAGCACCACGTCCAAGTCCACTGAGGCAAAGACCACTGCGTCGAAGCCCGCTACTCCGGCTGGGACAGGAAGCCTGCCGAACAAGCCGGCGCCCGTCCGCGCCGCCGCCCCCGCGCTGGTTCCGGCGACCCGCCAGCATGCCGCGCCGCTCGCGCGCAAGCCGGTGCTGCCCGCGGCCGTGGCCGCGACATCGTCGACGTCGCAGTCCGACAAGGAGGCGCTTGCGAGCGTCGTCGAGCTGCTGCGCAAGCGCAAGGCGGCAGACGCCACCGAGGCCGAGGCCTCGATCTCCGATCCGGTTGCGCGCAAGCTTGCCGAATGGCTGATCCTGCGCAGCGAGGACAATGGCGCCTCGGTCGAGCGCTACCGCGCCTTCCTCGACGCCAATCCGAGCTGGCCCTCGCAGACCTTCCTGCGCCGCCGCATCGAGGCATCGCTATGGGACGACCATCGCGACGATTCCGCGGTGTGGGCCTGGTTCCAGAATGAATCGCCGGTCTCGGCCAAGGGCCGGCTCGCACTCGCCAAGGTGATGATCGGACGCGGCGACCGCGGCAATGCCGAGCGCCTGGTGCGCGAGGCCTGGCGCAACGACCCGATGAGCGAGGACACCGAAAGCACCGCGCTCGACCTGTTCGGCTCGTTCCTGACCGCCGGCGACCACAAGGCGCGCATGGACACCATGCTCTACGGCACCGACAACGAGGCCGCCGGCATCCGCGCGGCCAGGCGTCTCGGCTCCGGCTATCTGGCGCTCGCCAAGGCGCGCATCGCGGCCAACCGCAAGGGCTCGAACCTGCGCGCGCTGCTCGAAGAGGTGCCGCGCGAACTCTCCGGCGACACCGGCTATCTGTTCGCCAGGATCCAGCTGCTCCGCCGCGAGGAGAAATTCACTGAGGCCGCGCAGCTGATGCTGAGCGCGCCGAAGGACGCCGCGCGGCTGTTCAACGTCGACGAATGGTGGGTCGAGCGCCGCCTGCTGGCGCGCAAGATGATCGACGTCAACGAGTTTCGCACCGCCTATCTGATCGCGCGCGACGCGGCGCTGCCCGCCCGCGACATCTACAAGACCGAGCAGGAATTCACCTCGGGCTGGATCGCACTGCGCTTTCTCAATGACCCCGCCCTCGCCGCCCAGCATTTCGCGCGGATCGGCGTCGGCAGCGCCAACCCGACCGCGCTGGCGCGTGCCGGCTATTGGCAGGGCCGCGCCGCGGAAGCCGCCGGCCGCGGCCAGGAGGCGCGCGCCGCCTACGCACGCGCAGCCGAGCAGTCGACCAGCTATTACGGCCAGCTCGCGCGCGCCAAGCTCGGCCTGCCGCAGATCGAATTGAACAGCGCGCCGCGTGGCCGCGGCGCCGACCGGCTGGAAATCGTGCGCGCGGTCGGGCTGCTCTACGAAATCGACGCGCGCGAGCTCGCGATCCCGATCTTCGGTGACATGGGCGACAATGGCGATCCGGAAGCGCTGGCCGGCCTCGGCGAGCTCACCGCGCGCCATGGCGATGCCCGCGGCATGTTGCTGATGGGCAAGGCTGCGCTCAATCGCGGACTGCCGTTCGACCACTACGCCTATCCGGTGAACGGCATTCCATCGTTCCGCCAGGTCGGACCGGAGGTCGAGCAGAGCGTCGTCTACGCGATTGCGCGCCAGGAGAGCGCGTTCAATCCGGCGGTGGTGTCGCCGGCCCAGGCCTACGGCCTGATGCAGGTGACGCCGGACGCCGGACGCTATGTCTGCAAGCGAGCCGGCATCGGCTTCGATCTCAACCGGATGAAGACCGACCCGGTCTACAACGCGATGCTCGGCGCGGCCGAACTCGGCGGCCTGCTCGAGGATTATCGCGGCTCCTACATTCTGACCTTCGCTGCCTACAACGCCGGCCGCGGCAGCGTGAAGAAGTGGATCGAGCGCTATGGCGACCCGCGCGATCCCAAGGTCGACGCGGTCGACTGGGTCGAGCTGATTCCGTTTTCGGAGACGCGGAACTACGTCCAGCGGATCATGGAGAACCTGCAGGTCTACCGCGCCCGGTTCGGCGGCGGCACCAGATTGCAGATCGACGCCGACCTGCGCCGCGGCGCCAGCGTGGAATGAGCCGGAGCGGCCGGATTTCAACAATCTTGCGAGGGGCTGCGTTCAGGCCTTGCGAAAATCAAACTAACTCATTGTTATAGCTAGAATTTAATCCATTGGTCGGGCCCACACCTGCAAGCCGCTGCCCTATATAGAGGCTCTGCGCCCGCTCCGGGGCGGCCGGCGGCTGAGCTGCCACCAAATCACCTTGTCGCAATCTGAATCTGCCGCTTGCGGCTCAGCGCCCACTCGGGCATATCGGCGCCATTGGAGAGGTGGCCGAGTGGCTGAAGGCAACGCTTTGCTAAAGCGTCATACGGTCTCAAGCTGTATCGAGGGTTCGAATCCCTCCCTCTCCGCCACCCTTCGTCTGTTGAGCAGGCCCCGGTAGCGTCTGCAGACCGGGTGCCGCTGATATCCGACGCCCCACTTCGATCCGATGGTTCGCTAGCCGCCCAAGCCCCCGTTTGGCGCTGACCGGTCGTCACCTCCGCGTGAACGAAACATCATTCCCGGCGCGTCGAAGCGAGCGCGAAACAAACCGCGCGCAGCATTCCCTGAGTTTTTCATCACCTGAATGTTTCCGGAGTAAAGCCATGCAGCAGGACAGTGGCATTCAATTCCAGGATATCGACCAGGTTTTGCGTAACGCCCAGCTTCGCCGATCCGCCGATCTGGCTCCCTGGTTGCGGCAGCACTTCTCATCCAAGGCCCGCAGGTTCGTCATCGCAACTTCGCTGGCTTGCATGGTTGTTGTGCTGGCGATCGTTGCTGCCCCACGCCCCGTCTCGAGCGCTGCGCTTGGCAGCGATTGGCAATGCAGCAAGGCAGCGTTTGTGATGACGACCTGTCGTCAAGCCGACCCAGCTCGCTCTTAGCAGGCGGCGGCGTTGATGGAACGTTGCCCTTGGCCCGGCGTTGCGTAGGCGGCGACGGCACGCTCGCGAGGGCAACCGGTCCCCTCGTCGACCGATCGATGTCGACGCAATGCCGCAACATCGCGAGCAACATATATCCTTTGCGAGCCAAGCTCCCATGAACAAGCACAGGCAAACCTATTCTCGCAATTCGCTGGATCTGCGCGACAAGGTCCAAGTCAAAATATTGAGGAAGCGCCTCAAGGTCTCCGATCAACAATTTGCTTCAATCGTTCGAAAATCGGGTCCCTCAATTGCCGCTATCACCAAGGAAGCAAAGGTGACCTGAGCCACCAGTTCGAAGAGGTCGGACGGTCGCGACGTCAATTGGCTGGCGAAACCATCTGGCCGGCAAAACCGTAGCTGGACAGCCGGCCGCATTCTTCCATTTTGGTCCTGTGGGCCGGCTGAGGCCGTTCGGTCTGTCCCAGTCACGGACGGCCTCACTTTTAAGTTCATCGATGAATTGCGTCCGGGAGAGCCGAGGTGGCAGTCGCAGCTTCCCATCGGCTTGATTATTTGGCATCAAATCATCATGAAGCCCGCACGAGGTATCCGCCGGCTGGTCGAGATCGGGCTGAAGGCGAAGAAACAGATGGATGGCCCGAGTGCTCTCAGGTTAGCGGTCTGCTTCGCGCTGGCCATTGTCCTGCCTGCTGCCCAGACGCCGCCAGCGGTGCATTCGCCGGACGAGCGGCGTGTGGTCGACAAGGAATGTCGTGATGTCCTGCCTGCCCAGGCAAAGATACAGGCGTGCCTCAACCTGCTGAGCGATCGTCGGCTCTCGAATGCCTATATTGTGCCGATCAACGGCGAAATATCGAGCACCTTCCAAAGCCTGCGGGACTACGACAACGCCATCAAATACAAGAAGATCGAAATTGAACGCGCGCACAGCGCGGCGAAGCAACCTGCTTCTTCGGCCGAAGCACTTCCTGCAAGTTTCGGCGCGATGTCTCAACGTTACACCGAGCTTGGAACACTCCAGGCGCTCAATCGCCTGACCAACTTCAACAGTCAGTCGGATGAAGCGCGCCGAGGCGCCGCTGAGGAGCAAAGCAACTACAATATGGCGCTTCAGTACAACCCGATGAACTACAGGGCATATCGATACCGGGCTGAAATTCACAGCCTGTTCTGCGATAGCGCGTCTGCCTCTCAGGACATGGAGGCAGCGGTCAAGTTTGCTGAACAATCCGGAGATCAGAATGCCGCCCGAGACTACAAGCGCGTCACGTTAGGTGCTTGCGTTCCGGCTTGGCGCCGGGAATAGCCTGCGAGACCCATCGGATTTTCGTCCGGCCGTATTCTTACGGCCCGCTCCTGGCAAGCGACTTGCGATGTGCCCGTGAATAGTTCGGCGCCGGCTGTTCGCGGTGTACCGAACTCGCACATTCGGAGCACGCACATGAACATGCATCATCGTTTTGAGACAGCTCGCACAAGCACCGGACGAGAGTCGACGGTCAGGAAGATGCTGTCCGATCTTGTCCTGGCCTGCCAGCAGATCGAAGCCGACATTGCGACGGAGGAAGCACGCGCGGGAGTTCACGACCGATCGGACACAAGGTATCCGATTTTGGCGAGGTCGCTCCACGAGCGGCACGACAATCTCAAGGGAACCATCGCCATGCTCGAAGAGCGTGTCACGAGCGATCTCTGCACAAGTTGATCACCGACGCAGCATCGCTCGATCCGTTGACCAACCTCCTGTTCGATGGAAGAGAGAGGTATCCGTCCGTCTCCGCTAGCCCCTTTGCAACCGGTACAGAGTCTCAGAAGCAAAAGGGCCTGCCTGAAGCAGGCCCCTGCCACCTCACTGCACTCCGAAGCGCTGCCGCTTGCCGTCGTTGGGGCAGTAGAAGCAGGCTTTCGACGAGCAACCCGACAGGTCTCCAGCCTTGTTCAGGGTATAGTTGCATCCTGCGGTTCTGTCGCACGCCTTCACGACTGCACCGATGGGGGCGGCGGAAGCCGACTGACCGAACGTGAACAGAGCAATCGCGGTTGCGACGGCGAAGCTCAGTGAAACTGAACGCATGATTTGCCCTCCTCCACAATTGGGCCGACGCACCATTGCATCGCCTTGGCCGACACACTCCCAGAACTGCTCTGCGAGCGATGTGAGGCGGGTCACTCAGCGACGCGGCACCGGCGTCAGCCGCTACCACGGGTGGATGGATCGAGATTCCGGTTCTCGCCTGGCGGGATCGGCCCGTAGCCGGGATATCTGTACCAGCCAGGTGCGACCACCTCTTCGCTCGGGCGAATGATGAGGTGTTGTCGCACACGCCGGTGATGTGCAGGTGCCGCGTCGGCAACCGCACTCCACAGGATCACAAGAGGCAACGTCAAGACCAAGGCACCACGCATCGCGATCACTCCGTTTCACCGAACAAGTGACCGCCGAGCCCGGCGCTCTATTCTGGCCCGGCCCTTCACATGTGATCAAAACCGCGAGATCGCTGATGTAGAGCCTGCGCGTTATCACGCAGAGTGAGCCCGCTGACGTCTAGGGGCGCGCCTGTGCCGAGCGAGGCGTTGATGCCCATTCTGCCCAGTACTTCAGGAGCGGGATCGCGCTGCCAACCCAGCCTCCCGCCATCTTGGCCTCTTCCTCGCGATCCAACATGCCCGCGGCAGCAGAAAGTTCGCCGATGGAATAGCGCCGCGATGGACACAGGATTTCACTCGCTTGCGCCCAGCAATCCCACTCGCCAATCGTTACGCCACCCAGCGCCCCCGTCTTGCGGTTATAGAGAACTGCCTTGGGTGATGAATTGGAAACGATGGCAAGCCAGTTTGGGTCGCTCGCGATGCCGGTCGCGTAAAAGGTCGACTCGTCGCCAAACAGGTCTCCGCGGGCGGGCATCATCAACAGCGTGCCGTCACTCGCCGCCAGCGCGCCATAGGCTGCACGCACAGTCTTGTCGAACATCCGATAGCTCGGCGCATCGAACTGGACGGTTCCGCGCGACGTCACCGAGGGGTATCGATATTGCGATTGATCAGCGATGTAGTTCCATCGCGGGTATCCGAACTCGAAAGAGGTTGTCGCCCCTTCGTTGATAGCAATAAGCCGGTCTTGGTAGGTCGACAGGATATAGGCTGCGTCCTTGTCCCGATAGGCACAGAACGGCGCGGACAGGTTTGCATGGGTCGGACCGTTCGCGCCGTACACGTCCTTCAGTTGAAGGCTCTTCGTCATCGTGAAAACGACGCCGGACATCGGATCCGAACCGATCAGATCGCCCGTGCTCTCGTCTTCATTGATGCAGGTGGCAAATTGAATCGGCTGAGGACCGATGTTTGCGGTCTTCGCAAGCTCTTGCCCGGTTTCAATCGACAGCTTGACAATGCTGCCCTGGCCCGAGGCGAAAGCCTCGTCTCCGATAATCGTGATGCCGTGAGAGGCCAGCAGATCCCGCTTCCAGCGCAGAATCCATTTATCATCGACGCGTTCGAACATGGAGACCACGTTGCCGTCGTAGTCCGCCACGCCCATGAATCGACCTCCTCGCGAGATCGCCACTCCCTCCGCTCCCTTGATGCCGGCATCCGCTATCCGCTCGGTTAAATGAAGCTTTGCACCGGACGGCGTACGCTCGAGCTGGGCGACGATAATGTCCTCTCCAACGTAGTTCGCGATGAAGATCCTGTCGTAGAAGGCCGAATAGAACACGGCCGTTGGACTCCAGACAGGCAGTGCGACGTCGATCTCAAGCCGTACCGCGGTGCGCCGATCCTGGTCGAAGAGAAAAACATCCCGGTAGTTGGCGATCAGAAATTCTCGCGCCGAGATCTTGGTCATGGAGACCGGTGTCATCGGTGCATATTCGCTTTGAGGCAGCGAAACTTGGATCGAATTGCCCTGCAGATCGGGCGCAGGCTGACCGCGCTTCTGCGTGTCGATCACCGCACCAATATCCGCCCGCTGCTCGTTGACGGTCTGCTCCAGCTGATTTGCGGTCTGCTCCAGCTTGTTTGCAGCCTCGTCCTGCTTGCTCGCAGCCTGCTCCTGCCTGCTCGCGGCCTGCTCTTGTCTGTTCGCCGTCCGCTCTTGCTTGTTCGCGGCCTGCTCCTGCGCGTCCAGGCGGCTGATGATGGTAGCTGTGCGTTGACCGCTGAAGAGCAGCGTCTCCGTCAGGAGATTTGCGGCGATCCTGATTTTGTGCGCGAACAAAGCCAGGACGATTGCGCCAACCAGAATCGCACCATACGCGATCTTCTTCTTTTTCATTACTCGCTCAAGATAACTATCGATGACGCGAGCAAACCGTCACGACTCGAAGTGAGAAGCTAGATATTCTTTAGTTTGATCGCGCTCGATGTGAAGCTCATGATCCAAATGGGCTATCAAACAAGCCGATTGGTAGTGATCGAACATCACTCAGAAAAGATTGGAAACATTTTCTCGCCTGTGGAGCTCCCGAGTTGTGCCCGCGCGATGTCACGCCGCCCGCACAGCTGAAAATGGATCAGTCATCACTATGACGATAAGTCACAGCGATGGGATGATCGCGTCGTCATGCTCAAGCACGCTGCGCTCGCAACAGCGGCCGCGGAAACGCCTGCGCGCAGGCGACGCCGAGCAGCGCGAGGCCGCCGCCGATAACGTGGAAGGACCTGACGGGCTCACCCAGCATCACGATCGCGGCCGCAGCCGTCAGCACCGGCAGCAGGTTCATGAAGATCGCGCAGCGGTTCGGGCCAAGCTGCGCGACCCCACGGATCCACAGGAACGGCAGCACCACCGAGGCCAGCGCGCCGGCATAGACGATCAGCGGCCAGGTCGCCGCGTTGACCTGCCGCAGCGGCGCCGGTGTCGCGAGGAACGCGGGAAACATCACGGCGAGCGCGCACAGTGCCTGCATGTAGGTGGATTGCCACCCGGTGATCGGTAGATTCCAGCGTTTCAAAAGCACTCCGTACAACGCATAGACGATCGCGGCCAGCAGCATCAGTGCGTCGCCCGCATGCACGCCGTTCTGCAACAGCGACGACAATTCGCCGCCGCTGACGAGATAGACGAGGCCCGCGAACGACAGCGGCGCGCCGCAGATCATGCCAAGCGTCGGCTGCTCGCCGAGCAGCGCGGCGCTGAGCGCGACCGTCAATAGCGGCGTCAGCGCGGTGAACACGGCCATGTTGGTCGCAGTGGTAGTCTCGGCAGCGAGATACGACAGGCTCTGGAACAGGCACATCGCAAGGAAACCGAGGATCGCGAGCGGCCCGAGATGCGGCCAGATCGCGCGACGATTGCGCCAGGCTGCGCGCGCCACGAACGGAGACATCAGGAGCACCGCGACCAGCAGGCGATAGAAGGTAATTGCCTGCGGACCGATCGTGTGGGCAGAGAGACGCGAGACGATGACGTTGCCGGCCCACAGCACGATGGCAACGAAGGGATAGAGAAGTGCAGCATTCTTCTTGAGCATGATCCGGCAGGGCGTTGGTGAAGGATACACCAGCAACTACCTGTCGCGCCAAAGTCCGTCTCACGCTAGAATGACCTCAACCTAGCGAGATTGGGACATGCGAGATGAAGACGTGTTGGATGAGCTGATCACACGGCACCTCGATTATCACGCCACGGCGCGGCCGATGGCGGCGATGGAGATCGACTATCCGAGCGGCACATCGACCGGCCTGCATGCGCATCCGCGCGGCCAGCTGCTCTACGCGATCGAAGGCGTGATGATCGTGCGCTGCGCCGAGGGCACCTGGGTGGTGCCACCCAATCGCGCGGTGTGGCTGGTAGCCGGTCTCGCGCACGAGGTCCGGATGTGCGGCGCGGTCAAGATCCGCACCGTGTTCGTCGATGCCGACGCGGTCCCCAATCTGCCGCAGACCAGCTGCGTGTTCACGGTCTCGCCGCTGCTGCGCGAATTGTTCGTCGCCGCGATGGGTGTGCCGCTGGATTATGCGCCCGCGACGTCCGACGAGCGCCTGATGCGCGTGCTGCTCGACCAGTTGCGCGAGATCGATGTGCTGCCGCTGCATCTGCCGATGCCGCGCGACCAAAGGCTGGCGCGGATCTGTGCGGCGCTGGTGGCCCGTCCGGACGACGCCTCCACCGCCGAACAGTGGGCGCGCCGGCTGAAGCTGACGTCGAAGACGATCTATCGTCTCTTCGCCAAGGAAACCGGCATGACGTTCGGCGAATGGCGGCAGCAGGCCCGCCTGCTGTTCGCACTCGAACGCCTCGCGCGCGGCGCGCGGGTGGTCGATGTCGCGCTCGATGCCGGCTATGCCAGCCAGAGCGCCTTCACCGCGATGTTCCGCAAGCATTTTGGCGTGCCGCCGAACGCGTTCTATCGGTAGAGCGCGGCGGCGAGATAGCTAGCGGTCCCCAAGCGCTGACTGCGCCACCGGCCCCAATATCCATTCCCTAAACGCTGCGATCTTCGGAAGCCCCTGCCGGTTGTCGGGGCAGACGAGATAGTAGGCGAACTCCTCCAGATGCGCGGTCTCCAGCAACTGGATCAGTTCGCCGCTCTCGATCTCATTTGCGACCATCGCCGCCGGCAGCAGGCCCGCGCCCTGCCCGGTCAGCACAGCCTTCAGCAGCAGACCGCTGTCGTCGAACGAGGGACCGCGCGGCGTGCGCACCTCGGCGATGCCGTTGGCCTGAAACCACAGGCTCCACCCCTTGCGATCGGCGTCATGAACTTGCGGCCAGCCTGCGAGATCGCTGGGAGATGTCGGCCGTCCGAGACGCGCAGCCAGCGACGGCGAGGCGACCGCCACCATCTCGACCGTGACGACGCGATCGCTACGCAGCCCCGGATACCGGCCGAGGCCGTGGCGCACCGCGACGTCGACGCCGCTGCGCGAGAAATCGACCAGCGTGTTGCTGGTGACGATCTGCAGATCGATCTCGGGATGCGCCCCCTGAAACGACGCCATGCGCGGCACCAGCCAGGCCGACGCAAAGAACGGCGTGACGCTCACCGTCAGCGTACCGACGTCGACCGACGCAGCGACGCGGCGCGAGGCTTCCGCGATCTGGCGAAACGCATTGCGGATCGACGGCAGATAGTCGCGCCCGGCGTCGGTGAGATAGATGCCGCGCGGCACCCGCTCGAACAGCTTGACGCCAAGATGGGCCTCGAGCGTCTTGAGCATCTGGCTCACCGCGCCCGGCGTCACGCACAGCTCCTCGGCCGCGAGCTTCACCGAGAGATGGCGGGCGGCGGACTCGAACGCCTTGAGCGCGTTCAGGGGTGGAAGCCTGCTCTCCATGATTTAGATTTCCTAATCTCAATCGCGCAGCAAATCTGGTTTGCCAACGGGGCCTTCCCGGGGCTCAATTAGCCTAATGTAACGCCGAGAGCCGCGTCAACTCAGAGAAATCCGGGCCAGTAAAGTTAGATTTTCTAATCTTTATCACAGCTCGCAACGGCGACTCTTGGTTCCCTGATGGAGCCGGAACAGGACATGACCGAGGTCCCAAACAGACTCGCTTTGCACGAGATCGGTGCAGGCAGCGATACCCGCCAACGCATCGACCGTATCAACGCATCGCAAGCCGGCAGCCTGCCCGGTCTGCTGAACTTTCAATGGCTCGAAGCCGAACGCGGCCATATCCGCGGCCGCTTCGAGATTGCCGGGAAGCACTTCTCGCCGCACGGGCTGTTGCACGGCGCAAGCATCGTCGCGCTGGCGGACACCGCGTGCGGCTTCGGCTGCCTCGCCTCCTTGCCGGACGGTGCGACCGGCTTCGCAACCGGCGAGTTGAAGACGAACTTCATCGGCGCCGCGCGCGAGGGCGGCGTCAGCTGCGAGGCGCACCTCGTTCACACCGGCCGCACCACCCAGGTCTGGGATGCCGATATCCGCAGCGAAGCGACGGGCAAGACCATCGCGCTGTTTCGCTGCACGCAGATGCTGCTCTATCCGCCGGCCAAGGCAGGCGGCGGCGCGTCACAGGGAGAACGATCATGAGGAACGCCGTCATGCATGCCGGGTATCAGAGAGCAAAGCCGTTCTATGGCTGGTATGTCGTCGCAGCCGCCTTCGTCGTGACCTTGATCGGCTTCGGCAGCGCCTACACGTTCTCGTCCTTTGTCGAGTCATTGCAGCGGGAGTTCGGTACCTCGCGCGGCTCGGTCTCGCTGGTATTCTCGTTCGCGGGCTTCCTGTATTTCGGTCTCGGCATCGTCTCCGGCCCGCTTGCCGATCGCTGGGGCGCACGCAGGCTCGCGGTCCTTGGAATGGCGCTGGTCGGTCTCGGGATGGTGCTGGCGGGACAGGCGCAGACCATCCTCCAAGTCTATGCCGCCTACAGCATCGGCATCGGAGCCGGCGTCGGTTGCGCCTATGTTCCGACCTTGGGCGCCGTGCAGCGCTGGTTTGTGCGTCGGCGCGGTTTTGCGTCGGGCCTCGCCGTCAGCGGGATCGGGGTCGGGACACTGGTGATGCCGCCGCTCGCAACCTGGCTGATCACGAGCCTCGGCTGGCGCGATGCCTATGTCGTGTTGGGCGTTGTTGCTGCCGTCGCAGGGATCGGCGCATCGCTCCTGATCGCCGACGATCCGCGCCGCCATGGCACCGGACCGGATGGCGATCCGCTTGAAGCGGCTTCGGGCGCGCCGCTCCGCCAGGGCGTCTCGATCCGCGGCGCGGTGCGAACTGGCCGGTTCGCCGGGCTCTATGCGGCCTGCCTGATCAGCGCGTTCGGGGTGTTCGTACCCTTCGTGCACCTGGTGCCGTTCGCCGACGACCATCAGGTGGCGCCGACGCTCGCCGTGCTGCTGCTCGGGATGATCGGCGTCGGCAGCACCGCCGGCCGCTTCTTCCTCGGCGGCATCGCCGACCGGGTCGGCCGCGATGCGTTCCTGATCGCGATGTATCTCGGCATGGCGGTCTCGCTGGCGATCTGGGCGATCGCCGGCAGCTTCTGGTCGCTTACGGTCTTTGCGCTGCTGTTCGGTGTGTTCTATGGCGGCTGGGTCGCGATCCTGCCCGCCGTCGTCACCGACCATTTCGGCGGCCGCAATGTCGGCGGCATCATCGGCATCCTCTACACCAGCGTCGCTTTCGGCACGCTGTTGGGTCCGAGCGCCGCCGGCTTCGCGTTCGACGTCAGCCACAGCTACTTCATCCCGGTGGCAATCAGCGCGGCCGCCAACCTCGTTGCCGCCCTCATCGCCGTCGCGACAATGCGAACGGCCTCACCGATGGCTTCAGTCGCGCAGCCGTGACGGTCGGTGGACCCCCGTGCTATGCTCGGGGATCACTCACCCGCCGGTTCGAGACTTCTGTGATCACCCGGTTCGCCATGACCAAAGCCTGGAACTACCGGCGCGCCGACCGTGACGACATCGTCGAGCTGGCGTCGTGGCGCGGTGCCGGCTCGCTCAGCCTCCGACCGCACTTCCATGACGAGAGCCAGATCGTGCTGGTGCTGTCGGGGTCGCGCGCCTTTCGCATCGACGGCGCGACCGTCACCGTGCCTGCGGGCCATGCCGCGCTGATCCCGGGGGGAATGCTGCACGCACCGGTGGCGACACCGGGTGAGGAGACGGCTTGCCTGAATGCCTATGTTCCGCCGGGCCGCACCTGCTCGTCGCTCCGGATCATCAATGTCGGGGACCGCTGGCGGAGCATCGACGAGATATCGCCCGAGCACATCAGCGAGATCGCCAACGACATCCTGTCGCGCGAGCCGCCGGGCTCGACCGAGCAGACTGGCAGAGCCAAGCTCGGCACGGCCTTGACGGAGAGCCTAGAGCCGATCGGCGAGATCGCCGCCAGCTTCGGGCGAAGCCGCGAAGGGTTCAGCCGCATGGTGAGACGCGAGCTCGGCGTCGCGCCGCATGCCTTCCGCCTGCTCGCCCGGCTCAATCTTGCCCGGCAGTTGCTGCGCGCCGGCGAGCCGATCGCAGCCGTTGCGGCGGATGCCGGCTTTTCCGATCAGAGCCACCTCACCCGTCTGTTCCGGCGCACCTTCGGCACGACGCCGGGCGTCTACTGGCGCGATTGAGGCGGCGTCACAGACGTTCCAGACCGGCCGCTGCTCCGCCCGCTAGCCTGCTCACCCTGCAAAGGGGTGAAGGATGGATACCGGAACAAGTCTTCTGCTGCTCGCGGCCGGTGGCGCGGGGGGCGTCATCAACGCATTGGCGGGCGGCGCGACGCTCATCACCTTTCCGGCGATGCTTGCCGCAGGCCTGCCGGCGGTCATCGCCAATGCGTCGAATGCGGTGGCGATCTCGCCGGGGCATTTGATCGCAGCGCTCGCCGATCGCGGCAAGCTGCCGCCGCCGACGCGGCGCACGATCAGCTTCGTCTCCGTCTCCACGGTTGCAGGCGGAGTCGGTGCCGGCATCCTCTTGTTGCTTCCCGAGCGGCTGTTCGTCCTGCCGGTGCCGGCCCTGATCGCATTCGCAACGCTGCTGTTTGCCTTCGCGCCACAGATCCAGACGTGGACCACCGGACATCAGAAGGCCGCAGCTCTGCCCTCGACCGGCGCGAGCAGTGCTGTCCTGGGATTGGCGTGTGTCTATGGAGGGTTCTTCGGTGCCGGGCTCGGCGTCATCCTGACCGCGGTGCTGTCGATCACGGAACCCAACGACATCAGGGCGATCAAGGCATTGAAGAACCTGCTCGCGACCTGCGTGTCGCTCGCCGCAACGCTGATCTTCATCGTGCAGGGAGCGGTACGGTGGCCGGAGACATCTGTGATGCTGCTCGGCGCCATGGTCGGCGGCTATGCCGGAGGCCACCTGATCCGGATCCTGCCGGCTCACATCGTCCGGCAGTTCGTCATCGCCGCCGGAGCGTTGATGACCGCGATCTACGCCGCGCGATACTGGTTCTAGATGGAGCGAGGGAGCCGAGGCTCCCAGCTCGAGCTGCGCGGTTTCGAGCGAAGTGGATTACGGTTCGCGAAGAAAACGCGCCAAAACGAAAGCTTAGTGCGTCGTCATCCAGGCGCGGGCTTCGCGCTGGGCGGCAGCGATCTCGACGTCGGACATCTGCTCGGCGACTTCGCGGCGGTGCGCGATCGCGTCGGTACGTCCCTTGAGCGCCGCCAGGTTGAACCATTTGTGCGCCGCGACGAGGTTGACCACGCCGGAGCGGCCGCTCGCCCAATACATGCCACGCTCGAACAGCACGTCCTGGATTGCAGTCGCAGCAACCGGGACAGCGCCTTCGTGATCGATGACCCCCTGAAACATTGTCGTCATTCCCCTTTTTGTTGTTGGCCGCCCTCCCCCGAGCGCGGCCCCCGTCCACTGTTGAAACGCCTTGTTATGTCCGCGCTGATCCCTAGGGATCGTCGCTCGCCGTTTGCCGGCTTGTTGGGATGATCATGGCCCATCAAATTTGAAGAGCGGTTTAAGTATCGCGATGAACGGGATGTAAATCGGGGCCGCCGGGCGCATTCCCCGGAATCGCAGAAGTGCCTGTGCCGCAGGCATTTCCGTGCATTCGTGAACGCCGGTTTACCCTGGTGCTTCGGACATCGATAACCATCGCGGACAATGGCCGCGGGCGCTGGCCGGCCCCGGCCGCCGACGCATCTGATCAGTCGATGAGTTGACGGCGGGCTGCCACGCCTGGCGGACGGTCCGCGAGGCCGCGGTACGGTCGCGCGCGCAAAAGAACGCGAGCCCGTCAGGCCCGACGTCGATCCAGAAATTGGGATGTGGAAAGTGGCTGCCGGGCGCGGACTGCGCGGGCCGCCGGAACGAGGGGGTCGGCGAACACGTCAGGACCAGATTTCAGCTCGGCATTCTCGCCGGTGAAATTGCGGAACCAAGCCGGCCCCGCACCGAACGAAGAAATCTCTGTTTCTTCTGCCGGACCGCTTTTGGGAAGGTTGCCCTCTCCGAAATTCGATCCAGCCGTTTGACCTGATGTCTCGCCGACACCCTCTTTCGTCAGCCAGAGCCTTGGGGTGGGATGTGCCTCTCAGCAGTCCGTCCGCTGGCTCTCGCGACGTGCCGGCATCAAGCCGCCGGCAATCCTCTCAAGGCGAGAGGCTTACTTCTTCTTGGCGACCTTGCGGGTCTTCTTCGCAGTCTTCTTCACTGCGCTCTTCGCCTTCTTCGCCTTCTTCGCCTTCTTTGCCTTCTTAGCCATGTTGCCCTCCAGTATGTGAGATGGCTCTCGCTGCGTGCACTCGGGAATCGATATGCACTACTTCCCGAATACACCAACAGACTGAAAAAAACAGTGTCCCGCTTAAGGAAGTGTTGACGCAGCGGTGGCAGTGCGCACAGCGCGCGTCGCCGATCAAATCGGCATTGCATTCACGCGACGATGCAAGAAATGCAAGAGCTGCCGACATCGGCATTTGTCAACGTTGCAGGAAACGCCTGTATTGCAGGCACTTCTTGAATTCGCATTCGAACGATCGACGCGTGACCGTCATTGCGTTGAGTCGCAAGCCGTGACGAAAAGCGGCGCCACGCCAACGCCGAGTCGTAATTTTTGGCAACGAAAAAATTTTCGTGGGTAAGACGACTTTTGCCTCGTTTGAGGTCACCCGGACCGGATTCGCGAACGAATCGCAGCTTCGGCGATTCGGCGCGGAAGGCGTCAGTGCGACCATCGAGGGAGGGTGTGAGGCAGGATCACGCCGCGTTCACGCGCGCGCGACGACGCCGATGGTGACGGCACGAGAGCATGATCCGGCTGGATCATGCGCCAAGGACAACATCATTGTCCTGTTCGTTCAGACGCCGAGCTTGGACTTCAAGAGCTCGTTGACCGCCTTCGGGTTCGCCTTGCCACCCGACGACTTCATCACCTGACCGACGAACCACTGAAGGGCTGCGGGCTTCGCCTTCGCCTGCTCGACCTTGTCAGGATTGGCCGCGATGATGTCGTCGACCACCTTCTCGATCGCGCCGAGGTCGGTGACCTGCTTCATGCCGCGCGCCTCGACGAGCGCGCGCGGATCGCCGCCCTCCTGCCAGACGATCTCAAACAAGTCCTTGGCGATCTTGCCGGAAATCGCTCCCTCGCCGATCAGATCGACGATCGCGGCGAGTTGCTCCGCCGACACCGGCGAGGCTGCGATCGCCACGCCCTCCTTGTTGAGACGGCCGAACAGCTCGTTGATCACCCAGTTGGCGGCGAGCTTGCCGTCACGCGCCTTGTCGGCGAGACGAGCGAGCACCGTCTCGTAGAACTCTGCGCTCTCGCGCTCGGCGACCAGCACGCTCGCATCATAGGACGACAGGCCGAAGCCCGTAATAAAACGGGACTTCTTCTCGTCCGGCAGTTCCGGCAGCTGCGCCTTGAGTTCGTCGACGAAGGCCTGGCTGAATTCGAGCGGCAGCAGGTCGGGATCGGGGAAGTAACGGTAGTCGTGCGCCTCTTCCTTGGAGCGCATCGAGCGCGTCTCGCCCTTGTTCGGGTCGAACAGCCGGGTTTCCTGGTCGATCGAGCCGCCGTCCTCGATGATCTCGATCTGGCGCCGCGCCTCGTATTCGATCGCCTGGCCGATGAAGTTGATCGAGTTCATGTTCTTGATTTCGCAGCGGGTGCCGAGCGCGGTCTCGCCATGGCGGCGCACCGAGACGTTGACGTCGGCGCGCAGGCTGCCCTTCTCCATGTCGCCGTCGCAGGTGCCGAGGTAGCGCAGGATCGAGCGCAGCTTGGTGACGTAGGCCTTGGCCTGCTCGGCGTCGCGGATGTCGGGCTTGGAGACGATCTCCATCAGCGCGACGCCGCAACGGTTGAGGTCGACATAGGTCATCGTTGGCGACTGATCGTGCAGCAACTTGCCGGCGTCCTGCTCCAGGTGCAGCCGCTCGATCCCGATGGTGACGCTGCGGCCGCCATCGAGCTCGAGCACCACCTCACCCTCGCCGACGATCGGCGACTTGTACTGGCTGATCTGGTAGCCCTGCGGCGAGTCCGGATAGAAATAGTTCTTGCGGTCGAACACCGAGCGCAAATTGACCTGCGCATTCAGCCCGAGACCGGTGCGCACCGCCTGGCGGACGCACTCCTCGTTGATCACGGGCAGCATGCCCGGCATCGCGGCATCGACCAGCGAGACATGAGAGTTGGGCTCGCCGCCGAACGCGGTCGACGCGCCCGAGAACAGTTTTGCGTTCGAGGAGACCTGGGCATGGACCTCCATGCCGATCACGACCTCCCAATCGCCGGTGGCGCTCTTGATCAGTTTGTGAGGGGCAGCAGATGCGGTCATGGATCTCGGTTTCCGGACAAGTATTATCTGGGATGGATTGGGCTTCGCGCAACCGACAGCGCCAGTCAAGCCGCCTTGCAGCCCCGTTGCGGCTCGCATCGGCGCATCTGGCACAGATCAGAGGCCGCGCCGGAACTGCTGATAGGCCTTGCTCGAGCGCAGCGCGTCCGCGCCGCCCGTGATCAACTGGTCGACCTGCTCGGCCGGCAGCGAAAGCCGCGTCGGGATGGCGTTCAGGATGCCGGCGCGCTCCGGTCCGAGCCGGTCGAAGCCGAGCCGCTCGACATAGATCGCGACGTCACCGCACTTCCAGCCGGCGCCGACGCCGAGCCTGGTGCGATCCGCCGCCGACAGGCCGCAGCGCCAGCGCTTCAACTTGCCGGACCAGTCGCTGGCGAGCGACGTGAAGGCGGCGTAGCTCGAGCGCACGCTGGCATCGATCGCGGTGTCGGCGGCCGCCGACACCAGCTCGACGCCGCTCGGCCCTTCGAGCGTCTGCACGAAGTCGCCGGAGATGCCGCGGCCGGCGTCGACCACCAGGAACAGGATGCGCCTGAGCTTGGCCGCCTGCCGTTCGCTGAGCGGCTCGTAGGGGCGTTGCGCGGCAAGCAGGCCGATGCTCAGCCCTGACAGGCCGTAGTTATCAACCAGGCCGCCATCGAGCAGCTTGACGTAGCGCATCGAGCCGTCGCGGTAGCGTGCCTGGGCCTCGGCATAGGAGCGCAACAGCGGCTGAGCGTTCGGATCGTTACGCACCCGGTCCAGCCAGGACGGCAGCGGCGCAGCGCAGCCGCCCGGATAGGTTTGCAGCACGATCGGGGCGAACGCCAGCGGCACCGCGGCGGACGCCGCCACCGCTTCGGCGACACGATAGGAGCGGATGTCGCTGCACAGCGCGTCGAACGACGTCTTGCCGAACACGAACGGTGTGCGGTTGTAGATGTCGGAGGCGTTGATCCAGACCCGCGGCCGGCGATCGTCCGGCAACGCCTCGAACCGCGCACCGTCGAACAGGTTTTGATCGAGCCAATCGGTGAACTGGCTGTCGTTGACGCCGCCGCCCAGCGCGCGCCCGATATTGCCGAGCGAGATCCTGGTCTTCAGTCCCTCCTCGGCATTGCGCAGCAGGAAGCGCTCGCGGAAATCGTCGAGCGCCGCGCGCCGCTTCAATCCGAAATAGGCCGCAGTGACCGATCCGCCGGAGACGCCGGAGACGAAGTCGAC
This sequence comes from Bradyrhizobium sp. USDA 3240, assembly GCF_054063295.1. NCBI lineage: Bacteria > Pseudomonadati > Pseudomonadota > Alphaproteobacteria > Hyphomicrobiales > Nitrobacteraceae > Bradyrhizobium > Bradyrhizobium sp. USDA 3240. The sequence continues at coordinate 340,453 of NZ_JBSSGD010000002.1, forward strand.
GCGATCGAGCAGCGTCTTGGTGCCGGCGGCGCTGGAGCGCACCCGGTCGAGCTCTTCGAGCACGCCGAACGAAAACGCCGCGGCGCGCGTGCCGCCGCCGGAGAACGACAGCGCAAGCAGCAGGTCATCTTCGTAAGTCGGAATATCGCTGACACCGTTGGTGTCGGCAGCCGCGGCACCGAGCGGCACATTGCCCGGGAGATTGTAGACGGTTGCGCAGCCGGCCAAGCCCACCGCCACCGCAGCCACCAGCAACGCTGACAGCCATCCCCCTATGCCCGACCCACGCACGAATGCTCTCTTTGCCACTGGCCCCCGCCCGGTTCCACCAGCCTATCACGGCCAATCAGGGCGGCGGCATGGCGGCCGAAACAGGGTTAATGCTCGCGGTGCCAAGACACCGCGCCTGGCACCGGTTGTTCAGACCAAAAGCGCGGAAACGATCCGATCCCACTCGGCCTCAACTGCGTCCTTTGCGACCGGCTGGCCGGCCCGGCGATACCAGTAGCCGGCATTGCCGAGATCGCCCTCGACGCGATGCAGATAGGCATGCACCCAGGCCGAATTGGCGTCGCTCTCGTCCTGCACGATCTTGTGCGCCTGGTCCCAGTCACCCTTCCTCGCCCACCACAATGCGGCGAGCGGCGGCGCCAGAGTCGTCTCCGGCGCAGCGTCAGCGAGACTGGCGCGGAAATCCGCCATCGTTCACCACCATTTTGGCGCCGGAAAGCGGCCGGCCGCCTGCTCGATCACCTCGCCGAGCGAGAACAGCGTCTCCTCGTCGAACGGACGGCCGATCAGTTGCAGGCCGAGCGGCAGGCCTTGCGTGTCCTTGCCCGCGGGCACGGCGATGCCCGGCAGGCCCGCCATGTTCACGGTCACCGTGAAGATGTCGTTGAGATACATCTCGACCGGATCGGCGCCGCCCTTCTCGCCGATGCCGAACGCCGCCGACGGCGTCGCCGGCGTCAGGATCGCATGCACGCCCTTGGCGAAGCAGTCCTCAAAGTCCTTCTTGATCAGCGTCCGCACCTTCTGCGCACGCAGATAATAGGCATCGTAGTAGCCGGCCGAGAGCACATAGGTGCCGATCAGCACGCGGCGGCGCACCTCGTCGCCAAAGCCGTCGGCGCGGGAGTTCTCGTACATCTCGATGATGTTCTTGGCCGGCTCGCGCAGCCCGTAGCGCACGCCGTCATAGCGCGCGAGGTTCGAGGAGGCCTCCGCCGGCGCCACGATGTAATAGGCCGGCAGCGCGTATTTGGTGTGCGGCAGCGACACTTCGACGAGCTCGGCGCCTGCGGCCTTCAGCCACTGCGCGCCCTCGCTCCAGAGTTTCTCGATCTCGGCCGGCATGCCGTCGAGCCGGTACTCCTTCGGGATACCGATCTTCATGCCCTTCACGGACTTGCCGATCGCCGCCTCGTAATCCGGCACCGCGATATCGACCGACGTGGTGTCCTTGGGATCGTGACCGGCCATCGAGCGCATCAGGATCGCGGCATCGCGCGTCGTGCGCGCGATCGGGCCGGCCTGGTCGAGCGAGGATGCAAACGCCACGATGCCCCAGCGCGAGCAGCGGCCGTAGGTCGGCTTGATGCCGACGGTCGCGGTGAACGCGGCGGGCTGGCGGATCGAGCCGCCGGTATCGGTCGCGGTCGCGCCCATGCAGAGCAGTGCCGCCACGGCCGAGGCCGAGCCGCCGGACGAGCCGCCCGGCACCAGCGTGGTGTTGGAGCCTTCGCGCCGCCACGGGTTGGTGACCGGGCCGAAGCACGAGGTCTCGTTCGACGAGCCCATCGCGAACTCGTCATTGTTGAGCTTGCCGAGCAGCACCGCGCCGTCGCGCCAGAGCTGCGAGGTCACCGTCGACTCGTAGGGCGGGATGAAATTGCCGAGGATCTTCGAGCATGCCGTGGTCCTGATATCGCGGGTCGCGAACAGGTCCTTGATGCCGAGCGGAATGCCGGCCAGCGGCCCGCCCTCGCCCTTCGCGATTTTCTCGTCGGCCGCCTTCGCCATTTCGCGGGCGCGGTCTGGCGTCTCGAGCACATAGGCATTGAGCACGCGCGCGGCCTCGATGGCGGCGAGATGCGCATCGGTCAGATCAACGGCGGTGAAAGACTTGCTCGCCAGGCCCTCGCGGGCCTCGGCGATCGTCAGCGATGTCAAATCGGTCATTTATTGATCGGGCTGCAGAAGAACGGAGACAGGGTCTTGTCGTTGGCGGGGTCGTCCTGCCGGGGGCTCATATTTCTCCGGGCATTTTCCTTGGCGCGGGCGGCATCGAGCGCCTCGAGATGGTCGAGCACCGCGTCCATCGCCGCATTGGGATCGGCGACCTTCCCCTTGCGCTCCATCGCATCGAGGAAGTCCATATAGGCCTTGTAGGCCTTTTCATCGTCGCAGAGCAGACACATCGCCATCGTCCCAGAACAGAGAAACTACTCGACCACCTTCGGCACCAGGAAGAAGTGGTTGGTCGTATCGGGCGCATTGCGGACGATGTCGTCGGCGATCTCGCCGTCATTGACCACGTCGGCGCGCTTCTTCATCTCCATCGGCGTCACCGAGGTCATCGGCTCGACGCCGTCGACATTTACCTCCGACAGCTGCTCGACAAAGGCCAGCATCGCGTTCAGCTCGCCCTGGAGATGGGGAACTTCGGCGTCGCTGACCGCGATCCGCGCCAGATGCGCGATGCGGCGGACGGTTGTGGCGTCTACGGACATTATATAGGGCCCCGGATCCAAAAGGTCAGGCTGAAAGGTCAGCCCGCCGTATAGCAGAGGCCGGTTTTGCGCCGCAACCGCGCGAATCCCTCAGCCCCGGGGCTTCCGCACCCCTGCCGGGCACCCAGGTGAGACATTCCGGCGCGCATCCGGGCCGCAAAAGCCTGCGACGAAACCACTTTGCGGCTGCCACGAAGTGGTGCCGAAACATTCGGGGCGCCTACTCCCTCCAAATCAAAAGGTTCGGAGTGCGTCATGCAAACGCTGGAAAACCGCCCCCGGCCGGAGGGCTGGGATCCCGCCCTGTGGTCGATCGGCACGGTGCTGGGGATTGCGATCCTCTACGTGGCCTGCCTGGTCTGAGCGAGGCGAGCGATGGCCAAGTCCCAGGCAAAAGCTCTGCAGGAAAAGGCCGAGATGTTCGAGCGCCGCGCCGAGCGCGCTACGGATCCGATCTCCCGGCAGCATTACAGGGAAATGGCCGCGCATTATCGCAGGCTCGCGACCGAGCATCTGGAGATCAACCAGAGCGAGCCCGCACGCCAGGCCTGAGAGTGCGATCCGGCCCGCCGCGGTCGGCTAGGCCTGCTTCGGCAGCAACGGCCGAAAGAACGACCGCTCATAGCGGACAAAGCAGCGCGTCTCCCTCGCGAAGGCGATGGCCTTCTGAACGTCGGGATCGAGCGCTGAGTCCTTGCGGTACTGTTCGTAGGCCGCAAGGCTCGGAAAGCTGAAAATCGCCAACGCGACGTCGCTAGCGCCCTCGGACGGCAGGAAATAGCCGTGATGAGTGCCGCCAAACCGCGGCACCAGCTCCAGCCACATCGCACCATAAGCCTCGAATTCGGCGAGCTTGTCCGGACGAACTTCGTATCGCAGATAACAGGTGATCATGCCGTGGTGCTCCTGCGCCAATTGAACTGCCGTCTCTCGATAGCCGGATATCGGAGGCGGCAGTCCGGGGCATACACCGAAATTGCGCAGATGGAGGTGAAATCAGCCCGCCATCTTGCCCATCCGCGCCAGCGCGGCGCCCGCCAGCGCGCGGGTCAGCTCGGCGGCCGGCATCTCCTTGCCCATCCGCACCGCCTGCCCGGCCCAGAGGTTGGTGAAATCGACCTTGCCTTGTTTTTCGGCAGCCGCCTTCAGCGGCCCGAGGGCGGTCGCCGCATGCGGGAACGCCGGCGCGTCTGGTGAGATCGGGCCGACCTCGCGCATCACGCGGTTGGCGACGCCGCGCGCCGGGCGGCCCGTCATCACATTGGTGATCACGGTCGATTCATCGCTCGCCTGCGCCAGCGCGACACGGCCCGCCGCGCTGACCTTGGATTCCGGACAGCGCAGGAACGCCGTGCCGATCTGCACCGCGGAGGCGCCGAGCGCAAAGGCCGCGGCGATCCCGCGTCCGTCCGCGATGCCGCCGGCCGCGACGACCGGCACCTTTACCGCGTCGACCACCTGCGGCAGCAGCGAGAACGTGCCGGGCTGCTCGGCGATGTCATCGGTCAGGAACATGGCGCGATGGCCGCCGGCGTCGGCGCCTTGCGCAATGACGACGTCCGCACCGTTCTCCTCGAGCCAGATCGCCTCCTTCACCGTGGTCGCCGACGACATCACGATGGCGCCCGCTGCCTTCACCCGCTGCAACAGCTTCGGCTCCGGCAGGCCGAAATGGAAGCTGACGACTTCGGGCTTCAACTCCTCGACCACGGCGCAGAAGGCCGCATCGAACGGCGCGCGGTTCGCCGCATTGATCGGCGCATCCGGATCGAGGCCGTGTTCGCGATAGTACGGCCCCAGCCGCTGCCGCCATGCCGCCTCGCGCGCCGGATCGGCGTCGACCGCCTTGTGGCAGAAGAAGTTGAGGTTGACCGGCGCCGACACGCGCTGGCGGATGATGTTGACCTGCTCACGCGCCTTCTCGGCCGAGAGCATCGCACAGGGCAGCGAGCCGAGCCCGCCGCCCTGCGCCACCGCGATCACGAGCTCCGCATCCATCACGCCGGCCATCGGCGCCAGCACGATCGGGAATTCGGTCTTGAAACGATCGATCAATCGACGGTCCGGCCACATGGTGTGTCTCTTTCCTGGCTTGCTCAGAATTACCCTCTCCCCTTGTGGGAGAGGGTGCGCTCGCAAAGCGAGCGCGGGTGAGGGGTTTGCCTCCGCGGATACAGACCCCTCATCCGGCGTGGACTGCGTCCACGCCACCTTCTCCCACAAGGGGAGAAGGGAAAAAGTTGCGCCGGCCCTGCAACGTCTGCTCGGCCTCGGCGACGATGCGGCCGACGATCTCGGCCGCCGGGACGATATCATGGATCAGCCCGACGGACTCGCCGGCGAACACCGCGGCAACGTCGAAATTGGCCGCTTCCCTCGCGGCGGCGTATTCCACCGCGACCTCGTCGGCGCGCTGCATCAGCTCGATCTCGCGGCCAGACCAGCGCCGCAGATGATCGTTGGAGAGCGAGCGCGCGGTGAACGGCGCCGGCCACATCAGCTTGCGCGACCAGTCCATCACCACGCCGCGCACCGTCTCGCCGCTCTTCGCGGCGCAGATCAGCTGCTTCGCCCGCTCGGGCGCATCGGCCTCGGCGCTGGCATAGAACCGCGTTCCCATCAGCACGCCGGATGCGCCAAGCATCATCATCGCCGCGAGGCCGCGGCCATCGGCGATGCCGCCGGCTGCCACGACAGGGACGCGCCCTGCCGCGAAATCGATGATCGCAGGCACGATGTCGAGCGTGGTGCGCGAGGCGCCGTGACCGCCCGCCTCCGTGCCCTGCGCAATCAGGATGTCGGCGCCGCAATCCAGCGCTTGTTGCGCCATCTCCTCGCTCTGCACCTGGCAGATCAGCAGCGCGCCCGCGGCCTTGATCCTGGCCGCGAACGGCGCGGGATCGCCGAATGACAGCATCACCGCGCGCGGCCGCGCCTCCAGTGCGATCTCGATCAGCTCCGGCTGCTTCGCGAGGCTCCAGGTGATGAAGCCGATCCCGAACGGGCGATGATATCGCCTGAGCACCGCGGTCTCCGCCTCGAGCCAGGCCCGGTCTCCATAGCCGCCGCCGAGAATGCCGAGGCCGCCCGCGTCGCTCACCGCCATGACCAGCCGGCTTCCCGTGATCATCGCCATCGGCGCCGCCAGGATCGGATGCGCGATGCCCAGACGCGCCGTCAATTCGGTGCCGATCGGCATGCGTTGCTCCCTGTTCTGGACTGCTGTTCTGGACTCGCAGCCTAAGCGGGCCTAACATTCTCGGAAAATGAATACTAGAGAACGCTACCATCTCTAAAATGAAACGGTGGTCCCAGATGGAATTGACCGACCTGCTCACCTTTTCCACGGTCGCCCGGCTCGGCGGCATCACCCGGGCCGCCGACGAGCTGAACACCGTGCAGTCCAACGTCACCCAGCGCATCAAGGCGCTGGAAGCCGAGATCGGCACGGCACTATTCGAGCGTCACAGCCGCGGCATGTCGCTGACCGGCGCCGGCCGCCGCCTGTTGCCATACGCGCAGCGTATGGCGGCGCTGTTGCGCGAAGCCGTGCTCGCCGCGCGCGACGATGGCGAGCCGAAGGGGCCGCTGTCGATCGGCTCGATGGAGACGACCGCCGCGGTGCGGCTGCCGACGCTGCTTGCCGAGTTTCATCGCCGCTATCCGGCGGTGCGCCTGACCTTGCGCACTGCACCGACCGCTGACCTCGTCGCCGCCGTGCTCGACGGCTCGCTCGACGGCGCCTTCGTCGCCGGTCCGATCGAGCACGCCGAACTGTCGGCGACAACAGCCTTCACCGAGGAACTGGTGCTCGTCACCGCGCAGCGCTGGAAATCGCTCGCGGCCTTGCGCGCCGGCACGCCGGAGTCGGGCCCGACCGCGCTGGTGTTCCGCACCGGCTGCACCTACCGGCAACGGCTCGAACAGGTCTTCACCGAGTTCGGCTGGCCGTCGGCCGCCCGCTTCGAGCTCGGCACGCTCGACGGCATGGTCGGCTGTGTCGCCGCCGACATGGGCGTCACCTTGCTGCCGCGCGCGGTGGTCGAGCGCGACCACGTCCAGCGCGACATCAAGATCCACAAGCTCAGTCCGCAGCATGCGCATGTCGAGACGCTGTTCATCCAGCGCCGCGCCACGCACCAATCCAGCGCGTTGCAGGGACTTGCCGCATGCCTTTCCGGCGACGATCGGGTGATCGCCGCCTGACCGGCGTTTTCGCATGGACGGCTGCTTGCCGCCGGGCTTTGCCTCGGCGCGCGGGTGCGTGCTAAGCGCAAGGTCATGCCCGCCCCCATCCTCCCCCTGATCGAAGCTGTGCCGCATTGGCCCGAGCGCGGCGCGCTGGTCGGCCTCGACCTCGGCACCAAGACCATCGGCGTTGCCGTCTCCGATCCGGACCGGCGGCTCGCGACCGGCGTCGAGACCATCCACCGCAAGCAGTTCAAGGCCGACGCCGCGCGGCTGTTCGCGATCGCGGCCGAGCGCAATGCCGTCGGCTTCGTGCTGGGCCTGCCGATCAACATGGACGGCAGCGAGGGCCCGCGCGCGCAATCGACCCGGGCATTCGCCCGCAACCTCGCAGGCCTCACTGCGCTTGCAATCGGGCTGTGGGACGAGCGGCTCTCGACCGCAGCGGTCGAGCGCGAGCTGATCGGGATGGATGTCAGCCGCGCCCGGCGCGCCGAGGTGATCGACGAACACGCCGCGATCTTCATCCTGCAGGGCGCACTCGACCGGCTGGCGAAGCTGCGCGGAGACCGCTGACGATGGCCGTGGTGATCGCGGCGCTGTTGCCGGTATTTTTGCTGATCGTGCTCGGCTTCATCCTGAGACGCACGCTGATTCGGCTCGACACCCAATGGCACGGGCTGGAACAGCTCACTTACTACGTGCTGTTCCCGGTGCTTTTGGTACAGACGCTGGTCAAGGCCGATCTGACCAAGGTGCCGGTCGCGGGCGTCGGCGGCGCGCTGCTGCTCGCGGCGCTCGTGATGTGCCTGCTCTGTCTTGCGCTGCGCGGCCCGCTCGCGCGCGTCGGGGTCGACGGCCCGGCCTTCTCCTCGATCTTCCAGGGCGCCACCCGCTGGCAGACTTATGTCGCGCTGTCGGTGTCGGGCAATCTCTATGGCAAGGTCGGGCTGGCGGTGGCCTCGGTCGCGATGGTCGCGATCATTCCGCTGGTCAACGTCTTCAGCGTCGCCGTGCTGGCGAAATATGCCTCATCCGGGAAGCGGTCCGCGGGCGCCATCGTGATGACGGTCGTGAAGAACCCGCTGATCTGGGCCTGCGTCATCGGGCTCGTCATCAACGTCACGCATATCCCGCTGCCGAAAATCTGGCACGACGTCGCCGACGCGCTCGGCGGCTCGTCGCTGGCGATCGGCCTGCTCGTGACCGGCGCCGGGCTGCATCTGGCAGGCATCTTCCGTCCTAGCCTCGCCGCCAGCATCGCGCTGGTGCTGAAGCTGGTCGCGATGCCCGTCCTGACCGTCGCGCTCGCGGTGTGGTTCGGCGTCACCGGCGCCAACCTCGCCATCGTCGCGGCCTGCGCCGCGGTGCCGACCTCGCCGTCAGCCTATGTGCTGGCGCGCCAGATGGGCGGCGATGCCCCCCTGCTCGCCCAGATCATCACGCTGCAGACGATTTTGGCCGCGATCACGATGCCGATCGTGATCGCCGCGGTCGGGCAGTAGCATGCGGCCTGCGCTTGCACAGGTTCGGCTCGCTACGCTGATCGTCGCTACTTCCCGCTCGAACCGGTGAACGCCGTATCGAGCACGTCGCCGATCGGCTGCCAGCTGCGGCCATCAAACTGCAACAACCGCAATTGCTCGACCGGTCGGAACTGACCGCTGTTGATCTTGATGCCCGGGAGCAAGGCGGACGCCTGATAATCCCTGAGCGCCGCGGCCTGCTTCATGACGTTTTCGCGCGACAGGTCGTTGCCGCATTGCCTGAGCACCTGGACCATCGTCTCAGCCTCCGCGTAACCATAGACTGCGGCCGCGTCGTCCTTGCCGCCGGCCTTCGTATACTTGTCGAGGAAGCTGTGCCAGGCGCCCTGCTCTTGCCTCCAGGCCGGATCGCTCGCATCCTTCAGGAAGGCGGCGGTGATGACGCCGGTTGCATTCTCGGTGCCGGCCGGCTTGAGCACCGTCTCGATCGATGACGCCATCTGGTTCACGACAAACACCGGCCGCCAGCCGTGTTCGGCCGCCGCCCGGATCACCTTGGTGGCATTTTCCGGCACTCCGGCAAACACAAAGACCTCGGCGCCCGATTGCTTCAGGATCGAGATGTGGCCGTCCAGATGCTGGTCGTCGACATCATAGGCAATGTCGACCCTGATGTTGTGGGCGACGTCACCCAGCCCCTGCACCAGCCCCTTGAACAATTCCCTCCCGAACTGGTCATTCTCCCAAAGCGCCACGATTTTCTTTCCGGGATAGAAGGCCTGGATGTAGTTGGCGTAGATCCGTCCCTCCTCGCGGTACGAGGGCTGCCAGCCCATGGTCCAGGGATAGAGAGACGGCTCGCTGAGGTCCTGATCGCCGGAGACAACAAAGAGTTGGGGGATCTTCAGTTCGTTGAGATACTTCCGCACCGCGAGATTCCCGGGCGTGCCGAACGAACCGAACATCAAGAGCACATTGTCGGTCTCGACCAGAATGCGCGTCAGGTCCATGGCGTTGGACGCATCCGACAGATCGTCATAGGACATGAAACGGATCTTGCGGCCATTGATGCCGCCGCGTTCGTTGATCATCTCGAAATAGGCGGCTTCCGCCTTGCCGATCTGGCCAAAGATCTCGAGCGCGCCGCTGTACGGCATCAGATTGCCGATACGGATTTCGGTGTCGGTAGCGCCCTGGTCGCGCACCTGCTGCGTAATGGCGCCAAGGGACGCCAGCGCGACGACGCCGGCCAAGAGCGTTCGGATCAATCTAGCCATGAGAAGAGCTCGCACGACGGCAGCCGCCGCTGCCTGGTTTCGGTCCGGCCCGCGCTCGTTCATTGATCTAGATCATAGCACTCCGACGGGACGCTGACACGCTCTTCGTCAACGTTCCGGTGGGCGGCAACGCACCACTGCTTGTTCCGGATCATCGCGCTGCACACCTGGCCGCGATCATAATGCCGTCGCGATCGCGGCGGTGGGGCTTTAGGCGTGGAGCGTACGTCAGGCCTTTTGCCAAGAAACGAATTCAGGACGAGCGCCATCGTTGACGAAGAAGTATGCGATCGCCTTGTAACACTGCTCCAGATCGAGGCACCAAGAGAGCGGATGCTCATCGATCTGTCCGTTTGCCAGCCGGTAGGCGACGACCTGCCTCCCATTATCTTCGCCCTTGGTGACAAAGCCATCGTCACCATTGAAGCGTAGATACATGAGCCAAGCATAGCCTCCGTTGCGAAGCATCACGATGGCTGGGCCAGTTGGCGCTGATAACCACAACTCGAACTGCTGCTCCTCGTGGAACCGATCTAACGCAAGGCCTAGCTCCTCGACAGAGCCAACTACAGTGTCAGTCGCGTTAAAGGATACGTTCATGAAACGTCTGTCACGTAGCAGCTAGTCTCAAGGTCGCGCCGAATCCAAGCCACCGTCTGCAGACACATCGACCGATCACCCCGCCAGCCACCAGGTCTGCAGCGTCGCGGCGAAATTGTTCAGCCCGTGCAGCAGGATGGTTAGCCAGGTCGAACCGGTGCGGAAGCGCAGATAACCGAACAGGAACCCGATCGACAACACCTCGCAGAGGAAGAACCAGTCGTACTGTAGGTGCATGAAGGTCCAGACGATCGACGACAGCAGGATCGCGCCATACGGGCCGAGCCGGGATTCCGACCAGCCGCGATAGAGCCAGCCGCGCGCGAACAATTCTTCCCAGAGCGGCGCGGCCACGGCAAAGGCGATCACCAGAAGCCACAGCGCGCTGTGCTCCTGTGCCGATTTCAGCACGTCGCCCATGAAGCCCGGCGTCACCTCGCGGCCGGCGGCGCGGGACACCATGTCCCAGGCGCCGACCAGCACAACGAGCGCGACGACGCCGATGATCACGTTCTTCCACGAGGTCCCGCGCAGCCCGAGGTAATCGGCGAACGGGATCCCGGTGCGGCGGATCGCGAACCACAGCACCAGCAGCACCATCGGCAGGCCGGCGAGGACCGAGAGCGAGATCGTCAGACCGTCGGCGACCACATGGGTGATGCCGGCCGCCGACAGTTCTCCGCCCTGCGCAATGATGCGGTAGACGATGACCGCGACCTGGCCGAGGAACATCGCGGCGAAGATCAGAAGGCCCCACAGCGCGGTGCCCCAGAACTTCCAAACCCGAGGGGGACGTGGCGGCGGTTCGATAGCAGCCGGCGGGGTATCGGGATTGAGTGCGTCCATCAGCAAACTTTCATGGCAGCGCCCGCGCCAGCAGCGCGCGCTGATCGGCATCGGAAAGGTCCACCGCGCCGTACATGCCGGCGTGGCGTTCGGCAAGCCGTGTCGCCGCAAACAATTCGGCGTTCCCCGGCGAGACCTGGTTGAGCGCCGCGGCGGCGGCCAGCAGCGCCAGCTTCTCGACGGCAAGCCGCGCGATGCGCTCGCTGTCCGGCCGGCGGAAGGATTGTCCAATCGACGTAACCGCCTCGGCGGCGCCAGGCAGGCCCCTGGTCTCCTCGGCGAGTGCACGCAACACCGCAAGCGCGGCATCGGCCTCGCGGCCGAGCGCGCGGAGCACGTCGAGGCACATCACGTTGCCGGAGCCTTCCCAGATCGCATTGACCGGCGACTCCCGGTAATGCCGCGCGAGAATGCCCTCCTCGACATAGCCATTGCCGCCGAGGCACTCCATCGCCTCGTAGAGGAAGCCGGGTGCGCTCTTGCAGGTCCAGTATTTGATCGCCGGCGTCAGCAGCCGCATATAGGCGGCCTCGCCCGCATCGGTGGGTGCGCGATCGAAGGCGCGGCAGAGCCGCATCACCAGTGCGATCGACGCCTCGACATGCAGCGCCATGTCCGACAGCACCGCCTGCATCAGCGGCTGGTCGGCGAGATGCTTCTGGAACACGCTGCGATGCCGCGCGTGATTGAGCGCGTGCGCCAGCCCCGAGCGCATCAGGCCGGCGGATGCGATCGCGCAATCCTGCCGAGTCAGCTGCACCATCCGGATGATGGTGCGGATGCCCTTGCCCTCCTCGCCGATCAATTCGGCATGGGCGCCGTGGAATTCGACCTCCGAGGAGGCATTGGAGCGGTTGCCGAGCTTGTCCTTCAGGCGCTGGAAGTGGATCGCGTTGACCGTGCTATCGGGCGCAAAGCGCGGCATGAAGAAGCAGCTCAGCCCCTGCTCGGCCTGCGCCAGCACCAGGAACGCGTCGCACATCGGCGCCGACATGAACCATTTGTGCCCGGTGATGCGCCAGGCGTCGCCGTCGCGCTCGGCGCGCGTCATGTTGGCGCGCACATCGGTGCCGCCCTGCTTCTCCGTCATGCCCATGCCGAGCGTCATGCCGCGCTTGGTCCACCATGGCGCAAAGCTCGGGTCGTAGGCACGCGTAGCGATGACCGGCATCGTCTTCGCCAGAATATCGGGCTGCGAGGCCAGCGCAGCGACCGAGGCGCGCGTCATCGTGATCGGACAGAGATGACCGGTCTCGACCTGGGACGCGATATAGAACCTTGCCGCGCGCACCACCTCGGCGGCCCCGCCTGCCGGCTTGCCGTCGGCGGTCCAGGTCGAGTTGTGCACGCCGGCATGGGCCGAGTGCGCCATCAGCTCGTGATAGGCCGGATGAAACTCGACCTCGTCGCGGCGGTTGCCCCTGGCATCGAAGGTTCGCAGTTTCGGTGTGTTCTCGTTGGCGACCCGGCCGCGCTCCGCCATGACGGCCGAACCCCAATGCTTGCCGAAATCTGACAGCTCTGCGCTGGCCGCCGCCCCGCCATTGGCGGCCACAGCGGCCGCGAGCGGCGCGTCCGCGGTGAAGAGGTTGACGTCCTCAAAGGGCGGCGACTGGTTGAACACATCGTGGGTGGCGAACGGAGCCTGCGTCATGGTCTCCCCGGCGATTGGTCGCACTGCGCGCGATGCCCGGACAACGGTCTTCGTTGGCAGCAGCAGCGCCGCAGCTGGAATCGGGGGATCATAAGCCTGCAAGCCGGCACGGGGCAGCGAAAAGTACACGTCCGCTAGATGCTTCCATGTTTCGGCGCATGACGGCCGAGCCAACGGTCGACCCAATCATTGGCGCGGGTCCGGTTCGCCTCCTTCCTGGAAGCCTGGACCGGAAAAATGTCGCCGCTGCTCAGTTGCCGGTTATCGGGATACTCAGCCAATTGCAGGTTCGACTCGTGCGCGGCCCCGTCCGCCGGAGAGATGTAGGCAAACCGGATCTCGATCTTGTGCTTGATGTCGGAGCCCTGCCATTTCGGATGGTGGCGCGCCAGAAGTTCGGTGAGTTCGCAAGGCAACAGATCGGAGGTCGAGCTCCGATTGTCCTCGGTCTTCTCCAGATAGCATTGCTCCTTGACGCTGCTGACGCGCGCGTCGATCGGCCGGAAGTTCATCCGCTTGTCGAACTCGATGTAGGCATAGAGGCCCGCGACGCCGATAGCGATGATGCCGTAGAGCCCCAGACGCATGGTCGAACTCCCATCCTCAGTGACGGTCAGATCATGCGCGTCTTGTCTGCCTTGGTCTTGGAGGCCAGTACGGGAAAAACCTCACCGGCGCGCAGCGGCTTGCCGCTGGGGAAGTACGACATCTCCAGGCTCGACTGGTGCGAGACGCCATCGACCGGCGAGACATACACGACGCGCACCTCGATCTTGTGCATCACGTGATAGCCCTGCCACTTCGGATGCTCCTTCCGCAGCAGCTCGGCGGTTTCGCAGCGAGTGAGGTCCGACGTGAACGTCGTCTTGGTGACGACGCCGCGCTCGACCTTTTCCAGATAGCACTGGTCATTGACGCTGCTGATGCGCGCATCGACGCGCTGATAGTTCGCGCCCTTGTCGTACTGGTCGTAGATCGCGATGCCGAACGCACCGACGGCAACAATGACAACAGCCCAACGCATGTTTTCTGCTCCCGCAATGCCCGCACTTCATACGGCCACAATTAAGGAGTGTTGAAAGCGCATTCGGCTACTTTTGCGATGGCAAGCCTTGTCTTACGAAAATGTCCCGGATTTGAAGAAAATCCTGCACTAGCGCGCCCGCGCGATCGGGAAATCATAGGCTGCCGCGCTCGCTCCCGGCAGCGAGAAATGCCACCATTCCTTTGAATAGTTGGCAAACCCCTGGCGAGCCATCGCCGCGACCAGAAGGTTGCGCCAGCGCTTCTGCGCCGGTGTGATCGCGCCGGAGGCGGTATGGCCCTTCACGTCGGAACAGTCATAGCCGGTGCCCATGTCGACGCTGCCCTCGGGGGCGCGCGCGGCGACCGGCGCGGTGCAGTCGGCATAGTCCTTGGCCGGATCGAACTTGCGCGAATTGTCCGCGGTCAGGTCAACCAGCGTGAGATCGACCGCGGCGCCGGTCGAATGCCCCGAATGCGTGGCGATGTAGCCGAGGCGGAACAGATCCGTCTTCGAGAACGCCGGGTTGTAGCGCCGCTCGGCGGCGGTCTCCTTGCCGTTCCTCGACCACGCCACCATGTCGGCGACCGCGCGGGCCGGCCGGTAGCAATCGAACATCTTCAGCGACAGGCGTTGCCGCGCTAGTTCCTGCTGCACGGCCTTGAGCCGTAGCCCCACATCCCGCTTCACCACGCAATCCGGCGCGCCATAGCCCGCGATCGGCCGCCCCATGAAATTGTTGGAGGTCGCGTAGCGGATGTCCTGGATGATGGTCGGATCGATCTCACGCAGGAACACGAAGCCGCCGGGCAGGCCCTGAGCGAAGGCGGAAGAGATCGCCCCCAAGATCACCCCGAAGACCAGCAATGCGATCACGGCGATTTTCACGAATTCTCGCTCCGCTGTCTTGCCTGCATGGCCGTCCAAGGACCACCTCGCCTATGCTCCGCCCGGGCCCGGCCGTGCACGTCTTGTTCCCGAAAAACCAGCAAAAGCAAGGCCCGGACAGATCGCAACAAGCCCGGGCATGTCCGCGGAGAAACCCCGCCCCATCTTACTCGGGGAAAACTCCTGCGGGCCCTCTTCGCGCTTGCCCCACCGGCCATCCGCGCCTATAGCTCTCGCTTTAATGACCCCATCATTGAAATCGACTTTTGTCCTCGGTCACCGGCATCTGCTGGGCATCGAGGGCCTTTCCGCTGACGACATCACGGGCCTGCTCGACCTCTCCGAGGAGTATGTCGAGCTCAACCGCCAGGTCGACAAGAAACGCGCCAGTCTGCGCGGCCGTACCCAGGTCAATCTGTTCTTCGAGGCCTCGACCCGGACCCAGTCCTCGTTCGAGATCGCCGGAAAACGCCTGGGCGCCGACGTCATGAACATGTCGGTGTCATCGATGTCGACCCGCAAGGGCGAGACCTTGATGGACACCGCGGTGACGCTGAACGCGATGCACCCCGACATCCTGGTGGTGCGCCACCACGCCTCCGGCGCGGTCGAGCTGCTGGCGCGCAAGGTTGACGGTTCCGTGATCAATGCCGGCGACGGCGCCCACGAACACCCGACCCAGGCGCTGCTCGATGCGCTGACCATCCGCCGCAACAAGGGCCGGCTCGAGGGGCTGACGATCGCGATCTGCGGCGACGTGCTGCATTCGCGCGTGGCGCGTTCCAACATCTTCCTGCTCAACACCATGGGCGCCCGCGTCCGCGTGGTGGGCCCCTCCACGCTGCTGCCGCGCGGCATCGAGCGGATGGGCGTCGAGGTCGCGCGCGACATGCGCGAGGGGCTGAACGGCGCCGATATCGTGATGATGCTGCGGCTGCAGCGCGAGCGCATGAATGGCTCCTTCGTGCCGTCGAGCCAGGAGTATTTCCACTATTTCGGCCTCGACCAAAAGAAGCTCGCATACGCCAAGCCCGATGCGCTGGTGATGCATCCGGGCCCGATGAACCGCGGTGTCGAGATCGACACCTTCGTCGCCGACGGCGCGCAATCGCTGATCCGTGAACAAGTCGAAATGGGTGTGGCGGTGCGCATGGCAGTGCTCGAAGCGCTCGCCCGCAACCTGCCGAACGCGTGACGCCATGCTGACTGACCGCCGCCCCATCCTGCTCGCCAACGCCCGCGTCATCGATCCGTCCCGCGACTTCGACGGTCCGGGCGACGTCCTGATCGCCGACGGCGTGATCCGTGACGCCAAGCGCGGCATCGGCGCCGCCGGCGTCCCCGAAGGCACCGACATCGTCAATTGCGCCGGCAAGATCGTGGCCCCCGGCCTGATCGACATGCGCGCCTTCGTCGGTGAACCCGGCGCCAGCCACCGCGAGACCTTTGCATCCGCGAGCCAGGCCGCCGCCGCCGGCGGCATCACCACCATCATCTGCCAGCCCGACACCTCGCCGGTCATCGACAATTCGGCGACCGTCGATTTCGTGCTGCGCCGCGCCCGCGATACCGCGATCGTCAACATCCACCCGATGGCGGCGCTGACCAAGGGCATGCAAGGGCAGGAGATGACCGAGATCGGCCTGTTGAAGGCCGCCGGCGCCGTCGCATTCACCGATGGCGACCGCAGCGTCACCAACGCCCAGGTGATGCGACGCGCACTGACCTATGCCCGCGATTTCGACGCGCTGATCGTGCATCACACCGAGGACCCGCATTTGGTGGGCGAAGGCGTGATGAACGAGGGCGAATTCGCCACGCGGCTCGGGCTCGCCGGGATCCCGACCGCCGCCGAGGCGATCATGCTCGAGCGCGACATGCGGCTCGCGGGGCTGACCGGCGGCCGCTATCACGCGGCGTCGCTGACCTCGATCGAGTCATTGGAAATCCTCAAGCGTGCCCGCGACAACGGGCTCCACGTCTCGGCCTCGGTCTCGATCAACCACGTCACGCTGAACGAGAACGACATCGGCCCGTACCGCACCTTCCTCAAGCTGGCGCCGCCGCTGCGCACCGAGGAGGACCGCAAGGCGCTGGTCGAAGCCCTCGCCTCCGGGCTGATCGACGTCGTGATGAGCGATCACAATCCGCAGGACGTCGAGGTCAAGCGGCTGCCGTTCGCGGAAGCGGCGAGCGGCGCGGTCGGCCTGCAGACCATGCTGCCGGCAGCACTGCGGCTGATCCACAATGGCGAGATGGACTTCAAGACGCTGATCCGGGCGATGTCGACACGGCCGGCGGAACTGCTCGGCCTGCCCGGCGGCACGCTGCGCGCCGGCGCCCCGGCCGACGTGATCGTGATCGACGCCGACACCCCCTGGGTGCTCGACCGCGACGACCTCAAATCACTATGCAAGAATACGCCGTTCGACGACGCCCGCTTCTCGGGCCGCGTGACCCGGACGATCGTCGGCGGACGGACGGTGTACGAACACGTCTAAGTCGGCGCGGAACTCAGCGCGCCGCGAGTTGCGACATCGCTTCCATCGTCGTTCCAACGACGATGGCCGCGACGTAAACCACAAAGAAAACCTGCTCCAGCCGCCTGCGAACAGAAGCCATGATAAGCTCCCTCATTTCCAAGGTGATGGTGCGGATCGATGGTTAATATTTCATTGACGGGATTGTCCAAAATGGACCTAACCGACCGTCCGGGGAGCCACCGCGATGTCCGCTGACGCGATGCTGCTGGTCGCCTTCCTGATCGGCTATCTCCTGGGTTCGATCCCGTTCGGCATGATCCTCACCAGGCTCGCCGGCACGCAGGATCTGCGCACCATCGGCTCGGGCAATATCGGCGCCACCAACGTGCTGCGCACCGGCCACAAGGGCCTCGCCGCGGCGACGCTGATCGGCGACATGCTCAAGGGCACGGTCGCCGTCATCATCGCGGGCTCGATCGACGGCCCGAACGCGGCGATGCTCGCGGCGCTCGGCGCATTCCTCGGCCACCTCTTCCCGGTCTGGCTCAGATTCCGCGGCGGCAAGGGCGTCGCGACCTATATCGGCGTACTGCTCGGCCTGTTCTGGCCGGCGGCGCTGATCTTCGCCGTGATCTGGATCGGCACCGCCACCACTACGCGCTACTCGTCGCTGTCGGCGCTGATCGCCGCGTTCGTGACGCCGCTGTTCCTGTGGTGGTTCGGCCACAACGCGCTCGCCTCGCTGTTCGCCGTGCTGACGCTGCTGCTGTTCTACACGCACCGCGAGAACATCAAGCGCCTGCAGGCCGGCACCGAAGGCAAGATCGGCGAGAAGAAATAACTCTCTCCGTCATTCCGGGGCGATGCGCAGCATCGATCCCGGAATCCATTGGGCCGCATCTTCGCTGTGAAATGGATTCCGGGTTCTCGCTTCGCGAGCCCCGGAATGACGGCGGTTATTTCCTCAGCGCGTCCTCGACAAAACTCGCCGCCGCCAGCGCCTTCGCGTCATCACCAAAACCCGCGATCACGGTCACGCCGACCGGCAGTCCGCCCTCGGCAGTCAGCGTCGGCACGTTGACGCAGGGCACGCCCATCAACGTCCAGAGCCGGTTGTAGCGGGGATCGCCGGTCGAGGCCAAGCCGTTCGGCGCGGCGCCCGGCGCTGACAGCGTCAACAGCACATCGACCTCGCCAAAAATCGCTGACAGCGCCTGCCGCGCGCGCAGCGTGACGTCCATCGCTGCGTCGTACTCGGCGGGCGTGTCGCCCTTGCTCTCGTCGAGCCGGCCGCGCAGCAGCGGCGGCATCGCATCGTAGTTCTGGCCATACTCCCAGGCGAGCGACTGGTGTGCCTCGAACTCCTGCACCACCGGATGGATCCGCCACGCCTCGGCGATGATCTCTGATATCGCAAGCTCGCTCACGGTTGCGCCCGCCTGCTCCGCCGCCCGCGCGGCCTTCTGCAACGCCTCCGCGCCGGATGGTTCCGGCGCGCCGGCGAAGGCCTGCGTCACCACGCCGATGCGCGGCGCCGCGACGGCAGACGGCACGACCAGGTCAGGCCGCCTGGTCATCGCAGCCAGCCCCAGCGCGACGTCGCGCACGCCGGCGCCGAACAGCCCGACGGTATCCAGCGTCCACGAAAAACACTTCACCCCGACGGTCGGCAACAGCCGGTAGCTCGGCTTGATCGCGGCGACGCCGCAGAATGACGCCGGCCGGATCACCGATCCACCGGTCTGCGTGCCCAATGCCAGCGGGATCATCCCGGCGGCGACCGCGGCTGCCGAGCCCGACGATGATCCGCCCGGCGTGTGCGCGTGATTGTGCGGATTGAGCGTTGCGGTCGGATCGTTCGCCGCGAACGCGGTGGTCGTGGTCTTGCCGATGATGGTGGCGCCGGCCTGCTTCAGCGCCATCACCACCGGCGCATCGGCCCGCGGCTGATGGCCGCGATAGATCGCAGCCCCCATCTCGGTCGGGAAACCGGCGGTATCGATGATGTCCTTGATGCCGACAGCAATGCCGTGCAGCGGCCCGGCACCTTGCGCACGCGCCTTCTCGTCGTGGCGGACGAATGCACCGATGGTCTTGTCCTGCGCCGCGATGGCGTCCTGCGTTTGCATGATAGCGGCATCGGCGGACAATTCGCCGGAGGCGATGCGGCGTTGGAGATCGGCAAGCGAAATCATCGGCAGACTTCCTGTTTCTTGACGGCTTCTTGGCAAGCGCTTGTAGCGCGTCGCGCGTCGCTGCGCCAACGTCGCAGTTGATCACAATCCCAGGTTGGGCGAAGCTGGCCCCCGCATGCATGACCGGTCTCCCAGCACCACTGAACTGACCGACACCGAACGGCTCAACCGGCTCCGGTTGATCCGCTCCGACAATGTCGGCCCGCGCACCTTTGCATCGCTGCTCCGCCATTTTGGCGATGCGGCGCATGCGCTGGAGCGCCTGCCGGATCTCGCGCGCCGCGGCGGCGCATCGGGACCCGGGCGCATCACGAGCGAGGCCGATGCCGCCGCGGAGCTGGCGGCCTGTGCCAAGTTCGGCATCGACCTCGTCGCGCCGGAGGAAGTCCACTATCCGGCGCGGCTTGCCACCATCGACGACGCGCCGCCGCTGCTTGCCGTGCGCGGCGCGCGCGACACGCTGATGCGCCCGATGATCGCGATCGTCGGCTCGCGCAATGCCTCCGGCGCCGGGCTGAAATTTGCAGGCCAGCTGGCGCGCGATCTCGGCGATGCCGGCTTTGTCGTGATCTCGGGCCTTGCCCGCGGCATCGACCAGGCGGCGCATCGCGCAACCGTTGCAAGCGGCACGGTGGCCGTGCTGGCCGGCGGCCATGACAGAATCTATCCGCCGGAGCATGAGGATTTGCTCGCTGCCCTGCTTGCGCGCGGCGCGGCGATCTCGGAGATGCCACTCGGCCACGTGCCGCGGGCGCGCGACTTCCCGCGCCGCAACCGGCTGATCTCGGGCGCATCGCTCGGCGTCGTGGTGGTGGAGGCCGCGCACCGTTCGGGCTCGCTGATCACGGCGCGGATGGCCGCCGAACAGGGCCGCGAGGTGTTCGCGGTGCCGGGCTCGCCGATCGATCCGCGCGCCGCCGGCGCCAACGATTTGATCAAGCAAGGCGCCACGCTGGTCACCGAAGCCGCCGATGTCATCAACGCGGTCACGCCGATCATGGAGCGGCCCGTCATGCTGTCCGCCCGCGAAGATGACGAGCCGATGGATTTTGTCACCGATGCGTCCGATCGCGCCCGCATCATCAATCTGCTCGGACCGAGCCCGATCAGCCTCGACGATCTGATCCGGATGGCCGATGTCTCGCCCGCGGTCGTCCGCGCGGTACTGCTGGAGCTGGAGCTCGCCGGCAGGCTCGAGCGTCACGGCGGCGGACTGGTGTCGATGATCTGACGCGGCAGCTTGGGTGACTTATTCCAATCCGTCACCGTCATCCTGAGGAGCCTGCGCAGCAGGCGTCTCGAAGGATGCACGGCCCGGCTGGTGGCCGTCGACCCTTCGAGACGCGCGCAAGAGCGCGCTCCTCAGGGTGACGGATAACACTCCCTACTCGTTGCGTCCGTCAAACCGTGTCCGCGCGCCCTCGATCTCCGGCAGATGCGCGAAGGCCCATTCGCCGAGCGCCTTCACCGGCTTCGCCAGGCCGCGGCCAAGGTCCGTGAGCTCGTAGTCGACCCGCGGCGGAATGGTCGGAAACACCGTGCGCGTCACCAGGCCATCGCGCTCGAGCCCGCGCAGCGTGAGCGTCAGCATCCGCTGCGAGATGCCGTTGATCATGCGCTTCAGCTCGTTGAAGCGCTTCGGCCCCTCCATCAGCATCATGATCACGAACACGCTCCATTTGTCGCCGACCCGCGCCAGCACGGAGGCGACCGCACGGCAATCGCTGTGGTCGGGACTCGGCCGCGGCGGAGCAGTCACATGGATGTTCTCAGGTCTCATTGCTGTGCTCGGGTTTCAAAAATGTGCGTTCTTGCGGACATTTAGGGCAGTCACTCATATAGCGCCAGTTACAAACCTATACCAAAGGTGACCCCAGCCATGAAACTTCTGCACATCGACTCCTCGGTCCTCGGCCCCCACTCCGTCAGCCGCCAAGTCTCTGCCGCCGCTGTCGAGCGGCTGCGCCAGGCCAATCCGGGCCTGGTCGTGAGCTACCGCGATCTCACCCAGACCCCGCTCGCCCACCTCTCCGGCCTGCACCTCGCCGCCGGCCAGGGCGCGGCACCAGACCCGTCGGTGCGCGATGACATCGCGACCGGACAGGCGGTTCTCGACGAGTTCCTTGGCGCCGACATCGTCGTGATCGGCGCACCGATGTACAATTTCACCATTCCCTCCCAGCTCAAGGCCTGGATCGACCGCGTCGTGGTCGCAGGCAAGACCTTCAAATATGGCGCCGCCGGCGTTGAGGGATTGGCCGGCAACAAGCGCGTCGTCATCGCGATCTCGCGCGGCGGCTACTATGGCGCCGACACGCCGATGGCCGCGCTCGAGCACCTCGAGACCTATTTGCGCGGGGTGTTCGGCTTCATCGGCGTCAAGAATCTCGAGCTGATCCCCGCCGACGGCATCCAGGTCGGTCCCGAGCATCGCGAGAAGGCCGTTGCAGGCGCGCTCCAGGCCGCCGGCAGCCTGAACGCCGCCTGACGTGATCACATTCCTGCCGTCACCTCGGTGGCGGCAGGGCGCTTCGGGTGGATGACGTCAGAACCAGGCGCCTTGAATGCCGAAGATGACGGCGACGAGCGAGATCAACAGACCGATGCCGGAAAACAGCGCGACCGTCACAAACTGCGCTGAGTCTGAATTTTCATTTTCGGACGTAGACGAAACCGGGATCGGCGTCGCAATGCGGGCTGCTTTCGGCATGAAGGAACTCCAAAATGATTCCGTGGTGAAAAAATTCCCGCCCATTCAGGAGTCCGGCGAGTACGTCAAAGGTTCAATACGCGCGATAGTAGTCGCGCGCGAAATCGGCCGGTGTGAACTGCTTCACACCGGCCGTTCGTTACAATGCGAAACAAACTAGCCGCGATAGATCGGCGCGCCCGCAGGCGATGCCGTTGCACCGCCATCGATGAACAGTTCCTGCCCTTGCACATGCGCCGCGTCGTCGGACGCGAGGAACAGCACGGTCTTCGAGATGTGATCGGGTTCACCGATGCGTCCGAGCGGCGTGGACTTGCCGATGCGCTGCTCGAACGCCTTCTCGGCCTCGGGCGTTGCGATCGCCGCGCCCCAGATCGGCGTACGCACAGCGCCCGGAGCCACCACGTTGACGCGGATGTTGCGCGGCGACAGCTCTGAGGCCATCACCCGCGCCATCGCGCGCACACCGGCCTTGCTCGCCGCATAGGCCGAATAGCCGGGATTGCCGAGCACGGAAATCACCGAG
The DNA here is from genome assembly GCF_054063295.1 of Bradyrhizobium sp. USDA 3240. Classification (NCBI taxonomy): domain Bacteria; kingdom Pseudomonadati; phylum Pseudomonadota; class Alphaproteobacteria; order Hyphomicrobiales; family Nitrobacteraceae; genus Bradyrhizobium; species Bradyrhizobium sp. USDA 3240. Next base: position 363,063 of record NZ_JBSSGD010000002.1, read on the forward strand.
CCGTTGAGGATGATGGACGCGCCGTCGTTCAGATAAGGCGCGACCGCCTGCACGGTGAAGAACACGCCGGTGAGATTGGTGCGGATCACATTTTCGAATGCGGCGAGCGTGGTGCCGCCAACCGGCGTCTGGCCGGGAATGCCGGCATTGGCGAACAGCACGTCATACTTGCCGAACTTCTCCGCGCCCTGCTTCACCGCGGCTTCCAGCGCAGCGACATCGGTGGCGTCAGCCACCACCGCGAACGCGTTCGGCCCGAGCTCCCGTGCCGCCGCCGCGAGCGTCTCCTTGTTGCGCCCGGTGATGACGACCTTGGCGCCTTCGGCGACGAACAGCCTTGCTGTCGCAAGCCCGATGCCGCTGTTGCCGCCGGTGATCAACGCCGTCTTGTTCGCCAATCTCATGTCCGCCTCCAGTTGGTTGCATTATTAAACTTCGTTGCCTACCTAGGGCATCAGGTTTAATATTGCAACCACACAAGACCGTGATGGCCCAACTTTCGGAGCGTGCGTCGTGAAACGAACCAGCCTTGCAGGCGACAGCTGTCCGGTGGCCCGCGCGCTCGACGTGTTCGGCGACTGGTGGTCGCTCCTGATCATCCGCGACGCCAGCCTCGGCCGGCGCCGCTTCGGCGAATTCCAGGCCAGCCTCGGGCTTGCGAAGAACATCCTCACCACCCGGCTGCGCACACTGGTCGAGCGCGGCATCCTGAAGACGGTCCCCGCCTCCGACGGCAGCGCCTATCAGGAATATGTCCTGACGCCGAAGGGCCACGGCATCTTTCCGATCCTGGTCGCGCTCCGGCAGTGGACCGAGGAGTTCGACGACCATCCGGACGAGATCGCGACCATCATGGTCGACCGCGACAAGGGCAAGCCGGTGAAGAAGCTCGCGCTGTTGTCGCAGGACGGGCGCGTGTTGGGTGCGGCCGATACAACGTTGAAGCCGCGGCCCGCCGTGAAGCGCGCGCGGCGCGTATCGGCGTAAACGCCATCCTTCGTCATCGTCGCGAGAGCGCGAAGCTTGGCCTCATCCACAACTGTCATCGCCCGGCCTGTGCGCAATTGCGCACATGGACCGGGCGATCCAGTACGCCGCGGCTTCTCAGTTCAAGCACTCCTGCCTCTGGAATACTGGATCGCCCGGTCGAGCCGGGCGATGACACCGAGATGAGGTGCGCAGATCACGGCGCGTCGTAGCGAATGAGACCCATCCTCGCCGTCGTCCTGGCGAATGGAGAGAGCCCTGATGCAAGGCCGGCCCTGTCATGCCCTCACGACAGCTTCCTTCGGCTACGCGCGCGCAATTGCTCGTCGGCCTCAAGGCGGGTCATCGCGAGCAGATGGTCGAGGACTTCGAACTTGTGGCGCTGGGCGAGTTTGGCGAGCTCGGTCGCGGCCGCTGCGATCAGGACCAGGGCGTCATCCGGGCCGCCCTCCCCACCTGGCTCCCCATCTGGCTCGTCGCCCTCCGGTCGCCGTCGGCCGGACCGCTTGGGCTTGCGCCCGCCCCCTGTGCTGCTCAAAAGGCCTAATCCGATTCCCACCCTATATATAAAGAGATACGCCGTTTCCGGGCGCAACTCTAGGACGTATTTTTCAACCCTTGGGATAGAGACTCCACAGCTTGAGCCCTCCCTTCAATATCTGGCGATTTGACACCGACCGCCCCAGCACCCATGTTCGCCCCGACACGGCGGGCCGCGAGTCTAGCGGAACCCACCTTCAAGTTTTCCCATAAGCCATTGGAATGACATGAATATCGTCATTGTGGAGTCGCCTGCCAAGGCCAAGACGATCAACAAATATCTGGGGTCCTCCTACGAGGTCCTGGCGTCGTTTGGCCATGTTCGTGACCTCCCGGCCAAGAATGGTTCGGTCGATCCGGACGCCAATTTCCAGATGATCTGGGAGGTCGATGCCAAGGCCGCCGGCCGGCTGAACGACATCGCCAAGGCGCTCAAGGGGGCCGACCGCCTGATTCTCGCAACCGACCCCGATCGCGAGGGCGAAGCGATCTCCTGGCATGTGCTGGAGGTGATGAAGGAGAAGCGCGCACTGAAGGACCAGAAGGTCGAGCGCGTCGTGTTCAACGCCATCACCAAGCAGGCGGTCACCGACGCCATGAAGGCGCCGCGCCAGATCGATGGCGCGCTGGTCGACGCCTATATGGCGCGACGCGCACTGGACTATCTAGTCGGCTTCACGCTCTCGCCCGTGCTGTGGCGCAAGCTGCCCGGCGCCCGCTCCGCCGGCCGCGTGCAGTCGGTCGCGCTGCGGCTGGTCTGCGACCGCGAGCTCGAGATCGAGAAGTTCGTGCCCCGGGAGTACTGGTCGCTGGTCGCGACGCTGCTGACGCCGCGCGGCGACGCCTTCGAGGCGCGGCTGGTCGGCGCCGACGGCAAGAAGATCGCGCGGCTCGACATCGGCTCCGGCGCGGAAGCCGAGGACTTCAAGAAGGCGATCGAGGCCGCGCTGTTCAAGGTCGCGACCGTCGAAGCCAAGCCGGCGCGGCGCAATCCGCAGGCGCCCTTCACCACCTCGACCCTGCAGCAGGAAGCCAGCCGCAAGCTCGGCTTCGCGCCGGCGCACACCATGCGCATCGCGCAGCGGCTCTATGAGGGCATCGACATCGGCGGCGAGACCACCGGTCTCATCACCTATATGCGAACCGACGGCGTGCAGATCGATCCGTCCGCGATCACCCAGGCCCGCAAGGTGATCGGCGAGGATTACGGCAACGCCTATGTGCCGGATGCCCCACGCCAGTACCAGGCCAAGGCCAAGAACGCGCAGGAAGCGCACGAAGCGATCCGCCCGACCGATTTGTCGCGTCGCCCGGCCACCATCGGCCGCAGGCTCGATGCCGACCAGGCGCGGCTCTACGAATTGATCTGGAAGCGCACCATTGCGAGCCAGATGGAATCGGCCGAACTCGAGCGCACCACCGTCGACATCGAGGCCAAGGCCGGCGCCCGTGTGCTGGAGCTGCGCGCCTCCGGCCAGGTCATCAAGTTCGACGGATTCCTCGCGCTCTACCAGGAAAGCCGCGACGACGAGGAGGACGAGGATTCACGCCGCCTGCCCGCGATGAGCCAGGGCGAGGCGGTGAAGCGCCAGAGCCTTGCTGTCACCCAGCACTTCACCGAGCCGCCGCCGCGTTTCTCGGAAGCATCATTGGTGAAGCGGATGGAAGAGCTCGGCATCGGCCGTCCCTCGACCTACGCCTCGATCCTGCAGGTGCTGAAGGACCGCGGCTACGTCAAGCTTGAGAAGAAGCGGCTGCACGGCGAGGACAAGGGCCGCGTCGTGGTCGCGTTCCTGGAGAACTTCTTCTCGCGCTACGTCGAATACGACTTCACCGCCGACCTCGAGGAACAGCTCGATCGCGTCTCCAACAACGAGATCTCCTGGCAGCAGGTGCTGAAGGATTTCTGGAGCGGCTTCACCGGTGCGGTGAACGACATCAAGGACCTGCGCGTCTCCGAGGTGCTCGATGCGCTCGACGAGATGCTCGGCCCGCATATCTATCCGCCGCGCGCGGACGGCGGCGACGTCAGGCAGTGCCCGACCTGTGGCACCGGCCGGCTCAACCTCAAGGCCGGCAAGTTCGGCGCCTTCGTCGGCTGCTCGAACTATCCGGAATGCCGCTACACCCGCCCGCTCGCGGCCGACAGCGCCGAGAGCGCCGATCGCGTGCTCGGCACCGATCCCGACACCGGGTTCGACGTCACGGTGAAGGCCGGCCGGTTCGGCCCCTACATCCAGCTCGGCGAGCAGAAAGATTACGCAGAAGGCGAGAAGCCGAAGCGCGCCGGCATTCCAAAGGGCACCTCGCCTGGCGATGTCGATCTCCAACTGGCGCTGAAGCTGCTGTCGCTGCCGCGCGAGATCGGCAAGCATCCGGAAACCGGGGAGCCGATCACCGCCGGCCTCGGCCGGTTCGGGCCGTTCGTGAAGCACGAGAAGACCTATGCCAGCCTCGAGGCCGGCGACGAGGTGTTCGATATCGGCTTGAACCGCGCCGTCACGCTGATCGCGGAGAAGATCGCCAAGGGCCCGAGCGGCCGCCGCTTCGGCGCCGATCCGGGCAAGCCGCTCGGCGACCACCCGACGCTCGGCGCCGTCGCGCTGAAGAACGGCCGCTACGGCGCCTATGTCGCGGCCGGTGGCGTCAACGCAACGATCCCGAGCGATCGCACCCCGGACGAGATCACGCTTCCGGAAGCGATCGCGCTGATCGACGAGCGCGCGGCCAAGGGCGGCGGCAAGAAGGCCAAGAAGGCGAAGGCGGAAAAGCCTGCCAAGGCCAAGAAAGCCAAATCTGAAAAGACAACGTCTGAAGAGACCGACGGCGACGCCGAGGCCAAGCCTGCCAAGAAGGCTGCGTCGAAGAAGGCGGCTGCGAAGCCGAAAGCGGATGCGACCAGCAAGGCGCGCGCGCCGGTCGCCTCCGGTGCCAAGACCTCGCCTGCAAAGTCATCGGCACCCGCGAAAGCGCCCGCAAAGAAGAGCGCCGGCAAGGCAAGAGGATAAGTGAAACGAAAACCCGACCATGGCTTTCCGGGCCGGGACGCCATCGTCGCCTTCATTCGCGCCAATCCAGGCAAGGTCGGCACCCGCGAGATCGCGCGCGAGTTCGGCCTGAAGAACGCCGACCGCATCGAGTTGAAGCGGATCCTGCGCGAACTCGCCGACGACGGCACGGTCGCCAAGCGCGGCCGCAAGATCCACGAGCCGGCGGCGCTGCCGCCGACCGTGCTCGCCGACATCACCGGCCGCGACAGCGACGGCGAGCTGATCGCCACCCCCGCCGAGTGGGACTCGGACGACGGCATCGCCCCGAAAATCCGCATCGAGACGCCGCGGCGGCCGAAGCCCGGCACCACTGCCGGCGTCGGCGACCGCGCGCTTCTCCACGTCGAGGTGACCGACGAGAACGACGACACGCCCTATCGCGGCCGCGTCATCAAGGTGATCGACCACGGGCGCAGTCGCATCCTCGGCATCTTCCGCAAGAACCCCGATGGCGGCGGGCGCCTGATCCCGGTCGACAAGAAGCAGGCCGGGCGCGAGCTCAACATCGCCAAGGCCGACAGCGGCGATGCCGAGGACGGCGACCTCATCAGCGTCGACCTGATCCGCACCCGCGGCTACGGGCTTGCCTCCGCCCGGGTCAAGGAGCGGCTCGGCTCGATCGCGAGCGAGAAGGCGATCAGCCTGATCGCGATCAACACCCACGACATCCCGCAGGTGTTCTCCGCCGCCGCCGTACGCGAATCCGAGGAAGCAAAACCCGCGACCTTGCAAGGCCGCGAGGACTGGCGCGACGTGCCGCTCGTCACCATCGATCCGCCTGACGCCAAGGACCACGACGACGCCGTGCATGCCGAGATCGATTCCGATCCGAACAACAAGGGCGGCTTCATCGTCCACGTCGCGATCGCCGACGTCGCCTTCTATGTGCGGCCCGGCTCGGCGCTCGACCGCGACGCGCTCCAGCGCGGCAACTCGGTGTATTTCCCCGATCGCGTGGTGCCGATGCTGCCCGAGCGCATCTCCAACAATCTCTGCTCGCTGGTGCCGGGCGAGCCGCGCGGTGCGCTCGCGGTGCGCATGGTGATCGGCTCCGACGGCCGCAAGCGCTCGCACACCTTCCATCGCGTGCTGATGCGCTCGGCGGCGAAGCTCGCTTACGCGCAGGCGCAGGCCGCGATCGACGGCAGGCCCGACGACACCACCGGTCCCCTGCTCGATCCGATCCTCAAGCCGCTGTGGTCGGCCTATGAACTCGTCAAGCTCGCACGCAACGAGCGCGATCCGCTCGATCTCGATCTGCCCGAGCGCAAGATACTGCTGAAGGGCGATGGCACCGTCGATCGGGTGATCGTGCCGCAGCGGCTCGATGCGCACCGGCTGATCGAGGAATTCATGATCCTCGCCAACGTCGCCGCCGCCGAGATGCTGGAGAAGAAGGCGCTGCCGCTGATCTACCGCGTGCATGACGAGCCGAGCCAGGAGAAGGTGCACAACCTCCAGGAATTTCTCAAGACGCTCGACCTGCCCTTCACCAAGCAGGGCGCGCTGCGTCCCGCCCAGTTCAACCGTGTGCTGGCACAGGTCTCCGGCGAGGATTACGAGCCGCTGGTCAACGAGGTCGTGCTGCGCTCGCAGGCGCAGGCCGAATACTCCGCCGAGAACTACGGCCATTTCGGCTTGAACCTGCGCCGCTACGCGCACTTCACCTCGCCGATCCGCCGCTACGCCGATCTGATCGTGCATCGCGCACTGATCCGCGCACTCGGCCTTGGCGAAGGTGCCTTGCCGACCGACGAGAGCGTCGAGACGCTGGCCGAGATCGCCGCGCAGATTTCCGTCACCGAGCGACGCGCGATGAAGGCGGAGCGCGAGACCACCGACCGGCTGATCGCGCATTTCCTCGCCGACAAGGTCGGCGCTTCGTTCCAGGGCCGCATCTCCGGCGTGACGCGCGCCGGCCTGTTCGTGAAGCTCGACGACACCGGCGCCGACGGCCTGATCCCGATCCGCACCATCGGCAGCGAGTATTTCAATTACGACGAAACCCGCCACGCGCTGATCGGCACGCGCAGCGGCGCGATGTATCGGCTCGGCGACGTCGTCGACGTGCGGCTGGTCGAGGCCGCGCCGGTGGCGGGCGCGCTGCGTTTTGAGCTATTATCCGAAGGTCAGCCAATTCCGCGCGGCAGAAAACGCGAGGGCGTCGGAACCGAGCGCCGCAGCGCGGGATTTGGCAAGGGGCCAAATAAAGGACTAGGCAAGGGGTCCGGCAAGAAGGCACACAAGGAACGGAAGGCGCGCAACAAGAAGGATCGCAAGCCGGCGAAGCAGAAGTCCGGCAAATCGAAGCGAGGCAAGTCATGGAAGTGACACCGCCTACGGTGGTTTGGACTCGCGACGCGGCGGAGCCCGAGAAGCGCGACGTGTGGACCGCGATGAAGCGCGGGTTCCGCAGCCGTTGTCCGCGTTGCGGAAAAGGCCGGCTGTTCCGCAAGTTTCTCAAATGCGACGGCCATTGCCCGGTCTGCGATCTCGATTTCACGCCGCATCGCGCCGACGATCTGCCCGCTTATCTCGTCATCGTCATTGTCGGCCATATCGTGGTACCGACCGCGCTGTGGATCGAGACCGACTATTCGCCGCCGGTGTGGCTGCAACTAGCGATCTATCTGCCGTTCACGCTGTTCGCATCGCTGGCGCTATTGCAGCCGGTGAAGGGAGCCGTGATCGGCTTGCAATGGGCCCTGCGCATGCATGGCTTTGACGAGAATCCCCCTAGCGACATCCCGCCGGTCTAGCTAAACCGGCCACCAAGAAGAAATGAAAGGGATGAAATGACTGAAGCTGCCGCACCCGCCGCCGTCGTCCACCAGGGCGACAAGGAAGCCGATCACCACGCGTACTTCCGGCCGAAGGATGCGGCGACGCTGATCCTGATCGATCGCTCCGGCGCCAAGCCGAAGGTCTTGGTCGGCAAGCGCCACGACAAGGTCGTGTTCATGCCCGGCAAGTTCGTCTTCCCCGGCGGCCGCGTCGACAAGGCCGACAACCGCGTACCGGTCGCGGCTCCGATCACGCCGGAGCTCGAAGCCAATCTGTTGAAGGGCAGCCCGAAGATCACGCCCGGCCGCGCGCGTGCGCTCGCCAACGCCGCGATCCGCGAAGCCTGCGAAGAGACCGGGCTCTGCCTCGGCCGCAAGGTCGAGAAGACGACGAAGCTCGACGGCCCCTGGGCGCCGTTCACCGATGCTGGTCTGCTGCCCGATCCGTCCGGCCTGTTCCTGATCGCGCGTGCGATCACGCCGCCCGGCCGCGTCCGCCGCTTCGACACGCGCTTCTTCACCGCCGACGCCTCGACGATCGCGCATCGTGTCGAAGGCGTGGTGCATGCCGATGCCGAGCTGGTCGAGCTCGTGTGGGTCGAGATCGGCTCCGAGCCGCTCGCGGACGCGCACGCCATGACCAAGAACGTGCTCGCCGAGCTCGATTGCCGCCTCGCCACCGGCCCGCTTCATCACGACGCGCCGGTGCCGTTCTTCCATTTCTACGGCGGCAAGATGCAGAAGGACGTGCTGGGGGCGTGACCCCAGCACGACAGGACGCAGCGTCAGCTCAGCGCACCGCACTCATCACCGCGGGCAGCATGTGCGCTGCGACCACCCTGTGTCCCTCCGCCGTGAAGTGAATCTGGTCCGGCTGGAGATAATTGCGCAGCACCTCATTCCACCACATCGGGATCACGCGGATGTGCCGGCTGTGCAGCCGAGCCTCGATCGCAGCCAGTTCGGCATTCTGATCTCCCTGCCCGCGTCGACGCGCATTCCAGCCGCCGCCGCGGCGGTCGAGCAGCACGATCCTGGTCCCTTCGGGGACCGCGGAGTCGAGCCGGGCCAGCATGCCCGCGTTGGTATCGCCTGATATCCCCGCGTTGGTCACGTGAACGCTTCGGCCCTTCGCGGCGAGCATCCCCTCGAGCTGGGCCGGCCAGGCTTCCGAACTGCTGACGCCCTTTCCTGCGACGTTGCTGGCGCCGATCGCAACGATCTGCGCCCGCGCCGGGCTTCCAACGCAGAGCACCATCGCGACCAGAACGCCCGCGATCAGCAACAGCCTTCCCGGATAGACCATGTCCCCCTCCCCGATGACAAAGGTGCCGGGTTGAAAATATCCTCTGCTCGTCGCCCAGATTGCAAGATTCTTCTTGAGGACCCTCATGGCGTTGCCGCCCAGCCTCCCTATCTGTTCCGCTAACGACATCAAGAACGGAACGGGGCAATGGCGAAGCGTCAACTCAAGCTCGGCGCATTCATGCGGCCGATCAGCATCCACACCGGCGCCTGGCGCTATCCCGGGGCCTGGCCCGACGCCAATTTCAACTTCGACCACATCAAGACGCTGATCCGCAAGCTCGAGGCCGGCAAGTTCGACGCCTTCTTCATGGCCGACCATCTGGCCGTGCTGAACATGCCGATCGACGCGCTGAAGCGCAGCCACACCGTGACCTCGTTCGAGCCGTTCACGCTGCTGTCGGCACTCGCGGCCGTCACCGAGAATATCGGCCTGATCGCGACCGGCTCGACCACTTTCGATGAGCCCTATCACGTCGCGCGGCGCTTCGCCTCACTCGATCACATCTCCGGCGGCCGCGCCGGCTGGAATATCGTCACCACGTCCAATCCGGACGCGGCGCTGAATTTCGGCCTCGACGATCACATGGAGCACGCCGAGCGCTACAGGCGCGCCCGCGAGTTCTACGATGTCGTCACCGGCCTCTGGGATTCCTTCGCCGACGATGCGTTCGTGCGCGATGTCGAGTCCGGGCTGTTCGTCGATCCCGACAAGATGCATGTGCTCAACCACAAGGGTAAGTATCTCTCGGTGCGCGGCCCGCTGAACATCGCCCGCCCCGTGCAGGGCTGGCCGGTCATCGTGCAGGCCGGCGCATCCGACGACGGCAGGCAGCTTGCGGCCGAGACCGCGGAGGCCGTGTTCACCGGCGGCGGCAGCCTTGCGGATGGACAGAAGCTCTATGCCGACATCAAGGGCCGCATGGAGAAGATCGGCCGCGATCCCGAGCATCTGAAGATCCTGCCCGGCGCCTTCGTGGTGGTCGGCGACAGCGTCGAGGAAGCAAAAGAGAAGCGCGCGCTGCTCGACAGCCGCGTGCATTACGACAGCGCGATCGCCTCGCTCTCGGTGGTCCTCGGCACCGATGCGTCCGCCTTCGATCCCGACGGGCAATTGCCGCCGATCCCGGAGACCAATGCCAGCAAGAGCGGCCGGCAACGCCTCGTCGATGTCGCGGCGCGCGACAAGCTCACCGTGCGCCAGCTCGCCCAGCGCGTCGGCGGCTATGGCGGGCTCGCCTTCGTCGGCACGCCGCAGACCATTGCCGACCAGATGGAGGAATGGCTGACCGGCCGCGGCAGCGACGGCTTCAACATCATGTTCCCCTATCTGCCGCAGGGCCTGTTCGAGTTCGTCGACAAGGTGGTGCCGGAACTGCAGAAGCGCGGGATTTACCGCACCGAGTACGAAGGTCGGACCCTGCGTGAGAATTTGGGCCTGCCGCGGCCCAAAAATCAGTTCTTCGGGGGGTAATCGGCTCGGAATCGGGGTGGTTTTGGCTTGGAAATCCTTGACTTTGGGTGGTTTCTGGCTAGTTTCCCGGCCAAACGCGGGCCGATTTGGCCGGCTCCCGATATCCCTGCATTTTCGAGGTTTTGCACATGGCCAAAGCGGTCACCATCAAGGTCAAGCTCGTGTCGACGGCCGATACCGGCTTCTATTACGTCGCCAAGAAGAATTCGCGCACCATGACCGACAAGCTGGTCAAGAAGAAGTACGACCCGGTCGCGCGCAAGCACGTCGAGTTCAAGGAAGCCAAGATCAAGTAAGATCGCCTGCTTCTGACGTTTCAAAACGGGGCCCTCGCGGCCCCGTTTTTGCTTTGTAGCCTAGCGTCATCCCGCATGATTCCCGGACAAGTCCCGGGCGCAGGGCTCAGATGATCGCAAGCTTGGACGAGGGAAACGTCGGCGGCTACTCGGTCGCCTACGGCCGCGAGGACACCTACTTTCCGGTCTATGTCACGGCAGCCCTCGCCGCGATCTTCCTGACCGCGAGCTGGATCACCGGCGCGCTGTATTGGCTGGCGCCGGCGGCGGCAGCAGGCGGCTTCACCTATTACAACATCCCCCTGCTGGAGGCGGGTCGTCCGACCATCGGGGCCAACCAGTACGGCATCTTCATCCAGGCCTTCGGGCTGATCCGCTGGCGCGCCATCACGCGCATCGATCTCGTCGAGATCGCCGAGCGCGCGATGACCGTTCACGAATTGCAGATCGCACTCGATGGGCCGCTCGGCAGCGCGCTGGTGGCCGATTGGCGCAAGCGGCCGGCCTATCGGCTCTTGATGCGCTTGCCGTGGCGCATGGACCACCGTGGCGTGGTCCGCGTCAGTCTCGAGCCATTCGATCGGACGCCCGACGAAATCCACCGGACGTTCCTCAGGATGTGGCGCTACTACCGGAGCTAGCCCTTGAACGCCTCATCGCGCAGATGCGCGTCCGCGATCTCTGCATCCGGATTGTGTGTGATGGTCATGAACCAAACGAGGCTGAAGAACAGCGACCACGCTGTGTTCCAATAGAACCAGTTCATCGGATCACCTCGAACAGCTTTGATCCGCGCCAGCCGGCGATCGCCGGCTTGCGCGGAATGCCGCCAAGTCTACTGCACGACCTCGCCGTGCAGTGCCAGATCCAACCCTTCGCGCTCGATGTCGCGCGTCACGCGAAGCCCGACGAAGAGATTGATCACGAACAGGATGATCAGGCTCACGACGGCATCATACACGAAAACCGTCGCGACGCCGATGCATTGATTGATGAACTGCCCGGGATTTCCCTCCAGAACGCCAGCCGTACCACCATACTGCTCGACCGCGAACACCCCGGTCAGCAGCGCCCCGACGATGCCTCCGAGGGCATGGACGCCGAAGCAGTCCAGCGCGTCATCGTAGCTGAACATGCGCTTCAAGCCGGTGCAGCCCCAGTAGCAGCAGACGCCGGCGGCGATGCCGATGGCGAACGCGCCGACCGGCCCGACGAAGCCGGAGGCCGGCGTGATCGCGACGAGGCCCGCGACGGCACCGGAGCAGATTCCCACGACGGTCGGCTTGCCCTTCAATGCCCACTCCACCAGCATCCAGGTGAAGCCCGCCACTGCTGTCGCGATCTGGGTCACCAGCATGGCCATGCCCGCCTGCATTCCGGCCGTGACGGCGGAGCCGGCGTTGAAGCCGAACCAGCCGACCCACAGCAGCGAGGCGCCGATGAAGGTCAGCACCATGTTGTGCGCCGGCCCGGTCTCGACGCGCTTGCCGAGCATGATGGCGCACATCAGGCCCGCCACGCCCGCATTGATGTGCACCACGGTGCCACCGGCGAAATCGAGAACCTTGACATACGCAGCGTCGTTGCCCGCCGAGAAGATCCCGTCGGGCCCCCAGACCCAATGTGCGATCGGCGCATAGACGAAGATCGCCCACAGCCCGATGAACCAGAGCATCGCCGAGAACTTCATCCGCTCGGCAAACGCGCCGGCAATCAGCGCCGGCGTGATGATGGCGAACGTCATCTGGAAGCAGATGTAAACCGACTCAGGGATGGTCGCGGCGAGTGGATTGGGATTGCCGATGCCACCTTTGCCGATGTCGCTCAGGATGTCCTTGAGGAACAGGCGATCCAGACCGCCGATAAACGGCGTGCCGGCACGAAACGCCAGGCTGTAGGTGACGACGGCAAACAAGATCGTGACCAGGCAGGTCACGGCGAAGCTGGTCATCACCGTGTCGCCGACATTCTTCTTGCGCACCATGCCGCCATAGAACAAGCCGAGCCCCGGGATCGTCATCATCAGGACGAGCGCGACTGACGTGAGCATCCAGGCGGTGTCACCGGAATTCGGCGTGCACTTCTCGAGGATCTTGCCGCCGCAGGCCGGCGGCGCCGCCGCATCCTCAGCCAGCGCAAGGTCGCTGAACAACAGGCAAAGAAACGCCACTCCCAGCAGCGCAACCAGGATTCTCACGAGCTTCGGGCGCGTGTATGTCGTAGACTCCATCATCGTCCTCCCATCACAAGAAATGCTGGTGTTCGGAATGGGCGCAGCACGCTCCGGGGCATTTGCGCCGAAGTCGGCGCGGCATCAGGCCGGACGCGAGGCACAAGCGCCCCCTGCTCGGCGGCGCGGCGAAGGCCGTGGTGCGCGGATGGCTGGAGAATGACGGCGACTAGCCTCATCGCGGCCAGCCCTTCCCATGGGTCCCCAGGCCGGAACCTCAGCGACGGGTTCCGGCACGATTTCTAGCCAAATTGAAACAAGATTCGTGCCACGAAAGCGTGCCGCGTAACGTTTTGAAAGCACTGCTACTTCGATCTGCGGCCGGAACGGCTTCGCGCTCCATTGCACGTTCCAGCAGCAAACGATCGATGGAAAAATAGGCAGCAACCGGCGACTGCCCTCGCAGGGGCAGTCGCCGGTGGCCGGAATCGGAAGCTAGGCGGTCTTGAGCAATGGCGGCTGCGCTGGCCGGATCAGCGCGAACGCGACCTGGATGATGCCACCGGCAAGACCGAGCGCGACACCGATCCGCCAGGCCATGGTGTAGGAGCCGAGCGAGTCGTAGATCACCCCTCCGCCATAGGCGCCGAGGAAGCTGCCGACCTGGTGGCTCATGAAGGCAAGGCCCTGGATCATCGCCTGCCAGCGCAGACCGAACATCTCGGCCACCGCGCCCGCGACCAGCGGACCGACGCCCATCCAGAGGAAGCCCATGATGGCGCCGAACAGCAAGGTCGAGCCCGGCGTTGCCGGCAGCATGAAGTACCAGGCGAGCGCCAGCGAGCGCAGGATGTAGATGCCACCAAGCAGCGCGAGCTTGTTCCAGCGCTGGCCGGCCCAGCCGAAGAACAGCGAGCCCAGCACGTTGAAGCCGCCGATCATGCCGAGCGTCTGCGCGCTCAGCATCGGATCGAGCCCGCAGATCGCCAGATACGACGGCAGATGCGTGGTGAGGAAGACGAGCTGCATGCCGCAGACCATGTACGCGCAGGTCATCACCACGAAGGATGCGTTGCCGAATGCGGTCTTCGCCGCGGTCGCCGCCGTGGCGTTGCCGATATCATCGGCCGCCGGCTTCGGCAGCGGGATCTTGTCGACGCGACCGGCGTACAACGCGGCCGGAATCATCCCGATCGACAGGATGACGAATCCGGCAAGCCCGACGCGCCAGCCGAACCCTTCGTTGAGCATCTGGCCGATCGGCGCCGACAGCAGTGCACCGAGCGAGCCCGCGGCGGAGACCATGCCGAGCACGGTCGAGCGCACCGTCTCCGACACCGCGCGCGCCGCGACCGACATGGCGATCGCATTCGCGGTGCAGGCGAGCGAAAGGCCGATCAGCACACCGGCGCCGATCATGATGGCGACGAGACCATGCGCCGTCGTCATCAGCACGAGGCCCGCGATATAGGCCAGCGCACCGACAACCATGATCGGTCGGAAGCCGTAGCGCACCGTCATTGCGCCCGCGAACGGCTGCAGGAAGCCCCAGGCGAGGTTCTGCACCGCCAGCGCCAGCGTGAAATGCGACACCGAGATCCCGATGTCGTGCGTCAGCGGCTGCATGAAGATGCCGAGGCTCTGCCGCAGCCCCATGCTCAGCGTGAGCATGATGGAGGCGCCGATCAGAATGGGAAGCGTGGGACGCAGGACCTGCAACAGGGGCATTGTTCTTATTCTCCCATGACGGCGCGGCACGAGTGCCACGGCCTGCGATTCACGCATGTTTTGGTTACACAGACCTGTGTACTTAGGCTATACAGGGGGCCAACTGTCAAGCGAAGAGGATCACCGCCGGCGCATGGCTTCCCCGCCTCCCAAACAGACCATGAAAGAGCGGATCCTCGAGACCGCCGACAAACTGTTCTACCTGCAGGGCATTCGCGCCATCGGGGTCGACACCATCGCGGCCGAGATCGGCATCAGCAAACGCACCCTCTACAATCATTTCCCGTCCAAGGACGCGCTGATCGAGGCCTATCTGCAGCGCCGCTTCGTGCAGCCCCGCCCCTCCGACAAGCCGCCGGCCGAGCAGATTCTCGCAACCTTCGATTCGCTGGAGCGGCGGTTCTCGGCGAAGGATTTTCGCGGTTGTCCTTTTGTGAACGCGGTCGCCGAGCTCGGACCGGACGACGAGGACCGCACCGTGCGCAATATCGCCGTCGCCTTCAAGGAAAGCCGCCGGGTCTGGTTTCGCGATCTGCTGCGGCAGCTCGGCGTCGCGGAGGCCGAGGCACTTGCGACCCAGTTGACGCTGCTGGTCGACGGCTCGATCGCGCAGGACCTGGTGCGCGACGATCCGGCCATGGCGCGCGCGGCCAAGGAAGCCGCCCGCGTGCTGCTGAAGAATGCGGGGGTCAAGGTCGGCGGCCCGGCGCCTGCGGACAACAAGCGCACTGGATAAATCGGGTTGCGTACACAAGTCCGGTTTGGTTGGTAGCGTAACGGCATGCGACGGCATACCCGATTGGATATTCCGTCCGGCGAGATTGACGACCGCGCGACAACCTGCGGCACAACTGGGGAACAACCATGGAAGATCTGAAGGTGACGGCCACCGGCTACGATTTCGCGCCGGCGCGCGCCGCCATGCAGCGCTATATCGACAACAATCTGCTGTCCGGAATCTCCTGGTCGGTTCTGGTCGGGCGCGACATCGCCGACACGGGCTGCGTCGGATGGGCCGACAAGGAAGCGCGGACCCCGCTGCGCACCGACCACATCTTCCGGGTCTTCTCCAACACCAAGCTGATCACTTCCTGCGCGGCGCTATTGCTGTTCGAGGATGGCCGCTTCCAGCTCGACGATCCGATCGAGAAATTCATCCCGCAGCTCCGCAACCGCAAGGTCCTGCTGAAAGGCGCGACGTCGATCGATCAGACCGAGCCCGCGAAGAGTTCGATCACCATCCGCCAATTGCTCAGCCACAGCGCCGGCTTGAGCTACGGTTTCTTCGATCCCGGCACCGTCATCTTCAAGGCGCTCAACGAGCGCGGCGTGCACAATCCCAATACGACCCTGGCTGAAATGGTCGACGTGCTGGCCGATTTGCCGCTGATCTATCAGCCCGGCACGTCGTGGGAATACTCGCTCGCGATCGACGTGGTGGCACGCCTGGTGGAAGTGGTCAGCGGCCAGACCTTCGACAAGTTCATCAAGGCGCGCATCCTCGATCCGCTCGGCATGGTCGATACCGGCTTCGTCGTTCCGCAACAGGATCAGGGGCGCCTTGTCGCGTATTACGCCGGCGCCGATCTGATGGAGCCGATGAAGCCGGGCCTCACCCGCACCGACAATGCGCCGTTCCCCGGCGCCTATCTGCGCCCGGTCGCCAGGCTCAATGGCGGCGGCGGCCTGGTGTCGACGATGCCCGACATGGTCGCGTTGATCCGCAGCCTGCTGCCCGGCGGACCGACGCTGCTGAAGCCGGACACGATCGCAATGATGATGTCCAACCAGCTGCCCGAAGGACAGTGGATACGCTTCGCGATGATGGGCGAGCAACCCGGCAAGGCGCACGGACTTGCCGGTGGCCTGATCCTCACCCCCTCGCCGATCGATCATCCCGAAGCGGCCGGCGAATTCTACTGGGGCGGCGTCGCGGGCACGCAGTGGTGGATTTCGCCGAAGACCGGGATGGCCGGCGTCATGATGGCGCAGCGCCAGATGGCGTTCGTCCATCCGTTCTCGTTCGAGTTCAAGCGGCTGGCCTATGACGCGGTAAAGCGCGGACGGTAGGACAGCTCCTCCAGTGCTGGGTCACCCTCGCGAGAACGGGCGACCCAGCCCTCACCGTTGGCCCTGCTGCGGAAACGTCTTTTCGAGATCAGGCTCACCGCTGGCCTTCTGCGCGCCGAAATGATCGGCGAGCTGGCCGCTGTCGAAACTGTCCGTAAAAACTCTCGCGCACTTCCGGCAGCATGTCCTTGTTCCACTCGGTCCATTCCGCGACCATGCGGTCGTAGATGTCACGGTGCCGATCCCTGAGATTGGCGCGCTCCAGCGGATCGGCCACGACATTGAACAGGAAGGTCTTGTCGAGCATCTTGAGGATCTTCCAATCGCCGTCACGCGCCGCACGCTGCGCATTCGCCTTGTAGCGCCAGAACAGCTTGCGCGGTACCGGCGCCGGATTGGCGGTGAGTACGGGCAGCAGGTTCATGCCGTCCGACGGATACGCTGGATCCGGCGCCGCGCCCGCGGCGGCCAGCAGCGTTGGCAGCCAGTCCATGCTGGCCATGACCTGCTCATGCGTCCGGCCTGCGGATATCCTGCCGGGCCAGCGGATCACGGCCGGGATGCGCAGCCCCCCTTCCAGCAGCTCGGTCTTGCGGCCTGTGAAAGGCCAAGTGTTCGAGAAGCGTTCACCGCCGTTGTCGCTGGTGAAGACCACGATGGTGTCGTCGACGATGCCCTTCGTCTCGAGGGTGCGCAGAATGCGGCCGATCTGGGCATCCATCGCCTGAACCATCCGTCGATAGGTCGCGAGCGAGCCGCCGTCGAAGTCGAACAGGGACTTCGCCGCGAGACGCTGCGACTCCGCCTCATCGCCCGGCGCCTCCCACGGCCAGTGCGGCGCGTTGAAATGCAGACTGAGGAAGAACGGCTGCCTGGCCTTGGCATACCCCTCGATGACGCTGATCGCGCGATCGCCGAACAGCTCCGTCGAATAGCCGACCTTGTGGATCGGCATGTCGTCGTCCCACAGGTCGTCGTGATGATCCGGCCCCTGGTGCGCGTAATAGTCCAGCGCGCCGCCGCGAAAGCCGCAGAAGTGATCATAACCGCTCTGCAACGGGCCGAATTTCGGCAGCTCTCCCATATGCCATTTGCCGACCAGCGTGGTGCCGTAGCCGAGCTTCTTCAGCAGCGAGGGGATGGTCGGCATCTCCGGCGGCAGACCGACGGTTTTGCCGGCGCCGGCGAGCGGCTCTTCCAACCCGAGGCGAAGCCGATATTGATAGCGGCCGGTGATCAGCGCGGTGCGCGTCGCCGAACAGACGGCCGAATTGGCATAGGCCTGAAGGAAACGCAGACCGCCCGCGGCGATCCGGTCGATATTCGGCGTGTGCATCTCGGACGGGCCGTAGCACGATAGATCCGCATATCCGAGATCGTCGGCGAGGATGAAGATGATGTTCGGCTGCTTCGGCGGCGTCCGTGCGAATGCCCCCTGCTGCCCGAGAGCCAGCGTGACGGACGTTGCGGCTGCCGAGTTGATCAATTTCCGGCGGGTCATTTTGGGCATCGAAACCTCCCACATTGCATGGCAGCGAACGTAGGAGGCCCCGTGGCGCCCATCAATTGCTCTTGAACCGGCGTTCCGGAGAGTGGAACGTGAGGATGTAGAGACATCCCCACCGGCGACGGAAGAGCTGAGAGATGGAGCAAGATGCGGTCAGGGCCTTGTCACGCGGCCTCGGTGTTCTGGACGCACTCGAGACGCGTGACGCGATGGCACTGCGCGACTTGCATCGGATCACGAGGCTCCCGAAGCCGACCTTGCTGCGCCTGCTGTCGACGCTCGAACGCCACGGCTATGTCAGCCAGCGGCTGGCCGATGGCTGTTGGCGACGCACGTCGCGGGGACGCTTGTCGGCAGCTTCCGAGGCAAAGGAGCAGTTGCTCGATTGCAGTACGGCGGTGCTGCACGACCTGTGCCGCGACGTCATATGGCCGTCGGACGTGGGCGTCTATCGCGATGGCACAATGGAGATCATCGAGAGCAATCGCGCCCTCACCCCGCTGCCGATCGCCCGGGTGCCCATCGGGCTGCGCGTCTCGTTGCTGGGGTCCGGCCTCGGCCGTGCCTGGCTTGCGTATTGCGGCGACGCAGAAAGGCGGCAGGCGATCGCCGACGCCTGTCACGTAGCGGACCGGAGCACACGCGCTGGCGCCGGACTCCGGCGGAACATCGAGGCCGTCCTCGAACACACGCGACAAAAGGGCTATGGCTGCCGGGCCGCAACCGGTGTCTCCGCGCCGGCAGGACAGGGCGACATCGGCATTGCGGTGCCAATCCTCAGTACTGGGCGCCTGCTTGGCTGCGTCAATATCGTGTGGCGATCGACGGCGATGAGTGAGGCCGTATTCGCCGACCGCTATCTGCCGCGTCTGCAGCAGGCGGCCACGGCGATCGGCGCGCAGATATCGGCATCATAGCGCGGATGGAGCGAAGCGAAATCCGGGAAAGTTCTAATTACGCCGCCGCTGAAACCACGCGGTTGCGGCCGTCGTGCTTGGCGCGATAGAGCGCAGTGTCGGCGCGCTTGAGCACGTCGGTGACCTGCTCGCCCTTGCGCTCCAGCGTGGTCAGCCCGATCGAGATCGTGACCGTGATCCGCTTGCCGCCCTTCTCGACGGCAAACGGCTCGCCCGCGATCGAGCGGCGCAGCCGCTCGGCGACCATGCCGGCGACATGCAGGTCGGTCTCCGGCATCACGATCACGAACTCCTCGCCGCCATAGCGGCAGGCGAGATCGATGCCGCGGATCGACTTGCGGATGCGGACGGCGAATTCGCGCAGCACGTCGTCGCCGGCGTCGTGGCCGTAGGTGTCGTTGATCGCCTTGAAGTAATCGATGTCGAGGATCATCAGCGCCAGCGGCTTGCCGCGGATCGAGGCCTGCTCCGCCAGAGTCGCAAGATGACTCTCCATGTAGCGCCGGTTATTGAGGCCGGTCAGCGCATCCGTGATCGCCATCTCGATCGAGTTCTGCACGTTGTCGCGCAGATGATCGGTGTAGCGGCGGCGGCGGATCTGGGTGCGCGCCCGCGCCAGCAGCTCGTTTTTGTCGACCGGGCGCAGCAGATAGTCGTTGACGCCGATCTCGAGCCCGCGCATCAGCCGCGCGTTATTGTCGGCGTCCGAGACGGCGAGGATCGGCACCTGGCGCGTGCGCTCGAGCGAGCGAGCCTGGCTGCACAGCCGCAGGCCGTCGAAATTGTCGAGGCTGAGCGAGACGATCAGGAGGTCGTAATTGCCCTCGGCGGCGTGGAACAAGGCTTCCGCCGGATTGGTCTCGACGTCGACGGTGTGCTCGGCGGACAGGATCGGCGCGAGCTTCTCGTAGGACGACGGCCGGTCGTCGACCAGCAGGATGCGGCCGCCCGTGCCGCGGTCGGCGATCGCGCTGCGCTCGGGCGCCTGCATGCCGATCTCGAGCGAGGTGATGGCGCGCATGCGCAGCTCATCGGTCATCATCTTCAGCCGCGTCAGCGAGCGCACGCGCGCGATCAGCACGACGTCGGACACCGGCTTGGTCAGAAAATCATCGGCGCCGGCTTCAAGGCCGCGGACGCGATCGGCAGGACTGTCGAGCGCGGTGACGATGACGACGGGGATGAAGTGGGTCGCCGGATTCGACTTCAAGCGGCGGCAGACCTCGAAGCCGTCCATATCAGGCATCATGACGTCGAGCAGGATGATGTCGCATTCGGCGCGCGCGCAGATGTCCAGCGCCTCGGTCCCGTTGGAAGCGGTCAGCACATCGAAATATTCGGCTGACAGCCGGGCTTCCAACAGCTTGACGTTCGCCGGAACGTCATCGACGACGAGGATACGCGCGGACATGGCACCACAACTCCCCTATCCGATAAAGCGTCGGACAGTCTCAATAAATTTGCCGACCGAGATCGGCTTGGACAAATAGGCTTCGCAGCCGCCCTCGCGGATGCGTTCTTCGTCGCCCTTCATGGCGAAGGCGGTGACCGCGACCACCGGAATCGTGCGCAGATCGGGATCGTCCTTGATCCAGCGCGTGACCTCCAGGCCGGAAACCTGGGGCAGTTGAATATCCATCAGGATGAGATCGGGGCGCAGCTTGCGGACGAGATCAAGCGCTTCGAAGCCATTGCTGGTGCCCGAAGTCTGATAGCCATGCGCTTCCAACAGATCGCGAAAGAGCTTCATATTGAGCTCGTTGTCCTCCACGATCAGGACGGTTTTGGCCATCCCGTCCCTCCCAGACTTAGGAAACAGGCCCGGCTGCGGCACCTCACGCACCGCGCGCGGAGCGCGTCGAAAATGTGAATTCAAACTAGCGCCAGAATCGCTCTAACCCGTTAACCCGATATCCAACTTCCGCAGCGTGGTTTCCGTTGCTTGAACACATGCGGAAGACTCGGGCATGATGGGCCTCTCATTAGAGACCATAAGTTAACGGAAAGGCAAACCGGCGCGTTGAAAAAGCCTGTTCACAACCCCCGGGAAGTCGCTGAAATCGTTGCGATTCAGGCGCTGGGCTTCATTGCCGGCGATCCCGAGCGGCTGGGCTTGTTCCTGGCCGAAACCGGAATCGGTCCGGAGACGCTGCGGAACGCGGCCTCCAATCCTCAATTTCTTGCGAGCGTGCTCGATTTCGTGATGCGCGACGATGCCACCGTGAAGGCGTTCGCCGCCGCCTCCGAACTGCACCCGACCAATATCGCTGCCGCCCACCAGGTCCTGGGCGACCCGAAATGGGAGCGCGACGTGCCGTGACGACGGCGGCGCCAGCTTCCGACGGCCCCCTCAGTTTCTGCCGAGACTGCCTCGGCGATCTCGACATCAAGGTGAAGCGATGCAGCCATTGCGGTTCACCGCGGCTGGTGCGCCACCGCACCCTACCCGCGCTGGCGCTGGCGCATATCGACTGCGACGCGTTCTATGCCACCGTCGAGAAGCGCGACAATCCTGAGATCGCCGATCGCCCCGTCATCATCGGCGGCGGCAAGCGCGGCGTGGTGTCGGCTGCCTGCTACATCGCCCGCACCTTCGGTGTCCGCTCGGCGATGCCGATGTTCAAGGCGCTGGAACTCTGCCCCGACGCGACCGTGATCCCGCCCGACATGGCAAAGTATGTCCGGGTCGGGCGCGAGGTGCGCCAGGCGATGCAGGCACTGACGCCGCTGGTCGAGCCGCTGTCGATCGACGAGGCCTTCCTCGATCTCTCCGGCACGCAGCGCGTCCACGGCATGATCCCGGCCAAGGTGCTCGCCAAGTTTGCCCGCGACGTCGAGCGCGACATCGGCATCACGGTGTCGGTCGGGCTGTCCTGCAACAAGTTCCTCGCCAAGATCGCCTCCGACCTCGACAAGCCCAGGGGCTTCGCTACGCTCGACCAGGACGAGGCGCGCGAGATGCTGGCCAGCAAGCCGGTCGGCTTCATCTACGGCGTCGGGCCTGCGACGCAGGAGAAACTGGTGCAGCGCGGCTTCCGCGTCATCGCGGACCTGCAGCGCGCCGACGAGAACGAGCTGATGAAGCAGTTCGCCAGCGAAGGCCGCAGGCTGTGGCGGCTGGCGCGCGGCATCGACGACCGCAGCGTGGTGCCCGATCGCGGCGCCAAGACGATCTCGAGCGAGACCACCTTCGAGACCGACATCCGCGATTTTGCAGTCCTGGAAAAACTGCTCTGGAAGCTGTCGGAGAAGACCTCGGCGCGGCTGAAGAGCAGCGACCTGTCGGGCTGCACCATCACGCTGAAGCTGAAGACCGCCGACTTCCGCCAGCGCACGCGTTCGCAATCGATCCAGACGCCGACCCAATTGGCCGCTAAGATCTTTGCGGTGACGCGCGAGATGCTGGCCAAGGAGATCGACGGCACCGCGTTCCGCCTGATGGGCGCCGGCGTCAGCGCGCTGCGCCCGGGCTCGCAGGCCAACGATTCCGACATGCTCGACCGCCGCTCGGCCCACGCCGAACGCGCGATCGACAATCTGCGCAAGAAGTTCGGCAATGCCGCCGTGATCCGGGGCATTGCCTATGAGGGGCCGGGGAAGAGCGCGGAGGAGTAATCGATCGTCATGGCCGGGCTTGACCCGGCCATCCATCCAGAAAGATTCTTTGAAGAGTGATGGATGCGCGGGTCAAACCCGCGCATGACGACCTGCATCAATCCGCGACGGCCACCGCCTCGATCTCGATCAGCCATTCCGGGGCCGCGAGCGCGGTGACGCCGACGAGCGTCGAGGCCGGCGGCTCCATGCCCTCGAAGAACGCCGAGCGCGCCTTGCCGATGATCGGGCGAAGCTCCGGTTTGTATCCCACCACAAAGGTCGTGATCTTGACGATGTTGGAATAGTTCGCCCCGGCGGCTTTCAACGCCATGCCGAGGTTCTGCATCACCTGCGTCGTCTGCGCAGCGAGATCGCCGGCGCCGACCACCCGGCCCTCCTCGTCGGTGGAAACCTGTCCGGAAATGTAGATCGTGCGCGCACCCGTCGCGACGACGACGTGGGAGTAAGCCGGATTGTGATGCAGGCCGCTGGGGCGCAGATGGTCTGATTTGCTCATGATGTGCCTCCCTGACACGCGTGTTTTGGGAAGCGTACTCGTGTCTGATGGTTCCGGCCAGTGCGGTCTCCGCCGTCGTCCCGGCGAAAGCCGGGACCCATCACCACAGGGTTGAGTTGTTGAAGGAAGCTGTGGCCCCAGCGTTGCGCAATAACGACCTTCGGTGGCTATGGGTCCCGGCCTTCGCCGGGACGACACCGAGTGAGTGGGTGGCGAGCGCCAGCCGTCACTTGCAGGGCTTGGAATCCCTGACGTCGAACTTGTCCAGTGCGCCCGAGATCACGAAATCGTTGTAGTCCAGGACCAGCGCGCGGGAGACACCGTTCTCGTAGAGTTCGAACGACATCGCATAGACTGGCGTCTGCTCGCCATCCTTGGCCCGCGCGTCGCTGTCGTAATAGCTCACCGTCACCGGCCAGCGCGTCATGGTTTTCATCGCATCGCTCGCGGTCGACGGATCGGGCGATGACGGCGCGCGGTCGCCGGCGATCGGCCGGCCGATCACGGTCAGCGTGTTGTAGACTTTCTCGCCATTGTCGGAGCCGTCATAGACGGTCTGTTCGAGCACCGATTTGCCGTCGCGGGCGGCGGCGATGATGTGCTGGATCTGCTCGGTCGGGAACACGATCTTGCCGTCGAGATTGAAGGTCTTCTTCACCGGCTGGGTCAGCTTCACGGTGATATGATCGCCCACGCGCTCCGCAATCCCGTCGACCGGCGACGAGTCACTGTCGTTCATCCGCGTGTCGATCTTGAAGCGGTAGCTCTTGCCCGACGCGTCTTCCCAGGACGAGGAGCGCAGATCGGACAGCGTCACCTTGCCCTCACCGCTGTCGAGCTCGGACACCTGGCGGAATTCGGAGGTGTAGCCTTCGCAGGAGCTGCCGGAGAAATTGTAGAGGATGCGCCCGCGCGCATCGCTGACCGAATTGGAGCCGCGCGACTTCACGAGGCTCAGATCGTACAGCGCCTGATGCGCCAGAAACGGCCCGCCGGCCGCAGCGGCAGACCCTTGAACCAGACCGGATCCTGCGGCAACGGCGATCGTGAGCACCAGGGCACGCGACGAATTCCGAAACGGCAAGGTCATAGGTTTTCCTCGAGGAGGCAGGGATTCG
Source organism: Bradyrhizobium sp. USDA 3240 (assembly GCF_054063295.1). NCBI lineage: Bacteria > Pseudomonadati > Pseudomonadota > Alphaproteobacteria > Hyphomicrobiales > Nitrobacteraceae > Bradyrhizobium > Bradyrhizobium sp. USDA 3240. Next base: position 387,122 of record NZ_JBSSGD010000002.1, read on the forward strand.
CCACAATAGTGACGGTGGTATTGCGCCGCAACTGGGGCAAGTCTGACAAAATAGCAATGCAAGCAGCGTATTTGCCGTCCTTTCCGGCAGTTTTCCGTACGATTCCGCACGTCACCGCCGCGCCGCCCTCACCTTACCGTCGCTTGCAACCGGCGGCACGATGCGCGAAACAAACGAAACAAACTTGGCCCTGACCGCGTTTCAGGCTTCGTGCAAATCCAATTGGGGAACAAAATGGCGGGTACCGTCGAACAGAAACTTGCGTCACAGGGCATCACACTTCCCGAGCCGACCTCCCCGGTCGCGAATTACGTCCCCTTCGTCCGCAGCGGCAACCTGTTGTTCGTCTCGGGCCAGGTCTGCTTCAACGCCGAAGGCAAGCTGATCGCCAAGGGTAAGTTAGGGGCCGGCGTCACGCTCGAGCAGGGCGTCGCCGCCGCGCAGGGCTGCGCGATCAACCTCCTGGCCCAGGTCAAGGCGGCGCTCGGCGATCTCGACAAGGTCGTGCGCGTGGTGCGGCTCGGCGGCTTCATCAACTCGGCGCCGGACTTCTTCGACGGACCGAAGGTGCTGAACGGCGCTTCCGATCTGATGGTCGCGGCGTTCGGCGACAAGGGCCGCCATGCCCGCACCACCGTCGGCGTTGCCTCGCTGCCCGCGGACGCCGCGGTCGAGGTCGAAGGCGTGTTCGAAGTCGCCTGAGCGATGCGCGCCCCTGATTGGCTGACCAAGCGGCCGGTCGCCCATCGCGGCCTGCACGATGCCGCACGCGGCGTCATCGAGAACATGCCGGCCGCGGCTACCGCCGCGGTCGCAGGCAATTTCGCCATCGAGTGCGATATCCAGCTCACCGCCGACGGCGAGGCGATGGTGCATCACGACGATGCGCTCGGCCGCCTCACCGAGGGTTCGGGCCTGCTCTCGGCCAAGACCGCAGCCGAGCTGAAGGCGGTGAAATTCAAGAACACCTCCGAGCAGATGATGACGCTCGGCGATCTCTGCACGCTGGTCGCCGGCCGCGTCCCGCTGGTGATCGAGGTGAAGAGCCATTTCGACAGCGACCGCAAGCTGGTTCGGCGGATGGCCGAGGTGCTGGCGTCCTATTCCGGCCCTGTCGTCGGCATGTCGTTCGATCCGGACCAGGTGCTGGCGCTGCGCGAGGCCATGCCGAACCTGCCGCGCGGCATCACCGCCCAGCGGACCTATGACGACAGTTCCTGGACCAAGCTGACGCCGGCGCAGCGGGACCGCATGCTGTATCTGCGCCACGGCTTCAAGACCGAGCCGCATTTCGTTGCCTTCTGGGTCAACCAGCTGCCGGCGCCGGCGCCTTGGATCGCCCGCAACGTGTTCGGCTGCCCGCTGCTGGCGTGGACCGTGCGCACCGCGGACCAGCGCGAGCGCGCGGCCCGCTACGCCGACCAGATGATTTTCGAGGGGTTTGTGCCGGGAACCTGACATGTCGCAGAGACTCTTGAACTCGTCGCTGCGACGCACGATCTTGTCGGGAGTTGGTCGTCATCAGCGATGGCGGAATGCGGAGCATGATCCGGAAGTGGAGCCAGCTGTTCCGGAAAGATCATGCTCAAAAGAGGCACCGGTCTTCACTCTCGATGGCGTCGTCTGAAATCACCCTAGAGGCTGTGGCTGACATCGGCGGCATTCCGGCCGCGGAATGGGATGCCTGCGCCAATCCGAAGACGGATGCGGACAGCATCCACAACCTCGACACCCTGGCCTCGCCCGCTGCCGCAGGCGATTGCCAGACGACCGCAGATTCGAGCTATAACCCTTTCGTTTCCCACGCCTTTTTCGCTGCGGCCGAAGCTTCGAACTCGGCCTGCCCGCGGACCGGCTGGGGACCGCGGCATCTGATTTGCCAAGCTCGATGGCAAGATCGTCGGCGTCGTGCCGTGCTATCTGAAATCGCACTCGCAGGGTGAATACGTGTTCGACCGCGGCTGGGCCGAGGCCTATCACCGCGCCGGCGGCAGCTACTATCCGAAGCTCCAGGTCTCAGTCCCGTTCACGCCCGCGACCGGGCCGCGGCTGCTGATCCGCGACGGCGTCGACCGCGAGGCGATCGGCTCGGCGCTGGCGCGGGGCCTGCGGGCGCTCTGCAACGCCACCGAGGCCTCCTCCGTGCACGTCACCTTTGCCCGCGAGGACGAGGCAAAATTGCTCGGCGCGCACGGTTTCCTGCAACGAACCGACCAGCAGTTCCACTGGCACAATCAAGGCTACAAGACCTTCGACGACTTTCTGGGCTCGCTGAACTCGCGTCACCGCAAGGGCATCAAGCGCGAGCGCCGCGAGGCCGTGACCGCCGGGATTACCATCCACTGGCTGACCGGCTCCGATATCACCGAGGACGCATGGGACGCGTTCTTCGAGTTCTACATGGAGACCGGCTCGCGCAAATGGGGCCGGCCATACCTCACCCGCGAATTCTTCTCGCTGATCGGCGAGAGCATGAGCCGGGACGTGCTGCTTGTGATGGCCAAGCGCAACGGCCGCTGGATCGCCGGCGCCATCAACTTCATCGGCTCGGATACGCTGTTCGGCCGCAACTGGGGCGCGATCGAGCACCATCCGTTCCTGCATTTCGAGGTCTGTTACTACCAGGCGATCGATTTCGCGGTTCAGCGCGGGCTCAAGGTGGTCGAGGCCGGCGCGCAGGGCGAGCACAAGCTGGCGCGCGGCTACCTGCCGCAGACCACCTATTCGGCGCATTTCATCGCCGATCCCGGATTGCGCCGGGCGATCGCCGATTACCTCAAGCGCGAGCGCGACTATGTCGCCGAGGTCGGCCGCGAACTCAGCGAGGCCGGTCCGTTCCGCAAGACCGTCGACGACGACGCTTGACGTTTGCCTCGCGACCGAGAAATTAGACCCACAAAATCCAGGGAGCCGCCGCCATGCCCGCCGCCTATGACAACAACAACCCCTTCGCAAAAATCCTGCGCGGCGAATTTCCGTCCTACAAGGTCTACGAGAACGACCACGTGCTCGCCTTCCTCGACATCATGCCGCGCTCGCCCGGGCATACGCTTGTGATTCCGAAGGCCCCTGCCCGCAACATCCTCGACATCACGCCCGACGACTACGCCCATGTCGCGCGCGCCGCCCACAAGATCGCCGCAGCCGGAATGAAGGCGTTCGAGGCTGACGGCATCACCGTGCAGCAATTCAACGAGCCCGCCGGTGGCCAGGTCGTGTTCCATCTGCACATGCACGTGATGCCGCGCAAGGACGGCGTCGCGCTGTTGCCGCCCGCGAGCCACAAGGAAGACGGCAAGGTGCTGGAGGCCAATGCGGCGAAGCTGATCGCGGCGTTGAAGTGACGCCGAAGGCGTCATCCCGGGGCGGCGCGTAGCGACGAACCCGGGATCTCGACGACGGAGAGCTTCACTCCTCGTCATTCCGGGGCGCGCCTCTTGGCGCGAGCCCGGAATCCATTGCACCAAGAAACGCGCGGACGGATGGATTCCGGGCTCGCGCTCCGCGCGCCCCGGAATGACGGTGGAGAGATCTACTCCGTCTCGAAATCCCCGGCCTGTGGCGGGGCGAGCGGGGTGAACTCGCAGCGGTCGGGTTTGACGTCGATCAGCGGCGTCTCGTCGAGGCAGTCGAGGCCGCGCACCAGGATGACATTGCCCTCGACGCCCACCAGTTTGACGATCGATGTGCCGATCGGATTGGGGCGCACCGGCGAGCGCAGCGAGAAGGTGCCGCGGGTGTTGCCGTTGTTCTTCGGGCTTTGCAGCACGATGTCGCGGCGCGACTGGTGCAGCCAGTACAGCACTTCGAGGTTCGAGTAGAAATCGACGCCCTTGATCGCGGCGACCCAGGGCTCGAAGATCTCGAGCCGGCACACCGGGCCGTCATGCCGCCCCTGCCGCGGCGTCGCCAGCCGCGAGGTCCAGGGCGTGCGGATGCGGCCGATGAAGACGAGCCCGGCGTCGCGCGCCGTCGGCATGTCGACCGCGACCTCACCCTGGCGCAATTCCATTTCACGTACCATGTGTCAGTCCAACGATATGTTCAGTGCCTTGACCACGCCCGCCCACCGCGCGCGATCAGTGTCCACAAATCTGTCGATCTCGGCCTGGCTCTTTACGCGCAGCGGCGGGAAACCGATCCTGACCAGCGAAGCGCGAAACGCCTCGTCGTTCAAGGCCCGGTCGAGACTCGCCTTGATCTTGCCCGCGATGTCGTCAGGCACCTTCGACGGCGCTGCAATACCATACCAGACGCTGACCGCATAATCGGGGTAGCCGCTCTCGGCGATCGTCGGCAGGTCGGGCAGATCGGGGATGCGCTCGGCCGAGCTGACGCCGAGCGCCCGTAGCATGCCTGATTTGACCGGCGGCAGTGCGGTGCCGAGCGTGTCGAACATCAGCTGGATGTTGCCTGACAGCAAATCCTGCAACGCGGGTCCCGCACCCTTGTACGGCACATGGGTCATCTCGACGCCGGCCATCTGCTTGAACATCTCGCCGGCGAGGTGCACGGTGCCACCGGTGCCGGCAGATCCGAAATTGAGTTTGCCGGGATTTGTCTTGGCGTAGGCGACGAACTCGGCGATCGTCTTGGCAGGCACCGACGGATTCACCTCCATGATCATCGGCGCATCCGTGATGACAGACAGCAGGCGGAAATCCCCGGCCGGATCGTAGGGCAGCTTCTTGTAGAGCAGCGGATTGAGCACGAAGATCGAGGCCGCCGTCACGAACAGCGTGTAACCGTCGGGGTCGGAGCGCGCCACGGCCTCGGCGCCGATCGCGCCCTGCGCGCCGGCCTTGTTCTCGACCACGACGACCTGCTTGAGATCGCGCCCGAGATATTCGCCGACGATTCGGCCGAGGACGTCGGTCGGTCCACCAGCGGCGTAGGGCACCACGAGCTTGATCGGACGTGACGGATAGTCCGCGGCACGCGCCGGCAACGCTGCTATCAGCAAGACGGCCAAAACAAAAATGAAAGCCGATGATGCACGCCGCTGCATGGCGTTCCCCCGTTATTGTTTTCTTGGAGAACGAGAGTAACGGATAATGCGGTTGCCGCAATCAGCCGAGCCAGTATTTGCCTGACAGCATGACGATTTCGCCCACGATCACGCCGGCGAAGATCGATTTCCTCGCCAGCATGAACGCCACGAAGCCTGCGGCGACGGCGCCGTAACGCAGCCAATCCGGCACGCTGGCGAGCGCGCCCGGCGGCTGCACCACGATCTGCGCGATGATACCAGCGAGGATCGCGGTGGCGACCGCCCTCACCCAGACCAGGAGCTCGGAGTTCTCGTCGATGCCGCCGCCGAACCACAGGCCGAGCATGCGCCAGATCTGGTTGGGGATGACGCCGGCGACGAACAGGATCGCGAGCGCGTGCCAGTCGCCGATGAAGGTGCTCATGCGCGCGCCCTCACGATGCCTGCCCTCGCCCGGTGCACGCCGTAGGCGATGGTTCCGGCGACGACGCCGCTGACCAGGATGTCGACGCCGCTGTTCAGCATCGCCGCCAGCGGGAACAGCAAGAGCCCAAGCACCAGCGCGATGACGTCGGCGAGTTCGCGACAGTTGCGCGCGGTGGAGAACAGGAAGGCCAGCGGCGTCAGCATCAGCATGCCGGCGGCGAGCAGCGGCGTGAGGTTGGCCGCGAGCGTGTAGCCGATGGTATTGGCGATCAAGCAGACCGACACCAGCCCCAGGCCGAGCCCGTGGATGAAGGCAATCCGTCGGTTGCGCGGCACTTGCGGTAGGAAGCGGAAGCATTCGACCCACAGCGTCACCGCCGTGAGGTGCGCCACCAGGATCAGATGCCGGCGCTTGGTGTCTTCGGTGCGCATCATCGGCAGCACCGACACCACCATCGGAAACAGCCTGATCGCGCTGACGGTGACTGCGATCGCCGATTGCAGCACGGTGGCGCCGGAGCCGAGCGTCGTGATCACGATGATCTGCGCGGGCCCCGCCCAGACGAACGCCGTGCTTGCCAGCGTCCAGCCCAGCGAGAAGCCGGAATCATGCGCCAGCGCGCCGATGCCGAGATAGGTCGCAAACAGCACGAGCGTTAGCACGGTGGCGCCGATCGACCGCGCGCCCCACAGGAAGGCGCGGAACGAGGTCTGCCATTGCGGAGAATCGAGCGGAGGAAGCGCCACGGGAAGCCGGATGGTTTTACAATGGCGGCGGCTTAGGGCGCGGGGCTCAATGGGTCAAGCAAACGGCCGCACAGGGCGGGTATGCAGTGGCGATAACCCCACTCGTCATTGCGAGCGGAGCGAAGCAATCCATTGCTCCGCTTGCTCGGACAGATGGATTGCTTCGTCGCTTCGCTCCTCGCAATGACGTGGAGAAGTCCGCGCCATCACGCCCGGTTCTTCAGCACGAAACACGCCCCGCCCGCCTTGCGGATGCGGCTGCACAGGCCGTCGGCCTCGGGGCGCGTGTCGGCGCCGATACGCACCTGGTAGAACATCGCGCTGCCGCGGCTGCGCAGCCGCGAGCCGAGCAGGCTCGGATCCTGATCGCCGATCACGCTCGACAGCCGCTTGATGGCGCGGGCATACATCGCCAGCGCCTTGTCGCGGCTGAAGCCGGCGGCGAGCTGCACGCCCCACACCTTGGCCGCCGACAGCGTGATGTGCTGTTCGAGCCCGGCCACGAACGGATTGGGCGCGCGCTTCAGCAGCGCCATCAGTTCGCGGCAGCTCGTGGTCGGCGCACGCGCTGGCATCTTGCCGTTGCGGCCGGCGGCAGCCCAGTCGTCGACGCTGGAGCCGGTGATCGCGGAGACGTAATTGCGCGTCTCCTGCGGCATGTAGCCGGAGCCGGCGAGCCAGTCCTGGATCCGGCGCGGGCCGGCATTGTAGGCGGCGGCCGCAAGACCAAGATTGCCGAACTGGCTGCGCAGCTCGCTGAGGAATTCGGCCGACTTCGGCAGCGCCTGCACCGGATCAAGCGGATCGAGCAACCCCCGCTCGCTCGCGGTGCCCGGCATGAACTGCGCGATGCCCCGCGCCCGCTGGCCGCTCCGGGTCACAGGGCCAACCGCGTCCGCCTGGAAACGGCTCTCCTGCCAGATCACGCGCGCGAAGAATTCGAGCGGCAGATCGTTCGACCGCGCCGCCGACTCGATCATCAGGCACATCGCCTCGCGGGTGTCGCTCTCGCGCGCGTCGTCCGCGGGCTTGTCGGTTGCCGCCGCCGCGGGCTTCTCGGCGGGTGGCGTAGGCGTGGCAGCAGCAGGTTTCTCGGCCGATGGTGCCGTCTGCTCTCCCGGCGGCGGCGCAGGCTGCTCCGCCGGCGTGGCCGCGGGTTTCTCGGCTGGCTTCTCCGCAGGCGGCGTCGCGGGCTGTTCGGCGGGTGGCGGTGTGGCCGAGGCTGCGGCAGGCGCGTCCTCCGCGCCGGCGCCGGCCGGCGGCACCAGCAACACAAGCATGACCCATGCGGCGCAAAGACCTGTTCGCATCGCAAATCTGTTCCCGCGCGGCGCGGCTTGACACCGCAAGCCCGTGGTCTAGCTATGGACTGAAATGATGGCGCGCAAAAGGGAGCGCAAAATGGCCGCAGCCTCAGACGATCAAACCGGCTTTGCCCCCGACGACGACGCCCCGATCGGCTACATGAAGCGGACCCGCGATTATTATGCGGCGATCGGCTACACCACCCCCTACCGCTGGGCGCACTACACCTCCGCCCCGTTCCAACCTCTGCAGAAGCCCCTGAGCCAGTCCCGCGTCGCCATCATCACGACCGCGGCGCCGTTCGACCCCGCCAAAGGCGACCAGGGCCCGGGCGCCAAATACAATGGCGGGGCAAAATTCTATGCGGTCTATGACGGCGACACATCGCAGTCACACGATATGCGGATTTCGCACATCGCCTACGACCGCACCCATACCACTGCGACCGACAGCGGCACCTGGTTCCCGCTGGCGCAACTGAAGCGCCTCGCCACGGCAGGCAAGATCGGCGAAGTCGCGCCGCGTTTCTTCGGCGCCCCGACCAACCGCAGCCATCGCGTCACCATCGAGACCGACGCGCCCGAAATCCTCAAGCGCTGCTGCGACGATGAGGTCGACGCCGCGGTGCTGGTGCCGAACTGCCCGGTCTGCCACCAGACGATCAGCCTGGTCGCGCGGCATCTCGAAGCCAACGGCATCCCGACCGTGGTGATGGGCTGCGCCAAGGACATCGTCGAGCACGCCGCGGTGCCGCGCTTCCTGTTCTCCGATTTCCCGCTCGGCAACTCCGCGGGCAAGCCGCATGACGTGGCCTCGCAGGCCTTCACGCTGGAGCTCGCGCTGCGCGTGCTGGAAACTGCGCCCGGTCCGCAGACCACGGTGCAGTCGCCGCTGCGCTGGAGCGAGGACGCGTCCTGGAAGCGCGACTACAGCAATGCAGAAGCATTGAGCGCCGAGGAGCTGGCTCGCCTGCGCCGCGAGTTCGACGCGCAGAAGGAAATCGCGAAGGGCCTGCGCGTGGCGTAGCTTCAGGTTGAGCGAAGACCATCGCCTGCCAAGCTAACGGTGTCATCGCCCGGCCTCGACCGGGCGATCCAGTATTCCAGAGACACCAGTTGGTCACGGAAAAGCCGCGGCGTACTGGGTCCCCCGGTCAAGCCGGGGGACGACAGCGGAGGCAAATGCCTCCACTCAGTGCGCTTCGACAAGCGCCCGGGCGACATCATGTGACGACCCTTCCTCGCCGCCCGCATAACGGCGCGCCAGCGCGGCGCAGGTCATCAGCTGGATCTGGTGAAACAGCATCAGCGGCAGCACGATCAACCCGACCGACTGCCCGGCGAGCAGCACGCTCGCCATCGGCAATCCGCTCGCGAGGCTCTTCTTCGAGCCGCAGAACATGATCGCGATGCGGTCGGCGCGCGAGAAGCCGAGCAGCTTGCTGCCGAAATTGGTGATCAGCAGCACGATCGCCAGCAGCAGCGCATCGAGGCCGAGCACGATGGCCATCTGCGTCGCGTTGACCTGGTGCCAGATGCCATGGCTGACGCCGTCGCTGAACGCGGTGTAGACGATCAGGAGGATCGAGCCGCGGTCGACCAGGCCGAGCATCGCATGGTGCCGCTCGACCCAGCGTCCGATCAGCGGCCGCGACAACTGCCCCGCTACGAACGGCAGCAGCAGCTGCACGACGATGTCGAGCGCGGCATTGCCGGAGAACCCGCCATGGCTCGACAGAAGGAAGCCCGCCAGCAGCGGCGTCGCGACGATGCCGAGCAGGTTGGAGGCGGTCGCCGAGCACAGCGCAGCCGACACATTGCCGTGCGCGATCGAGGTGAAGGCGACCGACGACTGCACGGTCGACGGCAGGATGCAGATCAGGATCACGCCCGCCCACAGCGCCGGCGTCAGCAGATGCGGCGCCAGCGCATGCGCCGCGAGGCCGAGCAGCGGGAACAGGGCAAAGGTCGACAGGAAGATCACGAGGTGCAGCCGCCAGTGCCGGGCGCCTACCAGCGCCTCCGTGGTCGACAGCCGGGCGCCGTGGAGGAAGAACAGCAGCGCGATCGCCACCTCGGTGGCATAGCCGCCGATCACGGTACCCTGCCCGTGCAGCGGCAGCAGGGTGGCGAGGCCGACCATGCCGACGATGGCGGCGATATAGGGGTCGACGGGCACGAATGAGCGCAGGCGGCTGATGGTCATGGAGGCTTCCTTTCCTTGACCGGAAAATGGCCCTCCCCATGCCGATTGTGAACCGCGCTTACCGATGTTATTGTCATTACATATTGTAATGACGGATCTGTCATGCTCGACCCGGCCCAGCTCGAAACCTTCCTGACCGTGGTGCAGACCCAGAACTTCACCGAGGCCGGCCGACGCCTCGGCCTGAAGCAGTCGACGGTCAGCCAGCACATCCGCAAGCTCGAGGCCGCCGCCGGCCGTCGCCTGTTCGTGCGCGACACCCATTCGGTCGTGCTCACCGCCGACGGCGAGGCGATGACGGGCTTTGCGCGTCCGATCCTGGAGGCCAATGCCCGCGCCCGCGATTACTTCGCGGGGTCACAGGTGCGCGGAAAAGTCCGGTTCGGCGCCGCGGAGGATTTTGCCAGTTCGCGCCTGCCCGACCTGCTGCACGACTTCGTCCGCCGCCACCCGCAGGTCGATCTCGAATTGACGATCGGGCTCAGCGCCGTGCTGTACCAGCAGCTCGACGCCGGCGAGCTCGACCTCGTGCTGGGCAAGCGGCGGCCCGGCGACGCGCTGGGCCAACTGGTGTGGCAGGACCGGCTGGTGTGGACCGGTGCGCCCGGCACGCGGCTCGATCCCGAGCAGCCGCTGCCGCTGATCCTCTACGCGCCACCCAGCGTCAGCCGCAGCGTGGTGCTGGAGGCGATGGAACGGTTCGGACGGCCCTGGCGCATCGTCTGCTCCAGCGGCAGCCTCCGCGCCGCAGCGCTCGCCGGTCTCGGCATCACCCCACAGGCGCAGGGCTTGATCCCGGATGGACTTGCAGGGCTTGATCCCGGATGGACTTGAAGCCATGCCCGCGTCAGGCCTGCCGCCGCTCGGCAGCGTCGAGTTCGTGGTCCGCACCGCCCGCCGCACCAGACGCGGCCCGGCGGTCGAACTGGCGCAGGCGATCACGGAACGCGGCGGCCGGCTGCGGCCGTAGAGGGTTTGACGAGAACGTTCTGACGCCGCGCTCGCTACACCCTCCCGCTTTCGGGGTCGAGACGAGCGAAGCCGGCTCTTAGATCGGATCGCATTGAGGCTATATCGTCGTCCACCGCTGTCATCGCCCGGCCTGTGCGCAATTGCGCACATGGACCGGGCGATCCAGTGCGCCGCGGCCTCTCAGCTCAAGCACAGACGTCTCTGGAATACTGGATCACCCGCATGCGCGAGGGCTTTGCAGAAGTCATCCGGGATGATTCTCTTTGGTGAAGGATTCGCCGGAGGAACGGATGGCGGAACGCCAGATTGGTCAATTGAGCTTTACAGACGGACTGGTGAATGACGCGGCTCGGGCCAATGCGCCATTGCAGCGAGTGTCGGAACTGGTCGACTGGAGCGCGATTGAAGCGCTGCTGAGCGGCTTGCGCAGCGGGTCGATGGGAGCGCCAGCTTACCCGTCGCTGGCGCTGTTTAAGGCGCTGTTGCTGCAGCAATGGTATGGGCTGTCCGATCCGGGGCTCGAGGAAGCGCTGGTGGACCGCCTGTCGTTCCGGCGCTTTCTGGGCCTGTCGCTGAGTGAGCCGGTGCCGGATCATTCCACGCTGTGGCGTTTCCGCGAACAGCTGGCCAAGAGCGGGCTGGCGGAGCGCGCGTTTGCCCTGATTACGGCGCAGATCGAGAAGTCCGGCTTCGTCTTGAAGCGCGGCACATTGATCGACGCTTCGCTGATCCGCTCGGCGGTTAATCCACCCGAACCTCCGGATCCCGATTTGCCCCCGGATGCAGACGGGCGGCCCGCCAGCAAGCTGGTCAAAAGCGCTCACGATCCTGACGCTGCCTGGACCAAGAAGGACGGCAAATATGCCTTCGGCTACAAGATGCACGTGGCGATGGACCAAGGCAGTCGCATCATCCGGCGCCTCGCCTTTACGCCAGCCAATGTCAACGACACCGTGCCCGCTGACGGGCTGATCTGCGGCGACGAGGCAACGGTCTACGCTGACAAAGCCTACGATACCATCGCACGACGTGTGCGGTTGAAGCAGATGGGTATTCGCGACGGCATCATGCGTAGACACAACCGTTGGCTTCGCTTGGGACCTTGGGCGGTGCGTCGTAACGCGGTCATCTCGCATCGACGTGCGCCGATCGAGCCGTTGTTCGCATTGCTCAAGCGCGTCTACGGCCTTGCGCGTGCCCGCTATCGCGGCCTGATGCGCAATGCCGCAGCTTTTCCAGCTCGCCGCGACCGCGATCAATCTCCAGCGATGGGCCAGGACGCCACCCCACATCGCCTAACCAAACGAGGCATCTAGCCATCACGGCTGACCCGTCCAAGCCACCGACCGGCCCAAGCAACCAGCGCCTGCCCTGTCGATTTGCTCCGCTTTCGCAAAGCCCTCGCGAAAGCGGGTGATGACACTCAGCAAGCTGAGGTGCGCCTGCACTTCTGAATAATAGAAGTCTAACGCTGATTTGCCCGACGCGTCAAGCTGCCGTGTCGAACGCCGGCAGCCACCGACTACTGTGCATGGGGTTGTTTTCGATATTTTGAATGCAGCTCGCGTCAGCGGGCCGGTGCAGCCTCCACCTGTACCGCGCCCAGCATGCCGGTTCGTTCGTGACAGCCGAGATACTCAAAGAACTGCTCGTCGGCGGCGGCGACCGTGACCTCGTGATACAGCCTGAGCTTCGCGGCTGGTCCCAAGGTCGACAGATACTTCATCGCCGCACCGAAGATTCTGACATGGGTCGGATGCGATTCCGCCCAGCGCTCCAGCGCCGCGAGCGACTTCCACCAGCTCTGGCCGTAGGACTTTTCCGTCAGTCGTCCATCCGCGTCGACGACGCGCATGTAGCGGTTAGCGTAGCAGCCGATCGGTACGCCGTCGTCACGCAGGAAATCCATGCCCTCGCGCAGGACCGGCTCGACATCGTCGAGATACATCTTGCGCTCCGACGCCTCGGTGTCGCTCCAGTCCTGGCCGGAGCGGATCAGGCACAGATTGTCATGCGCGACCACCCGGATGCGCGCGCCGTCGCGGATCACGCGCGGTTCGCCGCCGGGCGACATCGCGTCGGTCTGCGACAGCGGAATGCGGTCGCGCATGCCGCCCCAGTACGCATGCTCCTGCACCTCGGCGCTCATGCCGTCGGCAAGGACCGCAACGCCCTCGGGGCGGCCGAGCGACGAGAACAGTGTCTCGTAGCGTTCGACGTGCGGCCGCAGCACCTCGATGAAGCGGCCGACGCCATCGCTAGCGCCGCTGCCGATCCAGGCCTCGCGCGCGGCCTCGAACCAGGCATCGAAACGCCCGGCATCGTCCCAATAGGCGACCGAGACGACGTTGGTGTAGCCGGCCTGGTCGACATTTTGCGCGCGATCCCAATGCGTCGGACCGTTGTCGCCGGCAAAGCGCCTTGCGATCGATGCCAGCGCCTTGGCCACTGCTGCGGTCGGCTCGCCACGATATTGCACGCCGAAATAGGCCATGATCACCCGAGCGACCGCGGGCTTGTGGCGCGCGACGAACGAGGGATACGGCGGCGCGTAATCGTCGGGCACGCGACGATGACGGGAGCGCGCTGTTTGCAGATGAGAGGGAATTGCGGATTCCATGGCAGTCGCCTCCGGTTTGATGTCAGGCGTTCAGCTTGCGGCCGCGTCGATCTCTTCGATGTCGAGCGGCAGCGCGAAATGCTCGACGCGCTTCGAGGGCTTCTTGTTCAGCAGCAAGCGCGTGACGTCGGGCCGCGAATAATGCCCGGCCGGATCGGCGGCGTTCTTGGCGACCCCGATCGCGCCGAGATCGATATCGGCGAGCAGCAGGCCCTCCTGGTCGGGTGGCAGCTTCTCGGCGATCGAGCTGCCGTCGGGTCCGTAGATCGCGGCGTGGCCGCCGCCGACATGCAGCAGCGCGTGCTTGTCGTCGCGGTCGCACATCTCGTCGATCATCGCCTGCGAGACCGTGGCGCAGGGCGCCAGCACGAAGCACGAGCCTTCAACGGCGTAGACCCGCGAGGCCGCGTTGTTGACCTCCCAGCCGAGCGCCGGCGCGAACGGATCGTACAGCGAGAAGCTCGGCCAGGCCGCGACATGCACCTGCTCGTTCTGGGCGTACATCGCGTATTTCGACAGCGGCTGCAGATGCTCCCAGCAGCACAGCGCGCCGAGGCGGCCGATGCCGGGGCGGTCATGCACCGCGAGGTCGCTGCCGTCGCCCTCGCCATAGACGGTGCGCTCGGCGTGGGTCGGCCGCAGCTTGCGCCGCTTCGCGATGGTCTCGCCGTCGGGCCCGATCAGCCATTGCGCCAGATAGAGGCTGCCGCCGTCGCGCTCGGACAGGCCGAGCACCGCGGTCATGCCGGCCTTCTTCACGGCGAGCCGCAGCTTCTCGGCCTGCGAGCTATCGTACGAAAGAGAATTGTCGAAATAGCGCTGCACGAAGCCGCGCCCGATCGCCCAGGCCGGCGAGTCCAGCCAGATGTACCAGGGATAGCCGGGGATGAAGGCCTCGGGGAACGCGATCAGTTTTGCACCCTTCGCGGCGGCCTCCTCGATCAAGGCAATGCTCTTGGCGATGGAGGCGTCGAGATCGAGCCAGGCAGGCGCCGCCTGCACCACCGCAACGCGATATTTCGGATGTTCGATGCCCATGATGTCCTCCTCGCAGGCGGCCACTCTGGCCGGTTCGTACTTGATCGGGCCTAGCGGCCTCTGACATCATGCTGCCCCGGGACCGGGAACGCCGTTCGACCAGGACGGAAGGAAAATTCGACTGCGGAGGAGATTCCCCCAGCCGTCCCCGATACGAAGCTTGCTTTGTTTGCGTGGCCAGCGTTTGCACTCGTGAAGGGAGGAAATCATGCCGGCCCTGTTCACCACGGAAGCCGCGCCCACGCATCGGCGCCTGGCACTCTGGCGCGACATCGTCTGCGACGTGTTCGTGCAGCTCGACTGCAAGTCCGATCTCGGCACCGCCTTCCACGGCGCCATCACCAGCGCGCAACTCGGCGCGGTGAAATGCTCCGTCGTCTCGTCAGGCCGGCAGCGCGTGCTGCGCACGCCGTCGCGGATCGCACGCACCAGCGAGGATTTTGTTCTGTTCGCGCTCGGCCAAAGTGGCGCGGGCGCCGTCGTGCAGGACGGCCGCGAGACCGTGATCCGGCCGGGCGAGTTTGCGTTCTACGACACCACGCGCCCGTATGAGCTGCGCTTCAACGACGACTTCACGCAGACCATCTTCCAAGTGCCGCGCGCGATGCTGCACCGGCGCTTTGCCGGCACCCAGGGCCTGACGGCGACCACGTTCACATCGGATCGCCCGGTGCAGCGGCTCGCCTGGCAGTTCATCAGCGGGCTCTCGGAGATCGCCGACAAGCTCGATCCTGATAATGCGATCCGCCTCGCCGACCAGGCCGCCGACCTGCTCGCGATGGCGATCAGCGAGCGGCTCGGCGGCGCGGCGCTGCCGGCTTCGACGCACCGCTCCGCCCTGCTCTACCGGCTGAAGGCGCATGTGCTCGCGCATCTGCCGAACCCCGAGCTCAGCCTCACCGAGACCGCCGCGGCGCTCGGCATCTCGCCGCGCTACGTCAACAGCCTGCTGGCCGACGAGGACACTTCGTTCCAGCGCTTCGTGCTGGCGCAACGGCTGGAGCGCTGCAAGCGCGACCTCGCCTCACCGGCGCACGCGCATCGCCACATCGGCGAGATCGCGTTCGCCTGGGGCTTTAACGATCTCTCGCATTTCGGCCGCGTGTTCCGCGACCATTACGGCCTTTCCCCGCGCGATTGGCGGCAAAGCCGGGTGCCGAACTAGCTTCTCGGGCCGTTTGCGGCGCAAAATAGCCGGGAATCCGAACCTTCACAGATGCAAACAATTTACACTAACTCCAACGGGTTCCGTTCGTACCCTTCTTTTCGTAGGTCCGGACCGGTACAGTTCTGCCGTTAATTTAGGAGGATTTCCCATGCAGGACCGGCGCCAGAGCCCACGAGACAAGGTGTTTTACGGTGCGGTTGCGGAGATCAATGAGCGCGGCTCGACGATGGATTGCGTCGTCCGCAACATCAGCGAAGGCGGCGCCTGCGTCGAATTTGGCGACGCCACGCGACTGCCCGAAGAGATGAATCTCAACGTCGCGCGCAAGGGCCGCTCGTTCCTGGCGCGGATGATCTGGCGCCAGGCCAACAAAGTCGGCCTCGCGTTCCGGATCATGACCTCGGACACCCCGGTCAGCGATCTCGACGAGCGGGTCCGCCGCAGCGAGATCAAGAAACGGCAGCTGCAGCGGCGGATCAAGGAACTGCTCGGCCAGGGCTGAGCGTCCTCCCGCGGCTCCCCGGCCGCGTTTCGATCGCGGCCGGCATCTGTCATTTCGGGGGTTGCAAAGGCCAGGTTAATCCAGCATCCGGTAAGCCCGCCCATGCTGGAACCGAGAGCCATTTCACGACATGTCGTCCGCGATCATTGAGCATCCCGACGGGCTGCCGCAGCCGCAGCGCAATTGGGCCATTCTCACGATCGCGCTCGGCCTCGTGATGGCGGTCGTCGACGGCTCGATCGCCAACGTGGCGCTGCCGACCATCGCGCGGGATCTTGACGCCAGCCCCGCCTTCTCGATCTGGATCGTTAACGGCTATCAGCTCGCGATCACGATCTCGCTGCTGCCGCTGGCCTCGCTCGGCGAGATCATCGGCTATCGCCGCGTCTATCTGGCGGGGCTGTTGCTGTTCACGCTGGCGTCGCTGTTCTGCGCGCTGTCGCATACGCTGCCGCTGCTGACGGTCGCCCGCATTCTGCAGGGGTTCGGCGCTGCCGGCATCCTCAGCGTCAATACGGCGCTGGTCCGCTTCATCTATCCGCATTCGCAGCTCGGCCGCGGCATCGGCGTCAACGCGCTGGTGGTCGCGATCTCGGCCGCGGTCGGCCCGACCATCGCCTCGGTCATCCTGGCGGTCGGCACCTGGCCGTATCTGTTCGCCATCAACGTCCCGCTCGGCATCGTCACGCTGGCATTGGGCTGGCGCTTCCTGCCGCATACCCGGCCCGCGGTTCACGCCTTCGACTGGCAGAGCGCCGCGATGAGCGCCATTGCGTTCGGGTTCGGCATCAGCGCGATCGACAGCGCCGGCCATGGCGAGGCACTGTATCTCTGCGCATTGGAGTTCGCGATTGCCGCGGTCGCTTCCCATCTGCTGTACCGGCGGCAGCAGCATCTGCCCTCGCCGCTGCTGCCGGTCGACCTCTTGCGGATCCCGATCTTCGCGCTGTCGATCGGCACGTCGATCGCCTCGTTCTGCGGCCAGATGCTGGCCTTCGTCGCGATGCCGTTCTATCTCGAGAACCACTTCGGATATTCGGCGGTGCAGATCGGCCTCTTGATCACGCCGTGGCCGATCGCGGTCGCATTCGCAGCGCCGATCGCGGGCTGGCTGGTCGAGCGTTACCCGGCCGGCCTGCTCGGCGGCATCGGCCTGCTGCTGTTCGCATTGGGTCTGGGCACGCTGGCGTTCATGCCGGTCCATGCGACACCGATCGACGTGATCTGGCGCATGGCGCTCGCCGGCGCGGGGTTCGGCCTGTTCCAGACCCCGAACAACCGCACCATGATCGCCGCCGCCCCGCGCGAGCGCTCCGGCGGCGCCAGCGGCATGTTGGGGACCGCGCGCCTGCTCGGACAGACCATCGGCGCGGCGTTGGTGGCGATGCTGCTGGCCCGCTATCCGGCCGACGGCACCAAGATCTCGCTGATGGTCGGCGTCGGCTTTGCCGTCGTGGGCGCGGTGCTCAGCACGCTGCGGCTGTCCTCGGCCGGCAGCCGCGGCGCCGACCAGGTGCGGGTCCACGAGGGTCAGCGTTTGAAGGGCGAGTGAAACTCGCGCGCACACGTCGCGCGACTCCATCGGCTTAAACAGAAAGGCCGGCTGTCCAGCCGGCCTTTTCATTTGATTAATCGCTCGCGCCTCAGGCCTTGACCATCGGCCCCTTCGAGGCTGGCCCCTTCGTGCCGCCTCCGCCGCCATTGTTCGGCCCGCCCTTCGGCGGCTTGCGCTTGCGCGGCAGCAGGTTCTCGGGCTTCGGCGTGACCGGGCCCTCGACATATTCGAAGCCGATCTTGTCCTTGGCGGTCGCCTCGTCCTTGACCAGCACGACGCGAACATGTCCGCCGCCCTTGAGGTGGCCGAACAGAACTTCATCCGCGAGCGGCTTCTTGATGTGCTCCTGGATGATGCGCGCCATCGGACGCGCGCCCATCTGCTCGTCATAGCCGTGCTCGATCAGCCAGGCCTTGGCGGGCTCGGACAGCTCGATCGTGACGTCGCGGTCGGCGAGTTGCGCCTCGAGCTGCAGCACGAACTTCTCGACCACCATGCCGATCACCTCGGCATTGAGGTGCGCGAAGGAGACGATCGCATCCAGCCGGTTGCGGAACTCCGGCGCGAACTGCCGGTTGATCGCCTCATGATCGTCGCCTTCCCGCTTCGAGCGGGTGAAGCCGAAGGCCTGCCGCGCGAGGTCGGCCGCGCCCGCGTTCGTGGTCATGATCAGGATCACGTTGCGGAAGTTGACCTGCTTGCCATTGTGGTCGGTGAGCCGGCCATGATCCATGATCTGCAACAGCACGTTGTAGAGATCCGGATGCGCCTTCTCGATTTCGTCGAGCAGCACGACGCAATGCGGATGCTGGTCCACGCCATCGGTGAGCAGACCGCCCTGGTCGAAACCGACATAGCCGGGAGGCGCGCCGATCAGGCGCGACACGGTGTGCCGCTCCATGTATTCGGACATGTCGAAGCGCAACAGCTCGACACCGAGCGACGCCGCGAGCTGCTTGGCCACCTCGGTCTTGCCGACGCCGGTCGGACCCGAGAACAGATAGCTGCCGATCGGCTTCTCCGGCTCGCGCAAGCCGGCACGCGCCAGCTTGATCGACGCCGCCAGCGACTCGATCGCCTTGTCCTGGCCGAATACCGTACGCTTCAGGGTCTGCTCGAGATGCTTCAGCACCTCGGCATCGTCCTTCGACACGCTCTTCGGCGGGATCCGCGCCATGGTCGCGATCGTGGTTTCGATCTCCTTGATGCCGATCGTCTTCTTGCGCTTGCTCTCGGCGACCAGCATCTGCGCCGCGCCGGACTCGTCGATCACGTCGATCGCCTTGTCGGGCAGCTTGCGGTCGTGGATGTAGCGCGACGATAGCTGCACCGCCGCCTCGATCGCCTCATTGGTGTATTTCAGCCGATGGTAATCCTCGAAATAGGGCTTGAGGCCCTTGAGGATCGCGATCGCGTCTTCCACCGTCGGCTCGTTGACGTCGATCTTCTGGAAGCGCCGCACCAGCGCGCGGTCCTTCTCGAAGTGCTGACGATATTCCTTGTAGGTCGTCGAGCCCATGCAGCGGATCGTGCCCGAAGCCAGCGCAGGCTTCAGCAGATTGGACGCATCCATCGCGCCGCCGGAAGTGGCGCCGGCGCCGATCACGGTGTGGATCTCGTCGATGAACAGGATGGCGTTCGGATGCGCCTCCAGCTCCTTCAGGACCTGCTTGAGCCGCTCCTCGAAATCGCCGCGGTAACGGGTGCCCGCGAGCAGCGTGCCCATGTCGAGCGAGAACACGGTCGCGGCCGCCAGCACTTCCGGCACATCGCTGTCGACGATGCGCTTGGCGAGGCCTTCGGCGATCGCGGTCTTGCCGACGCCGGCTTCGCCGACGAACAGCGGGTTGTTCTTCTGGCGGCGGCACAAGACCTGGATCGCACGGTTGATCTCGGCATTGCGGCCGATCACCGGATCGATCTTGCCGTCGCGCGCCTTCTTGTTGAGGTTGACGCAATAGGTATCGAGCGCCTCGCCCTTCTTCTTGGCGTCCTCGTTGCCCTTGGTCTCGGTTTCCTCGTCGACGCCGCGCACCGGCCGCGCCTCGGACACGCCGGGCCGCTTGGCGATGCCGTGGCTGATGTAGTTGACGGCGTCGTAGCGCGTCATGTCCTGCTCCTGCAGGAAATACGCGGCGTGGCTCTCGCGCTCGGCGAAGATCGCGATCAGGACATTGGCGCCGGTCACTTCCTCGCGACCGGACGACTGGACGTGAATCACCGCGCGCTGGATCACGCGCTGGAACCCGGCGGTCGGCTTCGCGTCGTCAGCGCCGTCAGTCACCAGGTTTTCGAATTCGGTCTCGAGATAATTGACGAGGCTGGTCCTCAGCTTGTCGAGATCGACGCTGCAGGCCCGCATCACCGCCGCCGCATCCGAGTCATCGATCAGCGACAGCAGAAGGTGTTCGAGCGTCGCGTATTGATGGTGACGCTCGTTCGCGATCGCCAATGCACGATGCAAGGATTGTTCTAGGCTTTGGGAAAAAGTAGGCATTCGCGTCCTCTATGGCCCCCGGCCATCATGATCGCCATTACCGGGTCAGGCAATAACAACCTTCGTGATCGCCATTGATATAGTTACGACGGATCGTGGCGAAAGACCGGTCCCGCGATGATGGTTTTCTTCTAAATTCGGGGCACCGGAACGTTGTCCGGCCGCGCCCCGTGATCATACGGAAACGCCGTTCGCTGCGTCAAAAACGCGATGCAAAACCCGTTCCGCTCCCCGCGGCAGGGTCAATCGTTCCGGCGAACTATTTCTTTTCCATCACACATTGCAGTGGATGCTGATGCTTGCGCGCGAAGTCCATGACTTGCGTCACCTTGGTCTCGGCGATCTCATAGGTGAACACGCCGCACTCACCGATCCCGTGATGGTGAACGTGCAGCATGATCTTGGTCGCCGCCTCGGCGTCCTTGTTGAAGAATCGTTCCAGCACGTGAACCACGAACTCCATCGGCGTGTAGTCGTCGTTCAGGATCAGGACACGATACAGGTTCGGGCGCTTGGTCTTCGGCTTGACCTTGGTGATGACCGAGGTCGACGGGCCGCTGCCCGTTCCGTTGCGGTTGTCGTCATTGCTCATTTTCGGCACCGGCGCGGCTGATACCGCGGGCATGGCCGAAACCGGCTCGGAGATCGGGACTGTCAACGTGTATCGCAGCATGGCTCAGGCGTTCGAATTCCCCAAGGGAAACTGGCGGGAAACCGGTTGGCGATTGGAAGGTGGTCGCGATTGCCGCAAGACTGATCGCGGAACCCCCAGCAATGCTTTCCAGATTGCCGCTCCCGGTCCGATCCGGCGGCCGGATCGACCTCCCGAATATGGGCCTCACGACGGCCTGCCGCAAGCGCAGACCCGCCGCAGC
This sequence comes from Bradyrhizobium sp. USDA 3240, assembly GCF_054063295.1. Lineage (NCBI taxonomy): Bacteria > Pseudomonadati > Pseudomonadota > Alphaproteobacteria > Hyphomicrobiales > Nitrobacteraceae > Bradyrhizobium > Bradyrhizobium sp. USDA 3240. Next base: position 408,022 of record NZ_JBSSGD010000002.1, read on the forward strand.
CCACCGGTCCGATTCCCGGCGCGGCAACCCTCGGAAGGTTAATCATTTCTGCCTGATTTGACAAAGGACTAGGGCATCCAATTTAGCCGGCATTCAGGATAGCCCGTGCTTTTGCCCTGCTTTTGATCTTCCGCCGGGCCGCCTGCCGGGTTTCCGTTGCCCGATTCACCATCTGTTTAGCCGCGCACGTAGAGATGGCCGCGAAATCCATTTTTGACGAGAGCGCCATGCTTGGTTCAGCCATTTCCAATCGCTTCCGCGCGGCCATCCGCCGGTTTTCCAAGGCAACCGACGGCAATGTCGCGGTGATCTTCACCCTCGCCATTCTGCCGATCTTCGCCTTCGTGGGCGCAGCGGTCGACTATACCCGCGCCAATAACGCCCGCTCCGCCATGCAGGCGGCGCTCGATTCGACCGCGCTGATGCTGTCCAAAGATCTGACCATGGGCAGCATCACGGCCGCGCAGATCCCGAGCAAGGCGCAGACCTATTTCAACAGCCTCTACACCAACAAGGACGGCCAGGGCGCTAGCGTCTCGGCCACCTATACGACCCCCACCGCGAACACGGCGGCGACGATCCTCCTGAGTGGATCAGGCCACATCAAGACTTACTTCCTGCAGGTTGCGGGCTATTCCTCGACGCTGAATTTCGGCGGTTCGACGACCACCACCTGGGGCAACGTCAAGATGCGCGTCGCGCTGGCCCTCGACAACACGGGATCGATGGCTCAGGACGGCAAGATTACCGCGCTGCGAAACGCCGTGGCCGGAACCGGCGGCCTGATCGATCAGCTCAGCGCGCTCAGCAAGAACAACGGTGACGTCTACATCTCCGTCATTCCGTTCGCCAAGGTCGTCAACGTCGGTAGCAGCAATTCCGGCCAAAACTGGATCGACTGGACCGACTGGCTCAATCCGCCGACCACACAGCCCAACAACGGCAGCACGCAGGCGAGCCTGCCGATGAACTGGCACGCGGTGGGACCCGGCGCGAAATGCCCCTGGACCAACAGCAACGGCGGTTTTACCTGCAACACCACCCCGACCAGCACGTCCAACGCGAGCTACATCCCGTCGAGCGGGACCTATTCGGGCTACATCTGCCCGAGCGTCGATTATAACTCGCACACGCGCTACAACGGCTGCTGGGTAAGCACGCCGGCAGGCACCGGAGTATTCTGCACCGGGTCGTCGTCGTGCAGCTGCCCGAAGAATTCGTCGGGCTCCAACGTCTCCGGCTGCAGTTGCACTACGACCGGCGGCGTCACATCCTGCTCCGGCAATCTGTACACCCACGACTGGACCCAGCCGGGCCCCCTGGACCTTGTTCACAATCTGGGGCAACCCCGCGTGAGCGCCGTGGTGGGCTGGACCAACAACAAGTGGACCTCGACCAATCAGCTCCCGACGGTCCAGAACAACTGGCTGCTAGCGTCCACCAATCCAATCGGCAACTGGACGGGCTGCATCACCGACCGCACCCAGCCGAACGACGCGACCGGCGTACTGCCGAACACCTCCGACGTCACCACGCTGTTCCCGGCCAACGAGTACTATGAGAACAGCTCGTACTATTGCAGCAACAGCGCGTCGCCGCAGCTCGGGCCGATCATTCCGCTGAGCTACAACTGGAGCGCGCTCAAGACGGCGGTCAACGCCATGCAGCCGACCGGCGGCACTGACCAGTCGGTTGGCCTCGCCTGGGCGTGGCAGTCGCTCCTGGTGGGCGGTCCGCTGAACGCGCCGGCGGAGGACTCCAACACCACCTACAACCGGGTCATCATCATTCTTTCCGACGGTCTGAACACCGAGGACCGCTGGCCCGATTACGGCGACGGCAGCAGCCAGGCGTCAGGCAATCCGATCGATGCGCGGCAGACCCTGCAATGCCAGAATCTGCAGGCCGCCAGGGACGCCAATGGTGCGCCGATGTACACGATCTACGCGATCCAGGTGAACACGAGCACGCCCTCCGATCCGACCTCGACCGTCCTGCAAAACTGCGCCAGCAGCCCCGACAAGTTCTACATGCTGACCAGCTCGACCCAGATCCTGACGACGTTCAATACGATCGGAACTGCGCTCAGCAAGCTGCGGCTGGCGAAATAACCGCCCGCTTCAGGCACAACAAAAAAGCCCGGCCGAAACGGCCGGGCTTTTCGTTTGTCTTGATCAGTAGCGCTTACTGAGCGGGCGCGAACTTGGAGACCAGGCCCTCGTAGGGCTTGAAGGTCTGCTTGGCGCAATCGCTGTACAGGCCGGCGATCTTCTGCGATTCCGCGACGAAGGTCTCGTAGGACGAGCGCAGGTACTCGGTCTGCGCCTCGAGCGCCTTGTCCAGCGACTTCACGCCCGACAGCTTCTCGACGAACGACTTGGTGTCCTCAAACGACTTCTTGGCGTAGTCGCCATAGGCGGTGGCAATCGCCTGGACGCCGCTCTGCAGGTTGTTCGCAGACGCGGTGACCGACTCGATATGCTCTTTGCCGTAGTTCTGAATGTCTTCGATCTTGACCATGGATGGAATTCCTTTTCCCAGACTTGAAGGCGCAAATTCCCATTGCCGGGAAGCTCCCGGCCCCCTGACGGCGATAGAGATATCGCATCGCACAATAAAGTCAACGAATATTGTGCGACGCACAACGACATTTGCCCGAATCCTGAGCATTTGCGATAAACCCCGGGGGACTACGCAACGGTTGCTTAATCTTTTGGAAACTCGGTCCGCCTAACCTGATTCCTGGACTTTGTTCGCCTTCCGACGGGCAGCCTTGAAAGCTGTTTGTGAACAACACCTTAGCTAGAAGAGCGACCTGAGCCGCCACGAGGGCCGATGGTTCTGCCCGAAGTGGTCTGTTGCGCAGGCAAGGATCGACGGCCGCCGGGCACAATTTCGCCTCACGAGCCAGTGATCTAGATAGAAATTGGGACGGGGAAGTAGATGCTTCGAACAACCTTGGCCTCCTCGCGGGCGCTGCGAGTTGGCGTTCTTGGGCTCGTTACCGTCACGACGGCGATCCTGATCACCAGTGATAGTGCGGAGGCGCGCCGTCACCGGCGCCACGTCGCCCGTCACCACCACAGCGAGGCCGCGCGCGAAAGCTACAGCCCGCAATTCGCGACGATCATCGTCGACGGCAACACCGGCTCGGTGCTGACATCAAACAGCCCCGACGGCCTGCGGCACCCCGCCTCGCTCACCAAGATCATGACGCTCTATCTGCTGTTCGAGCGCCTCGATTCCGGAAAGATGAAGCTCGACACCGAGATGCCGGTTTCCGAGCATGCATCCGAGCAGGACCCGACCAAACTCGGACTGCGGCCCGGCCAGACCATCAGGGTCGAAGACGCCATCAAGGGCCTCGTCACCCGCTCCGCCAATGACGCCGCGGTCGTGATCGCCGAGGCGATCGGCGGCAGCGAAGACGACTTCGCCCGAATGATGACCCGCAAGGCCCGCGCGCTCGGCATGAGCCGGACCACCTATCGCAACGCCTCGGGCCTGCCCAACGACGAACAGATCACCACCGCGCGCGATCAGTCGACGCTCGGCCGCGCCATCCAGGATCGCTTCCCGCGCTACTATCGCTACTTCTCGACCACGGCGTTCAATTTCCGCGGCCATACGATCACCGGTCACAATCGCCTGCTCGGCAGCGTCGAAGGCGTCGACGGCATCAAGACGGGTTACACCCGCGCCTCCGGCTTCAACCTCGTGACCTCGATCCACCGCGGCAATCGCTTCCTGGTCGGCGTGGTGCTCGGCGGCCGCAGCGGCGGCTCCCGCGATGCCATCATGCGCAACCTCCTTGCCGAGAACATCGGCAAGGGCGCGACCACCCGCACTGCCGCCGCGATCACCGAGCGCAACCCGGCCGACGCCAATGTCGAGGTTGCCGATGCCGACAACGCCCGCAACGCGGACAGCGCGCCGGTCGCAACGTCGGAGCCCGCCGCGGCAGCCGTCGCGGTGCAGGCGCCGCGCCCGGCCAGCAAGCCCTCGCTGATGGCGGCCGTCGCCGCCGCCCTGCCGCCGCCCCCGGCGAAGCCTGAGCCGCAGGCCAAGCCTGAGCCGGCCCCGCTGACCTCCGGCGTGATCCAGACCCAGCCGATCGCCGCGATCCCCGGCTCGGCCGAGCCGATGAAGCCGGTCAAGGTGAAGACCGTGCAGGTCAAGGCCGGCCAGGTCAGGCTCGCCGCCGCCGGCCCGGCACAGTCCGCGCCTCCGATCACCAGCACCATCCCGTCGCGCGGCGAAGTTCCCGAGACCTCCAATGCGATGATGGCGCGGGCTGCCGAGACCTCGCGACCCGAGATGCCGCCGCAGCCGGCCAATTTCGGTACCGGCAACGGCATCCTCGGCGTGCTGCCGGCCTCGTCCGTCCATGCACCGGCCGCCGCCCCGGCACCGCAGGCCGTGGCCTCGATCGAACCGACGACCCGCAGCCTGCAGGCCGCGCCGCAGACCAGCGTTGTCAAGCCAGGCGCCGCGCATTCCGGCTGGATCATCCAGGTTGGCGCGCTCGAGTCCGAAGGCGAGGCCAACAAGCGTATCGACCTCGCGCGCAGCTCGGCCCGCGGCCTGCTCAGCAAGGCGGACCCGTTCACCGAGGTGGTGGCCAAGGACAATCGCAAGCTCTACCGCGCCCGCTTTGCCGGCCTCGAGCGCGATCAGGCGGAAGCGGCGTGCAAGACGCTGAAGCGCGCCGAGATCTCCTGCATCACCGTTCGCAACTGATCGACAGCAACAGCTGATTTCAAAGGGCCGGCGCCGCAAGCGCCGGCCCTTTTGCTTGGCAGACCGCCGCGCGCACGACCGACCTTTCCGCGCGCGGCGCAACCATGAGAACTTCTCGTCAATATTTTACGGTTAAGTTTTCCCGAAAGAACGATCGGCCGCGCCGGACAACGGCGGGCCACGCGGGGCATCAATCAGAAACGGAAGGCAGCTCTCGGCTGTGGCGTCAGTAGCGTAGCCGGAGTTAGAGATGCGTGCGAAGCAGAGTATCCTTGGCCTCGTTCACACGGGCAGCGAGATACGTCGAGCCCCCCTGGTCGGGATGGAGTTTCTTCATCAGGGTGCGGTGAGCACGGCCGATGTCGTCACGCGACGCTCCCGGCTGCAGGCCAAGGATCTGATAGGCCTCCTCGTTCGTCATTTTGCCGGTCGCCGCCGCGCGGCCCTGCCCCCCTGTCCGGTCGCCCTGTGCGTCCTGACGCCAGGCGGGAAAGCGGCGGTCCAGATAGCTTTCAAGTAGCGCGACGCTTTCGGCGTCGAACCCCGGGACCATCGCCAGAAGCTGCGACAGCTCGAACTCGTCGAGCATGTGGCCGGCCTGCGGTCCCGCCACGATCTGGCCCTTGAGCACACCGCTGTCGTGATCGAGGCTCATGTCGAGATATTGCGAGCGCACCCGCGAGCTTTGTCCCTGATTGCGCGAACCGCCGAACATGCGGCCGAAATTGGGAAAGCCGGTGCTCCCGAACGGCGACCAGCCGAGCAATCCGGCGCCGAAGATGCCGAGCGGGATTGCCACCGCCAGTTCGCCCCGCACGCCGGTGAAGGCCGCGACGGCCAGCGCAAGCACCCCGCCCACGATCTTGATCGCCCGAGCAAGCACAGCCGGATTGGCCGCACGAAACATCTGCAGCGCGGAATAAAGGATGACAATTGCGACGACGCCGGCGATCAGGGTTGGCATGCGCTGAATATAGGCGGCCCGGCGACAAAAAGCATGCGGAGCTTCGTCTCACTGGAGCGTGAAGGCTAAAGCGCGATGAGATCCGGTAGAATCGTCATCGCGCTTTAGCTCCTTGTTTGAGCATGATCTTTTCGGAAAACCGCTTCGCACTTTTCCGGATCATGCTTTGGCGTGGCGCCGTCTCCTGCGATTGGGTAGCTTGCGGCAATCGCGCTGGAGGAAGCCTGATGGCGATTGACGGACTGATCAGCCTTCGCAGCCATGTCGGGCCGAAGCAAACCGCCGACCGGCTCAAGGCCGAATTGCAGGCGCGCGGGCTGACGTTGTTCGCGCAAATCGATCATGCCGCGGGCGCCGCCGGCGTAGGCCTCACGCTCCGTCCGACAGAGCTGTTCGTGTTCGGCAACGCGAAGGGCGGCACGCCCTTGATGCAGGCTGCGCAGACGATCGGGATCAATCTGCCGCTCAAGGCGCTGGTCTGGCAGGACGAAGCCGGCGACTGCTGGCTCTCCTACAATGATCCGGCCTGGCTCACTGAGCGGCACGGCGTCGCGGAAGCGACCCAACAGATCACGGCCAACATGTCGGCGCTGCTCGGCGCGATTGCCAAAGCCGTGACGTCGGGCGGAGCCTGACCCGGCGGGCGGCTTATTTCATCTGACCGATCAGCTTGGCCGCGCCGCTGGTCGTCTTCGCCAGCTGCAGCAGCGCCTCGCGGCCGCCGGCAGCATAGGCCGCGGCGGCGCGCAGCAGCTCGCGGAGCTGTGCCGCCGCACCGGGATCGAACCTGCACCACGCGCCGCCGGTCAGCCGCGCGATCTCGCGAAACGTCTGCTCGGCAGTGGCGTCCGCGCCCTCCTGGAACATGAAGACCGGTACCTTGAGCAGGCCGAGCTCTCCGGCGCTTGCGCACAGCGCGTCGGCGTTCTCCTCCATCGCGTCGCCGACGAACACCAGCGCGCGCACGCCTGCCGCGACCGCCTCGCGGCGGGTCTCCGACAGCACCTTGCCGATCTGGGTATTGCCGCCCTGGCAGTCGATCTTGCCCATCAGCCGCGCGAGCTGCGCGCTGTCGGAGATCCAGCCCGACGCGCGGCACTCGTTGAAGCCGCGATAATAGACGAGGCGGATATCGAGACTGCCGAGCGAGCCGGCCTCGCGGAACATGTCCGCTTGCAGCGTGCACGCCATGTCCCATGTCGGCTGCCGGCTCATCGTGGCGTCGAGCGCGAACACCAGCCTGCCGCGTGCGCCGGCGCGATGCGGCGACATCGCGCGCGCCTTGGCCACGAACGCGGCGATGTCATTGGCGCTCGATGCCGGCACGCCAGGCGCATCGGCCGGGCGCACGTCGCTTCCGGATGTCGGTTTGATCGTCTTGCCAGCCATCAGCGCTTGCCTCGTACAGCAAACACTATGTGGGCCGCGGCATCGGATTGGTCAACGTGACGCGCTCGCCGGCCCGGATCGAATCCCGGGCGGCCCTGTCAGTTCGTGACCGAGGGATCCTTCTTGGTCTCGGTCTTGGTCAGCGAGAGCGACTTCTTGACCTTCTCGCCGAAGCTCAGGGGCTTCTCGACCGGCACGTAGAGCGAGACGGGACCCGGCTCCAGAATCTTCAGCGGCGCATTCCTGGTATCGACCGCCGCGACATCGCTGTCGGTGTCGGCCAGGAATTTATCGAGCATCGCCTGGATCGAGTCCTTGGCCTTCTCGGGTCCGGTGTCCCGCATGTCGTTGTGCTGGAAGTTGGTGTTCACAACGGTGATGCCGGCCTTCTCACACTCCTCCTCGTCCGGCACCACGCCGGGATCGGGCTTGAAGTGCTGATCGTGTGACCGGAACGAGAGGATCTTGAACTTGCCGTCGGTCATGAACGGCACGCGCAGATTATCCAGCGTGACGACCTTCTTGATCTCGTCCGGATACTGCTTGGCGAAATACATCGCGATGTCGCCGCCATTGGAATGGCCGACCATCGTCAGCTTGCTGTAGTCCGCGTTCGGCTGACGCTTCTTCATCTCCTCGATCGCGAATTTGATGTTGGTGATGCCGCGCTGATACTGCGGCAGGCGCCCGACATAGAGTTCGCCGACCTTGGTCACCATCGGTCCATCCGACGGCAGGTCGTTCTGAATGCTGACGGTCAGATAGCCGCGCGCCGCGAACACATTCGCGAGGAAGGAATATTCGGTAAATTTGACGGTATTGCCATGATTGAGGATCGCAACCGGGAGCTTGATCATGCCGGCGTCGGCCTGCATCTCCTTGTCGAAGCGCACGGCAACGTCGACCGCGACCGGCCGCTCATCGCGGGTCGGATCCTTGAACATGAGCGTTTCGTGACGGATCGCCCACTTGCTCGCGGTGAAATACGCACCCGTGATCACTACGGAGAGCGAAAGCAGAACGAGAATTCCACGCTTCATGACGTCCTCGAGGTGCCCGCCTTTACAGGGCGATTTTGGCCGGAGGCTCTTCGGCCTCCTTTTGAGAATATATGTCACAGCGCCGTGACAGGAAGTCCAAATATTGTGGCTTCGGTGGCATAACGTTGTGCGCCGCACCTATAGTTTGTGCAGTTGCACACGCCTCACTGCGACAACTCGTGCTCTCTATCTCCCCTTCGATGCGAGTTCCCAAGGTTGCGTTCGAGCCTTGGCTCACCCTTGGCTCGCCGTGGGGGAGAAACTGGATTTGGGCTGCTTTGTTCCGGCTTTTTGGCCGTGGTGTGGCCGAAATCACCGGAAGAACACGGATTTCAACCGATTTCGGTGTAGATCATCAGTTTCAGACCGGGATCGTCGTTGGCCTGAAAGCTGGCGTACTCAAAATTGAGCCGGCCGCGCCTGGGATGGCTGAGCACCTTCCGTCCGGCGACGCTGCTGCTGACGTCATGGGTTCCCCACCAGGCGTCGAACTCGGGACAGCCCTGACGGAGCCTCGCCAGCAGGTCGACGAAGGCGGGATCGCCGGCCCAGAGGTCGTGAGTCCTGCGGAACTGCGTCACCATCCTGCGCGCCTCCTCGGCCCAGCTCGCTGCAAACAGCCGGCGGGTTTCGGCATTGGTCAGCATGCAGATCAGGGTATTGCGCTCGCCCTCAGGAAGGCGGCCGAAGGCGAAGACATCCTCGGCAGCCGCATTCCACACCAGCACGTCCCATCGCCGTCCCGTCACATAGGCCGGCTGGTTGAGGCTTTCGACCGCGCGCCGGATCTCGGGCGGTACCGTCTCAGGCACGAACAGCCGCCGGTCGCTCTCCTTGGCGAGCGCCCGCAAATGAGTGTGCTCGGCCTTGCTCAGCCGCAGCGCCCGCGCCAGCGCGTCGATCGTCGCGGCCGACGGGCTCACCGAGCGGCCCTGCTCGAGGCGCACGTACCAATCGACGCCGATGCCGGCGAGGTCGGCCACCTCCTCGCGGCGCAGGCCGGGCGTCCGGCGCCGCCGCCCGGCCGGGATGCCGACCAGTTTCGGCGTGAGCTTCTCGCGCCGCGATCGCAGGAAATCTCCGAGCTCGCCTTGCCGCGGACTGGCCATCGCCGGACCTCGTGAGGGGGTTCAACAGTCCTAGGATAATACCAGGTCTTGTTGGCTGCAACGCGCCCACCGATCATGCCGGTCTCAAACCAAGGGCCAGACCAGATGAAAGCAGCAATCCTGAAATCGTTCGGCTCGCCGCTCGCGATCGAGGAGATCCCGGCACCCGTGATGGGAACGGGCGAAGTCCTCGTCGACGTCGCTGCGACGCGCGTACTGTCCTACGCCAACGAGGTGTTCAGCGGTGCGCGCAACTACCTGCTCGAGCTGCCGGCCGTTCCAGGTCCCGGCGCGATCGGACGGGTGCGCGCGGTCGGGCCGGACGCCACCAACCTCGCCGCCGGCGATTGGGTGTACTGCGATCCGACCTTCCGCTCGCGCGACGACAGCATCTCGCCCGACATCACCTTGCAGGGCTGGAGTGCGCGCGGCGAAGGCGGGCTGCGCCTGCAGCGCCACTTCCGCCACGGCTCGTTCGCCGAGCAGACGCTGGTGCCGACCGAGAACGTCAAGCGGATCGGCACCATCGATCCGGCCGATGCACCATCATGGTGCGCGCTCGGCACCTGCCTCGTGCCCTATGGCGGCTTGCTGGCGGCTCGCCTGCAGCCGGGAGAGACCGTGCTGGTGAGCGGCGCGACCGGCAATTTCGGCAGCGCCGCGGTCGCCGTCGCGCTCGCGATGGGCGCGGCCTGCGTCGTCGCGCCGGGCCGCAACGAGAGAGTGCTGGCCGATCTGGTCCGCCGCTTCGGCCCGCGCGTGCGCCCGGTCAGGCTGAGCGGTCACGAAGACGACGATCGGGAGCGGATGCGGCGTGCCGCGCCCGGCCCGATCGACTGCGTGCTCGACCTGATGCCGCCATCGGTGACGACACCAACTGTGCGCGCCGCGATCATGACGGTGCGTCCCTACGGCCGGATCGCGCTGATGGGCGGCGTCGGAATGCAGGGCGGACCGGGGCTCGATCTGCCTTACCCCTGGATCATGCGCGAATGCATCAGCATTCACGGCGTCTGGATGTATCCGCCGGAGGCGACGTTTGGTCTCGTCAACCTCGCGCGCGCCGGGCTGTTGCGGCTCGACCAGTTCGAGGTCACGACCTTCGATCTCGATCACGTCAACGATGCCGTTGCACATGCCGCCGCCAATGGCGGGCCGTTCAGGATGACGGTGCTGGAGCCGAACTAAACCCGTGGCGAAATCCCTTGCAGGACATCCTTGAAGACGCCGTACTGCAATTGAAACGCTTGCGGGCTGTAGTCCTGGTAGTATCCCGCGGTCACCACGACGACGAGGTCGAGCTCAGGGACGATGCGGATCGACTGCCCGCCTCGCCCGAGCGCGCCAATCCAGTCGACCTTGCGGCCATTGAGCGGAGACTGACCGAGCCACCATAGGTATCCATACGATTGACGGTCGGTGGCCTTGAGTTTCGATTCCGTCGAGGTCTCGATCCAAGCCTTTGGGACGATCTGGCGATCGTTCCAGCGGCCACCTGCGAGGACAAGCTGGCCGATCTTTGCCATGTCGCGCGGTCGCAGGCGCAACCCGCCACCAGCATCGCTATCCCCTTTGACCCGGCTCCATTCGAAGCTGGTAATGCCCAGGGGCTCGAACAGCGCGGTGCGCGCAAATTCGTCGAGCGGATGTCCGGTCGCCTTGCGGACGATGGCCGACACCAGCGTCAGCGCGCCGGTGTTGTAGAAGAACGCCTGTCCCGGCGCCGCCGTTGCCGAAAGCCCGAGGACGTAACGGCACGGATCCGGCGCCCGATGCATCCGCACCTCGTCGTTGTCGTCTCCCGTCGCCGGGGTCGCCTCCACCCACGCCAGCCCCATCGACATGGTGAGGGCGTGCACGAGCTGGATGCGGTCCTTTTCAGGGGTTCGCAGGTCCGACAATTCGGGGAAGAAGCTGAAGATCGGTTCGTTGATGCTGCGGATCAGCCCGCGATCGATCGCGATCCCGACGGCGAGTGACGCGACGCTCTTTGAAGCCGACTTGATGTTGTGCAGCGTATCGGCATCAAACGTGACGTCTGCGACCCGGCTGCCGTAGAAGCGGCTTGGGACCTCGTCGGAACCGCTGAAGTACCGCTCGAACACCAGCTTGCCGCTACGGGCTACCAACACCGCGTGCACATTGGCACCCGTCGCGAGCCGATCAGCCATCCTGCACAGCGCAGCGCGGTCGGCGAGCTTGTCCTCATTGATGGAGGCGACGGACCAACCATCGTCCCGCGCGACCGGAACACCGCAGGCGTCGGACGGGTCCGCGTAGGCCGGCAAGGTGGCGAGCGGTGCCAACGCAGCTCCTCCGAGAAGAGACATGAACTGGCGCCGTTCCATTCGATCCTCCGTTCATCGCCTTGCGACCGCCCAAGCCGATCGCTCGGAGAATCTGCCTGATGCCGGGCCGCCACCGGAATTGCCGGCCGGCGGCCTAGCTGCCGATGATGTCGTCGACTTCCAGTGGCTTGTCGACCTGGCTGAACCATTCGGCCCGGTTGGCGGCGCGGCGGCGGCCACGCTCGTCGAGCGGCAGCTTGAGCTGGCGCAACAGGCTCATCACCTCCTCGCGGGCGGTGACGTGCCCAAGGCTCGGGCGGGTGCCGAGCGTCGCCTCGTCGATGTCGTCGAGCGCCGTCAGCCCGCGCGGGAAGAATTCGCGGTAGACCACCCGCTCGGCAAAGCCGTCGACCGCACGGAACCCGAGCCGCAGCGACAGCTGCTTCAAGCCGTCGGCGACCAGCTGCTTGTTGCGCGAGCCGAGCATCGACAGCCGGTTGCGCACCACGATCCAGTCGGTCGAGGCACCGTCGAGCTGGCGGCGCTTGCGCCTGACGTCGCGCACCATCTCCGCATAATGGCTCTCGCCGATCACCGTATAGGTCGCGGGATCGACGGTGCCCAGCACGTCGAAATCGAGGAAGCTGTCGTTGATCGGCGTCACCAAGGTGTCGGCCATCGAATGCGCGAGCCGCATCAGGTAGCTGTCCGAGCCCGGGGTATCGATGACGATGAAATCATAGGCATGTTCCACCGCGCTCACCGCGGCCATGAACTGCTGGAATTCCGCGTTCTCGTTCTCCTCGATCTGCATCGTCTCGCCGTACTTGATGCAATAGTGCGCGGGGAGTTCGAGATCGAGCCCGGAGCGCCGCGCCCAGGCCTGGCGATTGCTGATGTAGCGGGTGAAACTCTGCTGGCGGCAGTCGAGATCGATGCTGGCAACGCGCTGTCCGGCCTTCAGGAGCGCAACCGCGATATGCAGGGCGGTGGTCGACTTGCCCGAACCGCCCTTCTCGTTCCCCAGCACCACGACATGTGCGGAGCCGGACTGACCCTGACTAGCCTGCACCAACATGATTCAATCCCCGCAATGATCTTCAAATCGCGCACGGCTGCGGTCAAGTGAAATGCATCACTGCGCAAGGAAATCAATTACAGCCGCCCTTAATGATGAATCGAGCGCGCAAGCCGGCTGCGTCGATCGGCGGCACGCGGCCTGCGATCCATGCGCGTGCGAGATCGGGTAATGCTTGCGCGGCGGTTTGCCGATAACGGTTCGAACTTGGTAAGCTCCGCCACCTGCCGAACGCCAAACGTTCCACCTGGATTCCCCCCACCCAGATTGCCCCACGAGTCGAGACCAGATGCCGAGAAATCCCACCGTCGTCCGCACCGTCCCCGCCCTTCGTCGCGCCGTCGACACCCTGCGCGCCAAGAAGGCGACCATCGCGCTGGTCCCGACCATGGGAGCGCTCCATGACGGCCATGTGTCGCTGGTGCGGCTCGCCAAGCGTCGCGCCAAGCGGGTGGTCGTCTCGATCTTCGTCAACCCGACCCAGTTCGCGCCGACGGAAGATTTCGGTTCGTATCCGCGCACCTGGAAGGAAGACGTCGCCAAGCTCGCCGCCGAAGGTGTCGACCTGATCTGGCACCCCGAAGTGAAGGCGATGTACCCCGACGGCTTCGCCACCCGAATCGTGCCGGAGGGACCGGCCACCGCCGGTTTGGAGGATCGCTTCCGGCCGCATTTCTTCGGCGGCGTCGCCACCGTGGTCGGCAAGCTGTTCACGCAAGTCCGGCCCGATGTCGCGATCTTCGGCGAGAAGGACTTTCAGCAGCTCCGGGTGGTGACCCAGATGGCCGCGGACCTCGATCTCGGCGTCAAGGTGATCGGCTCGAAGACGGTGCGCGAACGCGACGGCCTCGCGATGTCCTCGCGCAACGTCTACCTCTCCGCGGAGGAACGGCGTGCGGCTCCCGAACTCAACCGTGTGATGAAGCAGGCGGCGGGCCGCCTGCGCGCCGGCGAGGACGCCGCGACCACCATGGCCGCCGGCGCTGCTGAGATCACCAAGGCCGGCTTCGTGCTGGACTATCTCGAGGTCCGCCACGCCGCCTCGCTGGCGCCGATCGGCTCGCTGAAGGACGGGCCGATGCGGATGCTGGTGGCGGCAAGGATCGGCGGCACGCGCCTGATCGATAACATCGCGGTGTAGCCGTGCCGGGTCAGGCTTGCGCCGCCGCCGCGACGCAAGGATGATTGCGCCTTTCAGAGGCGATCGGAATGGTCAGTTGTTTCAGGCAAGGCATTCTTCTCGGCATCGCGCTGTTGGCCGTCGGCGCGGCGCAGGCGCAGACCCGGCCGCCGGTCGGCGGCGTCAATTCCTCGCCCGGCGCGATGATCTTCTACGTCGCGCATGGTGCGCCTGATGCCTGCGGCCCGGGCTGCTCGGACTGGATCGCCGCCGAGGGCTCCGTGCAATGGGACACTTACAAGCGCCTGCTGGCAATCCTCGACCGGCAGGCCGGACGCAAGCTCCCGGTGGTGATCAACATCAAGGGCCAATCCAACCTTAATGTCGCCTCCAGCCTCGGCCGGATCCTGCGCGACCGTGGGATGGATACCGCAGTCGCGGCGACCGAGGTCGACGCCTGCAACGGGAAGCCCGACGAAGAATGCTTTGCGCTGAAGCGGCCCGGCGGCCCGCTGGACGCCAAGGAGAAACCGTCCAGCATTGCCTGCGATCTTGCCTGCTGCTGGTGCTGTCGGGCGGCGTGCATCGCAGCCTGCCGGCGGGCAGCCGCGTGGTGCTGAGCGGCATGGCGATCCACAACCGGCTCGCCCCCAACGTCTCGGCCGAGCATCGCGAAAGCCTGACCTCGATCTTCACCGACCAGTTCCGGCGCTATCTCGGCGAGATGGGGATCGACCATGAACTGCTCGATGTCGCCGTCAGCAACGTGGGCGGCGGCCGCTATGTCGAGATCCCGGCGTCCGAATGGGACCGGCTGCATCTCGTGACGCAGTGATCCGCGCCAGCCGTCTTCCGACTGCTCACAGCAATTCGATTGCTCAGAGCAATCCGAGGTCGCGCAGCTCGCGGCGCATCGGTTCCGGCATCGACGCCACGCTGGCTGCGCTCGACTTGGTGAGATCTGCGGGCGCGGAGTCCGCGGTCAGATAGCGCCAGCCCTGGAACGGCCGCATCGGCCGCGGCGAGACGGCGATCACCTTGGGCTGCATCACCAGCCGGCAGCGTCCGATGCCGTCCTTGTCGCGGAACGGCTCGAGCGCGATGATCTTCTCGCGCGCGGCGATCTCGCCACGGATCACCCAATACAGCGAACCGCCGGCGAGGATTTCCTCCTCGCGCTTCGGCGTCATCCGCGTGATGTGGATGTGACGGAGCGGCAGGCCCTTTTTCTTCGCGGTCGCCATCCGTTCGGCGACCCAACCCTTGAGTTCCTTGACCGAGTCGCAACCGACGGCAAGCTTGATGAGATGAAGCGGCATGGGCCGGATGTAGCGGCCGGCGCGCACTTTGGAAAGGGAGCGATGTCAGCGACAGTGGATATCGGGATTTACTGCCCGGAACGTGCGATGACGACGGCTCACGCCGCCGCCATCAGCTCATTCCTGGTTCGCGGCCGCCGGCGCACTCGCCGCGGCAGGTGGCGGCGCCGCCGGCGCAGGAGCCGGCGCGATCTGGACCGGGCGCTTCGGTGCGGGCGGCCGCTTCGGGGCAGCGGGCGGCGCGGCGGCAGCGCGTGCGGCCGGCGGCTGGGCCGCTGCGGCCGGCTTCGCCGGTTCGGGCGTCATGATGCTGACCGGCGGCGTCGAGGACGCGCTCGGAAACTCCGCATTGGTCGGCTTGCCGGTGGGCATCGACTGCGGCAACGCTGCGATTAGGCCGTTGGCAGCCGACGCCTGCGCGCCGGCCGGGCCGTTCCAGGACGCCGCGTAGCGCGTGACCAGGTTCTCGTAGGTCCGCTCGTTCATGTTGTTGATGATCTGATGGTTGTCGCCCAGCGAGCGGAACGCGGGACACGCCGTCGGCGTGCAGTGGTCCCGCGCCATCAGTGCGTAGGCCACCAGACCGTAGCGGTCGTGCTCGATGGCGCGGCGCAGCGCCTGCAATTCGGTGGTCGTATTACGCTCCGCGGTTGCGAGGTCGCCGAGCGCGGTCAGGCGCGAGATCTGCGCCGCCGCATAGCTGACCGCAGCCGCGGCCGTATCAGACGAACCGAACAGCACTTTCTCGCAGGCATTGAGAACAGCATCTCCGGCGAGCTCGTCGACGCAGGCCAGCGCCGGCACGGTCTGGCTGGTGAATTGCGCGGTCCGTGTGTCGGCCGCCGCCGCCTGCCCGCCCGGCCCGAAGCCGCGGATCGTGGCGGCGACCGCAACCGCGATCGACAGCAGCGTAATGACGGTCAGCGCGCCGTTGGCGACGGACTTTTCCGCGCGCAGCAGCGTGACCAGAACGACGATCCCAAAGAAGCCCGCCGCGGCCAGCGTCAGCCACATCGGGAAGGTCGGTGAGCGCCAGATCTGATCCAGCGAGGAAGCCCAGTTCATGCGCGATGTCCCTCAACGCAGCGTAAGCACAGCCAGCGACGGCGAACGCCGCCATCCCGACGTCCAACCTTCAGCACAATGGGTCTGCGAACAGGGCCTTTTGACGGCGACGGCGCGGAACCCGCTCCAGCCACCGGCTTGCGCACAACGCGTTCAGGACAGCGCGAGCTGACTCTCCTTGGCCACCCGTTCGAAAGCTTCAGTCGAGCTCTTGATACGATACTGGCAATCGTCACCATCGGTCGGCAGCAGGCGGATCACCTCATAGGTGCCGCTCGCGGCGGGGCGCGCCACGTTGCTCGCCGTGAAATAGACGATCTCGCCAATCGAGTACTTATGCTTCAACGCCCTCTCCATTTTCTTAGAGATTGCTGGCTGAGCTGACAGTCCCGATAGCTCAAGCCGGCATTTTGAGAACCCTGCGGCAACGTAGCACATCGCACCGCCCCAAATCCAGCAAGATTGGGGCATGGCGAAGCTACGATTTTGCAGGTTTTTCAGGGCGATAGGCAGCAATTTACGTGCCAGCCGAAAATTGCCCGCCGAGCTCGGCCGGAACCCGGTTCCGCCGCCTCAGGCGGTATGCGGCAGCTTGCCGTTGGGGCTCGCACCGTCGACCGCAGCCGGAAGTTGCTGGGCCAGCACCTTGGACAGCTGGTCGACTGGAATGTTGAACTTGGCGGCGAGCTGCTTGACGGTATCGCTGCCCAGCACCTCCTGGAGCTGCTCGGCGGTGATCGGCAGGTTCTGGCCGGTGCCGATCCAGGATTTAACCTGGTCGCCGAGGCCAGCCTGCTCGAGCTTGGCCACGATTGCCGACAAGCCGCCCTGCCCGCCATTGCCCATCACCTGGCCAAGCACGACGGGGATCACTGCCGCCCCGAGCTGGCCAAGCATGCCTTTCAGCTCCGGTGAATTCTCCAGGGAATCGAGAATGCCCATGGTCTAAGTCCTTTCACGACTTGCAAAACCGGTCTTTCGGATTCGACGCCTTCGGCCCCGCGGCGTCAAGCCGCGATCTTTGCCGCCGCTGTCACAATTCGGCAGCGCCGGGATCGTCAGACGCTCTCGAATCGGTCGATCAGCAGCGTCTCGGCCAGGCCGTCCCGGGTCCATTGCTGGAACGCCGGCAGCTGCATCATGGCATCGACATAGTGCTGCGCTTCGGGCTTCACCGGGATCGCGTAGGTGCGGAAGCGATGCACCACGGGCGCGTACATCGCGTCCGCCCCGGAGAATGCCCCGAACAGGAACGGACCCTGCTTGCCGTAGCGCGCGTGGCAATCGGCCCAGATCTCCTCGATCCGCGCCACATTGGCCCGCGCATCGTCCGACAGCGCGACGGCGCGGATCGGCCGGTGCAGGTTCATGCCGCATTCGCTGCGCAGCGGCACGAAGCCTGAGTGCATCTCCGCCGAGATCGCGCGGGCATGCGCGCGCGCGGCGCGATCCACCGGCCAGAGCTTCGCTTCGGGAAACTTCTCGGCGAGATATTCGATGATCGCCAGCGAATCCCACACCGTGACGTCGCCATCGATCAACGTCGGCACCTTGCCGGCCTTGCTGAAAGAGAGGATGCGGTCCTTGTCGGCCTGGTCGGTGTAGAGCGGAACGAAGATTTCCTCGAACGGGATGTCGTTGGCGCGCAGCGCCAGCCAGGGCCGCAGCGACCATGACGAATAGTTCTTGTTGCCGATGACGAGCTTGAGCATGCCTGTGAATCCTGTTGCCACCTCAGTTTGCCATAGTGCATTGCACGCGTTCAACCTGTACATGACGCGGGATGCAGCGCGGCACGGACCCGTCGCAGCGCATTGACGAAGGAAGGCACCATGACCGGCTATTGGGTCGACATCCTGGCCGTCGGCTTCTTTGCGTTGGAATGGCTGGTCTACGCCATCACGCTGGAGCACACCGCCTACGGACGCGACAGCCTGTCGGCGCGGATGCATGTCTATCGCGAGATCTGGGTGCGGAATCTGCTCAACCGCGACGCGCGGATGGTCGACATGCAGATCATGGCGAGCCTGCAGAACGGCACCGCGTTCTTTGCCTCCACCAGCCTGATCGCGATCGGCGGCGCGCTGGCGCTGCTGCGCGCGACCAGCGACGCACTCGCGGTACTCGGCGCGCTGCCGGTCAACCTCTCGCCCTCGCCCGCTCTGTGGGAGATCAAGTGCATGGGGCTGATCCTGATCTTCATCTACACCTTCTTCAAATTCGCCTGGGCCTATCGTCTCTTCAACTATGTCGCGATCTTGTTCGGCGCGATGCCGCCGGCGGGCCAGCGCGATACGCCCGAGGCTGAGGCCCACGTGATCCGCACCACGCGGCTGTTCGAGACCGCGGGCCGGCACTTCAACCGCGGCCAGCGCGCGTTCTTCTTCGCGCTCGGTTATCTCGGGTGGTTCGTCAGTCCCTGGGTGCTGTTCGCCACGACCGCTGCGGTCGTCATCGTGATCTGGCGCCGGCAGTTCGCCTCGAACGCCTGGCAGGCGATGGGAAGCTGAGGAATTGATCGAGCGGCAAGCGCGACCGCACTCTGCTCCCTCTCCCCGTTCTTACGGGGAGAGGGTTGGGGTGAGGGGCTGGCTCCGCATCGACGGACACAGACGCACTCGCGGAGACTCCCCCTCACCCGGATTGCATCTGGCGATGCAACGTAGCCGAAGCTTCGCTTCGGCGTTCTTGAGAACGGCCGCCGAAGGCGGCCTATGCCTCTCCCCGCACGCGGGGCGAGGCGAAGTTCGCGGCTCGTCCCCTCCCTACGATGCAAAATCGCGCGGCGTGAAGTCAAGGTCGAGCACCTTCCATTCGCCGTAGCGATCCCGCGGCAGCATCGCATAGGGCTGGCAGGCCTGCAGCGCCTCGGTCGCGCTCTTGAGCAGCAGCGGCCCCTTCTCCGATGCGGTGGCCTCGATCAACAACGGCGATGCGCCGAGCTTGCCGTCGGGCTTCATGAACACCCGGAGCTTGATCCTGACGTCATCGCCGGTGCTCAGCGTCGCGGGGAGCTTCATGCAGCTCTTCAGATGACGGCGGAATTCGGCGACCACGCTGGAGCCGACGTCGGCCTGCTCGGTGGCGGCGGCGTCGAAATTGTCCTTGCCAGGACCGGGGCCGTGCGGCGCTTCGGCCAGCGGCTTGATGGGGATGTCGGGCGGCAAGCCAAGCAGGACATTGTATTTGACGGACAGGTCAGGCTCGGGCTGCGCATAGGCCGGTTGCGACGGCGGCGGCGCCTGTTGCGCCATCGGCTGGGGCATCGGTGGCGTCTGTTGTGCCGGCGTCTGCGGTGCCGGCGGCTCGACCGCGGCGTGCTGCGGAGCTGGGCTGGGTTTGGGCTCCGGCGGCGTCACCTGCTTCTGCGGCGGCGGCTGCTGGGCCTGCTGCGGCTGCGGTGCGGGCGCTTGCGCCGGTGGTTCGGACTTGGCGGTGTCCACGGGCTTGTCGAGCGACGGCAACTGGAACTCGGGCGTCGGCGACGGGCTCGGCACCGGATCGGGCTTGGTCTCGGTCTGGACCTCGCTCCTGGCGACCTCCTGCGGCGTCACGATCTCGACCGGCACCGTGTCAGCGGCGACGGGATCGAACTGATGCACCTCCGAATACAGGAAAATCAGCGCGAGCAGCATCAGGTGCACGAACACCGACGCCAGCAGATCCGCGTTTGGCCGAAACTTCATCCCGCTCGATCACATCAGTGTCGTCTCCCCGCCGGTCACAATACCGGCCGGAACCCGCCTGCCTCAATCCCCATTCGGTCCAAAACCGCAATCGGCCAGCGCAATAGCATGATCCGGACCGCTGCCCAGCCATTTTCCGTGTGGCGATTCACAGGCAAGGGCCCGATGCGCCATAGGCCGTCAGATGGCCTGTCAGCGCGCGGCCACGCTCCCGATCGCCGAAATCTCTTGCATGTCCTCATCCGACAACTCGAAGTCGAAGATGTCCAGATTTTCCTGGAGCCGCTCGAGCTTCGAGGTGCGCGGGATCGCCGAGACATTCTGCTGCACCAGCCAGCGCAGGCAGACCTGGGCGGCCGTCTTGCGATAGCGGTCGCCGATCCGCGCCAGCGCGCGGTCGCCCTTGACGCGTCCCTTCGCGATCGGGCTGTAGGCGACGAACGCCATGCCATGGCGCGCACAGGCCTCAATCACGTCGGCCTGGCCCAGATAAGGATGGTACTCGACCTGATCGCAGGCGAGCGGCTCGGGGCACGCCGCCACCGCCTCCTCGATCAGCGCCGCGTTGAAGTTCGAGACCCCGATATGCCGCGCCAGTCCCGCCTGCTTGACCCGCGCCAGCGCGCCGAGCGTCTCGGCAAGCGGCACGTGCGGATGCGGCCAGTGCAGCAGCAACAGATCGACCTCGGTCAGACGCAGCCGCGCCAGGCTCTCTTTGGCGGAACGTTCGAGATCCTTCGCCATGAAATGCGTGGTCCAGATCTTGGTGGTCAGGAACACATCGTCGCGCTTGACGCCAGAGGCGCGCAGCCCCTCGCCGACCTCGCGCTCGTTGTCATAGATCTGGGCGGTGTCGATGTGCCGGTAACCGAGCCGCAGCGCCTGCTCGACGATGCGGGCGCAGGTCCGCCCGCGCAGCTCCCAGGTGCCGAGCCCGATCGCGGGGATTCTGGCACCGTTGCCTTCGACCACATTCATGCGCCCAGTATGCGCGCATGACGAGGACCTGCCAACTCACGTATGGGTTCCGCTGTGGGCCGTCGCGGCCGCTCACCGCTCTGGCTGGTAACCGTCGGTCAGCGTCTTCAGGAAGGCGATGATGTCGGCTTCATCCTGCGCGGTCATCGCAGGCGTGTCGCCGAGATGGCGCTCGAACGGCGGATCGCTGACGTCGACATTGCCGTGATGCTTCTCCGGCAGATCGTCGTATTTGCGCACCGTACCGTCCGCCGCGCGCGGATACACCTTCTCCGGATTGGTATCGCGGAAGTTATAGAAATCGAGCACCTGCTCGAGGCTCGTGAAGACGCCATTGTGGAAGAACACGCGGCGGGTCGCGGTGTTGCGCAGGGTCGGCGTCAGAAACATCCCACAATATTGCGTCTGTTCGGCGAGGTCGGTGCGATACGGACCGCAGACCCCGAGATCGAAATGATTGGGATCGCGGTTGCCGGCGAGCGCGGCGTTGCGCGGCGCGCCGAGCGCCTCATATTGATGATCGGTGAACAGCGGCGGCAGGCCGTCGCGGGTCGGCGCCGAGGTATGGCAGCCGCCGCAATTGGCCTTGTCGGGATCGTTGAACAATTGCAGGCCGCGCAACTCGCTTTCGCTCAGCCGCGTCTTGCCTTCCAGCCAGTAGTCGAACTTGCTGGTGTAGGGATGGAAGCTCGGTTCTTCGACCTGATAGCGCGCGACCGCGAACATCGCCTCCGCAACCAGCAACCGCGTGTTGTCGAAGACCTGAGGGCCGAACAGCTCGGCAAAGCGCGGGGCGTAGCTCGCCTGGCGCAGCTTTCCCGCCACCACCTCGATGCTGCCGCCGTCCATCTCGTTGGGATCGAGCAGCGGGAAGATCGCCTGGTCCTGTAGCGTATCGGCGCGTCCGTCCCAGAACAGACCGCCCTGCGGCACGATGTCGACCGCCGACGCCGCGGTCCCGGTCGCGACCTTATTCGCACGCGCAGCCTGCTGACCGGCCGCGGCCAGTTGCGCGAAGTCGACGAGATTGTCGTCCTCGTCCTTCTCCGGCCCGATGCTGAAATTCGGCTGGCGTTCCAGATAGGTCAGGCCGGGAACGGCGCGCGTTCCCTGCCGCGATTGCGCGGGCCCGCCGAACATGACAGCCGCATCATTGGGCGGACCGTAGGCGTGATCCGGGCTGTGACAGGAGGCGCAGGACAATGCGCCCGATGAGGACAGCGACGCGTCGAAGAAAATCTTCTGGCCGAGCTGCGCCATGCCGGACAGCGGGGCGACCGGCGGACGCCTGAGCTGCACCGGATGCGGATTCGTCCCCGGGAGTCCTTGGGTCTCGACTGCCGCAACGGCGCCGGCCATGCAAAGCAGGCCGGCGCCGAGAAGCCACAACATGCGGCCGTTCATATGACGTCCAGTGATCCCAGAGCGTTAGTGGTGGTGATGATCGTCAGACGGGCTGACGATCACCGTGCCGGCCGTCGGATCGAGGAACAGCTTGTTCTGCCGATCGTCGCGGTCGTGATCGTGGCCATGATCGAAATCGAACATGTCCGAGATCGATTCGACGCTGTCGTCGAACGAGCCGCCGCCGAGACGCTGGCCGTGCAGCCAGTTGTCTTCGATGAAGCGCACGACCGACGCCTGCGAGATGCGGGTGTGGCTGACGAAGTTCTTTTTGGCGTAGGGCGAGATCACGATGAACGGGGTCCGCGTGCCGGGACCGCAGCGGCCGTTCACCGGCTTGCCTTCGAGGCCCTTCGGCTGCGTCTGCTTGCCGATGCCGCGGCCGCACTGGCCGGGACCGTTGACCTGGTCGGCGGTCGGATCATACGAGGCGCTGATCGGCGCAGTGTACTGGTGGTCGTACCAGCCGTCGGAGTCGTCATAGGTGATGATGACCGCGGTGTCGTGCCACTCCGGCTGCTTCTGCAGGAAGTTGATCAGCTCGACATTGCCGGCCTGCTCGTCGAGCGGGTCGGAGTTGCCGGGATGACCGTCCTGATAGGCCGGCATCTTGATGTAGGAGACGGCCGGGAGGTTGCCGGCTTTCACCGAAGCGTAGAAGTCCTCGAGATCGTAGGCATGATTGGCCGGATCGAGCGTCTTGCTGCCGGGAACGTAGGTGTGGCCCACAGCGCTCACCGAGCTCGGCCGCGCGTGGGTCGGGTTGGCGGTCGACTTGTAGTACTGGAACCAGGCGTGGTGCGGGATGTAATCCACGATGGTGCCGTTGACGTTGCTCGAGAACGTGCTGCGGCCGCAGTTGGTGGTGCCGTTGCTGTTCTTGAGCGTCAGGTCGAAGCCGCCCATGAAGCTGCCCCAGCTGATCTTTTCGGCATTGAGCAGGTCGCCGATGTTCTTGCTGGTCATCAGGACCTGGCTGGTCGTGCTCGAGCAGGAGTCGTAAGCAGGATCGGTATCACCGATCAGCGTCAGGCCGCCCTGGCCGTCGGCGATCGACGATGACGTGCCGACGATGTTCTGCGCGCCGTTGGTCTGGCCGGAAACCACCTCGAGCGCGCCGGGCGTCGACGGACCGAAGGTGTCGGTCCAGTTGTTGTCGCTCATCGCGAAGTTCTGCGCGTAATTCCAGAACGCGGTGACGGTGTTGCCGTCGAAATAGCCCATCACCTGCCCGTTGGTGCCGAAGGCGCCGACGCCGCCGGCAGTGCCGCGACCGGTGAATTCCGGAAACAGGTCTTCCTTGCCGTTGTCGACCGCCTGCTGCTCGGGCGTATAGGCGTGGTTCTGCGAACGCGTGTTGGCCTGCGTGCGGTCGAGCCGGAACGGATTGGTCGCGCCGGTGCCGTTGGCCGGATTGGTGTTCGGGTTGTTGGTCAACAGATTGGCGGTGACGAGGTTGTTGACCTTCGGCGTATGCGGCTTGGCCGTGAACGGAATCGAGCCGGTCGGATTGGCCGCATTCGGGTAGGTCGCGAAATAATGATCGAACGAGCGGTTCTCGTTGAAGATCACGACCAGATGCTTGATCGGCGTTGCGGTGTGAATGTCGTGCGGATGACGATGATCGTGGTCTCTATCATCGTCGTGAGCGGCGGCGCTGCACACAACTGCAGCAGCAGCGACCAGACAGACTCCGACCGTTGAAAGGAATTTCGCCTTCACTTCTTGCCCCATTTTTTAAGGATTTATGACGTCGACATGCGACAAGTTATCCATCGCCGATGACAGCCCTGTGTAAGTTTCATCACAGCGATCCATCATCGCGCGCTCGATTCACGCGTCGGTTGCAGTGCTTGCGAAGGATGTTGGATTGATCTCTATCGCGATGACGCCGGCACGCGCGTCACGGCTCGATCTGCTCCCGCGCATATTGCGTCGGGGACAATCCGACATGGCGGGTGAAGGCGACGCTGAATGCGCTTGCTGAGCCGTAGCCGACACGTTCGGCGATTTCGGCGATGCCGCTTTCGTTCTGTCGGAGCATGTTCTTGGCCATCGCCATACGCCAGGCCAGCAGATACTCCATCGGTGCGACGCCGACAGCGCGGCTGAACCGGTCGAAGAATGCCGAACGCGACAGCGCCGCCTCCTTCGCCAGCTGCGCGACCGTCCAGGCCCGCGTCGGGCTCTCATGCATCCGGCGGATCGCAACAGCGAGACGCTCGTCGGCGAGCCCGCGCACAAGACCCCGCGACGCCGCGGTGCCCGCCGTCGAGCGCAACGCCTCGATCAGGAGAACCTCGAGCAGACGGGGCCAGGATCACTTCGCGCGCCGGGCGGCGTTCGCGGAATTCGTCCCGGACGAACTGCATCAGGGTGGCGAGCCGCGGTTCGCCGCGCACATGCACCAGCTGGGGAAGCAGCGACACCAGCAGGTTCGCGTCCTCCGAGCCGAAGCTGCAATGGCCGATCAGCATCCGCAGATCGGTTGGACCGTCCTGGTCGCCGATATCCTGAACTCTCCGGTGGCGAGCGCGACGGGACGTGTTTCGGCGGTCGGCTTGGGAAACCGCGCGAGGCTCGACATCGCGACGTCATACGCCGCGGGGACCAGAATGAAGTCGCCCGCCTTTAGCTCGATCGCTTCTTGATCGTCGACCTCAAGCCGGCACCCGCCCTGGAGGACCACGCAATAAAACGGTTGCCCGGCATCGGAGCGGCGGACATGCCACGCCCCGGCGCCGACCACGGCCTTCGAGAACCGGGCGCTTGGCTGCAGCAGCGTGACGACCTCCGCAAGAGGATCGATCATGTCCGGACTCCTGCAAATGACTCTTGGACTTTCAAACATAGAGCGTCCGGGCACTGACACCTATCGTCTGTGTCAGTCAAATCACTTCCAAGAGCCCCCAAAGAACAACATGAACACCATCTTGATCACCGGATGCTCGTCCGGCTTCGGACTTGAAACCGCGAAATACTTTCTCGACCGCGACTGGAACGTCATCGCGACGATGCACACGCCGCGCGAGGATGTGCTGCCGCGTTCGGTGCATCTGCGCGTGCACGCGCTCGACGTCACCGATCCCGACAGCATCCATCGCGCCGTCGAGGCCGCGGGACCGATCGACGCACTCGTCAACAATGCAGGGGTCGGCGCGGCGTCGCCATTCGAAACCACACCGACGGCGACGATCCGCGAGCTGTTCGAGACGAACACGTTCGGCACGATGGCCCTCACGCAGGCAGTGCTGCCGCAGTTCAGGCAACGCAGGGCCGGCGTTGTCGTCAACGTCACCTCGAGCGTGACGTTGAGATCGATCCCTCTGATCGCGTCCTACACCGCGACCAAGGCGGCGGTGAACGCATTCACCGAGTCGATGGCGCTGGAGCTGGCGCAGTTCGGCGTGCGCGCGCGCCTGGTGCTGCCGGGCCGTTCGCCTGAGACCCGCTTCGGCGATACTGCACGCGCCCACGCGCAGGGCCTCGACCACGCGGCCTATGCCGAACTCGTGCAGAGTGTCTTCGCTCGCTTCGGCGACGGAGGGCCTGTCACCCACGCGCAGGACGTGGCCGAGGCGGTGTGGCGCGCGGTGACCGATCCGTCGAGCCCGATGCGGATCGCCGCCGGGGCCGACGCCGTGATCTGGGCCGCGGAGAGCCGAGCGTAGGAATAGAGACCGCTACTCAAGACGAATGCATCAGCTTGGTCACCGAGGCCAATCAGGGCAGCGGTCTCGGGATCACCCAGGATCTCGCCGCATTGCGCCGATTTTCTCCTATCGCAATTCGCCGCTGAGAACAGAGAGCAGACATGCCCGCAAACACGCCACAGACTTGCATGGCCGATTTTACTGCATCGTTGATCGAGAGGGACATCCATTCCGCGCTGACATTTCTCACCGATGACGTCGTGCTGTTCTATAGCAACGGGACGGCAATATGCGGCAGGGACGCTTTCGCCTCCACAATGCAGGCCAATTGGAAGCTGGTCGATGACTACAGCTACGCGACCCTGGAATCGATCTGGATCACGCAATCCGACACCTCGGCCGCCGTCATCTACAGCTTCGCATGGACCGGCAGGGTCCGCGGCGAGAACATTGGCGGAGATGGCCGAGGAACCAGAGTGTTTCGCAAAGAGCAATCCGGTTGGCTGATTGCGCACGAGCATTTGAGCACGGGGCAATTGCGCCCCGAGCCTAGCCCTTCATCCCCGTGATCGATGCGCTCACCGCTCTGGGATCGCGCTGCGGCCAGCGGCCGCTTTCGACCTGCGACAGGAACTCGGCGACGATCCGGTTGTATTCGTCGGGCTCCTCGATGTTGATGGCGTGGCCGCAGTTCGGCATGACGGCGAGCGCGGCCGACGGGATGCTCTGCTTCATCAGGACGCCCGGCAGCAGGCATGGCCAATCCTCGTCACCGGTGATGATGAGCGTCGGCACCGTGATGCGCTTCATCTCGTCGACCAGCGTGTAGAGCGAGGGACGCTCCTTCTGCACACCCTGTTGGGTGTTGGCCGATCCCACCGCCGAATGCTCGGCCAGCATGGTCTTGAACTCGGCGTGGCCGCGCGGGTCCTTGTTCTCGTACTGCACGCGCGTCGGCCCGTAGGCGTAGCGCTCGGCGAACGCCGGCATGCCCTCCTTGCGGATCGTGGTGGCGATCACGTCGGCCTCGGCGCGAAACGTCTCGCGCTTGTCGAGCTCGGCGCCATAGCCGCAGCCGCCGATACACAGCGACAATGCGCGCGCTGGATGCCGGATGCCGAAATGCAGCGTTGCAAAACCCGCCCATCGAGAGGCCGATGATATGCGCCTTCGGCGCGCCGATGTGATCGAGCACGGCAAGAATATCGTCGGCTGCACGCGCCTGCGAGTAGGACGAGACCTGCTCGGGCACGTCGGACGGCGGAAAGCCGCGCGCATTGTAGGCGATGGTGCGGAAGCGCTTGCCGAAATGCCGCATCTGCGGCTCGTAGCTGCGCAAGTCACCGGCAAACTCATGGACCAGGATCACCGGATGGCCGGATCCGGTCTCCTCGAAATAGAGACGGACGCCGTCGTCTGTCGTCGCGTAGGGCATGTTGGTCTCCTGCCTTCTGGTTCGCGGGTAATGTCCTTCATATCACGGAATGGTTGCGGCGGACGGCGGCTTGGCGCGCGGCAGATATGTGCCATGCTCCTTGCTGCCGACCAGCGTGCCGTCGTCGACGACGACCTTGCCGCGCACCATCGTGAGCACCGGCCAGCCGGTGACCTCTAGCCCTTCATAAGGCGTGTAGTCCGAACCGTCATGGATCAGCTCATGGCGGATCGTCACCTTGCGCTTGGGGTCCCACAGCGCGATGTCGGCATCGGAGCCGACGGCGATCGTGCCCTTGCGCGGATAGAGGCCGTAGATCTTGGCGTGGTTGGTGGCGCTGAAGGCGACGAAGCTGTTGAGGTCGATGCGGCCCTTCACGACGCCCTCGGAGAACAGGATCGGCAACCGCGTCGCCACACCGGGGATGCCGTTCGGCACCCAGCGGAAGCTGGTGCGCCCCTTGGGCGCGAGCTTTCCCTGCGGGTCGTCGTAGCGGAACGGGCAATGGTCCGACGAGAACACCGAGAACACCTTCTGCTGCAGGCCTTCCCAGCACGCCTGCTGGCTGGCGACATCGCGCGGCGGCGGCGAGCAGACGTACTTTGCGCCCTCCATGTTGAGCTGATCGAGATCTTTCTCGGTGAGCATCAGGTACTGCGGGCAGGTTTCACCCATCACTCGCAGCCCGCGTTGCTGCGCGCGCCGGATCTCGTCCATCGCCTCGCGGTTCGAGACATGTACGATCATGATCGGCACATCGACGAGCTCGGACAGCGAAATCGCGCGGTGCGTCGCCTCGCGCTCGACCGGGATCGGCCGCGAGGTCGCGTGGAAGCGCGGCGCGGTGTTGCCGGCGCGCTCCAGCCGGTCAGTCAGGAAGCGGATGGCGTCAAAGTTCTCCGCATGCACCATCAGCATCGCGCCGGTCTCGCGCGCGACCGACATGGTCTCGAGCAATTCGCGATCCGACAGCGCCAGCCCCTCATAGGTCATGAAGACCTTGAGCGAGGTGTAGCCGTCCTCGACCAGCGCCGGCAGCTCCTGGCCCAGCACATGCTCGGTCGGATCGGTGACGATCAGATGGAAGGCGACGTCGACATGGCATTCGCCTTCGGCCAACGAATGATAGAGCTTCAGCGCCTCGCGGAGCGTCTGGCCCTTCTCCTGCAGGCAGAACGGCAGCACGGTGGTGTTGCCGCCGAACGCCGCCGAGCGGGTGCCGCTGGCGAAGCCGTCGGCCATCACGATGCCGTCGCCCGACGGCTGGGCGAAATGGACGTGACTGTCGATGCCGCCGGGCAGCACGAGGCGGTCGGTGGCGTCGATGATCTCGGCCGCATCGCCGAGAGCGTGACCGAGCGCTGTGATCTTGCCGTCACGGATTCCGACGTCGCAGGCGAAGGTGTCGGCAGCGGTCACGACGGTGCCGCCGCGGATGATGGTGTCGAAGGACATCAGTCCGTCCCCTCTTTCGGTGAGCGATGTTCGATGATGGCGGCTAGCGGCTCGGCCAGCCCGATCGTCGGTTTTGGATCGGGCCGGCGGAAAGTGCCGGCGACCGCCTTGCGTGGCTTGAGCACGGCAAGCGTCTCCGCCTGGCGCACGGCGGCCGCGACCGGATCGACCACGGGCACCGGAATGCGGTCGCGGACCTTCGCGGCAAGCCCTGCGAGCGGCGCGCCTGACAGGATGACGACGTCGGCGCCGTCCTGTTCGATCGCCCGGTTGGCGAGCGCGACCAAGAGCTCTTCCTTCTCGGCCTGCACGTCGGAGATCGACTGGAAGCTGCCGTCGAGCGTGCGGATGCCGGCGCACCGCGCACTCAGCCCATGCATGGCGACGCACTCCTCGTACCACGGCGCCAGCGCCCCGGCGAAGGTCACGATCGAGAACCGCCGCCCGAGCATGCAGGCGGTGAGCATCGCAGCCTCGGCCAAGCCGACCACCGGAAACGCGAACAGCTCGCGCGCGCCGAACAGGCCGGGATCGCCGAACGCGGCGATGATGGCGGCATCGATGCCCGGGCCGGCCTCGGCCAGCATCTCCAGCGCGATCACGCCGCCGATCTGCGCCTCGGCGCGGGTCGCGATATAAGGCACGCCGCGCGAGGCGGTCGCGGGCACGAGCTCGGTGCCGGCTGATGCCGCCTTGCTGCCGGCGGCATGGAGCAGATCCGTCACTGCCGCGGTCGTGTTGGGATTGAGCAGCAGGATCTTCATGGCGCAACGTTCCTCGTCTTGCGGCCGCGCGGCTTTGCGGGAGTGTCCGGCACCGCGGCCTCATCTCCCTTGCCATCCAGCGTCTCGGCTACGATCTCGCCGGTGCGGCGCACGTGGTGAGCCAGCATCTGCCCGGCCCGCGGCGCATCGCGGCGCCTGAGCGCGGCCAGGATCTCCTGGTGCTCGCGCACTGATTCATCCCAGCGCCCGAGCACCGAGAGCGCGAAGAAGCGCGCCCGCTCGGCCCGCGCCAGCAGCGCCTCATGCGTCGCCTTCAGCACCGCGTTGCGGGCGAAGCCGACGATCGCCGAATGGATCTGCTGGTTAGTTTGAAAATAGTCGCGCAGCTCGCCGCGGCCGTGATGCCACTCGATCTTGTCCTGCAGCGCGTCGAGCCGTTCGAAGTCGGCGTCCTCCATTCGCAGCGCGGCGAGCTCGGCCGCGCAGCGCTCGATGCCGCTGACGGCCTCGAACAATTCGGTCAGCTCGGCGCGGCGGAACGGCGCCACCACGGCACTGTGGTTGAGCCTGAGTTCAACCAGGCCTTCGTTCGCCAACTGCTTCAGCGCCTCGCGCAGCGGGGTCCGCGAAATGCCGAGCGCATCCGACAGGTCCGCCTCTCCGAGCGACTGTCCCGGCGCCAGCTCGCCGCGCACGATCATGGTGCGCAGCCGCGCCGCCGCCTGCTCGTGCAGTCCGACCCGCGGCACGCGCAGGCGGCGCCGCTGCTGCGCCGTGATCGCGCGCTTGGGTTCCTTACTCCGTCTGGTCGCCTTTGCTTTGGTCCTGGCTTCAGTCACCGCACGCCTTTATCGTCATGATCGGGGATCGCGGTCGCTGCGCGCAGATCGGGGTTGGTGAACAGGCTGCCCCAACCGTGCACGCGCGACAGATCGCAGCCCACAGCTGTGAGACACTCCCACAGCGTCACTGCGATCGAATCCAGCACCGGAACGCCAAAACCGCGCTCCAGCCGTTCGGCAGCGCCCGCGCCGCGCATGTTGGTGCAGAGCACGACGGCGGCATCGCAGCCCTCGCGCACCACCTGCTCGATCAGGCCTGCGACCTCGGCCTCGCTGACCTCGGCAAAGGAGAAATTGTCCTGCAGCGACAAATGCCGCTCGGCGAAGCAATGCAGCCCCGCCGAATTCCAGTTGGCGATGATCTTGTCCTGCACATCCCTGCGATACGGCGTCACTAGGCCGATGCGCTTGGCGCCGATCCGCCGCAGCAGGTCGCGATAGGCCAGCACCGTGGTGCAGGCCTTGATTCCGGTTGCCGCCGTGATCTGTTCGCACAGGTTCTCGTCGCGGTCGAAGCCGAGCCAGCTTGCCGAGGTGCCGTTCCAGGCGATGACGTCGACCTTGGCATGGGCGAGCAATTCTGCCGCGCGCAGAATCTCGCTGGCGTCGAACTGGCGCAACGACTGTTCCGACAGCGCGATCTCCGTCACCTTGAAGCGCGAGAAATGCGCCGAGACGTCGTCGACGCCTGCCAGCATCGCGCAGGTGATCGGCTCGAGTGCGGTATTCGACGACGGCGTCAGCATGCCGAGCCTGATAGGACGTGTCATTCGTGAGCCTCGTCAAGCGGCCGAACCTTTGGCAGATTCGGCCGCATCCGTTCTAGACCGGGAGCTTGCGGCTGTAGTCGATCAGGGTCGAGCAGATCAACAGCGCAATTCCCGCGGCGGCGAAATACATCAAAGCGAGGAAGTAGGAGCCGGTGGCCTGCACGATGAAGCCGACGATCAGGGGCGTGGTGATGCCCGCGATGTTGCCGCCGAGATTCATGCAGCCGCCGAGGAAGCCGGACTTGCCGCGGCCCGCCAGCGCCGACGGGATCGCCCAGTACATGCCGCACCAGCGCAAGAAGAACAGCGTCGTCGACAGCAGCACCACGACCACAACCGCGTTGGTGACGTAGGCGACCAGGAAGATCGACACCGTCGCCATGATCGCCGCGATGCCGAACAGGGTGCGGAACACGGTGTTGGGCGCCCCGCCCCGGGCCCGCCAGCCGTCGCCGATCCAGCCGCCGACCAGTTCGCCGACGAAGCCCGCGAAGAAGATGATGAAGGATGCGCCGCCGAGCGCCTTGATGTCGAAGCCGTGCACCTTGAACAGATAGGTCGGCATCCAGGTCAGCAGGCCATAGAAGGTGGTGTTGAAGAACATCCAGCCGAGGCACATGCACCAGACCGAGCGGAAGCGGAAATAGGCCAGCCCGCTTGCGCCCGACGACGGCGGCGTCGCCGCGTCCTCGATCGCATGCGCCTCCTCAAGATAGCGCGCTTCCGCTTCATTGACCGACGGATGCTCGCGCGGCGCGTTGCGGATGTAGTACCAGGCCCACAGCCCGCACAGCATGGTGCCGATGCCCGCGACGACGAAGGCGACGCGCCAGGAGCTGAACGCCGCCATTAGCCAGGCGATCACGATCGAGCCGAGCGCAGCGCCGAGCGGCGCGCCGCCGTCCAGCAAGGTGGCGCCGCGGCCGCGTTCGGTCTGCGTCATCCAGATCGCGTTGAGCTTGCCGCCGGCCGGATAGATCGGCGCTTCGGACGCGCCGAGCCCGAGCCGGGTCAGCAGCAGCAGCATCCAGCTGGTGGACAGCGCCGCCAGCGCCTGGAAGAAGCCCCAGAACAATGTCGCGAGCGCGATCACGATGCGCGGCTTGAAGCGGTCGGCGAGCATGCCGCCCGGCACCTGCATCAGCGCGTAGGTCCAAAAGAACGAGCTCAGGATCAAGCCTTGCATCGCCGGATCGATGTCGAACTCCTTGGCGATCACAGGCATCGCGACCGAGAGCGAGGCGCGATCGATATAGTTGATCGAGATCAGGAACAGCATCAGCAGGAATATCTTCCAGCGGACGCCGGAAGGCTTCGCCGTATCTGCCATTGCGATGGTGGACACCTGATCGCTCATTGCTCGCTCCTCTGCCGGCAGATTGTTTTTGTCCCGCGCCGACCCGCGTCATCGAAGGTCTTTGGCCTCTCCTGCCCCGCGCAAAGTCTGCTTCAAGCCGCGCGAGGCGACAAGCACATTTTGCATTCTGCATGCAACTTTATGTAATATATTGATGTCGCGTCATATTTTTATGAATCAGCCTTGTGATTGAGCAGTTGGTGATCAGGGATTGGGCGTCAGTTCGCCGGCTCGGCCAGGCGATTTCAGCGAATTGGCGCGGTATTTGGGCTCCAGCGCTCGCGCGCGGCGGCGTTCCGCTGCTGCAAGAAAGTGCGTAGCCCGCATGAGCGAAGCGACATGCGGGATCACAGCAACCCCGGATATCGCTTCGCTCATCCGGGCTACAAGATGCCCTGACGGCGGCGTCCCGGGCAGATGCCCAGGACGCATATGAATGAGCTAGCGGCGGATGAAGGCTGCCACCACCGCGCTGGAGGTCGCGCAGACCGCGACGACGAGGAACACCAGCGACGTCTGGTTATGCTTGTCCATGAAGTGACCGATGATCGGCTCGCCGAGACCGGCGAACAGATAGGCGAAGGAGTTCATCACCCCGGTCGCGGTCCCTGCCCGCTTGTGGCCGACCAGATCCGGGCACAGCGCCCAGAACGAGGATTGCGGGCCGTAGGTGAAGAAGCCGCACAGGAACAGCACCGTCATGCCGAGATAGACCTCGGTGGTCGGGATCGCGTACATGCACAGCGCGGTGACCGCGGCGAGCACCATGTAGAGCACGATGGCAAGGTAGCGGCGCGAGCCGAACACCTTGTCCGAGACCCAGCCGTTGCTGAACGCGCCGACCGCCATGCCGACCGGCAGCGCGATGCTGATCCAGCGCGGATCGATCGCCGAGGTCGCACCAGCCTTGGCCCAGTTGCTGCCGAGGAAGTGCACGGGCACCCACACCAAGAGCCCGTAGCGCGCCGCGTTCTGGAAGCCGATCGAGACGCCGGCGACCAAGAGGCGCCAGTTCGACAGCACCGCCTTGTAGCGCGCGAGGGAGCCCTCATTGGCGTCGACCGCGGCCTCGGTTGCCGTGACGTCGTCGGCCTCGTCGTGCGGCGAGGCAAAGCCCATGTCCTCGGGCTTCTCGCGCGCGATCAGATAGAACGCGATGCCGCCGAGCAGCAGCAGCACCACCGGAATGCGGAAGATCCAGCGCCAGTCGAGCTGGAAATAGCCGACCACCACCAGCGAGGTGACGAACGACAGCACCGAGGCGAGACCGGCCGCGAAGGTATAGAGCCCGTAGACCGTGCCGCGCTCATGGCGGCCCCACCAGTTCGACAGCAGGCGGCTGCCCGGCGCCCACCCCATCGACTGGAAATAGCCGTTGATGCCCCAGAACGCGGTGAGGCTGACGATGCCGGTCGAGACGCTGGTGGCCCAGTTCATGATGAAGGAGAGGATCGCGCCCGCGCTCATCACGCGGCGGCCGCCGAACTTGTCGCCGAGATTGCCGTTGATGGCCTGCCCGACCGCGTAGCACCACAATAGCGCCGCGCTGGCCCAGCCCAGCGCCTCCTTGCTGACGCCGAACTCGGCCTGGATGCCGGGAATGGCGAAGCCGAAGGTTTGCCGCCCGGTGTAGAAGAACAGATAGCAGAACATCGCCGCGAACAGCATCCGCCACTGCGCGCGGCGGAACGATGTCGCAAGCTCCGGATTCTGGACTCCGACCGAGCCGACGCCCGACGGACTGAACGTGATCGACATTGCATCCTCCCCTGATGATTGTTTTCTTGTTCACCCTCGACCGCCGCGCCGTTCTTGTTGCGCGCGTGCGGCCCTCCCTTCGGATCGAAGCACGTCCCTAGACCGGCCAGGGCAGCGAATAGGTCTTGACGTTGGTGAAGCTCTTGATCGCTTCCTGCACGCCTTCCTTGTAGCCAAGGCCGGAGTCCTTGATGCCGCCGAACGGCGACATCTCGATCCGGTAGCCCGGCACTTCCCAGATGTTGACGGTGCCGACGTCGAGCTCGTTGACGAACCGCGTGATGTAGTCGAGCCGGTTGGTGCAGACACCGGACGACAGGCCGAACGCGGTCGCGTTCGAAATCCGGATCACACTCTCGATGTCGTTGGGCACCCGAATGATCGGGATGACAGGCCCGAAGGTCTCCTGCATCACGAGCTCGCTGGTGTAGGGAATCCGGTCGACCACCGTCGGCGGATACAGCGCGCCGTTGCGATCGTTGCCGTGCAGGAGCTCGGCGCCGTCGTCGACGGCGGCGTTGACCCTGCGCTCGAATTCCCTGGCCGCGCCCTCATGGACCACGGTGCCGACATCGACCGTCGGGTCCATCGGATCGCCGCACTTCAGGGTGCGTGCCTTCTTCAGCACCAGGGCTGCGAAATCGTCAGCGACCGCCTCGACGCAGAGGATGCGCTTCACGGCCGTGCAGCGCTGGCCGGAATTCTTCGTCGCCCCAGTGACCGCAAGCTCGGCCGCCTTCTCGAGGTCGGCGTCCTCCATCACGATCAGGGGATCGTTGCCGCCGAGCTCGAGCACCAGCCGCTTGTAGCCGGCTCTGTCGGCGATGTGCTTGCCGACCCTGACCGAGCCGGTGAAGGTCACGAGATCCGCATCCGGATCGGTGATCATCGCATCGCCCATCGAATGCGGATTGCCCGTCACGACCGACAGCATCTCGGGCGGCAGCCCGGCCTCGTACAGCACGTCGGCGAGCGCGAGCGCGGTCAGCGGCGTCAATTCGGTCGGCTTCAGCACCACGCGGTTGTTGGTGGCGATCGCGGGCGCGATCTTGTGGCTCACCATGTTGAGCGGATGGTTGAACGGCGTGATCGCCGAGATCGCGCCGAGCAGCGGCGTCCGCGTCGTGAAGATCTTGCGCGCCTTGCCTTGCGGGCTGATGTCGCAGGAAAACGTCTCGCCGTCGTCCTTGATCGCGAGCTGCCCGGCAAAGGAATATACGTCGTAGGCGCGGCCGGCCTCGTAGAGCGAGTCCTTCCAGCACAGGCCGGACTCGGCGGTGATCAGCCGCGCGAATTCCTCCTTGCGGCCCGCCAGGATCTCGGCGGTGCGCAGCAGGATGCGCTGGCGCTCGTAACGCGTCAGCTTCGGCTTGAACGCGGCCGCCCTGGCAAAGGCGCTGCGCACGTGCTCGGGCCGCGCCGCCGGGACGGTGCCCACCACCTTGTTGGTGTAAGGATTGAAGACCTCGACATGCTCGTCGGTGTCGATGAGGCTGCCTGCG
Source organism: Bradyrhizobium sp. USDA 3240 (assembly GCF_054063295.1). Lineage (NCBI taxonomy): Bacteria > Pseudomonadati > Pseudomonadota > Alphaproteobacteria > Hyphomicrobiales > Nitrobacteraceae > Bradyrhizobium > Bradyrhizobium sp. USDA 3240. Next base: position 443,699 of record NZ_JBSSGD010000002.1, read on the forward strand.
ATGCGCATCTGCTCGTGGCGAACGGCCGGGCTCTGGATGTTCATGGTGGTGTCCTCAAGTCCGGATGTCACTGGATGCGGTTGAGCGCGACGTCGAAGGCGTCGAAATTGCGCAAGGCGTGCCCGGCGGGCAGCACGATCTTGCGGTTGGCGATCAGCGGTACCCGCTGCTCGGTCAGCCCGCCATGCGAGCGCAGCGGCTCGGTCAGCCCGGATAGATCGTGGCGCGATGCGCTGGTGCCGAGCACCTTGTGCCTGGTCGAGATCACGACGATGTCGCCGATCCTGTCGGGCGGCAGCTCGAACCGCGCGCAGGCATCCTTGCGCGACAGCGCCACCTCGATGCCCTTGATGTCGCGCAGCCGCATCAGCAGCGTGTCGGCGTCGGCGCCATCGGGCGTGTAGATCGTCGCAAACGAGCCGAGCGAGCCGTGATGGGCGACATAGGGATCGGTGATCGGCAGGATCACCCTTGCGGCGCCCTTCCCCGTCCAGTCATCCATGACGTCCTGGAGGTAGATCACGTCGGGCTTGCCGTCGGGCAAAAACTTGTCGTTCATGCCGTGGTCGGCGGTCGCCACGATGTTGCAGCCGAGCGCGTCGAGCCTGGCGAGATAGCCGTCGATCATCGCGTAGAAGTCGTTGGCGATCTTGGTGCCGGGCCCGACCTTGTGCTGGATGTAGTCGGTGGTCGACAGATACATCAGGTCCGGACGATGCCGCTCGACCAGCTTGACACCGGCCGCGAACACGAAGCGCGACAAGTCGGCCGAATAGACCTCGGGCAGCGGCAGGCCGACGAAATCGAGCACGTTGTCGATGCCGTTAGCGGCCTTGGTGGCCTGGTCGGCCTTCTCCGACGAGAACGCGATGGCGCGGCCGCTCGCATAGTCGAGCCCGTAGGCGAGCAAGGTGCGCAGCTTGTCCTTGGCGGTAACGGCGGCCACCTTGTAACCGGCGTCATGGCCACCGGCGAGGATCGTCGGCGCGCGCAGGAATTTCGGATCGTTCATCATGACTTCGGCGTCGTTCGCCGTGTCGTAGAAGTAATTGCCGGCGATGCCGTGCACCGCGGGCGGCCGCCCGGTGATGATCGAAAGGTTGTTCGGATTGGTGAAGCTCGGGATCACGCTGGCGGCATGGACATGCGCCCCGTCCTTCATGAAGCGCGCGAAGGTCGGCGCGACGCTTGCCTCGATCGCCTGCTCGACATAGCCGGGCTCCGAACCGTCAAGGCAGATCACGACCGTCGGCCGCGTCGGCGCGTCGTAGCGGCGTCCGTTGACAGTGATGGTTTTGCGATTGTCCTGCATGATATCTCTCCGTGTCACTATGCCGTCGTCACGCGCTCGCCGCGCTCGGCATCCGCAGCGTCTGCGATGCCTCGATCAGCCGTTCCTTCGACCCCAGAAAATTGCGGCCGCGCTCGCCCTCGAGCGAATCCGCGATCAGCGCGTGCCATTCCGCACGGTCGATCCTGTAGGCGGCCGGATTGCAGGAGATGCCGAGCCGCGCCATGAAGTCCTCGAGATCGTCGGCGGCGCGCGCCAGATCGGCGCCAAAAATCTGCCGGAGGCTGTCCTCGCAAAGCCCGCCCGCCCCGCGCACGCTGCGCAGCACCATCGGCAGCGAGAACGAGCAGGCGATGCCGTGCTGCACGCCATGCCGCAGCGTGATCGGGTAGGACAGCGAATGCGCGATCGCGGTCTTGGTGTTGGAGAACGCAAGGCCTGCGAACAGCGCCGCCTGCGCCATCCGGCTGCGCAGCTCGAGATTGCCGAGATCATTGGCGAGCTTCGGCAGCACGTCGAGCACGCCGCGCGCCGCCGCCACCGCATGATTGGCCGACACCGGGTTGTTGTTGACGTTCCAGATGCTCTCGAGCGCATGCGACAGCGCGTCGAGGCCGGTGCTGATGGTGAGAAGCTGTGGCTTGCCGAGCATCAGGCGGGGATCGATCACCGCATGGGTCGGATAGAGCGACGGCCGCGCCAGCGAGTATTTCTTGCCATTGGCCTCGTCCCACACCGTGCCCCAGCACGTCACTTCGCTGCCGGTGCCCGCGGTGGTCGGCACCGCGATGATCGGGATCGCCGAAAGCCGATCGGCGCCCTGCTGCGTCTCCAGATAGGTTTTGACGATCGCGAAGTCGCCGCCGGCGGCCGCGAACACTTTTGCGGAATCGATCACCGAGCCGCCGCCGAGCGCGACGATCACCTCGGGCTGCCTGGCGAGCCCGGCAAAGCGCGCGGTCTGCTCGGTGAGCAGGCGGTAGTCCGGATTGGGCGCGACGTCGCGGATGGTTAGAACCGAAGCCCCCGCCGCGGCGCGCAGCCGCCGCTCGAGTTCGGCGAAGACCGGCTCGCCATAGGTCACCAGCGCATAGGCGCGCTTGCCGATCAACGCCGGCAGCTTGTCGAAGCTGTCGGCTCCGAATTCGATCCTTACCGGGTTGGAATAACTCCAGTCCATCCGCGCGTCCTCCATTTGGCGCGAAGGTCGGCGCCGGCTGCTATTGACAAATTCATTCTTCGGATGCGCTCTATTGATTATGTCAATAGTATTCAGCCAGCTTCGCGCCTTCCATGCGGTCGCCGCCCATGGCGGCTTCACCGCGGCCTCGCGTGTTCTCAATGTCGGGCAGCCGACGCTGACCATCCAGGTCAAGGAGTTGGAGGAGACCTACGGCGTCGAGCTTTTGATCCGCAGGCCGCGGCACACCGAGCTCACCGAAGCAGGCAGCGCGCTGTTCGAGATCACCCGCGGCATCATGACGTTCTGCGACGAGGCGCACGAACTATTGGCCGCGCACGGCAAGGCGACCAAGGGGCACCTTCGGGTCGCGACCGTCGGGCCGTTTCATGCCACCGAGATCATCGCCGCGTTCAAGCGCGATCATCCCGAGGTGCAGATCTCGACCCTGCTCGGCAATTCCGAACGCACGCTTCGTCACATCGTCAATTTCGAGGCTGACGTCGCGATCCTGGCGGAGGTGCCGGAAGACCCGCGCGTCACCATGATCCCCTACCGGACGCATCGCGTGATCGTGTTCGTCAACCGCGATCATCCCTGGTTCAAGCGGAAGTCGGTCAGGCTGCGCGAGCTCGCCGACCAGCCCATCGTGCTGCGCGAGCGCGGCTCGACCACCCGGCGCGCCTTCGAGGCTACGATGCAGGCCGAGGGCATCCAGATCGAGCCGGTGTTCGAGATCGAGAGCCGCGAGGGCGTGTGGAAGGCAGTCGAGCGCGGCCTCGGCATCAGCGTCGTCGCCGACTTCGAATTCGTGCCGCACCCGAACCTGCGTGCGCTCGAGATCAGCGACCGCACCATCAAGACCCAGTACAGCATCGCCCATCACAGCGGCCGCGACCACTCGCCGATCATCAAGGCCTTCATCGAGACGGTTCAGCGGATGAAGAGTCGCGACGCTACTGCGAAGGGGTCTTCGGCTCGGTCTTGAGTGCGAACAATGCCAGGAGCGCAGCCAGACTGAGAGCCGACGTGACCGCGAACGTATAGCCACCGAGCGGCGCAATCAGGAATCCGAAGACCAGCGGTGCGACGGCTTGAGACAGCCGTGACGGCGCGCCGAGCAGCCCCAAGCGGTAGCCGTAATCCTTCGGACCGAAGATCGCCAGCGGCAGCGTGCCGCGCGCGATGGTGAGGATGCCGTTTCCGGCACCATGCAGCAACGCGAAGATGCCGGCGAAGCCTCCGCCGAACAGGCCGATGACGCAGGCGCCCAAGGGGTGCGTGATGCAGGCCAATCGCGCCGACCATAACGGATGGAAGCGCTTGAGCAGGCTCGCTTCGACAATCCGTGCCGCTACCTGCGCCGGGCCGATCAATGCGCCTGCCGCAATCGCCTGCGTTTGCGTCGCGCCCAACGCCTCCAGAATTCGCGGCAAATGCACCGCCATCGCCGACGTGACGCTCCAGGCCGCCGCGAAGGCAAAGGCAAGCAGCACCATCGCGCGGTCGATCGGAATATGCGGCTTGGGCGTGTCGGCTGCGATCCGGTGCTCGCTCTTCAGCTTGGGGACTAGGAAGGCGTTGAGCGGCAGGCAAATGAGAATATGCGCCGCCGCCCAGCCGAAGCAGGTCCAGCGCCAGCCGATGGTTGCGAGGCCCCACGCGGTGAGCGGCCAGCCGATCGTGCTGGCAAACCCGGCGATCAGGGTGATGCCGGTGATGGAGCGGCGCGCGGTGTTGCCGTAAATGCGCCCGAGCGCCGCGAAGGCCGCATCGTACAGGCCGAGGCCCATGCCGACGCCGAGCAACAGCCAGCTTGCGGCCATCAGAACGGTACCCTGCGAAAGCCCGAGCAGGATCAGACCGGACGCCAGAATCAGGTTGGACGCGCAGAGCACTTCGCGCCCGCCCATGCGGTCGATCTGGCGACCGACGCGCGGGCCGAGCAGTCCTGATAGCACGAGCGCCATCGAGAACGCGGCGAACAGCCAGTTCGTCGATATGCCGAGGTCGCGCGCAATAGGGTCCGCGAGAATCGCGGGCAGATAGTAGCTCGACGCCCAGGCCAGGGTTTGCGTGGTGCCGAGCGCGACGATCAGGACGTTATCTGCACGGCGGCTCATCCGGCGTGCGCACCCGGCTTCCTGGGCAAGACCACTTCGCCGTCTTCCTTGACGAACCGGCCGATGTCGGCAACGGCGAGGAGATCAAGGACGGCCTCGGACGGTCGGCACAGCTTCACGCCCTTGGGCGAGACCACGATCGGCCGGTTGATCAGGATCGGATGCGCCATCATGAAATCGATCAGCTCGTCGTCGCTCCATTTCGGATTGGCGAGATCGAGCGCGGCATAGGGCGTGCCTTTCTCGCGGAGCAGCGCGCGCGGCGTCATGCCCATGGCGGCGATCAGCGCGATCAGCGCGTCGCGCGAGGGAGGAGTCTTGAGATATTCGACGACCTCGGGCTCCTCCCCGCTTTGGCGGATCATCGCCAGGGTGTTGCGCGACGTGCCGCAAGCGGGATTGTGGTAGATCGTGATCGTCATCGGGTGACTTCCTCTGTGGTTTCGGCGCCCCGCAGCAGCCAGCTCATGAATGCCAGCGCGACCATGGCTCCCAGAACCTCGGCGACGATGAATCCCGGCAGATCCTGCGCGCGGATGCCGGAGAACGTGTCGGTAAACGATCGCGCGATGGCGACCGCCGGATTGGCGAACGACGTGGATGCGGTGAACCAGTACGCGGCCGTGATGTAAAGCCCGACCAGCCATGGAATTGCGGCCTCACGAAACCGGAGGCCACCGATGATCGTTGCGACCAGTCCGAACGCGGCAATGAATTCCGCAAACCACTGCGGAAATCCTGTCCTTGCCTTGGCGGAGAACTCCAGGAGCGGCAGGCCGAACATGGCATGCGCGACCATTGCACCGAGGATTCCCCCGAGCACCTGCGCCGCAATGTACTGCGCGGCATGGGGCGGGCGGAGTTCGCCCTTGAGCATGAAGACCAGCGTGACCGCCGGATTGAAATGCGCGCCGGATATTGGTCCGAGAATCGTGATCAACACCACCAGAATGGCGCCGGTCGGAAGGGTGTTGCCGAGCAACGCCAACGCTACGTCCTTGGTCAAGGTCTCGGCCATGATGCCGGAGCCGACGACGGTTGTGACCAGCAGCAAGGTACCGAGGCCCTCGGCCGCCAGGCGCCGCGGCAGGTCGAAGCCGTGCATCAGGCGCGCGCCTTCTTCTTGGCCGTCGCAGGCCTGCACTGGGCATCGGCAAGCGCCGGCGCGCAGATTTCCGGATGGCCGGCGCAGCAATCCTTCATCAGGAAGGCGATGAGATCGCGCAAGCCGGTGTAATCCGCCGAGTAGATGATCGAACGCGCCTCGCGGCGTGGCACGATCATGCCCGCATGCTCGAGGTCCTTCAGGTGGAACGACACGTTGGACGGCGATACTTCGACCGCCTCGGCGATCGCCCCTGCCGCAATGCCATCGGGACCGGTCTGGACCAGCAACCGCACGATCCGCAGCCGCGTTTCCTGCGACAGCGCGGCGAAGGCGGTTCGGGCTTGACGCTCCTCCATCTTTCGATAATCCTATAATTCAATAATCATTGAAATTAGGATAGCAGCCATGACCACGCTTGCCAATACCCGATCGACCGTCGGCGCCCTGCTCGCGGTGGAAGAGCTTTCATCTGCCGCCCTCCTTTCCAGCCTCGAGGCGCACAAGGAGAAGCCGCTGATCTTCAGTTACGACGGGCGGGATGTCCGCCCGAGCTACCACGTGACCGAGGTCAAGACCGGCTTATTCAGAGGGCTCGATTGCGGCGCGAACCCCGAGAGCTGGAGCGAGACCTTCATTCAGCTCTGGGACATCGAAGAGGAAAACCGAGGCCACATGCCGGCCGGGAGATTTCTCGCGATCATCCGCAAGGTCGACGAGGCCGTCGGTTTCGATCCGCAAGCCAAGCTGACCTTTGAGGTCAGCGATGGCGTCCGGCCGATGCAAATCTATCGCGCGGAACGCATGGATACGGGCGACGCCGCGATCCGCGTCTATCTCTCGGCGCGCCCGTCGAGTTGCAAGCCGCGCGACCAATGGCTGCAGGAACAGCAATCCTGCTGCGCGCCGAAAGCCAATCAGCCTTGCTGCGGTTGATGGATGTGACCGCATGGCGGGCCCGCGCCGGTCGCGCGCCCCTCGCGAAGCCGTCAGGCTGTCGTTGGCAGAAGCCGGCGCTCCCAAGGCAGCTTGGGCACCTTCACCGCAAACGCTCCGTCGCCCAGCAGCGCCTGGACGGCCAGCATGATCGCCCACACCAACGGCATCTCCCAGCCCGCTTCCGTGAACCAGTAGCCCTTTCGAAGCATCCAGAAGTGGGTTGCGCCCAGCATCATCGGGATCGCGTAGATGCTCACCCAGCGCGTATAGATGCCGAGCAGCAGCAGAAGCGCCGATCCGAATTCGGCGCTTAAGGCATAGGCAAGAACCCATTCCGGATAACCGAGTTTGGAAAGGCCGTTCCACCACAGGCTAATCGGCTTGAGCACGCATTTGCCGTAGAGATGGGCAATGAAAAGTCCGGCAAGCGTAACGCGGAGCAAAAGGGCAGCATAAGGCGCAGTTCTCTGATCGATCATGCGTACCTCCCAAATAGAAGTCTGTCGCAATCGCAGAACAACGATGACCAGCTGGCCTGGCGCTCCGCTCGCGAGCTATCCGTCCCCGTCGAAGCGAGCCAACGCTCCCTCGATGAGCTCGATCTCCTCGGAGAGAGTCTCATTCACGACCGATGGCCTGAAACCGGGAACGCTGTGTGTTCGAACATCGTCCAATAGTTGTTGGCGATGGTCTCTGAGCTGTTCCAGCGCTTGACGATTCTTCAGCGACACATAGCCGGCAATGATTTGCTCGATGGCCTTCATGGGGAAAATCCACGCTTCAAATAAGAACGTACTGCAATCCTTCGATTAAAGCGGCCAAACCGCCTTCCTGGCAAGCCCCATGATGCGGTGCCGGGAGCACTTGGCGCTGCTCGCCGCAAGACCAAGCCTCGCGCTTCACAAGCAGCGGCGAAGGTCCTTCCGTCTCGTTGCGGCCGGCCCGCACCGGCACCTGGCGTTCCCTGCGCCCTCTTTAAGAGAGAGGGCGAAACGAGATGCAAAGCTCGGACAAATCATGTCGCGAGAATGCGAAGCTGCCCCCACCCACACTGGATCGCCCGCGCATGCGGGCGATCCAGTACGCCGCGGCTTTCGATTCGAGCACCGGCGTCTCTGGAATACTGGATCGCCCGGTCGAGCCGGGCGATGACACCGAGATGAGGTACGCAATGACGGTGCGTCGTATCGCGCGAGAACCATCCTCATCGTCGTCCTGGCGAAAGCCAAGACCCATTACCCCAAATGGTCATTGCTGCGCGACGCTGAGGCGACAATCCCGCTCAACACCACATGCGGTGGTTATGGGTCTTGGCTTTCGCCAAGACGACGGTTGCGAATATGGCGCGTGAATTCGATCAATTGGCTGATAATGACGGCGGAGCGCGACCTACCCGCTCACGCCGCGGTCGGCTCGCTCGACAGCGCGGCGAACACCGTCTCCGGCGAATGGGCGATCACCGCGAGCAGCGCGCGGGCGGGTCCCCGCGGGGCGCGCTTGCCCTGCTCCCAGTTGCGGATGGTCTCGACCGGCACGCCGAGCTTGGCGGCGAATTCGAGCTGGGTGAGCTGGGCCCGGCGGATGGCCCGGGTGATGCCAGCGACGAATTCGGGGCGGAGCTGGCCCTCCTCGTCCCGCATCGGCATCCGGGCGAGCGGGTCGGCCTCGGCGGGTTCGGCAACGTCGATATTCTCGGCCATGCCGTGTTTCGCCGGTTTGACAGGAGGGGAAAAACTGCTCTGATGAGTGCGGAACGGATTACCTAATCGGTGGGGCCCAGTGCAATGAGAAAGATGTCGAGCGCACCGCGACCGATCCTGAACATTGTCGCGGCGCTGATCTCGATCGCGCCGCTTGCGCTGATCGCGCTCGCACCTGTCGCGCTGATTAGCTCGGCGAAGGCCGCCGAATGCCCGCGCAAGGACGCGCTCGGCACCTCGCGTGTGCTCGAGGTCGACCCCGCGACCTATCCGCGCGTGGGACAGAAGAGCTTTCCGCAGACCCTGCCGCTGCGGGATGGCGAGGTCGTGCTGACCTTCGACGACGGGCCGACACCTGGCGTCACCGACAAGGTGCTGACGGCACTGGCAACCGAATGCGTGCAGGCCACCTTCTTCATGGTCGGCCGCAATGCGGCCGATCATCCCGACATGGTCCGTAAGATCGCACGCCTCGGCCACAGCATCGGCTATCACAGCTGGGACCATCCGCATCTCAACAAAATGCCGACGGATCAGGCCGAGGCGAACATCAATCGGGGGATCGAAGCAGTCCAGACGGCCCTGCGCGGTACCGCGAGCACGGTCCCGAGCACGCCGTTCTTCCGGTTCCCCTATTTCGAATCGACGCCCGCCCTGCTCGAGCGCATGGAAAAGCGCGGTATCGCGGTCTTCGGCGCCGATTTCTGGGCCAGCGATTGGAACAAGATGACCCCCGAGGAGGAACTAAAGCTGCTCACCGGGCGGCTCGAGGGCCATCGCAAGGGAATTATCCTGCTGCACGACCCGCAAATGCGAACAGCCGAGATGCTGCCCGCCTTCCTAAGGTACCTGCAGGAGCATAATTATCACGTCGTCCACATCATCCCGGCGGCGATGAAGACCGTGTCCGACCGGACACATTGAACCCGGCACCCAAGGTGGATTACAGACCGTTAAGGCGGCATTCATGGGGCCGTCCTTAAGGATTCGTCAGTGCGTTTGGAATGCGGCCGAGATCGATGATTGCAGACGTCCTGGTGATGATCCGGAAGCGGTCGCGGACCGTGATCGGCGCGGCGCTGCTGGGCTGCTGCTTCATGACGCCGCAGGCCGCCCTTGCCGCGGATTGCCCTGGTAACCCCAACGCACTCGGCACCTCGCGGACCCTCGTCGTCGATCCCACCGCGCATCCGCGGATCGGCACCATGCAGTATCCGGAGACGCTGCCGCTCGCCGATCACGAGGTGGTGCTGACCTTCGACGACGGACCGCTGCCGAAATACAGCAACCAGGTGCTGGCCATTCTCGCCAGCCAGTGCGTCAAGGCGACCTTTTTCACCATCGGCTCCCAGGCCCGATTCAATCCGGAGGGCGTGCGCAAGCTGATCGCCGCCGGACATACCGTCGGCACGCACAGCCAGAATCATCCGTTGACGATGAACAAGATGCCGCTCGAAAAGGTACGGCAGGAGGTCGACGACGGCATCGCCTCGACGCTCGCCGCGCTCAACGGCGACAAGAGCAAGCTGGCGCCGTTCTTCCGGATCCCCGGCCTGATGCGCGCCGAGATCCCCGAAGCCTATCTGGCGTCGCAGGGCATCCAGGTCTGGAGCGCCGACTTCCCGGCTGACGACTGGCGCCACATCTCGCCGCAGCGGGTCTACGACCTCGCGATCCAGCGGATCGAGGCCAAGCACAAGGGCATCCTGCTGCTGCACGACATCCAGCCGCGCACCGTCGCGGCACTGCCGCGCATCCTGAACACGCTGAAGGAGCGCGGCTACCGCATCGTCCATGTCGTGCCGGCGACAGCGGACCGTCCGGCGACGCCGACCGAACCGCAGCAATGGTTCATGCGTCCGCCGACCGAGACGGTCGCGATCACGCGCTGGCCGAAAATTCCGAACTTCGTCTTCACCGCGACGCGGACGCTGCCGGCGCCGGTGTTTGCCGATATGGATTGGCGCGATGCCGACGTCCTCGATCACGCGCAGCGCGCGCGCGTCGGCGCATCCGTCCGCACGCTGTGGCCGCAGCCGCAGCCTGCCCAGCTGGCGTCGGCCTCGACATTGCCGATACCGGGCGCCGACGTGTTTCGCATTCCCGAGGCGCTGGACGTGACCCTGCTGGCGGCCCGCTCGGCGGCCGAACGCCGTCTGGCACAGCGCGCGGCAGCTGGCGTCGGCGCACCGCGCGCGCAGGCGATGTCAGCGCGCCAGGCCAGGCACCCGAAGCAGGCCGCGCATCAGCTCCCCGCTGCGGCCCACGGCCGGCTTCACGGCGCGCCGCTGCGTGTCGCGCCGCCGACCGCGAGCAATGCGTCGGTCCACGTCGCGAAGCGCACCCCGCGCGCCGAGGCCTCGGCGGCCGGCAAGCGCGTACCTGACTAGAGCCGCGATCTAGCTGACCACGATCTTGGCGACGCAGAGCAGGATCACCAGCGCCAGGAAGAAGATGTCGATATAGGATTTGATCTCGCCGGCATGCCTGAGCGCGGTGACGTCGGCGACGATCTGCTTGCGCGAAGCCACGGCATTCGGCCCCTCGCCGGCCGCAGCCGCCAGCCGCCGCGTCTCGCCTTCGAGGCGCTCGATTCGCTGGAAGAAATAGAACGAGCGCAGGCCGGAGAGCGCATGCATAGTTGCGTAGACCAGGACCAGGATCGCGACCGTCGCGCGCTGCTCGTATTTTTCCAGCAGGTTCAGCGTGAAATAGACCAGCCCCAGGAACACGAAGTTGGAGAGGATACGGTAGGCGTAGCTGGCAAAGATCATCAGTGGCTCCGGGTGGGGCTGGCTTGCGGCCGAGCGATCGGGAGAAGCGGCGGCCTCCGGTCGGCAGCGCCACGCCCACGAGGCCATACACCCGACGAAACTACCTGACCGGTGTTACAGGACCGCATCGACCGGCGCCTCGACGTCACCCGCCGGCGCTCGTCGGGCCTGACCGGCGGCGCGGGGCCGGTACGGCCAGTTCGTCGAAAAATCCAGCAATTTCAAGGATCAGCTGAGGTGTGGTGCGCTCGGAGGGACTCGAACCCCCACGGTGTTACCCACTGCCACCTCAAGGCAGCGCGTCTACCAATTCCGCCACGAGCGCTAGGGATGTCGGATGGAACCCTAAGGCGCCGCCGCATCGAGGGGGCCATGTAACAAATCATGCATGCAGGGACAAGGCGCTTGATGCATGAATTAGCTGCGAACCCCGGGAGATTTCGGCAGCATCTGCTTGACCTCGACCGCAATCCGGTTGCGGTCGACCAGGACGACGCCGCTGGCCACCGGCAGGTTGTTGGCGAGTATCTTGACCTCGTCGGCCTCGGTGGCATCCAGTTCGATGATGGCGCCGCGGGACAGCCGCATGACCTGGTGGATCGGCATGGTGGTCGTGCCGAGGACCACCATGAGATCGACGCTGACTTTATCGAGGGTGGGCACTTCTGAACCGCCGAACTGGAACTAAATTGTGGATTCACCTGACCACGTTAGGGTTAGCCAATGGTTAACGACCGCCAAAGCCTCGATTTGACGACCTTTGCGCGCCCTTCGGCCGGCGACGCGGTCGAATGGCGGATCTCGGACCGTCCGGTGCCCTACCCCGATTCTCTCGCCGCGATGGACACAAGGGTGGCCGCGATCGCCGAGGGCTCGGCGCCGGAACTGGTGTGGCTGCTCGAGCATCCGCCGCTCTACACCTCCGGCACCAGCGGCAAGGCCGATGACCTGCTCGACCCGCGGTTTCCGACCTTCCAGAGCGGCCGCGGCGGCCAGGTCACCTATCACGGCCCGGGCCAGCGCGTTGCCTATGTGATGCTGGACCTGAAGCGGCGCCGGCCGGATGTGCGCGCCTATGTCGCCTCGCTGGAGGAATGGATCATCCGCACACTGGCCGCCTTCAACGTCCGCGGCGAGCGCCGCGAGGACCGCGTCGGGGTCTGGGTGCGGCGCCCGGACAAGGGGCCGGGTCACGAGGACAAGATCGCCGCGATCGGCGTGCGGCTGCGCCGCTGGGTCTCGTTCCACGGCATCGCGATCAATGTCGAGCCCGACCTCTCCCACTTCCAGGCGATCGTGCCCTGCGGCGTGGTCGATCCGCGCTACGGCGTCACCTCGCTGGTCGATCTCGGACTACCGGTCACGATGGCGGATGTCGACATCGCGCTCCGGCAGGCATTTTCCGAGGTGTTCGGCGGCGTAGACGTCGACCTGTCGGAAGCATCTGCCCCACGCCACAGTGACGCTTCGGTTTAAGGCGCGCATCCAGGAGCCGAGCGATCGTATGTGGTTTGCAGGCACGGTCATCCTCGGAGCCCTTTGTGTGGCGGGCGCGGTCGTGACGCTTATGCGCGTGCGAGGAGAGGTCCGGTTCAAAACCTACGACGAAGTCAATGTCGTCCAGCAATTGATGGTCTGGTCTGCGCAAAAGCTTTCCGGCCGCGAGGGCCAACGCCTCGCAGCCAAGGCGTCGACGCTCAGCAGCGACCAGATCGTGGCCCTGCAATCGATCTCGAGGGATGATCTGGCCGCCCTTGCTCCCTTCATTGATGAATGGATCGTAGGTCATTTGCCTCCGCAGAACTTGCCGGCCGAATATGAGGACTTTCGACCGCGAACCCTGCTGGGATTCAAGCAGCGGCTACAGTCCAAGGGGCTGTGGCCGGAGCGATGAACCGATCGGCTCACGCCGCCTTCTGGGGCGCGACCTCGAGCTTGCCGGCGATGTAGCGGCGCTCCTGGGTCAGGCCGCCGAAGCCATAGGCATCGCCCTTCACCTCGTCGACATGGGCGTAGCTCTCGGTGTGGAGCGGGCCGAGCAATTCGCCCATCCGCTTGAACAGCGCCGCGAGATAGGCCGCCTTCTCGTCCTTGGTGTTGGTGCCTTCGGTGACGTGGACGTCGAGCCAGTAGCTCGCGAGCCCCTGCTCGGCGAGCGACTTGCCGCCGGCGAACCAGTCGGCGGCGTCGGCGGACTTCACGATGATTGCCGTGACCTTGGGGTCCTTGTGCAGAATCCCTGCGGTCAGCTCCGACACGGCCGCGGCGATGTCGGACTTCAGCGACGGCCTCTCGCGAGAGGTCGCATAGGTGACGGTGATGAGCGGCATGATCGGTCTCCTTGAATTCGGTTGGCGCGGGTCAATCGCGCCTCCTCTAGCTAGACCTTTGCGCATCATCATGGTATCTTATCTATATTGATAATAATGATAACGTTTGTTAATCATGACGACGCTCGATATCGACACCGTGCAGGCGTTCCTCCTCGTCGCCGAGCTGCAGGGCTTCACCCGTGCTGCCGAGGCGCTCGGCACCACGCAGGCGGCGATCAGCATGAAATTGCAGCGTCTGGAAACCGTGCTCGGCAAGCGGCTGGTCGAGCGTTCGCCGCGCGCGGTGCGGCTCACGGCCGATGGCGCGGCGTTCCTGCATCACGCCCGCGCACTGATTGAGGTGCATGACCGCGCACTTTCCGGCGAGAAGCCGGCGCGGCAGCAACTCACGCTCGGGATCAGCGATCACGCCGCTGGTCCGGAGCTCGTGCCGCTGCTGGAGCGCCTGCACGCAATGGCCTCCCAGCTTGCACTCGCCGTGACCATCGGCTTCTCGCGCGAGATGCTCGACGCCTACGATGCGGGCGAACTCGACGCCGTGATCGTACGCCAGGAAGGCAGCCGGCGTGGCGGCGAGAAACTGACTGAAGACGAATTCGGCTGGTTCGCCGCCAAGCGCTTCGTCTGGCCGCGCGGCGATGCGCTGCCGCTGGCAACGCTGGCGCCGCCTTGTGGGGTGCGTGCCCTCGCCGTCCGCTCGCTCGACAAGGCCGGCATCGCGTGGACCGAAGGCTTCGTCGGCGGCGGCGTCACCGCGGTGGTCGCAGCCGCGCTCGCTGGCCTTGCCGTCGCACCGCTCGTCCGCCGCATCGCGCCGCCTGGCCTGATCGACATCGGGCCCACGCACAAGCTGCCGCGGCTTGGTACCTCAAAGGTGATGCTGCATTCGAAGGTCAGCGATCCCGCGAAGCTCGCCGCATTACGGACGTTGGCAGCGACGTTCCGGAGTGTGGCGTCGGCGGCGTAGTGCGAGCATAGCTCAGCGGCATCACGAGGAATGCTCGGCGGCTTCCAGCTCTCTCACGACAAACCAGTAGGTCAGGCCCGCGGCAAATCCGGCAGCGGCGAACAGGCAGACAAATCCGGATGTCCAGACGGCCGGAGACCGCAGCAGCACCGTGATGCTCAATGCGCCGATCGCCGCACCTGCAACGGCGAAGAACCCCGCGGATCGGATTTCCAACTCCTTGCTCAGCCAGATCACGATCGCTGCGGGAATCGCGGTCAGCACACATGTGATGACGAGAACCAGGAATGTGGGAAGCAAAAGCGCGATGGCGCCTCCCAGCAGCCTCATGATGTCGCCGCCGGATGCGACCATCAAGAGGGTCTGGACAACGCCGGAGAGAACCGCAGTTGCGGCTCCGCATCCGGCGAGCCAACCTCCAAATGCACGACAACCGTCGTCAGACATGTCGCCCTCCTCACAAGATCGCATCGAACGCGCTGCGCAAGGTTTCGTGCCGGAACACAAAGCCGTTGCTGAGCGCCTTGTTCGGCAGCACGCGCTGGCCGCCAAGCAGGAGCTCGTTGGCGAAGTCGCCGCCGACTGCGCGAAGCAGCGCGGCCGGCACGCGGAAGATCGCGGGCCGATGCAGGCGCCGCCCCAGCTCCTCGGTGAACTTCGTATTGGTCACCGGGATCGGCGCCGTCGCGTTGATCGGGCCAGATAGTTCAGGTTTCGCGATCACATGCGCGATCAAGCGCACCAGATCGTCACGCTCGATCCATGACATCCACTGCTTGCCGGAGCCGAGCGGGCCGCCGAGACCGAATTCGAACGGCGTCAGCATCCGCGTGATGAAGCCGCCATCGGTGCCGACCACGAGACCGGTCCGCAAATACGCCACGCGTACGCCGTGATCGGCGGCTGGCTTCGCCGCATTCTCCCAGGCCTCGCACAGTTCGTGACTGAAGCAGGCATGGGATTTCGCAGACTCCGTCAGCACCTGGTCCTGCCAGAGCCCGTACCAGCCGATCGCAGACCCGCTCACCAGTACCGCCGGCTTGCGTTCGAGCCGCGCGATCAGCCTGATCACCTCGGCCGTCATGTCGACACGCGAGGCGACGATCTTGCGGCGCTTGGCTTCAGTCCATAGACCGTTACCGATCGGCTCGCCCGCGAGATTGACGATGGCGTCGATCTTGCTATCGGCAGGCAGCTGGTCGAGGCTCGTGATCAGCGTCACCGGCGGCGACAGCATCTCGGCCTTCGCCGGATTGCGGATCAGCGCAATCACCTGATGGCCTGATGCGGTGAGGCTTGCGGCCAGGCGGCTGCCGATGAAACCGGTCGCACCGGTGATGAGCACGGTCTGCGGCGCCGGCAATTTCTCGACCAGGGTGGCGGCCGGCCCGCTGACCATACGTCCCAGCCGCCTGGCAGCGGCGAAGTCGCGCGCACCGAACAGCGCGGCGCCGAAGGCCGCAGCCGTTGCGAACACGCTTAGTAGGCCCGCGGAGGCCGGCACCACAGCAGTCGGCAGCATCGCCCAGCCGATCAGGACTGGCACCAGCAGCACCAGAATGGCGCCGTAGTTGATCGCCAGCAGCGTATGATTGATCCGCTCGCTCGGCGGCAGCTTCCGGCTCAGATCCTCCTCGACGAAATCCATCAGCGTGATGACCACTTCGACGACCAGCACGGCCATGACGGCGAGCGCAAGAATGCCGTGCACCTCCAGCCAGCCGAGCACGAGGAATAGCAGCGCATAGAGCATGTTCCGCACGCTGTGCAGCTGCAGCTCATGGCGCTGCGAGGGACGCCAGGCCAGCCGCTCGGTGAATTCGTGGTGATAGAAGGTGTCGAAGGCGCCCATCGCGATCTGGATGGTGACCAAAGTCCACAGCAGCGGCGTCATGACGAGGCCTCCCTGAACACGGCGGACTGACGGATCAGCCGGCCGAAACGCGGGTGGATGATCTCCAGCGTGAAGCGGAAGTCGCCGCAGCCGAGGTCAGAGTGAGTCACGGTGAGATCGCCGGGCGTGAGCCATTCGGGCAGCGGCAGGTGAAACGGACCGAGTTGCAATGAGTAGCCGACGCTGTGAAACACCAGCGCCTCGTGCTCGACCGCGATTCGCAGCGCCATGCTGACGCCGAAGCCGACATACTCCTCGAGCCCGGTCGGCCCGGCAAAGCGCTTGGCGGAATGGATCACCTGCGGAAAGCCGTCGCGGCGCGCGCAGATGCGGGTCCAGACCTGGCCGCCGCTCGCGGCGTCCTCGGTGACCGTGACGATCATCGGCACGCCGCTCTCGGTGCCTGTCGGCAGCGGTCCGCCGATCAGACGCGCGGCTTGTGCCAGCCACCAGCCGGCGCGGCTGCTCGAGGCTTCCTCGACCTCGCCGACATAGACGACGGTGTTGCCGTCCTCGAACCGCTTCGAGAAACGCCGCCAGATTGCGACCGGCAGGCGGCCCCAATCTTCATCCGGCAGCAACGCGCGGAACCGATGGTCGTCGAACAGTTTCGTATCGGAAGCCGGCGCTGTCTTTAAGGTCGATATCCTTGCTGACGCCATCGCACACTCCCGTTACGCCGCCGCCCCTATTTGGCTCTGCCTGTCGGCAGGAAACTCACGATCTTCTCGCCGAGCCTGATCAGCGCGACCAGGCGCGGCCGCGGCACGTTCAGCATCTGCGTGTACCAGCGGTCGACCAGCTCGGTGAATGTCAGCATCTCCTTCAGCCGCTTGCTGGCGAGCGGGCTGATCGCGGGATCGTCGGCCGCGTCGGAGACGCAGGCGCGTAACGCCGCAAGCGCGGGATCGATCTCGCGCTCCTTGCGCCCGGCCGCGATCTTGGCCGCGACCTCCCAGATATCGGTCTCGGCCTCGAAATGGTCGCGACGGTCGCCGAGGATCGGCACCCGCCGGATCAACCCCCAGGACAGCAATTCCTTGATCGAGTTGGAGACGTTGGAGCGCGCCATGCCGAGCGTGTCCGCGATGTCTTCCGCAGTCATCGGCGCCTCGGCGAGGTAGAGCAGCCCGTGGATCTGGCTGACCGAACGGTTGACGCCCCATTGGTCGCCCATGTCGCCCCAATGCAGGATGAAGCGCTCGACGGCGGCGGGGAGTTTTTTCTTGGCGGTTATTTCTGTCATGACAGAAATATCAGATTGTTCGGAGCGAAAGTCAAGAGGCGCCGGGAGCCGCTCTTGAGCGACGGTGCGGCGGTCCGCCCGGTGATCGGCGTGACGAACGCGTCACTCCATCTCATCGCGGACGGCAGCCTTTTTCTTCGTAACCACCGAACCTTCGTCCACGCTGATCGGACACAAAACTCTAGGGCCGCGCTGTGGAAAGCCGGTTGCCGGCCCAGTTACGCGAGGAGCATCAACCATGACAGCGTCGGACAAGGAGTTCGTCGGTTCCATTCCCGAACTCTATGACCGGCTGCTCGTGCCGATGATTTTTGAACCCTACGCACGCGACCTGGCGCAACGCGCCAAGGCACTCGGCCCGCGCGACCTGCTTGAGACGGCCGCGGGCACCGGTGCCGTCACGCGTGCGCTGTGGTCGGCGCTCGGCCGCGACACGAGGATCGTGGCGACCGACCTGAATGAACCCATGCTCGAACGGGCGAAATCGCGGATGCCGGACGGGGCCGATATCAGGTGGCGGCAGGCCGACGCGCTCAACCTGCCGTTCGACAGTGCGAGCTTCGACGTCGTCGCCTGCCAGTTCGGCGCGATGTTCTTCCCCGATAAGCCCAAGGGCTATTCGGAGGCTCGGCGTGTCCTGAAGCCGGGCGGCCGTTTCCTGTTCAGCATGTGGGATCGCATCGAGGACAACGAATTTGCCGACGTGGTGACCCAGGCATTGGCAGAGGTCTTCCCGGCCGATCCGCCGCGATTCCTGGCGCGCACGCCTCATGGCCACTACGCGCCAGACCCGATCCGGGCCGATCTCTCGGCCGCGGGCTTCGGCAAGATCGAGATCGACACCGTCCCGCAGCAATGCCGTGCGAACGCGCCGCACGATCCGGCGATCGGATTTTGCCAGGGCTCACCGCTGCGCGGCGAGATCGAGGCGCGCGGCGGTATCGGCCTTGATGCTGCGACCGAGCATGCCGCAGCGGCGCTCGCGCGCCGCTTCGGCAACGGCGCGATCGAAGGCCGCATTCAGGCGCTGGTGATCACGGCTGTTGCGTGACCACGCGTCAGACCGTCGGCAGGACCGAGAACCGCTGCCCTGCCCGGCGCTGGTTCAAAAGATCGGAAGTGCCACTCCCGGCGTGCACGGCATCGACCCGTGCTGAGAACGGTCCGCGGCCGCACGCCGCGATCATGTCGGCGACGACGTTGTCGGCTCCGGCGAACACCGCCTCGACGCTGCCGTCGCGGCGGTTGCGGACCCAGCCTTCAAGGCCGCGCGCGTTCGCCTGCTCGTCCACCCAGGCACGATAGCCGACGCCCTGCACGCGGCCGCTGATCGTGACGTGGCGGATCACGCCGCTCATTTTTTCAGACCGAGGAACTCGCCGCTGCGCACCCTGCTCTCCGCCTCGCGCATCACCCGTCCGGTCAGTTCGGACGAGGCGATGCCTTTGAGGCTTTTCGGCGAAGCGCCTTCGCGCAGCGCCTTCAGCGTCTCGTAGACGGCCTGGGTTGCGGCCGCGAACGGCGCGTGGCCCTGCAGCGCAATTCTGACGCGCTGGCTTGCCAGATAATCCAGCGCGGTCATCTCTTCCGGCGCGCCGCCGAGCACGATCGGCAGTGTCGTCGCGGCCGAGAGCGCTTCAAGCTCCTCGCGCGACTTGATGCCGGTGAAGAACAGTCCATCGACGCCGACCGCCTCATAGGCTTTGGCACGCATGACCGCGTCATCGAGATCAGTGATCGAGACGGCACCGGTCCGGCCCAGGATGACGAGCGACGGATCGCTGCGGCCATCAAGCGCGGCCTTCATCTTCCCGACGCCTTCCTCGAGCGAGATCAGCTGCGCCTTGGCCTGACCGAACGCTTGCGGCAGCAACGTGTCCTCGATGGTGAGGCCGGCGGCACCGGCGGCTTCGACCTCCTGAACCGTGCGGCGAACGTTGAGGGCATTGCCGTAGCCGTGGTCGGCATCGACCAGCACAGGCAGGGTCGACGCGCGCGACATCCGGCGTACCTGCTCGGCGAATTCGGTCAGCGTGATCAGCGCAATATCGGGATCGCCGAGCACGGCGAGCGACGCCACCGAGCCGCCGAACATGCCGAGCTCGAAACCGAGATCTTCCGCGATCCGGATCGAGGTCGCGTCATAGACCGAGCCCGGGCGAATGCAGGTTGATCCGCTCAGAATCGATCGCAGTGCTTCGCGGCGCTTGCGGAAGGCCATGTCTCTGACTCCTTGTTCGTCCTTGCGAGAGCGCCGGCGACGACTGGTCCGCCGGAGCCTTCGCGAAGGCGGAGCTCTTTTATGCGAACTCCAGGATCAGCGCGTCGACCGCGAGCGTGGCGCCGGCGGCGGCGTGGATCTTCTTGACCGTGCCGTCGCGCTCGGCGCGCAGCACGTTCTGCATCTTCATGGCTTCCACCACCGCGAGCGTCTCGCCGGCCTTGACCTCCTGGCCCTCGGTCACCGCGATCGACACCACGAGCCCGGGCATCGGGCACAGCAACTTCTTGCCGGTGTCGGCGGCCGAAACCACAGGCATCAGCTGCGCCGAGGTCGCCTCGGTCTCGGTGAAGACATAGACCGGCACCTCAAAACCCTGATGCGCGAGGCGGAAGCCGTTGTTGATGGCGCGCACCTGCACGGCGACAAAATTGCCGTCGATGGTGCCCTGCCAGACCGGCTCGCCCGGCACCCAACTCGACACCAGATTGTGCGGATTGCCGGGCAGCCCATCGGTGCCGATGAAGCGCACCGCGATGGCGTCATCCTCGCGCGCGACGTCGAGCGCGATCTCGGCGCGATCGAGCCACACCGCGCGGCGGCGCTCGCGCAGCACCACGCGGCCGCCCATCTGGCCGGAAATCTGCCGCTTGCGCTCGCCGAGCACATGGTCGATCGCAGCGCCGACCGCAGCCAGCCGCCGCGCGATCTCGCCCTCCGGCGCGCGCGCCGAAAACCCCTTGGGGAATTCTTCCGCGATGAATCCGGTCGAGAGCCGGCCCTCACGCCAGCGCGGATGGTTCATCAACGCCGACAGGAACGGAATGTTGTGCCTGATGCCGTCGACATAGAAAGCGTCGAGCGCGGTCGCCTGCGCCTCGATCGCGGCGGCGCGCGACGGCGCATGGGTGACGAGCTTGGCGATCATCGGATCGTAATGGATCGATATCTCGCCGCCCTCCTGCACGCCGGTGTCGTTGCGAATCGTGATGCCGTCATGGCTGGCCTCGGCCGGCGGACGGTATTTCACCAGGCGGCCGATCGACGGCAGGAAGTTGCGGAACGGATCCTCGGCATAGACGCGGGACTCGACCGCCCAGCCGGTCAGCGTGACGTCCTTTTGCGCGAGCGCAAGCTTCTCGCCGGCGGCGACGCGGATCATCTGCTCGACAAGGTCGATGCCGGTAATCAGCTCGGTGACGGGATGCTCGACCTGCAGGCGGGTGTTCATCTCCAGGAAGTAGAAGCTCTTGTCCTGGCCGGCGACGAATTCCACGGTGCCGGCCGAATCGTAGTTCACCGCCTTGGCCAGCGCGACCGCCTGCTCGCCCATCTTGCGGCGGGTCTGCTCGTCGAGCAGCGGCGACGGCGCTTCCTCGATGACCTTCTGGTTGCGGCGCTGGATCGAGCACTCGCGCTCGCCGAGATAGATCACGTTGCCATGCTTGTCGCCGAGGATCTGTATCTCGATGTGCCTGGGATCGACGATGAATTTCTCGACGAAGACGCGGTCGTCGCCGAACGAAGATTTGGCTTCCGCCTTGGCGAGGTTGAAGCCTTCGGCGACCTCGCCCTTCGAATGCGCGATGCGCATGCCCTTGCCGCCGCCGCCGGCGGAGGCCTTGATCATCACGGGGTAGCCGATCTCGTCGGCGATCTGGACGGCGTGCTTGGCGTCCTCGATGACGCCGAGATGGCCGGGCACGGTCGAGACCTTGGCCTTGGCCGCGGCCTTCTTGGATTCGATCTTGTCGCCCATCGCGGCGATGGCGCCGGGGTTCGGGCCGATGAAGACGATGCCGGCGGCTTCCAGCGCGCGCGGAAACGCCTCGCGCTCGGACAGGAAGCCATAGCCGGGATGCACCGCCTGCGCGCCGGTCTTGCGACAGGCGTCGACGATCTTGTCGACCAAAAGATAGCTCTCGGCCGCGGCCGGCGGGCCGATCAACACGGCGTCGTCGGCCATCTCGACATGCAGCGCGTCGCGGTCGGCCTCGGAGTAGACGGCAACCGTCTCAATCCCCATACGGCGCGCAGTCTTGATGACCCGGCAGGCGATCTCGCCGCGGTTGGCGATCAGGATTCGTTTGAACATGCTCTTCTTGCTTGGGCTTTGGGCAGGATTCCTCCCCCGCGCAATCCGGCACGGGCGATTGGGCGTAACCGCTCCGTGGTACAGCAAAATGCCCCGGAGGCAAATGCAGACCCGGCCCCGGCGTGGCCAATCCTTGCCCAGTCCTTGGCGGTAGCCTGAGGGGTGTTTCAGCCCGAATAGGTCTTGAAGCGGCCGCGCGAATGCGCCTTCGCGACGGCCTTCATCAGCTCGCTGACCTCATTCTCCAGGAATTCATTGGCCACGATCAGCGCCCGGATGGTCGCACGCAAATTGCCGCCGCAGGCGGAAATCGCCTGATCGACAGCCGCTTCCAGCCCGTCATCGTCATCAGATTCGGGCCGTGCAGACATCATGGGGCATCCGGGATTCAGGTGGCACATCATGTTCCTATTTTGTTCTCATGAAGTCAATCGGATCTTTGCTCGGAAGCTGTTTCCTGAGGCGCCGTTGGTCTCTTCCGCCGCCAGCGCGCGAGGCATTGCAGGGTCCAGATGTCGGTGATGACATCGGCAATGAGGTTGATGATGAACTCGGCCATATCAGCATCCTTATCGATGGCAGTGTCCGGCCGTTCTACGTCGCGGAATGCCGATCGGGATCTGACGGCGCGCACGCATCTCGTGCGAACAGGCCTTGGTTGGATCGTACCTGCGTGTGCTAGAAGTTCGGCTGCCCGCCAAAAATCTGAAGTGAGAAAATGCGGTTTCGCAATCCGGTCATCACGACACTTCTCCTGACATGCCTGTCCGCGAGCGCTGTCCTGTCTGCAACGGCTGCCCTGTCTGCGACCGCTGGCCCCTCGGCCACGGCGATCGTCAAGGACGCCGGCACGGTTCAGCTCGGCAACACGGTCTATCGGCTCGACGGCATCGACGCGCCGGCGGCCGACCAGCTCTGCATCGACGAGCACGCCGACGTCTGGACCTGCGGGATTGAAGCGCGCGACCAGCTCACAAAGCTGATCGGCGGCAAGCCGATTCATTGCGACGATATCGGCGTCGATCCGACCTTCAAGAAGCGCCGCCTCGGCGTCTGCAAGCTCGAGGGTGACCCGACCAGCCTCAGCCAGGTGATGGTGCAGAAGGGCTACGCCCTCAACGTCGAGACATCGGCCACTGGCCGATTCAAGCCGGATCAAGCCACCGCCAAGGACGGTCGTGCGGGACTATGGAAGGGCTGCTTCGTGGCGCCGCGCGATTTTCGTCTCGGCAAGAAGGACGGCGCCCTGCTTGGCAACGCCTGCCCGGCCGACCGTGACACGCAGATCCGCAATGCGCTCTTCCCGGACGACCTGCCGATGCCGGCATGCTGCAACATCAAGGGCAAGTATGCCGTACGCGCCCGCGTCACCGGCAATGTCGGCATCTATCATTTGCAGGCGTGCCGCAGCTATCCGGGCCTCGGCAATCCGGATCGCTGGTTCTGCTCCGAGGAGGACGCGCAGGCCGCCGGGTTCCGCAGGGCCTATAATTGCCGCCCGCCCAAAGGCAAATGAAAGGCAAGTGACGGGCGAGTGATCGCCGCAAATCACGCTGGAAAAGCCGCCTCGTCCTGTGTGAAACTGCGCCGAGAGGTTGCCGGCGCGTATGACCCCACCCGATCCCGCTGATGTGCTTCCCGAAGCTGCGGCAGCCGAACGGCTGCGGCAGCACCTTGAGGAGATCGCGCGCGAACGCGACCGCGCCCATCGCGAGCTTCAGGAGCGCGAGGCCGAGCTGGCACGGATCCAGCGCATCGCCCGGGTCGGCGGGCTCGAGATCGATTTCCGCGACGGCGTGCGCAACCGCCGCTCCCCCGAATATCTACTGGTGCATGGCCTGCCTCCTGAGGAGGTCAACGAGACCTACGAGAACTGGGTCGCGCGCATCCACCCCGACGATCGCGAACGAACCATCAGCCACCTGTTCGGCGTGCTCAAGGCCGGCGGCGAGGATTACACCGCCGAGTACCGCATCATCCGCCCGAACGACGGCGAGAGCCGCTGGATCCGGGTCGTCGCCAAGATCGACCGCGATCGCAACGGCCGTGCGCTGCGGCTGGTCGGTGCCGATCTCGACGTCACCGATCAGATGCTGGCGCAGGAAACCCTGCGCGAGAGCGAGGAACGCTTCCGCCTGATCGCCGACAGCGCGCCGGTGCCGATCTGGGTGACCAAGCTCGACCGCACCCGCTCGTTCGCCAACCAGGCCTATCTCGATTTCCTCGGCCTGCCGTTCGAGGAAGCGGTCGTGTTCGACTGGCGCAAGGCGCTGCATCCGGACGATCTGCCGAACATCCTGCAGGAGCAGATCACCGGCGAATTGTCGCTCAAGCCGTTCGTGCTCGAGGCACGCTATCGGAACGCCGCGGGCGATTGGCGCTGGCTGCGCTCGGAATCGCAACCGCGCTGGGACCCGAACGGCAAGCATATCGGCTTCATCGGCGTCGCCCACGACATCACAGCGGCCAAGGAAGCCGAGATCGAGCTGCGCAAGCTCAACGAGTCGCTGGAGCGGCGCATCCTGGAGCGCACCGCGCAGCTCGAATCCCGTGAAGCGCAGACCCGCGCGATCCTGGAAACCAGCCATCAATACCAGATGCTGCTCAACCGCGATGGCGGCCTGCTCTACAGCAACCAGACCGCGCTGGCCGGCATCCGCGCCGAGGCGGCGGATGTCGTCGGCAAGCCGTTCTGGGATACGCCATGGTTCACTGCGACCGACGGCATGCCGCGCGTGATCCGGAATGCCTTTGCGACCGCGATGCGCGGCGAGGACGTCAAGATCGAGCTGCAATTGCAGCTCCCGATCGGCGAGCGCTATTTCGATTTCGCGATGCGCCCGTTGCAGGACCAGCACGGCACCATCGTCGGCGCGGTGCCGGAGGCCGTCGACATCACAGAACGGCGTCGCGGCGAGGAAGCCCTGCGACAGTCACAGAAGATGGAAGCGGTCGGCCAGCTCACCGGCGGCGTCGCGCACGACTTCAACAATCTGCTCACCATCATCCGCTCCGCGACCGACTTCCTGCGCCGCCGCGATCTGCCGGACGAGCGGCGACGCCGCTATATCGACGCGATCTCCGAGACCGTGGAGCGTGCCTCCAAACTCACCGCGCAGCTCCTGGCATTTGCGCGCCGGCAACCGCTCAATCCGGAAGTGTTCAATGTCGGAACGCAGGTCGATAGCGTGGTGCAGCTGATCCGCCCGCTGGCCGGCGCGCGGATTCACATCGAGGTCAGGATCGAGGACCCCGACTGCTTTGCGATCGCCGACATCGGCCAGTTCGAGACCGCGATGATCAACCTTGCGGTCAATGGCCGCGATGCCATGAACGGCGAAGGCCAGCTGACGATCGGCGTCAGGAAGGTCAAGCACATCCCTGCCCTGCGCGCTCAGGCCTCGCGCAGCGGCGATTTCGTGACGGTCTCGATCCAGGATACCGGCACCGGCATCTCGCCGGAAAATCTCGATGCGATCTTCGAGCCGTTCTTCACCACCAAGGAGGTCGGCAAGGGAACCGGCCTCGGACTGAGCCAGGCCTTCGGCTTCGTCAAGCAATCCGACGGCGATATCGAGGTGACCTCTACGCCGGGGCAAGGCGCGACCTTCACCATCTATCTACCGCAGGCGATGCGCCCGGCGGACGCCAAGGTCGCGGCCAGTGCCGGCATCGAGCAGGCATCGATCGGCCGCGGCTATCGCGTCCTCGTGGTCGAGGACAACGACGATGTCGGCCAGTTCTCCACGGAGCTGCTCGAGGATCTCGGCTATTCGGTCAAGCGCGCGGCGAACGCCAACGCGGCGCTGTCGATCCTCTCCGAGAACGAGTTCGCCGCGGACCTCGTGTTCTCCGACGTGATCATGCCCGGCATGAATGGCGTCGAGCTCGCCGGCGTGATCCGCGATCGCTTTCCCGGCCTGCCGGTGGTGCTGACCAGCGGCTACAGCAACGTGCTCGCCGAAAACGCGCATAGCGGCTTCGAGCTGATCCAGAAACCCTATTCGGTCGAGGCGCTGTCGCGCACGCTCCGCAAGGCGATTGCGGAGCAGCGGGCGACCGCCTCAAAACCCTGATCCCGCTGCCCGCCGTTCGCTACTCGATCTCCACGTGCGCGACGCCGAGCTGAAGGATGCCGAGCGCGCGGGCCGCCGTGGTCGAGACATCGATGATCCGCCCGCGAATGAACGGCCCACGGTCGTTGACCCGGCACCGGATCGATTTCCCGCGGTAGGACACCGTGACCATGCTGCCGAACGGCCGCTTGCGATGCGCGCAGGTGATCTCGCCACTCCTGCCGATGCCATGATAATAGGACGCAAGGCCACTCTCTGCGTTCGCCATGCATGAGGTAAACAACAGCATGGCCGCGGACGTTATTGCGGTCTTCATTGATTGCCTGCCGGTCGAGCCCCGCAATGGAACGCGGTTCCACGGTTTCGGTTCCGCGCCCGACAGGTCGGCAGGTCGATTTTTCGGAACTTTTCAGCGAGAGCCGCTCAGGCGGCGTCCTCGGCGCTGTCGGCCGCGAGCAGCCTCCGGAGGTCCTGCGCCGGAACCGGCTTGCTGAACAGATAGCCCTGCATCTGCGTGCAGCCGAGCATCTGCACGGTATCGCGCTGCTGATCGGTCTCGACGCCTTCGGCTGTCGTGATCATGTTGCGGTCGGCGGCGATCGAGACCACCGCGCGGATGATCGAGGCCGAGCCGCTGTTGCGGGTCACTTCCTTGACGAAGCTGCGGTCGATCTTGATCTTGTCGAACGGGAAGCGCTGCAGATATTGCAGCGACGAGTAGCCGGTGCCGAAATCGTCGAGCGCGATGTGGACGCCGAGCGCGCGGAGCTGGCCGAGCGTGACCAGTGCCGCATCGTCGTCGGCGATCAGCACCGCCTCGGTGATCTCGAGCTCGAGCCTGCGCGGGTCGAGCCCGCTCTCGGCAAGTGCGCTCGCGACCTTCAGCGCCAGCGTCTCCGACTTGAACTGGATCGGCGAGACGTTGACCGCCAGGCGCACATGCGCCGGCCAGGCCGCTGCCTCGATGCAGGCGGTGCGCAACACCCACTGGCCGATCTCCTCGATCAGCCCGGTCTCCTCGGCGACCGGGATGAACTCCGCAGGCGAGATCATGCCGCGCACCGGATGGCGCCAGCGCAGCAACGCCTCGCAGCCGGTCACCTCGTCGCTGCGCAAGTCGACCAGCGGCTGATAGTGCAGTTCGAAGCGATCCTCCGCCAACGCAGTTCGCAGATCGGCCTCCAGCGCGCGGCGCAGATTGGCCTGCTTCTCCATCGCCGGATCGAAGAAGCGGTAGGTCCTGCGCCCGGCGGCCTTGGCCGCGTACATGGCGAGGTCGGCGCATTTGAGCAGGCCGAACAGGTCGGAGCCGTGGCGCGGGGCGATCGCAATGCCGATGCTGGCGTCGCTCGACAGCCAATGACCGTGGCAGTCGAACGGCGTGCGCAGCGACTGATAGACACGCGCGACCAGATCGCTGACGTCGTCGTCCGAGATGATGTCATGCTGGACGATCGCGAACTCGTCGCCACCGAGGCGCGCGATGAAGTCGTTCGATCCGACCGACTGGCGCAGCTTTTCGGCGACGCGCCTCAGGAATTCATCGCCGATCGGATGACCCAGCGTGTCGTTGATCCGCTTGAACTCGTCGATATCGATGTAATGGATCGCGAACTCGCGGACGATAGCCTCGCGCAACAGTTCTTCCGCGTGACGCTGGAACAGCGTCCGGTTCGGCAGATTGGTCAAGGCATCGTAATGCGCGAGATACTCGATCTGCGCCTGCGCACGCCGCCCGTCGGTGACGTCCTCGAGCGTGGTGGCCCAGCCGCCGTCAGGTGCGCGCTTGTAGATCAGGCGGATGCTGCGGCCGTCGGGCGTCATGATCACCGAGTCGCGGATTTCGTCACCCCTGGGATTGGTGAACCGCGCACAGTATTCATCGACATCGCCGACGAATGAACCGAGCGCCTGTCGATGCAGGATCAGGTCGCGCAGATCGCAGCCGGGCTTGGCGACGTCGGGCGACAGGCCGAACATGTCGAGGTATCGTTGGTTGCAGATCACGAGCCGCGCCGAGGCATCGAACAGCAGAAGCCCCTGGGTCATGGTGTTGATCGCGGTGTCGAGATGCTGACTTTTTTCGGACAGCCGGCGGTTTGCCGCGTCGTGCTGCCGCTGCAGCTGGCGGACGATCAGGAAGACCGCGAAGCTGATGACCAATACCGCCAACACGGCCGCGCAGAATTGCAGCTTGGTCTGGGCGCGCCAGTCCTCGAGCGCGCTCGATGTCTTCGTGGTGGCGAGGATCAGGATCGGAAAATGCGACAGCGATCTGACCGCACCGACGTTCTCCTCACCAGAAGCGCCAACGAACCGTCCCGACGTGTTGCCGCCAAAGCTGATGACCTTTTGGAATACCGGCAGGTTGATGATGTTGCGGCCGATCACTTCGGCATCCTGCGGATAGCGCGCGATGATGGTGCCGTCGCGGTGAATCATCGAAATCACGGTGTCGCCGCTCAGCGCCAGCGAAGCGAGGAAATCCTCGAAATGGCTGGGCTCGACGCCGCGGCTTGCAAAGCCGATGATCTCGCCGTTGCGGCCGGTAATCTTGCGCGCAAAGATCGTGGTCCAGTTGCCGGTCACCTTGCTCATCGCGGGCTCGACGATCACCGGCGACGTCGGCCGTCCCGAGGTGAACTCCTGAAAATAGCGCCGTTCGGCAATGCTGATGTCGGGCACCGGCCACATCTCGGACGAGTTGATCAGCCATCCCTTGGCATTGAACAGATTGAGCCCGCCGACATGCGGCAGCGCGGCCAGCCGCGTGCGCAGCATCTCGTGGGCGCTCAGCAGCGACATGTTCTTTTCGAACTGATCGGCGGTCTCGACCTGCTCCGACCGCAGATAGTTCACGATGTCGTCGTGGACATGCTGGAGGTCGCTGAGCTGCTGGTCGAAATGCCGCGACAGCAGCAGCGCGGTGTTGTTGAGCTCGCGTTCGGACATCTCCAGCGCGCGCTCGCGAAACTGCAGCGCGAGATAGCCGGTGCCGAGCGTGATGGCGAGCACCAGCAGCGCGGCACTAAGGACGAGCCACTGAATGGCGCCCATCCTGGTGGCGCGCAACACACCCTTGATCGACAGCCGCCGGTGCTCCGGCTTCACGCTGTTCGTTGACACAACCGACATTTTCCTGCCCCTGCGGGTGCCCTTCTAAGGGAACACAACCCAAGGGCTCGTTAGGAAAGTCAGTTATCGGACTGTTAAGGTGGATGAGTAGCTGAGCGCGATCGGCACGGGAATCTTCAGGGCGCGACCGCCTCAGGCCTCCTTCAGGCTGCACTCGATCAACGCGCCCTCAATGCTGAACTTCGAGAATGGCGAGAACGGCGTCGCGGCCTTGAGCGCGGCGAAGAATTGCGAGTCGCCCGGACTCTTGAGGAGAAACCGGATGTGGCTGGCCGCCAGCGCATCACGCGACAGCCAGACGACGCCGGAGAACAGCGCCACGAGCATCTGCGCGTAATCGCCGATATCGGCGAGCCCGAGATCGTAAATCGGAGACACATTGACGAAACGCGCGCTCAGCGCCGGCGACGTGTATCGGCTCATCAGGAGACGCCTGACCTGGCAGACTGCGTGGACCCGTTCGCCGTCCGTCAGGTGATACAGCCCCTGACTGTCACCTTCCCTGGCGGTCAGCGCTTCAAAGGCTCCGATGCCGCCAAAGGTGGCAAAATCCTCTCCGACGCCTTCAGCGTCCTTCTTCCATTGTGCCTTGATGAGACGCCAGGACCGCTCAGGATCCTTGATTGGCAAAAGCCGCATGATTAAGGGGCTGTTAGCACGGAGGGGAGTCGTCGCTGAGATAATATGTCGCAGGCATTAAGCATTTGCTTACAGCGGTAGCCGGCTGCGCCGACGCGACGGCTGCCCTGGCCGTGTCTCGGCGCAAGCCTCTGCGATCGCCTCGAGCTTAGGATCCGCAGCAGGCCGAAGCCTCGGGCGGCGCGGCCTCGGGCTGCGGCGTACAACAGGCGCTCTGCTTGGCGTCCTGCTTCTCGTGCGCGACGCGCGCGGTCCGCTCGCCGCTGCCGTCGCCATAGATGATGCTCTCACCCATCGTATGGAAGGTCTCCCACGCAATCCCCGCGGGATCATCGATCCACGACTTCTCGGACCTGGCATAGCAGCACACGGTCTGGCCCTGCTCGATCACCTCGCCGCCCGCCTGGCGCAGCCGGCCATAGACCTCGCCGAGTTCCTCGGCGCTCTCCACCTGAATGCCGAGATGATCGAGCCCCGGCTCGCGGCCACGGGTCGAGATCGCAAAGTTGACGCGGGGATCGTCGAGCATCCATTTGGCATAGTCGGATTTCACGACCGTCGGTTCGGCGCCGAACAACGCCGAGTAGAAGCCGACCGATTGTTGGATATCCTTGACGGCGACGTGAACATGCATGCGCTTCATGGGGCAGTCCCTTCGGGCGGTGGCGCCGGATGGATATTCCAACCCAAGCATGCTCAGATATCAACGGCGTTACAACAGGGTCCTGCTGCGGATGGATGCGCTCACGCTGTTCGGTTTGTTTGCCGTGACCATGATGCTCGTCTGCTACGCAGCCGAGGATCGCAGCCCGTGGTTCATCCTGGCCTTCGCGGTCTCCTGTGCGCTCGGCTCGGCCTACGGCTTCCTGCAGGGCGCTTGGCCGTTCGGCCTTGTCGAAGCGATCTGGGCCGTCGTCGCCGCGCGCCGCTGGCTGATGCGCCGAACCGCTGAAAGCGTGTAAAGTTATAGTATCCACGGCTAATCTGTCGCGGACTTGAACTTGAATGCGCGCGGTCGCGGCGCTAATTAGAGCCCATGGACGCTTCACGCACCATGATTCAGCCTTCCACTCATGCAACAGGATCGCGCCGCTGGCGCAGCCTGCTTGCGGGGCTGATTTCGCTTGCGCTGGTGCTGTCGTTCTTCCACGGCTGGGCCTTCGACGGCGATGACGATGCAGCCCCGAGCTTCTCGATCGCACAGTCGATCAACGACACCGGCGGCAAGGCTCCGGCGCATCCGGCCTCACTGCACGGCGATCACTGTCTGACGCACGTCGCCTCCGTGGCGCCGCAGGAGACGGCATTCCCGATCGCTTATGCGTCGCATAGCTATGGCGCCAGCAGCATCGGGCTGCCGGCGTCGGCCGATCGCCTCTCCCCCTTCAAACCACCCCGCGCCTGATCCGGTCGGCATGACCGGCCGTGCGCCGCTGCCATCCGGTAGCGCGCACGCTTCCGCACAGATCGAGTCGCGACAGCGCAGGGCCATCGTCATGCGCTGCGGAGAGGCGCATATGAAACGGGTTGTTCTATTTTTCGCCGGCGTGGCTGCCGGCATTGCACTGATCATGCTGGCGGCCGGATGGATCGGTTGGCCGGTCAAGTTCCCGGCCACGACGCAGGAGTCTGCGGTCACCGGCGTACCGAAGGTTGAGGCCACGCATGAGCCTCCCGGACATATCGAGCTGAGCGAAGACCAGATTCGTGAATCCGGCATCACGCTCGCACCGGCCAGCGGCGGCACGCTGAAGCGGCATTTCCTCGCGCCCGGATCGCTGATCCCCGACGCCGACCACATTGGCCGCGTCTCCGTGCGTGTGCTCGGGACTGTTACGGAACTGCGCAAGCGTCTCGGCGACGTGGTCGAGAAAGGCGAGATCGTCGCGGCGATCGAAAGCCGTGAGGTGGCCGATGCCAAGAGCGAATACCTCGCCGCGCGGCTCACCAACGACCTGCAGCAGACCCTCTACGCGCGACAGAAGACGCTGGTCGAGACCCGCATCGTCTCGGAAAACGAGTTCCTGCGCACGCGGCTGACCGCGAACGACGCCCAGATCAAGCTCGACGGCGCGCGGCAGAAGCTGTTTGCGCTGGGCCTGTCGGAAAGCGAGATCGCAGATCTGCCCAACCAGCCGCCGGAAAGCCTGCGGACGCAGTTCCTGCGCGCACCGATCAGCGGCCGGGTGTCCGAACGGCGGGTCGATCTCGGCGGACTGATCGGGCGCGAAGGCCAGGAGAGCGAGCTCTACGTCATCGTCAATCTCGATGACATCTGGGTCGATCTGGCGGTGTCGCCTGAAGACATCGGCGCGGTCCGCGAAGGCGTTTCGGTCAAGATCCGCGCCATCGGCACCGAGGATGAAGCCAATGCCGGCGTGATCTTCGTCAGCCCCCTGCTCGACCGCGAGACCCGCAACGCCCGCGTGATCGCGACCATGCCCAACAATGAGCACCGCTGGAAGCCGGGCACCTTCGTCACCGCGGAGGTCCCGCTGTCAGGCGCGCCGTCCACTGTGATGGTCTCGAAGAAGGCCATTCAAACCATCAAGGGGACACCGACTGTATTCGTGCGCGATGCCGACGGCTTCGAGGCGAGGTCGGTGCGGACCGGTCGCGAGGACGACGACGACATCGAAATCACCGCGGGTCTTGCCGCCGGCGAGACCATCGCGGTGC
Organism: Bradyrhizobium sp. USDA 3240; assembly: GCF_054063295.1. Taxonomy (NCBI): domain Bacteria; kingdom Pseudomonadati; phylum Pseudomonadota; class Alphaproteobacteria; order Hyphomicrobiales; family Nitrobacteraceae; genus Bradyrhizobium; species Bradyrhizobium sp. USDA 3240. Next base: position 476,096 of record NZ_JBSSGD010000002.1, read on the forward strand.
AGAACACCTTCACGTTGAAGGCCGAGGTCGAGAAGGACGAAGCGGAGCACGGCCATGATTGAGCGCATCATCGGTCTGGCGATCCAGCGGCGCTGGGTCGTCGTCACGCTGGCGGCGGTCCTGATGTTCCTCGGCGGCCTCGCGTTGACCTGGCTGCCGATCGACGCAGTGCCCGACATCACCAACAAGCAGGTCCAGATCAACACCGTCGCCCCGGCGCTGTCTCCGGCGGAAATCGAGAAGCAGATCACCTTCCCGATCGAGACGGCGCTGGCGGGCGCGCCGGGGCTGGAGAGCACGCGGTCGCTCTCGCGTAACGGCTTCTCGCAGATCACGGCGGTGTTCAGCGAAGCCACCGACATCTATTTCGCCCGCCAGCAGGTCGGCGAGCGTCTGACCGAGGTTCGCGCGCGCCTGCCGCAAGGCATCGAGCCGCGGATTGGCCCGACCACGACGGGTCTTGGCGAAATCTACATGTGGACCGTCCACTACTCCGGTCAGAAGGTGCAGACCAACGGCGCGCCGGGCCTGCAGAGCGACGGCCGCTTCCTGACGGCGGACGGCCAGGTGCTGCAAAGCGAGGTCGAGAAAGACGCCTATCTGCGCACGGTGCAGGACTGGATCATCAAGCCGCAGATCAAGATGGTGTCGGGTGTCGCCGGCGTCGATTCGATCGGCGGCTATCTCAAGCAGTACCAGGTCCAGCCCGATGCGGCGAAGCTGATCGCGCTCGGCCTCACCTTCGCCGACGTCGCCAAGGCGATCGAGAGCAACAATGTCAGCCGCGGCGCGCGCTATATCGAGCGCAACGGCGAAGGATTCGTGGTCCGATCCGGCGGCCGCCTCGAGAAGATCGAGGAGCTCGGCGCCGTCGTCGTCACCACCCGCGGCGGCGTCCCGGTCCGGATCCGCGACCTCGCCTCGCTCTCGATCGGCGGCGAGACGCGCACCGGCAGCGCCAGCGAGAACGGCCGCGAGGTCGTGGTCGGCACCGCACTGATGCTGATCGGCGCCAACAGCCGCACGGTATCGGCCGCGGTCGACGCCAAGCTGCGCGCGATCACGCCATCCTTGCCGGCAGGCGTCGCAGTCGAGACGGTGCTCGATCGCACCCAGCTGGTCGATGCGACCATCGGCACCGTGGCGCGCAACCTCAGCGAAGGCGCGCTGCTGGTGGTCGCGGTGCTGTTCGTGCTGCTCGGCAATTTCCGCGCGGCATTGATCACGGCACTGGTGATCCCGATCGCCATGCTGATGACGGCGATCGGCATGTTTCAGGGCCGCATCAGCGCCAATCTGATGAGCCTTGGTGCGCTGGATTTCGGCCTGATCGTCGACGGCGCCGTCATCATCACCGAGAACAGCCTGCGTCATCTTGCCGAGAAGCAGCACGCGCTCGGCCGCGTGCTGACGCGCGACGAACGGCTGGCGACGGTGCGGGCGTCCGCCGTGGAGATGGTGCAGCCGAGCCTCTACGGCCAGGCCATCATCCTGCTGGTCTATGTGCCGCTCCTCACCTTCACCGGCGTCGAAGGCAAGATGTTCGAGCCGATGGCACTGACCGTGATCCTCGCGCTTGCCGCCGCCTTCGTGCTGTCGTTGACGCTGGTTCCGGCGCTGATCGCGATCGGCATCACCGGCCGCGTCCAGGAGAAGGAGAACTGGCTCGTTGCCACGTTAAAGCGCTGGTACAGCCCGCTGCTGCGGCGCGCGGTTGCAACGCCCCTGCCCGTCATCGCCGTGGCGGTCGTGCTGTTCGCGACCGCCCTGTTCGGGTTCTTCCGGCTCGGCCAGGAGTTCATCCCCTCGCTCGACGAGCAAAACATCGCCATGCACGCGCTCAGGATTCCAAGCACGGCGCTGTCGCAGTCGCAGGCGATGCAGCTGTCGGTCGAGAAGGCGGTCAGCCGCTTCCCGCAGGTGTCGTTCGTCTTCTCCAAGACCGGCACCGCGGAGGTGGCGAGCGATCCGATGCCGCCGAACGCGTCCGACACCTTCATCATCCTGAAGCCGCGCGCAGAGTGGCCGGATCCGTCGTTGACCAAGGAGCAGCTGATCGAGGAGATCTCGAAGGCGGTCGGCCGGCTGCCCGGCAACGTCTATGAATTCACCCAGCCGATCCAGATGCGCTTCAACGAACTGCTCGCCGGCGTTCGCGGCGACATCGCGGTCAAGGTGTTCGGCGACGAGTTCGAGCCGATGCAGAAGGCCGCCAACCAGATCGCCACTGCGCTGCGCGGCGTGCGCGGTGCGACCGACGTCAAGGTCGAGCAGGCCGGCGGCCTGCCCGTGCTGGAGATCAAGGTCGACAAGGCGGCGATCGCCCGGCGTGGCCTCAGCGTCTCCGAGGTCCAGGACGTGATCGGTGCGGCGGTCGGCGGCCAGGATGCCGGCGTGGTCTACGAGGGTGATCGCAGCTTCGACATCGTGGTGCGACTGCCGGAGAGCGTGCGCTCCGATCTCGAGGCGTTGAGCAATCTGCCGGTCGCCTTGCCGAAGGCAACGCCGAGTTCACCGGTGCAGAGCCTGCCGCTCAACCGCGTCGCGCAGTTCTCCTTCACCGAGGGACCGAACCAGATCAGCCGCGAGAACGGCAAGCGCCGCATCGTGGTGACGGCAAACGTCCGCGGCCGCGATCTCGGCTCGGTGGTCGAGGAAGCCCAGGCAAAGGTCGCACAATCGGGCCAGCTGCCGCCCGGCTACTGGATGACCTGGGGCGGCCAATCGGAAAATCTCGCCGCGGCGCGCCAGCGCCTTGCCGTCGTGGTGCCGGCCTGCTTTGCGATGATCTTCCTGTTGCTGCTGGCGGCGATGGGCTCCGCGCGCGATGCGCTGCTGGTGTTCAGCGCGGTGCCGCTGGCGCTGACCGGCGGCATCGCCGCGCTGTGGCTGCGCGGCATGCCGTTCTCGATCTCGGCGGCGGTCGGCTTCATCGCGCTGTCGGGTGTTGCGGTGCTGAACGGGCTCGTGATGCTGAGCTTCGTCAGGCAATTGCGCGAGCGCGGCGTGCCGTTGCGGGAGGCCATCGAGCAAGGCGCCCTCACCCGCTTCCGGCCCGTGGTGATGACCGCGCTGGTGGCCTCGCTCGGTTTCGTGCCGATGGCGTTCGCCACCGGCACCGGCGCCGAGGTGCAAAAGCCGCTCGCCACCGTCGTGATCGGCGGCCTGATCAGCGCGACCCTGCTCACGCTCGCCGTCCTGCCCGCGCTCTATGCACGGTACGGGCATGCCGGCAGCGCTGCGCGCAATGAAAGAACCGCGGTTCAGCCCGCGGAATGATGGCTGGCTGGCTGACCGGCCGTCGCCAAGAAAAATCCGGCAGTTACAGCGCCCGGCGGGCGCTGTAACATTTCTGTCATTTGGCAAAACTAAACGAAAGCTGCGGCGGGCTGCCGCGGGGCTTCATCAAGGGGAATAACAAAATGCGCCATGCCATTACTTTACTGTCCGCGAGTATGATCGCGCTCTCGGCCGGCGCCGCTTCCGCGCAAAATGCAAAACCCCGCAACCTGATCCTGTTCGTCCCCGACGGCATGCGCGGCGGCATCGTGACGCCGCAGACGGCGCCTGCGATGGCCGAGATCCGCGACAAGGGGGTCCATTTCAAGAATTCGCATTCGCTGTTCCCGACTTTCACGATGGCGAACAGCTCGGCGCTCTCGACCGGCCACTATCTCGGCGACACCGGCACCTTCTCCAACACGATCTTCACCGGCTATACCTCGGTGCCCGCCGGCGACACCGTGGTCCCCTTCATCGAGAACGACGCCGTGCTCGCCGATATCGACGATCACTTCAATGGCGACTACCTCAACGAGGAGACCCTGCTGAAGATGGCCCGCGGCGAGGGCTTCAGCACTGCCGCCATCGGCAAGCTCGGCCCGACCCTGCTGTTCGACCACACCGACCGCGGCAAGAACACTATCGTGGTCGACGATTCCACCGGCGGCAAGGCCGGCGTGCCGCTCTCCGACGAGATGAAGGACGCGCTGACCAAGGCCGGCCTGCCGCTCGCCACCCCGAGCCGCGGCGACAATGCCAAGGCCGGCGACGCCAAGACGCCAGGCACGACGGTCGCCAACGTCACCCAGCAGGCCTACATGGCCGATGTCGCGGCCAAGGTCGTGCTGCCGATGTTCAAGGCGCGCAACAAGCCGTTCGTACTGGTGTTCTGGTCGCGCGATCCCGACGGCAGCCAGCACAACACCGGCGACAGCCTCAACACCATCACGCCCGGCATCAACGGCCCGACCTCGATGGCCGGTATCAAGAATGCCGACAACAACCTCGCCCAGCTCCGCAAGGCGCTCGACGAGCTCGGGCTTTCCGCCAACACCAACATCATGGTCTCCTCCGACCACGGCTTCTCGACGATCTCGAAGGAAAGCAAGACCAGCCCCTCGGTCAAGGTCGCCTATGACGACACGCCGAAGGATTTCCTGCCGATGGGCTTTTTGGCGATCGATCTCGCCAAGGCGCTGAACCTGCCGCTGTTCGATCCCAACGACAAGAACGCCAAGGTCGCCGACAATGCCCATCCGAAGGCCGGCAACGGCGTGCTCGGCCAGGACCCGACCAAGCCCGACGTCGTGATCGCGACCAATGGCGGCTCCGACCTCATCTATCTGCCGAACCGCGACAAGAAGCTCGCCGACCGCGTCATCAAGGCGCTGCTCGAGCAGGACTATGTCAGCGGCCTGTTCGTCGACGACAAGCTCGGCACCTTCCCCGGCACGCTGCCGATGTCGAACCTCAATTTGAAGGGCAAGGCGGTGACGCCGAACCCGTCGATCGTCGTCAACTTCCGCTCCTGGTCGAGCGGCTGCGAGATCCCGACCAACTGCTCGGTGCAGATCGCCGACACCGTGCTGCGCCAGGGCCAGGGCATGCACGGCAGCTTCAGCCGCGGCGACACCTTCAACTTCACCGCGGCGATCGGCCCCGACTTCAAGGCCGGCTATGTCGATCCGCTGCCGGTCAGCAACGCCGATGTCGGCATGACCGCGGCGCAATTGCTCGGCCTGCGCGCGCCGAACAATGGCGGCCTGATCGGCCGGGTGATGTCGGAAGCACTGCCGAACGGCATCGTGCCGAAGATGGCCCAGGGCACCCTCATGTCGAAGAAGCCGTCGGCCAATGGCCTGCGCACCGTGCTGAAATTCCAGCGCGTGCTCTCGACCCGCTATTTCGACGTCGCCGGGTTCCCGGGGCGGACGCTCGGGCTCGAGGAGACAAGCGGCAAACAGAAAACGGCGAGGAAGTGATCCCCGCCGCTCTCGCTTGAAGTCGTGGTTCGGGATGATGCACAGGCATCATCCCGGATGATCACCATCATCCCGAACGATCACATCATCCCGACGTCGAACACGTTGGGCAGCTGGGCTGCGAGCGGCAGCGCAGTCGCGCCGACCAGCGTCGCCACCATCGCTGCGAGCGCGCGGCCGGTGCGGCGCTGACCGCGCATCCGGCCCGCGATCCATTCCAGGACCTTGGTGTCCATCTTGGTACACTGCGACGGCGCCCAGCGATCGATGTTCGTGTCCGGCGACAGCGCCACCGTGCGCGGCGGCACCGGCAGACCGGACTCGGACGCGGCATGATGGGCGATCGCCTTGGCGAGCAAGTCGTCGAACCGGCCGGCATCGCTGCGCTCGGCAGCCGCCTCGTTGATCGCGAACAGCGCCTCGATCTCCGCCCGGCTGACCGGCTGATGCTCGACCGCGGCCGCCGTCAGGATGCGCGCGCACCAGGCAGCGTCATCGGCATCGAGTGACCGGGAGAAATGGATACGGCCCTTGGTGGTCGGGCCTTCACCGGTGATCACGCCGTCGCGCACGATGGTCAGCGCATGGGCGGCGGTCTTGCGGCAGGATGGATGCAACGCACCGCTGAGAGCCTCAGCGGTCTTGGTACTTGGGGTAGACATTGTGGGAGCTTTCAATTCCTATCTGAGGCCAGCTTTTCCATGCGGGCGTAAACGAGTGGTTAATGATTCGGAACTTGGGTTCCGAGATTTTTAGATGGTTGCTATTTGGTCGATTTAAACGCTGTCACGGTTCAGTCCTATAGCAGCCGGGGCCGGCGTGATGACGGCGATAAACGGCTTTATCGGGGCATTTCCAAGCTTTTGTGCCGCAGCTGATATTTCGTCGCAGGACTACTGATCAAAACAAGTTGCTTGGAATTCCACCCTCAAGAAGAAATGTCTCACCTTTTTTCAGAAGCCGTTCACTTAAGCCTTGTTGCGTCCTATACTGGGAACCGACCACCTCAAATACAAATTTAGCTGCAACATCAAATAGATGAGGTAAAATCATGGCACTTCAGATTGGCGCCGTCGCCCCCGACTTCGAAGCTGAGACCACCGAAGGGAAGATCAAGTTCCACGACTGGATCGGCAGCAGCTGGGTGCTTTTGTTCTCCCACCCCAAGGACTTCACCCCGGTCTGCACGACCGAGCTCGGCACGCTCGCCCGCCTGAAGCCCGAATTCGACAAGCGCGGCGTCAAGCTGATGGGCCTATCGGTCGATCCGGTCGACCGTCACGCCAAATGGTCCGAGGACATCAAGGAAACCCAAGGTGCCGCGCCGAACTACCCGATGATCGGCGACACCGATTTCAACGTGTCGAAGCTCTACGACATGTTGCCGGCCTCGACCTCGGGCGATCCCCTCACCCGCACGCCGGCGGACAATCAGACGGTCCGCAACGTCTTCATCATCGGCCCCGACAAGAAGATCAAACTGGTGCTGGTCTACCCGATGACCACGGGCCGGAACTTCCAGGAGATCCTGCGCGTCATCGACTCGCTGCAACTCACCGCCACGCACCGCGTCGCCACCCCTGCCGATTGGAAGCAGGGCGAGGACGTGATCATCGCGGGCTCGGTCAGCAACGACGAGGCCAAGACGATCTATCCGCAGGGCTGGAAAGAACCGAAGCCCTACATCCGCATCGTGCCGCAGCCGAAGTAACTGTTAGTACGCAGCGTCCGGGTGGCCCGCGCACAGCCTGTTATCGTCTGGTTCCGCGACGATCTGCGGCTGTCGGATCACCCGGCCCTGCATGAAGCGGCCAGCCGCGGCGCGCCCGTGGTTGGTCTCTATATCCGCGACGACGAAAGTCGCGCTTTGATGCCGCCGGCGGTGCGCCCCCTCGGCGGGGCGACGCGATGGTGGCTGGCGCAGTCGCTGCGCGCGCTCCGCAAGAGCTGTGAGGCGATCGGCGGAACGCTGGTACTGCGCACCGGGCCCGCCGCCTCCGTGATCGCCGCGCTTGCGCGCGACATCAATGCGAGCGCCGTGTTCTGGAACGACATCGCGCAGGCGCCACATCGAGCAGTTGGCAGAGATGTCGAAGCTGCGCTCGCAACTGACGGCATCGACTCGCAAATTTTTGCCGGCGACCTGCTCGTCGACCCCAAGGTCATCCGCAACAAGGACAATCGGGCCTTGCGCGTGTTCACGCCATTCTGGCGGCGCGTACAGGGTCTCGGTGATCCGCCAAAGCCGCTGCCGGCGCCCAGGAAGCTCACATCCGTCGGCAGCGTCGCGAGCGAAGCCGTCGACGACTGGGATCTCGAGCCGACGCGGCCCGATTGGGCCGGCGGCCTGCGCGAAAGCTGGACCCCCGGCGAAGTCGCGGCGCAGGCCCGGCTGAAGACGTTCCTCGACGAGAGTGTCAGCGGCTACACCGGCGACCGCGACCGGCCGGACCGCGACGGCACTTCGCGCCTGTCGCCGCATCTGCGCTTCGGCGAGATCAGCCCGCGCCAGGTCTGGCATGCCGCCCGCTTCGCCGCCGCTGAGCACCCGCGCCTCGCCGGCGACATCGACAAATTCCTCAGCGAGCTCGGCTGGCGCGAGTTCTGCCGTCACCTGCTGTTCGATGTGCCTGATATGGCGGATCGGAATCTGCAGGAGCAGTTCGACGCCTTTCCGTGGAAGCGCAACACGCTTTTCTTGAAGGCCTGGCAGCGCGGCTTGACCGGCTATCCGATCGTCGACGCCGGGATGCGCGAGCTCTGGCACAGCGGAGTGATGCACAACAGGGTGCGGATGGTGGTCGCCTCGTTCCTGGTGAAGCACCTCCTGATCGACTGGCGCACCGGCGAAGAATGGTTCTGGGACACGCTGGTCGATGCCGATGCCGGCTCCAATCCGGCGAACTGGCAATGGGTCGCGGGCTCCGGCGCCGACGCCGCGCCCTATTTCCGCGTCTTCAATCCGATCCTGCAGGGTGAGAAATTCGATCCCGACGGCGCCTATGTCAGGCGCTGGGTGCCGGAGCTGGCGCGTTTGCCGAAAGACCTCATCCACCAGCCCTGGACCGCGACGCCGATCGAGCTGGCGAGCGCGGGCGTCGAGCTCGGTACGACCTATCCGCCCCCGATTGTCGATCACAAGAAGGGCCGTGAACGCGCGCTCGCGGCCTATGCAAAAATCCGCGGCAAGGAATAGAGCAAGGATTAAGAGCGGCGGTTGACCACCAGCACCGCCGCCGCGCAGGCCGCCATGCCGGCCATCGCGACGTAGTCCAGCCGCTCGCCGAACAGCACATAGGCCATCAGCGCGGTCACCGCCGGCACCAGATAGAACAGGCTCGCGACCGAGGTCGCGGCATGGTGACGGATCAGCCAATACAGCAGCCCGATCGAGCCGATCGACAGCGCGAACACCAGCCAGGCAATGGCCAGCACGAACTCGCTGGTCCAATGCACGACATTGGTCTCGAACAGCCAGGCGCCGATGCCGAAGAAGATCGTCACCGCGATGTACTGCACCAGATTGCCGGCGCGCCAGTCAATCTGGTTGCAGTAACGGCGCTGGTACAGCGTGCCAAGCGTGATGCTGATCAGCGAGACGCCGGAGGCAAGCCAGCCCCATCCCGCATCGCCCGTCATCGGCCGGTTGTGCAGGATCAGCGCGACCCCGGCGAGACCGAGCACGAGCCCGCCCCATTGCAACAGCGTGACGCGCTCGCCGAGCCAGCGGTTAGCGATGGTCGAGGTCAGGATCGGTTGCAAGCCCGGGATCAACGCCGACAGCCCTGCGGGAATCGAATGCGCGATCGCCATCGCGGTGCCGCCGAGATAGAAGCCATGCACCAGGATGCCGGCGACCGCACTGTGGAAAACACCTGTCCGGTCCGGCCATTTCGGCCGTGCGACCGCGGCGATCACAGCCATCACCACCACCACGAACGCCATTCGGATCGCCAGGTAGGTCAGCGGCTCCGCGTTGTTGATGACGTATTTGGTGCCGATGAATCCTGTGCTCCACAGCACGACAAACATCGCCGGCGCCAGACGAGCGGCAGTTTCCTCGAAGCTCTTGTTCATTGCAGGCCGTCATTGCCTGAAGATGAGGCAACCGGCAATCGCGAATTTTTGGGGTGGCGGGCGAGCCCACCGCTGCAAGCAGGTGGTGCCTCACCCACAGTGTCGTCCCTGCGAAAGCAGGGACCCATACGCGGTGGCGGATGTTGTCGTGCCCGATCCAACGCTATTCGGCATCGCCTTCGTACCGATCACCCTCGATACCTTCCGCTACTGGAAGGCAAGGTCGCTCCGCACGCCACATCGTCACCTGAGGTGATACTTCCTGCCGTTGGTGTTCGGGTCGGTATTGTCACTCGTCGAGAACATCAAGGCCGGTCCGAAATAGCCCCAGCGATCCCGGTAAAGTCCAAATCGGCCGGCGCCCTTGTCGATGATCTCTTGCTGGGTGCTGTTCGGCGGACCGAGAAGCCTGTCATCTTCATACAGTCGGGCAGTCTCGATCTTGCCATCCACGTATTTGACGGGGACGAGAAACGCGTGCCCCTGATAGAAGTGAAATGTGCCGCGCAGCAGAAGTCTGTCGATCGGGCTCGCCGGAACCAGATAAAGCAACGCACTCGACGCCAGGGCAAAAACCGTCGATCCGATCACGATGCGCGTATTGGCGGATATCCTCAACGGCACTTTCCCCGGGCTCTTGCTCGCCACGCGTCTCCATAGCGCGCGGCTTCATCGCGTACAACCGACGGGCATCCGCCATCCCCTGTACGCCGCCGGTGCGGAAGCCGATCTGACAGGCCGGATGTCCGCACAGAACAAGCATCAGATCGTTGACGCGCGTCCGGCGAAGTTGCCAAGCACCGCCATCAGCACGGTCGCGACGGCACAGCACACGAGCGCGACCTCCCAGCCTCCGGTCGCATCGTGGGCAAGTCCGGCAAGCGGCGGGCCCGCAGCCGCGAGCGTATAGCCGAGGCATTGCGCCATGCCCGACAGCGCAGCCGCCTGCTGGCTGTGCGCAGTCCTCAGGCTGACGAATGTCAGACCGAGGATGAAGGCAGCTCCTGCTCCGAAGCCGAACAGCGCGACCCACACCATCGCAAGCGAAGGAAGCTGCCACAAGCCGAGCAGCGCGACGCAGGTCGCGAGCGACACGACGATCGCGATGCCGCGCTGATCCTTCATGCGCCGGACCATCGGACCAAGGATCAAGCCGGGAACCGCCGTCGCCAATTGCGCCACACCGTGCAGCGTGCCCGCCGCCGCCGCTGAATAGCCCGCCTGCACGAGGATGGCGGGCAGCCATCCGACGATGATGTAGAACACCAGCGAGGTCAGGCCGAGAAAGCCGGTGACCTGCCAGGCGAGCGGCGAGTCCCAGATGCGCCCGCGACGCGACGGCGAGCCAGGCTCGATCGCTGGAGCCGAGTGCATCCCCAGTTGCGGGACCCAGGCCACCAGCGCCACCAACGGAAAGATCAGTGTGCTCGCAAGCGAGAGGTGCCAGCTCGATCCGGGCAATAGAGCAAGCGGGATCGCCACGACGGATGCCAGCGCCTGGGCCAATGCGGACGTGATCGCGTAGGCGCCCGTCAGGCTGGCGATGCGGGTCGGGAAGTCCCGCTTGAGCAGGCTCGGCAGCAGGACATTTGCAACAGCGATCCCGGCACCAATGGTGGCAGTGCCGGCGAACAATGCCCAGACCGGACCGGACGAGCGCAGCGCGATCCCGGCCGCGATGACCAGCAACGCGCCGAACAGCGACCGCTCCATGCCGCATCTGCGCCCGAGGATTGCAGCAAGCGGTGAGATCGCGGCGAACGCAAGCAAGGGCAGCGTCGTCAGGACCCCCGCCTCCGCCGCGCTGACCCCGCTGCTATCGCGGATCATGCCAAGCATCGGCGCCACGCCGGTGATGGGCGCACGGAGCGCCGACGCGATCAGCAGGACTCCCGCGACCAGGAGCCCCTGCCCGGCCAAATTCCGCATCGGCGCAATCATCGTCATCGCATGCTCCCGGCTGTCTGCAAGCGGGGAAACTATCGCCTTGGCTGCCGGAAGAATTTACATATCTGTTCTATTGATCGCTAAATTCAGTCACACTGTCGGTTTTCAGCTCCGCGATGGGTTTTGAGCTTCGCTATCCTTGGCCGGACCTCGACCCGGATGACGTCGCGGCCCCAGCCCTCGCCGTGCGCCTCGACGTCACCGAGAACAGGGTCGAGGCGGCCTTGCACGCGCACCGCAAGGGACAGCTGGTGTTTGCGCTCGGCGGCGGCGTGATGTGCCGCGTTCCGAATGGACTGTGGATGGTGCCGCCGCATTGCGGCGTCTGGCTCCCCGGCGGCACGCCCCACACCAATATCGCAACCGCCAATGCGCGGATCTTCTTCGTCTTCATCGAGCCCGGTGCCGCCGACCTGCCCGACCGCTGCTGCACGCTGTCGATCTCGCCGCTGCTCCGCGAGCTCATCGTCGCGCTGTCGGATCGCATGCAGCATGACGTCGGCGATGCGACGCTGGTCGCGCAATTGCTGCTGAGCGAATTGCCGCGCATGCCCGTCCAGCAGCTGCATCTGCCGATCTCAGGCGAACCGCGCCTGCGACGGATCGCGGCGGATCTCGCCGACGATCCCTCCGATCGCAGCACGATGGCCGAATGGGCCGGCCGTGTGGCCATGAGCGAAAGCAGCCTCGCGCGTCTCGTCCTGAGCGAAACCGGCCTGACGTTCGGCCGCTGGCGCCAGCAACTGCATTTGATCGTCGCGTTGCGCGAGTTGTCGGCCGGTGTGAGCGTTCAGCAGGTCTCAACCTCGCTCGGTTATGAATCCGTCACGGCGTTCATCACCATGTTCAAGAAGGCGCTCGGCAAGCCGCCGGCGAAATATCTCAGCGACATCGTGCAAGGCGGCGGTTCGGCCTTCGCGGCCTGAAGGGCTCAGGCTCGGGTCCCGGCCGGCGAGGAAGGCCGCCGATCGGCGCCTACGGATCGCAAACGCGTGATTGGCACAACCGGCCGTTGCCTTCATTTGGGCATCTATGAGGAACAGGGTTCCCCGGCGGAGAGCAAAGGCGGCCGTCGCAGGGGGTGCCTGCATTGACGTATCGATCCCACAGCAGCTGGCAGGACGTGGATCTGCGCAATCTCGTCCGGGTCATATCGGCCTGCACCCTCGGGCTCTGGGCATTTGCGGCCGGCCTCCTGATCGGGACCTTTCTGCTCTGATACGGACTTGACCTTACTTGACTTGGCGGACCCGCCGTCCGGCCTACCCGCCGCTCAGGTGATGTGCGGCGACGAACAAGACGAGCGCGCTCAGCACCAACGCTGATGCGGCGCCCGCAACGCCGCGGGCGAGCTCGGCCTTCGAAAGATTGGACCTGGTTGCCATCACAACCTCCTGTGCGGGCGAGCTGGGCCGGTCCGCTCCGGCGATGAGGCTCGCTCTCGCTGCTCGGACCACCATCGCATCATCAGGATGAACGCATCATGAGCAAAACGAATGGCCCGTGCTGCCGGTTCCAAATTCTGACTGCAGGGTTTCGCATCGCGGGCACTGGCCGCACGCGGCAAGCACGCAAAGCCGCGCTCGAAGGAGGTCCGGAGCGCGCGAGTGTCCGCGCCTACCACTCTTCCGGACAGGGATCGACGATCTTCCAGAGATCGACGCCGTTCTTGATCTTTTTCATCTCGGTGGTGAGCCCGCCATTGCGGCGGATCCAGTCCTTCACCGTATCGGGATAATAGGACATCAGGTCCGAGGTGCCCTCGAGGCTGGTGACCTTGATGCCGAAGGTGAATGCCTTGTCGTAATAGGCTTGGTGGAAGCCGATGCTGGCCTTCGGCGTCACGCAGATCTTGTTCAGCGGCACGATGCCAAACACCAGCGTGCAGGCCGAATTGCAGATGCCGTCGATCACGACGCGCTCGCGGCGCTCGCGGATCTGCTTGTACTTGGCCTTGTACTCCTCGACATAGCCGCCATGGTCGCGCGTGATGTGCAGAACGGCCCGCGCTGGCGTGACCGCCAGAACCGAGAGCAGCAAAGCGACAAGGGGCGTGATGCGCATGGAATGTTCGAAACCGAGGGAAAGACGGGCCCGGGCGGACCTGACCGCAAGAGTCTGGCCGGACTGTGTTGGCAATCCGTTAAGCATCCGCAAAAAGGCAAAATTTGGCGCCCTGTGACCGATTTCCCGCAGCTTTTTGGCCGGATTCCGGGTTAAATGAAGCGCTAGAGGACCTTGGACCGGCTGTGCAAGCCGATTCCAGCGTGAACGCCAGGAGGCCGTCAATGACCAAGACCAAGCTTTTCGCCGCCCTCGCCGTGACCGTTTCCCTGGCCATCCCGGCCATCACGCCGGCCGCCGCGGCCGACCTCTCGGCCACCACACGCCACCACCGGCATCACCACCACGCGCATTGGGGCCTGCCCTACTACATCAGCTATCTGCACAATTACGGCCCGGGCCCGGCCGCCGGCAGCTTCGCGTATTACGACGGCCCGTCGACCAACAAGTGCTACCAGGGCTCGGCCGCCTATATCGGCCAGGACCACCGCCGGCATCCCTGCTTCTGAGCTCAAACGAAGGCCGGCGGGACGCGCGGACGCCGCGGCATCGCTGCTGGCCCCGGCAGCCCAAGTCTGATAATCGACCCGCAACGCGCTCGTAGCTCAGCTGGATAGAGCATCGGATTTCGATTCCGAGGGTCGGGAGTTCGAATCTCTCCGAGCGCGCCAAGCCCACTTTTGCCGCCCTTCGCCCTTCATCGCCCGCGGCCTCCATCGACAACCCAAGCCACTGTTTTACATCTAGTATTTACGTCGCTGATCATCGCCGGCCTTCGTTTTCCATTGCCCGCGATCGCGCGTCGGAGCGCCCCTTTTGCTGCCCCTCGATTTGAGTTAGAATCTCTTTTCGCCGAGAAATGCCTCGTCGCGCTAGGGACAGGAGTTTGAATCTCCGATGCAGACTCCAACTGAAAAACCAGAGATCACCGCAAAGAACTACCTCTCCGTTGGTCCTGGAGAGTACCCGTGCGGCAACAACCTCTATCTGATCGTTACCTCTAGCGGGGGCCGGCGTTGGGCGTTCCGGTACCAGCGCAATGGCATCGTCAAAAAGATGGGATTCGGCTCAGCCAAAGCTGCAGGCCTCAAGCCCTCAGAAGCCAAGGACAAAGCGATTGACGCCCTGCGGCTTCTCGCTAAGGGCACCGATCCGCGAGATCAGCGCGAAGAAGACAGGCGCCGCGAGCAAGGATCTCGGCTGTTTGGCGAATTCGCCGAGGAGTGGCGACAGATCTATGAGACCGGCCTCAAGCACAAGGCCGCGCGCAATAAGCTGAAGCGCATCGTACAGGTTACCTGCCAACCACTGCACAAGCTGCAGCTCGACCAGATCGAGACGGAGCACGTCACTGCCGTTCTGCGGAGAGTCTGGCATCAGCGCGAGATTTCACGCGACGCACGGCAGCGGATCAAGAAGATATTGGACGCGGCGATAGCGTTGGATCTCAGGCCGAAACACAATCCCGCCGATTGGGACAGCCGGCTAAAGCCGATTATGCCGAAGCAGCGGAAGCGTGGCGCGGTACGCGGCAGTCATAAGGCCATGCCCTACCATGATTTGCCGGCATTCATGCAGAAGCTCAACGCTGATCCTGATCAAAGCGCGCGGGCGCTCGAGGTCACAATCCTCACACTGGCACGCACCAACGAAGTGCAAAGCATGCGCTGGCCTCAACTCGACCTCCCAGGCGGGCTGTGGGACATGAACACGCTCGATACCAAAAACGAACGGCCCAAACGGACGCCACTGCCTCGACAAACCCTGGCCTATCTACGCGAGGCCTATGAGAGCCGCGTCAGTGACGAGTTCGTATTTCCGGGTCGCAGCCTCAGGCAGTCGATCTCAAATATGACTATGCTCAAACATCTCAAACAGATCACCGGAGACGAGAGACTGACTGTGCACGGTTTCCGGACCACATTTCGGACTTGGGCACAGGAGGAGACCAACTTCGAAGAAGAGATCGTCGAGCATTGCCTACATCACATCACCGGCGATGATGCCGAAAAGGCATATAAGCGTGGCGAGGCGCTGAAGAAACGCCGTCTCGTAATGCAGGCATTTGCCGACTTCGCGACGCGAGCGCAGAAAAGCAACGTCAAATCGATCGGGGTCACCTAAGCGCGCCTAACCGCGCGTCAGGCGTCGGAGCCCTTTTGGCCACAAGGTAGGTTGTCCAAGAACGAAGTCAGGTCCGCCCGCGTAATAATGGTTCGCGTGCCGAATTTGCGCACTCGCAAGCGCCCTTCCCTGATCGCCTTATAGACCGACGTCTGGCCGAGCGAGGAAAGCGCTGCAGCTTCCGCGACCGTAAGAGCGAGCCTTTCTGCAGGGAGGCGGTCGGACCCATTGCGCTTTGTTATCGTCATCGACCTTTCTTTGACATCAACACTCGCTCGCCGAGCGTTAGCCGCGGCGATCGCGCGAGATTTCCTTTGTGAGTTAGCTCTTTACGAGATGCACAACAATTCTAGAGGTAAGGAGCCCGCTCGACAAAGCCCCAACACCAACGGCGAAGCTTCGGATGTGGCAGCGTAGAATTCGGACGGGCGCGTGGACGAGGTGTAATTTCTGCTTTAGCCGACAGGTCGAGTTTGGCTGAAATAAAAAGGCCACTCATGCGTACAATCACGTGTCTTGCAGTCGTGCAGTTGCCACCAACTGCTTATGGCGGATCTTGCTCGGCACTGGGGCTGCCAGGACCGATAGCCATCGCCGAGGTTCGCAAACTCCTAAAGGCACCCGTTAGCGCATCACGCTTTCGGACTTTTGAGCCTTACTCCCTCCCCCTTCTGGTCCGCGTCCAGGAACTCGATGCCAGCTTTGACCAGAGCTTTTTGAATCGCGAGCAGGGTACTGGCGCGTGAATCGACGACGCCCTTCTCCAGCCTAGCGACGGCATTCAGCGATACGATCGCTTTGTCAGCCAGCTGCTGTTGAGACCAGTCCAATAACGCCCTTGCAGCCCGAATTTGTCGAGGGGTGATCATCTTCACCACCATCGACACGCCCAGAAAATATGCCACTATAAGGGTGTAAATACACCTTATTAGGTGCTTTATAACCCGAATGAAGGCCACCCAACTTCGGGCTGAGAGCGGTGCCCGATCCCTATCCGCCGTTGAGAGATTTTCTTATGATAGCTCCCCCGCTTGATCCGGCTGTCGCGGACATCGCTCCGGCCAGCACGACACTTACGACCTATGATGAACAACATCTACGCACCTATCTGCGCTTGCTCGACGCAGATGCGGATGGCGCCGATTGGCGCCAGATCACTCAAGTCGTACTCCGCATTGACCCCGATCAGGAGCCAGACCGCGCGCGCAAGGCGTTCGAAAGTCATTTGGCTCGCGCCAAATGGATGTCGGAGTTCGGGTACCGGCGGTTGCTCCGCGGCGGGACTTCCAATTAGGCATCGGACGACCTAAACGCGTGGACGCGCCAATACCGCCCTCCTTCGTCGCCAGAGGTGCTCAGCGCCCTCTAAGCCTTACCTGCCTGGGCGGCCGTCGCCGGGCCGGCGATATCCGGTCAAGGCCGATAGCCGCGAAGCGGGGGCGCGAAGCGCCAGCCTTGAGGGGATGGCGCCGGTCCGGCTCACTCGCATCCGGCAGGCAACACCATCGCGATATCGCAAACCACTCCGCTTTGCTGTCGCAATGTCCACTCGATCGCGCTGCCATCACCCTGCACAGGCTCGTTTCTCTTTGCCGAACTCCAAGACACATCCCGCTCGCCGGTCGAGGCCTCGTGACGAGGACGCGGCTATGGATCTGGCTCGATGGTGCGCTCGGAGGGCGTTCGCAGTTGCTGCGATTTCATCGGGTTACGGAGCTGGAAGGCGAACCGAGGTGCATTTCCGGCCGATCAGTGCACTTCGGCGACCAGGCTCTCTGGGATCCAAGAAAAACATGCACCGCGCCCGTCATTAACCCTAAATTAACCATGCACGCACCAACGTGCTGACTAGGTAAGGAGTCTCATATGGCGATGTTTAGAATCCAACTCGCCGATGGCGAAAAAAGCCTCAAGACCGACCTCAAGGCGACGAGTGAGGACTCGGCCCGCAGCGTTGCAGAGAAATGGTTCGACGGAGCACGCTGGCGGATCGTCGCGATTCGCCGCTTGGCCGACTAGGCCGCCTCACCGCGAGCCGCAATCTGAAATGCCAGGTTGCGGCCCGAAACTTGAACAATCCACGCGAAGGCCCATGTCGACTTGTTGGCGACACGCGGATGGCCTAATCCCAAGCGAGTGCACCGCCATTCTGATACTCGATCACGCGGGTCTCGAAGAAATTCTTCTCCTTCTTTAGGTCCATCGCTTCCGACATCCACGGGAAGGGATTATCCGTCTCTGCGAACACCGGCGTAAGCCCGATCTGGGCGCAGCGGCGGTTAGCGATGAAGTGCATGTATTGCTCGCACAACGCTGCGTTCAGCCCGAGGAAACCGCGCGGCATGGTATCGCGGCCGTAGGCGGCCTCGAGCTCGGCGGCCTCACGGATCACGCCACGGACCTCGTCCTGGAACGCGGAGGTCCATAGCTGCGGGTTCGCGATCTTGATCTGGTTGATGACGTCGATGCCGAAGTTCAGGTGGATCGATTCATCGCGCAGGATGTACTGATACTGGTCGGCGATCCCGACCATCTTGTTGCGGCGGCCGAGCGAGAGGATCTGCGCGAAGCCGGTATAGAACCACATGCCCTCGAAGATCACGTAGAACGCGACGAGGTCGCGCAGGAATGCCTGGTCGGCAGCCAGCGTGCCGGTCTTGAAGTCAGGATCGTCGAGGTGCTGGGTGTGCTTGATCGCCCACGCCGCCTTGTCGGTGATCGACGGCACCTCGCGATACATGTGGAACAGCTCGCCCTCGTCGAGGCCGAGGCTTTCGACGATGTACTGGAAAGTGTGGGTGTGCACCGCCTCTTCGAAGGCCTGGCGCAGCAAATATTGCCGGCACTCCGGATTGGTCAAGTGACGGTAGATCGTCAGCACAATGTTGTTGGCGACAAGGCTCTCGGAGGCTGCGAAGAAGCCGAGATTGCGCTTGACGGCGCGACGCTCGTCCTCGGTGAGGCCGTCGCGCGACTTCCACAGCGCGATATCGGCCTGCATCGAGACCTCGGTCGGCGTCCAGTGATTGTTGCAGCCGGCGAGGTATTTTCCCACGCCCATTTGTATTTCAGCGGCAACAGCTGGTTGACGTCGGCGCGGCAGTTGATCATCCGCTTCTCGTCGACCGAGACACCGCCGCCGTGGCGGTCTATGGTGCCGAGGCCGGCGGCCTCGCTTGCGGCTGCGAGCGGCGCCGCGACCGGCGGTAGTTTACGGGCAGTAGCTGCGGTTTCTGACCAGTCGAGCATGTTCTTGATCCTTTACTGGCAGGCTTCGCAATCGGGATTGTCGATCGAGCAGGCGATCGCGCCCGACAAGTCTGGTGCGGGCGACGCCAGCGCCAGCGACGACACCGCATTGAGTTTGCCGTCGGTGCCCTTCAGCGTCGACTTCTCGAAATGGGTCGCGCTGCGCGAGCGCAAATAATAAGTGGTCTTCAGGCCGAGCGACCACGCCAGGCGATAGAGCGCATCGAGCTTCTTGCCGGAGGGATTGGCGATGTAGAGGTTGAGCGACTGCGCCTGGTCGATCCATTTCTGCCGCCGTGCCGCCGCCTCGATCAGCCAGCTACTGTCGATCTCGAAGGCGGTCGCATACAGCGCCTTGAGATCGTCGGGGATGCGGTCGATCGAGCCGACGCTGCCGTCGAAATATTTCAGGTCGTTGACCATCACTTCATCCCACAGCCCGCGCGCCTTGAGATCGCACACCAGACAGTCGTTCACCACCGTGAAGTTGCCGGACATGTTGGATTTGACGTAGAGATTCTGGTAGACGGGCTCGATCGACTGCGCGACGCCGCAGATGTTGGAGATCGTCGCGGTCGGTGCGATCGCCATCACGTTGGAGTTGCGCATGCCGACCGCCGTGACGCGGGCGCGCAGCGTCGCCCAGTCACGCGTCGCGGAGCGATCCATCGCGACGCCGCCACGAGAATCGGCGACGAAGTCGATCGAGTCGATCGGCAGGATGCCCTGGCTCCACAACGAGCCCTCGAACGACGGATAGCGACCACGCTCGGCGGCGAGATCGACTGAGGCGGAGATCGCATGGAAGGAAATCGCTTCCATGCTGGTATCGGCGAAAGTCGCCGCATCGTCGGACGCGACCGCAACTCGCAGCGCATGCAGCGCGTCCTGGAAGCCCATCAAGTCGAGGCCGACCGGGCGATGGCGGAGGTTGGAGCGGCGCGCTTCCGGGATGGTGTAGAAATTGATGTCGATGACGTTGTCGAGCATCCGCATCGCCGTCGTCACGGTTGCCTTCAGCCTCGTGTCGTCGAGCTTGCCACCCTGGATGTGGTTGGCGAGGTTGATCGAGCCGAGATTGCAAACTGCGGTCTCGCCATCCGACGTGTTCAGCGTGATCTCGGTGCACAGGTTCGAGGAGTGGATCACGCCGGCATGGCGCTGCGGCGAACGCAGATTGCAGGGGTCCTTGAAGGTGATCCAGGGATGGCCGGTCTCGAACAGCATGGTCAGCATCTTGCGCCAGAGATCGACGGCGCGGATCTGCTTGAACACCCGCATCTCGCCGCGCTCGGCCTTTGCCTCGTAATGCGCGTAGCGGTCGGCGAACGGCTTGCCGTTGAGATCGTGCAAATCGGGTGTCTCGTCCGGCGAGAACAGCGTCCACTCGCCGTCGGCCTCGACGCGCTGCATGAACAGATCGGGCACCCAGTTCGCGGTGTTCATGTCGTGGGTGCGGCGGCGGTCGTCGCCGGTGTTCTTGCGCAGATCGAGGAACTCCTCGATGTCGACGTGCCAAGTCTCGAGATAGGCGCAGACCGCGCCTTTGCGCTTGCCGCTGTCGGCGTTGAGGCCATGAAGTCGAACGACGACAGGAGATTGTAAAACTCGATCGCGCGCCCCTCGCGGTCGATCTCGCGCAGCGCCAGGCCCATCGCAACCCGCATGAAGAACGCCTGCGGCAGCTCGATGCTGTTACCCCGAATGTGCAGGAAATAGCGGTCATACAGCGTCTGCAGGGCCAGGAACTGGAATGACAGATCGCGCTCGGGCTTCATCGCGGCCGCAAGCCGCGCGCCACCGGCGATCTCTTCGCGTTCGTCGATGTCCCGGGCCGGGACCTGTGGTGGCAGGGTCTCGAGAAGATGCGCGTCAGCTTCCGCGTTCGCAATGTCAACAACACCCTCTACGCGGGGTGGTCCGATCCGGGTTACCCCGACCAAGTCTATCTCGGCGCCCCGCGAACGTTCGAACTGTCCGCCTCGGCGAGGTGGTGAGGCAGCATCGACCGTGGCCTGTGCGATGGCACGCAAAGCGGATCCAGCGCGCGGCCGCGTGCTGTTCCCAAGCGCGGTCCTTCCGCAGTCCAATAGTGCCGAAAGAATCGTTGATCTAATTGATGAAACTTCTTTGCAAGGCACGCTCTCGACCAAACGGCACGCCAGAACCCAAGCCATGCCAATGGCTTGCGGTTCGACCGGCGAGCCTCTTTTATCTCGCCGTCTTAATCGGGCGTCTCGTCTCTCTGATCTCAGCCATTCTCGCTTCCTTTCTTTTCTGCGACAAGCCTGTTTGATCCACGCCATGACGCGAAGCGCCGCGATCGTCATGAGTCCTGATGCGCCGTGCAGTCTTCCGCGCTCATCGACGGCCAGGCTTCGCTGCAGCAAGGCAGCGCGGACGCCGTCGCGGCGCATCTTTCCATCGGCATGACGGAGCCACATCACAGGCAATCCGGCGCGATCGGTCGGCATCCGAAGATGCACCGTCGCAGGCAAGATAACGTGCGTTCCGTCGTTCGTGTGCTGCACCAGTCCTCATCCGCTCGCGCGGAGCTCCGTGTTCAATTCGCGGCGGGCATCGTGCCGCCGACGTGCAAATCCCTTGCGCTTCTCATGCGTAGACTCCGAGCAGCCGGCGATCCTTGGCCGCGGCGCGCGCGCTGACGTCTGCTGCCGCGACATCCGGGTCACCGCAGTAGAACGTGCCGCTGCTCCACATGGCGTGCATGATCACGGCGAGCTTGCGCGCCACCGCCACGGTCGCCTTGCGGTGCGAGGACCGCCTGGCCAGTGCCAGCCCCCAGCTCTTGACCTTGTCCTTTTTCTTGTAGCGGGTGAGCAGCGCGCTCGCCGCCTCGTAGAGCGCGCGGCGCACGTCGCCGTCGCCGGCCTTGCTGATCCGCCCGTGGACGTCGATCGACGAACCGGACTGCCAGCGCCGCGAGGTCAGGCCAAAATATGCCGCCACATCGCGCGACCTCTTGAAGCGCGAGGGATCGTCGACCGCGGTCATGAAGCTCAAGGCCGCGATCGGGCCAACGCCGGGAATCTGCATGAAGCGCCGGCACAGCTCGTGGCCGGCGACCAGCTTGACCACCAGGTCATGCAGCCGGCAGTATTGTTGCCATAGCGCCGCGCGCGCGGCCAGCATGGCGTCGATCAGCTCGCTGACCAGCGCGTCGCCGTCCACGGCCTCGCGCACGGCTTGCGCAAAGCCGCCACGGCTGACCCGGTTCAGGCGGATGCCGAACACCTTCAGCGAATGCCGGATCGCGTTCTCGAGATCCAGAAACTTGCGCTTCAGATTGCGCCGGTGCGTCAGCAGCAGCCGCAGCCGGTAGCAGGCCGCGCTCTTGATATGCGCACGCCGGAACCAGCCGGTGCGCATGATATGGGCAATCCCGAGCGCGTCCGCCTTGTCGGTCTTGTTGCGCTGCGCCTTCAGCGCCGCGCGCACATGCAGGGTCTCCAGGCAGACCGCCGGCAATCCAAGTCTTAACAGCTCCGGATGCAGCCAGGGCGACAGCGAGCCGGCCTCGTGGCCAAGCCGCCGCAAGCGGCCGAGATACAGCGCCAGCGCCGCCTTGATCGCGTCGGGATCGGTCACCACCGCCGCCTCCAGCAGCACCTTGCCCTTGTCGTCCACCACGCAGATCGCCGTCTCGTCCATGCCGACATCCAGGCCACAGAAGAATTCCATCACACGCCTCCCGCGTTGCTGAGGCGACGCAGTGTGCGGGTTATTCAGCGTGCAGACCACTTGCGCTGCGGCCGCACGCTCCGCAGCAGGCCGATTACGGGCGGCCTTCCTAATCGGGCGTTCAAAGTCAACTCATTCCTACGCTTTTCCTCGTTTCCTCGACTCCTCGCAAAATAAGCATCGCTGCTTCCCTCCACCAATAAGCACAAACTTCACCTCAGCCGCGATCGCGACATGCATTCGCAGGCGGGGTCCATGCGTTCCTTCGCGTTCAGCACTTCGGCCGTCGCATGCTCTTCATCAGGTTCGTAAACAGGGCTGTCCAAGCACTTTAGCGCTCTCGTCCCCGAAGGGCGGCAGCAGGCAAGAGATAGCGGACATTCCCCGTTTCGCGGCCCCGCCAGGGGACGCTCACCGCGCGCGCGGATCTCTAATTGTGCTCCTCCTCAACCTACTGGGCGTTGACCCAGCACCTTCCTAACCGAGCCTGCGCCGCAGCTACGACGCTGGCCTTAAGCGCAGCCGTTGCGTGATCTTCGCTCCGAATCCGACGTGGAAATCGGTCTCGCTGACCAACATCCGGTGAAGAACGCCCGCGAGCTTTCGCGCGACCGCAGTAATCGCGCACAGCATGCTCGATCGCTTAGCAATTCGCAGGCCCCACGCGCGCAATGCCGACCATTTTCTGACCCGTAGCAGCAGACTTGCAGCCGCTTCGCACAGCGCCTCCCGCACGGAGATGTCGCCCTGTTTGCTGATGTGACCTTCAAAATCGATCGATGTACCGGACTGGTGGCGCTTCGGCGTCAGGCCAAAATGGGCGCCCACTGTGCGTGATCGGCTAAAGCGATGAGGGTCATCAACCCCGACCTTGAATGACAAGGCGACGACCGGACCGACACCGGGAACCGTCATCAGACGCCGGCAAACAGTATCATGCTGGACCACCTGAAGCAGCACGCGATGCAGTCGATCGTAGCCTTCGAGAAGCGCACGGCGCACATCCAGCATGACCCGGATGGACATCACGAAGATCGGGTCGCTGTGCTCGATCAGCTCGCGGGTGCGAGTCTCAAAGGCCGGCCCCTCGGGAGACGGCTCCGACGAGCAACCCATAGGCTGGCAGTGCACCGCGAACATGGTTCTCGAGGTCGACCAACTTGCGCTTCAGCAGCTTCCGGTTGGTCAGCAGGGTACGCATTTTCTGCATGTCGATATTCTTGACATGGACGGCGCGGTACCAGCCCAACCGCATGATTCGCGCGATGCCGCGCGCATCGTTTCGGTCGGTTTTGTTGCGCATTGTCGACAGCGAAACGCGCATGTGGCGCGCCTCCACGACAATGATTGGAAGCCCCGCTGACTGCAATTCGCGGTACAGCCAGATGCCTAGCGACGACGCCTCGACCTCCACTCTATCGAGGCGATCCGCGTAACCTTCTACAGCGGAGCGGATCGCCTCCGGCTCCGTACTAACCTTAATTTCGCGGACCGTGAGACCCTCGCTATCGACGATGCAAACGCTGGTTTCTTCAAGGCCGACGTCCAATCCAACGTACTGTTTCATCGGAGCTCTCCCTTGTGGCAACGACCTTCCAAGTCGTTGCACCAGGCTCCGGATTTGGCCACGGCCGTCCTATCCCCGTGCACCGCTATCTCGAAGCCCGATTTGAAGAGCCGTCTTAATCGGGCGTCTCGTCCCTCTGACCTCGGCCATTCTCGCTTCCTTTCTTTTCTGCGACAAGGCCCGCTGCGCCACGCGGCAACGCGATGCACCACCCCAACAGCGAGTCCCGAGGCGCCGAGCACTCTTCCGCGCTCAGCGACGGCCAGTCGTCGCTGCAGCAAGGCAGCGCGGACGCTATCGCGGCGCACTTTTCCATCGACTGGACGGAGCCACGTCACAGGCATTCCGGCGTGGTCCGGATCGCACATTGGGTGCGTGGCCACAGGCAAGATAGCGTGCGTTCCGTCGTCGTTGATCTGCACCAGGTCTCTTCCGCTGTCGCGGAGCTCCGTGTTCAAGACGTTGCGCTCATCGGGTCATCGCTCGGCCATCGGTTCGGGTCGGTCAGGCATGGTCGCCGAGCAAGCGGCGGTCCTTGGCCGTATACCTCTCGTCGAGATCCGCCTCCGATGCTGACGGATCACCGCAGCAGAATATACGGCGCCGCCACAT
Organism: Bradyrhizobium sp. USDA 3240; assembly: GCF_054063295.1. NCBI lineage: Bacteria > Pseudomonadati > Pseudomonadota > Alphaproteobacteria > Hyphomicrobiales > Nitrobacteraceae > Bradyrhizobium > Bradyrhizobium sp. USDA 3240. Next base: position 500,702 of record NZ_JBSSGD010000002.1, read on the forward strand.
CGCATGCATGATCACGGCGAGTTCGCGCGCCACCGCCACCGCTGCCTTGCGGTCCGACGAGCGCTTGGCCAGCGCCAGGCCCCAGCTCTTGAACCTGTCCGGCTTCTTGCAGAGAGTCAGCAATGCACTCGCCGCCTCATAGAACGCCCTACCCGCGTCGCGGTCGGCCGCCTTGCTGATCCGGCCCTGGACGTCGACCGAGATTCCGGATTGCCAGCGCCGCGCGGTCAGGCCAAAATACGCTGCCGCGTCGCGCGAGCTCCTGAAGCGCGTCGGATTGTCGGCAGCAGTCATGAAGCTGCGCGCCGCCACCGGGCCCGCGCCGGGGATCTGCACGAAGCGTGTGGCCGGCGACCAGCCGATCGTGCAGCCGGCAGTACTCCTTCCACAACGCAGCACGCGCGTTCAGCATGCGTAGATCAGCTCGCTCACCAGCGCATCACCGGCCACCGCCTCGCGCTCCGCTTGCACAGAACCGCCCCGTCCGACCTGGTTGAGGCGAATGCCGAACACGCTGAGCTGGTGGCGGATCGCGTTCTCGAAGTCCAAGAACTTGCGCTTCAGACTGCGTCGGCGCGTCAGCAACAACCGCAGCCGGTAGCAGGCCGCGCTCTTGATACGTGTCGTGCGGTACCAACCGGTGCCCATCAGATGGGCGATCACAAGCGCGTCCGCCCTGTCGGGCTTGTTGCGCCGCCCCTTCAGCGCCGCGCGCCGCATGCGGGGTCTCCAGGCAGACCGCCGGCAGGCGCGCCGCAGCAGAACTCGGTCGCTGCCGCCTCCACCATCACCCTTCCCCTGTCATCCACCACGCGAATCGCGGTCCCGTCCATGCCGACATCCAGGCCACAGAAGTACTCCATCGCACGCGTCCCGCGTTGCTGAGCGGCCGCAGTGCGTGCGTCCTTCAGCGTGCCGACGACCTGCGCAGCGGCAGCAATTCCTGGCGCACCGATTACGGGCGGCCTTCCTAATCGGGCGTTCAAAGTCAACTCCATTGTTCGACTCTTTGCACTTCAGCCAATGTAGACTCTTTGCATCGACAATGCGCTTGTCACTACATCGCGCTCGCGATCAGCATTCACCAGTCAGGGTCCATGCGTTCGTCCCGGCTACAAGGATGTCGCGGGCCTGGCACGGCTCGGTTTTCCGATCGGCGAGGTCGGCGAAGACGCCTCGCTGGTAGTGACCAAGGTGCCGGGCAGCGGTGGTGCTCGCGTTCCGCACTTTGGCCGTCGCATGCTCTTCATCAGTTCGTAAACAGGGCTGTCCGAGCGGTCTGGCGGTCTCATCAGGCAGATGGCAGCATGTAAGAGATAGCTGACATTCCCGGTTTCACGGCCCGCCAGGGGGACACTCAGCGCGCGTGGATCCCTATTGGTTACTCCTTCTCAACATGCCAACAGCAACACTAGCGCAGACCTTTTACGCCCTCGCTGCAGTTACCGCACAGGTTTCAAACGAAGTCGTTGCGTGACCTTGGCACCAAAGCCGACATGGAAATCGGTCTCATGACCTACATTCTGTGCAGGAATACCCGTCGCCCTTCGATGAGATGATTTGCGGACGTAGTACCTGGGGAGGTTGCTCGCGAACCGTTTCAAGGCGATGGGTGCGACAGCGCTGACGGGCGCGACCCACCGGAATTCCCTGCCCTCCTTGCCGATGAACGCCGCTTGTTCGACCAGCCACGCCATGCTGCCAACGGTCTTGCCGCGCTTGGTGCTGCCCTCGATCCAGGAATAGCGCTCAGCGCCGAAGAGCGCCGGCGGCCTGTTTGGCGCAGAGCTTTGGCCGTTGTAGACGTAGTGGCTGAGGCACGGGGTTAACTGTTATCGCTTTTGAGCGTGAACACGGGCGGCGATTTCTTAGTCCGCAGTGCGGTTCACGTCGACCCTGTCGCCATATTTCTTCGGCTGCGACTTGCCCATCAACCACTTTCGCGCTTCGACGTGAAGCTTCGAGCGCTCAGCGGCATCGCGGTTGAGCTTCGGGCCGAATTTGGTCTCCCACCAGTCGTTGCTGGCATCGTCTGTGATGTTGATGATTTCATCCGTACCGGCATCGTTTCGATGCTCCATCGCGCGCGCGTATTGGTCTTTAAAGGCCTCATCGTTCGGTAGTGGCTGGACAAAGAAATAGCTCCGGCTGCACAGCGAAACCAATTTGCTGAGTTTGAACAAGCCGACCTGACCGGAAAGGTCGATGAATCCCTCGAGAAAGGCGCGATTTCAGGTGCCTTCGAACACGCTGCGGTAAAATGGGGCGTGGGGCGATATCTATATGACCTTGACAGCCTTGGGTCGAGATCGAGCCGCGCGGCAACGGCTACACAATCACCGAGCAAGGGGTGGCCAAGCTCAAGGGGTCCCTGCTCGCCGCTGACCCCGAGGCCCGCGCAACCATTTGGGCACAGGACAATGTCGCCACGATGAAGCGTGCCCTCACCTATCCGGTCGCCGCAGAGTTGCTGGCGCCGGTTATCAACCCAACGAAAGCATAGAAAGTGAAAGTCGAAACCAATATCCCAACGCCCACGCGCTCGCATGGACCTACCAGAAGGACAGCCAGATGAAGTATGTGACCGAAAACGTCGGCAGCATCATCGAAACCTCCTAGGGTCTGCGGCTCAAGCTGAAGGCATCGTTTAATCCGGCCGGATGCGAGCACGACGGCGACGGCCACATCTCGCTTGCTCTGTTCGAGCCTAAGCCCAAGAAGGACGAACTCGACCATCGTACAGCGCACGAGGACTTCTAATGGACGACGCGAAGGCCGCGTGGCTTCAAGCCGAGCAAGTCGCCCTCAACGCCTACACGGCTTATCTATCACTTCGGGCTAATGCAGATGCTGCCAAGGAGCGGTACCGCAAGGTGTTGCTCGCACAGGAGCGTGCGGGATGAAAGGCAGTCGCCGACCAGGTGCCGGCCGGAAGAAAGGCTTGACTAAGGACTAACACGTTATTCACCCACTCTACCGATGAGCGTGATGTGTGCAAACACCCAGGTCGAATCCGGGTTCTTAAGGTCGTAGGTAACGACTTTGTCCACCTTCACTTTGCTGCCGGGACCTATGACGCCCTTGGAAGCCGTCATCTCTGGCCGACTTCCGTCTTTGGGCATCTCCGGGCTCTTCTCACGAAGATACACGGTCTGCAGTACCGCATAGGTGTCTCCTTCTTGAGGTAGTCCACCTGTCTGCAGCGTAAGCGGAGGCTCTTTCTCTTCTCGCTTTGTAACGTCCCACGTATTTCCAACGCGCGTGCCAACGTAGATCCAGCCGGTTGCTCCTATTGCTAAGCCGGTTGCCTTAGGTAGTTCACCTTCGCACCATGACCACTGCGAGATCTTACAAGACGCTGCTACAACAGCCTGATAGATTGGTGTGGCGGCCGCTATCAACGCTCCAACCGCAACTAGAACAGCGGTGACGCTGGCTAACTTCGCAGCAAGATCTGCAGGCTTCTTTTTTGGAGGCATCAATGACTCCATATTGAAGACGGCAGCTTAGAGTTGCGCGTATCGGACGTCTAGAGGTACCCGCCCAACGTGTGCTAGCCTACAGAGGTTCGGCGCCTTCGCGCCACCCCTCGGCGGCGACGAGCCCCGTAACCAGTCGGGGCTTTTTCCTAGGTCACTTATGGCTTCGAAGCGTTGTCTGTATATTTCGACTTTTGGCCCTCAAAAAGCTCCGCAGAACAACGCGGCCGAGGCCATTTTCAATGTGCTCGTGGCTCCCGTTTTTCGGCACGATTTTCCCGACTTTGAGATGATCCGGTACAATTCTGAGATCGTCCATGGCGCGATAAACGAAAAGATCCTGGAGGATGTCCAGACGGCCGATTTGGTCTTAGCCGACCTGACAGAACTAACGCCGAACGGCTTTTATGAGCTGGGAGTGCGGCATGCGACGGGCCTTCCGACGGTCCTGCTTGCACAGACCGGCCACGCAATCCCCTTTGACATGAAAGAGTTTCGCTTTGTCATCTACTCGTACAAAGCGACTGACGACGAGCTCGAACGGGGAACGAGCGAAGCACTCATTGAATCCGTCAGGAGCGCTCTTCGCACTCCCTTGGCTACGCCTGGCGCCGGCCTCCCCACAAGCACCCCGCGCGCAACGCGCCACGAACTCGCCGCTCGGATACAGGAGTCCGCCGATTTGCTCCAATCGCTGCGGATTAATTCAGCCGCAGAGATCGTGGCGTCCCTGCAAACGATAGCTATTGAGCTTGAAGCCATCGAAGACGAAAAGACACCGTCCGCGATCAGAGAAGCTGGCTTAAAGGTTCTGAAAATCCTCTCCCAAATTGCGGATCAACTTGCGACTGTTGCAGGCGCCCGCATCATCGTCACCGGCATCATTTCTTTTGTTCTGGGTGCGGCCGGCTATCCGGTAATGACGATCTACGGGCTCACTTTAGCGTTTTGGCAAGGACCGGAGATTTTTTCCAAAGCGATCGAGGCAATGGCGAAGCGCAACAGGTAGCCGTTCACGCTTCCGACCCCTTCCGTTCGCAAAGAACGAATCAGAATCGAGCAAATCAGAGCGACGCACTTCCTAACTTTCGATTACCACACTGCTCTGCGAGCTTGCAGATTAGAAACTCGGTCAAATCCTCCGTATGGTCGGCCTTCAAGATCCCCGGCTGTTCTTCCAGCTCACCTTGATGCTTTTGCCGGTCACCTTGATGTCCGTGTGGTCGGCGATTTCCGGCACGATCAGTAGATTGTCACGAGGCTGATTGAAAAACGGAAGATTGCGTTCAGCAGGGATCTTGCCCATGCCCACCAAGAGGTAAAACAGCTTCTGATGATTGGGATCTGCTCCATGCTCGCTTCCTGGCGCACCCATTCGGCATGGACCTATCGATCCAGATACACCCCGCTTTATCCACATACGAATAGCTCGCCATGTTATTGAGCCTCCTTGAGGGCGAATGGCGAGCGCTACCTTAACTTCCGCATCGGATGCACCGCCGTTGTACAGGGCGTGCATGATATCCCGCCAATCCCTCTCCTAAAGCGTATCCATGACGAGTATCATCGCATCGGCGTGAAGAGCTGGGAGGCGAAGTACGGGAGCCATGAGGATCTGCTGCGCAAGACGTGGCGCCGGCTACGTTACAGAGTGTAAAGGACCTCTCGCGCCTCGAAGGTGCGGTCGCTGCGGTACCAGCTCTCATAAACCTCACCTATCTTGTCGCCGTAGAACGCGGAATGGATACCGTACTCGTTGGTGTCCTTGAACCAGTACCCTTCCATCGATTCCGCGATGTCGTAGAGCTTGTAAACCGCAATTTCCCGCGATTCATAAAGCTTGTCGCCATCGGTTGATGAGAAGTCTGTGAGCTTGCTTGACCGCGCCGCGTCATATTCCCGGACCGCCTGCTTAAGACGATTCTTGAACTTAGTGTCCCTGACCTGCCGGATGTATTTGCCTAGGTGCTCTTGCTCTTGCTGGCCCAGCATCGGGAACAGCCGCCGCCACTCCTCTGACCCCGCACGCTGCAAAGAATGGAATTTAACGAGGTTGAGGAAGTGCTCCTCAATATCGTCTATGTCATAGCGCTCCAGTGTCTCGCTGTAGATGACGTAGGGTCGTGTCCCAACAAAATCGAAGTTCTCATAGTTGGGGTAACGCTCGGTCAAGATATGAAGCTGCGCCTCGCGGGTTGTTTTATCCGCGGCGAACAGCTTCTGTTGCTCATCTAAGGCCTTGTTGTAGACCTTGTAATACCGGTCGGGGTTGATCTGTACGAGATAGTTTGACAGCTCCCGCACGTACGCCTGCAAAAGATTGCTGCGATCGATTGCTGAAGCCCGGGAAGAGATTGAGGTGTCCTGCGACACCTTTGGCGTCGGCCGAAACCCATACCCCGCTAATGCCCCCATGCCGAAGGCAAGAAACCATCCCCACTCCATTTCTAATCCTCGCCCCGGGTGTAAAGTCGCTGTTCGGTCTTAAAGGTCCGATCGGTGCGGTAGTAGCTGTCAAAGTATTGGCCAGGCTCCCCAGCGAAGAAGCCGTAGAGCCCATATTCATCGAGGTCTTTGAAATAGAAGCCGACGCGGCTTTCCGCGAAGTGACGCACCTTGTAAGCGGTCCAGTGCGCGGTCTCCAGCAACAGCTCGCCATCGTTTGGCAGAGTGAAGCCCTTGTCCTTTTCGTGCCAATCCAGCTCGCGTTTCGCGGCTTTGATGTGCTCAAGCAGACGAGTGTCTCGGTCCAATCGAGCGTTCGCAGCTTTGGCTCGCTCTGCGTTCTTTGTATGCCGCCACCAGAAAAACGCGCCGACCAGCACCACCGCCAAAATCGTCCAGTCCATTACCACCCCCAGGCGCCCATTATCGCCCAAGGGTTGCAGCGGCTCAATACTGCGGTCGCCTCAGCAACTCAGGTAGTCTAGAGATGGCCTTTGCAATCCGCCTCGCCTCATCCCGTGAAAGGAAGTTGCTGGCGTACTGGTATCGGCCTTGGTGAAGGTCCTCTCGGTGAGCGATGCCGCAGATGAAGAAGCCGGTGGCGTCCCTCACCCGGAGCCGTGCTCGTCCTCCTCCATCACCCACGGCGCCGGAAACCGCCGGGGATTATCCATCACATCCTGCGGTGTGCTGGGGTGCCCCTCTTGCCCGGACCGTAGAGCTTTGCCGCGGCCTTCTGTCGGTCCCGCTCGGTGCAGAGGGTGTCGATCTTGTCCAGCATCCACTGCAGCAGCTCTTCCGCCGAGGCGGTCGGGATACCGGCCCGCTGGAGGGTCAGGATTTCCTTGCGCTGGCGGCCGACCTGCACGCGCATGCGCTCGATCTCCCAACGGAGATAGTCGAGTGTGGGCATGGTTCGCTCTGAAATGGCGGTGAGTGCCCACCGTGAACGAACCACGAACATGAGTCAATTTCGGCGCCGAAAATATTTTTCAGGAATCGCCCAGAATCTCCAAATGCTGCGATGCAGCAATCGATACATACTCACGATACCAACACCGGTATCTTAACCTATAAGGATAAAGATATTAAATGAAACAAGTACTTAAATCTAAGGAAATCCGTACTATCACCTGTGAGGATTGTGGTCCCCAGCTCGTGTTTTGGGCTTGGAGATGTCCAGGTGACGCTGAGATCACCTGCCCATCTTGTGGAAAGGGCTTGGGGATCAGGGTCAACAACATCAGGGACCAACTCCACCACCACGGATTGAGAGATGTAAAGAAAATTCTCAGAGGTTGATAATTGGAAGGGGGCCGAAAGGAGGCCCCCTTTCTCGTTCAGGGGCCGGTAGTTGGTCGCCATCCTCCAAATGAAAGGGCCGCCCCGAAGGACGGAACGCCGACACACTGGGAAGCTTCTCCCTCCCGGTCACCGCCCACTTCGCCGCCTTGCGGATGGCGAACAGCGGGTATTCACCTACGGCTTCGCACCAGTCGGCGACCTGCATCTTCAGCTTCGCATCGTCCCCGGTGTAGACGTTCATCACGGCGAACATACTGCCGATGGCGACATCCAGCTCGGGACCGCGCACCCTCGCCGGCTGCAAGATCTCAGAAATGGATTTCACCTGGTGGGATAGCTGAGACCGTTGTTCGCTCGTCAGCGCCGGAATCGCTGGGGGATGTCCCCCGACCGACGCCACTACCAGGCTGTGCTGCTCCATGGCGTGCAACCAAGCTTGAACGCATGGCGCCAGCAAGTCCCCGGTCAAGGCTACCGCTAGATGTTCGGCCTCCGCCGCGGTTCGCGGAGCGGCGACAGTGAGAGCGCCAGGTTGCTGGCCAATCTGCTTTGCGACCTCCATGGACGGCGTTGCCGCTGGTCCAGTAGTCGGAGAACTCTGCCCATTCGTTGTTGACCCGCTCAACACTCCATCCGAACTCTCGATAAGCCCATCCTCTCCAGTCGTCTGGCAACGCGCATTCGCTGTTTGGCAGAAACTCTTCATGACGGATTGCAGGTGTTGACCCACGTCGGGATGCTTTCGTTGGTTTGGGGGACACAGGGGGACTTACTTCATCAGTATTGGTGAGATCGATATTACTATTGCGCGTACCCATAAATTCGCCCGCCGAACGAAGTTCGTATTACCGTCAGAAGCGGACAAAAGAAGCTCGTTTGGTCAAGTCGGCCAAGGGCCAACAGGAGACGTCGTCGGCGGTGTGACAGCTTCTTAGATGACAGGCGATATAACCGAAATGAAGTCTGGATTATTTCACTCCCTGCGTTTCGGTGCCGCTTTCAAGGGAATCGTCATTAGGTCTTGCCCGATGATCAACTCCCCTGAGATCCTATTGCGCCCGTTCGTGTCGCACGACGGCACCACGAAACTGATGATGGCGGTGAGCGCTCTGACGGGCCTGAGCGTAATCCTGCTCTGGCGCTCGACGGGCGTTGCGGCGGTCGCGAGTTTGGGCAACCGGCGCGCTTGCCGTTTTGAGTTTGCTTGCGCTGGCCGCGACGCGCAAACGGTTTCCGTTTCTGGCGGTGATCGTGCTGTTTCCGCTGGCATTGGGCGCACTCAATCTCGACAACCATGCGCAGGTGTTCCCAAAGCCCTCCGCCCGGGTCCCGCTCGATGCCAGATCCGCGTTCGTCGACTGGGTGAAGAAGCGCGCCCCGCGGCCAAAAAGCCCCTACCGGCCTTCATCGTTGCGGCGGAGGGCGGCGGCATACGCGCAGCGGCCATGACTGCGATCGTGCTCAAGGAACTGAGCCTCCGAAATCCGAAGTTCGCGGACCACCTGTTTGCGATCGTCGGCGTGTCCGGTGGCAGCGTCGGAGCTGCGACGTATGCGGCAGCCTTGGCGCAGGGCTGGCTCCGTCAGGATGCCGCGGCTGGCGCTCCGTCGATACCGCCCAATTGGGAAAATACATTGCAAGCCGAAACCTTCTCGCCCCGACCGTGCGATCCTTCCTGAGCACTACGGTTCTCACGCAATACGTTCCGCAGCCCTTGATGGATCTGTCTGAGTGGGATCGGTCACGCGCCCTCGAGACCGCCTGGTCGAATGGCTGGCAAACCGCAACGAAAACCAGCGCCTTGAAGGATCTCTGGTTCAGTGACCTGCAGCGCGACGACGTTCCCAAGCTGATCTTGATGACGACGTCAGTGCAGGATGGCGAGCCGATGGCGATCAGTCACCTTTGCAATTTCGGTGTGCGGACCCTGCACGACGTCAAGCCAGGCGACATTCCGCTGACGACGGCCAGCATCATAAGCGCACGGTTTCCATTCATTTCGTCGACCGCGCACGTGCCTGATGGCGCCGGTGCCTCGGATTTTGTCGAGGGCGGCTATTTCGAGAATTCGGAACTGACGGCTGCGATCCGGCTGATCCGGACGCTGCGCGGCGGCCAGCAAGATCCGGCGGCGGCAGAAAGCTCCAGCTGTGGGCCCTTCAAGCCCGCCGTAACAGTTCACGATGATCCCCGTCTTGCGAATGCATCGATCATCGTCGTCAGGATCCGCAATGGCGCTAGCAAAGAGGATCGCCACAGGCAGGCGCCTTTCTTCGGGTTAAGCTCCCAATTGTCCGCGCTTTATGCAACCGGCGATGCGCGCGCCGCAGAGGCGACCCAGACACTCGACCAGCTCGAGGGTAATTCTCCGGCCGAGTGCGCCAACCGACCGGGGTGTCTGTTGGTCAAGCAGGTCACGTTCAGCCTGTCGCCAACCGAGATCCCGCTGCCGCTCGGTTGGCAGTTGTCATCCAAGGCCCGCGACGAAATCATTCGCCAGCTCGGCCTGCCTTGCAACCAGGAGGCCTTTACTTTCGTGAAGAATGCAATCGATAATGTGAGCGGCAGTTTATCATGCTGATAGGATGCAGCCAGCAACCGCTTATCGTTAGGACGGCTCGTTGACCTGGCGAACCGACAGCAGCCCACGATCAGCGCTGATGTCAAGGATCAGGTCGAAGATCGCCGGATCTCAGGATTCGAGATATTCGCCATGCGGCACCCCGAGGCCACGAGGTTTGAGCTGTTGCCGTGATGCCGCGCAGTCGAGTCGATCCAGCTTCCAAAGGTAACGGCATCAAGGGATCGCAAACCGGAGACCTCAGCCGAGACTCGCTCGCGGTTGAAGTCGGCGCGTGGCGGACTTTCGAGGCGGTCCTCGCTTGGGCGCCGGCTCTCACTGTCCTCCCTTGCTAGTCAATTCGAGTTTGTTGGCACTCATACTCGACCACGCTAACCTAGCTCCGCAGATCGAGCACTCTAGGGCTTGGGCGTTGGCAGCATTCCAAAGAGACCTTCGGCGACGCCTTTTAAATCTCGCTCAGCCTGTCGCGTCGCGCCCTTCAGAGCACCGTGGCGCTCATTTTGGGATCGGTAGCCCGCACGGCTCCTAAGAGGGCGGTCGGCTCAACGCCCTTTTCCCTGGCCCACTTAGCCAGGTTGGAGGGGCGATAGGAATTGTCGGCCCGCCACCGATCGAACACCGACCCGTCGATGGTCTCGTTGATCCTCATCGTCGTGGCTTGAGTTCCAACGTCCGGAGCGAGGCCGACGGGCCGATAGAATGGCCGCGAGACGAAGCGATAAAGCCCGTATGCGAAGTTACGATAAGAGTCGGTGACGGGCGGCACGATCTGCGAACTATCGATCGCGACCTGGTCTCGGAAGACGAGCCCGACTCCGGCGGCTTTGTCCATGAGCCACTTCAGCGGGCGCTGCGCCAACGCGTCGCTTGCGTACCCGCCGCCAACGTTCGCATGAGCGCCGACGAACCAGCGCTGCTCAACGTGTTCGATCGGGCGTTCCGGTGCGCCGGCCTGCCCGGCCCTCACCGTCCTGGTCCAGAAGGTTGGCTCGAAGTTCTTTCGGTGCTCGTCCAGTGCTAGCGCATGAAAGGCGTACCCGTTGTCGAGGCGCAGATGTGTATCCAGAAACCGATATTTATGGACCTTCGCCGCCATGCTCCAAGCCGGCAGCCCAAGCGAGCCGACGGTGTCCCAGACCCCGACGAACTTGACCTTCGTTGGGCGCGAATACTTCGTCAGCCACTGTTCCTCGATCGAGGCGCCCGCCGGCAAGGCCTTATCCAAGAGTGTCCTGATCGTCGGCGCGTCGTAGATTCGGTATCGCGCGTACAATTGCTCGATCGACAGCGGCGCGCCTAGCCTGAGAATGCCGCACTTGCAGATCAGCCCCGATAGACTGCGGGCCGTGTAGGCGCCGCGGCTGAAGCCGAAGATGAAAATGTCGTCGCCATCGTCGAAGTTCTGGATGAGCCATGTGTAGGCTTCAATAATCTCGTCGTCGATCCCCCACCCGGTGATGCCACCGCGCGCGGACTCGCCTCGCTTCGTCCCGACGCCCTGCGAGTAGTAGACCCGCTGGTCGGGCGCTTGCGCCGTCAAAGACTTCAAGCGCCACACGTTCGTGTTGTTGTTCAACGTGTTCCAGGTGCCATCGAGAAGAATCGCAAGCCGCTTCATGGAATTCTTTCCTGCTGCCTAGCGCGGGTAACGCCGCCGAGGTGCATACCTCTGGCGCAGCGCATCGCCGTTGGCGTCGAGAATGTGGACCTTCTTTGAGACGAATCTCGCGGTCGACGAGACTTCGGTGGACTTGGCCTTGAGATTGATGACATCGTAGACGCCGGTGTGACTTTCGGCCGACTGGACGATGACGTCGCCCGTCTTGGTCGTCATCAGCCGGATGCCCTCTTCGTGCAACAGCTCGCGGATTTCCTGGCGCGGATGGTCGTACTGGTTGTCGTAATTCGACGAGCAGATCGCCACTGTCGGATCGATGTGTCGCAGAAATTTCTTGGTCGTGAAGCCGTTGTCAGCGCCGTGATGGGCCAAGATCATGATGTCGGTTTCGCTTCTGAGGATCTGGCACCTCCGGAGCCTGGCGCTAATCAAGGAGTCCTCTACGTCCCCAAGACTCAGAACGTTGAAGCTTCCCTCGCGGAAAAGCTTGACCGTCGAGTTGTCGTTCGCGTTCTCCACGATGTGGTATGGGTTGTAGAACATGTTGCTGAAGCCCAACGCCGACGCGTGCTCCAATCCCTCGATGTAAGCCGGGGTGATATGCGTGACGGCAGGCACGAAGCCGGTGTTGCGACGTCTTGAACGGTACTCGGCGATCATTGCGAGGCAGTCCTCGCCGTGACCGTAGTCCTTGATCGGATCGTAACCGGGGCACTCGATCCGCCGAGGCCGGATCAGGTTAAGCAGCTCCGGCAGCTCGTACTTGTTGCAGTGGTCGGCATCCCAACTGGTGATGTGGAGGCTGGTCGCTTCCTCAACACCACAGATTTCCATCTCGCTCTCGACCTGGCGCCGGCTGTCATCGGTCAGCCGGCCCTCGATCATCGTGAAGCGCCCGTCGGCGAAGTAGGAGAAGGATGAGCCGGAGCAGCCGAGATGGTAGGCCCGCAAACGCGTTACGATGCTCCTCAAGCGGGGTCTCCCCAACACGACGATTGCGGAACGCGGACCGGCGCCGCATGAAGATTTCCCAGATCAGCGGACGCCAGCCAATTAGGAAACATTCCCAACCTATTGATTAATAATAAGAATAAAGCGAATTATCACGACAACCATTAGGTAGGTTGGCGCTCTCTGGTCGACATAGGATCGCAAATGCAGCACGCAAGATCTGGCCCGTGCATTAATTGCAGCCACCATATATATGATAGGTTTAGACTTTCAACGGCTGAAGGCCGATGGTCGGCGGTTACGGGGTTGGAACCGGTAGGGAAGCTGCCTCCAGCGTCAAAAGGTCAATAGAAGCCATTGAATTTTGGGCGCAAAAAATGATTGATCCAGGGATCTCGCACTGCATCCTGGACTAGGACGATTTCGTCGCGTCGGCGCCCAAGGCCCAAAGCCAATTCAGAACACGAGGCCTGCATTGTCGAAAGAAAGTGATGCGTTTGAACGCGAAAAGACAAGGTTCGAGCAAAGCACCGACTTTGCGATTTCCGTCTCGAAACTATACGCCGGACGAACAGCCAACATGCCGGTCCTTATGGCGTCTTACGTCTTTACAAGGATCTGTATTGGCGCCGATTCACTCCGATACCTGGTGCAGAGAGATATCGAGCAGTCGATCGAGGCGACTCTCGATCACTATTCCATCTCGGTCATAGCCAGAAACATCATCGAAGCCTCGTTGATGTTCCACTATTTGATGCAGGAAGGCGTCAGCGACGAGGAATGGTCGTTACGAGGGAAAGTGCTTTATCTTCATGATGCGACGCTCAAGCTGCGTCTGTTCAAGAGCATGAACGCCACAGAACAATACCAGCTTTTCAAGCAAGCCGCGGCCGAGTTGCGGGAGGAAATTAAAAATGCGCCGGCCTATGCCGGCCTGGATCCAACGCGCCAGGAACGGATACTCACCGGGCAGGAGCTGTACCTCGGTGGCTTACGTTCGACACTGCGGCTTGCCGACGTCGACGCCGCCTATTTCGACGGAATGTATGCCTACCTGTCAAGCCAGGTGCATATTGCGCCAACCTCGTTCTTGGAGACCAACCAGCGCTTGGGCTTTAGCAAGCCCGCTAATTATCAGTACTATTTTGCAGCCTACGCCTTGGGTCATGCCAGGATCATGCTGCTGCGAGCTGCGATACGACTTGCTGAATCGATTTCCGAAATCGCAACCAAGGTCGATAACGATACTTTGCAGTCAATTACGTCTCATTCGGCGACTGATCCAGGTCGCTGACCAGCCAAAGGAACGGCACGCCAACGGCTCCGGATTCAAGGACGCTAGGCGACGAGCGCGGTTCTTGAGGCTTCTGTTTTCGCTGGCAATCACCGGTTGGGCCCGTACCGGACCGAAGTCCGTCTCTTTACTTCCCGCTTAAGTTGAAGATACCATGGGGTTTTAGATCGCATATTGTGGGGCATAGTTTTGTCTTCGATCTCGAACATCATTGCACCGGTAATTCTGCTGCTTTCCGTGACCCAAGCATGGGCGGCGGATTGCGGCTGTCGCTTCCAGAAGGCTCATTCGGAGTCCAGCGCGGGGACATGCGCTGTACGCGAAGACATGGCTCGCGACTGCGATCTGGTATGGGGCATGCCGCCCGGTCCAGCCTCCAAGGAGGCCCGAGCATCGTATTTCGACGACAATTCGATCTTTGGCGAGATCATGCGAGCCGCCGCGCTGGCCCCCTCCCCTGAGGCCGAGAGCCTTGCGCCCGGGGTTTCGCGGATGTCCGACGCAAGCTTTTGGAGCCAGTACCAATCCGAAATCCGTAAGCGCACCTCGATCGATGATCGCGTCAAACCGGGCACATTCGATCTGTCGCTTGCCTTTCTCGCCAACTCCGACGCTACCTCGGACTTTCGTCAGTTCACAATTGGAGCGCTCACATACGTAACCGTCGTCAACCTTCGACAGGCAGTGACCGATCCGGAGATTCGACAGCAGATGCTGGTCACAATGATGCGCAATCGCGATCGGCTCGCAGGCTTCGCAAGCAATGCACAAGGATCGTTCGAACAACCCGGGAAGGCCAAGCTCCCTAACGGCGAATATGGAGAATTTCTGATAAGAGCGCGGACAGTTCCGGGCTGCTTCGACATTTGGAGCGACCAGCTCACCGTCAGCTCCATGATCAAGACACCCTGGTCGCCAACCAAGGCACGACGATGCGATTGATGCTGAGCCGGACGCTTGCGCTGTTTTTCTTGGTCGTTTCCATATCACCTCAGGCGCGGGCCCAGACGGTCCGCGTCTTCGAGTGGAACAAAGGGCGGTCGCCCATCGCTTTGCTCTTCATTCACGGCATCGGCGGCTGCGCCGTTCCGTCGGGGCAGAAAGCGGCCAACGCATGCGCCGCGGGGTCTGTAGACAGTTTCAAGAATCCGAAGGCCGCAAAAAGCTGGCCAGAAATGATCGCGAGCGACGACCATCAGCTCGCGGCAAATCAACTGGACGACATCCTGCCCTCATCCTTGAAGTTGGGCGATCTTGGCGTCTGGGGGGTCGATTACAGCCGGCTGACGAACGCCGATTGCGCGCCCTTTAGCATTCCGCAGACGGCCCGGCTGATGCGTTTGAAAATCGAGTCCAGCGGACTGTTCGACCGCTATGAACAGATCATCATCGTTGCCCACAGCATGGGTGGTTTGCTGACAAAGAGCATGCTGCTCGAATGGCAGAACGCTGGCGACCCAGACGGCATGTTGGCAAGGACCATCGCGGTCATGTTTCTGGGTGTCCCTTCCCAAGGAAGCCAACGGGCGCCGAATCCTGGCATCCAGAGTTACTTCTACAAGCTGCTCGGCGCGGACACGATCGGAGGCGTGTGCGGGCGGCAAGCACAGGACATGTTCACCGGTCACCTCAACACCTACCTGGGTGACCTCGAAGGGCGATGGGAAGGACTCCTCAATACACGACGCGCCGCTTCGCACTCGACCGCGCCTCTTGTCGACTGCGCTTACGAAACAGTTCCGGAGCCATTGCTCTACGGAATCACGGAAGCCATGATTGTGGACAAGCTCTATGCGCAAACGCAATGCAGCAGCTCGCAGATCGCCTTGCCGACCTATCACACCATGTTGCCAAAGCCAGAAAACTTGCAGGACGATGTTCACAGCGCCTTTCTGACCCGAAGCCTGGACGATCTTTTCAGGCAATGGTCTCAGTGGTCATTCACGCGCTTCGAATTTCTTCCGACCGACACGTTCGAAACCTTCGCCCGAGTCATCAATCGAAATCAGAAATCTTTTGTGCTGCGCACCGAAGACGTGCGCGGTTTGAAACCTGCGCCCGGGTCGTTCGATGGTGCTGATAATTTCGTGGTGATGGCCAAGGTTGCCAGAGCCAATCCGACGATATGTCTCGATATCGAGTGGCCGGCGAATGGTCCGGGCCAGGCGGCCTTTCATCCAGCTGGCCAATGCCGCCGCTAGCCAAATATTGGCGGACCTAGCGACCGCCATTTCGGACCAGCAGTCACAACGGGGCCGCCGTCCAGGCTAGCCTGCGTCTTAAGCATGAAATCCGCTATTTGACGCGCTCGCCGCCCGGCCAAATTGCTTCCGCTCGGCCCATTTCTTATAAGGAAAAGCACAACCGTAAGGTGGTGGGTTCCAACATGCGATTTTGTGTCGTCACTGTTTTAGCGCTGCATTTCCTTTTCGCTGTTCCCGGCATTGCCCTCGCACAGAGTGCCAACGATATTGCCAATATTTTTGGTGGTCTCGTGCGGACGGGTACGCGGATGGCAGCACAGAGCGCCTGGGAGCAAATACGGCCCGGTGAGTTGGTCTGCATCGACAGAAACCTTCACGAGCGTGGGTGGTCCATCAACGGCGCCATCGATCAGGGAATTGGACCGGCTGATCCGCGGGTCGCGGACGCGCGTGCTGTGTGTCGCGGGGCACGCGTTGAGCAGTCTGCGTCGGTCGAGGGACCCAGTTTCGATTGTTCGAAGGCAGGCTTTCCCGACGAACGGCTGATCTGTTCCAGCGTTGAGCTCTCGCAGTTGGACAACGCAGTCGCCAACGGGTTTCGGTACGCCCGCGATCACTCCGGCGCGGCGATCGCGGATTCCATCCGGGGCCCCTCGCTTCAGGAGCGTCGTGCCTGCGGTGCGAATTTCGAGTGCGTCAAGCGGGCCCAGCTGGCGGCCATCGATGCATATCGACGTAGCGGCGCGCCCGACGTGGCGCCACGCCTTAGAAGCACGCCGACGGCCCATCCCGAATATGTGGTCGACGGATTGTCGCTCGGGGCCCAAATCAACGTCTCGTCGCCCGCGCTCCAGGGCTACCAATGCCGGCCGAGTGAACAGTTCACCGGCTTCGTCCTTTGTCAGCGCCGGCGAGAGATGCGCGAGGCGCGAGGGCAATATACCTCGTCCAACACCCTGCTCTACTCACTCGACGGCTCTGCCGTCTACATCAATCGCAGTCTGGAGCCGGCCTTCTTCGGACCTAACGAGGCGCAAGCCGATATCGACGGGCGCACCAAGCATTTCGGCCGTGCGCCGCGCATCATTCCGATTCCCGCGCAATCGAACGTTCCGAATGGAATGATTGCCTCCTGGGGAGACGTCGTTCTCGAACCGCTCGACAGCGCTACTTTGCAAGATCTTGCGGCCGGAAAGCGCATTCGCGTCGGGTTCATGATCGATCATATCGGCAATCTACGCCGCTCGGCCCAGCTTGGACTCCCCGTCTATCGTCTGCGCGGAGGTGCCGGCTATGTTTGGGCCGCATGTTGGAACCAGAACGGCGTAGGCACGCTGCAATTTCTGACGGTCGACGCGTCGACCTTCGACTCGGAGCCGCCGCAGGTCGCTTCTGGGCCCAGCGCGGCACCTGCGAAGGTCGACGAGCCAAGACCGGAAGACGCGCGTCGCGCTGCCGAGAAAGCGGCTTCAGATAAGGCCGCCGCCGACAAAGCGGCGACAGATAAGGCGGCGGCTGACAAGGCAGCTGCGGAGAAAGTGGCAGCCGAAAAGGCAGCCGCGCAGGCTGCTGCCGACGAGGCTGCACGAAAGGCCGAAGTTGAACTCGCACGGCAGGCCGAGTTACGCCGAAGGGGCGAGGAATATGCCGCGCAGGGTGAGACGAAGTGGACGATGACCCGCACCCCTAACGAAATGACCGACAAGGTCGACGTGGTCGTCCGGTCTGTCCAGAAGAACAATCAGGGATTGGTGATCGAAGTCGTAGGGTCCTGCAAGAACGGCGAGGTCGGGTTTTCCGGGCTCATTGTCGACGATGAAGGTAAGGCCACGGTTCGTCTGGTCGGCAGGACGTCGTTCGGAAACGGGCTCGGCTCCGGCGTGCCGGCGCTTTACCGTGTCAATGACAAGCAACCGTCGAACGTCTTGGTTCCGGAGCTCGAGTTCGTCAACAAGCTTCAGCTGGTCATCTTCGCAAGGGCCGCGGGAAAATCCGAAACGGTTGAAACCAGCGCGAGATTGGTAACCGCCTTGTTAGGCGCCAACATCTTTGTGAGTCCTGCAGAGACTTGGCGGATCATGACCGAACTGAAGACGGATCGGGGCAGCATTATTGTAAAGATCCCGGTCTTCGATCCCACCATCCAGGCATTGTTTCAGTCATGCGGCCCTTGACGATCGCCGCCCTGGATCCGGTCGGGGTCTCGAACAGCCATCGCGACCTGTGACCGCGATGACCGCTCTGGGCCAAGGGCTGCGATGGCTTGTTGCACCGTCGTTAGCCAAAAGTGACGTCCGCTCGTCGTCAACGCAACGCTATGATTTGAACAAGAGCGCCAAAAACAGCGTGATCAGCGGCGGCACGACGCCAACAAACAGGCGAAATGCCGCATCGAGCAACGAGTCGAGCGTGGACTGCTTCTGCTCGTAGCTTTTGGTCAGCTGAGCGATTGGAAATGCTTTCTGGTAGGCGTCATTGAACCTTCCATAGATCACTTCGCCAGAAACCCACACCGTGCCGAAGCGACTGATCAGATTTACGAAGCCTCGCTTCTTTCGAAGATTTTGCCTTACCTGAGTCGTGAACCGGTAAGTAAAAGCGAAGATACAAAGCCCAAAGACGAGAGACACGGCTAGTTTTACGTATGGCTCCAGCGGCCATATTTTGAGAGCAGCCAGGGCGAGCAGAGAAGCAAGCGAAACCGCCAAAATAAAATTCCAAATCCCGGGCCGTAACTGCTTCCGAGCGCTATCGAGATCGGCCTCGAGTATGGCGTTCACGCGCTGTAGGGAAAACAGCTGCATGACCGGGACCTCAGCCAGGAGCATCAGCTGGAAAAGGTCGCCGTGAACCAGCTCTTCCACGGTCGTACCCGGCTTAGGATGGTGGAAGGGCACCTCCGCATGTATCTCGACCGCGCTCGCGCGCGAAACCAGGATGACACCATAGTCATATTGCAGCAAATTGGTCTTGAAGGCTTGCTCGACTTCATGGTCCGAGATGGTCTGATCGAAAAGGCGGTACCGATTGTTGATCAGAACGATCTCACGCCCGCGGTCCTTTCGGAGGCCCGCGGCGTTATCCGTTCCCGCGACGGAGGATGCATATAGGAACGGATAGCAGAACGGCGGATCAGCGTTCGCAGTTGCCCTTACTGGAAATAGACCGGCGTATTCCTTCTTGAATTCGGTCAAGTATTCTCGTGCAAGTTCGGAAGCCTGCTTGAAGTGTTTTTTCTTCACAAGCAGACGGCCGCTGGCTGTGGGAGGATCAGTGAATTTGAAGAGGTCCAACGCTTGCAGCGCGTCGCGCGCGTTGACCGACCCAACCTCCATCCAGAACGCAACAGTGCCGACACCCAATCCCAAGAAGAGCGTAATGACCGCCCGGAATTTGGGTTGCTGAACTTTAAATTCCCCGTCTTTTTGAGATGCATAGAGATCGAACTCGTCGAGCGGCACCTCGACGGAAAAATGAATAACGTTGCGCCAAGCCGCCTGGGCCCTGTAGACGCTACCTCTCGCCTCTTCGAACTGCGCGACCCAATCGGCCGCACGTTCCCCCGGCTTGACGAGCTTGAAAGGTCCAGCGCCCTCCAAGCCCTTAAGCTCTCGAATATCGCTCCGGTAGCGAAATGGCAGCATTGCCGCCGCGAAGACGCCACGGTACGGCGTACCGGTGGCCTCGGGGTCGGCGACCCCTGTCAATTTTGGGCGGCCTTCCGTGACGCCATCCGCCTCGCGTCCGCAGTTGCCAGAAATCCGGCAATCTCATGCACAGGCAGTTGCACGACGGCCGACTGCTCGGCAGGCGACAGCAGCGCGAATTCGGGCATAGCGCTGATTTCGTTGACGAAATCTCCGGATTCCGAGAGCAACAGTTGTTTCGCTCTCGCTAGCACCAGCTCAAGTGAACCATTGATCATTGTAGCCTGCTTGTCTCAAAAAGCCGCGTCCCCCGCACAAGTAGGGTCGACCGGTGGAATGTACAACGTTGTCGCATAGGTTATCCCGGCAGCAGCAAGGCTCCAAGCACAAAGCGGCACAGTCAGGAAAATCGGCTCTGTGCCGGTCTGATCGAGATCGCAGAAGACGACGCGATGGTCAGCGGGATAGTGACCCAACAGTCTGCTCATGAGGGGCAGCAACGATGCAGCGTTCAACTCACGCTCGCCATTCGCGGTGTGCACGCGAAAGCTGCCGATTTGCGCGACAAGGGCCGGCCGCGACGGATCAATTGCAGCCGCGCCTTCGAGCAGCAAATCGGCCGCAATAACCTGGAAGCCTGCCGCTCCCACTGCAAGCGGCAATCGGGCGACGATGGAATCGACAAACGACAGGCCGGGCACAACGCGGGTCCGTAGGCCATATCTCGGCGCAGCTGCCAACATGAGCCGGACGGGCTCGTCGAGATACATCGGATGCCCGTAGGTTAGATACGCGATCGGACGCTCCTTCGCCGCCTTTTCCAATACATAGGCGGCCACATCAGCATAGATTTGCGACCGCTCTTTCCCCTCCTCGTACAGACGCTCAATGTTTGCATAGTCCAACCCGTTGCTCTCGAGAAAAAGGCGAAGCCCAGGACTCGGCAGCGTTGTGTATGAAACGAGCTGACTCAGGATCGAGAAGGCTTCCAGCGTCACGTCCCGGGCCGGCAGAATTCCGCACCCGACGATGTACAGGTCGGCGGCGTCTATCGGCGGGACGCCTGCCGGAGCAGGACGACTTTGCGGCATGACAGCACTCCTCGAAGTTGCGCCGGCCTTGGTTCTGCAGAATGCCGGCTCGACAAATCTGCAGTCCGGAGCACAGCCATAGTACACGATCAATATACGCAATCGTGGCCTACGGCGAGGACCTCCCGATCCCGTATCGCCGGACGCGGGCTTCATTCGCCCCCTTCCGTTCGGTGGCTTGAATCTTCCGTTCGGTGGCTTGAATCATGGCTCGGCTGTCAGGCTCAACTCGTCACTATCACCCGGAAGCGGACCTATTATGCTCACCTTGAGTTTTGTCGTTGATGACCGAAGCAGACACGAGACCGCACTTGGGAACTGTGATGACCAAGTTAAATCAACAGGGGGACGCTCGACGCGTGGCGGCGAAATCACGGAGCGGGCTTCGGTCGTCCAGTCTTCCTATCAAAGATCATCCCGTTTGGGCTTAGCAATTCCCAGCGAGAATAGCCGCCGTTCCCTTGCCAATAGCAGGTGTAACTGTAGCCGGCTTTCCGCTGCACGTCAGTCAGCGGTGGCGGCGCCACCTTAAGACAATCGGGCAGACACGGGTCAACCTGCGGGATGGGCGGAGCGGCCGCGGCTGGAGGAGACGGGTCGCCTCCCCGCGCTTGTTCTCGCCTATCATAGGCAAAGACCCATACATACGAGAAGGTCGTCGTCGAAAATGCTCCCACCCTTAGTTCCCAGACCGGCGCGGTCATCGAATAGCATCTGGCGCCCCTGACATCTGGCAGATGATTTATTCCACCAAGACCATCTATGTACCAAACTGCCGCATTTGCTGGCGCCCCGGTCATGGTCTGAAACATCCGCAAGCAGATCACCTGCTGGATATTGTACCCCGTGGCTAAAGTGAGAACGTTGTCCTTGCAGGCAGAAAAGGTCTCCGCCACTGCGGCACAAATTCCACCCAGCAAGATGACAATCGCAAAGATCGATGAGAGCGTCCGCTTAATTATCGTCATGCCATTTTGTCTCAATGAGCGCCTGTGCGGATGTCTGTGGGCAGACGCTTGGGCGCGGCAATCGCATTCATAGGAGCCGCGGACTACACGGGATTCGCAATGAACTCCCCTCATTCGCGAGATTCGTCGGATCTCGAGCTCGTAGCTGGCGGCCTACTGAACCGATTTGATCGAAAAGTTCGCGGTGGCCTTGGACGCAATATCGCTCTTCGGGATCGGGACACCGACCGATCCGGGTGGGCACTGCTTGAAATCGTAGTCGATATCGTAGCTGATCACCTTGCCATCTGCAGCATCGACGAAGCCGATCGTTCCAGAAATCGGAAACGTCCGCTTATCCTCCGAAATCGCGTCGGAAAGCAGGTGATATTTGTCGTTTGCGTTCAGGTCACCGTCGACGGTCGCCACAGTGTGAAACGCAACGATGTAGTTCACGGGCCAGGTTTCCAGAACCGCACCGAATGCTTTTCGCGGGGCCACCGGGGTCGATATTGCCTTCTGCCTCGTAACGGTCTGCGCATAGGAATTCGTATCGATCGTCCCCGTCGTGGCGGTGTCCGTGACCTGTACATTTCCGCCGAGAGTTACGACATCGTAGATCTTCACCGAAAAGTTCAGCTGCTCCGACTGGGCGTGCGAGACCGTTTGACTGACTGCGACACTCGACGATCGTTGGAAGGATACCTGCAAGTTTTCGGAATCGGTGAACGTCTGTGTCGTCGAGCAATTTGCCCACGCAGTGGTCGATGTTGTGAGTTGGTTGGGCAATTCAGTTGCGACCGGCGGATCGAACTGCAGGTCTTGCCTTTTGACGATTCTCAGAGTGGAAGCAGTCAGCTGGACGCTATCGGTCTGCTGTCGGGTCTCCCAGCAGTGTACCTTGATGGGACGATCGCCCGGACCGACCTCAGTGCACATGTGCAGCACTTGAACTGTATGGGTCCACGGAACGTTGCCAAGCGGCTGCAGAAGCTTCCTTACCGTATCCCCTGCATCGGTCGTCGTCGTGGACGTGGGTCCGGAGCCTGGCGACTGTGCCGAAACCTGCGTGATTTGGCCAATGGCACAAACTACACCGGCGGTCCACGCAATATGCCTGAAAGCTTGCTTCCCACGAGCCCCGAATATGTCAAATCGACGCTTCATTTGGAATCTCCTTAGGCATGGCTCCGCATTGTCGCGCCCTGGCGCGACCGGAAACAATCCAGCAATGAATGAAGGTCCTGCCCGATGAAATAAAACATTGTCGCCTGCAATCGCCGACATGTTGCCAGCCGCACCGCGATAACTCTTCGTTGCGATACTATACACGCACTATCTCTTGTTGCAATCCCCTCCTCCAAACCGACCGGCTTCGAGCCGAATGAAACAAGTGCAACGCAGCTCGTCGCATAGAAGCAGCCAATCACGCACGACACACTTCGATCGTGACCAGGATTCATTCGCATCTGTGCTCTGGCTTGAAGCAGAGTGTGCGTTCGCGCATCACGCGCTGAATGCCGCGACGCGCCGACGACCAACCAATCGAACCGACCACGCTTGGCGAACCGGTATGCGCCGAGCCAATTTCCTCCCGGCCAACACATTGTTACACTGTCGAAGGCCGCCTCTTCGGCTGGCAGTCGGCGAGCCTACGCACGGCAAAGATGCGATGGGTCGGCCGGTTACGAGCGCGCTCAAACATGAAGTATCCTTTCGGCAAACACGATCGCCAAAAATGGCAATCGCAATGCCGCGCCTCACAAGGCGGCTAAGAGCGAAGCGGTCAAATCCGCAATGGAGGCAGGCCGTAGGCGGGCGCCGTTGGGATTTGACAGCGAGCGCCGCCTTGTATGGAAACGGCAGAGCGTGCGATTGCCATCCGGCGGGAGCGAACGGCCATCGTCGATGTGGGCCGCACGACCGCGCGCGTCTCAACGCAGCGCAGCCTCGCTTCAGGCGGCTTAAAGCCAAGCCCTCAGGAAAGCACTGGTCCGCACGCGGTCGAGTTTGCTGCGTTGCGGCTACCTCACCTGGAGTAGAGTGCCGTAGTTGTCACGACTTGAAGTCGGGCAGCGGCATCGGTAGATTCGGAAAAAAGCAGCGCCTTGCCGCCTCTCAGGAGCCATGACGATGCAGGATCTGGGCGATCGGATCGGGCTGGCGCTATCCGGCGGAGGATTTCGAGCGACCCTATTTCATCTTGGCGTCGTTCGATTGCTTTTCGAAGTTGGTCAGCTGAAATTCGTCAAACTGGTAAGCGCCGTCTCGGGGGGCAGCATCTTGGCGGCTCACCTCGTTCTCAACTGGGAAAAGTACACGGGCTCGAAAGAGGAGTTCGACTCGGCGGCCGGCGACGTTCTGGATTTCGTCCAGGCCGATATCCGCGGACAGGTGCTTCGGCGATGGATACTCGGTTGCGCGACGGTGGCGCCCCGCTTCCTGCTCCCCAAGAAATGGCAATGGTCGCTGGTCAATCTGTTGCAACGACAATACGCGCGGCTTTTTCGGGTGCCGGTTGTGAACGCTCAGGCAACTGTCGCCACACCGTCAACCAAGCCGGCTCCTGACAGCGATGCCACCAAACCTGTTGGTATCACGACATATCGCGAAGCGACGATAAGGGATCTTCGCGGCGCTCGCCCGGCCGTGCGCTTCAATTGCACCAGCCTGACGACGGGGGATGCGTACTATTTCGATCAAGCCGGCTTCGGCCGGTACAAGGAAGGCTTCATAGATCCGCCGATCCCAGCGCTCGGTTTGCGCCTGGCCTATGTCATTGCGGCGTCTTCGGCATTCCCGCCGCTGTTCCCGCCGGTTGAAATCTCATACAAAACGCTGACGTGCGATCAAACCGATTTCGAGCACGAGCACCGTCTCACAGACGGCGGCGTTTATGACAATTTGGGAATCGAAGCCCTACTTGCGAAGTACCGGGATGGCGAGCCCGCGGCGGCACAACAGATATCGCTCGGGAGCATTGTCATCAGCGACGCCGAAGGCAATTTCGACTCGGATTTTGATACGAGATACTCGTTTCCCGTAAACCGCAACGTGAGGGCCAGCGACCTTCTTATGAAGCGGGTAAGCGTGTTTCAGCTCGCCGACCTTGAGCGGAATGTAGAGGGCGCCGCCAAGGCAGAGATCCCGTTCGTCAGGGTCAAAATCAGGGAAGAAATTCGCGATCTGGATGACAAGACGGTGCTCGAGCCGGAAGCTCAACGCGCCTTGATCAATGTCAGGACCGACCTGGATCGCTTTACGCCTGATGAAATCACGGCGCTCATCGCACACGGGTATAGCAAAGCGCGCGAAGCGTTGATTGACAAGAAGCTGCTCGGGACGGATGCGCCGAAATTCAGCTGGGACCCGCTTGGAAACTGGAGCATGGTGAAGCCGCTCCCCGGCGGCGCATTCCAGCAATCGCGCGAACGGAAGTGGCGATTGTGGTCGGCGGGCGATGTCGCGAGTTGGTTGAGCGCATTGTATGCGCTTTTCATTTGCGTTCTGCTTGTTGCACCAACTTTGGTGCTTGCCGTGCAATTCTCCAACGCCGCGAAAGAGGCCGCCGAAGCAGCGCAAGCCGCGGCTACGGCGAAGGCCGCAAGGGCAGCCGCGCAGACGGAGCTGATAAGTGGTGCAATCTCTCAAATCCAAAACGTCGTCGCGTCGATGAGCCGCGGGTGCCCAGGCGGTGCCTATGGCATGCCCCCGGCGAATTGGGGCAATCTGCAGTCGCACGGAAACAAGGCCGTCGCAGCGCTCAACGCGGCGCAATTGGCCATGGCGAAAGCTCAGCCATCGGAAGCCTTGCAGCAGATCAATACTGCCAAAAGCGAGCTGGACGCTTTGGTCGATGGCGCGCAACAGAGTTGCTCTGGGGGCGGCCACGGACAAGATCCCGTCGCCTATAGCGGGTATCTATCGACCAGGACCACGGTGAAGGGGAATCTGGACGAGTTGAAGCGCTTTCTCGGAGACTAGAGTTCGGCTCAGGCTCCTGGGGTCGCTCCGCGGGGGCAACTCTGTCCCGCCCCCGGAAGGCCCGTACGGGGTCCTAGCTAGGGAAATCGCCAGGGATTGGGCGGCGGATCGGTCTCCCAGGGGGTCGTAAACGGCGGGAGCGGTTGCGGCGATCGCTTCTTTGTCAGAGCCAGGGCGGTCAGGAACTGGCCGGCATGGTAGAGGACAGCGGCGTGAGCCAGATCATGCGGTTGATTGGCTTCCGCCTCCTTTGCTTGCATCATCTGTTTTCGATATTCGCTGCGGTGCAGTGCACGCACTTCCTTTTCGAAATCCAGTTTCTTCTGCTCCGAGCCGAAGAGTTCATAGAGCGATTTGCCGTCGTTCACGATCTGGTAGCCGTTGGGCAGGGTGTCGAATGGCTTCGTTACCTTCTTGAGGTGATCGAACTGAACCGATCGTGGCCGGTGCCAGGATTCGAAAAACGAAGGATGCACAAAATCGCTGACGGCGATGCCGTCGATTTCGTATTCCTCGCTCTCGACAGCATCGCACATTTCATACGCGTAGAGCTTACCGTCGACACCCTGCGCCCAAAGCTGCGCTCCGGGATCAATCAGCATCTCCAGCAGTTCGTGAGATGCCGTGGTGCTGACCTTCTGACTGGCAGCCAGCGTGGTCTTGACGAAGACCTTCGATATCGGCTGACCGTCCTTGGTGATGTCATGATAACCGAGTGCGTCGGCGGCGTCCGCGTCATCGAGGAAGACGATTTGCCATTCGTCAGTCTTTGGTTCGTTCGTGACATACAGTTTGGCCGGATATCCCCAGATCGGCACGAAGTGCTGATCCAGTTGCTTCTGCAGCGCAGCAACCAACTTGTCGAGATTCACACCGAGAGGCGCGGCGGCCTTGTTGACGAAAGCGATTGTTGGAAATCGATCTTGATTAAACGCAGCTGCTTTGATGGCCATGACTTGCTCCCGTTACCGAGATAAAATGAATTGAACTTCCCTATTCTTGATCTGATCCAAACTGCTGACCGCGATGTCCTCGGCCACGGTTCGTACGCGCGCCGTTACAGCCGATCCGACCACCGTTGTTGGCTTTCGGGGGCCCCCTCCGGCGAAACGGGCCGGGGCTGACGGAAACAGATAGCTGTGAAGCGCCGTCGAACTGACGGCCCCGGGCGGCTCCAATGCCAATGCTACATACACCTTGTGCGTATCGGTCCGCCGGACCAACCCCGTGAGCGACGCATCGCCAACCTGGAAGCCGCTTCCCACAGGCGAGAAGGTGACCTGGGGTGTTCCAGAAAGATCGACAGTGGTTGTGAAGGTCAGCTTGTCGGTGAAGGTCGGGGCGGCAAGCGCGGCGTTGCTCGACTTCGATCCGTCGGACGCTGCGATATTCGCAAAGACATTCAGGTCGAGGAAGGTTTTCAGGGTCTCGTCAACGCCGATCCGTCCTGCGACAGGATAGACGTAGTTCTCGCCGACGAGTTGCGCCTTCCCGCAATAGGGAACGTCGAATTGCTTTGCGTTCAAGTTCACCAGCAAGTCCCCCAACGTATCGGTCAGGGTGAAAAGTCGCTGGTTCTGCCGTTCCCGGTTGGCATTGCCCGTGACACCGAGTGCGAGCTTGTTGGCCCACGGGCCCACCAGATTGACGGTAGAGCCGATGTTGTTCGTCTC
Source organism: Bradyrhizobium sp. USDA 3240 (assembly GCF_054063295.1). Classification (NCBI taxonomy): domain Bacteria; kingdom Pseudomonadati; phylum Pseudomonadota; class Alphaproteobacteria; order Hyphomicrobiales; family Nitrobacteraceae; genus Bradyrhizobium; species Bradyrhizobium sp. USDA 3240. The sequence goes on from NZ_JBSSGD010000002.1 coordinate 527,924, forward strand.
ATCGCCAGTGAGATCGAAACTGTAGGCGATCGCGGTGGTATATATCATTGTGAGATAGGCGCGTCGCTCGGCCTCCAGCGGCCCTGCGAGCATGCTGGGCCTGAAACTGCTGATATCCTCCCCGCCATCCCCGTAGCGCGCCAAAAGCTGTTGCGCTTGCGGGTCTCCGGCAATGTATTGGCTGCCTTCAGCGAGGTTCTTGATGTAGGTGACCACACGCTCCCGCGCGGCTGCCCGGGTCTCGCAGCGGATTTGCCGCGCGATCGCATAAGTCGAAACGCCCGTCACATCATCGGGCACTGGCTTGATCGCACAGCCGGTCAGAACCAATATCGTCCCAAGCGAAGCAAAGCTCCGCCCTGGGCTGAAAATGCGCCCCCGCGTCATGAAATTGCTCCCTCAAATGCGGGCGAACATAGCGAACGGCGCACGTTCTGGCTGTACCAGAAATGTCACAACTTAATGTTTTATTAATCTTTGCGCTAGCGGCTACCGAGCACCCTCTCCGGCTTCGGGGCTTATCGGGCGAATAATTTGGCCCAAGTTTCCCGGAGCCCGGCACCACTCGTCAGCGAGTGAGTCAGTTCGCGCGCGCTGCGATCACTGCGTGACGAAACATGGAAACTGGATGGCCGCGCTCACTCTGAACGTCCGGGAAAGCTGATGGTGGTGACCTGAATGGCCTGGACGTGGTGATAGCACTAGCCTTCCCGAGTCGAGAGCTGCCGCACCTCATTTAAGGCTTTGAGAAACGCCGGAGGGTCTTCCACTTCGTCGAAGCACTCCGGTCGCTCCCTTACCATTTCCGTCCTCCAAGGACCCTGCCCTTCGGCTTGGGCAGAGCGGCCTTCATGCGGTCGCGGTCGGTGTGCAGAGGGTATCTATCTTGTCGAGCATTCGCTGCAGCAAGGCTTCGGCCGAGCTGGTTGGAATCCCGGCGCGCTGGAGAGTCAGGATCTCCTTGCGCTGGCGGCTAACCTGCACGCGCATGCGCTCGATCTCCGAACGGACGAATTCGACTGTGGGTATCTATTTAACTTCAATGGCTTAGCAAGCCATAAAGGATCAAAACAAGAACGTAGAGTCAAGCCCGGAATTGACCGGATGACCGGCTAAAGCAATTCGTCTGCGGACGTAGTCAGGTCTCCAACGAGCACGGCCCGCTAGGGCGCATCGACGGCGCGATTACAGCATTCGTGGCCCGCGCCACATGCGACTGGCGAACGCTCGTTCGTCCGGACCGCAGACATCGCAATAGATGACTGTCGATTTCGGCGAGGCATGGCCGAGCCAGCGCCGGATTAATTGCTGCGGTACGAGACTGGTGGTCGCGTTGACACCGAAGCCGTGCCGGAGGCCTTTTGGCATTGCCGCCGGACCGAAGACATGCGCTCTCGCCATCACTTCCTTGACGCGGCGCCAGGCCGTGGTCCGGCTCCATCGCCACAGCCGCGTCGTGGCATGTGACGGGTCGCGCTGACGGAGGCGGATGTTGAAGGCGTGGTTGAGCTTGACAATCAGGGCGCGCGGCAGAGGAACCCGCCGTACAGCACCGGGCTTTCGACGCTCCAAGGTATGAATGGTGACAGCGCAACAGTCCAAATCGATCGCGACAGGTGTGAGAGCGAGGATTTCGGAGATGCGTACGCCGCTGAGAGAAAGCGTGAGGCAGCAGAGAAAGACTTCGGTTGTGGACTTCGCAGCCGCTTTCGCAAAGCGCTTTCGGTCGGCGGCATTCAGGTATTTGCGGGCGCCAGAGGGGCTATAAAGGCTGGATGCACCGCTGGGCTGCATGGGACACCTCTGCTGAAACAGAATGACCTGTAGTGTTTCAGCACGAGAAATCCCCTAACAATCTGCGAAGATAATCCAATCGGCGGAAAACTCACTTTAGATTCTACCGGCTTTCTGCAGCGAATATCAAGGTCCTTCTGCCACTCTGAAACACTATAGGTCATTCGGTTTCGCGGCAGAAGCGAACGGCAACCGCAGGCCACCGTCTTCCTACGCGCGTCGTATCAGTACGAGCTGCGCGCAAAGCGCGGGCAATATTCTCAAGTTAGTGTTCTATCTCGACCTCTGGCTAAGGCCTCGCAAGCGCTATCGCATACCAGCACATGCACCACCGCTTCGGCCATCACGGGCGGCCCACCGGATTCCACGTGTCGTTTGGTTGACCAACTACACGGCCGACGTGACGCTGTCGGTCTATGTCAATTACCTGTTCAATCGCTGCATGGCGCCGACGCATGAATTCCGCTTTTGCAGTGACGTGGAATGCGAGGCGTTTGTGAGGAGCCAGCATCCGGAACACATCGAGACCTACCTCAGTTTGCGGATTGGCGCGGCGCGAACGGATTTCTGGCGTGTTCTTGTGTTGCTCGCTCATGGTGGCGTTTACGTCGACATCGACGCGGCATTTTGTTGGCCGCCCGAGTTAATGCTTAGCGTGGATCAGTCCGAACTCTTCGTGCTGACGAAGGATGACAAGCTGACGAACTATTTTCTCGCCGCCGAACCAACGCATCCCGTGCTGGCTAAGATCGCCACGAAAATCGCGGAGAATATCACATCGGGGACAATGACGAGCATCTATGACATGACCGGCCCCACAGTGGTCGATCTAATCGCAGGTGGCATCCTCGTCCGCGCCGAGCCGTTCCGATTGGTTTGCCTCGCCCTAAAAGGTTACTGGGCACGCGAGGAAGAGAAAGGTCCGAACGTCGTGAGGCGACGGCTAAAGCCGGCGATACCGACGGTCACACCTAAGTAAGATAACTGACCTCCTTTGCGAACGAGTGGCTGCCACTGCCGTTGCGCGGCGAAATCAACGGTCAAGGAATGGTTGCTGGTCAGCGCTGCGGGATCGCCGCCTTGGGCCGCGGCTAACTCACGCGGGCTGTTTGTCGGTTGCGGTTGTATCTTCTCCCATCGGCAATCGGTCACCAGTTCGATACGCTGATCAGCCAACGTTCCTTATTTAGGTGATCAGGTCCGCTGATCTCGCTCATGCGGCTCGCCTCCCGCTCCGATACGACGTGGAGTTCTTTCTTTGCTGCCTTGGATGTCTCCCGAACGGCAGCGGAAGGGCGTTTTTTGCTCTCATCGTCCTGCGCATTGACGGTCACAAAATGTCGAGCCTTCCCGGCAAACGTCAGCAACTCCGCATTGAAATTGTCTTCAGCGCCGTGGTGCGGAACCATCAGGTGCCCGGTAGAACCAGACGCGAAGCTGAACGCATCCTTCCATTCCTCCATGCGAGCTTTTGCCTTGAGTTTAGCGTCACCTGTCAGCAACCAGCCTGCCGGCTGTTGGCCAGGCGCAGCGCCAAAGCCTCGCCGTACTTGCGAACCCGCATAGAGCGAAAGCGATGTCTGGTTCGAGTCAAGTGAGGCAAAGATCGATTTAACCCCCATTATGCCATCCTTGGTCTGCAACTGGCCCGACAATCGATCATTAAAGCCATCTTCGTCGGGCGCCAGGCCGACGACCTGCTTCGCTACATTGCTCAATTCAGCATGGTTCTCGCGCCATTCATAAGCATATGGCAGGAACCACCAGTCGGCCCACACGTCGTTCGCCACAACGCCGCAGACCGTGCCATACGCAGCGTTCGCCACTCGAATTTTGGTCTCGGGATCTACCTGCTCGGCAAGCTGGGTTCCGTCCCGGTTCACAAAGACAGGGGTCAGCACATCTGGCAATCCAGACACCGGGGGTCGCCCACGCGGCGGCGCAGGTGGCGGATCGAGTACAGGATCGGCGGGATTGCCACCGCCGTCGAGCCGTTTTGGCATCTGAAAGATGACGCGCTTAACGCCTCTTGAAGCGAAGAAATGAACCGGCCTAATTACGACCTCCATCAGCTCCGCCGTGCAATTGTTCTCCGATACTGCCTTGGCGAGGACTGCGAACGAGGCCTCCGGCGACATGTAGGGAATAATGACGGTGTGCACGCGTATGGGCGTCGCACGGCTTCGGCTGAGCAGATAATCGAGGCCCGAGACATGATCCGCATCGAAGTGCGAGGCAAACAGGAGGTCGATATCCCTGTCGCGCACCCTATCGGGCGTAAGACGCGCCGCGTATTGATCCACCCTCTCCTTCAATAACTCCTTCTTTGTCCAGGACCCGCAATCGTAGACCCAGCGCAGTAGCGGGTCTTGCGTGCCGAGCACCCCGGTATGGAAACAACCATGGCCAACGGCTTCCTGCCGGACCAGCGCGAAAGGAACAACGAGCAAAGGTTCAGTGGCGTCTCTGGCGGCCACACGGAGAGCGTCGCTCCGCTGTAGCTCTTCGCGGAAGAATTTCAGTTCCTCGCAAAAAATAGCCTCGACCTTCTCCTTACCCAAGCGGGCCTCGGCTTGCCTCTTGTTCGCCAACAGCGTTCGCACAAGCTGTCCTTGCGTCGGCATCGGAATGTTGTTCCAGGCTTGCTCAAACCACTCAGGCGCGCATCCACCACTGTGACCGATATCGAAGAGAGCGCGGAACGTCGAATTGAGGCGATCCATGGAAATCCCCGTTCACGTTTCAAAACTGCTACAAGGACGTGTTTTGCGAGCGATGCCGTTAGTTTGCCCCGACGCAGCTGCGTGCGACTTGCCGGCAATCCAGCGCTCCCCTCACGACTTTCAACGGGCTCATCCACCGTCATCTCGCAGCGGCGGGTCGCCGTTCGAAGCCCGCAATGCGCCGCCTATCGAGTACCGAGGCCAACTCCTCGAAGCAGGCGAGCGCTTGGGCTGGAACAGTGACCGGACAGCCGCCCCGGTCGACTTAGCAGTCTAACATCCCCATCCTGATTGCATCAGCGCGCGCAGCAACCGCCGTGAAATGCTGCGCCGCGCGAACCGCCCTACGGCGCTCTGGATCGTTCGTGTTGATATCGGGATCGTTTATCAATCGCTGAAGGCGCGCCCGACGCCACGCCTGGACGCGGCGAAGCCGCGCCAGCATCGGCTCGCCATCAGAGCGCTGCAAAACTCTCGTGTTCTTATCGGGCATGACCCAGTCTCTACCTAAGGGCGAAGCTAGCCCATTTCACCCGACTTGTCTCCTAGGATCCGATAGTGGAAGCCGCGCTTCAGAACGTCCCGGCGAATTTCGTCGCTTACGGCCCGACGGCCTGCTTCGTCTTGCGCCAGTTTCCGCGTAAGTCCGGCGGGATTATATCTCCGCGCGGAACGACCAAGAGCCGCTTCCTGCCACTCAAATAGACATCAAACATCCAACACCTCAAACAACGACAGCGTAGTCCTCTGTAAACAGCATTTGGTGGCGTTGAAACAACACTCATCACCAAATCCCGCCGCCTACAGCTGAGAGTGACTAAGATTGAGATTTCATCGCAGTGGCCTGCACTTCTAGCCGCGCTCATGTGAAAACGCCCTTGCCGGAAATCCGACAAGGGCGTTGTGCAGCCGGATAAAGCTCCAACTGCGGAACCCGACCATCCTGCGCGATCCGCCTCGACCCCGCTGCGGCCGTTTGGCAGCCCGCGCCGGTTTCGGCGCCTCCGGCCGCGGCGCCTCCTCCTTCGCCTCCGCGAGGATCACGGCGATCACGCTTTCCGGCTCGGTCACAAGGAGTTTGCTTTGCTCTGCGCCGGCGAGATCGTCCCATTTCAAGCGGGTCTTGTAAGGCTTCGCAGGTTTGAAGCTCTCTGTCGGCTCGAACAGCTCGACCTTGAAGTTGATCGTTTTGCTGACAGCCACGTTGTCCTCGGCGAACAGGTGCAACCCGTGCTCCGCGGCAAATTTCTGTGGCGCCTGCTCTGTCAGAACGATGTCGCGCGATCGAGCAGCACGACGCGACCCTTGTACTCTTTGCCCGGCTTGAACTCAGGATTGGCAGCGGGATCGAATGTCCCGACGAATGCGACGTGTTCGATAGGCACGAGCCTTTTTCCGATTGTAATGGCCTTCATAGAACCCTCCTTTGTTGAGATTTGCGATGTCCCGAGCTTTGCAGAAAGGGCACGCGAAGAGCACCGGAAGGATCGGGACTTGATGCGGAGATTGCGGGAATGTCTTGTAGTTGGCGCCGCGGCGCATTTACGCCAACGCACATTCCACCGAGACCCTCGGCCTACCGAGCTCTGTTCCGCCGACTGGGCCACCTGGAGCCGCGCTGGAGTATGCACCTGTACCCAAGGCAAGCGGATCAGCGGCCGGGCCAGATGCAAGCTCCTCCGTCTGAGGGCGAGAGAGCTTTGCTGTGCATAACTGCGCCCCCAGGGTGCAACTCGGCAGGATAGTTGAGGCAACACTGATACAATCTGAAGTCGATTATAGACAAATCGCTTGTCACGCCATTTCGGAGAGACGCATTGTTTGCCTGGTCCGGGAAGCGTCCCGCCATACACAACCAAATTCTGTTCCGTACTTTTCGAGGAATGGCCGGAGCGGCACTGGTGGGCTGTCTCCTGCTAGCCGCGTTCCCCGCGCATGCCGATCCGGCAACCACGTCGGCTCCCGCCGCGAGCGAAAAGACAACGGGAACAAAGGCAGGCAACACCGGGACTGGCGAGCCGCCCGCCACGGAAGCAACGGGTCCGCAGGGATCAGCCAGCACCGAGGACGCAGCGAAAGCCAAGCGTAAAGCGGTCGCCGACTGTGCCGGCGGCGAGGTGTTCAGAACACTTGCCAACACGGCGAATAGCCCAGCAATCATTTACAACGCAAATCTGGTGCCGGCGGGAAGCTCGGTCGATTTCGGGCTTGCGACCACCCTCGATGTCGACAGCCCCTACTTCGCGCTGCTGACCGTTGACGATACCAAACCGCGCGATAGTGACCGTCATGGCGCACGCGCGCGAAAAGCGAGCGATACCGACGACCTGGTCGCCAAGCACCTGCTCTCGGCAGGCGACACGATTGTCTCGGTCGATGTACCGGCAAGCGCCGCCGGGTTCTGGACCCGGCAGAATCTTTACATCTATCAATGCGATCATCGGCGACCGGTTAATGTGTCGTATCTCCCGGTGTATGTGAGCCCGATGGCGACCAGCATTCTGCTGACCGTCACCATCGTGGGGATCGTTTATTTTCTCGCGGCAAGCGCGCTCGCTCGACTGACAGGTCAGTCGTTCCCTTGGCCCCAGGCCGTCAATCCAATCCGCATCACTGCCGGCGCGGACAATCGAGGCAGCCTCTCAGCCTTCCAGGTGTTCTTCTTCAGCATTCTGGTCTTTGGAATGCTGGCCTTTGTGCTGCTGCGCACCGGCGTCCTATCTGATCTTTCGACCACGATCCTCGAATTGCTTGGCATCTCCGGCGTGGGCGCCGCTGCGGCCAAAGGCGCCGATTCCTCCAAAACCAGCCTTGATCCAGCCAACCGCGCCTGGCTCTTGAGCAAGGACTGGTATGCGAGTGCCAGCCCGCAACCTGCAAACCAGCCAACTTTTTACGATCTCATCTCGAGTGATGGTGGCTTCGACGTCTATCGGTTCCAAAGCTTGCTCTTCAGCGGGACGGTAGGCATTGCGCTCTTGATCGGCGGCATCACTCAGCTCGCATCATTCACCGTCCCGCAGAACATCCTCGGAATTCTCGGTCTTAGCCAGATTGTCTATATTGCCGGCAAGCTGGTCTCGACCAACGGAACCTCGGATCTCAACACCGTGTTAAGCGACGTTCGCAACGCCGAAGCCGAATTTCGCGAGGCGGCGCTAGCTGCCCCGCCAGCAGGAGGTGCAGCGGTCGCCGCCCCGGCCAATCTTCAAGAAGCGATTGATCGCGCGAGACCTGCCTACACAAAATATCGCGAAAAGGTGCGGGCCGCAGCACGGCTGTTCGAGCAGGTGACGGGTATCACGGTCGGCGACAGCAAGATCGAGCCTGGGCTCGGCGGTGGGGTAACAGGTTAGACGTCTCGACCACTCTGAGTGATCAATCAGATAACGTGCGCTTCAGCGTTGCTGGCTCGAGGCCGTCGCCAAAGATGCACAAACCGCACGCCGATCTTGTCCAGCCTGTCGCGTTCACCGAACGGAACGCCATTGAACTTGGGCTGGCGGACTTCGATGAGGGCTTCAATGAACTCGTGCATCAGCCGGTGATGAGTCGGACAGAGCCAGCACGACTCCTGTATCGGAGCCGTCTCCCCCGCGTCGAATTGGAGCGCCAGCGGGAATATGTGATCGGCTTCAGTAATGCATTCACACTGAGCGCAAATCGCGCACGGACAACGTGGGCCGGGATCAAACCGAGCCGTGCCGCCGCTGTCCATAAGTGGCGGCGATTGCGACGGCTTTCATGAGCCTGCCGTCCTTCCGTCCAAACATCCGCGGCCAACATGGCCCCACCCTCCAGCTGCCGTCCTTCGATAGCTTCCGTGAGCGACGGGAGTGCCATGCCAACGACCCAATCACACAGAACAGATACCAGCCATCGCGGCGAAACAAATTCCGGGCCTCCAACCGTACAACACTTGCAAAGTCCAGCACCAGTTGCACACCAACGATCCGCAGCACTATCCGGTCCTACGGCCGGCTTAAGCAGAACAGATGCTCGGCGGGATAGCCAACTTCGGCATGCGCCCAAACCTCGATGATCGGCAATTCCAAAGCCTCACTCGCAAGGCGGTTGATCCGCTCGAATGTTCGCGCAAGGTCACCATCTCCGTAGATCAGAAAGATCGCCCGCTCATAACCTACGATTCTTCGAAACAGCGAGAGCGTCTCAATATCTTTCCGTATTCCACGTAGGCTTGCCTCTCGCGATTTGACCTCTATGATCGTGTGATTGCGGACCATGTCTCCCGGTCCGTGAACGAGCAGATCGGGCTTCGCGCGGCTCGCCCCGAGTTGAGACAGGTGAGGATGCGCAGCCTTGTCGACTTCTCCGTTGATCCGAAACGAGCCCGTCATCCGGCCAACGCATGCGCATATGGTGATATAGTTCGTAACAATAGACGCGCTCGCGATATACCGGTCTGCCGCCGTAGACAGGAAGACGAAAATCTCAGCGCAGGTGAACATATTGCTGGCGCGTCGAAGCGGGCTAAGGTCCGACGAATCCCCAAAATTCGGCCTCACCTCGGCACAATCATCACGCAGACATCCATCCTGTCTTCGCGGACACCTAGATCGTTCTCGACTCCGCGAGGGTTTGAGATGCGAGCCGATGGGTCATAGATAATACAGAAAAGCCGACGGCACATGGGGTGCTGTCTATACTTTGCGATATCAACGATAAGCTGCTCCCCAAGCTGCTTCGTGGACAGACTGGAACGCGTCATCTTGATCTCGACCACCGCCTCGACTTCCGGCAGTAGGAAGTCCATGCGTGACCCGCCCCCGGCATATGTCGGAGACCATTCTTCTCTCCGAATATCGTCGAAGTAGATCGCCAGGAGAGCGTGGATCAGATCCTGAACATCATACTCGTCCACGACATCCAGCGTTGACCGGTCTTCGCGCCTGTGGCGGAGTTGGCGTATTACGATGTGGAGGCGCTCTGCTAACTTTACGACGGTATCCGAGTCTTTCACGCCAGCGGCTTTGGCGGCCAGTGCCGCCGTCTTCAGTGCGAGTGGATGGCGCTTTACGCGCGAGACTGCGGCGCTAACCAGAACTTTGACACATTCAACACCATGATAAGATGGCGTACCAGTGAAGTTCGAGATGCTTTCGTTGTAGTCTGCAAGAAGCGGTTGGGAATGACGCCTGCCGTCGACAAACTTATCGTCGAAAAGATCTCTCAGTTCGAACGCAATCGCCAGAAAACGGGCATCGTCGCCTCGCGCAATGTGAATGCCGTCGCGTGTCTTTTGGAAACGCGACAAGATGCGTTCTAGCTCGCTCTCGTACTGCTGTAGAGCTGCGATCACTTCATCTTTCTGCATGCTACCCTCATCGTCACGATCAGCCTTCCAGTCTCGATCACTTTGGCGATGCGTTAAGCCCCTGGATCACATGATACACCGCCGTGAGTCGTCTTGCGGGCAGCTGGGGAGCTCGAGCCTTCTGTCGGCCTTGTAGTTGACTACCGAATTTTTGGCGATCTCGGTGATCTCGCCGTTGCCGTCCCGGGCGCATCAATTCGCAAAGGTCTTGAGTTCGACGAGCTTGGCCGCCAAGCCGCCCCCGGCAAACTGTGAAAAGGTGAGCGGCTCACCATGGACAACCCAAGGTTTTTCATGATCATATGGCACAGTTTGACGAAGCGCATTGTTGATTTTGGAGCACGAATAACTCGTTACCGCAGAGAATTGACGTTCGGTTGGATCGGCTTGCTGATTAGCGGCTCAACCGACCTATCTGACAAATTTTCTAGTTCAATCTGTTTCCGCCTCATCCGGACGACATGGGCTCATTCGACAATTGCAGCATCGCTATCAGGGTAAAGAGCCGCGACGCGAGCGACCTCTCCTACCGGGATACCGGCGAGAGGTTGGGCCGCGCTGGGAAGATCAACCATCCATTCCGGCACGGGAAATCGCAACCAATAGCCGGGCCGCGCTCACCTCACACCTTTGCTCGACAACCTACCGGTTGACGCCGCATGAATGACGACGCGCCCAAGATCGGATTGGCCCTCTCTGGGGGCGGTTCGCGAGCGATCGCTTTTCATCTCGGGTGTTTGCGGGCACTCAACCGGTTGGGCCTGCTCAATCGAATCTCCGTTCTGTCGACGGTTTCCGGAGGCAGCGTTATCGGTGCCTGCTTCCACGCGCACAACGGCGACTTTGCGTCCTTCGAAGCCAAGATCCGTGCAGTTTTGACGGCCGGGCTTGCAAAAGCCATGGCCAAGAAACTCTTCAGCCGCCTTGGCCTGCAAATCATGGGCTCGGCTCTGCTCGTTGGACTTGTTGCGTTCTGCGTTTTGGTGCTCCGGCTTTTGCTGACTGTGCTGCGCTGGCTGATGCCAGCTGAATTGACGCGGCACTTCGAGCGCGTGGAGATCCGGTCGCCACTGCATCGCTTCAGAAGCCGGACAAGCCTCTTGGAAGCCGTCCTTGATGACGTGCTGTTTCATGAGACGCGTTTGAGCCAGTTGCCGGCAACGCCCCAGTTTGTCATCAACGCAACCGAGCTTCGCACGGGGTCGGCCTTCCGCTTTAGCACAAAGCAATCGGGGTCCTGGCGATGGGGCAAACTGCACCGCAATGACGCGTCGCTTGCCCACGCAGTTGCCGCTTCGGCCGCCTACCCCTTGTTTCTTCCCGCCTTCGACGAGACATATGTGTTCGAGAAGAATGGGATGCTCACACCCGAACGTGTGATCCTGTCGGATGGCGGCATTTACGACAATCTCGGTCTTGGCTGCCTGTGGCCTGATCGCTCACCGGACGTCAGCTTGAACGTTGTGTCGGTCGATACGATCATTTGCTGCTCGGCCGGCTATGGCCTTCACCAGGAGCCACCGAGCCAGTTTTTCTTCGCGCGCCTGCTGAGCGTCTTCAGCACGCTGTTCGACCGCGCGCAAAACGCATCGATCCATCGCCTGCATGAGATCCAGCGTTTTGGTCAGATCAAGCACTTCATCTTCCCTTATCTCGGCCAGAGCGACCGGGCGCTGCCTAACCCACCGCCAGACCTGGTACGGCGCGAGGAGGCACATTGGTATCCGACCGACTTCAACGCCATGCCGCTAGACTGGATCGACCGGCTGGGCACGCGGGGCGAGCAGCTTACGTTGTGCTTGGCGCAAGCCTATCTCCCGCATTTGCTCACGCGCGCCAATGCCGACGTGCCATCAGCTGCGGCCCCTTAAGCGCGCCAGCTCCCTAGCCCGCGCCCGGCATATTTCCCCTGGCTTCCACAACTTGCGGTTCTACCGCGGGTTGCGTTGATGGGTGAAATGCGCCAAGGTCGCGCAGAGACAAATTCTCGTTCAGTTTTACACCAACACGGCGGCCTTCGGTGAGCGACGAGGTTGCCGGATGCATAGTCGGCGGGCCACCACCGGCGCAATTTTCCTGAAGGGTCCCAACGTGACCTAATGACCACACCTATTGCCTGACGACTCTTTGCGAAGTTCGGACTTGAGCCGACCGCCTACCGCTAGGCCGCTCCAGGAGATTGTTCTTTGCCGTATGAAATTGACTTTCTTCGCGTCGGCGACGGTAACGGTGACGCGATCATCATCAAATGGGGCGACACGAAAGACGGCCCTTATTCTCTCAACGTGATCGACGGTGGCTTCGCCGATACTGGCGACCAGATCATCAGCCATATCGAACGGTATCACACCAAGAATGCGATTATCGCGAATGTCGTACTCACCCACGCAGACAATGATCATGCCACTGGCTTGATTAAGGTCCTCGAACACCCTGCCTTTACGGTCGAAAATCTCTGGATCAATCGCCCTTGGGACTATGTAGACGATGTCATAGATCATTTTCACGGTGCCTATACACGCGACGGCTTGATCAAGAGAATGCGTGATATGCATCCGTACCTGGTGGAGATGGAAGCGATTGCGGCGAAGCGCGGCCTCGCCGTCAGAGCGCCTCTACAGGGTGCGAGCATCGGGCCCTTCACAGTGCTCGCGCCCAGCCGCGCGCGCTACATCCAGCTTATTCCAGACCTGGATAAGACCCCGCAGGCTTACAAGAGCGAGTTCGGCAGTGGCCTGTTGGGGACTTTTGGCAGCGCGCTGAAGGCGGTGGTTGACGGCATCAAAGAGGCGCTCGACGTCGAGACCTTGGACAACAATCCACCGGCAACGTCGGCTTCCAACGAGACGTCGGTTGTTCAGATGGCGATGTTCGGAGCCAAGCGTGTGTTGCTGACCGGTGACGTCGGGCCTGGAGGGCTCAATGAAGCTGCCGACTTTGCCGAGAAGCTCGGGCTAAGCCATAGTCCAGACCTGGTACAGATTCCGCACCATGGAAGTCGGCGCAATGTGACGCCCGCCGTGCTCGACCGCTGGCTCGGGTCCTTTCCCGCAGAGCGTCGGGGCGATGCAATTGCCTCGATCGGTGTCTCGAAGGCCGACTACCCTCGTAAGAAGGTTTCAAACGCCTTTATCCGCCGCGGCTACGACGTCTACCGAACGCAAGATGGCTGGATCAACTTTTATGACGGCTATGACCGGCGGCCAGACATGGGATATGCGAGCGCCATGCCGTTTTCGGAAGACGTCGAGGATGAATGAATGATGCGATTGCAGATCGGACGCCGAATTTCGTCGTCCTGCTTTGCGGCCGAGCTTCTGCGCGCCGTATCGTCTTGTTTGCGACGTTAGGCGATGATGCATCGAGTCGAACAGGACGTCGACTTTCAACAAGCTTGATTGGATATTTCAAGCTGATTTGCGCGGTGGTCTAGACGTAGCGAATGTAATCGCGAAGGCGCTTCTATCATCGGATCCGACGATCGGCTTGTCTGGTAGACTTTAGGGCTTACCTCATTATGCAAAACCGAACCCACGGCCAGTCTTCTTCGTCTTCGACCGTTCCGATCATGCAGACTCCCAGCGGATCCGCCGGGGGTGGACACCAGCATGGCGGAGGGGAACCAGTCCAACCTTACTGCAACCCTTTTCTCGTTTTTCAGCCTTTGCAGTCCAAAGATCCATCGGGACCGGTCGGCCGGGCACTTGGCAAGTCCGAGCTTCCCAAAATGTTATTTGGCGTGCTCGACCAAGCCGAAGTGTCTGACGACGGCAGTGTCTGGCTGATGTTTGGAACCGTCTCAGGCGATTGGCTGCAAGGACAGCTCGCACAGCAAGCCGTGGTCCCAAGCGATGAGGCGGGACGAACGCAATTCTTCGTCGCTATGCCGCTCTATCTACTCGAGATCCAGCTGTCGGCGAACGACGTTCTCGCGATCGGACGCCCAGGCGGCACCAGACTTCCCCCACCTCCGGGGCGGACTAAAAGAACCTTGGAACGTACCCTGCTGAACCTTGAAAGCAGATGGGTGAGGATCATACTGGCGGACGGTGGGCCGCCAGCCAATCTGTACGACAATCTTTTCGGAGCCCCGATCCCGGTTGGTGTTGGATCGATACGGCCACCGACGAAAGAACAGACGCGGTTCTTGGATGCTCTTGATCCGCTCGACAAGCTGTCCGACGCGAGTGAGGAGCAGATCGAAACTGCGCTCACATCCGCATCGCGCGTCAAGGAGATCGCGGTTTACGATGTCGGACAGGGCGCCGCCAATGGCCTGATCTCCGCGCATGAAGTTGTCTGCTATTTTGATTTCGGAGGCGGAGTAGCTGGCCATACACCGACATTTCCCACCGGCCTTCGTAGATTTTGCCAGTGCAACAGGCCACCGATCATCCTTTCACATTGGGATCACGATCACTGGTCGTCGCAGGGACGCGACAAACGCGTGCATGCCCAGACCTGGATCGTGCCGCGCCAGGCTAGCAACGGCAAGCGAGCTCCTCATCATTTGGCTTTGATCAGCGCCATCTTGAAGCGAGGAGCCATTTTGGTGTGGCCGTCGACATTGTACACGAAACGGATTGGGCAGCTCGAGATCAGCCTCTGCACGGGCAGCTCGAAAAATGCTTCCGGACTGTCGCTGACGGTTTATCCCCCGTCTACGGCCTCTGCCAAGCCTATCCTGATGCCAGCAGATGCCGGCTATAATGATCTCAGAGCGTATCTGGGCAGCGGCGCATATGACGCGGTGGTCTGTCCGCATCATGGCGGCCGGTCGAACTCGCCATCGGTTCCGACGCCGCCCTCCTCAGGATCATATCAACGGCTGATCTATTCGTACGGCACGCCGAACAGTTATGGCCATCCGTTGCCGGCGACCTTCACAAAGCATGACAGCGCGAAGTGGATCGACAGACGAGTCACACCACCGCCTGCTTCATTCATCGTGCGGAATACGGCCGACAGAACCGTCCCTCCAAATTTGGGCCATGTCGGCTTTGATTGGACAACGAGCACGTCGTTGACCGCGCTCGCGTGTGCCGCCGGCTCCGACCTGAACGTCCAACAGAAGTAGTGGATCGCGTTCGATAGAACGCATCTCGAGGCCGCGTCGACAGCCATCCGTCTGATCGAAAGTGGACGATTTGCCGTGTTCGGGTGACGCGCCGACGCTAATCCTGCAGCCGCGCTTCAGCCGCTTGTAAAAATCGAATCCGGAATGTCGCAGCCGAACAGTTTTGACTGCCGTGCGGATTGCCACTTCTTGACGCGCAGTTCAATGCCATCCCGGATGGTGGCAATGAAGCGTGAGAAGACATCTCCTGAAGCCCCGCAATCCCTCTCCCACAGGTCGAAGCGACCGTCGACAATCTTTGTGAGAAGCACTGCACACCGCCAAAATTCCTCAGGGGTCGCTGAGACTTTCATCTTGCCATACCAATACCGCGACCAACGGTTTCTCAAGTAAGCATTTGTCGCGGTCCGATGCGCATCGCCCACGAACCCTCGAAGTCCTTCGAAGCGCTGCAAGGTCTGACTTGCATGGTCATTATCGTCCGAATAGCCGCAGGCTAGCAGCGCCCTTGCCGTCTTCGCGGGCTCCCCGGCCGACATCCTGGTATCAACGTACCGCTTCACGTATTCCTGCGCCCCCACTTTGCTGGCAGCGAGGAGTTCGATCGCGATTTGAGAATCGTTTGCGGCTCCGTCGAGCCGAGCGAAGCACAGATCGCGCACCGCGGGGATCGACGCTCGGGTCCACGCAGCAAGTGCGTCCGCCGGAATCCTGGAAAGCCCAGTGCAGCGGTTTACAAGCGGCCTTTGTGCAGCGGTCCGCGCAAACAACTGCGCCGCACCTTCGGGATCAGTCGGCGCGATCGCCCTCGCAAGCCCGGTCGCAAAGGCGTGCATCGCACGGAACACGCTGTCGCCGACATTCAGCAGTGAGTTTTTCCAGCGCTCTGCAAGAGCTGGATCCGAAGCCACGATTGCATCGAAGCCTTCCCAGGAGAGATCGTCCAGCATGATGCGCGCGTTCGCGTGCGTGATGCGATCGACAAACCGGTCGAACGCCTGCCAATGGCGCTTCTGCCGTTGCTGGAACCCCTCCTCGCTTTCCCCGAGGATCTCGAACGTCTGCCGGATGCTGCCCGGCGGCTGATCTACCAGCGACAGCATCGGCGGCGCCTGCCCCTCCTCCACCGTCATCGGCTGCTCGACCAGCGGGAACTGCGGGACGTCGTTCAAATGGATTGCACGCTGGAAGGCAGCGTCGACCCTATCGGCCGCCACCTGCGCCGCCTCATCGTTCATCCGCGCGGCGAACCCGTAGAAATTGGTGCCCATGCGGTCGACTGCCTCGGCAGTATCGAGCATTTTCAGCTCGGCTGCCGCCAGCAGGCAGCGCGAACCATACCAAAGTTCATGGTATCCTTCTTTCGGATCGCAATCCGCCGCGTCCCATCCCGTGGCCAGAAATAGCTTCAATAGATCGGCGTCGCGTGTCTGCCCCGTGAGGGCCAATGCACTCGTGCGCACGCCACGGTCCTCGGACAAAAGCAGTGGTCCCAAGCGCGATTTCTCCGTGCTCGAGAGCGGCGTTTTGCTGAACTGTGCAAAATTTAGAACAATAGCAATTCTGTTGTCGTCGCCGGACGCGATCGCGCGGTCGAGAGCTGCATCCAACTCCGTCGCGCTGGCGGGCACGGTCGCCTCCAGAAGATCAACCAGCGCCCCGTGGCTTGCACCGGCCTCGAGAATCCGTAGTTGCTCGTCTCCAGTTATGTACGGGAAGGAAGCCCGGAGTGCGTATTGCTGCACGAGCCACTCGTCCCCGATGGCTTCCTTGTCGGAAAGGGACTCGGACGTCGGCGGTGTCGACCCGATAGAAACTAGTCGATTGACGATGTCAGTCTCAAGAATTGCGCTATCCCTCAGCAGCGCAAGCACAGCTTGCCGTAGCGGCATGAGCTCTGTGCGGGCGATTCCATCCCGAGCGAAGTTGCGACGCATTTCGATGGCGGCTGCGGGATCAAAGCGAGCGAGCGCCGGCAAGGACCTCGAGAAAATATGATCTTCCGCAGTCGTGCCGCGCCCGGTGTTGAGAACGGCGACATCGATGGTCTTGTTTGCGGCTACGATCGCGCCGATGTTGTCCGGTGTCTGCGCAGTCGGATCGCATGGATCGACCGGACTATACGTCGGATCTGTGGCGAACGAAAAGCGCGGCTGGTCGCGATTGAGAAGTTTAAAGATCGGATGGGCTTGAGCCGCGTCATCCGGATCACCGGTGGCATTCAACATGAATGCAGCCGCGCGCCTTGCCGTGTTCGATGCCTCCGCGGTCAGAAATGGCTTACAAGCAGCCCGGATCGCGTCACGTGTGCGAAGCCAATCCACGGCGTTGAAGCGCAATAGCTCGCGAAATTGCTTGTGGGGTCCGTCGATGTCGCGGTTCAGGGCATCGGCAAAAGCCCAGCCCGCAAGTGCGGGCACTGCGTTCTCAAGCGATCTTCCCGCCAGCAGTTCGATCGCGTAGCGGTGAAGCTGGGTCAAGCCTTCCCAGGACTGTTCCTTCAGTCTGCTCCTGACGAATTCGTGTTCCGGCGCAGACAAGGCCGAGCGGCGATCCTCGAGCTGCTGTCGTAGCCGCGCCAGTTGTGTGGCTTCCGTCGCTGGATCCCGACCAGCGTTACGGAACATGCCGATCTCGGGCGCAAGAGAGTGGCGACATATCCACTCCTGCACCGAGCGCGAGATCTCGGAGGCATTCGCCTGGTCCGTCGCTGCGGCATGCAGCGCGACAATCAGCCATCGAGCATTCGGCAACCTCACCCGCGAAAAGGCGGCGTCATGGGTTGCCATCAGGAAGGGCGCGGGCGCGCGTTTTACCAACGCCTCGAATGCCGCATACAGGTCGTCTGTCAGATTTTGCAGACCGACGAGGTATTTGGCCAACGCCGCCTGGACCTCTGGTGGGCAGCCGTCTTGCAGGAAGGAGAGCTGCAGAGCGGAGAACACCACTGCGGAGGTCTCCGACAATGCGTTGATGGGCTCTGTCACCTCGGCCAGTCGCGCTCCGGGGTCTCGGCCTGTCCGGACCTCCTTGCGAAGGATGCTGGTCAACGCGAGGCCGAGTGCCAGGGGAAGTCCTTCCTTCCGGATGGCATACAGATCGGTTTCGCCGGCGACCGGCTCGAAAAAGCGGCCCCGTGAAACTGCGCCGAGGTCCTGTCCGAGCTTGAAGATGGTGAGATCGTCACGCTCCTGCCTGCTCAGCCGCTGCAAGATCTCTTCGGCGCGTGTCTGCAACATTCCAACGAATTCGCGCGCCGTCGTACCGCTCATGGCGTCGCGTTCATGCCGCAGGATATGCTCAAAAAGTAACCGTCCGACGGTCAGTTCATCGACACGCTCGATCTCGTTAGCGTCGAGCAACTCGATGGCGATGCCGAGGATCCGCGGATTTCGGAGGAAATCGAAGACGTCGGCAGCCAGAGCGTCCGATTTGATGCCCTTGGCGTCCAGAATCGCCTTGAGCTCGGACTCGGACCAGTCATCGACCAACACGCGTTCGATCGGAGAGGCCACCATCGAGCGGATTTGGGCATGATGCCAGTTGGTCGTCGTGACGATCAGCCGGCCGCCGATCTCTTCGAGAAACTTGGCCATCGCGTCAATCCAACGGGGCCAAGGAACGCCTTGCACTTGGTTGAGGCCGTCGACCCAGACCAGGAGCCTGACATGCACAGGCCCGGGGTTCGAGCGCCACCCTCTGAAACGTCGTGCCCAGCGTTTCCGCAGGTCGTCGGTCATGATCTCACGAGTCAGCGACGCCAGCTTGGTGATGAGCAGCTCTTCCATGTTCATCGCCTGGGGCATCGAGAGGTCGGCCGCCATGAAGGCCGCAAGCAACGGCGCGGGCTCGCTCGCGCACCATCCTTTGGCGACCAGCCATGATTTGCCCGTGCCCTCGTCGCCGAGCACGAGGACAACCCCTCGAGCCGGCGGACCGGAAACCGCGACCTGCACCTTCTGGACAAGCGTCGGCCGCTCGGCCCAAGGAAGTCCGGATTTGTCCAACGGTGCCAGCGGCTGGCCGAATAGTCCTCGCGCCTGTCGCCGATCCGAGAATGCCCTGGTGAGGGCCGATCGATTGGCTGCTTTCGCTAAGCCAAGCCCGACCGATCCGTCCCGCACCATAGACCGGAGGTTCGTCGACAAATCGGTAAACTGGCCGTCGGCTGCCACGGCATCGAGGTCGGCTCGGATGCCCGTCACAGCGGACGGATCCTGCGAATGATCGAGCACAAAACGCTCGACACGCGACGCGGCCATCGCCAGCAGCACGGCCAGTGTCGGCAGTGTTTCCGGCGGCCAGTCAAGGATCACGCAACCGATACCGAGCGCGGCAAGCGAGCCATGATACTTTTTCGCATGTTGCGAACTCACCGGACTGGTCGCGCACAGAATCCAGGTGTCGACTTGGCCTTTGTCGTCGTTAGCGAGGTCGACAATCTTGCTATTCACCGCATCTTGCCGGACGGCGTCCTCATAGAGCTTTGCCTCGAAATAGGTCGCCCCCTGGTCGAACGCCGAGTCACCATCCCGACCGCGCTGCGATCCGCTCGATGCCACGCGAAAAGGCTGGCCGCAAACCTCCGACAGGACAGCCGCCAGCAACCCCTCGAAGCCGTCCGAGCCGCTGTGCTTCAGGGTCCGCAGAGCGGTCTTTAATGCCGCAAGATGAGGTTCGGTTTTAGCGTCCATCGACTATCTAGATAGCCGGAATGGCAGCCGTCAGAAACGAAAATCTGGGCACCAACGCAAGCGCGCCGTCCGACGGGTCGTGGCGACTATGGCGCTCGGGTCTGCTCCCGGACGACCAAAGATCAGCCACGGCGCGATCCCGCGCCCGGCAACGTCCCCGACGCGTGATGGCAAACCCAAGTGAACCGGTGCATTCTCGGACGGTGCAGCGCAGGTTAAACGCAACACCGTAAGACCGTTCGTCGACCCGGTCTTCTGGCAAGAGCCGAACCGGAAAGGTTGCGAATCCAACGCCGTTTCCCGACCACTGCGAGAAGAACGGGGGCTACATCGCTTAAACTCGGCGCATGTGGAGCGATGCCCTGTTACAACCGTCACTGACAGAGCGCATTGAACGCGCACTAATCCTGCTCGCATATTTCATCGAGCTCGATGGTGACGTGCATCTGCCAATGTACGAGAAGTTCGAGGCCGAGCTCCGGGAGCTAAAGGCTCGCGAAGACACGCGCACGCGCGCGCGACGGCGGCTGTTGGCCTACACCGATGCAGGAGCCTTGAAAGCGATCCGCTGAAGATATTTGAGCTTCAGTTCGAGCGATGGACCCTTGCTGTATTTCGGCTTGTAGGTCTTGTGCCCCATCAAACTGTCAATGAGGCTGTCCGGTGCCTCGGCCGCAATCAGGCGGTCTTTGAAGCTATGCCGCAACGAGTAGACGGTATGGTCCTTCGACGGCCGCAGCCCGTGCTCGAACAAGTATTTATTGAGGGTAGCCGATAGGTTGGATGACTTGTCGCGATAGCGCGGAAAACCCTGAGGCCATTTCTCCATGGCAGCGAGCGCTACACCGACTAGGGGAATTTCACGTTGTGCATCGGTGGTCTTGAGCCGTCGTCCGTCAGGCAAGATCTTCACGTGAGGAATTGCGCCTTTCAGAACAATGGCCTCCTCTTGAAGGTTGACAACCTCAGACGGCCGCAGACCAGTGTCGGCGACGACATAAAACACCAAGCGAGCATCTTCGTTCAGTCCGTCGAGCGCTCCGCGTGCCAATAGACGTTTCTGAATGAACTCCGCTTCAAACGGCATCCGCGACCGCTCGACCTCACCTTTCAGCCGGAGGCCCTTGAAGATATCAGGGATGTTGAGGCGGCGACGTACGTTAATTTCCTTCAGCATACGGCTCAGCTGGCCGATATCCCCAAGGGCGGGGACTATGTCGCCGTTGCAATGGCGAAGTTAGCGGACCTCTGGCGAGGCTCGAGTGGCTAACTCGTTCCTGTTCTCAGTAAGCATCTACCCATTCAAGCCGAACGCGCTGACCTCCGAGTATGGGAGCCTCACCGACTACTTGTTGGAAACGACGGAAATCCACGTAATTTCTTTCGTGACCATCACTATCGGGGGCGGCAAACGACTGAACTATCATCCACGCGTGCGATATGCTGTTGGAACGCGCAGTAAGAGCGGTTGCCAAGGTCCTCTGCAGCAGTTGATACCTGACGTGCAGTAGGTCGTCGAACGCAACACCAAATGCCTGCGCATATCTCTCAATTGTTTTCTTTCGATGAGGCGGCGATCTCACATTCTTAGCGTTTCGCTCGATCCACACCGACACAAGGTCATCAAATGGTTCGATAACTTTAGCCTCAACGGCGAGAACACAATCAGGCGAGAACGCCATAACATCCGTCATCGCGGTACCGCGGCCCCATACCAGCGTCGGAAATTCAAAATGCGCCGAGTTTAGCTTGTCGCTTCCGACGAGCGCCGCAATCGAAGTTGGAACACGCCCAGCCGCTGCCACCCAACATTTCGCAGCCTCCGCCATGCTGAAACCATCCTGATACTGGTACTTCAGGTCATCTCGCAAATATTCGCGCAGGTCGGTCGCGCTAACTATCGGATTGCTCGTTCCCTGCCCGAAGAATAGCTTCGAGGACTGCATGCCCCGCCCCACCCTTAGTGTAAAACCGAAAACCTCGATGAGGTCGAACTGTCCCTCGAATTCGATCAAGAACCAGCTGTCCCTCGGACCGCCCCTTTGGTAGACTAACGTCGAATAAACTTCAATTAAATCAATTAGTTAAAGAATCAATTCGAATCTCTCCGAGCGCGCGAGCGTTTTCATCGATCGTCCAATGGTTTGGGACGAACCAATTTCGTTCTGGGTGATCGTATTCGTGTTACGAGCAAGCCCAACTCGCTGCGAGCAAAATCAGGACATTACCAACCGCCTCAAATCACTCCGCGCGACAAGGGCGCAACAGGGCGGATTGGCGTTTGTTCTGAAATGCGATGTGCGCAATGAGGAACGACCCCGACGCGGACGGCGCGTCGAGGTCGCCATTCTGTCAACTCCCGACCGGGTTGGGGGTGTAAGGGTCGGGAGCCGACAACCTACCTCCGATATCGCCGCTCGTTCCGCCCCCAAGCAACGCCATTAAGGGTTACTCCCGCCCGGCCTGCCGGAAAACGATATCCATTCGCCGCCTGTCGAGGGCTGGCCGAGCGGGCCGTTAGCAAATCAGCAAGCAGGTCGGCGCAGGCTTCTCAGAGGGACGGGACCGGTTTGGGGAACGTCTTACGGTCTCCGTTTCGGAGGAGCTGGCGTACAGGCCCTGGCGCCGGCTCCTCTTTCTTAAAATCAGTCTATGCACCGCAACAGTCACGGCGGCGAGGCAATCAACTTCGCGAAGGGCGTTTCGGGCTAGTTCAACTCGGCTGAAGGTTCCAGGTCGCCAGCCGCTGCTTGATCTGCTCGGCCTGCTCCTTCGTCAGTTTCTCAGCCAAACTGTAATCGTTCAATTGGGCCGCCCCCTTGCGTTGTCGATCGTAGACCATCCAGTCGGTGCTTCCTTTTCGAACGAGGAACCTTGGCTGTATCGATGCCGTGCAATTCATCGTGGACTCCGTCAGCAATATGAACGACCGCAATATCTTCTTAAATATAGCACTTGGTTTTCGATGCTTCTGTGAACCTGCACACACGTGGCCGAACGCCACATGTCGATATTTCGACCGATGCCCCCTACCCGAAACCGCTTGAGATCCCGCCCGAGGTTCGCCGCGCAGGTTCACTGCTGATACGCCGAGTCCGACCCGGTCAAGCGCAATAGGACATCTGCGGGGTCACCAAGAGGTGGGAAACATTTCGGCCATATGACCACTGCGAAAGCCGAAAAGTTTCGCGAAATCCGCACCACGCTCCTGCACAAGGACCAGCATCCGATCAACGTCGTGCGGCGCGTAGTCATCATCGTCGTCGAACCGGATTATTATCCCGCCTCGCGCAGCCCGGCATCGAGATTTCCGCTCGCTCCGATCGTCATCGGCGCCGGCTCGTGAAAACATCGAACCCGCGCATCACCGATTGCATCGAACATGGTTGCGCGGATCGCGGGCGATGCAGATCGCTCCGAGGTCACAGAAGTGTGTCGCGCTCGCAACGTCACGACAGTTCCCTATGTGGATAGGCGTGTTTGGACTTCACTGGGTAGCGCATTTGCCTTCTACTTATATCGGACCTTGGGCGGCGATTTTTTTGCCAAGACGTTCATTTGAAATCGGGGTCCAGGAGGCCGCTGTTCAGCGGCCGGCGGCCTCCTTCGTTATTTGAGATACATCGATTTGCAATGACATCTTCCGACGCCGAGCTGCGTCAATCGGACTGCCATTAAGTCGTGGGGACAAAATGATTGAAGAACGCAAACCTTACGTGGCATTTGGAGTAGACCCGGCCGGCGTCGCCCGCGCAACGTATGAACTTCGTTGCAATGACGACGAGGAGGCAAAGCGCCGAGCTGAGAGTTTTTTGGACGAGCACGAATTCGTCGAGTTGTGGATCGACTACAAGAGGATCGCTCGCCTGAAACGAAGCTAGGACGAGCGTAGACGCGGCATCAAACTCCGAACGAACGCCTCGTTTGAACTGCCATGCGTTGGACGGCGCAAGTGTATTTGCCCTGAGCAAATTGCTGACCGCCTGCGCAGGGCACTATGACAACGCCGCATGATCACGGAGGCCGTCAGCGTCTGACTGTCGTGCTCGCTTCAGCAAGGCGCCGTTTCTCGACCCTGGAGAAGCTGCTTGGCCGTTCGCGAAGTTCAACGGTTGAAGTCACCGGCCGGACTGGTTGCGCAGAACGAGCAGCAGTAGAAGCTGGCCCGCTCCGATCCCGGCGATGCCTCCTGCAACCTTGAAGAATGCGTCGGCCAGGTGGCCGTGCCGGTCAGGGGTTAGCAATTGCATTGCTTCGAGCGTGAACGCACTGAAAACGACTAAGAGCACGATCGGCATGGCGCGCCGGGGATAGCCGACCACAAAGGCCAATGCCATCACCGCGAATGCGGCGAAATGCTCGACGTGCGGATCATCAGCAAACGAGGGGCGGTCCCGGATCGGCGACAGTGTGGCAAACGCAATAAAGGCCAGCGTTAGCCAGCCAATGACCATTCCGAACGTCCTGATCCTTGATGCAGGCAAGCAACGATTTCCAAGTCGTGGTGCTTTAGATGCACCGTCGCTGAATTAGCCCATCGCGGGCGTCAGCGACAGGCGGGATCGCCGCAATACCGGGGTGGCCCACAAGGACTAATCCCGATGGTGCTTCCTGTAGACCCACCGTAAGTCGAAATTCCAACTTCGCGGTGCGCAGCAAGCGCTACGATGAACAACGAGGGGGCGGCACCTCACCTTGAAAGGCAGCGAGGCCGTTATGGAGCGCTTATACCTGGGCATCACCGTTACAAGCACATACGTCTTGGTCACGATTGCGCTGATGGTGGCTTTCATGCACTGACCGGCAGATAGGCTTGGCACGATTGGTCTGTCGCGAGCCACAACAGCTTTCACCGCTCACGCGCGACTGACGACGAAAGCCAAGGTCCCTATCTCTCTGGCTTGCCCATTCCCCGAAAGCCGATTGAGGTCCCGCCGGAGGTCGCCCGCAAGTTTGGTGCCGACATGCAGACTTACCACGCCGGGCAGGACGACATCCAACGAGATCGGATCACAGTTGGCACCCGACATATGCTGCTGCGGCACGTTGTCGGCACCAGGTTGCGGTTGAGCAAGGTCAGACCTTTTGAGTTGATGCGATGAAAACTGTCTGGATCTACACGGACGCAGCGAAAAAGGTCGGCGACGAGAACCATATCAAGGTCTTCGCAACGATCGAGGTCGCTGAAAAATGGCTAGAGGAAAACGACCCTGAGGGCATAGCATTTGAGTACGACGTCCTGGAGTGACAATGGCAAAGGACTTCTTGCTGTCATTGCAATTGCCGCATTGGCTCATGATCGCCGGAGCACTGTTAGCGGTCGTCGGCGGCATAGGACTCTTGATCCGCCGCAAGCAAGCTCATGCCGGCGTGGCTCGTGCGCGGTCGACCCGACCACAGGAATAGACCTGCATCTCCCCGACCGCGAAGATCTGCGGCGTTGGACCTGGCTGGTTTCCTGCCCCGCCCGGCGACCTGGAACCGGGCCGATTAACGCTCCCGCTTAACGCTTCTTGCGCTTGGGCTTTCCTTCCTATTGACGTTGTTGGGAGCCGAGGTGATAGGCTACCGCTATTTCAGGCGGCCATTTTGAATGCGCGATCTATTTGGACTGACTCAGCTTTTGCTGGCGGTTTTGATCTTCGTGCCTTTCGAGCGACTGTTCGCCGCGAGGCCTCAGAAGATTTTCAGACGTGGCCTGCTGACCGACATGGCCTTCCTGTTCATCAACGCCGGGCTGGTGCTGGCCGGTGTGATCGCCATCATGACGGCGGCCATTCTGGTCAATCAATCGATCCTGCCTGCGGCAGTGACGCAGACGATCGGCGATCTTCCGTATCTGGCTCAAGTGCCCCTTGTGATCCTGATCGCCGACCTCGGCGTCTACTGGACGCACCGCATCCTGCACGTCGTGCCCGCCATGTGGCAGATCCATTCCGTTCACCACGCTGTCGAGGAACTGGATTGGCTCGCTGCGATTCACCAGCACCCGCTCGACGTGATGTTCATGAAGGCCGGCGCGCTGTTTCCGCTTTACGCGCTCGGTTTCTCTACCGAAGCGATCGCGACCTATCTGCTCGTCTACTACTGGCAGGCCTGGCTGGTTCACGCCAATGTTCGCCTGAACTATGGACCGCTGCGCCACGTCCTGGTGTCGCCGGAATTTCATCACTGGCACCACAGCAGCGACACGGCAGCGAGAGACAAGAACTTCGCCGGGCTGTTCTCGTTCTACGACGTGCTGTTCGGGAGCGCCTACCTTCCGAAGGGGCAGCATCCGAACGCGTTTGGCGTCGATCATCCAATGCCCTCCAGCTACCTGGCGCTCCTGGCCTACCCGTTTGTCGCATGGACCGCGAAGCGCAAGCGCGACGATCCGCCAGCCACCCAACCTCTGTCGAACGGTGGAAAGCCTGCACAGCCGCGCCAAAGCGCGCCGCTGAGCTAGCTGCGCAAGCTCTTCTCGCCGAACCAGCGCCTGCAGGCGCGGCTGAAGCTCGTCGCGTCGGTGTAGCCGAGCGCGGCCGCCATCTCGTCGCGCGACTGTGAATCGGCCGCGAGCATTGTCCGCGCGCGCTCCCGCAGCACGCCGTCGAGCAGCGGCCGGAAGGCGCAGCCCGCCTCCGCCAGCCGCCGCACCAGCGTCCGCCGCGAGGTGCCGACGAGGCGCGCGGCTTCCTCCTCGCCGAGGCGCTGCGGCAGCCGCGCCGCAATCAGGCTCTCGACGATCCGCGCCAGCGCCGCGGTGTCGGAGCGCGGCTTCTCGATTTCCTCGAGCGCTTCGATCGCCTTGGCGTGCAATTCCGGATCGGCAAACGGCGAAGGCCGCGCGCATAGCTGCTTCGGCACATCGAAGATGAAGGCGGCGGCGTTGAACTTCACCGCGCAGGAATAATGCTGCATCAGCCGCTCCGCGCCCGCGGGCGGCGGCCAGGGAAACTGCAAGGTCGCCTGGTCGATCGCATCCTCGAGCAGCTGCGCATAGACCGCGTGCACGTTGAGGCTGACCGCCAGCGCCACGGCGCGCCACAGCGCGCCATCCATGGCGACCGCGGGAGAGATTTCAATCTGGATCGAGCGCGGCGTTGTGCACAGCCGATTGCGGATGAAAGGCGCGCGGGTCGACCCGAAGCGCGCGCCGGTGTTGAGCGCATCCGCAATGGTCGGCGCCGTCCTGGTCGCGACGTCGAGCGCGCCTTGCAGCGATGTCGACCAGACCGCCGCGGCCGACAGCGGCCACAGCTCGCCATGCCGGCGGGTGATGTTGGCGGCGAGGATCACCAGCGACGACACCGGCATGTGAGCGCCGGGCTGGTCGAGCACGTCCTGCTGGATTGCGATGCCCTGCAGCAGCTCGTCGCGCTCGCCGCGCGTCTTGCCAAACGCCCGCACCAGCGCCCGCGCATAGCTCACGGACACCGGGGTGCGAAGGGCATCGGCCTCCGATCCCTGCATTGCCTTGGCGCCCTCCCTCGCGAACGTCCAGCCGCTTGGCGCAAAATGCCACAAAATTGGCCTATTGGGAACTGGCGGCGCAGGCCCGCCTCGCGGCATCCTCAGGGAAACAACGGCGAACGCCGCCTCGACAAGAGATGCTGGAGGGAATGCGATGATATTCACAGGCACCAATGCCACGGGCGAAACCATCACCTACCAGGACGGCAAGCGCTATCTGTGGATGCTCTCGTTCATCCCGCCGCTGATCCCGCTGTTGTCCTACTGGTGGTTTCTGCAGACGCACAATCCGCTGGTGACACTGATTCCGTTCGTCTTCATCTTCATCCTGATCCCGCTGCTCGATGTCCTGTTCGGCGAAGACACCCACAATCCGCCGGCAGAAGTGGTCGCGGCGATGGAGGCCGATCCCTATTACCTGCGGCTGGCGCGCATCACCGTGGTGTTTCCCTGGATCAACTACGTCGCCCTGATCGCTTTCTTCGGCACGCAGGAGCTGCCGTGGTGGTCCTATGTCGCGTTGCTGCTTGGCGTCGGCACCATCAATGGCGGCGCGCTGTTGATCGGGCACGAGCTCGGCCACAAGGCTGACCGGCTCAACATCTTGTTCGGCATGCTCGCCAACTGCGCGGTGGGTTACGCCCATTTCCGCGTCGAGCATAATCGCGGCCATCACACCTGGGTCGCGACCCCCGAGGATCCCGCCAGCGCGCGGTTCGGTGAATCGATCTATACGTTTGCCACCCGCGAGCTGCCGGGCGCCTTCAAGCGCGGCTGGCGCAATGAGGCCGAGCGGCTGACCCGGCGCGGCGAGCCGGTCTGGTCGGTCAACAACGAGATCCTGCAGGGCTTTGCGCTGACGCTCGTCGTCGCGGCCATTCTGATCGCACTGTTCGGCTGGAAGGTCGCGCCGTTCATCGTCGCGCACCATTTCCTCGGCTGGTACGCGCTGACCCAGGCCAATTATGTCGAGCACTACGGATTGCTGCGCGAGAAGCTGCCGAACGGCCGCTACCAGGCGGTCGAGCCGCGCCACTCCTGGAACACCAACCACATCGTTTCGAACCTGATGACGTTCCACCTGCAACGTCATTCCGATCACCACGCCAACCCGATGCGCCCCTACCAGTCGCTGCGCGATTTCGACGACATCCCGCGGCTGCCCAACGGCTACACCGGCATGTTCGGCCTTGCCGCAATCCCGCCGCTCTGGTTCCGCGTGATGGACCCGAAGACATTGGCGTGGGCCGGCGGCGACAAGAGCAAGCTCAATCTGGGCGACCGGCCGGCGAACGCGTGATAGCAGGTGTCGCCCGGCCTGCGAGCAGGTCGGGCGATCGTCGTCAATACGCGCGATGCGCGGTCATCGCGAGACGTAGCCTGCCGCGAGCGGCTTGAAGCGATAGATCAGATACGGGGCCTTGTTCTCGCCCTTGCCGCCGTGGAACATCCCGGCCGCAGAGATCTGCGACGCCGATACGTACATGTAGCCGTCCGCCGACGCCGTGATCCCGTCAGGCCAGACCATCTCCGCATCGCTCAAATAGGTGCGATATTTGCGATCGGTTCCGACGACGCCCACCGACTTGCTCTCGACCGCGGTGAGATAGAGATTGCCGGCATAGTCGATCGAGAGCCCGCCATTGTTCGGCTTGTCTGAATAGCGCTCGACCTTGGCGCTGAGCTCGGCTGGTGTCAGCTTCTCGTCATTCAAGTCGGCCACGCGCACGCGGTAGATCGAGCGGCCGCTGAGCGGCGCGAAATAGACCCATTCCGACCTCACATCCATGGTGATGCCATCGCAGCCGACCTTGATGATGGACGGCTTGCCGTCCTTGCCCGACACGGTGAGATCCTTGCCGTCCACCGTGATCGGCAGGTCTTCGGGAATCGTGGAGCGGTCGCCGTCAAGCACGCGCCTGGCGCGTCCGGTATCCATATCGATGACAATGATCGCCGCATGCGATCCGTCACCGCCCGGACCGATATTCTCGTCGGCGATATAGAACTTGCGATGCTTCTGGTCGATCACGATGTCCTGCGGCTGCGAGCCCGGCCGCGTGACCGGATCGGGCATGTAGTAGATGCGCTCGAGCTTGTCGCTGCGCGTATTCCATCCGACCAGCTTGGGCGTGATGTTGGTGCGGAATCCCATGTCGATGATCCACACCACGCCATTCTCGTCCGACCGAAGCCCGAGCACATTGTCGAGATACTGGTCGGTGCCTTTCCGCGGCGTATTCCACTCCGCGCTTGGAAATGGCTGTGATGTCGTCGGCGACGTCAGCTTGGCGACCCTGATCTCGGGACTGAAGAACGGGTGATGGCTGAAGATGAGCTGGTTATCCGGCGTGATGGCGATGTTGCCGACCGACTCCGGCAACCGCGCCACGATCTCGGCACGGACCGCCTCATCCGCACGCGCACTCGATAGCAATACGCTCGCCGTCATCGCGGCGATCAACAAAATCCCTCGCTTCACGCGGGTCCCCTCCCTGTTATCGTTGATATGTCCTGCGCGCCGGACCCGCTTGGCAAGGTTCGGCTTTGCGGGGTCGACGTTGCGCGCTAATTTGGGCGCTGACAATTACGCACAGGAATGTCCGGTAGTATCAGGGAGTGAACCATGAAAGAGCTTGATGCGAAGAGCTATGACTGTGCGGTCGGCTGCCCGGTCGAGGCGACGCTCGACCTGATCGACGGCAAGTGGAAGGCCGTGATCCTCTATCATTTGCTCGGCGACACCATTCGCTTCAACGAACTCGGGCGGCGGCTGTCGCGGATTTCGCAACGCATGCTGACGCGACAGCTTCGCGAGCTCGAAACCGCAGATCTGATCCACCGCGAGATCTATCCGGAGGTGCCGCTGCGCGTCGAATATTCGCTGACGCCGCTCGGGCGCTCGCTCGAGCCGGTCATCCGGTCGCTGTGGGTCTGGGGCAATTCGTACCTGGAGACGCGCCGCCCCTCGCCGCGTGCAGTCAACGGTGCGTCTGCTTCGGCGCCGCGCGCCAGTTAGGGCAACAGCTCAGGCTTGCCGCCGCTTCATTGCGCCGATGCCGAGGAACGATCCGTTGACGGACGGATACTGGCTGATGAATTCGAACGCATCGAAGCCAGGTGCCTCGAATTCCTTCAGCGCCTTCCAGAGCAACGTCGTATCCGGACAGGCCTGGGAGTGGATGTCGTGATGCACGATGATGCTGGCGTGAGAGCGCACCAGCAGGTGATCCTGCAGCGCACCGCGCAGGCTGTGATCGCCGTCGATGAAAACGAAGTCGGGCCTCAGCCGATCGACATGGGCGGCGACCAGCGGTGAGGTTGAAAAGTCCTGTATGTAGACCGGCTCGATGGATGCCTGCTCCTGCAGCAGATCGAAATAGGTCGAGATGAAGGGCGTCGGCGCGATCGGATCGAGTGCGATCACGGTCTTGAGATCGGCGCCGCTGTGCCTCAGCCACTCCGCAACCAGGATGAACATGCCGCCCCAGCGGCAGCCGATTTCCATGTAGGAGGAAATGCCGGACGCGTTGCGCGCAAGCCAGGCCAGATACGGCGCGAGCTGGCTCGGATACTGCCAGAGGTGGAGGCCCCTGCCGAAATACGGCGCAAGCTCCGGCGGCTGCTCACGCAGAAGCTCATCGTTGAGGCCAAGCGCAGGGATGAATTCCCTTTCGAGGAATTCCACGTCCAGCCGCTGAGCCGGGGTCAATGCCGCGATGGTGCCGATCGTCTCACGAACGAACGGCGCAAGATCGGCGAAACGCTGGTACCGGTCGGCTGGAGCAAACTGGGCGTTGAGCATCGGCGCAATCACACGGACGGCTGGAGGGACACGCGGAGACTCCGGTCGTCGCGCCTCCAATGATTGAACGGATGGGACATCCGTCTCGGGCGCAGAATCTTGCAGCCGGCCTCAAATAGTCCGGCCGGCACGAACCGTTGCTGCGCTGCCCTCACCCGCTCGGGATCTTCCGGCGCACGGCCTCCACGCCGGCATCGGTGACGCGATATTTCCGCCCCATCTCCGGCAGGATCCAGCCTTTCTCGATCATTCCGGCAATGGTGCTCGGGCCGACACCCGCGGGAAACGGCCGGCGATGTCGGATCGCGTCGATCGCGACCCGCTCCAGATGGGTGGCGACATGCGAGGGGCGCGCGCGAAACGCCTTGGCCATAATGAGGACCGACAGCACCTCGGCGCGCCGGCGCACGGCCGATGCGCTGCGGGTCAGTTCGTTGCTGATCTCGAGAGCGTTCTTGCCGGCCCTGGCGAGTTCTCTGAGCCTCTCGTCCTCGTCAGAGCTCCAGCGCCGCACGATCCCCATCTGGCCCTCACCGCCTGGATACCCATCTCGAACCGATGCATACGCAGGCGGCGCTGATTTGCCATGTGACTTTCGACACCTCTTGATGTGACGTTGGAGACTGTCGCCATCAAGAAGGCCGATTGCGGTGCCGCTCGATGCGGCACTCAGAGCATGATCCGATTGAATCGCTTTAGTGCTTGCTGGGTTCAAGCGTGATGAGCACGCCGGTCGGTTCGGGCTCGTGCGGCCGCAGCGACGTCAGCTCCGGATCGCTCCACTCGGCAAGGCTAACCACCTCACCGGTCTGCCCCGACATGTCGGCGCTCTGGGCGGGTTCGAGTACCTTGAGCCCGGTGGTGTCGACGAAGAATGTGTGCTCGCCGAACACGCTGTTCAGCTGCGCCACCGCCGGATGATCATCCGGAAGCACCTGCGCGTTCAGTTGCGTCATGGTCTGCTTGACTTGCGTGGAATTGAGCTTCATCCGCTGTTCCTTCTTTGTTGGTTCCGGCCTTGGATGTTTCCCTGGCTGGTTCCTCCCCGCCCGCACCCCTCGCCGGGGGCTTCGAAGTCTCGAACCGATCAGGCCACGAAACGTTCCGAGCGCGCGACGCATTGACCGCCTGCGCGCGGGTTCCAGATCCATCGCTGTGTGCAGTGTGGCCGACGCGAGGCGCAACGGCTCGCTACGTGGCAGAAGGCTTCTTCCTGGCGAGCCCTTCGAGATGCACGCGGCGCGCGGCGGATTTGCGTGCGCGCGCCCTGGTGCGGCATGCCCTGCAGCGCACGGCCTTGGTGAACACGTCGCCCTTGGCAGTCTCGTACCACCATTTCTGCTGCAACGGCGTCCAGACCTCGGCAACGCCGCAATCCTTGCAGACGAACGGCTCGGGCCGATAGGTTCCGCGTTCGACGAAATCAGGAATCGAATAGCTGTTCGTGGGTGCGAGCTGGCTCGTGACCACCGGAACCTCGTCGCGCGCCAGCGCGATCTTGTAGTCGCGCAGGCGCAGCCGTTCGGCGGCGCGTTGTGCCAGCGTGCGACGCCATTCCTCAGCCTTGTGCTGCTTGGCTTCGATCTCGCTGCGCGTCTGCTTGCTGCGCTTCACGCCCACACCATCCGTCTTGCACCGTATCGACGAATTTGCCGCCCGGCGGTCCGGCCATATCAGGACGACGTCATTGATACGCCCAGTTCGGGGCAGGCTTGCCATGGTAGCCGCAGCATTGCCGGGCGGCCAGATCGATCCGGGCAGAGGTTATGTCCGCTGCTGCTCCGCCGGCCGCATGTGGATCAGCGCATCGAGAACCAGGACAAGGACGGGGCGCTGCTCGTCGTTGACGAGCTCGGTCTTGAAGATCACGACGGCGTCGCGCCGTTCCGGTCTGACGGTGATTTTCTGGATCTGGGATTGCCCGGTGAGCGTGGCGCCCGGGCGGACAGGGCTCGGCAGACGGATCTCGAAGCTCCGCCCGACGATGCCCGCCACCTTGGTCCAGATCGCCTCCACGACGAGCCGTTGATAGATCGCGATGGTGTTGAAGCCGCTTGCGATCAGTCCGCCGAACGGGCCCGCCGCAGCCGCGACGGGATCGGTATGGATCGGCACCGGATCATATTTGCCGGCGAACTCCAGGATCTCGGCTTCGCCGATGGTGTAGGTGCCGAGCTGGAATGTCTGGCCCTCGGTGAGATCTTCCGCATACAGCATCGCCCGCCTCCGTGTGTCGCGCGACGATAGACCAATGCTGCGGGCGTTCCATTACCTCTGGGGTCACATCCAGGCACGAGACGCGCGCGGAGCCCGCCGCTCGCGCCTCGCAGCAGGCATCCCCCGCTGTTGCAGCCGGGCCGCCCGCGCCTTGGCGGCCTTCACGGTGTTCTCCATCAGGCAGGCGATCGTCATCGGGCCGACGCCGCGTGGCACCGGCGTGATCGCGCCGGCGACCTGCACCGCCTCGTCGAAGAAGACGTCGCCGCACACCGCGTAGCCGCCCTCCGGCTTCTCGACGCGCGTGGTGCCGACGTCGATGACGATGGCCTGCGGCTTGATCCAGTCGCCGCGCACGAGGGCAGCCTTCCCCACCGCGCTGACCAGGATATCGGCCTGACGGCAGATCTTGCTGATGCCGAGGGTGTGGATATGGGTCTGCGTCACGGTCGCCTGCTCCTGCAGCAACAGCGCGGCCATCGGCTTGCCCACGATATTGGAGCTGCCGATCACCACGGCATGAGCGCCGGTGAGATCCGGCCGGATCGACTTGATCAGCCTGAGGCAGCCGAGCGGCGTGCACGGCACCAAGGCATCGTCGCCGTGAAACAGCCGGCCTGCGTTCAGCGCATGCAGGCCGTCGACATCCTTCGCGGGATCGACCGCCGCCATCACGCGCAAGGCGTCGATATGCGCCGGCAGCGGCAGCTGGATCAGGATGCCGTCGATATCGTCACGCGCGTTGAGCGCATCGATCCTGGCCAGCAGATCGGCCTCGCTGGCGTCATCCGGCAGGCGTTCGACCTCGCCGCGCAGGCCAAGCCGCCCGGCCATCCTGACCTTGCTCTGCACGTAGATCTGGCTCGCCGGGTCATCGCCCACCAGCACGACCGTGAGCCCGGGGGCGCGGGGCAGCCGGTCCAGTTCGTTCGCAACCTTGTCGATGACAATTTGGGCATGTGCATGCCCGTCAAGAATGTTCGCCGTCATGGCACCTCCGTTTCGAAGCGGTGCCCAGGCGCGCGGCGTTCAGTCTCTGCGCTCCCCGATGGTGGTCCATCCAAGCGCCAGTCGCGCAGATCGCGCCGTCATAGCCGCCCGGCCCGGCAAACGCAAATCACGCTCCCTTGCGGCCGAACCGGCGACGAATTGCCCCTGCTTTGCCGGTGGATCGGTGCCGGGCAGGCCCCCTCCGGGGGTAGGATTCGGGCAGAACTTGCGATAAGCCTCGGCGCTTGCCGGGCTTTTCCGATCCCCGGCGCCATCCTTCCGGTCATCACGCCACTTCGGATATTTTCATCATGAGACATATCATCCTCGCGCTGGCGCTCCTCTGCCCGGCCGCCGCGCTTGCCCAAGGCACCGCTCCAGCCACCACGCCACCCCCCGCCGCCGACAAGCCGGCGGCGGCCCCGCAGCCGATGGTCGGCGACAAGCCGCTGGTCCAGGTCGGCAAGAAATCGGCAGCCAAGAAGGGCGAAAAGGCTGCACCGGGCAAGCCGCAATCGGTCGCGCAGAAGCTCCAGGCCTGCCAGGACATCGACGACGCCACCAAGGAGCGGCTGATGTGCTACGACGAGATCTTCAAGCCGCAGCCCAAGCCAAAAGCCGCCCCTGCCAAGGG
This sequence comes from Bradyrhizobium sp. USDA 3240, assembly GCF_054063295.1. NCBI lineage: Bacteria > Pseudomonadati > Pseudomonadota > Alphaproteobacteria > Hyphomicrobiales > Nitrobacteraceae > Bradyrhizobium > Bradyrhizobium sp. USDA 3240. The sequence continues at coordinate 562,648 of NZ_JBSSGD010000002.1, forward strand.
CGTTGCCGATTGTCGGTTCGTCAAGGAAGAGGACGAGCGGCTGACCTGCTACAACGGCTTCGCCGACAAGATTCCGCGCCTGCCGCGCTAACCGGTTCCGGCCACCCGGCCGCCTACCCGCAACCGGTTACCCGCCTGATCTCGCGGACATGAAAATGCCGCCGCAAGTGTTTGCGGCGGCCTATCGATTGCCGGTTGCGGCGTGTCCTTGTCTACCAGGTGCCGAAGCCGCCGAAGAAGCCCATCCGCGGCTGCTGCTGCGCGACACGGTAAGGCTGATACATGCCGGGCTGGGCCAGCCGCATCGGCTGCTGGGAATGCGTATGGCTGCGCGCAATCTTGTGCTTCTTCGGCGCCTGCACCGGCTGCTCGGCCGGCTTCGCCTCGGCCACCACGGTGCCTTTCTGTGCGTCAGCCTTCTCCGGCGGAATGAACTGGGCGAACGTGTTGCGGACGCGGGCCTGCGCCGATGCGTCGCTGGCAGCCGGCGGGGCCGCTGCGGCAACCGCGTTCACCTGCGACGGAACGAGGGTCGGCAGGTTGGTGTCGTACACCACCCGCTCCGGCAGTTTCTGGGTCGACTTGATGCGTACCATGGTCTTGCTGTCGACGCCGGGCGACGACAGGCCCTGGCTGGCGACCACGGCCTCCTGCGGTACAAAGGCATTGACGACGAACAGCAGCGCAAGCAGCACGCCACCAACGAACAGGAAATAACGCGCCACAGGCATTTTAGGTGCTCCCCCCGCGCTACGGGCGCGGTTCAACTCGACGCGACGACACCAGCCATCGCGCAACGAATTCATCGTCCGCGCATGATCACCCGGACAGACGCCATCCTGCGCTTCCGGGTCGTTCTCTAACGGTCGGCTTATTAGTTAGTTCCTGCCTGGCCGTTACGGTTCACCCGGCAAGTCAATTCCCGGTCACTTTTTCGGGATGCAGGGACTAAGCCCGACTGGCGGTCACGACGGTGCATTTCGCCTTGTTTGCGTTAACGTTTACGAACCCGATCAGCATTCGCGGATAGGTCTTGCGGCTCTTCATAGCGATGGTGTCCGGGATCAGCCGCTTGCGTTCCGTCACGGGGCTGCCGTCGCTGCGGATGAAGGCGCAGGCGATCTCGATATCCTTCACCGCGAAATCATTGGCATTGCGCACCGTCAGGGTGACCAGCACCTTCGAACCCAGCCCGCCGCGCCGCCAGGATTGCGAGGCGATCCGCAGCCGGTCCAGCGGCGATCTTTCGGTTCCGGGCTCGGACGCTTTGGCCGCCTCGGCTGGCTGCGCGGCGGTGGCCATGCCGACCGTGGCCGGTTCACCTGCCGGTGCGGCCGGCGCATCCCTAGCGGCTTGATTTGTGATTTGGGCAGGCTGCGCACCGGTCGATGCATCCCGCGCGGAGCGGATGACGGCGGAAGACGCCGGCCTGACATCCTGCTCTCCGGCATCACTCGGCTCAGGGAGCATGAACCAAGCCGCAATCCCGGCAACCGCGATCGCCGACAGCAGCAGGCTGACGCAAAGGCCGCCCTCACCGAGACGTCCGGCGGTAAGCCTTCGAAACGACGCCAAGCCGATCCGCATCGTCGTGCCCTCACCCTCGACGCCCGATCGAGCCGCCCAGCACAGAAGCCGCGGGCATCTCAGCATGCGGCATCCGGGACGGCCGCAGGTCGAGCGGCCACGCGAAACCAATCACCGACGGCCGGAATGGTTTCATTCCGGGACGACAATCTTGCGGCTGGCATCACGGAGGGATGGCATCCCAACGGGCCCCTCGCTAGATTTGCGCCGCCCGAGAGCGAGTGCCGCGCACGCAAGCGGCGCGAGAACAACGAGGAGATCGCAATGCCTGTCGTCACCTGGGACCACGTCCATCTGCGCAGTCCCGATCCCGAGGCAACCGCGACCTGGCTGCGCGACATTCTCGGCGGCGAGATCATCCGCGGCCCCGGCCGCATCGACGTCCAACTCGGCGGCGCCAAGGTGTTCATCGCGGAGGTGACGCAAGGCGACGGCGTCAACGCCCCGCCGGTGACGCCGTATCAGGGGCTCGATCATTTCGGGCTGACCGTGAAGGACATCGACGCGGTTGCGGCCGAGATCAAGGCCAAGGGCGTCGAGTTCACCAAGGAGCCGACCACGATCCGCCCCGGCGTGCGGATCTGCTTCATCCGCGGCCCGCAAGGCATCTCGATCGAACTGCTCGAGCGCGACCAGAAATACGCGTGAGCGACGACCGCTCCGCTACGTCATGCTGCCGGGCATGAAGCAGCGGATCGTCACGCCCATGTAGCTCTTGATCGGCCAGACCATGGCGCGGCCGACCCGGTTGGGCTCGGTGACCACAGCCTCGTCGGGAACATCGACCCAGGCTCCGTCGAGACGCACGCGGTAGTGCCCGTCCTTCGATTCCCAATCGACGTCGCTGACCGCGCTGCCGTCGGCATCCGAGCAGCATGGCCCTTTGCCGCTGCGCAGACCGTCGAACCATTCCTTGAGCGGCGAATTGGCGTAGCGGCCATCGGGATCGCGCGCCCGCGCGATTTGCACGGCGGCCGCCAGCACCAGCATCATCAGTCCGAGAGACACCATCACACGGCCCGCACGACGGGCCCAAGTTCCATTGGCATTGCGAGGGCGCGCCAAACGGCCGCCCGATTCAATCCAGTCTGACATGTGTTCGCTCCAGCACTCACCGGCCAGTGCAACCAGAGCTATGCATTTCGCGGGCCAGTTCGATTCGCGCGCACGGTCCGCTGTCATCGCGCCGTCACACCGACTGGCAGGAACCGAGGGTTCACGGTCACTCCGGACACCCCCGGAATCAACCTGCCGCATTGCACGAGGTTGCTCGCTTTGGCATAAAAAACCAATCCGGATTGCTGCGGGCGCGGCAGCCGGAAAATGGGACATTATGAAGAACGGGCTGTACTCAATCCACGTCACCCTGCTGGACGGACGCGTCGGCAAGGGCAGCGGAGTGATTCTCTTCCGCGACGGGCAAATTCTCGGCGGCGATGCCTATCTGTATTACACCGGCAGCTACACGGTGAAGGGTGATGCGTTCAAGGGCGAGGTCCTCGTGCAACGCCACACCACGCCGCGCGAGACCGACAACCCGCTGTTCGGCGGGCCGGCGCCGGTCGGCATCGGCGTCTCCGGCACCTTCACCGACACCCGCGGCACCATGAGTGGAACCGCGCTGGTCGGCAAGGCGAGCCTGATCTTCGGCGCGACGCTGCACAAGCTCGCGGATATCAATTAGCTCTTCGAGGCCCGCTGCTAGATCCGTCACCCTGAGGAGCGCGCCCTTGCGCGCGTCTCGAAGGGTCGACGGCTACCAGCCGGACCGTGCATCCTTCGAGACGCCGCTTCGCGGCTCCTCAGCGACTGTGTTCTTCGTCAAGCGGGTTGCCATGGTTTTTGGTCCCTGAGCATGGCGTTGAGGGTGGTGAGAACTTTGCGCGCAACGGCGATGAGGGCGACCATCTTGGGCTTACCAGCGGTCACCAGGCGCCGATAGAAGACCTTGAGCTGCGGATGGTATCGGCTGGCCGACAGAGCGGCCATGTAGAGCCCGGCGCGCAGCTTGGCTCTTCCGCCGCCGATCATGCTCTTGCCCTTCCAGCGGCCCGACTGGCGGGTGAACGGGGCAAGACCGGCGAGGCTCGCGATCTGGCGCCGATTGAGTGCGCCGAGCTCCGGCACCTCGGCAAGGAAGGTCCGCGCGAGGGTGTTGCTCACGCCAGGAAAGCTGACCAGCAGTTCCTCCTTGGCGCGCCAGACTGGCGAGCCGCGCACCAGCGTGTCGATGTCGTTGTCGATCTCCGGCAGCTCCTTCTCGAGGACCTTGATATGGCGGGCAAGGCTCTTGCGGACGCGGACATTCTCGGCCCGCTTCTCGCGCTGACGCTCGGCAACGATCATCTCGATGATCTGCCGTCGGCGACTGACCAGTTCAGCCAGCAGCCGGGCTTCCTGATCCGGCATGGCACGTGGCTCCGGCTTTACGGCCTCGACAAACCGCGCGATGACTGCCGCATCGATCGGGTCCGTCTTGGCACGCTGACCAACCGCCTGCGCGAAGTGCCGGATCTGGGCCGGATTGACCACCACCAGCGGCAGCTGAGCGCCCGCCAGCGCAGCAGCGACGATGGTCTCGAAGCCGCCGGTTGCCTCCACCGCAATCAGCGCTGGCGAGATCACCTGCAAGCGCGCAACGAGCTCTTCCAAGCCTTTGCCGTCACGCGCCACGGCAAAGGCTTCCCCGCTCGGACGCACATGCACGTCCAGCCGGTCCTTCGACACATCAATGCCAACGTAGATCGCGTCCATCTGCACCCCTCCTTGCGCAACCGGGCTCGCCAGGCGGCCCTCGCGACTGTTCGGGTTCAATGGAACAACGGACGGGCGCCGCGCTGAGGATCGGGCTTCAAAGCCCTGGGATGAAGCGGTCTCCCGTCCGCTACCGCACCGGACACTCTATCCGATCCGGCGATTCGAGACTTACAAGGATGACGGTGACGGAGCCGCAATGCGCTTGGAGTTCTCCCCCACTAGCTCTCTCTCGCGACGTATCAAGTCGCGCCGTGCGCCTCGACATAGAGTGCGTAGATCGAATGGCATGATGCCATGTACAAGCGGTTGTTCTTGGGTCCACCGAAGGTCAGGTTCTCGCAGCGCTCCGGCAGGCGGATGAAACCGAGCGGCTTGCCCTGCGGGCTGAACACCATGACGCCGTCGAGATCCTCAGGTTTGCCCTTGAGCTGATAGACCTTGCGGCCGCCCGTCTCGACAGGCTCCGATTGCAGCGCGCCGTTGCTGCCCCAGCCGCACCACAGATTGCCGTCGCGGTCGACGCGGAAGCCGTCGAGCGATCCCTGATCGGCGGCGTCGATCAGCTTGGTCTTGTTGCCGACGGTGCCATCGGCATTGACGTCGTAGCTCCAGATGCTGCGGTTCGGCGTGCCCTTCCACTCGACGACGTAGAGCTTCTTCTCGTCCGGCGAGAAGGCGAGCCCGTTCGGATTGACCAGATCGGTGATGACGGCGGTCAGCTTTCCGTCGGTGCCTATCCGGAACACGTTGGTGTTGTCCTGCTCGCGCTTGGCCTTGAAGCCCTCCCACTCGCCGGCGATGCCGAACACCGGATCGGAGAACCAGATCGTGTCGTCGGACTTCACCATGATGTCGTTTGGCGCATTGAGGCGCTTGCCCTCGAAACTGTCGGCCAGCACGGTGATCTTGCCGTTCTTCTCGGTGCGCGTGATCCGCCGCGTCACCGAGTGCTCGCAGGTGACGAGCCGCCCCTGGCGGTCGCGGGTGTTGCCGTTGGCGAAATTGGCGGGGCTGCGGAAGACGCTGAGGCTGCCATCCTTCTCGCTGTACTTCATGATGCGGTTGTTGGGGATGTCGCTGAACAGCAGGTAGCCGCCTTCGGGGAAATAGGCCGGCCCTTCCGCCCAACGCATGCCGGTGGCGACCTGCTCCAGCGTAGAGCTGTAGAGCCGGTACTTGGCAAAAGCCGGATCGAGGATCTCGACGGCCGGATCCGGGTAGCGCTGGTTGGGCTTGAACGGGAACGACTGCGCCATGGCGCGGTTGGCCGCCGCGCTCGCCACGCCCGCGCCGATGCCGGCCATCAGATTGCGCCGTGAAATCATGTTGTCCTCCCTGCCCGCACCGTCCGTTGATCGCCGGGTCGGCTGAGCGAGCCGTAGGAGCGTTGTCGCTGACGGTCCAATGCCGTTCGGGCATCGATCGATGCCGATCGAATATTGATGGCCTTCTCGCGCACTCGAAAATCCAACCCGTCACCCTGAGGAGGCCGCAACGCGGCCGTCTCGAAGGGTCGACGGCCACCAGCGGGGCCGTTCACCCCTCGAGGCTCGCTCCGCTCGCGCCTCAGGATGGCGGGGTCAGAGCACGAGACGGACAGGCAATCGCGCGCGCTCTACTCCGCGGCCTGCTCCAGCGGTGCGACGCGCGGCAGGATCATCTGGATGCGGGTGCCGTTGCCGGGCGCGGACTCGAGCGAGAGCCGGCCGCCGAGGCGGTTGGTGATGATGCTGTAGACGATGTGCAGGCCGAGCCCGGTGCCGCCCTGGTCGCGCCGCGTCGTGAAGAACGGATCGAAGGCGCGGCGGCGCACGTCGAGGCTCATGCCGCAGCCATTGTCGGCGAAGATCACCTCGACATTGTCGCCGCCGGAGGCGTGGACCTGGATCTCGACCTCGCCGGCCTTGCCGTCCGGGAACGCATGCGCGACCGCGTTGAGGAACAGATTGGTCAGCACCTGGCCATACGGTCCGGGATAGGAATTCATGATCAGGTTCGGCTCGCAATCGACGTTGAGCGTCAGATTGTGCTTGCGCAGACCGGGCCGCAGACTCATCACCACCTGCTCGGTGAGATCGCCGAGATCGAAGGTGCGCTGGTCCGAATAGTTGCGGTCGGCGGCGACCTGCTTGAACGACTGGATCAGCTCGGCGGCGCGGTTCAGATTGGCGACGAGCTGCGAGGAGGCATCCCGCGCCGTGTTCAGGAAGTCGTTGAGGCTCGAGCGGCGCAAGTCGCCGCGCTCGACCTGGGTCGCGAAGTTCGCGGTCTTGCGCTCCAGCGCGGACGCCACCGTGAGGCTGATGCCGACGGGATTGTTGACCTCATGGGCGACACCGGCGACCAGGCGGCCGAGCGCGGCGAGTTTCTCGGCCTCGATCAGCGAATTCTGGGTTTCCCGCAGATTGCGCAGCGCAGCCTCGGCGGAATCCCTCGCCTTGCGCATCTCCTGTTCGGACCGCTTGCGCTCGCCGATGTCGAGCGCGACCGTGACGATGTTCTCGATGTCGCCCTGCGCGTCGAGGATCGGCAGCTTGTTGACGAGCCATTGCCGCATGTTGCCGGCTGCGTCCTTGTACTCTTCTTCATAGAAGCCAAGCTCGCGGCGCGCCGACAGGACGCGCTTGTCGTTCTCGTCGGTCTTGGCTGCGCCATAGCGCGACATCAGCTCGGCAGTGGTCTGACCGATCGCGTCCTGCGGCTCGATGCCGAAGATGCCCGCCATATAGCGGTTCATCAGCACGTAGCGCAGGTTGCGTTCCTTGACGTTGATGACGGCGGGCACCGTGTCGATGACCATCTGCAACAGCCGGCGGCCTTCGGCGATGGCATCCTCGGCGCGCTTCTGGTCGGTGATGTCGCGCACCGTGCCCTCGTAGCGAATCACCTCGCCCTCGTCGTTGCGCACGACGGTCGCGGAATCGGACAGCCACAGCGCGGTGCCGTCGCGCGAGCGCACCTGATACTCGTAGTCACGGACCGTGCCGTCGCGCTGCATCAGCTGCTGGTATTGCTGGCGCGCCGCCGCATCGACATAGACGGTGGAGGCGATGTCGCCGATGCCGTTGATCAGGTCCTGCGGCGTGGCATAGCCCATCATCCGCGCCAGCGCCGGATTGGCGTTGAGCAGCGCGCCGCCCGGCGTCGTGACGTAGATGCCGTCGACCGACGCTTCGAACAGCTTGTGGTAGCTCTCCTCGGCGAGCCGCTGCTCGGCGAGCGCGCGCAGTGCGGCCTCGCGCGCGCTGTCGGCGTCGACCAGGGTCTGGCGGAACACTTCGGCGGCGCGCGCGATGTCGCCGATCTCGTTGTCGAGGTCGGCGCCCGGAATGAACGCGCTCTTCTCGCCGCCCGCGACCTTGCGGATCGACCCGGCGATCCTGGCAAGCGGGCGAACGGTGCGGCGAACCACCAGCACCGAGGCGAACAGGCCGATCAGCACCCCTGCCGTGCCGAGCACGATGCTCTGCCATTTTGCTTCGGCCAGCGTGCGCGCAAAATCGCGCGACAGCACATGGCCGCGGCGAGAGCTGAGCTCGCGCAACAGCTCGGTGACCTTCTGGATCAGGCGGCCTTCGGCGCCGAGCACCTCGCGGTCGATGTCGGCGATCTGGCCCTCGCGCACCGAAATCGCGCTGATCGCCTCGGCATAATTGTCGACCGTGCTGCGAAGGGTGGGGTCGGCGATGATCATCGCCCGCATGCTTTGCGCGGCCTGCTCGGCCGCTGACGTGTTGTGCGCCAGGAGCGCGGTGGCAATGCGGCTCTGGGCCTGCGACAGCGCTTTGGCCAGCGCCGCATCATTGCTGACGGCGACCGCCTTGTCGAAGGCGTCGCGCAGCGGCGGCAGCCCGGCGACGATCTCCGCGCGGCGGCTGAGCAACGCCGAGATGCGCTCGATCCCGCTGCGATAGGTTGCCAGCCGCTGGGTGACGCCGTCGATCATGTCCTGCTGCTCGGGCGCCAGCTCGATCCGGGTCTTCTTCAGGATCTCGCTCAGCGACTGGGCCGCCTCTGCGACCTGGGCCGACTGGTTGCCGGGCTCGGTGACGAAGTCCCGCGCCGCCAGTCGCAGCTCGTTGGTGCGACGGTCGATGTCCTCGGCGATGTCGCCGACGCTTTGCAGCCGCTGCAGCTCGGCGAAGGTCGTGTCGATGTGCCGGATCGCGATCACGCTGGCCGTGGACGTGATGATGATCACAGCCAGCACCAGCAGGAAGCTGCCGAACGTGAGCTGGCCAATGGAGAGGGAGAACGCACGCGGCGCTTGCGAATTCGGCGGCAATTCAGCGGTCATGTCATCAAGGCCGGGGTCCAATGCGCCCCAATATACGGGAATTTACGGGCTTTGGGGAAACATGCTGAAGCCCGGGCCGGCCGGCGGTGTGACCTGTATCACCCGGGACCCGCCGGCGGCCGATTCCGGCAAAGGTTAACGTCGGCCTAGTCCGGCGGGATGCCGGCCTCCTTGACCACCCTTGCCCAGATCGCGACGTCGACCTTGATGATCTCGGCGAAGCGCTTGAGCGGCGCGCTCCTGGCGTCGCAGCCGGCCACGTCGAGCTTCTTGCGCACCTCCGCGGAGGCCAGCGCCGTTTCCAGCGCCGCGCTGATGCGTTCGACCACCGGCTGCGGGGTGCCTGCCGGCACCACGAAGCCGAACCACGGCGTCACCTGTGCCTCGGCAAAGCCCTGCTCGGCCATGGTCGGCACATCGGGGAAATACTTGGAGCGGCCGTCGCTGATCGACGCGATGATCCTGATGCTGCCGGATTGCACCTGGGCCAGCGCCTGGTTCGCCGACAGGAAGCTCGAGGTGATCAGGCCGCTCGCGATATCAGGCACCATCTGCGGATAGCCGCGGTAGCCGATCGCGGTGACGTCGATCCCGGCCAACCGCTTGAACAGCTCGAAGCCGAGATGGCCGGTCGAGCCCTTGCCGGGATGGCTGTAGTTCAGCGTGCCCGGCTTGGCCTTGGCGAGCGCGACATAGTCGGCAACGGACTTCACCGGCAACGACATCGGCACGATGAAGAAGTTCGGGGCGAGACATATCTGCCCGACCGGCTCGAAATCCTTGACCGGATCCCAGCGCAGCTGGGTGTTCAGCGCCGGGCTTGCGGTGAAGAACGTCGTCACCAGCAGCCACGTATAGCCGTCGGGCGCGGACCGCGCGACCTCCTCGGCCGCGATCGAGCCGTTGGCGCCGGACTTGGCCTCGACGACGATGGTGCCCTTCCACTGCTCCTGCATGTCCTGCGCGACGATGCGCGCGAAGACGTCGGCGACGCTGCCGGGCGCATAGGGAATGACGATGCGGATCGGCCGGTTCGGGAAATCCTGCGCGCGTCCCACGCCCGCCAGCGCCAGCAGCGCCAGGCATGTACCGGCAATGAGGTTGATCCGCCGCAGCATCGTCCGGTTTCCCGCTTGTCATCTTGTTGTGGACAGGATGCAGGGATTGGCCGACGCCAGCAAGGCGCCGGTTTCGGGAGACGAAACTTCAGGCCGTGGTGATCCTTCGCGCAGGAATTGTCATCGCGGCGACGCCGATCACGACGCAGGCGAGCCCGAGCCATGCCGTCGGGCTCAGTCGCTCGCCCAGAAAAACGACGCTGAGCGCAACCCCGATCGGCACCCGCAGATAGGCCTGCGCGGTGGTGCCGACCGAGCCCAGGGTCTGGATCAGGCGGAAGTAGATCACGAACGCGATCGCGGTCGAGAACACCGCAAGCGCCAGCAAGGCGGCGAGCGAGCTGGTCGATGGCGTCAGCGTCCAGGGCCGCTCGACAACGAGGCTGAGCGGAATCAGGACCGCGGCGCCCGCGATCAGCGAGCCCGCGGCCGGCGCCATCGGATCGAGCCCCTTGAAACCGCGGCTGAAGATCGCGGCGCAGGCGTAGCAGATCGTGGCCACGACGATCGCGACCTCGGCCATGATACCCTCCCCGAGATCGCGGAACGCATCGACACCGACGATCAGGCAGATGCCGGCCATGCCGGCAATCACGCCGACCAGCTTGCGCGGGCTCGCCGCCTCATGGCGGGTGATCGCGGCCGTGAACAGGAAGGTGAAGATCGGCGAGGCCGAATTGAGGATGGTTGCGAGCCCGGCATCGACGAAGCGCTCGCCCCAGGCGATCAGCGTCCACGGGATCACGCTGTTGAGGCAGGCCTGGAAGATGAAGCGGCGCCAGGTCGCGCCGTCGGTCGGCATGGTCACGCCGCGCATCCGCATGATGACGAGCAGCAGGAGCCCCGCGATCGCAGTGCGCGCCGCGATCAGCGTGATCGGCGGGATGGTCGCGACGCCGAGCTTGATGAAGGTGTAGGAGCCGCCCCAGAGGGTGGCGAGCACGAGCAGCAGCGCCAGCTCGAAGCCCATGTTGGGTTGGCGCGCGTCGCAAGTCGCGGGGCCGCTCACGATGCGCTCCCTGCGAGCCAACCGGCAGTCGCCGCAAACAAGCCTTCCCGCCCGTGTTCAAGATGCATCAGATGCGTTGCCCTCGGCACGACGAGATCGGCCTTCGTCGAGGCGCCCAGCGCATTTATCAGCCAGGCTGCGTCGGCATCCTGGCAAAGGTTGTCCCATTCACCGCGCACGATCAGTGTCGGAGCCTGGACGCGACGCGGATCGTAGGCGAGCCGCCCCGACATCGCGGCGATGATGTCGGCCTGCGGCCCGTTCGGAATCCGGACCGCCGGCGGGTTGCGTCCGGTCGCGCCGGCATCGCTTGCCAGATAGGCCGGCCCCCACTCGGCGAGGTCAGGTTCGATCAGCACCGAAGGGTGCGACAGCGGGACGTCCTCGACAAATCGCTTCAATTGATCCGCGATGGTGACCTCGCGCCATGCGCCGATACTCTCGGGAAGCGGCAAGCCGCGCAGCTCCCGTCGGACGATCGGTCCGAACAGCACGAGGCGGCCGACGGCTTCCGGACGATCGGCCGCAAAACGGCCGGCCGCCATCGTGCCCCATGAATGCGCGACGATGTGAACCGGCGCACCGGCGCGCGCCTTGCGGATGTGATCGACCACCGCGCTGACTTGAACGGCGGCTTCCGGCGCGCGGCCGAGCGGCGCGACGCCTGCCGCGAGCGCCGCCATCTGCCGCGGCCTGCTCGAGCCGCCGAAGCCGACGAAATCAAAACCCCAGACGTCGAAACCACCGGCTTGGAGATCATCCGCCCAGGATTTTCCGCCAAAGCGGTAGCCGACCGACAGCGACGACGGGAACGTCGCACCGTGAACGTAAAGCACGGGATCGCCCACGCCCGGCCAGTGCCGCAGCAGCAGCGTCTCGTCACTGCCCGGCAATGTCAGATGGATTTCGTCGGATTTTGGCGTTTCGAAGGATGCTTGCACGTCGGCTCCTTTTGCGCCGGGCAATTGGCCCAGCGCGGTGACCGACGTGTTTATAGCGAGCTTCCGGTGGCGATACTTCGATAGAGACCGAAGTGTAGAGAGGGCGACGGATGACCGACGGGACTACCCCATCGCGCCGACGTCGAACACCTCGCCGTCGTAGCCAGCTTCCTTGGGGATGCGGAGCTGGCGGCCGGTGGCGGTCTTGGTCATCACGGGCATCACGGCGACGATCGGCTTGCCCTTGCTGTCGGCGAGTGCGGCAGCGACGTTCGGCTGCTTGCCGAGCCTGATCAGGTTGCGCGTGGTCGGGAACGGCAGCTTGAAGCGGCCGCTCTCGCCACCCTCCAGCGCCTCGCGCGTCGACACCCAGATCGAATCGGTCGATTCCTTGCCGTCATGGGCGCCGAGCTGCTCGGGCGGCGCTGCAGCCAGAAAGAACCAGGTGTCGAAGCGCTTCGGCATGCCTTCCGGCGTGATCCAGTGCGCATACGGCACGAGTTCGTCGAGCGCGAGCACCATGCCATTGTCCGTGAGCACCTTGAGGAAGCTGATCTTGCCTTCGTTCAGCGCCGCACGATGCGCGGTCGCGATGTCGTTCGCGCGCCCGGCGTCGACCAGATCCTTCGACCACCCGGGGGCGCGCCAGCAGGATGCCGCTCTCCTCGAAGGTTTCGCGGATCGCCGCGATCCGGAAACCGAGCGCGTCGCCGTCGAGCCCTTCCCCGCCGGAGTAGAGCGCGGGATCGGCAGCGATCTCCTTGTCGTTCTTGTCGACACTGCCGCCCGGAAACACCAGTGCGCCCGAGTTGAACTCGATCTGGTGATGGCGGACCATCATGAAGACTTCGATTTCGGACGACGCTCCGTCACGCAGCAGCAGCACGGTCGAAGCAAGGCGCGGGGCAACGATCTCGGTCATAATTATCCTGCTGCACTGGATTGCGGTTGCAGATTGGCGCGACGATCGACGCGCGCCACGCGGGAGAGCAGATAGTCGACCTCCGCCCTCGCCTGCGGCGTAATCACCGCACCGGGCTTGCGCTGGGCGCTGGAGGAGATGATGCCGCGCTTCTGCAGCACGTATTTGCGCACGGTGAGACCAACGCCCGGCTGCTGCTCGTAGCGGATCAGCGGCAGATGCGCGTCGAACAAATCATGCGCGGCATCGCGCTTGCCGGCCTTGGACAAATTGACGACGTCGATCAGGAGTTCGGGGAAGGCATAGCCGGTCATCGCGCCGTCAGCGCCGCGCTCCATCTCGAAATCGAGGAACAGGCCGCCATTGCCGACCAGGATCGACAGCGGCCGCAGCGAGCCGTCCTTCTGGAAGTTGCGCAAGGTGGAGATCTTCTCCAGGCCCGGCCAGTCCTCGTGCTTGAGCATCACGCAGGACGGCGAGTCCATTACGATCTTGCGGATCACGGCGGGCGTGAACACAACGGTGAGCGTCAGCGGATAGTCCTGCAGCACCCAGGGAATATCGTCGCCGATCGCTTCCTGCGCCTGCTTGAAATAACCTGTGATCTGGTCGTCGGTGCGCAGATGCGGCGGCGGCGCGATCATGACGCCGGCGGCGCCCGCATCCATCGACTTCTTCGCCAGCGAGCGCATCGTGGCAAAGCCGGGCGCCGAGACGCCGACGATCACCTGCAATTTCTTGGCGCGCTTGACGAAGCGCAGCGCGACTTGCTCCGCCTCCGCGGCATCGAGCTTCGGCGCCTCACCCAGGATGCCCAGCACCGTGACACCGTCACAGCCGACCTCGGTGTAGAAATCGGTCAGCCGGTCGATCGATGCCTCGTCGATGCGGCCGTCGTCGTGGAACGGGGTCGGCGCGATCGCGAAGGTTCCTGCGGCCTGGGCGGTGAGTTTGGTCATGGGCGGGTCTATCCTCTGGTCCGTCATTCCGGGGCGATGCGCTAGCATCGAACCTCAGGTGCGCAATTGCGCACCGGGGAATCTCGAGGTTCCGGGTTCGTCCTTCGGACGCCCCGGAACGACAGGTAGCATCAGAACCGCCGCGCGCCCATCTTGATCTGGTCCTCGGAGAAGAAGATCTCCTTGGCGTGGGTGGCGATGTCCTCGGCTTTCCAGCCGGTAAAGGGCGGCTTCCAGCCCTCCATTTCCATCATCCGCATCTCGCGCACGCCGCGCGGGCCCGAGACGCCGAGCACCTTGCCCGTCTGGTCGCCCGACAGATCGCTGACCATGTAGAGCACGGCCGGCGCGATGCCGTCAGGTCCGAGCGCCGCACCCGGATTCTCCTTGTAGCGCGGCAGGTCTGCGGTCATGCGGGTCAGCGCGCCCGGCGCCAGCGTCCAGATCCGGATGTTGTACTTGCGGCCTTCGATCGCCAGCACGTTGGAGAGGCCCCAGATGCCGCCCTTGGCCGCGCCGTAATTGGTCTGGCCGAAATTGCCGATCAGGCCCGAGGTCGAGGAGGTGTTGACGATGACGCCGCCGCCATTGTCGCGCATCCATTTGAACACCGGCTGGGTGCAACAGAAGGTGCCCTTCAGATGCACCTTCATCACCCTGTCCCAGTTGGCTTCCTTGGCCTTGTGGAAGGTCTCGTCGAGCAGGATGCCGGCATTGTTGACCAGGATGTCGGCGCGGCCGAAATGCTTGATGGCGTCGTCGAACACCGACTGGCCGCCGGCCAGGGTCGAGATGTCGGCACCGTTGGCGACCGCACGGCCGCCCTCGGCCTTGATCGCGTCGACCACCTTGTCGGCCATCGACTTGTCGGAGCCCGAGCCGTCGCGCGGACCGCCGAGATCGTTGACCACCACGGCTGCGCCCTCGCGCGCAAACAGCTTTGCGTAGGCCTCACCAAGTCCGCCGCCGGCGCCCGTGATCAGCGCCACCTTGCCGTCGAGTAATCCCATGGTCGTTTCTCCCTTTTTTGTTGCCGTCATTCCGGGGCGCGCGCAGCGCGAACCCGGAATCTCGAGATTCCGGGTCTGGTCCTTCGGACCATCCGGGAATGACGGAGTATTAAGCCAGCACCGTCTTGCCGCTCTTGATCACGGTGACGCCGCGCGACTTCACCTTGGCCTCGAACGACACCACGTTGCCGTCCTTCCACAGCTCCATGGTCACGGTCTCGCCCGGAAACACCGGTGAGGAGAACCGCGCCGAATGCTGCTTGAAGGCGGACGGATCGTAATCGGCGTAGGTCTGCAGCACGCCGCGGCAGGTGATGCCGTAAGTGCACATGCCGTGCAGGATCGGCCGCGGGAAACCGGCTTTCTTCGCAAATTCCGGATCGGAGTGCAGCGGGTTGCGGTCGCCGCAGAGCCGATAGATCAGCGCCTGATCGGGCCGCGTGGTGATGTCGACCACCTTGTCGGGCGCACGCTCCGGCACCTTGTGCGGCTCGGGCTGGCCATCGGACGGACCACCGAAGCCGCCATCGCCCCGGGCAAAGCGCGAGGCGACCAGCGTGGCGAGCTTGTCGCCCTTCTCGTCCTTGAGCACGGTCTGGTGGCGGATCACCGCGCCCTTGTCCTTGCCCTTGTCGAACACGTCGAGCACGGTCGAGTCGGCCGTGATGTGGGCGGCAGTCGCGAACGGCTTGTGGAAGGTGATGTCGCGCTCGCCGTCGACCACCATCACGCGGTTGAGGTTCATCTCGCCGGGGCCGGCGCCCCAGGCGGCGACCGAGGCGAAGGTCGGCACCACCCTGAGCGGGCGCGGCGTCAGCACGCCCTCATTGACGAAGGCGAGCTCCTTCTCGTCCATCGGATCGGCGCCGAGCCCAATGCCATAGGCGTAGAGCATCACGTCGCGATCGCTGTAGCTGTATTTCTGGCCGAGATTCTTCAGGGCCATCAGCTGTTCGTACACGATTGGCATTGTTGTTTCTCCCCGAACTCTTTTCTCGCTTTGCGCTGCCAATTGATGCGCCCTCTCCCCTTGCGGGAGAGGGCCGCACCGGCAGTCGTCACAAACTCGCTTCGGTGAGGGGTTCGCGCCGCAGAGAGACTATCGTTCGCGGAAAGAACCCCTCATCCGGCGGCCTTCGGCCGCCACCTTCTCCCACAAAGGGAGAAGGTATTTACGCCGGCGTGAAGAACGGCAGCGGCGCGCCGTCGGTCGGCTTCCACACCACCTTGACCTTCTGGCCGATCTTCACCTGCTCCAGATCGCAATCGACGATGTTGGTCTGCAGCGACGGACCTTCCTTCAGCGTCACATAGGCGATCGCATACGGACCGGTCGGCGACTTCCGCATCAGGCTGTAGGTGTAGACCGTGGCCTCGCCGCTCGACTCCTCCCACACCGTCTTGTCGGAGAAGCAGAACGGGCAGATCGCGCGCGGGAAGTAGTGCGCTTCGCCGCAGGTGGTGCAGCGCTTGATCATGAACTTGCCCGCCTTCGCCGCTTCCCAGAACGGCGCGGTCTCCGGATTGGTCACCGGGGCATTGTACTTCTTCGCTTCAGACATCACGCACGCTCCAGAATGCAGGTTGAGGCGGCGTGGCGAACGCCGAGCAGACCGCCGGTGCCGTGGGCGATCGCGAGGTCGCAGTTCTGCACCTGCACCTTCGGATGCGCCTCGCCGCGCAACTGGCGCACCGCCTCGAGGATCTTCGTCATGCCGCCGCGATTGACGGGATGGTTGCTGCACAGGCCGCCGCCGTCGGTGTTGAACGGCAGCTTGCCGACGCCCGAGATCAGATTGCCGTCGGCAACGAACTTGCCGCCCTCGCCCTTCTTGCAAAAGCCGAGGTCTTCGAGCTGCATCAGCACGGTGATGGTGAAGCTGTCATAGATCGAGGCGTATTTGATGTCCTTCGGCGTCACGCCCGCTTCCTCAAAAGCACGCGGACCGGACCACACGCCGGCGGAATAGGTCAGATCGAGATCCTTGCCGCCGCGCGGGCCCTTCATCGCCTCGCCATGACCGATCAGGCGCACCAGCGGCTTCTTCAGGCTCCTGGCGATCTCCGGCGTCGTGACGATCATCGCGCCGCCGCCGTCGGTGACGACGCAGCAGTCCATCCGGTGCAGCGGGTCCGAGATCATCGGCGAGTTCAAGACGTCCTCGACGGTGACGACCTCCTTCAGCATCGCATGCGGATTGTATTGCGCGTGATGCGAGGCCGCGACCTTGATCCAGGCGAGCTGCTCGGAGGTGGTGCCATAGTCGTGCATATGGCGCATGGCACACATGCCATAGGCATTGTGCGTGGTAGCCCCGTAAGCCAGTTCGAAGTCGGCCTCGGCGCCGGAGGCGCGCGGCGGCATCGGGCCGGTGCGCGGCTTGCCTGCCAGCGTAACCAGCGCGACCGAGCATTTGCCCGCGGCGATCGCCTCGGCGGCGTGGCCGAGATGGATCAGATAGGAACAGCCACCGGTCTCGGTAGAGTCGACGTGACGCAGCTTCTTGGTGTTGAGGCCGAGATAATCGACCATCGGCCACAGCCCGCCCGGCGCGTCGCCGGCGCAGAAATAGCCATCGATGTCGTCCTTGGTGAGCCCGGCATCCTCGATCGCACCCTTGGCGACCTCGGCGTGCAGCTGTGCTGTTGATTTATCGGGTGCATGCCGGGTGGGATGCTCGTAGATCCCGGCAATGTAGGCCTTGCCCTTGATGGTCAAATCGCTCTCCGCTGGCGTTTCTCGCTCCAGCGTTTTTCTGAACCGACGGCGCGACCTTGGCAAGCGCGGAAATATTCCGTCAGGCGAGACTGTCACGCGCGCACAATGTGCGCGCCGCAAAACAGACGTCGTCACGGCAAAGGCCGGGACCCATAACCACAGGGCTGCGTTGCGAGATCAGCTGTGGCGCCAGCATCGCGTAACAATGAAATGCGGTGGTTATGGGTCCCGGGTCGCGCTTCGCTTGCCCGGGACGACGCTGAATATGTGGCTACACTACTCCGCCGCCATCTGCCGCGGCGCGGGCGGCGGGTTGGCGAGGTCGGCGGCGAGTTGCGCGTAGCGAACCTTTGCCTCCTTGATCGCCTTGTCCTTCACCGGGCCGTAGCCGCGGATGCGGTCGGGCAGCGACAGCAATTCGACCGCGATGTCGTGATTGAGCGGCGACAGCAGGCTTAACACCGTCGCGACATCCTTCTCGTAGCCCGCGATCAGGTCGCGCTCGAGCTTGCGGTCGGCGTTGTAGCCGAAGATGTCGAGCGGTGTGCCGCGCAGGAAGCGGAATCGCGCCATTACCCTGAAGGCGGACATCATCCACGAACCGAAGGCGCGCTTCTTCGGACGGCCCTGCGCGTCGAGCCCGCCGCCGAGAATCGGCGGTGCGAGATTGAAGTTGAACTTGAAGTCGCCCTCGAACTGATCGCGCAGCTGCTTCTCGAAATGGCCGTCGGTGAACAGCCGCGCCACCTCATACTCGTCCTTGTAGGCGAGCAGCTTGGCGTAGTTGATCGCCACCGCGCGCGGCAGCGCCTCGCCATAGCCGCCCTTGGTGGCGGCCTCGCGCACCTGGTCGACCAGCTTGCGGTAGCGCTTTGCCAAACGTGCGTTCTGATAGCCGGTCAGAAGGTCCATGCGATGGGTGATGATCTCGTCGAGCGACATCGCATCCAGCGACTTGACCGGGGCTACGTCGTCATCCTGCCCCTTCATCATCGCGGCAAGCCGCGCCGGATCGGCCGCGGCCAGGCGCCCGAGCTGGAACGCCTGCGTGTTCATCTTGATCGAGACGCCGTTGACCTCGATCGCCTGCTGGATCGATTCCGCCGACAGCGGCAGCAGCCCGCGCTGATAGGCAAAGCCCATCATCATGATGTTGGTGGCGATGGAGTCACCGAGCAGCGCTTCGGCCGGCTTGGTGAAGTCGAAGAAGGCGGAGTCCTTGCGCAGCTCGGTCTCCAGCACGCTGTTGACCTTGCGGCTCTGGAAATTGAAATCGCGGTTGAGGATGAAATCCGCGGTCGGGATGATGTGGCTGTTGATGATGCCGACGGTGCGGCTCGGCTCGCACAGCGTGATCGTTTCCTTCGAGACCGCGACGACCTCGTCGGCCGCGAGGACGAGATCGGCGGTGCCGGTCACGATGCGCGAGCAAGTCACGTCGGCGGTGTGCTCGGAGAGCCGGACATGGCTCAACACCGCGCCGCCCTTCTGCGCGAGGCCGGACATGTCGAGGATCATCGAGGCCTTGCCTTCGATATGCGCGGCCATGCCGAGCAGCGCGCCGATCGTCAGCACGCCGGTGCCGCCGACGCCGCCGACCGCGATGTTGTAGGGCCGGTCGAGCGCGGGCTTCGAGGCCGGCTCCGGCAAGGCGCCGATATCGCCGAGCTCGGTCGGCGCGCGACGCTTGAGCGTGCCGCCGTCGACCGTGACGAAGGACGGGCAGAAGCCCTTTACGCAGGAATAGTCCTTGTTGCAGGTCGACTGGTTGATGGTGCGCTTGCGCCCCAATTCGGTCTCGAGCGGCTCGACCGAGATACAGTTCGACTGCACTGAGCAGTCGCCGCAGCCTTCGCAGACGGCCGGATTGATCAGCACGCGGCGCGCCGGATCCTCCATCAGGCCGCGCTTGCGGCGACGGCGCTTTTCCGCGGCGCAGGTCTGCACGAACACGATCGCCGACGTGCCCTTGGTGTCGCGGCACATCTTCTGGACGTTCTCGAGCTCATCGCGATGGAACAGCTTGACGCCGGGCGCGATGGTGTCGGCCGGATAAGAACCCGGGTTTTCCGAGACCAGGTAGATCTCGCGAATGCCCTCGGCGTGGAGCTGGAAGGTGATCTGCTGTGGCGACAGGTCGCCATCGTGGCGCTGGCCGCCGGTCATAGCGACGGCGTCGTTGTAGAGGATCTTGTAGGTGATGTTGGCCTTGGAAGCGATCGATTGACGGATCGCCAGAATGCCGGAGTGGAAATAAGTCCCGTCGCCGAGATTGGCGAAGATGTGGTTCTCGTTGGTGAACGGCGCGATGCCGACCCACGGCACGCCCTCACCGCCCATATGGGTGAAGGTCTCGGTCGAGCGGTTCATCCACAGCGCCATGAAGTGGCAGCCGATGCCGCCGAGCGCGCGGCTGCCTTCCGGCACCTTGGTCGAGGTGTTGTGCGGGCAGCCCGAGCAGAAATACGGCGTGCGGCTGACCGGTGCCGTCGCCTGCATCTGCGACGACTGGCGGCCGTTGAACCAGTCGGCCTTGGCGCGCAGCATCTCGGCGATTTCAGGATTGAGATTAAGTCGAAGCAGCCGTTCGGTGAGCGAGCTTGCAAGCGAGGCCACGCTGAGCTCAGCGGCGAAGGTCAGGAAGCGCTTGTCGTGATCGTCCATCTTGCCGACGATGCGCGGGCGCACGTCGTCGCGCCAGTTGAACAGCTCCTGCTTGACCTGGTTCTCGACGATTTCGCGGCGCTCCTCGACGATGAAGATCTCCTCGAGGCCGACCGCGAAATTGCGTACGCCTTCCGGCTCCAGCGGCCAGGGCATGCCGATCTTGTAGAGACGAATGCCGATCTTGGCGGCGATCTCGGGCGTGATGCCGAGCTCGCGCAGCGCCTGGCGGATGTCCTCATAGCTTTTGCCCGAGGCCATGATGCCGTAGCGCGCGTTCGGCGAATCCATGGTGATACGGTTGACCTTGTTGGCGCGGGCAAAGGCGATCGCGGCAAAGCCCTTGTAGTCCTGCAGCCGGCGATCCTGCTCGAAGCGGTCGTCGGGCCAGCGGATGTTCAGCCCGCCTGGCGGCAATTCGAAATCGGCCGGGATGATGAACGGCGTCATCTCGTCGGTGAGGTCGATCTCGGCCGTGGTCTCGACCGTCTCGGTGATCACCTTCATGCCGACCCAGCACCCGGAGTAGCGCGACATCGCGATACCCAGGAGGCCCATCTCGATCATTTCATGGATGCTGGAGGGGTAGAGGTAGGGCATCAGTGCGGAGATGAAGGCGTGGTCGGACTGATGCGGGACGGTGGAGGACTTTGCGCCGTGGTCGTCGCCGGCAAGGCAGAGCACGCCGCCGTTCTTGGCGGAGCCCGCCGCATTGCCATGGCGGAAGACGTCGCCGCAGCGGTCGACGCCGGGGCCCTTGCCGTACCAGATGCCGACCGCGCCATCATATTTGGCGCCCGGCGACAAAGCGAGCTGCTGCGAGCCCCAGATCGCGGTGGCCGCCAGGTCCTCGTTCACGCCGGGCTGGAATTTTATGTTGTACTGTTCGAGATGCTTGCGGGCGGCGAACAGCTGCTGGTCATAGCCGCCGAGGGGGGATCCGCGATAGCCGGAGATGAAGCCTGCCGTGTTGAGGCCTGCGGCGCGGTCGCGTCTGATCTGCGCCATGGGCAGGCGGACCAGCGCCTGGATGCCGGTCATGAAGACGTGACCGGTGCCCTGGGTGTATTTCTGGTCGAGGCTGATAGGCCCTTGGTTGATTCCCATTTAGCCCTCTTTGCGCTGGTCGCGACGCCTGCTTTTTAGCTAGTCATCCGAACTTGTTAGAACCAGTCTATGTCGGATATTCCGGCCCGCGCAGCACAATTCTGGGCGACCGAGCCCGTCGCTCAAAAATCGCAACTTCGTGCCGGGAATATTGCAGCGCCGTTTCGGTTTCTGTCGCTGGACAGGCCCGCGGCGAAATGGCGTAACGCGTCCTGTGGACCGGAAGGTGATTGGATGCGGCGACGACATCGAACGATCGGTGCGATTCTGGCCAGTATGCTGTTGTGCAGTGCGTTCGCGGCCCGCGAATGCACGGCCGCGCCAACCGACGACCACATTGTCGCCCGCGGCAAGGCGCTCACGATTGCAGGCGACTGCGCGAGCTGCCACACGGCCGATACGGCCATGCCGTTCGCCGGCGGCAAGCGGATCGACACGCCGTTCGGTGCGGAGTTCTCGCCGAACCTGACCCCCGATCGCGATACCGGCATCGGCGGCTGGAGCGACGACGATTTCCTGCGCGCGCTGCGGATGGGCGTCTCGCCGAACGGGGCGCATTACTACCCTGCCTTCCCCTACCCGTCTTTCACCAAGCTGATCCGCGACGACATCCTGGCGATCCGCGCCTATCTCGCGACGCTCGCGCCGGTCAGCAACAAGGCGCCGTCGCCCGAGCTGCGCTGGCCGTTGAACTACCGCGTGCTGATGCGCGGCTGGAACGCCCTGTTCTTCACGCCGGGGATCATCCAGCCGGACCAGAGCAAGACCGCGGAATGGAATCGCGGCCGCTACCTTGTCGAGGCCCTCGCCCATTGCGGCGCCTGCCATACGCCGAAGAATGCGTTCGGCGCCGACAGACGCGACCAGGCGCTCAGTGGCAGCATGGTGCAGGGCATGTTCGCGCCGCGGCTCGACGGCGCCGAGCGCAGCGGGCTGAAATCATGGAGCGCCGGCGACATCGCCGAATACCTGCAGAGCGGCCGCAACGGGCACAGCCATGCCGGCCCGTTGATGTCCGAGGTGGTGGTCAATTCGACCTCGAAGATGAGCGACGCCGACGTGCGCGCGATCGCGGTCTATCTGAAGAGCCTGCCCGCCGGCGCGCCGGAGCCGCGGGTCACCCCGCCCTCGCCGGCGCAGATGAGCAATGGCGCGCGGATCTATCGTGGCGCCTGCGTTGCCTGCCATGAGCTCGATGGCTCCGGCGCGCCACGGATCTATCCGCCGCTGCCCGGCAATACCAATTTGCAATCAGCTAGTCCTGCGAGCACGCTGCGCATCATCCTCGACGGCGCGCAGACCTTGACCACGCCGCGCGCACCCAACGCAGGCTCGATGCCGGCCTATCCAAAACTCACCGACCAGGAGGTCGCCGACGTCGCGACCTACATCCGAAATTCCTGGGGCAATGCGGCGCCGGCCGTGACGGCGGACGAGGTCGCCAAGGCGCGGACGGCGAAATAAGGGCGCGGACGGCGAAATAGCTGATCAGCGATCCTCGCCGCTGAACACGAATTTCGGCATCTCCCATTTGTAGCGGATCGCCAACATCCGGAACGTCAGGCCGAGCACGAATGTCAGCCCGGTCCAGAGCCAGTCGTTGAGCTGCAGCCCGAAGGCGGTCGCATAGAACAGCCCGGTCACCACCGAGACGCTGGCGTAGAGCTCGCTGCGAAACAGCAGCGGCACATCATTGCAGAGGATGTCGCGCAGCACGCCGCCGGCGCAGCCGGTGATCATGCCGGAGACGATCACGATCGGCAGCGAGGCGTCGACCTGCCAGGCCACGTCGCAGCCGGCCATGGTGAACACCACGAGCCCGATCGCATCGAGCACCAGGAATGCGAGATTGAGCCGGTGTACCAGCCGCGCCAGCAGGATGGTGGCGAAGGCGCCGGCCGCCGCGATCGCAAGGTAGATCGGATGCGCGACCCAGAGCAGCGGATAATGCCCGAGCAGCACGTCGCGGATGGTGCCGCCGCCGAGCGCGGTGATCGCTCCCAGCATGCAGACCCCGGCCCAATCCATGCTGCGCCTGCCGGCCGCCAGCGCCGCCGTCATCGATTGCGCCGCAACGGCAATGAACGAGAGCACGTGCAGCACCGAATCGGTGGGCGGCATGGTCCACATCGAAGAGGCCTCATGGAACAGGTTCGGAACCTAGAGCCTATCCTGTTCTGATTGAACAGGAACGAGGCTCTGGACTCTTGTTTTAGCGCGTTTTCTTCGCGCGAACCGGTATCCACTTCGCGCGAAAGCGCTCCAGGGAATCGGCGGTTCCCGCATGAACAGGTTGCAACACTGGCGCGGAACATCCTCACGCGCCAGCGATTGTCTCCTGCGTTTAGCCTACGCGCTTAGCCTTGACGCTTAGCCTTGGGGGGCTAACGGAGGAACTTGAAATGACTTACAACCCTGACGATCCGTATCGCGCCAACCTGACCGATGACGAAATCCGCCGTCAGGCGCGCTTCAACAGCCTGGACAACGAGCTGCAGCCGGATCCGGAACTCCAGGAGGGACCGGCGAGCAGCACCAAAGTCGCGATGTTCGCAGTTGCGGTGGCCGTGGTGCTCGGCGCACTGTTCTACGGGTTGAACAATACGTCGGTGCACGAGGCCGGCACGACGCCGTCGACACAGACCGCGCAGACCCAGCCGGTCAACCCGGCCGCGCCGCCCCCGGGCATGCGCGACGTGACGCCGAAGCCGAACAGCCAGCCCGGCGTGACCACAGGCGCGGCGCCGGCCAACCCGGCGAGCCCGCCGTCTGACATGAACAAGTCGGACATGAACAAGCCGGCGGCTCCGCCGGCCGAGAATGCCAAGTAACGCGTGATGACACTGACCAGGCGCGAGCGGCGGGCCCCAACGGCCCGCCGCTTTTTTTCGCGCGAAGTCTACTTGAACATCTTGTTGAGCTCGCCACCGGGATAGCCGTTGGCGAATTCGGTGAAGGTGCCCTTCTCGGCCATCTCCTTGGCCGCCTTCATGACGCCGGTCCAGGCCATCCGCGCCAGTGCGCCGCCGACGCTGATCCGGCGCACGCCGAGGTCGCCGACCGCTTGCAGCGTCAGCTCGGACGCGCCGCCGATCAGGAGATTGACCGGCTTCGGCGCCACCGCCTTCACGACCGCAGAGATTTCTTCCCTGGTCGAGATGCCCGGCGAATACAGCACATCCGCCCCGGCTTCCGAATAGGCCTGCAACCGTTCGATCACCAGATTGAGGTCCTTCTTGCCCCACAGGAACGCCTCGCAGCGGCCGGTGAGCAGCACGCCGCTGTTGTCGGCATCGATGGCCTTGCGCGCCGCCCTGATGCGCTCGACCGCGAGCTTGTGCTCGAACAGCGGGTTGGCGGCATCGCCGGTCGAGTCCTCGATCGAGAGCCCGGCAACGCCGGTCTTGACGCCGCGCGCGACATTGATCGCGACCTTGTCGGGCTCGACCGCGAAGCCGCCCTCGAAATCGGCGTTGACGGGAATATCGACCGCCGCGCAGATCGCAGTCAGGTGATCGCAGACATCGTCGACGGTGACGCGGTTGTCGGCTTTGGCGATGGTCCAGGCAAAGCCCGCACTGGTCGAGGCCAGTGCCTTGAAGCTGAGATGTTGCAAGGCGCGGGCGCTGCCGACGTCGAACGGGTTCGGAATGATGAAGCACCCGCTCTCGTGCAGCTTCTTGAAGGCGGCTCGTTTGTCAGCAGTTGGCAGTGGCATTGGTCGCTCCCTAGATTCATTGGCCGCGCAGAGATAGGCACGCGCATATGCGAGCGCTAGAGCTTCGCTTCGTGCACCGCACGGCTGTCCTTCGGTGCCTGATCGCGTTCATTCAAGCCGTAGTCGCGCATCACGCTCGCGACCCGCAGCCGGTAATTCTCGAAGATCCGCGCGCGGCCCTTGGCCTGCGTGCGGCGGTGCTCGATCGTGTTGCGCCAGGCTTGTACCGCGGCCTCGTCGCGGAAGAATGACAGCGACACGAATTTGCCCTTCTCGGTGAGGCTCTCGTACCGCTCGACCGAGATGAAGCCGTCGATCTCCTGCAGGATCGGCTTCAACTCGGCGGCAAGGTCGAAATAGAGATCCCGGTGCTCAGCCTTCGGCCAGACTTCGAAGATCACGGCAATCATGGGCGCCTCCGCGCATTGTTGTTGTGGAACGACTATAGCTCGACCTTGCGCAGAAATGTCCGCTCCTCGGCAAGGATGAAGCGGTTTTGTTCCGCGAAGTTGAAGTTCGCCACACCCTCGCCGTCCTGGCGCAGCCGTGCGCGATAGGCCTCGTATGCGGCAAGGCTCTCGAACGAGATCAGCGCGAAGGCGATGTTGTTGGTGCCCTCGTGCGGCATCCAGTAGCCGAGCAGATCGCCGCCGCAGCGCGGGATGATCGAGAGCCAGTTCCGCGAATACTCCTCGAACATCGCGCGCTTGAACGGATCGAGCTGGTAGCGGATGAAGACGGTGACGGTCATTTGGGCCTCCTGGTGTTTCGTCATTGCGGGCGACGGGCACGATGGACACTACCGCCTTGCCCGACCTCGATGCTTCGGCTATCATCGAACTATGAAAGCAGGACCCGACATCTCCCGGATCGCCGCCCTGGTCGGCGATCCCGCACGTTGCAACATGCTGACCGCACTGATGACCGGCCGCGCGCTGACCGCGAGCGAGTTGGCGCAGGAGGCCGGCATCACGCCACAAACGGCGAGTTCGCATCTCGCCAAGCTCGAGGCCGGCGGGCTGATCGAGCCCGAGAAGCAAGGCCGCCACCGCTACTACCGGCTCTCCGACCCCGACGTCGCCGATGTGCTCGAGGGCCTGCAGGGCATCGCCGCCCGCGCCGGCCATATGCGCGTGCGCACCGGCCCGAAGGATCCGGCGCTGCGCCGCGCCCGCATCTGCTACGACCATCTCGCCGGCGATCTCGGCGTGCAGATGCTCGACAGCATGCGGCGGCAGAAGCTGGTGCGCCAGAGCAAGCAGGCGATCGAGCTCACCGGCGAAGGCAAACGCTTCATGGCCGAGGAGCTGCAGATCGACGCCGATGCGCTGACGCATCCGCGCCGCCCGGTGTGCAAGGCCTGCCTCGACTGGAGTGAGCGGCGCCACCATCTCGCCGGCACGCTCGGCGCCGCGATGATGGACCGCTTCACCGAATTGAAATGGGCCGCGCGCGATACCGCACCGGGCAGCCGCGTGGTCAATTTTTCGCGAAACGGCGAGAAGCGGTTCGCTGCGCTGTTCGGCGCGGGCGAATAGCATCGCGCATTCAAGTCGCGGTCGTTCGCGAACGCTCCGATATGTCTTCGCGCACGCCGCTGCACGCTCCGTTCTGCTCGCGATTGCGAAATGTTTCAAATTGATGCTGGGCTCATTCGCTTGCGACGCACTGACGCAGCTGTGAGCTGCAGCATTCATGTCGCATTCAGCCCGCAACCCTAAGGTCGGCGACATCGGGCACGGCTTCTGCAATGATCCGGCCGGGCGAATCGGTAATCTAAAGTTTGTTGCGGTGCCGCAGTGCGGCCCAATTAAAAGGAGAAGACATGAAGTATCTTTTTGCAGCAGCAGTTTTGGTGACGACCGCATTCGCCGGCATCAGCGCCGCTGACGCGGCCGGCGGTTGCGGCCCCGGCTGGCATCGCGGTCCCTATGGCGGCTGCGTCAGAAACCGCGGCCCCGTCGTCGTCGCTCCCGGCCCGGTCCTTGTTGAGCGCCCCGTCGTCGTCGCACCCGGCGCGGTCGTGGTGGCGCCGCGCGTTCGCGCTTGCCCGTACGGTTTCGCCTGGCGCTACGGCCGTTGCCGCCCGATCTGATCGCGGCGCACCTGCATAAATAAAACCCCGCCTCGCGCGGGGTTTTTCTTTTTTGAGGCGGCGCCGATATCACCAGCGGCGCCAGTGATGATGACGCCAGTGATGCCTGCGCCAATGGCGGTGGCGCCAGCCCCAATGCCGGTGGTGCCAGCGCCGATGATGCCAGCCGCGGTGGCCGTGATGCCAGTGCACCTGCTCGGGCTTCAGGCGACCGACCTCGTCGCCGGTGGTGACGGCCGGATGCGCATCATTGCCGGCCGGCGCACGGGCGTCCCGATTGAGCGGAAGCGGCGCGAGCGGCGCCGCCTGGGCGGCTATCGCAAAAGTCGCCACACCGGCGGCGACACCGAAGGCGATCTTCAGAAAATCCCGGCGTTCCATCAGAGTTCCCTTTGTTGCTGAGCTGGACCAACTGCGTCAGCCAGTTTTTTCGCCGCGACCTGAACACCGGCTGAACCGCGCATTCACGTTTCACGGAGTTCGACGCCGTACGGCTGCGTTCGCAACTGCGTGACGTCACACAATCATCACGACGCTGCCGCTTCACGTTCTACCCGTCATGCCGATTCCGACCGTTCCACGCGCGGCCGAACCGAACTAGCATCGCGCATCACAAGAGCATCTCCGGGAGGCGACCATGAAGTCAGGACAACCGATCAAGGATGCCAGCCACCTCTACGAAGTCGAGCGCCGCGCTCAGCACGCCGCCCGCCCCGGCTTCCGCATCATGGAGTTGCAGCTTTCGCCGACCCAGAAGGTGCCGTGGCACACCCACAGCAACATCTCCGACACGTTCTATGTGCTGGAAGGCCAGATGCGGCTGTTCCTGCAGGAGCCGAAGGAGGAAGTGAACCTGAAGCCCGGCGAGGTCTATGCCGTGAGGCCCACCCGCCCTCACCTCGTCACCAACGCCGGCACGACGTCGCTGACGTTCCTGATCCTGCAAGGCGTCGGTGAGTACGATTACGTGCCGCTCGCGGCGAAGTAAGGGTGCGCTCCTCCCGCTGTCGTCCCGGCGAAGGCCGGGACTCATACGCCGCAGCACGAGTTGTGTGGGGACTCGTCGTTCCGGAGTCGCGCGGTAAGCGGCATTTGTGGTTATGGGTCCCGACCTTCGCCGGGACGACACTGAATATGTGGCGAGATCTGTAAGTCATAAATCCGCGTTCTCGCGACATGAATCGTCCGAGCCTTGTGACAGGGCAAATCAGCCACGCGGCCATCCCGATGGCACGACCCAGACCAGTCCGCGCCACGGCTCGCCGCGCAATGTCAGTGTCGTGAAGTCACGCGCGGGATCGCGCCGCAGATTGAGCCTCGCCATCACAGCCTGCGAGCGCACGTTGTCCAGGCTGGTATATGACACGATCTCGTGCAGCCCGGCGTCATCGATTGCGTGCCGCAGCGCCGCGCTGGCGCTCTCGGTCGCGTAGCCGTGGCCCCAGGCCTTGCGCGTGAAGCGCCAGCCGATTTCGAAATGCCCGCCGAGCGGATGATCTCCCGACAGCCGCGGCATCACACCGGCATAACCCAGCAATGCGCCGTCGACATCCTCAACGGCCCATCGCGATATGCCGTGGTCACGCTGCGCTGCAACGTATCGCTCGAACTTCCGGTTACTCTCCGCCCGCCCGACCGGTCCGCCATAGTCGACCATGACGTCGGGATCGGCATGCATCGCCGCGAATGTGTCGCGATGGCGATCGTCCCATCTGTGGAGTCGAAGGCGTGGCGTTTCGATCATGCGGTGCAGCCTAGCATGTAGCCCGCATGAGCGAAGCGACATGCGGGGCGTACGTTCGCGCGGCCCGCTGGCTCATCCAAGCTACGCTTGACCGCGCAGATCAAGTCTCGGGCGCCACCGCGCACAGATTCCTATCGTAGTGTCTGACCCGGAAGTAAT
This sequence comes from Bradyrhizobium sp. USDA 3240, assembly GCF_054063295.1. Taxonomy (NCBI): domain Bacteria; kingdom Pseudomonadati; phylum Pseudomonadota; class Alphaproteobacteria; order Hyphomicrobiales; family Nitrobacteraceae; genus Bradyrhizobium; species Bradyrhizobium sp. USDA 3240. The sequence goes on from NZ_JBSSGD010000002.1 coordinate 591,454, forward strand.
CTGACCGGTGCTTGGCGCTGCAGCAGAGTGTTCAAGTTGGGATTGCTGAACGTGCGCGTTGCTGATGAGCTTAATCGGGATGCGGCCCCGACCTTGCGGGTGGTGTCACCAACGATAATAACCTTCTGGGGACCAACATGAGGAGACAGTCCTACCACCAGTTGGTTGGTCTTGGTGCCTTGGACGGAGGCGCCAACGTCCAAATTGATTGGAGCGAATATCCAGCCAAATCGTGCTCCTGCATTCGCCTGCAGTTCTAGAATCTTTGTGTAGGTAAGACCGCCGTTGCTGTCTTTGGGAATGGCCGTAAAGACCGTTTCAATCCAAGCAGCCAAACCAATCCCGGTACCCGATGGATCGATATCCTTGGGCTGGCACCAGGCAGGTGGTGGCGTCGACAGGACCGCGGCAAGATCCGTCGAGAACGCAAGGTGTGCCGTGATCGTATCCTGAGCATGCCCGCCGACGCTCGGTGTCAGCGAATAGTCGACTGGAATAGCCCAGGAAACCTTGCCGTCAGCATCGACCCGACTGACTAACGTCAAATCGAGCGTCGAGCCAATGTCCCACGTGTCCGGTATTTTCGGGTTCGCCTCCGCCGGAAGGAAACGGCGAACCGCTCGCAATTCGCATTCGACTATCTCTACGAAGTGCTTAACTTCGACAACGCGCTCCCGATTGATGGTCGGATACGCGCAAGCCGACGCGAATACGCATGCTGACAAAATCAGCGAACCACGATGAAAATTCATTGGTCAAAACCCACCCCAGGTTGAATTGATCAAACCACGCACGTTGCGTAAAGATGTTCGATGAGCAGGAAGCTGGTTATTCAGCCCGCAGTTGCACAACTGCAACAATTTGCTCGTGGGTCCAGACCGCATGACGGGCGACTTGGGAGCCGAACACCGGCTTTAGATGGTCCGCTCTAGGGCTCAGAGGGCTTGTGACCGAGCGCGCGCCGCGCGTCATCTCGGCTCACCCGGGCTACGATCGCCGACAGGCGGCACCCATCACATCAGCTTCAGCGGCGCATCATGAACCAGTCGAAGATCGATGTTGCCGATCAGCCGCGCGCGGCGCGCCTCGGCCGTACTGATCGCAGCCTCGGTCTGCCGCAGCGTGCTGACATTCGATCCGAGCGACACGATGCCGCCGAGCACCAGCGCAATCGATCCGAGTGCCGCGGTCTCACCGGAACTGAACAGGCCGAGCAGCGCAGCGAGCAACAAGACGAACCCGCCGGCGATTGCCACCTTCGAGCCGAGAATGATCCGCCGAGACCGTTCGGCGCTCTCGGCAAGCTCCTCGATCTGCGCCTCGATCTCGGAAATCGCGTCGGTCGGCTCGTCGTCGGTCATCAGGTTCGAACCTGTAGGGCGGGTTAGGCGAAGCCGTAACCCGCCGCGTGCATTTTCGCAAGGAATCGCTACCCTTCACACGCGCGCTAGCTCTTGGTCATCCAATTCGGACTCAAATCAATGTTAGCCTGTTCAACGCTTGACGATGGATGGGCCGTGGCGGCTCCCGCCGAGGTCGGCCTCGATGCCAAGAGCCTCTCCGGGCTCGACACGTTTCTCAAGCAATGGCCCAAGCGCAACGTTCACGCCGTTGTCATCGTCCGCCACGGCAAGCTTGTGTTCGAGCGCTATTTCTCCGGTCGGGAACGCCGGTGGATGGACTGGTCGGCGCCGGTTCAATTCTCGCCCGAAACGAAGCATGACATCCGCTCCATCACCAAGAGCGTAACGTCGCTTCTGGTCGGTCTCGCCTTGGGCGAGCAAAAATTTCCGCCGCTCGATTCATCGGTTATCGATACCTTTCCCGAATATGCCGAGCTGCGCACCACCAAGAACGCGCGCATCACGTTCCGGCACCTGCTCACCATGACACACGGTCAACGATGGGATGAAAAGCGAGGCTGGAAAGGCCAGGCGAACAACGAGCGGCTCTTGCTCGAGGCGCAGGATCCCTGCCGCTACGTGCTGGAGCAGCGGATGGCGTTGCAGCCCGGCGTCTTGTTCAACTATAGCGGCGGCGCCACCACCCTGCTCGCTGCGGCCCTTGCCAAAGGCGTCGGCCAAAGGATCGATATCTATGCCAGGGAGAAGCTGTTCGAACCACTCGGCATCACCGACGTCGAGTGGCTGAGCTTCACCGGCAGCGCCCAGCCCGCGGCCTTTGCCGGATTGCGGCTGCGGCCGCGTGACCTTGCCAAGCTTGGCCAGCTCGTGGCTGACGGCGGGCGCTGGAACGGCAAGCACATCCTGCCCGCCTCATGGATATCAAAGTCGACCAGGCCGCATGTCAACGCCGAAGGGCACGCCGCGCTCTATTATGGCTATCAGTGGTGGCTTGGCCGTTCCCTGCTGAACGGTCACGACCTGAGCTGGATTGCCGGCTTCGGCGCCGGCGGCCAGCGCCTTTTCATCGTGCCCGCGCTCGATCTCGTGCTCGTCGTGAATGCGTTCGAGCAGAGGCATTACATCTCGAACGCCATCCTCAACCAGTTCGTGCTGCCTGCCGTCACGGACTGGCCGCCGGTTTCCGCATAAATGGACTGAAGTCAGCTTTCAGTTCGTAGGGCGGGTTAGGCGAAGCCGTAACCCGCCGCGGGTCATGCGGAGCGAAGTCGGTGGGTTACGCTTCGCTAACCCACCCTACGCTTCGCTTACTATGCTCCCATCACAACGGCAGATTGTCGTGCTTCTTCGCAGGGATCTCGACCTTCTTATCCCTGAGCATCGCCAATGCCCGGGCGATCCGGCGCCGGGTCGAATGCGGCATGATAACGTCGTCGATGTAGCCGCGCTCGGCGGCGATGAAGGGCGACAGGAAACGGTCTTCGTATTCCTTGGTTCGGGCAGCGATCTTGTCGGGGTCGCCGATGTCACTGCGGAAGATGATCTCCACCGCGCCCTTGGCGCCCATCACCGCGATCTGGGCGGTCGGCCAGGCGTAGTTCATGTCGGCGCCGATTTCCTTCGAGGCCATCACGTCGAAGGCGCCGCCATAGGCCTTGCGGGTGATGATGGTGACGAGCGGCACCGTGCACTGCGAATAGGCGAACAGCAGTTTTGCGCCGTGCTTGATCAGGCCGCCATATTCCTGCGCGGTGCCGGGCAGGAAGCCCGGCACGTCGACGAAGGTGACGATCGGGATGTTGAAGGCATCGCAGAACCGCACGAAGCGTGCGGCCTTGCGTGACGCGTCGCTGTCGAGCACGCCCGCCAGCACCATCGGCTGGTTGGCGACGAAGCCGACGGTGCGGCCGGCGATGCGGCCGAAGCCGGTGACGATGTTTTTCGCAAAGGTCTCCGAGATCTCGAAGAAGTCGCCCTCGTCGACGACCTTGAGGATCAATTCCTTCATGTCGTAGGGCTTGTTCGGATTGTCGGGGATCAGCGTGTCCAGCGACATGTCGACCCGGCCGATGTCGTCGAAGCTCGGCCATTCCGGCACACCGTCGGTGTTGTTCGACGGCAAGAAGTCGATCAGGCGGCGCATCTGCAACAGCGCATCGACGTCGTTCTCGAACGCGCCGTCGGCGATCGAGGAGCGCGTCGCGTGCACCGAGGCGCCGCCGAGTTCCTCCGCCGTCACCACCTCGTTGGTGACGGTCTTCACCACATCGGGGCCGGTGACGAACATGTAGCTGGTGTTCTTCACCATGAAGATGAAATCTGTCATCGCGGGCGAATAGACGTCGCCGCCGGCGCAGGGGCCCATGATGACGGAGATCTGCGGGATCACGCCCGAGGCCTGCACATTGCGCCGGAACACGTAGGAATAACCCGCGAGCGCAGCGACGCCCTCCTGGATGCGCGCGCCGCCGGCGTCATAGAGGCCGATGATCGGCGCCCTCGCCTTCATCGCCATGTCCTGAAGTTTTGTGATCTTCAGGGCATGGGTTTCCGACAGCGAGCCGCCGAAAACGGTAAAGTCCTTGGCAAAGACAAAAGTCTTGCGGCCGTTGACCGTGCCCCAGCCAGTGACGACGCCGTCGCCGGGGATCTTGTTCTTCTCCATGCCGAACTCGATCGAGCGGTGCTCGACGAACATGTCGAATTCCTCGAACGAGCCCTTGTCCAGCAGCAGCTCGATCCGCTCGCGGGCGGTCAGCTTGCCGCGGGCGTGCTGCGCCTCGATGCGCTTTTCGCCGCCGCCCAGCTTGGCGCCGGCGCGCCGCTCTTCGAGGGTGTCGAGGATGTCTTTCATTTGTTTCCGCCCGTGTTAGCTACAGTCCGCGTCCCGGCGCGGGCCGGGGCCCGCTTCGTTCGGAATGGCTTTAGCACGGCCATTTCGGAACCGGAAAGGCGCTTGTGACCGGGTTCGGGCGCAAAAACGGTAGGATTTTCCGACATCTGGGGAGACAGCGATGACTGATACGACCACGGCCGAGACCGGCGCCGCCACCGGCGGGGTGCGCACCCTGCTCCGGCTGGAGGGGCTGGTGCTGTTCGTCGGGATGACCGTGCTCTACTACAAGTGGGAGGGCTCGTGGCTGATCTACGTCCTGCTGTTCCTGGTGCCGGATATCAGCTTTGCCGCCTACCTGATCAGCCCGCGGGCCGGCGCGATCGCCTACAACGCCGCCCACACCTATCTGGCGCCGGTGGCGCTGATGACGCTGGGTTTTGCCGGCGAAGGACCGCTGGTGCTCTCGATCGCGATGATCTGGCTTGCCCATATCGGGATCGACCGCGCGCTCGGCTACGGGCTGAAATACCCAAGAGGATTCGGCTACACCCATCTCGGGCGAATCGGGAAAGCGCAGGAGCCGGCTTAGCGCCCTCCGCTTTTTCAAACGCGTCATGCCCGGCCTTGCGCCGGGCATGCTGTCTTCACTTCTATCGGAGAGGGCCGACGTGGTTAGGCGAAGCGGCGCGCGAACACCACGCAGACGACGACAAGCATGGTCGCCGCGATCATCGACCAGGCGACCGGCTCATGCAGCAGCAGCCCGGCCAGCGCGAGGCCGAAGAACGGCTGCAACAACTGCAACTGGCCGACGCTGGCGATGCCGCCGAGCGCAAGGCCGCGATACCAGAACACGAAGCCGACCAGCATGCTGAAAATAGAGACGTAGGCGAGCCCGAGCCAGGCCGGCGCGCCGATCCCCTGCCAGCTCGGCGGCAGCGTCACGATCGTCATCACGAGCACCACCGGCGCCGAGAGCACCAGCGCCCAGGAGATCACCTGCCAGCCGCCGAGCCGGCGCGACAGCGCCGCACCCTCCGCATAGCCGAGGCCACAGACGATGATGGCGGCGACCATCAGCAAATCGCCGGTCAGCGACGCCGATCCGTCGCCCGACAGAGCGAAGGCGCCGACCGTCGCGCTGCCGATGCAGGAGAACAGCCAGAACAGCGGCTTCGGCCGCTCGCCGCCGCGCAGCACGCCGAACACGGCGGTCGACAGCGGCAGCAGCCCGATGAACACGATCGAATGCGCCGAGGTAATGTGCTGGAGCGCCAGCGCGGTCAGCAGCGGAAAGCCGATCACGACGCCGAGGGCTACGATGGTCAGCGACACCAGGTCCCTGCGCTGCGGCCAGGGCTGCCGCAGCACCGCCAGCAGGGCCGCGCCGAGCAGCGCCGCGATGGCCGCGCGTGCCGACGTCAAAAACAGCGGCGAGAACCCGGCGACCGCGACGCGGGTGGCCGGCAGCGAGCCGCTGAAGATGATCACGCCGAGCAAGCCGCTGCCCCAGCCCTCCAGCGACGCGCCGCCCCGCCCCTCGCCCGCCCATGTCTTGGAATCGCTCATCGCACACCTCGCCTTTCGCGGGCGAAGATAGAGGCGACGGGCTGGCCAAGGCAGCTACGGATCAGTACAATATCGCCAAACTGTATGGGTAAAGGTAGGCATACACTTGCAGCAACCATCTCATGCGCCAAAGGCGACCCGGACCACCGGCGTGATGAACGCGATCCGCGCCAGGATCGCGAGCCGCGCGCTCGCCGCCCACGACCGCCTGCCCTCGATCCGCAGCTTTGCCGCGACCATGGGCGTCTCGCCCTCGACCGTGGTCGAGGCCTATGACCGGCTCGCCGCCGAGGGCCTGATCCGGGCGCGGCCGGGCTCGGGCTTCTATGTCTCGTCCGCGGCGCTGCCGCCGCTGGCGCTCACAAAGGACCAGCCGCTGCACGACCGCGCCGTCGATCCGTTCTGGGTGTCGCGGCAATCGCTCGACGCCGCGAGCGGCGCGCTGAAGCCGGGCTGCGGCTGGCTGCCCGCCGACTGGATGCCGACCGAGGCGCTGCGGCGCGCGTTCCGTGGCCTGGCGCGGGCCGAGGACGCCGTGCTCGCCGATTACGGTGCGACGCGCGGCTCGCTGGCGCTGCGCCGCATGCTGATGGCGCGGTTCGCCGACGAAGGTCTCGAAGTGTCGCCCGAGCAGGTGCTGCTCACGATGTCCGGCACCCAGGCGATCGACCTGATCTGCCGCTTCCTGCTGCGGCCCGGCGACACGGTGCTGGTCGACGATCCCTGCTATTTCAATTTTCGGGCGCTGCTGCGCGCCCATCAGGTCAACCTGGTCAGCGTGCCCTACACGCCATCGGGCCCCGACGTCGCAAGTTTCGAGGCGGTGCTCGAAGCCGAGCGGCCGCGGCTCTACATCACGGTCTCCGGATTGCACAATCCGACCGGCGCGACGATGTCGCCGCAGACGGCGCACCGCGTGCTGAATGCCGCGGCGGCATATGACCTGACGATCGTCGAGGACGACATCTTCGCCGATTTCGAGCCGGAGCCGTCGGCACGGCTCGCGGCGCTCGACGGGCTGAACCGCGTGATCCGGATCGGCAGCTTCTCCAAGACGCTGTCGGCGTCGCTCCGCTGCGGCTTCATCGCAGCGCGCGCCGACTGGATCGAGCAGCTGGTCGATCTGCAGGTCGCGACCGGGTTCGGCGGCCCCTGCGCGGTCGCGACCGAAATCATCGCGAGCGTGCTGGCGACCGGCTTCTACCGCAAGCATGTCGAGGAGCTGCGCCGGCGGCTGGCGCGCGCCCGCCGCGACGTCGGCGACAAGCTGCAGCGCATCGGCATCGAGCCGTGGCTGATGCCGCGCGGCGGCTTCCAGCTCTGGTGCCGCCTGCCCGACGGCTGCGATTCCGCCGACGTGGCGCGCGCGGCGCTCGCCGACAACATCGTGCTGGCGCCGGGCAACGTGTTCAGCACCACGCAATCGGCCACCGGCTTCATGCGCTTCAACGTCGCGCAATGCCGCGACCCGAAACTGATGCCGGCGTTGCAGCGGGCGATCGGGCGCCAATAGCGGCGTCGCTCTACTCCCTCTCCCCGTTCTTACGGAGAGAGGGTTGGGGTGAGGGGCTGCTTCCGCCCGGACGGTGATAGCTGTGCCTGCGGAGACTCCCCCTCACCCGGAACGCATCTAGCGATGCGTTCCGACCTCTCCCCGCACGCGCGGCGAGGTGAAGCGGCTGCGGCGGCCCGCCCTACTTCTCACCCACCTTGAACGGCTCTTCCTTGCCTGGCGGCACCGTCTCCTCCGCCATTGCCAGCAGCATTGCGACCATCACGTAGTTGCCGGCGAGCGCGGTGAGATCGACGATCTGCTGATCGTTGAAGATTGCCTTGGCCCGCGCATAGGTCTCGTCGGAGACCTTCCTGGTCGTGGTCAGCTCGGTGACGAAATCGTACACCACGGCCTCGTCGTCGGCCATTTTCGACGGCCGGTTGCCGGCCTTCAGCTCGGCGATGACATCGGCCGACAAGCCGGCCTTGGCCGCGAGCGGCGCATGCGCGAACCACTCGACCTGCGAGCGCCACTGCCGCCCGATGATCAGGATCGCGAACTCGTTCAGCCTGGTCGGCACCGAGGTCTGCCAGCGCAGATAATAAAACAGGTCATAGAGCCGCTGACCGAGCACCGGGCTGCGGATGATAGGATTGTAGGGCCCGCCGATGCCGACGCTCGACACCTTCATGATGGCCTCGCCGAGCGGCCGCTGCTGGTCGTTGAGCTGATCCATCGTGAGCTGCGGAAAACGCGGCTCCTTGCTGGTGGCCGGCGCCGAAAACATTGTGGCCGCGAGCCAGCCGCCGGCCGCAGCCAGCGTGAGCGACGACAGCCAGACGGATGCTGATTGCATGATTTCCTCCGCTTTGATTTATCGGAGGATGCTAGTCGAGCCGCGTGGCACTCACCAGTCGCGGCGCACGCAGATCAGGTCGTCACAGCGCGACGATATCGGTGAGGCATTGCTGTGTGACGCTCATCCGCGCGTCGATCTGCGCCTGGGTCTTGCAGTCCATGTTCATCGCGAACACGGTGATGTCGCTGCCCTTCTCGGCCCAGCCGACCAGCCAGCCGAGCGAGCCGTGCTCCTTGTCGGTGAGGCCGGTCTTGGCGCGAATGACGGCATCGCCGACTTTCGTCATGGGAAGAATGTCGCACACCAGCTGCTGGCTGCGCTTGCCGACCGGCAGCACGCCGCGGCGCAGCCGGTCAAGGAAGTCGATCTGCTGCACCGGATCGATCCGCAAGTTTCCCGTCACCCAGAACTGGTCGATGCCGCCGCCGATGTCGCGGTTGCCATAGTCGATGACGTCGAGATACTTCTGCATCCGCTCCGCGCCGATCCGGCGGGCGATCTCCTGAAACACCGGGAAGGCCGACACCGCGAGCGCCGAGCGCAGCGTGTGGTCCCTGTTCCAGGCCTCGATGCTGCGCGTTGTGCCGTCCCACTTGAAGACGTCTTTGTCCGGGTCCTGCACCACGCCGGTCTCGAGCGCGATCAGCGCGTTCGGGATCTTGAAGGTCGAGGCCGGCAATTTGCCCTCGCCTGAACGAACCTTGTCGCTCGCGATGATCAGATAGTCGTCGACCTTGTAGCCGACGAAGGTGCCCTCGGTGCCGAGATCGAAGAACCGCTTTTGCAGATCCTCGCGAAATTCGCTGCGCTGATAGGAGACGTTGGCGAAGCTGCGCGACGGCAAAATGGCTGCGGCGGCAAGCAGGCCGAGCGCATGGCGGCGATGGATCACAAGAGGACCTGATCTGGTTCGGGTTGACGACGATGCTGATGCCATCGTGGTGAAAGGATGGCAATGAGTCTCGCTTGCTTGAAGCACTTTCTTCACGCGAACCTGTGCCCACTTCGCTTGAAAACGCTATGCTTAGCGCGCCCTGCCCGACAGCCGCAGCACGAACACCAGCACCTCGGCGACGGCCTTGTAGAGCTCGGCCGGGATCTCGTCGCCGAGCTCGACATTGGAGAGCGCGCCGGCCAAGACCTCGTTCTCCTCGATCGGGATGTCGTTGGCCTTGGCGACCTCGATGATCTTGGCGCCGATCGCGCCCTTGCCTTTCGCGACCACGCGCGGCGCGCCGGCGTGGTCGTAGTGCAGTGCGACCGCGAGCTGGTTCTGCGTCTCGCTCATGATGCGCGATCCAGGAAATGGCCGGCGCGTGCGGGCGCGGGCTGCGGCGGGCTGCCGTCGCGGATATCGATGTCGCCGGGCGTAAGCTCTGCCCTGGTCAGCGCCTGGCTCAGCTCGAAAGCGCCGGCGCGCAGCTGCGCGGCGGTCGAGGGACGCTCGGCCCACATCCGCACCGAGGTGCGCTCGCCGTTCAGCGAGACCAGCGCGTGCACGGGCCCGGCCGGCTCGACGTCGAGCGTGAAGCGCGCCCGCCACACCCGCTTGGCGGCTTCGACCTCATTGCCGCCGCCGTCGCGGGAAATCTCGAACTGCGCCATCGCCGTGCCCTGCTGGGTCAGGAACGGGATCTCGAAATTCCAGCGCGGCGCCATCGTGTCGAACTGCGGACGCGTGCCGTCGCCACGGTCCGGCAGCGAGGCGATCTGCAGCAGCGTCTGCCGCGCCAATGCCGCGTCGGTGTTTTCCAGCAGGCGGTGCGCAGCGGTCGAAAGCGGCGCGCCGGATGCAATCGACGGCTCCGCAACGGCCTGCGCCGACGGCAGCGCACCGTGAAACGGCGGTGGCGGCGTGCTGCCGCGTGCGGGCACATCGCCGGGCAGCATCTCCCGTGGCGCGGCGCCCTGCCGCGCCGGGTTGCCGAGTTCGTGCAGCGCTTCCTGAATGAGATTGAGCGCGCCGCCCGCAGACGGGCCGGCATCGAGCGCGTCCGCGAGCGCGCCGGCAAGGCGGGTGGCGCCGCGGGTGAGATCCTCGGCAACCGGCACGCGCGCCTGCGGCAGCAGGATCTCCTGAACCTCGAGCTCGGGCATCGACGGCGGCACGATGCTCGGCGCCGTGCCGGCACTGGCGAGCGACGGCTGCTGCAGCGGCGTGGACGCAGGCCTTGTGGCATCGCCGGCGCCGAGCGAGGTCAGCGCCTGGCGCAACACGATCAGCGCGGCCTTCAGATCGGGCGCGCCGCCGCTCGCGGGTGCTACGGCCGCGGCGAGCGTCGCCTCCAGCAGCACGCCGGATTTCTGGAATCCCGCCTTGACGGCATCGCCGCTCAAATTCTCGTTGAGGCCGGTCTGCTGCGCCAGCACCTGCGCGATCGCAGCCTGCAGCTTCGGCGGCAGATTGGCCGCAGCGACCGCCGCAAGGTTGGCAAACAGCGGCGCCTGGCTGCCCTGGACGGCGGCCGCATGCTGCGCCGTCGCGGTGATGGTGATGCGCTCGAGCGGCGTCAACACGGCCTTCGGCGCCGTGGCGACGGGTTGCGGAGCAGCGGTGACGTTGGCCGCTGCCGGCGACAATTGCACGGCATCGCCCGTGTCAGCCCCCGGCCCGACCAGTTGCAGGCGGATGCCGTCGCTGGTCTGCGATACCGCAAGCTGCAGGTTCTGGCCCTGTTGCAGCGGCACCTCGGTCTGGACGTCGATCGACAGGCTCGCGATCGCGATCCGCACCAGGTCGGCGGACAACACCTTCAGCACCTGCGCATTGACGACGCTGCCGGCCTCCAGCGTGAGGTCGGGCGCAACGCTGTCCGCCTCTTTCGAAGCGAGCACCGGCAGCACGGGATTGACGGCGATAGCCATGTCGGAGGTCTCGGCCAGGCGGCAGGGTCAAACCGCAGGCTAGCCCGGCGCCGTAAACCCCTCGTTAACCGGCAGCCGACCTGAACTCCCTCAGGACGCCGGCGGCGGCCTTGAAATCGACCTGGCGGGCGGCGCGGCGCGCGGCGACCTCCTCGTCGACGCCCCATTTCTCGATGTTCCAGTCCTCGTCGACATGGGCGGCGGCCCAGACCTGGTCCTCGTCGCGGACGCCATGCGCCAACGCCAGCGCCAGCAGCGCCGAGCCGGTCAGCGTCGTCACCACATGGAGCGCCGCGACCGACCAGGGGTCGGTCGGGAACGCCGCGCGCGCCGCCTTGATCGCGGGCTCGGGCTGGCCGACATGCATGACCCCTTCGGCCATCACGAAATGGGCGCCGAGCGCATCGGCGGCCCAGAACAGGATCGGGTCCCAATGCCGGGCCTCGCGCGCCACCAGCGTCTCGGGATGACCGGCGCGATAACACAGCAGGTCGCTGCCGAGGAATTTGGCCGCATCGTCGGCCACCTCGTCGACGCGATCGATCACCCCCCCTCGATCACGCTGTTGGCGAGGCGCGTCAGCGGCATGGTCATGGGATCGATGGTCTCGCCCTGCGCATTCCATTCCGCCGCGACCGCATCTGCGATGGCGCGGGTCGGCACCACGACCGGCTTGCCGGAGGGCGAGCGGATCTGCTTGCCGTCGAGCGTAACCGAAAATCCACCATCGGCCTCGGCCACGCCGGCGCTGGCGTAGAACCGCTTGCGCTGCGGCGTGCGGATGTGGCGCCGCACCGCCTCCTGCGGATCGAGCGGGGATTGTTCTGGAACGTCGTCGAAGAGTTCGCGCATCGCGCCGGCCGGCTTTCGTTTGGGAGGATTTCCCTGCAAGATACGTCAGCGGCAACGGCAAATAAAGCTGATGGAACGCGCCCAGATCCTTGCGGGTTTTCTGCTGGTTGCGGCCGCCTTCGGGGCCGCCCGCGCCGACGCCGGGTTCCGTTCGCCGGAATCGCTGATCCGCAACGTCTACGCCTACTATGGAAGAGGCAGCCCGGCATTTTCGAATGGCCTGCCGCGCGACGACGAAACGGCCCGGCAATTCTTCGATTCCAGCCTGCGCGGCGCCTGGACCGCCCTGCACGACGCACCGTACGATTTCCTGGTGCAGAGCCCGACCTGGCGGCTCGGCCCGATCTCGATCGCAATTCCGCGCCGGCAGTTCGACAAGACGGATGTGACGGTCACGTTCGACAATGAGGGCCGCGCCGTCACGCTCACCTTCATCGTCGTCAACGGTCCCGACGGCTGGCTGATTGCGGACGTCGAGAGCCCGCACGATTCGTTGCGGATGTTTCTCGTACAGTTCAGGCGATAACCCACAGCGATCCTCATATCGAGGCTTGCATCGCGATCCGAAAGGAGCCTTTCCGTTTGCTTTGCTGTAAAGCTGACGGGCGACATCGACACAGAGGAATGGATCGTGGCCAACGAACCTGACAGCTCCAATGACGGGCCGCTGGATCGGGCCATCGCGATCCTGACCTTTGTTGCAGAACAGAAGAAGGCTCTGTCGGCCGCCGAGATCGCCGCCGCGCTTTCCCTTCCACTTCCGACTGCGCATCGGCTGATCGGCAATCTCGAAGCCCGAGGCCTGATCCAGAAGGCGCTCGGCACCAAGCGCTATGTGGTCGGAAGCAAGTTGGTGACGCTCGCCGCCAAGACGATTGGGGCAGCGTTTCGCTCCGTGCGCCGGCATGCTGTCCTGAGTGCAGTGGCGGACCGCATCGGCGAGCAGTGCGAGATCGGCGTCGTCCGCGACAACGTCGTGGTCTACGTCGACAGCGTTCGTTCCAAGCAACAGCAGGCGTTGCAGTTCAATCCAGGCGAAGCGGCACCGCTGCATTGCACGTCGACGGGCAAGATCTACATGAGCCGGCTGCCCGCGAAGGTCCGCGAGCGGCTGGTCAGGTCACTCCCCCTCGTCCGGTACACGCCGACCACGATCGCCGACCCCGACGAATTGCTGGCGTTGCTCGAGGAGACACGGCGCAGAGGCTGGGCGAAGACCAACGAGGAATTCGTCCGGGGTGTCGTGGGTTGCGCGGTGCCGATCGTCTCGCCGGCCGGCGATCTGATCGCATGCCTCGGCGTATCTGTGCCTGCGGCGCGTGTCGGTTTCGCAGGCCTCGACGCCTTCATCGCTCCATTGCAGGAGGCGGCGGCGCTGTTGTCCGAAACCATTCTACAGGAACATGAAGACGAATTGGAAGATTCTCAATTTTCGGAATGAATACTCTCGTTTTCCGGATTTAATCTCGATCTCGCGCAAATCCTGTGTATTCTCGGGGCAGATGATTGAGCTGACCATGATTGAGGCAGCTCGCTCAAGTCCGCATGCCGACACCAGAACTGATCGACGCCGCCGGCCGATCCGGCGGAACGTTTTGCCGTGCCCAAAGCCCACGCCTGAGCCACCGGAGTGATCATGCGCCAGCACTACGACGTTGCAGCCGTTCGCAAGGCCTTCCCGGCCACGGAGCACGTGGTGTACCTCGACAGCGGCTTTCAAACGCCTCTCTCCCGTCCAGTGAAGGAAGCCTACGAACGCTTCTTATGGGAAAGCTTCGAAAACGCCGGCCCGAAGCAGATCTGGCTGAACCGCCTCGAAGAGACCCGTGCGAAAGTCGCTGATTTCCTCGGGGTCGAGCCGCACGAAATCGCGTTCACCAAGAACACCTCCGAGAGCATGAACATCGCCGCGAACGCGCTGCCGCTTCGCGCCGGCGACAAGGTTCTGATGATCCACGGCGATCATCCCAATAACGCCTATGCCTTCCTCAATCTGCGGAAGAAGGGCGTCGAGATCGTCTTCATCCCCATGACTGACGTGGTGGATGCGGAAAGCTTCCGGCCGCATATCGACGAACGGACGCGGGCAATCTCCATGTCTCACGTCACCTTCCATGCCGGCCACCGTTTCGACGTGGCGAGCGTCGGCGAACTCTGCGCGCAGCATTCGCTCTACTTTGTCGTGGACGCGATGCAGGGCATCGGCGTGGTACCGATCGACGCCAGGGCCATCAAGGCCACGTTCATCGGTTCCGGCACGCATAAGGGCCTGCTCGTGCCACAGGGGCTCGGTCTTCTGTACTGGGATGCGACGCGGACCGAGCTGGAGCCGGCCTACCTCGCGGCGGCAAGTCTTGCAGAACCGCCGCTCGACTTCATCGCCAGACCGGACAACGTGGCCCTGCCCGCGACCGCGGGCCGCTTCGAGCTCGGCAATTTCAACCTTCCGGCAATCCAGGCGCTCGGCGCGGCGATCGACTTCATCAATCAGATCGGGATTGAGAAAATCCAGCAACACTGCTTCGACCTCGGCGATTACCTGATCGACCGCCTCGATCGGCTTGATATCGGCCTGGTCGGGCCGCGAGAGCGCCAGCATCGCGCGCCGCACATCTACGTCATCGCCTTGCCTGCTGCCGACTGGCTGGACTACTTCACGCAGAACGGCATCCGCATCTCGCCGGAGCGCGACGGCATCCGCGTCTCGCTAGGCATGTTCAACACCATTGAAGACATCGACCGTCTGATCGAGGCGATCCGCGCCCGCAACGCGCCATCAACCCGGGCCCGCACCGCCGTCCTGTCAAAGCTCGGATAGCCGGACCGGCTCTCCGTATTGTTCAGCAGCGCTCCGAGACGCCGGAAGGCGCGCCACAGCTCGGACGTTGCAACTCTCCGGTGGCGAAGGATCACGTCATGCAGGCAGGCAGCAGAACCCAGACCCCGAACAAGCTGACCACATACATCATGGTGAGCCTGTTGCTCGGTATCGCCGTGGGTTACGCGTGCAACGTTCTCGCGAGCCCGGAACAAGCCAAGGCGATCGCCGGCTATTTCGCCATTGTGTCCGATATCTTCCTGCGGATGATCAAGATGATCATCGCGCCGCTGGTGTTCGCGACCATCGTCTCGGGAATCTCCAGCCTCGGCGCAAGCGGCGGTGCCGTGGGGCGCGTCGCCGTCAAATCGCTGGCCTGGTTCATCACCGCGTCGGTGGCGTCGCTGTCGGTCGGGCTCGTGCTCGCGAACCTGCTGCAGCCCGGGCACGGCCTTGGTCTCGCGCTCCCCGACACCAACGCCACGGCCAATGTCCAGACCAGCAGCCTGAACGTCAAGGACTTCGCCGCGCATGTCTTCCCCATCAGCGTCGTGCAGGCGATGGCCGGAAACGAAGTGCTGCAAATCCTCGTCTTCGCGATGTTCTTCGGCTTTGCACTGAGTGCCGTGAAGGGCACGCTGGCCCCCGACATCGCGCGGTCCATCGATCAGATCGTCCCTGTCATGCTGAAGTTCACCGACTATGTCATGCGCTTTGCGCCGGTCGGCGTGTTCGCAGCGATGGCCGCGGTCATCACCACGCAGGGGCTTGGGGTCCTCGTCACCTATGGAAAGTTCGTCAGCGCCTTTTACTTCGGACTGGCGGTGCTCTGGGCGATCATCATCGGCGCGGGCAGCGTCGTGCTCGGCGGCTCGATCCGGAACCTGCTTCGCCTGCTCCGGCAACCGATGATGATCGCCTTCTCGACGTCAAGCAGCGAGGCAGCCTTCCCGAAGATGATCGAGCAGTTGATGAAGTTCGGCGTTTCGGAGCGAATCACCGGCTTCGTCCTGCCGCTCGGCTATTCGTTCAACCTCGACGGTTCGATGATGTACCAGACCTTCGCCGCGCTGTTCGTCGCGCAAGCCTTCAACATCGAGATGCCGATCACGACCCAGATCGCGATGCTGCTGCTTCTGATGATCACCAGCAAGGGCATCGCCGGCGTGCCGCGCGCATCGCTTGTGGTTGCCGCCGCCACCCTGCCCACCTTTGGCCTGCCGGCGGGCGGCCTTGTCCTGCTGATCGGAATCGACGCCTTTCTGGACATGGGGCGGACGATGACCAATGTCATCGGAAACGGCGTCGCAACCGCCGTCGTTGCCAAATGGGAGAACGAATTGAGCGAGCCTGTCGAGCAAGACGCCAAATTCCTGCCGACGGCCGTCGCGGGGTAGCGCGAGATTGCGGCCTCGGAGCCACGAGGCCGCCCGCTGGAACCTGTTCGTGGCCGACGCGCTTGCACATGACAAGATCGGCGACACCGAAAAAATATCTGACGGCTGCCTGCGCGTCCTGCTTTCTCCGCAATTCGGTCCGCGAATGACGCGTCCGATTGATCGCACAGCAGGTTTGAACGGCGCGCGCATTTCTGCGTCGAAGTGCCGCAAGATACTGTCATCCGCGTGTTAAAAACCTGCCAGATTTCGGCAACAACGCGCGGCTAGCGTTCCGACACCAAACAGAAGCATTTGTCGACCATCGCGGTCGCAAGACGTGGACTGACGTCACGCGTGGCGTCCGTGCGCGCTTGCGCGCTCGTGTCGACGTATTGGCGGGGCGGCGTGGCACGACGACTTTCGACCGTTTGTTGTGTCATCGTCGCGGCTTGCCTCGGGCTTGCCGTGAGCGGCATGACGGCCTGGCTCGGCGCAACGGGCTTGCAGAACGCGCCACGCACGCAACAGGACGTTTGCGCGCGGCCTGAGCCCGGAAGTGCGATCGAGGAACCCGCCGAATTGCGCAGCCGCGATGGCGTGCTCGAAACCGACCTCAGCATCCACGATCAGAAGCTGCCGGATGGCACGAGCCGCTATTGCTATCTGACGCCGGACGGCAGGCCGTCGCCGACCTTGCGGCTGAGGCCGGGCGACCAGCTGGTCATCCATTTCAAGAACGACCTCGTCGATCTCGATACGGCAACGCCTGCGATCGACCGCCCGCTTGCCGGTGCGCCGATCTGCACGACGCGAAAGCAAGCCGATGTTTGCGAGAGCGGCGCGATGACGCCGATCTCGACCAACCTGCACTTCCACGGGCTGACGGTGCCGCCGGTCTGCCATCAGGATGACGTGCTGAAGACCTCGATCCAGCCCGACGACACGCCGTTCGAATACCGCTTGCGCATCCCGGACGACGCGCCGCCCGGTCTCTATTGGTATCACCCGCATCTGCACGGCTTCAGCAAGACGCAGGTGCTCGGCGGCGCCTCGGGCGCCATCATCATCGAAGGCATCGAGCGCGCCGATCCACAGCTCGCTGGCCTCCCCGAGCGTGTGCTCGTGATCCGCGACCAGGATCTCCTCAATCCCGACGCGCCGCCGTCGAAATCCGAGCCGGTGATGACCAAGAGCCAGCTCGACAATGACGGCGACGTCGCCAACTCCGGGACCGGCTTCGGCAAGCCGTCGAAGGACCTCTCCGTCAACTTCGTGCCGGTGCCCTTTCCGAACTATCCGCCGGCGACGCTGACGATGAAGCCCGGCGAGCGGCAGCTCTGGCGGGTGCTGAACGCGTCCGCGATCACCTATCTCAACCTCGCGCTGCTGGTCGGCCGCACACCGCAGCAGATCGGGATCGTCGGGCTCGACGGCGTGCCGCTGCAATTCCAGGGCAGCCCCTCGCCGTCGGTGCAACGGGTCAACCATATCGGCCTGCCGCCGGGCTCGCGTGCCGAATTCATCGTCGAGGGCCCGCCGGTCGGCAGCTCGGCCCTGCTGGTGACACGCGCGGTCGACACCGGGCCCGCCGGCGAGAACGATCCCAACCGCGCCCTGGTGGCGATCACGTCCTCAGTCGATGCAAGCGAGCCGCAGGCTGCGTTGCCGGCTCACGCCGAGCCGCTGCCGCGCCCGGAGCGGCCGTGGGTCGGGAACGTCACACCGGTGCGCGTCAGAAAACTGTTCTTCTCCGAGCAGCCGGAGAACCCGAACGATCCGAACAGCCCGACCAAGTTCTTCATGACCATCGACGGCGAGACGCCGAAACCGTTCGATCCGCAATCGGATATTCCCGACATCACCGTGAGACAGGGCGACGTCGAGGACTGGATCATCGAGAACCGCTCGATGGAGCTGCATGATTTTCACATCCATCAGCTGCACTTCCAGCTGCTCGACTGGTCCGGCGTCGCCGTCAACGAGCCGTTCCTGCGCGATACCGTCAACGTCCCCTACTACAACGGCCGGATGCTGAAATATCCGAGCGTGCGCCTGCGCATGGATTTTCGCGATCCCAACATCGTCGGCACCTTCGTCTACCACTGCCACGTTCTCGAGCATGAGGACGGCGGCATGATGGGACGCATCAGGGTCGTGCCGCGAGACACTGCCAGTTCCACCAAGCCACTTAGTCTGCAAAAAGGAGAGCTTTAATGCGCGACAGGCACAAGTCACGTTGGCTGCAAGGTTGCCGCCTCACCCTCAGCGCACTCGCGCTGGGCCAGTTCACCGCCGGCCCGGTGCTTGCGGAGGACTGGAATCATCACGGTGGACACGAGACGCGGTCGCCGATCAAGCATGTGATCGTCATCATCGGTGAGAACCGCAGCTTCGACCACGTGTTCGCGACCTACGTGCCCGAACGGCGCGAGGAGAGCGTGTTCAACCTGCTCTCGCAGGGCATCGTCAAGCTCGATCACAACAAGAATGCGATCCCCGGGCCGAACTTCGAGAAGGCGCATCAGCAGGCAGCCACCGATACCGGCCTGAACGACGCGTTCCTGCTGAGCCCGCCGAAGCAGAACTTCCCCAAGGATCAACTGCCGGCTCCACTCGTCGGCGGCCCCAAGGTCTCCTACATCCCGAACAAATGCGGCAGCTCGCCGATCACCACCTGCGAGGCGTCGCTTGCGCTGGCGCAGCAGTCGGAATCCGGCCTGCCGTCCGAGTACTACCAGTTCCTGCTGTCCGGCGGCACCGGTCAGAGCTCACAGACCCCCGACCAGCGCATCACCAATGTCAGCGCGCTGCCGGCCGGTCCGTTCCAGCTCACCAACACCGATGCGATGCCCTACGATTCCTATTCGGCAAGCCCGGTGCATCGCTTCTACCAGATGTGGCAGCAGCTGAACTGCAACCACTCGGCGGCCAGCCGCGACAATCCGTCGGGCTGCGGCGGCAATCTGTTCGCCTGGGTCGAAGTCACCGTCGGCGCCGGCGCCAACGGTGCGGCACAGCCCTCCAACTTCTCGACGGAATACTCGCCGACGGCAACGACCACGGGCGAAGGTTCGACGGCGCTCGGCTTCTACAATGTGCAGAAGGGTGACGTGCCCTACTTCACCTCGCTCGCGCAGAAATACGCGATGAGCGACAACTTCCACCAGTCCGTCAATGGCGGCACCGGTGCCAACCACGTCATGTTCGGCCATGCCGACATGCTCTACTTCAGCGACACCTACGGCAACGCCGCCGTACCGCCGAACGGCACGCAGGTGTTCGGCGGCACGCCCGACGCCGGCATCGTGCATCAAATCGAGAATCCGAACCCGGCTTCCGGCACGAACAACTGGTACACCGAGGACGGCTACGGCGCCGGCGGCAATGGCGGCTTCGCGCCGCCCTTCCAGACCAGCCCGGTGTCCGGCGGCGGCTCCTACAGCGACTGCTCGGATCCGACCCAGCCCGGCGTCAAGCCGATCCTGGACTATCTGAAGGGGATCCGGATCAACGCGAATTGCGAACCCGGCCACTATTATCTCTTGAACAACTACAATCCGGGTTACTTCGGCAACGGCAAGAACGCCTACACCGACACCAACCCGTCCAACACGCCGTTCACGATCCCGCCGTCGACCCGCAAGAGCATCGGCGACAGCCTGAACGAGCGGAACATCTCCTGGAAGTACTACGGCGACCAGTGGAACAACTACGTCAACGATCCCTATCAGCTCAACTGGGGCGTGGCCGGTCCGACCGCCGACGAGTACTGCAACATCTGCAATCCGTTCCAGTACGACACCTCGATCATGTCGCACCCGGATCAGGTCGCAGCCCATATCAAGGACTCGGTTGATCTCTACTCCGACCTTTCCAAGCACTCGCTGCCGGCGGTCTCCATCGTCAAGCCGAGCGGCTTTACCGACGGTCACCCGTCGTCCTCCAAGCTCAATCTGTTCGAAGGCTTCGCGAAAAAGATCGTCGACCAGGTCCAGGCCTCGGACTATGCGAAGGACACCGCGATCTTCATCACCTTCGATGAAGGCGGCGGCTACTTCGACTCTGGCTATGTGCAGCCGCTCGACTATTTCGGCGACGGCACCCGTATTCCGCTGATCGTGGTGTCGCCGTTCGCGCGGCACGGCCACATCTCGCATGAATATGCCGATCACGTCTCGATCATCAAGTTCATCGAGCGGAATTGGCGCCTGGAGCCGATCACGAACCGCAGCCGCGACAACTTCCCGAACCCGGTTGCGGCGCCCGGCAATCCCTATGTTCCGGTCAACAGCCCGGCGCTCAGCGATCTGTTCGACTTCTTCGACTTCGACGACGGCGGCCATCATCATGGCGGCGGCTGGGATCATGACGGTGGCTGGGACCACTGACGACTGCACCTAGCGAGACAACAATCCGCCGGCCGAAAGGCCGGCGGATTTCGTTTCGGACCAGGTCAATCGACCTTGTAGCCCGCATGATCGCCAACGATATGCGGAAGCTCGTGGCCCCGGATATCGCTTCGCTCATCCGGGCTACGCCCCACCGTGCCTCCGTGGCCCTTGAACTTGCCCTCAGCACGGCGCAAAGCGTGTCTGGCGCTACCGTTCGTCTCTATGGAATCTCGTTCAATGACACCAGTCGCTTTCCGCAAGGCTCAATCCGCCGACCTTCCGGCGATCATCGCCCTCCTCGCCAACGACGTCCTGGGGCAGCAGCGCGAGGATGCGAGCTCGCCGCCGAACCCACGCTATGTCGATGCATTCGAAGCCATCCTCGCCGATCCCCACCAATTGTTGGTCGTGGCAACCCTGGACGACGAGGTGATTGGGACCCTTCAACTCAGCTTCATTCCCGGAATCGCACGGCTGGGCGCCTGGCGGGGGCAGATCGAGGCGGTCCGAATTGCCGAGACGCACCGCAGCTCCGGCGTCGGGCAACAGATGTTCGAATGGGTGATCGCGCAATGCAAAGCGAGAGGCTGCGATCTCGTGCAGCTCACCACCGACAAGGCGCGCCCCGACGCACACCGCTTCTATGAGCGACTGGGATTCGTCGGCAGCCATCTCGGCTACAAGCTGATGCTCTAACCCTTCGCCGGCCGGTCAGAGTACGCCTTCTGACCTTCGGCCAGCAAAGCGCACGAACCATCATCAGGCCGTTCGGGGAGCCCTGTTAAGTCGACTGCCATAGGCCAAATAGAGTTTTGAGGTGATTGACGCGAGCACGGCCACGATCAGCACCACTTCGGCCGCCTGCAAGATAACGCCGATGGCCTGAGAAGCTGAAGGTAGCCCGGGCGACGAACCGGCGCCCTTGGGAGCGAGGATCACCCCGTCGACCCCGGCGAATGGAAGAGTTGGGAGCAAGCCAAGGGCGACGGCACAGAATATTTGGTAGGTATGTCCCCTGCTGTCGTCTCGGCGTTGCGCCACTCGGCACCGGGCGCATCTACAGCCAAGGCCGGAAACAGAATGACGATACCCAATATCGCGGTCCCTACAATAAAGCCGGTCACGAGAACCGCAATGAAGCCTCCGACAAGTGCCCAGAATGCCGGACCTTCGTTGCCCGGCGAAATCGGTTGCCCCGGGACCAGCGGCGCACCAAAGATGAAATGCCCGAGCACGAACCAAATCGCGATCGAGAGCCACAGAACCTGGATCGCAACGGCCAGGATGAAGTATCGCCGGACGCGTTGATCGGTCGGGTTGAGCGCATAGCGCGGTGTCACTTCGCCAAGCAAGACGTAACTGTGAACGGCAATCGCAAGCGGAGCCAGCATCAGGCTTTGCGATATGTAAAGACCTTCGGACACCGCAAGGTCAGCCGCGAATGAATAGCCCAGCAACAGTTGGCCCAGTGCCTCGGATACAAGGGTCAGGAGGAACGCCGGTCCAACCACAGGCACCATTTGCGCAATGGCATTCAACGCATCCCGCCAACCGGTCATTGCGATCTTAATAGCGGATGATTGCACGTAAGGTGCCCTACCGGGTCATGTTGCCTCGACGAACGGCTTATTGAAACTGGTCGCAAGCAGATTGTCGAGCCACATCAAGGCAGCGCCCCGGCATACCCACAGCAGCATGCATGCGCGCAGGGACGCGCCCGGTGAGTGGCGCGATCACAACACCTCGATGCGGCGCGGCCGGGCGTTGAGATGCGGCGCGGACTTTGGCAGTCTCGATGAAGATCAGGACGACGCGGGAGCCGACAGGATGTGGCGCTTCATTCTTCCGACACCCTTGCTGGCCGTCATCTGGCTGCTGCTGCCGCTTCCGGCCCAATCGGCGCCCTGCCTGCTCGTCACCTTGACCGGCACCATGAGCGGCCCCGCCCTGCGCAATGGCGTCGCGGGCGCCGGCACACTCGTGCGCTACGGAGACGACAGTGCCGATTGCGGAACGCTGAAGCTGCAGTTCGACGCAGGCCGCGGCACCGAACTGCGGCTGTCGCAACTGGACATCGAACCCGGCCAGATCGACGCCGTCTTCCTCACGCATATGCACTCGGATCACACCGAGGGCCTCGTCGACCTCCTGCTCGCGCGCTGGAACTGGAATTCGGGCGGGGACAAGCTCGATGTCGTCTGCAGCAGCGATGCGCCCTCGCCGCTCGGCTTCACCCTGAGCTGCGGCAAGTTTGTCGCGCATATCGGCGACGCCTTCATTCAGTCCGGCGAAATCGCGCAGCGGGTTTCGGAGGACAAGAGACGGTTGGCTGGCGGACCTACTGAGCTTGTGCATCTCGTCACATTCGAGCCAAAGGACGAGCCACAGGTTATCTGGTCAAAGGGCGAGGTCCGGGTGAGCGCGATCCGCTCGACCCACATCGCGGGCCATGCCTCCTATCGCGTCGACACGCCGGTCGGCAGCGTCGTGATCGGAGGCGATGCCAGCAATGACAGCGCCGCTCCGCCGCGCCCGACTTCGACGTCGGCGCAAGTCGAGAAGCTGGCACAAGGCGCCGACGTGATCGTGCACTCGACCATGCATCCCATCATGGGTCCGGAGCGCGACAGCGGCATGCCGCCGCCCGTGTTCTACCGCCAAAGCCTGGCGCCCGACCTTGGCGCCATGGCACAACGCGTGGGCGCCAAATATCTGATGCTGACCCACCTCGCGCCGCAGGTCGGGGCAACGCATCACGGCCCCTACAAGGTCCCCGGTGGCGCGCTCACCGAAGCGGACTATCGCGCCGCCGCCGAAGCCGGCGGATTTACCGGCACGACGATTGTCGGCTCGGATCTCACCACCTTGCGCCTTCCTCCCAAATAGACCGACGCAGCGCGACAACGAATGAATGTCACGCCCTCGCGCGTCAGTCACGGGTGTTGGCGCAGAGCCGCGTCTACCTGTTGCGGTCACCACCAAGAAGATTCTTGTAGACCTTTCCATCCTTCATGATGACCAGGAAGTTCTTTGCCGGATCTTCGATCAGTTTGATGTTCTCGATCGGATTGCCATCGACCAGCAGAAGGTCGGCCAGCGCGCCTTCCTCCACCACGCCAAGCCTGCCTGGATATGGATTTCGAAGCCCGGACAGACTGAGCAACTCGGCATTCGTCGATGTCGCCATCGCAAGCGCTTCAGCCGGCGTATACCATCGCGTGAGCGTCGTCAGCATGGCGCCTTGCTTGTCAGCGAGCGCCTTCGAGAACAGGACATCCGTGCCGAATGCCGTCTTCAACTTGTACTTCTTCGCGAAGCCGTACACCCTGTCGGTGCCGGCAACGACCTGGCGCATCTTCTCCTGCTCGGCCGGTCCAAGGGCACTGGCGCCCGACAGATCGAGAAAGGGCTGCGTGCTCAGCCAAACTCCCTTGTCCGCCATCAGGCGGGCCGACGCGTCGTCCATCAGGTGACCGTGCTCGATAACCTTGACGCCCGCTGCGATCGATCGCTGGACTGCAACCGACGTATAGGCGTGTACGGCAACGTAAGTGCCCCAGTTCTCGGCGGCCTCGACCGCCGCGCGCAGCTCCGGTTCAGTGAACGTTGACACATCGAGCGGACTGAACGGTGACGCCACCCCGCCGCCCGCCGTGAGCTTGACCTGAGATGCTCCCTGCATGAGCTGCTCGCGCGCGCGGACGCGAACTTCATCCGGGCTGTCCGCGACCATGGCGCCACCTATTCTCTCCATGCGGCTGAGCATGCCGCCGATCGTTCTGGGCAGATCGGACAGCTGCCGGAAATCGCCATGGCCGCCGGTGATGGTGATCATGGCACCGGATGGGTAGATGCGCGGGCCGACGACGAGACCCTCGTCGATCGCCCGCTTGAGGGAAAAGGCCGGTCCGCCCATGTCGCGCACGGTGGTGAAGCCGCGCATGAGCGTGGCCGTTGCCTCCGCGGCCGCAAGGAGATTTGTGTAGCCGACGTCGCCAGCTATCGCGGCCGCCGGCGTCGGGCGCACCAGCATCGCATGCCAATGCGCGTCGATCAGCCCGGGCATCAGCACCCGCCCGTCGCCGGCGATCAGCTGGGCATCGGCCGTGATCGCCGCAGTCGAGATCTTCTCGATCTTGTTGTTCCGGACCAGCACATTGGACGGCCCGGAGAGCGCGCCATTCTTGCCATCAAAAATGCGGACGTTCTGGAACAGCACGCCGGCATCCTGCTGCGCGCGCGCCGGCGGCGAGCCAATCAGGCCCATCACAATCAACGCGACCAGCGCGGAAACGCAGAGGCTTTTGCTCAAACCTGACATGTCCACTCTCCGCCGATAGGGCATCGTTCGAGATCGTCATTGACCTGGCTGTGCGCGGGACCTGATGAAGGCTGATTGCAGGTCCTCGACGGCCTATTGAGCCGCTCTGGCGGCAGGCTGCAAAGCATAGGTCAGCCATCCCACGCCATGAGACAGCAGATCGATCCCCAGCAGCAGACCGAGTACCCACAGCCCGGTTGCCGGAAACCCGGTCAGAATGACGAGGCCTGCCAGGATGCCAAACACTCCGGATGCCAGCATGATCCAGCCGGACTGCTGCCAATGGCCGATGCCGACCAGCACGCGCACGATCCCGGAGACCAAAAGCAGGAGACCGAGGGCATAGGTCAGGAGCAGCGCGCTCGCCACCGGCTGGCTCAGCAGGACGATGCCGCATGCAAGGTAGAGCACCCCGAGCAGAAGCTGCCACACGAATCCGCCCCAGCCCTTGGTCCAGAACGCGTGCAGGATTTCGAACGCGCCGGCGACGATCGCCGTCCAGCCGATGAAGATGGCGCTGATCACGGTGAAAAGCACCACATCTCCCAAGACCAGAAGGCCCGCGGCGATCATCACGAAACCGAGCAGAACGCACACCCAGAGTGGCGGACCAGGCAGGCCGCGCAGCATTGTGGAGCTGTTCTCGTAGGTCGCCATGTCATCCTCCCTGATCCCAAGGCCCGGCGGGGCCCAACGCCCAACATCCAGTCAGGCCGATTGCTCGCCCTCGCTTGTCGCTCCGTCGTCCGGTATTTCTCCCGGCCGGTAATTCGGTAGCCGACCCGCGGGAATGATCGCAAGCAAAGCGAGGCCGGCCATGATCAGCAATCCGATCTTCAACGCCCGCAGGCGCGCATCGGTGTTGACCCGAACGGCTTCCTCGACCTGCTGCGGCGTACCGCTGGTGGCCTCGAGCACGCTGCGCAGCCGGTCATTGCTGACGAAGGTGATGTTGCTCAGATCGACCTGGCTCTGAAGTTCCTTGGTCAGCACCGGACTGGCCGCGATCCTGCCGAGCGCGATCGTGCTCAAGAGACCGACGAGAAGAGCCCCGGCCACCGCGGTGCCAACCGCAGCCGCCAGATTCTGTGCGGTCCCGCGCAAGGACCCGACATCCCCGGCCAATTGCTTGGGCGAGGCAGTCACGAGAACGTTGAACAGCAGCGTCACCAGCGAGCCCTGGCCGATGCCGAACAGCACGAGACCAAACAGAACGGGAATCTCGCTCCAGTCGTTGCGCACGACGAACGCGAGCCATAGCAACGCGACGGTGCAGAGACCAAAGCCGAAGCGTCCGATCTGGCGAGGCGTCAGTTTGTCGTACAGATTGACGATCAGCATCGCCGAGACAAAAACCGTCAGATTGAAGGGCATCATCGCGATCGCCGTCGCGATCGGAGAACGTCCCTGCACGATCTGAATGTAGAGCGGCACCGTAAAGTTCAGGGCAGCCTCGAGCGCCACGACCGCGAATAGCGCGTAGACGGCACACCTCTCCTGCGGCGAGTCGATCACCTCCAACGCCAGCAGCGGCGTCTTCCCTGCGGCTTGCTGCCGATGCGTCCACATCAGGAATGCCTGCCCGAGTACAAAGCCGAGCACGATCAGGATCGGTGCCGGCGACACGCCCAGCAAGTCGAACGGCGCGTTAGCGGCCGCCAGGATCACTCCCCAGCCGTTCAAATTATTGAATCCGAAGCTGATGAAAATGATTGCGCTCGCGGCAAGGGCGACGCCGATCAGATCGATCCGAACATCCGGGCGCCCGCGGTCCGGCCGCAGGCGGAAACTCAGCGCGAAAGCGACCGCCGAGGCCGCGATGAGAATTGCAAACGCGGGGCGCCAGCCGATGTAGGTGCCAAGCAACCCACCGATGACAAATGCCAGCACGCCGGCGGCAGCCCGCGCCGAGCCAAGCGCACCAAGGGCCGTCGCCTGCTGGCGTCCGGCATAATTCTCGGCAATCAGCGCGACCAGCGAGGGCACGATCACCGCGCCCGCAACGCCGCAAAGCGCCTGAGCGGAAATCATGACGGAAGCCGTAGGGCTGAACGTCATCGCGATCTGCGATATCAGGAAAAGCACGACGGCACCGCGAAAGACCTGCACCGCCCCGAACCTTTGGGCGAGCTTCGCGCCAAGCATCACGAACCCGGCCACCAGCATCGAGTAGGCCACGATTCCGGTCGCGACCGTGGTCGGCGGCACTCCGAAGCTCGCCACCATTCCCCCCATCGCAACCGGCAACGACGCGACGTTGAACGACATGATCATCTGACCGAACGCGATCGCGATCATGGGCACCCATGATGCACGCTCTTCCTGCCGAATATCGCCGATCGAGATCGCTTGCGCTGCCATCGTGTCCTCCAACCTGCCCGGCGTTGCGATCGATCGAGCTACAGTTCCACCGATCCTCAGAGCATCTTGTTTCACTCGTCCGGTTGGGACACGAACAGATCCATGCCCAGTCTTTGCGACAGGAACTTCGCGGCGAGCTGCCCTCGCACGCTGTTGCCGGCCGCATCCAGTGGCGGCCCGAAGGTGCCGAAGCCACCTTTTCCCGGAGACACCGCGACGATGCCGCCACCGATGCCGCTCTTGCCGGGCAGACCGATGTCGTACAGCCAGTCACCTGACGTTTCATACAATCCGGCAGTGACCATGACAGCCAGCGCATAGTGGCAGACCGCCGCATCGACCACCCGCTTCCGAGTGACCGGATTGACTCCACCATCAGCCAGCGTCGCGCCCATCACAGCCAGATCCCTGGCGCTCACATTCAGGGAACACTGCCTGGTGTAGAGATCGGTCGCTTGCCTGGCGTCGCAGTAGATCCGGTCGTAGCTCTCCAGCAACCGGGCGATGCTTCGATTGCGAAAATTGGTCTTCGATGCCGAGGCGTAGACCTCCTCGTTGAGCGAGAGCTTGCGGCCCGCGAAACGCGAGAGGCCGTCATGAATGAAGCGCCATTGCTCCTCCGTGCTCGGACCCGGCACGAGGCTTGTGGTCGCGATCGCACCCGCGTTCACCATCGGGTTGGTGCGCCCGGCTCCGTGCTCGATCGCCGCCAGCGAATTGAACGGCAGCCCGGTCGCATTGGCACCCAATTTTGCGCGAGCCTCTTCGGGGCCGATCGCCTCGCACACCAGCGCGAACACGAATGGCTTCGACACACTCATGATCGAGAATTCGTAATCGATATCGCCGGCACCGTAGACGCGTCCGCTGGCACCGGCCACGCAGACGCCGAACAGCTCACTCGGCACTCTGGCCAGCGCCGGGTAGACCTGCGAATTGTTTCCTTCGTTGTTCGACTTGAAGCGCAGATGAGCTTGAGACACGAGCTCCTGCACCATCTCGGGATCGGGCAAGTGCCCCGTCGAGATGAAAGGCCGCTCCGCTTGTTCCGCGATCGAAGGTCGCCACATTGGCTCTCCTTCCGGATTTCGACCCTCATGTTTCAGGTCGTTTGGTCGGCAACCTAAAATAGGCACCAAAAAAACACGGAGTCAACGATCCGCCCCTACAGCATTTGCAATGCTTGTGTTGGTCTAGCGCACTTTACGACAAATGAGCTGAACGCGTTGCGCGTCGCAGAAATACAGCGCTATGCAGGATGTGCCACTTCATCGACCCCTGCGACGTTCCAACACAGCTAAGTCAACAGGGCTGCCCAATCGCCAGTGGCGCAATTGAATCAAAAGAGAAATCGTCTTGCCAGCAACGAGCGATTTGCATCATTGGTGCTCGGGAGTACGATCGTCGCGTGCGGATGTGAGCCTGCCGTTTGTCCGAGCAACACCGGCACGTGGCGATGGTGGAATGACCGCATCACTTGCAGAGTGAGGTTGATCATGGTGGCGCGCGCAAGCGACGGACAGTTTCTGCTGGTAAAGAAGCTTGGTGGGCTGGTTGCTATCGTTCTTGGCTGCTTGTTGACGGCAGTGGGTGTGACGTTCGAATCCACGAGCACAACCGTTGTTGGCGTCCTGTTTCTTGTGCTCGGGGCGGTCCTGCTCACACTCAAGATCATGCGACGAAATCAAGGCGGTCCGTTTGGATAGCCAATCAGATTCGGACATTCGATTGCTTTGAACGGGATCGCTGCGGGTCAACGCTGCGTTTGATTTGCGCGTTCCCGGCCGGCTGTCAGGGCTTCTGATAGATCACGTGACCTGCACGGATGGTCATGCTCACCTTCGCAAGATTGGCGACGTCGCTGAGCGGATCACCGTCGAGCACCACGAGATCGGCGTCTAAACCCTGCTCCACCCTGCCCTTCTTCGCGGCCTTGAAGAACCGTGCCGGATTGGTGGTCAGTGAGGCCAGCACTTGGCGTTCCGACAGCGCGCGGTGCATCAGCTGGAATTCCTGCGTGGTGTCGTACAGCTTGGTG
The DNA here is from genome assembly GCF_054063295.1 of Bradyrhizobium sp. USDA 3240. Taxonomy (NCBI): domain Bacteria; kingdom Pseudomonadati; phylum Pseudomonadota; class Alphaproteobacteria; order Hyphomicrobiales; family Nitrobacteraceae; genus Bradyrhizobium; species Bradyrhizobium sp. USDA 3240. The sequence continues at coordinate 620,602 of NZ_JBSSGD010000002.1, forward strand.
AAGCCGACATCGGTGCCGAACAGCACCGTGCCGCCGTTCTCCGAGAACTGCTTGAGCTGATTGACGGTCGCGGCCACCAGACGGTTGGTGACGTTGGGGTCGAGAACCACCGTCGTGAACAGCGAAAGCGTCGGGATCAGCGCCGTCCCCTGCGCCTTGAACCGCGCCAGCTGGTCATCGGTGTAGCTCCGCTCGCTGGGCGTGGTGTGCGCGAGCACGTCGACGTCGGCTGCGATCACCGTTTCGACGCCGAACTTGTTCTGCGGGTGCGCGAACACCGGCCTGCCCTGCGCATGCGCGACATCGACGGCCGCCTTGGCGATCGCCGGGTCCATGTTGATGACGGGCTTGTCGCCCATGAACGCGCCGGTGAACAGTTTGATGCCGTCCTCGCCCATCGCGAGCCAGTCGCGCGCCCACTTCGCCGCCTCCTCCGGCGTCGCGGCTTCAGGAAGCTGGATTTCGGGCGGCAGGTAGACCGGATGCCCGCCCTTGGGAAACACGTTGCCGGCGAGCAGGATGGTGGGGCCGGCGACCTCACCCGCCGCGATGCGCTTGCGCAGCGGCAGCGTGTTCCGAGGATCGGAGCCGAGATCCCAGACGGTGGTGAAACCCCATCGGGTCAGCATCTCCTGCATGTGCTGCGTCAGCGGTGCGGCCGGTGTCTCGCCGGCGTTGTGCCAGACATGTTCCGTGAAATGCACGTGGCTGTTCCAGAACCCGGCAACGATGGTTTTGCCGCTGCAATCGATCAGGCGCGCATCCGACGGCTGCTTGACGTCACCGGACTTGCCGACTGCGCTGATCACGCCGTCCGTGATCACGATCGCCGCATCCGGCAACGCAGCCGCATCGGCCGATGCGTAAAGCGTGCCGCCGCGCAGCACCACGGTCTCGGCATGTGCCGCCGCAGCGGCGACAGCCGAGCCAATCAGGAAAAGCGCGACGCGTAACCAGATCCCGGTCATGGACAGCCTCTTTGACGGTTGCATGCCGGCAGTGCCCGGCGCGCGGCAACATAGCCGCGGCGCGATGAGCCGCTTTGATCGTTCTTGCTGTCCGCGGCGGATATCGGGAGGCGGCGTCCGCCGTCACTCCTCGGGGGCGTTCTCGATTGGATCGAACCGATCGGCCTCGAGCCCGAGCAGATTCCAGGATTGCAGCATATGCGGCGGCAGCGGCGCTGTTGCATCGATCACACCGCCGCGCGGATGCGGAATCACGATGCGGCGGGCGAGCAGATGCAGCCGGTTCTGCAGGCCGCCCGGCAGCTGCCAGTTCTCCTTGTTGAAATACTTGGGATCGCCGACGATGGCGTGATCGATATGCGCCATGTGGGCGCGCAATTGATGGGTGCGGCCGGTCACCGGCTTGAGCGACACCCAGGCGAGCTTCGTCGCCGAGGTCTCGACCACGGCGTAGTAGGTCACGGCGTGGCTGGCGCCCTCGTCGCCATGCGCCGCGATCCGCATGATGCTGTCCTCCTCGCTCTCCTCCTTGGCGAGATAGGTCGAGATCCGGCCCTGCTTCGGCTTCGGCACGCCGGCGACCAGCGCCCAGTAGATCTTGCGCGCCGAACGATGCCGGAAAGAGCCGGTCAGAGCGGTCGCGGCAAAGCGCGTCTTGGCGATCAGCAGGCAGCCCGAGGTCTCGCGGTCGAGCCGATGCACCAGCCGGGGCTTCTGGCCCTTGGCGTCGCGCATCACCTCCAGCATGTCGTCGACATTGCGCGTGATGCCGGAGCCGCCCTGAACCGCCAGGCCTGCGGGCTTGTTCAGCACCATCACGTCGGCGTCCTCGAACAGGGTCATATCCTTGAGGTCCTGGAGGGTCTTCTTCGCCGCTTCGGACAGGCTGGCGGCCGCCTTCGGCGTATCGAGCCGCAGCGGCGGTATGCGGACGCTCTGCCCTTCTTCCAGCCGGTCCTTGCTGTCCGCACGCTTGCCGTTGACGCGCAACTCGCCCTTCCGAACAATGCGCTGGATATGGGAAAACGACAGGCCGGGGAAACGCGCCTCGAGAAAGCGGTCGACGCGCATGTTGTCCTCGTCCGCCGTCACCACCACGGTCTGCACCTTGGTCGGCAGCGGCGGCGGTTCGGCGACGCTCTTTTCGGGCTCGGGCGACACGAATGGCTTGGGCGCCCGCTGCTTGTCGCCAAGGCGCACCGCTGCCGACTTGCCGCCCGCACGATGCGCCGGCCCCCGCTCGGCCGCCGGGCCGCGATGGGGACGCGCGCCTTTGGCGCGCTCGCTCGCTGGGCGGAGAGGTCTCTTGACGCGGCGGCTCATGGGGTTGCAACTCCGAAGTTAAGCCCGTGGGTAGCGCAAATGCCGCGAATCGTCACGGCGAAATCGGTGTGAATCCGGCGCAACATCGGCCAAGTTCGGCCGCCTGCGGCAATCGAGGGGCCTTGGAATGAGATTGGCACTATCGGCTTTGGCGGCGGCCCTGATGCTGTCAGGGCCGGCGCTCGCCCAAGAGAGCCCTATGCCGGAAGATCTGGCCTGGAAGCTCCTGGAACTCGGCCGCGTCGTCGAGATGCCCAAGACGGCCGCGCTCTACGCACCGATGCAACAGAAGGAGCCCTATCAGGGCGTCAAGGTCGAGCGCGACGTCAAGTACGGTCCCGCCGACCGCCATCTGCTCGACGTGTTCGCGCCCGACCCAGCGGCGGCGGCGCCCCGGCCGGTGCTGATCTACATCCATGGCGGTGGCTTCATTGCCGGTAGCAAGCGCAACCCCGGCAGCCCGTTCTACGACAACGTCATGCTGTGGGCCGCCAAGAGCGGCTTTGTCGGCGTCAATGCCACCTATCGCCTGGCGCCGGCCTTTCCGTGGCCGGCAGGCGCCGAAGACATGGGCGCGATCGTGCAGTGGGTCGCGGAGAACATCGCGAGCCGCGGCGGCGACCCCAGGCGCATCTTCCTGATGGGCCAGTCGGCCGGCGCGATCCATGTCGCGAGCTATGTGTCACACGGCGAATTCCACAAGGTGAAGGGCGGCGGCGTTGCCGGCGCGATCATGGTGTCGGGCATCTACGATCTGACGGCTTCGCCGGCCGGCGATGCCGAGCTCGCCTATTACGGCTCCGATCCCTCGCGCTACGCCGAACGCTCCTCGCTGCAAGGGCTGCTCGCGAGCCCGATCCCGTTCCTGATCACCGCGGCCGAGCTCGATCCGCCGCGCTTCGTCGAGCAGTTCGAACTGTTGAGACAGGCCAGCTGCAAGCGGCCGAGCGGCTGCGCCCGCAGCTTCATGCTGCCGCAGCACAGCCATACGTCGGAGGTCTATGCGATCAACACGCCGGACACGCGGCTGACGGATGAGATTTTGGAGTTCGTGAAGAGCGTGAAGTGACGCGCTAGCGCAATATGAAGTTATGGGCCGTCGCAGCGGGCGCTGCCAAAATATCGAAAACAACCCCATGCAAAGTAGCCGGCGGCGCGCGGCGTTCGACCAAGCAACTTGACACGTCGGGCAACTCAGGGATATATTTCTAATATTCCGAAGTTACAAAAATTGCATATGGCATTTGCGGGCTTCTGCAACTGACGTTCGCACGCCGCAGGCGGAAACGGGAACGCGCGTTATTCGCGGCCGCAGCCTAATCTCGTCTTGCTTTAGCTCCCGCCGCGCTCCTTGCGCAGCCGCTGCCAATAATCCAGCCGCTTGCGGATCTCGCGCTCGAAGCCGCGGTCGGGCGGATCGTAGAAGGTCTGGCGTCCCAGCGCTTCCGGGAAATAGTCCTGGCCGGAGAACGCGTCGGGCGCGTCGTGATCGTATTGATAGCCGGAGCCGTAGCCTTCCGACTTCATCAGCTTGGTCGGCGAATTCAGGATGTGCTTCGGCGGCAGCAGCGAGCCGCCCTGCTTGGCGCTCTGCATCGCGGCGCCGAATGCCGTGTACACCGCGTTCGATTTCGGCGCGGTCGCGAGATAGACCACGGCCTGCGCGATCGCGAGCTCGCCCTCCGGCGAGCCCAGGAAATCATAGGCATCCTTGGCGGCGTTGCAGACCGCCAGCGCCTGCGGATCGGCGAGACCAATGTCCTCGACCGCCATCCGCACCACGCGCCGCGCCAGGAACAGCGGATCCTCGCCGGCATCGAGCATGCGCGCGAGATAATACAATGCCGCATCCGGATCGGAGCCGCGCACCGACTTGTGCAGCGCCGAGATCAGATTGTAGTGACCGTCGGCCGATTTGTCGTAGATCGGCGCGCGGCGTTGCAGGATGGCTTGCAACTGCTCGGCGTTGAACACCTCGCCCTTGCGTGCGGCGCGCCAGACCTCTTCGGCCAATGTCAGCGAGGCGCGGCCGTCACCGTCGGCCATGCGCACCAGCACGGCGCGCGCTTCCGCATCGAGCGGCAGGGCCTTGCCCTCGATCTTCTCGGCATTGGCAAACAGCCGCTCGATCGCAGCGGTATCGAGCGAGTGAAACACCAGCACGCGAGCCCGCGACAGAAGCGCCGCGTTGAGCTCGAACGACGGGTTCTCGGTGGTGGCGCCGACCAGCACCACGGTGCCGTCCTCCATCACCGGCAGGAAGGAGTCCTGCTGCGCGCGGTTGAATCTATGCACCTCGTCGACGAACAGCAGCGTCCCCTTGCCGGTCTCGCGCCGGGCGCGCGCGGCATCGAACGCCTTCTTCAAGTCAGCGACGCCGGAGAACACCGCGGAGATCTGCTCGAAATGCAACTCGGTGGCATCGGCCAGCAGCCGCGCCACGGTGGTCTTGCCGGTGCCGGGCGGTCCCCAGAACACCAGCGAGCCCAGCGTGCGCGTCTCCAGCATGCGGGTCAGCGCGCCGTCGGGGCCGAGGATATGATCCTGGCCGACGACGTCGGCCAGCGTGCGCGGGCGCAACCGGTCCGGCAGCGGGTGTGGCGCGTCCTGCTCCATTCCCGCCGCGGCGAACAGGTTGTTGGCCTCACGCGGTTGCTTCGGGCTCACTTACAGCTCACCTTGGGGCTCATCCGCCGAGCGTCACATTGATCTGCTGGCCGCCGCGCACCAGCGTGATGCGCCAGATCCGCGACCCCGCCTTCGATACCTTGTCGAGGTCGCTGGTGCGCACGATCTTCTCGTTGTTGACGGCAAGAATGATGTCACCCTTCTGGAAGCCCACATTGGCGGCCGTGCCGTCATCGGCGAGCTCGGTGACGACGACGCCCTCCGCGCCGGCGTCGAGATGCAGCTCATCGGCCAGCGCCGGTGAGATGTTGGCGACCTTGGCGCCCTGGAATGGCGAACGCGCGGTCAGCACGATCTCGTCGCGGTTGGTGTCGGGCGCGGTCTCCAGCGGCACGGTGAGCTTCACCGGCTTGCCGGCGCGCTGCACCTCGATCTCCGCGTTGCCGCCGAGCGGACGGGTGGCGAAGCGGTAGTCGAACGCGTTGGGATCGTCGATCGGCGTGCCGTCGATCCCGACGATCAGATCGGACAGTTTGAGCCCGGCCTTCGCCGCCGGGCTGTTCGGCGCGACATTGGCGACCAGCGCGCCGGTCGGCAGCTTCAGCCCGAGCGTCTCCGCGATCTCCGGCGTGACCGCCTGCAGCCGCGCACCGAGCCAGGGCCGCTTGACGGCCTTGCCGCCGCTCTTGGCAGATGCCACCACCACCCGCACCATGTTGGCGGGGATCGCGAAGCCGATGCCCTGCGAGCCACCGGAGCGCGAGAAGATCGCGGTGTTGATGCCGGCGAGCCGGCCGGTCATGTCGACCAGCGCGCCACCCGAATTGCCGGGATTGATCGCCGCATCGGTCTGTATGAAGAATTGATAATCCGTGATCCCGACTTGAGTGCGCGCCAGCGCCGAGATGATGCCGTGCGTCACGGTCTGGCCGACGCCGAACGGATTGCCGATCGCCAGCACGACGTCGCCGACCTGCAGCTGGTCCGAATTGGCGAAGTCGAGCGTCGCGAACTTCTCCTTGTTGGTGCCCTTCAGCCGCAGCACCGCGAGGTCGGTGCGGCTGTCCTTCAGCACGATCTCGGCCTCGTATTCGCGCTTGTCGGCGAGCGAAACCTTCACCTGGTCGGCGCCCTCGATCACGTGATTGTTTGTGACCACAAGGCCGGAGCCGTCGACCATCACGCCGGAGCCGAGCGCGCGCTGCATCTGCTCGGGCTGCTGCCCCGGGACGCCGAAGAAGCGGCGGAAGACCGGATCGTCCAGAAACGGATTGCGGTTCTGCACCGTCTTGGCGGCGTAGACGTTGACCACCGCCGGCTGCACCCGCTGCACGATTGGCGCATAGGACAATTGAAGCTCGGCCTGCGAGGACGGCACGCGACGGTCCTGGGCCGCGGCCGGGGACAGATTCCCCATGAAAGCCAATGTGCACAGAGCGGATATGGCAGCGAAGCGGACAGGTCGGAGCATTCTCACCTCTCGTGGAAACGCCGGAATATAGGCGTGTTCGCCGGGCAATTGAAGGGCGCCCGGCGGGATAACTGGCCCCCGCCGGACCGGTGCAAAACCGCCGGTAGCCGCGTTGAAGCGCGCCGCCAAACTTCTATGATGATTGTCATCTCACTGCGCCGCTCCGCTTGTTGCCCGCGGACAACAAGCGGAACTGCGATGCCAGGCGGCGCTGTCGTGTGTCAGTCACGATCAACTCCTAGGACGTTTCAGTGAGTGAGTGGGGAATTCAAACACAACAGGGGTGCACAATGGGTGCGACAAAAGTTGGTGCAATCGCCATCGGGCTTGCAGGGGCGCTCGCCGCCTCTCCGGCCTATTCGCAATCGGCCGGAGGCGGCAGCGACGCGGAGATCGCGCTGCTGAAGCAGCAGCTGAAGATGCTCGAGCAGAAGCTCGACAAGCTACAGAAGCAGACCAATGCCAATACCGCGACCGCTGCCAGCGCAAACGCCAACGCGAAGGCGGCCGATGCCAAGGCCGCGCGGGTCGCAAGCGCCAACGCAGCGATCCCGGTCAAGGGCCCGGTCGCGCCGTCCGGCGTCGTGGTGACGATGCCGAACAACCGGCCGACGATCTGCACTGCGGATGAACAGAACTGCGTCGCGATCACGAGCCGCGTGCACTGGGATGTCGGCGGCTACGACTATCGTCCGAACACCGCAGGCACCTCGCCGCAGAAGCTCGACAGCGGCGAGAACCTGCGCCGCGCCCGCATCGGCATCATCGGCAAATTCTTCGGCGACTGGAATTACGCGCTGGTCTACGACTTCGGCGGCTCGTCCGACGGCTTCGGCGGTGCGGCACCGGGATCGCTGCCGGGCGGCGGCACCTCCGGCGTCGAGAATGCGTATCTGAGCTACACCGGCTTGAAGCCGTTCGGCGGCAAGATGGCGATCGAAGGCGGCATCATGGACCTGCTCTGGACCATGGACGAGTCGACCAGTTCCAACGACATCCTGTTCATGGAGCGCGCCTCGGCCGGCATCATCGCGCAGAACGTCGCGGCCGGCGACTTCCGTTCCGCCATCGGCACCCGCTGGTGGAACGACCAGCTCTGGCTCGGCGGCTATGCCACCGGACCGACCACCGGCCAGATTCACTCGGCCTCCAGCGTTACCCCGGCGGGATCATCGGAGCAGTATGGCGCGGTGGTCCGCGTCGCCGGCAATCCGATCAGCGGCAAGGACTATTCGGTGCATATCGGCGCCGATGCGGAATGGCTGGTGCAGCCGCCGCGCAATCAGCTGACGCAGGCGCGGACGCTCACGCTGAACGACCGGCCCGAGCTGCGCATCGACCCCACGACGCTGATCTCGACCGGCGCGATCGCCAACGTCTCGGGCGCGCAGGTCTACGGCGTCGAGGCGGCCGCGACCTACGGCCCGTTCATCGCGCAGGGCGAGTACTATTGGTTCAATGTCGACCGCTCTGCGAATACCGGGCTGCCGCCGTTCGGCGCGCCGAGCCTGAAATTCGACGGCGGTTACGCGCAGGTCGGCTACGTGCTGACCGGCGAGAACCACGCCTACAACCCGGCCACGGCTTCCTATGGCGGCATCAAGCCGCACGATCCGTTCTCGCTTGCCGGTGGCGGCATCGGCGCGTGGGAAATCGCGGGCCGTGTCAGCACGATGAACCTCAACGACCAGGTCGGCCAGGCCGTCGGCATCGCGGGCGGACGGCAGACCGTCTACACCGCCGCGCTGAACTGGTACGTCAACAACAATGTCCGCTTCATGCTGAACTACCTGCACGGCGACGTCGCCAAGCAGGCTTCGGCGACCTCGCCTGCGGATGCCGGTTCGAAGTTCGACGCGGTCGCACTGCGTACCCAGGTTGCGTTCTGACGCGACCTGATCAGTCGTCAACAACGGAAGGCCGTGAGCGACATCGCTCCCGGCCCTCTTCATTACAAATTGTCAGGCCGCGCGCTTCTTCTTCACAACGACTTCCGGCGCCGGCGCGCAGGACAACCGTTCCTGATGGCCCTCGCCCCAGGCTTTCAAAATATCGATCACCGGACGCAGGCTCTCGCCGAGTTCGGAGAGCGTGTATTCGACCCGCGGCGGCACCTCGGCGTAGACCTTGCGGGTCACGAGGCCGTCGTCCTCGAGCGCCCGCAGCTGTTTGGTCAGCATGCGCTGGGTGATGCCGGGCATCCGCCGCCGCAGCTCGCCGAAGCGCTGGGTGCCGGCCTGCAGGTGATACAGGATCACGCCCTTCCATTTGCCGTCGATCAGGTCGAGCGCCGCCTCGACCGCGCAGCCCGGCCGACGCGCAAAATTCTTCCGTTTCATCGGTAATTTCCCAATAGTATACAAACAGGGACTAGTTCCCTGATTTTACAGTACTTGCCAAAAGGACGCTAGCGCGACAGTTAGACGGCAGGCAATCGCCCACCACGGAGACCAGGCATGAAGGCCGTCGGATACCAAAAATCGCTGCCGATCGAGGCGGCGGATTCGCTCGTCGATTTCGAGATCGCCAAGCCCGAACCGAAGGGGCGCGACATCCGTGTCGCGGTGAAGGCCATCTCGGCCAACCCGGTCGACTACAAGGTGCGCAAGCGCGCGGCGCCGACCGACGGCAGCTACAAGATCCTCGGCTTCGATGCGGCCGGCGTGATCGACGCGGTCGGGCCCGACGTCTCGCTCTTCAAGCCCGGCGATGAGGTGTTCTACGCGGGCTCGATCCAGCGCCAGGGCACCAATTCGGAATTTCATCTGGTCGACGAGCGCATCGTCGGCAACAAACCTGCATCGTTGTCATTCGCGCAGGCCGCCGCCCTGCCCCTGACCTCGATCACCGCATGGGAGCTGTTGTTCGACCGGCTCGGCGCGGTGCCGGGCAAGAGCCTCGATCCGCGCACGCTGTTGATCACCGGTGGCGCCGGCGGCGTCGGCTCAATCCTGATCCAGCTCGCGCGCCGCCTCACCGGGCTGACGGTGGTTGCGACCGCGACGCGGCCGGAGTCTCAGAAGTGGTGCCGCGATCTCGGCGCGCATGCGGTGATCGATCACTCGCAGCCGATGAAGGAGCAGATCGAGAGCTTCAGGCTGCCGCCGGTCGGCCTCGTCGCCAGCCTCACCTTCACTGACCAGCACTACAAGTCGATCGCCGACTTCATCGCGCCGCAGGGCAAGTTCGGCCTGATCGACGATCCCGCGGAATTCAACGTCGCCGCGTTCAAGGGCAAGGCGGTGTCGGTGCACTGGGAATCGATGTTCACGCGCTCCTCGTTCCAGACACCCGACATGATCGCGCAGCACCATCTGCTCAACGACGTGGCCGACCTGATCGACAAGGGCGTGCTGCGCACCACGCTCGACCAGACCTTCGGCACCATCAACGCTGCCAACCTCAAGCGCGCCCATGCGCTGCTGGAAAGCGGCAAGTCGCGCGGCAAGATCGTACTCGAGGGTTGGTAAGCACAAATGTGTAGGGTGGATTAGCCGGAGGCGTAATCCACCACGCCACGCGCCAGAAACGGCGGGTTACGCTGACGCTAACCCGCCCTACGCACCTTTCGAGATATCCCCACAGGCGGGGCATGGCTTTTGCCAAAGCCAGCATCGCCTGTATGATTTGCGCAACGATCACCCCGTCCCTTAATCCGGCTGTGCGAGACGCGGCCGGAACGGTGGTGACGCCCAAGGGAATGCAAGGGGATGGGAGGAAACCGATGAGTTTGCTCACGGCCGATCCGTCGCGGATCGATCCGGGGTGGATGACGCGGGCGCTGCGCGAAGCCGGTGTGATCGACCAGGCCAGAGTCGTCGAGCTCGTCTGCAAACCGGTCGGCAATGGCCTCGTCGGCGACAGCTATCGATTTCATCTGACCTATGACGGCGATGAGCCGAACGCGCCCGCAAGCGTGGTCGGCAAATTCCCGGCCGCGGATCCCGACAGCCGCCGCTCCGGTTCCGCGCACACGCTCTATGTCCGCGAGGTCGCGTTCTATCGCGAGCTGGCGGCGACCGTCGACATTCACACCCCGCGGCCGATCCTGGCCGAAATCGATCCGGCGACCGACGACTTCACGCTGATCCTGGAAGATCTGGCGCCTGCGCGTCCGGGCGACCAGCTCGCCGGATGCGCGATCGCCGACTGCCTGACAGCGATGCGTGAGGCGGCTGCGCTGCATGCGCCGCGATGGAACGACCCGACGCTCGATGCAGTGCAATGCTTCGTGGTTGCCGCAAGCCGGCGCAGGGATCTTCGCGCAGTGCTGCCCGGCATCATCGGTCACTACAAGGAGCGATATCACGGCGTGATCGAGCCGGAATTCCTCGATCTGATCGACCGGCTTCCGGACGCGATCCCGCGCTACCAGTCCGAACGGTCGGTGCCGCGAACCTTGCAGCATGCGGATTTCCGGCTCGACAACATGCTGTTCGAGGTCCGCGGCAACACCCGTCCGATGGCCACACTCGACTGGCAGACGCTGACGGTGGGGCCCGGCATCGTCGACGTCGCCTATTTCCTGTCGGCCGGCATCGATCCGTCGGAACGGCGGCTTCATGAAGCCGATCTGGTGCGGTTCTATCATTCGGAGCTGATCCGGCGCGGCGTGCGGGACTATGACTGGGATGCTTGCTGGCGGGATTACCGGCGCTACACGCTGCATGGCATCATGATGGGCGTCGTCTCCGCGCTCAGCGTCCAGCGCTCCGAGCGTGGCGACGCGCTGTTCCTGAAAATGACCCGTGGCGCCTGCGCGCAAGCGCTGGACCACAACAGTTTCTCATACTGGCAGGACTGAGGACTATCGAAAGGGATCGGCGTGCTCAACAAACTGGACGACTTCCCCATCCACCAGACGCCGGAGCCGATCGCGGTTCCCTCGACCAGCGACCGCAATGTCTATGACCGCACCTGGTTCAACGGCTACACCGCGGACGGCGGGTATTATTTCGGCATCGGCATCGCGATCTACCCGCACCGCAAGATCCTCGATTGCGCCTTCAGCGTCGTGGAGCGCGGCGGACGGCAGCATTGCTTCTACGGTTCGCGGCGGGCGCCGATCGAGCGCACCGAAATGCAGGTCGGCCCTTTCAGGCTCGAGGTCATCGAGCCGATGCTGCGGACCCGCGTCGTGCTCGACGACAACGCCACGGGGCTTTCCTGCGACCTGACCTTCTCCGCGCGCACGGCCGCGATCCAGGAAGCGCGCCAGACGCTTTGGTCGGGCGACCGCCGCGCGATGGATTCGACCCGGTTCGACCAGTTCGGCCGCTGGAACGGCGTCGTGCGTCACCCCGATGGCGAGATCAAGGTCGACGATCGCACCTGCTACGGCACCAAGGATCGCTCCTGGGGCGTGCGCAATGTCGGCGAACGCGACGTCGGCGGCGCGCCGATGCCGCTGCCGAGCGTGTTCTTCCTCTGGGCGCCGCTGGTCTGGGACGACCACATCTCGCACGCCATCTTCTTCGACGGCACGCATGGCGAGGCGCTGGTCCGCGAGGGCATTACCGCGCCGCTCTACCGAAGCGAGGCGGAGATCCCCGGCGTCGTCGACGGGCGCGACCGCCGCATGGCGACCGCGCGGCACCGGGTCAAATACGTGCCGAACACGCGGCTGGCGCAGTCGGCTGAAATCGACCTGGTCGACATCGACGGTCATACCTCGACCATTGCGCTCGACCCGATCCTGAAATTCCAGATGAAGGGCCTCGGCTACGGTCATCCGCAATGGGGCCAGGGCATGTGGAAGGGCGAGCTCGAGATCGGCGGTGAGTCGTTCGATCCTGCTACGCTCAATCCGCTGGCCCGCGAGAACGTGCACGTGCAACAGGTGGTGCGCGCCCGCCACGGCGACCGGACGGGCATCGGCGTGCTGGAGCAGTTGTGCTTCGGCCCCTTTCGCCCCTCGGGCTTCAGCGAGTTCCTCGACGGGGCCAAAGCCTAGCTCGGCAGAACGCCTTCGACGAAGATCAGCCGGCGGTCCAGCGCGGCCCGCCGGTGCTTGAGTGCCTCGGCGTATTCCGGCGACGCGTACCACTCGCGCAGCCGCGCCATCGACGGGAATTCGACGACGATGATGTTCTTTGGCGGCGGTCCGCCCTCGACCGCTTCGGCGGCGCCGCCGCGCACGAGATAACGCCCGCCATACTGCGCGATCGCCCTGGCGGCGATCGTGCGATAGGCCTCGAAGCCTGCGGCATCCTTCACGTCGACCTCGGAAATCACATAGGCTGACATGGCCGCGCCTCAGGCAATGGTGTTGACGATGCCGCCCTCGGCGCGTAGCGCGGCGCCGTTGGTCGCGGAGGCCTGCTTCGAGCAGACATAGACGACAAGGTTGGCGATCTCCTCGGTGCTGGCAAAGCGTTGCAACAGCGATGTCGGCCGGTGCTGCTTGACGAAGTTGGAGGCCGCCTCCTCGACCGACTGGCCGTTCTGCTTGGCGAGATCCTTGACGAAGGTCTCGACACCCTCTGACATCGTCGGCCCGGGCAGCACGGAGTTGACGGTCACGACGGTGCCGCGGGTCAGCTGCGCGAGCCCGCGTGCGATCGCAAGCTGCGCGGTCTTGGTCGTGCCATAATGGATCATCTCGGTCGGAATGTTGAGGCCGGACTCCGAGGAGATGAAGACGATGCGGCCCCAGTTGCGCTTCAGCATGCCCTGCATGTAGCCGCGCGACAGCCGCACGCCCGACATCACGTTGACCTCGAAGAAGCGGCTCCAGTCCTCGTCGGGAATGTCGAAGAAGCCCTTCGGCTCGAAGATGCCGGCATTGTTGACGAGGATGTCGACCTCGGGCAGCGCCGCGAGCAGCGCCTTGCAACCGGCCGATGTCGAGACGTCGGCAGCGATGCCGCGAACCTTGGCGCCCGGCACCGCCTTGGCGATCGCGGCAACCGCCGCATCGACCTTGGCCTGGCTGCGGCCGTTGACCACGACCTCGGCGCCGGTCTCAGCCAGCCCCCTCGCAATGGCGTTGCCGATGCCCGCGGTCGAGCCGGTCACCAGTGCAGTCTTTCCGGAAAGGTCAATTCTCATGGCTTCATCTCCATTGATGTCGATGGAAATATCGGGCGCGGCATGATGCACCGCAATCGCATCTCACCGATGCGTGAGGAGGTGGAACACACCTCGTCGTCCTGGCGAAAGTCAGGACCCATTACCACCGCAGGTGATTATGAGAAGGATTTGAGCCCCAGCGTCGCGCAACAATTGAGATTTAGGGTAATGGGTCCTGGCTTTCGCCAGGACGACGACGGGGATGGAACGCCGCCACCAAACAAAAACGACGCCCGAAGGCGCCGTTCTCGAAATCTGGCTCGGTAACCGGGCTTACGCCGCCTCGGCTTCCTTGTCCTGGGTCGGACCGGAGTCCTGGCCCTTGGCGTCGACGTCGCGGTCGACGAACTCGATCACGGCCATCGCCGCGTTGTCGCCGTAGCGGAAGCCGGCCTTGATGATGCGGGTGTAGCCGCCCTGGCGATCCTTGTACCGGGTCGCCAGCGTGTCGAACAGCTTCCTGACCTGATCGAGGTCACGCAGCTCGGAGATCGCCTGGCGGCGCAGGGAGAGACCGCCCTTCTTGCCGAGGGTGACGAGCTTCTCGACGATCGGCCGCAGCTCCTTGGCCTTCGGCAGCGTGGTGACGATCTGCTCGTGCTTGATCAGCGCGGCCGCCATGTTGGCGAACATCGCACGCCGGTGCTCGGCGGTGCGGTTGAGCTTCCGATGAACCTTGCCGTGACGCATTGACTTCTTCCTTCTTCAATTCTGCCGCGGTGGTTCAGCGACAAGTTTTGCAGGTGGGCATCCTGCGTTCGCCCTATGACGTCATTCCGGGGCGATGCGCAGCATCGAACCCGGAATCTCGAGATTCCGGGTTCGGCTCTGCGAGCCGCCCCGGAATGACCAAATCAGTAGTGATCCTCGAAGCGCTTGGCGAGCTCGTCGATGTTCTCCGGCGGCCAGCCCGGCACTTCCATGCCGAGGTGCAGACCCATCTGGGCCAGCACTTCCTTGATCTCGTTCAGCGACTTGCGGCCGAAGTTCGGGGTACGGAGCATTTCCGCTTCCGACTTCTGCACGAGGTCGCCGATGTAGACGATGTTGTCGTTCTTCAGGCAGTTCGCCGAACGCACCGACAGCTCGAGCTCGTCGACCTTCTTGAGGAACGCCGGGTTGAACGCGAGATCGGGGATGATCTCCTGCGTAACTTCCTTGCGCGGCTCTTCGAAGTTGACGAACACGTTGAGCTGATCCTGCAGGATGCGCGCAGCATAGGCCACCGCGTCGTCCGGCGTGATCGCGCCGTTGGTCTCGATCGTCATGGTCAGCTTGTCGTAGTCGAGGATCTGGCCCTCGCGGGTGTTCTCGACCTTGTAGGAGACCTTGCGGACCGGCGAGAACAGGCTGTCGACCGGGATCAGACCGATCGGCGCATCCTCAGGCCGGTTGCGCTCGGCGGCGACATAGCCCTTGCCGGTCGTGACCGTGAATTCCATGCGGATCTCGGCGCCGTCGTCCAGCGTGCAGAGCTGCAGGTCGGGGTTGAGCACGGTGACGTCGCCGACGGTCTGAATGTCGCCGGCGGTGACGGCGCCCGGGCCCTGCTTCTTCACGACCATGCGCTTCGGGCCTTCGCCCTGCATCTTGATCGAGATGTCCTTGATGTTGAGGACCATGTCGGTGACGTCTTCACGGACACCGGCGATCGAGGAGAACTCGTGCAGCACGCCGTCGATATGCACCGACTGCACCGCCGCGCCCTGCAGCGAGGACAGCAGGATGCGACGCAGCGCGTTGCCGAGCGTCTGGCCGAAGCCACGCTCGAGCGGCTCGGCGACCACGGTGGCGAACCGGCTCGCGTCCGAGCCCGGCGTCACCTGCAGCTTGTTCGGTCGAATGAGTTCTTGCCAATTTTTCTGGATCGTCACTTGTTCACCCATGTGCCAGTCGTTGGGCCCGTCGTATGGCCGAACCTGGCGTTGGAGATCGCGGAACAGTCCGCGCGGTCAATTCCAAAAACGATCGCAGGGCGGCTAGATGCCGCCCGCGATTTACAGATCAAACGCGCCGACGCTTGCGCGGACGGCAGCCATTGTGCGGGATCGTGGTCACGTCGCGGATCGAGGTGACGGTGAAGCCCGCAGCCTGCAGCGCACGGAGCGCCGACTCACGGCCCGAACCCGGGCCGGCCACTTCAACCTCCAGCGTGCGCATGCCGTGTTCCTGCGCCTTCTTGGAGACGTCTTCGGCCGCGACCTGCGCGGCATAGGGGGTCGACTTGCGCGAGCCCTTGAAGCCCATCGTGCCGGCCGACGACCAGGCGATGGTGTTGCCCTGCGCGTCGGTGATGGTGATGGTCGTGTTGTTGAACGACGAATTCACGTGCGCGATGCCGGAGGCGATGTTCTTGCGTTCGCGGCGACGTACGCGGGTGGCTTCCTTGCCCATTTCAAACCTTTCCTGTGATCTCAACGCCGCCGTAGTGCCAGCGGCTACACCTCAAAACGCAAATGGCGAGCAGCGAATTTCGATTCGCTACCCCCCACCCGCAATTCGCAAAACTTACTTCTTCTTGCCGGCGATCGCCTTGGCCGGCCCCTTGCGCGTGCGCGCATTGGTGTGGGTACGCTGGCCGCGCACCGGCAGACCACGGCGATGACGCAGGCCGCGATAGCAGCCGAGGTCCATCAGCCGCTTGATGTTGATGCCGACCTCACGACGAAGATCGCCCTCGACCAGATAGTCGCGGTCGATGACTTCGCGGATCTGCAAGACCTCCTGGTCGGTCAACTGGTTGACGCGACGGTCGACCGGAATCTTGACCTTCTCGATGATGTCGGCCGCGTTCTTCTGGCCGATACCATGGATGTACTGAAGCGCGATCAGCACGCGCTTGTTGGTAGGAATGTTGACGCCGGCAATACGGGCCACGGACTTCTCTCCTGTCGCCGCTCCATCACGGATGCGGGCTTCTCAAGTTCTTGCTCTCTGCGGGCTTGTGTCCACAAACGCGAACACGACGCCCTTCCCCTCATGTCCTTCGGGGCCCGGCATCGTCATAAAACTATCCAACTTGGATGCGGGGCTTATTAAAGGATTCATGTCGGTTTCGTCAACCGCTCCTAGCGTTTAGCTCGCTTTTTCGTGAGCTTTTTTGCTGCCTTTTTGGCCGCTTTTGCCCCCTTCCGGGCATTCGCGGCACGGGCGGCCTGCTTTGCGGCCTTCTTCACGGTCTTCTTGGCCGGCTGCTTCGCAGCTTTCTTGGTAGTCTTCTTGGCAGCTTTGGCCTTGGAGACCGGCTTTGAGGCCACCTTGGCGGCTTTCCGGGCCGGTTTGGCGGCCTGTTTGGCCGATTCGGCTGCCTTCCTGGTCGCCGTCTTCGCAGTCTTCTTGGCTGTCCTGGAGGCCTTCGAGGCGATCTTGGGCTCCTCGTGCTCCTTCGGTTCCAGCGCGCCGAGCGCGGTCAGGATCCGGTTGATCTCGCGGGTGACGTGCTCGATGGTCATCATCCCATCGACCGTCAGAAGCTTCCGCCGCTCCGAATAATAGTGAATCAGCGGTTCCGTCAGCGAGCGGTACTGCGCCAGGCGCTTGGTCAGCACTTCCGGCGTATCGTCGAGGCGGACTTCCTCGCCGCGCGCGCGGGTTTCCTCGGCACGCTTCTCGACACGTGCGAGCAGCGCGCTTTCGTTGACGCGCAGCTCGACGACGGCGTCAAGCTTGAGGTGCTTTTTCCGGAGCAGCTCGTCCAGGGCCTCCGCCTGCGGCACGGTGCGCGGGAAGCCGTCGAGAATGAAGCCCTTCTTGGCGTCGGGCTCCTCGATCCGGTCGGCGATGATTCCCACCACGACCTCGTCGGGAACCAGGCCGCCATTGGCCATGATCTCCTTGGCCTGCAAGCCAACCGGGGTGCCCGCGGCCGCGGCTGCGCGCAGCATCTCGCCGGTCGAGAGCTGAACGATGCCATGCCGGTGCACGAGCCGCTGCGCCTGGGTTCCCTTGCCCGAGCCCGGCGGCCCCAAAAGGATCAATCTCATATCTGTTTCGCCCCCCGGCTAGGTGGGCGACGTCCGCACACCTGTGTTTTTGAGTTTGAGGCCGCGCCGCAATCAGCGGCGGCGGCCTCCCCTGAGCTTCGACTTCCTGATCAGCCCCTCATACTGATGAGCGAGCAGATAGCCCTGCACCTGCGACACCGTATCCATCGTCACGCTGACGACGATCAGGAGCGAAGTGCCGCCAAAGTAGAACGGGACCGAGGCGTAGGAAATCAGAATTTCAGGAATCAGGCAGACGATCGCGAGATAGATCGCGCCGAGCACCGTGATGCGCGACAGCACGTAGTCGATGTATTCGGCGGTGCGCTCACCGGGCCGGATGCCCGGGATGAAGCCGCCGTGCTTCTTCAGATTGTCCGCGGTCTCGGTCGGGTTGAACACGATCGCGGTGTAGAAGAAGGCGAAGAACACGATCAGCGCGAGATACATCAGCAGGAACAGCGGCCGGCCGTGGCTGAGCTGGGTGGTGAGCCACTGGAACCACTCCGGCCCCTTGCCGGCGTTGAAGTTCGCGACCGTGGTCGGCAGCAGCAGCAGCGACGAGGCGAAGATCGGCGGAATCACGCCCGAGGTGTTGAGCTTGAGCGGCAGATGCGAGGACTGGCCCTCGAACATCTTGTTGCCGACCTGCCGCTTCGGATACTGGATCAGCAGCCGGCGCTGCGCCCGCTCCATGAACACGATGAAGGCGATCACGGCGACCGCCATCACGATGACGATCAGGATCAGGCCGGTCGACATCGCGCCCTGGCGGCCGAGTTCCAGCATGTTGGCGAGCGCCGACGGCAGCTCGGCGACGATGCCGGACAGGATGATCAGCGAGATACCGTTGCCGATGCCGCGCGAGGTGATCTGCTCGCCGAGCCACATCAGGAACATGGTGCCGCCGGTCAGCGTGATCGCGGTCGAGATCCGGAAGAACATGCCGGGGTCGCTGACGACATTGCCGGCGCCTTCGAGGCCGATCGCGATGCCGTAGGACTGGAACAGCGCCAGGATCACCGTCAGATAGCGGGTGTACTGGTTCAGCGTCTTGCGGCCCGCCTCGCCTTCCTTCTTGAGCGCCTCGAGCTGCGGCGACACGGTGGTCAAGAGCTGCACGATGATCGATGCCGAAATGTACGGCATGATGTTCAGTGCGAAGATCGCCATGCGGTGGATGCCGCCGCCGGCGAACATGTTGAACATGCCGAGGATGCCGCCGGACTGGCTGCGGAACACCTGCTCCCAGATGTTGGGATCAATGCCCGGCAGCGGGATGTAGGTGCCCAGCCGATAAACAAGCAGCGCACCCAGGGTGAACCAGATGCGCTTCTTCAGCTCGTCGGCTTTCGCCAGCTGTCCGAAATTGAGGTTTGCGGCAAGTTGTTCGGCTGCTGAGACCATGTTCGGCTTTCTCCCGGAGCCCGCTTCGCCGACGCCCCCAAGGAACCAGTCCTCTCGGGGCCGTCGGCAGACACCGGACATTATCTGGTGCTCGGCCTCGATAAGTCCATCCTTCGATCTGCGGATTGCCCGCGCAGGCCGCGGGCAATGACGCAGATGTTACGCCGCCTCGCCTTCGTCCTTGGCGGGGGCCAGGATCTTGACCGAGCCGCCGGCCTTCTCGACCGCAGCAATCGCCGACTTGGAAGCGCCGTGGGCTTCGATGGTCAGCTTGGTCTTGATCTCGCCACGGCCGAGCAGCCGCAGGCCGTCCTTGGCGCGGCGCAGCACGCCGGCCTTCACCAGCGACTCGACGTTCACCGTCGCGCTCGCATCGACCAGCTTGTTGTCGATCGCTTCCTGCAGACGGTCGAGATTGATCTCGGCGAAGTCGAGCCGGAAGATGTTGTTGAAGCCGCGCTTGGGCAGACGGCGATGCATCGGCATCTGGCCGCCTTCGAAACCCTTGATGCGGACGCCCGAACGCGCGGTCTGGCCCTTGCCGCCGCGGCCCGAGGTCTTGCCCTTGCCGGAACCGATGCCACGGCCGACACGCATGCGCTTCTTGCGCGAGCCGGCGTTGTCGGCGATATCGCTGAGCTTCATCGCCCTTCTCCTTATCTCTGCTTACTCGCCGACGACGCGGACGAGATGCTGAACTTTGCTGATCATGCCGCGAACTTCAGGGGTATCCTGCAGCTCGGCAACCCGGCCGATCTTGTTGAGCTTGAGGCCGATCAGCGTCGAACGCTGCGAGTGATGGCGGCGGATTGCGCTGCCGATCTGCTCGACCTTGATGGTCTTGCTGGCCTGGGCCATGACAGTAACTCCGAATAGCGCTTCGAGAAGCGCGCGTTGTTATTCCGCCACCACTTCGGCGTCGCCGCCGACGCGGCGCGACTGCAGGGTGGAGACCTTGATGTTGCGGCGGGCAGCCACCGAGCGCGGCGAATCCTGATGCTTCAGCGCGTCGAAGGTTGCGCGAACCATGTTGTAGGGATTCGACGAACCGATCGACTTCGCCACCACGTCCTGGATGCCGAGCGTCTCGAACACTGCGCGCATCGGGCCGCCGGCAATGATACCGGTACCCGCCGGAGCGGTACGCAGATAGACGCGGCCGGCGCCGTGACGGCCGGCGACGTCGTGATGCAGCGTGCGGCCTTCGCGCAGCGCGACGCGCGTCAAGTTGCGCTTCGCCGATTCGGTCGCCTTGCGGATCGCTTCCGGAACTTCGCGCGCCTTGCCGTGGCCGAAACCGACCCGGCCCTTCTGATCGCCGATCACGACCAGCGCCGCAAAGCCGAAGCGCTTGCCGCCCTTGACGACCTTCGCCACGCGATTGATGTGGACGAGCTTGTCGACGAACTCGCTGTCGCGCTCTTCGCGATCCCTGCTCCGTTCGCGTCCGCCGCGTTCGCGTTCACCTGCCATGGTGTTTTCCAATCTCTAGGAGGCCTTACGCCTCTATCCTGTAATCGTTCGTAACGTTTAGAAGCTCAACCCGCCTTCGCGCGCCGCATCCGCGAGCGCCTTGACGCGCCCGTGATAGATGTAGGCGCCGCGATCGAACACGACTTCCTTGACACCCTTCTGCGCCGCGCGTTCCGCCAGCAGCTTGCCGACGGCCTTCGCCGCATCGATGTCGGCGCCGGTCTTGCCGGCGTCGCGCAGGTTCTTCTCCAGCGACGAGGCGGACGCGAGCGTCTCGCCCTTCTGGTCGTCGATGACCTGGGCGTAGATGTGCTTGGACGAGCGGAACACCGACAGCCGCGGACGGCCGCCAGCCGAGCGGCGAAGCGCAAGGCGGACGCGCTGCTTGCGCCGGGCATTCGTAACCTTGAGTGACATGACCGGCTCCGTTACTTCTTCTTGCCTTCCTTGCGGAAGATGAATTCGTTGGCGTACTTCACGCCCTTGCCCTTGTAGGGCTCCGGCGGGCGGTAGGCGCGGATCTCGGCGGCGACCTGGCCGACGCGCTGCGGATCGTTGCCGGTGATCATGATCTCGGTCGGCTTCGGCACCGCGATGGTGATGCCTTCCGGGATCGCGTAGACCACGTCGTGGCTGTAGCCGAGCGCGAGCTGCAGGTTCTTGCCCTGCATCGCGGCGCGGTAGCCGACGCCGGTGATCTCGAGCTTCTTCTCGAAGCCCTTGGTGACGCCCTCGACGAGGTTGGCGACCTGCGCGCGCGCGGTGCCGTACATCGCCTGCGCACGGTTGGTCTTGACGCGCGGCGCGACCTTGACCTGGCCGTTCTCGAACTTCACCTCGACGTCGTCATGCACGACGAACTGAAGCTGGCCCTTCGGCCCCTTCACCTTCACCGTCTGGCCCTCGACGCTTGCCGTCACACCCGACGGGATCGCCACCGGCCTTTTGCCGATACGTGACATCGTAAAATCCTTCCTCAGAACACCGTGAAGAGAACTTCGCCGCCCACGTTGGCGTCGCGCGCCTCGTGGTCAGCCATGATTCCCTTCGGCGTCGACAACACCGAAATGCCGAGACCGTTGTTCACGCGCGGCAGGTTCTTCACCGAGGCGTAAACGCGGCGGCCCGGCTTCGACACCCGCTCGATCTCGCGGATGACGGGCGCGCCGTCGAAATACTTCAGCTCGATCTCGAGCTCGCTGCGGCCCGAGGCATGCTCGACGCTGGCGTAGCCGCGGATGTAACCCTCGGACTTCAGCACTTCGAGCACGTTGGCGCGCATCTTCGAGCCCGGGGTCGAAACCTTGGACTTGGAGCGCATCTGCGCGTTGCGGATGCGGGTGATGAGATCGCTGATCGGATCGTGCGTAGACATTGTTCCGACCCTCTCTTACCAGCTCGACTTCACGAGCCCGGGAACCAGGCCCTTGGAGCCGAGTTCACGCAGCGCGATGCGCGAGAGCTTGTTCTTGCGATAGTTCGAGCGCGGACGCCCGGTCAGCTCGCAACGGTTGCGGATGCGCGTCGGCGACGAATTGCGCGGCATCTCGGCAAGCTTCAGCGTCGCCGCGAAGCGCTCTTCCATCGGCTTGGTCTTGTCGGCGATGATCGCCTTCAGCTTCTCACGCTGCGGAGCAGCGTTCTTCGCCATCCGCTTGCGCCGGTTATTCTTCTCGATCGAACTCTTCTTTGCCATGCTTGGCTCCTGGGTATCCGCGTTTGAGTGGCTTTGGCTCAGCTACTCACTGCCGGAACGGGAAATTGAAAGCGGCCAACAAGGCACGCGCCTCGTCGTCGGTCTTGGCGGTGGTGCACACCGTGATGTCCATGCCACGCGCTTCCGAGACCTTGTCGAAGTCGATCTCGGGGAAAATGATGTGCTCCTTGATGCCGAGCGAATAGTTGCCGCGGCCGTCGAAGCTCTTCGGGTTCAGGCCGCGGAAGTCGCGGACGCGGGGCAGCGCCACGTTCACCAGGCGGTCGATGAACTCGTACATATGGGTCTTGCGCAGCGTGACCTTGCAGCCGATCGGCTGGTTCTCACGCAGCTTGAAGGTCGCGATCGCGATCCGCGAATAGGTCACGATCGCCTTCTGACCGGCGATCTGGCTCAGCTCGGCGGCGGCGGTCTCGGCCTTCTTGCGGTCGTTGACGGAATCGCCCACGCCCATGTTGAGCACGACCTTGTCGAGGCGCGGCACCTGCATCACGTTGGCATAACCGAACTTCTCGGTCATCATGCCGCGGATCTTCGTGTCATACTCCGCGCGCAGACGCGGCGTGTAAGCTGTATCAGCCATCGATCTCTGCTCCCGAGCTCTTGGCAACACGAACCTTCTTGCCATCGGCCTGAATCTTGAACCCAATGCGGGTCGGCTTTCCGTCCTTGCCGACATACGCAACGTTGGACAGGTGGATCGGCATCTCCTTGGAGATGATGCCTCCTTCCTGGGTCTGGCTCTGCTTCTGGTGACGCTTCACAATGTTGATGCCGCGAACGAGAGCCTTGTTCTCGTCCGGACGCACCTCGAACACCTCGCCGGTGCGACCCTTGTCGCGGCCGGTGAGCACCATCACCTTGTCGCCCTTGCGGATCTTGGCAGCCATCACAGCACCTCCGGCGCGAGCGAAATGATCTTCATGTGGTTCTTGGCGCGCAGCTCGCGCGGCACCGGCCCGAAGATACGGGTGCCGACCGGCTCGGACTGATTGTTGATCAGCACGGCGGCGTTGCGGTCGAAACGGATGACCGAACCGTCGGCGCGGCGGATGTCCTTGCGGACCCGGACCACGACGGCCTTCATCACGTCGCCCTTCTTCACCTTGCCACGCGGAATGGCTTCCTTGATCGACACAACGATAACGTCGCCCACGGTGGCATAGCGGCGCTTGGAACCCCCAAGAACCTTGATGCACATGACACGGCGTGCGCCTGAATTATCGGCCACGTCGAGGTTGGTCTGCATCTGAATCATTGATGCACCTCGTCCTCTTTCTGCGCTTTAGCGCGCCC
Source organism: Bradyrhizobium sp. USDA 3240 (assembly GCF_054063295.1). Classification (NCBI taxonomy): domain Bacteria; kingdom Pseudomonadati; phylum Pseudomonadota; class Alphaproteobacteria; order Hyphomicrobiales; family Nitrobacteraceae; genus Bradyrhizobium; species Bradyrhizobium sp. USDA 3240. The sequence goes on from NZ_JBSSGD010000002.1 coordinate 643,939, forward strand.
AAAATTTCCCTGAATGACTTCGGCCAGGCCGAGGTAATCAGGCCGTTTTCTTGTGTTCGCCCCGGACCACGGTCCAGCGCTTCAGCTTCGAGATCGGCTTCGATTCCTCGATCCAGACCATGTCGCCCGGCTTGAACTGATTGTCCTCGTCGTGCGCGTGGTAGTTCTTGGAACGGCGGATCGTCTTCTTGTAGATCGGGTGGGTGAAGCGGCGGTCAACGCGCACCACCACGGTCTTGGCTTGCTTGTCGCTGACGACCACGCCCTGCAGAGTACGTTTCGGCATAGCTGGCCCCTTACTTCTTCTTCGCGCGCAGCTGCGCGGCGATGGTCTTGATACGAGCGATATCGCGGCGGGCTTCCCGCATCCGCGACGTGTTCTCCAGCTGCCCGGTGGCGCGCTGGAAACGCAGGTTGAAGCGTTCCTTCTTCAGGTTAAGGACCGCGTCGTCCCGCTGGTCGTCGCTCATCGCGCGAATGTCTTCAACTTTCATCTCGGCCATGGCGATTACTCCGCAATGCGCGCAACGAAGCGCGTCTTGATCGGCAGCTTGGCGGCGGCGAGCGACAGCGCCTCCTTGGCGGTCTGCACCGGCACGCCGTCGATCTCGAACATCACACGGCCCGGCTTGATCCGGACCACCCACAATTCCGGCGCGCCCTTGCCGGAGCCCATGCGGACTTCGGCGGGCTTCTTCGACACCGGCACGTCCGGGAACACCCGGATCCAGACGCGGCCGGCGCGCTTCATGTGACGGGTCAGCGCGCGGCGGGCGGCTTCGATCTGACGGGCGGTGACGCGCTCAGGCTCCATCGCCTTCAGGCCGAACTGGCCGAACGCCAACGTCGCGCCAGAGGTCGCAACGCCGTGGATACGGCCCTTATGCGCCTTCCGGAACTTCGTCTTCTTAGGTTGCATCATGGCTTTAAGCCCTCAAATTCCTGCTTTGCCTCAAGCGGCGTCGCGGCGCGAACGCGGCGTGTTGTCGCCCTCGGCCATCTTCTTGTCCTGGGCCATCGGATCGTGCTCGAGGATCTCGCCCTTGAAGATCCAGACCTTGACGCCGCAGGTGCCGAAGGTCGTGAACGCGGTGGCAACGCCGTAGTCGACGTCGGCGCGCAGCGTGTGCAGCGGCACGCGACCTTCGCGGTACCACTCCATGCGCGCGATTTCGGCGCCGCCGAGACGGCCCGAGCAGTTGATGCGGATGCCCTCGGCACCGAGACGCATCGCCGACTGCACGGCGCGCTTCATGGCGCGGCGGAACGCAACGCGGCGCTCGAGCTGCTGGGCGATCGATTCAGCGACCAGGGTCGCGTCGAGCTCCGGCTTGCGGATTTCGACGATGTTGATCACGACGTCCGACGAGGTGATGTCGGCAACCTTCTTGCGCAGCTTGTCGATGTCGGCGCCCTTCTTGCCGATCACGACGCCCGGACGGGCCGAGTGGATCGTCACGCGGCACTTCTTGTGCGGACGCTCGATCACGATACGGGCGACGGCCGCCTGCTTGAGCTCCTTGTGCAGGATCTCGCGGATCTTGACGTCCTCGTGCAGCAGCTTGCCGTATTCCTGCTTGCCGGCGAACCAACGGGAGTCCCAGGTCCGGTTGATGCCGAGACGCAGCCCGATTGGATTGATCTTTTGACCCATCGTCTTCTCCTGCGCCCTAGTTAGGCGCTTGCCTCGGCCTCGACCTGACGAACCACGATGGTCAGGTGCGAGAACGGTTTGAACACACGGCCCGAACGGCCACGGCCGCGCGGAGCAAAACGCTTCATCACGATGCCGTTGCCGACATGCGCCTCGGCAACGACGAGATCGTCGACCTCGAGGTCATGGTTGTTCTCGGCGTTGGCGATCGCCGATTCCAGGCACTTCTTGACGTCGACCGCGATCCGCTTGCGCGAGAACTGCAGGTCTGCGAGCGCAGCCGAAGCCTTGCGGCCGCGGATCAGCTGCGCCACCAGGTTCAGCTTCTGCGGGCTGACGCGCAGCATGCGGGCGACGGCCTTGGCCTCATTGTCCGCGAGGACACGTTCGCGCTTTGGTTTGCTCATCGTCTATTCCTCAAGCCTTCTTGGCTTTCTTGTCGCCCGAGTGGCCGTGGAAGGTACGGGTCGGCGAGAACTCGCCGAACTTGTGACCCACCATTTCCTCGTTGATCGCCACCGGCACATGCTTCTGGCCGTTGTAGACACCGAAGGTCAGGCCGACGAACTGCGGCAGGATGGTGGAGCGACGGCTCCAGATCTTGATGACGTCGTGACGGCCGGACGCGCGCGCGGCATCTGCCTTCTTGAGCAGAGAACCCTCGACGAACGGGCCTTTCCAGACTGAACGAACCATGTCCGGCGTTCCTTACTTCTTCCGCTTGTGGCGGCTGAGGAGAATGAATTTGTTGGTCGACTTGTTGGTGCGGGTCTTCTTGCCCTTGGTCGGCTTGCCCCACGGAGTAACCGGGTGACGACCGCCCGAGGTACGACCTTCACCACCGCCGTGCGGATGGTCGATCGGGTTCATGACGACGCCGCGGTTATGCGGACGCCAGCCGAGCCAGCGGGTACGACCGGCCTTGCCGATCGAGATGTTCATGTGATCCGGGTTCGAGACCGCGCCGATCGTGCCGCGGCAACGGCCGTGCACGAGACGCTGCTCGCCCGAGTTCAGGCGGACGATCACGTAGTCCTGGTCGCGGCCGACGATCTGGGCATAGGTACCGGCGGAGCGCGCCAGCTGGCCGCCCTTGCCGATCTTCAGCTCGATGTTGTGCACGATCGTGCCGACCGGCATGTTGCCGAGCGGCATGACGTTGCCCGGCTTGACGTCGACATAGTTGCCGGCGACGACGGTGTCGCCCGCCGCCAGACGCTGCGGCGCCAGGATGTAGGCCAGCTCACCGTCCTGATACTTGATCAGCGCGATGAACGCGGTGCGGTTCGGATCGTACTCGAGCCGCTCCACCACCGCCGGCATGTCCACCTTGTCGCGGCGGAAGTCGACGGTGCGGTAGGCCTTCTTGTGGCCGCCGCCGCGGAAACGCACGGTGATGCGACCGGTGTTGTTGCGACCGCCGTTGCCGAGCTTGCCCTCGGTCAGGGTCTTCACCGGCTTGCCCTTGTAGAGCGCCGAACGATCGACCATGACCAGCTGGCGCTGGCCCGGCGTCGTGGGATTGTAGGTTTTCAATGCCATCGTCGTTGCGCCTTATAGTCCGGTAGTCACGTCGATGCGGTGGCCCTCTTCAAGGGTCACGATCGCGCGCTTGGTGTCCGACTGCGAGCCGAGATTGCCGCGGAACACCTTGGTCTTGCCCTTGCGGACGAGGGTGTTGACGCTCTTCACCTTGACGTCGAACAGCTTCTCGACCGCTTCCTTGATCTGCGGCTTGGTCGCCTTGCCGGCGACCTTGAACAGCACCTTGTTGTGCTCGGAGGCGAGCGTCGCCTTTTCCGTCACGACCGGCGAGATGATGACGTCGTAGTGGCGCGGATCGATGTTCTTCATTTGAAGCGCGCCTCCAGCGCATCAACCGCAGCCTTGGTCAGCACCAGCTTGTGGCGGCGGAGAATGTCGTAGACGTTGATGCCCTGGATCGGCAGCACGTCGATGTTCGGGATGTTGCGGGCCGCGGTCGCGAAACCGTTGTGCAGCTCGGCGCCGTCGATGATCAGCGCATTGGTCAGGCCGAGGCCGGAGAAGTGACCGATCAGAGCCTTGGTCTTGGCCGCCTCGAGCTGCGCATTGTCGATCACGATCAGCCCGCCGTCCTTGGCCTTGGCCGACAGCGCATGCTTCAGCGCGAGCGCGCGCACCTTCTTCGGCAGGTCGGTCGCATGGGAGCGAACAACCGGACCGAAGGCACGGCCACCGCCGCGGAACTGCGGCACGCGGGCCGAGCCGTGACGGGCGCCGCCGGTGCCCTTCTGCTTGTACATCTTCTTGCCGGTGCGCCAAATCTCGGCGCGACCCTTCGCCTTGTGGGTGCCGGCCTGGCGCTTGTTGAGCTGCCACTGCACGCAACGCTGGATGATATCCTTGCGCGGCTCGAGAGACCGAAGATCTCGTCCGACAGCTGGACCGAACCAGCTTCCTTGCCTTCAAGGGTGGTGACTTTCAGTTCCATCTCACACACCCTCCTTCTCGGTCACAGCCTCGGCAGCTTCGCCGCCGGCAACCTTGAACTTGCCGGGCTTCGGGGCTTCCTTCGGCAGCGGCTTCTTGACCGCGTCGCGCACCGAGATCCAGCCGCCCTTGGAGCCGGGAACGGCGCCTTCGACGAGGATCAGGCCGCGCTCGACGTCGGTCGAAACCACGCGCAGATTGAGCGTGGTGATGCGGTCGACGCCCATGTGACCGGGCATCTTCTTGTTCTTGAAGGTCTTGCCGGGGTCCTGACGGCCACCGGTCGAACCGATCGAGCGGTGCGAGACCGAGACGCCGTGGGTGGCGCGCAGACCGCCGAAATTCCAGCGCTTCATGCCGCCGGCGAAACCCTTACCGATCGAGGTGCCGGTCACGTCGACAAACTGGCCGACCACGAAATGGTCCGCCTGGATCTCCGCCCCGACCGGGATCAGCGCGTCCTCGGACACGCGGAACTCGGCAACCTTGCGCTTCGGCTCGACCTTGGCGACCGCGAACTGGCCGCGTTCGGCCTTCGGCATGTACACCGTCTTGCGGGCGCCCGAGCCGAGCTGAAGAGCGACATAGCCGTTCTTCTCGGTCGTGCGGTGGCCCAGCACCTGGCAGTTGCCCAACTTCAGCACGGTCACAGGGATATGCTCGCCGGTCTCCGTAAAGACCCGCGTCATCCCGACCTTCTGTGCGATCACTCCGGAGCGCATCGGCGTGCTTCCTGTCTTTCTGTCCGCAAGCGGCGGACGTAAAAATCCAAAACCTTAGAGCTTGATCTCGACGTCGACACCGGCGGCCAGATCGAGCTTCATCAGCGCATCGACGGTCTGCGGGGTCGGGTCGACAATGTCGAGGAGGCGCTTGTGGGTGCGCATCTCGAATTGCTCGCGGCTCTTCTTGTCAACGTGCGGCGAACGGTTGACGGTGAACTTCTCGATGCGGGTCGGCAGCGGAATCGGTCCGCGAACCTGCGCACCGGTGCGCTTCGCCGTGTTCACGATCTCACGGGTCGACGTATCGAGGATTCGATGGTCGAACGCCTTGAGACGGATGCGAATGTTTTGGCCGTTCATTGCCGTATCTCTTTCTTCGTCGCTCGATTAGCGAATAGCGAGTGGTGAGCGGCGGGTGGGCGAACCCACCCGCTGCAAACTGACTGATCCACCCTTACTCGATGATGGCGGCGACGACGCCGGCGCCGACGGTGCGGCCGCCTTCGCGGATCGCGAAGCGCAGCTTTTCTTCCATCGCGATCGGCACGATCAGGTGCACTTCCATCGCGATGTTGTCGCCCGGCATCACCATCTCGGTGCCTTCGGGCAGGTGCACAACGCCGGTCACGTCGGTGGTGCGGAAGTAGAACTGCGGACGGTAGTTGGTGAAGAACGGGGTGTGACGACCGCCCTCTTCCTTGGTGAGGATGTAAGCCTCAGCCTTGAACTTGGTGTGCGGCTTGACCGAACCGGGCTTGCACAGCACCTGGCCACGCTCGACTTCCTCGCGCTTGGTGCCGCGGAGCAGCGCACCGATGTTGTCGCCGGCCTGGCCCTGATCGAGCAGCTTGCGGAACATTTCGACGCCGGTGACGATAGTCTTCTGGGTGGCGCGGATACCGACGATCTCGATTTCCTCGCCGACCTTGACAATGCCACGCTCGACACGGCCGGTGACGACGGTGCCGCGGCCCGAGATCGAGAACACGTCTTCAACCGGCATCAGGAACGGCTGGTCGATCGGACGCTCCGGCTGCGGAATGTAGGCGTCAACCTGCTTCATCAGCTCGAGGATGGCGTCGTGGCCGAGGGCCTTGTCCTTGTCTTCGAGGGCGGCGAGCGCCGAACCCTTGATGATCGGAATATCGTCGCCCGGGAACTCGTACTTCGAGAGCAGTTCGCGAACCTCCATCTCGACCAGCTCGAGCAGTTCCGGATCGTCGACCATGTCGCACTTGTTCAGGAACACGACGAGCGCGGGCACGCCGACCTGGCGGGCGAGCAGGATGTGCTCACGGGTCTGCGGCATCGGGCCGTCAGCGGCCGACACGACCAGGATCGCGCCGTCCATCTGGGCGGCACCGGTGATCATGTTCTTCACGTAGTCGGCGTGACCGGGGCAGTCGACGTGGGCGTAGTGGCGGTTCTGCGTCTCGTACTCGACATGTGCGGTCGAGATCGTGATGCCGCGGGCCTTCTCTTCCGGCGCCTTGTCGATCTGGTCGTAGGCGGTGAACGTCGCGCCGCCGGTTTCTGCAAGCACCTTGGTGATCGCTGCGGTCAGCGAGGTCTTGCCATGGTCGACGTGACCAATGGTGCCGATGTTGCAGTGGGGCTTGTTACGCTCGAATTTTGCTTTGGCCATTTGACTCTCCGTTCAGTCGTCAGTTGCTAACCAACGACAATCAAGCAAACTTTTTCTGGACTTCAGCCGACACGTTCGCCGGTGCTTCGGCGTAGTGATCGAACTGCATTGTGAAGGTCGCGCGACCCTGGCTCATCGAGCGCAGGTTGTTCACGTAACCGAACATGTTCATGAGCGGCACCATCGCATTGATGACGTTGGCGTTGCCGCGCATGTCTTGACCCTGGATCTGGCCGCGCCGCGAATTCAGGTCGCCGATGACCGAACCGGTGTAGTCTTCCGGGGTCACCACCTCGACCTTCATGATCGGCTCGAGCAGAACGGACTTGCCCTTCGTCAGCGCCTCGCGGAACGCGGCCCGCGACGCGATTTCGAACGCCAGCGCCGACGAGTCGACGTCGTGATACTTGCCGTCGACCAGCTGCACCTTGACGTCCACCACCGGGAAGCCGGCAACGACGCCGGAGCCCATCACGCTGTTGAGGCCCTTTTCGACGCCGGGGATGTATTCCTTCGGCACCGCACCGCCGACGATCTTCGATTCGAACTCATAGCCCTTGCCGGGCTCGTTCGGCTCGACGACGATCGACACTTCGGCGAACTGACCGGTACCGCCGGTCTGCTTCTTGTGCGTGTACTTGACTTCGGCCTTCTTGGTCACGCGCTCGCGGAACGCCACCTGCGGCGCGCCGATGTTGGCGTCGACCTTGTAGGTGCGCCTGAGGATGTCGACCTTGATGTCGAGATGGAGTTCGCCCATGCCCTTGAGAATGGTCTGGCCGGACTCCTGGTCGGTCGACACGCGGAACGACGGATCCTCCGCGGCGAGCTTCGCCAGCGCCACGCCCAGCTTTTCCTGGTCGGCCTTCGACTTCGGCTCGATCGCGATCTCGATCACCGGCTCCGGGAATTCCATCTTCTCGAGGATGACCGGCTTGTCGGGATCGCACAGCGTGTCACCGGTGCGCGCTTCCTTCAGACCAGCCAGCGCGACGATGTCGCCGGCATAGGCTTCCTTGATGTCTTCGCGGTTGTTCGCATGCATCAGCAGCATGCGGCCGATCCGCTCCTTCTTCTCGCGGGTCGAGTTCACCACGCCGGTGCCCGACTGCAGGACGCCGGAATAAATGCGGCAGAACGTGATGGTGCCGACGAAAGGATCGTCCATGATCTTGAACGCGAGCAGCGCCAGCGGCTCCTTGTCGTCCGCCTTGCGCACGACTTCGTTGCCGTCATCATCGATGCCCTTGATCGCGGGCACGTCGACCGGGGACGGCAGGTAGTCGACCACGGCGTCGAGCAGCGGCTGCACGCCCTTGTTCTTGAACGCGGAGCCGCAGAGCACCGGATAGAACGCGCCGGTCAGCACCGCCTTGCGGATCAGACGCTTCAGGGTCGCCTCGTCCGGCTCCTTGCCGTCGAGGAAGGCAGCCAGAGCATCGTCGTCGAGCTCGACCGCGGCTTCCACCATCTTCTCGCGATATTCCTTGGCCTGCTCGACCATATCTTCCGGGATATCGACGTAGTCGAACTTGGCGCCGAGCGATTCATCGTTCCAGACGATGCCCTTCATGACGACCAGGTCGACGAGACCCTTGAAGTTGTTCTCGGCACCGATCGGGAGCTGGATCGCGATCGGCTTGGCGCCGAGGCGGTCGACGATGTCGGACAGGCACTTGAAGAAGTCGGCGCCGGTCTTGTCCATCTTGTTGGCGAAGACGATGCGCGGAACCTTGTACTTGTCGCCCTGGCGCCAGACGGTCTCGGTCTGCGGCTCGACGCCCTGGTTGGAGTCGAGAACGCAAACGGCGCCGTCGAGCACGCGCAGCGAACGCTCGACTTCAATGGTGAAGTCGACGTGGCCGGGAGTGTCGATGATGTTCAGGCGCTTGCCGTTCCAGAACGCAGTGGTCGCAGCCGAGGTGATCGTGATGCCACGCTCCTGCTCCTGCTCCATCCAGTCCATCGTCGCGGCACCTTCGTGCACTTCGCCGATCTTGTGGCTCTTGCCGGTGTAATAGAGGATGCGCTCGGTGGTCGTGGTCTTGCCGGCATCGATATGCGCCATGATACCGAAGTTGCGGTAGTTCTCTATGGCATGAACGCGAGGCATAGGCTGTTCCTTAAATTCCGTGTTTCGCCGTTACCAGCGATAGTGCGAGAAGGCACGGTTGGCTTCCGCCATCCGGTGCACGTCTTCACGCTTCTTGACGGCGTTGCCGCGGTTGTTCGAGGCGTCGAGCAGCTCCGCCGACAGACGCTCCGTCATGGTCTTCTCGTTGCGATCGCGGGCGGCCGAGATCAGCCAGCGGATGCCGAGCGCCTGACGGCGCACCGTGCGGACTTCCACCGGCACCTGGTAGGTCGCACCACCGACGCGGCGGGACCGAACCTCGATGGTCGGCATCACGTTCTCGAGCGCCTGCTCGAACACGCCGAGCGGGGGCTGCTTGGTCTTGGCCTCGATCATGCCGAGCGCACCGTAGACGATGTTTTCGGCGACCGACTTCTTCCCGGCGTACATCACCGAGTTCATGAACTTCGTAATGATGATGTTCCCGAACTTCGGATCCGGAAGAACTTCACGCTTCTCAGCAGAATGGCGACGCGACATCTGATCGTTTCCCGCTTACTTCGGACGCTTCGCGCCGTACTTCGAACGACGCTGCTTACGGTTCTTGACGCCCTGGGTATCCAGCACGCCACGGAGGATGTGGTAGCGCACGCCGGGCAAGTCCTTGACGCGGCCGCCGCGGATCATGACCACCGAGTGCTCCTGCAGGTTATGGCCTTCACCCGGGATGTAGCCGATCACCTCGAAACCGTTGGTCAGGCGCACCTTGGCGACCTTACGAAGCGCCGAGTTCGGCTTCTTCGGGGTCGTGGTGTAGACGCGCGTGCACACGCCGCGCTTCTGCGGCGACTGCTGCAGCGCCGGCACCTTCTTGCGCGACTTCTGCACTTCACGTGGTTTTGCGATCAGCTGGTTGATCGTCGGCATGCAGCCTTCACCCTTTAGTTCGCGCGAAAACCTTGAATGGCTCCGCAAATTTCTTCTCAGGACTAGCCGTCCCGTACGGCCCGCTCGACGCGGAACAAGCACCCGCGCAAAGCGAAATCGCGCCAACCACTCATCACTGAGCGGAAAGCGCATCGACGCCACAGAGGACCGCGATCCCGAACCGTTCAGCGTTCGCTGTCCGGTCCGCCACCGAGGTCATGCATCCGAATTCACTCTCAAGAGGACGCGCTCAAGAGAACCAAAATCGTCCTGGCATTGCCTAGCTATCATCGACAGCGTTTGAGCGGCATTCGTCGAGGTTGGTGCCCGTCCGGCGCCTGAAAAAGGGCCTTTGGGTGTTCCGTTCCGACGCTGGCGTAGCTCACCGCCTGTCGTTAAGTGAGCGCCTTGTATAATCGAGAGATAGTGAAGTCAAGCAAAACGACAAGCAAAGAAACGCCTCTGGCGCTTGCAGATTTCGCATTTCGCGCCACTCGCCGGGCGTCGAAATACGACAGCGTCTGCGACTCCCCTCATCCGAATCCGAATCTCCGGTACGCCAGTGGAATCGTATTATACCCGGGTAAAATATGATTAGAAACAATTCTCCCCAACTTGGACCCGAAGGCGAATTTCGAAACTAAGCCTTTATTTGCCATTCGCAGCGCAAAAATTGCGGTCTACGGCCACGGAAAACGTCATGCGGTACACCGACATCGCGATCATCGGCGGAGGTCTTGCGGGCTCGACCGCGGCCGCAATGCTCGGCCGTGCCGGGATACCGACCGTCCTGATCGACCCCCATCAGGCCTATCCATTCGACTTCCGCGTCGAAAAGATCGGCGGCGACCTCCAGCTCGCGCGATTGGCCCGGACCGGCCTTGCCGAATCCGTGCTGCGCTCGGCGACGCTGGACGGCGAGAACTGGATCGCGCGATTCGGCCACCTGCTCGACCGGCAGCCGAGCCGGCAATACGGCATCATGTACGACGCGCTGATCACGGCGATTCGAGCCGAGATCGCCGCGCCGGCCGAATTCATCCGCGACAAGGTCGTGAACGTCGCCGCCAGCTCGGAGCGGCAGCGGCTCGTGCTCTCGGGCGGCGAGGAAATCTCGGCGCGCCTCGTGGTGCTCGCCAACGGCCTGAATGTCGGGCTGCGCCGGATGCTCGGCATCGAGCGGCTGGTGACCAGCTTCTGCCACTCGATCTCGCTCGGCTTCGACTTCGTCCCCGTCGGCCGCCCCGCCTTCCCGTTCGCGGCCATGACCTATTTCTCGGAGCGGCCGAGTGACCGCATCCCCTACATCACGCTGTTTCCGGTCGAAAACCGGATGCGCGCCAACCTATTCACCTACCGCCCGGCCGACGATCCGTGGCTGCGCGCGATGCGGCGCAATCCGGTCGAGACGCTGAATGCAGCGCTGCCGCGGCTGCGCCGGCTCACCGGCGAATTCGACGTCGCCGGCGACATCAAGATCAGGCCCGCCGACGTCTATGTCAGCACCGGCTATCGGCAGGCCGGCGTCGTGCTGGTCGGCGACGCCTTCGCCAGCACCTGCCCCGTCACCGGCACCGGGACCGACAAGGTGTTCACCGACGTGTCCCAGCTCTGCAACGTCCATATCCCGAACTGGCTTGCGACCGACGGCATGGGCGAGGAGAAGATCACGGCGTTCTACAACGATCCGGTCAAGACGGAATGCGACGCTTGGTCGAACGCCAAGGCGTTCAACTTCCGTGAGGTGTCGATCGGCAGCGGGCCCTATTGGCAAGCCCAGCGCTGGGCGCGCTTCTTCGCTTATCTCGGCCGCGGCTCGCTGCGCCGGCTGCAGCGCCCGCAGGCGGCGTCGGCGGCACGGCCGGCCAGTCACTTCCGGCAACGTCCGCACGCCACGGACAGGGCGTAACCATCGGACGTCATGAGCAACGGGGCGGATATCACGCCTCCTCGTCGTCGTCCTCATCCTCGTCGTCTTCATCATCGTCCGCGTCGTCGTCATCCTCGTCGTCCGCGTCGTGATGCTTGTGCCCCTGATCGTCCCACAGCTTGCGGTAAACGCCGTTCTTGGCCAGCAGTTCCTCGTGCGAGCCGCGTTCGATCGCCTGGCCGCCTGAGATCACGATGATCTCGTCCATCTCGACCACCGAGGTCAGACGGTGCGTCGACCAGATCATGGTGCGGCCCTCGGCGACCTTGAGCAGCGTGCGGTTGATCGCCGCCTCCGTGGTCTGGTCGAGCGCCGAGGTGGCCTCGTCGAGCAGCAGCACCGACGGGTTGCGGATGATCGCGCGCGCGATCGCGATGCGCTGGCGCTGGCCGCCGGACAGGGTATCGCCGCGCTCGCCGACCGGCGTGTCGTAACGCTGCGGCAGGCTCATGATGTAGCGATGGATCTCGGCTTTCTTCGCAGCGTCCTCGACCTCCGCGTCGGTGGCCCCTTCCTTGCCGAGCCGGATGTTCTCGCGGATCGACATGTTGAACAGCATGTTCTCCTGGAACACTACCGCCATGCTGGCGCGCAGCGACTCGCGCGTCACCCGGCGGATGTCGACGCCGTCGATGGCGACGCGGCCCTCGTCAGGCACGTAGAGCCGCAGGATCAGGTTGATCAGCGTGCTCTTGCCGGAGCCGCTGGGACCGACGATCGCAATGCTCTTGCCGGCATTGAGCTTGAGGCTGAGATTGTCGAGCACCGGCGTCTGCGCCCCCTCATACTGGAAGGTGACCCGGTCGAAGGAGATGTCGTTGGTGATGCGCGGCAGGTCCGGCGCGCCGGGACGGTCGGCGCCACGGGTCGGCTCGTCGAGCAGCTCCTGGATGTGCCGCACTGCCGCAGCGGACTGGATCGACACCGGGATGAAATGCATGAGATGGGCGATGTTGTACGACACCTCCCAGAATGCGCTCTCGAAGGTCACGAAGGTGCCGACCGTGATCTGCCCCTTGGTGGCGAGATAGGCGCCGATCGCCAACACCACGAGGTGGAGCAGCAGCACCGAAATGGTGACGGTGCGCTCCACCATGGTCGACAGGAACATGGCTGACGCGGCCTTGGCGCGGACGTCGCGGTTGCGCAGCGTGAACCAGCCGAGCGCACGGCGCTGCAGATTGAACGCCTTGACCACCGCCTGGGCCGCGACGTTCTCCTGCACCATGCCGAGCAGCGCGGCTTCGTTCTGCTTCTGCTCGTAATTGGCCAGCACCGCCTTCGGCGTCAGGATGCGCGGCCCGATCAGCGTGATCGGAAACACCAGCAGGGCGACCACGGCAAGCTGCCAGTTCAGGAACAGCATCAGGATGATGCCGGCGACCAGTTCCAGGCCAGGCAGCGCCGCGCTGTTGGCGAAGGTCTTGACCGAACCCTCGAAGGCCGACAGATCGATCGAGAAACGCGATAGGATCTCGCCGCGTTTGGTGCGCGCGAAATAGGCCGACGGCAGGTTCTGGACGTGGTCGAAGATGCGGGTCCGGACGTCGGCGATGATGCCGGCGCCAAGCCGCGCATCCCAGCGCTCGTACCAGACCGCGATGATCGAGGTGACGATGCCGGCGACCGCGAGCACGCCGAGGATCTTGTAAAGGGCCTGGAAATCCTCCTCGCCGAGCGCGTCGTCGATCAGGAATTTCAGGCTGAGCGGCATGATGACGTTGAACAACGTCTCGACCAGCACGCCGATGGCGACGCAAGCAAGCGGCTTCTTGTAGTTGGTCAGGATCGGCTTGACGAAGCCATAGATCGTGGAGAGCGCGCCGGCGGCTTCCTTGGCGGTGAAGACGACGAGGTCCTCGTCATCATCGTCATCGAGCTCGAACTCGTCGTCCTCCTCCTCATCATCTTCGTCGTCGGCGGGCGCGGCGGCCGGCTTGATGGAGGCCGGCTTGGCGGAGGCCGTCGCCGCCGGCGAACCGGCCGTGGCCGCAGACTTCTTCTTCAGCTCGGGATCGTCGGCTGCCGATCGATTCGGATCGTCTGATACAGGAGGTCTTGGCGCCATGAAACCAACCGATGCTCCACGGCCGGCATGACCGCAAATCGAAACCGCAGCGGCGAACGCTGCCGGTATAATCCTATGCGATCACAATGAATTCGGCAAAGCGTTTGCAACGGCGCGGCGCGCGATCCGTGGATTCGGGATCACGGCAACGCCGCGTTGCCGCTAGTCGTCGAAATCGGCCTCGACCTTGTCGAAGAAGGAATAGCGCAAGCTGTCGGAGTCGGCGTACCACTGCCCCGGCCCCTTGTTGGCGGCAAGCGTCAACGTCCACAGCGCATCGGTGCAGTCGCGGCGGTGCATCGACAGGTCGAAGCCGTTGCCGAAGAACAATTCCGACCATTCCCACCAGGTGCCGAGCTTCTTTACGCCGCGCAGCAGGTCGTAGCGATCGATCACCGCCGGCGCCATGTCCGAGGTCACCGACGCGAACACGACGCCGGTCTTGACCACGCGGTTGAGCTCGCGCACCCCGCGCACCACCTGCTTCTCGCCGAGATGGCACAGCGAGGTCTCGAACACGAAATCGAACTCATTGTCCTTGAACGGCATGTCGGCGATCGAGCCGAGCTTGTTGTACTTCTTGAGCGCCTTCGGCGTCTTGCCGTGGATGTAGCGGTTGTTCTCGATGCCCCAGGCGTCGATGCCGCGCTCGCGCAGCGCGCCGACCAGCTCGCCGCTGGCGGAGCCGGCGATCAGGAGCTTGTAGCCCTTCACCCTGCCCCACACCGTCTTGATCAGGTCGGTCAGATAGGCCGGGTCGGTGAAATTGCGCCAGACTTCGCTGTAGGGGCCGGCGCCGCGATAATTCTCGAAATAGTTGCGGTCGATCTTGTCGGACAGCGCGCCTTCGTCCTGCGCGCGGGCGCGGCGCAGCCGCATCATCTCGGTGACGATGATGTCGGTCGCGGCATCGGAGGAATCCAGCAACCCGTTCAGCGTCGAATCGAACAGATAGTCGCCGACCACCACGATGCCGGGGTGCTCCTTCGGATCGGGGCGGTGGTTGGTCATGACATCGCGCACCGGCAGGCCGCCCGGCAGCGCGTTGACCGACGACAGCCAGCGATGGGTCTTGCCCTCGAGGAAATGCGCACGCGCATCGCCGAGCGAGGCCGGCAGCGACTTCAGCGCGGCGTCGATCAGCTCCTCGTCGCTGAGATTGGCGAAGGCGAGCGCGTCGGAGCCGGCGATCAGCCAGTTCAGCACGCCGTGCTTGCCGACATCGTGGCGCGCGCCCTCATTGTAGACGCAGCAGCCGCCGAACGCTTCCGACATGAACCAGGCGCCCGGGATCTTCTCGCCCCAGAACGGCTCATCGAACAGGATAGAGACGCGCAGATAGTGCGCCGGCCGATCGAAATAGGCGACGTGCTTGACCATCGACTTGCGCAGCTGCTCGCCGTCCCAGCGCATGGTCGCGAGCCAGGAGTGCGGTAGGCAGACCAGCACGAGGTCGAAGTCGCGCGTCTCCGGCCCCTTGCCGTTCATCATGTTGAGCTGATAGCGGCCGGTTGCGGTCTTGCCGACCTTGAGTACGCGATGGTTGAGCTGGATGTCGGCACTGACCTCCGAGCGCAGGCAATCGATCAGCTGCTCGTTGCCGTTCTGGATCGAATACAGGCCGATATAGCCGTCGACGTCCATCACGTAGTTCTTCAGCGCGTTGAGGCCGTTGGTGTTGTGGCTCTCGGTCGCGAGGTCGGAGCGCGCCATCACCTTGAAGAACCGCTTGGCGGTCACGTCCTCGACCTCTTCGTCGAGGATCTGCTCGGCGGTCTTGTAGGCCCAGGGATGTTCGTTGTCGTGGGCGCCGACGCCCTCGTAATACTCGATCGGCGACACCAGCTCGCTGCAACGCTTGCGGAACGCCTCGATCGCGGCCGCGGTCTTCGCGCCGTATTTGCGGCGCATGCCGGGAACGTCGGCCAGCAGTTCGCCGTCGAGCTGCACCTGCTCGGCATCCATCGGGATCGTCTGCAGGCCGAAATGCTGGATCAGCTCGCGCAGCGGGTCAGGCCCGGTCATCGAGTAGTCGTAGATCTCGGCGACGCCGGCCTCGTACATCGCAGGCGCGGTGTCGAATTTGCGCGTGACGATCTTGCCCCCGAGACGGTTCGACGCCTCGAAGATGGTGATGCGGCAGAGGTCGCCGAGTTTGCGCTTCAGATACCAGGCGCTCATCAGCCCCCCGGGGCCGCCGCCTACAATCGCCAAGTCGAGCATATCGATTCCGTCGTCTCCGGCACGAGCCAAACAGCCGGTCTAAGTCACCCTAGCAAAGGCACTTTTTTGCCTGAAGGGAAGATGAACAAACTGCGTCCCTGCACCGCAGCAAGGGAAGAAAGCAACAAAAAGGCCGGCAGAACGCCGGCCTTCTCGCTGACTACCGTAGTCTTGCGGATGCCTATTCCGCGGGCGGCAGCGCCAGCGGCTCCGCTTCCGGAGCCGTCGGCACGATCGCCGCCTGCTGCTTCTCGCGCTCGTCGAGGATCAGCTTGTCGCGCTTGACCGCAACTTCGCGGATCCGCGCCATCGAGGCGCCGGTGCCGGCCGGGATCAGGCGGCCGACAATGACGTTCTCCTTGAGACCTTCGAGCGGGTCCACCTTGCCGTTGACGGCAGCTTCCGTGAGCACGCGTGTGGTCTCCTGGAACGACGCCGCCGAGAAGAAGGAGCGGGTCTGCAAGCTCGCCTTGGTGATGCCGAGCAGAACCGGCGTCCCCGTGGCGGGCTTCTTGCCCTCCTCCTTGGTCTTGGTGTTGAGCGCGTCGAACTCGATCTTGTCGACCTGCTCGCCCGAGATCATGTCGGTGTCGCCCTGGTCGGTGACTTCGACCTTCTGCAGCATCTGACGGACAATCACCTCGATGTGCTTGTCGTTGATCAGAACGCCCTGCAACCGGTAGACCTCCTGGATTTCGTTGACCAGATAGGCAGCGAGTTCCTCGATGCCCTTGATCGCCAGGATGTCGTGCGGCGCCGGATTGCCTTCGACGATGAAATCGCCCTTTTCGACGATGTCGCCGTCCTGAAGGTGGATGTGCTTGCCCTTCGGGATCAGGTACTCGCGCGGCTCCTCGGTCTTGTCCATCGGCTCGATCGAGATGCGGCGCTTGTTCTTGTAGTCGCGGCCGAAGCGGATCGTTCCCGCGGTCTCCGCGATGATCGCCGCATCCTTCGGCTTGCGAGCCTCGAACAGTTCCGCCACCCGCGGCAGACCGCCGGTGATGTCACGCGTCTTGGCGCTCTCGGTCGAGATACGCGCCAGGATGTCGCCGGACATCACCTTCGCGCCGGTATCGACCGACAGAATGGCGTCGACCGAAAGCATGTAGCGGGCGTCGCCGCCACGCGCGAGCTTCAGCACCTTGCCGTCCTTGCCCTTGACCACGATGGCTGGGCGCAGGTCCGAACCGCCGCGCGTCGTGCGCCAGTCGATGACCACGCGCTTGGCGATACCGGTCGATTCGTCGAGCGTTTCCGAGATCGACTGGCCTTCGACCAGATCCTCGAAACCGATCGTACCCTCGACTTCGGTGAGCACCGGGCGGGTATAGGGATCCCACTCCGCGATGCGCTGGCCGCGCTTGACGGTGTCGCCTTCGTCGACGTGCATCTTCGAACCGTACTGAATACGGTGGGTTGCACGCTCGGTGCCGTCGGCATCGACGATCGCAACGACCATGTTGCGCACCATCGCGACCAGATTGCCTTCGCTGTTGCGGGCGATGGCCTTGTTCCTGATCACGATCTTGCCGTCGAAGTTCGATTCGACGAACGACTGCTCGTTGAGCTGGGCGGCGCCGCCGATGTGGAACGTGCGCATCGTCAGCTGCGTGCCGGGTTCACCGATCGACTGCGCCGCGATGACGCCGACGGCCTCACCGTGGTTGACCGGGGTACCGCGGGCCAGATCGCGGCCGTAGCACTTGGCGCAGATGCCGTTGATCAGCTCGCAGGTCAGTGCCGAGCGGATCTTCACTTCCTGGATGCCGGCCTGCTGGATCGCGTCGACATGGGTCTCCTCCATCAACGTGTCGCGCTTGACGACAACCTCGTTGGTGGCGGGATCGCGCACGTCATCGCAGGCCGTACGGCCCAGGATGCGCGAGCCGAGCGAGGCAACGACCGTGCCGGCATCGACGATGGCGCGCATCTTGATGCCGAGCTTGGTGCCGCAATCAGTCTGCGTGATGATGCAGTCCTGCGCGACGTCGACCAGACGGCGGGTCAGGTAGCCGGAGTTCGCGGTCTTCAACGCGGTGTCCGCGAGGCCCTTGCGGGCGCCGTGGGTCGAGTTGAAGTACTCGAGCACCGACAGACCTTCCTTGAAGTTGGAAATGATCGGCGTCTCGATGATCTCGCCCGACGGCTTGGCCATCAGGCCGCGCATGCCGGCGAGCTGGCGCATCTGCGCCGGCGAACCACGCGCACCGGAGTGTGCCATCATGTAGATGGAGTTCACTTCGGCTTCCGCTCCGCTCGCCGTCTTCTTGACGGACGA
Source organism: Bradyrhizobium sp. USDA 3240 (assembly GCF_054063295.1). Classification (NCBI taxonomy): domain Bacteria; kingdom Pseudomonadati; phylum Pseudomonadota; class Alphaproteobacteria; order Hyphomicrobiales; family Nitrobacteraceae; genus Bradyrhizobium; species Bradyrhizobium sp. USDA 3240. The sequence goes on from NZ_JBSSGD010000002.1 coordinate 661,938, forward strand.
GATCTCCTTCATCATCGCCTTGGCGACTTCTTCACCGGCCTTCGACCAGGCGTCGACGACCTTGTTGTACTTCTCGCCGTGGGTGATCAGACCGTCATTGTACTGCTGCTCGAAATCCTTCGCCAGCGTACGGGTCGCGTCGACGATCTTCCACTTCGACGCCGGCACGACCATGTCGTCCTTGCCGAACGAAATGCCCGCCTTGAAGGCGTTGTAGAAGCCGAGCGCCATGATGCGGTCGCAGAAGATCACCGTCTCCTTTTGACCACAGTGACGGTAGACCTGGTCGATCACGCCGGAGATCTCGCGCTTGGTCATCAGCTTGTTGATGATGTCGTACGAGATCTTGGTGCTCTTCGGCAGCAGGTTGCCGAGCATGACGCGGCCCGCGGTGGTTTCGATCCACCGCTTGGACATCTTGCCTTCCTCGTCGAGGCCTTCCCACCGGTACTTGATCTTGGTGTGGAGGTGGATGACCTTCGAATGCAGGGCGTGCTCGAGCTCGGCCATGTCGCCGAAGATCTTGCCCTCGCCGGGCAGGCCTTCGCGCATGATCGAGACGTAGTAGAGACCGAGCACGATGTCCTGCGACGGCACGATGATCGGCTGGCCGTTCGCGGGATGCAGGATGTTGTTGGTCGACATCATCAGGACGCGCGCTTCCAGCTGCGCTTCGAGCGACAGCGGAACGTGCACGGCCATCTGGTCGCCGTCGAAGTCGGCGTTGAAGGCGGCGCAGACCAGCGGATGCAGCTGGATCGCCTTGCCCTCGATCAGCACCGGCTCGAACGCCTGGATGCCGAGCCGATGCAGCGTCGGCGCGCGGTTGAGCAGCACCGGATGCTCGCGGATCACCTCATCGAGGATATCCCAGACCTCCGGACGCTCCTTCTCGACCAGCTTCTTGGCCTGCTTCACCGTGGTGGACAGACCCTTGGCGTCGAGCCGCGAGTAGATGAACGGCTTGAACAGCTCGAGCGCCATCTTCTTCGGCAGGCCGCACTGATGCAGGCGCAGCTCGGGACCGACCACGATCACCGAACGGCCCGAATAGTCGACGCGCTTGCCGAGCAGGTTCTGACGGAACCGGCCCTGCTTGCCCTTCAGCATGTCGGCGAGCGACTTCAGCGGGCGCTTGTTGGCGCCGGTGATGACGCGGCCGCGGCGGCCGTTGTCGAACAGCGCGTCGACGGCCTCCTGCAGCATGCGCTTTTCGTTGCGGATGATGATGTCGGGCGCACGCAGCTCCATCAGCCGCTTCAAGCGGTTGTTGCGGTTGATGACGCGGCGATAGAGGTCGTTGAGGTCCGAGGTCGCGAACCGGCCGCCGTCGAGCGGCACCAGCGGGCGCAGGTCCGGCGGAATGACCGGCACCACCGTCATGATCATCCATTCCGGCTTGTTGCCGGAGACGCGGAAGGCCTCGACGATCTTCAGACGCTTGGCGAGCTTCTTGTGCTTGATGTCGGAGTCGGTCTCCGCCATGTCGGCGCGCAGCGTCGCCTCGAGCTTTTCGAGCTCGAGCCCCTTGAGCAGCTCGCGGATTGCTTCCGCGCCGATCATGGCGGTGAAGCTGTCCTGGCCGTACTCGTCCTGCGCCTTCAGATACTCGTCTTCCGACAGCAGCTGACGGTCCTTCAGCGCGGTCAGACCCGGCTCGAGAACGACGTAGTATTCAAAGTACAGGATCCGCTCGAGATCCTTCAGCGTCATGTCGAGCAGCAGGCCGATGCGCGACGGCAGCGACTTCAGGAACCAGATGTGGGCGACCGGCGCCGCCAGCTCGATATGGCCCATGCGCTCGCGCCGGACGCGCGACAGCGTCACCTCGACCGAGCACTTCTCGCAGATGATGCCCTTGTACTTCATCCGCTTGTACTTGCCGCACAGGCACTCGTAGTCCTTGATCGGCCCGAAGATGCGCGCGCAGAACAGGCCGTCACGCTCCGGCTTGAAGGTGCGGTAGTTGATGGTCTCCGGCTTCTTGATCTCGCCGTACGACCAGGACAGAATCTTCTCCGGAGACGCGATCGAAATCCGGATCTGGTCGAAGACCTGAGCCGGCGTCGTCGGATTGAAAAGATTCATAATCTCTTGATTCATGGTCTTCTCCTCGCGTGCCGATCGTCACCGGCAGCAAATTCGAAACGTTTATTCAACGCGCGCCCCACTCAACGTCCGAGCGGAGCGCGAAGGCCCGGCGCTTTCACGCCGGGCGTAAATCAACGCGTTACTCGGCCGCTTCCGACGTCGACGCCGGTCCCACCTTGGAATTGTGCAGGTCGACGTTGAGGCCGAGCGAGCGCATTTCCTTGACCAGCACGTTGAACGATTCCGGAATACCGGCCTCGAAGGTGTCGTCGCCGCGCACGATCGCCTCGTACACCTTGGTACGGCCGGCGACGTCGTCCGACTTCACGGTCAGCATCTCCTGCAGCGTGTAGGCGGCCCCGTAGGCTTCCAGCGCCCAGACCTCCATTTCGCCGAAGCGCTGGCCGCCGAACTGCGCCTTGCCGCCCAGCGGCTGCTGGGTGACGAGCGAGTACGGACCGATCGAACGCGCGTGGATCTTGTCGTCCACGAGATGGTGCAGCTTGAGCATGTAGATGTAGCCCATCGTCACCTTGCGATCGAACTGGTCGCCGGTGCGGCCGTCATAGACGGTCGACTGGCCGGAGGCGTCGAAGCCCGCGAGCTTCAGCATCTCCTCGATGTCGGCTTCCTTGGCGCCGTCGAACACCGGCGTTGCGATCGGCACGCCGTGGCTCAGATTGCGGCCGAGTTCGACCAACTCGTTGTCGTTCAGCGACTTGATGGTTTCATCCTCGCCATAGATCTTCTTCAGGGTCTCGCGCAGCGGCTTGAGGTCCTGCTTCTGATAGTAGGCGTCGATGGTCTGGCCGATGCGCTTGCCGAGGCCGGCGCAGGCCCAACCGAGATGGGTCTCAAGGATCTGACCGACGTTCATGCGCGAAGGCACGCCGAGCGGATTGAGCACGATGTCGGCATGCGTACCGTCCTCGAGGAACGGCATGTCCTCGATCGGCACGATCTTCGACACCACGCCCTTGTTGCCGTGACGGCCGGCCATCTTGTCGCCGGGCTGGATCTTGCGCTTCACCGCAACGAAGACCTTGACCATCTTCATCACGCCGGGCGGCAGTTCGTCACCGCGCTGCAGCTTCTCGACCTTGTCGAGGAAGCGCTGCTCGAGGCCCTTCTTCGACTCGTCGTACTGCTTCCGCATGGCCTCGATCTCGGCCATCAGCTTGTCGTTCGGCGAGGCGAACAGCCACCACTGCGACTTCGGATACTCGTCGAGCACCGCACGGGTGATCTTGGTATCCTTCTTGAAGCCCTTCGGGCCGGCGATGCCCTGGCGGTTCTCCAGCAGCTCGGCGAGGCGGTTGTAGACGTTGCGGTCCAGAATCGCCTGCTCGTCGTCGCGGTCCTTGGCCAGACGCTCGATCTCTTCCCGCTCGATCGCCAGCGCACGCTCGTCCTTGTCGACGCCGTGGCGGTTGAACACGCGGACTTCCACGATCGTGCCCTGCACGCCCGGAGGCACGCGCAGCGAGGTATCGCGGACGTCGGAGGCCTTCTCGCCGAAGATGGCGCGGAGCAGCTTCTCTTCCGGCGTCATCGGGCTCTCGCCCTTCGGCGTGATCTTGCCGACCAGGATGTCGCCGGCGCGAACTTCCGCACCGATGTAGACGATACCGGCTTCGTCGAGGTTCTTCAGCGCTTCTTCCGAGACGTTCGGAATGTCGCGGGTGATTTCCTCCGGACCGAGCTTGGTGTCGCGGGCCATCACTTCGAATTCTTCGATATGGATCGAAGTGAAGACGTCGTCCTTCACGATCCGCTCGGAGAGCAGGATCGAGTCTTCGAAGTTGTAGCCGTTCCAGGGCATGAACGCGACCAGCACGTTGCGGCCGAGCGCAAGCTCACCGAGATCGGTCGACGGACCGTCAGCGATGATGTCGCCCTTCTTGACGATGTCGCCGACCTTCACCAGCGGACGCTGGTTGATGCAGGTCGACTGGTTGGAACGCTGGTACTTCATCAGCCGGTAGATATCGACGCCCGACTTGGTCGGATCGAGATCCTCGGTGGCGCGGATCACGACGCGGGTGGCGTCGATCTGGTCGATCACGCCCGAACGGCGCGCGGCGATCGCCGCGCCCGAGTCACGGGCGACCACGCCTTCCATGCCGGTGCCGACGAACGGCGCCTCGGCGCGAACCAGCGGCACCGCCTGGCGCTGCATGTTCGAGCCCATCAGCGCGCGGTTGGCGTCGTCGTTCTCGAGGAACGGGATCAGCGCCGCGGCGACCGAAACCAGCTGCTTCGGCGACACGTCCATGTAGTCAACCTTGTCCGGCGTCACCGGCAGCACTTCGCCGGCATGACGGCAGACCACCAGGTCGTCCGTGAAGCGGCCCTTGGCATCGAGCGGCACGTTGGCCTGCGCGACGCGGTAGCGGCCCTCTTCCATCGCCGACAGATAGACCACCTCGTCGGTGACGCGGCTGTCCTTGATCTTGCGATAGGGCGTCTCGACGAAGCCGTACTTGTTGACGCGCGCGAACGTCGCCAGCGAGTTGATCAGACCGATGTTCGGACCTTCCGGCGTTTCGATCGGGCAGATACGGCCGTAATGCGTCGGATGCACGTCGCGGACTTCGAAGCCGGCACGCTCGCGGGTCAGACCGCCCGGGCCAAGCGCCGACAGGCGCCGCTTGTGGGTGATCTCCGACAGCGGGTTGGTCTGGTCCATGAACTGCGACAGCTGCGAGGAACCGAAGAACTCGCGCACCGCGGCGGCCGCGGGCTTGGCGTTGATCAGGTCCTGCGGCATCACGGTGTCGATATCGACACTCGACATACGCTCCTTGATGGCGCGCTCCATGCGGAGCAGGCCGATCCGGTACTGGTTCTCCATCAGCTCGCCGACCGAGCGCACCCGGCGGTTGCCGAGGTGGTCGATGTCGTCGATCTCGCCCTTGCCGTCGCGCAGGTCGACCAGCGTCTTGATGACGGCCAGAATGTCTTCCTTGCGCAGCGTGCGATGGGTGTCGGGCGCATCGAGCTCGAGGCGCATGTTCATCTTGACGCGGCCGACCGCGGAGAGGTCGTAGCGCTCGGCATCGAAGAACAGCGACTGGAACATCGCCTGCGCCGAATCCAGCGTCGGCGGCTCGCCCGGACGCATCACGCGGTAGATGTCGAACAGCGCGTCCTCACGCGTCATGTTCTTGTCGGCCGACAGCGTGTTGCGGATGTAGGCGCCGACATTGACGTGGTCGATGTCGAGCAGCGGCAGGTCCTTGTAGCCCTGCTCGTTCAGCACCTTGAGCGACTTCTCGGTGATCTCCTCGCCGGCTTCGGCGTAGATTTCACCGGTCTTCGGGTTGACGAGATCCTCAGCGAGATAGTTGCCGACGAGCTCCTCGTCCGACATGCGGAGCGCCTTCAGACCCTTTTCCTGCATCTGGCGCGCGCTGCGCACGGTCAGCTTCTTGCCGGCCTCGAGCACCACCTTGCCGGTGTCGGCGTCGATCAGGTCGTTGATGGTCGAGTAGCCACGGAAGCGGTTGGCGTCGAACGGCACGCGCCAGCCTTCCTTGGTCCGCTTGTAGGTGATCTTCTTGTAGAAGGTCGACAGGATCTGCTCGCCGTCGAGACCGAGCGCGTACATCAGCGAGGTCACGGGCAGCTTGCGGCGGCGATCGATGCGCGCGAACACGATGTCCTTGGCGTCGAACTCGATGTCGAGCCAGGAACCGCGATACGGAATCACGCGCGCGGCAAACAGCAGCTTGCCGGACGAATGGGTCTTGCCCTTGTCGTGGTCGAAGAACACGCCGGGCGAACGGTGCATCTGCGAGACGATGACGCGCTCGGTGCCGTTGACGACGAAGGTGCCGTTCATCGTCATGAGCGGGATATCGCCCATGTAGACGTCCTGCTCCTTGATGTCCTTCACCGACTTGGCGCCGGTTTCCTCGTCGATATCGAACACGATGAGGCGCAGCGTCACCTTGAGCGGCGCAGCGAAGGTCATGCCGCGCTGGCGGCACTCGTCGACGTCGTACTTCGGCTGTTCGAACTCGTAGCGGACGAATTCGAGCATCGAGGTGCCCGAAAAATCCGAGATCGGAAATACCGAGCGGAACACCGCCTGCAGGCCCTCGTCGAGGCGACCGCCGGCCGGCTCGTCAACCATCAGGAACTGGTCATAGGACGCCTTCTGAACCTCGATGAGGTTCGGCATCTCGGCGACTTCCTTGATGTGACCGAAAAACTTGCGTACGCGTTTGCGACCGGTGAATGTCTGCTGCGCCATCGTGGCCTCTCATTTTCGTCGCCTTTGTGGGGCGAACCTTCCGGGAGCGACTGCCATCGACCCCGGGTTGAATTTCGAATCGTCCCGAAGGAACGAAGCGCAAAGTCAGGAATTAAATCCCCGGCCCGCCTCCATCGCCTCCAAAACGCAAAACGACGCGCGAGGCGCATCACTGCACCCGCTCGTCCAAACGCTCCGCTTTACGGACTGAAAAAGCCCGAAATCTGACTGTCTCCCAACGGCTTCCGCCGGGTGCCCTGCCGCCCCCGCCGCCTACCGTGTTTTTCCGCTGCCAACCCGATATGGGATGGCAATAAAGGAGATTCGAGGGTTAAGTCCACGGATCCCCACACTTTTTTGTGTCCGGTACGCCACGCGACAACCTGTCGCACGCCGTTTGTATGGCCCGGGAGCGCCCTGCGGCGCTCCCGGATCGCGCATTACTTGAGTTCGACCTTGGCGCCAGCCTTCTCGAGCTGGGCCTTGATCTTGTCGGCTTCTTCCTTGTTGACGCCTTCCTTGACGGGCTTCGGAGCGCCTTCGACGAGGTCCTTGGCTTCCTTTAGGCCCAGGCCGGTGATGGCGCGGACTTCCTTGATGACTTCGATCTTCTTGTCGCCGGCAGCAGCCAGCACGACGCTGAATTCGGTCTTCTCTTCAACCGCAGCAGCGGCAGCGCCGCCGGCAGCCGGGCCGGCCACCGCAACGGCGGCAGCGGCGGAGACGCCCCACTTTTCTTCGAGGAGCTTGGCGAGTTCAGCCGCTTCGAGCACGGTGAGGCTCGAGAGGTCGTCGACGATTTTCTGCAAGTCAGCCATTGATCTATTTCCTTAAACGTTTGGTTCGAACCAGGTTTTGAGATTAGCGAAGGGTCAGGCCGCTTCGCTCTTTGAGGCATGAGCCTGAATGACGCGTGCGAGCTTGGCCGCAGGCGCGTTCGAGAGCTGAGCGAGCTTGGTCGCCGGCGCCACGAGGAGGCCAACGATCTTGCCGCGCAGTTCGTCAAGCGACGGCAGTGAGGCAAGCGCCTTCACGCTGTCGACATTCAGGACGGTTTTACCCATCGAGCCGCCAAGGATGACGAACTTTTCGTTCGCCTTGGCGAATTCGACGGCAACCTTTGGCGCCGCAACCGGATCGCTCGAAGTAGCGATCACAGTCGGCCCCTTCAGCAGGGAACCGATGGCAGCAACGTCAGTGCCTTCAAGAGCAATTTTGGCGAGACGGTTCTTCGAGACCTTCACCGACGCACCCGCCTGCTTCATCTGCATGCGCAGCTTCTGCATCTGGGCCACGGTGAGGCCGGAATAGTGAGCGACGATCGCAACGCTCGTGGCCTTGAAGGCCTCGTTGAGCTGTCCGACCGCCTCTTTTTTTGCCGCTCGTTCCACAGCAAGCTCTTTCCGGTTGGCGGCCTTTCCGCGAAGGCAGGACCGCCGGGTTGCACCCATCGTCCCGCCCTAAACCTGATCCGTTGGGCGCAAAGACCCTTCGGACATGCCGGGCAAGACGACATCTAGAAGCCTGCCCTCCCAGAGCCTTGCGGCCATGGGCTGTCGAGGTTCGAACCAAACTAGCCTCCCAGCCGCGAACAGGCCGCGACGTGGAGCACAAAATCCGGTCTTCACCCGTCTATGCAGGCCATGCGATTAAGCCGTTGAAAACACGAAGTTCTCGCGGGCGCCTGCAGTCTCGGACAGGATCGGGCTATCGGCCGAGGCCGAACACCCTGCTCTCATTCCGTTTGAGGCGATGGGTTTCCTTCCTTTCGAGCACCCTTGCGGGCATGCGGAAAGGAATGATCTCCTATCACCTCAGGTTTTCGGAATGCGAGCACGGACCTGCCAGCAAGTGCCAGCACGCCCGGAAGCCGCTATGTAACCGGTCCCGCCCTGCTTGCCAAGAGCAAATTTCAGACCAGTTTCATATTGGGCCGGGGAACCGGTTCCGAGGCCGGAACCGCCAGCCGCTCAGGCGCCCCTTACCTCAAACGGCAACGGTTTGCCGGCGAAGAACGCGTCGAGATTGGCGAGTACGCAGTCCTGCATCGCCATGTGCGATTCCAGGGTGTGGCCGCCGATATGCGGCGACAGCACGACGTTCGGCAGCGCCGTCAGTTCGTCCGGCGCGTGCGGCTCCCTGGCGAACACATCGAGGCCGGCGCCCGCGATCGACTGATCGGCAAGGGCCGCCACCAGCGCGTTCTGGTCGACGACGGAGCCGCGCGAGATATTGACCACGATCCCGTTGCTGCCGAGCCGGCGCAGGATGTCGGCATTGACGGCATGGACGGTGTCCGCGCCGGCGCGTACCGCGATCATCAGCACGCTGCACCAGTCGGCGAGCGCCTCGAGGCTCGGAAAGTGCTGATACGGCACGTCCTGCCGTGACCGGCTGAAATAGCCGACCTCGGTTTCGAACGCCGCGACCCGCGCGGCGATCTTGCGGCCGATCTCGCCGAGACCATACACGCCGACCTTGCGGCCGCGCATGCCGGCCTGCGGCCGCATCATCGGCGACGGCTTGGCGCCGATCCAGTCGCCGCTGCGGACGTAATTATCGACGACCGGCAGTCGGCGGACCGCCGCCAGCATCAGCGTCACCGCGATGTCGGCAACCGATGCGGCGTTGGCGCCGGGGCTGTGGCCGACCGCAATGCCGCGCTTCGCCGCGGCGGCAAGATCGATCCCCTCATATCCAGTGCCGTAACAGATGATCGCGCCAAGCTTCGGCAGCATGTCCATCGCCTCGCCGCCAAGTGTCGTGCCGCCCGATGTGATCATTGCCCGGATATCGCCAAGCTCCGCCGCCGGAAACAGCTCGGTCGGCCGCTTGCCAGCGGCGTTCAACAGCTCGTAGCGCTCGCCGAAGCGCACCAGCTCGTTTCTCGGAAAACGCGAATAGACCAGGACCTTGTCGGGCATTGTTATTGTTTCCTGCGAGAGGCTTCACTTGGAACCCTTTGCACTCCGATCGAATCGGAATCGGGCTCTGCATTCTTGTCTTCGCGCGTTTTCTTCACGCGAGCCGGTAGCCACTTCACGCGAAAACGCTCCGGCAAAACAAAGGGCGGAACCGGTTGCCCGATCCCGCCCCTGTTTATCTCGTCACGGCCAAAGACCTCAGCCGAGGATCGTGCCCGGCTCGACCTTCACGCCCGGGCCCATGGTGGAGGAAACCGCCACGCGCTGGATGTAGGTGCCCTTGGAACCCGCCGGCTTCGCCTTGGAGACCGCATCCGCGAGCGCCTTGACGTTCTCGACCAGCTTGTCCTCGGAGAACGAGGCCTTGCCGATGCCGGCCTGCACGATGCCGGCCTTCTCGACGCGGAACTCGACCGAGCCGCCCTTGGCGCCCTTCACGGCGTTGGTGACGTCCATGGTCACGGTGCCGATCTTCGGGTTCGGCATCATGCCGCGCGGACCGAGCACCTTACCGAGGCGACCGACCAGCGGCATCATGTCGGGAGTGGCGATACAACGATCGAAATCGATCGCACCGCCCTGCACCTTCTCGACCAGGTCTTCGGCACCGACGACGTCGGCACCGGCGGCCTTGGCTTCCTCAGCCTTGGCGCCGCGCGCGAACACGCCGACGCGCAGCGTACGGCCGGTTCCGTTCGGCAGGTTGACGACGCCGCGAACCATCTGGTCGGCGTGGCGCGGGTCGACGCCGAGATTGATCGCGATCTCGATCGTCTCGTCGAACTTCGACTTGGCGCGCTCCTTGACCATCTTGATGGCGTCCGCGAGCGGGTAGAGCTTCTCGCGATCGACACCCTCGCGGGCCTTCTTCAAACGCTTTCCGATTGCCATGGCCCGTTACCCCGCAACTTCCAGACCCATCGAACGGGCAGAGCCCTCGACCATCTTCATGGCCGATTCGATGGTGTCGCAATTCAAGTCCTTCATCTTCTTCTCGGCGATCTCGCGCACCTGCGCCTTGGTCACCTGGCCGGCCTTGTCGCGGCCCGGCGCCTTCGAGCCGGACTGGATCTTGGCAGCCTGCTTGAGGAAGAACGACATCGGGGGCGTCTTCATCTCGAAGGTGAACGAACGATCGGCGTAGATCGTGATCACCACCGGGATTGGGGTATTCTTCTCTTCCTTCTGGGTCTGCGCGTTGAACGCCTTGCAGAACTCCATGATGTTGAGACCGCGCTGACCAAGCGCGGGACCGATCGGGGGCGAAGGATTCGCCGCACCGGCCGGGACCTGAAGCTTCAGGTATCCGGTCACTTTCTTTGCCATCTATCACTCCTGTTGTGCCGGACGGTGCCGGCGGTTTCAGGTTCCGTGGTTCGGTTGAAGGGGCTGGCGACCGCCTCCTCCCTCCCACGGCCTCTCACTTGACGCGAGGCATATACCCCGCGCCGTCCGGTCAGACCACCTTTTCGACCTGGCCGAATTCCAGTTCCACGGGGGTCGCACGGCCGAAGATCGACACCGCGACCTTCACGCGCGAGCGCGCCTCGTCGATTTCTTCCACCACGCCGGAGAACGAGGCGAACGGGCCGTCGGCCACGCGCACGTTCTCGCCGATTTCGAACGACACCGACGCCTTCGGACGCTCCACGCCTTCCTGCACCTGGTGCAGGATCCGCATCGCCTCGGCTTCCGAAATCGGCATCGGCTTGTTTTCCGCGCCGAGGAAGCCGGTCACCTTCGGGGTGTTCTTGATCAGATGAAACGCCTCGTCGGTCAGCTTCATCTTCACCAGCACATAGCCCGGGAAGAACTTGCGCTCGGCGTCGATCTTGCGGCCGCGGCGCACCTCGGTGACCTTCTCGGTCGGCACCAGAATCTGCTCGAACAGCTCTTCCAGCCCGCGCTGCTTGGCCTGCTCGCGGATCGATTCCTGAACCTTCTTCTCGAAGTTCGAATAGGCGTGAACGATGTACCAGCGCTTGTCCATAAATTGAGTTCCCATGCTCATCAGTGGATGCCCAGTATCAGGGTAATCAGATAGCGGATGATCTGATCTGCGGCGAAGAAGAAGATGGAGGCCAGCGCCACCATCACGAACACCATGATGGTGGTGATGGTCGTCTCGCGGCGCGTCGGCCAGGTGACCTTGTTGGTCTCCGAGCGCACTTCCTGCAGGAATTTGAACGGGCTGAAAGCCATCGTGAGATCCGCATCCGTTTCCGGACGATTTGCAACGTTTCAAGGAATCCGAACAGCCGACCTTGCGGACCCAGCCCTCGTTTGGAAGGTTGAGCCGATAAACGAGCTCGAATGTTCGGGGAATTAGGCCGCGCCGGATATCCGCGATCAAAGCGGGCCGGCTGCGAGTGGGCGGTATCTACTGCGAGACCGGCCAAAGGTCAAGGTCGGCGGGGTCGCGCCCCACCCCGGCCGGGACCGCGGCAGGCCGGAACGGGGCCTCTCGAATCAAACACTTAGGCTGATGGTACGAGGTCCATTGCCCGGCCGCCCACCGCGGCGGCCGGGTGGATCACCCGACAAAGCTCTTCTGGACCGCCTGATCCAGCGTGGCGCCGCCGACATAACGCTGGCGCAGCTCGCGCTTCAGCAGCTTGCCGCTCGGGTTCTTCGGCAGGGCATCCACGAAGATGACCCGCTTCGGCACCTTGAAATGGGCCATCGACGCCGCGCAGTGCTTGATGACGGCGTCGGCATCGAGGCTCGCGCCGGCCTTGACCACGACGATCGCGGTTACCGCCTCGATCCAGCGCGGATCGGGCAGCCCGACCACCGCGACCTCCGACACCCCGGGCAGCCGGTAGATCATCTCCTCGACCTCGCGGCTCGCGACGTTCTCGCCGCCGCTCTTGATCATGTCCTTCACGCGGTCGACGACGGTGATGTAGCCGTCGGCATCGACGGTCGCGAGATCCCCGGAATGAAACCAGCCGCCGGCAAACGCCGCCGCCGTCTTGACCGGATCGTTGTAGTAGCCGGACAAGAGATGCGGCGAGCGATGCACGATCTCACCGACCTCCCCGACCCCGACATCGGTCATGTCCGGCTTGACCACCCGCGTCTCGACATTGATCGCGGGCTTGCCGGCCGAGCCCGCCTTCGGCAGCTGGTGCTCCGGCGCCAGCACGGTCGCAAGCGGCGCGATCTCGGTCTGGCCGTAGAAATTCCAGAACTTCACGTCGGGCAGCCGGCGCTGCAATTCGAGCAGCACCTCGACCGGCATGATCGAGGCGCCGTAATAGCCCTTGCGCAAGGTCGACAGATCGGTGCGATCGAACGCGCTTGAGCGCAGCATCGCGATCCAGATCGTCGGCGGCGCGAAGAACGCATTGATCTTGTGGGCGGCGATCAGCGCCAGGACATTGTCGGGCACCGGCTTGCCGGTAATGAGGCTGGTGGCGCCGAGATAGATCGCGGGCCCCAGGAAGACGTCGAGCTGCGCGCAGTGATAGAGCGGCAGCGCGTGCAGCACGGTGTCGTCGGTCGCCATGCCGCCGTCGATGATGCAGCTGACATACTGCCACATGACGGCTTCATGGGTCAGGATCGCGCCCTTCGGCAACGACTCCGTGCCGCTGGTGTAGATGATCTGCGCGGGATCGCGGCTGTCGACCGCGGTATCCGGCGCCGAGGCGTCGCTGTGCAGCAGGCTGTCGAAGGTGGTGATGCCGTCGGGCGCTGTGGCCGGATCCTCGCCGGGCAGCCAGATCAGGGTTTCGACCGCCGAGCCCTTGGCGGCAGCGGCGTGCCCGGTCTCCACGAAATCGGGACCGACCGCGAGCAGCTTTGCGCCGGAATTAGCGAGGATGAAATTGATCTCGTCGGGATTGAGCATGAAATTGATCGGCACCAGGATCGCGCCGATCCGCGCCACCGCGAAGCGCAGCGCGGCGAAGCCGTGCGAGTTGCGCGACAGCACCGCGACGCGGTCGCCCTTCGCAACGCCAAGGCCGAGCAAGCCGCGCCCGAGCCGATTGCAGATCGCGTCCATCTCCGCAAAGGTCCAGCTCACCTCGCCGCAGATCAGCGCGGTCTTGTTGGGGTAGCGCTTTGCCGACCGGCGCAACAGGTCGCCGATGCTGTGCTCGCGGGCGCGCTGGATGGTTGCTGCGATGTCTCCGCTCATTTGAGTCCCTCCCGAATGTGCTTTTTGTCGTTGTCTTGTCTTTGTCGCTCTTGGCCTTGGCGTCTCTATTGCCGGGCGGCGTAAGCGTGTTCCATGTAGGTGTGCTCGACCGAGCGATCGAGCGAGGCGATCTTCTCGAAGCCGCGCCGCCAGTCCTGCAAGTGCCGCCGCGTCCACAGCACGCCGGCCCCCTTGTCGCGCCGCGTGATCGCATCGAGGATGTGGCGATGCGCCTCGACAAGGCGGGCGCCGCCCTCCGCCACACCGCCGACGATCATCTCGGTGGTCGGAAAGAACAGCTGCGCGGCGGGCTCGCGGGCGAGCTGCAGCACGCGGTTCTGCGAGGCCTTGGCCATCAGCACGTGGAATTCCGCATCGAGCTCGGCGAGATCGGCGGGATTGCCGACCACCGCGGCACTGCGCTCGAGATTGCCGGCAAGGTCGGCGATGTTCTCATCGGTCGCACGCTCCACCGCGCCTTCGACGCTCGCGACCTCCAGCGTCATCGAGGTCTCGAACAATTCGCGGAACGTCACCTCGTGCAGGATCAGCGCGCGGGACAGCCGCGTCGCGAGCTTGTTGTAGCGCGGCAGGCAGGCCTGCAGGCGGCGGCTGGAATCGCGGCAGATCAGCCCGCCCTCCTCGAGCACGCGAATGCCTTCGCGCACCGTCGAGCGGTTGACGCCGAACTGCGCGACCAGCTGCTGCTCGGTGCCGATCGGCTCGCCCGGCTTGATCCGGCCGTTGACGATCTCGCGTTCGATCGCGTCCGCGACCTTCTGGTACGCCGGCGCGACGTCGATGCGCCGGAACAGCGGCGTGGCGGACATCCTCAACTCCCCGGGGCTTCCCGATTGTCGTTTGTCGGACAAAGCATAGGCCAAGCCATTTGTAGCGTCAAATCGGCTATATTTGGCCCAATTGTCGCACCCAGCCGGGCCGGAATTGACAGCGGAACCGGCCAAATCTAGCTTTGTCGGACAAACCGATAAGAACACCCCGGGGAGGTCCATCACCATGAAATCCATCGTCACGAGTCTGTCCGCCGCCGGCCTGATCGCCGCCGCGCTGGCGGGACCCGCGCTTGCACAACAGACGCCGCTCAAGATCGGCGTACTGACCGATTTCCAGTCGGTCTATTCGGACATCGGCGGCGCCGGGAATGTCGAGGCCACCAAGATGGCGATCGAGGAGTTCGGCGGCTCGATGTTCGGCAAGCCGATCGAGCTCGTCACCGCCGACGCCCTCAACAAGGCCGACGTCGCCGCCACCATCACCCGCAAATGGTACGAGGCCGAGAATGTCGACATGATCATCGACATGCCGACCTCGGCGACCGCACTCGCCGGCATGGAGATGTCGAAGCAGTTCGAGAAGATCATGATCGTGACGGATGCGGCGAGTTCCGACATTACGGGCAAGTCCTGCTCGCCCTACACGCTGCACTGGACCTACGACACCTACGCCAACGCCCACACCGTCGGCAGCGCGATCGTCAAGAACGGCGGCGACAGCTGGTTCTTCATCACCGCCGATTACGTGTTCGGCCATTCGATCGAGCGCGACACCGGCGACGTGGTCCGCGCCGCCGGCGGCAAGGTGCTCGGCAGCGCCCGGCATCCGCTCAACACACCGGACTTCTCCTCCTTCCTGCTGCAGGCGCAATCGTCGAAGGCCAAGATCGTCGGCCTCGCCAATGGCGGCGGCGACACCATCAACGCGATCAAGCAGGCCGCCGAATTCGGCATCGTCGCCGGTGGGCAAAATCTCGCCGGCATCGTGATGTTCATCTCGGACATTCACAGCCTCGGGCTGAAGCTCGCGCAGGGCCTGATCATCACCGAGGCCTACTATTGGGACCTCAACGACCGCACCCGCGCCTTCGGCAAGCGCTTCTTCGAGCGCATGAAACGGATGCCGACCATGAACCAGGCCGCGACCTACAGCGCCACCCTGCACTACCTCAATGCGGTGAAGGCCGCCGGCACCAAGGAGACCAAGCCGGTGCTGGCGAAGATGCGCGCGACCCCGGTGCGCGACGCCTTCACCGACAACGGTGTGGTGCGCGAGGACGGCCGCATGGTGCACTCGATGTTCCTGTTCGAGGTCAAGAAGCCCGAGGAATCCAAGGCGCCGTGGGATTACTACAAGGTGCTCGCCGAGGTGCCCGGCGACCAGGCTTTCCGGCCGATGAAGGACGGCGGCTGCCCGCTCATCAAGTGAGTGAATAGAATCATGGCCGGGGTCCAGGACCTCGGCCAACACCTTCAAATGATTGGTGAAAAGCTGGCAGGAGTGGCAGGGCTCGAACCTGCGACCCCCGGTTTTGGAGACCGGTCTCGGCCCCCTAACAGCACCGTACAGGCGCCCACTCTACCCAACATGATTCCCGGCCTACCGTCCTCTAACCCCTATGGCAACAGGTGATTTGTGCGCCTATCTCATGTGCACGGGCAAACAAGGCATAACGAATGCGCCTGTGCGCCTTCTGTGCGCTTTGACGATAAACCGGAGGCGCCGCATGTCCAAACCGCTGGCCCATCCCACCGACGTGCAGTTCCTCAAGCCGCTCGCCGTGCGCCGTCTGAAGCCGCCCCGCGTCGAGCGCATCAATCTCACCAATGCCGCCGCGCGCAGCCTGAAGCCGAATCCCGCTGGCAACCGCCTGATCAAGGACGACGGCGCCACCGCGCTGTTTCTGGTCATTACGCCGGGCGGTCACCGGAGCTGGATGATGCGGTTTCGCGATCCCGCAGGGCGCCCGCGCAAGATGGTGCTCGGGCCGCTGCACAGCGGCAAAGAGGAGATTAAGGGCGACGTGGTGGTCGGCATGCCGCTGACGCTCAAGGCGGCGCATCTGCTGGCCGCCGACGTGTTGCGCGACCGCGCGTTGAACAAGGACGTCGCCGCCGAGCACAAGACGCGCAAGGTGCGCCAGCGCACCGAGAAAGAGCGGCAGACCGCCACCGCGTTCGGCGTCTGCGTGCGGCGGTTCTTCATCGAGTACAAGGTCAAGAAATCCAGCACCCGGCCACGCCGCTGGTATGAGACCGCCGCGTTGCTGGGCTTGCGCTGGCTAGTCGGCAGCGACCCGGCCAAGGTCGAACCCGAAGTCATCGACGGCGGATTGGCGCAGCGCTGGGCCGACACGCCGGTGACCTCGATCGACGAGGCCGCCATTCTCGTGGTGCTGGACGGGGCCAAGCGCAAGCAGGTCCCCGGCCTCGAACCCCGCTCCCCCGGACTCAACGACGCCCGCACCCGGCATCTGTTCAGTGCGCTCAGCGTTTTGTTCGGCTGGCTCAGGGATGAGCGGCTGGTCGCGAGCAATCCGCTGCGCGAGCTGAGCCGCCCCGCGCCACCGGCCGCCCGTGAGCGGGTGCTGAAACCTCACGAGCTGATCTGGTTCTGGAAGGCGTGCGATCGGGTCGGCGAGCCGTTCGGCACCATATTCAAACTGCTGCTGCTGACCGGCAGCCGGTTGCGCGAGATCGCTGGCATTCGTCGCAGCGAACTGAGCGAGGACGGCACGCTGCTCACCCTGCCCGGTGCACGAACGAAAAATCGGCTTCCCCATGCCGTGCCGCTGCCGCCGATCGCGCGAGCCCTGCTCGCCGAGGCGACGGGTAAAGAGCTTGTGTTCACCACCACCGGCAAGACGCCGCCAAGCGGCTGGAGCCGCGCCAAGAGCCGTCTCGACGACATCATGCTCGGCATTGCCAAGAAGGAACGCGGCAAGGATGCGGAAATCCCGGATTGGCGGCTGCACGATCTGAGAAGATGCTTTGTGACCGGCATGAATGAGCTCGGCGTGCTGCCGCACATCGTCGAGGCTTGCGTCAATCATCGCTCAGGCGTCGCCAAGGCTGGCGTGGCGGGCGTTTACAATCTGGCGGAATTTTTGCCAGAACGCCGCGCCGCCTTGGAGCGCTGGGCCGCTCATGTCGCCGGGTTGGTCAGCGGCAAACCGGACAATGTCTCCGATATCAAAGCCGAACGTCGGCGGAGGAGGAAGTGATGGCCAAGCCCGCCAAACCGATAGCGGAGCAGGCGACGCCACCACCGCCGTTGCCGACCTATCCACCGCGCAACGAGGATGATGTGCATTACATCGCGGAGTGGTTCAACACACACGTGCTGATATGTGAAGTCCCGAACAACTGGACAAAGCCGTTGCCGCAATGGCCGCCGAGACGCGCGGACGACAACCTCCGTATGGAGGAATGGCTGACCCACAAGCTGAACGATCAAAACTTCAACCGCCTGTTGGCGAGATTTGACAGATACAATTGGCGACCTGAGCTTGCCCTCCAACAAAGCAAACAGGAAGGTAACGCTGATGGGCTGCGCGCGATCATCGTCGACGCCCTCACCGCTCGTCACGGCAAAGCCTACGCCGAACGAGTTGCGAATGAGATGGTCATTTCACCAAAAGGCCGTCACAAGGACAAGCATATCAAGAGCGTTGTTGAAGAAGGCGCGATACTGAAGCGGCAGATCGAGCAGCTGTTGCGGCGGCGCTTTAAAGCGCACAAGAAGAACACTGCCGTCGAATGGTCAGCCACCGATTTCGCCTTGCGATATCTGCGCAACGTTCGCCGACGTGCCTTCGATGAAAAGATGTTGAGACACAAAATCGAAGTTCGCTGCCGCAAGCGGGTCGACGCCGAGTCGCATCGGGTCTAACGCGGGCCGCCTCCCAAACATAATGCCCATTTTATATTTGGTTGAGCTGTGGCTGTGGATGACGCTAGCCTTGGGGCCACATGTTTTAACAAGGCGAGCCACTGACCATGACGCGCAACACCCGCGCTACGCGCAGCGCAAGCAAGAATATCGTACCGCCGTCGACTAGCGCCGTGCAATTTCCAGATCGAGCGCCCGCCGCGCTGCCGGATGACTCTACCAGTCCGCCTGACCAATGGGTCGCGGAGCAGGATGTCTGCGCCGAGCTAAGCCTGACGTCGATGAGTTTCTGGCGCTACGACCGAGATCAAAAAATGATGGAGCTGGGCTGGCCGCCGGCGATCCGACTGAACGGTCGCATCTATCGATCGCGGCGCGCGCTCGATCTCTTCAAAACCAACATGGCCATGCTGGCGCTACGCGAACGCGAGGCGCTGCTGCGCGCCGTCGAACGCAAGGCCGCGCAGCAGCAGACGGCGTAAATCAATGCCTCAGCAACTCGTTCGTTACGACGCCATGTGCAGGGCAATCGACGCCTGTCACAAGGTCGATGAAGTGAAAGAAATTCCGACAAGGCGATTGAACTGGAAGCCTGTTGTCGAGCCGCAGCCAATACCGACGAAGAGCGCCAGGTCAAAAACCTGGGTCATCCGAGGCAACCCCGGCGAAGCTAAAAGATTTGGGCATCACCAAGAACTAATCCGCTTCATGGCAGCGCCTGGGTGCGATGCCTCAAGATGAATTTGAACAGACAATCAGCAGCACCATTGCCGCGCGCGAACGCCAGGTGAGGTCGAGTGATATGTCCCCCAAAAAAACTCCGGGCAGTGCTGCTTCGCCGCTCGGGACTGAGAATGCGTCTGCGGTAAGCGACGCGACTTTCCACCAAAGGGGGCCTGACATTGAGGCCCTATGGGATGCTTGCCGCAAGGCGCAGGACGCCGCCGAGTCGCGCAAGGCGCTGGAGGTCGAGAAACTGAAAACTGCCGCCTTGCCTCTCGGCTTCACTCCAACCGAAAACGGCCGATGGGTGAAGGAGTGCCCCGGCTGCGGGTCCAACCTTTGGCTGAGCACCGCACCGAACGGCTACGTTCGCGCGTCGCGATCAAAGCTGGAATGCGAGGCGGTCACACCGCTTGAGCAATGGCTGCGCGACAATGGATTCCAGTCATGAAGGGATCCATCGCACGCAAAAACCCCGCCGCTGTGGCAACAGCGAACGGGGCACAGGACTGTTTTGCAAACAGCATGCAACATAGCACGGCGGCGATACACGTTCAAATGATGCGGTTATTTCCCGCCAGTCAGCGGGCGCATGCCACCTACATTGTCGACGAGACCACGCACCAACGGCGTGGCCGCGACGGCAAGTTAGAAGTGCATTACAGGACGGTGCGCAAACCTGTCACGCTCGACCTGTGGAAGCTGCACCTCGTCGGAAAATATCCGCTCGTTCTCAGCCTGGCCTGCGATGACTGCACGAGCAGCACAAGCGTGGTCGATGTCGACCAATACGACATCGATATCACTTCCATCGTCGGAGCGATCAAGGCGCACAAGCTGCCGTTCTACGTTCGGCCATCCAAATCAGGGGGCGCGCACGTGTATGCCTTTCACGATAAGCCGATCCCGGTGGCAGAGGCGACCGCGGTCGCGGAGGGAATGGCGCGGCGCCTTAGTCTCACAAAGGTGGAGTTTTTCCCAAAGCCGCAGAACCCCGACCCCACCGTGTTGCCGAAGTCGTTGAATATGCCTTATTTCGGCGGTGCGGGCGGCTTCATTCGTCCCGGTTCTAAGGTGCGCGACCAGATGCCTGTGGAAGAGTTTCTGCGCAGTGTCGATCGCCTGACCGCCGAGCGGCGTTCGGAGTTGACTAGTTTCGCCACGCCCACGAGGAAAACGGTGCCTCGAAAAACCAAGATCGATCGCGTCAACGATCCGGCGTTCGCGGCCATAATGGAGGCTGATGCAGGGAAAGGAATATCGACTGACCCCGATGACTACTTCCCGGGTGACCCGGACCTCGAACTGAAGATCAGGGTGGCGCTGTCCGTCGTGCCCAGCGACGCCTACGAGGTTTGGTATCGCATCGGCGCCGCAATTTACTCGGCGCTCGGCGATGCGCGATATGCCGTATTCGATGAGTGGTCCCGACAGTCTTCGAAATATGAGCCACGCGCGTGCCAGCGCAAGTGGCGGGAATGTGCAAAGATCCGTTCGATCCGAGCTGAGACGATATTTTGGTACGCCGATCAGCACGATCGCCGCTGGCGCGCTGTATATCGGAAGTTGCTGATTGGCCAGGTGGCGGCATGACCGAGCCATCTATCGCGGAGCTGAATGCCATTGTCGGCGCGGAACAGGACGTCGGCGACGTCCCCGAGATCGTCGGGTTGGAAAAAATCAATTCTGAGGAACCCTATTGGAACGTCACGATCCGGGGCAGCAATGTCACGATGAGGATAACGGACCCGCGAGACATCACCGACTATCGACGGTTCGTGACCCAGTGTTTTAAGCAATTGAACATCGTTTTTCCGGCCGTGAAGCAGGCCATTTGGCTGAACACACTGCGAGATGCCATGCCAAGGATGACCGTAAAGCAGGCGGACGAGGACACGACGCGTGAGGGTCAGTTCAAAGAGCTCCTGGAGACATTCCTGACGAACCGGATGCGCGGCAAAGTGAGAGAGGACCTTTTGCGCGAGCTACCGTGGGAGGACGAGGAAAGCAGGCGGCGCTACTTCACGATGGCTGCACTGGCTAAATTTCTCGACCGGGAAGGGCTCCGCAACGTGAACCGCAGGGATATTGCCACGTGGATCAGGGCCCTAGGTGGAGAGCTGCAGGGCCTCACCATCAAGAACTATCGCAAACGTTTCTGGTGGGTGCCGAGCGATGCCGTCGAGGAGGCTCCGGAACTGGATGTGCCTACCTTGCCGGAACCGGCGATTTAATGACGCGTGACGCACATAAGGGAGCTACTACAACACCGCAGTGTTGTAGTCGGGCATACTGGGGCGCCGCACCATGTTGTAGTGTTGTAGCAGCGTTGTGCCAGATAGTTAGTGTTTACACGCACATACGCGGACACCATAGCACTACAACGCTGGTTTGTGCGCGGGCGTCCTAGGCAAAAATCCCATGTGCGTGTGCGTAGTAGTGTAGCCCCATGCGACCAACGCACTTTGACCCCGCGCACGTGGCCCAGGGATACCCCAAGTGGGCAAAGCCATGCGGGCGCCCCCGCGCAGGTCTGCCCAGCCCGCCGGCCTGACAGGGCCTATGGGCGCTTCTCACATGGCGATGGGCAAAAGGGGCAGCCATGACCCTCATCGCACCAGCAGCGCCCGCAACCGGGCTGGTAGCCCCGGCCAGCGCTTACCTAACGGCTGCGGACCAAAGGCGCTACCATGGCATCCTGCCGCAACGAACCCGAGGCTTGAGGCGAGCGGCACGGCGGCTTAACCTTGGCAGCTGGTTCGCACGCCGATCAAAAACTGTGGTGGTGGTGGTGGCGTTTCCAGCAACCCCACGTTCAATAGGCGATGCAATGCGACGGCTATGATGGCTACGAGACTCTCGGCGGCGAAGCTGCCGTTTTCAAGGCCGCACCGTCCGGTAGCTAAGTTAAAGGATAGAAAGGCGGTACACGATGCCCCGTGGTCATGTAGCCAGCTTAAAGATACCCAAGAAAGGCGAACGTTTTGGGGGCCGTCAGAAGGGCACGCAAAACAAGGTGACACGTGCGTTGAAGGAAGCAATCATCCTCGCGGCCGAGAACAGCGTGCACTCAAAGACCAAGGACCTCGTCGGCTACGTCAAGTACCTTGCGGACAAGCGACCAGAGGTGTTCGCGAGCTTGCTTGGTCGCCTGATCCCGCTGCAAGCCATGGTCGCCGTCAAAGGCAACCTTGAGCACACCATCAAGGCCAAGGCCGAGCACAACATGAGTCCGCTGGAGCTGGCGGACTACTACAATAAGCTGAGGCTACGACCGGCCAGCGTCAATCCTCTGGTAATCGAAAAAGATACCGGCGAGCCGCTGTGCTCGAAGGCCGCAGAATGATTGTGCGATTGTGCTCGCCCTGCTGCAGTTGCTCGCCGAGCGGCGCGCCGGCGCGCCCCGCGGGTATTCTGGGAGTAGCAATAATGGGGACCGAGTGCCCTATGCTGGCGTGCGGCAACCTGCCCCATGTGGCCATAGGGTCCTGGCTTCACCAGCCTGAGGCGCTGAAAGGCGAGAAATTCTCAAAGTCCTACGATGACGTCGCAGGCCGTGCACAACATGAGCCCGCGGGAGCTGGCAGACTACTACAACAAGCTGCGCGCATTGCCAGTGAGCACGGATACCGGCGAGCCGCCGCAGTCGGAAGTCGCAGAATGATTGCGCTGCCCCTGCTGACCATGAATTCTCTCCGCGCTCGGTCGATCTGCTTGCGAGCTAGCTACTTGTAAGCCTTGACGTGTTCGACCTTCATTGCAGCGGCTCCCAGATCATCAGAAAGTCCGACAAGCACCTTGGAGCAAACCGCACTGTCGATGCTTGGTCGGGACATCAACAGAGAGCTAGTGGCGTGGGTCAAGCTGATGGCCGTCATGTGCAACGGATCCACCATACCGGAATTGCTTTGCCCTATGGCGAACACAGGAGAAGACACTTCCGTCGTGGCCAGCATGGTGCCAAACGGGCGATGCCCGCCATGGGTGTGTTGGGAAGCCCATTTGAACCTTGGTCTCCAGTGGTCAAGTCCGACCGCCTCCTCAAGATCAAGCAGGTTCGGTGATTTCTTTCCGACCACTTCGGAGGCCCAGCCATAGTCGTTTTGAATGTCCTTGCCGAAACGAGCAATGTGAGCGTTGCATCGCGCTTCGATTGCGGAAATTTCATCGTCAGTTGGCGGGTCCATTTTGGAACGCTCCGCGTACCGTTTCATTTGCCGTGCAGCCGTCAGGGCCTGAATTTCGAAGCTGACCATGTAGCGTTCTGCGGCATTCCCGTTGCTCAACAGGAATGAGGCGACGACGTTCAACTCATGCAACGTCCGCCAACGGCTCAGAGCACCGTCGGGGAAGCCGCCTCTCATCAAGCAGATGCACTCGCTCGCGACCAGCATCGAGCGAGCGTGTGTGTGGACAAGCGCCTGAAAAAGATAAGCCTGATCCCTAGCGACCGATTGACCATGTAAACCTTGGTTGAATTTGTTGCCAACTTCAGCAGCGACTTCCCAGATCAACTCGATCAAGTTGAACGCCTTGCGCCAGCGTTGGAGATTCCGTTTTTCAAAGTCGGAGGTTTCGCGGCGCGTACCCGCCAGCATCGCGGGTGCCCTACGTTTGAGGTCGCGCCGCATTGTGGCGGCAGCCGATACTATAAAATTCTTGGTGATGTTACTCGATGCGTCCGATAGTTGATCAGGCGACAGGAGCTTATCGTCAATGATCTTCTGGAAAGCGCTTTGAAGCATCTGGTCGAAGGTGCCCCACGTCGCTTGTTCTGTCATCTGATCCCATACCGCGCTGGTTGAAAAGCGGTTTAGCACATCTGACGATACATCTGGAGGACCCATGTTCGAACCGTGCTTGCCGTCGAAGGTGGCACGGCCACCGTCCGGGACCGGCTGGGTCCACGAAATCAAGCGTGACGGCTACCGGCTGATGGTGCGCCGAGATGGCCTGCGCGTCCGCTGCTCCACGCGGGGGGCGATGACTGGGCCGACCGCTTCCGCGGCTCCTGCTGCAGCAGCGCCGCGCGAGATGTCGTCGGCATGGTCGGTGATGTGCTTGCTATAGGTCTCGGGAGCTATGGCGGCCCGTGTAGGCGTCTCGCCGGCCGCGGCCCTTTAGGGCAACCTTGGGATTCGCAGCGCCAGTGGCGCCAGCAACCTGCCTCCCGGCCTCGTCCAACGGGGCAGTCCGCTCGGTGGCCACCGCAACGAGTGGCCCTGGTCGGTGCGCCAGGGGCACTTGTGAGGGCTTTCGCTGAAAATCTCCCACCGCAGCCCAAGGGCATTCCCGCGGCTCGCCTGCCCTGCAGAAACTTTCCAAAAAATCATTCAATTACAGTATGTTAGACCATTGCCATGAGTGCCTGTAACACGCCAACGCTGGTTGCAGTGTTGTAAATTTTAGGATTTTAGTCTCATGATTAAATCGGCCATCGCATACATCCGGGTTTCGACCGTGCGGCAGGGGAAGTCAGGCCTTGGACTCGAGGCCCAGCAAGCGGCGCTGGCCAGATTTGCCGAAGCTGAAGGCTACAACCTAATCCAGACCTTCAAGGAGGTCGAAACAGGCAAGGGTGCGGATGCACTCGATCGCCGACCGCAACTCGCGGCGGCGCTGAAGGCGGCTCGGAAGCTCAAGTCGCCGATCATTGTTGCCAAGCTCGATCGGCTGAGCCGTGACGTTCACTTCATCAGCGGGCTGATGTCGCACAAGACGCCGTTTATCGTCGCAGAGCTGGGCGCTGACGCCGACCCGTTCATGTTGCATCTCTACGCCGCGCTGGCTGAAAAAGAGCGGGCGATGATCTCCCGACGCACTCGGGACGCGCTCGCGGCTAAAAAGGCTCAGGGCGTTAAACTGGGCGGGCTCAACGCAAGGGGCATCGCGAACCGCGACGAGGCGATGGAACGCGCCGAGCAGTTGCGTCCGATCCTGACTGAACTCGCTGGCCGATCCGCGCGGGCCATGGCCGCGGCGTTAAATGAGCGCAAGATTGCGACCCCCACCGGCGGGAGATGGCACGCCGCTACTGTAATCCGGGTTCAGAAGCGAATTGGAGAAGGGCCCCCCGCCTGTTGCGGCGCAGTTTAGTTCGTTCGCCAGCATGATCTTTTGTTTAGCTGGGCTCGGCGTTTTCACACAGCCAAGACCAAACTCGGACAAGGTGGTTGGCTTCCAGAGCAGGACTCAGTATGAAGGCGCGGTACGGCAGTTGCTTATTGAAGATGCGGACGCCCTCGCGGCCGTGCAAAATCTTTTCGGCAGCCTCGCGGCAGATATCAATGCAGCCTAGCGGGGCGCAGAGAACTTCGCGAATTCGTCAAGTCCCCTCCTCCAGACAATCGCTGAGCGACGTGTCCGTTCCGCGCCGCAAAGGGCAGTATGGCGTCGCGGGTATGGGCGATTTGACTATCGCGGATCACGCTGCATTCACTGCGGCATCATGACCGAAAAATTTTGCTGGATGCCTCCGCGCTGACGCGCCGGCCGATGGAAGAGCGCATCGGCTGGCACGTTTACTACACCGACGTCTGCATCGGATGGATAGCCGCCCGGGCCGGCGTCCCCCGAATCCGATCAATGGGCGCGGTAATGAGGGTTCTATCCAGGAACTCCACAGCACAGCGAGTGCGACGGCAGCGCGGTCGACTTCGAGGAAGCTCCGCCTGGCGCGATCTGGCTGCAGGCCTTACCGAGGCCAATTTGCAGGCATGGCGCGATGAGCGCGACTGGACCGAGCGGAAATATGCAATGTGGGCGCGGGGATCGCTGGCGGCTTTCCTCAGCGCTCGATTGGCGCGATCATGGCGCAATGCCCTGGCCCCGCAACTCGCTCACTTCCTTCAATACTGGACAGGTCCAGTCAATCGGGATGCCCGCGCTGCAGAAGTGAACGCCTCGATCTGCGCAGATATTAAATCAACGAGAGTGCCCTCCTTGATCCGTCACGACTGTCCCGAATTCTGCACGGCTCAATGGGCAACGGCTTTCCGTCGGCGAGGATTGATCTGAATCAAGCGTCGCCGGGTTTCACGGACCAAATTCGGCGCAAATGGCTGGAGGCATGCGCCATGGGTACCGTCAGGTGGATGATCTCCACCGCTCCGGAAATCTTCCTGCTGCTTTCCATCGCCATCGGCACGGTGCTGGGCCGAGTTAGGATTCGTGGCTTCTCGCTCGGAACGACAGCCTGCATACTGGTGGTGGCCGTTCTCATTGGTCAGCTCGGGACCTTTACATTCCCGTCGGTGCTGCGCGTGCTCCTGTTCAGCCTGTTTGTGTTCACGATCGGCTACCGGTCCGGCCCCGAATTCTTCGCCTCCTTGAGCATCCGCACCCTGGCGCAGGTCGTCATGGCGCTCGTGCTCGGCAGTACGGGCCTCATCCTCGTTTTGATATTTGCATTCACGTTCAAGCTCGATCCGGGCACGGCCTCGGGACTTGCCGCCGGTGGGCTGACGCAATCTTCCATCATCGGCACGGCGTCCGGAGCGCTCGCGCAGGTCGGCCTGTCCAGTGATGCTTTAAAGCAGCAGGAAGCAAACATCGCAGCCGGATACGCCGTCACCTATGTCCTCGGCTATATTCTCACGCTCCTGTACGTGCCGTTTGTCGCACCGAAACTGATGCGGATCGATTTGAAGGCGGAGGCGGCGAAGCTGGAGGCCGAACTTTCCGGCGGCAACCCGCCACAAAGTGAAAATCTCCACTATCGCAAATTCCAGGCGCGCGCGTACCGGGTATGGGCCGCCGCGGGACGCACGGTCAAGGACGTCGAAGAGGAAATCGGCAGCCGCACTGTCGTCGAGCGAATCGTGCGGCAGGGAGCCGATATCGAGCCGCGCCTCGACACCATTCTCGAACCAGGCGACGACATCGTCGTCGCCGGGCGAACCGCTGCCCTCGTCGCGGCAAAGCCGGTCATCGGCAAGGAAATCGATGCCGACGAAATCCTGAAGGCAATCCCAGGCAATGTGATCGACATCCTCGTCGACAGCCGCCATCTCCATGGCCTATCGATCAAGGAGATCGCTGAACGCGTCGGCAACGACGCACGCGGCGTCTATCTCCGTACGCTGACCCGGATGGGTCGCGAGGTCCCGTTGGGCCCGGACACTCGCGTCTATGTCGGAGACGTCATGACGCTCGTCGGCAGCACTCGCAACATCGAGCGCGCTGCCACAAAGATCGGGCAGATCCTGCGCTCCGGCGACCGCGCCGACATCGCCTTTCTCGCAACCGGCATCGCCGCGGGTCTCCTCGCGGGTCTCGTCAGCTTCAGGGTCGGCGGCATCCCGCTGACCTTGGGCGGCGGCGGCGGCGCGCTGATCGCAGGCCTCGTCTGCGGCTGGCTGCGGTCGCGCCGGCCGACCATCGGAGCGTTACCACGCGCGGCACAGCAGACATTGAGCGATCTCGGGCTCGGTGGCTTCATCGCAGCAATCGGCCTCGGCAACGGAGCCGCGGCCTGGGCTGCGATACAGGCGCACGGGGCCTTGCTGCTGGGCATGGGCCTGGTCGTCACGCTGGTGCCGCTGATCGTCGCGACGCTGTTTGCGCGCTATGTGTTGCACATGAATCCGGTCATCACCTGCGGGGCGCTGGCTGGCGCCATGACCGTCGATGCTGCGGTGACCGGAGCCTGCGAAGTCGCCGAGAGTCAGACCCCAGTACTCGGCGTCGCAGTGCCCTACGCCATCGGCAATGTCGTCCTGACCGTACTCGGCCCGATCATCGTGGCGCTCACCTATGCCGGCTGACGGCGGCGACGATGCGTAGGCAGTTGGCCGCAATCTTCCGACCGCTCTTGACGGCTTTGGGCTCCTTGCCGCCTTCGGCTTGCTAGCCATCGCCGACAATGTCCGTACCTAGGAGGATCTGGGCGCTGCCGCTGCCACTCCCGATGTTCGCCCCCTCGGCTACGGCCCCTTCCCGCTCGCGATCATGAACCATGGCGTCTCGCTCAAGCCGGTCGATCGCGGCTTCTTTCCGCAGGTGGATTCCGCGACGCCGCGAAGTGGTTCGCCAAGCGCGGCTACTTCGTGGTGGCGACGGTCGGCAGCGGATATGGTGCAGCCGCCATCGACATTCCCGAGCACGGTCTCTACGGGCCATTCTTCTCCATGGTCGGAAACTGTACCAATTTGAACTGCCACGACGCCGGACGTTCGGTGGCGCAGGTCGATCTCTGGATCATCGATTACATGGTAGCCGAGAAGCGCGTTCTCCCGAAGGACGACGTCGCTCCCATCGCGGACTCGGCCATGCTCGTGGTTTTGTGGGTCAGCGATTGTTATCCAGCGAAGGGGCTGAAGAGACGCCTTGATGCAGATCAAGAGAGCGCGGCGGCCCATAGCCAACATCTCCCCGCTGCGGAGCGCGTTCGGTACGGATCCAGGCAACCGTCAGCTCCCAAGCCACCGACAGAATGATCGGTCCGATGAAGAGGCCAATGATGCCGTGGACGAGGGTTCCCCCGATCACCCCGATCAAGATGACGATTGCGGGCGTGGTAAGGCCTCGCCCCATGACGAGCGGCTTTAGGATGTTGTCGAGCACTGATACGATCACGAGAAACACCGTTAGCAGAAGCGCGATCGGGAATTCCTTGTCGGTCCAGATCCAGATAATGACCGGCAGGATGACGATCGTTCCGCCGATCTGCACGATCGACAGTAATAGCACCACGAACGCCAGCAGTCCGGCGCTGGCGATACCGGCCAGCTTGAACCCAATGCCGGCGAGCAAGGATTGGACGATCGCGACGCCGATCACACCCTGGGCGACCGCACGGATGGTGGTACCCGCGAGGTCCAGAAAGTGCTCGCTCTGGTCCGGCACGATCCGTGATAGAAAGTCACGACCCGCGGCCGCGAGTTGCGGGCCATATGGAAACAGGACGCCAGCCACGACCACGGACAGCAGGAACTTCACGGTCCCCACACCGGCACTGCCGGCAAATCCAAGCAAGGTCGTCGCGAAGGGCTTGAGATAGGGCACCACTTCGCGCAGAAGCGAACGCAGATTGGTCGAGGCCTGATCCCAGAGATCGAAGAGCCGAGGCCCGACGAGTGGCCAATCCTTGATCGATTGAGGTGGCGAAGGAACCAACACCTCGCCCGCTGTCATTTGACCGGCAACATCCCTGATCCCGTCGACTGCGCCCATGCCGAGCCACGTCGCGGGCCCGATGACAACGGCAAGACTGATAAGGGTTAAGATCGCTGCCGCAAATTTCGGCCGGCCGCCGAGGATTTTGGCGAGGCGCTGAAACACCGGATTAAGCGCGACGGCGAGCACGACACTCCAGGCCAGGATTGGCACGAACGGACGGATCAGGACCAGTGTCCAGGCGATCAGAACCGCGAGCAAACTTAGCCGGATCACAAGCTGGATGATCTCGTCTCCGGAGATGATCTGACGGAGTGTTCTCACGGACGCGCCTTCAGCCTTGGCCACCCATGTTGCGGCTGAGAGAGCCTAGTTCCCCCTCTCGCGCGGAGGGCTTGATCCAGATCAAGCGAACACGACCGACCGGGAGGCCCGTAGGCGGGAGCGGCAAGTGCGCCGCCCTGCTGACTGACGACCAATCCACTCGCCTTCTTGCAGCCACCGGAATGGCCTTCGGATGGATCGGCTCGACGGTGGCTTTCGGCGCGAAGCCGCCGCTCTGGGTCAACCAACAAGAGGAAGCCTGATCCTAAAAGACGCGCCGCCGTGATCCCTATTTCTCACTGATATCAGCCCCTTGTGTGCCTGGACAATAGTGCGCGCGATGGATAGTCCCATGCCCATGCCTTCGGCCTTGCTGGTATAGAACGGCTCGAAGACTCCTTCTAGTTTGTCTTCGGGAATGCCCGAACCATGATCTGACACGGATAGCTGAGCGAAGTGTTCGACCCGCGAAGTTCGGATGCTGATGATGCGATTCTCGCTCGGCGTGTCCTTCATCGCGTCGATCCCGTTCACGACAAGGTTCAGAATGACCTGTTGAAGTTGGACGCGGTCGCCGAGGACCGGAAGCGCACCCGGCGTTATCACGCCGATCAACTCGACCTTTCGTGCGACAGCCAACGACAAGAGAAATTCGATGGTTTCCCGCGCGACGTCATTGAGGTCGAGACGTTTCAGTTCGAAGGGGGCCTTTTTTAGAAGGCTGCGCATGCTCCGGATGACCTCGTTAGCGCGCCGGTCATCGTTCACAATATCGTCCACAATCTCGTTCAGTTCGGAAATGTTAGGGCTGGGAGATTGCAGGATTGCCTTTGCGGTTTCGGCGTTCGTCAGAATAGAGCCGAGCGGCTGGTTGATTTCGTGAGCAATCGAGGCGGTCAGTTCACCAGCAGTCGAGAAGCGATTGACATGAGCAAGTTCAGCCATGCGCTGCCGCGCCTGCACTTCGGCAAGTTGACGCCGACGATGCTCACGCAGCAGGGCCGAAATAAACCCGGTCTGTATCAGAATGATCGCGACGATGGATGCGGTCTGCCACCTATACCGCTCCCAAACCGTCGGCTGTCGGAAGTAGACGGTGCTGCCAATAGGCAGGTCACTGTCGCTGATCCCAAACCGCTGCATTTGCCGCCAGTCAAATTTTGGCGACGCGTATTCGATGGCCGGAGTTTTGATATTGCCTGCTTTTTCTCCCTCAAGGATGCGCATGGCAACGGCTGCGGCTCTCCGCCCTCCCTCAAGCGGAGAGAACATCGGTCCGCCAACGACATTCTCTCCGAAAAAAGAACCATCGAAAGAGAAAATCGGCGCGCTGGCTGAGGCAGCGAGCTTATTCAGAGCATTGCCCGTTTCGTGTGTTATCCCTGCCGCATCGACATTCATTAGAACAAAGAAGATTGCGGTATGAGGCGGAAGATGTTTTGCTTTTTTAAGAAGCTCGTCGAATGGAAGTTCATCGTACCATTTTAGCTCGACCCGGCCCGCGAGTGGCGCGAGTTCTCGATGCATTTCTTCCGTCCAAAATCGCTCTATCGGAGAAGTGCCGTTTACAATTGCGATGGTCTTTGTGTCGGGCAAGACGCGCATGATATTCTCGAAAAGAAACGGAACATCATTCGTGGCCGACACTACAGCATCATTATCCGTCAGTTTTTCATATTGAACTACGCGCTCGTCTACGGCTGTAATGATCATCGGCACCATTGGAAAAATAAGCTGACGATGGCGCTGGATGAAACTGGCTGCCGGTGCGCCGAGGGCCACGATAAGGTCGGGCGGATGGTCAGTGTAGAGGGTGCTAAGGTACTCAACGACGGCACCTTCCAATTTTTCCTGAGATTGGCCGGCATTCACAAGTGAATGTTCCAGAAATTCCACCGAACTCTGCGAGTGCAGGTCTATTTCTGTGCGAATCGCCTGAGCGTAGTCGCTCCAAGGTTTGGAACGAGGACCGAATGAATGCAGCATCAGAACTCGTTTGGGCCCTGGATCAGCCGCCTGACTTTGAGCCAGCGTCGCCAGCAACAATGCGACCGCCAGCGCAGCGGCGAAGGTCCACGTGCAAAAAGATCGCCTTGATAAGGCAACTAGCCAAAACTGCATTGCTGTCTTACCGCGACGATGGCCCGCGCCTGATCGAGCGAATAGACCGCTACGGACTTTCGGCCTGTTATACGACATCCTTCCTCAATATCCGTCGCCCCAACGATACTGCCATGCGATAGCAACTGCCGTCAGTTCGCTTCCTGTGCGGGTCGTGATGCCGGTACTGGCAGAGAGCTTGAGTGAGTTCTGTCGATTGATCGGCAAAGCGACCGTCAAGCCAGCTCGCGTTATCGCCTGCTCGTTATCACTTTTGACGCCGTTGAGGGCCGTGCGGCCGCCCGCGAAATAGAGCCCGTCCAGCGCCATCCATATGCCGGACTGAAACGTGTAGATGACATGTCCCTGCACGGCATAGATCGGAGCCTGCGAGAACGTATTGCCGCCGAAGAAGTCGGTGTTGTTGCTGAAGAAGGTTACGCTTGGGGCTAGCTCGGCGGTCCATGGACCCCATGCCTTCGAAATCCCGAACTCGGGCCGGAATGACCACCGATTTCCGCCTAGGTTGAGCAGCTTCGTGTTGTCATACTGCCCGACCGGCGCGGAGACCTGCATGCTTACTCCGACGATTAGATCCTGTCGATAACTGGCGAATTCCTTCGCCGAGAGCGCGGGTGCCCCGAACAAGTTGACCGAGAAGCGAAACCGCGGATCGCCCAAACCCGACATCTCCCGCTCGCGCGGCTCACCGTTCACGAGGCCATGCGCGGCGAAGGACGATGTCGGCACGATCACATCAAGCTTGGCAGACTGGCCCGCAAGCTCGAAGGACCGAACATAGGCCAGCACCCCGGTGTCGGAGCGGAATGTGGTGTTGGCAATCGCCGTGTTGGGATCGAACGCGAGCTTGCCTTGCGAGTAAGCGTAACCCGCGATCAGAAAATTCAACCCGATAGGCGTATTAGAGTAGGATCGCGGCTCTGCCTCCTGTGCCTTCGCATTGGAGACCACGGATAAAGCGGCGATCATTCCGCATGCCAAGCCGAGAGAGAGCCGGCTTGCGACACGCGCTTCAGGCGCATCGGAGCTTGCATCGACCACGATGGGCGCATCACCGACCGTCAATTGCACCCCAACGCCATGCCGGTTCATCGAAGCATCCTACCAAGCGACCTTGTCGGATCAAGGGATCGAACGGTCCATTGGCAACCTTCGTCATCGTTTTATGCTTCAGGCACGAGGAGCCGCAAAGGCCCAGCTATCCATCTCGCCGAAATCGGCATCCGGGGTAGCGCGCTCCCCGCATAAGTTGCGCCCTCGCCAGGACCCTTAACGAACGATGACGAACATCCGGCATCGCAGCGCCCTCACTAGTTCTCGGTAGGACTACAGAGAGACCCTATTCACTGTTCTAGGCATATAAGTTCCGACAGGTCGCAATGCGTTTCATGACCCAAATCAACGAGCGGACCGGCCACAGCTTCAAACGTTCACAGCATGAAATGGGATCGGATAACGATCGCTGGCTGCGTCTCAATCGCACTTTCCGTGCTGATCCTGATTGTCATCTTCACGATGTAGCCGAGCGCCTTCCGGCGCTCTCCGTGGGTGAACGGTGTTCCGGTGATATAATTTTAATGGCTTGGCACAAACTGCACTGGCGTGACCGAGTTTTCCCGCCTTAGGTCTTCAACCTAAAAGAGAGGACGGTTGCGTTATGCCGGACGACCTACTCTACAAGGTGCTCGCTGTAGTTTTCGGGCTTTGCCCTGTCGCACTGACAGCCGCCGTTATGTTTATTTCAGGGTAATTCCCCGCAACCTGGCCCGACCCACCGCCGGCCGGTAGATGGCCCCAGTACCAGCCCCCGTGGCCCCAAAAAGGTGTTGCCGGAGCGCTCGACCAGAGGCCGCCTCAGTTGGCGGCCTCCTTCATTTAAAGACGCGATCCCGTGTCGCCTCTTGGCCCTTTTCGCGAGTGCCGCGCGGGCTATCGAAAGTCCGGTGTCGGGGTGAAGCGGACGTTACTGTTGCGTGTTCCGACTTCTGCGTTTGACCCCATCAGAGACATCAGCCGCTCGGGCGTCTTGCGGTCGGTCAGTACTGGGTCCGCTATAGCGATAACGGGAACGTGACCGATGCCCCGGCTGAACGTCTAGCCGCGTTGATCTGCGTCAATACGCGTGGAAGCATACATTCATTGGTGAAAGATGGGGTGGGTATTCCTCAAAACGGAGAAGAGCTCATGAAGTATGTAAGAAAGGCAGCGCTTGCAGCTTCTGCCTTCGGTTGTGCAGCACTGTTCTCCTTTGGTTGGGCTGAGCAAGGCGGCATCTCGCTGTCAGTCGAGAGCGCCCAGGCGCGGGTTGGTCGCCCGCTAACCCCCGTGAGCGTTGCGGGCGTTGCGCGTCGTCAGAACCGACGGGCGGCCTACTACGGGGCGGGTGTTGTCGGCGCAGGCGTCGCAGCGGTCGGCACGGGTGTCGCTATCGCCGCCACGGCTGCGCCTAACGCTTGGGGAAACAACAATTGGGGAAACAACAATTGGCGCGGCGCTTACGCGGCCCAAACTGATCCTTACTTTGGGCAAGCTCACTACGTCCACAGGGCTTACCACGGACATAGCCCCTACTATAGTTATTCCGGATGGGATGATTACTCGGCACGTAACGGCATTAAATGCACACCGGGTGGCGCAATTAAACTTGACGACGGTCAGATGTATTTCTGTCAGTAGGGGCTCCATCTACGCATCGCAAAAGAGGCGGCTTTCTCGGCCGCCTTTTTTGCGGCTGCTCGGACGAAGTATTAATTGATTGACCTAGATCAACACTCCGCCGATCTATCAGATTGCCTATAACAGTTGTCGACAATAGGCACACAGACCAGACAGCCTTTGCCGTCTACCCAATGTGACAACAGGGAGTAGGTGCAATGAGAGCTTTCTCACTTATCGGACTGCTGTTTGCAGCGGTGGTGTTGGCAACCGTTCCGGTCTCGCCGCAGGTGACACCGCGCGGCGTGGAGTTAAGCGTTGATCAAGCGCAGGCCATCACTTACCGGCGCGCCCGCGTGACTGCGCGTCGCGTCGACCGCCGCGATTTCCGCCAAACACGGCGCGCCGTGCGGCGTGGTGTCTATTAACGGTGCTCGATGGGCAAGGATGATGGCGCGGGCAAAGTGAGCCAGAACCGGTTTCAGTCGCGGCCGTGCGGCTCGATAGACGACTTAGCAGGACGAGCCCAGGTCAATGTTTCGGGGGCGCACCGGAGCGACCGGCATGCCACTGGCGGAATATTTCTGGAAGGTCGGAGCAGTGTTGCTCGCACTGCTCTTTGTTGCAGATTATTGGCTGCCGAGGGCCCCGACCGTCGATCAGGCGGCTGCGGACCGGCCGGCCATACGTATCCACTCAGATCGCAAATGGCCCGAGCGTATTGTCTTCGATACCCGATCGCCGGTGGTCGTCGCCGCCGCGCCCGTGGCCGAGGCGACCGAGGTCGCAACTTTGTCGGATGTGGCCGAACCGCCAATTAGCGTCGCACAGAGCCCCGCGGGGGCGAATTCTTTCGCGATGCTGCCGGATAAACACCCGCCTGAAACCGTCGATCGCAAGCGACAACGCAAGAAGTTGCATGTTGCGGCTCGGCCGAGGCGAAACGTCCAGCCGCAGATGCTTCTGGCGGCACGACGGGGTCAGTTCGGCTGGTTCGGCTTCGGAACCTGGTGATCGGCGTCCGGTCGGGACCTGTATCTCGCTCAGCGTTTTATTGTTCATCAAAGGAACGCTCGACCGGCTCGGCTGCCACGCTGGCGGCGGGGCTGATAGGTTTGGATCGGCGATGGAGCGCTCAGGGTCGCGCGCGCGTCGTACCGCAAAATTCGCCCCATGTGCGGACCCTTACGGACTACGCGAAACCGCCGCGTGTGCGAGATCATCACTGGCAACAACGACTGCCCGACAGGCTCGATAAAACAGCCCCGGCCGAGGCCGGGGCTTTAGGTCAGCTGGAGATAGCTTGGTTGTCAGTAGCGCGCCGCCACCGGCGTCGAATAGCCGCCGAAGCGGTAGTTGATGCGCAAAGTGACCATATCGACGTCTTGGCTGATCCGATTGAGCGCACCGGCAACAATCGGGTTGGCGACAGAGAACGAATTGTTCGCGTCCCCCATGAACAGGTGGTCGTACTCAATACCGGCAGACCAATTGGGTGCAAAGCCGTACTCCCAGCCCACACCCACGGTCCCGCCCCAGCGGGTCGCGCTTGCGGAGGCCAGTTCGGCGCCGGTAAGCGTGCTAAGGATGCTGAAACGATTGCTCGTGACCGCCGCGCCGCCCTTCACGTACAACAGTGAGGCGTTCCAGGCGTAGCCGATCTGGGCGGTGAAAAGCCCGATGCCATCCGTTTTCGCGCGGGTCGAGAACGCCGGAGCGATAATACTGACACGCTGGCTGCTGAGATCAGCCCAATCCCCCTGGGCTTCCAGGCCGAACACCCACTGATTGGCCTGCCAACGGTAGCCGATCTGCCCGCCGACAAGGCCGCCTGACCGCTCGCGGCAGCCGTCACCGATGACCGTACCGGCCACCCCAACGAAATCCCAGCAGTTGCGGCTCTGTCCCCAGCCGCCGTTGGCGCCTATGTAGAAGCCGCTCCAGTTGTAGATCACCGGCAGCGGAGCCGGAGGCGGAGCCTTGACGGCCATGTCAGCGGCCGATGCAGGTGCGGCGGCCATTGCAATTGCCGCGAAACTGACAGCGGCGGCTAAGAACTTTCTCATCCCAGTGTCCCCTCTCTCAACTGCACGCTCGCGTGCAAACCACTTGCACTACCAGCGCAGAGCGTAGTGTGCGTCGGGCAAGACCTCCGTAACAAAATGGCAACACTCAAGTATAAACGTTTATGCACGACACCCTGCACTATTCTCGGTCGTTGCCGTGAGGACTCTCGCCACTCGCGTCTTCATCGGCGAGCCAGGCGTAGATCTGGACAAGCGGCTTGGGTGAGAACGGATTGATCGTGCCCGCAAATGCAGCGAGACCTTCGTCGAGCTGGGCGCGTCCTAGGCAGACGTGTTGCCTCGCCTGAAGCTGCAACCACGGATTTTCTCGCGCCAAATTTCTTCGATGGATGCGGTCGCGCGGTCTCGGCACCTTGGCACGCCCTGCAAAGGACCCCTGCGACCAATTGCGGAGAGACGCCATCGTCGGAGGCCACCATCGTCAGACGGTCACCCGCCAGCGCTCGGGCGCATCGACAAAGCACAGCAACGACGCGGCAGCGTGGCACAAAGTGCGTAGATACTTTGGTAGCATGTTTCTTGCTCGTTTTTGACCCGCGCGTGATTGGACAGATCAGCGCCGCGCCTGAGAAAATCGGCAGTGCTCTTTGGTTTGGGGACGTTCGGTGCCGGGGCGCGTGCATATTGTTGACGACGATCCGTCCTTCGCGACTGCGATGAAAACGTCGCTTGAAGCACGCCGGTTACGAGGTCGCCGTCTATGCGTCAGCGCAGGGGTTGCTAGATCGCTTGCCGAGCGACAGCATTGCGAGTTGCAGCCTTCGTCCGGATGCAGGGACTGAGCGGCCCCGAGTTGCAAGAACGGCTCATCGAACTCAGTTCGACGCTGCCGATCATATTTATCAGCGGATAGAACGACATCCCGGCCACAGTGCGCGCATTAAAGGCGGGGGCGTATAACTTTCTGACCAAGCCGGTAGCATCCGACGACCTTCTTCCGGTTATCGAACGGGCGCTTGCCCATCACCAAACATCCCGCGAGCAACGAAGCAAACTAGATGTCGTTAACGCCCGCGTTGGCAAACTGACGCCGCGCGAGCGGCAGGTTTTTGAACCCATCATTGGCGGCAAGACCAACAAGCAGATCAGCATCCTGTTGGGAACGACTGAGCGCACCATCAAGGCTCACCGGCAGAAGGTGATGGTCAAAATGCAGGTCCAGACCGTCGCGGAACTTGTCTCGCTTGCCGAACGGATCGGCCTTGGGTCGGCTGCCGGACAGACGGAATAGGGTCCGCAGGGCGGTAATCCGTTTCTCGTAGCACGGCATGGACTTGGGTGGGTCGCTCCCTTGATCCAGGTCAACGTCAGCGATCCTTTGGCGCCCACGCTATGTTCAGCCGCACCTGAGGCGGCTCCCGTGCATCTGTTCCGCAGGCACGAAAAAGGGAGGTCCGCGATGCATTCGAGGAAGCGTCTTTCGATCAAGTCAGCGACTGTTGCCGGGATTGCCGCTAGCGCCCTGTTGGGGCTTGCAGGTCTCACTCTCAATCCAGTCCCAGCCAATGCGGTCGTGTACTGCGAATACGTCGGTTATCCCGCCCATTGCGTCGCAAGGGCTGGCGTCGTCCTGCGGCCTCGTCCGGTGGCGCGCGCTGCGGTCCGCCATAACGCCGGTGGCAATGCAAATGGTGGCGTCAATCGCGTTGGGGCGCGGCGGTAAAGCACTCGTTTGCAAGTCCCGGAGACACGATCGTCACCGTTTCCCAGCAGAGGCTTTTTATGGTCCCGGTGCGGAGGACAGGCGACCGACACTGGGTGGCGACATCGCGGCATGAACCACACATGGTATGTCACTTTTGAAGTGCCGACAGATGGCACGCTGTCAAGAAGGCGACATCCGCGCTTAACTAAGACGTTCGCAACAGAGGCAGAAGCTAAGGATTTTGCGCGAACCAAATTCAACGACGGTTTGATCGTCACTGCCGGAACCATCAACCCGCACCTGCCGAGAGTATCAATCCCATCGGTGGAAATTCCAGCGTGGCTTCAACCGCTCGGCCAAGTTGATCAAGATCAATAACTCTACCCAGCGGCTCTGGATCGCGCTCGGGCTACGGCCGAACAGAGGAAGGCCTTCCGCATCATAGTGGAGCCCTAGATGAAATTACCCCTTGCGGTCGACATCGGTTGATACAGAATCTCAGAAGAGGATCACCGGTCATCAATTTCGCCAAGGGCGTCTCGGGCTGAGCGTCCTTCTCCGTTGGGGCGTCACCGGCGCAAAAAGTGCCAACTTCTGAGCCGACAGTACGCGGTCGGTCTCGCCCGTCCATACCCAGCACCACGCAAAGTAACGCCCGTGTCGTTTTTGTCACATTCGGCAAAGAAACGACCGCACGAGCACCAGCGATAATTGCCGTGTAGCCGTTAGAGGGTAAAGGGTGTTCGTGCTCAGCTACCCATCTCGGAGATCACGATGTTGAAGTTTCTGGTTGTTGGAGTTGCTACTTTCGGTTTCGTGGCTGCTGCCAGTGCGGCCGACCTCCCTCGTCCGCAGCCGGTCACCGAACAGGCTCCGATTGGCAAGATGCCAATTGGCAAATATCCGGTTGGCAAGTACCCAGTCGGAAAATACCCGGTTGGAAAAGCTCCTGCTCCGATCGTAACGAAGGGCTAGCTCGAAGATCGCCCAGGCAAGCGTCCCCTTCAGTTTTCGCTGAAGGCCGCTGCTCTGTGCGTCTCGCCCTAATAAGGGGTTGAGAGTGCCAGAAGCGAACCGGAGCGGCCCCCGGTTGGGGCCGCTTTCGTTGGGTTCGCCAAACGGGCCGCCGATACTTACCTTCCGCGAATGCTCATCACCCGAAAACCGCAGCCGCTGCGGCTTGCTGATATACTCAAGCTTTTCGAGCTGATGCGATCGAATGCACAAAGCTGCCTCACGGGCCCATCAAAACGAAGGAGGGCTCGTTGCAAACGTGGACTGTCGATAATCGTTGCGCCGCACCGGTAACGATGCGCTATTTGGTGAAAGGCTCCCCCGACAGCGTTGCGAGAGTCGCGGTCGTCCCAGCCTGCAGTAGGCAGCGAATTATTTAAGCCTTCGAGACTGATCAGATCGATTTTTTTACACGGTCTACGATCCAGGCTGGGAGAAGATCTGCCACCGTTGGATAATGAGAGTCGCTCCAAAAACGACCGCACAAATCAATCAACGACGCAGATCAGATCCCTTTTCCATCCATAAGCCCCGCGCCCTTGGCCGGTCCCAAGCCAATAGGCCCACGTCCGGCGTCTCGCGGGACGCTTTTTATCGACGGCTGTCTCTGCTTGCTCGTTGTAGAAGTTGGCAGTACCACCAAGGTTCGCGATCCTCTGGCGGAGTGCGGCGACGTTAGCGGGGTCGAGATCGTTAAAATGCAATCCGGAAAAATTCGTTCCGCTCTGCCGTGCTGACTTGTAGGCCAACGAGCGGACTTCCATCGACCGGGGCCGGAAAACAATTCGATGAACGCGGCTCCCCCGGTCGCGCGCGGCGGCAAATACTTTGCGCGCACGGAGCGGCGGCGTTGATGTACTTGCGCAGTCGTTCGTGCTCCTCGGACGCCCATTGGCCGACGACATCGACGATCAGCCGTCAATTGGATCAACGATAGGTTTGGCCAAAAAGCACCCCCGCAATACGGGTTACGCTATCATAGATGCAACCGCAGATGTATTAATGGCCCCGGGCGCGGAACGGCCAGCCATTACCCTGCCAACGCCAATCCGTTTGCCTGCCGCCCAAGGCCCCACCCGCGGGCCAGCCCGCCCCGCCCATGCGATGAATTGGCCGGGGGGCACAACACACCGGGTTGCGGAACCAAGTCCCCCGGGCAGGGCGCCAATCTGTGCGCCTTGTTGTGCGCCTAACGCAAAATTGGAAGATCGGCGGTTTAGGCAACTGGCGCTAAACGCTTGATTTGATGGCAGGAGTGGCAGGGCTCGAACCTGCGACCCCCGGTTTTGGAGACCGGTGCTCTACCAATTGAGCTACACTCCTGCAGGGAACCAGCGTCGCCGCCGGTTCGCGCCGTTTCAAGCACAGGGCATGGCCGGTTTGCAAGGGCGAAGCGGTGAAGCTTCTGTTCATTGCAAAACTTCTGCGCCAGACTTCGGCCATCACTCCACGTCGGCGCTCCGCCGCAAGAATCAAGAACCCGGGAGAGACCATGAACGCCCAGACCGCCACCAAGCACGCCTCCGGTCAGATCACCCCGTCCCTCCCCCTCGCCAAACCCGAATCGATCGGGCTGTCGAGCACGCGGCTGCAGGCCCTGTCCGACACCTTCAAGCGCGAGGTCGACAAGGGAACCGCGCCCGGCTTCACGGTGCTGGTGGCGCGGCGCGGCCAGATCGGCTGGTTCGACGCGATCGGCCGGCAAAGCCCGGCGGCCGCCGCGCCGATGACGCACGACACGATCTTCCGCATCTTCTCGATGACCAAGCCGATCGTTTCGATCGGCATCATGATGTTGCTGGAGGACGGCCACTTCCTGCTCAGCGATCCCGTCGCGAAGTTCATCCCGGAATTCGCCGAGACCAAGGTCGGCGTCGAGCACAACGGCAAGCTCGAGCTGGTCCCCGTGCAGCGGCAGATGACGATTCAGGACCTGCTGCGCCACACCTCGGGCCTAACCTACGATCACACCGGCAACGGGCCGGTGCAGCAGTTCTACCAGCAGTCGCGGCTGCGCAGCCGCAAGATCACCAATGCCGAGCACGCCACCATGCTCGCCGGCATGCCGCTGATCTGCCAGCCCGGCGCCGAGTGGAACTACAGCCGCTCCACCGACATCCTCGGCCGCATCATCGAAGTCGTCAGCGGCAAGACGCTCGGCGAATTCCTCACTGAGCGCATCCTCGCCCCGCTGCAGATGAACGAGACCGCCTTCCACACGCCGGAGGCCAATGCCGGCCGTCTCGCCGAGGCGTTTGCGAACGATCCCTGGACCAACGAGAAGGTGCAGCTGTTCAACATGCTGGAGAAGCCGGCGATGGAATCCGGCGGCGGCGGACTGGTGTCGACCACGATGGACTATGCCCGCTTCGCGCAGATGCTGCTGGGCGGCGGCGCGCTCGACGGCACCAGGATCATCGGCCGCAAGACGCTCGAATTCATGGCCTCAGATCACCTCGGCGCCGGCGTCAAGGTCCAGGGCACGCTGGTGTCGCCCGGCCACAGCTTCGGCCTCGGCTTCGCGGTGCGCATGCAGCAGGGCATCGCGCCGTTCTCCGGCTCGGTCGGCCAATACTTCTGGAGCGGCATGGCCGGCACGTTCTTCTGGATCGATCCGCGCGAAGACCTGATCGCGGTCTTCATGATGCAGGGTCCGGGCCAGCGCGAATATACCCGCTCGCTGGTGCGCAACGGCGTGTATGCGGCGGTGGAGTGATCCGTCATTCCGGGGCGCGCGCAAGCGCGAACCCGGAATCCAGAAGTTGTCGCGCGAGATTCCGGGTTCAGCCCTGCGGGCTGCCCCGGGATGACGAATAATGGTCAGCTGATCGTCGCACCGCCGTCGATCACGATGGTCTGGCCGGTGAGGAAGT
The DNA here is from genome assembly GCF_054063295.1 of Bradyrhizobium sp. USDA 3240. Classification (NCBI taxonomy): domain Bacteria; kingdom Pseudomonadati; phylum Pseudomonadota; class Alphaproteobacteria; order Hyphomicrobiales; family Nitrobacteraceae; genus Bradyrhizobium; species Bradyrhizobium sp. USDA 3240. The sequence continues at coordinate 703,602 of NZ_JBSSGD010000002.1, forward strand.
CGCCGGCGCGCGAGCCCATCAACACTGCGGCGCCCGCGATCTCGTCGGGCACGCCGATGCGCAGCAGCGGCGACCGCGCGGTCGAGGCCTTCAGCGTGTCCGGATTGTCCCACAGCGCCTTGGCGAAATCAGTCTTGATCAGGCCCGGCGCGATGCAGTTCACGCGGATATTGTGCTTGCCATATTCGCAGGCGAGGTTGCGCGCGAGCTGCATGTCGGCGGCCTTCGAGATCGCGTAGGCGCCGAGCACGGTCGAGCCTTTCAGGCCGCCGATCGAGGACACGATGATGATCGAGCCGTCCTTGCGCTCGATCATCTGCGGCACCACCATCGAGATCAGCCAGTTGTTGGCGACGATGTTGTTGTCGAGGATCTTGCGGAACTGATCGTCTGAGATGCCGGCAAGCGGACCGTAATACGGGTTCGACGCCGCGTTGCAGACCAGCACGTCGATCTTGCCGAAGGCGCGATTGCTCTCGTCGACCAGGTTCTGCAGGTTTTCCTTCGACGAGATGTTGGCGGCGATCGCAACCGCGGTGCCCTTGCCGAACTTGCCGTTGATGTCGCCCGCGACCTGCTCGCAGACGTCGGCCTTGCGCGAGGAGATCACGACCTTGGCGCCGTGCTCGGCCATGCGCTCGGCAATGGCGAGCCCGATGCCGCGCGTCGAACCGGTGATGACGGCGACTTTTCCCTTCATGTCGAACAAGGTCATGTTTCTCTCCCAGGTGTGAAGTGTTCGAATTCTGCGGTTGAGCTTAGGCAGCGTTCCGGTGTTGCGATAGCGGCAATCACGCAAGCTTGCTCGCCGGCCGGACTTCAGGTCCGGACGGTTGATGCATCGCGGCGTGGCGCGGATCGGCGATCCAGGGCTGCTGATTCACCATCGGCAGCCGCCAGGTCGACAGGCCGATGCCTGCGATGTGATCGAGCCGCGTCACCGAGACATTGTCGATGTCGAACGACAAGCCTCGGTCGGGCTGGCCGCCCAGCGCGAGACCGACCGCAGCGCGGATCACGCCGCCATGGCCGACCGCGATGATGTTCTTGCCCGGCTCTGCCGCCGTGATCCGCACGATCGTGCGGCAAACCCGCGTGTAGAGATCCATGAAACTCTCGCCGTCGGGCGCGGGCTCGTTGACATCGGCAAACCAGCTTCTGCCGGGAGGCTGGCTCGCGAGCAGCGCGGCGCGGTTCATACCCTGCCACTGGCCGAGATGCTGCTCGGCGAAGTCGCGTTCCTGCGTCATGTTGGCCGGCTTCGGAAAGCCGGCGGCCCAGATCGCTTCCGCGGTCTTGTGCGTGCGCTTCAAATTGCTCGAATACCACACCGCATCGCGCGGCAGCATCTTGGCGACCGCCTCGAACACTTCGACATCGCCGGTGTCGCAGTCGATATCCTCTTGTCCGTAGATGTTGCCGCCATCGCTGCGCACCGGTGCGTGGCGAACCCACCACCACCGCGTCACCGTCACGTTAGGCTTGTCTGGATTGGACATCGGATGAGCCCTTCAATACTGTCCCCCGTCGCTGTACGTCACGCCGCACATCGTCTCAAGTGCTTCGGACGTTTGAAATTTTGTTTGAATTCCGTCGCGCGGCAGACGCGCCAAGGATCACTCGAACTAACCATGTGAGCAGGGAGAAAAACCATGGGCCGCCTCGAAGGCAAATCCGTCATCATCACCGGCGCTGGAAGCGGCATCGGCCGCGCCGCCTCGCTGCTGTTCACCAGGGAAGGCGCCAAGCTGATCGCGGTCGATCGCACCGATGGTGTCAACGAGACCGCCAAGCTGGTGCGCGATGCCGGCGGCACGGTCGAAGCCGTCACTGCGGACGCCGGCTCGGAGAGCGACGTGAAGGCCTTCATCGAGAAGGCGCTGTCGAAGTATGGCAAGCTCGATGCGATCTGGGCCAATGCCGGCGTCAGCGGCGGCCTCGTTCCACTCGCCGACCAGACCCCGGAACATTGGCATGAGGTGCTGCGCGTCAACCTGATCGGGCCGTTCCTCGCGATCAAGCATTCGATCCCGCACATGACCAAGCAGGGCTCCGGCTCGATCGTCTGCACCGCCTCCGTCGCGGGCCTGAAGTCCGGCGCCAGCGGACATCCCTACGGCGCGAGCAAGGCCGGCGTCATCAGCCTGGTGCAGACCACGGCCTACTCGCTCTCCGGCACCGGCGTGCGCATCAATGCGGTCTGCCCGGGCCTGATCGAGACCGGGATGACCAAGCCGGTGTTCGATCGCGCCAAGGAGCGCGGCACCCAGGACAAGATCGGCCAGCTCAATCCGCTGAAGCGCCCCGGCCAGCCGCACGAGCTCGCCGCGATGGGATTGTTCCTGGCGAGCGACGAGGCGTCCTACGTCAACGGCCAGGCCATCCCGGTCGACGGCGGCCTCACCGCGTCGATGCCGTATACCGGCAAGCCGATTTAACGACGGCATTCGCTGTTCGCGGCGCAAGCCCGCGAATGGCGCGATGACGGCGTCACATCCACCACCGTCGTCCTGGCGAAAGCCAGGACCCATAACCACCAACTCGATTGTGAACGGGAACGCGGCCCCAGCATCACGCAACAATTCTCATTTGGGGTAATGGGTCCTGGCTTTCGCCAGGACGACATCGAATGTGCTGCGCATCGAGAGCCGTAGGACGGGTAGAGCGAAGCTAAACCCATCATCTCACGGCGCGGATGCATTTTGATCGGCAGGCAACGGTCCGAATATTGCTTGGCGGCGGCAGGCAAACCAGCTGTTATACTTTGCTGGCAGGATCGCCGGCACATCAGCAATTCCCTGCACACTCCCTCGTACCCGAACAGGCAATGCAAAATCAACGCCCCGACCGTATCCGCAAGCTACTGGCCGACCTCGTCGCGTTCGACACGATCAGCGACCGCAGCAACCTGCCCCTGATCGACTACATCGAGCGCTACCTCGGCTCGCTCGGCGTCAGCGGACAGCGCATCGTCGATGACACCGGACAGAAGTCCTCGCTGTGGGTCACGGTCGGCCCCGAAGACAAACCCGGCCTGGTGCTGTCCGGGCATACCGATGTCGTGCCGGTCGCGGGACAGGACTGGAGCCACAACCCGTTCGAGCTCGTCGAGCGGGACGGGCGACTGTACGGCCGCGGCACCACCGACATGAAGGGCTTTGTCGCGGTCTGTCTCGCGATGGTTCCGGAAATGCTCGCGGCCGATCTGAAGACGCCGATCAATCTTGCGATCTCCTATGACGAGGAGATCGGCTGCGTCGGCGTGCGCCCGATGCTGCGTGAGGTCGCACGCAAGCCGATCAAGCCGCTCGGCTGCTTCGTCGGCGAGCCGACCCAAATGCAGGTGATCATCGGCCACAAGGGCAAGCACGGCGTACGCGCCACGTTCCGCGGGCTCGCCCGCCACTCCTCGATCGCGCCTGACGGCGTCAACGCCATCGAATATGCGGCCGACCTGATCACCGAGATCCGCCGCCGTGCCACGTTGCTGGCCGCGGATGCCGAGCGCGACAGTCTCTATGACGTCGCGCATTCGACCCTGCTCACCAGCATCGTGCATGGCGGCGCCGCGCTGAACATCGTGCCCGACAGTTGCGTGGTGGAATTCGAATGCCGCGGCATCGGCATCACCGAGTCCCGGCAGGTGACGGACGCGATCGTCGCCTGGGCGAAGGCCGTGATCGAGCCTGCCATGCGCAAGCGCCATCCGGAGTGCGGCATCGATTTCGAAGAAATCCTCGACTACCCCGCGCTCGACACCGCAGCTGACGCTGCCATCGTCACCCTCGCCAAGCAGCTCGCCGGCCGCAACGACCACGCCAAGGTCGCGTTCGGCACCGAGGCCAGCCTGTTCGTCAGCATGGCGGATGTGCCGTCCGTGGTGGTCGGTCCCGGCGGAATCGCGCAGGCGCACACGCCGGATGAATTCGTCGAGATGTCGCAGCTCGAGGCCTGCAGCGAATTCGTCGCGCGGCTGATCGCGCATTGCGCGAAGTGATATTCTGCTGCGTAGGGCGTGAAACGGGAGCCCGGGCCGATGTCGACCGAGAAAGAACGCCAGCAAGGCGGAGTGGCGGATACCCTCCGCGTGGCCGTGCAGGCGCTGATCATCGCGCTGGTGATCCGCACCTTCCTGTTCCAGTCCTTCAACATTCCGTCGGAATCGATGGAATCGACGTTGCGGGTCGGCGACTACCTGTTTCTCTCGAAGTACAGCTACGGATACACGCATTACTCGCTGCCGTTCTCGCCACCGCTGTTCTCGGGCCGCATCTTCGGCTCCGAGCCCAAGCCGGGCGACGTCGTGGTGTTCCGGCTGCCGAGCGACGACTCGATTGATTTCATCAAGCGGGTGATCGGCCTGCCGGGCGATCGCATTCAAATGATCGACGGGCAGCTGTACATCAACGGCACCGCGGTCAAGCGCGAGCGGGTCGATGATTATGTCGATCGCGACGAGGGGCCGCGCCCGGTCCGCGTCAAGCGCTGGCGCGAAACCTTGCCGAACGGGGTCAGCTACGACACGCTCGATCGCATCGAGCGTTCCGAATACGACAACACACAGGTCTATGTCGTGCCGCCGGGACATTTCTTCGCGATGGGCGACAACCGCGACAACTCGGCCGACAGCCGCGTGCCGCCGGCGCGCGGCGGGGTCGGCTACGTGCCGTTCGAGAACCTGATCGGACAAGCCAAGGTGATCTTCTTCTCGATCGGCAATGACGCGCCGGCGTGGCAAGTGTGGCGTTGGCCGGCTTCGGTGCGCTGGAACCGGCTGTTCACCGGCATTCACTGATGTTCGGTGCGTAGGGCGGGTTAGCCGAAGGCGTAACCCGCCGCTCCTGCGTCGCGGCACCGTCGGCGGATTACGCCTTCGGCTAATCCGCCCTACACAGCATCACAACCCATCCGGCGGCAGGCCCGGCCCTGTCGCCGCTGGGCGGAGCTTGTCGCGCTTGCGCTCGCGATAAAAGGCATAGAGGCCGGAGGCGACGATGATCGCGGCGCCCGCGACCATCTGAATGTCGGGCTGGTGGCCGAAGGTGAGATAGCCGAGCAGCATCGCCCACAGCAGCGCCGAGTAGCGGAACGGCGCCACCGCCGAGATGTCGCCCGTGCGCAGCGACACGATGATGCATTGGTAGCCGATCAGGATCAGCACCGCGGCCAGCACCAGCAGGCCCAGCGCGTGGCCCGACGGCGGCCGCCAGCCGCCAAGCGGGACAAGCACGGCAGCGCCTGCCGTCGTCACCGTCACCGTGGTGAGCAGCGTGATGAACACGGTCGGCAGCTGTTTCGGGATACGTCGCGTGGCGAGATCGCGCACCGCGCAAAAGCCGACCGACGCCAGCGCCAGCAGCGACGCCTGGATAAAGCCCTCCGCCCCCGGCCGGACGATGACCAGCACGCCGATGAAGCCGGCTGATATCGCAAGCCAGCGCCGCCAGCCGACCGGTTCGCCGAACACCAGCGCCGCACCGAGCGTGATGACGAGCGGCAGCGCCTGGAAGATCGCCGACGCATTGGCGAGCGGGATCTGCGCGATCGCCGACAGATAGGTCAGCGTGCCGCCGATCTCACCCATGACGCGCAATCCGACCGGCCAGATCAGCAGTGCGCCAAAACTGCGCAGCGCGTCGCGGTACCAGGCGAGTGCCGCGACCAGCACCATCGCGACCAGGCCGCGGACCAGCAGGATCTCGCCGATGTTGAGCTCGGCCGCCACCGCCTTGGTGATGGTGTCGTTGGCCGTGAAGCTGGCCATGGCCGCAGCCATGAACAGGCTGCCACGAAGATTCGAGGAAAGGGCCAAAGTGAAAATGTCCGATCAGGACCAGGGCGGGCGTTGACCGGACTGACTTGCCAAAGCGGCGCCACGAACTCAAGTCACAGATGGCTACAATGCGGAAACATGCCGCACCACGCAGAAGCGGCGCGAACCCTGGGGGATCGCGCCGCGTTTTCGGATCAGATTGCGCCGGCCTTCTGCGCGTATTCCCACGACGCCTGCGACAGCGGCACGGTGCGCTTGGCCGACTCGAGGGCCTTGGCATTCGCGGCGGTGCCGTCGCGGACCCGGCCCGCAATGCCCTGCGTGATGCCCGCGAGGCGGAACAGGTTGTAGGAGAAGTACCAGTTCAGATCCGGCACAGCCATGCCGGTAACGTCGCAGTAGATCCGCGCGGCCTCGTCCTGGCTCGGAATGTTCAACGCCTTGAGGTCGGCATTGGCGAGGCCCGGCATGGTCCACTGCATCAACAGATAGGTGAAGTCGGCCATGGGATCGCCGAGCGTCGACAATTCCCAATCGAGCACCGCCTGCACCCGCGGCTCGGTGGCGTGGAAGATCATGTTGTCGAGGCGATAGTCGCCGTGCACAACCGAGACACGCTTCTGCTCCGGCACCGTCTTGGGCAGCCACTCCGCGAGCTTCTCGAATTCGGGAATGTGCTGCGTCTCGGACGCACGATACTGCTTCGTCCAGCGGTCGACCTGGCGCGCAAAATAATTGCCGGGCTTGCCGAAATCGCCGAGGCCGATCTTCTCGGGATCGAGCATGTGCAGCTTCGCCAGGGTCTCGATCTTGCTGGTGAAGATCTTGTGGCGTGCGGCGGGCTCCTGGCTCGGCAGCGTCGGATCCCAGAACACCCGCCCCTCCTCCATCGACATGATGTAGAAGGCCGAGCCGATCACCGCATCGTCGGTGCACAGCGCGTAGGCTTTCGCGACCGGGAAATTCTGCTTGCCGAGCGCCGCGATGACGCGGAACTCGCGATCCACCGCATGGGCCGACGGCAACAATTTACCGAACGGACGGCGGCGCATCACGTAATTGCGGCCGGGGGTCTCGAGCTTGTAGGTCGGGTTGGACTGACCACCCTTGAACTGCAGGACCTTGAGCGGGCCCTGATAGCCCTCGACGTGTTCCTGCATCCAGGCCGCGAGGTTCGCCTCGTTGATACGATGGCGCTCCTCGACTTCCCTTGTGCCGGAAAATTCTTCGTCTTTCCTGACGCCGTCCGCCACGATGACGCTCCCTCAATTCAGTTTTTGGGGAGCGCCGTCGGACGCTCCTTCAATCAGGCTGGCACGCCAGCCTGATTTCTCTTTTTCATTCTGAGCACGATGTCAGCGCGAACGCCATGCGTTCCGCGTCATGCTCAGTGCGACGTGTTTGCATACTTCCGAAGTTCAAGTCTGGCAATGGCGCGATTGTGCACCTCGTCCGGACCGTCCGCCAGCCGCAGCGTGCGGATGTGGGCATAGTCCTTGGCGAGCCCGGCCTCGTCGGAGACGCCGCCGCCGCCATAGGCCTGGATCGCCTGGTCGATGATCTTCAGCGCCATGTTCGGAGCTGCGACCTTGATCATCGCGATCTCGGCCTGCGCGGTCTTGTTGCCGACCTTGTCCATCATGTCGGCGGCCTTGAGGCACAGCAGGCGGTTCATCTCGATATCGGTGCGGGCCTCGCCGATGCGCTGCTCCCAAACCGAATGCTCGATGATCTTCTTGCCGAACGCGGTGCGCGAGGCGAGCCGCTTCACCATCTTCTCCAGCGCCTCCTCGGCCTTGCCGATGGTGCGCATGCAGTGATGGATGCGGCCCGGACCGAGACGGCCCTGCGCGATCTCGAAGCCGCGGCCTTCGCCGAGCAGGATGTTCTCCTTCGGCACACGGACGTTTTCGAGCAGCACCTGGGCATGGCCGTGCGGCGCATCGTCGAAGCCGAACACCGGCAGCATCTTCTCGACCTTGATGCCGGGGGTGTCGAGCGGCACCAGGATCTGCGACTGCTGCTGATGCTTGGCAGCGTTGAAGTCGGTCTTGCCCATCAGGATCGCGACTTTGCAGCGCGGATCGCCGACGCCCGACGACCACCATTTGCGGCCGTTGATGACGTAGTGATCGCCGTCCTTCTCGATGCGGGTCTCAATGTTGGTGGCGTCAGAGGAGGCAACCGCGGGCTCGGTCATCAGGAAGGCGGAGCGGATCTCGCCGTCCATCAGCGGGCGCAGCCATTTGCGCTTCTGCTCCTTGGTGCCGTAGCGGATGAACACTTCCATGTTGCCGGTATCGGGGGCGGAGCAGTTGAAGACCTCGGACGCCCAGGAGATGTGGCCCATCTCTTCCGACAGCAGCGCGTATTCGAGGTTGCTCAATCCCGCGCCGTGGAATTCGTCGTCCTCATGCGAGGACGGCGGCATGAACATGTTCCAGAGGCCTTCGGCCTTTGCCTTCTTCTTCAGATCCTCGAGGATCGGGATCACCTTCCAGCGCGGGCCTTCGGCATCCTGCTTGTCGTAGATCGGCACGGCGGGGCGGACATGCGTTTTCATGAAAGCCTGAACGCGCTCAAGCCATTCCTTCTGCCTGGCCGACATCGTGAAATCCATGGGACGCTCCTCGTTTCCTAGACTTGGGCCGCTGACCTGGCCATGAACTCGGGCCCTGATTGGGTCTCGAACTTCGGCCTTGGCCTTTTGGGCAACATTGTTGACCCCGCCTCCGCGGCCCGCAAGGGCGTTCGCGAAAACGGCGGCGGTGGTGTGCCAGAACGCCGCCCCGCGATCAGCGGATTGACATTTCCGGCTCTTCAAACGATAGTTTCATACAAATGTTTGAAATGCAACTCCCTGTCGTCTTCGTCATTCCCCGGCATACCGCGGAATAACGGAAAGGCTCTCAGCCATGGCCAGCGACCAAACCAGATCCGCCATTCTCGCCGCCGCCGAGCGGCTCTATGCCGACCGCGGCTTCGGCGACGTCACGCTGCGCGACATCGTCGCGGAGGCGAACGTCAACCTCGCTGCGGTGAATTATCATTTCGGCTCCAAGGACGAATTGATCGCGGAGCTGTTCGTCACCCGCAGCATCCAGACCAACCGCGAACGTCTCAATGAATTGAAGGCGGCCGAGGAAAGTGGCGGCGGCCGCGCCTCGATCGAGGACATCATGCGCGCCCTCGTCGGGCCCACTTTGCGCGGCTGCCTCGGACCCGATCGCGAGGGTTCGACCGCGGCGCGTTTCATGATCCGGGCCTCGATCGAATCCGTGCCGCCGATCCGTCGCATCAAGAATCGCGAGGTCGATCACTTGCGCAAATTCGCCGCCGCGATGCGCCGCGCGATGCCGGGCCGCGACGACACCGAGCTGTATTGGGGCCTGCACTTCGCGCTCGCGATGGCGCATCACACCATCCGCGAGAAGGAACGCCTGCTGCGGCTGTCGGAAGGCAAATGCGATCTCGACGACGTCCGCGCCATCATCGATCGCGTGGTCACGGTCTCGGTGATGGCGCTGACGATGGGCGACGTGCCGAGCAAGCCGGCGCTGCGGCCGGTCGTGGTGCACGGCCGGCTGACGCGCCAGGATCTGTAAGGGGCCCTGCCCTACACCATCGCGATGCAATCGATCTCGATGTCGAACGGCCCGGTCCATTCCGGGATGCAGACGAAGATCCGCGCCGGCAGATCATCCGCGAAGTATCTCCGGTAGATCGCGTTGAAGGTCGCGAAGTGCTTTGCCGAGGTGCAGAAGATATTGCACTTCATCACATTGTCGAACGACGCGCCGGCGGCCTCGAGGCATTGCCTGAGCTGCTCCATCACCAGCTCGCTCTGCCGCTCGATCGAGGCCCCAGTGGCGATCTCGCCGGTTGCCGGATCGAACGGCGGCAGGCCGGAGACAAAGATCATGTTGCCGGCGCGGGTGACCGCCGACGCCGGCGCCTTCCAGCGCTCCAGCCAGCTCGAGATCGGTTCGACGCGGACCACTTCCCGTTTCATGATTGGCACCTTCGATAAGGGATCGATGGCGCCAATTTAGCAGGCTCGTGTCAAGGATGCTTCGATACCGGTCGAAGTGTCATCGCGAGCCCCCCCCCTCTCGCTCCGTCATCCTGAGGTGCGAGCTCTTGCGAGCCTCGAAGGATGAACGGCCCGGCTGGTGGCCGATTCATCCTTCGAGGCTCGCTCCGCTCGCACCTCAGGATGACGGGAGGGGCAGACTGCGCGTTGCTCCAATCCCGGCCTACAGAATCCCCTGCGCCTTCAGCCCTTCGACCTTGGCGTCATCATAGCCGATGGTCGCCAGCACGTCCTTGGTGTCGGCTCCGAGCAGCGGCGGGGCGCGGTAGTCGGTGATCGGCGTCCCCGAGAAGGTTAGCGCATTGCGGATCAGCGACAGGTTGGGCTCGAAGGGATGATCGACCTTCACCCGCATGCCGCGCGACTGCACATGCGGATCGCTGAACACCTGCTCGAAATTGTTGATCGGGCCCGACGGCACGCCCGCCTCCTCGAGCTTGTCCAGCCAGTAGGCGACCGGATGCTTCAGGAACAGGCCGGCGAAGATCGCCATAATCTCCTTGCCGTGCACGACGCGGTCGTTGTTCCTGACGAAGCGCTTGTCGTTGGCGAGCTCGGGTTCGCCGAGCACCGCGCAGGTGCGCTGGAACTGGCCGTCATTGCCGACCACCAGCATCAATTCTCCGTCGGTGCAGCGGAACACGCCGGCCGGCATGCCGCCATTGCCCCAGGTGCCGCGGCGCGGCGGCATGTTGCCGTTGACGAGATAGATCTGCAGCCAGTGCGACAGTGAGGCGATCACGGTGTCGAACAGGCAGACGTCGACATGCTGCCCTTCGCCATTGTTGGCGTCGCGATGATAGAGCGCCGACAGAATTCCGATCGAGGTGTTCATGCCGGTCATGTAGTCGACGATCGAGGGGCCGACCTTCATCGGGCCGGCGCCGGGCTCGCCGTCGATATGGCCGGTGACGCTCATCAGGCCACCCATCGCCTGCAGGATCGCATCATAGCCGGCGCGCGTCGCATACGGGCCGGTCTGGCCGAAGCCGGTGACCGAGCAATAGATGATGCCGGGGTTGAGCTGCTTGATGGTGTCGTAGTCGAGGCCGTAGCGCTTGAGGTCGCCGACCTTGTAGTTCTCCATCATCACGTCGACCGACTTGGCGAGTTCGCGGATGATCGCCTGCCCTTCGGGCTTGGCGATGTTGACCGTGACCGACTTCTTGTTGCGGTTGGCGCAGAGGTAGAACGAATTGTTGTTGTTCGCCTTGCCTTCGGGATCGGGGAGGTAGGGCGGGCCGAAGGCGCGGGCGTCGTCGCCGCCGCCGGGCCGCTCGATCTTGATCACCTCGGCGCCGAGATCCGCCAGCATCTGGGCCGACAGCGGGCCCGCGAGCACCCGCGTCAGGTCGAGAATCTTGATGCCCGAAAGTGGCAGAGCCGACATGAACGTTCCTCCGAAATCTTGCTCAATCTTGATTATCCGGCGCCGGACCGTGCCTTGCACGTGTCCTGCCCCCATCTTGGGCGCGCCAGAGCTTGCCGATACACCATTTTGGCGCTGCGAGCACTGCATTGTCGGCATGAAGCTATCCCCGTGTGGCGCAGCGGAGGAGTCCTTCGGGAACCGGCCGCGAGGATCGGCCGATTGCCGCCACGCGAAATTGTGAAGTTGGCCGACACCGATTTGCCCCAGCGTCAGCGGTACTTTACCGCGTCGAGGAGGACATCATGCGGACATTCACGACGGCCGGGCTGCTGATGCTGCTTGCGGCCGCAATCCCGGCAGCCGATGCGCGTGGCGGCCATGGCCATGGTGGCGGCCTGCACGGCATGCATGCCGGCGGCGCCAGCCGCAGCAGCGGATTTGCCGCCGATAAACGCCACGCCGACGACCCCTACACCAAGGCGGCCTCCGACGAGGAGGACCGCCTGCTCAACAGCAAGCTGAAGAGCATCTGCCGCGGCTGCTAGGACACGGACTTATTCTAGAGTCAAAACACATCGATCGTCGGAAACCGGGCATCCCCGGTGATGCAATCCCAAAGGTAGATTGCAAGGCCGATGTCACCGGTCCAAAGCGAATACCGGCCGCGGCCGGTAACCATCTGGGCGCCACGAAACTGGACGATGGCCGTCATGGCGAACTGGCGCGCGCGGTCGAGCCAGATCGGATCATTCGTGCGTCGGTAGAGCTTGAGGAATGCGTAGCCGTTTCCACCCGTGCCGTGGCAAAGGTTCGAGCCCTTTGTCAGCGGTCCGGCGGCCCAGGCAAAGCGCCCGCCATCCAGCAGCAGCGCGTCAAATTCCGGCATATCGAACGGCGCGTCGGCAAAGCTCGTCACCATTCCCGGCGCGCCGTGACAATGCTGGCATATGAAAAGCCGCTTCTCGCGCTTGCTTCTCGGGCCCCATGTTGTGCCGATGTCGTAGCGCCACGCATTCGCTTCAAGCGACTTCGGCACGAATTCGGCGACGTGCGCCTGCTGCGCTGCCGTCAACCAATCCCATCCGAGCAATAACGGGATCACGTTGCCGGCAAAGCCGTGAACCGGCCCGAGAAAGCGATCCTTGGCACCGTAGAGATCCTGGGTCCAAAGTGGACCTTGCGGCGTGTCCTCCAGTTCGGCCAACAGCCGCGCCGCCTGCACTTCGAACAGGCCGCGCCATCTCAATTCCCCGGTCATCCTGCTCATGTGGACTGCCGCGACCATCGACCCCGGCATTCCCCACATCAGCTCCCGGATCGGCAGTTCATTGTTTGCTTCGGCCCGGCTATAGACCAGGTCGGCGAGGCTCGATGTCGGCTCAAGGCGCATCGCGAGAAGTGCCGCCCCCATGTCGCCGCGAAGCAGCGAGCCATGCTTCTCATAATCGGGCAGCGAACTGGTGTCGTGGTCGATTACGGTCTGCTCGATCAGCTTCGGCAGCACGGGGCGGAAATCGCCGGCGACCCGGGTAGCCCCCGCGCGGTGCAAGTAATCCAGTGCCCAAATGACCCCGGCCGCCCCCTTGTAGAAGCTGGGATCACCATCTCCTCCACCGTCTTCACTCGGGTGAGCCGGCCAGAACGTATCGGGATGGAAATGTGCGACCGCATCGGCCGCAATTTCTTCGATCGCGACCCGAACAGCCGATTCATTCCAGGCGTCCGGTGCAAGCGGACGATGACGTCCCGCGGTAATCATGGCGTAGCGGCTCCTGCTCCTGAGCGCTGTCCATCTGTACTTCAGGTGAGGCAAGTAAGGATGGCACGATTGAACGAAAGCTATCCAAAAGCATGCCGCGCGGCAAACCAGCTGCACCGCCTGAAAGCGCGGCGCAGCGATGAGGCGTCAAGCCGGCGCCGGGACTTTAGGACGCGATCGCCTGCCGCGGCTGCGCGGTGGCACCGATCAGCTTGCCGATCTCGGGCTTGCAGCCGCCGCAATTGGTGCCGGCCTTCAGGCAGCGGCCGATCGCCTCGACACTGTCGGCGCCCTTCCTGATCTCGGCGGTGATCTGGTGCCGTCCGACGCTGAAGCAGGAGCAGACGATCGGCCCGACATCCTCGCCGGCGCCGAACGGCCGCCCGGCCAGCAGCGCCATCCGCGCATTGGCCGACAATTGTTGCTCGGCGAACAACCCGGCGAGCCACGCCCGCGATGGCAGCACGTGATCGGGCGCGATGAACACGCAGCCCTCGAGCCGGCCGTCGCGCACCGCCGCGTAGCGGAAGCGGCCCGCGGCCGGATCGCGATAGGCGATCCATTCGATCTCGACGCCTTCGAGACCGAGCTGCGCGCGCGCCCAATCGCGCCAGCTCTCCGGGCGGACGTCGAGCGCGAGCTCCAGCCGCGTGCAATCGCCGGCCTTGCCGTAGACCCAGTAGCCGCTCGCTGGACGCTTGATCGCATCGCGGCTCAGGATGAAGGCGTGCCATTTCGGCGCGTAAGGATCGGCCTTGACCGGCGTATGCTTGGATTCCGGCTGGCCGGACAGCGGATCGACCACCGGATTGACCAGCGCGTTGACGCGGCCCTCGCCGGCGAACTCCTCGTTCCAGTGCATCGGCACGAACACACAGCCGCGGCGCTGGTCGGCGCTGACCACGACCCGCGCGATCATCTCGCCCCAGCTGCTGGTCAGCCGCGTCAATCCCTCGTTTTGCAGCCCCGCCTGCCGCGCATCCTCGGGGTGGAACTCGGCATAGGGCTCGAAGATATGCGACAATAGCCGTCCGGTTTTCCCGGTCCGGGTCATGGTGTGCCACTGATCGCGGACGCGGCCGGTGTTAAGCACCAGCGGATAGTCGCGGCTGGTCGCATGCCGCGCCGCGCGCGGCGCGATCGGCACGAAGCGCGCCTTGCGGTCGAGCGTGAAGAACTTCTGGCTCTCGAACATCCGCGGCGTGCCGGCCGGATGGTCCGCCGTCACCGGCCACTGCACCGGCGCCAGTTCGTCATAGGCGCGATCATCGAGCGCAGCCAGCGCCGAGATGTCGAAATCGCGCTGGCCGTTATTTTCGAAGCCGGACAATTCGGCGTGCTCGCGGAACACCTCCGCCACCGAGGCGTAGTCGAAGCCGGAGTATCCCATGCGACTGGCGACATCGCAGATGATCCGCCAGTCGGCGCGTGCTTCATCCGGCGCTGACAGGAACGACCGCTGCCGCGATATCCGGCGCTCCGAATTGGTGACGGTGCCGTCCTTCTCGCCCCACGCCAGCGCCGGCAGCAGCACGTCGGCATGCCGCGTGGTGTCGGTGTCGCGCATGCAATCCGTCACCACGACGAGCTCGCAGGCGTCGAGCGCGGCGCGCGCGCGGTCGGCATCGGGCAGGCTCACCACCGGATTGGTCGAGATGATCCACACCGCCTTGATGCGGCCGTCGGCGATCGCGTCGAACATGTCGACCGCCTTCAGCCCACCCTTCTCCGCAATGACAGGCGCGCGCCAGAACCGCTGCACCAGCTCGCGATGCGCCGGGTTCTCGATCTCCATATGCGCGGCAAGCTGGTTGGCGAGCCCGCCGACCTCGCGGCCGCCCATCGCGTTGGGCTGCCCGGTGAGCGAGAACGGACCCATGCCGGGACGGCCGATGCGCCCGGTCAACAGATGGCAATTGATAATGGCGTTGACCTTGTCGACGCCGCTCGACGACTGGTTGATGCCCTGCGAATACAGCGTGACGACACGCTCGGTCTTCGTGAACCAGTCGAAGAACAGCCCGACCGCGCCTTCGCTCAGCCCACACGTCGCGGCGGTCTGCGCCAGGGTCTGGCCGGCCACCTGCTTGAGGGCGTCGACGATCCCCGTCGTGCAATTGCCGACAAAGCCGCGATCGACCGCGCTGCTGCCGGCAAGGAATGCGAACAGCCCGTTGAACAGCACGCTGTCGCTGCCGGAGCGCAGCGGCAGATGCAGATCGGCGCCCTCGCAGGTCGCGGTGCGGCGCGGATCGATCACTACGATCTTGCACGCCGGGTTCTTCTCCTTTGCCGCCAGCATGCGCTGGTGCAGGATCGGATGGCACCAGGCGGCGTTGGACCCGACCAGTACCAGCAAATCCGCCTGCTCGAGATCCTCGTAGCAGCCCGGCACGGTGTCGCTGCCGAAGGCGCGCTTGTGCCCCGCGACGCTGGAGGCCATGCACAGCCGCGAATTGGTGTCGATATTGGCGGTGCCGACAAAGCCCTTGGCGAGCTTGTTGATGACGTAATAGTCCTCGGTCAGCAGCTGGCCGGAGACATAGAACGCGACCGCATCGGGCCCGTGCTCGCGAATGACCTTGTTAAAGCCATCGGCGACGCGATCGAGTGCGTCGTCCCACGCCGTGGGCACGCCGTCGACGACAGGCTCGAGCAAACGCCCGTCGAGATCGATGGTCTCGGCGAGCGCCGAGCCCTTGCTGCAGAGCCGGCCGAAATTGGCCGGATGCTGCTTGTCTCCCTCGACCCGGACCGCGCCCGCCGCGTCCTTCGACGCGATGACGCCACAACCGACACCGCAATAGGGACACGTGGTCTTGACGGGCATGGCTGGCCGATCCTTGCCCGCTCAGCTCACCGCAGCCGCCTGCCGCACCGACAGCCAGACAACGCCGTTCTCGACCTTGGCCGGATGGGTATGCGTGCAGCCTTCATCAGGCGCGACCGCCTGGCCACTGGCCAGCTCGATGACGAAATTATGCAGCGGACAGGTCACGCGCTTGTTGTGCACGATGCCCTGCGACAGCGGTCCGCCCTTGTGCGGGCAACGATCGTCGAGCGCGAACACCTCGTCGCTCTCGGTCCGGAACACCGCGATGTTGCCGCTAGGGGTGCGCACCACGCGCGAGCCGAGCCGCGGAATGTCGTAGAGCGCACCGATTTCGATCCAGCTGGTCATGCGAGCTCCAATTCGGCGAGAGGCGCGAACTCGTTGCGGTCGACACCGCGGCTGGCGCGCTCGGCCCACGGATCGGTCTGCGCAAACTGCTGCGAATGGGCAAAGCGGGCGAACAGCGCCTTGCGGTTGGCGATGTCGTCGACCACCCGCTTCCTGATCTGCTCGAGACCGACGCGGTCGCACCACTTGTACATGCGCTCGAGATACCAGCCCTCCTCGCGGTAGAGCTGGGTCAGCGCCACGATCACCTCGAGCGTCTCGTCCTCGGTCTCGACCTTGGTCAGGAACTCGGTGCCCTTGATGTGCAAGCCCGCGGCGCCGGCGAAATGGATCTCGTAACCTGAATCGACGCAGACCACGCCGACGTCCTTGCAGGTCGCCTCCGCGCAATTGCGCGGGCAGCCGGAGACGCCGAGCTTGACCTTGGCCGGCGTCCACGAACCCCACATGAACTTCTCGAGCTTGACGCCGAGACCGGTGGAATCCTGGGTGCCGAAGCGGCACCATTCGGAGCCGACGCAGGTCTTCACCGTGCGCAGGCCCTTGGCGTAGGCATGGCCCGACACCATGCCGGCATCGTTGAGATCGGCCCACACCGCCGGAAGGTCCTCCTTCTTGACGCCGAGCAGGTCGATGCGCTGACCGCCGGTGACCTTCACCGTCGGGATGTTGAACTTTTCGGCAACGTCGGCGATGGCGCGCAGCTCGCTCGGCGTGGTGACGCCGCCCCACATCCGCGGCACCACCGAATAGGTGCCATCCTTCTGGATGTTGGCGTGGACGCGCTCGTTGATGAAGCGCGACTGCTGATCGTCGCGATACTCGCCCGGCCAGGTCGCGAGCAGGTAGTAGTTCAGCGCCGGACGGCAGGAGTGGCAGCCGTTGAGCGTCTTCCACTCCATGAAGCGCATGACGGCTGGAATGGTCTTGAGCTGCTGCTCGACGATGACGCGGCGGACGTCGTCGTGGCTGTGATCGGTGCATTTGCACAGCGGCTTGACCTTCGGCGCCGCCGAATAGTCGCCGCCGAGCGTGAACGCCAGCACCTGCTCGACAAGGCCGGTGCAGGAGCCGCAGGACGATGACGCCTTGGTATGGGCGCGGACGTCGTCGAGCGTGAACAGCTTCTTCTCGGAGATCGCCTTGACGATCGCACCCTTGCAGACGCCGTTGCAGCCGCAGATCTCGGTCTCGTCGCTCATCGCGGCAACCGAGTTCTGGCCGCTGACGCCGCCTTCGCCGAGATTGGCGGCGCCGAACACCAGGCGCTCGCGCATATGCGAGACGTCGGTGCCGTCGCGCAAATGCTGGAAGTACCAGGGGCCGTCGATGGTGTCGCCATAGAGCACGGCGCCGACGATCTTCTTGTCCTTCAGGATGATGCGCTTGTAGACGCCGCGATTGGCGTCCTGCAGCACGATCTCCTCCTTGTCCGGGCCCGGCGCGAAATCGCCGGCCGAGAACAGGTCGATGCCGGTGACCTTCAGCTTGGTCGAGGTGACTGAGCCGTCATAGGTGGCAAAGCCCTTCATCGCGAGATGGTTGGCGCAGACCTTGGCCTGGTCGAACAGCGGCGCGACGAGACCGTAGGTCTGGCGGCGATGCTGCACGCATTCGCCGACCGCATAGATGCGGCCGTCATAGGTCTGCATGGTGTCGGAGACGACGATGCCGCGTTCGCAGTAGAGCCCGGCCTTCTTGGCGAGCTCGAAGTTCGGGCGGATGCCGACCGCCATCACCACGAGATCGGCCGCCAGCTCGGTGCCGTCGCCGAAGCGGACGCCGGTGACGCGGTCCTCGCCCAGGATCGCCTGGGTCTGTGCCGGCATCTTGAACACCATGCCGCGCTCTTCCAGCGACTTGCGCAAGAGACCACCGGCCACCGGATCGAGCTGGCGCTCCATCAGGGTGTCGAGCAGATGCACGACCGTGACGTTCATGCCGCGCTTCATCAGCCCGTTGGCGGCTTCGAGGCCCAACAGGCCGCCGCCGATCACGACGGCGTTGCGATAGTCGGTCGAGGCCTTGATCATGCGATCGACATCATAGATGTCGCGGAAGCCGATCACGCCCGGCAGGTCCTTGCCCGGCAGCGGCAGCATGATCGGATTTGAGCCCGTCGCGATCAGCAGGCGGTCATACGGAACGCGCTCGCCTGCCTCGGTGACGACTTCACACGTGCGGCGATCGATCATGCTGATCGTCTCGCCCTTGCGCAGCGTGATGTTGTTGTCCTCGTACCAGTCGACGGTGTTGAGCATGATGTCGTCGACGGTCTTCTCGCCGGCGAGCACCGGCGACAGCAGGATGCGGTTGTAATTGCCGTACGGCTCGGAGCCGAACACCGTGATGTCGTAGAGATCTGGGGCGCGCTCGAGCAGCGCCTCGACCGTGCGGATGCCGGCCATCCCGTTGCCGATCACCACGAGCTTCTGCTTGGTCACTTTGTCGAGCATGGTCTGCCTTTCAATTCCGACGGCGCTATCCAGCGACGCGGCGTGCGTCGTTGATAGGCACCGATAAAGGTTTGGAGTTGTAGGAAGCCCAGCCGCGGGCGCAGACCGTCTTCGATGACGACCGATGTTCCGTTACTGACTGATATTCAAGACGCGTGCCAACTCGGCACGAGCGAATATGGCAGCAAAATCAACGGCTTTTCTGCGACCTCGCATGTGCCTGATGCCGCGGCGCGCGTCCGGCTGGCCGATTTTTTAGCCACGCCGATGATCTCTTGTGCATCACAGCATCAGCGGCCGCGGCCGCAATCGTGAACCCGCCGTTGATACGTCATCGCGCGCTCGTGACGCATCGCACAAGAAAGCATCAGCATGCGCGTTTGCGCGGCGGCGCTTGCTGCAAGCCACGCCAATTCCGATCGCCGGACCCGGTTCGCGATCTCGCGGCAACGTCTTGCGACTGCAAGGCAAAGCGACGCGATCGATTCGATGGCACGCAAATTGCTGACCGCACCTCTCGACGGAGTGCGTCTCAACGGCGAGCGCGCTCACGCATTCACCCACATTCGATTTATCTGCGCCCGAGAGCGTCGCACGTCAGCGGCCATCTCCGCCGCATCACCGCGAGACGCTTGCGATGAAGCTAGCTGAGTTCAAGAAGGCAGGTCACTGGCCGACCCTGCTCGCCGCGTTCCTGTACTTCGACATCAGTTTCATGGCGTGGGTCGCGCTCGGCCCGCTGATCGTCTACATCGCGCGCGACATGAATCTGGCGGTGAACGAGAAGTTCACCCTGGTCGCCATTCCCGTGCTCGCCGGTGCACTGTTGCGCGTGCCGATGGGCATTCTCGCCGACATCATCGGCGCCAAGCGCACCGGCATCATCGCCCAGCTCGTCGTGATCGCCGCGACCGCATCGGTCTGGCATTTCGGGCTGACCAGCAAGCTCGCAATCGAGCTGTTTGGGCTTGCGCTCGGCGTCGGCGGCGCCTCGTTCGCGGTCGCCCTGCCCCAGGCCAGCCGCTGGTATCCGCCGCAATATCAGGGCGAGGTCATGGGAATCGCCGGTGCGGGCAATATGGGCGTGGTGCTCGACACGCTGCTCGCGCCGACCATTGCCGAACATTGGGGCTGGCAGGCTGTGTTCGGTTGCCTCTTGATTCCGATGCTGATGGTGCTCGCCTATTACGCATTCGCGGCCAAGGACGCGCCGGGCGAGCGCAAGAAGATCTCGCTCAAGGCCTACGGCGCGCTGCTGAAGGATTCCGACAGCCGCTGGTTCATGTTCTTCTACTTCATCACCTTCGGCGGCTTCGTCGGCCTCGCCAACGCGTTGCCGCTGTATTTCACCGTGCAGTATCACGTCTCGGGCGTCGCGGCCGGCATGCTGGTCGCGCTGATCGTCGCGTTCGGCTCGGGCTTCCGCCCCGTCGGCGGCATGATCGCCGACCGCATCGGCGGGATTCGTTCACTGTCGATCCTGTTCGGCGTGGTCGTGGCTGCCTATCTCGTGATCGCCTTCATGCCGGAGGGCCCGACTGCGCCGACCGCGGGCGGCTGGGCTTTGACCGAGCTGCCGCGCATCGCCTGGATCTCGGTGCTGCTGTTCTCGATCGGCGTGCTGGCGCTCGGCATGGGCAATGGCGCGGTGTTCCAGCTGATTCCGCTGCGCTTCCGCCACGAGATCGGCCTGATGACCGGGCTCGTCGGCTGCGCCGGCGGCGTCGGCGGCTTCTTCCTCGCCCAGACGCTTGGCTTCGCCAAGGGCATGACCGGCGGTTTCGGCGCCGGCTTCCTGTTCTTCGGCATGCTGGCGTTGCTTGGCTTCATCGGACTTGCGATGGTCAAGGTCCGCTGGCGCACCACCTGGGGCGCGGTGTCGGGAGCGCGCGTCTAACGGCCCGCTCCGAAAGGGACGGGTTCGGACGTGGCGAACGGCGCGCAACACGATCTGGGCGTACGCGTCGGTTTCGCCAGCGAGACCGGTAAGCGCGCAGCCAATGAGGACTATGTCGCGGCCTGCCTCGGCCAGCCGGGCGCGCTGCATCGCGACGTGGTGGCCGCGGTCGCCGACGGCGTCGGCGGCCACAAGGGCGGACGCGAGGCGGCGGAGGTCGCCGTCCGCAGCTTCATCGACGCCTATTATTCGTTGCCCGAGACGCTCGGCGTCCGCCGCCGCGCCGCGCGGGCACTTGAAGCTGCCAACAGCTGGATCTACGGCCAGGGCCGCGTCGATGCCGCGCGCAGCGGCATGGCCTGCGCGTTCTCCTCCATCATCCTGTCGCGGCGGCAATGCCATGTGATCCATGTCGGCGACACCCGCGCCTACCGCCTGAGCGACGGACGGCTCGAGCGCCTGACGCAGGACCATATCGCCGGCCGCGGCGACCTCGCCCATATGCTCAACCGTGCCATCGGTTTCGAGGAGTTCGCCCGCTTCGACTACACTTCGACTGGGCTGCGGCAACATGATCGTTTACTCATCTGCAGCGACGGGGTTCACGGCGCGCTCTCCGATTCCCGCCTGCAGCGGCTGCTGGAGGAACGCACGCCGCCCGACGAGTCGGCGCGCAGCATCGTCGATGCCGCGCTCGCGGCCGGCAGCAGCGACAACACTACCGCGCTGGTGCTCGACGTCGTCGACCTGCCGCCGGCGGATCGCGACGACCTCACTCATGCGATCGCGACCTTGCCGATTTTGGACTTGCCGGAAAGCGGCGACACGATCGACGATTTCGCGCTCCACGACGTGCTGTCCGACGGGCGCTACAGCCGCCTGTTCAAGGCGACCGACAAGCGTGCCGGACGCGAAGTGGTGCTGAAGTTTCCGCATCCGCGGGTCGCCAGCGAAGGCTCCTACCGCCTCGCCTTCGTGCGCGAGGCCTGGGTCGCCGCGCGCGTGCGCAGCCTGTGGATCGGCGAGATCATCGAGGTGCCCGCGGAGCGGCAGACCAGGCTCTATTCGGCGATGCCGCTCTACGAGGGCGAAACGCTGGAACAGCGGCTCAACCATGCGCCGCGGCTGTCGCTCACCGAAGGCATCGCGATCGCAACCAAGCTGGTGCGCGCGGTCACTGCGCTGCACCGCGCCGGCATCATCCATCGCGACATCAAGCCCGACAACGTGATCCTCTCGAAGGACGGCGGGCTGCGCCTCGTCGACCTCGGCGTCGCGCGTGTCCCCCTGCTGGAGGATTTTCCCGCCGAGGATATTCCGGGCACCGCGAGCTACATGGCGCCCGAGCTGTTCGGCGGCAAGGCCGGCGACGAGGCCTCCGACCTGTTCGCGCTCGGCGTCACCGTCTACCGCATGTTCACCGCGAACTATCCGTTCGGCGAGATCGAGCCGTTCTCGCGGCCCCGGTTCGGCAAGCCGGCGCCGCTGTCACGCTACCGGCCTGACCTGCCGGCCTGGCTCGATGCGGTGATCGGCAAGGCGCTCAGCATCGAGCCCGCGCAACGCTTCGGCGACGCCATCGAGTTCGCGCACGAGCTCGAGAACGGCGCGACCTGGGCCGGCCCCGCCGTCACGACCCGCAAATCGCTGCACGACCGCGATCCCGTGACCTTCTGGAAGGTGCTGTGCGCCATCCTGGCCCTGATCATCGTCGTGCTGCTGGCGCGGCATTAGCGGGCTGTAGAAGACGTCTTCCTTGGCGGCGACGAAGCTGACGTCACCGGGAGACTTCTTCAACTTCCTGCCAACGGCGCGAACGCAAGCGTTACTGAGCTTTCGTGACGAACGGACACCCGCCTTCCGCGAGCGGCCGCCAGGCTTCGTCCGGCGAAATCGTCGCGATCACCTTTTCATAGTCCCAAGGCTCGTGCGATTCGGATAGCGATTTGGCCTGGACCAAATACATCGAACGCATCACCTGCCCATCCTCGCGGATCCGTGCATTCTGCGTCATGAAATCGTTGACCGGAAGCTTGCGCATGGCGGCGGCAACGGCGCCAGGATCGTCGGTTCCGGCCGCCTGCGCTGCCTTCAGATAGTGCATCACTCCACTGTAGACGCCGGCCTGGATCATGGTCGGCGCCTGCCCGTGCCGACGCGCCATGAAGCGATGACCGAAGGTCCGGGTTGCCTCGTTCTGGGTCCACGAAAACGACGTCGCGTAGATGATGCCCTGCGCCGCCTCGAGGCCGAGCGAATGCACGTCCGTGATCAACATCAGAAGAGCGACGATATTCTGGTCGGCAGATTTTCCGATGCCGAACTCCGCAGCCTGCTTGAGGCTGTTGACCGTATCGCCGCCCGCGTTCGCCAACGCAATGACTTTCGCCTTCGAGTTCTGTGCCTGGAGCAGGAACGAAGATAGGTCCGACGCACCGAGCGGATGGCGAACCGAGCCGACGACCTTGCTCCCCGCGGTCGTGATGAAGCTTGATGCGTCACGCTCCAGCGCATGGCCGAAGGCGTAGTCCGCAGTCAGGAAGAACCACGTATCCGCGCCCTTCTTGAGCATGGCCTTGGTAACGGCGGAGGCTTCAGCGTAGGTGCTGTAGGTGAAATGAAACCCATAAGGCGAGCACTGCTTTCCGGTAAGATCGGAACTACCAGGCCCGGAAATCACAAAGATGCGCTTCTTCTCGCGGGTGATAGCCTGAATGGCCAGCGCCGTCGCCGAATTGCCGCCATCGGCAATCAGATCGACACCGTTCTCGTCGATCCAACGACGCACGATGCCGGAGGCGATATCGGGCTTGTTCTGATGGTCGGCCGACATCAGCTCAATCTTCTTGCCGAGCACGGTCGGGCCAAAATCCTCGATCGCGAGCCGCGCCGCCTCCACCGAGCCCTCGCCCCCAAGATCGGAATAAAGTCCCGACATGTCGTTGATGACGCCGATGCGCACCACGTCGCCGGACACCTGCGCGCGCACCGACCCAACGGCAGCCAGACACAAGACCGCCGTGAGCGCGGCCGCAATCGATCGCATAGAAACCTCCCCGCGATGTTTTTTTGTTGTTGTGGTCAGGCCGTCAGGAATTTGACCGCTTGACCGAATGTGACCGGCGCACCGCTCAGCATCAGATCGATGGCCTCGCGCTCCCACGCGTCGTCGGCCGGGGCCAGCGGATCCTTCGTCGACAGGCGATGCTCGAGCACGAAGCGTGACAGCAACAGCCGCCTTGCATCGACCTCCGGCTGGGATCCTTCCCATGCGAGCGTGATCGCCGATGCCGCATGATAAAGCGCGCTCGCCGCAAGACGCGCCGTGTGCTCCGAGCCGGGATCAGCCGCGACCTGCTCGGCAAAGCCGATCGAACGATCGAGCGCTATCCGAAGGCGCTTGCGGAACGACTCGGGCAACGCCTTCGCCTCCTCGAGGCGCGACTGAAGGACAGCGGCGAGCGCCCGGTGCGCGCCGCTCTTGCCGACGGCGCGCGAAATGATGTCGAGCGCGTTGATGTTGCTGGTGCCTTCCCAGAGCACGCCGACATGGGCATCGCGCACCAGCCGCGGCTGCACCCATTCCTCGATGTAGCCGTTGCCGCCACGCACTTCCATCGCACCGGTTGCAACCGGAATGTTGTCGCGGCACGCGCGATACTTCAACAGCGGCGTCAGGATCCGCAGCAGGTCCCTCGCCTGCGCCGAGCCGGCATTGGCATCGTCCATCGCGCGCGCGGCCACCAGCATCATCGACAGCGCCTGCTCGGTCGGCACGATCAGCTTCATCAGCTGACGGCGCAGCAGCGGGAAATCCATGACGCACTGGCCAAACGCCGCGCGCGACGAGGCGCTGACGACGGCCTCGTTGACACAGCGCCGCATCATCGCGGCGGCACGCACGCCGTGCGACAGGCGCGAGAGATTGACCTGCTCCATCATCTGCTTGAGGCCCTGCGTGGGATCACCGACCAGATAGGCAACCGCGTTGTCGAGCCGGATCTCGCCTGACGCCATCGATTTGGTGCCGAGCTTGTCCTTGAGACGGACGATCCGGTAGCTGTTGCGCCGGCCATCCTTGAGGCGACGCGGCAGCGCGAACAGTGCGAGCCCCCAGGTGCCGTCGGGCGCACCTTCCGGCCGCGCCAGCATCAGCGCGACGTCGGCATCGGCGTGCGAGCAGAACCATTTGTCGCCGGTCAGGCGCCAGACGTCGCCATCCCGCCGCGCAACGGTCTCGACGGCGCCGACATCGGAGCCGCCGGCGCGCTCGGTCATGAACTGGGTACCCTTCCACAGCGTCGCCATGTCGTCCGACAGCATCTTCGGCAGCAGGTAGGCCTTGAGCTCGTCGGAGCCGAATTTGCGGATCAAATGCGTCGAGGTGTCGGTGACGCTGATCGGGCACATCAGCCCGAACTCGGACTGCACGAACAGGTACTGAAACACGTATTTGGCCACCGCCGGCAGCGGCCGGTCCATGCCGAGCACACCGGCGCGATGGCTCATGGCGTGAAACTGGAAATCGCCGAAGGCGATCGCCTCCATCTCGCGGTAGGCCGGATGATAGTCGATCCAGTCCTCGTCGCGGCCGTAGGCGTCCCTCGGATTGAGCACCGGCGCATGCTTGTCGGCGATCCGGGCCAACCGGTCCAGCCTGCCGCCCGCCAGTTCGCCGAGTCGCTTGAAGTGCGGCTCCAGCCGCTCGCGATCCTCGCGCGCCAGATAGAGCCCCAGCAGGCCCCGGAGTCCGCGATCGAGGTCATAGAAGTTGAGGCCGGCACAATCATGCGAGATATGGCGAGCCGGATCGGCGGCATCGTCGGGGCTGCGAAGGTCGCGCGCGCTCATCTGCATCGGGGCTCTCCTGGTTCGGGATGACGTCGCGGCCGGTGTGCGGGATGTCATCGCTCGGTGTTCAAGCTTCGCCTGCAACATCGGGAACGATCGCGGCGATGTCCACCGGCGAGCCGGCTTGCGAGAATAATTTCAGATACGTGGAGGAAATGCCGTCCGCTCGAGGATCGCACGCCAGGTCATGCCGCACCGCGGACGCTTGACCTCCGCTGGTTTCGCTGCACATTCGACGGCACATAGCGACAATGGATGTTGCAGCGCACCAGGCCTGCGCTGCCTTCAAGGACACGAGCGGCAAGAAGATGAAGGGCGTTCGCTCCGATACCCAGCCCCCGTCCAGGCGAGGCCGCAGGCGCATCGTCGCCGACCGCGTGCGCCTGCAAGCGGACGATCCCTCGGCGATGGTGATCGAGGCCAACCGGCATGACGAATTGTTTCGCGCTGCCGACGGCAGCCCCGATCCGTCAATCGTCAAGTCCGCCCATCGCGTGCTCCGCATCTTCGAATATTTTGCCGAGATCGAGCGGCCCGCGGCCATGACCGAGATCGCGCGCCGGCTGAACTATCCGCCGTCGAGCACGTCGGCGCTGCTGAAGAGCCTGGTCGAACTCGGCTATCTCGACCATGACCGGCAGGCGCGCAGCTACCGGCCGACGGTCCGCGTCGCCCTGCTCGGCGGCTGGCTCACGAGCCAGACATTGCCGGGAGCGACGCTCGATGCGATCACGCGCGAGTTGCACGAGGCGACGCGGCTGACCACCTTCGTGGTGGCGCGCAACCAGCTCTACAGCCAGTACATCCGCGTGCTGCAGGGCACGACACCGGTGCGCTATTATCTGGAGCCTGGCGCACGACGGGTGCTGACCCATTCGACTCCGGGCCGGGTGTTTCTCAGCCTGATGAACGACGAGGATGCGCGGCGGATCGTGCAGAGGATCAACGCCGAGGAAGCACCGTCATCGGCGGTCCGATTCGGCAATATCCAGCAGGCGCTGGCGACGATCCGCCGCCAGGGATTCGCCTACACGCGCGACATGGGCACGCCCGGCCTGAGCGCGATTGCGATGCGGCTGACCGAGGCCGACCAGACGCCCCCGCTCGTCATCACCGTTGCCGGCCCGAGCTCGATCATCTCCGCGGAAGGCAATGCGATCATCGGAAAGATGCGCGAGCTGGTCGAACGGCAGTCGCCCGGCCTGCTGCCGCAGATCGAAATCGACGCAGCCCCGATCGAGACCTGAGATCGGGCGGGCCACGCGGCGCGGACGCGCCCGATCGATGTTCCTACGACCCCGCGCGGCGAATCGTGATCCGGGTCTCGTCGGTCATGTCCTTGAGCTCCTTGTTCGGCGCACGGTAGAGATGCCGCTCGATCTCGACGGTCCGGCCATCGGTGGTCTTGCTGCATGTCTCGTCGACAAAGACGCCCCCGACCTCCTGCTTGTCGGCGCCCGGCTTCGCCTCCGAGCAGGTCCAGCCATCCTCGCCGTAGCGCGACTTCGCCTGCAGGCCGAGCAGGAACGCCTTCTTGCGCAGATAGAGCCGAGCCTTCGGATCGGTCTCGATCGTCAGCGCCGCGATCCTGGCGTCCTTGTCGATCATCACGGTCAGGATCGCCGGGTGGCCGCCGACCATGGTGCCTTCCCGTGCGGTCTCGCGGTCATACTCGAAGCGGATGCCGCGCAGCTGATCCGGCCCGGCCGGGCAAGCCGCCCACTGAGCCCATTCCGCCAATCTGTGCGTCTTCTCCCCAACGCAGGTCAGGTTGATGTATCCCGCGTCGGGAACCTTGCCGATGTCCATGCCGACATTGATGTCGCGCAGATCACCTGCCGTCGCCATCGCCGGCACGGCCGCGGTGACGGTAGCCGCAAAAACGAACCCACGGATTGCCGATCTCTGCTTGCTCATGGCTTTGCCTTCTCGCTTGGGTCGGACGGCGCGGCGGCGTGGCCGGCCTCCTTGTAGATATTGCAGACGCGCGAGCCGTCGCCGAAGAAGGCGATGCATTCGTCATAGCTCGGCTCGCCCTTGCCCTTGACGCGGGCGAGCACGTAATCGGCAACCGCCTCGATCTCGTTCGGCCGCAGGAACACATTCGCCTCGGGCGGCATGCGGTCGGCGACATCCTGCCGGGTCATCTCGTAGCATTTCGTGGTGTCATAGGAGCCGCGCACGAAGAACGGCATGCCGGTGCCCGGCCGCCCGCACGTCACGGTCTCGATGATCTGCTCGCGCGTCAGCTCCGTCTTGCGCAGCGACAGTGCGTCGCCGCCATAACCGCCGCCGCCATTGCCGTGCCATTTGTGGCAGCCCATGCAATTGCCGCGCTTGAACACCGCCTTGCCGGCATCGGTCGGATCGCTCGCCGACTGTGCCTGCGCAGTACTCACAAATCCCGTCACCAGCGCGCAGCCGAGCCACGCGCCAACCAGCCATGTTTGTTTCATTTGTCTTGTTTCTTGTTTTACTTCTCTCGGCCAGATCGACGCGGGAGGCCTCTCGCTGAGGCCTCCCGCGCTTGCGATGTCAGAGCGCGAACACGTAGAGCATCGAGCCCGGCTGCATCCGCTTCAGCTCGGGCGTGGCATCGATGAACCACTTGTCCCAGGCGCCGCCGAGGCCGACCAGGATCGCGACATACTGCTTGCCGTCCACCGAGAACGTCATCGGAGGCGCATTGACGCCACCGCCGGTGTTGAACTGCCAGAGCTGCTGCAGCGATTTCGCATCATAGGCGATCACCTCGCCGGACGGCTGTCCGGAGAACACGAGGTCGGGCGTCGCCAGGATGCCGCCGAGGTTCGGGAATTGCGTCTCCGCCTTCCCCGCCACCTTGCCGGTGGTGACGTCGATCGCGGTGACGCTGCCGGTGATCTTGACGTTCTGGCTCGGCCCGCCGCCGGTGAAGAACTCGCGCGCCTTCACCTTGTCGGGCGTCATCTCCTCGACCTTGATGTGGTTGCAGCTCTCGATGACGGGAATGTACCAGAGCTTCAGGGTCGGATTGTACGCGGTCGGCGGCCAGTTCTTGCCGCCCATATTGCCGGGACAGATATCCGTTTCCTTGTTGCTACGGCTCGGCGTCACCGACGCGTTGTACTTCTGCACCCCCTGCTTCGGATCATACTCCACCGGCTTGCCGGACTCGGGATCGAGCCCCTTGGTCCAGGTCACCTTCTTGACGAAGGGCAGACCCCAGATGAACTTGCCGCTGTTGCGATCGACCGCATAGGCAAAGCCGTTGCGGTCGGCCTCGAGCGCGAGCTTCAGCGTCGTGTTGTTGGGGCCGGGGACGTCGACCAGCACGTTCTCCGCCACGCTGTCATAGTCGTAGGGATCGTTCGGCGTGTGCTGGTAGTGCCACTTGATCTTGCCGGTGTCGGCATCGAGACCGAGCGACGAGTCGGTGTAGAGGTTGTCGCCGGGCCGGTATTCATTGTCCCAGTCCGGTCCGGGATTGCCGACGCCCCAGACGACGGTGTTGGTCGACGGGTCGTAGCTGCCGGTGACCCAGGTCGATCCGCCGCCGCTCGCCTTGGCGTTCTTGTCGTCCTTCCAGGTCTCGGAACCGGGTTCGTCCTTGCCCGGGATGGTGTGGGTACGCCAGACTTCCTTCTGGCTCTTCAGGTCGGTCGCAGCGATCCAGCCGCGAATACCGTATTCGGCGCCAGCGACGCCCGTGATCGCCATGCCCTTGACGATCAACGGCGCGCCGGTGATCACCTCACCCTTGTCGGGATCGGCGACCTGACGCTGCCAGGCGACCTGCCCGGTCTCCTTGTTGGTCGCGATCAGGCGGCCGTCGAGCGTGTGCGAGATGACGAGGTTGTCCCACAGCGCGACGCCGCGGTTGTCGACGCCGCAGCAGGCGACCGCGCCGGCCCAGTCGTGGTCGGTCTTGGGATCCATCTTCCAGAGCAGCACGCCGTTGCCGCCATGCGCGTCGATCTTGTAGACCGAGCCCCAGCCGTCGGTGACGTACATGAATCCGTTCTCGACGATCGGAGTTCCCTCCAGGCCGCCGTGCCCCCAGATTCCGCCGCCCTCGACGCCGCCGAGATGCATGGTCCAGGCGACCTTCAGGTTCTTGACGTTGTCCTTGTTGATATCCGCCAGCGACGAGAAGCGGGTCGCCGAATAGTTCTTGTGATGGTGCAGCCAGTTGCCTGCTTCCTTGTCAGCATTGAGCAGGCGATCCTGGTTGACATCGTCGGCGAGCGCGAAAGAGCCCGCGAAGGTCGCGGCGGATGCTACTGCCGCCGCGAGCATGTGCGATTTAACCCAATTCAACCTTGTCATGAGTTCATTTCCTCCGGATCCAGCGTTCTTCATTGATCGAACCGTCCGTCACATACGGGCGGTCGCGCGAGAAGCCTTGAGTCCCGGCGATCGGCTGTGCCGCTCGCCGCCTTCCTTAATCACTTGTCTTCACCTGTCTTGGGGTCACTTCTGGACCTGTACCTCCGTCTCGATGGTGCCTGCTTTCTGAAAAACGACCGCGCATTTGAAGGTCTCGCCCGGCGCGAGCGCCTGACGCAACTGCAGCAGCATGACGTGATAACCGTCGCGCTTCAGTTCGAGCGTTGTCTTGGCGGGGACTGGTATATTGGATATCGAGCGCATGGCGGGCGCGCCTTCTCCGCGATCGACGATGTGGCGCTCGGAAAAATTCGAGACCGGGCAGCGCACACGGAGCAGCGCGTCGGCGCTGTCGGCCTCGTTCTTGATCGTCATCGTCAAGGGAAGGTCCCCGCCCGCTTTGTCGACCGCCGATACACGCGCATCCACAATCTGTAAGGATTCGTTCGCGACGGCGTTATGCATCACTCCGAACGTGCTGATCAGGCAGAATAATGGCAACGCCATCCACGATCTGCGCTTACCGGTCTTGCACGCAACTGCGCAATGCAACCCCCGCTCGAACGACATCCATCTCTATCCCATCATGATTTTTGCGGTATTGTTTCATGCTTCGTCGCGTGCTGCCAGCAATAGATCGAGAACGCTGCATCAATGCAATTTCGGCACGCATAGCGGCCATGCTATCTTTTTGCGCATGAGTGCTCTCGACATACTTCCGCCGGTGCAGCGCGAAACAGCGCATGCCGCACTGCGTGAGGTGATCGGCACGGCAGCGATCGACGCCATCACATCTATCTCAGGCGGCGCAACATCGGCACGCTTGTTCCGGATCGATGCAGGCGGCAAGAATTATTTGCTACGGATCGAGGGCGTGCCGAGCCCGCTGCGCAATCCGTATCAGTATGTTTCGCTGCGTATCGCGGCCGAGGCCGGCATCGCGCCACGACTCTATTATGTCGACGAGGCATCACGTGTCGCGGTGATGGATTTTATCCAGCGGCAGCCGCTCGGTCATTATCCCGGCGGCGCGCCGGCGTTGGCAAAGGCGCTCGGCGAATTGCTGGCGCGGTTGCAGGCGACGCCGACCTTTCCGGCTTTCGTGCGCTATCCCGACATCGTCGCGCGGCTCTGGGCCCATGTCTGCCGCACCGGTCTGTTCGCGCCCGGCGTGCTCGACCGATGCAACGAGCATCTCGAACGCATTCGCGCGGCCTATGTCTGGGATGAGGCGAACTCGGTCTCGAGCCACAACGACTCGCTTCCCGCCAACATCCTGTTCGACGGCAACAGGCTCTGGATGATCGACTGGGAATCCGCCTACCGCACCGATCCGCTGGTCGATCTCGCTGTTGTCGGCGACAGCTTCGCGCGAACGCCGGAGCTGGAGGAGATTTTGCATCGCGCCCGGCTGCGGCTGGTTCGCGCCCTCACCCGGCTCTACTACGCCGGCGTACTGTTCAGCGCATCTGCGACGGCGCCGCGCGCCGCGCCCGACACGAGCCTCGTGGCACCGACACTGATGGAACTCGCAGCCGCCTGCGCCGGCCGGCTCAGGATCGACACGCCGGCGGCCAAGCACGTGCTTGGAAAAATGTTCCTTGCCTCGTTCCTGACCGACGTTGCGACGCCCGGCTTCGACTCTCGGCTTGACGGTCAGCCCGGCGGATTGAACGTCCGTGCAAAGAACACCGGCGCCCTGGCCTTCTTCAACCGGTAGAGCTGCGCCGGCCGGTTCGGTCCCTTGCGCATCTTCGCGACTGGTTCGATCAGATCGGCGGCGAGCATACGGGTGCGGAAGGCGCTTTTCTCCAACGGACGATCGAGCACGATCTCATAGGTCCGCTGCAGTTCCGGCAGCGTGAATTCCGGCGGCATCAGATAGGCGGGCAGCGAGGTATACTCGACCTTGCTCCGCAAACGCTGCACCGCGGCGTGCAGGATCTCGGCATGGTCGAAGGCAAGCTTCGGCCTCACTCTCTCGCCCTCGATCGCGAACCACTGCGCATCTGCGGCCAGCGCGCCGCCCGCGGCGTGTTCCGGCAGCAATGCGAAGTAGGCATGCGTCGCAGACCAGCCGCGCGGATCCCTTGACGCGCTGCCCCAACTGCCGAGTTGCTCCAGATACGGACTGACCACGCCGGTCTTGTCCTTCAGCTTGCGCGCCGCGCACGCTTCGAGGTCGCGATCGCCTGCGATATCGACGAAGCCGCCGGGCAAGGCCCAAGACCCTGGAAACGGCTCGGTTTCCGCTCTTGGGCGTTGAACCAACAGAACCTGAAGCGCGTCTGACCGTATGGCGAAAATGACGACGTCGACCGTCGTCAGCGGCCTCGGAAAGTCGAGTTCCGGCTTCTCGGGCATGCTCTCCCCGCTTCCCCTGCTGGCGTGAACCTTCTCGCCGCCGGCCTTGACAATAACATACTTAGTTGTACAGTCCAACTAGCTTAGTTGCCTAGACACACTTATTCAGGAGTGCACGCCATGTTCGGTCTCCGCTTCATCAAGGCCCAACCGACCACCTATCTCATGAAGTACCGCCGCGGCGCGGTGACCGAGCAAGGCGCCGGTCTGTCCGGCTTCTATTATGGGCCGGTCACCTCGCTGGTTGCGGTGCCGATCGGCAGCCGCGACGCCGCCTTCATCTTCCAGCAGATCGCGCGCGACTTCCAGGCGCTGACCATCCAGGGCCATGTCACCTACCGGATCAGCGAGCCGCAGAAGGCCGCCGCGATGCTCAACTTCACCCTCAAGGCCGACGGCAAGACCTACGAGTCCGACGACCCGGAGCAGCTGGCGCAGCGGATTCTCGCGACTGTCGAGGTGCTGGCACAGCAGGCGGTGAAGGAACTGACCTTGAAGGAAGCGCTGCAGGCCGCCGATCGCATCGCCGGCCTGATCGAGAGCGGACTGCGTGCCCGTGCCGATGTCGCCGCCCTCGGTCTCGAAATCCTCGGCGTCTCCATCCGCGGCGTGAAGCCGACGCCGGACACCGCCAAGGCACTGGAGGCCGAGGCGCGCGAGGCGATCCTCAAGAGCGCGGACGAGGCGATCTTCGCGCGGCGCAACTTTGCGGTGGAGCAGGAACGCGCCATCCGCGAGAGCGAGCTCGACACCGAGATCGCGGTCGAGCAGAAGAAGCGCTCGATCCGGGAGACCCAGATGGATGCCGAAGCGAGCGTTGCGGCCAAGCAGGCCGAGCTGCGCGAGGCCGGCATGGTCGCCGACATCACGCTGGAGAGCAAGCGCAAGGATTTCGTCGGCCTCAACGCCGAGAACACCCGCACCTTGGCGGATGCCGAGGCCTATCGGGTCGGCGCGCTGATGAAGATCTTCGAGGGCGTCGACACCCGCGTGATCCAGGCGCTGGCCGCAGCCGGCATGCAGCCGGGACAGTTGATCGCGCAGGCCTTCAGCGGCATCGCCGAGAAGGCCGAGAAGATCGGCCAGCTCAACGTCTCGCCCGACCTGCTCAACACGCTGCTGGACAGGCCCGTCGCGGAGGCTCCTCGTGCCCGCCGACAATGACCGCAAGATCGTCCTCGTCACCCGCAAGACGCGGCTCGAGGGGCTGATCGCCAAATACCTGACGGCGGCGCAGGCGCGATTCTATGTCGAGCATCTCGGCGCCGACTTCTCCGATTACCAGCGCGAGCACGATGTCTATCAGGCCGAGCGCCACGTCACCGTGCAGGCGCTGGAGCAATGGGGCCGTTACCAGGTGATCGACCGGAGCTTCCTGCCTAACTTCATCTTCGGCCCCTCCGACATCGTGGTGGCGCTCGGCCAGGACGGCGTCGTCGCCAACACGATGAAATATCTCGACGGCCATCCGCTGATCGGACTCAATCCGGATGCCAGGCGCTATGACGGCGTCCTGCTGCCCTTCGCGCCGCGTGACCTCCCTGCCCTGCTGCGCGAGGTCGCCGCGGACAGACGCGGCTACAAGGCAGTGACGATGGCCAAGGCTGCGCTCACCAACGGCCAGATCCTCTATGCCGTCAACGACCTCTTCATCGGCGCACGCACGCATACATCAGCCGTCTACGAAATCGCCCTCGCCGACCGGAAGGAGCGTCAGTCCTCGAGCGGCCTGATCGTCGCGACCGGTCTCGGCTCGACCGCCTGGTTCAAGAGCATCGTCACCGGTTCGCTCGCGATCGCAGGCAGCTTCGGCGGCGGCGCCGGCAGCCCGCCCTATCTGCCGCAGCCTTGGGACGCCGGCGCGCTGCGCTTTGCGGTGCGCGAGCCGTTTCCGAGCCGCACCTCGCAGGTCACGCTGGTCTGCGGCAGCCTCGAACGCCCCGAGCGCCTCAGCGTCCGCTCGCTGATGCCGGAGAACGGCGTCATCTTCAGCGACGGCATCGAAGCCGATCGGCTCGATTTCAACTCGGGAACGGAAGCCCAGATCACGGTCGCGGAGCGCGAAGGGCGGCTGGTGGTGTGAGGCGGCCGCGCGCGGCTCACTGCGGCACGGGATGCAGCCGCACCAGCTGATCGATCGACAGCCGCGCCTCGCGCTCCGTCAAGGGAAAGCGGACAATGATGTCCTGGCGCGCAAGCTGGCCCCACAGCGCGTCCGACGACCATTTCTGCGGCTCGGGGCCGCGCGGCCCATCAATCCAGATGAAATACCATTCCGTCATGGGCCGTGACCAAGCTCCCTCTCCGGAAGATTGTCCCTTCGCCGGCCAATCCGCAACGCCGGATTTTCGCGCCGACTTGCGGTTCAGGAGTTATACGGACGGCCGTCCTTATGCAGGAAGCGGCCGTCGGAACTCGGGCTCATCATGTCGATGTCGGAACAGGTGATGACGTCGGCACGTGAGCGCGAGCCGACCTCGAGATAGGTCGCCGTCATCTGCGACCGGTTGATCATGTGGTGGCCGTTGCCGGAATTCTTGGGGAATGCCGCGCAGTCACCGGCGCGCAGCGCCGTCTCGCCGCCGTCCTCGACCAGCACCACCTCGCCCGCGAGCACATAGATGAACTCGTCCTCGTCCGAATGCCAATGGCGCTGGCTCGACCAGTTGCCCGGCGGCAGCCGCATCAGATTGACGCCGAAATCGGCAAGCCCGCCGGCGTCGCCGAGACGCCGCCGGATCCGTTCCGCGCACGGTGCGGCGAACTCGGCCGGATAGCCGGAGCCCTTGCGTTCCGGCACTTTCGTTAGATCGATCTTCGGCATGGCAGCGTCCCCGGGGCGATGACAGCAAACGAGTGTGCGGATGCGCGGCTATCGCAGCGGCCCGCCGGAATTGTGACGCTTCACTTTGCGCGACGTCAGGCGCGCCCGACCAAGTCCTTTGCCATCAGGATGTCGTCGTAATAGCGGCCGTCGATCTTCAGGGCGCGCTTCTCCAGCCCGTACTCGATAAAGCCGGCGCGCCGGTAGAGCTCGCAGGCAGGCTCGTTGCCTTTCACCACGGCGAGCTGCACCAGCTCGACCGATTGCGCAGCGAGATCGAGCACGGCATCGACCAGGAGCCGGCCGACACCGGCGCGCCGCGCCTGCTGCCGCACATACATCCCGAACAGCATGCCCCTGTGCTGCCGTTTCGGCCCATCCGCAGTGAAGAAGCCGACGATGCCGGCGAGTTCATCGCTCCGAAACGCCCCAAATATCACCGCCCCGTGCGCGAGCCTCTCGGCGAACCAGCCAACCGGATGAACGCTCTCCGTCTCATACGCGCTGCCGAACGCTTCGGGGCTCAAGCGCAGCGCCTCGAGACGGATGTCGCGATAAAGCGCAGCGTCGGCAGGCAAGAGGCGGCGAATCTCGATTGAGTGCGTCGTCATTCCGTGTCCTGTCTCCGCCGCGGCAGCATGGCCTCGATCGGCGTGTCGATCGCGGCAACTATCGCGCGGCCAGCATATCCACGGCTGCGGCTGTCGCATAGAGGTAGACTCCGGATGACGCTTGCCTGACACTGGCGCATCGAGGAGAGGCCGATGGTTTTCTGGATCGCGAGTGTAGCTGGACTGGCGACCGCCTATCTTCTCGGTTCGATACCCGCGGGCTATCTGGCGGGGAAACTGCTCAGGGGTATCGACATCCGGGAGCACGGCTCCAAATCCACGGGGGCCACAAACGTGTTGCGAACCCTCGGCAAATGGCCCGCGCTGGCGGTCCTCCTGGTCGATGTGCTGAAGGGCGCCGGGGCAATTGCATTTGCCCGCTGGTTCTATCCCTGGCTCGGGACATTACCGTCGGTCACGCCACCGACGGCGATCGATCTGAAAGCCTTGGTGCCTTGGGCGGTGTGCCTGGCTGGACTTGCGGTATTGCTGGGGCACAGCCGTTCGATCTGGTTGAATTTCACCGGTGGCAAATCCGCCGCAGCAGGGCTCGGCGTGTTGCTGGCGCTGTCCTGGCCGGTCGGCTTGGGCGCCGCCGCAGCCTTTGGCGCGGTGCTGGCTGTTTCCCGGATGGTGTCGCTTGGTTCGATGCTGGCGGCGCTCACTGCGATCGCGCTGGTCTGCGCCCTTGAGCAGCCGATGCCCTATCGGCTGCTGGTCATCGCGGGTGGCCTTTACGTGATCGCACGCCATCGTGCCAACATTCAGCGGCTGCTGGCCGGGACCGAGCCGCGACTGGGATCATCGAAAGCGGCTTCGCAAGGCTAACGTGCGCACTCAGAATGCGACCGCTGCCGCTAGCGGCAGCGCGCCCGAATCCGTCACGCCGTTCGATGTGCGCCTGAAATGGCCTCGATGACATCTGACGAATGCGTCACGAAGCCGAAGCATTTCTTGACGTTGAACAGGGTTGCTTCAACGCAGTAGCCCGGCGACGTCGTTGCGCAGCAGTCCTCGACCAGAAGGCAACCGTAGCCCAGGAAGTTCGCGTCGGTGAGCGAATGCAATACGCATTGATCGGTGTTGACGCCGGCAAACAGGATCGTCTTGGTTCCGAGATTGCGCAGAATGCTGTCCAGCGGCGTGTCCCAGAAGCCGCTGATCCTGTACTTGTCGACGTGAATGTCCTCGGGCTCCTGCTTCAATTCATCGACAACGGCCGCGGCCCAACTGTCCTTCTGCAGCACGCGCGCGCCACTGCCCGGCAACGGCTCGCCAAGGCCGATGCCGACGCCCTTCGGCTTGTAGAGATGGAGCTGGTTCGGCGCCATGTTCTTCAGATCGGGCCGATTGCCCCAGTTTAGCCAGATGATTGGCACGCCGGCATTGCGCAACACCGGGAGAAGCTTCTGCAGCGGCTCGATCGGCGCCCGATCCGGCGTGTGGTCGAGGCCGAGATGGTCGACCCATCCCCCCTTGGCGCAGAAGTCGTTCTGCATATCGACGACGATGAGAGCGGTGCGGTGCAGATCGACCGTCACCGTTTGCGGCTGCGCGTCGATCGTGACCGCCTTGGGCGGCGGCGGCGCCATCGCCATGTTGACGTTGGTGTCGTCGACCAGCCATTTGTAGCCGGGAGCAGACCCAAGGGGATTGGCGGTACCGGGCGCTGTGGATTCCGCGGCCTTTGCTAAAGTGGAACTCGTCATCGGACTTTCCTCCCTTGCCTATGTTTTCTTGGCTATGTTTTCTTGCCTATGTTTTTTGACGTCTGTTGCGATCAGCCGCCGCGTTCGAACGGAATGGTCAGGGCCGACGGCTGCCTGCTCTTTCCGACGAAGCCCGCGATAGCGACCAGTGCCAGCAGATATGGCAGCAGCAACAGCAGCGCGACCGGCACATCGAGCTGCAGCGCCGGCACCAGGAATTGCAGCGCGGTGGCGAAGCCGAACAGCAGGCAGGCCGCCAGCGTGTACCAGGGATTCCAGCCGCCGAAGATCACGGCCGTGATCGCAAGATAGCCCGCGCCCTTGGTCATGTTCTCGGTGAACGTGTTGCTGTCGGCGACCGACATGAACGCGCCGCCGAGGCCCGCCAGGATGCCGGCGTAAAGCACGCCGAGATAGCGCGTCCGCGCCACGCTGATGCCGGCCTTGTCCGCGGCGCGCGGATCCTCGC
Source organism: Bradyrhizobium sp. USDA 3240 (assembly GCF_054063295.1). Taxonomy (NCBI): domain Bacteria; kingdom Pseudomonadati; phylum Pseudomonadota; class Alphaproteobacteria; order Hyphomicrobiales; family Nitrobacteraceae; genus Bradyrhizobium; species Bradyrhizobium sp. USDA 3240. The sequence continues at coordinate 741,329 of NZ_JBSSGD010000002.1, forward strand.
CGACCGCCCGCACCGCCAGCCCGAACGACGTGTATTTCAGGATCAGCCACGTCACGACGACCATCAGGATGCTGACATAGGCAAGGCCGGTCTGGTTCGCCAACGCCGGCCCGATCACCGGAATGCTGGCGAGCCACGGCAGATTGAGCTGCGCGAAGCCGGGAATCGGATCGCGCGACAGCGGCCCGAAGATCTCACGGTAGAGAAACGTGGTTGTTCCCAACGCGAGGATGTTGAACCCGATCCCCACCACCAATTGATTTGCGCGCAGTGTCACGCTCAGCACGGCCTGGACTGCGGCAACCGCCATCGCGACCAGGACGCCGGCCGCCACGCCGAGAAGCGGCGAGCCGGTCGCCCACGATGCCAGCGCCGCCGTGAAGGCCGACATCAGCATCATGCCATCGAGGCTGAGATTGAGCACGCCGGCGCGCTCGCTCAGCATCTCGCCGGTTGCGGCGAAGATGATCGGAACCGCGAGGCGCAGTCCGGAACCGATGAACACGGCCATTTGTTCGTCAATCATCGGGTCACCTTTCGGTTGGTGAGGATCGCGGAGCCTGCAATGACAATGACGATCAGGCCTTGGCAGATCAGAACGACGGCGGACGGGACGTGCGCCGAGATTTCCATGTTGATGGATCCCGACCGCAGGAATCCGAACAGCAGCGCACCGATCACCACGCCGACCGCTGAGCCGCGCGACAGCAGGCCGACCACCAGGCCGTCAAATCCGTAACCGGACGAGAAATCGCTCGTCAGATAGAATTGCTGGCCAAGGATCATGATCGCGCCGCCGAGACCGCCCAGGCCGCCAGAGACCGTCATGGCCAGGATCACGTACAAGCTCGTCCGCATGCCGGCACGACGGGAGGCCGTGGCATTCAGGCCGACAGCGCGCAGCCGCAGGCCGAGCGTGCTGTGCTTGAGCACCAGCCACACCACGACGACCGCGATCGCCGCGATCAGCAGGCCGATATGGAGCGGCGATCCATTGTCCGGGAACAGCAGCGGCAGCTTGGTCGAATCTGGAATCTCCGCCGATTCCGGCAGCGACGACACGTCACTGATCGGCTTGCGCAACAGGTGAAAGGACTCGACGGACCAGTACACCAGCGGCAGAGCAATGAAGCTCAACAGCAATGTGCTGATGACCTCGTTGGTGCCGCGCGCCGCCTTGAGGAAGCCGGCCAGGCCGCCCCAAACGGCGCCGGCGACGGTTCCGACGGCGAGCGGCACGATGAACGCCAATCCCAGCGGCAGGCCGCCGGCGCCGTGGAGAGCCGCAGCCGTCGCGAACATGCCGCCCATCGCGATCTGCCCCTCGCCGCCCACATTGGTCAGGTTGGCGCGGCTGGCGAAGATGAAGCCGAGACCGACCAGCGCGAGGCTGATGGCGCGATTGATCGAGGCGCCGATGTTGAAATCGCTTCCCGCCATGCCGTCCCAAAACGCCTCGATCGCCTCGAGGACGGATGCACCGGTGGCGGCGATGATGAGCAGGCCGATCCCGAGCGCGATGATGGTCGATACCACCGGAACCAGGACCTGCAACGGCACGAGCTCGAGTCTTGCGCCCTTTGCGACCCGCGCAAGCTTCGGATTTTTCATAACCATGGCCAACCTAGACATGCGCGTGCCCCGACATCATTGCTCCGATCGCCTCGCGGCTGAACGATCCAGCCGCGAGCTCGCCAACCAGCTTGCCGCGGTAGATCACCGCGATCCGATCCGACACCGCCATCAGCTCCTCGAGCTCGCTGGAGATCAGAAGCACCCCGAGGCCGTCATCGCGCGCGGCACGGATCCGATTGTAGACCGCCTCGATTGCACCGACGTCGAGGCCGCGCGTCGGTTGCGCGGCAAGCAGGAACACCAGCGGATCGAGCGACAGCTCACGTGCGAGCACCGCCTTCTGCTGATTGCCGCCGGAGAGGCTGGCCATCGAAACATCAGGGCTGCTCGCCCGCACGTCGAAGTCGCGCATCATGACCTCCGCCGCCTTGCGCCGCGCCGGCTTGTCGAGCAGGCCGAAGCGGCTGAATTTTCCGATCGCACCGAGAAACAGGTTCTCGGCAACCGACAATTCCTTGATGCAGGCCACCGCATGGCGATCCTCCGGAACGATGCCGACACCTGCATCCGTGATCTGCTGCGGCGTGCAGCCGCCGACCGGTGCCCCGCCGACCACGATCGCGCCGGCGCTTGGCGCGGCGAGCCCGGCCAGGATCAGTCCGAGCTCGGTCTGGCCGTTGCCCTCCACGCCCGCGATCCCGACGATCTCGCCGGTACCGACCGTGAGGCTCAGGCCGTCGAGCCGCGGCACGCCATGCGGGTCCCGATAGACGAGGTTCGAGATCTGCAGCACCGCCTCGCCCGGCGACACCGGACCGGCCGCGTCCACACTGGATTTCGCTGGCGTCTTGCCTTCGATGTCGACCGCGGCAGCAAGCACTGAGCCTGCCGACTGGACGTCGCGGCCGACCATTGAGCGCACCAGCGATCGGATGTCAGCGCCCTCCATCGCGACGGTCTCGATGATGCGGCCCTGCCGCAGTACCGTGGTGCGATCGGCCACACGGCTGATTTCACCGAGCTTGTGCGTCACCAGGATCACGGATTTTCCGCGCAGCGCCACCTGGCGGCAGATCGCCAGCAGCGCATCGATCTCGTCCGGCTGCAGCACCGCCGTCGGTTCGTCGAGCACCAGCAGCTGCGGATCGCCGAGCAGGCATTTGATGATCTCGACCCGCTGCCGCTCGCCGACCGAAAGCTCATCGATCCGCGCCTCGGGGTCGATCTCGAGCCCGTATTCGGCTGCGAGCTGCTCCATCCGCACGATGATGTCTTGCGGCTTCAGCACCGCGCTGGCACGGCCGAGCATCAGGTTCTCGGCCACGCTCATGTTGGGCACCAGACTGAAATGCTGATGCACCATCACGACGCCGCGCTGCAGCGCCTCCGCCGGGCCGCGCGGATCGAACGGCTCGCCGCCCAGCGTCATCGCGCCGGCATCCGGCCGGTGCACCCCGAACACCAGGTTGCACAATGTCGATTTGCCGGCGCCGTTCTCGCCAAGCAGGCAATGCACCTCGCCGCGCTCGATCAGCAGCGATATGTCGTCGAGCGCGGTGAAAGCCCCGAAGCGCTTGGTCAAGCCAGACAGTTCGAGAAGAGCCACGGTCAACCCACCTTGACTTTGATCTTGTTCGACAGCAGGTCGTCCTTGAGCTCCTTGATCTTTGCCTGGATCTCCGGCGTTGCCCCGGCGCAGATCTCGAGGTCGGCCGAACGTGGCCCCATGGCGAGGCCGAACTGCTTGTACTCCGGGTGCCACGTTCCGGCGACGGCCTGGTCGATGGCGTATTCGACCATGAACCCGATGCCGCTGACCGTGTAGGCAATGTAAAGCGGGTTGTTGTCGGAGCAGTAGTTGGTATAGCTCCCGATCATCCTGGTGCCCTTCTCGCGTGCCGCCTGCTCCATTCCGCGCACGCCGAGATTGAGGATGTTGTAGTGGACGTCGGCGCCCTGCGCGATCGCGGCAAGGGTCGCCTCCTTCGCTTTGGCGACGTCGTCGAAGTCGCCGGTGTAGGTCACGAAGCATTTGGTGTCCGGCTTGACGTGCTTGGCGCCGTTCGCGAATTCCGTTCCGGTGTTGACGATGGCCGGAATTTCAAGCCCGCCGACGTAACTCACCGCGCCGTTCTTCGACATCATCGCGGCGACCGCGCCGGCGATGAAGCCGATCTGGGCCTGCAGCACGTCGTATTGCGCGACGTTCTCGGTCGGCTGTCCGGTCGGGCCGACGATGGAGAACTTCACCTTCGGGAAGCGCTTGGCGACCTTGAGCACCGAAGCCTGGGTCTGCCCCGCGGCGCCGATCACCATGTCGTTCTTGGTCGCGAGCGTGACGAGCGCCTGCTCCATGTCGGCGAACTTGACGTTCTCGATCGACGTGATCACGACATTCTTGCCGTGGCGCTGCTCGGCCGCCCTCATGCCGTTGTAGGCCGACTCCATCCAGCCATGGTCGGCCCGCGACCCCGGAATCAGAATGCCTATGTGAAGCGGCTTCGCCGCATCGTCGGCGAAGAGCCGGCCTGATGAACCGATGAAGGCTGCCGAGAGCAGGCCTGTTTGCAGAAATGCACGACGCGTACCGTTCATGTGTTTCCTCCTGTTCGTTCCCGGTGTCGCCGCATTGTTTGTTGCGGCATTTTTTCAATCGGCGGCGCGACCGCGCCGTCGTTCTCAAACTCGAAGCAACGTCATCTCCCGGCCGTCGCCGCCAATGCGCCGACGGCGTCGACGAAGCACTTCATCGGCGCCTGCACGACGCCGGCGCCGATGATCCCCATACCCGGCTCCTTGTGCGCGGTTGCAGTGTTGATGACGGGCCGCCTGCTCTCGTCTACGACCTTGCGGATGTCGATCCCGACAGGCGCTCCGATGAAGTCGAGCATCGGCAAGGTGAAGCCGGGATTGCGGCCGATCGTGACGTGCGCCATCTCGCGCGAATAACGCAGGGCATCCTGCGGCGTGCCGCCGACGAACTGGACCATCGCCGGAGCCGCCGCCATCGCGAACGCGCCCAGACCCGCGGTCTCGGTGATCGCGCTGTCGCCGATATCCGGATTGGCATCGGCCTCGCTGAAGCCGGGCAGGAACAGGCCGACCGGGATGTCGGCCGGACCGACAAACCATTGCCCGTCCAGGCCGCTGACCCTGATGCCCACATTGACGCCGTTGCGCGCCATTGCCGTGACGATGCTGCTGAACGGCACGCCGTGCGCGGCATCCATGGTCGCCTTGCACGCCGCCATCGACAGGCTGAGGAAGAACATGTCGTCCGCCCCGATCGTCCGTAGCGTCTCGTGAACCAGATCGCGCGAGATCGAGGACTTGAGCAGCGATTCCGTGACGGCACGATACAGCAGCAGGGTCGCCGCCGTGTTGCGGTTGTGGACGTCGTCGCCCATGTGCAGCGACTGCGACATCAAAGGTTTCAACGGCAGTCCACCGTCGATGCCGGTGACCGCGGCCTTCAGACATGGGGCCAATACATTCTCGATCAGCTTGAGGCCTTCGATCACCTCGGGCGCGAAGGCCCCAAACCGCAATGTCTTGGCGCCGCCGGATTCCATCATCGGCGCATAGGCGCGATTGCCGGTGGTCTGGTTCTCCACCACGAACAGCGGCATCGAGGGCGAGATGATCCCGGTCATCGGCCCGACCGCGCCGAACTCATGGCACGGCGCGAAGCGGATGCCGCCTGCCGCGACGAGTTGTTCGGCCTCTTGCTGCGTCGTCGCCCATTTCTCGTAGAGGATTGCGCCGACGACGGCCCCCTTCATCGGACCGCACATATCGTTCCAGGCGATCGGCGGACCGGCATGGAGCAGCGTCCGGCTCATGTCCGGCCAGACTTCGGACGCGTGGGCCGCGACGTCGACCCATACCGGCTGTGCGGTCAGGATCCGCTCGAGCACTTCCGCATTGGCGCGATCGATCCGCGATCCGAGGCAATCGGCATCACGGGCATCGCCGACCAGTTGCGCGAGGCTCCAGGCGACCCCGGGACTTCCGTCGCCGACCGGCTGCCACTGCAGACGCACCAGCGGGGCACCACTGCTCTCGACGCCGCGATCGAGGCCGGAGGCGCCGAGGCTGATGACCGATGTCTTGTTCTGGAGCGCGGAAGGGGCTGCGTTCATCATCGTTCTCCACCTTGCATCGCACGACGCGCTGTGGCGTTGTCGTCCGCGGCCATGCGGCTCGCGATGGCTTGCGCGGCAAGCGCTGCGCCCGTGCTGCTGCCGACAATCTCCGCGCCGGCGTCCGCCAACATGGCTTTCTGGGTCTCGTAGGGCTGCGGATCTGAACCCGTCCCGCAGACGAAGCAGACCACGGGAAGCTCCCGCCCCTGCGCTCGCGCCGCGGCCCTCGCCCGGCGGATCGCCGGAGCCAGGATCTCGGCCGGATTGGGGTGGCTGCCGTAACCGAGCACGACGTCCAGGACGATGCAGGCAACGGTCGGATCGTCCGCTTCCTTCAGCAGCCGTTCGATCCGCACGCCATAGTCGATCATCGGATGCGGACGCCCGACCGTGAATTCGTCACTGCCCAGATCGATCGCCGTGTGCCCGTGGCTCTCTGCCACGTCGGCGAGACGATCTGTGCAGGCAAGCGGCGCGTTCGACCGGGCACGAATGCCCGCCGCCCGCCAGATGGTCTGGGCTTCCGAGCAGAACGTTCCACCGGAGTAGAGACCGCGCAGGTAGCGCTGCGACGGCGCCAGCGACGCACAGACCCGCGTTGCCAACGCTTCAATGGATTGTTCATCGCCGCCGGGTTGGCGCGCTCCCGCAAGCGCGACGGCCTGCCGCGCCGTCTCCTCGAGCGACGATGTGCGGTGAACATTGCCGGCAGATGCTGCCGGCTCGCCGCCGAGGAAGCAGATCACGACCGGCTTTCCGATCGCGCGAGCGCGCTCGATCACCCGCTTCTGCACATCGGGCGCAGGAGGTTTTGAGACGATGGCGACGACTTTGGTCTGCGCGTCGGCGGCCAATAGCTCGAGGCCCTGCAACATGGTGATACCGCCGACTTCGCTGGAAACGTCGTGGCTGCCGGTGCCGATCGCCTGCGAGATGCCCTGGCCATGACGATGGATCTGGCACATCACTTCCTGCAGGCCGGTGCCAGACGCGCCGACGAGCCCGATCGCGCCGCGCCGGACGACGTTGGCAAATCCAAGCGGCACGCCGTTGATGATGGCCGTGCCACAATCCGGTCCCATCACCAGCAGGCCCTTCTGCGCCGCAACGCGCTTGATGGCCACCTCCTGTTCGATCGGCACGTTGTCGCTGAACAGCAGCACATTCAGGCCCTGGCGCAGCGCCTTCAAGGCTTCCGCCGCGGCATAGGGACCCGGCACCGAGATCAACGCGAGATCAGCATGATCGGCAATCGCGACGCCGCCGGAGATCGAGCGCGGCGGCGCTTCCGCCGTCGCTTCGCTCGATCCTCCCTTCGGCTCTTCACCGGCGATCAGGGAGTGGATCTCGCGCTCCGCGGCGGCGACCTTGTCGGGCGCATCGTCCGCCACGACGATCATGATGTCGCCCGGCTTGGCGCTCTCGAGCGCCGGGCTCATCAGCCCGGCCTGCTGCAGGAACTCCTTGTTGCTGCGCGTTCCCATCAGCAGCGTGACCCGCTGCACGCCGGTCCGCGCGACCGTGACCTGGGAAATCCGCATCAACGACACGGAATCCTTGTACAGGTTCGCCCTTATGCTGGATTGAATGGCCATTGCCTTGTCGTTCCCTTGAATCCCGCAGGCTGCTTTGTTTGTCTTTAGCTTGAGCCATCGGCCAGCCCGATTGCCTGATCAGAATGAGGCGCCGACGCGCCTCAACTGCTTCAACTCGGTGAGGCGCGGGCGGATGTGCCGCCGAAGCGCCAATCTCGGTGGCTATTGAACGACGTGCGTCCCGGTCTCGCCCCGCAGCGCCGCCATGGCGCAATCGAGGTGACTGATGATCGCGCGCTTGCCGCCGCCCTCGAGAAACCGGATCGCCGCATCGACCTTGGGTCCCATGCTTCCCGGAGGGAAATGTCCCTCACGGTGGTAGGCCTTGATCTCATCGAGACTGACCTGATCCAGATCCTTCTTGTTCGGCTTGCCGAAATTCACCGCGACACGCGGGACCGCGGTCAGGATCAGCAACTCTTCGATACCAAGCACATTCGCGATATGAGCGGACGTCAGATCCTTGTCGATGACCGCCGGCACGCCGGTGCGCACGCCCTTCGCATCACGAACCACGGGAACGCCGCCGCCGCCTCCGGCAATGACGATCGTTCCGCGCTTGACCAACGCGTCGACCAGCGAGATGTCGCAGACATGCTTGGGCTTCGGCGACGGCACGACATGACGCCAGCCGCGCCCGGAATCCTCGCGCATCGCCCAATTGAGCTCGGCGCTGATCTTCTTCGCCTCGTCCTCGGAAAAGAACGGTCCGACGAACTTGGTCGGATTCTTGAACGCGGGATCGTCCTTGTCCACCTCTACCTGGGTCAGCAGGCTTGCCACATGTCGCTGGTTGCCCTGTTCGCGCAGGGCATTCTCGATCGCCTGCATCAGGAGATAGCCGATGCCGCCCTGGCTGTGCGCGACGCAGATGTCCAGGTCCATTGGCGGGATTCGGTTCATCGTCAGCATCTGGCGCATCATGATCTTGCCGACGACCGGGCCGTTGCCGTGCGTGATGACCAGCTCATTGTCGAGTTGCGCAAGCGGCAGCAGCGCTTCCGCCGTGATCTGCGCGACCGACTTCTGCTCCTGGGAGGTGCCCCTGATATCCTCGGGGTGAACCGCATTGCCACCGATCGCGACCACCAGGCGACGCGGCACGTCATTGAGTGTACGCATTTCCTTACCTCCCGGCATTCTGGACGATGGCAACCGCAAGCTCGCACGCCTGGGCGTTCGACGGCGCAACGAGGATTCCGGCCTGCTCCAGTTTCCTGACCTGCGCGGAGCGCCCTTGCGGGTCCTGCTCCGTGCCGACGACCGACGCGATCAACGCCGGCGCATCCTGCCCGCGATCGGCGACGATCTTCGTCAGATGTTCAGCGGGATCGGCATGCGCGCCATAACCGAGCACGAGATCGAGCAGCACCACCGAAAGATCGCGATTCCTGAGCGCAGCCCGCAACGCATCGTCGCGCACGGACGGATCGATCATCGGGTGCGGCCGACCACGGGTATATTCGTCGTCGCCGAGGTCGATCAGCCGATCCCGTCCGGCATTCGGCTCCACGCCGAGCTTGACCACGCCGGGGATTGCGGCGTTCGACGCCACCTTCCGACCTGCGGCAGCGAGGATCACCTGAGCTTCGGCACACAGCGTTCCGCCCGCGAACAAGCCCTCGATCCCGCCTCGGCCGCTGCGCGGAAGCTGCGACGCGACAGCTTTCGCGTCGAAGCCTGCGCAGATCTTCTTGTCTCCCAGGGCCAGTTCCGCGGCGCCCTTCAGCGTCGGCGAGAAATGGGCATTCGGCGGGAGCTCGATCTCCGAAGCACCGATGAAGCAGACGGTGTACGACTTCCTGCTTCTGCCGATCCGCTCAAGCACGGATTTGGCGACATCGGGATGCGGCGGCTTCGAGATCAGCACCACGTGATCGGTTTCCGGATCGGACTCGAATGCATCGATTGCCATCAACGTGGTGATGCCGCCGATATCTTTCTTCAGATCGCGCCCGCCGACCCCGATGGCGTGGGAGATTCCCGCGCCGGCTTCCGAGATCAGGCACGAGACCTCCTGCGTGCCGGTCCCGGACGCCCCGATGATGCCGATCCTGCCGCGCCTGATCTTGTTGGCGAACGCCAGCGGCGCACCGCCGATCACGGCCGTTCCGCAATCCGGTCCCATCATCAGGAGGCCGGCCGTCCGCGCCTGCTGCTTGAGCGACAATTCGTCCTCGAGGGACACGTTGTCGCTGAACATAAGGACATGCAGGCCGCGATTGAGCGCCTTGCGGGCCTCGGCGGCGGCGAACTCTCCGGGCACGGAGATCAGCGCAAGATTGATCTCCGGCCTGACCTTCACGGCCGCGGCGATCGAGTGCGGCTGCCAGGCGGACTGCGCTTCGCCCTGGGTCTTCGGCTTGTCGAGCGACTTGATCGCATTGTCGAGGGCTTCGCGGGCAGCGGTCTCGGACTCGGCCTTGACCGCGATCACGAGGTCATTGCCCTTCACGGCAGTGCCCTCCTCCAGCAGCCCCGCATTGCGCATGATCGCGGCGTTCGACGGCGTTCCCATCATCAGCGCCGCCTCGATCACGCCGGGCGAGCCGGCGACCTCACGCGACAGCCGCATCAGCGCGACCGAGTCGAGATAGAATCCCTTGCGGACCTCGTTCAGGACAACGACGTTCATGACACACCCAAATCCTTGGCGATCGCGACGATCGCCTGCTGGAAGCACGCCAACGGCGCCTTGACCACGCCGGCACCAACCTGGCCGATGCCGGGCTCACGATGCGCGATGCCTGTGTTGATGACCGGCACTACGCCGGAATCGACGACGAGGCGGATATCGATGCCGGTCGGCACGCCCGCGAAGTCCATTGCGGCGATGGTCCATTCCGGATTCTGCGCAACCGTGATCTCGCCCATCGAGCGGGTGAAGTTGCCGGCCTCGGACGGCGCGCCGGCCCCGACGAAGCCTGCGACGGCCGGCGCCGCCGCCATCGCAAATCCGCCGAGACCGATCGTCTCGACGATGGCGGAATCGCCCATGTCCGGATTGGCGTCCTTCTCGGAATAGCCGGCGAAATAAAGCCCTTCCGGCATTTCGACCGGCGCGGTGAACCATTGCTCGCCGAGCCCGCTGACGCGGATTCCGAAATCGGTGCCGTTGCGGCACATGGTGGTGACGATGGTCGAACCCCGGATGCCGTTGGCGGGATCGGTGATCGCCTTGCCCATCGCCATCGCAATGTTGAGGAAGAACTGATCGTTCTGCCCGACGAACGCGAGGCATTCGGCGAGAACGGCGTTGTCGGTCGAGCTTCGCGCCATCCAGGGCGCGATCTCGCGAAGGAAGACGCTGGAGCATGCCAGATTGCGCTGATGCAGCTCGTCGCCCATTGACAGGCCCCGCGCGACGATCGATTTCAGGTCGATGCCGCCGGCGGCACGGATCGCCTTGCCGAGCGTCGGCCCGAACACGTCGCGCAGCCAGGCGAGACGATTCAGCACGCTGGCGTCGTTGCCGCCGAAGCGCATCACCTTGCCGAGCCCCTCGTTGATCGCGCAATAGGCGCGGTTGGAGAAGCGCGCGTTCTCGACCACGAACAACGGCATCGACATCGTCGTCATGCCGGTCATCGGGCCGACTGCGCCGAAGTGGTGGTTCGGGTGAAACTCGATCTCGCCAGTGGCGGCGAGCTTGGTCGCAGTCGGCAGATCCTTCGCCCACCCTTCAAACACGACGGCGCCGGCGACCGCACCGCGCATCGGGCCGCACATCCTGTCCCAGGAGATCGGCGGTCCGGCGTGGAGGATCATCCGTTCGCGCAGGCCCGGGATCAATTCGCGGGCGGGAACGATGTCGATCAGCCGCGGCTCCCCTTCGAGGATCCGGGTGAGCGCCTGCTGGTTTGCGTCTTCGATCAGTTTCATCGGTGCGCCCTCACACACCGAGCTTCGCGAGCAGGGCCGCCATCTGCGGATCGCCGCCCGCCGACGGTTTCCAGTCGACGTGAACGACGTCGATGCCGCAGTCGCGGAGGTCCTTCACGAACCCCTCAAGCCCGACATTCACGACTTCGACCTTGCGCGCCAGCAACTGCTGATACTGCGGCCTATCCTGATCCGTCATCGTCTCCGCCCTAATCAAGTTCGTTTTCGCTGCCTCGAGTAAATAAGAAAACACTTACTTCGTCAAGACCGGATTCCCGGAAAATGCGAATTTCCGTATCCGCTCGAACAGCGGACCGGCCGAAGCGCGATCCGCCTTAAAAAAAGTGCTCCGAACTTCGTTCGGAGCAGTCTGGGAGAATTCGAAATTCGATCTGCAACGGCGTCACCGTTCGCGCAAGGCGTGGCGCAGGACAATCAGACTGCCGGCAAACGCATCCAGTCCGGATGTATGCCCGATCGCCGTCAGGGCAGTGAGCGCGCGGCGAAATCCAGCGGCCTCCCCGCTCATCGTTGCATGGATGGCAGCGTGCAGCGCCGCTGCGCCATAGCCCAGCGCCGCCGCGCGCAGATGGATTCGGCTGATGTCGTTGGTGCCGTCGAGCAGCGCGCGGCAATACTCCCACAATGCGTCGCGCGCTTCGATGCGTCCGAGCGCGGCCAACGCAATCAGCGCTCCGACGATCAGATCGTCGCCGGATGGCGTCAGCCCCGGCCCGAGACCGATCAGGCTGCCAAGCCCGGACTCTCGATCCGTATCGTCATCCGAGGCTGCAAGGATCAGCTCCAGTGCAGAAAGACCAGGCAAGGCAGCTCGAACAAGCGAAGAAGCGTCGCTCGGAACATGTCCAGCCCCGAGCGTGGCGAGGCCTTCCGAAGTCAGATCACCGCCCCACACCTCATCGACCACATCAAGGCCGCGCATGAGGCTGCTCATCGACCAGTGTGGTGCAGCGGGCGGCGCCCAGACGGACCGAGCGGCCAGATTCGCGAGCGGCGTCGCTCCGATCCACAGAATGGAGTCCGCGACCCGCACGGGATCGCCGACCACAAGGCCCGGCCATCGGAAGTCGCCGACCACGTGCAACGGACCCGATCCGATCCCGATCCGCCCAACGCAGATCCAGATCCCGTCGATCACGGCGTAGAACGAACGTTCGAACACGGCGACGACCTGGCCCGCGGCGCGATCGCGAAGCGCCTTGTCGGCAAGCAGCCCCACTTCCACATCGGCACAGATCGTCGCTGCGGGCTCGGGACGCCGCTCGTCGGGCGCACTCATGCGACCTGGCTCCCCTCCATCGACTTCGCGGCCTCCGACCAACATCCGCCCTCGTCTCCCTCAGCGCGCCTGGGCCGCGAAACGTTGCGGCGCGCCGGCCTGGGCCTCACCACCCAGATAGGCCGCCTCGAGCAGCGGATCCTCGGCGATGATGTCGGCGGCGCCGCTCTTCAGGATCGCACCCGTTTCCAAAAGATAGGCCCGGTCGGCCAGCGCGAGCGCGTGGCCTGCCATCTGATCGACCACGATGATGGTCATGCCCTCGCTGCGCAGCCGCTCAAAGGACGCGAACAGTTCATCGACCACCAGCGGCGCCAAACCGAGCGACGGCTCATCCAGCATGTAGATCTTCGGCCCGGTCAGAAGCCCGCGCGCCACCGCGAGCATCTGCTGCTCGCCTCCGGACAGCAGGCCGGCGCGCTGGTCGATACGCTCCTTCAGCCGCGGGAAGCGCACGAACATCGCCTCGATCTCGGCATCGAGGTCTATTCCCTTGCGGGCATAGGCGCCGAGCTGGAGGTTCTGCTTCACCGTCAGCTCCGGAAACACCTGCCGCCCTTCCGGCACCAGCACGACGCCATTGCGGGCACGAACATGTGCGGGCATCCGGTCGATGCGCGTCTCGGCGAGCCGCACTTCGCCGGTGGAGCGCGGCGGCTCGAGCCCGGCGATCGACCGCATCAGGGTGGTCTTGCCGGCGCCGTTGGCGCCGAGCACGGCGACCGCCTCGCCGGGAGCGACCACCAGATCGATCCCGTTCAAGGCGCGCGACAACCCGTAGAACGAATCGAGCGTCTTGACCTCGAGTGCAGAGCCCTGCCGCGCCGGCCGTGGCGCACGGGTCTTCTCACCGGCCGTCGCGTCGCCGAGATAGGCCTTGCGGACCAGCGGATCGTTGCGGATCGCCGCCGCGTCGCCGATCGCGATGCGCTTGCCGCCGTCGAGCACGACGATGAGATCGCTCAGCGACATGATCATCGGCATGTCGTGCTCGACGATGATCACGGCGATCCCGAGATCGGCGATCCGGCGCAACAGTGCGGTCAGGCGCTGCTTGTCGCCCTTCGAGAGGCCTGCCGCGGGCTCGTCGAGCAGCAGGATGCGGGGCCGCAACGCGAGCGCGCGCGCGATCTCGACCAGCCGCTTCTCGCCATGGGACAGCGAATCCGCGAGACGATCGACATCGCCATCGACACCGGCAAAGCGCAGCAGGAACCGGGCAAAACCCTCAGTCTCCGCGTTGCGCAGCGCGGAGACGACGCCGCCGAGACGGCCGACCCGCTCGGCCAGCAGGATGTTCTCCAAGATCGTGAGCGAGCCGAACAGCTGCGTGGTCTGGAACGTGCGCGCCACGCCGACCCGCGCCAGCAAATGCGACGTCATGCCCGTGACGTCGCGATCGCCGAGCTTCACCGTCCCCGCCTGCGGCCGGTAGAAGCCGCAGAGCAGATTGAGCGCGCTGGTCTTGCCGGCGCCGTTGGGGCCGATGATGCTGGTGACGGCACCTGGCGCCGCCTTGAACGAGACGCCCTGGACCGCGCGCACGCCGCCGAACGAGATCGACAGATCCGTCACGTCGAGCCCCGCCGCGTTGTGCGTCTCGAGGATCGCCGCATCGGTTTCCGCCGCGGCGATCGCGGGCTCGGCCACCGGCTTGCGCGCCGGCAGGAATTTTGCCGCGAGCTGCTCCACGAGTCCGACGATGCCGGAGGGTGCGGCGCGCAGCACGACGAACAGCAGCACGCCGAACGCCAGCAGGCGATACTCGGCGAGGTCAGACAGCGCTTCCGGCAGCAGCACCACGAGCGCTGCGCCGATCACCGGACCGAGCACCGAGCCGGCGCCGCCGACCATCACCGCGAACAACAGCAGCACCGATTGGAGGAACGGGAACGAGCTCGGGCTGATATAGCCCTGCAACGGTGCGAACAGCGCGCCGGCCAGCGCCATCGCGGCCGCCGAGATCACGAAGGCCACGGCGCGGACCTGCACCAGATCGATGCCGAGCGAGCGCGTCGCGACCTCGGTATCGCGAGCGGCACGCATGGCATAGCCCCAGCCGCTGCGCTTCAGGCGCTCGAACAGGAAGAGACCGGCAAACACCAGCACGACGCCGGCGATGGCCAGCGAACGCTCGGACAGCGTATAGCCGAACACGCTCGGCGGCGCGCTGAGCATCAGGCCGTTGCCGCCGCCGGTGAGATCGCGCCACTCAATCGTGACATGCTCGACGATGAAGCCAAAGGCAATCGTCACCATCGCGAGATACGGCCCGCGCACCCGCAGCGCCGGCATCGCGAGCAGCCCGCCGACGATGCTGACCAGCACGATGGCCCCTGCCGTCGCGGCGAGGTAGGGCCAGCCGGCCTTCTCCATCAGCAGCACGGTGGTGTACGCACCGATCGCCATGAAGCCGATATGGCCGAGCGAGATCTGCCCCGCGAGGCCGAGCAGGACGTTGAGGCCGATGCAGCCGATCGCCGTCAGCGAAATCGTCGCGATCAGGAACACCGAATAGCTGTCCGCGACCGCGGCATAACCGACAGCAATCGCGAACGCCGCGACTGCAACGAGAAGGGAGGCGCGCGAGGTCATACCTTCTTAACTCCAGCTCGGCCGAGCAGCCCGTGCGGCATGACGACGAGGATGACGATGACGGAAGCGAACGTGATGATCTGGGTGTAGACCGACCCGAGATAGTTGGTCGCGAACACCTCGATCAGGCCAAGGCACAATCCGGCCAGCATGACGCCCCAGGCGCTGGCGAGACCGCCGATGATGGCGGCGGCGAACGCCTTGATGCCGAACAGCGTGCCCATCTCGGACGAGACGTTGAACAGCGGCGCGATCAGCAGCGCAGCGACGCCCGCCAGCATGGCCGACACCGCGTAGCTCGCGGCAATGGCGCCGCTGACATTGATGCCCATCAGCCGCGCGGCATTGGGATTCTGCACCACCGCAAGCATCGCGACGCCATGCCGCGTGCGGCGGGTGATCAGATGCAGCGCCAGAGCAAGCAGGAGGCCGACCACGGGAATCAGGAGCTGGAGAGGATAGACCCCTGCCCCCTCCACGATCTGGATCGGCTTGGCCGCGAGCATCGACGGGAAGCTGCGCGGCTCCTTGCCGAACACGAACAGCATCACATTGTCGACGATGATGCCGACCGCGACAGTCGCCATCAGCCAGTTCTCCGACCCGCGGAGCACGAACGGACGCACCGCGAAGCGTTCAATCAGGACACCGTAGACCGCGCACACCAGCAACACCGCGGGGATGCCGATCGCGGCCGGCCAGCCCCACACGATGAGGAAGAAGTATCCGGCAACGGCTCCCAGGGTCATCGAGCTGCCCTGCGAGAAGTTGACCGTGCCGGATACGGCGTACGTGACGTGAAAGCCCAGCGCGAGCAGACCGTACATGCTCCCCAGCGCCATTCCGGTTATTATCGCCGAAAGAAACGACATCGATGATCACCCCGATCTGCTTGCTGGACGACCGCTACCGTCAGTTCTTGAACGGCAGGATGTGATTGTCTTCGAAGTGGGCCCAGATGTAGTCCTGCGCCGTCAGCGCATCGTGCTTGTCCTGGGCGAACGGCTTCTCATAGGTCTTGATCAGGCCTTCCAGCCGATCGATTCCGTAGAAGCCGTCACGAATGGCGGTCGGATCGGTGCTGCCGGCCTTCTGGATCGCGCCGGCGATCACCAGGACGCTGTCATAGGCGTTGGCAAAGCCGACCGCGGGCGTCACGTCCGCCGGGCCCTTGATGTCCGGATACTTGGCCTGCAGCTCGGCGAGCACGCGCTTGCCGACCGGCGAGAGGTTGCCGAAGAAGCTGTAGGTCTGGACGAAGACGACGCTCTCGGCGCTCGGCCCGGCGAGCTCGGTGAAGCGGCCGCCGGCCGGTCCCCAATGCGATACGATCGGCGGCGACCAGCCCATCCGGTCGAGCGATTTCACGACCTGCGAGGATGGACCGACATTGCCGACAAGGAACAGGGAGTCGGCGCCGGCCTGCTTGAGCCGAGACAATTGCGCGACCACGTCGACATCGTTCCCCTCGAACTTTTCGACACCCGCCGGTTCGATCCCGGCCGCCTTCAGCGCTGCGCGCAGGCCATGCTCGTTCGATTCGCCCCAGGGATTGTTGACCAGGATGAGGCCCGGCTTCTTGGCTGCGAAGGTCTTGCCTGCGAACGCAACGATCGCCTTGTCGACCTCGTCGTCCATCGCCGAGACGCGGAATACGTAGTTGGACGCGGCGCCGTTCTGCGTGATGTTGGTTCCGGCGGCCCATGGCACGACGAACGGCATCTTGACGTTGTTGACGAACGGCACGATCGCGAGCTGGACCGGCGTATCGAGGCCGCCGAGCAGCACCGCGACCTTCTCGCGCTGGATCAGTTCACGCGCGGCGGTCAGCCCCTTCGCGGGATTGCTTTCATCGTCACGGCGCACCAGCTCCAGCGGACGGCCGAGCACGCCCCCTTTGGCGTTGATCTCCTCGATCGCGATCGTGGCGCCGCGGGTCAACGCTTCGCCGGCGCGCGCCGACTGCCCCGACAGCGCGGTGACGAGGCCGATCTTGATCGGCTCGGCGGCCCGTGCCCGCTCCGCGAGCGGCACAGCGCCGATGAGAATGGCGAGCGCGCCCTGCAAGACGACGCGGCGGCACAACCCGGTGATGGGGGTACAAGCGTAGCTCATTTCTGCAATTCCTCCCGCTCCGACGGCTCCCAAGCCGCCTCTGGTCCGCTGCCGCTGTCTCCGCGGCCTTGACGGAAGTAAAAACTTTCTTCACAAATTGACGAATGTCAAGCGGCTGATCGCGCGCCGGATGGAGATTGCAATGCAACGGGAGACTGGAGCGGAACCGGAGCGGGCCACCTCGAATGACGTTCTCGGCGGTGCAACATCCGCACAAACGCCGGATCCGGCACGCGGTCTTCGCTCTCACGACCGCTACCGCTACAGTGCGATCACGCGCCGGCCCGACTTCGTGTGGCCAAACGGAAAGCGCCTCGCGGTCTACGTCGCGCTCAACCTCGAGCATTTCGCTTTCGGCGACGGACTCGGCGCCGAACTCTGCCCGGGCGGTCCACATCCGGACGTCCTCAACTACGCCTGGCGCGACTATGGCAACCGGGTCGGCGTCTGGCGGCTCATCGATCTGTTCGACGAGCTGAAACAGCCGGTCTCCGTGCTTGCGAACAGCAGCATCTATCACTACTGCCCGGAAGTCATGGACGCATTTCGTGCGCGCGGCGACGAGGTCGTCGGCCATGGACGGACCAATTCCGAACGGCAGGGCGTGCTCTCACCTGCCGACGAGCAGCAACTGATTGCGGAAGCAACGGATGTCATCGCGCGGGCCGAGGGACGACAGCCGCTCGGCTGGCTCGGTCCATGGATCTCGCAATCCGCCGTGACGCCGGATCTTCTCGCCGAAGCGGGCTACCAATACCTGCTCGACTGGTGCATGGACGATCAGCCGGTGTGGTTCTCGACAAGGGATGGCGGGCGGATCCTGTCCGTCCCCTATCCACAGGAACTGAACGACATCCCCTCGATCGTCGGGCGCAAGGACAGCGGCGAACAGTTTGCGACCATGATCACGGACACATTCGAGGAGATGCTGGCGCAATCCGCCAAGCAGTCGCTGGTGATGGGGATCGCGCTGCATCCATATCTGGTCGGCCAGCCCCACCGGCTGCGGCCGCTGCGACGCGCCCTGCAGGCGATCGTCGCACGGCGCGACGACATCTGGATCACCACCGCCGGCGAGATCGCGGCATTTTCGCGCGCCCTGCCCGACGGCATCGTGCCGACATAAGAAACCGGAGACTTGAAGTGACAGCCATCGACACACTCTTTCAGAACGCGCGGCTCACCGACGGCCAGCTGGTCGAAATCGCCGTCCGCGGCGGCAAGATCGTGGCGATCGCGTCGTCCCCGCAAAGCTACGGCGCAGTCGGCGAAAGGCGCGATCTTGGCCGGCGGCTGGTGCTGCCCGGCATGGTCGAAGGTCACATCCACCTCGACAAATGCTTCATCGGCGACGACTGGAAGCCGCACCGGCCCTGTACCGCGGGCTTCAATGTGCGCGAGCGCGTCAAATTCGAGAAGGAAGCCCTCGCCGCCGCCAAGCCGATCCCGGTTCGGGCCGCGGCCCTGATCGATCTTTGCGTCTCTCAGGGCACGACTCACATGCGCAGCCATGTGGATGTCGACGCCGAGGTCGGCCTGCGACATTTCGAGCCGATCGCCGCCGCGCGGGAGGCGCACCGGGAGAAGCTTTCGATCCAGATCGTCGCGTTTCCCCAGAGCGGCATCGTGACATCGCCCGGAACGGCCACATTGCTTGAGGAGGCCGTTCGCGCCGGCGCCGATCTGGTCGGCGGACTCGATCCCGCAGGCCACGATGGCGACGTCGCCGGGCATCTTGACGTCGTCTTCGGGATCGCCGAGCGGCATGGCGTCGGCATCGATATTCACCTGCATGACGGCGGCCTGCAGGGCATCTCGGAGATCGAGGAGATCGCGCGACGCACCAAAGCGTCGGGCCTTGGCGGCAAGGTCACGATCAGCCATGCCTACGCGCTCGGCGAAGTGGCTGTCGACGTGGCTCAACGGACTGCGCAGCAGCTTGCCGAAGCCGGCGTCGCCATTTTCACCAATGCCCCGGGGGCGCACGCATTTCCGCCCGTGTTGCTGCTTCGCGATGCCGGCGTCACCGTGTTCTCCGGCAACGACAACATCCGTGATTCCTGGTGGCCCTACGGCGACGGCGACCTGCTCGAACGCGCAATGATGGTCGGCTATCGCTCAGGCTTCAACACGGACGATCAGTTGGCCGCGGCCTTTGACATGGTGACGACCAACGCAGCGCGCGCGCTTGGCCTCAAGGATTACGGCCTCACGGTCGGCGGGACGGCGGATTTCGTCGTGCTCGACGCCCGGCATGTCCAGGAAGCCGTGGTCGCTCGTCCCAAGCCACGCGATGTCTACAAGGCCGGCCGACTCGTCGCGCAGGGTGGCGTGATGGTTGCGGCCGGCGCCCGGAAGCAGTGAACATGGAGGAATCGCACTTGACGAACAGTCGCAATGCCGATCTCAATCCCAGCTGCTTGCGCCGGGAAACGGTCCGCTGCCCGATATGGCCTGATGCGGACCTCCCCTGCGTGAATACCCGAGCCCAGGCAAGGTTGACGCCGTGACAGAAACGACAGCACCGACCAGCCCCACCCGCAGCACCACACGCGGAAAGCGGCCGCGCGACTCCGCGCTCACCAAGGAAGCGATCCTGCGCGCCGCGACCTTCGAGTTCTGCCACAATGGCCTCGGCGGCGCACGCGTCGAGGCCATCGCGCAGCGCGCCAAGGCCAACATGCGCCTGCTCTACGCCTATTTCGGCGACAAGAACGGGCTCTACATAGCCGTCCTCGAGGACGTCTACACCGAAATTCGCGCGGCCGAACAGCGGCTGAACCTGGATGATCTCGAGCCGATCGCCGCAATGAGCGGGTTGATCGATTTCACCTTCACCTTCTTCGGACAGCACCAGAACTACATCGCGCTGATCAACACCGAGAACCTTCAGCGCGGGCGCAATATGCGCAAGTCGCGCAAGATTGCCGATCTCACTTTGCCCCTGGTTGCAAGCATCGAAGGTATTCTGCGGCGCGGCGTGGCGGCGGGCCAGTTTCGCGGTGATGTCGATCCCATCCAGCTCTATGTCTCGATCACCGCGATGAGCTATTTCCACGTTTCCAACCGGTACACATTGTCGGCGATGTTCGACAAGGATCTCGGCGCGTCAGACTGGCTCGAGCTGCGGCGCGAGCATGCGCAGGACATGATCCTGACCTGGCTGACGGCCCCTGCCGGGACGCGCAAGGACAAGGCTGCAGCATCGAAGGCGACGGCGCGCCTCGGCAAGCCGTCACGCTAAGAGGTCAGCCGCACGACACCGTGTCGTGCGGATCATGCGCCGGGAATGCCCCTCAGCGGGTCGCAACGACGCCGTCGCTGCGCGGATCGCTGGCCCCTTCCATCAGGCCGTCCGGATGCCAGACGATGGCGCCGGCGTGTCCCATGATCTCCTCGAACGGGCCGGTCACCTGAATGTCGTGGCCGAGCGCGCGGAGCCGATCGATGATTGCGGGATCGAAGCGGGATTCGATCTTCAGATTGTTGTTTTCCTCGCCCCAGGTGCGACCAAGCAGCCAGCGCGGCGCCGTAATCGCGGACTGCAGCTCCTGGCCATGCAAGGCGTAGCGGGAGAAGATCGCGGCCTGGGTCTGCGGCTGCCCCTCTCCACCCATCGTGCCAAAGGATATCAGCCGCCCATCGCCGAGTTCGGCCATCGCCGGCTGGATGGTGTGGAACGGCAGGCGTCCCGGATCCAGCCGATTGGTATCGGTCTCGCCGAGGCTGAAGCTCGTTCCACGGTTTTGCCAGGTGACGCCGCTCTCGGGCAGGATGACGCCCGAACCAAACTCCCAATAGACGCTTTGAATGAAGCTGACGCTGAGCCCGTTGCGATCGGTCGCAGCGAGCCACACCGTATCGCCCTGCTTGGACGGATCGGGCCACGGCGCGGCGCGGCGATCGGATATTGTTTCGTGAAGCGCGGCCAGCGACTGTTCAGACAGGAATTCGGCGGCCGGCCGCTTCATGTAGTCGGGATCGGTCACGTGGCCGTTGCGAATACGGAACGCAGCCTTCGTGCATTCGACGAGCCTATGCAGATGATCGACGCCATCGGCTTCACCGGCGATGCGCCGGGCATACAGTGCCAGGATCAGGAGCGAGGCCAGCCCCTGCGTCGGCGGAGGCATGTTGAAGACCTTGTGGCCGGACACCTCGACCGAGAGCGGCGTCACCAGCGATGCCTGATGCCGCTCCAGATCGGCCAATCGCAGCGGGCTCCCTGCCCGCTCGAGATCGGCCGCCATCGAGCGCGCCAGTTCGCCGCGATAGAAATCAGACAGCCCGGCCTTGGCCAGACGCCGCAATGTCGCGGCGACACGCGGCTGTCGCAGCCGCGCACCGAGCGCGAGCGGGGCGCCTTGCGGCAGATAGACCTCGGCATAGCCGGGCACGTTTTCGAGCTCAGGCCGTTTCTTGCGGATGTTCTCATGTAGCGTGCTGGTGACGGCCACGCCCTCCTCGGCATGCCGGATTGCGGGCTCGAGCAGCCGCGCCATCGGCAGCCGGCCGTCATGACGATCGCGGCTGAGTTCGTAGGCCTTCTGCCAACCGTCGACGGTACCGGCGACGGTGAGCGCGGCGAGCGGGCCGCGACCGGGAATGCTGCTGCAGCCACGCTCGCGATACCAGCTGCGATCCGCTGCCATCGCGGCGCGTCCGCAAGCCTGAATCCCGACCGGCTTCGAACCGGCGCGGCCGACGAGCCAGAAGCTGTCGCCGCCGAGGCCGTTCATGTGCGGATAGGCCACGGCAATCGTCGCCGCCGCGGCGATCATCGCCTCAATGGCATTGCCACCTTCCGACAGGACCGCGAGTCCGGCCTGCGCCGCGAGGTGGTGCGGCGCGGTCACCATGCCGCCATAGCTTCGTTTTGTCTGCAACATCAACCGTATCTCCCAACCACGGCATGTAATAATATTTTTACTTACCGTGTCAAGGCGCCAGAGATCGGTCTTTTATATACGGGTGCCGAAC
Organism: Bradyrhizobium sp. USDA 3240; assembly: GCF_054063295.1. Taxonomy (NCBI): domain Bacteria; kingdom Pseudomonadati; phylum Pseudomonadota; class Alphaproteobacteria; order Hyphomicrobiales; family Nitrobacteraceae; genus Bradyrhizobium; species Bradyrhizobium sp. USDA 3240. Next base: position 763,516 of record NZ_JBSSGD010000002.1, read on the forward strand.
CGTCGAGCTCGTTACCAGGACTGGCCATTGCAGTTCGGCACCGTGATCATTGCATGAAGCTCAGGCTGCCGCCACCTCGTGGCTAGCCATCACCTCCAACGCTCTCAGAATTGCGGAATGGTCCCAGGCCTTGCCGCCGAGCGCGGTACAGGCGTTGAACAATTGCTGGGCGGCCGCTGTGCCCGGCAGCGACAACCCGAGTGCCCGCGCGCCCTCCAGCGCGAGGTTGAGATCCTTCTGATGCAGCTCGATGCGAAAGCCTGGATCGAAATTTCGCTTCAACATGCGCTCGCCGTGCACTTCAAGGATCCGGGACGAGGCAAAGCCGCCCATCAACGCCTGGCGTACCAGCGCAGGATCGGCGCCGGCCTTGGACGCGAACAGCAGCGCCTCGCTCACCGCCTCGATGGTCAGCGCCACGATGATCTGGTTCGCAACCTTGGTGGTCTGGCCGTCGCCATTGGCGCCGACATGCGTGACATTCTTCCCCATCGCGTCGAACAGGGGCTTCATCGCGTTGAACGCCCGCTCCCGCCCGCCGACCATGATGGTCAGGCTTGCTGCCTTTGCACCGACCTCGCCGCCGGAAACCGGCGCGTCGAGATAGTCGGCTCCGAGCGCATCGATCTTACGTGCAAACTCCTTCGTCGCCAGCGGCGAGATCGAGCTCATATCGACCACGATCATGCCTTTGGACACCCCCTCCGCGACGCCGCCCTGACCGAACAGCACGGCTTCGACATGCGGCGTATCCGGCACCATGATGATCACGGCGTCGGCTTCCTGCGCCACTTGCCTCGCGGACTCGCAAGCGATGGCGCCGGCTGCAATCAGCTCCGGCGGAAGCGGTGCAACGTCGTGCAGGAACAGGCGATAGCCGGCAGCCAGGAGGTGGCTCGCCATCGGACGTCCCATGGTGCCGAGCCCGATAAATCCGATATCTTTCATTGTCGTCGCTCCTGTCAGGCGGGTTAGAGCGTTCTCCCGCGAAGCGGACAACGCATCAAAACAAAGTCCAGAGTTCGGTTCCGATTCGATCGGAACGGAAAAGCTCTAGGTCACGAAGGTCTGCGCGGCATGCCAGGCGAGGCTCTCGAGCGTGGTCGTCCGCGGCTTGTATTCGCATCCGATCCAGCCGCGATATCCGATGCTGTCGAGATGCTTGAACAAATGGGGATAGTTGATCTCGCCGGTCCCCGGCTCGTTCCGGCCAGGATTGTCGGCGAGCTGGACATGCGCGATCCGGTCGAGATGCTTTTGCAGGGTCCGCGCCAGATCGCCTTCCATGATCTGCATGTGATAGATGTCGTACTGGATGAACAGGTTGGATGAGCCCACGTCGGAAATGAGCTGCACCGCCTGTTCCGGCCCGCTCAGGAAGAAGCCGGGAATATCGATTGTGTTGATCGGCTCGATCAGGAGCTTGATGCCGTGCTGGCCGAGCGCAGCGGCGGCGAAGCGCAGATTGGACAGAAGGGTCTCGCGCAGGTCGGCTGCATCCGCACCGGCGGGAGCGATGCCGACCAGGCAGTTCAGCTGCCGGCAATCCAGCGCCTTCGCGTAGTCGATCGCGCGCACCACGCCGTCGCGAAATTCATCGACACGGTTGCGCAGGATCGCAATGCCCCGCTCGCCGGCGGCCCAATTGCCCGCCGGAAGATTGTGCAGCACCTGGGTCAGCCCGCAGCGCGCCAACTCCTCGCGCAACGCGCCCTTTTCGAAGTCGTATGGAAAGAGATACTCGACGGCATTGAAGCCGGCGGCCTTGGCGGCGACGAACCGATCGAGAAACGGCAGCTCGTTGAAGAGCATGGTGAGGTTGGCGGCAAATTGAGGCACGGGTCTATCTCCGCTTGGGGCAGCGCTGGATGATGTCGTCAGGCCGGCAACAGCGTGCCGGATCGTTGTGCGCTCGGCACGTCATCGAGCGGGAGATCGAGCACCTCCTCGAATTCGACGATGTTGTCGATCTCGGTTCCCATCGCGATATTGGTGACCCGCTCGAGGATGAACTCCACCACCACGGGCACGCGATGCTTGGCCATCAGCACGCGCGCGGTCGCGAACGCGGCCTGTGCCTCGTTTGGATCCGTCACCCGGATCGCCTTGCAGCCCAGCCCTTCCGCGACGGTCACGTGGTCGACACCGTAGACGCCGATCTCGGGTGCGTTGATGTTCTCGAACGACAGCTGGACGTGATAGTCCATGTCGAAGCCGCGCTGCGCCTGCCGGATCAGCCCGAGATATGAATTGTTCACGACGACGTGGATGTAGGGCAGATTGAACTGCGCCCCGACCGCGAGCTCCTCGATCAGGAACTGGAAGTCGTAGTCACCCGACAGCGCGACGATGTCGCGGCCGGGATCGGCGGCGCGCACGCCGAGCGCAGCGGGCAGCGTCCAGCCGAGCGGACCGGCCTGCCCGGCGTTGATCCAGTTGCGCGGCTGATAGACGTTGAGGAACTGGGCACCCGCGATCTGCGACAATCCGATCACCGTCACGTAGCAGGTGTCGCGGCCGAACGCCTTGTTCATTTCCTCGTAGACGCGCTGCGGCTTGATCGGGATGTTGTCGAAGTGGCTCTTGCGCAGCATCGAGCGCTTGCGGTCGCGGCAGGCTGCGGGCCAGGCCTGCCGATCGCGCAGCTTACCGGACTTCCGCCACTCGCGGGCGACGTTCACGAACATTTCCAGCGCGGCCTTGGCGTCCGACACGATGCCGAGGTCCGGATTGAAAACCCGTCCGATCTGCGTCGGCTCGATGTCGACATGAACGAACTTGCGGCCCTTGGTGTAGGTCTCGATCGAGCCGGTATGCCGATTGGCCCAGCGGTTTCCGATGCCGAGCACGAAATCGGATTCGAGCATCGTGGCGTTGGCGTAGCGGTGACTGGTCTGCAAGCCGACCATCCCGGCCATCAACGCGTGATCGTCAGGAATGGCGCCCCACGCCATCAGCGTCGGGACGACCGGAACGTTGACCGCTTCGGCGAATGCGACCAGCAGCTCGGATGCATCGGCGTTGATCACCCCGCCACCGGCCACGATCAGCGGCCGCTCCGCGGCGTTGAGCATTTCGAGTGCCTTCTCGATCTGCTTGCGCGTCGCCGCAGGCTTATAGACCGGCAGCGGCGAATAGGTCTCGTCGTCAAACTCGATCTCGGCCAGTTGCACGTCGAGGGGAAGATCGATCAGCACCGGTCCCGGCCGCCCCGACCGCATGATATGGAAGGCCTGGCTGAACACGCGCGGCACCAGCGCCGGCTCGCGCACGGTGACGGCCCATTTCGTCACCGGCTTTGCGATCGCCTCGATGTCGACGGCCTGGAAATCTTCCTTGTAGAGCCGCGCCCGCGGCGCCTGCCCGGTGATGCAGAGGATCGGAATCGAATCCGCGATCGCCGAATAGAGGCCGGTGATCATGTCGGTTCCGGCCGGGCCCGACGTGCCGATGCAAACGCCGATATTGCCCGCTTTCGCCCTGGTGTAGCCCTCCGCCATGTGCGAGGCGCCTTCGACATGGCGCGCCAGAATGTGCCGGATCGAGCCGTTGCGCTTCAGCGCGGAGTAAAGCGGGTTGATCGCGGCGCCGGGAACGCCGAATGCGCAGGTGATCCCCTCGCGTTCGAGAATGCGCACTGCTGCATCGATTGCTCGCATCTTCATCTGATGATCCCGCTTCGCTATGAGTTGGCCTGAGTATGATCATCAGGCCCGCGATCATCGATCTCAACGCAATCGATTGGATTTTCCGCACAGTGGCAGCGCTTGCGATTTCTTGCATCTCTCCAAGAGATTAGCGCCTGCGAAACAATGGAAACCGGCAAAGCCGAGAACAGCAGCAGGCCTTGCGCCTGCTACGGTTGCGTGCGGCTGCTGCCGCGAAGCTCTGCCGAGAGCTCGGCTGCGATCTGGTGCACGATGGCGCCGATCTCCGGCAAGCGCTCGTCCGTCAGACGATCCGCCATCCCCGATACGGAAACCGCGGCGAACGGCTCGCTGCAATCGTTGAAGACGACGGCGGCCACGCAGCGCAGGCCGAGCCGCGCCTCTTCATCGTCCACCGCATAGCCCTGGCGTCGCACGGTCTCCAATTCCCTGAACAGCTCGCCCGGCCGAATGATCGACTTTTCCGTGAGGCGCGGCATGCCGCGACGACGAATGATCGCGTTGATGTCCGCATCGGAATACGCGGCCAGCACCGCCTTCCCCACACCCGACGCGATCAACGCCACACGTCCGCCGACCTTGGTCAGCGAGCGCATGATCTCCCGGCTCTCGATACGGGATACGACGATGATGGAGTCGTCATCAACGACGGCAAGATTGGCCGTTTCCCTGGTCTGGTCGCGCAGCTTGCGCAGATAGGGCAATGCCCGCGCGGAAAAATTGCGCCGGCGCATGAACGTCGAGCCGACCACGAAGCTTTGCGCGCCGATATGCCACTTGGACTCATCGCGGTCGAACTGCACGAACCTGCGATTCTCCAGCGTCGTCAGCAGCCGATGGGCCGTCGACGGCGGCAAGCCGATGCGGATCGCAAGATCGGTCAGCCGATAGCCTTCGTCATCCTCTGCAAGCGCTTCCATGATTTGCATCGCGCGATCGACAGATTGAACGCCGCCGTCTCGCGCGTCCTGATCCGACGGAGCGCGAAGATCGGGATCGGACGGCTTGCGCCGGATCGGCTCTCTTTTCATCACGACCTGCCCCTAACCGGTTGCGGTTCAGAACGAAATTGCTCGCCGATAACGAGCGTCACAATTGGCATATGGCATACCAAAAGACCCCTGAGTCAAGGTTGCGGAATTCGAGAATAAGCAAGAATAGGTAAGCATTTTTGCCGTTTTTCTTTCAGAACACGCCGATTCTTTTGTTTGACTTCTGGGATAATGTATACCACGATTGTTTCTTAACGATCCAATGATGCAACCGGGAGGACCATACCATGTATGTCGGGGACATCCTTCGTACCAACAGTGCGCACGTGGTGACGATCGGCTCGAGCGAAACCGTGAGCATTGCGGCGAACCTGATGTACGCGAGCAATGTCGGCGCACTCGTGGTCAGGAACGGCTCGCGCAGCGTCGACGCCGCCGTGGTCGGAATGTTCAGCGAGCGCGATGTGGTCGCTGTGATCGCCGAGCGCGGCACGGGTGGTCTTGCCGCGAAAGTCGCGCAGTTCATTTCGCCGCGGCCGCTGGTGTCCTGCACTTCGCAGGATGCGCTCGCCGATGTCGAGCGTGTGACGGTCCGTCACGACATCCGCCATATCCCCGTCATCGACAACGGCCGGCTGGTCGGCGTCGTGAGCATGCGGGACATCGGCTTTGCCCTGGAGGAAGCCGCCTGCGCGGCCTGACGGATTTTCCCAAGGTCATTGTCACGCAACCCGGTTCGAGCCGTTGCGGCTCATGCTGTGCCCCCACTCTGCTCGCGAGGATTTCATGAAGGTCTGCATCTACGGCGCCGGCGCCATCGGCGGCTATCTCGGTGTCGAATTTATGCGCGCTGGCGCCGATGTCAGCCTGGTGGCGCGGGGCGCGCACCTCGCCGCGATGCGGCAGAACGGCCTGAAGCTCCTGATCGGCGACGAGGAGCGCGTGGTGCATCCTCGCTGCACCGACAACCCCGCTGAACTCGGCGAGCAGGATTTCGTCATCATCTGCCTCAAGGCGCATTCGATCACCGGCGTCATCGAGCCGATGCGGCCGCTGCTGGGTGAGCGGACCCGCATCGTCACCGCCGTGAACGGCATTCCCTATTGGTATTTTTACAAGCACGGCGGACGGCACGAAGGATCGGCGCTCGAGAGCATCGATCCCGGCGGTCGGCAGTGGAACGAGCTCGATCCCGCGCGCGCCATCGGCTGCGTGGTCTATCCCGCCACCGAAATCGAGGCGCCCGGCGTGATCCGCCACGTCTACGGCAACAGCTTTCCGCTCGGCGAACCCTCCGGCGAGATCACGCCTGACGTCGAGCGGCTTGCCGCCCTGTTCACGGCGGCGGGCATGAAGACGCCGGTTCTCGACCGCATCCGAGACGAGATCTGGCTCAAGCTGTGGGGCAATGTCTGCTTCAACCCGATCAGCGCCCTCACCCACGCGACCCTCGACGTCATCTGCACCAATCCCGGCACGCGGGCGCTGTCCAGGGCGATCATGCTGGAAGCCCAGGCGATCGCGGAAAGCCTCGGCGTCAAGTTCCGGGTCGATGTCGAACGCCGCATCGAGGGCGCACGCAAGGTCGGCGCGCACAAGACCTCGATGCTGCAGGATCTCGAGCGTGGACGTCCCGTCGAGATCGATCCGCTGATCACCGTGGTGCAGGAGATGGGCCGGATGACTGATATTGCGACGCCCGCCCTCGACGCGGTGCTGGCGCTGGTCGCGCAGCGCACCAGACTGGCAGGCCTCTACGACGGGGCGGCCGGCGTCGAAGCCCAATCGCTTGCGGTGGCGTGATCACGATGGCCAATGTGACGCGCTGGGTCCGCTTCCGCCACCATGCCGAAATCGGCTTCGGGCAACTCACCCCGTCCGGCATCGCCGTGCACACGGGCGAGATGTTCGGCGAGACACGACCGACCGGACAGACGCTGGCGCTTGACGATGTCGAGTTGCTCGCGCCCACCGAGCCGAGCAAGATCGTCGCGCTCTGGAATAACTTCCACGCGCTGGCGGCGAAGCTGAAATCACCTGAGCCGGCCGAACCGCTGTATTTGTTGAAGGCGCAGACCAGCGTGACCGCGCCTGGCGCCGTCATCACGCGTCCCCGGGGCTACGATGGCAAGACGACCTACGAAGGCGAACTCGGCATCGTCATCGGCAAGAGCTGCACGGCCGTCACACCCGAACAGGCCGACGGCTTCATCTTCGGCTATACTTGCACCAACGACGTCACCGCCGCCGACATCCTCAATCGCGACCCGACCTTCCCGCAATGGGCGCGGGCCAAGGGTTTTGACGGATATGGCCCGTTCGGTCCGGTGATTGCCTCGGGCGTCGACCCCGCACGCCTGGTGGTGCGCACCATCCTCAACGGCGTGGAGCGCCAGAACTACCCGATCGCCGACATGATCTTCAGCGCGCAGGCGCTGGTCAGCAAGATCTCGCACGACATGACGCTGTTGCCGGGCGACCTGATCTGCTGCGGGACATCGATCGGCGTCGGAGTGATGAAGGAGCCGATCAATACCGTCACCGTCGCGATCGACGGAATCGGTGAGTTGACCAACGAATTTCGTCAGTAGGCAGCGTCAGGGCGACAGCCCGACGCAGCCGGACAACCGACCAACACCTCTTTTGGGAGCGCACATGATCTCCAGCACGAAACCGGTATCGTCGCCCGGCGGCTTCCGCTGGTTCCAGCTCGCGATCGGCATCGTCTGCATGGCGATGATCGCCAACCTTCAATACGGTTGGACGCTGTTCGTCGATCCGATTGACGCGAAATATCACTGGGGTCGTCCGGCCATCCAGCTCGCCTTCACGATCTTCGTGATGACGGAGACATGGCTGGTGCCGGTCGAAGCCTGGTTCGTCGACAAATACGGCCCGCGCATCGTCATCACGTTCGGCGGGCTGATGATCGGATTGGCCTGGGTGCTGAACTCATACGCCTCTTCGCTCGTCATGCTCTATGCGGCGGCTATTGTCGCGGGCATCGGTGCCGGTGCCGTCTACGGCACGTGCGTGGGCAACGCGCTGAAATGGTTTCCGGACCGGCGCGGCCTCGCCGCAGGCGCGACCGCCGCAGGCTTCGGCGCCGGCGCGGCCCTCACCGTCGTGCCGATCGCCAACATGATTGCCACCAGCGGCTACCAAAGCACGTTCCTGACGTTCGGTATCGGGCAAGGCCTGATCGTTCTCCTGCTGGCCTGGTTCGTCCGCCCGCCGCATGGCGTCGAGGCCCCCAGGAAAAAGCAGCTCAATCTGCCGCAGAGCGCGATCGACTACACGCCGCCGCAGGTCCTGCGCACGCCGATCTTCTGGGTCATGTACCTGGTGTTCGTCATGGTGGCTTCCGGCGGGTTGATGACCGCCGCGCAAATCGGGCCGATCGCCCACGACTTCAAGATCGCGGATGCGCCGGTCACCCTGGCGGGCTTCCAGATGGCGGCGCTGACCTTTGCCATCTCGCTCGATCGTGTGTTCGACGGTTTCGGCCGTCCGTTCTTCGGCTGGGTCTCCGACACGATCGGCCGCGAGCACACGATGTTCATTGCGTTCGCGACTGCGGCGCTGATGTTGCTGACGCTGTCGACCTACGGCCACATTCCGGTTGTCTTCGTGCTGGCCACGGCGGTCTATTTCGGCGTCTTCGGCGAAATCTACAGCCTGTTTCCAGCGACCTCGGGCGACACCTTCGGCGCCAAATACGCGACCACCAACAACGGCATGCTCTACACAGCGAAGGGCACCGCGGCGCTGCTCGTGCCGCTCGCAAGCATCATTTCCACGCAGCTCGGCTGGCAAGCCGTGTTCATCGTCGCGGTGGCGCTCAATGCCACCGCGGCCCTGACGGCCTTGCTGGTGATCAAGCCGATGCGGCGCGCCTTCATTCTCGGCAGTGAGACGACGGCAAAGACCGCGATCGCGCCTGCACCTGGCCGGAGCGCGGCGATTGAACACTGACTGGACGGACCTGCGTGCTCGAACGGCGCTGCGGAAGATCTTCGATGCTGCCATCGCCAGCTGCGATCCGAGGCTGACCATCGCGCGCGCCCTGCCGGCAAAGCCGAAGGGCAGATGCATTGTCGTCGGCGCCGGCAAGGCATCGGCCGCGATGGCCGCAGGCCTCGACGCGGCCTGGCCTGACGTCGACCTTTCGGGTGTCGTGGTCACGCGCCACGGCCATTCAGTTCCCGCGGGCCGCATCGAAGTGCTCGAGGCGTCTCACCCCGTGCCTGACGACACGAGCAAGACGGCCGCCCTTCGCATGCTCAGCGCCGTTCAGGGACTTTCAGCGGATGATCTCGTCATCGCCCTGATGTCCGGCGGAGGCTCGGCGCTGATGACGCTTCCTGCATCCCCGATGACCCTCGCCGACAAGCAGGCGGTCAACCGTGCCCTCCTTGCAAGCGGCGCAACGATTGCCGAGATGAACGTCGTCCGCAAACATCTGTCCGCGATCAAGGGTGGACGGCTGGCGCTCGCAGCCCACCCCGCCCACGTCGCGACGCTTGTGATCTCGGATATTCCCGGCGACGATCCCACAGCGATCGGCTCCGGTCCCTCGCTGCCGGACAGCAGCACAAAAGCCGATGCGCAGGAGATCGTGGGCCGGTTTGCAATCGACCTGCCGGACGCGGCGCGGCTTGTGCTCGCGCAAGCCGACGAGACCCCGAAACCCGGCGAGATCGACGCAGACGTCCGCATCCTTGCCGCGCCGATCCACGCGCTTGACGCTGCGGCAAGAGTAGCGCGAGATGAGGGCCTGACCCCGATCATCCTTGGCGACGCGATCGAAGGCGAGGCGCGCGAACTCGGAACCGTGATGGCGGGCATCGCCCGCTCGGTCGTGGGGCATGGGCAACCCGGCCCGGCCCCTGCCGTGCTACTCTCCGGCGGCGAGACCACGGTGACGATCGGACGCGGGCCGGCGGGCCGCGGCGGCCGCAACACCGAATTCCTGCTGGGGCTTGTCATCGCTTTGTCCGGTACGTCCGATATCTGGGCGATTGCGGGAGACAGCGATGGTATAGATGGAACGGAAGATGCGGCTGGAGCTTTGATCAGTCCGGATACCCTGCGGCGCGCTGCCGCCAATCGCCTCGACGCGCGGGCCTATCTGGCAGCCCATGACAGCTACACGTTCTTCGACCGCCTTGGAGACCTCGTGCGCACCGGGCCAACGCTTACCAATGTCAACGATATCCGCGCCGTGCTAATTGCGGCCGGCAAGCCAGCCATGAGGTAACCCATGCGTCGTCATCGACGGGCCAAGATCGTCGCGACCGTCGGCCCCGCCAGCAGTTCCCCCGAGATGCTCAAGGCGCTGCTGCTGGCCGGCGTCGATACGTTCCGTCTCAACTTCAGCCACGGAACCCAGAGCGACCACGCAACCATCCACGCCGCGATCCGAAAGCTGGAACAGGAAGTCAACCGGCCGATCGGCATTCTGATGGACCTCCAGGGTCCGAAAATCCGCGTCGGCACCTTGCGCGATGGCAAGATTGTGGTGGCGGCCGGCGAGACCATCCGGTTCGTGCTGTCCGGATCGGAGGGCGAGCGAACGTCGATTCCGCTGCCGCATCGGGAAATCTTTGCCGCCGTGGCCCCCGGCCACGACCTTCTGATCGACGACGGCAGGGTCCGGGTTCGCGTCGCCGGCCTCGGTGACGATTTCATCGAAGCCAAGGTGATCGTCGGCGGCACGATCTCGAACCACAAGGGCGTCAATTTGCCGGGGACGGTGCTCGATCTGTCGCCACTCACCGCCAAGGACCGCCTCGATCTGGAGTTCGGCCTGAACCTCGGCGTCGATTGGGTCGCCCTGTCGTTCGTGCAGAAGCCCTCCGATATCATCGAGGCGAGAAGTCTGGTCGGCGACCGCGCCGGTCTGATGGCCAAGATCGAGAAGCCGGCGGCGCTCGAGCGGATCGACGACATCATCCAGTTGTGCGACACCATCATGGTGGCGCGGGGTGACCTCGGCGTCGAAATTCCGCATGAGGACGTGCCGGGGCGTCAGAAGGAGCTGGTGCGGGCGTGCCGTCTCGCGGTGAAGCCCGTGATCGTCGCCACGCAAATGCTGGACTCGATGGTCGCCGCGCCGACACCGACCCGTGCGGAAGTTTCCGACGTTGCGACCGCGATCTATGATGGCGCTGACGCAGTGATGCTGTCGGCGGAATCCGCGACGGGGCGATATCCGCGCGAGGCCGTCGAGATGATGGATCGCATCATCCGCAGCACCGAACAGCACAAGATGTACCGCTCGATCGTCGAGGCGACCCAGCCCGGCGAAGAGCAAACGCCGCCGCATGCGGTTGCAACGGCCGCCGCCGACCTTGCCTCCGTGATTCACGCCGCGGCCATCGTGGCCTACACCTCGAGTGGCACCACGGCCGCACGCGTCGCGCGCAAGCGGCCGAGCCTGCCGATCCTCGCCATCACCCCGAGCCGCGAAGTGTCGCGGCGCCTGTGCCTGCTCTGGGGCGCGCACAGCGTTCTTTCCGATGACGTCGGGAGTTATGAGGAGATGGTGGAGCGCGCGACGGCTCTCGCACATGCCGAGCAGTTTGCATCAAGCCGCGACCTGCTGGTCGTGGTCGCCGGCATTCCCTTTGGACAGGCGGGAAGCACAAACAACCTGCGAGTCGTGTCGCTTCCCTGAGTCACGGCATTGCGCCAAACCAGATCACGAGCGCGAATATCACCAACAAGGCGACGGTGATGATCGCTTCGCTCGTGGGCATACGCTTCATAGGCCGCCTCCGCGCGCGGGAGCAGGATACTGCGACGGGGCGGTGGTTCAGATCAGCACAACACCGCCCGCTTAAAATGCATGCGGACGGCGTCGGCTCTAGCCCCAGGAAGGAAATGCAAAATCCCGGTAGCCATTACGTCTACACATCTGGGCAAAAGGTTCACGTGGCGATCGGCACCCTCCATGAGGGAAAAATGGCGACCGCAGGACCGCGAAGGACGCCGCTGACGCCCGCCCGTTGCTCTCCAATCCGGCTCCGACAAACGCTTTGTGGGGACCCGCAACAGGTCCCCACGATCATCCTATCTCAGCGATCTCTCCACATGCCTCACCGTCGCAGCCTCACGCATGCTGTGGCTGCGCCAGCTGGCTGACCTGCGTCGCCGGCGGATCGACAACCAGGGTCCCGCCATGGCCGTCACTCGAGGTCGCGAATGTCGAGGCCATGTAGTTGCCCAGCAGCGCAATGCTCGCCGTGACGGTGCCGTCCGTCACCGTGAGCGTTCCGCCCGATGCGTTTCCGCTGAAGCTCGGGGTGTGAACGTTCGCGAAACTGATGTTCGCGAAATCGATCGCATCCGAACCGGTCATCCCGGCGACCGTTCCGGCAAAGCTCGCGGAATTGTCCAGCTTGAGCGTCCCCGTCGAACCCTGGAACGCCACGGTGGCATTCGACGTTCCGGTCAATTCCAGGGTGCTGCCCGATGCGATGGTGGCATTGGTGGAGCTCTCGCCCGTCACGTTGAAGGGCTGCCAGGCTCCCCACGCAATGCCGTCATTGGCCCGGATCCAGAGTTGATCCGTGCCCGAGCCGGCCTGATAGGTCGTCTGGGAAAGTTGCGCCGCAGTGATGTCGATCTCGGTATTCACGGGCTGCGATGTGCCGTTGACGCTCCAGTGCCCGTTCGAGTTGGAATCCCACAGCGCATATTTCGTGATGGTATCGCCGTCGGCGTCCGTGGCGCTGAACAGGCTCGATGCGGCGAACGTCTGCCCTGAGACCGTCACCACGTTCGAAGCCGAAACGACCGGAAGGTGGTCGGGCCCCGGGGTGGCCGTGAAGCTCTTCCAGGCGCTCCACATGCTGCCGTCATTGGCCTTCACCCAGAGCGTATCGGGCGTCGAGCCGGTCGGGCCGAACACGTAGCTCACCTGCGACAGGTTCGCCGCCGAAACATCGATCTCGGCGTTGGTGGCCTGGACGACGCCGTTGATGGCCCAATGTCCGTTACCTTGCGTGTCCCATAACGCGTACTGGGTGATCGTGTCGTGCTCGGCATCGCTGACCGAGAACAGGCTCGAGGCGAGCGCCGACGTCTGCCCGTGAACCGCGGCCACGTTCGGTGCCGTCACCACCGGGGCCGTGTCGGGGCCCGGTGTTGCCGTGAAGCTCTGCCAGGCGCCCCACATGCTGCCGTCATTGGCCCTCACCCAGAGCGTATCGGGCGTCGAACCGCCGGGGCCGAACACGTAGCTCACCTGCGACAGGTTCGCCGCCGAAACATCGATCTCGGCGTTGGTGGCCTGGACGACGCCGTTGATGGCCCAATGTCCGTTACCTTGCGTGTCCCAGAGCGCGTATTGGGTGATCGTGTCGTGCTCGGCATCGCTGACCGAGAACAGGCTCGAGGCGAGAGCCGAGAACTGCCCGTGAACCGCGGCCACGTTCGGTGCCGTCACCACCGGGGCCGTGTCGGGGCCCGGTGTTGCCGTGAAGCTCTGCCAGGCGCCCCACATGCTGCCGTCATTGGCCCTCACCCAGAGCGTATCGGGCGTCGAACCGCCGGGGCCGAACACGTAGCTCACCTGCGACAGGTTCGCCGCGGAAACATCGATCTCGGCGTTGGTGGCCTGGACGACGCCGTTGATGGCCCAATGTCCGTTACCTTGCGTGTCCCAGAGCGCGTATTGGGTGATCGTGTCGTGCTCGGCATCGCTGACCGAGAACAGGCTCGAGGCGAGAGCCGAGAACTGCCCGTGAACCGCGGCCACGTTCGGTGCCGTCACCACCGGGGCCGTGTCGGGGCCCGGTGTTGCCGTGAAGCTCTTCCAGGCGCTCCACAGGCTGCCGTCATTGGCCTTCACCCAGAGCGTATCGGGCGTCGAACCGCCGGGGCCGAACACGTAGCTCACCTGCGACAGGTTCGCCGCCGAAACATCGATCTCGGCGTTGGTGGCCTGGACGACACCGTTGATGGCCCAATGTCCGTTACCTTGCGTGTCCCATAACGCGTACTGGGTGATCGTGTCGTGCTCGGCATCGCTGACCGAGAACAGGCTCGAGGCGAGCGCCGACGTCTGCCCGTGAACCGCGGTTACGTTCGGTGCCGTCACCACCGGAGCCGTGTCGGGACCCGGCGACGCCGTGAAGCTCTGCCAGGCGCTCCACAAGATACCGTCATTGGCCCTCACCCAGAGCGTATCTGATGTCGAACCGCCGGGGCCGAACACGTAGCTCACCTGCGACAGGTTCGCTGCCGAAACATCGATCTCGGCGTTGGTGGCCTGCACGACGCCGTTGATGGCCCAATGTCCGTTACCTTGGGTGTCCCAGAACGCGTACTGGGTCATCGTGTCGCCGTCCAGATCGCTCACCGTGAACAGGCTCGATGCAGCAATCGACGTCTGGCCGTGCGCCGCAGTCACGTTGACTGCGTTCACGGTTGGCGCGTTGTCGCCAAATGCCTTGGCCGTAAATTGAGTCCAGTCGCCCCAAACCGTGCCGTCATTGCCTCGAACGCGAAGGGTATCAGTCGATCCGTTTGGACCGAAGACGTAGCTCACCTGCGACAGGTTCGCCGCCGCAACATCGATCTCGGCATTGGCCGCCTGGGCGACACCATTCACCACCCAGTGGCCGTTGCCGCCGGTGTCCCAGAACGCGTATTGGGTGATCGGATCGCCATCGGCGTCCGACACCGTAAAGAGGCTGGAAGCCAGCACGGAGGTCTGGCCAGAGCCTGCATGGATGTTGGACGCTGACGTGACCGGCGCGATATCGGCACGTGTCGTGACCAGCGTTCCGGTGCCGGAATCCGCGCTGACGCTGAACCGCACGCCGGGTATCGCATCAAGCTGCAGATTGAAGGTGGATGCCCCCTCGGTGACGTGCAGGATGTTGCCGGCCTGCAAGGTCGCCGACCCACCCGATACGAAATTGAGGCCTGCCAGATCAATGCTGTCGCCCAGCACCAGACTGCTGATCGTCGTGCCGGCCAGGGAGGTGCCATCGATCTTGAGCTGACCGCCGGAACCGCTGAAGGTGATGCCGCCGTTCGCGATGCTGCCGGCCCGCAGTTCGACCACGCCGCCGGAGATCGTGACCGGCCCCGTGGAGCCGCCCGAGGAAACGATCTCATTGCCTCCGGCAAAGACCGCGACATTGCTCGTCACCGCGCCGGCAACGTTGAGCGCACCACCGCTCGACACCGCGATGTCGTGCGCCGCGGCTCCAGATTTAATGTTCAGCACGCCACCGCTGATGACGGTCGTGTGGTCGATTGCGCCTCCCGAGGACACGTTGACGGTGCCACCCGAAATCCCGGTTCCGGAGCCGGTCACACCGGTAACCACGCCTCCGGAGAGTACGTTCTCGATGCCGCCGGCAAAGACCGAGACATTGCTCAGAACCGTGCCGCCAACGTTGAAGATGCCGCCGCTCGAGACGGAGATATGGTCCGCCGTCGCACCGGACGAGACATTCAGGTCACCACCATTGAAGACTGTCGCATATTCGAACGACGCGCCGGAGAGAACGTCGACGAGTCCGGAAATGACGGTCCCCGAACCGGTGACGCCGGTGACGGAGCCACCTGCAGAGACGATTTCGTGGCCGCCGCTCTGAATGGTGACATTGCTGGTGATCTTGCCCTGCACGTTGAGCGTGCCGGCCACGTTGATCATGCTGGCCGAGCCTCCGGCCAGGAGGTTGAGCGTTCCGCCGGCCGCAATGAATGTTCCCGCACTGGCCGCACCGCTGATGGTGCCCTGGATGACGCCACCGGACGAGACGTTCTCGACGCCGCCGCTGGACACCACCACCATGTTGGACGTGGTCCCCATCACGTTAAGGATGCCGCCGGCCGAAACCGTCGTCCCTACACCGTTGGAGGATGCCGAGACCAATCCTCCCACCAGCACGTTTTCTATGCCGCCGCTCGAGATGAAAACGTTGCTGGTGACGGTGCCGCCAAGATTGAGCGTTCCACCCGACAGGGTGACGTCGTGCGCCGTCGCGCCGGCGGAAACATTCAAGGCGCCGCCGCCGAAGACCGCAGTGTTGAACGTCAGGCCGCCAGACGAAACATCCTCAACACCTCCGCTTGAAACTTGCGCCGCGGCCGAACCGCCGGCCGACACATTCAACATGCCGCCGCTTGAGATCGTGGCGCCAATGGTGACGCCACCAGAGGAAACCACCTGATTGCCACCCGACAGAATCGTGGCGCCGGAATCGACGCCACCACTGAAGACGGCCTCGAAGCCGCCAGACAGGATCGTGCCCGTCGCGCTGCCACCGGCCGAAACGGCACTACCGTTGAACGATCCGAGCTGGAAGTAGCCGCCGCTCAGCACCGTCGTGTCGGCCGCCGTGCCGCCGCTCAGGACGGTCATGCCGCCGGAGTTGGAGATCGTCGTTCCGGATACTGCACCGCCCGAGGTGACTTGTGCGCCGCCGTTGTCGGAAATCGTGGTGGACACCGCAAGGCCACCGGAGTTCACATCGAGCTGACCGCCCGCCACGGTCGTATTGCTCGCGGTTCCACCCGCCGAACCACCCGATCCCTGGAACGACGGAATGCCGACTTGCATGAAGCCGCCACTGCCAACGATGGTGCCCCGGGCCGTGCCGCCCGCAAGCACGATCTCCGTTCCATTCGCGCTGACGGTGATGGCGGAGGTTGAGCCGCCCGACAGAACCTCGAGGATCGGGCCATTACCCACCGAATAGCCGCTCACGACAGCGCCAGGCCCCACATCAAGCTCGGTACCGCTACCAAAAGTGGTGTTGGAAAGCTGCGAAACGGACGCTCCGCTGATCAGTTCTACGGCGCCGAAATTGACCGAAACGCCACTGAGGGTCCCGCCTGAGAACAGCTTCAGCAGACCACCATTGACCATCGTGCCGTTTGCCGATCCGCCGGAAAGGACATCGAGCTCACCGCCGCCGAAGACATTGGCGCCGTTCTCGGCTCCTCCGGAGGAAACGGTTTCCAGGCCACCGTCGTGGATGTTGATGTTACTGGTCGTGCTCCCCGCGAGATTGAATTGGCCACCGCTATTCACATTGATGTCATGCGCGGACGCGCCGGCCTGCAAGTTCAGGGCGCCGTTGCTGTTGACCGCAACGTAGCTGACGGACGCACCCGCGGATGCATTCACTGTGCCCACAACGGTGACCGTCGGGAGGGCGGATGGATCCAATGAACCGCTGAGGGCACCGCCGGCAGAGACGTTCAACGTGGCGCCGCCCCCAACGAACACGAAGTTCGTCGCCGTACCCAGAAGGCTGAGCGTTGCTCCGTTCGATATGGTCAGATCGTGAACGTTGCCGCCGGTTGCGACGCTGGCCGAGGCTCCGGACGACAGGGTGAAGAACTCGGACCGGCCTCCGGAGAGGACATTGAGCGAGCCTCCCGACACCGTAAAGGACTGCGCATTGCCGCCGGAGAGCACGTTCAGCGTGCCCCCCGACACATCGAAGTTCTGCGCGTTGCCTCCCGAAAAGACATTCTCGGTGCCGCCGGCGAAGACCTCCGAGTTGCTGGTCTGAGAACCTGCGAGATTGAGGATGCCGCCACTGCTGACGCCGAAGTCGTGGATCGTCGCGCCAAAGTCGGCCGTGACGAGGCCGCCACTCCTGACCGTGAAGAAGGAGAGCTGGCCGCCCGAGGTCACGCTGACCGTGCCACCCGACACAATCGTCTCGTCGCTGCCGGGAGTGCCCGTCTCGATGCCGCCGGAAGCAATCACAACAAGGCCGTTCGAAAAGACCTCAACGTGGCTTGTCACCGTTCCGGCAACGTTCAGCGTGCCGCCCGAAGACACGGTAAGGAACGACGCCGCACCGCCCGAGGAAACGTTGATCGTGCCGCCTCCATACACGGTGGCCGAGACGCCGAGACCGCCGCTGGAGATAGTCTGGCTGCCGCCGGACAGAATAGTGGCGCCGCTGTCGACACCACCGCTCGAAATCACCTCGGAGCCGCCGGACACAGTCGTTCCAGTGGCGCTGCCCGCGGACTCAATGATGAGCGTGCCGCCAGCCAGGACGGTATCGTCGGATTCTGTGCCAGAAGATACGGTAACGGTGGCGCCGCTGGAAATCGTCTGCATGGCTCTGCCTCTAGGCCAGAATAAAATTCATTTGCCGGTTTCGGGCATCGATGCCCGTCCGCGTCGATATGCTTTACGGACTACGCTCTGGCGCCGACCGGAAATCCCGGTATGCGCTGAATAACCTGCTTTACGTGATCGGCCGTAATCAGCCGTGTGCATTCAAATTGTC
Organism: Bradyrhizobium sp. USDA 3240; assembly: GCF_054063295.1. Classification (NCBI taxonomy): domain Bacteria; kingdom Pseudomonadati; phylum Pseudomonadota; class Alphaproteobacteria; order Hyphomicrobiales; family Nitrobacteraceae; genus Bradyrhizobium; species Bradyrhizobium sp. USDA 3240. The sequence goes on from NZ_JBSSGD010000002.1 coordinate 781,456, forward strand.
GCGGTGAATTTGCATGCCGCGGACACCACAGAAAAATCCTTGTGGTCGAAACGCACCCGCGGATCGTTCCAGCAACTGTTGCACGCGTGAAAATTGACAATGCGGTAAGGCGTTTCAAATTCGTTGGTCGGATGGGTGAACCCGCTGATCATGATGACCGGCGTTCCCGATGCCCATGCAAGCCACGACAGGCCGCTCGACAGACCAATGAAAAAGTCAGCATGCTTGAGGTAACGAAATCGCTCGGCGAGCGGCTTGTCGCCGGTCTCATCCTCGGCACCGTTCGGAATGTGGTTCCAGATCAACTGAGTGCCGTGAACGGCCTTCTGGTCGATACAGACCACCCGGTAGCCGGCCGCCTTCAGGAAATTGACGATCTCGCGCCAACCATGGGGATTGTTCCAGTATTTGCTTTGCGTGGTGCTCTGAACCGCGATGCACACATAGGGCTCGGCAATCGGCCTCTTGTCATCCTTGACGGCGATGCGCGGTGGTTGCTCTGTCGGATCGACGCCCAGGATGTAACCCGCGGTCCGATGTAGCCCGACATGGCGAAAATCGGTCGGCTGATAGACGCAATCCTTGTCGTCGAAAAACAGTCCGACGCTGTAGGTCGCGTAATATCGCTCCGGCTTTACCTTTTCGTGCGTGATGAACTCGATGTCAGGATAGGCGTCGCGGAACAGTTCGATCAGCGGCGCTCCCATGGCGCAGCTCAGCTTGCAACCGTGCTTGTCCTTGAATTTCACGGCATAGGGAAACCATCCAATTGTATCGCCGAGCGTCCCGACCGGAAACTGGATCAGGACAGCGCGATCTTTCGCCGAGTATTCATGATGAAGGACGGATTCGCCCTGCTGGGAAACTTCTATTCCGAAACGGATGTAGTAGCGCTTGCTGCTGTTGACATAGCCGCCGTCGAATTCCGTTTCGAACAACACGTTGCCTGTGTCGAGATCCCGAATCCTCACCTTCCAGGGCTGCTCGCCATGAGGGCAAACAATTCGCGCGCCGTCATTGAAGTCGAATTGCAGTCCTCTTGGACCGACCTGGGTGGGCAATTTGGCGGCCGCAGGATAGGCGGATTTCGGGGCCTCGGCATTCGACGAAACAACCTCCGGTTTGACCGGCGCGGCATCGATCGAACGATCAACGATGACGTTGGGTTGTTCCGGCAAATGGTCCGCCGGGCGTTTCAGCGCGATCGCCGGCGCAACGGTAATCGCATTCACGAAGAGACCCCTGCACTGAAATACACAGAAAAGGTATGCGAGATTGATAACCTCGTCACGAAACCTTGGCGAGTACCTCCTCGGGGCTGCTCCGGAATCGCAGAAGCAGGACCACATTCAACCATGAGCTGCAATTCCAGCGCCGCTCCAGCTTGCCTCGGGCGAAGTCTGCCCTGTCGGTGACGACGAACCTGGCGATCACGATCGCGGCCAGTTGGTAAAGGCCAATACGCAAATTTCGCTCCGATTTGGATGCAGACAAGCTTCTGATCATTCACACGAGAGAAGCTGGCTCCGGGGAACCGATTTAGGGTTCCCTAGAAAGGAGAGGCGCGTGTGATTGCGTTCGCGCGATCCGAGCCAGCGCCCTGGAGCAGCAAGCGCGAGATGCTGACTCGAGTCGAGCGCATTTCGAAGAAAGGCATTCTGGCCGCTGGCTCGCGTCCCGAGCTGACCTTCACGTCGTTTGGCCCGCATGGCGGCGGAGCCACCGAGGCGAGCGCGTCCGGCCTCACCGAAACGCGGCTGATGAAGAAGGGCCAATGGTCATCGACCAAGTCGATGGCGCGCTACCTCCATCACGACGACGAGGCCAAGCAGGACACTTCCACCCAACACGCTGGCGCCGACGAAAGATAGCGACAGGACGCGCACCCAAGGCTTCTGGTTGCTGACGAGGTCATCCGAATTTGGCATCAGCGCGCCCCGGCATTTTTGTGCGACATGCGCCCCTCACCCGCGGGTATTTCTGATGAAACCCTGGATGTGCGGCAAGACATTATCGATGTCGCTCATTTCCATGTCATGTGTCAGTCCGTCGATCGTGCATAACAATACCTTGGAGTTCGCCAAGGCGGGCTCGATGCTCCGGGCACTTTCCAGTGCAACCGGATTTTTCCCGCCGACAATCCAAAGCGTTGGACAGAGCATTTGCGCCGGAACGATTTCGTCCCAGTCGAGTATGGCGGTAAGCCACGGAACTTCGTGCTGCGCACGGGCGCTCTGAAGATAGGCGCGCTCGGGGTGAGTAAGCGACTCCAGATCGAGTGTCCCCTCGTTTTGCGCGCGCAGAATCGGTATCCAGCGATCCCGAACACCCGTCACTGTGCGGCGGAAGTCGCCGGAAGCGCCGGGACCAAACGGCACACCGACCATGACGAACCGTGTTACGCGCTCCGATTTGGCCGCAAGATAGCGGCCAGTATTTGCTCCGAAAGAGTACCCCCAAAGCGCGAATCGTTCGATACCCGCGTGATCGGCAACAGACAGGATGTCTTGGCAGTGGCGGTCGATGCCATATGCCTCAACTCTAGTCGGCTTGTCGCTTTCACCGTGACCTCGAAGGTCCATAGCCACGACGGTGAAGTCCGAACTTAACCTATCCACGTAGCCAGCATCTTGCCACGTTTGGCGAGACTGAGCCCCACCGTGCAAGAGCACCACAGCTGGACCTGAGCCGGTCTTTTCATAGGCAATGCGAGTTCCGTCGTCCGACGTAGCGAAATGCGCAGGCATGTTTCTTCGTTTCTTTCAGATATGGTTGATCTCGGGCTGAGCGCGTAGGCGTCTCAAGCCGTGTCGGCGGCAGCCGTTTCGCTCAGGTCAAAGATTGCGCGCTGTCGGCGTACGACCAATCGGCAAACGACCTCGGGTCGCTGCGAGGCGAGCCGCGCAAAGAGCGCGCCAGGCGTGGGTGCCATAACTTGCGACCAGATCCTTCCCCGTCTCCTTCCAGAGCGATGACGTGGGATCCAGCCCTAGCATTCGCACGAAATTATCGTCGCCAACGACGACCTGCTTTGCGAACGGGAATAGAAACCGCTCGCCACCTTGTCGGCAGAAAGCGCGGGCGTCAGCATAGGTTGAAAACCAGCTGTTGAGCTGGAATTGACAACGTAGATCGTACCAGAGGCCGCCGAGGTCGTCGGATGGTTGGGCTCGTCCCTCAAGCACACGGCGAGCGTGCGCCCAATCCTGAAATCCAAGTTCCGTGGAAACGATATTCAGGGCGTGCACAAGCTTCCAGGACACTGGCAAAGCCCAACGTCGCTTCCTCGAGATCCAGCGCGCATAGAACATCGCATCTGGTACTTGATTGGCCAGATCATTCAGGCGGAGTCGCGCGCGGATCTTGACTTCGCGCAGGAGTTCGCTCGCGGCGACTTGAGACGACGCAAGCACAATTTCTTTTGATGGAGATAAAGGCACAACAACCCTCCGTAGAGACTTCGGCCTTCCCGCTGTGGCCGAACAAAGGGTCGAGTCATTGTCGTAGCCCCGATGCCATTCGAAGCAACGGGAAACGAACTACTGAAGGGTGAGAGCCTCTTGCGCGGGAAGGCGCCCCTTCGACACCTTCATGAACTGTAAAGCCGATTTGGGAACAGTGCAAGTTCGTAGCCGAGAGCCCGCTGCTTCGCTGCTGCTGCGGGACGAACTGCGCGTCGCGGGGCCGGGGTACGGCTGCGTATTGGAGCGGGTGAAGGGAATCGAACCCTCGTATTCAGCTTGGAAGGCTGCTGCTCTACCATTGAGCTACACCCGCATCGGGCGATCACCTAACACGGCCGGACGGCCGTCTCAACTGCCTCGGCGGGGGTCGTTATTGCGCCGGTAAACGAGACTATGTCCGCGCGATCGGACCGGTTCCTGGCCGGAATGAGACGGACGGCGGCCTTAACAGCGGCAGATTCGCCACCTATATTGCTGGTCCCATCAACAAAGAAAGGAGGTGATCCAGTGTCTTGTCTCAAGCGCTGTCACCTCGCTGGGATCGCCCGCTAGGCGCTGAGTAATCAGCCTGGCAATCGGGGCGCTCTCAGCCCTGGACCAGCGAGACAACAAATCCGGGGGCGCGGCGGAAGCGATTCCGCCGCGCCTTTTTTGGCTGTTCGGGCCGCGCTACGCGCCGCCGCCATGCCGCCGGCGGGATACCTTGTCGCAGCACAAAAACCGGCCGGTCCGCTACACATGAAATGTCGGCGTGGCCGGCTCTGGGCCGTCCTTGGGCCTGCCGCATCAGAAATGAGGAGCTCACCAGATGCTTTATGCCATCCTGGCCTATCACGTCGAAGCCGAGGTCAAGTCGTGGAGTGCCGATGAGGACGCCGCCGTCATGGCGGGTCTGCGCGAGGTCCATCAACGGCTGAAGGGGCGGCTCGGACCGGCTGCACGGCTCGGCGAAACCCGCAACGCCAGCACCCTGCGCGGGCCCGGCCACGGCATGGTGGTCGACGGCCCGTTCTCGGAGACCAAGGAGCAGTTGCTCGGCTTCTACGTGATCGATTGCGCCGATGAAGCGGAAGCGATCGCCGCGGCGCGCGACCTGCGCAGCGTCAACCCGTCGGCGGTTTACGAGATCCGCGCGCTGAAGCGCTATACCCCCGGCGCACCGTTTCCGGAAACCGCGGGCCCAAGCGACGCCTAGAGCGCGCGCCTGGAGAGCTGCTCAACGGCTCGAGCGTTTCGGCAATTTCGGCAGCTTGCTCGGATCGAATTTCGGCAGCGGCAGATCCGCCGGCGGCTCGGGTGTCGCCTCGTGGCTCGGCATCAGCGTCACCTCGAAGGCGAGATCGGGCACGGCATCGGCCCTGCCCGTGCAGGTCGCGATCGCGCCGCTGAAGATACCCTCGAGCCGCACCACGAGATCGTCGGTGCCGAACACGGTCGCATGACCATCGGAATGCCGCCTGGTGGTGAGAACGGCGGAGAAGCGCTCGCCGTCCACCTCATAGGTGCCGCTGTAGAGCATGATGGCATCGCTGCCCCACAGCCTGCCATCGGCCACGTGCACGATGCCGGTGCCGTCAGCGAGCGACGTTCGAAACCACGCCGCATAGGTGCCGTTCTTGAGCATGGAGCCTGTCTCCACTCGCTCCGTTTCACCGCAACGATCTGGGCACCGTTGCGTTAACAGGCGGTGAAGGAACCTGGAGTGAAGGAATTTGGCCCTGCGCTCATTGGCCGCCGTCGATCTGCCGTCCCATGATCGCGATCGCCTTCTGATAGACCCCTGCCGCGTTCCACGCCTCGATCGCGGCGAAATTGGGTTCCCCGGGCTGATAGCCGGCGCCGGCGCGCCAGCCATTGGCGCGCAGGAAGTTCGCCGTCGAGTTCAGCGCGTTGGCGGCGACGTCGAGATTGCCGGTGCCATAGGCGAGGACGTTCTTCGGCATGAACTGGGTCTGGCCGATTTCGCCATGCATCGAGCCGCGCGTGCTGCCGGACAAACTGCCGCGGTCGATCAGCTTCAATGCGGCATAGAGCTGATCGGTGAAGAACTCCGGACGGCGGCAGTCATAGGCAAGCGTCGCGATCGACGACAGCATGTTCTGGTTGCCGCGCTGGCTGCCGAAGCCGCTCTCCATGCCCCAGATCGCGATCAGCGGTCCCGGCGGCACGCCATAGCGCTGCTGGATCGAGGCGAACAGCGCCGCCTGCGACTGCTTCAGCGAACGGCCGCGCGCCACGATGGTCGCAGATCCCCGCTTGGCCATGAACTGCTCGAGCGACAGGCCAAAGCTGCGCTGGCCGCGATCCGCGGCGATCGTCGCGCTGGCGTAATGTGCCTGCATCAACGCATCGATCGCGGTGGCGCCGACGCCCTTGGCCCTCGCCTCGCCGGCAAACTGCTCCTTCCAGGCTTCGAACCCGCCGGGCCCGTTGCCGCACTGCGCCGCGTTGGCCTCTGCGCCCAGCGTTGCAACCATCACGACGATGGCGAGCGCCGACGTCGCAATCTGCCAGCCCCTGATCATCCGAATCCTCCTCCGAAAAATGTGCCGCCGCCCCTCGCGGGCGCGGCGCTGACGATGGCCTGATGTAGATGACCCGGCGATGAACGATCCGCCGCAGATTCGGCCGCGGACCGTCACGATATGTCGCCGGCGGCGGATTGGCCATCCCGGCCAGATCAGGCAGCCGGGACATTTGGCCCCTGCGTCCGTCCCGGCGGATCGACGGAGTTCAGCGGCGGCGCCCGCGAGCGCCGCAACACGGCGCTTGACATTGACGCTAATGAGAAGGTGCTAGGCCGATCCTCGACAGGAGATCGCGATGCGGATTCAGGAGGCGGCACGCCATCTTGGCGTGAGTGCACGGACGCTTCGGCACTACGAGGAGGCTGGCCTGATTGTGCCGCGCCGGAATTCGAACGGCTATCGAAGCTACGCCGCGTCGGAGATCGAGCGGGCCGCGTGGGTGAGAGACCTCATCGCCGCGGGCTTCTCGACCCGCGAGCTTCGCAATCTCCTGACCGCGCTTGCAGACGGCCGGCGCGGCGCGCGCGTGAACTGCTCCGCAGTGATGCAGGAGAAGCTCGATCAGATCGATCGGGCGATCGCAGCGCTGCGCAAGCGGCGGCGCGCCTTGTCGCGTCGTCTGGCTGGACCGGATGGCGGTCGCAGCAACATCAGAACATCAGGACCTGGCGATGAAGATACTCAATATCCTGGCGAGACGTTACCTGCCGCTCGAGGGCCTCGACGAAGCGGTGGCCTTCCACGAAGCCCTGATCGGCCAGACGGCGCGCCTTCGCTTCGACTATCCCGAATATGATATCAGGCTGGCGCAGGTCGCCTCGATCCTGTTCATTGCAGGGACGGAACAAAGCCTGAAGCCGTTCACGGCGACGCATCTGACGTTTCTGGTCGATGACATCGACGCATTCGCCGCGCGTCTCCCCGGCGTCGGCGCCACGATCCTCGAGGCCCCCAAACAGGTTCCGACCGGCCGCAACATGCTGGTGCTGCATCCGGACCAGACCCGCGTCGAATATGTCGAGCATCGCGACAAGCATCCCGCCGATGTATTGCCTTGAGCATGTCAGCCGCACGGCCGTGATGACGGCAGCGCCGGCTCGCGAAATGCCGCACGCGATGTCGCCCGCTACGGCACCTCGCCTCGCCGCAGCGGGCCAACCGTCTGCGGGCGGTTGAGGAAGAATTCGCGGTTGCCGAGCGCGGACTCCGCATACTGGTCGATCGCCACGATGATCGCCTGCACGTGGTGAAAGCACCAACCCTCCCGCGTCGCCATGTGCCGGACCTCGGCCAGCGCCTTGATCCAGGGCGCATGATCATCGCTGTCGTGGAAATACCGAAGCGGCTCTCTCATCTTTCCTCCGGCAGATCACGTCCTCCAGCTCGGCGCGCTTGCGCGACAGCAGAAGCTGCGCCGATGCACTATCGCGTCCGGCCCGCCTGAGCCGGTTCACGGATGCGTCGAGCGCGCGCAACTCGGCGCGCAGCCGCCGCATCCTCGGGCCGTCATCAGGCACGCGCTTCGCCGGCGGCAAGCTCCCGCTTCGCCACGCGAAGAAAGATCGGCGTCGCGGCGCGGCGGCGCGGAGCAACGCTCGCATACACGATGATCGGCTCGCGGTCGCCCAGTGTGCCCCGCTCTTCGACCAGACGGCTCATCACCAGACGCATCTTCAGCAGGTCGCCGGCAACGAAGGCGCAGTCCTCATCCCGGTTGATCTGCTGTCGCATGATCGCCTCAGCCTCGAGCATGCTGACGCGCAGCGCCCTGATCTGCCTACGAATTTCGTTGATGCGGTTGTCCATGGCGGCCTCCTATTCAAGGTGGAGGGCAATTAGAACAAAACCAGAACATACAGTCAAGCGGCGGAGCCTGCCTGTCGTGGATTTTTGTCATCGAAAGCCATGCCCCGGTTCCTGCTGCGGGAACCAGGAGGATCACCCTTTTCACGAGCTCAACGTGAGGATGTTCGATGAAGCGAGACCAGAGAACCACGGACGAACGTACCCGGCCGGGGTCACGGCGAACGTGTGCAGGCGTCCGCAGAGAAGCCGCGGCAGACCGTCACAGCCGGCTGCCCTTCTTCTGCGGCCTCCTCACGAAGATGCGCGCCGTCAGGATTTCCTCAGTGCTCAGGCCTTCCGCGGCAGACAAACCGCCGACACATGACTGTGGAACAATTCGCCCTTGGAACTTGTCTACTCAAATAGACAAATTAGAATGGGGTCGATTCTGTTTCGATCATTGCGCAGTACATGACGAAGTCTTCCAAACTGGTTGCCGCCAAGCGCGGCAAGGTCCTTCTGGTCCGACGTCGATCTGACGGGCTGTGGATGTTCCCCGGCGGGCGCAGGCGTGCGCGCGAGACCGGCAAGGACTGCTTGAAGCGTGAGATCAAGGAAGAGCTGCCGAAGCTCAAGCTCGGCAGGCTCAGCCTGTGGAAGGAAGTGACGGCCAAGAACAAGCGTTCCGGCCGCAAGATGAGCGATGCGATCTTCATCGCCAAGAACGCCAAGGGCAGACTGGCGATCGGCGACAAGAAGGAGATCGACCGTGCCGCCTGGCAGAAGCCGCGGGGACTTCGCCTGACGGCGACCTCGCGCTACATCCGCGATCGGCTGTTTCCAAGGAAGCAGCGGCGCCGGCGATAGGCGGCGGGATATCTGCTGCGCGGAAAATCACAGATTTCATCTTGGGGCATTTGGCGGCTGCGTGGGCATGCCTTGCTGATTTGTTGAGCTTCGCCCACCATCGACGCGTGCTAGGAATGATGTGATCCGTCCGGACCGGACACGACATCAGCCGGAACACCGTCAGAATGGGCTTCCCCTCCAACCGCCAGAGGCGGTTATTCAGAATCGTTTCCGCGCGTTGGCAGCGCCGGGCCATCTTCCTGCTGGGCGGCATCGCGGTCGGTGCGGCGGCCGTCGCGCTCGCACAGCTCGCGGATCTGGCGCAGATCGCCTTCTCCGCACTGGTGTCGCATCTCCGCTACGCCTCGCTGGTGGTGACGCCCGCAGGCTTCGCGCTGTCCGTCTTCCTGACCAACCGCTTCTTCCAGAACGCACAGGGAAGCGGCATCCCGCAGGCCATCGCCGCACGCCATCTGACCGACCAGACCGCGCGAAAGCCTGGTTTCGCTGCGCATTGCCGCCGGCAAGATCCTGCTGACGTTGTTCGGCCTGCTGTGCGGCGCGTCGGTGGGGCGCGAGGGACCGACGGTGCAGATCGGCGCGTCGATCATGTTTGCGCTCGGCCGCTTCTCGCCGCGGCGTCAACCCGGTTTGATCCTTGCCGGTGCGGCCGCGGGCGTCGCGGCAGCCTTCAACACCCCGCTGGCCGGGATCGTGTTCGGCATCGAGGAAATGAGCCGCGCCTTCGAGACGCGAACCTCCAGCCTGATCATCGGCGCGGTGATCGCCGCGGGCCTGACGTCGCTCGCCCTGATGGGCAACTACACTTATTTCGGCACCAGCGCGACGGCGCTGCGCAACGGCGCCGACTGGCTCGCGGTCCCGCTCTGCGGCGTGGCCGGAGGCCTCGCAGGCGGCCTGTTCAGCCGCATCCTGATCGCAATGGCGCGCGGATTTGCCAATCCAGTCGGACGCGCGATCAAGCGCTATCCGGTCGGCTTTGCCGCGATCTGCGGATTTGCGGCGGCGATTTGCGGGATCGCTTCCGACGGCGCGATCTACGGCACGGGATATCAGCAGGTCAAATCCGCGCTCGAAGCCGGATCACAATTGCCCGCGAGCTTCAGCGTCTGGAAATTCCTCGCCACCACTTTTGCCTCGATCAGCGGCATGCCGGGCGGCATCTTCGCACCCTCGCTCGCGGTCGGCGCCGGGCTCGGCTCCAACATCGCGCCGCTGTTTCACGGCGCGCCGCTGCCGGCGATCATGCTGCTCGGCATGGTCTCGTACTTCGCCGGCGTGGTTCACGCGCCGATCACGGCCTTCGTGATCGTCACCGAGATGACCGACAATCACGCGATGGTCGTGCCGCTGATGGCCGCGGCCCTGATTGCGCATGCGAGCTCGCGCCTGATCTGCAAGGAGGGCGTCTATCATGCCCTCGCCAAGGGATTCATCGATCGGGCTTCGCCGGCGCAGACGACGACACCGACCTGAGATTTTTCAGCCGCTATAGGCAAACAGCTCGATCGGCTCGCTGAAGCCGCGCACCGCATGCTCGCCGACATGCTCGAGCGCGAAATCGTGCTCGACCAGATCCGCGAAGGCGCGGGACAGCAGCACGGTCTTCTTCAGCTGCTTGGTCAGGGTTTCGAGCCGCGAGGCCATGTTCACGGCGGGACCGATCACGGTGAAGTCGAGCCGGGTGCGCGATCCGATATTGCCGTACATGACGTCGCCGACATGGACGCCGATACCGTAATTCATCGGCGCCCGGCCCATCATACCGTTCCGTTCGCTGAGCGCCGCCATCGCCTCGCGCGCCTCGGACACCGCGTGCAGCAGGTTGGCGCAGGCCTTAGGATCGCTGAGCGGGAAAATCGCGAGCAGGCCGTCGCCGATGAATTTCAGGATTTCCCCGCCATGCCGCGTAATCGGCTCCGACATCGCGTCGAAATAGTCATTCAGGAGATCGATGACGTCATCGCGCGGCCAGCTATCCGAGATCCGGGTGAAATCCCGCAAGTCGCAGATCATGATCGCGGCGCGCACCGTGGTGCCGCTGCCGCGCCGCGTCGCGCCGGCCAGGATCATCTCGCCGGCATGCGACCCGACATAGGTCTCGAGCAGCGTCCGCGCCAGGCGGTTCTTCATCCGGATCTCGCTGACCAGCGCCAACACCGGCAGCACCTTTCGCAGCTCGGCGATGTGGACGTCATCGAAACCGCCGGCACGGTCGGTCGCGAAGGTCACGACGTGCCGCTTGCCGAGCGTGTGCAGCAGCGCCCAGGCCACATAGTCGGTCAGTCGCACGCATGTCGTCATAGAGCGCGTGCTTGCGGCCCTGTGACGGGTCACGTTCGAGCTTCTCGCGCACCTCGTCGGCACCCTGATGGATTTCGTAGACCGGACTGCCGATATATTCCGATCGCTGCTGGACATCGTAGTCGACCCGCGTGATCTCGGCTTCGCGCTTGCCATCGGCCCAGATGATCCGGGCGCCGAGCCATTGCGGATGCTGGATCAGGAGATTCATCGTCGCCCGCTTCAGCGGAATGCCAGCGCCCTGCAGCCGGATGCAAAGTTCGGCGAAGATGTTGTCGATGAAGCGCTGGTCGCGCGTCTGGTTGGTCAACCAGCTCACAACGTCGCCGTCGGACTGCGACGGGACGGAATCGATGTTGGGCGCGTTCATGGCTGGCTCCGGAGCGGCGGGTGGGGTCGGCAACCGGTATGTCGTGCTTCCGCACGGCCGCGTCAACGCCGCCAGCGGCATCGTGATCGAACTCGTCGGCCTGCCCGAGCCCCTCGAAGGGTACTGCGGGCCTCCGCGAGGTATGGTGACGGCGAGAGCGTAAAGGGACGGGTTGCCAAAATATCGAAAACAACCCCATGCAAAGTAGCCGGCGGTGGCCGGCGCTCGACCAGGCTACTTGACACGTCGGGCAACTCACGGATAGATTTCCAAAATTCCGAAATCATTCAGACGCACGCTCGCCCTCCCCGCACGCGGGGCGAGGTCAAGTGGAGCCTACCCGCCCAGCCGGTCGACCTCGGCCTTGCCGGCCTTCATGACCAGCGGGATGTGCTCGCCCTGCCCAAGCAGGCAGGTGACATCGCGCAGCGGATTGCCCTCCACCACCAGCAGGTCGGCAAAAGCCTCCGGCGCGATGCGGCCGAGCTTGCCTTCCATACCGAGCACCTCGGCGCCGATAATGGTCGCGCTCGCAATCACCGCCTGCGGGCCCAACAATTCGGCGCGGATCCGGAACTCGTCGCTCTGCAAGCGCTGCGACGGCCCGAGCAGATCGGTGCCGAATCCCATCTTGACGCCGGCCTCGCGATAGATCGCGAGCGAGCGCAGGCCGGCGTCGCGCACGTCGGCAACCTTGGCGACGCTCGCCGCCGGCAGGCCGTATTTGGCGCCTTCGGTGGCCAGCGCCTCGTAGGTGACGAGGGTCGGCACCACGTAGGCGCCCTGCTCCGCCATCAGGCGCGCGGTCGGTAGGTCGACCAGATTGCCGTGCTCGATGGTGCGCACGCCGCAGCGCACCGCGCGCTCGATCGCCTCCGCGGTGTACGCATGCGCCAGCACATAGGTGTGGCGCGCCCGCGCCTCCGCGACGATGGCGCGGATCTCGTCCTCGGAATAGCCGAACGCACCGATCGGATCGGTGGGTGATGCGACGCCGCCCGACGCCATGATCTTGATCTGGTCGGCGCCCATCTGCAGCTCCTCGCGCACCGCCTTGCGCACCGCATCGACGCCGTCGACGACACGCGCGATCGCGCCGACCCGCACGCAGCAGGAGCAGGTCGGGTCGGCCAGATAGTCCGAGCGGGCGCGCCCGTCGCCATGCCCGCCGGTCTGGCTCAGCGCGCGGCCGGAGACGAACAGCCTCGGACCGTCGGTCAGGCCGGTGTCGATCGCCTGCTTGAGCGCATAGCCGGCGCCGCCGGCATCGCGGACGGTGGTGAAGCCGCGCTTCAGCATGCCCCGCAGCAGCATGGTCGAGCGCAGCGTCACCAGCACGTTCGCCATCCGCGCCTGCTGCGACAGGTCGAGCTCGACGGCGACCGCGTGGACATGCAGGTCGATCAGGCCGGGCATCAGGGTCTTGCCCCTGAGGTCCATGACCCGATCGGCCGAGGCCTCGATCGGCCGGTCGGAGACCTCCTTGATCAGCCGATCCTCGACCAGCACGTGGTGCCCTTCGAGCAGATCGGAGCGCAGCGGATCGAGCAGCGCGGCATTCTTGAAGAGGACGGTGGACATGATGATCTCCTGTCAGGACGCCGCTGTGGTCACGCAGCTTCGCTTGCGATGTCTTCGAGTGACCGGCCGCGCGTCGGCACGCCCATCAAGAGGACGGTGACGGCGCCGATCAACAGCACGGACGTGGTGACGCCGAACACGCCGGCGAAACCGAAATTGGGATAGAGATAGCCGACCAGGATCGGTGCGATGATCGCGCCGATGCGGCCGATGGCGGACGCAAGGCCTGCCCCCGTGGTCCTGAACGCCGTCGGAAACACCTCGGCCGTGTAGGCATAGACGCCGGCATAGGTGCCGTTCATGAAGAACGACAACAGCAGGCCAGCCGCCATGATCTGCCCGTCGCTCGCGGCAAAGGCGAGCCCGAGCGCGCTGGCGCCGCCGAGGATCATGTAGGTCGCGATCGTGGACTGCCGGCCGATCCGCTCGTTGAAAAAGGCGGCGGTGAAATAGCCCGGCACCTGCGCGCAATACATCGCGAGCGAATAGCCAAAACTCTTGGTGATGCTCATGCCGTTCTGCACCAGCAGGCCAGGGATCCAGACGAAGAACGAATAATAGCTGAACGTGATCGACAGCCACATGATCCAGGTCATGGTGGTGATCCGCGCCTGGCGGCCGGCCAGCAGCGCCGCAAAATTGCTCAGCAGCGTTCCCGACGATACGGCAGGCGCAGCGGGCTCGGCGACCGGAGCCGGCAGCACGCGGCCCTCGCGCGCGAAGCTCGCCTCGACCTTGTCGAGCACGGCTTCGGCTTCCTTGACCCTGCCGCGGCTTTCCAGCCAGCGCGGCGATTCCGGCAGCGACCGGCGCCACCACAGCAGCATCACGACCGGGATGGCGGTGATGACGAGCACGATGCGCCAGCCGTTCTCATAGGCCGGCACGATGAAATAACCGAGCAAGGCGGCCGCGACGAAGCCGAACGAGAAGAAGCCGGCGAGCGCGCCGGTGAAGGCGCCGCGGTAACGCCGCGCCACGAATTCCGCGAGATATGGCGCGATGATCGCGCTTTCCGCGCCTGTGCCCATGCCTGCGACGACGCGCGCGGCGAAGAACGCGGGCCAGCTATCCACTGTCGCACTCACCAGCGAGGCCACGCTGTAGACCGCGAGCGCCGACATCATCACCGCACGGCGGCCGATCAGGTCGCCGAGCGTCCCCGCGAGCAGCGCGCCGAACAGATAGCCGACGAAGGTGCTGCTGCCGAGCACGCCGGTTTCGACATTGCTGAGCCCCCAGGTGGTGCGCAGCACCGGCAGGATGAACGCCAGCACGGCGGCATCCATCGCGTCGAACAGATAGCCCAGGCCGCCCATCAGCAGCAGGTGCACATGGAAACGCGCGAACGGCAGGCGCTCGATGCGCGCCGAAATCATCGACATGAAATAGCCCCCCTCCGCCCCGCGGTCGGCACGCGCCGCGAGGTCAGTCCGGGGGAATGATAGACAAATCAATATTATGGGAATAATTTATAATTGTTATCTAGCACATCACCATTGTGAATATTGCTCGTGTCCTTCCGAACGCTCGACCTCAACCTGCTGAAAGTCTTCGAGGCACTGATGACCGAGGGCAGCGTCACCCGCGCGGCGAGCGCGTTGACGATGACCCAGCCCGCCGTCAGCAACGCGCTGGCGAGGTTACGCGACGCGCTCGGCGATCCCCTGTTCGTACGCTCCGCCAGCGGGATCCGCCCGACGCAGCGTGCGGTGGCGCTGTGGCAGCCGATCGGCGACGCACTGGAGCACGTCCGCCACGCGCTCGACGAGGACGCTTTCGATCCGCGGCGCACCGAGACCGAGTTCAGCCTGTCGATGTCGGACTACGTGTCCTCGCTGGTGATGCCGCGGCTCATCAACCGCTTCAGCGAAATCGCGCCTTCCGCGCGGATCCACACCTTGCCCAACACCATCCTGGAGATCGGCGACCGGCTCGAGGACAACCGGGTCGATTGCGTGCTGAGCGTCTATGTCAACGAGGCGCAGCAGCCGCCGGCCGCGATCCGCTCGCGCTCGCTGTGGACGGTCGAGTATGCCTGCATGATGCGGCGGGATCATCCGCTGGCGAACAGGAAGCGGCTCAACGCCCGCAGTTTCCTCAACGCCAAGCATGTCGATGTCAGCCTCGCCGGCAAGACGCTGCCGACCTACGACCAGTTCCTCGCCTCGCGCGGGCTGTCGCGCAATCTGGTCACGACAGTCAATCACTACAACGCCGCCTACGAGATCGTCCGCCAGTCCGACCTGATCGCGGTGCTGCCGCGCGATCTCAGCGCGCAGTCCCGCCACGCGCCGTACCTGCATGCGGTGCCGGTGCCACTGCCGGCGCCACCGCGCATCGTCAGTCTGTTCTGGCACCAGCGCAACGACACCGTCCCCGCGCAGCGCTGGCTGCGCGAGACGCTGGTGGAGCTGTTCGCGCGGATGGAGTGAACCGGCGCAAGGCATGCCCCTGTCAGGTCGATGGCGGCGCGGGCTCGATCGACGCCGCGTCCGGCGACGGCGCGCTCCGCGCCAGCGGACGTCCAAACAGCCGATGCAGGGCAAGGTAGCTCGCCATCGCAACGCCGATGCCGGTGAGCCACGACAGGTCCACGCCGCCGGTCGCCAATGCAAGCGGGCCTTGCATGGCCTTGATCGTGCCCATCTGGAACGCCCACGCCGCCGCGAAGCCGGCAGCAAAGGCGATCAGCCCGGCCCAGTTGAAATCGCGATCCCGCCCCGGCGCCTCGTAGAGCGAGGCGACATCGATCCGGCCGCGTCGCACCAGGTAGAAGTCGGCGAGCGTCACGCCGGCCCATGGGCTGATCCAGACGATCAGGGCGACCATGAAATTGTCGAAGGCGTGGGCAAAATCGCCCGACTGCAGGAAGGCGTACAGGATCGCGGAGGCGATCAGGCCTGAGACCACCGAGATCACCCAGCGCGGCCGCCGCAGATCGAGCGCCAGCGACGACAGCGCCGCCGAATAGATCACGACGATGTTGGTCGCGATCGGGCCATGCACCAGCACCAGCAGCACCGGCAGCGCCATCGCACCAAACGCTGCGATGATCAGCTTCGACGGATCGGAGCCGGCGCCGGCCGATGCAATGGCCGCACCGAGAAAAGCGAGCCAGACCGTCGGCAGGAACATGCCGAGGAAGGTCGCCCGGAACACCTTGGCGGCACCGAGCGAGGGCCTGGTGAAGCGCGTATAGTCGGAGGCATAGGTGAGCCACGAAATGCCCCAGCCGATGCCGATCGCGGTCATCAGTTGCGTCGCCGCGGCGAATGCCGGCATGCCCGTAACAGCAGCGGACTGCCATTTGATATCGACGCGCAGGAAAGCGAGCGCGGTCATGACCGCCATGATCAGCAGAATGAACGGCATGGTGTAGCGCTCGAACACCTTGATGGCATTGAAGCCCCAGGCCGCGATGCCGATCTGGAGCAGCATCACCAGCACCGCGATCGCGTATTTGAGCTCGACGCCGCCGCCAATCCCCATCCGCTCCAGCGCCGCCATGCAGAGGTCGAGCACGATCCAGGTGTTGATTGCGACCCACCCCATCGGCATCAGCACCTGCGCCAGTGCCGGCAGATAGGCGCCGCGGCGGCCGAACGCCAGCCGGCCCAGCACCATCTGCGGCACGCCGGTGCGATGTCCCATCAGGCAGAAGGCGGCGAACAACGCCGCGCCGAACAGGTTGCCGACGACGATGACGGCAAGCGTTTGCAGCAGGCTGAGGCCGAGCTGGATTCCGAGCGCGCCCAGCACCCAGTTGATCGGCGCGATGTTCGCGCCGGTCCAGATCCAGAACTGATCGAACGATGACGACGTGCGGTGCGCCGCCGGCACCGGCTCAATTCCGTGGGCATCGAAGCCGGCCTCATCCTGCGCCGGAAGCTGTGTCTGCTTGAGCAACATGTTTCCCCCGTTGTCCGGCGCATTGGTTTGGGCCGGGATGGGGCATCTGAGCAGCAGGCAGCGTTGAGGCGATAATGAGGAATCCTCAAGCCGGGTTGAGGCGGCGTCGAGAGTGAAGTTTGTCGACCCGAGTGTCGGCAAATCGGCCGCGATCAGGCTCGCACACCGCGTCACCGTGGCGCGCTGCTTCACTGTTAAGATTTTCTCAACCCAGCTGCCGGATTCGTCAATCACGCTGCCCCAGGTACTCGGTCATTGTGGAGCCGACGCACTGCTCCCCAATCAGCCGAGGCCAGAGATGACGACCCTTCTGCATATCGATGCCAGCCCGCGCGGCGACCGTTCGGTCAGCCGGAAACTCTCCAAATCGTTTGTCGAGCACTGGCTGACGCACGAGCCCGGCGCGACAATCATCTCGCGCGACGTCGGCCGCGCCCCGCCGCCGCTGATCACGGAGGCATGGGTGGCCGCCGCCTTCACCGCGCCCGGCGACCGCACGGCCGAGCAGCATGACGAACTTCGTCTCTCCGACGAACTGATCGACGAGCTTGAACGCGCCAACGTCATCGTCATCGGGGCGCCGATGCACAATTACGGCATGCCGGCGGCGCTGAAGTCATGGTTCGACAAGGTGATCCGCATCGACAAGACCTTCAGCTTCGATCTCGCGCGCGGCGACTTTCCGCTCGAGCCGATCATGCGCGGCAAGACGCTGGTGGTGCTGAGCTCGCGCGGCGAATTCGGCTTCGGCCCCGGCGGGGTGCGGGAAAGCATGAACCACCTGGAGACCCACATCTTCACCTGCGCCCACTATCTCGGGGTGCAGGAGAGCCATCTGATCGCGGTCGACTACCAGGAGTTCAACGACGAGCGCTACCTGCGATCGGTCGCCGACGCCTTTGCCGCGATCCCCGTGCTGGTCGGGCAGTGTCTTGGAATCGACGGGCCTGTTAATGTCGCGGCGGAATGATGCGCCGCTGTCCGCCGGACGCGTGAGGATGATCCGATGATCCGTAATCCCATCCCCTGGCCGAACGGCGCGCGTTGCGCCTGTGCGATCACATTCGACGTCGACGCCGACAGTCTGATCCACATCGCCCGGCCGAAGGACTCCTTCGACCGGCTCTACCCGATCACGATGGGACGGTACGGGCCGACCGTCGGCGTGCCGCGCATCCTGGAAACCTATCGGCGCCTCGGCCTGAAGCAATCGTTCTTCATGCCGGCCTGGACCATGCAGCGTTATCCGAATGCGGTGGAGGCGATCCTCAAGAGCGGCCACGAGATCGGCCATCACGGCTATATCCACGAGGATCCGACGGAGATTTCCTCGGCGCGGCAGCGCGAGGCCTTCGAACGCGCGCTCGGCATCCATGTCGCGATGACCGGGCGCAAGCCGCGCGGCTACCGCGCGCCGGTCTACAACGCCAACCAGACCACGATCGATCTCCTGATCGAGCACGGCTTTGTCTACGATTCGTCGCTGATGGCCGACGACATCCCGTACCAGATGCGCACCGCGCGCGGATCGCTCTACGAGATGCCGCCGCACTGGGGATCGGACGATTGGCCGCCTTTCGCCCATTACGCGGAGATCGGCTACATGATGCCGGTCAAATCGCCGAGCGAGGGCCTTGCCGCTTCGTTCGAGGAGTTCGAGGCCGCCTATGAGGCCGGCGGATTCTGGATGGGGATCTGGCACCCGTTCCTGACCGGCCGGCTCGCCCGCTGGCGCGTCGTCGAGCGCTGGCTCGAGCGGATCGTTGCCGAACGCAAGGTCTGGTTCGCATCGCTCGAGGACATCGCCGCGCATCTCGACGGCCTGGTCAAGGCGGGCACCTACCAGGTCCGCGTCGAGACCCTGCCCTATTTCACGCAGCCCGTGTCATGACCAGTTCGGGAGCTGCACGAAAGGTGGCCGCCTCGGCGCGCAGCCAGTCGATGAACGCCGTCACCGCTTTGCGCCGGGCAGCGCTCGGCGCATCGACGAGGCGATAGGCAAAGCCCGCCAGCGTGGGACCGTCGAGCCGGCGCAGCGTGCCCTGACGCAATTGCTCGTCCACCAGCGCATCGCTGCACAACAGCGGTCCGAGCCCGCGCTCAGCGGCGTGCAACGCCAGCGGCTCCTCGCTGTACCATGAGATGCGGAAGTCCCGGCCGGGATCGTGGTCGGCCGCCGCGAGCCAGGCCGACCACGCCGGCGAATCCAGCGCGGCGTTCTTCCAGCGGAACGCCAGCAGCGAGCGCGAGCGGACGTCGTCAATGCCGAGACGGGCACCGGGCGGACAGATCGCGCTCGCCGCAACCGCAATGTAGCGATCGCTAAACAGCACCGATGTCTCGCCGGCGCGATCAGCGCGTCCGTAGCGGATCGCCAGATCGACGCCGTCGGCGCCGGGCGTCCGCACCTCTTCGGTCGCATCGATATGGACAACGAGGTGAGGAAATGCCGCGTTGAAGTGTGCGAGCCGCGGCATCAGCCAGCGCTCGGCGAAGGCGCGCGTGGTCGATACCGTGATCGCATCGCCATCCGCCGGCGGCCGGATCGCGGCGAAGGCGCTCGCCATGCGGTCGAAGCCGTCGCGCAGCATCGGAAACACCGCATGGCCCTCCGCGGTCAGCACGACCGCGCGGCCGGAGCGTTCGAACAGCTTGTGGCCCAGAATCGCCTCGAGCTGCCGAACCTGGTGGCTGATCGCCGTCACCGTGACGCAGAGCTCATTGGCGGCGGCGGTGAAGCTCTCGTGGCGCGCGGCGGCTTCGAACGCGCGGACGGCATTGAGCGGCGGCAGCTTGCGCATGATCGGTTCTCCACGCTGACAGTGTCAGTCGATGAGAAAGTGAGCGTCGGTCGGCCGCATGTCGTTCACCGGCACCATGTCCTGCGGACAGGCCGAAAACACGATGACCAGGTCCATCTCGGCGCGCAGCGCCACATACTGCCCGGCCTCGCTGACGGGCGACTTGAAGTCCAGTTGTCCGCTGTCGGCGACGGGCACATTCATGAACAGATTGAGCGGAGCCGGCGTCACCGCAGCCGACAGGCCGACAGTCTCGAGCGCGCGCGCCAGATTCTGCGTGCAATTGTCGTGATGGCCGACGGCGCCGAGCTGGCGATAGCGGTGAATGTCGCAGGCCGCGATCAGCGTGTCGTGGATTCCCGGCGTGGTGTCGGCGACGAAGGTGAGGATCGCGCGGCGCCGGTTGGTGGTCAGCGTGTCGCCGACGCGCGGAATGAGCCGCAGCATCGATGCACGGCTGTGCTCCATCGACATGAACTCGCCGGTGTCGCGGGCATTGAAGGCCCAGGTGTCGACCACCTGTTTGCCATGTGTGTTGACGACCATGACCGTCTCTCCCGCATCGAGGCGCGCCGCCACGCCATTGCGGGCCGGAATCAGACGGGCGCGGGTCAGATCGATGGGTGCTGCGGTCATTTGGTGTCTCCTCAATGGCTCGTTGCGCCATTGGAGCACCGCCCGTCATGTAACTCTAATAATATTAATTGTGTCCATTATAGCAGATTCGTATAGTCGCCCGATGCGCCTCAGACAGCTCGAATGCTTCCGCGCCCTGATGCTCCACGGCACCATGACCCGGGCGGCCGAACTGCTCGGCATGTCGCAGCCCGGCATCAGCACGATGATCGCGGGCCTCGAGCACGAGACCGGCCTCAGTCTCTTCCTGCGTCGCGGCGGCCGCCTGCAACCGACCCCGGAAGCCAGGCTGTTCTATGTCGAGGCAGCGCGCGCCCTCGAAGCCGCCGAGAACGCATCGCGCGTTGCGGCCGAGATCAAGTCCGGCCGGCGCGGTCACCTCGCGATCGCGGCCTATCCGAGCATTTCGATCAATTTGCTGCCGCGGCTGCTGTCGCAGTTCGCGAGGAACAAGCCCGAGCTGCAGATCAAGATCATCACGCGCAATTCCGCGACCGTCCGCGAGCTGATCTCGACGCAGCAATTCGATCTCGCGGTCGCCGAGCTGCCGCTGGATTATCCGACCTCGCACATGGAGGTGTTCTCGTATGAGTGCGTGTGCATGCTGCCGCATGCGCATCCGCTCGCGAAGCTGAAGCAGATCACCCCTGATGACCTCGATGGCGTCCCGTTCGTGACGCTGTTTCGCGGCGACCCGATCTACCAGCAGCTGGCATCCGCCTTCTCCGAATATGGCGCGCGCTGGAACGTGGTGGCGGAGACCGAGTTCTTCTCGACCGCGTGCCAGCTCGTCGCCGAGGGCCGCGGCGTCGGCATCGTCGATCCGGTGGTGAGCAAGCCCTTCACCGAAGGCCTCGCCATCCGCCCGTTCAAGCCGAAGATCCAGTACCAGATCGCGATCCTCTCCCCGACGCACGAAGCGCCGTCGCAGATGGCGCAGGATTTCGCCAAGCTACTGCGGCGTGGGTTGCGGGGGTGAGTCGTGGTGGCGGCGCGAGACGCCTTGTCGGCATGCCCAGCGAAATGGGAGTAACGTGTCGAGTTGAAGTTCGTGGAAACGAGGCCCTTGGCCCAGTCCGTCTTCGCTTTCGCTGGCGCTCAAGCTACGCCGGACACGCTTTGCCCTGACGGGTCAGGCGTGGCTGCGCCACGCGTAGCCCGTCAGGGCGAAGCGTGGTGGGGGAGGCAGGACTCGAACCTGCGAAGCCATGAGGCGGCTGATTTACAGTCAGCTCCCTTTGCCACTCGGGACACTCCCCCGTCCAACAGCGTCGAACCGGCCGCGCGAGTGGCGGCGGACCGGGTCATCGAAATGACGCTGATAACCGGCCGACCCGAAACGGGTGCGCGGTCGGGCGGTTTATGGGCGAAGGCGGTCCCCAAAGTCAACCAAGCCGGCGCGCAATTTGCCGGTTAAATTGCCATTCTGCGACACCCGTGACACAAGCCTCACATGAGCGACCGCGACCGCAAACCCAATTTCCGAGGCAAGGGCGGTAAACCCTTCCAAAAAGGGCCGAAATTCGGCCGCCCGCCGGCCCGGCGGGAGCGCGAATCCGGTTCCGACGGACCGGTGATTCTGTATGGCTGGCACACGGTGGCGGCCGCACTTGCCAACCCGGACCGCCAGATCCGCAAGCTTTACCTCACCGACAACGCCGCCAAGCGCCTCGCCGACGAAAACATCGCGACCCGGGTCACCCCTGAGATCGTCCGGCCCGGCGACATCGACCGGCGCCTCACCCCCGATGCCGTGCATCAGGGCCTTTTGGCGGAGGCCGAACCCCTGCCCTCGCCTGACATCGACACGCTGGCGCAGGAGGGAATCGTGCTGGTGCTCGACCAGATCACCGATCCGCACAATGTCGGCGCCATCCTGCGCTCAGCCGCGGCATTTGCGGTGAAGGCGATCGTCACCACCGCCCGCCACAGCCCGGAGGCCACCGGCGTGCTGGCGAAGTCCGCCTCAGGCGCGCTCGAGCTGGTGCCGATGGTGACCGTGCAGAATCTGGCGCGCGCGCTCAACGAACTGAACGATCACGGCTTCCAGACCGTCGGCCTCGACAGCGAGGGCTCGGAAGATCTCGGCAAGGTTCCGCTGCAGCAACCGCTCGCGCTGGTGCTCGGCGCCGAAGGCAAGGGGTTGCGGCAATTGACGCGCGAGACATGCCGCGTCGTCGCCCGCCTCGACATGCCGGGCGAGATCAAGAGCCTCAACGTCTCGAACGCCTGCGTGCTCGCGCTCTATATCGGCGCCAGCCGGCTCGGGCTGATGTAAGCGAAAACGCCCGCTCGCTTGACGCGAACGGGCGCTGATATCTGTTCGACCGATCGCCGGATCAGTAGTAGCGGCGCAGCACCGGATGGCCGTAGCGATGCGGCGCGTAACCGTAGCGGTGCGGCGCGTAGCCGTAGCGATAGCCGTAGTGCGGACGGTACGGCCGATAGTGATGGCGGTAGCCGTAGTGGCGATAGCCGTAATACGGGCGGCCATAACCTTCGCGGTAGTACGGACGCGGCGCCCAATTGCCCGGGCCGGTGTAGGCCGGTCCCTGGTTGACGTAATAGTACTGCTGCGCTGCGCCGGGATAGGCCGCATCCGGGTCGGGCAGACGTTCGACCGCGCCGTAACCGCCATAGCCATAGCCGTAGCCGCCGCAGCCGCCGCAGCCGTAATTCACGACGGGCGCGGAATAGCCGCAAGGGTTGAAGCCGCACGCCATTGCGGGCGCGGTCACCATGACGGCCACGGCCGCAATCAGTCCTTTGATCATTTGACGCATTACTCTCTCCTGATGGTCTCTCTGTTGGTCGCGTAGCTCTTGGTGGCTATGAAGGCGCCCCGCGAGGGGCTGTTGATTTCGGGTAGTTGGTTTTAGGGGCCCCGGGGACGCGGTGGCCGCGGGACCGGTCCGGGCAGCGGCCGCGGACCGTTGAACTGCGGCGCGTAGATCACCGGCGGCGGATCGACCGGCACGTTGGACTGTGCCGGCAGCGGCGCGGATTGCGCCCCCCACGATTCATGATAGCTCTCGGCCGGCTGCGGCAGGCGGCGGTTGGCCGGCGGCTCGATCTCGAGGCGGCCGTAACCCGGCATGCGGCCGAGGCTCGGATAATAGTGGCCGACATTCGGCTCGGGAGCGATCGGGCGGCCGCCATAGACGGTCGGCACCATCGAGTCGTTGCGGGCCAAGCCCATCGCGCTTTCGACCACGGCGTAGGATGCGTCGACGCCATTGATGATGATGGGTACGCCGGGGCGATTGGGCACGACGATGTCGAAGCCGCCGCCAGCCAGCGCCGTCGAGGTCATCGCAGCCAATATCGTCAGCGCAAGACTTCCGCGCATGTTCACCCAGCGTCCCAAATTGTTCCACCCGCAGCCTAATCCAACGGTTTGGCGGAAGGGTTAAGGGCGCGGGCCAAACTGGCGGTAAGCCTAACGCGTAAGCATCCGCATCCGGTCAATGCGGCCGTGCGGGATCAGAAATCGTTAACGGCGCGCCTGTGCCTCAGGTGAAGGCGTTCTCGATGATCGCGTGGATGCCGATCGCGATCGTGACCGCGCCGACCGCCATTTGCAGGCCGCGATTGGCCCAGGTCAGCCAGCGCGCGGAGGCCGCGAGCGGCACCGCGATCACGCTGGACAGCACGCCCATCCCGATCATCGAACCGACGCCGAACAGCGCGACATAGCCGAGCCCGATCACCGGGTTTGGGGCCTGCGACACCGTCAGCACCAGCAGCGCCGCTGAGCCCGCCATGCCGTGCATCAGGCCGACCAGCAGCGTGCGCCAGCGGAAGCCGTGCACATGACCGTGCGGCGCGCGGGCATGCGGCAGGATGTCGCCCGCGTGGCTGTGGGCGTGGAAATGCGTCTTGCCGTCGCCGTGCGAATGGGTGTGGAAGTGCACGCGATCGCGCCACAGCCGCCACCATACATGCGCGCCGAGGCCGACCAGCATGACGCCGACCGCGGTCTCGATCGGCTGCGCCACCGTCTCGGGGATCGCGTGCCCGAGCAGGATCGCGGCGCCGGCGAACACGAACAGCGTGAGCGTGTGACCGAGGCCCCAGGTCAGGCCGTGCTTGACGATGTCACCGACATGGGTACGGCGCGCCGCGATGCTCGATACCGCCGCGATGTGATCCGGCTCCAGCGCATGCTGCATGCCGAGCAGAAAACCAAGACTCAAGATTCCGAACATCAATCCCCCGCGCCGGCGCGTGACGGCAGATCAAACACCACATCGCCGATCTTGTCAGGCCGGCAACTCGTCAAACCAGCACCTCGTCGAACAGGCCTTGCATCGCCACCCAGGAGCGGCGGTCGGCCCGCGCGTCGTAGAGCGCCGACTTCATGATCAAGCCGTCGGCGGTCGGGTTGGTAAAGCCGTGCAGCGTGTTGCCGTAGCTGATCACCTGCCAGTCGGCAACCTTGCCGGCGCGCATCTCGTTCTCGAACGCCGCGACCTGGTCGGAAGGCGCCAGCGGATCGTCGGCCCCGGTCAAGACCAGCACGCTCGCCCTCACCGCACCCGCTGCCGCAGGCTGCGTGGTCGAGAGCACGCCATGGAAGCTGACGACGGCCTTGAGGTCGGCGCCGTCGCGCGTGAGCTCGAGCACGACCGTGCCGCCGAAGCAGAAGCCGATCGCCGCGCAACGGGTCACATCGACCTCGGGCAAGGCCGTTAGCGTCGCGAGCGCGGCGCGGGCCCGTGCGCGGAGCGTGGCAGGGTTTGTACGCAAATGACCGATCAGCGCCATCGCCTGCTGCAGATCGGCGGCCTGCCGCCGCTCGCCGAACATGTCGGCGGCAAGCGCCACATAGCCACGCTCGGCAAGCCTGCGTGCCCGCTCCATCGCGAAATCGCCGAGCCCGAGTCCTTCGTGGAACACCAGCACGCCGGGACGCTTTACGCCGCGGTCCTTGAACGCAAGATAGCCGCGCAAATTGGCGTCGCCGGCGGTGTAGTCGATGTCACCAGTGTGCATGCAATTCTCGTCAAGACAGCATCATCCGGAACGGATCATGCGCGAGTGTTGCGGAACTTCACACTGGTTTGAACGCAGGGCAAGGCCGCGCCGGAACGGTCGCGGCACGGCGAGATTAGCTCTCGACGACGACAAGAGGAGAATCTCGCATGACGCAACTCAAAATCCATGGTGCTGTTCTTGGCGCAGCAGCCCTGCTCGCATCAGCGCTGGCCAGCCCCACGATGGCGCAACAGACGATCGGCACCGCCGCGCGCTGCTCCGATGCCACACCAGACGCCCGATGCCAGGCGATGGGATCAGACACGACCTATCGCCATCATATCTATCGGCGGGACCGCGACTGGCAGAATCCAGGCTGGCAAGACAGCTACAACCGGGTTGACCCCGGCCCGTTCGGGCCCGTCGACGCCGCGGCCGGTGTGGTCGGCGGCGCGGTCGGCACCGCGGCTGCGATCGCGACCGCCCCGTTCGGCGGCCCCGACTATGCCCGCACCCCGATCGGCGGCGAGGAGTATGCCCGGCAGAACGGCTTTGTCTGCACCCCCGGCACCTGGTTCCGCGGCAGCGACGGTCTCCAGCATCCCTGCCAGTAGCTCGTACGAAACACACATGCGCAAAAGGCGGCCTTCGGGCCGCCTTTTTGCGGCCGGGCTGGCGGAGGCGAAGCGGCCGATCCGAGCTTTCCGGGTTCTGGCCTTCAGGTTCTGGTCCTGCCCGGCCAAGTCTGCTATGCGAGCGCGCAAATCACGCCCATTTCGCCGGCTTAGCTCAGCGGTAGAGCAGCAGTTTTGTAAACTGAAGGTCGGGGGTTCAATCCCCTCAGCCGGCACCATTTGACTATTCACCAGCTTTCGCTAGTCTTCGTCTCAGCGACCTAAATCGCTGAATAACATACATTTTCTCTTCGCCAGCGTTCGCTTCCCTCCGCCCGCCATCGCGTTCTTTGTTGGTATCTGCGTTGGTATCACTGGGGTCTGGACTGGGGAGATACCAACAACGGCTCGGGAAATGCGAAGCCGGGGGGATAATCCATGGCGTTGACGGACGCAGCCTGTCGGGCCGCCAAAGGGGCCGAAAAGCCCTACAAGTTGAGCGGCGGCGGCGGCCTCTATTTACTGGTCGAGACGGGAGGGTCGCGCCTCTGGCGGCAGGCGTACCGGTTCGGCGGCAAGCAAAAGACAATCTCGTTAGGCATCTATCCGCAAGTTGGCCTCTCCGCCGCACGCGACGCGCGCGACGCGAACAAGCGGCTGCTAGCGGACGGGATTGATCCGTCTGAAAAGAGGAAAGCAAACAAGAGGGCCGCAGAGACCGCACCCCTGTCCACGTTTAGCGCGGTGGCCGATGCGTGGCTGGCCGAGCAGCGCAAGACGGCCAAGAGCGCGACCACCTTGAATAAGCTGACCTGGATAGTCGAGCTGGTCCGTCCGCAGATCGGTGGGCTTCAGATCGGCGCCATCACGCCGGCAGACGTGCTCGTGGCGCTCCGTAAGGTGGAAACCACCGGCCGGCATGGAAAGAACCGCTACGAGACGACAAAGCGATGCCGCGCGACACTTAGCCGCGTGTTTTCGTATGCGGTCGCAGAGGGCCTGCGCGAATTCGACCCGGCCGCTGCATTTGCGAAATCAGGTCACCTGACCCCACCGGCAACGAAAAGCTACGCCGCCATTGTTGAACCGAAGGAGTTTGGTGCCCTCCTCCGCTCGATCGACGACTACGATGGCAAAAGCGAAACGAGGCTAGGCTTGCAATTGCTCGCTCTCACCGCGCTTCGGCCGGGTGAACTGCGACAGTTGCGATGGAGTTGGGTGGATGACGACTGCAAGGCCCCCGCGATCACCTTGCCGCCGGAAGTCATGAAGATGCGGCGCGAGCACAAGGTGCCGCTCGCCCGGCAAGCAGTCGCCATCCTGACAGAACTGCGCGAGTTTACGGGATGGTCGTTGATCCACACTCCGACTGGCGCCGACTACTTGTTTCCCAACGCACAGCCTCGCCGCTCGATCGGCCAACACGGCATGCCGTCGAAGCGGCCAGCGATGCGGCCCATGTCCGAGGGCGCGCTGGGGTCTGCTCTGCGCCGCCTTGGCTATTCGAGCGACACGCACGTCCCGCACGGCTTCCGGTCGTCCTTCTCGACGATGGCAAACACTTCGCGACTGTTCGATGCCGACATCATCGAGGCGGCGCTGGCTCACAGCGACGGGAACCAAATTCGGGGCATTTACAACCGAGCGACCTACGATGCCGATCGAGCTCGTCTTGCTCAATGGTGGGCCGACTATCTCGACGAGCTCCGAGCGCTCGGCCGCGTGGTGCAGTTGAGAGCGTGAACATGGCGCGTGATCGGAAGAATGCGCCTGCTGTCTTTGGCGATCGCAAAATGCGGTGGTCGCTCACGAGGATGGATTGGCGACTATGGGGCGATCCTGGACTGGACGACCATCTCGCTTCTCCGCCGGGCTGGATTGCTTGGAGTGAGCCAAAGAAGCCACTCCCAGTCGACGAGTTTGTAGCAGACCTTATCGAGGGCAAGGTGCGCGGCCGAAATAGGGTCATCATGCTTCGCGGGCCCGAGACCCTCGGCGGTCATTGTCCCTACGAGATCGCGCGCCGCGGTACGAGCTATGCTCTTTCGCGCGCGTGCAGTGAGCAACGAAAAGCCGAAGCCATTGCCAAGACGATCCGGTCGCCCCTCGCGGATGCCGCCGCCAATGTTTGCAAAGGATCAGGCGTGGTCACCAAGCTTGGGTCCGATCTGACGCCCGTCTTGAATTTGGCCTCCCTGCGTGTCGCCTATAACCAACTGCTCGAGCCAGACTTCTCCGGCCTCCAAGCAACGAAACGCGCGTCCGAATTGCTCGCAGAGTTAGGTGAGCTTCTCCCGTCGGTTCGCGCCGAACTGAGCGCGCATCACATCACGCTCTCTCAGTCCGTGAAGAACGCAGAGGACGCAAAGAACGTCTGGCGTGTCGAGTTTGTCTCCGCTCTGGGAGACACCTGGATGTGGCTCGTTGGAGAGCGACCGACAAAGCAAGGCGCGTTCTCTGAATTCGTTGAGGCCGCCTGGAACAGTCTCGAAGATCCAGCGCCGGAAGCGTGGGAGTGGGAGAGCTCGATCAGGACCGCGATCAAGCACAAAGGCGAGGCTTGGCAGGTCCAGACGCACCCCCTCCCGAAATAGCCGGAGGGTGCGTCCTTAAGCCCTGATCCAAAACCCTGTAGGTCCGATCCCGCACTCACAACGAAGGCGAACGGGCCAATGCGGAAGAACACGAAAAGCGCGGATTGGGCGCAAGATGCGACCGGCAGCAATTCTCCGAGCGTCGAACGGCAAATTGAACCAGATCGTGATCTGGACCTGAGCTACGAGGACTTCGTCAAGGCACACAGCCTCGCTCCGCTCAACGACATCAAGACAGCCTGTCGCGTCGCGAACGTCGGAATGACGCGGTTCTACGAACTCGTTGCAGAGGGCGTTTTCGTGCTGGTCCCAAATGGCAGCCGGCGAAACGTCACCGCGAAAAATCTTCATCGTCACTATCAGACGCTGATCGCAGCGGCGCGCTCCCGCGCTGCGTGATCCTGAATTGCAGCGGCGCTGAGGCTGTCTCCAGCGCCGGCGCAGCGTGCTGCGTGCCGGAGGTACGCACGCAGCACCACCG
This sequence comes from Bradyrhizobium sp. USDA 3240, assembly GCF_054063295.1. NCBI lineage: Bacteria > Pseudomonadati > Pseudomonadota > Alphaproteobacteria > Hyphomicrobiales > Nitrobacteraceae > Bradyrhizobium > Bradyrhizobium sp. USDA 3240. Next base: position 810,373 of record NZ_JBSSGD010000002.1, read on the forward strand.
CGGTGCCGGTCCAGGGCTGCCCTGACCTGGGCCGGCACCCACTCTCCGCTCACCCAGCCACAGGAGAAAACCTAATGGGCGAAGTTATACAGTTTCGGCCGCTGCGAACCTCTTGCGGGTTGGCCGAGCCGAACCGGACAGGTGTGCCTGGCGGCTTCAAGCTGACAGACATTGAGGATCTGTTCTTCGACGTGCTGTGGTGGCAACTTCACGAAGCCGGCCACGAAGCGCCGCCGGAGCTGCACCTGCCGCGTGGGACGCGCGTGGTGCATCGCTCGATTGTCAGCACGGCCTACAAGCGCAGCTCGATCCCTCAGGATGGCTCGCAGTCAATCTCAGAGAACACGATCAAATCGCGGTGGGACCGCTCCGCGCGCAGGCTGCGTAAGTTCAACGTCATCGGCTTCCACGAGCCGTACTTTTGGTGGACGGGTATGCCGGTGCTCGGCAAGCCCGCGACGCAGCAGCATCGACCCGGAGGTGCAGCGTGAGCACTATGGAGGTGGACGCGGACACCGAAGCGTCGGCAGAAGAACTAACGCGCGATGCTCTGGTCAACCGAGCCAAGATCGGCGATGAGGACTTTGGCGACGACGACTATGACGACATTTCATTTGGTCTTAGTTCGATAACGCCAGAAACGTGGAAGGACACACCGCAAGTTTCTCAGCGGTGGCTCGCCAGCGGTCGTGTACGAGCGAGCGACGTGTCGATCCTTTCAGGTAATGGCGGCAGCGGCAAAACTGAGATCGCTATGCAGTTGCTCATCTCTGTGGCCGCAGGTCTCGGTGATTGGCTGGGATGTATTGTCGAGGCTGGACCGACGTTGTTCCTTTCGTGTGAGGAGCCGGAGGACGACATCCGCGACCGCGTGCAGCGTATCTGCGAGCACCGAGGACTGGACCCTCACGCCCTCCGAAGTCTGCACTTGGTATTTCCGGAACTGGACGCCACTTGGCTCGCCACCACGCGAGACAGTGGCCGGATTGTTGCGACACCCCTACTGCACGATGTTGTGTACTGGATTAGGCAGCACCGGCCTCGCGTGCTCGTAGTCGACAGCATTGCCGCGGTGTTCGACGGCGAGGCGAAAGACCGACGCCAAACTCGCGCTTTCGTCGCGATGTTGCGCAAGATCGCCAGACAATATGACGTCGCCATTCTGTTGCTCGATCACCCGTCGGTACGCGGCATGGCCGACGGCAGTGGGACCGCCAACTCCGTAGATTGGCGCAACTCGGTGCGGACGATGATGCATCTGTCCGACCCTGCGAAAGACGACCAAGATGCCCGCACGCTCGAAGTCAAGAAGAACAATGGTGGCCGCGGCGGTGAGAAGGTCGCGATACGTTGGACCGGATTGACCTTCACCACCGGAGCCGAGGTTGCCGCTTCACCGTACCGGATCGCCGCCGAGCGCGAGGTAGACGAGCTCTTTCTGCGACTGCTCGATAAACGGATCGCCCAACGCCGTCCGGTGCACGCCAAGAGCGCCAAGGGCAGCGCATCGTCTGAGTTCGTCGACGATCCCGAAGCGAATGGCGTGACCGCGGACGCCTTCCGCGCGGCGATGGAGCGCCTGCTGACCGCGGGCAAGGTCGTTGTGATCGAAAGCGGGCCGCCATCCAAGCGCCGCCAGCACATCGAAAGAGCGCCCTAAAATGGCTTCCAACAGGGGTCCCAACGCTCTTTTCGACCTTCCAACTCTACTACCAACGCCACTACCAACAGCGTTCCAACGACTTCCAACAGGGGTACCAACGGGTGTTCTCCAACCCCCCATACCCCCCAGCGTTGGAAGCGTCGTTCCAACGACCGCTTCGCTGGAGCTACGCGGCGCGTTGAAACGCCCAACCGGACGTAGGTGGCGCGCGCTGAGCGCGCCGCCCTTGCCGTTGCTCACCGAGGTCGAGCGAGACAGCGGCCGGTCGTACACCGCCGTTAGCGACGCTCAGAACAGCACCGCGCCTACGCCAGCACCGCTCGCTGGTGGTGGCTCTCCGCGAGCCCAGTCTTTTCGCGTGCTGATCGGCAAACCGCCGCCAGTGACGCTGGCAAGCCGTCCTACCCGCACTTTGCCGGGGAAAAAGGACAAGTATCTTTCAACACCGGGAAGCCATGCGAGCGCGATGCGCGCTTGGTTTCACCGTATCTGGGAGGCCGGGAAACCGGATTTAGTTTGGGGCGGGCGAGCCTGATGAGCAAGCGGTCCCGCCGTCAAACAGGTTATGCAGGGAGGCCGCTCGCGCTGAGGCGCGAGCTGCTCGCCATCCTCGGTCGGGTCGACAAACTGTCGGTTCGGGAACTCGCCGCTGCGGCATATTCGGGCCGGGTCTGTCGATCTCGTCCGCCATCGTGCTCTGCAGCGCAGATCACAGCGACGCGCAAGGCCATTCGCCGGTTGATAGACCGGGGGCACGTCGTTGCGGTGGGCGTCTATCGCCGCCGCCAGCTGTTTGCCCTGGCTGGCCGCGACGATCCTCCCCTGCTGCTCGAGCTGGAGCCGCTCAGTGGATGATCCGGCCGCCAGCATCCAACGCATTGTGGAGGCTGTTGAAGCCGGTTTGCTGGCGTCCGATGCCGCCGCGGCGGAGCTGCAAGCGCTGATGCTCCCGCCGGCAGCTCTCACCGAGCGAGACACGCATATCGTGGAAATTCGACATCGGTTCTATCCAGATCGGACGGACCACGATGCTGCGCACGAAATCGCCGCGAGGTGGAGACGCTACGCGGCAAATGCCTGGGCTCGCGAACGAACTATCGCAGTCTGTCCCGCGCGACACATCGGAACGCCGAACGAGCTGTTTTGGAAGATCATGCGAAAGTCGGCCCGGGTGCTAAGCGCTGGACGGATCAGAGCAATACTTGCACGTTTGCGATGAGCAATCGGCCGCGTCACGGTGATCTCCGACAAATCATTTTGGAGAAGCCGTGTGACCATCATCCTCAACGCCGTAGAGGACCGCCTACAGGCATTCCGCGACATCGCCAGCGAGCGTTCTGCTTCCATTGTCGGTCTCTCAGCGGAGATGCGCGCGGCCTACAGCGACCATCAGTTCGCGCAAGCCCGTTTGCGGGAACTGGAACGCGATGGATTGAAAGATAACCCGTCATTTCTTGCTGCGCGAGACGCCGTTGACCGTGCCGACCAAGCCCGCGCGAAGCTGGTTACTCGCATCGAGAAGCTGAGCCCCGGCTCGGTTTGGGCGCGGCGGTTGACCGACAATCTCGAAGCCTACGTTCGGGCACATTCCGCAGCCGGCATCTCCATGTACGAAGGCGCTTTGCCGCAGCTCCTGAGCGGCGAGACAGCTCTTGATGGCATGGAGCGCGCAGCGCGCCGCTCGCGGGCACTCAAGGCGGATCGACGCGAAGTTCTGGCTGCACCTTTTCCCGCCGCGCTGGCGAAAAAGACCGCGTGGGAGCAACTCCAGAGCCGAGCCAATGCGGCACGGCCCGATGTCAGCATCGTGGTTGACCGGCTCGGTGCGGTCAAATTCCCGACGAAGCGGATCGAACAGTACGGCGGCTCGTCGGACTTGTTCGCTGTCGACCCCGTCGGGCTGCTCACCCTGATCGCTCCTGACTTGATGCGCAGCTTCATTGACCGCGAGATCGACGCGGTCGCCGATGATGAAGCCGCTCTGTCAGCGACGGATCGCATCGAGCGTCTCGCAGAAATTGAAGGCGATCTTCTCGCCTCCGAGCGTGAAGAAGTTACGTTCGCAGAAATGATCGGCCAGTTGCCCAGGTGGGACGCGGACCCGCGCGCGGTGCTCGGCTTGGCCTCCTCGATGCCTGCTCCGGATCGGGACTGACCGCCATGAGCAACACCGCCGTTTCCTTCGAGCACTTGAAGGCCCAGCTCTTCAACCGCCCCTTGCTGGTGGACGCCGACCGCATCGCGGTCATAATCGACAGCATCGCCGACCGGACCGGCGTGGCGTTCGATCCTGCCGTGATGGATGGCGTGAATAGCCGGCTCGGCCAGCTCCCGGCGGAAGCGCGAAAAGCTATGCGCGGACCAGCTAGGCCGCGCACTCACGCCGCCACCGACAAGCTTTATCCGGTCGTCGACGGCACAGCGATCGTCGCCGTGCACGGCAGCTTGCTGAACCGCGGCAGTTGGATCGGAGCATACTCCGGCATCACAACATACGAAGGGCTCCGCCGACAGTTCCGGCAGGCCGGTGCGGACGACGACGTGAAATCCATAATCCTCGACGTCGACAGCGCCGGCGGCCAAGCCGCGGGTGCGATGGAGCTTGCCTCGGTAGTCCGCGAGCTTCGGGCCTCCAAGCCCATCATCGCGGTGGTAAACGATTGCGCCGCATCGGCGGCGTTCGCGATCGCGAGCGCCGCGACGAAGGTCTTGATCTCGCCGAGCGGCGTGGCGGGCTCGATTGGCGTTGTTTTGGTGCACCTCGATCACAGCGCCCGTCTGGACAAAGCCGGGGTGAGGCCGACGTTGATCCACGCCGGTGCACGAAAGGTCGACGGCAATCCCTACCAGGCACTGCCGGATGGGGTGCGGACCAGCCTTCAGGCTGAGGTTGACCGGTATTACGGCATGTTCGTCGAGACCGTTGCACTGAACCGGCCGGCACTCTCGCCAGCTGCAGTTCGCGCGACGGAGGCAGCAACGTACATCGGCCAGGCCGCCGTCGACGCAGGCCTAGCCGACGAGATTGGCGACATAGAGAAGGCGCTGACCGAACTGCAGAAGTCAAACCAGCCCGTAGACGGCCTGTACCTGCAGGCCGCCGCTCGCCGCGCGGCTATCCTCGCCCTGCCGGAAGCCGTTGGCCGGGAGGACTACGCAGCCAGCATGGCTGATCGGGACACTCCCGTGGAAACCGCCAAGGCTGCGTTGAAAGCGCTACCGAAAAAAGCCGAGCGTGACGCCCGCGATGCTGCGGCGAGAAAGGCCGCAGCAGAAGCAGCCGCGCGCGAGCGCGAGAAGGCTGTCAGCCATAGCTGGGCGGAAATCGTCGACCAGATGAATGCGCGGATGCGCTCGTGATCGAAATCTCCCGGCGGGCCCGGTAGCAGTCAGGTCGTGTCGGGAATGGCGCCGGCGGATTTCAGCTTTCCCTTAATCCGCCGGCGCCGAGCTTTACGGAGCGAGTAGAATGCGAACTGAGCAGGATGTGCGCCGAGAGGTGATGCGGACCGTTCTTGATCGAACCGACCGTTCCATCGAGATGACGATCGAGGCAGCGGTAAAAGCTGGCATCGAATTCGAGCGAGCCAGGATACGCGCCATTCTGCAGATCAGCCCGCCTCCAGGCCTTGAGAAGGCAATGATCGTTTTGGCACTCAACGCCGAGACCACGGTTGAGGCCGCGGAGCAGTTTATCGCGACATGGCGCGTCGACAGCGGCCGCCATTCAGCAAATTTGCGCCGGACGTTTCGTCTGGTGTCGGACAACAGCGAACCGGCGAAGGTAGAGAATGTCTAAGATCATTGAGGCACGTGCTGTAATCAGCGCCACCGATAAAACCGGCAGCGTGTTTGACAAGATCGCTGCGAAGTTTAAGGGCGTAGAGAGCAGCGCGAAGGCGTTCGAGGGCATCAAGGCCCCGAACTTCAGCGGCGACATGTTCAAGGAGCTGGAGCGGCTCAAGCTCACCGAGCGCCAGTTGCAGAACGTGCGAAAGGAATTCGCAGCATTCCATGACCAGCTCAAGTCCGGCCCGATCCGTGCAGCGCATTACATGCGCGCCGTCGACGACTGGAAGGGCAAGACCGTCAATCATTGGCGTGAAGTCCGCGCCCGCACCGAGGAGGCTGAGGCCGCCCGGAAGAAATATTTCGACGGCGCGAAGGGCGCAGGCAGGTTCGGCATGCACGTGGCCGCACACGCCGTCGGCATTGGGTCGATGGTCTATGGCGCTGGCCATGCCATTCGCAGCACCGCGGAGGCCGCCGGCGAGCGCGGCCGCGCCGTCGCGAAATACGAAATGATGGGTCTCTCCGACGACCAGCTCTCGGAGGGCAAGGAGATCGCCAGTGCGATCAGCAGCAAATTCCCGTCGATCTCGCGCACCGAAGCTCTCGACTATCTCCGCACCAACGCTTCGCGTCTCGGCAGCTGGGACCGGTCGAAAGAGGTCGCCGAGCCGTACGCGCGCGCGCTGATCGCAAACAAAATGTCAGGCGGCGACCCGCATGAGATGGAGCAGATCGTCCGCGCACTCGAGGGCATGGGCAAGGCGAACACGTCCGGCCAGATCACAGAAGGCCTCAACGCCTTTGCGAAGGCCAAGGCTGCGAACCCGGACTACACCGGCGAGCAATTCCGGTCAGACATGGCGGCCGCGAGCAGCTCGAAATACGGCCTCTCCAAGGCCTACATGGAGAATGTCTTCCCTATCCTCGCATCTCACACCACCGGCTTCGGTAACAAGCTGGCGACCGGCCTTTCGGCGATGGTTGGCCAGCGCATGACGAAACAAGCGAAGGCCCAGCTCGAGGCGGATGGACTGATCAAGGACGGCAAGCTGATCGATCAGGAAGGCTGGATCGCGAACAACTTCGAGTGGACGCAGAAGTACGTCCGGCCACGCCTCGAACAGGCGGGTGTTAAATTCAGCGAGAACATGACCGAGGAGGACAAAGGCAAGGTTGTCGCCTGGCTCGCAAAGCGCTTCTCCGCCCGCAATGCCGCTGACCTTGTGGCGACAAACCTGCTCGACGAACCGTTGGTCGAGAAAGGCCGGCATCGTCACTCGGCTGGCCTCGAGCGCATGGACGAGCTCCAGAAGAAGGACCCGATCCTCGCTTTCGAGGGCATCGTCAACCAGCTCAAAGATGCAGCCGTTGCGATGGCGAAGCTGGAACCGGTGCTCAAGACGATGAACTCGGTATCGGACGAGATCGCGAAGCGGACCAAAGCCATCGAGAAAGGCGACTACCTCTCGATCCTTCCCGAGGACGACCAGCGCATAATTCGCGGGGCCAAGAAGCTTGTCACCGGCGGCGACATGATGACTGCCGATGACCTCGATCGCGAGCGCATCAACGCGCGCATCTTGGACGCCGACAAGATGCTGAACAACGGCATCGGCGACGAGGGAAAGATCCGCCTCAAGAAATTTGATCTTGAGCAGGCCCTCAATCAGCACGACCAGCTTGCAGCTATGCCGCCGATCTATTCGGACGCCGAGCTATCTCGCTGGCAGGAGGACGCAGCTCGCGAGCAGGCGTCGAAGATCCCGCTGCCGCGTGCTCGGCCGAAGGAGGCGGATCAGCCGGCGGCCATGCCGCCGGTGCAGCCGCTCGACAACGCGCCGCAACGCGTCGACGTGCAAGGCAAGGTGGAGGGCGAGGCAAAGCTGGAAGTCGAGATCAAGCCGAGCAGTTGGTTCGAGGCGCTCGTCCGACGCGCTGAGAACGCGATCAAGCTAACCGGTTCGCTCAATACGAACGGACCGGGTTCAACCGGCAAGAGCAGCCCCGATGCCGGTGCGCCGGCGACGGGCTTCAATGGCGTGCCCTGAGACTGGCGACGGCAGTCGCGCTTCGGTTCGATCCATTGTCCGCATCAAACGGTGATGCTACGTCTGTTGCCATTAAGATGCACGCCTGCACGCTTGGGGGGAAGCCACTATGGAATGGGACTGGATGGCAGCGCACGCGCCAATAGCAACGGCGACTATCGCGCTCATAGCCAGCATCGTCGCAATGCGAGCGATCCGCGTTCAACGTAGCATCGCGAAGAACAGAGCGGCCGTTGACTTCTTCATCAAAACGGAGATGGATCAGCCGATGCTTACCGCACACGCAAAGTACGAAGCGGCGGCGCTGGTCTTGTCCAGTCATACTGCGAACTCAACGCTGATGGCCCAGTTCGAAGCCAGCGAGGAGTACACGCACGTAAGATCGTATCTAAATATTCACGAGCTGCTTGCGGTCGGCATCAGAAAAGGCGTCATCGACGAAGACGTCGCTTACCACTTCTGGGCTGATACTCTCATCCGTCATTGCAATGAGTGCGAGCTGCTGATCAAGCGCCTTCGGCAACGGCCTAATCACGGCGCTGCCTATCTAGAGTTGACGAATTTACATAGCATCTGGAAGACGAGAGTAGAGAACTGGCACCGGCAAAATCCGGTGACTAGGATGGGCTAGAGCCCGTCCAGACCGAACGTCGCCGGAGCCGAGATCCTCAGTCCTACGAGTATAAAGCTCGCAAATCACTCCAAAGTTGTTGACTTTTCCGTTGCTAGCCGGGCTTTCCCGTTGGCTTTGCCGGGTCTGCCGCTAGTCTGATCAGACAATGAAGATCATCAGCATCAGACAGCCCTGGGCGTCTTTAATCGTCATCGGCGGGACGAACGTCGAGACCGGAGCAATCGAGTTCAAGGACGTCGAGAACCGCACCTGGAAGACCGCCTATCGCGGTCCAATGCTCATACAGGCCTCACAGCGTCCGGACGACATCACGGCGGATGAGATCGAGCAACGCTTTGGAGTGCGTCCAGCGCGCGAGCAGCAACTCGGTGGCGTCGTCGGCGTCGTTGACCTCGTCGACTGCGTTCGATCGCATCCGAGCCGCTGGGCGGCGGCTGCTCACTGGCATTTTATGCTTCGCAACCCTCGTCCGCTTCCCTTCACTAAATGGAAGGGTGCGCTCTCGCTTCGAAGCGCGCCGAACGAGCTAATTGAGCGGATCGAACCTCTAACCTACAGGGCTGCCTAACTGCTGCGGGCTATCGTCCTCCGCACTCTGCAGAGCCGACAAGCAGATGTGCCAGAACCTACGGTCCATTTTCGATTTGATCGCTTCCTGATCTCGAAGATCTTGATCCCGACCTTCGACAGCGAGCATCGCTGCTCGAACGAACTGTGCCGCGGTATTCGCCAATAAGAAAAGCTGGTCAAATTCCGGCAGCTCGTCGGCGGCGGGGACTTTGTCGAACAGGTGATGAGCTAGGCGGGCATCTCGAATTTTGCGGAGACGCTCGAACGCTCGCCGGTGATCTTCATCCTTCTCGAAATGTTCATACACTTCCAATGCTAGGCTGATTGCAGCGCGACAATCTGCCCGATCCGCCTCCGCACCCATGCCCGATCGCCAGTCGGACGCACTCGCGAGCAAGGCCTGCTGCACGTCGGACCGCCTCAGCAAGTGCGCCAGCACGGGTATGGATGCCTTGTCTTGTTGCTCTATCGGATATCTCTCGGGGTTCGATACATCGAACACACGCGCCACCGCCAGCGCCGCCTGGAGCTGCAGAGCATTCGTTACGACATTGTACGTGTCTCCGAATTGCATTGTCTCACTGATGTCCAGCTCCCAAATCTCGTCATTAGCAGAGCTAAACGCTGACCGGACACGCAAGGCGTGCCATGTGTCTCGCGCCAACATGGGCACGATGCGCTGGACGCGGCGCATCGCTTCTTCATCATCGAGCTTCTTTGCCATCGAACCCGCCTACGATTTGTAGATTTCCTACAGAATGTGGGTTCAAAATACTACAGTTCGTAGCGGGCTTTTCCATTGGAGCACTACATTCTCGCCGCTACGCTTCTTCTCGTGAACAGCAGCGCATCAGCGCACCAGAGGAGAACAACATGCAGCCCTGTCCAGTCCGAATGCTTGCGCACCAGTATGATCGGCTAGCTAAGCACTGGCTTGAAAACGAAGACGACGAAACCTGGGACAAGATGTCGAAAGTGATGGTCTCGGTTGAGCAGCTCAAGCCGGAGAGCATCACGGGCGCATCCTTCATTCTGGGAGCTGTGATCTACGAACTTGAGCGCGCAACCGAGGAAGTTGACGCGCCCCAAATACGTCTAGCGTCCGAGAGACGCGCGTTGAGAATGCTGCGTCGGGCATTCTTATATCTCGAAGATCATAGCGACGAGCTGCCGTCTTGCTGGAAGTTCGGGGCGCTCGCTGCCGGCGACGAGCACCTGAGACTGAACTACTCGATTTAAAGGAGCGCAAAAAAGGAGATCAAGCTTCAGCGGAGCGGCGGCATGGGCCGCCGCTCCTGCCGTCGTCAATTTAGCTCACCAGCGAAATTCCACTTCTGGATGGTGGCCCCGCTATCGGGCTGGCCAATCCAAAAATAAGCGTCTCGATTTCTTCCAGTGGAACGGCCAAATCCTTTGCGATGTCGTATTTCGTGAGGCGCTTGCTCCAGAGAGCAGCGAGCACCTTTGCCAAGACGGTGGACGTTTCTCGATCGATCCCCTTTGGCTCGCCACTCCTAAAGCCCATCTTTCCCAACTCGATGCAAATAGACCGATGGGTCCATTCGCTCAGCAGCCCGAGTTTGTGCAGTCGATAGGCCAAAGCCATAGCCGACACCCGCCATCGCGCCTTCTTCGCGATGATCTGCTTCGCGTTCGATGCATGCCCGGCTTCGTTTAGGATATCTTCCTGCGGCATGAGAAATGCAGACGCGAACTGATCAGCTTGCGTTTCAGCGTCTCGATCGGTTTTTGCACCAGCATGGTGATGCAAGACGAGATGACCAAGCTCGTGGGCGCTGTCGAAAATGGATCGCTCCGCGGTCTTTTCTTGGTTCAGGAAAATGTACGGCCTTTCACTTCGCCAAAATGAATAAGCATCGACATTCGCCGTTCGCTCCGACAAGGAGAGAACGCGGACGCCCTTCGCTTCGAGCAGCTTTAAAACATTGCCGATGGGCTTCTCACCCAAGCCCCAATGCTGGCGAAGCAGGCGCGCGGCGCTCTCCGGCCTCGCCCGATCACGGCTTAGGTCGATAAGGTCGGGCTTCGGCAGATTGAAACGATCGTCGATCCAATCGTACAAGGCGACGCCGAGGCTTCCGGCGGCAAGCGAAGCATCACGCTCAGCGGCTCCCATCTTTTTCAAACTGCGAAAGCTGACGGTGTCGACGTCCAGTATTGCCGGCGATGGTAGAAAGAAAAATTCTCGCGGATACTTCAACGCGGACGCCAGTTTATCGACAACGTAATCTTCCGGCTGGTGGCCATTCTCGATTTTGGAAACGGTCACAGGAGTGACGCCTGCCTTGTCTGCCAACTTGAGACCAGACAGCATTCTCCTCTGCCGAGCTAACGTCAAACGCTCACCGTTAAACATCGCGCCGATCTTTGAACGTTACGTCAATTTCGAAATCTTCGGCGACGCCGGTCTCCACGCTGGCTTCATCCTCAAAAGTGCCCGCAGGACGATCAATGAAGATGCGTTCGTTGAAGTGATGATAAGCGCCATCCACGATCTGGGGGTATGACAGCTCAACGCTCCCATCTTCACCAACCATGGCGTAGTAAGTCGAGATCCCATCGGCGGGCGCCGGCGGGAGAGGTCCAGGCTCGACGCCGAAATGCTCGAAGAGCGTCGGGCCGGACAACATCTCCGATGACGAGCCCTTTGCTGAACGCGGATGAGGCGGCATCACAGGGTCGCAAGCGCGATCGACATTATGAAACCCGATGCGCAGTCCGATCTTCCGATTGACGACTGCCTCGATGCCGCCGGTACGATCGACGCGCCACTCTTCGTCGATAAGCTGCGCGCGCAGTTCCTGCACGCCAAAGATATATGCCAGCGTACCGGGTGCGTTGGCGGGCATCAGCGGCCCCGCATCGTCGGCCCAACTTCGCGCCGCGCGGGCTACCGCGATGAACTGAGCCCTGGTCAAACCCCAGTCACGGAGGCGACTTTCAGCGTCGTCACTCTCCTCAAGCACTGCAGTCCGGAACATAGCCACTTAAACAGTCCTCCGTTTAATAATCTTCCCCTCAATAGAGGTGGAATTTCTTAAACGCAAGCGTTAAAGCGCTGCGGCGGGTCCAATCGACGGTTCGTCGACGGAAGTCCCCAGATACGGTCGATCACGCTGCTCAGTGGACAACCTCCGCGCACCTTCGCGACCTGTTGGTATCTGCGTTGGTACCGCCCCGAGTTATTCCGAAAATTTGCTCTTAAAATCAATATGTTAAAATAAAATACCTGTCCCCTCAGCCGCACCATCTTTTCACGAAATCAATCAGACGGATCGGTGGGCCGTGCCTCTGTACGGGGTACCCAACTTGGTCGCCCTGGCGAGCGGGGTGTTGGACAACCAGGTCGTGGAGGCTTGCACTCGCTGAAAACATTCCGCAAAATTGCCCGACGGGGAGCCACAAGCGGATTTCGGGCAGGCACCGGATGACGGAAAAGCAGTTGCGGGCAAGGACGTCTTTGCTGAAGGCAATGCTGTTGGTCTGTGCCCTGCTGATGGGCTACTCGGATCTCATCACCACCAACGAGATCTTGCAGCGGGGAATGGGCGAACTGAACCCGTTCATGTGGCTCACCCAGGAGTGGCTGGGCGAATGGTGGCTTATTGCCAAACTGGGTTTGACCTACCTCGTGATATGGTTGCTTTGGCACGGCAACAGCGAGCGCCAGATGGCTTATGTGGTCGCCCTCATTGCACTGCCCGTCTACAATAATCTGTTCATCCTCGCGGGCGCCAATTGAGCTGACCCTGCGATTGTGCTGACGAGCCGCCGGTCGCGCTGCCTGGCAGAGTTGCCGAAGCTCACTTGTTTCACAATGGACACAGCCAAGCGCGGTTCCAATGATGAACTGGTCCTACTATCTCGTCGGCGTTGCTGTTGTCCTGCTGCTCGTCGCCTATCGCCTGCATGGCGGGCTGTACAGGAAAGATAAGCTGCGGGACGAGCGATTGAATCGGCTGATCGACGAACGCATCGATCGCCTGGACCTGAAGCGCGACAAGACGCACGAGCCGTCAGAGCTATGAAGACCGGCCGGTCAGCCACGTCGCGCGCAGATCATTCGGCCGAGATCGACCGTCGTCCGCAGCAGCCCCGCCAGCTCGTCGGAGAATACGGCAGCTCCGAACATGGCGAAGCGGGCTTTGACACCGGCGAACTGACCGCAGCACGGTTCTTCGACGCAGATGCCGACGCAGTCCGCTGCTGCAAATCTCTTGATGATCCCGTGAATGCCGACCGTGCCGCCGCCGGTGTTGCCTTCAAACCGAAGTGCCTGGGCATCGAGTCCTCCATCCATATCGACACGGCTTGCGCCGCGCATTGTTGAGCCAAGCCGAGCATGTATTCGCGGCTTAGTTAAAGAGCCTCGCTTGGATTACCCACAACGTTTCATGGAAGGCCGTAGTCTTCCGGGCTCCGTGAGAATTGGATGATATCCGTCATCTCACTATGTTTTGCGCGACGCAACTTGCAAACCTGCCGCTGGAAGCCAACGGCGGACCGTTCGCCAATTACGCTTCCGCTGGTCTCAAGCGCGCCTCGCGTGTCGGCGATCATCCAACCTAGCCGGTCGATATCGACAGCAGCCGGGAACAGCTGGACGCCCTGTCATTGGCAGGAATCGTGGGATCATCCCCGTAGCATCCCCCATCCCTTGCCTTGTTTCTGTCCTTGCAGCCCGAAACGCGGTATGCAGAATGTGGGATGGGACTCAGCCAATGACCTATTTGATCCTTGCCCGGGACGGCACCAGTCAAATCGTGCTGAAGCGCGACAGCGAAGACGCGGCCGAGAAGAAGGCGCGCGAGCTGAAGGAGATGGGTTGGTTCGAGGTCGAGGTCCGCGAGGACAAGGCCGGCCACCCGGTCACGGCTACGGTGACCGATCGGCCCAACACCCTTCAATAACGCTTCCCTTCAATGCCGCCTTCCCTTCCATGACGGCTTGATGAACCTTTGCCGGACGGCCCTTACACATGTGTGAGGAGCCTACGATGTCCGACACAGCCCATTATCGCTTCCAGTCCGATCAGGCGCGACGGCTGGCCCGCCAGGTCACCGACGCCGCAGTGCGCGAAAAGCTGCTCGAAATGGCCGAGGAGTATGGCCGCTATGCCGACCAGATCGAGGCCCGCAGCATCGAACCGGCACCCGCCCAGGCGATGGCTCACTAGGCTCAACCCGCCCGCTCCCGCCGGCACACCGGGCCGATCGCGGCGAGGAAGCACCTCGCGGGACCGACGATCCAAGCTTCCAGGTCTGCTCCTGACGCACTTTCTGAAGCCTGCCGCCAAACCGCGCGAAAGCGTCTGAGGATTTGTTCGGAACATTATGCCCCCTCACGCGATTTTCCCCGCATGAGGGTCCGCGAAACCAACCGCAATTTGATGCTTCTGGGCGGCTTCACGCTGCTGAGCGTGGCCGCTGCCGGCATCGTCGCCCTGCTCGATCCGTCCCCCGCGCCGACGAGCGCCGCGCCCCGGCCGGCCGCGAATCAGGCGCCGGCCCCAAGCCGGGCACTGGCCCAGACGCCGGTCCGGATCGTCGGTACCCCGTTCGTCCCGAACACCAATCCGCACCAGCGCTGACCCTCCTCGCGTACAGCTCACGTCACAATTTTGTCACCGTGCCTGCAAAACAGGCGTCTTCATCAACCATCATGATGGCGAGTGCTTGATTCCGCGGGGTTGCTCTGCTGCAATCCGCGCGCCCAAGGTGCGCCATGAAGTGGATGAAGGAACGCGATCTCCTGATCGCGCAGACAATGGCTTTCGTACAGTCGGTGAAGGGCAAGCTGCCCGACGCCGAGGAGCCGGCGCATGCCCCGCGGACCGCTGCGGCACCTGCCCCGCTGCCCGCCACCGCGGCGGCCGTGATCGAGGCAGCGTTTGACGCAGAGCTAGCCTTTGACGCAGAGCTAGCCTTTGACGCAAAGCCCGCCGTGGAGGCAAAGCCCGCCCTGGAGATCGAGCCTAAGGCCGAGGTCGAAAGGGTGGTCATGCCGCCGCCGCTGCCGGTGCCGACCGTGCTCGAAGGCCTGCCCCCCGCGCCGCCGCCTTTGACGGTGACCGTCGTCGAGGTCCCCCCGCCGCCGGCGCAGCCGCCGCAATTTGCCAAGCTCGACATCAGCGGCGACTTCGGATCCGAGGTGCGCGAGCGGGTGGCCAATTTCCGCGCGCAGCAGCAGCGTTTCCTCAGGGAGCGCGAGGAATATTGCACGACGACCATGGCCAAGGTCCGCGCCGCGATCCGCGACAACAGCGACCTGCCGCGCTCCGGCAAGTAACCGGCGCCCTCATCTCCAAACGTTCGCTGAGCTTCAGCCTCGCGCGCCCGATTTCACCGGCTCGGTCAGGAAGCGTCCGCTCGATCGCGTCGGTGCCGGCTCTTCCATGGCATCATCGGCAGGCTGCTGGTCTTCCAGCATCGATCGCAAGCCGGCCACCGCCTGGGTCATGCGCTCGGCGAATTTGGCCGCGGCGCCATCGAGGAATGCCCTGTCCTTCGGCTTCGGCTTGGCGATCCGCAGCTCGAAACGGGACGTTCCGCCCGGGCCGTCGAGAACGGCGCGGGTCATGATGATGCGCGGCGCTCCGGGCACCGGCAGCGTGATCCCGACCGTGAAGTAATCGTCCGGACGCCAGTCGAGCGTCTCCTCGACGTTGGTATGGTTGCCGTGCGCGCAATGGTTTTTGGTGCCGACACCGCGTCGCCCCTTGCCTGACTCCTCGATGATGTCGTCGGCGTCCCACCATTTCATCCATTGCCCGGGCACGGTGATGAACTCCCACACCGTTTGCCGCGGCGCGGCGATGTCGAACTCCAGGATCGCGTAGGCGTCTTCGCGCGTCACCTCCATCCGCGTTTGCGCGTCGTCCTGCTGCCACGCCGCTTCGAGATCGCGCGCCCACAGCGTCACGTCGCCGATGATGTCGATGGTTTCTTGATGCGGGATGAGACCTTGCGCCACCGGATCGACGCCCATGGCGCGGATCGCCGCGTCGCTGTAGAGCGCGTAGGCCCGCCCGCCGACTTTCTCGCCGACCGTATTCTTGAGCAGCCGGTGGACCAGGATGACGTCGCGCCCGGCGAGCTCTTCCCTGCCGCCCATCTTCTGCTTCACCATCTCGCCGTGATGGACGACGAACTTGAAATCGAGATCGCCCATCGCGACGCAGGCCTTGCACTCGCAGGTCGAGGCCTGGCGAACGTCACGCAGCCGCCGGCGGAATTTGAGATAGGCGCCCTCGATCGCGTCCTGCAGCAGCGAGCCGTCGATTGTCCCGGTCGAGTAGACGAAGGCGGCGTCGCCTTCGAACTTGGCGAGACGAAATGGCGGACGCAGCCCCTTCACCACCACGTCCATGAAATCGGCGATGATGTCCTGCGCATGGTCGAGCTCGACCGCCGCGAGGAAGTTGGTATAGCCGGAAATGTCGGCAATCGCGAAATATGCCGCTTCAGCCTTCGGAAGCATGGGGACCTCCCGCGTAACCTTTTCGTGTGATGACGCAGTCTGTCACACCGCGCCATACGAGGTCGAGAGCGGCGCTCCTTGTTCTGACGCGTTTTCTGAGCGCGAACCGGTACCCACTTCGCTTGAAAACGCTCTAGCGGCCGCCGATCTTCTGCAGCACCGGCAGCAGATGCTTCAAGAACTCGCTTGGGTTCTCGCTCATCGGGAAATGCCCGAGGCCTTTCATGATGGTGGCCTCACTGCCGGCAATGCTGTTCGCCACCGCCAGCGTCTCCTCCGGCGTGCAGGAATAGTCGTATTCGCCCGACAGCAGGAACAGCGGGCAGCGTCTGGTGTCGATCTCGGCTATGCGGGCGCGGATATCGCCGTCGATCTTGTAGAAATAGAGGTCGCCTTTGAACACGCCGGGGCCGCCCTGCATGTAGTGCCACAGCGTCTCCCACCGCTCCTTGTCGGGCGCGTCGGGGCCGACCAGACCCGAGACGATCGCGGCCGCGACCTCGCCGCCATGCACGTCCGGCCGGTGCAGGAAATTCAGGTCGTAATAGGGATCGACATGCGCGCCGGCCTGCAGGCCGATGATCGCACGGAAGCGTTCGGGATGCTCGAGCGCGAGATGCAGCGCGATCCGGCCGCCGATCGAGCAGCCGATCACGATCGGCCGGTCGAGCTCGAGCGCCTCCATCACGGCCAGGATCATCGCCGTGTATTGCGCCGAGGTGAGCTGGTATTCCTCGTCGTGCCAGCCCTGGGGCGGCGACGACTTGCCGTGCCAAGGCATGTCGAAGGCAATGACGCGATGGTTGCGCGTGACGCTGACATCGTTCATCAGGCCGCGATATTGCCGGCCGTCGGCGCCCGCAGTGTGCAGGCAGAGCAGCGGCGTGCCCTCGCCCGCCTCCTCGACATAGACGCGGTGCGGCCGGCCGAACAGCTCGAGCTGCATGTAGCGGCCGACGATCGGCTCGAATTTGGCGCTCATACGGCGGCTCCCTCGCGGCGCAGCTTGCCTAGCGCCTCCTTGAAGTAGCGCAGGTTGGCCATGAAGACCTGCAGCTCGCCCTCGGCCTTCAGTACGCGGCGCTTGATCAGCGCCATCAGGTCGTTGGAGCCCGGCGGCGGCCGCTTTTCGCAGAACCGGTCCCATTCCTCGTCCGAGGTGCGCAGCGCAAACGACGACGACGGCATCACGAACGGGCCCTTGGTCACCGCCACGATCCGGCCCTCATGGATCGCGATCAGCCAGGCGGCCTTGCCGATCTCGAGCAGGAAGGTCGTGGTGAGGTAGCGGCCGCGCCGCACGAGGCCGGCGTCGCCATTGACCCGTTCCTTCAGCATCTCGATCATGTCAGCTCCACCCCGATCGCGGCCCGTCCGCGCAGGCCGCAGCGGGCACTTGTTCTGCCGGCAATGATGGGAGAAATGGCGGGGCCGTCAATCGGTCGAGGCGTCGCGCGGCCACGGCGTTTTCGCGTGGGCCGCTACATACAGGTTTTGGCTAAAGCCAGATTTCCCTATAGCCACGACCAGACCAGCGCCACGTTGGCGGCGCAGGCTGCGAGCAGCACAACCGCAAGCGCGAGCTGTACGCGTTCGTAGGGGGGCTGGTGGATCGCTCTCATGACTCGGAACATCCGGCGATTCTACCCGAGGAGTCCCGGGGATTCT
The DNA here is from genome assembly GCF_054063295.1 of Bradyrhizobium sp. USDA 3240. NCBI lineage: Bacteria > Pseudomonadati > Pseudomonadota > Alphaproteobacteria > Hyphomicrobiales > Nitrobacteraceae > Bradyrhizobium > Bradyrhizobium sp. USDA 3240. The sequence continues at coordinate 828,248 of NZ_JBSSGD010000002.1, forward strand.
TTTTTCGGGGGTTTACCGCTCATTAAGGACTCAGGCCCCTCCGGCGAAAGGTCCGAAATGACTCATGTTTTCAGATGCCTCGCTCACGGTTCCGTGATCGGAACGGCGATCTGGCCTGAAACCCGGGACGGGCCTTGGCGTTGTTGTCGGTTGTTTGGGGAAACGACGAATGCCGTACGCGCTGTTCTATCAAGATGCCAAGCTGAGCAAGGCCTATCCGACTGAGGCCGACGTCTGGAAGCTTGCCCGGAAATCGGGCCTGGTGGTGGATGCCGTCTCCGAGGAGGAGAAGTCCTCGCCGCGCCCGGTGCTGGACAATGACTACGAGATCCGGCCGTGCCAGCCCGAGCCGAACGAGGACCCGGTCAAGAACAAGGCCGATGCCGATCGCGAGGCACGCCTGGAGCCGCGGTTGAACTGAGTGACAGTGGGTCGTCCGGTGCGCGGGGGCGGACCGGATGCCGATGCTGCCGTCGTGCTGCCGTTACGGCGTCGCCGTCGCCAGCGACGCCTGTTCGGCGGCGAGCGACACGCAGATTTTCCGCCGATGCAGACCGCGGATCGACCCGGTCACCTTGAGCACCTTGCCGGCCGTACAGGAGGCGTCCTGCACGAATACGACCTCATAAGGCGCAAGCGCCAAGGGTTCGGATTTGAGGATGGTCTGGGCAAAGCACGGCACAGAGACCGCAGAGATGATCAGCCCTAACGCAAAGCTACGCATGTTTGTTTGTCCACCAGCCCGGCGATCCCACAATAGCGCATCACGATGAAAGTTCCGTGCAATGCAGGAATTATTTTTTGCATTGCACGATCAGGCCTGAACATCGGGTGAATATGGGGCCCCGCGCACGGGGCAAGCCAACAAAAAAGGCCGCCCCGAGGGCCGGCCTTTCGATCTCGATGCGATGACGATGCAATCAGTAGCGGGAGCCCACCGGACCGCCCCAGCCGAAGCGGTAGTTGACCCCGAGCTTGACGGTGTGTTCGTCGTTCCGGAAGCTCGCGCCGACCACGTCGGCCGGACCGCTGGTGAAGGTGGTCTTGCCGAAATTGTAGTACTGGTACTCGGCCTTCGCCGACCAGTTCGGGGCGAACATGTATTCGAGGCCCGCGCCGACCGTGTAGCCGTCCTTGTGACCGCCATCGGTGGTGAAGGCCGCCGGCACGCCGCCGACCGCCGCCGTGATGTTGTTGTTGTCGCGCCAGGCGTAACCGCCCTTGGCGTAAAGCAGCGCCGGACCCCAGGTGTAGCCGAGACGGCCGGTCACCGAACCGAGCTGGTCGGTATTGCCGGTCACGACCGTTCCGGCGGGGAACGTCAGGCCATTGTTCGAGGAGCTCGGCAGCCAGGAGTACTGCGCCTCGATACCCATCACCCAATTGGGCGCGAACTGATAGTCGAAGCCGCCCTGCACGCCACCCATGAAGCGCGCGTCGCTGCCCATCAGATTGGTGCCGTCGGTGAACGCGCCGCCGACATGGCCGCCGATATAGAATCCGGTCCAGTTGTAGACGAGCGCCGGGGCGGTATAGGGCGGCGGTGCCTTGGTGTAGGTGCGGGCCGGCATGTCAGCCGCAAATGCCGGGCCCGCAAGGGCGGCCAGCGCGACTGTGCCGAGCAAAAACTTCCTCATCTTTGATCCCCGTTACGAACGCTGCGCTGTTAAGCCAAACAACGTGACGCCAATTAGGTTGCTTTGGGGCAATGCTGACCTGTGATGTTTCCGAGCTGTGACAGGGTCGCAACAACGCCCGTTTGTTCCTTGGCACAGAAGGGTTTTTTCACCGGTTAAGCAGCCGTATTTCGGCTGTATGTAAGTCGCAAACGGCTAAGGTGAAGTTCAGCCCTCCCCGAAAAGTGATCGGAGCTCGCTAACGATCCGGTGAGGCTTGCGACAACCCGCCGCGTGTCAGCGCGACATCTTTTCCAGATCGGGAAATGCCGCGTAGGACGCGCCGGCGCAGGCCTCGGCGGCATTGTCGAGGATGCGATCGAGCCGGCCGTCGACGAACAGGACGCCGCGCTCCCTGGCCGGGCGGTAATTGCCGTCGGTCTCCTTTGCGCTGTAGCGCAGGCAGACCACGTAGCGCAGCCGGCCGCCGACCGTGCGCTGCACCGGCTCGGCGATCCCGCCTTCGCGGACCCCGACCGGGTTGTTCAGATAGGTCCGCATGAAGGCCAGGATCTGGTCGCGGTACCGGTCCGGAAACGGCTGGTTGGCGACGCCGCGATCGTCGGTAAAGGTGGTCGAGCTGCCGCCGTCATCGCTGGTGAGGCAGCCGGCGAGCGGGATCGAGAGCAGCAGGATCGCCGCCAGTCTTGATGAAGTCCGCAAAGTCAGCTGTTTCATGTTGCCCCGGTTGCGTCTCATAAACCGCCAGGCGGGGAATTCGCAACTCGGTTGTTCCTGCCCGCAACGGCGCCGTCCGGGTCTGAACCGAGGCCCCGACGCACTCCGGCCCGCCGCCATTGGGGAAGCAATGGACGAGCGGGCCGGTTCTGCATCCCAAGGGCGCAGCGGGGCAATGTGGATCGAACGACGCCCTTCGGATCAGGTTCAGTCGCGCTTGATCAGCCGCGCTTGGCCGGCACGACGTGCTTGGTGGCGACCTTGGCGTGGACGTGCTTGGTCGCGTGCTTCGGCGCCTTCACCTTCAGCATGCCCATGTGCTTGTGGTGGCGGTGATGGCGATAGTGCTTGTGGTGCATCTTGGCGTTGGCGTTGCGCACCTTCGACGGCAGCTGCTCGCTCTTGATGACGGGAGCGGCCTTGGTCGCCGGAGCGGTCGTGGTCACCGGCGCCGGAGTTGCGGTCTTGCCGGCCTCAGCGGCGAGCGCGGGCGCTGCGATCACGGACATGGCGAGCAGCGCGGCGGAAATCGTCTTCAGCATGGTGGTCTCCTCTGCGGGATCGAGAGGTCTCCGGCCGGATGGTCGGCCTCACCGATCAATGCACGTGACCTTATGGGCTGCGCACTGAACCCGTTCTGAAGGGCATGGACGGACTTCATTCATGTGAATGACATCTTGGTCATGTTGGCCTGCCCCTGCCCGCCGATTGCAGGGATCACGCAATCGTGGCATCGGCCGGGAATGTTCTGCACCCTCGGGTGTTCAAGTCAGCAGGCTTGGGTGTAGGATTACCGAGCACGATCAGGAACGATCAGGAGCAACCAGGAATGAGCAGGACGACGAAGTTTTTGGGCCTCGCAGTGCTCTCGATGACCCTCGCCGCCGGGCCGGTCATCTCGGCCTACGCCGCAGGCGGCGACAATCCCTCCCCGCCGGCTTCCGACAGCGGCAGCAAGGGCAAGAAGGCGAAGAAGGACAAGAGCTCCGCGATCGACGATCAGAAGTTCTTGGCCGGCTATCACGCCGCCTATGCCACGATCTACGACAAGCACGACTATACCGTCGCGATCGAGCAGCTGAAGGCGCTCGGCCAGGATGACCGTGCCGACGTCGCCAACCTGATCGGCTATTCCTATCGCAAGCTCGGCGACTACAAGGTCTCGCAGGTCTGGTACGAGCGCGCGCTGAAGGCCGACCCGGCCCATGTGCGCACCTGGCAGTATTACGGCCTCTGGCAGGTCGAACAGGGCAACCGCGATCAGGCGCAATACCACCTGAACCGCATCGCCCAGCTCGCCGGCACCAGCAGCGACGAATATCGCTCGCTCGCCGCCGCACTGGAGAAGCCCCCGGGCACCGGCCTGGTTTACTGAGTTAAGGCAGCCGTTCAAACATCAAGCCGGCGTAGTCGCGACGACTGCGCCGGCTTTTTTGCTGATCCCTAGCCGCTGGATGGGTGGAGCGCAGCCTACGGGTAGTGCTCGAGGCGCCGGTCGGGCTTTTTCGGACGGCTCGCGCCGACCGTGCTGCCATCAGCGCTTTCCGCCGGCTTCGCCGGATGCGCGGCCTTCGCGATCGGTGGGCCGCTGTCGCCGGTCTGCTTGCCGGTGTTGATCGCCTGGCCGGTGGTGACATTGGCGGCCTGCCCGGCCCCCGCTGAGCCGGCCGACGGACCGGAGCTCTGCGCCAACACGGTTCCCGATAGCACCAGTGCCGCCATCAGTATTGCCGCGTTGATTGTCATGGAGGGCCTTCTGCGCACGAATGATGCACAGCAACGCGCCGCTGCCACGGTCGTTCCCCCGGGGCCATCATTTAAGGTAAATGCAAGGCGAATGCCCGCGCACGCCTCCGGCAGCAGCACACGGGCGGGTACGGCTCAATCAACCATGCGCCGCCGTCGGGCTGCGCAGCGCCGTCTCGCGATACTCGGCCCAGGCCTGCCGCAGGATTTGCACCGACGAGGTGAGGAATATCATCGCCATCACCGCGGCGACCGCGAGATCGGGCCAGGCGGTGGCGGTTCCCCACACGCCGAGCGCGGCCACCATCACGATGAGGTTTCCGATCGCATCGTTGCGCGAGCAGAGCCAGACCGAGCGGACATTGGCGTCGCCGTTCTTGTAGGGCAGCAGCAGCACAACGGACGACAGATTCGCCGCAAGCGCCAACGTCCCTATCGCGCCCATCACCTCGGCCTTCGGCACACCGAGAACGAGGGTTTGGTAGACCGTCGAGCCGACGACCCACAGCGCCATCAGGCTCAGCGAACCACCCTTCAGCAGCGCCGCCGACGCACGCATGCGCAGGCTCGCGCCGATCACCGCAAGGCTCAGTCCATAAGTGACGGTGTCGGCAAGGAAGTCGAGCGCATCCGCCTTGAGCGCCTGCGATCCGGCAAGCTGACCTGCGATCATCTCGGTCAGGAACATCGCGCCATTGATGGCAATGACGGTCCAGAGCACGCGCTTGTAGCGCGGATCGAGGCCGTCAAATACGGGAACGCCGCCCGAGCAGCCGCACGCATCAGCCGTGTGATGACGATCCGATGCCGGCGCGCCGGCCTTCGCCGGCAGTATCAGCTGCGGTGGCGCACAGCATTCAGACGTCTTCTGCTCGCAGCAATCGCTCATCGCTTGTCCTTCCAGACCACAGGATAAGGCCGCACGCATCACGCATTCAAGCCGATCCGCCTGGAACAGCTCTGCTTTGACGATGATGTCCCGCGATTGCTGGGGCTGCCGGCTGCATTTCAGCCGACAGCCCAATGTGCGCGGAGCGACGATACGCCTGTCGCCTCACTTCGCCTTCTGGATCGTGGTGACGGTGTAGCCGCCGTCGCCCTCCTGGGCTTCGAACTTGACCTTGTCGCCGACCTCGACCTGCTTGAGCAGCGCGGGATCCTTGACCCGGTAGACCATCGTCATCGGCTCATCCATGCCGAGGCTCTTGGCCGGGCCGTGCTTGAGCGTGATCTTGCCTGCGCCCTCGTCGATCTTCTTGACCTCGCCGTTGATATTAGCGGCCTGCGCGAAAGCGCTGCCCAATGTCAGCACCAGCGCAGCTACGGCTGCGATCCGGGTCATCCTGTTCATCGTTGTCGTCCTTTCTCTCGTTGTCGATTTCATTTCACGATGACGCGGCCGGTCATCCCGTAGTCGCGATGATCGGGGATCAGGCAGGAATATTCGAACGTTCCGGTCTTGGTGAACTTCCAGACGATCTCCGCGGTCTTCTTCGGCGCGAGGCGGACGCCGTTCGGATCGTCATGCTCCATATGCGGATGCTTCTTCATCACTTCGGCATGCTTCAGATTCTCCTCGGTGGTCGCGAGCAGGAATTCGTGATCCTCGGTGCCGGCATTCTTGATCATGAAGCGGATCTGTTCGCCGCGCTTGACCTCGATGCGGAACGGCGTGAACTCCATCTCCTTCATCTCGACCTCGACCGTGCGCGACGGCTTGCTGGGATCACCGGGCTCGCCGGCCGAATAGGATTGGTGACCGTGTTTTTCGTGACCGCGCGACGGCGCCGCGGTGATCGACAGCGCAACAAGGGCGATGCCGATAGTGGTGACGCGCTTCATTGGATTCTCCATTTTGTTTTTGATGATTGGTGTCGTGGGAAGGCGCGTTGATCCGCTACATCTTCATTCCCTTCATCGATGGCTTGGCTTTTCGCTCCGGAGCCGCCGGCGGCTGACGCGCGGGCTCTGCGGCGGGCGCGTCGACCTCGTAGGCAACGGTGCCCGGCGGATAGTTGTAGGGACCGGGGTCGGCGTAATCGTCGCGACCGAGACCCTCGCGGATCTTCATCACCGTGAACATGCCGCCCATCTCGATCGGCCCGAATTGTCCGGTCCCGGTCATCATCGGCAGCGTGTTGTCGGGCGCCGGCATCTCCATGTTGCCCATCGCCATGCCGGTCGATCCCATCACCATCGCGTCGGGCGCGAGCTTGCCGACCGCCTTCGCCAGATCCTGGCGCGACACACCGATGAAATTTCTGACGTCGTGGCCCATCGCATTCATGGTGTGGTGCGACTTGTGGCAGTGAAACGCCCAGTCGCCGGGATTATCGGCGAGCATGTCGAACGCCCTGACGGCGCCGACCGGCACGTCGGTCGTGGTCTCCGGATATTGCGCGCTCTGCGGCACCCAACCGCCGTCGGTGCAGGTCACTGCGAAATTGTGCCCATGCACATGGATCGGATGGTTGGTCATGGTCAGATTGCCGATCCGCACGCGGATCCGATCGCCGAGCCGGATCGGCATCGGATCGATGCCGGGATAGACGCGGCTGTTCCAGGTCCACATGTTGAAGTCGGTCATCTCGTTGACCTTCGGCAGATAGGTGCCGGGGTCGATCAGGTAGCTGCTCATGATGAAGACGAAGTCGCGGTCGACCGGACGGAACGCCGGATCGCGCGGATGCACGATGAACATCCCCATCATGCCCATCGCCATCTGCACCATCTCGTCGGAATGCGGGTGGTACATGAAGGTCCCGCTGTGCTTCAGCTCGAACTCGTAGACGAAGGTCTTGCCCGGCTTGATGTGCGGCTGGTTGAGGCCGCCGACGCCGTCCATACCTGACGGCACGATCATGCCGTGCCAGTGCACCGTGGTATGCTCGGGCAATTTGTTGGTGACGAAGATGCGGACCTTGTCGCCCTCGACCGCCTCGATGGTCGGTCCCGGCGCCTGGCCGTTATAGCCCCACAGATTGGCTTTCATGCCGTCGGCGAATTCGCGCACCACCGGCTCGGCGACGAGATGGAATTCCTTCCAGTCGCCGTTCATCCGCCACGGCAGCGACCAGCCGTTGAGCGTGACCACCGGCCGGTAGTCGGGCCCGCTGGTCGGATGCAGCGGCGGCTGCATCACCGCTTTGTCCATGGTCGGCGCTTCCGGAATCGCGGCGGCCTGCACGCGGCCGCTGACCGCGCTTGCCGTGACCAGCGCCGCGCTCTCCAGAAATCCTCGACGTGAAAACATCTACGTCTCCTCTCAATGATCGCCGGCCGCGGGTGCGGTCGAGGCGACGGCGGATGGTGTCGATGGCGCGGCCGCCGGGCCGCCGCCGTTGATCGCGGTCTGCAAGTCGGATTGCGCCAGCCAGAAATCGCGTTTGGCGTCGATCGCCGCGCGCAGCGAGCCGAGCCGCTGCCGCGCTTCAGTCAGCAGCGCGAACACGTCGACCTCCATGCTGGAGAAGCGCAGCTGCATCTCCTCGGTGATGATCTGCCGCAGCGGCAGCACCTCGCGCTGGTAGTGGCTCGCGATGTCGTAGGTCGAGCGGTAGACGCGGTAGGCGTCGCGCGCCTCGGAGCGGACGTTGATCGCCTTCTCGGTCAGTCGGTTGATCGTCTGCCGGTAGGTCTCCGCCGCTTGCCGCACCCTCACCGCGCCGCCGTCGAAGATCGGAATCTGGAACTGGACGTCGAAGCCGCGCTCCTTGAAGGGCGGGCCTTCCGGATCGCGCGTCCGCCTGTCGATGCCGGCGACGTCGAGCAGCGTGACGAAGCGCGTGGCCTCGGTGAGATCGAGCGCCTTGGCAAGCGCTGTGATCTCCATCCGCGCAATCTGCAGATCGACGCGGTGGCCGACCGCGGCGACCTCGATCGACGGCTGTTCCAGCGGTCGCTTTGGCAGCAATGGCAATTTGCTGGGGAGTCGGAAGCCGAGATCGCCGTCCCACAATCCCAAGAGACGCGCCAGCCGCTCGCGCGAGCTCGCCGCGTTCTGCCGCGCGCTGGCGAGGTCGGCGGTGATCTCGGCGTAGAACACCTGCTCGCGGGCCTGATCGAGCTTGTTCATGCCGCCGGTCTCGCCGAGTTTCTTGGCGAGTTGGGCCGTCGATTCCGCGGTCGCCTTCGCGTCGGTCAGCAGCGCGACCATCTCGTTCGCGGCAACAGCCGCGACATGACTGCGACGCACCTCGGCGGCGAGCCGCAAGGTGGCGAGCGCGGCCCTGAGCTGCGCCTGACGAAAGCGCTCGCGCGCGATCTCGGAGCGCGCCGGCAAGGTCGCCAGCGCCAGGATGTCGCCGACCACCTGGCGTTCGACCTCGCTGGCACCGTTGCCGGTGATGCGGGAGACCGAGAAGGTCGGATTCGGCGGCAGACTATCGGCGACGAGATCGGTCTCCGCCAGCGCCAGCTCGTTATAGGCGGCCTGCAAGCCCTTGTTGTTCAATAGCGCGACCTGCACGGCGGCATCCGCGGTCAGGTTGCGCGCCAGCAGCCGCTTCACCGCGGCATCGACGGTCGCGGCTTCGTCCGCCGAGCGAACGAAGGCGACGTCCTTGCCAATCGCCTTTTCGGTCACGTCGGAGACGACGCCCATGCCGCTGTCGGGCGAGAACGAGGCGCATCCCGCGAGCGCGGACGTCAGCAGCAGGATCGGCGCAATGGCCAGATGTCGCATGGTGTGTTCCTACCGATCCGATTTGTGATCGGAATTGGTTTGCGGCGTCACGCCATCGTTGCGCTCGCGCCAGGGCAGCGGCGTCGCCGGACGCAGGCTGCTGTAGGGCGCGATCGTCGAGCGGTAGCCGACGCTGGCTGTGTGGGCCGACGGGTTGGCCGGGTCGCCTGCGGCAGCAAGCGGCCGGCCGTCGGCCATGCAGCCGGCGAGCGGCGCAGCCGCAAGGATGGCGGCGGCGATGCGCGATGCGAATGTCGATGGCGCGCGCCGGCCAAGCCGGTTGCCACGTCGTGTGGCAACGGCGGCGAGCCTCGCCCCGAAATGCGAAAACATGGGTCTGTCCCGATCATCAGATGAATGACAGGCATGCGCACGCGAGCGCGCGGCGCAGCCACGATGTCAGCTGAGGATCAGGCGATGGGGGGACGGTAAAGCCGTGCGGGCGCCTCGCTGTGCAGGCTCTGGAAGGCCTCGGAGAGACGGATTGCAATCGGATGCAAAGGAGCGGCAACCGACGGAAGGTCAGCGGGCAGCGCCGACACGCACATCATCGCGCAGCACGACCCCGACGAATTCTTGCCGTCGTGGCTGTGCTTGACCGGTGGTTCGGCGCCATCGGCCGCGTGATGCGCATGCATGCCGCCGTCATCGTGGCCGGCATGATCGTGCGCGGCGTTATCAGCATGCGCCATCGAGGCATCATGCACGTGCACCGCGACGGCCGGCTGGACCTCATCGGTCAGGCACGGAAACGGCGCCCCGAACGCGAGCGCGACGGACGGCGCGAGGACACAGAACAGATAGGCCAGGATGATGGAACATCCCGCCCGCACCCGTCCTGACCTCGTCAACCGCACCAGCACCTGCGTGATCGCCCCGAACTCACCTCGCCCGCACCCCGGCTGCAAATCAGCCGGCCACGAACCACCATCGTATATACCCCCGCAGGGTATCATTCAATCCGGTTTGAACCGGCCAACGGATTTCCCGCCCCTGCTACACGCTGTCGCACGACGGGCGCAACGACATCAGCTTCCGGCATCCTCGCGCGAAGCGCGAAGCCCTTCACGACGGCGAAGATCGCGGGAATCACGATCAGCGTCAGCAGGGTCGACGAGATCATACCACCGATCATCGGCACCGCGATGCGCTGCATGATCTCGGAACCGGTGCCGGTGCTCCACATGATCGGCAATAGCCCGGCCATGATGGCGACCACGGTCATCATCTTCGGCCGCACCCGCTCGACCGCGCCCTCGATGATCGCGTGGTTGAGATCGTCGCGACCGATCGCGCGGCCCTCAGCAGCGCGACGCGCGGTGACCTCGGCCAGCGCCTGGTTGAGATACATTAACATCACGACGCCGGTCTCAGCGGCGACGCCGGCGAGCGCGATGAAGCCGACAGCGACCGCAACCGACAGGTTGAAGCCGAGCGCCCACATCAGCCAGAGCCCGCCGACCAGTGCGAACGGCAGCGACAGCATCACGATCATGGTCTCGGCCACCGAGCGGAAGTTGAGATACAGCAGCAGGAAGATTGTCAGGAGCGTCACCGGCACCACGATCCTGAGCCGTGCCGCGGCGCGCTCCAGATATTCGTACTGCCCGCTCCAGACCACGTAGGTGCCGGCCGGAAACTGCACGGCGGCCTGCACCGCGCGCTGCGCATCCGCGACATAGCTGCCCAGATCGCGATCGCGGATATCGACATAGACGTAGGTCGCGAGCTGCCCGTTCTCGGTCCGGATCGTGGTCGGTCCGCGCGCCGGCGTGATATCGGCGACCTCGCCGAGCGGCACCGCCCCGCCCGCCGGCATCGCCACCAGGATGTCGCTGGCGATCGCGCCCGGATTGTCACGCAGGTCGCGCGGATAGCGCATGTTGACGGTGAAGCGCTGCCGCCCCTCCACAGTCGTGGTCACGGTCTGACCGCCGAGCGCAGTTGCGATCGTGTCCTGCACGTCCTGCACCGCGATGCCGTAGCGCGACAGCGCTTCGCGGTTCGGCGTGATCTCGAGATAGTAGCCGCCGAGACCGCGTTCGGCATAGGCCGACGAGGTGCCGGGCACGCCCTTCACGACCTGCTCGACCTGGCGCGCGAGCTTGTCGATCACGGCGAGATCGGGACCGATCACCTTGACGCCGACGGGCGTCCGGATCCCGGTCGACAGCATGTCGATGCGCGCCTTGATCGGCATGGTCCAGGCATTGGAGACGCCGGGGAATTGCAGCGCCTTGTCCATCTCGGCGATCAGGCCGTCGAGCGTGAGGCCCTTGCGCCATTGCTGCTTCGGCTTGAGGTTGACCACGGTCTCGAACATCTCCGATGGCGCCGGGTCGGTCGCGGTGGCGGCGCGGCCGGCCTTGCCGTAGACCGAGACGACCTCCGGAAAGCTGCGGATGATGCGGTCCTGCATCTGCAGCAGTTCGGCTGCCTTGGTCACCGAGATCCCCGGCAGCGTGGTCGGCATATAGAGCAGCGTGCCCTCGTTGAGGTCGGGCATGAACTCGGTGCCGAGCTGCCGCGCCGGCCAGACCGTGACGGCGATCGCTGCGAGCGCCAGCAGGATCACCAGCGTCTTGGCCCGCAGCACGCCGTTGATGACGGGACGGTAGATCCAGATCAGGAAGCGGTTGATCGGATTTTTGTGCTCGGGGACGATCCTGCCGCGGACGAAGATCACCATCAGCGCCGGAACCAGCGTCACCGACAAGAGCGCCGCCGCCGCCATCGCAAACGTCTTGGTGAAGGCGAGCGGCGAGAACAGCCGCCCCTCCTGCGACTCCAGCGTGAAGATCGGCATGAACGACACGGTGATGATGAGCAGGCTGAAGAACAGCGCCGGTCCGACTTCCGCCGCGGCCTCGATCAGGATCGCGACCCGCGATCGGCCGGGCTCGGCCCGCTCCAGATGCTTGTGCGCATTCTCGATCATCACGATCGCCGCATCGATCATGGCGCCGATCGCGATCGCGATGCCGCCGAGGCTCATGATGTTGGAGCCAATCCCGAGCAGCTTCATCGCACCGAATGCCATCAACACGCCGACCGGCAGCATCAGGATCGCGACCAGCGCGCTGCGGACATGCAGCAGGAACACGAAGCAGACCAGCGCGACCACGACGCTCTCCTCGAACAGCGTGCGCTTGAGCGTGTCGATCGCCGCATAGATCAGGTTGGACCGGTCATAGACCGGTACGATCTCGACCGACTTCGGCAGGCTGGTCGCGATCTCCTTGAAGCGCTTCTTGACGTTCTCGATCACGTCGAGGGCATTGACGCCGAAGCGTTGCAGCACGATGCCGCTCGCCACCTCGCCCTCGCCGTTCAGTTCTGCGATGCCGCGCCGCTCGTCGGGGCCGAGCTCGACGCGGGCAACGTCGCGCAGCAGCACCGGCGTGCCGTTGTCGGTCTTCAGCACGATGTTGCCGAGATCGTTGATATCCCTGAGATAGCCCTTGCCGCGAATGACATATTCGAACTCGGAGAGCTCGACGGTACGGCCGCCGACGTCGGCATTGCTGGCGCGGATCGCGTCGCGCATCCGTTGCATGGTGATGCCGCGGTCGCGCATCCGCTGCGGATCGAGGATCACATTGTACTGCTTGACGAAGCCGCCGACGCTCGCGACCTCGGCGACGCCTTCGGCCCGCGCCAGCGCGAATTTCAGGTTCCAGTCCTGGATGGTGCGGGTGTCGGCGAGGTTCAGCTGCTTCGACATCACGGCATACTGGTAGACCCAGCCGACCCCGGTCGCATCGGGACCGATCGTCGGCGATACACCCGCAGGCAATCGCGACGCCGCGCCGTTGAGGAATTCGAGCACGCGCGAGCGCGCCCAGTAGATGTCGGTGCCGTCCTCGAAGATGACGTAGACGAAGGAGACGCCGAAGAACGAGAAGCCGCGCACGACCTTCGACTTCGGCACCGTCAGCATCGCCGTGGTCAAGGGATAGGGTGACCTGGTCCTCGATCACCTGCGGCGCCTGACCGGGATACTCCGTGTAGACGATGACCTGGGTGTCGGAGAGATCGGGGATCGCATCGAGCGGGAGATGCAGCAACGCGTAGAGGCCCGCGGCGGCCGCAAAGCCGGTGCCAAACAGCACCAGCAGCAAATTGCGCGCCGACCAGGCGATGACACGGGCAATCATGGCCGGCCTCCGTCCGTCGTCTGGCCGTCAGCCGCGGTCGCTTGCGCAGCACCGGCCTCGGCAAAGCCCTTGATTGCGGCCTTCAGGTTGCTTTCGGCATCGATCAGGAAGGTCGCCGAGGTCACCACCGCATCGCCCTCGGCGATCCCGTCGCGGATTTCGACATAGCCGTCGCCGCGCCGCCCGAGCTTGACCTCGCGCGGCTCGAACCGCCCGTTGCCGCGGTCGATCAGCACGGTCTGGCGGCTCCCGGTGTCGAGGATCGCGTTATCAGCCACGGTCAGCACCGGCGCCGGGCTGCCGATGTCGATCTCGGCGTCGACATACATGTCCGGCAGCAGCGCGAGATCGGCATTCTGCAATTCGATCCGCACCCGCGCGGTGCGCGTGTCCTTGTTGACCTGCGGATAGATCACGCTGATCTGGCCCATGAACGCGCGGCCGGGATAGCTGCGGGCCCGCACCACGACCTTCTGCCCGACCACGATGTTGCCGAGATCGCGCTCGGCGACATCGACCAGTGCCCACACGACGGAGACGTCGGCGATCCGGAACAGCACGTCGCCGGGCTGCGCGCGCATGCCCTCGATCGCGGCACGTTGCAACACGATGCCGTCGCGCGGCGACAACCACTGGAACGCGAGCGGTACGGTGTGGCTCTTTTCCATCTCGGCGATAACCGTCTCGGGAACGTCGAGATTGGTCAGCCGCTGCTTGGAGCCTCGTCCGTAAGGCTCAATATTCGCGATCGCCTTCGAGGTCATGGTCGCGACATATTCGGCCGCCGCGGACGACACCGCCGGGCTGTAGATCTCCATCAGCGGCTGGCCTTTGGTCACCCGGCTGCCGGTCGTGATGTCGGCGACCTTCTGCACGTAGCTCTCGGCACGCATTGCAATCACCGACACCCGCCGCTCGTCGAGCTGAATCGTGCCGGGCGCGCGCACCAGTGTGCGGATGCGACGCATCTGTGCCGCTTCGGACTTGACGCCGGTGCGCTGGATTTTTCCCGGCGACAGCGTGATCGAGCCGTCGTCGCTGTCTTCGCCGGCATAGACCGCGATGTAATCCATCCCCATGGAATCCTTCTTCGGCACCGGTGAGGTGTCGGGAAGGCCCATCGGATTGCGATAATATTTGACCTTGCGCTCGCCCTTGGCGGCCATGGCATTGCTGTCCGCCGGCGTCGCCAACGGCGCGTCCGGCTCGTCGAAGCTGAGATCGGCGCCGGCGGCGACCGGCTGGTAGTCGCGGCCGTCAGGCGTCTTCTTCGGCGTCAGCGAGTAAGACGGCTTGCCGTCCGGATCGCGGAAATAGATCGGCGCGCCGGCTTCCGCCGCATGCGCGGCAGAGGCGGCAAGATTTGCGCCCGGCCACGGCGGCAGGCCGCGACCAAGATATGCGACGCCTGCCGCTGCAGCGATCGCAGCGGCAGCGCCTGCCAGAGCGAGCCGGTTCATTTTCCGGCCGTGACGACGAGCTTGCTTTCGACCGTGCCGGTCTCACCCTGCACCTTCGCACCCAGCGACAGCTGCCAGCGCCCGGCCATGCCGAAATTCGCCTTGAACCGATAGGTGCCGGGTTCGGTCCCCGGCATCGGCGTGACCTTGGTGGCCATCTCCTGCATGCCGTCCGGGGCCATGTCGAGCCGCGTCGTGAAGATCACGGCGTCAGGCACGGCCTTGCCGGTCTTCATGTTCATCAGCCGGACGGTGACGACCTTGTCCGGACCGGCCTGGACGGTCTGGTCGACGAGCTGGAATTCGTAGTCCTTGATGTCGGCGAGCGCGACAGTGGCAGTACCTACCAGCGCCATGCCGATGAGCGCGGCCGCTACGGCACGCGACGTATTGAACAACGTCATTGCGTTTCATTCCTCGATTGGATTTGGTCTGCCGCTTGCGCGGCATGCGACGTCCACGCGCCCGAAAGGTCGCGCAGCAGCAACCGGCGCTTGCGGCGCCAGTCAGACCAAATGTCGAGGAGGATGGTCGGGCGGCGGACGGACCAGCCCGTCGGCGACCAGATCGTCATGCGGATGCAATTGCAGCTGCGTCGACGGCCGCACCGCGAGACCGACGGTCGATGGTCCCGCGTGCAGGACCTTCAACATGCAGATCGCAACCAGCGGACAATCCCGGCAGTCATTGCTGTTCTGCTTGTCGGGGCAGCACGGCATATCGGCCGTCATGTCAGACATGTCCGCCATCTGGCTCATTCCGGTCGGCGCGGATCCGGCCGCCGCGGGCACGGCCAGCGGCGCAATTGTCAGGCCTGCCGTCACGAGGACGGCGAGCAGCAATCTGAACAATTGGCGAACATTCATGTTGCGACAGTCTCACAAAGGACGGGTGCTGAAAAGGCCACCCTGTTCACAACTGCACCAGCGGGAAAGTGGTTAATCGTTCATCCCGGCCTGGTGCCCTGCATCGAGCGGTTATTGATACGGAGACTTCGGGCCGCCGTGATAGCGCCACGGCGTCCGGGCAGCATCCGGAACACTCGCCGGCTGCACGCGCAACGCGCCCTGATCGTAGCCGAATGCAGACATCGGATCGCGTTGCACGGCAACCGTACCCGCTGCTGCGGCTTCTGCGGCCTCGTTGGGCAAATATCTCCTGTCGGAGGCCGTCAGGCCCGCCTGCGCGGTTGCCGATGCCACAACAAGCGGCGCGAGGATTGAGAAGGCAAGAAGGCATTTGTTGATCGACATCATCGGCTCCATGATTTTCCGAAGCGCATTGATTTGCGCTTCCGATCATGAGTTCGAAGCCAACGTTGCCCCGGTTACACGCTCACGCCGACGTGAGACGCTCGATCACTGCATTTCACCAGCGCAGCAACCGCGGTCCCAACGCCGCGCCGGCAAGTGTGCACAGCACGATCGTGCCGCCGTACCACAGCGCGACAAAGGGCAACGAGTCGTCGGTGCAGTGCAGTGCATAGCCGACGGCGCTCACACCACCTGCGACGAGGCCGGCGAATGCGCCCGCCTGCACCAGATTGGTCGGCGCCGCCTTTCTGACTGCCCAGATCACCACGGCAAACGGCACGATCGCGATGATCGGAACCGAGATCAGGCATTCGAGCCATTGGTCTCCCATGACCATCCTGTCCCAGTGAGAGCTGGGCGCCTGTCCGAGGCTGGTGGCGGCAAGCAGCATGATCGCCCCGAACGGGAGTGCGGCAAGTCCAAGCGAGATCTTTCGCTCGCCGCCCGGCCGGGCCAGCCGGGTCAGATAGATCGACGCTGCACCGACGGTGCCGAGCGCGAATGCGAGCTTCAGAGAGAGGAAGATCACGGCGCGCGGCGTGGCGAGGTCGGCGCGAACGCCAAGCCCGGCAAGCACGAGGCCAAGCGCGGCAACCAGCCCTAGGCCGAGCGCGATCGCAACGGTCCGGCCGACCAGCCGCCGATCGACCGGCTCGACATTGTTGCTGAGCGCCGCGATCAGCTCATCGGTCTTCATGGGTCCGTCCTCCCGGCGATCAACGCGGCCAGGGCCTTCAGCCCGCGATGAATGCTGACCTTCACACTGGATTCCGACATGTCGCAGCGCTGCGCCGCTTCTGCGACGCTCAATCCATCGAGCTTCACGGCCCCAATCGCGCACTGCATGTTATCAGGCAATTGCTTGAGCAATCGCCTGACGTCAAAGCTGCTCTCGGCACCGATATGATCGTCATGCGCCGTGATGCCGTCGGCCGCGTCGATCGGCACGTTGGCGCGCGAGGCCCGCGTGCGGCGCAGGAAATCGATCAGCTTGTAGCGCGCGACCGCGTGCACCCAAGGCGTCAGCGGTTGAGCCGGATCGTAGGTGTGCCGCTGCAAGTGAATAACCAACACGGCCTCCTGCACCAGATCCTCCGCCTCGGCCGCGCCGCGGCCGCTCCTCGCAAGCTTGCTCTTGTAGTAGGCACGCAAATGCCGGCTCAGGCGCTCCAGCAACGCCCGGTGGGCCGCCGCGTCGCCATCCTGGCTGGCAAGCATCAGTTGCTTGAGCTCGTTTTCCGCGGTCGTCATGCAGCGCTTCTATGGTCTGGTTCGCTCAAGCGACCGGTTTGGTTACACCCCGATCGGCCAGATCACGAATATTTTCGAGGCCGCGACGGGTTCACGCATCATCGGTGCCAGATTGCGGCTTCATCCCGGCTGGATAAGCCCGTCTTAGCGACCGCCGATCACAATCTTGCCACTTGACCTGTGCGATCGCCGAAATGACATGAGACACTGACCAACGGACCCGCGCTCATGCAACTCGTGTCGACCTTGACCTGTCCGGCTTGCGGATTTGCCGCGACCGAAACGATGCCGACCGATGCCTGCCAGTTCTTCTACGACTGCCGCGGCTGCGGCACCCGCCTCAAGCCACTTGCCGGCGATTGCTGTGTGTTCTGCTCTTACGGGACGGTGCCCTGCCCTCCGGTGCAGACGCGCGGCGAATGCTGTGGCGGGTCAGCGCCGGCCTGAACGCCTGCCATTGATTTGCCTGGGCCGGAGCAAGCCGGGCAACATTCGGCGCTGATCGCTGTCGACAATGGCGCTTGGCGTCCCGCCGTTGATTGTCACGTCAGCGGGAGGTAAAGCACTCATGCAATCCGACGCCGATCGCGCCGGCGTCTTTCGGTGCGACGATGTTTGCATTGTCAGGTGCTCATCATGGCTTCTTCCGACGCATTGGCTGCCGTCTTCACCCATATCGAAGCCAACCGCGACAGTTTCCTGCAACGCCTGATCGCCTATCTACGCCATCCGAGCATCAGCGCCGAGAACATCGGCATCGCCGAGGTCGGCGCCCTGCTGCTCGAGATGCTCACCGGGATCGGCCTCGAAGCCGGCCTTGTCGCCACGGAAGGTTATCCGATGGTGGTGGCACGCTGGGAGAAGGCACCGGGCAAGCCGACCGTCCTGCTCTACGGGCACTATGACGTGCAGCCGGCCGACCCGCTCGAGAAATGGCTATCGCCGCCCTTCGAGCCGACGCTCCGGGACGGCCGGCTCTATGCACGCGGCGTCGGTGACAACAAGGGCCAGCACTTCGCCCAGATCCTGGCGATCGAATCCCATCTCAATGTGCACGGCGAACTGCCCTGCAACGTCATCCTGCTGCTGGAGGGCGAGGAGGAGATCGGCAGCCCGCACATCGCCGGCTTCGTGCGCGCCAAGGCGCATCTCCTGAAGGCCGATCTCGCCGTCACCGCCGACGGCCCGCGCCATGCCAGCGGCGCACCGACGATCAAGTTCGGCTCGCGCGGCGTCGTCTCCTTCGAGCTGCGCTGCCGCCATGCCAGTCGCGACGTCCATTCCGGCAACTTCGGCGGCGTCGTGCCGAACCCGATCTGGACGCTGGTCCACCTTCTCGGCACGATGAAGAACGCGGCCGGGGAGATCACCATCGAGGGGCTGCATGATGCCGTCGAGCTGCCGGCACCCGAGGAACTGGCGGCGATCGAGCGCCTGCCGCTCGATATCGAGGCCGTCAAAGCGAGCCTTGCACTGAAGCGCCTCGACGCGCCTGCGGACCGCCCCTTCTACGACCGTCTCTGCTTCCAGCCGACGCTGACCATCAACGGTTTCCACGGCGGCTATGGCGGCCCTGGCACCAAGACCGTGCTGCCGAACGAAGCCTTCGTCAAATGCGACATCCGTCTCGTCGAGGCGCAGGACGCCGAGGACATCCTGCGCAAGGTTCGGGCTCACGTCGCCAAACACGCGCCCGAGGTCGAGTTCGTCGCTGCCGACATGGGCATGCAGCCCTCGAAGACGCCGATCGCCTCGCCCTACACCGCGCCGCTGCGCCGCGCCTTCGTTGCCGCCCATGGCCAGGAGCCGCTGCTGATACCGGCCGGCTTCGGCAGCCTGCCCAACTACGTCTTCACCAAGCTCCTGGGCATCCCCGCCTTCGTCACGCCCTATGCCAATCCGGACGAAGCCAACCATGCGCCGAACGAGAACATGACGCTGGACTGCTTCTACAGCGGCGTGCGGACCGGGGCTGCGTTGTTGCACGAGCTCGGCCAGTTCCGGCGCGACGGCTAGAGCGTTTTCGAGATCGCGCCACCTATTGTCGTCCTGGCGAAAGCCAGGACGACCACAATGTTTGCGACGAGCGGCGCAACAAACTCATTGTCGTCCCTGCGCTTTCGCAGGGACGACGGCTGCGGGGGTGGCGCTGGTGGCTTTACCAACCAGCGACCTTCACCTCACTTCACCAGGGCCTCGACCTCCTTGCGGAAGGCCTGGCGCGAGCCGTCGCGGGAGTAGAACATGTGGCCGCCGGGATAGACCACGAGCCTGGTGCGGCTCGGACCCGCGAAGGCCGGCAGCTGGTCGAGGATGATCTTCGAGGCGAAGTAAGGCGTCGCAAGGTCGAACAGGCCGTGACCGATCAGGAGCTTCAGCTTGGGGTCGAGCGCCAGCATCTGGCGCAGCTGTGTCACCGATTCCGGCGGGCTGATGCCGTGGCCGAACTCCCAGCCCTTGCTCACGCTTTCGCTGAGCAGATGATACGAACCGTCCGGCCGCCAGTTCAGTCTGCGCGTGGTGAGGTCGACGGCCGCGCTGGTCAAGGGCGCCATCAGGGGATCGCCGGACGGATCGTTGAAGTGGAAGTAGCTGGAGTCCGGATAGGGATCGAAGCCTTCGACCGAGGCATCGTAGCGGCCGGTCACCTTGCCGCTCTTGCGATCGAACTCGCGGCGGAATTCACCGATCTCGAAGCGGCCGGCGAGCCTGCGGCTCACCGCCGGGTCGATGCCGGTCAGGCTCGCGACCCTGTCGGCGAGCCGCGCGGTGGCCTCGGTATCGGCCTGCCCCTTGACGAGATCGAGCAGGAAGTCGCCGCGCGCGTAGCTCTCGACGTCGGCAAGGTCCTCGCGCGTCACCGGCCCCTTCGCCTGTCGCGCGACCGCCGTCATCGTCGGCAGGCTCGCGACGTATTGCAGGACGCTAGAGCCGGTATAGTCACGGAAATCGAGCACCGGCGAGATCAGGATCAGGCCGCGTACGCCGACACCCTGCTGCATCTGCAGATTGCGCACCACCTTGGGTCCGCGAATGCCGCCATAGCTTTCGCCGGCGACATACTTCGGTGAGGTCAGCCGGTCGTGTTTCTCCAGCCAGCGGCGGATTACCAGCGCAACCGAATTGGCATCACCATCGACTGTGAAGAAGCGCTTGCGGGCATCCTCCGAGGTGGTGACGAAACGGCTGTAGCCGGTGCCGACCGGATCGATGAAGACAAGATCGGTGAAATCGAGCCAAGTGTCGGCATTCGGCTGCAGCTCCGGCGAGGCCGACGCCACCGCGCCGTCGAACGGCAGTCGCCACGGCCCGACATTGCCGAATTGCAGCCAGGCCGACGCGGAGCCCGGCCCGCCGTTGAACAGGAACGTCACCGGGCGGCTCGCCTTCTCGGCGCCGTCGAGCTGATAGGAAGTATAGGCGATGTCGGCGAGCGGCTCGCCCTTGTCGTCGAACACGCGGATCGAGCCCGCGGTCGCGCTGAAGGCGAGCGTACGACCAGGCAGTGCGACCGATTGCTTGGTCGTGGAATCCGGCGGTAGGCGGTGCTGTTCGGCGGCAGGCGTGTTGCCCGCGGCGTTGGCGCCGGAGCCCGTCTCGCCGCGCCCTGCCCGTCCCTTCTGGCCGCCTGGGTTCTGGCCGCTTGGGGCCTGTGCGCTCGGCGACGGCGATGGCTGCGGGGCCTCGTCGTCGGCCCGCGCCGCGGTTGCGAGGCAGGCCACCAGCAACGCCGCGGTGAGCCGTGTCGCAAAACTGTTAGCCATGCCGTTCACTCCCTGGGCCGACATTTACGCATTTCATCCGCAAACTGCGCTAGCTTGGCTGCACCCGCAAGGCATGCGGTCCGTTCCCGGACCATCTCGACAAGGCCGCCCGGGATGTATAGACGAGCGCGGCGTGTTCCGTGCCAAACGAGTTCGTGAGCGATGGCTAGCTCCAAGCGGTATGACAAGATCGCCTTCGTCGCCAGCGCGAGCTCGGAAGCGCAGACGGCGCTTGAGCAGCTGACGGCGATGTACGGCAACCATTCAGCCGCCGATGCCGACGTCGTGGTTGCGCTCGGCGGCGACGGATTGATGCTGCAGACGCTGCACGCCAACATGCGCAGCGGCAAGCCGATCTACGGCATGCACCGCGGCACCGTCGGCTTCCTGATGAACGAATATTCGACGCACGACCTGCGCACGCGGCTTGCGGCCTCGCGGGAATCGCTGATCAATCCGCTCCTGATGCGCGCGACCGACATCCACGGCGCGGTGCATCTGCATCACGCCATCAACGAGGTCGCGCTGTTCCGGCAGACCTACCAGGTCGCCAAGCTGCGCATCCTGATCGACGAGCATGAGCGGATGCCCGAGCTGATGGCCGACGGCATCCTGGTGGCGACGCCGGCCGGGTCGACCGCCTACAACCTCTCCGCCCAGGGGCCGATCCTGCCGATCAACGCGGCGCTGCTGGCGTTGACCCCGATCAGCGCATTCCGGCCGCGACGCTGGCGCGGCGCGCTGCTGCCGAACTCCGCCTTCGTGGTGATCGAGGTGATCGAGGACGAGAAGCGCCCGGTGGCCGCGGTCGCCGACCATGACGAGGTCCGCGACGTCCGCCGGGTCGAGGTGCTCTCCGACAAGACGATCGCGATGCGGATGCTGTTCGATCCCGGCCACTCGCTGGAAGAACGCATCCTGCGCGAGCAGTTCGGCTACTGACGGCGCGCCGCATCCCGCGCCCCTTGCCCGGCAACCAATCATTAACTCCGGGCGGGATATGGTTAACGTCGGGTAATACCGCATTGGCCCGGTATGCCCGATCGGGACCGGACCATGTATCGCATCGACTTCAACAAGCTGCGATTTTTGATTTGCGACGACAATCCGCACATGCGCCGCATCCTGCGGACGCTGCTGCATTCGTTCGGCGCGCGCGAGGTGTATGAGGCCGAGGACGGCGCCACCGCGCTCGAAATGTACACCCATTACGTGCCCGACATCGTCATCACCGACTGGTCGATGCCGATCTTCGACGGGCTCGAGCTCGCGCAGATGATCCGGCAGCCGGAATCCAAGGGCAATCCCTACGCGCCGATCATCATGCTGACCGGCCATTCCGAGAAGCGCCGCGTCACCGTGGCGCGCGATGCCGGCGTCACCGAATTCCTGGCCAAGCCGATCTCGGCCAAGGGCCTCTACCAGCGCATCATGAACGTGGTCGCCAATCCGCGTCCGTTCATCAAGACAAAGACCTATTTCGGCCCCGACCGCCGCCGCAACACCACCAACACCTATATCGGCCCCGAACGCCGCGGCAGCGGCGAGGTCGAAATCCTGCAACAGCCGTCGCTGCTCGAGAAGGCGCGCTCGAGCATTTAGGATATCGCCATGGCGAAAGACAAACCCGGGACGATCGAGGTCAAGAGCTTCGGCACCCACCATGTCATCACGCAGCCGAACCCGCTGCGCAAGGTGCTGCTGCGCGTGCCCGAGAGCGATCTCGACGATCCGGTCGGCCGCGCCGAAAAGGCGCTCGCCGGGCTGTCGGGCGAGTTCAAGGAGTGGATGACGATCGAGGCCGACCGCCTCTCCGCCGCGCACGCCACGGTGCAACGCGAGGGCTTCAACGACAAGACGCGCGAGGAGCTGTTCCGCGCCGCGCACGACATCAAGGGCGATGCCGCAACATTCGGTTATCCCTCGGCGGCGGCGGCGGCCGAGAGCCTGTGCCGGATCATCGAGCACGCGCCTGATCTCGCCACGGTGCCGCAGCAGCTGATTGCGCACCACATCAATGCCGTGCAGGCGATCGTGCAGAACCGCACCAAGCTCGACACCGCGGTCGTGGCCGGCGTGCTCAGCAAGCAGCTCCGCGGCATCGCCGATGAGTTCCTGACCCACGCCAACCGCGACCGCCCCGAGCATCTCGAGGCCATCCTCGCGCCGAGCATCGCACCCAGCGAATAGCAGCGCGCCGCGGCGGCGGCGGCGGCCACGGTTTCAATCTTCGTCAATATGGGAAACGCGGCCTTCAGGCCGCGATCAGATCGTCATCGTAAGGCAGCACCGCGACCGCGTCTTCCGCGGCGAGATCCTCGCAGAACATGCGCGCATCCTCGCGGGCCGATTCGGTCGCAAAGCGGCGCAGCAGGATCAGCAGCGGCTCGGCGGCCGAATGGTCGGTCTCGCAATGGGTCAGCACACGCTCGACCATGCGGCGATGCAGCCGCGCCGCACCGTCGCCGCTGTCGACATAGCCGACCTCGTGGCTGGCCTCGAGCGCGACGCGGAACGCAGCGTAGGTGGATTCAGGCAGGCCGGCGCGCCGCAGCAGCGCCTGCAGGCCGTTGCCGCCACGGTCGTTCAACAGCGCGGAAACCCGGCCATAGGGCAGCCCGGACAACTCGGCGAGCGCGGCTCCGAACAAATCGAGATTGCCCGACAGCAGCGCCCGCAGGATCAGCCCGGCGGTGAGCTGGCCGGTGGCGCGCAGATGCGTGATCAGGTTCTGCATGTCGTCGCCGAAGGCACGCGCGGCGATGTTCACCGTGGAGCGCTCCTTCGCCTCGCCGGCGATGCGGTCGGCGCGATCGGCGCCGAGCCAGTTTCGCGCCACGACGAACTGCGCCAGCGTGTCGGAGAGCTTTGCGACCAGCGCGAGCCGCGTCGCGGACGGCAAATCTTCCAGCTGCAGCATCGATTCCCGGATCGCGGCGAGATGGCCGTGGCGCTCGACGATGCGGTCCCAGGAGAACGGCGCAAGCCCGGCGTAGGGATTCTCGATCAGCTCGAGCGCGGCCGCCGCCGAGCCGACCTCGGCAATCGCCGCGGCGACCGAGGCCGGCAGATTGGCGCGGCGCGCGATCGCGCACTGCATCTCGTCGGAGCCGGTCGCGACGATGTCGACCAGGTCGGCATCGATCAAGAGCGGTGAATGCTCCAGCACCGGCAGCGCGATCGACGGCTGATCGGCCGACAACGCCTGCACGATCGTAGCCGGCGCCTCCGCGCTGTATGCAAACACCTCGGTCATCGCCTGCCGCACCAGCGGCGACGGGTCGTCGAGCAGCATCAGCAGCGCGCCCTCGGCTGCGATGCGGTCGTCCTCGGTGAGATCCGAAATGAGCCAGGCGCGGGCCAACGCCCGTGTCGCCTCTGCCCGCTCGCCTGCTGGAGCGGTCCTAATCCAACTAATGAACTGCCGAACGATCATGGTCCTGCCGGCTTACGCAACGAGACGGCATCGACATACGACGCCACTACAAGAAAAAATAAACCATGACGCTTAACAAAGGGTTCACCATAAACGTTTGGGATTATTGACGTTTCGTTAATACGACCACGGCGCAGGGTTTCGCGCGTGCAGCAAGACGGCGCTAGCCGCTGCTGTAGGTGCCGTTCGGGTCGCTGAACAGATCAAGCCGCCCGGGCGCGCGGACCTTTGGCGTCGCGGATGCGGTGAGCGAGCCGGAATTGCCCCACAGCTCCTGCACCGCGGGCGAGATCGGCTCCGCACGGTCGCCGCCCTGGTAGAGCGAGCGGAAGGCCGGCGCCGGCTGTGCCGATGCGACGGCGGAGGTCGCACCGGCCGATGAGGCCGCGCGGACATTCGGGAAGGTCGAAAGATAGGACGCGGTGTCCATGGTCAGCGCCTGTGTCGGCGCAGCGCTTGCGATCGCATTGGGGCTCATGGTGCCGCCGCCCGCCGCGGCAAACGCCGTGCGCGTGTCGCTTGAATTCGCAGCCGCGGCGTAGCGTGTGGTCAACACCGAATAGACCTGGCTGACGCTGCGCGCGCTGCCCGACTTGTCATAGAAGATCGACTGGTTGGCGGCCGCCGCCTTCGGAAACATCGCAGCCGCATTGGCGCTCGGACTGTCCTCGGCGCTCGAAATCAGCTTGCCGGCGCCGCCGACGCCCATGAAATGCGCCATATAGAGCTCGGCATCGGTCGGACGACGGCCGAGCGTGCCGGTGAGCTTGAAGCTGTTGGATTGCGTCAGCACCGCCGCCATCGAGGATGCCGCATCGGGATCGTCGCGCAGCTTCATGACCGCGCTCCGCGCGGAGGGATCGCTGACCGAATAGCTGCCGTCGGAATTCTTGGTGATGGCGTCGGCATACTGGCCGTAGCCGAGCTGGCTTCCGGCCTCCTTGACGGTGCCGAGCCAAGTCTGGTCGATGAACTGATAGAGTCCATGCGCCGACGAGGTCGTGGCGCCGGCCCGCGGATTGAAATTGGACTCCATCTTCGCGGTCGTGAGCAGATATTCGAAGCTCGTGCCGGTGGTCGCGGCCGCCTGCTTGATCGAACCGGCGACCTTCAGGCGTGAAGCATCGACACCTGCCGAAGCCGTCGCATTGAAGAGGTCGACCGCCATCTATCGGGTGCCTTGCCGGGCGCCGGCAATCGGCACCCATGTCCATTCAACTTGCCGTAATTATGGTTAACGGCACGTTAAGACTTCCGGCTCAGGGCTGGGCCTCGTAGTAGTGCGCAACCTGGTCGATCTCCTCGGGCGTCATCCGTCGGGCGATGTTGCGCATCTGCTGGCTGATGTCGTTGCGGCGGGCCCCGGATGCAAAGGCCTCGAGCTGCGCCTTGATGTAGACCGCCGACTGGCCGCCGAGCCAGGGGCTTCCCGGCTTGTTGTCGATATCCCCGTGGCAGGAGCCGCAAGGCGGGATGTTGCGCATCGGGGCGCCCGTCACCACGACCGCCGGCGCGGCACGCCCGGTATCCAGATTGTCCGAAGGCACCCGCGGCAAATAGGCGTAATAGGCCGCAACATCCTTCATGTCCTGATCGCTCATCGCCGCCGCGAACGGGCTCATCACCACGCTGACCCGCGCGCCGGTCTTGAAGTCGTTGAGCTCCTTGTACGTCACCGCGACAAACTGCCCGGCGAGGTTGGGCGAATGGGCATCGCTGACGCCCTGCGGTCCGTGGCAGATCGCGCAACGCTGCGCCAGCGTCGCGCCCCGCCCGATCGAGACCTGATCGACCTTGGTCAGCATCTCCGACGTCATGACGACATTGGAGGTCTTGAAATCCGGCTTGACGCCGGCCTCCTGCACGGCGGCACGCGGCACGCCGGCTGCGCTGCAGATCGCGTCCCAGACGCCTGCAAGCTTGAGGTTGGGTTGCGCCAACGGCAACCAGATCAGGCCCGCGATGGCCGACAGCACGGCAATGGCGGCCGTGACGCCGACGCTGATGCCGAACCACGGATTGCGCGGGGAGAACAGCGGCTGATCACTCATCGGCCTGCTCCGACATAGACCGCAGGCACGCTGGTCTCCTTCAGCGCCATCAGTTGCGCAATCGGGAAGCCATAGTTCACCACGGTGAGACCGACCATCAATGCGAGCCAGAGACCGAACGAGTTGAGCGCGACCGGAATCCGCGTCGGCATGTGCAGTGGCACCGCGAAGCGATATGCACCCGCCTCGCCTCGCGCGCCGAATTGCCCGCGGATCAGCACCAGCAGGAACAGCAGGCCCGACAGCAGCAGGATGAAGCCGCCGATCGCCGACATCGCAACGGAGAAGGCCTGCGGCGAGATCGCCGGGTTGGCATAGTCATAATACGCCATGCGGCGCGGCATGCCGAGAATGCCGACATAGTGCCATGGGAAGGTGGTCACGATCATGCCGATGAACCACAGCCAAAGCTGCGTCCGCATCAGGCCGAAACTGTCCAGCGCCCGCCCGGTCAGATGCGGCCACAGATCATAAGCGATGGCAAAATACATGATCACGATGGCGCCACCGAAGATCAGGTGGAAATGGCCGGTGATCCACTGCGTGTTGTGCACGGCGGCATCGAGCTGATAGCTCATGTTGATCAGCCCGCCGGCGCCGCCGAAGCCGAGCATGACCAGCGACAGTGCCGTCGCCAGCATGATCGGATTGGACCATGGCAGCGCACCGATCCAGCCGAATGCACCACGGCCGCCGCGCAGGCGGCTGGCGATCTCCGCCGACGCGCAGATCGTGAACACCGTGAGCAGGGTCGGCAGCGCGACGAGGCCGGTGAACACCGAATGCATGAACTTGAATCCGGCGCCGACCTGCGGGTCGGCAAACAGATGGTGCACGCCGATCGGCATCGCCACCACGACGAACAGGATGAACGAAATCCGCGCCATCGCGTCGCTAAAGAGCCGGCCGCCGATCGCGCGCGGGAAGATCGTGTAGTAGGCGATGTAGGTCGGGATCAGCCAGAAATAGACGATGGCGTGCAGGGTCCACGAGAAGAAGACGCGCGCCAGCCCCGCATCGATCGTGGACTTGAGCCCGAGCGCCACAGGCAGGATCTGGAACAGGATTTCCAGCGCCGCACCGACCGCGGTCCAGCCCCAGAGCAACGAGCCTGCGACATTGGCGTACATCGCAAGCGGCACCGGCTTGCCCGGGTTCTCGCGCTTCCAGATCACGAAATTGGTCACCATCAGCGCGACCCAGATCCATGAGCCGACCACGACCATGACGACGCCGATGTAATAGAAGGGATTGCCGACCATCGGCGGATAGAAGGTGTAGAGCACCGAGGCGAGCCCGAGCGACACCGGGATCATCGCGACAACGGCGCCGACGGCGACCAGGAAGAAGCCGGCCCAGGCCCAACGCCGTCCAATCAGCGCCTTCTCCAGCGAGGCTTCGGTGATCGCGTAGCCGAAGCCCATCGCGATCAGCGTCGGGAATACATAGCCCATCGCCGAGCCGTGCGCGGTGACCGAGCGATAGTAGAACTCCGGGTTGAAATGCCAGGCATTCAACGGGCTGCGCACGAACATCTGCCAGGCGCCGAGCACCAGCGCGACGCCGAACACGATGAAGGCGAGCCAGAAATGCGCCGCTATCAGCCGTCTGTTAGTCAACACAGGTCAGCCTCCGCTTCGCTGCGGCCATGTCGCGGAACGCGGCCTTGTCGATCACCTTGACCTTGCCCCACATGCCCTGGTGGCCGATGCCGCAGAATTCCTGGCATGGCATCACGTGATCGCCCGGCGCCTTGAAGCGCACCGGCAGCGCCGTGACGTAGCCCGGCACCAGCATCGTGTTGATGTTGGTGCCCTCGATCAGGAATCCGTGGACGACATCGGCGCTGGTGACGCGGAACGTGATCGGGGTCTCCGCCGGCACCACAACGCATTGCGGCGTGAAGGAATATTGCTGGCCGATGGCGCGCACGGTGACCGAGCCGTCGGCCTCCATTTCGCTGCCGAGATTGCTCTCGATGAATTCGCCGGACAGATGCAACGTCTTGGGATCGGCGGTTTCGACCCGGCCCTGCGGCATCGTCGCCTGATGAATGCCGATATAGGCCGCCATGCCGACCAGTAGGCCGACAATCGCGATCGACAGCGTCGCCCAGCGCCGCTCGATCCGTGCGGCAACCGCTTCGCCGAGGCTATGGTCCGTCTCGGTCGCCATCAGGGAGCGCTCCGCGGCAGGAAGACGAGCAGATAGAACGCAAACCACAAGCCGACCACGATGGCCGTCGCAACGCCTGCGACCGCGACCGCGCCGCTCGGGCCCGCGCGAACGATGGTCTCGACGGCCTCGTCTTCCGAGACGGATGCAGGCGGTTGCGGCGAAGATGAGTTGATCATGACCGCGTTCCCCTAGAGCGCGATGGGATCAGGTTGAATCGTCATCACGCCCTGGCTCCTTGTTTGAGCATGATCTCTTCGGAAAACCGCTTCGCACTTTTCCGGATCATGCTTTAGTTCAGCGTTGCTGCACGCAATTCGTTGGCCTGCCGCGCCGACACCGGTTCGCCGCGGTTACCCCACGCCGTTCGAATGTAGGTCACAACCGCCGCGACCTCGTCGTCCGACAGCTTCTGCGCGAACGGCGGCATACCGTGGGGCATCGGATTGCCTGATGTGCCCGGCGGATAGCCGCCATTGAGCACCATGCGGATGGGGTTGACGGCGGAAACCATCTGGATCGACAGGTTGCCGGCGAGCGGCGGATAGTCCGGCGGCATGCCCTGCCCGGTCGTGCCATGGCAGCTCGCGCATTCACGGTCATAGATCGGCTTGCCGAAGGAGAGCAGCAGGCTGCTCTCGGCCGACGGCAGCGGCGTCGACGGCTTCTCAGGTGAACCGCGCTGCGCAAGGCCCTTCAGATAGACCGCCATCGCGCGCACGTCGTCGTCATTGAGATATTGCAGGCTGTTGTAGACGACCTCGGCCATCGGCCCGTACACGGCGCCCTTGGCGGAGACGCCCTTGCGCAGATAGTCGACGATCTCCTCGATCGTCCAATCGCCGAGGCCCGTCTCCTTGTTCGAGGTCAAGGAGGGCGCGTACCAGTTCTGCATCGGGATCAGGCCGCCCTCGAAGGCCTGCGATTGCGAGCTGCCGCCGAGCGCGTTGATCGGGGTATGGCACATGCCGCAATGGCCGAGCCCTTCGACCAGATAGGCGCCCCGGTTCCACTCGACGGACTTGCCCGGATCCGGCTTGAACTCGCCTTCCCTGAAGAACAGCGTGCGCCAGCCGAGAATCAGCGAGCGGTTGTTGAACGGGAATGTCAGCTCGTGCGGCTTGTTGAGCTGCCTGACCGGCGGCACGGTGCGCAAATAGGCGTAGATCGCGTCGCTGTCCTCGCGCGTCACCTGGGTGTAGGAGGCGAACGGCATCGCCGGATAGACCAGGCCGCCGTCGGGGAAGCGGCCATTGTGCATCATCCGGTAGAACTGATCCGACGTCCACGTGCCGATCCCGGTCTGCGAGTCGGGGGTGATGTTCGACGTGTAGAGCGTGCCGAACGGCGTCTTCATCGGAAGGCCGCCGGCGAAGGTCTTGCCTTCGCGCGCCGTGTGGCAGGCGATGCAATCGCCTGCGCGCGCAAGATACTCGCCCTTGGCGACGACCGCCGGATCGGCCGCCGTCTGCTGCGCGCGTGACGCGACAGGCGCGAATGCGAGCATCAATCCGACCAGCAGTCCTGTCGAGGTTCGCGACATCTGCACCATCCCTTCAGTGCGGTTCGCTGCCGCATTCCAGCGGCATCGGCAGGCTGCCTCGCGGCGCAAAGGACGGATCGGCCGGCGCTGGGCGCGACGACAAATAGGCAGCCACCGCCTTGACGTCGTCCTCCGTCAGCAGGCCCGCGACGACCTGCATGCAATCGGGGGCGAGCGCGGTCCGCGTGCCGTACCGCCAGCCGCCGAGTTGTCCGCTGATATAGGCCGCGCGCAGGCCAAGCAGGCCGGGAATGCCGGGCTCCATGCCACCCAGTGCCGGACCATGACAGGCCGAACAGGGCGGAATGCCGTGCTGCGGATCGCCGTTCTGCACGATCGCTTCGCCGCGCGCCAGGATCTCCTTGCTGTCGACCGGCGGGACCGGCGGCGGAAATGCCGGCCGGAGCGACGCGAAATACTCGGCGATCTTCTTCAGGTAATCGTCGGTCTGAAATTCCAGCAGGAAGTTCATCGGCGGATATTTCCGCCGGCCATCCCTGAACGCGATCAGCTGGTTGTAGAGGTAGCCGGCCGGCTTGCCGGCAAGGCGCGGAAAATAGACGTCGTTGGTGCCCTCGCCTTCGGCGCCGTGACAAGGCGCGCAGGCGAGGACGCGCGCGGCCATCGTATCGGGCGCACGCTCGGTCGTTTGCGATCGCGCTGCGCAGATCGGCCACACAGCGCAGGCAAGAAACCCAAGAAGCGGTATCAGGCGATGCGCCACAGTTCACCCCCGGTGACGACGATGCGCAACGGCTTGCGCATGGCGTAACAGGAGGCCACGAAGTACACGACTTCGACGCGTTGTACTTGATTCAGATCAATGATCTATTTGCGATAGACCTGTGCCGGATCGAACAGCCGCCCGGCGTCGACAAAGGCCAGGCTGACATTGCCGCCCTCGTCCTTCACGGCGCGATAGAAGCAGGAACGCCGCCCGGTGTGGCAGGCCGCGCCGATCTGCTCGACCTTGATCCACACCGCGTCCTGATCGCAATCCATCCGGATCTCGATCACGCGCTGGGTCTGGCCCGAGCTCTCGCCCTTGCGCCACAGCGCATTGCGCGAGCGGCTGAAGTACCAGCCTTCGCCGGTCGCGATCGTCTTGCGCAGGGCTTCGTCGTTCATATGCGCGACCATCAGCACGTCGCCGGTCGCGGCATCGGTCGCGACGCAGGTCACAAGACCTGCCGCATCGAATTTGGGCTGGAAGGCCAGCCCTTCTTCGCGGTCGTGATCGTGGGTCGATGCGGACACGGAAACCCTCGCTTAAAGAAAATGCGAGGTTACCGGCTCGGTCCTCGCACCAGGGACAGGAAGCGCTGCTGCTCCGCCGGATTGTCGCGGAACATGCCGGTGAAGCGGCTGGTGAAGGTCGAGGCGCCATGCTTGGCGACACCGCGCACCGACATACAGGTATGCTCCGCCTCGATCAGCACCGCAACGCCACGGGGCTTCAGCACCTCGTCGATCGCGGCCGCGACCTGCGCGGTGAGATGCTCCTGGGTCTGCAGGCGGCGGGCGAAGATATCGGTCAGCCGCGCCAGCTTGGAGAGACCCACGACGCGCTCGACCGGCGTGTAAGCGATATGCGCCTTGCCGTAGAACGGCATCATGTGATGCTCGCACTGCGACGTGAATTCGATATCGCGGACCAGGACGAAATCGTCGTAGCCGGCGGTCTCGCCGAAGGTGCGGTTCAGCACTTCGGCCGGGCACTGATGATAGCCCTGATAGAGTTCGTCATAGGCCTCGACGACGCGGCGCGGCGTGTCGAGCAGGCCCTCGCGGCCGGTGTTCTCGCCGATATAGGCAAGCAGCGTCTTGACGGCGTCCTCGGCC
This sequence comes from Bradyrhizobium sp. USDA 3240, assembly GCF_054063295.1. Lineage (NCBI taxonomy): Bacteria > Pseudomonadati > Pseudomonadota > Alphaproteobacteria > Hyphomicrobiales > Nitrobacteraceae > Bradyrhizobium > Bradyrhizobium sp. USDA 3240. The sequence goes on from NZ_JBSSGD010000002.1 coordinate 860,024, forward strand.
TCCGCCCGCGACGGGCGCGGCTGGTCGGCACGGACGGCTGCCGCCAGGAATTCTGAAGGGTCGAGCTCGCTGGCCTTAGCATCGGCCGGCTTGTTGGGGCGAATCGGCTTGATCAAGGCGTCCATGTCTTCTCCGTTCGACCGGCCAGGCATTTGCCTTTGGGCCGGATGTGTCACCGGGCAGACGGGGCGGATCGTCGAACCGCCGGGCGCCTGAGTCCCATCTTTGTAGCACCGCCGCAGCGCAAGTGGCCCGCGGTGGAAGCATAGCCGGGCTATGTTTCGGACGATGCCGTTCATATATAGGACGGTGAGACCCAGCCGCCAAGAGCGCCCGGCACCGCCGGAACCAGGCATCTGCCCCCATGCTGAACGACATTTATAACAAGCGGATCATTGAGTTGGCCGGAAATATTCCGCGCCTCGGACGGCTGGCCGAGCCGGACGCCAGTGCCACGGCCCACTCGAAATTGTGCGGTTCGACCGTGAAAGTCGACCTCAAGATGGACGGCCCGGTCGTGACGGACTTCGCCCATGACGTGAAGGCGTGCGCGCTCGGCCAGGCTTCCTCCTCGATCATGGCAAGCCATGTGGTGGGGTCGACCGCGGACGAACTGCGCGAATTGCGCGAGACCGTCCGCAAGATGCTGAAGGAAAACGGCCAGCCTCCGCAGGGCGGCAAATGGGCGGACATCGCGCTGCTCGAGCCGGTGCGCGACTACAAGGCCCGCCATGCCTCGACGCTACTGACCTTCGACGCCGTGGTCGATGCGATCGGCCAGATCGAGGCCAAGGCAAAGCAGCCGGCGTAAGATTCCATGTCAGGTCTTTCCGGGGCGATGCGCAGCATCGAACCCGGAATCTCGGGGTTCCGGGTCCGCTTGCGCGTCCCGGAACGACGCGGCAATTTGCGTTCTTACTGCGAAGGCTGGACCGGCGCCGGCGCTGCGGTGCCGCCGGTCGGCACCACGGCCTCGGCGGTCTTGGTCGCCTTCGCGGCTTGCGGCAGCGCCTCACCTTCCATCGCGCTGCTCGCGAAGCGATCGCCGTTCTTCGGCTTCGCCTCGGCGACTGGAATAGCGTTGTCCTGCCGCGGCAGCACGTCGGCGACTGCATCCGTCGTGACGAGATTGGTCAGCCGCAATTCGGCCGCCGACAATTCGTGCAAATCTTCCCACGGCGGCACGCTGAGTGCGAGCGACAACAGCTCACCCGCGCCACCCATATCGAAAGTGTATTTGGCGAGACGGCCGATATCGCGCTCGACGATCATCAGGTCCTGCGCGGTGTAGCTGGCCGCCTTGGCGTCATCGGCGCGGTCGCCCATCCAGATCTGATGCACCCGGATGTGCGCGGCCGGTGGCACATAACGCGCCTTGCCCGACAACAGCAGGAACACGCACATCGACTCGCAATAGGCATCCGGCAGCACGCTGGCGCGATCGCCCTGCGCGGCCTGATTGACGACGCTGGTGCCGACCGTGGTCAGTGCGCCGAGACCGCGGAAGCGGCGGCCGAGCGCGATCGCGTCGTTGACCGAGCCGCCGCTGGAGTCGAGCACGATGGTGGCGCCGTTGAGCTGGCGGCTGCGCGCGAACTCGTCGAATTCCTTGGGGCTGTCGGCCGTGATGATGCCGACCGCCGACACCCAGCCGCGGCAATTCGGCTGGCAGGCGATCCAGCTGAACTTCATCGGCAGCTTGCGTTCTTCGAGGGTCGAGCTGGTCTGCGTGGAGTTACCCGCCCATGCGGCGGTGCCGGAAACCGCGAAGCAAAGGGCAACGGCGCCGGTGAGCACCCAACTGCGCAACGAAAGCGAGTTCACGAGCCTCAATTTGGTTCCTTCCCCCAAGCCCTCGGTGGTGATGCGAGCGGTGGCAATGGCCCCATGGCGATGCGCCACGAATCTGTCATCGGCGCGTAATGGGAACGGTAGCGTTGCTGACCTGGACCGTCCATAGAGCCTGTGCTGCAGCGCCACCGGTGCTGTGCAATAGTGGCCAACTGTGGCGCAAATATCTGCAATTGAACAGTTCCTTCGCTTGGAACCCCCGCAAGATTACGTACATACTTGCGTATGTCGCCGACCGATCATTCAACGACACACCATCCGCGATGCACGGACTGTGCCAGCACCATGCGCCGCATGCCGCGCAATTTCGGGCGCGCCCTGATCTGGATCTACCGGCACACGCTGTCGCCGCTGGTCGGCTACAACTGCCGGCATTTGCCGACCTGCTCGGTCTACGGCGATGAGGCGATCGAGCGCTTCGGACTATGGGCCGGGGGATGGATGACGCTGGCAAGATTGCTGCGCTGCCAGCCCTGGGGAACCTCCGGCATCGATAATGTCCCGCAGACAAGGCCGCTTGGGGCACACTGGTATCTGCCCTGGCGCTACGGTCGCTGGCGCGGCGTCAACGAGGGTTGACGCGGCGTCAACGACGCCTGATCAATTGCTGCGGCGCTTCCAAGCGCGGCGTGCATAGCTGTTCCGGCGGAACTGTGGCGATGCTTGGCGTATTGTTTCGTTGCCCGCATGGGATCCCCTCGGGGAGGAAACAACAATGCGCTGGAAACTCAGCCACAACGGTCACGATCCCCGGCAGATCGATTTGCTGGCCGTGCTCGCCCTGCTCCTCGTGATCGTTGCCGCCTACGGTTACTTCACCCACAGTCCGAACAAGCCGAGCACGACGGCATTCATCGTGCCCAGCCAGAGCGTGAAGTGGTGACGGACCACACCCTAACGCCAAGAGCCACCGGGCGTTGACGGCGCGCGAGGCTTGCGCGGGCGCGTCCTCTCCGGCTGCGTCGCGGACGAGGGCCCCGCCTCTGCCGCCGCGGTACGTTCGCTGGGCAATCTCACCGACAACAGCACGTTCGATTCATTCGGCCGCCAGCGATAGCCGATGCCGAAATCGATCGGCCGGGCGCGCGCAAACAGCTCGGCATAAGACGGTTGATAGAGACCGGGAAATAGCCTTTCGATCGGACCAAGATAGCGACCGAACGGAACGAAGCGCCATTTCCGCGGGTCGTATTGCGCCAGCGGGATTCCGGAATCGTCCTGGACGATGGTCGCACTGTTGGCGAGGATGAAGTTGCGCACCGCCGAGAAATCGCGGAGGTGCATGAGATAGGATGCACTCTTGATCAGGCTGTCACCGGGCGCAAGCGTTGCGCAGAACTTCAGGAAGCCGCTGGTCTTCAGGCCGGAATTGGAGAGATCGGTCGAGAAATAGTACAGCATCTTCTCGACGCCGTCGGCGCCGGCAAACACGATGCGGATGCCGCGCGCATTGCTCCGCGCCAACACGTCAACACCGACGTAGAGCGCTCCATTGCCATCGAGCGTCACCGGCTTGACGTCGCGGATCGTCATGCCGGATCGCGCGAGAAACACATAGAGGATCGGTAACGTCCCGTTGACCTCGCTGACATCGAGATCCGCCTTCATCTGCCTGGTGTTGAAGAAAGAGAAGTTCAGCAGCGACCACAGCGAGCGCTCGATATTGTCAAGCGCGACCGCGACGGCCTCGGGCTGCAACGCGGTCAGATCGGACACCCCGCCGCTCGGTTCCAGCCCGCTGAGCACATAGGTCGTCGCCCTGGAATGGAATGCATTGGCATAGAGGAAGTCCGGGCCTGCGAACATGTAGAACATGGTCGACTTTGGCGCGGCGAGGTTGGCAGCGGACCAGTCGCGAACCTTCGACAATTGCTGCTGCTCGAGCTCGGCGAACGCAGCGTCAAAGAACTGGGCGTGGCGCCGCCAGGCAGGATCCGTCGTCAACGGCAGCAGCGGCGAACTGGCCGACGGCTGCAGTCCGGCGAGGAAACGCGCGGTGTCATCCGCCGTGACGTCGGCGGCGCGCGCCGCCGGCGCAAACAGCACAAGCGCCAGTGCCAGCATCGCAACGGACAACGATATTTTCATTTCGTCTCCATTGCAGCCCGGTCTCCGGAGCGCACGCTGGCAACGAGTGATTTGGTGTTGGCTTATACCGCAGGTTGCTCTAAAATCCAGATCGAGCCATCACCAATTCGTCTGTTTCTGCTCGCGGCCGGCCTCGGCCGCACGCAAGGCCTTCATTGCCCGGACATCGTTTTCGAACGCGCGACGCCATGTTCACGAAGAGCTTGATCGCGATTTGCCTGGTGACGTCCTGCATTCTGGTCGCCTCGCCAACGTTGCGCGCCGAAGACGGTGAGGTCTCGACGCGCACTCCGCAGGCGTGCTGGGCCGCCACGGAGCTGGCCGCCCGGGACGGCGAGGACAACATCGTGAAGGAGAAGCTCGAGCCTCCGCTTCCCCAGTCTGCCACGGTGGACGCCACGGCGGCCGGACCGCGCACGCCCGGCACCGTTCGCAGCGTCCGCCTGCCACCCGGCAAAAGGCTGATCGCACTGACCTTCGACCTGTGCGAGGGCCCCAATGAGGTCGCAGGCTATCAGGGCAAGATCGTCGACATCCTGCGCGCACATTCGGTCAAGGCGACCTTCTTCATGGGCGGCAAATGGATGATGACGCACAAGGTTCGTGCCCAGCAACTGATCGCGGATGCCCGTTTCGAGATCGGCAATCATACCTGGGAGCACCGCAATCTGCGCCTGCTGTCCGGCCCGGCTGCGGCGGACGAGATCAGGAAGGCCGATCAGGCCTACGACGAACTCCGTCGAGAGCTTGAGGAACGCAAATGCGCCGTTCCCGGGCGCGAAGCGATGACCGATCAGACCGCTCCGAAATCGATGCGCCTGTTCCGCTTTCCGTACGGGGCCTGCGATTCCGGAGCCCTTGCGACCGTCAGCCAGCTGGGCCTGGTGCCGATCCAGTGGGATCTGTCCTCAGACGATCCCGACTGGAGAGAGCGCCCGGATGCCATGGCGAAGAGAGTGCTGGATAACGTGCACCCGGGATCGATCGTGCTGTTTCATGCGAACGGACGGGGCTGGTACACCGACGACGCGCTTCCGGACATCATTTCAAGCCTGAGGAAGCAAGGTTACGACTTCGTCACCGTGACGGAGTTGCTCAAGGCGGGTGAACCGGTGATCAGCTCGTCCTGCTATGACCAGAGTGTCGGCGACACCGATCAATATGACGAGTTGGCACGCCAGATCGAGGCGCATTGAGCCTTCGGCGGCAGAAGACAAGCGAGCTATTGCGGCGAAACATCGCGCAGGACCGACTGCGCATATGCGCCGACGCCAGTTCCATCCTCGAAGAACCTTCCGACATTGACGTCGCCGGCCTCGGACCCAGTGACCATCACGGTCCCGCGTCCGGTCTTGACGATCGAGAGGTCGAACAGGCTGTTGCGGTAAGGCAGGATTACCAGCCGCTTTCCGGTTTCAGCCGAGCTCACGATAACCGAATTGTCGTTTGAGGTGCTGGCGATCCACGCGCCCGACGGCGAATATCGCGCCGCAGTGACAAAAGGCGACACGTGGTAGTTGATGTTCTTTGAGGCCCCGCTGGCAATGTCCCAGATCCTGACGTCGGCGGCTTGCGACGAGGCCAGCAGTGACGCCTCGTCCGGGGAGAAATCAAGCGTGTTCACGTCGCCATGATGGCCGCTGTAGGAGCGAGATTGATTCTGATTGCGAAGATTGAATATCTGGATCGGGCATTTGCCGACGCTGACGGCGAGCAATCGCTCGCTCCTGGAGAGCGCCGTGTGAATCTCCGAATCGCGCGAAGCGCAATCCTGATCGCTCGCGCTGGACGGCAGCTTTGCGCTGAGCGGAAGCACCGTGAGCTGCGAGTTGTCGGACGGCGAACAGCTCCATTGTTCGCCTCCGCGCAACGGACATAGCACGATGCTCGCGGTGTCCCCGTCCCTGACTTCGACCGCCAGCAGAGCGCCGTTCGCACTGATCGTCGCGCCCCGCCCCGACGGAACCGTGTCGCCCGGCAAGGCGACCGTCCGCACCGCCCATTCGCCGTTGTCCGGCCTTGTCCAGATCGTGAGCATCGGCTCCACATTGCTCGCGACGATTTCGTTTGGCGTCCGCATCAGGACCTGGCCGAAGGTTCGTTGCGGCTGATTGCTTCCCGAGGGCGATCCCGGAGCTGGCTTTCCGGTCGCCAGCGGAAGCGCCTTCGGCATCTGCCCGACGGACTGTATGTAGACCGCGGCCTGGTCGCTGAACGCGACCTCGTCGCCGGTCGAACTGACGGCCACCGAATAGATGCTGCGAAAACGTTTGTTCTCCGCGGGAGGTAGCCGGTAGCTCAGCTCACGAAAACCGGCTCGATCGGTGAGTGGCGTCCACACCCGCGCGGTGTGGTCGAGCGACGACGTCACGAGCATGGTGGACGTGGGATCGAAACGAACCGTGCGAAGTGCGAGTGCGTTGTCGACCGTATCTCCCGGCTGATGCCGGCGACTCGATACCACGGTGTCCGCCGCGACCGTGCTGAGCAGGCGCCAGGAGCCGGTCTGATAAACCCGGACGGAGCCGTCGAAGTCTGCAGTCGCGAGCAGACTGCCGTCACGGCTCAGATCGATGTCCCAGATCGCGTTGTTGTGCTCAAGCGTAAAGGGCAAGGGCTTGGCGATCCGCGCCGATCCGTCGATCTCCCATATCGAGACCTTGGCATCGTTGCCCGCAGATACCAGCATCGGCCTGTCCGGCAGGAACCTGACGGCTTTCACGGCGCCCTCACTGCGCACATCCGGACAAAACGGCCGGCTCAGGTCGTCGAGGCGCAACAGGCAAATGGCTCCGTCGCGGAGCCCGACCGCGATCATCTGTTTGGCACGATCGATATCGACCGCCCAGATGTCCGCGCGCGGCCGGCTTTTCCTCAGATTGATGTTGGCCTTCAATGTCCATTGCAGCGGATCGCGGCGCGCGCCGCCGGACGGCTCCGGCAAGGATCGCTCCCAGATCGCGATGTTTCCCGCACGCGAGGACGTCACCAGCAACGCGCCGTCGATGGAGAAAGCGACCTTGAACACACTGTCGCTGCCATGCGGATTGGCGCCATCGATCTGGAGCGCCTTGAACCGGCTCTCGGGGCGCGTCATGTCCAGCAGGATCACCGAGCCCTGGTTGAAGCCGATCGCCGCGACATCCCCGACAGGCGACACGATGAGCGAGCGACCTTCCGCGCGGTCGCCGTTCGGGTCCCGCAGACCGAAATCGACCTCCCGCACCACGTTGCGCGCCGCGGCGATGGCCCATTGGTGCAGTACCCCCGCCTTGTCGACCGCCAGCACCGATTTGCCGTTGGATGCGAAATCGGCGGCGTGAATCTCCTCCTTGGCATTGAAGCGATAGAGTTCATTCACCTGCTGCAGTTTGGCCCATACCGCGCCGAAATTGGCCAGCCCTTCATTCATCGCTTCCAGCGCGGATTCCACCTGGGATACGCGCGTCTGTTCGGCGTGGAGACCGGAGATGACTATCAAATCATCCAGCCGCCGCGCCTGGAGAGCCTTCGAATTCGCAAAATAGATCGACACCATCGAAACGGTTGCGATCAGGCCAACGGCAAGGACGATCGAGGCCACCACGAACAACCACTGCTGCTGTCTTGAGGCGTCCAGCAGCGCGACGATGGACCTGAAGATCGCATCGGCCGTCGCCCTCCGCGCGCCGCTATCGGGTTGAGCCGGCCAATCAACGTTGGAGAGATAGCGCGCTGCCCAATCCGAACTCGGGCGGGCCTTGTCGAACCACGACTGGTACTGGTCGCGAGCGACCCATTTCAGGGCTATACCGGCGAACAGCCGGTCGAAGATCGATCGCTTTTCCGACCCGCCCTTCCAATCCCGCGCCAGACGGGCGAGCGAAACAATGTTCTCGCCGGACCGCTTCTCGTCAGCCATCCATTCCGCCTGCAATGGCTGCCAAAGGCGCAGGATGCACTCATGCGTGACGTCGACGGTGTCGTCCCTGGCCAAATGAGGATCATAGCGAAGATAGGCTTCCTCGCGGGTGACGAACGCACGAACGACGGCGCGGGTATCCTCCTCCGACGCACCGATGATCTTTGCGAGCGTGCCAAGCTTTTGCGGCTGGCGGATATCGCGATTCCGGCTGTCGACCGCCGTCAGGGCACAGAACGTCAGCCTTGCCGCCGGCTTCAGGTGGCTCGACAGCTTGGCGTAACGCTGCGTCAGCCGATCCGATAATGTCTGCCGCAACGCGAGCCGTCCCTCCCCCGAGGTCAGGTCGAGCTTCTCGGGAAGCCCGAAGACGCGGGTGAAGTCCGCAAGTCCGATGGTGACGTCCTTGCGGCCGTCAGCCGACGTCTTCGCTGCGTAGAGCAACCGCAACGCGTGCTGCATCAGCGGAAGCTTGTCGAGTTCATCCTCCAGGCAATTCAGCAGCCAGGTGGAGAGGTCCGGCAGGATCTGCCCGCCCCACAGCGTGATCGGGCCTTCGATCGCCTGCTGAATCTGGTAGCGGTCGAGCACCGGCGTAAGAAACTGGCTGTCGTTGATCAGGTGCGCCAGTCCGGGATAGCGCGAACACTTCTCCAGCTCGTCCGTGCGGATGGTGACGACGATGTAGATCTTGCCGTTTGCCGCGGCGGTCTTCAGCAATATCTCCACCAGGTTGACCGCCGCTTCGGAGTCCGATTGCGCATAGCGGAACAGCTCCTCGAACTGATCGACCAGGATCATGATCGGCCGGGTGCCGATCCCGGCCACGAGGTCCAGCACCGTGTTCAGGTCGCTGGTGCGACGCTGGGTGATGACATAGTCCTTGAGAAACTCCCGGATCTGCGCCGAGCGTTCCTCCGCCCTGCCCTCGGCATCCTTCTGCACTTCGCTGACGATCGCGTCGGCGATGCCGCGAAACAGATTGTCGACCGGGTGGTCGCCGGGATGCAGATCGCAGAAGATCCAGTCCGATCCCTGTCCGGGCAGGAAGCCGGCCTCCAGATGATTCATCAGCCCGGTGCGCGCCAACGACGACTTGCCGCAACCGGAGGACCCCGTGATGCAAAGGAAATGGCTTTTCGAAAGCTTGACGATCATTTCGCTGATGTGATCGTCGCGACCGAAGAAGATATCGCTCTCGTCCTTCCGGAACGGCCGCAATCCCGGATAAGGCTCGAGACTGCTGGTGTCGCCCGGTTCCACGTTATCGCGCCTCGCGCTTTTCGACGACGACGCCGAGCTTCGCCAGGAAGTTCGAAATCTCGGCCGGGTCGACTTCGTCGGTCACCGTGATCACATGGACGTTCGGACCGCGCGGAAACGGCAGTGCGGTCGGCGGCGCGCCATTTCCCACCGCAAGTTCGAGCTGGCTGACGTTGAGCTCTCCGGTCGGACGCCGAATGAGCCTGAAATGCGCCTGCGTCCGCTTCTGTCCCTCGGTGCTCTTGCCGTAGGCGAAGATCAGGGCATTGTTGTCGGCGACCGCGTTCGTCAGCATCTGTCCGGTCAGATCGTAGTCGAGATGATCGACATTGACGTGGTCCGCCAGAGCGTCCGCGATCTTCTGCGCGAGCTCGCTGTCGGCCCGCGCCGCGTCGATCACGACAAATGGCAGCGCCGTGTTCCTTCCCTGCGATTTTGCCGCCCGTCGCTCGCCGGAGCGCCGCAGCGCGGCCAGGTCGTCGAGCTTCTTCATCAGATAGTCCTCGAACTCGACGAAGTTGCCGATCTGGCAATCCGTGATGCCCTTGAGAAAGGCGCAGTAAGGTGCCTCCAGATCGTCGACGTCAAAGCCGGCTGCCCGCCAGACGAACATGGGCTTGCCGGCCTGCCTCGCCAGGTCGTACTGGGCGCGCACCAGCCGCAGCTCTGATCCGGTTACGGGTTTTCCCGGACTGGCCCCGAGCAGTTGCACGTAAGCGTCGCATTGGGCGAGCGCACGCGAGAACGCGCTGGAGAACGTATCGTCGGCGCGAACGTCCAGTTCCGGATCGAATGCGCGAACGACGAGTTTCTTGCCCTCCATCGTGGTCGCGAGCCGCTGTGCTTCCGGTTTGACGTCGGCTGCCGGGGACGCAACGAACACCGCCACGCGGTTCTGGGCCGGCTGGTCGTTGGGTCGGACCTCCTGGCCATTGCCGGCCTGCGGCAGGGTCAGGACCCGCGCCTTGAGGCCTGCCACGACCTGCCCCAGCGCTTCGTCGTATTTGTCCCTGGTGGCGATATTGTCCGGGAACGGATAGCCGTATCGGACCGATTTCTGATTGTTGTCCGGCCCCCAAAACCTGACGAAGATGATGTCCTTGACCGCCTTTCGATGTTTCTTGATGCGGTCTTCCTCGTCGCTGAGCAGGATCGGCTCGATTTCCACCAGAAACAGCGGCTTTCCCAGATCGATCAGTCGGGCGAATTCGGCCTCGCACTCCTCGGAGCGGCTGAATTCCTCCGAGATAAACAGGATCGCGACGTCACAGGCGGTGATGGCCCTCTCGATCTCCACCCGGAAATTGTCCGACACATGGGTCATCTCGACATCGCGCAAGACCTCGAACCGCGAGCGCTCGGAGTGGCAGCCCAGGTCGTATTTGAGCTCTTCCATGATCCGGCCGAGCCGGCTGATGTTGAATCCGGGACGCGCCCTGGCATCGGCGTGAGAGTAGCTCACGAAGATCCTCAGCTTGCGCATTCCAACCTCCGCCGGCCGGCACGCTGCCGCATTTTTCGGTTCCTGGAAACGATCGTCCCCTTCATCATATCGCGTTCACTGCTCTCGCGGATCAGCCGCGCCGGTTCAAATCGACTTCTCGACGGAGACAACGCCCGCCGGTCCGCTCCGACAAATTTCAGAGCGGCCTGGCCACCCGGAATCCGTAATAGATGTTCGGCAATCGGTCGGCGTGACGGTAGGCCGAGCGGGCCTTGCTCGTGTTGGACGCCCACGAACCGCCGCGCAAGACTCGCTGCTCACAACCGCCATCGCGCTTGTCCGTCTTCACCGCCCTGCCGTCGGCCAGCGCGTTGCCGTAGCCCGCGATGTAGCAATCCTCGACCCACTGCCAGACGTTCCCGAGCATGTCGTAGAGACCGAACGCATTCGGCGGGTACGAGCCGGAGGGCGCTGTAAAGACGTGACCGTCCGAGCATCCGACGAATTCCTCGTCGTAATCCCCTTGCCCCTTGAATTGCTTTGCCGCGCTCCGGTCCAGGACATTGGCGTGACCACAGACGTCAGCCGGTTTACCGGCCCAATAGCGTGGGGCCTTGGTGCCGGCCCGGGCTGCATATTCCCATTCGGCCTCGGTCGGCAGCCGGTACGGCTTGCCCGTCTTCGTGCTCAGCCATGCGGCATATTTCTTTGCGTCACCGTAGGACACGCATACCGCCGGATCGCGATCAGTCTGTGCGAACCCCGGGGTGCGCCAGTTAATGCCGGACACGTTGATCTTGCGTACATCCTCGCTGCTGAAACTGGCGCATTCTGCAGGGTGGTAGCCGGTTTCATTGACAAAGGCGCCGAACTCGCCGCGCGTCACCGCGTATTGTCCGATCGCGAACGGCCTCTTGAACTCCACCTTGTGCTGAGGCTGCTCATCATCCCCGCCGTGTTCGTCGGGCAACTCGTCGTTCTTGTCCTGGCGATTGGCCGCGTCACTGCCTACCGACGTTTTGCTCTCCGGTTCCTTCGTTCCCATCAGGAAACTGCCACGGGGCAGCACGACCATGGTGGGACAGACCCAACACTCCTTCAGGGTCTCGGCCGCCTTTGCGGTGCCCGCCGAACCGTCAAAAGCAATGAAAAAAACAGTCAATATGATGCAAAGAACAACATGCACGATCGTAACCCCTGACCGAGCAAACATCTTCGCCAGCAGTTTCGCATAGGGGTCAGTGCCCGTCAATCAAAGGTAGCAAATTGCGATCGTAATCATCGCAGCGCCCGTGACCCGGCCTGCCAACTCCGCCCAGCCGGCGATCGCGCGCGAACTTCCCGCCCGGTTCCGCAGGCATTGCGGTGTTGACGACCGGGCGATCGGCGGCACTCGCCATTGTCTGCCTTCCGCTTGCACCTTAGGCTGCAGCCATTGGGACAAAGATTTTTTGGGGATGGGCATTGCAGGAAGGCTTGTACAAGCTCGAATTTCACACCGTTCACGGCACCGGCACCGGCGTGCTCTACGCGATCGGCGGCAAGCTGCGCGGCGGCAACTCGGCCTTTGCCTTCGTCGGCAACTACACCGACCGCGGTGACGGCATTCACGTCAAGGTCTCGACCCAGCGGCATAATCCCGATCCCGCCTTCCGGCCGCTGTTCGGGACCGACATGATCACGCTGATGCTGAAGGGCCACGAACGGCGACATGGTCGATTTCGAGGGTGAGGCACTGCAGCTGCCGGGCGTGAGCTTCAAGGCGTTCCTGACCCGGATCGCCGATTGAGTCACTCGGCGGCAGCGCGCGCGGCCGGCCGCGGCCGCGTCATGACCACGACCGCAAGGGCCGCCGCGACGAAGGCGGTGGCGACGTAGCCCGCGCTAAGCAGCCATTCGCGCGCGAACAGCAACCCGCCGATCGCAGAGCCGATGGCCTGGCCGATATACAGCACCGAGGTATTGAGCGAGACCGACGCCGACGCGAGCGTCGGCGCCGCGCCGACCAAGCGCACCTGCTGCATCGAATTGGTCGACGCAAAGCCGAGGCCCCACACCGCAACCGAGGCCGCCATCAATGAATAGGCGCCGGCGCTCAGGGCCCAGCCGGCAACGCCTGCGAGCAGCAACACGGTGAACAGCACCGACGTCTTCCAGGCGCCCCAGGAATCCACGATGCGGGTCGCGATCGCAATGCCGACGAACCCGAAGATGCCGTAGAGCGCGAACACGATGCCGACGGCGTCCGCGTTGGCGCCGGTCAACTTGCCGAGCAGCGGCCCCATGAAGGTGAACACCACGAACTGGCCGGACATCTGCAACGTCGTGATCGACAGCAGCAGGATGACGGTCGGATTGCGGCCGAGATCGGCCCACGTCCTCAAGTCCACCGGCGCGCCATGCAATCCGCCGGGCAGCCGCCACCACAGCAGCAGAGAGCTCACGAGCCCGGTCAGCGCGATCGCGCCATAGGTCGCGCGAAAGCCGTAGCGGCTTGCGATGAAGGTGATCAACGGCAGCCCGATCGCAGCGGCGAGCGACCAGCCGAGGAAGATATAGGCGATCGTGCTGCCGCGCTTCTCCACCGGCACGATCAGCGCCGCGGTACCGGCCGCCTGCGGCGTGTAGAGGACACCGACCGCGAGCATCACCAGGCGGATGATCAACAGACTGTCGTAGTCCGGCGCGAAGGCCGATGCCGCGTTGGTCAGCGTCAGCACCAGCAGCGTCGCCGTCAGCAGCGCGCGCCGTTCGAACCGGCTGGTCAGCCACGCCGTCACCGGCGAGCCGACGCACAGCACGATGGCGCCGAAGGTGATCAACAGACCCGCGGCGTGGATCGTGACGCCGAGCCCGTTGGACAATTCCGCCAGCATGCCGGCCGGCGCCAGTACCGAGCAGCCGGTGACGATATTGCCGAGCATCAATGCGGTGGGAGCGAAGCGTTTCACGCCGCGTTGATAGCAGACTCCGAAGTCAATGCAACTGCATCTAAATGCATGGCACGTGATCGGATGGCGCCGCTTGCGCTCACGGCGATGGCGATGCGGCCGGCGCCGCGTTGACGCTCGGCGACGCAGCGGCCGGCAGCGGGCTCGCCGGCTTCGGGCCGGCGCTTGTTGCCGGGCACGACGCCGATAGCTGGGTCCAGCCCTGCTCCAGCCCGGTCGTGTCGATATCGAATGTCGCGAGGTCAGGTTTGAGATCGGCATTGGGATCGGACTTGCCGTCCGATGACGGCGTGCTTTCGCCGATCTGCAGATGCGGGACCGCCAGCATCGCCTTGACGATGTCCGAGGTCACCGGGTCGCTCCAGACCTCGTATTTGCCGAAACGCGCCGGCAACCTGCCGAACGCGATCGCTCGGGTGGCGCCGGCCATCATCACCACCGTGCTCTTGCCGGCGGCGCCCTCGTCGAACTCGCGCACGAACATCAGCCGCCCGCGATCCCTGTTCTCGCAGAACAGGCGCCACTCCATCATGCGGAACGAGCTGCCGTCACCCTTCTTCTGCTGCGCGATCTTGCGGACATAGGGCCGGGTTTCCTTCTCCACCGCCCACAGCGTCTCCAGCAACGGCCGCGTATCGATTCCAAATCGATAGAGCTCCGGCCGCGTCAGCACGTGCAGGCTCTCGAACTTCACGGTCCGGATCAGCTCGCTGAGCTCATGGCTGATTCCCATCGCCGCGAGGAACAGGTTGCGGTCGCGATCGGCGCTGACCATCTCGCGCCGCCTGAAGTCGGCGATGACCTGCGGCGGCGGGTGGCCGTGGACCACGAACATCAGCTTGGAGTTATGCACCGCGAGCACCGAGTCGGGCGCCACTTCGCGGTTGGTCGCGCCCAGGAACAGATAAGCGCAGGCCGAAACGCACATCGCGTTACGCGTGGTGAGATCGGCCCCGACCTCTCCCTTCGCAGCCTTGATCTTCAGGCAGGCGGCGTCGATCTGTGTGCCCGTGGAACAGGCGCCCACGCTGGTGCGGCCGACCCGGGCAGTCGCCTTGTGTGCACGCAGGAACCGCGCGATCGCATAGGACTGTTCGACGTTTCCGCCCGGCGAATGAAGGTAGATCGGAAGCTGCGGGTCCTTGACGGCAAGCAGGAAGCTGCGAATCCGCGCCGCGGCATCCCGGTCGATCTCGCCTTCGATCGCGATCCAGCGATCGCAACCGGCGCCGCAGGCATTCGCCGGTCCCTTGGCGAGGTAGATGGTCAGCCTTTTCGCAAACCCGGCCTTCTCGACCGGTGCTTCTTCCGCCCGCAAGATGACCGGGATCACAAGCAACGCCACGAAAAGCAGGAGACGGGAAAACATGAACCTTGCGGAGCGCGATGGCGGGAAAGTAGACATTCGACGTTAAACGATGATCGGCAGCGTCGCAACGCTTGGTGCCGCCGGGCGCAGGGGAGCTTCTCTCGAATCGGTGCGGCCGAAGGGTCCATTTTCTTGATATTGCCGGATTGCAGGCGTCAAATCCCCTGCTATACCGCTGCTTCCGCTTACCTGCGCTCGTTCGCAGGAGTGAGCTACAGGAGACATCGATGGCAGAAACGCCTAAATCCGAATCCGGATTCCAGTACAGCCTCTCTAACCTCAAACCCGCAGAACCCGTGAACAAGATCGCCCTCACCTTCCCTGATGGAGCGAGGCGCGATTTCCCGAGAGGGACCACCGGCCTCGACATCGCCAAAGGCATTTCGCCCTCGCTCGCCAAGCGCACCGTCGCCATGGCACTCGACGGCACGCTCGCCGACCTCAACGATCCGATCGAAGCCGACGCTAAGATCGAGTTGATCAACCGCGACGATCCCCGCGCGCTGGAACTGATCCGGCACGATGCCGCGCATGTGCTCGCCGAAGCCGTGCAGTCGCTGTGGCCGGGCACCCAGGTCACGATCGGCCCGGTGATCGAGAACGGCTTCTATTACGACTTCTTCCGCAATGAGCCGTTCACCCCGGAAGATTTTGCCGCCATCGAGAAGCGGATGCGCGAGATCGTCGCCCGCGACAAGCCGTTCACCAAGGAGGTCTGGGATCGCGAGAAGACCAAGCAGGTGTTCCGCGACAAGGGCGAGGCCTTCAAGGTCGAGCTGGTCGACGCGATTCCCGGCAACGAGCCGATCAAGATCTATTTCCAGGGCGACTGGTTCGATCTCTGCCGCGGCCCGCACATGACCTCGACCGGCAAGATCGGCAACGCCTTCAAGCTGATGAAGGTGGCCGGCGCCTATTGGCGCGGCGATTCCAACAATCCGATGCTGACCCGCATCTACGGCACGGCATTCGCCAAGCAGGAAGACCTCGACGCTTACCTCAAGCAGATCGAGGAAGCCGAGAAGCGCGACCACCGCAAGCTCGGTCGCGAGCTCGACCTGTTCCACTTCCAGGAAGAAGGCCCCGGCGTGGTGTTCTGGCACCCGAAGGGCTGGACCATTTTCCAGCAGCTGATCGCCTATATGCGGCGTCGGCTGCTCGGCGACTACAGCGAGGTCAACGCGCCGCAGATCCTCGACAAGGTGCTGTGGGAGACCTCGGGCCACTGGGACTGGTACCGCGAGAACATGTTCGCGGCGCAGTCCGCCGGCGACGAGGCCGAGGACAAGCGCTGGTTCGCGCTGAAGCCGATGAACTGCCCGGGCCATGTGCAGATCTTCAAGCACGGGCTGAAGAGCTACCGCGACCTGCCGCTGCGGCTCGCCGAGTTCGGCGTCGTGCACCGCTACGAGCCGTCGGGCGCGATGCACGGCCTGATGCGGGTGCGCGGCTTCACCCAGGACGACGCCCATGTGTTCTGCACCGAACAGCAGCTCGCCGATGAGTGTCTCAAGATCAACGAGCTGATCCTGTCGACCTACGCCGATTTCGGCTTCGACGGCGAGCTCACGGTGAAACTCTCGACGCGGCCCGAGAAGCGGGTCGGCACCGACGAGATGTGGGATCACGCCGAGCGCGTGATGGCGACCGTGCTGTCGGAGATCAAGGCCAACGGCAGCAACCGGATCCGGACCGAGATCAACCCGGGCGAAGGCGCATTCTACGGGCCGAAGTTCGAGTACGTGCTGCGCGACGCCATCGGCCGCGACTGGCAGTGCGGCACGACCCAGGTCGACTTCAACCTGCCGGAACGCTTCGGCGCGTTCTACATCGACCACGACGGCTCGAAGAAGGCGCCGGTCATGGTGCACCGTGCGATCTGCGGTTCGATGGAGCGCTTCATCGGCATCCTGATCGAGCACTATGCCGGCAACTTCCCGCTCTGGCTGGCGCCGACCCAGCTCGTGGTCACGACCATCACCTCCGAGGGCGACGAGTACGCCAAGGTGGTGGCGGCGGCGGCGCGCCGCGCCGGCCTCCGCGTCGAGATCGACCTGCGCAACGAGAAGATCAACTACAAGGTCCGCGAGCACTCGCTGGCCAAGATCCCGGCGCTGCTCGTCGTCGGCAAGAAGGAAGCCGAGACGCATTCGGTCTCGGTCCGCCGCCTCGGCAGCGAGCGCCAGACCGTGATGCCGACCGATGAGGCGATCGCCGCGCTGGTCGATGAGGCCACGCCGCCGGACGTGAAGCGGGCGCGATCGGACGCCTGATCTTCACAATCGGTCTAAACTGGCTTTCGCAGGCTTGGTCGTGCCCCCATCTTGGGGGCACGACTCCACTTGAAGGACATTTCCGTGCCCGATGCCATTGAACTCCTGAAGACACGCCGCTCGATGAAACCGCGCGAGATGACCGGCCCCGGCCCGTCCGCGGCCGAGCTCGAGACCATCCTGACCATCGGCGCGCGCGTACCCGACCACGGCAAACTGGCGCCCTGGCGCTTCATCGTGTTCGAGGGTGAGGCCCGCGCCCGCGCCGGCGACGTGATCGCAAAGGTGTTTGCCCGCAAGAATCCCGGCGCGCCGGCCTCCGATATCGAGGTCGAGAAGAAGCGCCTGACCGATGCGCCGCTGGTGATCGGCGTGGTCTCTTTTACCAAGCCGCACCCGAAGGTGCCGCCGTGGGAGCAGGAATTGTCGGCCGGCGCGAGCGCGATGAACATCGTCACCGCCGCAACCGCGCTCGGCTACGGCGCCTGCTGGCTGACCGGCTGGTTCGCCTTCGACCGCGACGTGCTCGACGGTCTCGGCCTGAAACCGGATGAGAAGCTCGCCGGGCTCATTCATATCGGAACGCCGACCAAGCCGAGCGAGGATCGCCCGCGTCCGGCGCTGTCGGATATCGTGACGCGGTTCTGAAACCGTAGACCTTGTCATTGCCGGGCTTGACCCGGCAATCCATCAAGAAAAAATCATTTCTTTCGAAAGAGGATGGATGGCCGGGTCAAGCCCGGCCACGACGAGCAGGCAAAGCTCACGCCGCCTTCGACGCGCGCGCCGCAAAACCAGTCAGCAACGCCGCTATCTCGTGCCCGGGCCGCGCCGCGCTGAACAGGAAGCCCTGCACCTCGTTGCAGCCTTCGGCGCGAAGCCAGTCGAGCTGGTCCGTCGTCTCGACCCCTTCCGCGGTCGTGGTGATCTTGAGGCTGCGGCCAAGGCCCGAGATCGCGCGCACGATCGCCAGGCAGTCGGAGCGCCGCGCCAGGTCCTTCACGAAGGAGCGGTCGATCTTGATCTTGTCGAACGGGAAGCTGCGCAGATAGCTCAGGCTGGAATAGCCGGTGCCGAAATCGTCCATCGAGATGCTGACGCCGAGTTCGCGCAGCTGATGCAGGATCGCGAGATTGGCCTCGGTCTCCGCCAAAAACACCGACTCGGTGATCTCGAGCTCGAGCCGGCGCGCCGACAGGCCGGAATGCGCCAGCGCCGAGATCACGGCCTGGACCAGATTGCGGCTGCGGAACTGCACCGGTGACAGATTGACCGCGACCTTCACGTCGGCAGGCCACTTCATCGCCTCGGCGCAGGCTTCGCGCAGCAACCCATTCGCCGAGCGCGACGATCAGACCGATGTCTTCCGCAACCGGGATGAACTCCGCGGGCGAGATCATGCCCTTCTGCGGATGTTGCCACCGCAGCAGCGACTCGAAGCCACTGATGCGGTCGGCGGAAATATCGACCAGCGGCTGGTAGTGCAGCTCGAACTCGCCGTTGCTGAAGGCCGCGCGCAGATCGCGCTCCATGTCGCGGCGCTTCTGCGCCTGCTGATCCATCTCAGGCTCGAAGAAATGATGCACACCGCCGCCCTCGGACTTGGCGCGATACAACGCCATGTCGGCGTTGCGCATCAATTCTTCCGACGTCGTGCCGTCGCCCGGCGACAGCGCGATCCCGACGCTGGCGCCGACCACGACTTCGAGCCCGTCGATCTTGTAGGGCGCGCTCAGGGCGTCGATCAGCCGTTCGGCGAATGCGCTCGCCTCGTTCGGCGAGACGTCCGCGGCAAGCACGATCGCGAACTCGTCGCCACCGAGACGGGCCGCGACATTGTCGTCGCGGACCACCTCGCGCAGACGCTCCGCCACCAGCTTGAGCAGCCGGTCGCCCATCGGATGCCCGAAGGAGTCGTTGACGTTCTTGAACAGATCGAGATCGATGCACATCACCGCGACGCGCTTGTTGCCGGAGCGGCTGCGCTCCAGCGCCTCGCGCAGACGCTCCTGGTAGAAGTCGCGGTTCGGCAGATTGGTGAGACCGTCATGATGCGCCATGTGCGCGATCCGCGCTTCGGCGGCACGGCGTTCGGTGATGTCGACCACCGCGACCAGATAGCCGTCGCGGCCCTCGAACGCCACCCTGCGTCCGAAGGTCAGCACATGAATTTCGGTGCCGTCCGCCTTGATGTGCCGCCAGTCGCGGCTCGATTGATAGACGTCGCCGACCTCGCGCAAGGCGGCGCTGTGCATCGCCCACTCATCCTGTGGCCAGATCTCGCGCAGCGTCATGCCGAGGAATCGCTCCCGGCTGTACCCATAGTGCTGAACGGCAGCGTCGTTGACGCTGAGGAATTCCATCGTGCCGGCGTCGAATACCCACATCGGCATCGGGTTGTTCTCGAACAGCAGGCGGAACGACAGTTCGCGCTGCTTCAGCGCGGTGACGTCGGAGACGGTCAGCGACAGCATGTCGCCGAACGCCGTGACGCCGAGCCGCAGGCAGCGATCGCCGCTGTCGATCTCGAATTGGCCGACAGGACCGCTTCCGACGAATTCACGCAGGCGGTTCATCACCGCCGGCGCCGCGAGCGGATTGCCGCCGGCGCTGAGCCGACGCCACAGCAATTCGGTCGCGGGCTGCATCAGGAGCCTTGCGGCGCCCTGGTTGAGATGCACGATCTGGAAATCGGCCGCCTCGCCCCGTGCGTCGCGGATCGCGGCGAGCGACAGCACGCCCTCGTCGGTGGCCGAGAAGATCGTATCGAGAAGATTGTACTGCGCATTGCGCTCGTTGACATAGACGCCCACCAGGATGCCGCCCCAGCGCGATCGCGTCGGCAGAGCCAGCACATCGAAGGTCCGCACCAGACCGTCGCGCACGCAATGCGCCGACGCGAGATAGGGCCGGCAATTCTCGCGCGCATTCGCGGCAGCTTCGGTCAATGCCGTCGCGCAGTCCGGCGGCAGCGCACCGAGCGGAATGTCCCAGCGCTCGTCGTTCAGCCAGGTCTGAACGTAGCGGCCGGTGTGCGAGATGCTGAGCACGCCGTCGACGTTGCGCAGCAGCACGATGTGATCGGCGAGCCGGCCGAGGCTGCCGAGCATCACGTCTTCATAATGCGGCAGCTTTTCACCGGGACGGACTGCCGCCTGCCACTTGCGTTGCAGAACCGGAACGTCGGCGAACATCTCGGAATTGAACTTGGCCGATGTCTTTGCTGATTTGTTGTTGGCCATGATCATGGCACGCCCCGTTCACGCAAACGCCAGAGCACGATCCGGAAAAGTGCGAAGCCGCTTTCCGAAAGATCATGCTCAGGCAAAAAGCCAAGGCGCGATGACGACACGACGTGAACTCAGCGCGCTTTAGTCCCCGTGGCATCCAAGTCATGCCGCGGCTTAACGCCATGTAAAAATAGCGATGCCGCGCGTCGCCGCCAGCGATTATGACAGCTCAAATTCGCGCGATGGTTAGTTCACGTTAGAGACTATGACAGCTGCGTGAAATGCAGCGCGGTCCGACGTCAGCGCGCCACGACCTCGACTTCGCCATCGACGCCGTTGACGACGTTGAAGGGACGCTCGAACACCTTGCCCTCGTTCTTGGCGATCGCACGATACTCGCCTTCGGAGAGCACGACGCGCGGGAACGCGCCGATCGATTCCTTGATGACGTCGCCGCCCGGCGTGATCACCGACCATGCGGTGTTGGCGAGTGCCTCGCCGCCCTTCTCGCTGACCAGCTTGAGGGTGATGACGGCCGCGCGATGCGTGACGGTGACGTCGGTCAGCTTGCCCGCCCCGACGCGAATGTCGGAGCGCACCACCGAGTTGGCGTCACCATAGTTGGAGACGATGTAATAGGTGCCCTCCGGCAGCAGCGCGACGTCTCCGGCGGACACGTTGGGCACCAGCGGGCCACGGTCCGAGCCGTCGAACTGGCTGCCCTTGTAGATCGCGAACGAAATCTGGTTGGCCGGGATCTTGCTGGTGCCGACCCGGCCTTCGATCCGCAGGCCCCCGGCCGGCAGCACGAAGGACTCGCGATCGGTCTCCGACTTCAGGCTGACGGCGCGGACCGCGCTGACGAGGCCGAGCGCGACATGGACGACATAGTTGCCGGGCGGCAGCACGACGTTGGGCGTCGCCCCGCGCTCCTCGCGGATCAGCTTGTAGGTGCCGTTGTCATCCGGCTTGTCGGCGAACACCCGCCACACCAGCCCGGCATTGATCACCGGCAGGTCCTTGCCGTATCGCGCCGTCAGCGACAGCACCGCCTGCCCGGCGGTCGGCGAACCGGCCGGTGGCGTCACCGGAGGCACGGTCGCGATCGACGGCGGGACGATGGTCGGCTGGACGATCGTCGGCTGGGTCAGCGGACCGGGCAGAACGGGCCCCGAACCGGGCCCGGATGGCGGCGCCAAATTGAGCGCCGGGCCGGACGGTACGTCCGGCACCGAGGCAGGCGGGATTGGCGGTGGCCGGTCGCTGAAGAACTGCGCAGAAACGGAAGTGGGGACCAGGGCGAGCAAAAATGCCGCAAGCGCCAATAGCGGAAGGAGCCGCATGCCCCGTCCGCATCCGCCGATGCCGTTGCCCCTCGAAGTCATCATCATGCTTTTCAACGAAAACGCGGCAAATTCAAGCCTTCTTCCAAGGCTTTGTCACAGTCCCGGAGGCGTCATCCCGGTTTGGAACCGCTCGATCAAGCCGATGTTAGTCCTGTCGTCGCGGTCCAGTCACATTCCCTGCCTACCGCGGTCCACCCGGGGCATGAATCATGCCTTGAGGGGAATAACCATGAAACCGGACGACGCTGGCGCAGCCGTGCCGCGCGGCCTAGTCTCGTGCTGGCAGGAGATTTGTCGTGTTGGATAGCTGGATGGGCCGAGGCCAAAAGAGCTCCGACGGCCCCGACAAGGTAGGACTGGGACCGGTACGCCGTCCGGTGATCGGACTTGCGCTTGGCGGCGGCGCCGCACGCGGCTTTGCCCATATCGGCATCATCAAGACCCTGCTCGCCCATGGCATCGTCCCCAATGTGGTGGTCGGCACCTCGATCGGCTCCGTGGTCGGCGGCGCCTATGCGGCCGGCCATATCGACAAGCTGGAGCAGTGGGCCCGCAGCCTGCAGCCGCGCAGCGTGCTCGGCTACCTCGACATCCGCCTCAACGGCTCCGGCCTGATCGGCGGCGCCAAGCTAGCCGCCGAGATCGAGGCCGCGCTGGGCCAGGTCATGATCGAGGACCTCGCGGTCAAATTCGCCAGCGTCGCAACCGAAGTCCGCACCGGCCACGAAATCTGGCTGACCCAGGGCCGCGTGGTCGACGCGATGCGCGCCTCCTACGCCCTGCCCGGCATCTTCGCGCCGGTGCTGATCGGCGACCGCTGGCTGGTCGACGGCGCGCTGGTCAATCCGGTGCCGGTTTCGGCCGCGCGCGCCCTCGGCGCCGAGATCGTCATTGCGGCGAACCTGTCCAGCGACGTGTTCGCGCATTCGACCACGATCTACAATCACGGGCCGTCGGCCGCGCCCGAGGTGACGGTCGCGGTGACCGCCGAGGCAGAGATCGAGCCGGAAGCTCCGAAGCGGCGGTTCGGCCGCTTCTTCTCCGCCGAACGGACCGTGAAGCGAGAGTTTTTCGGCAGCGCCAGCCGGCCCGGGATCTCGAGCGTCATGGTCGACGCCTTCAACATCATGCAGGACCGCATCACCCGCGCGCGCCTCGCCGGCGATCCGCCTGACATGCTGATCTCGCCGCGCGTCGGTCAGATCGGCTGGTTCGACTTCCACCGCGCCGACGACCTGATCGCACACGGCATCCGCGCGGCCGAACGCGCCATCGGCGCGATCGAGGAAGCGATCGAGATCCTGGCGCCGCCGTCCAACGGCGCGGGCACCACCGGGAAGTAGCGCTCAGGCGGTCTTGCTCAGGCGGTCTTGATGTAGTCGCGCAGCGCTTCCTGCTCGTGCTCATATTCCTGCACGCGGCGCTTGACGACGTCGCCGATCGAGATCAGTCCGACCACCTTGCCGTCCTCGACGACAGGGAGATGGCGGAACTTGCCGGTGGTCATCATCTCCATGAGGCCGCTAACGGTATCGGACTCGCGGCAACTCACCACCTTCCTGGTCATCACCGCGCTCACCGGCTCGTCCAGCGCGCCCGCGCCGCGCTCTGAGAGCACGCGCACGATGTCGCGCTCCGACAGGATGCCTTCCATCCGGCCCTGCTCCATCACCAGCACGGCGCCAATCTTGCGCTCGCCGAGCAGTTTGACCGCGGCCGAGAGCTTCGCGCCGGGCGCGACGCTCATGACCTGATGGCCTTTTGCATCGAGAATGGAACGTACCGTCATTGCCGCCTCCCTGAATCCGCTCGCGCCCGCTTCAGCGGAGTCGAGCCTGTTCGCCAGAGTCTTCAATCAACAGTTCCGCGCCGATTTCGGTTCCGGGGCGCGGTCGGTAGCTGGGCTCGATGTGTCGGCCCGCTTTGTTCTGTGTCGCAAAGATGATGGAGGAATTCGAACCGAGCCGCAAGCGGCGATCAGACGCGGCCGGACTGGTCCACCGACGACGCATCCGCAGCATCGTCTCGCGCGCGCGGGATAGGATCGAACAGCGAGAACAGCAACAGCCCGGCGAGGAAGCCGCCGATATGCGCCTGCCAGGCGACGCTCGCATCCTCAGCACCAAGCGTCAGCGAGGTGGCGCCGAACAGGATATTGACGCCGAACCAGATCGCCAGGAAGGCGAGCACCCGTCCATTGCGCAGCGCCCGCCACAGCGACAGCGCGGGCACCTTGGCGGCCGCATCGGCATCGCCCCGGCTGAACGACAGGAAGCTGCCCTTCACGAAGGCGAAGCGGATCGCCGCCGCCATGGTCCCCGACACCGAGGCCGACGCGCCGATCATCGGCGCGATGGCGTGCTCATGGGTCAGCAGATGCGCGAGCGCGCCGGCGGCCGCCGTCACCGCCATGAAGACAAAGAAGCGCACCGCGCCGAAGCGTCGCGCCAGCGCGCTGCCGAACGGCAGCAGCCACAGCACGTTGAAGCCGATATGGGTGAGGTTGGCGTGCAGCAGCGAATAGGTGACGAAGGTCCAGACCTTGGCGCCGTCTCCGCCCGGGAAGGTGATGTCGAGCAGCGTCGAATCGTAGCGCTTCGGGATGAAGCCGAAGACGTCGATGGTCCAGTTTTCCATCTCCGGCGGCAACAGCACCCGCAGATGGATCACCGCGATCAGGATGATGTAGGCGGTGAGCGCCGCCGGCAAGGTCAGGATCGGCTCGCGCGGTGCCTCCGGCGGCGGCTCGAGCGGGGATTCGGAATGGGGGTCCAAGGGGTCGACGACCTCGAATGCGGCTGTGAAGCAGAGATAGGCGGCTTTCACACCGCTGTGCAAGTGCACAATCCCGAAATCAGACACAGGGTGTCGCGGCGCGGGATCAAGACAAAAGCGATCGGGACAAAAGAATAGGGAGGGCGCTGAGAACGCCCTCCCTGCTCGGCTGGTCTTCTCGTGCCCCAGAGGGATCGGGAGAACATCCCCACCCCTCCCCGCACGGTGACCAAACTGTTTGACGCCACCACGTGTACCAACCACGCCGGCGCTTGGGGCAGCCGGCGAACGGGAACGCGCGGACCCTACGCACAGGTTCCATGGCCGCCAAGGACATAGTTAAATTTACGTTAACAACACAAAGCTGCCGATAAGCCGCCCAAACCGCGGCCACGGCATGGACGCTGCACAGCCTTCCCTGCACAACAGAGAAGGGAAGGCGCCTGAGCAAAACCGGGACAGATGTGTCCCGCCGAGCCGGGTGCCGGGCAAGGTTCTTTAGATGAAACACAGCTCGAGCCGCGATTTCTTCGCCTATTGGAATGCGAAGCGCGGCACTGCGCGTGCACCTGACCGGAGTGAATTCGAACCGTCCGCGGTGCGCGAGCTGCTGTCCGACATCTTCGTGCTGTCCTATGACGGCGAGACCCGCTTTCCGTTCCGCGTCGCCGGCACCCGCACCTCCGCCCTGCTCGGCTGCGACCTCAAGAACCGCAGTTTTTCCGCCCTTTTCACCGACGAGAGCCGCGGCGAGATCGAGGACATCATCACCTGTGTCGTCGAAGAGACCCTGCCGGCCATCGCCGGCGTCACCGCCACGACCGAAACCGGCTCCAAGGCGCACCTTGAACTGCTGCTGCTGCCCTTCACCGCCCGAGTCCATATGCCGGCGAGCCTGACCGGCCTGCTCGCCCCGTTCGAGGATGACGTCACCCGGCTGCACGACCTCGTCCTGACCTCGTGGCGCTACCTGCATCCCCAGGAGCGGCTGGTGCCGCGGACCCTGCGCAAGCTCGCCATCGCGCGCGGCCTGATGGTCTACGAAGGGCTGCGCTAGCCCCCGACGCCCGCCCCGGTCCGGCGGCAACCACGCCGGTCGCTTGCACCGCGGGCCGCGGAACTCTATTAGCTGTTTCGCCGCCATGGCGGAGGTGATCCGCTTATTGCAGCTGCGGCCGGGCTGGGCATGTTTCGCAATTCGATCAGGCAGAAGATCGTCGGCATTGCCGCGGGACTCATCGTCCTCGCGGTGATCACCTCGCTGCTGTCGATGGTAATGGCGGGCCAGGTCGGCCATCTCCTGGATGAACTCACCAACCGCTACATCCCCGCCTATGGTCATCTCGCACGCGTCAACATCCGCTCGCTGGAGCGGTCGCTGGCGATGCGCCGGATGATGATGGCGAAGATGCAGGCGCCGGGGGAAGCCAGCGGCTACGACGCGGCGCGCAAGACGTTCGACGAGATCGAGCCGACGATCAAGCGCGAGGCCGACGCGGCGCGCGTGCTGATCGATTCGATCATCGCCGATCCCTCGACCCCGTCCGACAATGCCGCCCTCGGGCGCCTCGATGACCGCATCGACAATGCCGTCAACGACCTCCTGATGCGCCTGAACGCCGAGAACAAGACGCTGCTCGACCAACTCGACGCCCAGGACTTTGCAGCCGCGAAAGCGACCACGCTCCGCGCCGACGTCCTGCGCGACGACTTCACCAACAAGATCGAAGGCATTCGTACCGACATGCTGGCGCAGGTCGCTTCAGCCGCGGCGAAGGTGATGAGTGCCCAGCAACGGGCGATCATCATCTCCGGTGTCGTGACTGCGATTGCCGCGATCCTCGGCTTCGTGTTCGCGATGCTGGTCGGCAGCGGCATCACGCGCCCGGTGATGCGCCTCTTGGAGGGCACCCGCGAGGTCGAGGCCGGCCGCCTCGACGGCACCATCGCGATCACGACCCAGGACGAGATCGGCCAGCTCTCCGCCGCCTTCAACCGCATGATCGAGACGCTGCGTCACAACCAGCGCATCCGCGAGACCTTCGGCCGCTACATCAACCCGCGGATCGCCGA
Organism: Bradyrhizobium sp. USDA 3240; assembly: GCF_054063295.1. Classification (NCBI taxonomy): domain Bacteria; kingdom Pseudomonadati; phylum Pseudomonadota; class Alphaproteobacteria; order Hyphomicrobiales; family Nitrobacteraceae; genus Bradyrhizobium; species Bradyrhizobium sp. USDA 3240. Next base: position 886,588 of record NZ_JBSSGD010000002.1, read on the forward strand.
GGGCCTGCTCGATCAGCCGGCGATCGCCGCCACCGAAGGCCAGCGCCGCATCATGACGGTGATGTTCTGCGACATGAAAGGCTTCACCAGCCTGAGCGAAGGCGTGACGCCGCGCGGCCTCGTCAAGATCATGAACCTGTATCTGTCGACGATGTCCGCGCCGGTCCATGCGCATCGCGGCATCATCGACAAATATATCGGCGACGCCATCATGGCCTATTGGGGCGCCCCCTTCGTCGAGGAAGGCGAGCAGACCCATCTGGCCGCGCTTGCCGCCATCGACATGATCGGCCAAGTCAACCAGCTGCGCAAGGATCTGCCCGAGCTGCTCGGCGTGCGCGCCATCCCGGCCGATTGCGACATCCGGATCGGGATCGCCACCGGCGAAGCGCTGGTCGGCAGCATCGGCTCCGAATTCATGATGAGCTACACCGTGCTCGGCGACACCGTGAACCTTGCCTCACGGCTGGAAGGCGCCAACAAGTTCTACGGTAGCCGCAGCCTGATCTCGGAAGCCACCGCGAGCGCCTGCGCCGACGCCATCGAACTGCGCGAGATCGACCGCCTCGTCGCCGTCGGCCAGACCCAGCCGGTCGCCGTGTTCGAGATCCTCGGCAAGAAGGACGAGCTGACGCCGGCGCAGACCGAGTTGCGGCAGCATTACGCGGATGGTCTCGCCGCCTATCGCGACCTCCGCTGGGACGACGCCGAGCAAGCTTTCACTGCGGCGTTGACTGTAGCGCCAGGCGACGGACCGTCGATCGTCATGAAGGCACGCGCCGCAGCGTTCAGGCAAAATCCGCCGGCGGCGGATTGGGACGGCGCCTGGCACCTGGAGCAGAAGTAGCGACACTTGTAACCCGGATGAGCCAATGGGTCGCGCGAATGCGCGCCCCGATGACGGGCTCCGCGATATGCGGAAAGAAAAATCCTGGATATCGCTTTGCTCATCCGGGCTACACGCATTGACGCCGGCCTGCCCTTCACACTGCCCTTGTGCGACCGGCGCAATTCTAACACCGATGTTAGTTTCCACTCCGCCGTCCGATGGTGCGATCAAAACATTCGGCCAGCGCACACATGCGAGCGCGACGTCCGGAAGCGACAGTGCGATTGCCGCATCGGCAAACAATTTTTCAAAGCGCGCGGAATGCTCTCCTCGATCGGGAGTTAGTGCTTCAGAGCAATGACTGTTCACGTCTTTTCGGGAGGTGCGCATGATCAAGTCACCGATGAAGCTCACAACGCTTGCGGCAATTCTGACAGCGCCTATCGTCCTGTTCCCACCGCACACCGCCATCGCCGCCGGCGGAGGTGGTGGCGGCGGTGGGGGCGCAGGCGGCGGAGAGCTCTACGGGTCGAGCTACAGCACTCCCACGCCGGCCTATCCTCAGGACAAGGGCAGGAAGACCACGCACAAGATCAAGAAGCCGATCAAGCAATCCGGATTCGACGATCCCGCCTTCCGCGACGGCTATCGCGCGGCCTATGCGACGATCTACGAACGCAACGACTACACCGCGGCGATCGATCAGTTGCATGCGCTCGGCCGTGACGATCATCCGAACGTCGCGAACCTCATCGGCTACTCCTATCGCAAGCTCGGCGACTACAAGCAGTCGCAGGTCTGGTACGAGCGCGCGCTGAAGGCCGATCCGAACCACGTGCTGACGTGGAACTACTACGGCCTGTGGCAGATCGAACAGGGCAATCGTGACCAGGCCCAGTATCATCTGCAGCGGATCGCCGAGATCTGCGGCACCGACTGCGAGGAGTATCGGACGCTGGCGGCGGCGCTGGAGAAGCCGCCGGGTACGAACCTCGTCTACTGAGCGCGCTTCGCGCGTCCGGGCGATACGCGCCGTTGGCTTCCTTCGGCGCCGTCCGCTATCGTGGGCTCGCAAACCATTTGCGAGTCCGTCATGCCCGACCTGATCGATTTCGGCACGTTGCAGCTCAAATTCCTGCAGAGCAAGGAGACCACCGGCGGCAGCGTCGATCTGTTCGAGATGACGCTGCAACCGAACGCCCGGATGCCGATTCCGCACTATCACGAGAGCTGGGACGAGACGATCTACGGGCTTTCCGGCGTCTCGACCTGGCGGGTCGACGGCAAAGAGATCGACATCGGGCCCGGCGAATCGGTGTTCATCAAGCGCGGCATCGTGCACGGCTTCACCAACCCCTCGAACGGTCCGGCAACCTGCCTCTGCCTGCTGAGCCCCGGCGCGCTCGGACCGCAATATTTCAAGGACATGGCGGCGCTGATGGCGGGGGGTGCCCCCGATCCAGCCAGGATGAAAGAGACGATGCTGCGCTACGGCCTGGTGCCGGTCGCCTCCTGACCGCTCGGCGAGAGGCTTGCACCGCCGACGGCCCTGCTCAAAACCGGGTCGTGCCGAGCGGCAGACCGAGCTTTACGCGGCCCACCAGCCCGTAGCTGATCGGGGTCATCGCGACATGCTTGATCGCAGCCTGGACGTCGCGGATCGATCGTTCGAGCGTACCGGTCTCGAAGATCGCGGCCGTGCCGGCGGCCGCCGCGATCATCTCGACGACGCGCGCGGCGGTTTCGCCGGCATTGGCGCAGGCGATCCGGTGCAGCAGCCGCGCTTCAATCAGCCGCTCGCCTCCGGCCTCGCTCGCCGCCATCAGCTCCGTCATGTCCTCGACCAGCAGCGCCCGCGCCGACCGCAGCGCCGCTTCGGCACGGCCGACCATCGCCTGCACCAGCTCGCCGTCGCGGAGCTGGCCGCCGCCACCGAGCCGCGGCTTCTTGCCCGCGAGCGCGATGAAGGCGTCGAGCGCGCCGCGGGCGATCCCGAGCGGCACCACCGAGACCGTCCAGGAGAACGCCGCCAGACCCGGCAGTCGGTATGGGATACCCGGCTGGGTCGGCTTGAAGTCGACCAGCGGATGGGTGTGGCTGGCAGGCACGAAGCAATCCTGCATCTCGAAGTCGCAGCTTCCGGTGGCGCGCAATCCGGACACGAACCAGGTGTCGTGGAGGCGGACGTCAGCGCGATCGACGTAGCAGCAGATCGGCGGGCTCTCCTTGCCGTCGGGACCCCTTACGCTCGCGAGCCCCATGAACCTGGTGGCGTGCGGCGCGCCGCTGCCGAACGGCCAACGCCCGCTGATCCGATAGCCGCCCTCGACTTCCACTGCCGTCCCGATCGCCCCGGTGGCGCTCGCGATGAACGCCAGCGGATCGGCGAACCAGCCCCGAACGACCTCCTCCGGCAGATAGCCGCCGGCCCGGCTCATGCCGCCGCCATTGCCGACCAACCAGCCCACCGAGCCGTCGAGCGCGGCGGCGGCCTCGACGATTGTCATGAAGTCGAGCGGCGAGAATTCCGGCCCGCCCAGCGCCTTCGGCAAATACAGCCGAAACATTCCGGCCTCGGCCAAGGCGCGGACCACGGCGTCGGGAAGCCGGCGCTCACGGTCGAAATCCGCCCGTTGCTCGGCAATCAGCGGGGCCAGCCGCTCGAGCGCGGCCAAATGGCCGGCAACAATGGGCAAGTCAGGATCTTGGGCAGGCTGGGGCATGACGCCTTCCTTTTGCGAAAGCTGGCAATTTCGGGAGTTTCACCGCGGAGACGCGGATTTGGCCATGGCGCCTGGCGTCGCAGCGGGATTGTCATCTCTTTGTCATGAATTGTGCAGACAGGTTCAGCGGACCAGTTTCGGGGACATGCATGGACTATTTCAAACGCTTCAACTTCCTGTTCGCCGCGCCGGTTTTCGAGGCTGACGACCTCGAGGGCATCCGTTTCAACCAGATCATCACCGAGATCGAACGTTCCGGCTTCGAAGTGGTCCGCGCCCGCAAGCTCGAAGATGCCGAAATCGCGGTGCAGACCGATGCGGCGATCGGCTGCATGGTGGTCGACTGGGGCAAGAAGGGTCTCGAGGGCAAGACCGCGGCGCTGATCAACTTGATGCGCCGGCGCGGCCTCGACTTCCCGATCCTCCTGCTGATCCGCCGCAAGCGGTTCGAGGACCTGCCGGTCGAGGTGCTCGATTTCATCGACGGCTATGTGTTCCTGTCCGAGGAAACCCCCTCCTTCATCGCCAAGAACCTGATCTCCAGGCTGAAGCAATATGCCGAGAACCTGAAGACCCCGTTCTTCGGCGCGCTGGTCGACTATGCCGAGGAAGGCAACCAGCTCTGGACCTGCCCGGGCCACAATGGCGGCGTGTTCTACAGCCGCAGCCCGATCGGCCGGGTGTTCGTCGAGCATCTCGGCGAGGCGGTGTTCCGCGACGACCTCGACAATTCCGTGCTCGACCTCGGCGACCTCCTCACCCATGAGGGGCCGGCGCTGCGGGCGCAAAAGGAAGCCGCCAAGATCTTCGGCGCCGAGAAGACCTATTTCGTGCTCAACGGCACCTCGACCTCCAACAAGGTCGCGCTCGGCTCGCTGGTCACCGACGGCGACCTCGTGCTGTTCGACCGCAACAACCACAAGGCCGCCCATCACGGCGCGCTCCTGATCGGCGGCGGCATCCCGGTCTATGTGCCGACGGTGCGCAACGCCTGGGGCCTGATCGGCCCGATGCGCTGGGACCTGCTCGACGAGGGCACGCTGCGCGACCAGATCCGCAAGCACCCGCTGGTCAAGGACGAGAACGCCTGGAAGAAGGAGCGTCCGTTCCGCGTCGCCGTGGTCGAGCAATGCACCTATGACGGCACCATCCACTCCGCCGAGATGATCCTGAAGCGGATCGGCCATCTCTGCGACTACATCCTGTTCGACGAGGCTTGGGCCGGCTTCATGAAATTCCACCCGATCTATTCCGGCCGCTTCGCGATGGGACTTGCCAATCTCGGCCCCGAGGCGCCTGGCATCATCGCCACCCAATCGACCCACAAGCAGCTCGCGAGCTTCTCGCAGGCGTCCCAGATTCACATCCGCGACCGCCACATCAAGGGCCAGAAGCGCCGGGTCGAGCATCGCCGCTTCAACGAAAGCTTCATGCAGCACGCCTCGACCTCGCCGTTCTATCCGATCTTCGCCTCGCTCGACGTCGGCGCGCAGATGATGAAGGGCCGCTCCGGCGAAGTGTTGTGGGACGATACGATCCGGCTCGGCATCGAGCTGCGCAAGAAAATCCGCGCGGTGAAGCGCGAGTTCGAGGAGAAGGAGACGCGGGCGGAGCGGCGCTGGTTCTTCGAGCCGTTCGTGCCGGACCGCGTGATGATCCCCGACGCTGCGCGCGAAGGCGGCGTGCACAATGTCGCCTGGGAAACGATCTCGACCGATCAGCTCGCGACCAATCCGTCCTACTGGCAGCTCAGTCCCGGCCAAACCTGGCACGGCTTCCCCGAGCTGACGGAAGGCTTTGCGATGACCGACCCGAACAAGCTCACCTTGCTGACGCCGGGCTTCGATCACGCCACCGGCGCCTATGCCGACCACGGCATCCCCGCGCCGGTTGTGGCGCAATATCTGCGCGAGAACCAGATCGTCGCCGAGAAGAACGACCTCAACTCCCTGCTGTTCCTGCTGACACCCGGCGTCGAGGCCAGCAAGGCCGGCACGCTGGTGTCCGGGCTCGTCGCCTTCAAGAAGCTGCACGACGACAACGCGCTGGTCGAGGACGTCATCCCCGAATTCTTCCGCCGCCGCCCGCAACGCTACACCGGCGTGCGGCTGCGCGACCTTTGCGGCGACATGCACCGCTTCTTCCGCGACGGCGGCGTCAGCACGCTGCAGGCTAAGCAATTCCTGCCCGAGCACCTCCCCAAGATCGCGATGTCGCCGCGCCAGGCGGCGCAATATCTGATCCGCAACGACGTCGACTATCTGCCGATCGACCAGATCTTCGGCCGCATCGCCGCGACGCCGTTCGTGGTCTATCCACCCGGCATCGCCACCATCGTGCCCGGCGAGCGGCTGTCGGAACGCAGCAAGCCGATGATCGATTACCTCAAGATGTTCGAGGCGAGCTTCAATGCGTTCCCGGGCTTCGAGGTCGAGGTCCAGGGCATCTACAAGGAGATCGACGAGGCGGGCCGGGTCCGCTTCTACACCTATGTCGTGTCCGAATAGGCCAGCGGACGCAACACAATGGAGAATGATCACAAGATCACCGTCCGCCCCTCGCGTGACAGCGACGTCGATGCGATGCTGTCGATCTACCGCTATCACATCCGCCACGGCATCGAGGAAAGCGTCGACGATTCCGGCACGCCGGAGCCCGACGACCTGCGCGACCGCCGCAAGAATTTGCGCAACACCCGCCTGCCGCATCTGGTCGCGCTGTGCGACGGCGAAGTGGTCGGCTACGCCTATGTGGTCCAGTTCCGCAAGCGGCCGGCCTATCGCTACACGGTGAAGCATTCGATCTATATTCACCACGGCTTCACCGGCAAGGGCGTCGGCGGCCGGCTCTTGCAGGAACTGGTCGACACTTGCGCCGCTTCCGGCTTCCGCCAGATGATCGGCTATATCGACAGCGACAATGCCGCGTCGCTGGCGCTGCACGAGCGCTTCGGCTTCACGCGCGTCGGCCATCTGCCCGGCGTCGCCTATCGCTACGGCCGCTGGTCCGACACCGTGATGGTGCAACGCTCGCTCGCCGCCGGCGCCACCGCCCCGCCCCCACCCGCGCCGCTGTCGCGGCGGTGATGGGGGATGGGGACAACTTTCACCACTCGTCGTCCTGGCGAAAGCCAGGACCCATAACCACCGCGTTCGGTGATGAACGGGACGACGGCCCCAGCGTCGCACAACAATTGAGATTTGGGGTAATGGGTCCTGGCTTTCGCCAGGACGACGATGAGGATGGTTCTCGTTTCAAGCCATCACACACGGGGTGTCATCACCCGCGCATGCGGGTGATCCAGTATTCCAGAGACGGCTGTGCTTGAGCCGAGAAGCCGCGGCGTACTGGATCGCCCGGTCGAGCCGGGCGATGACAGTTGTGGATGCGATTCAGCTTCGCGCTCTCACGTTAAGCTGCCCTGAGCGCCCTATTCCAGCGTAAACCCGACCCGCAGCGACACCTGGTAGTGGCGGACCTTGCCGTCTTCGATATGGCCCCGGGTCTGCACCACCTCGAACCATTTCATTTCCCGGATCGTCTTCGAAGCACGGGTGACGGCGTTCTCGATCGCCGCCTCGATGCTCTTGTCCGATGATCCGACCAGTTCGAGGATCTTGTAGACGTGGTCCTTGTCGTGCGTGGTGGGCATGTCGACCTCCTGGGGTGGATGCGCGATCCGGACAATTTGCACTCCGATCCGGACAGTCCGTCGTCCGGTACGGGCTGTCGTCAAACCACGAATGCTGCGCGGCAACACACCGGTTGACTTGAATCAACGTGTTACAGCGCCTTTGGTGCCAGCATGCATTTGGTGCCAGCCGGGCGCCTGCCCTTGTCCGCGCCTTGACCTATGGTAGCATGGTTTGACCAAGTATTCGGGAGCGATACGATGTCGACAGCGTCCAGCTCACCCGCCACACCTCCTCACAGCCTCGGATCCGGGCTTGCCAACCTTCGCGCGAAATGGGGCTGGATCGTCGCCCTTGGCGTGATCTACCTGATCGCAGGCGTGTTCGCCTTCGGCAGCGTGTTCTTTGCCACCGTCGTCAGCGTGCTGTTCGTCGGCGCCATGATGATCGTCGCCGGCGTTGCCGAGATCATCAACGCCTTCCAGTTCAAGACGTGGGGCAAGTTCCTGTTCTGGCTGCTACTCGGCGCGCTCTATGTCGTTGCCGGCTTCATCACCTTCGAGAACCCGCTGCTCGCCGCAGCGACGCTGACGCTGTTCCTCGGCATCGCGCTGGTGGTCTCCGGCATCGTCCGCATCTTCCTGGCGTTCGGCATGAACTCGGCGGCGCCGTGGGGAATGGTCGCGATCTCCGGGCTGATCACGCTGGTGCTCGGGGCCATGATCCTGGCGCGCTGGCCGGTGTCGAGCCTCTATGTGCTCGGCATCTTCCTCAGCGTCGACCTGATCTGCGCCGGCGTCAGCTGGATCAGCATGGGCATGGCGCTGAAGCAGCGAGCGTGAGGCGAGATCGCAGGGAAAACGTAGGGCGTGTTAGCGAAGCGTAACGCGCCCTACGCAGTCCGCCCTACGGCTGCACGAGGTGCCAGGCGCCGTTGAGAAAGCCGTCGCCGGTGATGTCGCCGGCCTTCTGGTCCTTGGCGAAGGTATAGAGCGGCTTGCCCTTGTAGGCCCACTGCTTCGAGCCGTCGTCACGGGCGATGATGGTGTAGCCGCCTTCGGCCTTGTCGCTGGCTTCCGCCTTCAGCACCGGCCAGTTGGTCGCACAGGGACCGTTGCAGGCTGATTTTCCGTCGGTGTCCTTGTCGAAGGTGTAGAGCGTCATGCCCTTGGTGTCGGTCAGAACCGAGCCCTTCGCCGTGGTGCCGGTCTTGGTCGGCGGCGCGGCAAGCGCGGCGGATGCGAGTGCGAACGAAGCCGCGGCGGCGAGCGCGAGTGCGAGCGTTGTCTTCATGAGATCTCCCTTTCGAATGCAAATGGCTTGCATGCGTAGGACGCCGGAAGGCGCGCGCTATTCCGCCAGCGGCGCGGAAACAATTTCGGGCCGAGCGACGGGCGTAAGGGGAATAAAGCCGAGAACGCGTGCTGATACCGGCAGCTACCGCCTGATCTCCTCGGCCGCGCGCACCAGCGGGCGGTCGGAGAGCTGGATCGGGCCGGAGAACGGTGTGCTCATTTCGAGGATCAGATAGATCGCGGCCGCGACCAGCGCCGCGGCGGCGACATAGGTCGAGACCACGACCGCGTTACGCGGCGCGCGAAAGCCCAGCGTCGCGAACATCAGCGTCAGCCATCCGACCAGGATGCAGATCAGCGGCGACGGGAACGAACTGTCGGACTGCTCGACAAAGGTCCAGCGCTGCTGCACCGCCTGGCGATAGACCGACCGGGCCTCGTTCCACAACGCGATCTTCTGCTCGTCGTTGAACTTCAGCTCGCGGAGACTGGTGCCGACCTCGTCGAGCAGATGTTCGGACACCTCGTTCGCGCGCGAGATCGGGGCATCCTTGAGCGCCTGCTCGACATAGGCGACCAGCCGCTTGCGCGGCTCGTCGGCGCTGGGGCCGAGCGGCCGCAGGCTGCGGTCGAGCAGGATGAGGTCAGTGGCGAAGACGTGCAGATTGCGGTCAACCGCCGCATAGGTGTTGGCCGAATTGTTCATCATCAGACCGAGCAGCAGGGACGGCATGGTGACGAACAGGGTCGCGACCAGGCGTACCGAGGTATTGGTCTCGTCGCTGCGGTGATGCTCGCCGAGCCGGCCATGGACCGCCATGGTCGCAAGCGCGGCGCCGCCGAGCAGCATGAAGATCAGGATGGCGACGACGACTGCAACCACGGCTTGCAAGGACCTGCGAGAGAATCAGGCGCGCAGGATAGCAAGTGCCGCGCGGCGGCGCATGCCCGGTTGACTGGCCTTCCCTACGCGCTATCCAGTCCGGAGCGGCTTTGGCGCGCGCCGGCAGGCGCGCAAGGGCGCCCTGGGAGAGCAACACGTGCATATTGTCGACGACCACGAGGTCAACCGCGTCCTGACCTTTCCGATCCTGATCGAGGCGATCGAGGCCGCGCACCGGCGACCGAAGATCGCGGTGCACGACAGCTATCTCGGCGACGACAAGGGCCAGCAGCTGGTGACCCGCAGCGCGGTCGACGCCGGCCGCTTCATGATGACCAAGCTGTACACCAGCTTCCCGGGCAATCTCGCGCACGGCAAGCTGCCGGCGGTGCAGGCGGTCTGCGTGCTGTTCGACGGCAATGACGGGCGGCCGCTGGCGGTGATGGACGCCGCCGAGATCACCCATTGGAAGACCGCAGCCGACTCCGCGCTCGGCGCCAAGCACCTGGCGCGGCCGGATGCCGAGACGCTGCTGGTGGTCGGCGCCGGCGAGATGGCGCGCTGGCTGGTGCGCGGCCACCACACGGTGCGGCCGTCTCTGAAGCGGGTACGGATCTGGAACCGGACGGTCGAGCGCGCGCAGGAGCTCGCCGCACAGCTTGAAAGCGACGGCATCGCCGCCGATATCGTCACCGATCTCGACGCCGCGACACGCGAGGCCGACATCATCACCACCTGCACCCGCTCGCGCGAGCCGCTGGTGAAGGGCGCGAACCTGAAGCCCGGCACCCATCTCGATCTGGTCGGCGGCTTCACCCCCGACACCCGCGAGTCCGACGACGAGGCGGCGCGGCGCGCGCGCATCTTCGTCGACCGCCGCGAATCCGCTTTCGACGGCGTCGGCGACATCCTGCAGCCGATCGCCAGCGGCGCGATCAAGGAGAGCGACGTGCTCGGCGATCACTATGACCTCGCGACCGGCAAGGTCGCCGGCCGCCAGTCGGCCAGTGACATCACCTTCTTCAAGAACGCCGGCGGCGGGCATCTCGATCTGATGACCTGCGAGACGGTGCTTGCGCAGCTGGGGAAGGAGTTAGGGTGAGGATCGTAGGGCTGGTTAGCGAAGCGTAACCCGCCGACGTAACTCGATACGCGGAAAGGACGGCGGGTTACGGCTTCGCCTAACCCGCCCTACGCCATCATTCTCTACTTTACGTCTCCCGCAGCCAGACCTCGCCGATCGAATGGTCGGAGCGCTTGCGCAGCACGACGTCGGCCCGCGTCCGCGTCGGCAGGATGTTCTCCCTGAGGTTGGCGCGATGATGCTCACGCCACAGCCGCTCCGCGACCTCGCGCGCGTCGCCGGGCGGCAGGTCCCTGTAGTGGTGGAAATAGGAGGCGGGGTTCCGGAACGCGGTCGGCTGCAGCCTGAGGAAGCGCTCGACATACCAGGATTGGATGTCGGCCTCATCGGCATCGAGGTAGATCGAGAAGTCGAAGAAATCCGACACCACCACCGGCGCCGCGCCGCGCGCCAGCAGCACGTTGAGGCCCTCGAACACCAGGATGTCCGGCTGCTGGATGACCTGCCGTTCCGATGGCACGATATCGCCGATCAGATGCGAGTAGACCGGCAGCTCGAGCTCACCTTCACCTGCCTTTGCAGCCGCGAGAAACCGCAGCATCCGTGGCAGATCGTAGCTCTCGGGAAAGCCCTTGCGCCGCATCAGGCCGCGCTCTTCCAGAACAGCGTTGGAATGCAGGAAACCGTCGGTCGTCACCAGCGCGACGCGCGGGTGATCGGTCCAGCCGGCCAGCAGCGCACACAGCACACGGGCAAAGGTGCTCTTACCGACGCCGACACTCCCGGCCAACGCGACAATGTAGGGCGAATGGCGCGCCGGCCGGCCGAGAAACTCCGCCTTGACCTGCATCAGATTGCGCGCCGCCGAGAAATGCAGGTTCAACAGGCGCGTCAGCGGCAGATACACGTCGCTGACTTCGGCAGACGTGATCGGCCCGTTCAAGCCGCGGAGCGCCGTGAGATCGGCATCTGACAGTGTCAGCGACGTGCTGGAGCGCAATGCCGCCCAGTCGCCGCGGCCAAACATCATGTAGGCAGAGAGTTCGTCGGGGTGGGTCATTCTCATCCGTTCACGGTGAGCCTGATGCATCCCATCGATCTTGCCGAGGTGAAGCCGGATACGTCAATGGCCGTTGTGCGAAACGGAATCGTAGGGCGGGTTAGCGTTAGCGTAACCCGCCGCAACTCGACGTACGGAAAGACGGCGGGTTACGGCTTACGCCTAACCCGCCCTACGGTCCCTACTCCACGGCTTGCTGCGCCGGTGCATCCAGCGCCGCCGAGACCTTCGGCGGCGACATCGGCAGGCTGTAGAAGCGTTTGCCGAGCGCGTTGTGGACGGCGTTGGCGACTGCGGCCATGACGGGGACCAGCGGCACTTCGCCGACGCCCTTGACGCCCTGCGGATGCTTCGGGTTCGGCACCTCGACCAGCGCGCAGTCGAGCATCGGCAGGTCGGAACAGACCGGCATCCGGTAATCGAGGAAGCCCGGATTATCGACCTTGCCGTCCTTGTTGTAGATGTACTCCTCATTCAGCGCCCAGCCGATGCCCTGCGCGACGCCGCCCTGCAGCTGGCCCTCGACATAGCTCGGATGCACGGCACGGCCGACATCCTGCACGGCGGTGTAGCGGATCACGCGCACGATCCCGAGATCGACATCGACCTCGACGTCGCAAATGTGCGTGCCGAAGCCGCCCTCGGCGCCTTGGGTGTTGAGCTGCACGCTGGCGCCGATCGGGCCGCCCTGCGACGGTGCCTTCTCGGCGAGGTCGGCGAGCGTCAGCGGCTCGAACTGGCCGGCGTTTGGACTGACGGGATGCGCGGCGCCGTTCTCCCATTTCACGGCCTCAGGGTCGATCTCCCAGATCTTCGCCGCGCGCTCGCGCAAGGTCGCGATCACCTTGTCGGCCGCCTGTGTCACCACCATCGAGGAGGCGAACAGCACGCGGCTGCCGCCGGTGAGGTTGGAGAAGCCGACCGTCTGGGTGTCGCCGATGATCACCGAGATGCGCTTGTAGTCGATGCCAAGCAGTTCGGCACAGATATTGGCGATGCCGGCGCGCGAGCCGCCGATGTCGGGATGCCCCGTGGTGACGACGACATTGCCGTCCTCGGTGATGTTGACCTGCGCGGAGGATTCACCGCCGGCGTTGAACCAGAAGCCGGAGGCGACGCCCCTGCCCTGATATTTGCCGAGCGGCGCGGCATAATGCGGATGGTTCTTGGCGGCCTCCAGCGTCTCGATATAGCCGATGCGCGGAAACACCGGGCCGTGCGCCGCCTTGGTGCCTTCCTTGGCCGCGTTCTTCAGCCGCAGCGCCAGCGGATCGATCTTGAGCGCCTCGGCTAATTCGTCGAGCACGCATTCCACCGCATAAGCGCCGATCGGCGCGCCGGGCGCGCGATAGGCCGCGACCTTGGAACGGTTGGAGCAGACGTCAAAGCCTTCCGACAGCACGTGCGGAATGTCGTAGGGTGCAAAGCTGCACCCTACCGCGCCACGGATCGGCGAACCCGGGAAGGCGCCGGCCTGCAGATAGAAGCTGCCATGGGCAGCAACGATGGTGCCGTCCTTCTTGGCGCCGATCTTCACCGTGCTCTTCGAGCCCGAGGTCGGCCCGGTGGCGCGCATCACCTCCTCGCGGGTCATCACCATCTTGACCGGGCGGCCGGATTTCTTGGCAAGCAAGGTCGCGAGCGGTTCGAGATAGACGATGGTCTTGCCGCCGAAGCCGCCGCCGATCTCGGCGGGGATGGCGCGGATGTCGTTCTGCGGGATGCCCGTCAGCATCGACGTCATCGCGCGCACCATGAACTGGCCCTGGCTCGACGACCAGATCGTGGTCTTGCCGTCGGCCGCGACCGAGATCAGGCAGGCATGCGGCTCGATATAGCCCTGGTGCACCGGGCGCGTGGTGAACGAACGCTCGATGACGATTTCGGCTTCCTTGAAGCCTTGCGCGATGTCGCCCTTCTTGGATTCGATGCGGCCCATGATGTTCGAGGGCTTGCCGTCGAATCTGTTGAACTCGTGCAGGATCGGCGCGTCAGGCCTGAGCGCGTCGTCGATCTCGATCGCCCAAGGCAGCACCTCGTAGTCGACCTCGATCAGCTTGCAGGCTTCCGCGGCGATCGCCTCTGTGGTCGCGGCGACGGCGGCGACGGGGTGGCCGGGGAACAGCGCCTTGTCGCGTGCCATCACGTTGCGGCACATCCAGCGCATGTCCTGGATGCCGAGCATCACTGCGCCCTTCGCGATCGTGAAGTCGACGATGTCGCGCGAGGTGACCACCGCTTTCACGCCGGGCAGCGCCTCGGCCTTCGCGGTGTTGATCGACTTGATGCGGGCATGCGGATGCGGGCTGCGCAGCACCTTGCCCCAGATCATGCCCGGCATGGTGGTGTCGGCGGCAAACGCCGCGCGGCCGGTCACCTTGTCGACGCCATCGGGCCTGATGGTGCGCTGGCCGATCCATTTGTTGTTGACGACGTTCATGGCCGCATCTCCCGCATTTCGGCGGCGGTCTCCATCACCGCGCGGACGATCTTGTCGTAACCGGTGCACCGGCAGAGATTGCCGGCGAGCCAGAAGCGGACTTCCTCTTCGGTCGGATTAGAATTTCTGGCCAGCAGCGCCTCGGAGGCCACCAGCATGCCCGAAGTGCAGATGCCGCACTGAAGCGCGGCGTGCTCGAGGAATTTCTGCTGCAAGGGATGCAGCTTCTCGCCCCTGGCCATGCCCTCGATGGTCCGGATCTCGTGGCCCTCGGCCTCGGCCGCGAGCATCAGGCAGGAGCAGATCAGCCGGCCGTCGAGCGTGATCGAGCAGGCGCCGCAATCGCCGGAGGCGCAGCCCTCCTTGGAGCCGGTCAAGCCCAATTGCCCGCGCAAGGCGTCGAGCATGGTCTCATACGGCTCGCACAGGAATTCGACCGGCTCGCCGTTGACGGAGGTGGTGACGTGCAGTTTCGGCATGGTGCTAGTGTCCTCCCGCGCGCTGGGCGGCGATCGCGGCGGTGCGCTTGAGCAGCACGCCGGCGGTTTTTATCCTGTAGGCGATGGTGCCGCGCTTGTCGTCGATCGGACGGCAAGCGGCGCGGCAAGCAGCAGCGGCAGCCTCCAACGCAGCGTCGTCGAGCTTCGAGCCGAGCAGCGCCTGCGCAGCCGGCGTGACCAAAAGCGCGGTCGGCGCCACCGCGCCGAGGCCGACGCGGGCCGCGGTGCAGACGCCGTCCTTCAGGGTCAGGCTGACGCCGATGCCGACCACCGCGATGTCCATCTCGGTGCGCGGAATCATCCGCAAGTAAGCATCGCCCGAGCCTTTGGGTCGCGGCGGCAAGGTGAAGCTGACGAGGATCTCGCCCGGCTTGAGGTTGGTGCGGCCGGGTCCGGCCGGCACGTCCTCGACCTTGAGCTCGCGGCGGCCGTTCGGGCCCTGCACGGTGACGACGGCGCCCGCCGCGATCATCGCCGGCACGCTGTCGCCGGCCGGCGAGCCGTTGCAGAGATTGCCGCCGGCGGAGGCGCGGCCCTGCACCTGCTTGGAGCCGATCAGGTTCACGGCCTCGAGCACGCCGGGCCATACCTTGCCGAAGCGCGCGTGATCGGCGAGCTCCATGCCGGAGACGGCAGCGCCGACGCGGAAGCCGCCATCGGCGGCCTCGGTGATCTCGGTCATCTCGCCGATCTTCTTGATGTCGACGATCAGTCCCGGCCGCACCAGGCCGGAGCGCATTTGCACCAATAAGTCGGTACCCCCCGCCATAATGCGGGCGGCACTCCCGGCGGCAGCAAATGCGCCAATCGCTTCATCAAGCGTGCGCGGTGCTACGTATCGGATATCGGTCATGACGGTTCTTCTGGACTCCCTCGGCTGCTTGTTCCCATAGATTGTGCGGGATATGGCCTTATTGCTGGCCGGCAGACCACAAGCCTACACGGCGGATCGGGGTCCGAACAGCCTGTGAGGTGCGGCAGGAAGCGCAGGCTCCTATGCAGGATGCGCGCTTGCGCGGTGCCTGCCGTGCGCGCGACGGCCGCGGTCATCGAACGTTCACGTCACGGTCCACGCCAACCCGCCGCCGAAACCCTGAGATTGGCGGCATGGCCCTTGCTTGCTTTCAGTAACAGATTGGTGAAGCATGCGGGCCGCTGCGGCCTACGTGCCGGCGCAACGACAAAATCGGGGGACGGCGAATGGTCGATGTTTCGCGCAGAACGCTCCTCAAGCTCGCGGCCAGCGTGCCGCCGGTCATCGCGGCCCCGGCTATCCTCGCATCGAGAGCGATCGCCGCCGGCAAGGGCAAGACCATATCGGCGGTGATGCATTCGGACCTGCGCATCATCGATCCCGGTTTCACCACCGCCTATATCACCCGCGACCATGGCTACATGGTCTACGACACGCTGCTCGGCATCGATTCAAGCTTCAAGGTCCGGCCGCAGATGGCGGACTGGACGATCTCGGACGACAAGCTCACCTACACATTCACGCTGCGCGACGGCCTGAAATGGCATGATGGCGCGCCGGTCACGGCGGAGGACTGCATCGCATCGCTGAAGCGCTGGACCGTCGTCGACGGCATGGCGCAGAAGCTGGCTGAGTTCACCGCCTCGCTGGAGGCCGGCGGACTGAAGACGATCGTGCTCAAGCTCAAGGAGCCGTACGGCCTGGTGCTGGAGTCGCTGGCAAAGCCCTCCTCCTATGTCGCCTTCATGATGCCGAAGCGGCTCGCGGAGACGCCGGCCGGCAAACAGATCGCCGAGCAGATCGGCAGCGGGCCGTTCAAGTTCGTGCAGGCCGAATTCCAGCCGGGCGTGAAGGCGGTCTATGAGCGCAACGCCGACTACGTGCCGCGCAAGGAAAAGCCGGACTGGCTGTCGGGCGGCAAGATCGCGAAAGTCGATCGCGTCGAATGGATCACGATGCCGGATGCGCAGACCGCGATCAACGCGCTGCAATCCGGCGACATCGATTTCCTGGAACAGCCGTCGATCGACCTGGTGCCGGTGCTTGAGGCCAATTCCGATCTCACCGTGGCCGTGCTGAACAAGTTCGGCTTCCAGATCGAGGGCCGGATGAACTTCCTGCACCCGCCATTCGACAATCCCAAAATCCGCCGCGCGGCATTCCTGGCGATGAACCAGAAGGACGTGCTCGACGCCACCGTCGGCAACGCCAAATACTACGAGATCTGCGGCTCCTATTTCGCCTGCGACACACCGCTCGCCAGCGACGCCGGCGCGGAGACGCTGATCAAGGGCAACGGCATGGCCGAGGCCAAGAAGGCGCTGGCCGCCTCCGGCTATGACGGCACGCCGGTCGTGATCATGATCCCCGGCGACGTGCAGACGCTGAAGGGCCCCCCGACCGTCGCGGCGCAGCTGTTGCGCGCGGCCGGCTTCAATGTCGACGCGCAGGTGACCGACTGGCAGACCGTGGTGAGCCGCCGCGCCAGCCAGAAGCCGCCCAAGGAAGGCGGCTGGAACCTGTTCTTCACCTTCACGGGTGCGACCGAGGTGATGAACCCGATCGTCAACAACCAGATCGCCGCGAATGGCAAGCGGGCCTGGTTCGGCTGGCCCGAGGACGCCAAGCTCGAGCAGATGCGCGACGCCTACGCGCGCGCCACTTCCGCTGAGGACCAGAAGAAATTCGCGGTGGAGATCCAGAAGCAGGCCTATGATCAGGTGATCTATGTCCCGCTCGGCCAGTTCCGCTTGCCGAGCGCCTGGCGCAAATCGCTGACCGGCGTGCTGGAAGGCCCGGCGCCGCCGGTGTTCTGGAACGTCGACAAGACTGAATAGGGTCGGCGGCGCGATCTTTGTGCCGCAGATTATCGTTCGGTTAGCCGCGCAGCACGCAGGCAGGTTGATCGGCTTTCTCCACAACGTGGCTCGCGGAGAGAGCCCACCCGAGGCCGCCCCACTGCGCGCCGCCAAAATATCGAAAACAACCCCATGCAAAGTAGCCGACGGCTGCCGCCGTCCCACCGGGCAACTTGACACGTCGGGCAAATCACCGATATATTTCTAATATTCCGAATTCGTGCAAATACCCCTCCCCCGCAAGCGGGAGAGGGAGTGCACTTGTCTGCTATTCGACTTCGCCTGAGTATCGCCACCTCACTGACCGTTGGTGCGGCGCGCGGCCTTCGGTGCCTCGTCCCTCAACTTCTCCAATGCGCCGGGCATCATCTGCCCGAACATCGAGCTCAGCATCGCGGTCGGGATCAGGCCCGCATTGCTGCTCTCTTGCCCCTGCCCGCCCGACATCAGGAATTGCGGCACCAGCGGCTGGTTGATCCGTGTCAGCGCATCGGCGAACTTCGCGAAGTTCTGCTCGGCCAGGCGATATTCCGGCCCGCCATAGGCATCGACCGACAGCTTGGTCGCCTGCGCGTTGGCGGTACCGACGGCGAGCACCCGGTCGGCCTCGCCCTGGCCTTCCAGCCGCGACTGCTCGCCGACCGCGGCTGCGGTCACCTTCCTCGTCTCGGCGTCCTTCTGCGCACGGGCCAAGGCAGCGGCGCCCTCGTTCTCGTTGACCTTGACCTGGATCAGCGACTGCGTCAGCGCCGTCTGCGCCGCCGCCGTCGCCTTGGCTTCGTTCAGCGCGCGCTCCTGCACCGCGGCCTTCTCCTGCTCCTGATAGGTCTCGATCTGCTCGCGCGCGATCTGGCGCGAGCGGAGCTGGATCAGGATGTTCTCGATGGTGTGGTCACCAGGGGCCGCGCGCGGCGTGCCGATCAACACCTCCTGAAGGTCGAGCGAATAGCTCTCGAACCTCGCCTTCATGTCGTGGGCCGCTTCCTCCTGGATTGCGGCGCGGTTCTGCAACAGCTCGATCAGCGTCATCTTCTGCGCGATGTTCTTGAAGAACGCGCTGACCATCGGGTCGAGCGTCTGCTCGACCAGCTTCTTCACATCGCCGAAGCGCTGGATGATCATCGGTGCCTTCTTGTAGTCGATATGCATCACCACCGAGAGCGGCAGCGTCGGCTCGAACGCGTCCTTGGTGATCAGCGAGATTTCCGACAGGTTCTCGTCGAGCTTCATCGATCCGACCTCGCCGCGCATCCATTTCAGGATGAAGTTGACGGTCGGGATCACCTCGATCTTGCCGGCATAGGTGTTGAACGCGTACTTGCCCGGCAACAGCGGGTCCTTCCAGACGCCGCGGCTGCCGTTCAGCACCAGCTCGCCGTGGCGATACTGCTCGCCGGAAACGTCGTCGGTGCGCGGGCCGGTATAGAAGATGACGACGCCGACATTGCCGACCGGGATCACCGTCTTCGGCACCGCCTCGACGGTCGCGAACAGGCGGTTGATGTACCAGGTTCCCTCGACGATGACCTGGAGCTGGCGGCCGCGATAGCCGCCGGCGCTCAGGAATTTCTCGGGCTCCTGGAAATTGTTGTGGAAGGTCGCCGCGTCGCGCAGCTCGATGCCGACTTCGGGCGCGATGATCTCGCCCGGGGGCAGCGACGGGCCGTCATGCACGGTGACGATGCCGACCAGATCGTGATCGGCCGCCAGCACGACCGGCGCAAAACCCCAGCGTTCGGTGATCGTGAGCTGCATGCTCTCGAGCACGCCGCGTTCCCGCTCGCTGAGCGCATGACCATAAACGCGCTCGTCGGTGATGACGGCGAACTGCGTCGTGTTGATCGCATAGGTGCCTTCGCGCAGGATCTTGCGCTGCGGACCCTTCTGGCCGCCGCCGATCAGGAAGCGGCGCGCGTCCTGGAAGTCCGACTTGTCTTCGGTGTCGTTGGCGCCGAGCACCTGCGAAGGCTCCAGCACCGCGCCGTCGCGCGCGAACACATAGGCGATCTTGCCCTGGCCGACGGTGACGAGGTCCGAGCGGTGAATCCGGTACATGAAGGGAAACATCACATGCAGGCCGCCGCGCAGCACCTCCGGCTCGTAGCCGGCCTCACCGTTCAGCGCGATGAAGCCGTTCTCGATCGAGCCCCTCATCGCCCACATCTTCTCGACGATGCCGACCTGGTTGTTGGGAATGTAGCGAAATACGTTCGATATGCGCAGCAGGATCACACATGCGACCGCTGCAGCGATCCAAATGGCAGGCTGAGTCAAACCTGAACCATTAAGAAAACCGAGGAAGTCCATAGTCCATCTCCACAATTCGCAACTGGGCGGTTTGGGAGCCAAACCTCACCCAAGAATTGCGGTGCGGAGATGTGGTGCGGCCTTGGCGGCGCAAGGCGTGAACATTATTCGCACTGCCGATCTTTTTTTGATGACAGCATGAACCGGCGAACCGGTCGCGCGACATCGATCGGCGCGATTGGTTTGCTGCGACTGCGCATCATTCGCAGCACAGGGATGTTGACCTAGATCAAGATCAACTTCCTTTCGTCTGCATGAAGTCCGGTTGGCGGCGCGTTCCACTGCTTCGGCCACGCACTAACCCGATCTTCGTTCTTCCTCGACGCGACAGTCGAACCGGGAGAAGGCTCGTATGGCGATGCTCGGCGAAATAAGCCATACCACCACCTACCGATACGCTGCGCCTGTCACCTTCGGTACCCATCGAGCCATGTTCCTGCCGCGGCGCGGCGCTTCTGCGCGGTTGCTGAGCTGGTCGGTAAAGACCAGCGTGCCGTCAACGATCCGCTGGGTTACCGACCCCCGGACCAACGCCATAACGGTGATGGACTTCAGCGAGCGATCCAGTGAACTCAAAATCGCGTTCAAGGTTCGCGGAGTCTATTTCGGGGTGAAGGGGATTGAGGCGTTTCCGCTCGAGTCTCGGGCCGACGAGGTGCCGGTACAGTACACCCCGGATGAGTGGACCGATCTCGCCGGTTATCTGCGGCCTCACGCGGACGATCCCGACGGCAGCGTGTCAGCATGGACGAAGAGCTTCGTCGCGGGTGACCAGGATCGAACAACCGATGTTTTGCAGCGCCTGCTCGGCTCGTTTCGCGACTCCTTCCGCTATTGCGCGAGGGATGCCGAGGGGACGCAATCGCCAGGCGATACTCTCCGCACAAGGTCTGGCACCTGCCGGGACTTTGCCTGGCTGATGATCGAGACCTTGCGCCGGCTCGGGTTTGCGGCGCGCTTCGTCAGCGGCTACCTCTATGACGCAACCGTGGACGGTGGCGCGGTTGGCATGACCGGGTCCGGCGCAACGCATGCGTGGCTGCAGGTGTTTCTTCCCGGTGCCGGTTGGCTGGATTACGACCCGACCAACAGCATCAGTGCCGGATTTGATCTGATCCCGGTGGCGATTGCGCGCTATCCAGGCCAAGCGATCCCATTGGCTGGTTCATGGTTTGGCGATGCGAAAGACTATCTGGGGATGTCGATCGACGTCGCCGTACGCAAGATCGGCGAGTTTCGCGATCCTTCCGAAGGGTAGTGGCCAGCCGCAATGATCGCCCGCCTGTAGCGACGACCGCCGATGGCCAATCAATCAAGCGCGCCCTTGGCGGCCCATCACGAGGCCGTAGAGAAACAGCAGAATGATTGAGCCGACAACAGCACCGATGAAGCCTGTGCTCTCCCCGGGTGCGTACCATCCAACGGCCTGGCCAAGGTAGGTCGCGACGAAAGCGCCGACAATTCCAAGGACGGCCGTGAGAATGAAGCCCTTGGGCTCCGACTTGTCGCCAGGCATGATGAACTTGGCGATCACTCCGACAATAAAACCAATAATAATCGTCCAAATAACGCCCATTGGATTTACCCCACAGCTCTGGCAACAGACTGTCGGAATTGACCGGGACCAGTTGCTCCCGCCTTGACCTACATCAAGCTTCGTCATTTGGCGTGGTTGCAGGAACGGTTAGGCCAGGTGCCGGAGGCTGGCAGGCCACAGCCTGTGGAGGCGACAAGCGTGTCAGCACTGGGAGTGCAGGCTGAGGGCTCTCCCCGAACGCCGCTTTCACGATTTCGGACTTCGATGCGCCACCTGTACTGTGGACGCAGCGCTAATTCGCGTCGCTTTCTCTATGCGCTTCTGGTCTTTGATTTGGCCTCACTCCTGTTCATCATCGGCACGTCGTTCCTGCCGCGCAGTGCTTTGGTACGTGGCCTCGATGTTGCCTTTGGTGTCGCCTTTCTGGTCGAGTTGATGTTGCGCATGGCAGGAAGTCGTCGGGTGAGCCGCGAACTGCTCAGCATCACGACCTGGACCGACGTCGCTGCGATCGTATCCTTGCTGGCGGCAACAGCGAGCGAAGCCGCGGCCTTCCTGCGCGTACTCCGCACGTTTCGGCTGTTGCGAACGTACCGGGTGGTACGATTCCTCCGTGAGGACAGCGTCTTCTTTCGTCGCAACGAAGAACTGCTGGTCGCAATCACCAATCTGTCCGTCTTTGTTTTCATCATGACGGGCGTGGTTTACGAAACGCAGCGAGGTGTGAACCCCGGCATCAAGAATTACGCAGACGCACTTTACTTCACGATTACCGCGCTCACGACCACGGGCTTTGGCGATATCACTTTACCGGGAACGCCGGGTCGCATGATTACAGTTGTGATCATGATATTCGGTGTCACACTCTTCCTGAACCTGGCAAAGGTGTTGTTCAGCCCAAGCAATGTGCGGTTCAGATGCCCATCCTGTGGCCTTCTTCGTCACGATATCGATGCGGTCCACTGCAAAAGCTGCGGCATCGTGTTGAATATTCCCGACGAGGGCGCCGTCTAGGCGCGATCTTGCGATCACCGGAGCGCCATCGCGGCATTGACAGTGGACGCAGCGATCAGGTCGGGTAGTAGCACCACCTTCTTCACCCGCGCCCTGCGCACTCAACGTTTCGGGTTGCGCCCGCGGATGTGGTCAAAGCCTTGCTTGATTGCAGCGAAGCGCGCGTCGACGATCGGCTCGAATTCGAGGTCGGTGAAGATATAGGGCCAGTCGTTTTCGACGCCTTCGCGGACGAGTTCACCGACATACATCGGATCGATGCCCTGAGAGACGCGCTCGCGCACCAGATTGATCCGCTCGGCAATCGGGCCTGAAGTCGGCATGGCACGGACCGCCCCCTCGAAGCGCTTGGGTAGGTTGCGCCCTGAGTTCACGATTTGAGTGCGGATGAACCCGGGACACAGCACCGATACGCCAATCCCGCGCGGCGCAAGTTCAGGCCGCAGGCCTTCGGACAGCGCGACCACGCCATATTTTGAGACGTTGTATGCAGTGCTCCCCCCTGAAATAAGCCCGGCGAGCGAGGCTGTGGAGACGATGTGTCCACCCTCGCCATGCTGCTCGATCAACGGCCCGAAAATCTCGATCCCCCAAATGGTCGCCATCAGGTTGACGCCCAGGGTCCAATTCCATGACGCGTCGGTCCAGGTGCCATAGGGGCCACCGCCGCCGACGCCCGCGTTGTTGACGAGGATATGCACCTTGCCGTAGCGGGCCGTCGTGGCTTCAGCCGCCGCCGCGAGTTCGGCTTTGAGCGAGACGTCGGCTTTCACGCCGTCGACATCGACGTTGGTGAGCCTCAGTTGCTCGAGCGCCGTGGACAGGGCCGCTTCTTCGATATCGCAAAGCATGACTTTCACCCCCGCCTGGGCGAGAGCTGTCGCGATTCCCAATCCAATGCCTGACGCTGCACCGGTCACGAACGCGGTCTTTCCAGCGAGTTCCTTCACGCGCATTCTCCCCGTGCAGGCGGGCACCGTGGGCCCAAGACACCAAGTGTCACCGGACGCCATATGACCGCACTTTCAAGCGATTGGAAAGTGTGCGGGATATGTGCTGCTGGCCCTTGGCCGACATTCATTCAGATCGGCTTCCATGTCGCCTTTATGAAGGGCGAAGCGGACGCGGATCTTGTGAGGACGCGCGCTATCTCGGATGCCACCAGCGTCCGCCGATCACGACGCCTTCGGAGACGATCTTGCGATCGCCGGTCAGGTGTTCGCCGACGACGTCGACATAGTCGAACTGCCCTTCTTTGATCGAGATCAGCGTGGCGTCGCCGACGCTGCCGGGCTTGAGGCTGCCGAGCTCCGGGCGACGCAACGCCATCGCGGCGTTGACGGTGGACGCCGCGATCACGTCCGGCAGCGACATCCCCATGCAGAGGAATTTCGACATCGTCGTCACCTGGTCGAAAGCCGGGCCGTCGATGCAGAGCTGATGGATGTCGGAAGAGATGGTGTCTGGGTAGAAGCCATTGGCGAGCATCGCGCGCGCGGTCTTGAAGGCGAACGAGCCCTTGCCATGGCCGATATCGAACAGCACGCCGCGCTCGCGCGCCTCCAGCACCACCTTCTTCACCGTGCCTTGCGCGGTCGCGGGCGTGTTGGGAAACGGACGGAACGCATGCGTCAACACATCGCCCGGACGCAGCCGCGCGAGCACCTCCTCATAGCTCGGCGGCGGATGGTCGATATGCGCCATCAGGGGCATGCCGACCTGTTCGGCAACCTCGAGCGCGATCTCGAGCGGCACCAGCCCCGAGGTGCCCGAGGCGAACAGGCCGACCCGCACCTTGATGCCGACGATGAGGTCGCGGTTCTCGTCCGCCACGCGCGCCGCGTCGACCGGATTCATCAGCCGCAACTCCTCGCTCTCGCCGACCATCACGCGGTCGGAGAAGCCGAAGATGCCGGCATGCGAGACATGCAGATAGGCGAGGATGCGGACCTGGCTCGGCTCGATCACGTGCTTGCGGAAACCGGCGAAGTTGCCGGGCCCGGCGCTGCCGGTATCGACCGACGTGGTGACGCCGGACGTCCGGCAGAACTCTTCCGCGTCGATGCCGAGCGAGGTGCCGCCCCAATAGACATGGGTGTGCAGGTCGATGATCCCCGGCGAGACGATCAGCCCGGAAACGTCGCGGACCTCGGTTGCGGGATCGGCCTTCAGCTCCCGGCCGACCGCGGCGACCTTGCCGCCGGCAAAGGCGACATCCGTCACCGCATCGAGCTTTTGCGACGGGTCGACCACCCGTCCGCCGCGCAGAAATCAAATCGAAAGGCATCGTCATCTCCGGATTTCGGCCGGCACGATGATCGACTTCGACGCCGCCTGCAAGACGTTCAGCCGACGCGGGCCTGATGGGAAATGGGTGCGGTCACAGTCGTCGTCTGATCCGCACTGTTGTCCGCGGACAAGTCGGTGCCCGTGTCCGTTACCTTGGCCGACGCGACGATCGCTGCAATGGCCGGATGATGCGCCGCCTCCGAGGCGGCAATGGTCTCTTGCGCCCAGCGGTACGAGGATTCGAAGATTTCCTGATGACGGTCGAAGTCGGTCACGTCGACGCCGTCAGGCGTCGGCGGGCGCATCACGAAGTCGAGCGGCGTCGTCGGCAGCGTATCGTAGCGCTGATGCGCGACGAGGCTTCGCCACAACACGTTGACGGCGCTCGGCGCGGCAGGAAGCGCTTTCCGCCGGAACGGCGTCAGCAGCGACGCGAGCAGCTCGAACCTTCCCGGCAGCGCGGCATAGTCGACGTCGAACATCTCGGTCGCCGGCTCGCCGAAATGCACCACCAGGTTCGGTCCGCTCTTCATCTGATGCATTTGCGCCAGCGGAACGTTGTCGACGAGACATCCGTCGACCAGCATCGAGCCGTCCTTCGTGTAGAACGGCGGCAGCAGGCCGGGGATGGCGCTGGATGCCCGCACCGCCTGCCAGAGCAGGCCGGTTCTGATCAATTCGAGATTGTGCGTCGACAGGTTGGTCGCGACCGCCGCGAACGGCCGCCAGCAATCCTCGATCCGGCAGGTGTGGCCGTATTGATCGGCAAGCGCCCGATCGAAGGCCTTGTGGTCCAGCAGCGCGTAGCGCGGCCAGGTCGGGCGGCGGAAGCTGCGGCTGGAGACGAATATCTCATGGGTACCGCGCTCGAGATGCTCGGCGTCGTAATTCTTGGCAAAGCCGGCCGCCATCGCCGAACCGACGCTGGTGCCGACAAAAATATCGAACATCGCGCCGCGCTCGCGAAACGCCTTGTAGACGCCGACATGCGCGGTGCCGAGGCTGCCGCCGCCGCCGGCGACAAACCCGACGGCACGGCCGCACAGGAAGCGCACCAGGCTCTCGATATCGATCTGGTCCTCGAGCGCGACATGGTGATGCATGAAGCAAGGCAGCCGCGCGAGCCAGGCCGCGGTGCCGCTGACCTCGTGTTGCCTGATATCATGAACGCGAACCAGGCGCCGCGCCGACGCCGGATGCACGCCGCAGGCGAAGCTTTCGATCTCGGTGAGAACCGGTGGCGGAGCATCACCGCGGCAGGCGAACACCACGAGGTCGGCCTGGCGAATGGTCTTGCGCGCCCATTCGGATGCTTCAGCACCACCGAAATAAGCCACCAGCGGCGCGTCATACTCGATCCGGTTGAGCCAGTCGGCGACCTCGGATGAATCGAGCGCGCGGCCGGGGAACATGGCCTGAATGCGCGCGAGATCGACGATCTCGGCACCTGCGGCGGAAAGGCCTTCGCGCAACCTCTGTTCGAAGGCAGGCGGCACCGGCTCCCGCCCGCCCGCAATCAGCGCGACGGTCCGTGCCTTCGGCGACGCCCGGGCCGGCAACAGTCGCGCGGTCTGGACGGCAAAGCGCTGTGCAAGGGCGGCAAGCACCGCCTCGACGATGCCGGGCGTTTCCTGCACTAGCCGCGCATAGGCCGCCCGCGTCAGCACCAGCACGCTGGTATCGCGGATCGCGATCACGTTGGCCGTGCGCGGGATATTGGCGAAGAAGCCGATCTCGCCGACCAGCTCGCCAGCGCGAAGCTCCGCAATCGGCTCGGGATGATCGGTCCGGTACACCGCGAGTGCGCCGTGCAGCACCAGGAACAATGAATCCGAAGCGCCGCCCTGCTCGACCAGCAGCTCGCCACGCACCAGGTCGCGCCGGGTCATCGCACCAAAGGCGATCAGCCGCTGCTCCGCGCTGAGCGTACGGAACAGCGCGAAGTCCTCGGACAGGTTTCCCCACGCAAACGTTACACTCGGCGGCACACGGTTCGATTGCATGGGCGGATGTTAGCGCCGCACCGTCGTCCCGGCGAGCGATATCACGGCCATCCCCGGCAGGCATTCTTGAGGGCACTGCAACAGGAATAGCGCCGCTTCCATTTCCTGCATCACCCGACCAGCTCCGGCCACAGCACGATGGTCGACTTCACCGTCTTCATCGCCATCGCGTCCGCGACCGCCTGCGCGACGCCGTCCTCGGTAAACGGATAGATCGTCTGCATATCGAGCCAGGGGTATTTGTTGCGCGTGCGGTAGAGCATGTCGACGCCGAGCGGCAGGTCGTTGCCGGTAAAGCCCCAGGAGCCGAGCACATTGAGGTCCTTGGTGCAGATGCGATGCCACGACGTATTGATCGAACCGGCGTCGGTGAACTGTCCCATCTCGACATAGGTGCCGCCGTCGCGCAGCATCTCGATGCCCTCGGGGCCGGCGGTCGGATGGCCCGAGCAATCCATCACGAGATCGGCACCGAAGCCGCCGACGATATCGCGCACCGCCTTGATGCGCTCCTCCGGCGTCTTGAGCTGCTCGATATCGACGGTCGCCTCGGCGCCGAACTTGCGCGCCAGCGCCAGCCGCGGCACCTCCGGCGCGCCGACGCAGATCACGCGCCCTGCTCCCATCTCCTGCGCGGCCGCGACCGCGAGGATGCCGATCGGCCCGGAGCCCTGGATCACCACCGTGTCGCCCCAGCTGAAGCCGCCGGCGCGGCTGGCGCGGTTGAAGGCGCGGATGCAGGACGTCAACGGCTCCGAGAGCGCGCCGAGCCGCAGCGACATGTCGTCGGGCAATTTGTAGATCTTGGTGCCGGGCAGCATGTCGAGATCGACATAGACATATTCGGCCCAGCCGCCCCACATGTGCGGCGCCTTGTCGAAGCCGAGATAGCGGCCGTAATACACCGGCGTCAGGCACTTGTTGGCGCTCGCGGGATAATGGATGCAGTAGTAGCAGCGGCCGCACGGCATCAAAGGCGGGATCATCACCTTCGATCCCACCCGCAGCGGCTTGCTCATGAAGTCTTCGGTGAACTCCGGACCGCATTCGACGATCACGCCACCGAGCTCATGGCCGAGCGTGAACGGCCATGGCAGTGGCTTCGGCCAGTGTCCCTTCAGGATGTGCAGATCGGTTCCGCAAACACCGCAGGCGCCGACCTTGATCAAGGCCGCCTTTTTGCCGACATCCGGCCATGGCACCGTCCGGATTACGGGCTTGGCTCCAGGTCCGTCATGCGTGCAGACGCGGATCTGCTCCATCGGTTCGCTCTCCCTGTCCTTGTCATTGGGCCGGGTTCGGCCGCACCGACTTTAGGTCAGGACGATCGGGATGTCATGAACGCCTGTCATGAAGGTCCTCGTGACTGGTCTTGGCGGGAAGAGGCGCTTCAAGTCTTGACGGAGCATTATCCCGCAAGCAAGCATCGATTTGTGAACGCTACCGAGGGCAAACAGGATTGTAGCATTGCGGGGAACGACACCATGAATCCTGGTATCGAAGGTATCGTCGGCATGTACGTCAAGTTGGGCGAGCTGGACACGCTGCAACGAATGAAGGCGCATCGACAGAACCTGCTCAAGCAGTGTGTCGATACGGCGAATTTCAGTTTCGATGTGACGCGATCGATCTACGAGAGCGACCTCGAGGTGATCGAGGCCGGCATCGAGAGCCTGTATGGCGAGATCACCGGCCATGTCGACGTCTTCAACGAAAAGCGGATTGCCGGCTGGGCCCTGTACAACCAGCACCCCGACAAGAGGGTACCGATTGATATCTACTTCAACGGTAACCTTGTCGGCGAAGTCGTTGCCGATCAGTTTCGCAACGATCTGCTCAAGCTCAACAAGGGCGACGGACACCATGCCTTCACGTTCGAGCCGCCGGCCGGGTCCTATCAGCTGCCGTTGCAGCTCGAGATCCGCGCGGCAAAGCGCAAGGTGCTAAAGGCCGTGACTATTGAACCACCGGCGGTGCCGGCCGAACCGGCCATGGATGCCGAAGCCAAGTAACCCGCCGCGCGGCTTCGCACGGATCGTCACTTCATCGCGGTGCCGTCGGGCGCAAAGCCCTCGACCTTGTCCGAGATCACGAACGACATCAGGTCGTGCCCGATCACCAGCGGTCCCTGATAGGTCGTGCGCGTCCGCTTCAGCAGCGCGTCCTCCGGCACATCCTGCGTCGGCGGCTGGCTCGCGAACACGATGTGCGAGTAGACCGCAAGCTTCGGCCTGGCCTGCGCGAAGATCTTGCCGGCCTCTTCCGGCGAGGTGTGATGGTTCTCGATCGCCCGATAATTCGGATAGGCCTTGAACAGGTCGGGATCGATCACCGCGACCTCGTGAATCAGGAGATCGGCACCCTCGGCCGCCTTCGCCACCCGCTGGTCCGGCCTGGTGTCGCCCGACAACACCACCTTCTTGCCGTCATACTCGACGACGTATCCGAACGACGGCTTGATCTTCTCGCCGTGATTGACCTCGATCGCGGTGACCTTGACGCCGTTGTTCTCGTAGACCGGGCCCGAAATCGAAGATCAGCTTCTCGGGCCCCGCCTCGACCAGCGTCGCGGCGCTGAAGCTCGAGAGCCGCGGCGTCGGCGTACCGGTGCCGAGCAAGGTGACCCGCATCTCGGCGGCGCGTGCCATGCCTGTTCCGGCGAGGATCGCCGCAACGAGTGCAAACCAGAATTTCAGTCGCATGATCGAACGTCTCCGCCCCAAACGCTGACTAAGCCGATGAGCTACTAAGCCACGTCAGGCTAGGTGAAGCGGCCGGAGATGCCAATGCGGACTGCGACATGACGGAGGCGCGTGGCGGATTGACAGCAACGGCTACTCCATCCAAACCTGCGGTACAATTTCAGGTTACGGAATGAAGCTGCAACCCGGATCCGAACGCATCTTCGCGGACGACGGCACCGACCCGCTGGATGGGCGCGTGCAATGGGCGCCGGCGAAGTCGTTGTGGCTCGGCGGCATGACCGCGGTCGCGATCGTGTTCGGACCGCTACTGTTCTCGTGGAGCGCATTCGCGCTGTTCATCGTGACCAGCGCGATCACGCTATGCTTCGGCCATTCGGTGGGCATGCATCGCCGCCTGATCCATGCGAGTTTCGACTGCCCGCTGTGGCTAGAACGACTCTGCATCTATCTCGGCACGCTGGTCGGGATGGCCGGCCCCTACGGCATGGTGCGGCTGCACGATTTCCGCGACTGGGCGCAACGCCAGGCGGCGTGCCACGCCTACTCCCGCCACGCCGCCGGCTTCTGGCGCGATGCCTGGTGGCAAATGCACTGCACCCTCGTGCTGAAGCACCCGCCGGTCTTCCGGCTCGAACCGCGGCTTGCCGACGACCGCTTCTATGCCTTCGTCGAGCGCACCTGGATGTGGCAACAATTGCCCTTGGCGATCCTGTTGTTTGCCATCGGCTCGTGGAGCTGGCTGGTCTGGGGCATCTGCGTCCGGGTCGCCGTCTGCGTCACCGGCCACTGGCTGATCGGTCATTACTCGCATCGCAAGGGCGGACAGACCTGGGTCATCGAAGGCGTTGCCGCCCAGGGCTACAATGTCGGCATCGCCGGGCTGATCAGCATGGGCGAGAGCTGGCACAACAATCACCACGCCTATCCGGGCTCCGCCAAGCTTGGGCTGTTGCCGGGTCAGATCGATCTCGGCTGGTGGCTGATCAAGGCCTTCGAGGCCGCAGGCCTCGCCAGCAACATCAAGACGCCGGACAATCTTGCACCGCGCCCCGGCTCGCGCCGCGTCGACGGTCCCGATAATGCCGATGCGGCCGCACACGGCGGCCGTGCGTTGTTCCCATAACCCGCACGCACAGATCGCCATTGCGGATCTGCCGCGACGCCGCTATATCGCCGGTGTCGGAAAAGGCAGACTTGGTTTGATAAGCCCAAGTCCTTTCGCAAACGAAGCGAAAGCTCTGGTCTCCTGCCTCGTGCACGAGATCCCCACGACGAACACCGGACGCCGTCGAAGCGTCCATTGTTCGTCCGTGTGGTTCTCAACCCGACGAACCGCTCCGGTCGAACATCGACAAAGGAGCAGTTCATGCACCACCCCCTCCCCCATGATGTCGTGATCGCCGGCGCCGGCCCGGTCGGCCTGCTGCTTGCCTGCGAGCTGCGGCTCGCAAAGCTCTCAGTCCTGGTGCTCGAGCAGGCCGCGGACCCGCGCTCGCCGTTGAAGCGGCTGCCGTTCGGCATGCGCGGCCTCTCGGCGCCCACCATCGAGGCCCTCTATCGTCGCGGGATGCTGGACGACATCGCGGCGCCGCAGCGTACGAAGGATGACGCGTCGAACGGCGCGCATTGGATGCAGCAGCCGCGCCGCCCGGCCGGCCATTTCGCCGGCATCCAGTTTTATCACGACGATATCGACACGTCGAAATGGTCGTATCGCCTGCCGGGTCCGGCCGGCACCAGCATGGCGGTCGACATGGAGACGCTCGAAGCCGCACTCGCCGCGCGCGCAATCGCGATGGGCGTCGAGATCAGGCGCGGCGCGGGCGTCGAGGGGTTCGATCAGTCGGATGACGGCGTGATCGTTCGCGCCGGCGGCGAGACGTTTCATGGACGCTGGCTGGTCGGTTGCGACGGCGGCCGCAGCACGGTGCGCAAGGCGGGCGGCTTTGAGTTCGTCGGCACCGATCCCGAATTCACCGGCTATTCGGTCGAGGTCGAGATCGCCGATCCGGACACGCTCCGCCCCGGCCGCCACTACACGCCAACGGGCATGTATACCTATGCGCATCCCGGCACCATCGCGATGGTCGACTTCGACGGCGGCGCCTTCCACCGCACCCAAGAGATCACGCGCGAGCATGTGCAGGCGGTGCTGCGCCGCGTCTCCGGCACCGACGTGTCGTTGACGGCCCTCCAGCTCGCCACCACCTGGACAGATCGCGCCTGTCAGGCGACGGCTTACCGGAACGGACGCGTGTTGCTCGCCGGCGATGCCGCGCACATCCATTCTCCGCTCGGCGGCCAGGGGCTCAACCTCGGGCTTGGCGATGCGATGAATCTCGGCTGGAAGCTCGCGGCCACGATCCGCGGCGACGCGCCGGCGGATCTGCTCGACAGCTATTGCAGTGAACGGCATCCGGTGGGTGCGCAGATCCTGGACTGGTCGCGCGCCCAGGTCGCGCTGATGCGGCCGAGCCGAAGCTCACGCGCGCTCGAAGCCATCATTCGCGATCTGATCGCGACATCAGACGGCGCGACATATTTTGCCGAGCGCGTCTGGGGCGTTTCGCTGCGCTACGATCTTGGCGGCGGCCATCCGTTGGTGGGTCGCAGCGCACCCGACTTCGAGCTCGCCTGCGGGATGCGACTCGGCGAACTGCTCAGAGATGGACGCGGCCTGCTGCTCGACTTTGCGCCGCGCTCTCCCCTGCGCGCGCTGGCCGAGCGCTGGCGTGGGCGGTTCAACTATGTCGCAAGCGATGCCGGCGATCGGCTGGGCTTGTGCGCGGTGCTGGTGCGTCCCGATGGGTTTGTGGCGTGGGCCACAGACATCGAACCGGGTCTGGAGGAGACTGCACAAGCCGCAGCGGGATGGTTCGGAGAACCTGACGCGGCATCTGAATGAGCCTATCGTCCCCAGGTACGGCGCACGTGAGCTTCGCTCATCGCTCTCGCACCGTGTCCGGGTTCCCTTTCACAACCGTAACGCCCCGTTAACCCTATCAGCCTTAGGGTCGTCGGGGCTCCGAATGGACGGTGGTCGGGTTTGTTGTGATGTCGTTTGCACAGAAGAAAACTACCGTCGTCCCCGTTGCCGAGGAGCGGCGGCGCTTCCAGCGCGTCAAGGTGCACCTGCTCGGCCGCTACATGCTGCCCGACCGGCGCGAGTTTCCCTGTCAGATTATCAACATGTCCCCGGGCGGTCTCGCCTTGCTGGCGCCCGGCATCGGCAATGTCGGCGACCGCGTGATCGCCTATCTCGACCATATCGGCCGGGTCGAGGGCCGCATCACCCGCATCATCGACAACGGCTTTGCGATGACGATCGGCGCGACCGCGCGCAAGCGCGACAAGCTCGCCGCACAGCTCACCTGGCTCGCCAACCGCGACATCCTCAATCTGCCCGAGGATCGCCGCCACGACCGTATCGTGCCGCGCAACCCGATCGCCCTGCTCACCCAGGAAGACGGCACGCGGATGACCTGCCGCATCATCGACCTTTCCCTGTCCGGCGCCGCCATTGCGGCGGAGAACCGCCCGCCGCTGAAGTCGCTGGTGATGCTCGGCCGGGTGCAGGCCCGCGTCGTGCGAAATCTCGAAGAAGGCTTCGCGCTCGAGTTCGTCCACGAGCAGTCTGCGGAAACGCTCGAAGAGAGCGTTACCGTGAGGTAAAGCGAAAAACCGCTCACGACCCCGTTTTCGGCCCGCGAAGGCGGCCTCCGGTGCACCGGTGGCCGCCTTCGCGGCGTTTGGCGCCGTGAAATCGGCGGTTAACGGCCCGAGCGTTTGAGGCAACAAACCGTGCAGGCGCAGCGCTTGCCGCGTTAATAGATAAAATTTGAATCAATTGCAGTTGTTTCAAATTTTACGCGATTTCGATTCAAGTAAAGATCGAATTCGCCGCAGCTTTTACCAGTATTCGCGTCAAATCTACTTCACGCACTTAGCGGCGGCGCAAAAGCTTTGTGCGAAACGTGGTCCCAACAAGAAGAACGGGGGCCACGATGTTTGGGTTCAGGGGACAGGGGAAAGGTTTGGCGGTTGCCGCCATTCTGTTTGCGACGTGCGTGTCGGCTAAGGCCGGCGACATGGTCTACGCCAGCTTGGGTGACGTTGCGCGCTCGCCGATCGGCTGGGTCGAATTCTGCACCGACAATCCCGCCGAGTGCCGCGGCGGCAAGACGCAACCACGCGACATCGTGTTGTCGCAGACCGCCTGGCGCGACCTCGTGCGGGTCAACAAGTGGGTCAACGAATCCATCAAGCCGATGACCGACATGGATCATTGGGGCGTGATCGAGAAATGGTCGTTGCCGACTGACGGTTACGGCGACTGCGAGGACTACGTGCTCCTGAAGCGCAAGATGCTGATGGATGCCGGCTGGCCGCGCGAGGCGCTGCTGATCACGGTGGTGCGCGACAAGAAGGGCGAAGGCCACGCGGTGCTGACGGTGAAGACCGACAAGGGCGAGTTCGTGCTCGATAACCAGAACGAGAGCATCGTCGCCTGGACGGAGACCGGCTACCGCTTCGTCAAGCGGCAATCGCAGAGCGATCCCAATGTGTGGGTCTCGCTCGGTGACAACCGCCCGGCAGTTTCAACCGCAAGCTCGCGCTGAGCGGCAACAAGGAATCGAGTTCGCGACCCGGTCACATCCCCACCCCTCCCCGTCCCAGACCGGTTCGCGCGCGGCCAGCCTTCCCCCAAAGGCTGGCCGCAACTTTTTGCGGGGACACGGCTGTGGCCGATCAGAAGAACCGATCGAGGAACGCCGCCGTCTCATCCGTGATGCCGACGATCTTGTTGGTGGCCTGGCGATAGAACTTGAAGTTGAGCTCGGTCTCTGGCCGGCCGTCGTCCCAATCCTTGAAGCGCTTGAGCTCGTCGCGTCCCAGCGGCCGCTTCGCCAACGCAACGCGCCTGACCGCGATACTGACCCGCGGCGTCTGCCTGGCGATGTCAGGCTTGCGCGGCACCGGTTCGGCTGAGGTCACCACCGCGCGGGCGATCAGGCCGTTGCCGCCCTCGTTCTCGCTCGCGAACACGAACACGATGTCGCCGGCCGCGATCAGCTTGCCGCCGTACATGGTCTTCTGCGCGGTGAAGATGAACGCATTCGCCCGCGGTTCGGAGATCCCGGTCTTGATCGCAAACGCCATTCGCTAGCCCCGCACCGGCACGCTCGGCCATTCGGCGCCCAGGCTTGACATCCTAGCATCCGCCAGTTTGAATTGAATTCAATTCAAACGATGAGCCGACGATGAGCGCAACGAGCCAGGGGACACGGGAGCGACTGCTCTCGGCAGCCCAAGAGGAGCTGATCGAAGGCCAAGGGCATATCGAGATGCAGGCCGTCGCGAGACGGGCCCAAGTCTCGGTCGGGCTCGCCTATCACCACTTCGGATCGAAGGCCGGCCTGATCGCCGCCGTGGTCGAAGACTTCTATGAACATCTTGATGAGGCCGCATTCGGCGGCGCCAAGCTGTCCGCCAGCAACTGGGCGGACCGGGAGAAGGCGCGGATCGGCGCCTATGTCGCGTTTCACTATGAGCACCCGTTTGCGCCGCTGGTGATCGGACCGCTGAGCCGGGCGCCCGAAGTGCTTGATGTCGAGACCGCCTTCACCAGCCGCCAGCTGGCAGCCGGGGCACGAATGATCGAGGCCGCTCAGCGCGACGGGATCGTACCCGGCAACCTCGACTCTCACCTCACCATCGCGCTGATGATCGGCGGCATCCGCCAGGCACTGATCGGCGCGCTCACGGCCGACCGGCGGCCGGATCCGGCAAGGCTGACCGGCGACGTCTGGGCGTTCATGGCCGCGGCGCTGCGCCTGCCTGCCAGGTCCCCGCCGGTGAAGCCAAAAGCCACGCGGCGCAGCCGCTCCTAACGTTCAACCATAACCCCAAGGTCGGTGGCCATCTTGTTCAACCCGCATGATTTTCACACACCGCAATCGTCCTACACGAGAGAAGATCTGCTGCGATCGAGCGCGGGCGGCTATTTCGGCCCCGGCAATGCGCAGCTGCCGGCACCACCGATGCTGATGATGGATCGCATCACCGACATCGGCATCGACGGCGGCGCCTTCGGCAAGGGCCGGGTCGCCGCCGAACTGGACGTTGCGCCGGACCATTGGTTCTTCGCCTGCCACTTTGCCGGCGACCCCGTGATGCCCGGCTGCCTCGGGCTCGACGCGATGTGGCAGATCATCGGCTTCTGGCTCGGCTGGTCGGGCTCGCCGGGCAAAGGCCGCGCGCTCGGGGTCGGCGAGGTCAAGTTCAGGGGCCACATCACGCCGGACGTCAGGCTCGTGCGCTACGAGATCGACATGCGTCAGGTCAGGCGCGGCCGGCTGGTGCTGGGCATCGCCGACGGCCGCGTGCTGGCCGACGGCGCTTGCGTCTATCTGGCGAAGGACATGAGGGTCGGCCTGATCGCGCCGACGGGCTGAACCACGAACGCGCGCCGGGCAGTCCCGTTTTGAGGCAGGAGCCCCCGGAATTTGCGGCGAGTTTTGCACTCCCCTCGCCACCTGCTTGAATCCCCGGGGGTTTTGCCCGCGCCGAGGTTGTGCTATTCGGAACCTTTCAATTGATGTCCGGTTCTGGTCGCATGGTCGAACTTGCCCCCCGGAATGCACAAGCCAGCAGCCTGATCGGCGTGCAGCCGATCGCGATCGGCGCCGTGGCACTGGTGCTCGTGCTGTTCGGGATCGGCTCGATCGCGCTGTGGCGCAGTTTCAGCGGCAACGTGCCGGAAACTGACCGGATGGTCGCCGCCCGTCAGTTGCAGGCGCGGACCGCGCAGGTCTCCGAGGCCCTGGTGGAAAAGACCAAGGGCATGGAGGTGACCCAGCAGGAATCCATCGACCAGTTGCAGGAAGTGCAGGACCAGCTGCTGAGCATGCGCAAGCAGTTTGCCGCGCAGCAGGCCGACGCCAAGAAGCTGTCCGACCAGGTCGCCGCACTGACCGAACAGGTCGAGGGCCTGCGCCAGTCGCTGGCGAGCGCGCAGGCCAATGAGCCGGCCGCCGACCCCGAGCCGCGCAAGCGGTCGAAGGCCACTCGGAGCGCCAACCGGAAGCGCCACAGATCGCGCGGTTGAGGATTGATGGCGGCCGAGCGCCCTGTCACCGGCCCGGCCATCAAAAAGCGCCAAATCCCGAGCAACATCAGGACCTAAGGTGGAACTTCCAGCTCCAGGCCTGCCGACAGCAGCCTCGCAAGAGTGCCCGTTACCGTGAATTAATCCGGACTTTGTGAACTGGTTCACATATCCGACTTCGAATCCGAGTCATCCTTAAACACCGGATGGCGTGAGCCGATTTCAATATCCGGGGCTGGCAAGGTCGTTGACGGTATACTACGTCGACGGCCTTGTTCTTTTGGGGCCGTGAATTCTCCCTATCTCTGGATTGCCAACCCGAAAACGCGCCGCGCTGAGCTGACGCTCTGCACGCGCAACGTTGCTGCGGCTGAAGCCGCGGCGATCCGCCGTTGCCGTCTACCTGGTGCGGTCACGCAAGACGCGCTCGCCCCGCTGCCGCAGCCGTGCAAGCTTCGGCTCGAGCTCGTGGAGCATGTAGACGAATGCGATGGCGAGGCCCGAAACAACGACCATGAACAGCAATGTCAGATCAGGAGTGGTCAGCATCTCTGATATCCTCTGAGGCCCGGCTCCAATCGCAGCCGGACCGTTTGTTTTCGCGACGCGTTCACGCACAGACTGCTGCGATGCGGTGCAAGCCGCATACCAATGCGCGACGGCCCCGGCATCAAAACACCGAGGCCGCGCCGATCATTCCAACATCATCGGCATGGCGATCCAATGGAGCGGCCATGCGTCAGCAGATGTCTCAGTTGCAAACCTGCACGGGCCGGACCTGCCAGCCATAGGGCGTCAGCATGCGACGGCGCACGACGTAGCAGCCGCCGTCACCATATCCATAGCCGTAGCCATACCCGTCATCGTAGCCGTAACCGGCGTAGTACGGGTTGCCGTAGTAGCCGTCATAGTAATCGTAGGCGCCGTAGCCCAGGCCGAAGCCGATCGCGGCCGCCGCGAACGGATAACCCCAGCCACGCCGATGCCAGCCGCCGCCGTGCCAGCCTCCACCATGCCAGCCGCCGCCGTGCCAACCGCAGCCGACCGGAAGCCACCGCCCGCGCCCATGGCGCGGAAAGCGCCGCCACCACCGTGGAAGCCACCAAAGCCCCCACCACCGTGGAAGCCACCACCGCCGTGGAAACCGCCACCACCAAAACCACCTCGAGCCGACGCGGCATCGACCGTGAACAGGCCGACCATCGCCGTCGCCAGCAAGGCAATCATCGTTTTACGCAACATCACCCGTCACTCCTCTGTCCAAGGCTTTTCTTTGCAAGCCTCCTCCGCCGCGTCCCGCCCATGCTAACTCAATGTAGGACCGCGGCTTCAGCCGCGCGCTCATGTCGCGCTCACATCTGCGCGACCCGCGTTCATCAAAGGCGCGGCCGCCAAGAGTTAACAGCCGCGGCAGATGCCGT
The DNA here is from genome assembly GCF_054063295.1 of Bradyrhizobium sp. USDA 3240. NCBI lineage: Bacteria > Pseudomonadati > Pseudomonadota > Alphaproteobacteria > Hyphomicrobiales > Nitrobacteraceae > Bradyrhizobium > Bradyrhizobium sp. USDA 3240. The sequence goes on from NZ_JBSSGD010000002.1 coordinate 924,250, forward strand.
TGACCCGGCGGTCGACCGTCCTGTTCTCGTCGGCGATCGCCTTGTCGAAGCTTTCGCTCGACGCTGCGCCGGTGGTGACGCCCTCACTGGTGTTCAGCCGGCCGGCAGATTGCGCCGTGCCGGCGCTGTTGGTGCCGGGCGGCGGTGACGCGACTTGCGGCGATGTCGGGCTGACTGACGAGGGGCTGCCGGTCCCGGTGCCGCTTCCGTTACCTTGGGCGACGCTAACGGTGGGCGCCAGCAGAATGGCGATTGTCGCGAACACGGCGGTGGCGGATAATTTGCGCATGGCAATTCTCCCTTGCGGACATCAACGGGTCCGCAAAACGCCGGTTCCCACAGGCGTTGGGGCAATACAGTTTGGGAGCAATGCAATTTGCGCAAGCTAATCGAATTTGACGACGATACTGCCGACAAGCTGAAGCAGCTTGGGCGCGATCGGATGGCGACGTTGCAGGAGCTGGCGGACGAGGCCTTCGCCGACCTCCTCAAGAAGCACGGTATTCCGATCGACCTGAAGGATGCGCTGCGCAAGAGCGCAAGACTTCAGGAGACAGCAGGACTGCAGCAAGCAGCCAAGCCAAGCCCCGCACCCCCGAAGGGCGCACGCAAGCAGGGCCGGAAGCGCTAAGGCTTCAGCCGATCTTCTTCAGTCCGGCCTTGTACTGCGGGCCCCTGATCGCGTAGGACTTCGCCGGCCGCGACAACGCCTCTGCCTGCGCGGCGTCCAGCGTGCGCACCACGCGCGCGGGGGCACCGATGATCAGGGAATTTTCCGGAAACTCCTTGCCCTCGGTGATGACGGAGCCGGCGCCGACGACGCTGCCGCGCCTGATGCGCGCGCCGTTCATCACGATCGATCCCATCCCGATCAGCACGCCGTCTTCCAGCGTGCAGCCGTGCACGATCGCGTTGTGGCCGATCGTGACGTTGTTGCCGATGGTCAGGGGAAAGCCGGGATCGACATGCAGGGTCGAATTGTCCTGGACGTTGGAGCCCTCGCCGATCTCGATCCACTCATTGTCGCCGCGCAGCACAGCGCCGAACCAGACGCTCGCCGCGGATTTGAGGCGCACCTTGCCGATCACAACGGCATTGTCGGCGATGAAGTAGCTGCCGTCGGCGGGAAGATCGGGCCCCTGCCCGTCGAGTTCGTAGATCGCCATGAAGGTCTCCTTGGATCAAGGTGACCTTGGCACAGCGGACGACGTGGTTTCAAGCAAGTGCAGTCATGATCCGGACACGGATCAGGATCAGGCGCGGATCACCCGATCACACCGGCAGCGCGCAGCGTCATCACGAAGAAGGTGCCCGACATCAAGCTCCAGAAGCCGGAGATGACGGTCGCCATCATCACGAACTCGAAGCGGCGGCGCTCGATGCGCGCACCGCGCAGCGTGTTGCGCATGATGATGAACGGTGCGGCGAAGACGAGAAACGGGACCGCAGCGAAGGTCCTCGGCGCCACGCCCTCCTGCAGCAGGCCGAAGCCGGCCGGACGCTCCGCCATCGCCTGATAACCGCTGGCCAATGCGCCGGCGAGCGCGAAGCCAATGAAGAGCGAGAACAGGGAATTCAAGGTATCGGGCGACATCGGGACTTCCGCTACGCAACAGGCCACTCACACCTGCTTCGCAGAATTGGCGGCGGGCCGCCACATCATCCTTAAGGAAAGGTTAACCGGGGACACCAGGCGCGGCGTTTGCGCATGACCATTCGCTCCGGGATTCCGTTGCAATCGTACGGAAATTCCGCGTCACGTGGCATATTCGGCAGGTGATTCGGCCACTCCCGGTCTGCTGTTTGCCTCGCTCATGACGCTACTCTCGACTGCCCAGCATCTCGCCCGCGACACCCGCCGCAATCCGCGCGCGCATCTCGTTCCGATCATCGCCTCGGCCGTCATCGCGGCCGGTGCGATTGCCCTCGTCGCCTATCTGTTGTGGCCGACCTATACGACCGTGCCGCCCAGCGATCCGTCGCGGCTGCCGGTGAGCGTCGGCGGCACGCTGTTCAACGTGCCGACCATGGCGGTGCGCATGAAGATCCAGCGCCATTCCGGGCCGCAGGAGCGCGTCGATCTGAGCTTCCTCTATCCGTCGCTGGAGGCGCCTGCCGCGCCGAAGCACTACAGCGCCGAGACGGTCGAGGACAAGGTGCAGCCGATCGACAGGATCTTCGTGTCGATCGCGGCACATCACGATTCACTCGCGCCGGACATGCGGCTGCGCACGATCTATCCGCGCTATCTCGACGAGCGCGCGAACACCGATGACGGCCTGACGGCGCGCGCGTTCCGCGACGGCACGCCCTATGGCGGCGAAGATTTGTTCACCGCGACCGAGCCGCAGCTGATCGCGCGCTGCACGCACGATACCTCCACGCCCGGCATGTGCCTGAGTGAGCAGCGCATCGAGGGCGCCGACCTGACCTTCCGCTTTCCGCGCAGCTGGCTGGCGCAATGGCGCGACATCGCCACCGCGATGATCCGCCTCTCCGCGCAGATGCACAGCGCGAAGGGGTAACGCCGTCATTGCGCCTGAGCGACGCCCGCTCCGCGGGTTCCTCGCAATGACGGCCTTAGGCTGTTCAGCCCTGGTCGCCCAGATCTTCTTCCAGGATGGCCATCTGGAACTGGAACGAGCGATCATCGTCCTCGTCGTCGACGAACAGCACGCCGATGAACTCCTCGCCGATATAAACCTCGGCCGAGTCGTCCTTCTTGGGCCGCGGCACCACGCGGATCTTGGGATTGCTGAACACGCGTTTGAGATACGCGTCGAGCTTCCTGACTTCCTGTACGTCCACAGCCGTCTCCAATCGGGTCGATGATTTTCGGGGGAGTTTTAGGACGAGACGGCAAAGATCGCCAGAGCCTTTTCAGGCTTTGGCGACGTGATGTTGCGCACAGGCTAAAGCGCGGTACCGATCAGAAAGCGAATGAAATCAAAGCCCGATCGCATTGAGCATCTGGTCCATGGTGCGCGACGGCTCGGCACAGCCGGCCTCGCCGACGATCTTCGCCGGCACGCCCGCAACCGTGACGTTGTGCGGCACGGGCTTGACAACGACGGAGCCCGCCGCGATGCGCGCGCAGTGACCGATCTCGATATTGCCGAGGATCTTGGCGCCGGCGCCGATCAGCACGCCGTGGCGGATCTTCGGATGGCGATCCTCGTTCTCCTTGCCGGTGCCGCCGAGGGTGACGCCATGCAGGATCGAGACATCGTCGTCGATGACGGCGGTCTCGCCGCAGACGAAACCGGTGGCATGATCGAGGAAGATGCCGCGGCCGATCCTGGCCGCCGGATTGATGTCGGTCTGGAACACCGCCGACGAGCGGCTCTGCAGGTAGAAGGCAAAATCCTTGCGGCCCTTCTGATAGAGCCAGTGCGCGAGACGATGGGTCTGCAGCGCGTGGAAGCCCTTGAAGTAGAGCAAGGGATCGATGAAGCGCGAGGTCGCGGGATCGCGGTCATAGACGGCGACGAGATCGGCGCGGAAGGCGTTGCCGATATCGGGCTCATCGCGCAATGCCTCGCCAAAGGTCTGGCGGATCAGGTCGCCCGACAGCGCGGCGTGATCGAGCCGCTCGGCAATGCGATGGACCACGGAATCTTCCAGGCGCTCATGATGCAGCACGGTCGCATAGATGAAGGATGCAAGCTCCGGCTCGCGCCGCAGGATGTCTTCCGCCTCGCCGCGAATTCGATCCCAGATCGGATCGAGCGCCGCCAGCTTGCTCCCCTGCGGATTGACCTGATGAACTGCCATAGCTGCTCTCGCAATTCGGTTGTTCTGATGTGCGTTATAGCACGGTGACCCCAGCGCGTCCCGGGAAGGCTCGGTACGGTAAACCCCAGCCGAACGGCCCCGGGCCGACGTCTAGGGGAATTGGTCGGGATTTTGCCGAAATCAAGCCGTGCTTCTGCAACTATTGGCGGATTTCGTCCCGAGTGTGGTTTTGGGCATGGTCGGCCCCAATAAAAAGGGGGGAAATACCATCAATACCCAGACGTTACGTGGGCGCCTGACCGATGCACGGTCGGTCTGGATCGCCACCATTGCCATTCCCCTCCTGCTGCTCGCGCCTGCCTTCTGGAACGGCTATCCGCTGCTCCAATGGGATACCGGCGGCTATCTGGCGCGCTGGTACGAGGGCTATCTGGTGCCGAGCCGGTCCACGGTGTTCGGCATCTACCTGCACGTCGGTGAGACGTCGGGCTTCTGGCTCAACCTCGGCATCCAGACCCTGGCAACGCTGTGGATCCTGCAACTGACCCTGCGCATGCTCGAGCTCGCCCGGCCGGTCCGGCTGATCGCGATCAGCCTTGCGCTGATCGCAACCACCGCCCTGCCCTGGCTCGCCAGCATGCTGCTGACCGACATCTTTGCCGGCCTTGCGGTGCTCGCGCTCTTCGTCCTCATCCTGCACGGCGACAGGATCTCGACCCTGGAGAAGGCGGTGCTGTTCGGATTCACAGCGTTTTCTGCCGCCACGCATAGCGCGACGCTCGCGGTGCTGCTCGTCCTGTGCTGCGTCGGCTGGATGCTGCGTCCGTGGCTCGGCCGCCGCGTCCCGGTCGCGGGGCTCGTGCAGGGCAGCCTGACCATCGTCACCGGCGCGGTGATGCTGCTGGCGGCGAACTTCGCGCTGTCGGGACAGCTTGCCTGGACACCCGGCGGCTATGGCGTCGCCTTCGGCCGCATGCTGCAGGATGGCATCGTCGCGCAATATCTGCGCGATCATTGCGCGACGGAGAACCTGAAGCTCTGCCCCTATCGCGACGAGTTGCCGCCGACCGCCGACGACTTCCTGTGGGGCCACAGCATGTTCAACACCCTCGGCCGCTTTCAGGGACTGAATGACGAGATGGGCCACATCGTGGTGCGCTCGCTGGCCGAATATCCGACATGGCAGGCCAAGGCGGCGCTGAAAGCGACCGCCGACCAGCTGTTGGATGTCGCGACCGGCGAAGGCTCCTCGGGCTGGATCCCGCACACCTACGGCATCATCGGGCGCTATATTCCCAAGCAGGTCGCGCCGATGCGCGCCGCGCGGCAACAACAATGGGCCCTCGACTTCACAACGATCAACCGCATCCACGTGCCGGTCGCGTTCGGCTCGATGCTGCTGGTCGTGATCCTGTTCGGCCGCGGACTGTGGCAGCGGCGGCTCGACGATCTGACGCTGTTGGCGGGCACGGTGACGCTCGCTCTGCTCGGCAATGCCGTCGTCTGCGGCGTGATCTCGGGGCCGCACGACCGCTACGGCGCGCGCCTGGTCTGGGTTGCGACCTTCGTGGTGTTGATCGCAGCGTCACGCGCCTTCGCCAAGGACGATGCCGAGAGCGATTCCGACGAGCTATTTTCGATGCGACAGGAAGTCGATGACGCCGGTCTTGTAGACCTTGTCACCGACCGCCCGCATGTGGTCGCGGTTCGGAATGTCGAGCACCTGCGATCCCGGAATGACCCGGCCGAGCGCTGACGCCGAGCCCGCGATCTCATCCTTGCTGCCGACTGCGATCAGAACCGGCACGCCGATCCCGGCGGCCTCCTCGCGCGTCATCAGGCGGCGCGAGCCGCGCAGGCAGGCGGCGAGCGCGCGGCGGTCGGAACGGGTCTGATCGGCGAAGGCGCGGAAAGTGCGGCCGACCGGATCGGTGACATCGTCGAGCGACGGCGCCTCCAGCGCAAGCGCGACGGCCTCGCCGGGGCCGCCGCCCTCGATCAACCCGATGCCGATGCCACCGAGGATCGCCGAACGCACCCGATTGGAATTCTCGAGCGCCAGGATCGCCGTCATCCGCGAGCCCAGCGAATAGCCCATGATGTCGGCGCGTGCGATTCCGAGATGATCCATCAGCGCGATCACGTCGCTTGCCATGGTCGCGATCTCGTACTGCGCGGCGTCGTAGAGCTTGGCGGATTCACCGTGGCCGCGATTGTCGAGCGCGATGACGCGCCGGCCGGCCTTGACGAGCTCCGAGACCCAGGTCGGATAGATCCAGTTGACGTTCTTGCTCGAGGCAAAGCCGTGCACCAGCACGATCGGCTCGCCCGCGCCTTCGTCGATATAGGCAATCTCAACATCGCCGTGGTGGAAACTCGGCATCTTCGATTCCGTTTTTTCTTGAGACTTGGGATTTGAGACTTGGGATTTGCGATTGGCGATCGACCGGCGACCGCAAGCTTAGCGTGAAATCTAGCCTTGGGCGGGCATACTCGCCAAGGTAGCCTGGGCAGCCATCTGCCGCTTCAGGCGCAGCGCCTTGCTGCGTCTGAGCCACCATGCCGTGGCTCGCTCGGTGGTGGCCTTGATCGACGACAGGAAGCCGAACAACGCGAGCAGCGCGCCGAACAGCCACATGGTGAGATTGAATGTGCCGGCCACGAGCAGCAGGGCGCCGCGGCCGAGCAGCTTGATGATCGCGCGGGTCTGGCCGCCCTTCGTCTCCGCGATGCGGGCCGCGCGCGCGATCTCCTGCGGGTTCTCCGCGACCTTCAGCGTGTCGCGCGCGGCACGAACCCCGGCCGCCTCGCCGATACGCCCGACGTCCTTGGCGACGCGCACCAGTGCGCCGGCCTTCTCGGCGCGAAATGCCGCGCGGATCGCGGTTGCAGTTTCCGCCGGCCGCAGCACCGAGCCGGAGGCGACCGCCTCACGGAGCGCCGGCTGATCGACCACCTCGCGCGTCGAGCGCCCGGCCCATTCGATCATCCCCTCGCTCAGCCGTCCGGCCTTGCGCGTATCCTTGACCAGCGTCAGTCCGGCGCGCAGCGGCGCGGCGCCGCCGATCGACACATAGGTGGCCGCGGTCACGGCGAGCCCGGCGGCCGCAAGGCCGAGCACCAGTTGGTCGGTATCCTCGCCCATCACGAGATGCTTGCCCTCGCGCACGACGTCCCTGACGTCACCGAACACGAACAGGTCGCCTGCGACCGTGCCGGACAGGCTTGCGACATCGTCGGCATTGCCGGTCACGAGGCCGGTGGCAAATCCCTTGGCGAAATGCGTGGTGGACGACTGCTCGGCCCGCGCGTCGTCGACGCGTTTTGCGAGTTCATCACTGAGTGCGATGTTCTGCTCGCTTGCGAGCGCGACGAAGCTGGTCGCAAGATCGGCATCTCCCGAAGCGAGTGCCGCCTCGATATTGTCCGATATCAACGCCGGGTTGTTGCGCAGGACGGAATTGAGCCTGAGGTCGGCGAGCGCAGCCGGATCGTTCCGCGCTGACAGCACCATGCCGGCGTCCCGGGCGTGCGGCCAAATGGCCGCGCCCACGGCAGCGCTTGCTGCCAGGCCGGCCACCGCAAGACTGAGGCGCACGCCGTTCATTCCGCTGAAAACCTCAAGTTTAATTCGTCTTGTTCAGTTGGCCTTGGAAATAGTGTGCCGTTTTTGCGACACAACGGCTCCGACCAAAGAAGGGCTTCTCTGGGACGACAAGATTGTGTCGAATTTGCATGAGCAAATGAGCCATCGGGGCTCTAGGAATCAACTGTTCCCGCCAGTATGGTGCGCGGCATTTCGCGATGCCGCATGCAGTTGATTGCGTCTGCCCATCGTTGCTACCAAGGTGAGAATATGTCCGACCACGTCGTCCCGCACTTCCATAACGATGCCGGTGTCTCGGTGATCGAGATCGGGTCGCAGGAGTTCATGTGCGTGGGCGCCAACCCTCCGTTCGACCATCCGCACGTGTTCCTCGACCTCGGCAACGACAGCGAGATCATCTGCCCGTACTGCTCGACGCTCTATCGCTTCGCATCCGACCTCGCTGCCGGCGAAGCCCGGCCGCCGGAATGCGTGCTGAAAGACAAGGTCGCCTGACCGCCCCGTGGCGCTGACGCGAACCGTCATCGTTGCCGGCGCCGGGATCGGAGGACTGACGGCGTCGCTGACCTTGACGGCACAAGGCTTTCGTGTCGTCGTGCTGGAAAAGGCCGAGCGGCTCGAGGAAGCCGGCGCCGGAATCCAGCTCTCTCCCAATGCCAGCCGCATCCTGGTCGAGCTCGGGCTCAAGGAACCGCTTGCGCGCCGCGCGGTCACGCCGGAATCCGTCAACATCCTGAGCGCGCGGGCCGGTGGCGAGATCGCACGGATGCCGCTCGGCCAGGCCGCCGAGTTCCGCGCCGGCGCCCCCTATTGGGTGATCCACCGCGCCGATCTGCAGGCCGCGTTGCAGGCCGCCGTCAATGAGCATCCCGATATCGACCTGCGGCTCGGCTGCCAGTTCGAGGACGTGACCAAGCATGCCAAGGGCCTGACGGTGGTGCAGCGCCGCGGCAACGCACGGCAGGAGGAATTGGCGGTTGCGCTGATCGGCGCCGACGGCATCTGGTCGTCGGTCCGCGGACATTTGTTTCCGGATGTACAACCGAAATTCTCCGGCCTGATCGCCTGGCGCGGCACGCTGGACGCGACCGCCCTGCCGCGCGAATACACCGCGCCGCGCGTGCAGCTGTGGATGGGACCGGACGCGCATCTCGTGGCCTATCCGATCTCGGCCGGGCGCCAGGTCAACGTGGTCGCGATCATGTCGGGTACCTGGAACCGGCCGGGCTGGAGCGCGCCCGGCGACATCAACGAGATCAAGGGCGCGTTCGCCACCGCGCGCTGGCCCGCCACGGCGCGGATGCTGATCGGCGCGGTCGACGGCTGGCGCAAATGGGCGCTGTTCACCCTGCCCGACATCGGCCGCTGGAGCGAAGGCGCGGTGACGCTGCTCGGCGACGCCGCGCATGCGATGCTGCCGTTTGCCGCGCAAGGCGCCGGCATGGCGATCGAGGATGCGGCCGTGCTCGCCAAGGCCCTGGCCGACTGCACCGGCGAAAACACCGCAGGGATTCCCGCCGCGTTGAAGCGCTACGCCGAGATGCGGCGCGGCCGCGTGCTGAAGGTGCAGCGCATGGCGCGGCAGCAGGGCCGCATCTATCATTTGAACGGCCCCCTGGCGATCGCGCGCGATCTCGCGATCCGCGCCATCGGTCCGCAGCGCATGCTGGCGCGGCAGGACTGGATCTACGACTGGCGCGCCTAGCCACGCGCGCTTGCACGCACACAGCACCGGGTCGTATGGAAACGTTGACTTAGTGAACGAGGCCTCGCGGCGCGCGCGGGCCCTTCGCCCCCGGCGCAGGCGCCGCGGGTGCGGCCGCCGCAGGCGCATCCGGCGGGCTCCCATGGCACTTGTTGGCGCGCCAGGCCTGATCCACCAGCCTTTGCTGGGCGTGGATCGAAATCAGCTCGTTGCGATAGACCATCTCGGAGACCACGGTACCGCCGACGCCGGTCTCCGCCTTGGCCATCAACTTTTCCTGATCCGTCGCGCGAGACGCGAGATTCTTGCGCTCGGTCTCGAGCTGCTTGCAATCATACAAATCGTATTTGGCGGGATCGGCGAATGCACCCGGCACGCTGTCGCCGATCTGCGCGCAGCCGGAAACGCCCGCAGCCGAGGCGAGCAGCGCAACGATGGCTGCCGCGCGCGACAGATTTGGGCGGCGGGGAAGACGAACAGACATTCAGCTTTCTTAATCCGACAGTGTTGAGATTGCCTAAAGCAGCCGCCGGTGTCCGGATTGAGGCTCAATCGCGGCGGCGCGCTGCTTATCCCAATGCTCGGCCGCCGAAGCAAATGGAATTGCAGGCCACGCCTTAAGCCTTTGAATGCGCACCTGTTAGCAGCGGATAATGGCAATTCCACTCCGCCGGCAAACGCGCTAGTAATCGGCGCGCCTGGCGCAATGCGGACGTGGCGGAATTGGTAGACGCAAGGGACTTAAAATCCCTCGACGGCAACGTCATGTGGGTTCGAGTCCCACCGCCCGCACCAGCCCGTTGCGCACCGCTCTTACTTCTTGGCCTTCGCCTTCTTTGCCTTGGCCTTCTTCGTCGTTCGGGCCTTGGCTTTCTTTGCCTTCGCGGCCTTTGCCGGCTTGCCGGCCTTCGCCTTCTTCGCCGATTTCTTGGCTGACTTCTTGGCAGCTTTCTTGGCCGATTTCTTCGGGGCTTTCCTGGCAGCTGTCTTCGTCGAAGCCCTAGCAGCCACTGCGGGCCGTTGCGCCGCGCCGACGCTGCCCGCGCCACGCGTCGGGCGCGGCGGCACCGGCTCCTCCATCCAGAAATCCAGCTCCTGCTCCTTGCCGCCGCCCGGCTTCCAGCCGTCGAGCGAATAGATCTGATCCGGATTGCCGCCGCTGCCGAGATAGCCGCGCCAGGAATAGTGGTCGTAAACGCCGTTGATGTGCAGCGCATAGGCCTGGGCAAGCTGCTTGTTGCCGCGGATGATCACCAGATTCTCGTCATTCTTCTCGGAGGCCGCGACCGAGAAATTGTGCGACCCGGTGATGACGGCGCAATTGTCCGAGAACGGATCGATCACGATGGTCTTGGAGTGAACGATCGCGATCATCCCCGCGTTGCGGATCTGCTGGACGCTGAATTCGACGTCTGCCCATGAAGGTTCGTTGGTGGCGCTCACGCCATGCGGCAGCTGGACGTCGTCATGAAAGGATTGCTGCGGCGCGCCCGATTTGACGACTTCTCCGCCGACCGAAACGATGTCGCCGTTCTTGCTGGGCATCATGGTCGACACCACGCCACGAACATAGACGTCGTTTTGCTGTGCGCGGTCCAGCAGGGCATCCAGCAGCGGCGATTGCCCCGGCATGAACATCAGGAAGAGCGCGCCGTCCTTGGCGTTCTTGATCAGGTCCAGCACCGGCTTGAATTCCGCCTCGCCGTTGGTCGCGGCGAAATAGACCGAAATGTTGCTGTCGCTGGTCGGAGTGGAATTCGACGTCTTCAGCGCGGGCGGCATGGCGTTGCCGGCAGCGACCAGCTTGCCCCACTGATCGAGATAGCGCTTGGCGATTACCGCATTCTCGATGATCAGCACGTTGTTGAGCTGCGTGCACAGCCCGGTGGTGGTCCAGTTGGTGCTGCCGGTCAGCACGCGGATCGCGTTGCCGTGCGCGTCGCTCTCGACCACGAACTTGTTGTGGACGCTGGGCGACGACCTGCCCGCATTCGACAGATCGCGATGCTTGACCGTCAGGCCGGCGCCGCTGAGCTCGCCCGCGATGTTCGGCTTGGTCGCGCTGCCGTTGCCGAGCAGGACGTTGCCGCGGCTGCCGAACGGCTTCAGCGCGCCGACCAGCTCCTCGTCATTCATCTCGTAGATCGCTGCATGGATCTGGCTGCCGCGGAGATCGGCATCGTGCAGGAAGGCCAGGATCTCGTGCAGGGCATCGCCCGAAAGGTAGCGCCGCGCCTGGTTGGCCGGGTCGGACAGGCCCTTGACGAAATTGCGCAGCGAGTCGTCGGACGCATCACCCTTCACGAAGCGGCTGACGATCTGGGACATCAGGGTGCCGCGGTTGAAATAGGCCGACAAGCCGCCGCCCGCATCGCCGGAAGCGACCGCCGGCGTCGTCCAGGCGGACACCGAGGCGGCATCGGGCGTGAACGTCCCGTTCGCGGCGCTCTTCATCGCTGTCACGCGATACGAGACATTGTCGGTGTCGACGACGCTGTGATCGGTCCAGATGCAGCGCCGGAACGGCGATTGCGTCGAGGAGATGCCGGCGTCCGCCACCGGCTTCTCGCCGGGCTTCGGCGGAATGCGGTTCGACAGCACGGTCGTCTGTTGCGTGATATTGTTGCGCCGCTCGAGCTGGAAACCGACCCAGTCGTTGGACCAGGTGTCCGGCTGCCAGGCGATCAGGATATCATCGGCGTTCGCGTAAGCCTTGACATTGATTGTCATCGCAATTTCCCCGAGGCTGGGTATCGGCCCGGCGGACAATACTCCGCTAACCTTGGGTAGTTTGTGAAATAGACGACAACTTTTCGTGCAAATCGGCGCGGAGCGGACGCCGGGCATCGAGCCCTACTCGAACGCCAGTCCCAGCCGCTTCTGCTTCTTCCATACGATGCGGCATGGCCACCGCTGGCCGTCGACGGCGAGAGTGAAGCGGTCGGGAAACCACAGCGGCGAGTTCACTTCGATGCAGGCGCCCTGAGGCGAGAGATTCCGGACCGTGCAGGCGATCACTTCATTGCCGAACTCGATCGCTCCCGACTTGAGGACGCGGCGGTGTGCGCCGGCACGGCGCTGCTCGGTCGGCATTGGCTGTTGCGCGCTGGCCGGTGCGGGCCTGCTATCGTCGTCGGCCATGGGCCCGTCGCGGTAGGTACACAGACTGGCGGTCAGGTTACGATCCAATACTGACAGGAACCTTAAGCCGCCGCCAACCGAATTGGTATGCCAGGACGTGCCAGCGGGCTGGGCAGATGCGCACGGCATCGTGGTCTCGCATCACCTCATCGTGTCTTTCTACTGTGGCGCGCTTCACATGCCGCGATCGCTGACTGTGGTAGTGTCGGCCCGTTGGAAAATTCTGGCCGCACATTTCGCGGCCGTCACATTTCGAAATCAATGAGTTGGAGATAGGCGATGACGATTGCGGATCGCAATCGGATTGCCAGTCGCAATCAGATTGTCGGCAATACCGCGCCCGATCACGGTGCTTCCATCCTCGAGCACAGCGACGACGCGGCTCACTGCAGCAACGGGCTCAACGCACAGAGATTCCTCGATGCGACGCCCAACGATCGTGCGATCTACCGGCGATGGATTCGCAGCGCGGTCGTGGCGTGCGGATTGTTGGCGTTCGCCGCGGGCGCAATGGTCTGGATGAACGGCGCCAGCGTCGGACAGACCCAGCTCTCGAGCCTGTCGAGCACGAGCAACGCGAAATCGGGCCACGGCAATTAAGGAACGCCGTCGCGCAGACGGCGCGAAACGAAAAATGGCCGGGACAAGTCCCGGCCACTCGTATTGCGTCAAGCTGCAAGCTTACTCGGACTTGTCGACATTCCAGAAGATCGGCGTCGCCGGACCATCGAGCACACCGGACAGCGACTTCCGCCAGGCGCTCGGACCCTGATACTGACCGAGCGGAATGTAGATGACCTGCTCGTAGGCTTCCTTCTGGATATCGGCCGCGATCTTCTTCTGCTCGTCGAGCGACGGCGCGCGAACGAAGGCGTCCTTCAGCTGTTCGATCTTCGGATCGTCGGCCCAGCCGAACCATCCGCCATTCTTGCCCTGGCCGCCAATCGAGAGGTTGGAGATCGGGTTGGAGACGTCGGCACTGACCCAGTTGGTGAAGAACATGTTCCAGCCGCCATCCTTCGGCGCCTTCTGGCTGGCGCGGCGGGTCACCACGGTCTGCCAGTCGGTGGCCTGCAGGTCGACCTTGAAGCCGGCGTCGCGCAGTTGCTGGGCCACAACAACCGGCTGCGCCTTGAGCGTGGTGACATCGCCAGGCGCCATGATGACGACGGGCGTGCCATCATAGCCCGACTCGGCAAGCGCCTTCTTGGCCGCCGCCATGTCGCCGCCCTTCAACAACGTCTCACCGCCGACCTCGGACGCGAACGGCGTATCGCAGATGAAGAAGGAGACGCAGGTCTTGTAATACTTGGGATTGCCGACCAGCGCGTCGAGCACCTGCTTCTGGTTGATCGCCATCAGCGCCGCCTGGCGAACCTTGATGTTGTCGAACGGCGGATAGAGGAAGTTCATGCGGCCCAGCGTCTGGAAGCCGAACTTGTTCAGCGTCTCGACCTTCAGGTCCTTGTCGCCTTCCAGGATCGACAACGTGTCGAACGACGGGTTCTCCAGGAAATCGATGTCGCCGGATTGCAGCGCATTCATCGCCGTCTGCGCGTCGGCCATCGTGACCCACTCGACGCGGTCAACCTTCACGACCTTGCCGCCCGCGGTCCAGCTCGCCGGCTCCTTGCGCGGCACGTAGTCCGTGTTCTTGACATAGACCGCCTTCACGCCCGGCTGGAATTCAGCCTGAACGAATTTGAACGGGCCCGAGCCGATCTGCTCCGGGATCGGCTTGTCCGGCGGGGTTTCGGCCAGCCGCTTCGGCATCATGAAGGCAACGCGCGACGACGGCTTGCCGATCGAATCCAGCACCAGGCCGTAGGGCTCCTTCAGCTTCAGCGTGATCGTCTTCGCGTCGGTGGCCTCCAGGCTCGCCGTGAAGTCCATCAGCTTCTGGCCCATGCCGTCGACCTTGGCCCAGCGCTTCAGCGAGGCGACGCAGTCTTCGGCAGTCACCGGCGTTCCATCGTGCCACTTCAGGCCGTCGCGCAAAGTGAACGTGTAAGTGAGCTTGTCGTCGGATACCTTCCAGTCGGCCATCTGCGGCTGGATCTTGAAGTTGGAGTCGGTCGCCACCAGCGTGTCGAAAACCATGTAGCCATGGTCTCGCGTGATGTACGCCGTGGTCAGGATCGGATCGATGACGCGCAGATCCGAATGCATCACCGCGGTGATGGTCTTGCCCGCGGCCATGGCCTGCGGTGCAAGCGACAATTCCTGCGGCGCGAACGACAACGCTAGCGCCGTCAACGCAGCCGCTAGCGTGCGGTGCTTCCAACGCGAGATAGGCAACATGCAATTTCTCCTGACGTGTAACTGGTCAAAGCCGGCTTATTCGTTATGCATGCGGTTCGTTATTTAGGCGAACTAACATGCTGTATGGCTTGTGAAATCGAGACTTGCATCAAGCGCAATGCGCGTCAATCGGTTTTGGGCAGGATCAAACGTATACGAACGAATGAGCGGCGGGTGCAGCGCATTTGACTTTACAAACGCGTCTTCCGAGCTTTTCGTACGGCACGCGAACCCGTATCGGCGCGAACAAACAACAAGAGAGAAAAGACATGAACCCCGCCAATCTTCCTTTTGATTCCGAAGCGATGCTGCAGGGGCTGCGCAACTGGGTGGAATGCGAGAGCCCGACATGGGACGCGGCCGCGGTCGAGCGCATGCTCGACCTCGCCGCGCGCGAAATGGCGGTGATGGATGCGACGATCGAACGCATCGCGGGACGCCAGGGCTTTGCCGGCTGCGTCCGCGCCCGCTTTCCCCATCCGAAACAAGGTCAGCCCGGCATCCTGATCGCCGGCCATCTGGACACCGTGCATCCGGTCGGCACCATCGAGAAGCTGGCGTGGCGGCGCGAAGGCAACAAGTGCTTCGGGCCCGGCATCTTCGACATGAAGGGCGGTAACTATCTGTCGATCGAGGCGATCCGGCAATTGGCGCGCGCGTCCTTTACGACGCCGCTGCCAATCACGGTGCTGTTCACGCCCGACGAGGAGGTCGGCACGCCGTCGACGCGCGACATCATCGAGGCGGAAGCCGCACGCAACAAATACGTGCTGGTCCCGGAGCCCGGCCGGCCGAACAACGGCGTCGTCACCGGCCGCTACGCCATCGCACGCTTCAATCTGGAAGCTGTCGGCAAGCCGAGCCATGCCGGCGCGACGTTGTCCTCCGGCCGCTCCGCGATCCGTGAAATGGCCCGGCAAATCATAGCCATCGACGGCATGACCACCGAGGACTGCACCTTCTCGGTCGGCATCGTGCATGGCGGGCAATGGGTCAATTGCGTCGCAACGACCTGCACCGGCGAAGCGCTCAGCATGGCCAAGCGCCAGGCCGATCTCGACCGCGGCGTCGAGCGCATGCTGGCGCTGTCGGGTACGGCAAATGACGTGACATTCAAGGTGACGCGCGGCGTCACGCGCCCGGTGTGGGAGCCGGATGCCGGCACCATGGCGCTCTATGAAAAGGCAAAGCGTCTCGCCGCCGATATGGGTCTTGATTTGCCGCACGGCAGCGCCGGCGGCGGTTCTGATGGCAACTTCACCGGCGCGATGGGTATCCCCACCCTCGATGGCCTCGGCGTTCGCGGCGCTGACGCCCACACTTTGAACGAACATATCGAAGTCGAGAGCCTCGCCGAGCGCGGCCGCCTGCTGGCGGCACTGCTGGCGACGCTCGATTAACTCGATTTGCACTGCACAACACGTTGGCACTGCCGGACCGAAATTTAGCCTTGTCCAATTTTTTGGCTTCGCCTACGGTCCGGCCGTCCAACACGACGATGCGGGAGAGATCGAAGCGACAACATTCGTGTTGTGCTTCGGCGCCGACGGAGCAACCGCCCCGGAAACTCTCAGGCAAAAGGACTGTATCGTCAGGACGATCTGGAGAGAGACGGCATGGCCAAATGGAAACGGCCATGACGTCCACCGAAGGGGATAGTCTGCTATTGGGCCGAGGCCCAATGCGGATCAAGCTCTCAGGTACCGTGACAGATGGGGCGTCGAAACAGCCGGTTTCACCGGTGGTTCGGCGACTCTAACCCACGGGAGCCTGAAGACCACCATGCCTCACATCGCAATCATTGGCGCCGGCATCACCGGCGTGACGACGGCCTATGCCCTGCTCGAACGCGGCTACCGGGTGACTGTCCTCGACAGGCATCGCTACGCTGCGATGGAAACCTCATTCGCCAACGGCGGACAGCTTTCCGCCAGCAATGCGGAAGTGTGGAACAGCGCCGCGACCATCCTCAAGGGGTTGCGCTGGATGCTTCGAAGCGACGCGCCGCTCTTGATGAATCCGAAGCCGAGCTGGCACAAATATTCCTGGATCGGCGAGTTCGTCGGCCACATCGGCCGCTATCGCACCAACACCATCGAGACCACGCGGCTCGCAATCGAAGCGCGCAAGCATCTGTTCTCGATCGCCCAGCGCGAGAACATCGCTTTCGATCTCGAACGCCGCGGCATCCTGCACGTCTATCACGACAAGGCCGGCTTCGAGGCGGGCCTGCGCGTTAACACGCTGCTGCAGCAAGGCGGGCTCGACCGCCGGCCGGTGACGGCGGACGAAATCCGCAGCATCGAACCCGCGCTGCAGACCACCTGCTATGGCGGCTTCTTCACGCCGTCGGACGCCACCGGCGATATCCACAAGTTCACGCGCGGCCTCGCCGACGCCTGCATCCGCCGCGGCGCGAGCTTCGTCCATGAAGCCGACGTCGACGCGATCGCGCGCGGCGATGACGGTTTCCGCATCGGCTGGAACGATACCGCCTCGCACGATGCTGAGGTCGCTACGCGACACGAGTTGCAGGCGGACGGCATCGTGATTTGCGCCGGTGTCGCGAGCCGCCACTTCGCCGGCCTGCTCAACGACCGCGTCAACGTCTATCCGGTGAAGGGCTATTCGATCACCGTGCAGCTCGATGCGCCGCAAAGCCGGGACGCCGCGCCTACCGTCAGCCTGCTCGATGAAGCCGCGAAGATCGTCACCAGCCGGCTCGGCGCCGACCGCTTCCGCGTCGCCGGCACGGCCGAATTCAACGGCTTCAACCTCGACATTCGCGCCGACCGCATCCAGCCGCTGGTGGATTGGGTGCGGCAGCATTTCCCCGGTGTCGACACGTCGAAAGTCGTGCCATGGGCCGGCCTGCGCCCGATGATGCCGAACATGATGCCGGTGGTTCGCGCCGGACGGATTCCGGGCGTGTTCTACAACACCGGCCACGGTCATCTCGGCTGGACGCTGTCCGCCGCGACGGCGCAGATGGTCGCAGGGGCGATCGATGACTGGCGCGACCTCGTCACGCCCTCGATGGTGCCGTCGCCGGTCGATACGACCGAGACCACCCGCGCAGCTTTCCTCTAATTATCCGGCCGGCGAGGAAGAATATGAGCGTATTTGTGTGTAGCCAAGTCGGAATTCGCAGAGAAACACCGCATGACAACGACTAGCGTCACAATGGGGCAAAGCGCTTCAGCGCGGGAGGGGACAATGCGCATTGGGGTGGCGGACACGCGTGAGACGCTGACCAAGCCGGATCAGATTGCCGCGGAGCTGTGCGCGGCCGTCGATCGAAACTTCAACGATCAGGTCGCGTTCCTGTCGCGCATGGTGCAGTTCCGCAGCTTGCGCGGACAGGAAGCGCCGCAACAGGCTTGGCTGGCGGAGCAATTCGCAAAGCGCCGCTACGACGTCGATACGTTCAGCCTTGCCGACGTCAACCTGATGAGTCATCCGAAGGCTGCACCGATGGACGGCATCGACCTTGCCGGATCGCAGCAGGTCGTTGCGACGCTCGACAGCAAAGGCAGCGGACGCAGCCTGATCCTGCAAGGTCATATCGACGTGGTGCCGGAGGGGCCCGCCGATCTTTGGGAACAACCGCCGTTCTCGGGCGCCGTGCACGACGGCTGGATGTTCGGGCGCGGCGCGCAAGACATGAAGGCCGGTGTCTCGGCAATGATCTTCGCGCTCGATGCTATCAGAGACGCCGGCTATGCCCCGGGCGGACGCGTCCATCTGCAAACCGTGACCGAGGAAGAGAGCACCGGCAACGGCGCGCTGTCGACCTTGATGCGTGGCTATCGCGCCGACGCCTGCCTGATTCCCGAACCGACCGGACACACACTGACGCGCGCCCAGGTCGGCGCCGTCTGGTTTCGACTGCGCGTCCGCGGCACGCCGGTGCATGTCGCCTATTCCGAGGCCGGTACGAGCGCCATCCTGTCGGCGATGCACCTGGTGCGCGCATTCCAGGATTACACCAAGGCGCTCAATGCCCGGGCGCTCGACAACAGCTGGTTCCGCAGCGTCAAGAACCCGATCAAGTTCAACGTCGGGATCATTAAAGGCGGCGATTGGGCCAGTTCGACCGCGGCGTGGTGCGAGCTGGATTGCCGGCTTGGTCTCCTGCCAGGCGAGACACCGCAGCAGGCGATGCGTGGCATCGAGGAATGCCTGACCGAAGCGCACAAGGCCGACGACTTTCTGTCCGACAATCCGGCCGAGCTCGTGTGGAGCGGTTTTCAGGCAGACGCGGCGGTGTGCGAGCCTGGCAGCGAAGCGGAAGCGGCGCTGACTGCCGCGCATCACTCCGTATTCCAGGCCCCGATGCAGGAGCGCCTGTCCACCGCCGTCAACGACACCCGCTACTATTGCGTCGATTACGGCATCCCTGCCCTTTGCTACGGTCCGTACGGTATCGGCCCGCATGCGTTCAACGAACGCGTCGAGCTCGACAGCCTTCGCAAGACAACGCAGAGCATCGCACTGTTCGTCGCCAATTGGTGCGGCGTGGCGAAAGCGTGAATAGACTTCCCGTTTCAGGTCGGTGGCACATGGCGACATGTGCAATTCGAAATAGCAACTTCAGACCAAAGGAGGCTCCGACGGCCTGAACCGCGCCTTGATATGACGTCGCCATTGGCACAGTATTTGCCTGCAAATTCATCACGTTCGCGCTAGCCTTGAGACAAGACGCAGAAGCGCATGAGACACATCACGGGGACACCATGAGTATGATGCGGCCCAGCCTTCGCCTCGCACCGTCTGACGGCAGGAGATAGCAGCGATGATCGGCTATCTCCTCCGCCGAATCCTCGCCGCCATTCCCGTGATGGGCGTGGTGGCACTGTTCGTGTTTCTGTTGCTGCGGCTGACGCCGGGTGACCCGGCCGCAATTCTTGCCGGCGACAATGCGACACCGGAACAGCTCGACCGCATCCGCACCTCGCTTGGTCTCAACGAGCCGATCTACATCCAGTTTTATACCTGGGTCGCCAAGCTGCTGCACGGTGACCTCGGCGTCTCCCTGATCTCGAACAAGCCAATCCTCGAAATGATCGGTCCGCGCCTCGAGCCCTCGATCTCGGTCGCGCTCGCCACCATCGTCCTCTCGATCCTGGTGGCGGTGCCGCTCGGCGTGATCGCGGCGTGGAAACACGGCACCTGGATCGATCGCTTCGTGATGGGGCTCTCCGTGCTCGGCTTCTCGGTGCCGGTGTTCGTGATCGGCTATGTGCTGATCCAGGTGTTTGCGATCGATCTGCGCTGGGTGCCGGTGCAGGGCTTCAAGAGCATCTCGGCCGGCTTCGGTCCGTTCTTCGAACGCATCATCCTGCCAACCTGCACCCTCTCCTTCATCTATGTCGCGTTGATCGCGCGCATGACGCGGGCCTCGATGCTCGACGTGCTGGGCGAGGACTACGTGCGCACCGCGCGCGCCAAGGGCATCGGCGAGAGCGGCGTACTGATGCGCCATGCGCTGCGCAACGCCGCGGTTCCGGTCATCACCGTGATCGGCTCCGGCTTCGCGCTGCTGATCTCGGGCGTCGTCGTCACCGAGAGCGTGTTCAACCTGCCCGGCATCGGCCGCCTCACCGTCGATGCGGTGCTGGCGCGCGACTATCCGGTGATCCAGGCCATGATCCTTTTGACATCGGGTATCTATGTCGCGGTCAATCTCTTGATCGACCTCGCCTACACCCTGCTCGATCCTCGCATCCGGTACTGAGCAATGGCGATCGAAACCCTTCCCGAATCCTCTATCCCCGTCACCCGGCCGTTCCGCGTCAAGTTCGGCTTCCTGGCGTCGACGCCGATCATCGCGGTTGCGACGATCTGCCTCGTCCTGATCATCCTGATGGCGATCTTCGCGCCGCTCCTTGCGCCTCATGATCCACTCTTGCTGACGCCGTCGCAGCGGCTGAAGCCGTCGAGCGCGCAATACCTGCTCGGCACCGACGCCTACGGACGCGACCTGCTGTCGCGCGTCATCTACGGCGCACGGATCTCGCTGCTGATCGGGCTCGGCGCCGCCGTCTGCTCGATCGCCATCGGGCTCTTGATCGGCCTCGTCGCCGGCTTCTTCCGCTGGGTCGATGCGGTGATGATGCGCGTGATGGACGGCTTGATGGCGATCCCCGCGATCCTACTCGCGATCGCCGTGGTGTCGCTGTCGGGCGCCAGCATCTGGACCGTGATGATCGCGATCACCATCCCCGAGATCCCGCGCGTGGCGCGGCTGGTGCGCTCGGTGGTGCTAACCGCGCGCGAGGAGCCCTATGTCGAGGCCGCGATCTCGCTCGGCTCGAGCCTGCCGAAGATCATGTGGCGGCATTTGATGCCGAACACGATCGCGCCGCTGATCGTGCAAGGCACTTACGTCTGCGCATCCGCGATCCTGACCGAGGCGATCCTGTCGTTCCTCGGCGCCGGCATCTCGCCGGAAACGCCGACCTGGGGCAACATCATGGCCGAGGGCCGTGCCTATTTCCAGGTCAAGCCGTCGCTGATCTTCTGGCCGGGCCTGCTGCTCTCGATCGCCATTCTCAGCGTCAACCTGATCGGCGACGCCGCGCGCGACGCGCTCGATCCCCGCATGAAACAGCGTGAGGGCAAATGATGGCTTCGATGCCAATTGAAGCCGTCATCCCGGGGCGGTGCGAAGCACCGAACCCGGGATCTCGAGATTCCGGGTCTGGTGCTTGCGCACCGTCCCGGAACGACGGTGACGGACCCATCGTGCCTCCTCGCAACACGAGACCCTGACATGACCAACGTCGTCCTCGACATCAACAACCTCGTCGTCGGTCTCGGCCGCAAGACGGACGCGCACCGCATCATCGACGACCTCTCGTTGCAGGTGAGCGAAGGCGAGACGCTTTGCCTTGTCGGCGAAAGCGGCTCGGGCAAGTCGGTGACCTCTTTGACCACGATGGGCCTGCTGCAGAAGGGCACACTGGTGCCGTCGGGCGGCAGCGTCAAACTGGTCGGCGAGGAACTGCTCACCGCGAGCGATCGCCGCCTAAGGCAATTGCGCGCGACGCGGATGGCGATGATCTTCCAGGAGCCGATGACCGCGCTCAATCCGGTGGTGCCGGTCGGCCGCCAGATCGACGAGGTGCTGCGCGCCCATACCGATCTCGACTCCCGCGCGCGACGTCAGAAGATCCTGGCGATGATGGAGCATGTGCGGCTGCCCGATGTCGAGCGCATCTTCTCCTCCTATCCGCACCGCCTCTCCGGTGGACAGCGCCAGCGCATCATGATCGCGATGGCGCTGGTGCTGGAGCCGAAGCTTTTGATCGCGGACGAGCCGACCACCGCGCTCGACGTCACCACCCAGAAGCAGATCCTCACCTTGATCCGCGACCTGCAACGCGACCACGGCACCGCTGTCCTGTTCATCACCCACGACATGGGCGTGGTGGCCGAGATCGCCGACCGCGTCGCGGTGATGCGCCATGGCCGGCTGGTCGAGACCGGCGCGCTGCAGGACGTGCTGCGCAAGCCGACGATGGAGTACACGCGCAACCTGCTCTCCGCGGTGCCGAGCCTCGTGCCGCGCGCGCCGCGTCCGGACACCACCGAGCCCGTGGTGCTGGAAGCCAACGAGCTCAGCAAGATCTACCGGGAGCGGTCGCTGTACGGCAAGGCCCGCGAGGTCGCCGCCGCCAGCAACGTCACGCTCACTTTGCGCAAGGGCCGCACGCTCGGCATTGTCGGCGAAAGCGGCTCCGGCAAGTCGACGGTCGCACGCTGCATCGTCCGCCTGATCGATCCGACCTCGGGCGGAGTGCGGCTCGCCGGCCGCGAGATCTCCGACCTGTCGCGCCGGCTGTTGCAGCCGCATCGCCAGAAGATCCAGATCATCTTCCAGGACCCCTACCGCTCGCTCAATCCGCGCGTCACCGTCGGCGAGAGCATCGCGGAAGGCCCGATCAACTACGGCATGCCGCGCAAGGATGCGCTGGCGCGGGCCCGCGAGCTGCTCGAGCTCGTCCACCTGCCGCCCGACGCGATCTCGCGCTATCCGCACCAGTTCTCCGGCGGACAGCGCCAGCGCATCGCGATCGCGCGCGCGCTGGCGCTCGATCCCGACGTGCTGGTCGCGGATGAGGCGGTGTCCGCGCTCGACGTCTCGGTGCAGGCGCAGGTTCTCAATCTGCTCGACGAAATCCAGCGGCGGCTCGGCATCGCGCTGCTGTTCATCACGCATGATCTGCGCGTTGCCGCACAGATCTGCGACGACGTCGCCGTGATGCAACATGGCCGCGTCGTGGAACAGGGACCGGCGGCCGAGGTGCTGACCAATCCGCAACAGGCCTACACCCGTGCGCTGCTCGAAGCAGCACCGGGGCGCGGCTGGGATTTTGCGAATTTCCGCCCGGTTTCGGAAGGCCTCGTGGCAACGGCCTAGGTCTTTAGACTTAATCTCGCGACGTACCTTTGGGCCTTTCAATACGCCCATAGGGCATGCAAATCCGGAGGTGCTCCCCGGCTTGCGCTTGGCGCGACGACACGCTTAACGTCGCGCGCTAGGGCATGCCCTGGAAGGTGGACGCCGGTCTTCCCGAAAGAACACGCTCAAACCAACGAGATCGTGGCGCGAACCGTTCCGATCGCATCACGACCGAAGAAACGTATCGAGACCAACTTGATGACCCGCATTGCCGTTGGCGGCTTCCTGCACGAGACCAACACCTTCGCGCCGACGAAGGCAACCTATGACGACTTCGTGCACGGCGGCGGCTGGCCGTCGATGACGCATGGCGCCGAGGTGCTCAAGGTCATGCGCAAGATCAATGTCGGCCTCGCCGGGTTTGTCGAGGCTGCCGAAGCCAATGGCTGGGAGCTGGTGCCGACGATTTTCGCGGCGGCCAGCCCGTCGGCGCATGTCAGCAAGGATGCGTTCGAGCGGATCGTGACCGAAATGGTCGACGGCATCGTCGCGGCCGGCCCGATCGATGCCGTCTATCTCGACCTGCACGGCGCCATGGTCACCGAGCATTATGACGACGGCGAAGGCGAAACCCTTGCCCGCGTGCGCAAGGCGATTGGCCAGGACCTGCCGCTGGTGGTGAGCCTCGATCTGCATGCGAACGTCTCGCCCAAGATGATCGAGCATGCCGATGCGCTGATCGCCTACCGCACCTATCCGCATGTCGACATGGCCGACACCGGCCGCGCCTGCGCCCGGCATCTGGCGCTGATGCTGAAAACGGGACAGCGGTTTGCCAAGGCATTCCGGCAATTGCCGTTCCTGATCCCGATCAGCTGGCAATGCACCAACGACCAGCCCACCAAAGGCATCTATCAAAAGCTCGCCGCCCTCGAGAGCGACGCCGTGCCGACGCTGTCGTTTGCGCCGGGCTTTCCGGCCGCCGATTTCAGGGATTGCGGGCCGAGCGTGTTCGCCTACGGCCGGACCCAAGCCGATGCCGATGCGGCGGCCGACAAGGTCGTCGCCCTGGTCGAGAGCCATGAGGACGATTTCGACGGCCGGATCTATGCGCCCGACGAAGGCGTGCAGTTGGCGATGCAACTGGCGAAGTCGGCGAGCCGGCCGATCATCATCGCAGACACCCAGGACAATCCCGGCGCCGGCGGCGATTCCGACACCACAGGCATGCTGCGCGCGCTGGTGCGCAACAGAGCGAGTGCCGCAACCGGCGTGATCTACGACCCGCAATCGGCCAAGGCCGCGCACACGGCCGGCGTCGGCGCCACCGTCACGCTCGAGCTCGGCGGCAAGTCCGGCATTCCCGGCGACGCGCCGTACCGGGAGACTTTCGTGGTCGAGCAGCTCTCCGACGGCAAGTTCGTTGCGCCCGGCCCGTATTTCGGCGGCCGCGACATGGACATGGGGCCCTCGGCCTGCCTGCGGGTCGGCGACGTCCGCGTCGTCGTCGGCTCCTACAAGGCGCAGCTTGCCGACCAGTCGATGTACCGCTATGTCGGCATCGAGCCGACCGCGCAGAAGATCCTGGTCAACAAGAGCTCGGTGCATTTCCGCGCCGATTTCGAGCCGATCGCCGAGAAACTGCTGATCTGCGCTGCGCCCGGCGCCATGCCGGCCGATACCGCCACGCTGCCGTGGAAACATTTGCGACCGGGCATTCGTATCAAGCCTAACGGCCCCACGTTCACCCCCTCCTCCCCATCACGCACAAACGGATAGAGAGCCATGCCGACCATTGAGCGCATCGACAGTTTTGCCGACGAACTCACCGCCATCAGACGGGATCTGCATGCGCATCCCGAGATCGGCTTCGAGGAGGTCCGCACCTCCGGCATCGTCGCCGACAAGCTCACGAGCTGGGGCATCGAGGTGCATCGCGGCCTCGGCGGCACCGGCGTGGTCGGCGTGCTCAAGGGCAAGGGCAACAGCAGCAAGAAGATCGGCCTGCGCGCCGACATGGACGCGCTGCCGATGGAAGAGAACACCAATCTGAAGTGGCGCTCGACCATCCCCGGCCGCTTCCACGGCTGCGGCCATGACGGCCACACCACGATGCTGCTCGGCACGGCGCGCTATCTCGCCGAGACCCGCAATTTCGACGGCACCGTGCATTTCATCTTCCAGCCGGCCGAGGAAGGCCTCGGCGGCGCGCGCGCCATGATCAAGGACGGCCTGTTCAAGCAGTTCCCCTGCGACGAGGTCTACGGCCTGCACAACGCGCCCGACCTCAACCATGGCGAGATCGCGATCCTGCCGGGCCCGGCAATGGCCGCAGCCGACTTCTTCGACATCAGGATCCAGGGCTACGGCGCGCATGGCGCGATGCCGGAGCGCTCCAAGGACGCGGTGGTGATCGCAATGACGCTCGGACAGGCGTTGCAGTCGATCGTCAGCCGCAACGTCGATCCGCTGCAGGCTGCGGTGCTGTCGATCACCCAGATCCATTCCGGGTCGGCCTACAACGTCATTCCCGGCGAAGCCTGGATGTGCGGCACGGTGCGCTGCTTCTCCGACGAGATCCGTGAACTGATCCGCAAGCGCATGCGCGAGATCGCCGCCGGCTTTGCCGTGGCCTATGGCGCCGAAATCTCGGTCGAGATCCGCGACGGCTTCAGCGTATTGGTGAATCAGGAAGAGCAGTCGCGCGTCGTCGAGGAAGTCGCGCGCACCGTGGTCGATCCGGCCAAGGTGATCACCCGCTCGACGCCCAAGATGGGCAGCGAAGATTTCGCCGACATGATGCAGGCCATTCCCGGCGCGTATTTCTGGGTCGGCCATGACGGTTCGGTGCCCGTGCACAATCCCGGTTACGTTCTCGACGACAAGATCCTGCCGATCGGCGCCAGCATGTTCGCCCGCATCATCGAGAAACGTATGCCGGCAGGTGCGCATGCATAAGCCGAAAGGGGACGCCATCACGTCGCTGCACGATCTCTCGGCCGTCGACCTGCTCGCCGGCTACCGTGCCAAGCAGTTCTCGCCGTCCGAAGTGCTCGAGGAAATCATCTCCCAGGTCGCGACCTGGGAGCCGCACATCAAGGCGCTGTATCTGTACGATCCCGAAGGCGCGCGGAAGGTCGCCAAGGCCGCGACTGAGCGTTGGCAGCAGAGCGAGCCGGTCGGCACGCTCGACGGCGTTCCCGTCACCATCAAGGACAACGTCGCGACCAAGGGCCAGCCGGTGCCGCTGGGTGCGGCGAGCGTCAAGCTCGCGCCCGCGGAAAAGGATGCGCCTCCTGCCGCGCGGCTGCGCGAAGCCGGCTGCGTGATCTTCTCCAAGACCACGATGCCGGATTACGGCATGCTGTCGTCAGGGCTGTCGTCGTTCCATCCGCTGACCCGCAATCCCTGGGATGTCAGCAAGAACCCCGGCGGCTCGAGCGCAGGCGCAGGCGCGGCCGGTGCTGCCGGCTACGGCCCGCTGCATCTCGGCACCGATATCGGCGGCTCGGTGCGGCTGCCGGCCTCCTGGTGCGGCCTCGTCGCCCTGAAGCCGAGCCTCGGCCGCGTGCCGATCGATCCGCCCTATGTCGGCCGCGTCGCGGGACCAATGACCCGCACCGTGGACGACGCCGCGCTGATGATGAGCGTATTGTCGCGCCCTGATCGCCGCGACGGCATGAGCCTGCCGGCGCTCGAGGTGAACTGGAAGGCGCTGGAGAAGTCGCCGCGCAAGCTGCGCATCGGGCTGATGCTCGACGCCGGATCCGGCCAGAAGGTCGAGAAGGACGTTCGCGAGGTCGTCGTCAAGGCCGCGAAGGCGCTCGAATCCGCCGGCGCCGTCATCACCGAGATCGACGGCATCCTGACGCCTGAGATGCTCGAGGGGCTCGACAATTTCTGGCGCGCACGAACCTGGGACGAATTGTCGAAGCTGTCGCAGGCCGACCGCGGCAAGACCCTGCCTTACATCCTCAACTGGGCCGAGGCCGGCGCAAAGCTCTCCGGCGTCGACGTGGTGCGCGGCTTCAACCAGACGATGGCGATCCGCGCGGCCGCTGCGAAGCTGTTCTGCGAGGTCGACTATGTGATCTCGCCGGTGTCGCCGGTCGTGAACTTCCCGGCGGAATTCGCCGCACCTCTCAACGACCCCACGAAGCCGTTCGAGCACATCTGCTTTACCGTGCCGTGGAATATGTCGGAGAACCCGGCGCTGTCGATCAACGCCGGCTACGACAAGAAGGGCTTTCCGATCGGCGTCCAGATCATCGGCCGCCGCTTCGACGACATCGGCGTGCTCGGCATCGGCAAGGCGTTCGAAGGCTTGCGCGGCCCGCAGAAGCCGTGGCCTGCACCACCGAAGAAGTAGCGCCTCAACGCAAGTCAGGATGCGCGGAACCACGCCGCGCATCCCTCTTCTTCACAAGGGATGATTGCCGGGTTAACTGAATGGAGACGCGCGTCAGCGCCGTTCATTCAAGAAAACCGAGAGGAAATCATCCCCATGGCGTATGAGACGATCAAGTACGAGGTCGCCGAGCAGATCCTGACCATCACGCTGAACCGGCCCGACAAGCTCAACGCCTTCAACGCCACGATGCAGCAGGAGCTGATCGACGCGTTCGACAAAGCCGACAAGGACGACGACGTCAGGGCCATCATTGTCACCGGTGAAGGCCGCGGCTTCTGCGCCGGCGCGGATCTATCCTCCGGCGCCAACACCTTCGACCGCGATGCGCGGCGCGGTCCGGTCAAGCGCAATGCCGACGGCAGCGTCGACTACAGCGATCCGCAGGTGCGTGACGGCGGCGGCCAGGTGACGCTGCGCATCTTCAAGTGCCTCAAGCCTGTGATCGCCGCCGTGAACGGCCCGGCGGTCGGTATCGGCGTCACCATGCAGCTTGCGATGGATATCCGCATCGCCTCCGAAGCCGCGCGCTTCGGCTTCGTGTTCTCGCAGCGCGGCATCGTGCCGGAGGCCGCCTCGAGCTGGTTCCTGCCGCGCATCGTCGGCATCTCGCAGGCGCTGGAGTGGTGCTACTCGGGCCGCGTCTTCCCGGCGCAGGAAGCGCTCGCCGGCCGTCTCGTCAGCAAGGTGGTGCCGCCCGACGATCTGCTGCCGACCGCGCGTGCGCTCGCCAAGGAGTTCGCGGCCAAGACCGCGCCGGTGTCGGTGGCGCTGATCCGCCAGATGATGTGGCGCATGATGGGCGCCGACGATCCGATGGAGGCGCACAAGGTCGACAGCCGCGGCATCTATGCCCGCGGCCGCTCCGAGGACGTCAAGGAAGGCGTGGTGTCGTTCCTGGAAAAGCGTCCGGCGGAGTTCAAGAACAAGGTGTCGTCGGACATGCCCGACTATTTCCCGTGGTGGCAAGAGCGCGACTATAAGTGACCGAACGGCGTCCCGCCGCGTCCACGACTGACGGCGTCGTCCTGCTGCACGGCATCAGCAGGACGGCGCGTTCGTTTGGCAGGATGGAGCTGGCGCTGCGCGATGCCGGCTTTGCCACCCTCAATCTCGACTATGAGAGCCGGCGCAAAGGGCTCGATGCGCTGGCGGAGGACATCCATCCGTCGCTCGATCGCTTCGCGCAGAGCCTCGACGGCTCCGTGCATTTCGTCTGCCATTCAATGGGCGGCCTGCTGGCCCGCGTCTATCTGGCACGATATCGCCCGGCGCGGCTCGGTCGCGTAGTGATGCTGGGCACGCCGAACGGCGGCAGCGAGATCGCGGACCGTTTGAAACACCTAGCCGCCTATCACGCCTTCTTCGGCCCGGCCGGCCAGCAGCTCGTCACCCGCCGCGATACCGCAACCAGCGCGCTGCTGCCGGCGATCGATTATGAGGCCGGCATCATCGCCGGCAACCGCTCGGTCTATCCGATCACGTCCATGGGACTGCCGCGGCCGCACGACGGCCGGGTGTCGGTCACCAACACCCGGCTCGACGGCATGGCCGATCACATCGTGATCCGCACCTCGCATCCCTGGCTGGTGCGCAACCGGGATGCAATCGCGCAGACGATTGTGTTTTTGCGGCAAGGCAAGTTCACGCCGCACTAACCGTCATTGCGAGGAGCGAAGCGACGAAGCAATCCATACCGCCCACACGGTGACTATGGATTGCTTCACTCGCAATGACGAGCTACTACTGCATCATCAGCGCCACACGCCCGATCGCCTTGCGCTCGATCAGCAACCGCATCGCCTTCGGGTAGTCTTCCAGCGGCAGCCGGTGTGAGATATTTGGCCGCACCCGGCCCGCCTCGGCCCATTCGCTCAGCGCCTTGAACCTGACCTCGCCGAGCGCGGGGTCCTTCCGCACCGCCTCGCCGGCGCGAACGCCGAGCACGCTCGCGCCCTTGATCATCAACAGATTGGTGCGGGCAAGACCGATGCCGCCGGTGAAGCCGACGACGAGAATGCGCGCGCCCCAGTTGATGCAGCGCATCGAGTTCTCGAACACCTCGCCGCCGACGGGATCGAACACCACATCGGCACCACGACCATCGGTGATACGCTTGACCGCGTCGCGGAACGGCTCGCGCGCGTAGAGCACGAGATGATCCGCGCCACGTTGTTTGGCAATCGCAAGCTTCTCCTCGCTCGAGGCCGCCGCGATCACGGTGGCGCCGAGCAGCTTGCCGATCTCGACCGCGGCGAGCCCGACGCCGCCGCCGGCGCCATGCACCAGCAGCACTTCGCCCGGCTTGATCTGCCCGCGATCGATCAGCGCGTGATACGCGGTGCCGTGTGCGGCAAGGAAGGTCGCGCCTTCCGCATAGTCGAAGGTCGACGGCACCGGCACGAGCTGCGACCGTGTCGCGACGGCCTCGTCGCAATAGGCGCCGAAGCGCATCTTGACGATCACCTTGTCGCCGACGGTGACCCCGGCTGCGTCATTGACCTCGACGACATCGCCGGCAGCCTCCGAGCCCGGCGTGAACGGCAGCGGCGGCTTCAGCTGATACTCGCCGGCGGCCATCAGGATGTCGGGGAAATTGATCCCGGCGGCACGGATCGCAACGCGCACCTGCCCCGGCTGCAGCGGCAACGAGGCAAAATTCTCGAGGTGAAGGCGCTCGGGCGGGCCGAGCTCGCGGCAGACGACGGCTTTCGGCATCAGGCGGCTCGCGCCTTGAGGCGTGCGAGCGCCTCGCGGATCAGCGGCAGGCGGTCGTTGCCGAAATACATGTCGGTCTTGTCAAGATAGATCGTGGGCGAGCCGAAGCCGCCGCGCGCCATCACCTCCTCGGTGTTGGCCTTGAGCTGATCCTTGATTGCCTGGTCGCCGATGCCGGCAAGGAATTTTTCGGGATCGATCCCGAGCTTGGTGCAGATCTCGGTCAGCACGGCATCCTGCGAGATGTCCTTGTCATCACCCCAATAGGCCTCGAACACCGCGCGCGCGAACGGCACCATCTTGTCGTTGCCGAGAAGGATGCAGCCGCGCATCGCCTTGACGCTGTTCACCGGGAACACGGTCGGCGGCATCTTGATCGCTAGCCCAGCCGAGCGCGCCCAGTCGCCGAGATCCTTCTTCATGTAGCGCGCCTTCAGCGGCACCGGCGTCTCGCGCTGCGCGTAGACCGACGGATTGACGGTGTTGAAGATGCCGCCGACCAGGATCGGCCGCCAGCTGATCGGCGCGTCGAACTCCTTCGCCAGCGGCTGGATGTTGTGCCAGGCGAGATAGGTCCACGGGCTGGAACAGTCGAAGAAGAATTCGATCATGGCGTTTCCCTTTGTCTTTTCCACATTCATTGTCGTCATTCCGGCATGCGCCGCAAGGCGCAGAGCGCGCGCCTGTGTCACGCCACGGAATAACTGCCATTATTTCTTCTCGACCAGCTCCTTCGCACGCTGGCCGAACATGTTCTTGCGTGATTCCTCGTCGAACGGCTCCTTGACGAATTTTCCGATCGCAAGGCCCGCCTGCACCTGCGGCCGGGCGCGCACGGTGGCGTACCAGCGCTTGATGTTCGGGTAGTCGTCGAGGGTAAAACCCTGCGCCTTGTGGGTCATGGTCCAGGGGAAGCAGGCGATGTCGGCAATCGAATAGTCGTCACCGGCGACATAGGCGCCGGTGTTGCCGAGCTGACGGTCGAGCACGCCATAGAGCCGCGCCGTCTCGTCGCGGTAGCGCTCGATCGCGTAGGGAATTTTCTCGGCCGCATAGAGCGCGAAATGGCCGTGCTGGCCGAGCATCGGCCCGAGGCCGCCCATCTGCCACATCACCCATTGGATGACGTTCGACCGCGCACGCAGCTCCCGCGACAGGAAGCGGCCGGTCTTGTCGGCGAGATAGATCAGGATCGCGCCGGTCTCGAACACCGAGAACGGTCCACCGCCGTCTGCAGGCGCACGGTCGACGATCGCGGGAATCCGGTTGTTCGGGCTGATCGCCAGGAATTCGGGCCGGAACTGCTCGCCGGCGCGGATGTTCACCGGGACCACCTGATAGGGCAGCCCCAGTTCCTCCAGCATGATCGAGATCTTCCAGCCGTTCGGAGTCGGCGCGTAGTGCAGGTCGATCATCGGCGTCCTATTCCCCGTCCTGAAGACTTTTGTTGTTCTGTACGTCTACCTTAGGACATGGCACACAGGCGCTCAATCAGAACCCACCGGGAGGCACCCATGCTGTTTCCAACCACGATCGCAGGCTCCCTGCCGAAGCCGGAATGGCTCGCCGAGCCGAACATGCTGTGGGCGCCGTGGAAATCGGAAGGCGCCGAACTCGCCCGCGCCAAACGCGATGCCACGGTGCTAGCGGTCAAGCTGCAAGAGGATGCCGGCGTCGATATCGTCACCGAAGGTGAGCAGGCGCGCCAGCACTTCGTGCATGGTTTCCTGGAGCGGATCGAGGGCATCGATTTCGCCCACAAGGTCGAGATGGGCATCCGCAAGGACCGCTATAAGGCCATGGTGCCGCAGGTGGTCGCGCCGCTGCAACTCAAGGGCCGCGTCCATGAAGGCGAAGCGCGTGCGGCGCGCGCCCACACCAGGAACCGGCTGAAATTCACCCTGCCCGGTCCGATGACGATCATCGACACCATCGCCGACCAATATTACGGCGACCGCGTGAAGATGGCGTTCGCTTTCGCGGAGCTGTTGAACCAGGAGGCCAAGGCATTGCAGGCCGACGGCGTCGACATGATCCAGTTCGACGAGCCGGCCTTCAACGTCTACATGGATGAGGTGCGCGACTGGGGCATCAAGGCGCTGGAGCGCGCCGCCGAGGGCCTGACCTGCGCCACCGCCGTGCACATCTGCTACGGCTACGGCATCAAGGCCAACAACGACTGGAAGCAGACGCTCGGCGGCGAGTGGCGGCAATATGAAGAGACCTTCCCGGTCATCGACAAGAGCACGATCCAGCAGGTCGCGATCGAGTGCCGCAACTCGAAGGTGCCGATCGAACTGCTCGCGGCGCTCCCCGGCAAGATCGTGCAGGCCGGCGTCATCGACGTCGCCAGCGACGAGGTCGAGACTGCGGAGGATGTCGTCAAGGTGATCGAAGCCGTCGCAAAGCATGTCCCGAAGGGCAACATCATCGCGACCACCAATTGCGGCATGGCGCCGATGCGCCGGGATATCGCCGAAGCCAAGCTGATCGCGCTCGGCGCCGGCGCCAAGCTGGCGCGGCAGCGGCTGGCGTAAGGCAGCGCCGACGGCTCAGCCGCGCGCCATCTCCGTGCTCGGATGCAGCACCGGCCGATAGCCGGCCTGAAACGCACGCACGGTTGACGGCGGCGTCAGCAACATCGCGGGAGCGGTCACATTGGCTCGCTCGTAGCCTGCGAATGACCAGCGCAGCGTCTTGCCGTCGGCAATGAGATAACTCTCTGCTCCTGCCTTCACCATTGTCCCGTCGGGCAGTTCGTCAATCGGCAGCGGCAGCGGATGCAACCGCTTCTTGCCGCGGTCGAGCCGCTCGGCGTGCAGCACCGCATCCATCGCCTTGGCGCTGAGATCGCTCGTGCCGTTACCTTCCTCCCAGCGGCTGCGAAACCGCTTGGCGTCGTCGCGGCGGCAGTAGAAGCAGGGCCGGTGTCCGGCCGCGAATGCGGTGGCTTCATCGAGGAAGAACAGCTCGGTCCAGCTCTTCCGGGTCATCACCTTGCGTCGCCGTCCCCTGAACTCGCAGACGCAGGTGAGCCACGCCGGGCTCGACCAGCGCTTGTTCAACAGTGTGCGGGTCGCCGGATCATGGATGATACCGCGATTGCCGGTGAAGGTGCCGCGATGTTCGGTCGCGACAATGTCGCCGGTGGGGGTGACGCGGTTTTGCAGGGGCATGCTTCTTTACTTCCCCCTCGCCCCGCGCTTGCGGGGAGAGGGTCGGGGTGAGGGGCTGCTTCCGCAAAGATAGTGAGAGATAGACACGTGGTGAATCCCCCTCACCCGGATCGCATCTAACGATGCGATCCGACCTCTCCCCGCACGCGGGGCGAGGTGACTCTTTATGCCGCCCCATCCCGGATCGGCGGCTGGAACGACAGCGCGGTGTCCCAGGGAAAGAAGATCCAGGTGTCCTGCGACACCTCGGTAATGTAGGTATCGACCAGCGGGCGGCCCTTCGGCTTGGCATAGACCGTTGCAAAATGCGCATCGGGGAGCAGTTCGCGCACCAGCCTGCCGGTCTTGCCGGTGTCGACGAGGTCGTCGACGATCAAGAGCCCCTTGCCGGTGCCGCCGCCGAGCTTGGCGGTCTGCTCCGAAATTCCCTTAAGCACCTTCAGGTCGCCCTGCTTGTCGTGGTCGTAGCTGGCGACGCAGACGGTATCGATCACCCGCAAGCCGAGCTCGCGCGCCACGATCGCCGCCGGCACCAGCCCGCCGCGGGTGATCGCGATGACAGCATGGAACGGGCCGACCTCGTTGAGCCGCCAGGTCAGCGCCCGGCAGTCCCGGTGGAATTGATCCCACGAGACCGGGAACGGCCTGCCGGCCCGATCCTGTGCACTCGGTTCAGAATCTCGTTCAACCATGTCGCTTCAACCCGCCGGCTTCTTCTGCGCGGCCTGCACTTGCTTCAGCATCTCCTTCACCGCGGCCATCGCCGCGGCGAGCTTCTCCGGATCGCGCGAGCGGACCACCAGATTGGTGTTCGGTTTCTGGTTCTCGTCCTGGAACGGATAGCTGCCGATGATGGTGTCGGGATTGGCTTCCGCGATCGCCCGCAGCGGGCCGCCGATGTCGCCTTCCCTTGCGTCGGCGCGGACCGAGTCCGACAGCATCCGCACGCCGGATTTCAGGGTCGGCGCCACGATGTCCATCATCGCCTGCATGATGGTGGGGATGCCGGCCATCACGATGACGTTTCCGAGCTTGAAGCCCGGCGCGAGGATGGTCGCGCTCTGGATCAGCTCGGCGCCATCGGGCACCCGGGCCATCCGCAGCCGCGCCTCGTTGAGGTCCTGCTCGGTCCAACGCTCCCTGAACCGCGCCACCACGTCGGGATGATGGTGGATCTCGACCCCGAACGCCTTCGCCACACTGTCGGCGGTGATGTCGTCATGGGTCGGCCCGATGCCACCGGTGGTGAACACGTAATTGTACCTATGCCGCAGCGCATCAAGGGCGGACACGATGTCAGCCTCGTCGTCGGCGACGACGCGAACCTCCTTCAGGTCGATGCCGATATTGGTCAGGTATTCGGCGATGAAGCCGATGTTCTTGTCCTTGGTCCGGCCGGACAGGATCTCGTCGCCGATCACCAATATCCCCGCCGTGACGATCTCGCTCATGGTCTCATTCCCTTAACTTGATCCCCTGACATTGCCGATCCAATGCCTTGATGTCACGGGGTTTTGCCGCCGAATTAAGCAGACCTCAGCCGGTTTTTCGGGCAGGCCTTCCGCCTCCCCCTAGCAAATGCCACGAGCCAATGCATATCGCGCTGGCCCGCCCCTTGCTACCATCCCATCAAGTCATGCACTGTGTCACATGGCTTGGGAGGGCAGTCGGGATATATGGCAGTCGCGTTCGATGAGATGAACGGCCTCGGCGAGGATCTTCGCCCGGCCTACCAAGAGCTCTCCCGCTGGCTCAAAGAGACGCCTCCGGATGCGCTCGAGTATCGGCGCCAGGAAGCGGAGCTGCTGTTCCGCCGGATCGGCATCACCTTCGCGGTCTACGGCGATTCCGAGGCCCAGGAACGGCTGATCCCGTTCGACGTCATCCCGCGCATCATGTCCGCGACCGAATGGACGCTGCTGGAGAAGGGCCTCAAGCAGCGCGTGCTCGCGCTCAACATGTTCCTCAAGGACATCTACCACGGCCGCGACATCCTGCGCGCCAACATCATCCCCGAAGACCTGATCTTCCAGAACCCGGTGTTCCGGCCGGAGATGAACGGCCAGGACGTGCCGCACGACATCTACGTCCACATCGCCGGCATCGACATCATCCGCACCGATCCGGACAACTTCATCGTGCTGGAGGACAATGCGCGGACGCCGTCCGGCGTCTCCTACATGCTGGAAAACCGCGAGATCATGATGCGGCTGTTTCCGGACCTGTTTTCGCGCCACCGCGTCGCGCCGGTGGAGCGCTATCCGGACGAGCTGCTGTCGGCGCTGCGATCGGTGGCGCCGCACAGCGCCTCGGCCGAGCCGACGGTCGCGCTGATGACGCCCGGCGTCTACAACTCGGCGTACTACGAGCACTCCTTCCTCGCCGACAAGCTCGGCATCGAACTGGTCGAGGGGCGCGACCTCATCGTCAAGAACGACGAGGTGTTCATGCGCACCACCGAGGGGCTGAAGCGGGTCGACGTGATCTACCGCCGCGTCGATGACGACTTCCTCGATCCCCTCACCTTCCGTCCGGATTCCGCGCTCGGCGTCCCCGGGCTGATGTCGGCCTATGCGGCCGGCAACATCACGCTCGCCAACGCGGTCGGCACCGGCATCGCCGACGACAAGGCGATCTATTCCTACATGCCCGACATCGTGAAGTTCTACCTCAGCGAGGAGCCGATACTGAAGAACGTGCAGACCTGGCGCTGCCGCGAAGCGCAGGATCTGTCCTACGTGCTCGACAACCTCGCCGACCTCGTCGTCAAGGAGGTGCACGGTTCGGGCGGCTACGGCATGCTGATCGGTCCCGCCGCCACCAAGGCGACCATCGAGGCGTTCCGCGACAAGCTCAAGCGCGAGCCGGAGGGCTTCATCGCGCAGCCGACGCTGGCGCTGTCGACCTGCCCGACCTGCACGGACAAGGGCCTGGCGCCGCGCCATGTCGACCTCCGCCCGTTCGTGCTGACCGGCTCCAGCCACACCACCATCGTGCCCGGCGGGCTGACGCGGGTGGCGCTGAAAGAAGGCTCGCTCGTGGTCAATTCGAGCCAGGGCGGCGGCACCAAGGACACCTGGATACTGAGCGAGTAGTTGAAAGCATGCTGTCGCGCACCGCTGAAAACCTGTTCTGGCTGGCCCGTTATGTCGAACGCGCCGAGTATCTCGCGCGCACGATCGACGCCACGCTGCGCGTCACCGCGCTGCCCGCGGCCTATATCGGCAAGACCAATGAGTGGGACTCCGCGCTGCTCACCGCCGGCGTCGGCGCGGCCTTCTACGACCATTACGAAGAAGCCAACGAGCGAAACGTCGTCGAGTATCTGTCCTTCTCGTCGGAAAATCCCTCCTCGATCAAGAACTGCATCGAATCTGCGCGGCTCAATTCGCGTTCGGTGCGCACCGCGCTGACGTCGGAGATGTGGGACACCATCAATTCGGCGTGGATCGAGTTGCAGGCGGTCTGGAACAAGGGTCCCGCCAACCGCGAGGAGCTGGCCAAATTCCTGCGCTTCGTGCAGGAGACCTCGCTGCGCTTCGACGGCTCGGCCTACCGCACCATGCTGCGCAACGACGCCTACTGGTTCTCGCGGCTCGGCGTGCATCTCGAGCGCGCCGACAACACCGCCCGCATTCTCGATGTGAAGTATCACATGCTGCTGCCCGAGGAGGAGCATGTCGGCGGCCCGCTGGATTACTACCAGTGGACCTCGATCCTGCGCTCGGTGTCGGCGACGACCGCCTATCACTGGGTGTACCGGGAAACCCTGAAACCCTGGCTGATCGCCGACCTCCTGATCCTCAACGACACGCTGCCGCGGTCGCTCGCCAGCTGCTACAGCAACCTGGTGCGCAATCTGGACCAGATCGGCGTCGCCTACGGCCGCCAGGGGGCAGCCCAGCGCCACGCCCGCGGCATCAGGAACCGGCTCGAGCACAGCCACATGGACGACATCTTCCAGCACGGCGTGCACGAATTCATCCAGGAATTCCTCGCGGACAATTCGCGGCTGGGTGAGATCGTCACCAAGCAATATTTGATCTGACCTCTGCGGCGGAAAAAGTGCTCAAAATGTCGTCATGACCGGGTCGATCCCGGTCACCCATGTCTTGCTTTCGCGGCCGATTAGGGAGAAAGACGTGGGTGCCCGGGCATGACGTTCCTGCCCCAGACCGACTGAACTCCGGTTGAGCCATGCGCCTGCGGATAGCCCACACCACCACCTATCGCTACGAGCCGGCGGCCTCGGGCGTGATCCAGATTCTGCGGATGACGCCGGGCAGCCATGACGGCCAGTATGTCGCCGACTGGCAGATCGACGTCTCGACCGATTCCCGGCTCGACATCCATGAGGACGCGTTCGGCAACGTCACCCATGTGCTGACGCATGGTTCGATCACCGACCTCACCATCCATTGCGAGGGCCTGGTCGAGACCCAGGACACCGGCGGCGTGCTGAAAGGCAGCGACGAGCGGTTTCCGCCGAGCCTGTTCCTGCGCCCCACGCCGCTGACCGACCTCAACCCGGCGATGACGAGCTTCGTGCGCGAGCTGCGCGCGGAAGCAGCTAGCGACGTGCTCGGTTTCCTGCACGCGCTGATGGTGCAGATCTACGAGCACATGACCTTCGACGAGGACCCGACCAACAGCGCCACCTCGGCCTCCGAGGCGTTCGCGCTGAAGCGCGGGGTCTGCCAGGACTACGCGCACATCCTGATCGCCTGCGCGCGCGCCGGCGGCGTTCCGGCGCGGTTCGTCTCCGGCCACTTCCTGCGCTCCGACGGCATGGTCAACCAGCAGGCCGGCCACGCCTGGGCCGAGGCCTTCGTGCCCGACCTCGGCTGGATCGGCTTCGACGCCGCCAACGGCATCTGCACCACCGACGCCCATGCCCGCGTCGCGATCGGCCTCGACTATCTCGGCGCCGCCCCGGTCCGCGGCACCCGCTATGGCGGCGGCAACGAGACCCTGTCGGTCGCGGTCAAGGTCGACCTTGCCGGCCGCCCCGGGCAGTGGCAGAGCCAGTCGCAGTCGTAAGAAGCCTACTCCCCATCGTCATTCCGGGGCGCGCCGTTTGGCGCGAACCCGGAATCCATTCGTCCGCACAATCGGTGGCGCGATGGATTCCGGGCTCTCGCGGAGCCAGTCATCGGACGCGCGTTCGCGCGACCCGTTGGCGAGCCCCGGAATGACGATGGTGAGACCGGTCAAGTCGACAACGGTTCGGCCGTGATATGATCGCCGCTGCAAACCGGATCAGCGAGAGAAACCATGGCAACTGTGAAACTGCTTTCCGACGACGAACTCTCGGCCGACGCACGCGCCGTCTTCGACGACATCCGCAAGACGCGGAACTCGGACTTCATCAACAATTTCTGGCGCGCGCTCGCGCATGATCCGAAGACGCTGCGGCGGACCTGGGAAAGCATCAAGGAGGTGATGGCACCGGGCGCGCTCGACCCGAAGGTCAAGGAGATGCTCTACGTTGCGGTCTCGGTGGCGCATGGCTGCAGCTACTGCATCCATTCGCACACCGCGAGCGCCCGCGCCAAGGGCATGACCGACGCCGAATATCAGGAAATGCTGGCGATCGTCGGCATGGCCGCCGAGACCAACCGGCTGGTCACCGCGCTCGGCGTGCCGGTCGATGAGGCGTTTCTGGTCGGGGCGGCGGATACGTAGGTTCGACACGCTTTGCTTTGCCCACCCTCATCCTGTCATTCCGGGGTGATGCGAAGCATCGAACCCGGAATCCCGAGATTGTTGATCGAGATTCCCCGATGCGCAATTGCGCATCTGAGGTTCGCGCTTAGCGCGCCCCGGAATGACCGCTATATCGCGGTCACTTGTCCAGCCAGACATCCTCGAAGCGCAGATTGTTGTACTGGCTGTTGTCGTGCGGACGAAAGTTCTTCACGTAAGGCTGCCAGCAATTGCCGGCCGATGAGTGCAGGATGACCGGACGCGCCGCGTCGTCGACCAGCAGGCGCTCGATGTCGAACACGATATTTCGGCGCTTGTCCTTGTCGACCTCGCGCGACTGCGCGGCGAGCAACTTGTCCACCTCGGCATTGCAATACTGGGTATAGTTGCGCTCCGAATTGCAGGAATAATTCTCGACCAGATTGCCGTCGGGATCGTCGACGCTGACGCCGGTGACGTTGAGGCCGATCGTGTAATCCTTGCGTTGCAGCCGCGAGTACCAGCGCGGCGTGTCGACGATATCGAGCTCGGCGACGATGTAGATCTTCTTGAGCTGGTCGGCGAGGATCACCGCCGGGTCGCGATAGGTCGGCAGGTTGCGGGTCTGGATCTTGATCGACAGCGGCTTGGCGTCGCTGTAGCCGAGCTTCTGCATGATCGCCTGCGCGTCCGCGAGGTTCTTCCCGGTATCGGGACCATAGCCCATCAGCGTCGACAGGATCTCCGGCGGCATGCCCCATTCGCCTTCCGGCTTGGCCTGCATCGCGCCGCCGAGCCGTC
The DNA here is from genome assembly GCF_054063295.1 of Bradyrhizobium sp. USDA 3240. Taxonomy (NCBI): domain Bacteria; kingdom Pseudomonadati; phylum Pseudomonadota; class Alphaproteobacteria; order Hyphomicrobiales; family Nitrobacteraceae; genus Bradyrhizobium; species Bradyrhizobium sp. USDA 3240. The sequence continues at coordinate 963,934 of NZ_JBSSGD010000002.1, forward strand.
CGGTGCCTTCGAACAGGATGCTGTTGAAGGCCTGGCGATCCAGCGCCAGCGACATCGCCTTGCGGATCTCCGGATTGTCGAACGGCGGATTGACGCGGTTGACCAGCAGGTTGATCTGCAGATTGGTCGAGGTCATCTCGCAGATCGCGTTCGGCGCCCGCGCCTTGACGTCCTTCATCAGGGGAATGCTGACGTCGGACGGAAAGGTGATGTCATAGTCGCCGGTCGCGAACGCCAGCATGCGCGTGGCGCGGCTGTCGATCGAGCGCACCGTGATCTCGTCGAGATACGGCCGGTCCTTCTTGAAGTAATCGGGGTTGCGGACGAGACGGATCGAATCGCCGCGCCGGAATTCGACAAATTTGAACGGCCCGGTGCCGATTGGCTTGGTGCGCATCACCTGCTGCGGCACGTGGCAGGGATAGACCACCGAGAAGGCGCTGGCGAGTAGCGCCAGCAGGCCGGGCTGCGGCTCGGTCAGCTCGAAAGTCGCTTCATCGTCGCCATTGATGCTGATGTCCTTGAGCTTCGAATACCAGACCTTACGCGGATTGCGCTTGAAGTCCTGTGTCTCGCTCTTGCCGATCAGCATCCGCCAGGTGCACTGCACGTCCTTGGCCGTGAACGGCTGGCCGTCATGCCACTTTACGCCGTGATGCAGCTTGAAGGTGAGCTTCGTGTTGGTAGAATCCCACGACCAGCTCTCGGCGAGATCGGGGATCACGGTGTCGATGCTTTCATGCACCTTGGCCGGATCGAACACCACGAGGTTGTTGAAGACCGCCGCGAACGGCATCACCGAGGCGATGGTGGATTCCTCGAGCAGCGAGGTCGAGGGCGGATTGTCATTGTGATAGAGCCGGAGCGTGCCGCCCTTCTTCTGGGCCGATGCAGGGCTCGCAGCCATCACGGCTGTACCCAATGCCATGATGAACATGGCCAGCTTGAACGACATTCTCGCCTCCCGGAATTCTTGTTGTTCTTGTCGATTGCAGGCAGTCGACCACAACGCCAGGTGCCTCGCAATGAGACGAGGCGCCGATCATTGCCGGCTGCGTGCAACGCAGAACGAGGCCGGGGCACGAACCGCGATTTCAGGACGGGTCCTGACACGGACCGTCGCCGGCCCCCTCGTATGTCCCGTCACGGGGAATTGGGGTTGGATGCGACCTCGAAATTGGCTACACGTTTGGCGCCGAGAAACTCGGACCGTTTGAGGGCTGTAAATGACCTATTGCTGCGGAATTCTGGTGCGCGACGGCCTCGTCATGATCGCCGATACCCGCACCAATGCCGGCCTCGACAACGTCTCGACCTTCCGCAAGCTGCACATCTTCGAAAAGCCCGGCGACCGCATCATGGCGATCGCCAGCGCAGGGAATCTCGCAATCAGCCAGTCGGTGCTGTCGACCCTGACCGAGGGCATGGAAGATCCGCACACCGGCGAGCTCGAGACGCTGATGAATGCGCCGACCATGTTCCAGGCGGCGCAGCGGATCGGCCGCGCCATCCGGTCGGTGCATGCGACCGAGGGCGATGCGCTGCGTTCCGAAGATATCTCCTTCGACGTCTCATTCCTGTTCGGCGGCCAGATCAAGGGCTCGCGGATGCGCCTGTTCATGGTCTACACCGCCGGCAACTTCATCGAGTGCACCACCGACACGCCCTATTTGCAGATCGGCGAGCACAAATACGGCAAGCCGGTGCTCGACCGCGCCATGCATTACGACGTCGAGCTCTACGAGGCGCTCAAGACAGGCCTGATCTCGATGGATTCGACGATGCGCTCCAATCTCGGCGTCGGCCTGCCGATCGACGTGCTGGTGGTGCGCACCGATGCCTGCGAGGCCGATCTCAATCACCGCATCGAGGCCGGCGAGCCTTATTTCCACGATCTGCGCTCGCGCTGGTCGGCGGCGCTGCGCGCGGCGCACCAGAACATTCCACGCCCACCCTACAAGAACGAAACCGAAGCAAAAACCAAGTAAGAGGAAACTCGGATGACCGAAGCAACCAGCAAGATCGCACTCGTCACCGGCGCCGGCACCGGTGTCGGCCGCGCGGCATCGCTCGCTTTGATGGACAAGGGTTACACCGTGGTGCTCGTCGGGCGCCGCCTGGAGATGCTGGAAGAGACCAGCAAGCTCGGCCCCGCCGGCAAGAGCCTGTGCGTCACCGCCGACATGGCCAACCCGGCCGCGATCGCCGCGCTGTTCGACAAGGTGAAGGCGACCTACGGCCGGCTCGACGTTCTCTTCAACAATGCCGGCATGGGCGCGCCGCCGGTGAACTTCGAGGATCTGCCGCTCGAGCAGTGGCAGGCCGTGGTCAACACCAACCTCACCGCGCCGTTCCTGTGCACCCAGCACGCCTTCCGCATCATGAAGGACCAGACGCCGCGCGGCGGCCGCATCATCAACAACGGCTCGATCTCGGCGCATGCACCGCGGCCGTTCTCGGCGGCCTACACCTCGACCAAGCACGCCATCACCGGCCTGACCAAGGCCTCCAACCTCGACGGCCGCATGTATGACATCGCAGTCGGCCAGGTCGATATCGGCAACGCCGCGACCCCGATGACCGACCGCATGGTCAACGGCCCCGGCGTGCTGCAGCCCGACGGCACCACCAAGCACGAGCCGCGCATGGACGCCAAGGCGGTCGGCGACGCCGTCGCCTACATGGCCGGCCTGCCGCTCGACGCCAACGTGCTGTTCATGACGGTGATGGCGACCAAGATGCCGTTCGTGGGACGGGGCTGATCTCTCGTCGGCTTGGCCGGGCTTGTCCCGGCCATGCCGTCCCAGGGGCACACTGCCAAAATATCGAAAACAACCCCATGCAAAGTAGCCTGCGGCTGCCGGAGTACGGCACGGCAACTTGACACGTCGGGCAACTCAGTCGTATTTTTCCATTATTCCGAAATTGCGCGCCGTCATTGCGAGCGAAGCGAAGCAATCCATGCCTCCGCATGTGGCAAGATGGATTGCTTCGCTTCGCTCGCAATGACGGGCGGAAAAACCTACTCCAGCTTCTCGACATCCCGTAGCGTCGGGAACAGCTTCATCCAGAGCAGCGCGACGGCGACCGTCGCAACGCCGCCGAGCACGGCCGACGGCACGGCGCCGAGCAGCGCCGCGGTGACGCCGCTCTCGAACTGGCCGAGCTGGTTCGACGCGTTGATGAACAGGAAGTTCATCGCCCCGACGCGGCCGCGCATCTCGTCCGGAGTAGCAAGCTGCACCAGCGAGAAGCGGATCACGACGCTGATCGTATCGGCGGCGCCGAGCACCGCGAGCGCCAGCGCCGACAACCACATCCATTGCGACAGCGCGAACACCACCGTTGCGACGCCGAACACGATCACCGACTGGAACATGCGCATGCCGACGCGGCGGTTGATGGTGTGCCGCGCCAGCACCATGGTCACCAAGAGCGCGCCGACCGCGGGCGCGGCACGCAGGATGCCGAGCCCGAGCGGGCCGGTCTGCAGGATGTCGCGCGCGTAGATCGGCAGCAGCGCGGTGACGCCGCCGAACAGCACCGCGAACAAGTCGAGCGAGATGGTGCCGAGGATCGCCGGGTTGCTGCGAACGAAGGTGACGCCGGCATACAGGTCGTCCGACACCTCGCCGTTCTTCGCCGTCGCCCGCTGCAGCCGACCGATGCCGCCGGTCAGCACCGCGCCGAACAGCCAGAACACCATCATGATGCCGTAGGGCGCGCTCGGCATCAGCGCGTAAGCGAAGCCGCCCAGCGCAGGTCCGGTGATGGTCGCGACCTGCGCCGCGCCGCTCGAGATCGCGGTCGCCCGCTGCAGCGAGCCTTGCGGCGCGATCAGCGGCAACAGCGCGGCGGTCGCCGGGCTCTCGAACGCGCCGGCTATGCCGAGCACGAAGGTCGCAGCGAAGATCTGGATCTCGGAGATGGTGCCGGCGAATGTGCTTCCGGCGAGAAACAATGCGGTCAGCGCCTCTGCGACCTGGCAGGCCTGCACCACGCGCTTGCGTTCGAAGCGGTCGGCGGCGTGACCGGCGACGAACACCAATAGCGCCGTCGGTAGAAACTGCACCAGGCCGACCATGCCGAGGTCGAACGCGCTGCCGGTCAGATCATAGATCTGCCAGCCGATCGCCACCGCGCCGATCTGGCTGGAGAAGCGCGACAGGCTGCGCGACGACAAGAAGAACAGGAAAGGTCGGTGGCCCAGCAGATCGCGGGCGCCGGCCGGCGTGACGGAGGACATGCATGATTGCGTGGCTGAGCTCCTGCAACTTGTCAATGGATTCGGGATCAACGCGCAACAGCATTGCGCTGCGCGAGGCCCCTGCCCATAATCGCCCGAGGGTTCTTGGGGGCGTGATGCTGCAGTTGCAATCGGCGTTCGGCGTGGTGGCGTTGCTGGTGATCGCCTGGGCGTTGAGCGAGAATCGCTTGAAGGTGTCGCTGCGGCAGGCCGCGATCGGGCTTGTCGTCACCGTCGTCACCGCGCTGGTGCTGATCAAGGTGCCGCTGGTGACGCAGGCCTTCGGCGCGATCAACGATGCCGTCGGCACTATCGCCGCCGCAACGCGCGCCGGCACCGCCTTCGTGTTCGGTTATGTCGGCGGCGGCCCGGCACCATTCGATCCCAAGGCGCCCGGCTCGGATTTCATCCTCGCCTTCCAGGCGCTGCCGATCGTGCTGGTCATGAGCGTGCTGACGACGCTGCTGTTCTATTGGCGCGTGCTGCCGCCGGTGGTGCGCGGCATGGCCTGGATTCTCGAGCGCACGCTCGGCGTCGGCGGCGCGGTCGGGCTCTCCACCGCGGCCAATATCTTCCTCGGCATGGTCGAAGCGCCGCTCTTCATCCGCCCCTATCTGGCGCAGCTGACCCGCAGCGAATTGTTTCTGGTGATGACCGGCGGCATGGCCGGGATCGCCGGCACCGTGCTGGTGCTATACGCAACACTGCTGGCGCCGCTGATCCCCGATTCGGCCGCGCATTTCGTCATCGCCTCGGTGCTCGGCGCGCCGGCCGCCATTCTGGTCAGCCTGATCATGGTGCCGGAAACCTCCGCCAAGCGCACCGGCGGGTCGCTCGACGATCCCGATGTTCAGGTGTCCTCGACGATGGACGCGATCGTGAAGGGCACCGCCGCCGGGCTCGAGCTGCTGATGAACATCATCGCGATGCTGCTAGTGCTGGTGGCGCTGGTGTATCTCGCGAACGCGATCATCGGGCTGCTGCCCGAAGTCGGCGGCGCGAAGATCTCGCTGCAACGGCTGCTCGGCTACGTCATGGCGCCGGTGTGCTGGCTGATGGGCCTGCCGTGGCCGCAGGCGATCACGGCGGGAAGCCTGATGGGCACCAAGACCGTGCTGAACGAGCTGATCGCTTATGTCGACCTGTCGAAGCTCGGCCCCGACGCGCTCGATCCACGCTCGCGGCTGATCATGCTGTACGCGATGTGCGGTTTTGCCAACTTCGCGAGCCTCGGCATCATGATCGGCGGCCTCGGCATCATGGCGCCCGGGCGGCGCGACGAGATCAATGCGCTCGGGCTGAAATCGGTCGTCTCGGGCACGCTGACGACGTGCCTGATGGGGGCAATCGTGGGGATGATGACGTGACTTTTTCTTTGTCATTCCGGGGCGGCGCGCAGCGCCGAGCCCGGAATCCATCAAGCCGCAAGCCAAGTGGAGAAATGGATTCCGGGCTCGATGCTTCGCATCGCCCCGGAATGACGGCGGAGGGTGGCGGCGCCTACGCCTTCAGCTCCACCGTCTTGAACTCGGCCGGCAGGATCACCTCCAGCAGTTCGACGTCGTCGGAGTAGTCCAGGATCATGTGCCGGATGCGTGGCGGCTGGGTCCAGGCGCTGCCCTCTTTCATCAGCGTCTCGCCTTCGCCTTCCATGTAGGTCTTCACCCAGCCCTTGAGCACGTAGACCATCTGGAATTCGACGTCGTGGAAGTGCAGCTTCGACACTTCGTCCGGATTGCACGGTCCCTGCAGCCGGATGACATGCGCCTGCGCGAGGCCATGGGATGCTGCTGATATGCCGAGGTCGCGATACTTGGCGTAGGTGCGCAGCCCGTCGGCCTTGAAATCCTCTTCGCGGTGATGGCTGACGGCGACGCGCTGCTTGGGCCGCGCCTTGCTTGTCGCTTTCGGCGCGCTCTTCTTGGCCGCGGTGACGCGGCCCTTGGACTTGATGGTCTTGCGCGCGGACGATTTCGCGGATGATTTCTTGGCGCCGGCGCCAAGCCCCGACCATTTCTTCTTCACCGCGGTCTTGGCTGCGGATCTCGATGCCGTCTTCTTGGCCATTGTTCGCCTCCGTCTTTTTGTGACTGATGAAGGCTAACACAAGTCGCGCCGCACGAGGTGGGCAAAGGCGCATGCTGCGCCTTGCCCCCTTGCCTTGCCCGCTTTGCGGATCAATGCAGCCGGAACACGCCGTCGACGGCGCGCAGTTCGGCCGGCTTGACCAGTTTGGAATGCGCCACCGTCACCGAGAACAACGGGCCTTCGAGCTTCTCCTCCCAGAAGGCGAGGAAATCCCGCAGCGCCGGAAATTTCGGAAACAGGTCGTAGTTCTGCCAGACATAGGTTTGCAGCAACGAGGGATGGTCCGGCATCCGATAGAGGATTTGCGCCGTCGTTAGCCCATACCCCAGCAACTGCTTCCGGAAATCGTCGGAAACAACCCCACCAACTCGCGAGACCATGCCAACCTCCTGTGACGGAGCGCATTCACATGGCGGCCGACCCCCGCCGGACCACCGGCAATGGATGCGCTCACATGATACAAATGTGACGCACGCGACTGCCCCATCTCAAGCCTAAATGTTTAATAGGTTGTTGAAATTTCTTGCGTTAGCAGCAGCTTACCGCATCTGCTAATAGCCCTGGCGGCCTCCGCTGGCGGCATTAAGGATGCCGAAATGAAGCTGGCAGCCGTCATTCGCGAGTGCCAATTTTTCTGCTACAGCCACTTGCCCGCCGCCAAGGCTTGGCCTATCTCCTGCCCAGTCGGTCTGGCACTCGCTGGGCTGGACTGCTAAAACTCCAAAAATCTACAGAATCCGCAAACGTTTAGGAGGACTGCATGAAATTCCGTCCGCTTCACGACCGCGTCGTGGTCAAGCGTATCGACGCCGAAGAGAAGTCTGCTGGCGGCATCATCATTCCGGACAGTGCCAAGGAAAAGCCCTCGCAGGGCGAAGTGACCGCCGTCGGCCCGGGCGGCCGCGACGAAGCTGGCAAGCTGATCCCCATCGACCTCAAGGTCGGCGACCGCGTCCTGTTCGGCAAGTGGTCCGGCACCGAGGTCAAGATCGACGGTGAAGACCTGCTGATCATGAAGGAAAGCGACATCATGGGCGTGCTCGACGTCCCCGCTTCCAAGAAGAAGGCGGCCTAAGCGCCTCCTCCCTCCCCAAGATTCCTCTAGGACAACCTTCCAAGGAAAAATTCAGATGGCAGCTAAAGAAGTCAAATTCTCCGTCGATGCGCGCGACAAGATGCTGCGCGGCGTCGACATCCTCGCCAATGCGGTGAAGGTCACTCTCGGCCCGAAGGGCCGCAACGTCGTGCTCGAGAAGTCGTTCGGCGCTCCCCGCATCACCAAGGACGGCGTCACCGTCGCCAAGGAGATCGAGCTCGAGGACAAGTTCGAGAACATGGGCGCGCAGATGGTGCGCGAAGTCGCCTCCAAGTCCGCTGACGCGGCCGGCGACGGCACCACCACCGCCACCGTGCTCGCCCAGGCGATCGTGCGTGAAGGCGCCAAGTCGGTTGCCGCCGGCATGAACCCGATGGACCTGAAGCGCGGTATCGACCTCGCGGTCGAAGCCGTCGTTGCGGACCTCCAGAAGAACTCGAAGAAGGTCACCTCGAACGAGGAGATCGCCCAGGTCGGCACCATTTCGGCCAACGGCGATGCCGAGATCGGCAAGTTCCTCGCCGACGCCATGAAGAAGGTCGGCAACGAGGGCGTGATCACGGTCGAGGAAGCCAAGTCGCTCGAGACCGAGCTCGACGTCGTCGAGGGCATGCAGTTCGATCGCGGCTACATCTCGCCCTACTTCGTCACCAACGCCGACAAGATGCGCGTTGAGATGGACGACGCCTACATCCTCATCAACGAGAAGAAGCTCTCCTCGCTGAACGAGCTGCTGCCGCTGCTCGAGGCCGTGGTGCAGACCGGCAAGCCGCTGGTCATCGTCGCTGAAGACGTCGAAGGCGAAGCCCTCGCCACCCTCGTCGTCAACCGCCTGCGTGGCGGCCTGAAGGTCGCGGCCGTCAAGGCTCCGGGCTTCGGCGATCGCCGCAAGGCCATGCTGCAGGACATCGCGATCCTGACCGGCGGCCAGGCCATCTCGGAAGACCTCGGCATCAAGCTCGAGAACGTCACGCTGCAGATGCTCGGTCGCGCCAAGAAGGTGATGATCGACAAGGAAAACACCACGATCGTCAACGGCGCCGGCAAGAAGGCCGACATCGACGCCCGCGTTGCCCAGATCAAGGCGCAGATCGAGGAGACCACCTCGGACTACGACCGTGAGAAGCTGCAGGAGCGTCTCGCCAAGCTCGCAGGTGGCGTCGCGGTGATCCGCGTCGGCGGCGCGACCGAGGTCGAGGTGAAGGAGCGCAAGGATCGCGTTGATGACGCGATGCATGCGACCCGTGCGGCTGTCGAGGAAGGCATCGTCCCGGGCGGCGGCGTCGCCCTGCTCCGTGCTTCCGAGCAGCTCAAGGGCCTGCGCACCAAGAACGACGACCAGAAGACCGGCGTCGAGATCGTGCGCAAGGCGCTCTCCTCCCCCGCTCGCCAGATCGCGATCAACGCCGGTGAAGACGGTTCGGTCATCGTCGGCAAGATCCTGGAGAACAAGGCCTACAATTACGGCTTCGACTCCCAGACCGGCGACTATGCCGACCTCGTCAAGAAGGGCATCATCGACCCGACCAAGGTCGTCCGTACCGCGATCCAGAACGCTGCCTCGGTTGCCGCGCTGCTGATCACCACGGAAGCGATGGTTGCCGAGCTGCCGAAGAAGAACGCCGGCGGCCCCGCGATGCCTCCGGGCGGCGGCATGGGCGGCATGGACTTCTAAGTCCAGCCTCTCAAGGCGATTTACGGAATGCAAAACCCCGGCAGCGATGCCGGGGCTTTTGTTTGCGGGGAGCGCGTATTGATTACGCATGCAGGTCCGCCTTACCATCCACCGTCATTCCGGGGCGCGCGCAGCGCGAGCCCGGAATCCATAACCACGACTACCGGGATGGCTTACTACGTCTATCTCCTTGCGAGCAGGAAGCACGGCACACTCTATCTGGGTGTGACAAACGACATTGTGCGTCGTGTCCACGAACATCGGACGAAAGCCGCTCCGGGCTTCACGTCGCGATATGGCGTCGACAAGCTGGTCTGGTTCGAAGTCTACGACGACGCGACAAGCGCTATCACGCGCGAGAAAGAACTGAAAAAATGGCGGCGCGATTGGAAGATCCGGCTGATTGAGGAGCAGAATCCCGGTTGGGAGGATCTGTTTCCAGGGATATCCAACTAGCTTTCGTGGTTATGGATTCCGGGCTCGCGCTACGCGCGCCCCGGAATGACGAATAGTCGGAGGCTGAGCCCTCACTCCATCTTCGCCGCAACCGGTCCCTTGTCGGTCCAGTCCGGCGGCACGCCGGCGCTGTCGCCGACCATGCCGACGAGACCCGGCGCGCGTCCGAACGCTTCGCAGGCGGGAAATTTCGGCGCGCCGCCGAGCAGGAAGCCCAGCCGCTGCATCGAGGGCATCGATGGCACGCCGCCGAACGGCGTCACGCCGGTGACCAGCATCTGGCTGAAATCGCCGCCGAACGATGCCGCAAGGCCGTACGCATCCCCCTCCTCCGACATCCGCCCGTTGTCGAAGGCACTCGCCGCACGGCCCCAGACCATCGCGGCCTTTTGCTGTCCGGCCGGATCGCGCGCCTCGGCTTCAAGCGACAGGCTGCCGAGCCCCACCGGAATGCGCGGAACGGGCACCGGCACGCCGGGCAGCAGAATCGTCTTCGCGACCGACACGCCCTTGGAGACGCCGACCGCGGTCGGATCGGTCGGCACCACATGCGTGATGACGGCGTGAACGGTCAGGTCGGCCGGCTCGGACGCAACCACGTAGAAGCGTTCGCTCAGGCCCGCACACAATGCGCGGTCGGCGGCGTTGGTGACGAGCCTGCGCTGTACGGCCGTGAAGGGCACCGACGTTCCGTCGGAGAACACGGTGGGCACGATCCTGATCGTCTTCGCCGCCAGCACCTCGTCCTTGCTCACCCGCAGCTTCGAACGGGTCAACATCCCGTCCGATTGCTCCATATTGTCGTAGGAGCGCAGTGAACCGGCCTGATCCAGCGTCGCCGTCGCGCAGCCCGAGACCAAAAGACCGAGCAGGTTCGCCGCCGCCCAGCCGCGAAAGAGTGCCCCGCGCTTGCGCACAAATCCATCTGCCGCCGGAATCAGCTTGATCCGGCCTACGCGCGAGCAGGTTGTCATTGGGGCCCCACTGACTTACACTTGGTGTAATTATTACACTTGGTGTAATTATTGTGTTGGGCGGTTTTATGGCCGCGACCGCCGGCTGCGACCGGATGACGCGCATCCAACTGCGCCGCTTCGCGCGTTGACGCCGACGGCCGCGCGAACCCTTGAGGCCACGAATTGCTTTTGCCCTGATTGCCTGTTCAGGAGAAGGCCGCCGATGCCCGAGACATTGACGAAAACCCAGACGCCTGCAAAATCCGAAGGCCTGCGCGAGCGAAATCGCCGCGAGACGCTGCAACGCATCGCCGATGTCGGCATGGAGCTGTTCCTGGCCAACGGCTTTGATGCGACGACGCTGGATGAGATCGCGGCGGCGGCCGGCATCTCGCGCAGGACCTTCTTCTACTATTTCAGGAGCAAGGACGACATCCTGCTCGCCCACATCGCCGGCTATGACGACGCGCTCAGGGCATCGATCCGCGACCATGCCGTGGCCGGTGCGCCGATCGACGTCGTCCGCGACGCCTTGCTGGATGTGTGCGCCCGCTTCCAGACGTCGCGGACGGTTGCGATTTCGCGCCTGATCCGCGAGAGCGAAGTGCTGAGCTCCCGCAAGCATCGGAGCGATCAGCATCGGGAGCAGGTCGTCTACGAGACGCTGTGCGAATTGTGGCCGGGCAAGGACCGCCGCGACCGCCTCCGCCTCGTCGCGATGGCCGCGAGCGGCGCACTGCGCATCGCAGTCGACGCCTGGCTCGAGCAAGGCGGCAAGCGCCAGCTCACCAAATATGTCCAGGACGCCTTCGCCAATCTGAAAGCGGCGATTTGAGCCCTCTCCTCGTCATTCCGGGGCGCGCCTCTGCCGCGAGCCCGGAATCCATAACCACAAATCTCAGTTGGATATCCCCGGAAAGAGATCCACCCACCCGGGATCATCTCGACCATCGTGGTTATGGATTCCGGGCTCGCGACTTCGTCGCGCCCCGGAATGACGGAGGGTAAGTCCCGTCGCCACCTCACTCGCTGCGCGCGACGTCCTGGAAGCAGGCGCGCAGCCAGTCGATGGTGACGCGCGTCGCCGCATCGCGCTTGAGGTGGCTTTGCACCAGAAGCCAGACGTCGCGCCGCCTCGGCAGCAGCGTGGCGCGCAAACGGCGATCCGTCATCAGATCCACGCAGCTATGCTCCGGCAGCACGCCGACCGCCCGATGCGACTGGATCAGCCTGTGGATGATCCGGACATTGTCGGTCACGCAGCGCGCACGAAGTCGCTTCGCGCGCAGGAACTGCATTTCCGGAATCCCGCCGAGCTCATCGGGATAGACACACGTCACCGCCTCTCCCGCGGTCGTCGCGACCGGCTCGAAGAAATACAGCCTGACCTCGGCGAGCTTCGAGATCGCAAAGTCGCCCTTGTCGGGCTTGCGCAGGCGGATCGCCAGATCGGCCTCCCAGCGCGAGAATTTGACGTTGTCGCTCGAGGTCAGGAATTGCAGCGTGAGGCCCGGATTGGCACGCAGCAATTCGCTGGTGCGCGGCGCCAGCACTTCTTCCGCGATCGCATTGGTGGAAGCGATGCGCAGCCGGCCGACCGGGCCGGGGAGGCTCTCGCCAATCCGGCCGATCTCCTCGGCATGCGCGGCCATCGCCTGGACGTGCGCGAGCACCACGTCGCACTGCCGGGTCGGCTTGCGGACGCCGTCGGCGGCCTCGAACAGCCGCAGGCCGAGCGCCCGCTCGATCCGCGCCAGCCTGCGGCCGACGGTAGTCTCGTCGATGCGTAGCCGCGCGCTGGCGCCGGCATAGGTGCCCTCGTCCCTGACGGCCGCGATGATGCGAAGGTCGTCCCAGTTCATGGCGTCAGGCTACACCGCCTCTGGCTTACCTGCAATAACGCAGCCACCGGCTGCAATATCCCTGCATAACGGCAGGAAGGTCCGCGGCTATATTTTCGCAAGACACATCCGCTGGAGATCGCAGGACCATGACCGCAGCCAAAACCTTGATGCAGCTTGCCGGTATCGACCTCACCCCGCCGCGCCTCGGCGATGCCTGCCTGGTGCTGATCGATATCCAGAACGAATATCTCGCCGGTCCGCTGGCCCTGCCCGACGCCAGCCCCGCGATTGCGCGCGCCACCGCATTGCTCGCGCGCGCGCGGGAGAGCGGCGCCGCCATCATCCACATCGCGCACAAGGGAGCGCCGGGAAGCCTGTTCGATCGCAGCGCCGAGCGGGGCGCGATCGTGGCGCCGCTCAAGCCGCGTCCCGGCGAGATCGTGATCGAGAAGCAATTGCCGAACGCCTTCGCCGGCACCGACCTGAACGCGCAGCTTGCCGCGACCGGTCGCAAGGAGCTCGTGCTCGCCGGCTTCATGACCCATATGTGCGTGAGTTCGACCGCCCGCGCCGCCCTCGACCTCGGCTTCCGCACCACCATCGATGCCGACAGCTGCGCCACCCGCGACCTGCCCGACGGCATCGGTGGCGCGATTGCCGCAAAACTCATTCACGACGTCGCGCTCGCCGAACTGTCCGACCGCTTCGCGATCATCGCGCGCGGCAACGCCCTCGCCTGAGACCACCACCATGCTCGAGCTCTATTTTTGGCCGATGGCCTGCTCGCTCGCCAGCCGGATCGCGCTGATGGAGGCCGGCATCGACGCGCGCTATCACATGGTCCATCTCTGGACCAAGAAGGTGCTGGAGGACGACGGCGACTTCCGCGCCATCGCGCCGAAGGGCGCGGTGCCCGTGCTGGTGCTCGAGAATGGCGAGCGGCTGACGGAGAGCGCGGCGGTGCTGCAATATATCGCGGACCTCAAGCCCGAACTCGGCCTCGCGCCACCGGCCGGCCATCCGGATCGCTACCGGTTGCAGGAATGGCTGAGCTTCATCGGCACCGAGATCCACAAGGGATTTTTGTTTCCGACCTTCTGGTACAAGGATGATGCATCGCTCGCCAAGCCGCGTGCCAGGATCGGACAGACCTTGTCGGTGCCATCAGCCCATCTTTCCGACCGCGAATTTCTGGTCGGTAACCGCTTCACCGTAGCGGACGCGCATCTCGCCTGGGCTCTGCTGTTGCTTCGCTCCGCCGGCGTCGATGTGGCGCAATGGCCGCCGCTGGCCGCCTATCTCGGACGCATCCAGGCGCGGCCGCAGGTCAAGGCCGCGATCGGCACCGAGATGCAATTGTGGAAGAGCGTCGCGGCGTGATCGCCGCGCGCCCGGCGCTGCGTTACTGAAACGCGACCTCGGCAAAGCTGCGCAGCTTGCGCGAATGCAGCCGCTCGGACTCCTGCTGCTTGAGCCGCTCCAGCGCTTTCAGGCCGATCTGAAGATGCTGGCCGACGCGCTGGCGATAGAACTCGCTCGCCATGCCCGCCAGCTTGATCTCGCCATGTAGCGGCTTGTCGGAGACGCACAGCAGCGTGCCGTAGGGCACGCGGAAGCGATAGCCGTTGGCGGCGATCGTCGCCGATTCCATGTCGAGCGCGATGGAGCGCGATTGCGACATCCGCCGGATCACCTGCGGCCCGCTGATCTCCCAATTGCGGTTGTCGACGCTCGCGACGGTGCCGGTGCGCATCAAGCGCTTGAGCTCGAAGCCGGTGAGCCCGGTCACCTCGCCGACCGCCTCCTCGAGCGCGACCTGCATCTCGGCGAGCGCGGGGATCGGCACCCAGAGCGGCAGTTCGTGATCGAGCACGTGATCCTCGCGGACATAGCCGTGGGCCAGCACGTAATCGCCGAGCCGCTGCGTGTTGCGCAAGCCGGCGCAATGCCCGATCATCAGCCAGGCATGCGGCCGCAGCACCGCGACATGATCGGTGATGTTGCGCGCATTCGATGGACCGATCCCGATATTGATCAGGGTGATGCCGCGATAACCGGGCTCGACGAGATGAAACGCCGGCATCTGCGGCACACGATCCGATGCCGTCCCGATGGTGCCGCCGCCTGCCAGCGCGTTGTGCGTGATCACATTGCCGGGCGCGACGAACGCCTCGAGGCCTTCCTCACCCGTCGCGAGACGCTGCAGGCTCGATTGCGCGAAGGCGTCGACATAGAACTGGTAGTTGGTGAAGATCACGAAATTCTGGAAGTGCTCCGGATCGGTGCCGGTGTAGTGATAGAGCCGGCGCAGCGAGTAATCGACGCGCGCTGCGCGAAACAGCGCCAGCGGCTCGGGCGTGCCCGGCGTCAGTTCAAACGTGCCGTCGGCGATCGCATCGTCCATCGCGGCAAGGTCCGGCGTGTCGAACACGTCGCGCAGCGACCTTGTAAAGGCCGAACTGTCGGCGATGGTCAGCGCCGCCTCGATATTGATGTCGCGCCGGTAAGCGAAATGGATCGGAATCGGTTCGTTGGACTCGCCGATCTCGACCGCCACGCCATGGTTCTTGATCAGGAGCCCGATCTGCTCGGTGAGATAGGTCCGGAAAATATCCGGCCGCGTGATGCTGGTCTCGTGGACGCCGGGTCCGGCGACAAAGCCGTAGGCTAGCCGGGAATCGAGCCGGGCATGCGACGAGGTCGTGATGCGGACGAACGGGTAATGCGCCCGCACCCGCGTCGTGAACGGCACCCCGTTGACATAGGCCTCGAAGCGACTGCGCAGGAATCCGGTGTTGCGCTCGTAGATCTCCTCGAGACGGGCAACGGCGGCGCTAGCATCGACGAACGCTTCGGTCGTGATCGGCGGCGGGGTTTCGATGGGAGGTGTCGGAGACATGTTCGCTTTGCACCGGATCCGCTGCCGAGTCGGGACTCGCCCTGGATCAGTGCAGTATAGCGACAATGGCCTCCAGTTCCAGATCGACGCCGGACCGCCCTAGTCGGGCTCGCGCGGCGGCAGCGTGCAGATCTCGGACCGGGTCAGGAACCGGCGTTCGCGGCCATTGTCGAGCGAGAACATGCCGCCGCGGCCGGGCACGACGTCGATGATCAGGTCGGTGTGCTTCCAGACGTCGTATTGCGAACCGCTGATGTAGAACGGCGCCCCGCCGATCTCGCCGAGCTTGACGTCATGATCGCCGATCAGGAAGTCACCTTGCGGATAGCACATCGGCGACGAACCGTCGCAGCAGCCGCCGGATTGGTGAAACAGCACCGGCCCATGATCGGCGACGATCTCGGAAATCAGCTCCAGCGCAGCCGGCGTCGCGGTCACCTTGTCAGCCATCTCGGCCTCCGTGATGGAGGCTCCGGCGGGACACTCCGCCGAAGCCTGTCGCCTTCGTGCCCTCAAACGCGGGGGCAGTCGGGATATCAGAAGAAGCCGAGCTTCTTCGGGCTGTAGCTCACCAGCATGTTCTTGGTCTGCTGGTAGTGGTCGAGCATCATCTTGTGGTTCTCGCGGCCGACACCGGACTGCTTGTAGCCGCCGAACGCCGCATGCGCGGGATAGGCGTGGTAGCAATTGGTCCACACCCGACCTGCCTGGATGGCCCGGCCGAACCGGTAGCAGCGATTGACGTCGCGGCTCCAGATGCCGGCACCGAGGCCGTAGAGCGTGTCGTTGGCGATCGAGAGCGCGTCCTCGTCGTTCTTGAAGGTGGTCACGGACACCACGGGCCCAAAGATCTCCTCCTGGAAGATGCGCATCTTGTTGTGGCCCTTGAACACGGTCGGCTTGACATAGTAGCCGCCCGACAGCCCGCCGCCGAGATTATTGCGCTCGCCGCCGGTCAGCACCTCGGCGCCTTCCTTCTT
This sequence comes from Bradyrhizobium sp. USDA 3240, assembly GCF_054063295.1. NCBI lineage: Bacteria > Pseudomonadati > Pseudomonadota > Alphaproteobacteria > Hyphomicrobiales > Nitrobacteraceae > Bradyrhizobium > Bradyrhizobium sp. USDA 3240. Next base: position 980,174 of record NZ_JBSSGD010000002.1, read on the forward strand.
GCCGATGTCGATGTAGGAGAGGATCTTCTCGAGCTGCTCGGAGGACGCCTGCGCGCCGATCATCGTGGTCGGGTCGAGCGGGCTGCCCTGGGTGATCGCTTCGACACGCTTCAGCGCGCGCTCCATGAAGCGGTCATAGATCGATTCCTGGATCAGCGCGCGGCTCGGACAGGTGCAGACCTCGCCCTGATTGAGCGCGAACATCACGAAGCCCTCGACCGCCTTGTCGAAGAAATCATCGTCTTCTTCCAGAACGTCCTTGAAGAAGATGTTGGGCGATTTGCCGCCGAGTTCGAGCGTCACCGGGATCAGGTTCTGCGAGGCATACTGCATGATCAGCCGGCCCGTCGTGGTCTCGCCGGTGAAGGCGATCTTGGCGATCCGGTTCGACGAGGCCAGCGGCTTGCCGGCCTCGAGGCCGAAACCGTTGACGACGTTCAGCACACCCTTCGGCAGCAGGTCGCCGATCAGCTCGAGCAACACCATGATCGAGGCCGGCGTCTGCTCGGCCGGCTTGAGGACGACGCAGTTACCGGCGGCGAGCGCCGGTGCAAGCTTCCAGACCGCCATCAGGATCGGGAAATTCCAGGGAATGATCTGGCCGACGACGCCGAGCGGCTCGTGGAAGTGATAAGCGATCGTGTCGTGGTCGATCTCCGAGATCGAGCCTTCCTGGCCGCGGATTGCGCTCGCGAAGTAACGGAAGTGATCGATCGCGAGCGGCATGTCGGCGGCCATCGTCTCGCGGATCGGCTTGCCGTTGTCCCAGGTCTCGGCGGTGGCGAGCTTTTCGAGATTGGCCTCCATCCGGTCGGCGATCCTGTTGAGGATCAGCGAGCGCTCGGCGACACTGGTCCTGCCCCATGCGTCTTTGGCCGCATGCGCCGCATCGAGCGCCGCCTCGATGTCCGACGCGTCGGAGCGCGGGATCTCGCAGACCGGAAGGCCGGTCACCGGCGAGATGTTCTCAAAATACTTTCCGGAGCGGGGCTCGCGCCATTCGCCGCCGATGAAATTGCCGTAGCGCTTGGCGAACGGCGCCTTGAGCACGGCCTGTATGTCAACCTTGTTCATGTGTTCCTCCGTTGGCACGCCGATGGGCACGGCGTTGGGTCGGAACGCTCGGTCAAAACCACGATACAGAACAGGGGGAGACCGCAACGGCCGCAGGGGAACTGTCGCAAATCTGAGACAGGGTGCGCCGCAAATTGGCACAGGCGCGCCAGCGGTCCGGATGCTGGTTTTGAGCCTCGGTTATGCTCTAGCGATGCAGGCCGAGCTGCTTGAGCTTGCGGTGCAATGTGGCGCGGGACATGTCGAGATCCTTGGCGGCTTTCGACACGTTGCCGCCGGCGCGCGCCAGCGCGCGCTGCAACGCTGCGCGCTCCGCGGCAGCAAGACCGCCATCGTCGCGGGTCTCGCCGATCAGATCGGCCGCCGGCAATGGCCGCGCCAGCGACGCCGCGTTGAGGCCAAGCGCGCGGCGCGCGGCGCGCGTTGCACCGATCACGAGATCGTCGCGATCGACCGCGAGCAGCGAGTTGACGGCGCGCTCGCTGCGCGGTGTCAGCAGGATTCGCGCATCGGGAAACGCGCGGCGGAAATTCTCGGCTTCGATCGCGCGCGCGGCGTCCGTCACCGTGGTCGCGATCAGCCGGGAAAATCCGTCGGTCAGATCCGCCCGGCAGGACGAGACATCAAGCGCGGCGGCAAGCTCGCCATGCTCATCGAAGATCGGCGCGGTGGTGCAGAACAGTCCGGAATTGCGGGTGAAGAAGTGCTGCTCGCGGTCGATCGACAGCGGACGCTTCTCGACGATGCAGGTGCCTATGCCGTTGGTTCCCTCGTACTTCTCGCTCCAGACCGCACCGGTCCAAAGCCCCCAGGCGTCGAACGTCGCATCATCGGCGCCCGCACCGCGCCGGTCGACGACGACGCCGTCGCGGTCCGCGAGCAGCACCGAACAGCCGACCCCGCCCACCGCAAGGAACAGCCGGTCGAGCGTGCTCTGGGCGACCTTCAAGAATTCACCGAGGCGCTGCTGTGCAGCGGCGATTTCAGCCTGGCCGAGACGATGCGAAGGCAGGCGGCTCGCCGGATCGAGCGCATGCAAATGGCCGGACCGACGCCACGACGCCGACAGGTCGGATGGCGCTCCGCCTCCGGCCAGCACGTCGAGAACCTTGTCCGCGTGCACGACGCCTGGCGACCGGCTCATGCTTCCCTCCCCTGCTCCCCGGGTTCTGTGACCCACGGGAGCGCGGCGCTGTTGGCCCTGGCACCCTTGTATTTTGCAGGATATAGCGCTGCCAGCGGCCTTTCAAGGGACGGGACTGCGACCTTCGGACAGGTACGGGGGCTGCATCGCTCGTTCACGCCGTGGGGGCAGCGCCCCCGCCAGGACGGCGCTTACTGAACCCTCGCCAAGACTGCGAGGCGGCGGATGCCCTTGTTACGGTAGGCGTCGAGGAACGCGTAATAGTCCTTGAACGAGACGCAGCCGTTGGAGTCGCCGTTCGGGCCGAGCATGAAGGTGTGTGCGAGCAGGCCGTCGCGGTTGAAGATCTTGCCTTCGCCGCCGATCGGATTGAGTCGCAGCGCCGGCACGCCGTGGAACAGCGCCTCACGCGGCTTGAGCTCGTAAATGTGCGGCGGCGTCACGCCGACCATCTTCATATGCGAGGACCTGGGATCGTCGAGCCGGGAGCCGAGGCCGGAATGCGCCTCGAGGCGCGTGCCGTCCGGCAAATACACGGTCTTGGCCGAGATGTCGTAGACCGCGGTCTGGCGGTCATAGGGCGGCGAGCCGCCGAGCATCGGGTTCTGGTCCAGCGTCGAGGGGATGCTGCCGGTGACACTGGCATCGGCGGAAGCGAAGGAGAGCAGCCCGCCGCTCGACTCGCGCTTGCCCCACAGCTTCTCGACCATGGTCTGCCGCTCGCTCGATGCGATCGACAGCACCGCGGCCTTGGCGCGTGCGGCCATGTCACGGACGCCTGCGGATTTCGTCGCCAGCTTGGCGTCGGGCGCCTTCTCGGCCGCTTTGGGCTCAACCGTTGTGGCGGGATCGTTGAGCGCCACCTTCAGATTGGCCGCGGCTTGCTTCTTGGCGGTCTCGACCGATTTCGGCGCCGGCAACGGCTTCGATGTCTCGGCGAGCTCTGCCGTCGCCACCGCCCTCGCCGCTACGGCGACCTTGGGTTCAGCGGCCTGCTTGATCGGGTCGATCTGCGGTGCGGCGTCAGCCACGACGCTGGACGCGACGCCCCCAGGCGAGGCGGCCGCAAACCGATCGTTAAACATAAGTGAGGGTGTCGGGGCTTCCGACTTCGCGACCTCGGTCTTGGCGGGCGCCGCCGGCGCCGGCGTCAGGGACGCGAACACCTCGTTGAATGCGGGTGCGGGCCGCGCGGCAACGGCGGCCGGCCGCTTCGCCACCGGCGCGTCAAGCGACGCATTGCCGACCGACGGATAGACGCTCGCCGCAAAAATGTTGGCATAGACGGTCCAGGCGCAGCCCAGCACCAGCCCCGCCACCGCGGCGCTGCCGAGGAAATGCTGTGGGAGGATTTTTCGGGAGGTTTTCTTGCGGCTTGGTGCCCCAAGAACATACGCACTCGCACTCGTACTCATACGCCCGGCGCTCAAAACAGGTCCACCTTTGTCCCTCACTCGACGCATCGTCGAACGATGTTCGGCTCAACGTCGCGCGGGGCACAGACGGCCATTAAGGCGACTTTTAGTTAAATGCGACTTAACCGGATGTGATCCCCTGCAACGCGGGAAGTGCCTGTGGCGTAGGGCTTTTTTAAGATGGCATTGGACCGCCGAAGCGGCTTTTTTGTCCCATGATGGGACATTCCGGCACCCGGTTCCGCTACCGCATGCCGAGATAAATCCTAGGGAGAATTTCCTTGCCGATCGCCCCGTAATCGAGCGGGGATCGAGCAAAAACCATCTCTCAATAGCTGAGCTTCGGATACCAGTCCGCGCCGCGCCCCTCGCGCGTGGTGTCGAGCAGGGTCCAGAGCGGATCCATGTCCGGCGCCGCGCGGGTCCTGGCCGGGATCGACGGTGCCGGCCCCCATCTCGCCGGCCCAGAAATGCCGGATCACGCCGCTCTGGCGCGTGAAGACATTGTAGCCGGGCACGTCGCTGTCATCCTTGCTGACATAGTCACGCGTGTAATCGCCCGATGCATCCGAATAGACCTTGTGACGCGTCCAGCCGCGCGCCTTCTTCGCCTCGATCAGCCGCGCGATCGGCGAGCGCGCCACGAACACCAACGCAACGCGCTGCTCGATATCCGGCAGCTTCTCCTCCCATGTGCTCATGAACGATGTGCACATCGGGCACGGCTTCTCGCGCTGCGGGCCGAACATGTAGCTGTAGATGATCAGCGTCTGCTTGTTGCCGAAGAGGTCGGCGAGTGAGGCCGCGCCGGACTCGCCCATGAACTCATACGCCCTGGTCACCTCGCCGCCCGGCGGCAAGGCGCGACGCAGCTCGGCGACGCGCGCGATGTGCCGGCGCAGCTCGATCTCCTCGACGAGCAGCGCCTGGCGCGCCCGGCGATACTCGGCGCTCTCATTGGGAAAGCGCCTTGCGTTGGTGCTGGCGAGCTCGGCGGCGGGCTTGAGGACGGAACTGGTCATGGTTGGAACCTCGCATGGTTGACGGGCTCCCTGGAAGACGAGCCGGAACCGGACGATCCGACACGTAACGGCGAAGGTTTTACTGCAGTTCCGGCGGCGGCGACCGGTCGAATACGTCGCCCTTGGCGCCATCAAGCAGATCGAGCGCGTAATTCTCGATCACCAGCGGCCCACGCATGCGTTTGGCCTCGGCCACCGTTTCGACATGGGCGAAATTGTCGCGCACCGAGGCCGGCATCGGCTGCTCGACCTCGTGCACATACAGCAGCTTGCCGGCCAGTTGCGCCGGGCTCGGCTCGGGCATATTGACCCAGCGAATGCGCTGGCCCTGCTGGGCGACGCAGGTGCCCTTGGGGAGATAGAAGGCAAGCCAGCCGGTGGTGCCGTAGTCCGGCGACAGCACGCAGGTCGCGCCTGTGCGCGCGCGCACCGCCTCGATCTCGCCCGCGAGCTCCTGCCAGCCGACGCCGACGCTGCGCACGGTGGCGTCGCGGCGATAGCCCGAGAGCATGCCGGTGTTGGCCTGCACGATCAGCAGCGCGAACAGCACGACGCCGGTGGGCGCGGCCCAGCGGCGGCAGAAATCGATCGTGCGCTGCTCGCGCGGCGCCCACTGCACCTGGATCGCCGCGACCGCGGCCGCCACCGCAAAGGCCGGATAGACCGGGCGCGAACCAATTGGCCTCGACCCGCGCATGCAGCGCGTGCCAGGTGAAGTAGACCACGATGGTCCAGAACATCGTGTTGACCAGCACGCGTGCGGGCATCGCGCCGGCGCGGCGCCGGTAGAGCGCATAGAGGCCCATCACACCGAGGATGAAGACCAATGGCGTCGCGAACGCAAACTGCGTCGGGATCAGCTCGGCGATGTAGTTCGGCCGGAAGTCCTCGATCCGGGCGCGGCCCATCTGCTTGATGAACGACACCCAGTGGTGATCGGCATTCCAGAGGATAACCGGCGCAAACAGGCCGACCGCAACCAGGCCGCCGAGATAGAGCCATGGCGAGAGATACCAGCGCCGCAGCTTCGGCACGACAGCAAGCCAGATCAGGATCGCGGGTCCGAAGAACAGCGCCGTGTATTTCGACAGCAGCGCCAGGCCTGCGCTGACCCCGACCGCAAGCCACCAGGCGCCGCGGCCGCTCTCCAGCACCTTTGCCAGCGAATACAGCAGGAAGCTCGCGGCAACCAGCAGCGGCGCATCCGGCGTCACGATCAGCGTGCCGACGGCGGCCATCAGCGTGACATTGAGCAGGATGGTTGCGCTCGCGGCGATGCGCCGGCCGCCGAACAGGATCTCGGCCGCGCGGTAGATCGCCCAGCTCATCGGCAACGCGAGCAGGATCGACACCAGCCGAACGCCGAACGGCGTATCGCCCGCGATCATGGTGCCGAGCCGGATCACGACCGCCACCATCGGCGGATGGTCGTAATAGCCGCCGGCGAGCGCCTTCGACCACATCCAGTAATAGGCTTCGTCGAAGGTCAGCGGCGTCCATGCGGCGGCGGCCAGCCGCAGGACGACCAGCGCGCACACCGCAAGAGCGGTGTTCCGGGCCAGCCGCGCCTCGTTCGCGTTCATGCCACCGTCATCGCTTGCGCCAGACGAACAGCCCGGACATCGCGTAGTTCCACACCACGCCCATCAGCGCGCCGGCCGCGCCCGCAAGCCACCAGATCGGCTCCTGGTCGTAGACCGAGAATGCGACGCCGACATTGGCGAGCAGGCCGACGCTGCAAACCAGATAGAACAGCAGCAGGCCGCGCAGGATGCCAAAGCCCTTCAGCCGCTGGTCGCGATAGGTCAGGAAATTGTTGAGGATGAAGTTGCTGGTCATGGCGACGATCGCGCCGGTGGCCTGCGCCTCCGGGAACGGCGCCTTGAACAATTCCAGCGCGATGAACAGCACGCTGAGATGCACCAGCAGGCCGAGCCCGCCGACGGCTGCGAACAGAATGAAGCGCAGCGAGATCAGATCGTTGGTCAGCTTCGCCAGCACCAGGCCAAGGAAGTCGAGCGCGACCATCGAGTCAAGCTTGCTCTCGCCATGCTGGCGGGCACCGAAGGTGTAGGGAATCTCGACCGCGCGCAGCTTGCCCTCGGCCGTTGCCACGACATCGAGCAGGATCTTGAAGCCCTGGGTCGAGAGCTGCGGCGCAAGCTGTTCGAAGCGGTCGCGGCGGATCATGAAGAAGCCGCTCATCGGATCGGCGATCTCGACCTTCAACGAGCGGCGCGCGATCTCGGTGGCAAAGGCGCTGGCGCCGGCGCGCTGCTTGTTGAAGCCTTCGGTCTTGTAGCCCTCGATATAGCGGCTGCCGACCACGAGCTCGGCCTCGCCGCTTTGCAGCAGCGCGACCATCTTCGGGAGCTGGGTCTCGTCATGCTGGAGGTCGGCGTCCATGACCGCGGCAAAGGGCGCGCTCGACGCCAGGATACCCTCGATGCAGGCGCCGGACAGGCCGCGCCGGCCGATCCGGCGGATGCAGCGCACGCGGGAATCCTTCCGCGCCAGGGCGCGCACCACGTCCCAGGTCCCGTCGGGCGAATTGTCATCGACGAAGATGACCTCCCAGGAGACGTCCTTCAGGGTCGCGTCGAGCCGCCGGTACAGCACCGTGACATTGTCGCGTTCGTTGAAGGTCGGGACGACCACCGAAAGCTGCGGCAAACTTGCTGCCTGCGAGGCGGCTTCGGGGGCTAGCTTGATGGCGTCATTCATGAGCGCCAGCGTATAGCCGCAGCCTCCCCCGCTGCCAAGGCGGGCCGACCCAAACGCGGTCTCGGGAAGCGGGAAAACGGGGCAAAATACCCCTAAAAATGCCAACGACCACGAACAAGGGGCGCGCGTACATCCGGCGCAGCCAAACAATGTCGTGGTCGTCCCGGCGCCGGAGCCCTTAAGCTGCAACGTCGCCGTTATGAGCCAGATAGGAAGCCCCCATGCGATCCGCAAGGGGCGGTCTGCAAGGGGCGGTCTGCAAGGGGGGCAGAGGCGCTAGTTGTTCGGGACTTCCCGGATCACCGGGCCGCGTGGCACCGGGGCCGCCGGTGCGGCCTCGGCGGCGGGCGCCGCCTGCGGCTGCACGGCTCCGGGCTTGGTCGGGTTACGGAGCTGGCTCGGCGACGGCCCATAGATGAACGCCGCCGCGAGCGCCACGGCCGCGACCACTGCGCCCAGGAAGCCTGCCGTCGATTGTGACCTCATGCCGATCAATCCCCTCGCCTCCGCGGATTGATATCAAAAATCGGCCGGCCGCAACAGGATTCGGGAACCTATTTCGCCGCCGCCCTGCGGCGGGTGAAGGCGGTCACGATGTCCTTCTGCGCCAGTTCGATCGCGCGATTGGCGGTGGTCAGATTGGCGTCTGCATCCTGCTTCGGAAACTGCAGCGACAGGAAGTCGATCAGCGACACCCGAAAATTCTGCCGCTCCGAGGGACAGACATTGGCGATCAGCGAAGTGAACTCCTGGTCGGACAGCGCCTTGTTGCTGTCGCGCGGATATTCGCGGGCGAGACAATTCCAGTAGGCGTCGCGACCGGTGATCGCGAGCTTGTGCGCATCGTCGACCTCGTCGGCCATTGCAGCAGACGATATGGCGGCGGAGGACGTGATCAGGAGGGCGGCCGCAACCAGCATGCGCATGTGTTGTTCTCCATTTTCGCGCATCGTAGCGAAGAGCGACAACCACGATAAGCACCCGCGCGGCAATCTGGCAAACTGGCCAATCACGATTATTTTGACTACTCTCGATCCCTGTTCCCCCTCCTCGCGATGAGTGCAGTCGTGGCCAAAGCTCCCACCAAGGCGACCAAGACAGATACTAAGACAGACGCAGGCAACATCTATATCGGCATCGGCGGCTGGACCTTCGAGCCGTGGCGCGGGGTGTTCTATCCCGAGAAGCTGACGCAGGCGAAGGAGCTGTCCTACGCCGCCTCCAAGCTGACCTCGATCGAGATCAACGGCACCTATTACGGATCGCAGAAGCCGGAGAGCTTTCGCAAATGGGCCAGCGAAGTGCCCGACGGCTTCATCTTCTCGCTGAAGGGGCCGCGCTTTGCCACCAACCGCCGCGTGCTCGCCGAGGCCGGCGATTCGGTGAAGCGGTTCTATGATTCGGGCGTGCTGGAGCTGAAGGACCGGCTCGGCCCGGTGCTCTGGCAGTTCGCGCCGACCAAGAAATTCGACGGCGCCGATTTCGGCAAGTTCCTCGAGCTTTTGCCGCGCAAGCTCGACGGCCGCGCGCTGCGCCATGTCGTCGAGGTGCGTCACGACAGCTTTTGCGTGCCCGAGTTCATCGCCCTCATTCGTGAGCACCAGGTGCCGGTGGTGTTCGCCGAGCACGGCAAGTATCCGGCGATCGCCGACGTCGCCAGCGACTTCGTCTATGCCCGGTTGCAGAAGGGCAATGACGAATTGAAGACCTGCTATCCACCGAAGCAGCTCGACGCCTGGGCCAAGCGGTTTCAGGACTGGGCCGGCGGCAGCGAGCCGAACGATCTGCCGCGGGTCGACAAATCAGCGCCGAAGAAGGCCCCGCGCGACGTGTTCGCCTACGTAATCCACGAGGGCAAGATCCGCGCGCCGGCGGGCGCGATGGAATTGATCGAACGGGTGAAGTGAGGGAGACCCGATGGCGAAGGCAAAAAAGCTGTTCACCATCGGCTACGAGCAGACGCCGTCGAAGGCCGTGCTCGACGAGCTGGAGCACGCCGGCGTCAAGCTCTTGGTCGACGTCCGCGCGGTAGCCTCTTCGCGCCGCCCCGGCTTTTCCAAAACCCAGCTCGCCGCAGGCCTCGACGAGCGCGGCATCGGCTACGTCCACCTCCGCGGCCTCGGCACCCCGAAGAGCGGCAGGGAGGCGGCGCGCAGCGGGCAATATGCGCTGCTGCACAAGATCTATTCGGCGCACCTCAAGACGGTGCAGGCCAAGGAGGAGCTCGACGAGCTATCGGCGCTGGTGAAGAAGTCCGGCCCGGTCTGCATCCTCTGCTACGAGCGCGACCACGAGCACTGCCACCGCCGCTGGATCGCCGAGATCATCGAGGACCGCGACGGCGTCAAGATCGAGAACCTGGCCGCGCCGCAGGCTTAGCAGAAACTTCCTGCTCAATCAGAGCATTGCCGGTTTTGACCCGAAGCAGAATCGCACCGTGCGTAAATGCCACGATACTATTAGTCATTGTCGGCGTCTTCCGCTAAAGGTTGTCGGCGATTGACACGCAACTTTTGGATGATTTAGTGCAGGTCGAGAGAATTCTTCGGAGCCGCGCCGGCATATTTGTCGTCATCGGCTGGCTCCTTTTCGTGGTGTCGATCCCGATTTGCCTTTCGGTCGTCGTGGGTACGGCTATCAGTCTGACCTATTTCCCCGCAAGCCCGCAGGTCCCATTCGCTGCGTACGACAATCATGCTTCCTGGATATTTCTTGCTTCTGTCGCGTCTGCCGCGGTTGCGTCTACAATCGCGCTCGCTTTGAATTTCCGAGCCACCGCGTCCGCGTTGGTGGTTGTGACTTGGAGTATCACAATTGCCGGTATTCCGGTTGGTCGTTTGTTTGTGAAACCCGGACCGGAATATTTCGAGCGGCATGTCGGCCAGGAAGTCTTTCTGGTGCCTTGGAAGTATGTGCCGACCAGCCCTGGGGTGCCCCTTGATAAAATGCCGAAGGAGGTTGGTTTCTCTGCGAGTCTCTGTCTTTCCAATCTCGGGGCGCGCACGGACGTAGGCTGCGGTTTTATTCAGAGCGTCCATGTTTTGCCCAGCGAGAACAGTGGTGCTGATCCCGACCTAAGATCATGGCGCGAGTACCGATCTCAGATGAGTCGCGGCCTGGACCGCAACGGGTATCAGTCATTTGACTTGAGCTTTACGCAGTCTAACGGCCGTCCGATGGTCGGACATTACTTCGCTCGTCTGAACTCGAACGGACAGCTCACTCGGCTCGTCATCTGTGGCGCTAACAGCGAGAAATTCTGTACAACCCACGCGCTGGTAGGCAACTATTGGCTTCGATACCAAGCAGGCTTGGCAGAGGGCGATGAAGTGCTCGACGGCAAGCTCGCGGCGTTGATCGAGTCATGGCGACGCAATTAGCGTGTTTGAATGAGTACACGCCCGAGAGCATGATGAGATCAGGCTCGTCGGGAGCGGCAGGCGGGTTTATCTCTCCCTTGGGAAAGGTCGGCGCGTAGCGCCGGGTGAAGCACTACGGTCTCTGGTTAACACCGCGGCCCCCCCACCCGTCAGGGAAAGGTGAATTGCATCATTGGCCAAACCGATTCAACTTAACTTCATCCCGTTTTAGCTCTCCGCGCCCCGCAGGTTCAACGTCCCCTGCATCATCTGCACACAGGCCCCGCCGACATGCGCGGATAGGACTGCGCCATCCTGCTTGCGCACGCGGGTCAGCAGCAGGCTCGGCCGGCCCATGTCGAAACCCTGGCCGACCGTCAGCTTCAAGTCGCCGTCGCGCAATGGATCGAGCGTGGCAAGCAGCGCGGCCGCGGCGACCGTGGCGCTGCCGGTCGCCGGGTCCTCGATCAGGCCGCTCGATCCCGGAAAGAACATCCGTGCCTGCAGATCGCACGGCGCCTCCGCGACGGGGACGTCGCGCGTGTAGAAATACGCGGAGAAGGCTCCGTCACGCGGGAAGAAGCGCGCGAACGCTGCCGCATCCGGTTTTGTCCTCCGCACCGCATCGCGCGATGCGACCTCAAAGACCAGGAACGGCGTTCCGACGCCGACCACCTGCGGTGCCTGGCGATCCGTCCTGACGTCGTCTGCCGTGAGCGAGATCAGGCTTGCGACCTCGCCGGCGGAGAACTGCGCCAGGCGCGACAGCGGCTGCGGCGCGGTCAGCTCAGTGGCGACGACCTTGCCGCCCTCGCGCGCGATATCGACCGGGACCAACCCCGCCTTCTCCTCGAAGATCAGACGTGGCTTCGGCTCCTTCGCAAACTGCGCCAGCACGAAGGCGGTGCCGACATTGGGATGGCCGGCAAACGGCAGTTCTCTCACTGGCGTGAAGATGCGAACCTGGGCGTCGTTGGCCTTGTCCTGCGGCGGCAGCACGAAGGTCGTCTCGGAATAGTTGAACTCGGTCGCGATCGCCTGCATCGCTTCGCTCGACAGCCCTTCGGCGTCGAGCACCACGGCGAGCGGGTTGCCGCCGAAGGCGCGATCGGTGAAAACATCGACGGTGATATAGCGGCGCTGCATCTTGCGTGTCCTTGTGCCGGTCGTTCCGATGGCGTCATCGTAACACAGCAGCAACGACGCCCTTCAGAGCACTCGGTACAATCACCCGCGAGCTAGAAGCGAAACAGCTCGCGCGGCGATGCGAGCACGCGGGCGCGCTCATCGGCATCGGTGATAAGCTCGTCGAGAAATTTTCTGTTCTTGGCGTAGCTCTGCGTCGCCTCGAATTGGGTGTGCGGCCAGTCGCTGCCCCACAGCAGCCGGTCGACGCCGAAAGCCTGACGCAGCAGCGGATAGGCCTGCTTCGCGAACGCCTCGCCGGCCGCGCCGTTGCGATAGGGCGCGGAGATCTTGACCCAGACATTTCGCGTCGCGCCCAGCTTGAGCACCGACTGGAATCTGGGATCGTCGATGCCTAGCTTCGGATCGGGCAAGGCGAAATGATCGAGCACGACTTTCACGCCCTGGTCGAGCAGCTGAGGTGCGAGCGTTGCGAGATCGCCGGCGTTGCGCTGGATCTCGACCTGCCAATCGAGCGTCCTGATCTGCGCCAGCAGCGCCGTCCACTCGCCCGACGTCAGATCAGGCAGCTTCTGGCCGACCAGATTGAGACGGATGCCGGCGACGCCGGCACGATCGAGCGCGCGCAACTCGTCGGCGGTAGCGGCAACGTCGACCACGGCGATGCCGCGCAGGCGGCCGTTGGTCGCCGTCAGGCATTCGACCAGATAGGAATTGTCGGTGCCGAGAAAGCTCGGCTGCACCAACACGCCATTGGTGATGCCGTTCTGGTCGAGCTGCTGCAGATAGAGCGCAAGCGGCGCGTCGTAGTCCGGTGCGTAGCGCCGGCCCGGCGCGAGCTTCAGCCCGCGATGGAAGACGTGGGCGTGGGTATCGATCGCCAGTTTCGGCACCTCAGCCCTCGCCTTGCTCGCCAATGCACTCGCCGACAGCGCGGCAACCATTCCCGCGGCAAACCGGCGCCGCGTCAACCCGTGTTCGTCCGATGTCATGATCATTCCTCATCATCACGCGCGCGTGGCGGCGGCCTGCTCGAAAACCTTGCCGCGGGTTTCCGGCAGCATCAGCACCGCGACCAGCACCAGCGAATAGGCGAACGCCGCGTCGATCCCGATCGCAGCACCAAGGCCGATGTGATCGCTGAGGTAGCCGACCAGGAAGGGGAACGCCGCGGAGACGATGCGGCCGAAATTGTAGCAGAAGCCGACGCCAGTGCCGCGCACGCCGGCCGGATAGAGCTCACTGAACAGCGCCGCCATGCTGGCGGGGATGCCCGCTGAGAAGAAGCCAAGCGGAAAACCGAGCACCAGCATCTGCGAATTGGAGAGCGGCGCGAAGATGTAGACCAGCACCGTCACGACGCAGGCTGCCGCGAACAGCGTCACGTTGGCGCGCCGCCCGATCCGGTCGCTGATGATTCCCGAGACCACGCAGCAGCAGAAGAAGGCGACAATGATCACGGCGAGATAGGCGCTGGAGCCGAGCACCGAGAGATGCCGCACCTCGCGCAGAAAGGTCGGCAGAAATGTCGTCAGCGCCGCATAGCCGCCATGGGCGCCGATGCCGAACAAGCCTCCGATCAAGGTCGAGCGCAGCACGTCGCGATGAAAGATTCCGGCAAGCGTCGCGAAGAACGGCGGCTCGGCCTCGCGCGTTGCGGCGCGCGGCGGCTCCTTCAGCCCGCGGCGGATGTAGAGGATCAGGAGCGCCGGGATCAGGCCGACCGCGAACAGGATGCGCCAGGCGATATCGGCCGGCGCATAGGTGAAGACCAAAGCCGAGAGCAGCACCGCGGCGCCCCAGCCGACCGCCCAGGCGCTCTGCACGGCGCCGAGCGCCTTGCCGCGATGCTCGGCGCGAATGATCTCGGCCATCAGCACCGCGCCGCAGGCCCATTCGGCGCCGAAGCCGATGCCCTGAATGGCCTTCAGGACCACGAGCTGGCTGTAGTTCATCGCGAAGGCCGAGGCGAAGGTCGCGAGCGCAAAGGTCGCGACCGTGATCTGCAACGCCTGCACCCGGCCGAAACGGTCGCCGAGCGCGCCGCCAAGCCAGCCGCCGAACGCGCCGAAGAACAGCGTGACCGAGCCGAGCAGCCCGGCATCGGCCTTGCTGATCCCGAATGCCGTGATCAGCGCCGGAATGGCGAGGCTGAACATCTGGACGTCGAGCGCATCTAATCCCCAGCCGCCGAAGCTTGCCCAGAAGGTGCGCCGCTCGAGCGGCGAACATTCGCTGTACCAGTTTGCCATTTCTTCTCCCTGTGAATTCTTATGTTGTTGTGTTTGGTTGCCGCGCTACCTGATCTCGGCGTGGTAGCGGAAGCGATCCGCCGGCCCACGCGAGCGGCGCCATTCGATCGGCCGCCGCTCCAGATCGAAGGCCAGGCGCTCGATCACGATCAGCGGTGCGTTGGCCTCCAATCGCAGCAGGCGCGATTGCATCTCGGTCGCGATCTCGACGGTGAGGATTTCATCGGCGGAGACCACGACTTGGCCGCAGCGATCCTCGTAGAGCGGATACAGCAGGTCGCCGAACTCGGTGGTCGCCAGCGCGAGCAGCGCCTCGAAGCGCGACCTCTCGAGCCAGATCTCCTCGGCCAATAGCGGCACGTCGTCGATCAGCCGCAGGCGCGACAGGCTGATGACCGGCTCGCCGACGGCAATGCGCAGCGCGGACGCGACCGCCGACGTCGCCGGCATCGCCTTGCGCCGCAGGATACGGCTTTGCGGCACGCGGCGCTCGCCGCTCTCGGACTGAAAGCGGAAGAAGCGGAACAGCGAGGAATTGAAGCGCGCGCGGCGCACGAAGGTGCCGCGGCCCTGCTGGCGCTCCAGCACGCCGTCGCTGACGAGCTGATCGATCGCCTTGCGCACAGTGCCGATCGCGACGCCGTAACGCGCGCCGAGCTCGGCCTCGGAGGGGATCAGGTCCCCGGGACGCCATTCATTGCGATTGATGCGCGCCGCGAGGTCGTCGCGGAGACGCTGGTAGCGCGGCAGGCGGTCGTCGAGGGCTGAATTCATATAGTCATCTATATGAGTATAGCACACCGCGTCAATCGCTACCTTGATACCTCAAACCTAGATGCTGCGCCCTACCCCAACTGCCAGACCGGCACCGGGTGCTCGTAACCCCGCACCGGGATTTCGCCGCGCGAGACGGCATCCTTGCATTCGTCGCCGAGCGCCTCGCGCACGGCAGACGAGATCAGGAATTGCGAGCCGAGCTCCTTGTTAAGCGCCTCGAGCCGCGCGGCAAAGTTCACGGTGTCGCCGATCACGGTGTATTCCTTGCGCCGCGGCGAGCCGATACTGCCGGCTACGACCTCGCCGATATGGATGCCGATCCCGATGCGCAGCGGCCAGCTCGACGCCGCATTGGTGCGCTCATTGGCGGCCAGCATCTCGCGCGCGGCGGCGACCGCCTGATGCGCGGCGTCGCCGGTCTCGAACGGCGCGCCGAACAGCGCGAGAAAGCCGTCGCCGAGAAACTTGTTCACGATGCCGCCATGGCGATCGAGGATATCGACCAGTACGGCAAAGGCGCCGTCGAGCCGGTCGACCACCTCCTGCGGCGAACGCGAGCGCGCGCCTGCGGTGAAGCTGCGGAAATCGACGAACATCACCGCGACGCGGCGGATGTCGCTCGCGGTCGTGGCGCCCTCCGCCATCAGGCGTTCGACCACCTGCGGCGAGACGTGCTGGCCGAACAGATTGGTGATGCGGTCGCGTGCGGTGGCAGCCGCAATGCTGGCCGCGAATTGCCGTCGCAGTTGCAAGCCGACCCCTCCGGCCAGCACGCCGCAGATCAGGATGATCGTGCTGCGCGCGGCGTGATAATAGATGCCTTGATCGGCCGCGACGCCGTCAGCCGCATGGAAGAACACCGCCATGTAGAACAGCTCGGTCGCGGCGACGAATCCGGTGAAGGTCGAGAGCCAGAAATCGAGCCGCAGCGTCGAGAGGATGATGAAGACGAAATAGATCAGCGGGGCCACGAAACCGAGCGCCTCCTGGCGGCCCATGCTGTCGATATGCAGCGCCAGCACGATGGTCGGCAGCGAGGTCTCGACCAGCACGCCGATGTAGCGCCGGATCACCGGCAGGTCGCGGCCGTTGCGCATGTACCAGCTGATCGCCCCGTGCACCCAGAGCTCGAACAGGATCAGAGGAACGGTGACATAGAAGATGTAGGCGGGGTCGAGGTTGCCGTGCCAGACCCGGCTGACCGCTTCGGGCGCGAACAGATATACCAGCAGGCTGATCGCCCCAAGCACGATGGCGGTGCCGATCAGCACCTTGATGCGGAGCAGCTCGGTGGTCATCACCTCGCGCATCAATGCGTGGTTGAAATCGGCGGATACCGTCGTGCCTGCCGATGCGCTGTCAATATCCGAAGATTCCGCCATTTCCCCGCCCCGGTCATTCCGGGGCGCGAAGCGAACCCGGAATGACGATCATTGATGGCATCCATCATAGCCTCAATCGAGCGTGCGGCGGAAGCGCGTCACGGCGATGGTCATGGCGAACAGCATCAGGGCCACCAGCGCGATGGTGTCGTATTGCAGGTTCGGCATTGCCGCGCCCTTCAGCATGATGGCGCGGACGATACGGACGAAATGGGTCAGCGGCAGCCCCTCGCCGATATACTGCGCCCAGACCGGCATGCCCGCGAACGGAAACATGAAGCCGGACAGCAGGATGCTCGGCAGGAAGAACATCATCGAGAGCTGCATCGCCTGCAGCTGGTTCTGCACGATGGTCGAGAAGGTGTAGCCGATCGACAGATTGGTGGTGATGAACAGCGTGGTGAGCAGCGCCAGCAGCGTCAGGCTGCCGAGCACCGGCACGCCGAACAGCAGGATACCGATGGCGATGATCAGCGTGGCCTGGATGAAGCCGACCAGCACATACGGGATGATCTTGCCGAACATCACCTCGACCGGCTTGATCGGCATCGACAGCAGGCTCTCCATGGTGCCGCGCTCGATCTCGCGCGTCACCGAGAGCGCGGTGAAGATCAGCATGGTCATGGTCAGGATGGTCCCGACCAGGCCGGGCACGATGTTGAGGCGCGAGTCCGCCGCCGGGTTGTAGCGGGCATGAGCGCGGATCTCGAACGGCATGTCAGGGGGATCGCCGATGTGCAGATCATGCGCCAGCGCCGATTGCACCAGCGGCCCGAGCGTACCGAGCGCCGAACCCGCTGCGGTGGGGTCCGTGGCATCGGCCGCGACCAGCAGCGCCGGCTTGTCGCCGCGCCGCACCGAGCGCTCGAAGCCGCGCGGGATCTCGACCCCGAACAGCACCTTGCCGGATTGCAGGAGGTCGTCGAACTCCTCGACGGTGTGGACCTCGCGGACGAAATGAAAATAGGCGGTATTCTCCATCGCCTTCAGGATCGAACGGCCGAGATCGGTGTCCTCCTGGGTCAGCACTGCGGTCGGCAGATTGCGCGGCGTGGTGTTGATGGCGTAGCCGAATAGCGTGAGCTGCATCACCGGCAGCATGATGATCATGGCGAACGAGACGCGGTCGCGACGGAGCTGGATGAATTCCTTGACCAGCATCGCATAACTGCGCCGCCAGAAGCCGAACGCCGGCTCCCTCTCTTCATCTTTCCGGATCGCATCCGTCGCACTCATCGCGGTTATCCTTGGAAGTTGTCCTTGGAGCGCCCCATCAGATCGATGAAGACGTCTTCGAGCGACGGCTCGCTCGGCTGCCAGTGCCACTTCGAATTGCCGCGGTAGGGCGCGATGGCAGCCTCGAGCGCCACCTTGTCGCGGCCGGAGACGTGCAGGCTGGTGCCGAACGGCGCCACCATATCGACGCCGGGCTTGCCTGACAGTTCGGCCATCAGCCCGTTGAAGTCTTCGCCCGTCACCGTCCAGGTCGACAGCGCGGAGGCCGCGATCACCTCGTCCACCGTGCCGTGGGCCAGAAGATGGCCGTAGGCGATATAGGCGATCTCATGACAGCGCTCGGCCTCGTCCATGTAATGGGTCGAGACCAGCACGGTGAGGCCTTCGGCCGCGAGCGCGTGGATCTCGTTCCAGAAATCGCGCCGCGCCTTGGGATCGACGCCGGCGGTCGGCTCGTCCAGCAGCAGCAATTGCGGATTGGGCAGCGTGCAGGCGCCGAGCGCCAGCCGCTGCTTCCAGCCGCCGGAGAGATTGGCGGCGAGCTGCTCCTCGCGGCCCTTCAGCCCGATCCGCGCGATCATGTCGCGTGCGGCGCCGCGCGCGTCCGGCATGCCATAGAGCCGCGCGACGAACTCCAGATTCTCGCGCACCGACAGATCCTGGTAGAGGCTGAAGCGCTGCGTCATGTAGCCGACCTTGCGCTTGATCTTGTCGGCATCGCGCCGGATGTCGTAGCCGAGGCAGGTGCCCTCGCCGCTGTCGGGTGTCAGCAGGCCGCACAGGATGCGGATGGTGGTGGTCTTGCCGCTGCCGTTGGGCCCGAGGAAGCCGTAGATCGAGCCGCGCTTGACCTGCATCGACAGGTCGTGGACCACCTCGCGCCCATTGAACGATTTGGTCAGGCCCTTCACATCGATTGCGATGGAAGCTGCATTGGACTGTTCGCTGGTCGGACCGCCGTTCATCTGCGCTCCGCCATCGGCGTTTTGGGGTTGAGGTAGATGCTGATCGGCTGGCCGACGCGCAGCACATCGGGCCGGCTCGGCCGCGCCTGGATCAGATAGACCAGCTTGTTGCGCTCATCGAGGCTGTAGATGACGGGCGGCGTGTACTCCGCCGTGGTGGCGATGAAGTAGATCTTCGCGGTGAGATCATTAGCGCAATTGTCGCAGGTCACCCTGACCTCGTCACCGAGCGCGAGCTTCGGCAGCTCGGTCTCCGGCACGAAGAAGCGCAGCTTCATGTTGCCGGGCGGCATGATCGACAGCACCGGCCGCTGCGCCTGCACCATCTCGCCCTCGCGGAAATAGATCTGCTGGATCGCACCCGCGATCGGCGCAAAGCCCTTGCGGCGGTCGAGCCGGGTCTGCGAGGTGACGACGCGCGCTTCCGCGACGCGCAGCGCCGAGACGGCGGAATCCAGATTGGCCTGGGTGCCGGCACCGGTGCCGCGCAGCGAGGCCGCACGGTCATAGCTCTGCTGCGCGTTGGCCAGGGTCGCGTTGTTCTGGTTGAGATCGGCGCGCTGCAGATCATCGTCGACCGAGTAGAGCTGGTCGCCGGGCTTGACCTCGTCACCCTCGCGCACGTTGAGCTTGATGACGCGGCCGGATTCATCCGGACTGACGAAGATCATGTCGGCCTCGACCCAGCCCTGGAAGCCGGGATCGCGCTTCTCCTTGCAGCCGGAGAGCGCCGCCGCCAGCGCGACGGCCGCGATCAGCTTCATCATGCGCGACGCGGTCATGTCTTCCTCCGTTCGCCGAAGATCAGATCGAGATGAACCTTGAACATCGCGAGCCCGTCGAGCGGCGCGTGCCGGGCAAACAGGCTCTGCCAGATCACCGCGACGATCGCGGGCGCGACGACCAGTTGCGGGAAATCCCCGAGCTCCCGCTGCTTGATCTCGCCGCGCGTGATCGCGAGCTGGATCAGCGCCTTCATGCCGGCCAGGCCCTTCGACACCACCTCGCGGAAATAGAAATCGGCGATCGCCGGGAAGCGCGGCCCTTCGGAGACAATCAGGCGGATGATGTCGCCGCGCCGGGTCGCCACGACCTCGCGCATGAAGGTCTCGGCAAACCCCTCCACCGCGTCGCGCACCGGACCGGTGATGGTGGGCAGCGCGGTCAAGCGGCCGATCAGCGGCACCAGCGCGGTGCGGATCAGCTCCTCGAACATCGATTCCTTGTCCTTGAAGTAGAGATAGAGCGTGCCCTTGGCGACGCCTGCCCGCTTGGCGACGTCGTCGAGCCGCGTCGCAGCAAAGCCGCGTGCGATGAACTCGTCCATCGCCGCCTCGATGATCGCCGCGCGCCGCTCGGCGGATTTCCCGGCGCGGCTCGCAGCCGGCTTCGCCTCAGGCAGTGTTGCCGAGGCCACCTTCGGGATCCTCGCCGCCGCGGCCCGGATGGTGGTCCGGCGCTCGGCGGGCTGGGTGCGGGTCGGCTTCTGGGGGCGCTTTATCATGGCCACAATATGACTGACTGGTCAGTCATTGTCAATGAGATCGAGGAAAACGTCCGCCGGCGCCAGCTGTTCCTGTTGCGGGTTCAGGCTGGCATCCGCGCATACGACCGCGATCCCGCGGCCTAACCACCCGAGCTTGCTACTTATTCCCACCCATCTGTGGATCAGGGGCGCAGCGAAAGGCGGGTCCGATCGCCACATGGGTTCCGCACAACAAGCAACACCCTCTTCGTCATTCCGGGGCGTGCGAAGCACGAGCCCGGAATCCATCGGACCACAAAACAGATGGTTGCATGGATTCCGGGTTCTCGCTCCGCGAGCCCCGGAATGACGACGGAAGGAGTTGGGTCGCTACGTGTGAAACTTCAGCCCATCGAGGATCTTGTCGACCACCTTGCGCTCGGCGCGGAAGGCGAGGCCGACCAGGTTGAGCTCGCTGCGCGCCACCGCCTTCACCACCTCGCGGTTGGCGGCATCATGCGTGGTCCTGAACATGTCCTCAGTGTAGAGCGCAGGTTTCACGTCGCGCGCCAGCGCGCGTTCCAGCGCGCGCGACAACTGCGCGCGGTCGGCGCCATAGATCAGGATCGGCTGGCCGATCAGGGACAGATATTTGGTCCCCGAGCCGTCCTCGTAATTCTCGCCGATGCATTCGGGGAAGGAAGCTGCGATGCCACCGGCGAGAAACGACGCCACGTTGAGCTTCTGCCAGACTTCCAGGTCGGTGCGGATCACGACCGCGATCTTGGTGTCGAACTGCATGAGGCAAGTCTAGCCGCACGCAGGTGGCAAGTACCAGTCCGCACGGTGCAGATCTCATCTGCCCATCGGGCGCTGCCGTTCGTTTCCTGCAGCGCCGCCGTGCGCGACCTCGGCGAGCTGCCCCAGGTCGAGGATACGGACGCCGCCGCGCCGGCATTGAATAACCTCATCCCGCTCGAGGTGTCGGAGCAGCTCGTTCACGGTCTGGCGGCTGAGCGAGAGCATCATGCCGAGCCGCTCCTGCGAGACGCGCAGGCTGTATGACGGCGCGGCCTTGCGCTGGCCATAGCCTTCCAACAGGTTGATCAGGCAGCGCGCCAGCCGCACCCGCGGCGGCTCCAGCGCCATATCCTCCAGCAGCGTGAGCGCGATCCGCAGCTTGCGCACCAACAGCAACCCGAGTTGCCGCCATCGCCCGGGATCGTCGGCGAGGATCTTCGTCAAGTGGCGCAGCGGCAGGTGCAGCACGGTCGAGGTGAGGTCGGCGAGCGCATCGTGGGTGCGCTGGCCGCCGTCGAACAGCCCGATCTCGCCGAACCATTGCGGCGCCTCGACCAGCGCGGCGATCGATCCACGGCCCGATGGCGCGCTGCCGCTGAAGCAGACCGCGCCCGATAGCACGCAATAGATCCCGTCGCACGGATCGCCGCGGTGGAACACTGCGCCACCGGCCGGCAGCGTCATTACGCGCGACGACACGACGATCGCCTGCTGGAATGCAGGATCGAGCGCGGCAAACCATTCGCTGCTCTCGAGCACGGCGCGTTGGGCTGGCGTCATCGCAACCGATCGGCCGGCCTCGCTCGTCGCTGCTTTCGCCTGCATCACATCCCCGTGCTCTGTGTCGGCCCGCCGACAGACGGCCGGTGCATGATGCGGTTATGCCACGGCCCACGCAACATCAGTGGGTGCCGTGAATGATCTCGATACGAAGGAACTGGAAGCTCGCTTCGGCCATGGCCTGCCTTGGATCGGCCGCCGCATTCGTCGGCCGCGACGCCCTGGCCCGTGCCGCCGGCGTTCCCGTGCATTTTGCCAGCCACCAGCTGTGCTCGGCGACCTTCGTGGCCGGCCTCGACCCGACGCAATTCTTCGACGAGGCGATCAAGCCCAAGCTCGGCCCGCTCGGCGGTCTGCTGCGCTACGAGGTCGACCGCCAGCACCGGGAGGTGCGGACCAGCCTCGCCGGCCTGATCGAGAGCCGTGCGGTGCATGACGGCCCGTTCGGATGCCGCGTGCTGCATCCCGGACGCGAGGCGCGCTTCTTCCGCGGCGACGCCGACGATCCGACGTCGTCAAGCGCGGGGCTACCGCCGCTCGCAGGTCCCGACGTCGTCGCGCCGGTGAACGCCGGATTGGCCGATGCGCTGGACCATGCGTTCGCCGAATCCGACACAGGGCCGCGCCGTTTCACCAAGGCCGTCGTGGTCCTGCAACACGGTCACATCGTCGGCGAGCGTTATGCGCCGGGGGTAACGCCGGCGACGCCGTTGATCGGCTGGTCGATGACCAAATCGGTGACCAATGCGTTGCTCGGGATTCTGGTACGGAGCGGAAAGCTCGACATGCATGCGCCGGCGCCGATCGCCGAATGGTCGAAGCCGCAGGACCCGCGGCGGCCAATCACGCCAGATCAGCTGCTGCGCATGACGAGCGGTCTCAGCGGCGGCGACTCGGCGCACACCTCGGGATTCTCGACCATCTTCGATCCCGACACCCAGATGGAATACGACATGGCCGACCAGTCGGGCTTCGCGGCCAGCCTGGGCTTGCGGGCAAAACCGGGCGAGGAGTGGCGCTACACCAACTGCAATTTCGTGCTGCTGTCGCGGATCATCCGCAACCTGGCCGGCGGGACGGCCGACGCCACACGGCAGTTCATCACGCGCGAATTGTTCGAACCGCTCGGCTTCCGGCACGCCACGCTGGAATATGACAGCGCCGGCGTTCCGCTCGGCACGATCCATCTCTGGGCCAGCGCCCGCGACTGGGCGCGTTTCGGCCAGTTCTACCTGCGAGACGGCGTCACCGAGCGCGGGCGTCGCCTGCTGCCCGAGGGCTGGGTCGATTATTCGTCGACGCTGACGCCGCCAAGCGCCGAGGAATACAGCTACGGTGCCGGCTTCTGGACCCAGCGCGGTGATGCGCCCGCCGCGCGCAGCCGCATCGCCGGCGGCTTTCCGGCCGACAGTTTCATGGCCGCCGGCAGCCAGGGCCAGTACACCATCGTAATTCCGTCGCAGGATCTCGTGATCGTCCGGATCGGCTGGTCCTATACGCCAAACGACGACCGCGTCGCGACCGAGCGGCTGGTGCGGGAAACCATCGCGGCGTTGCAGGTGGAGAAATGATCAACGTATGGCGCGCCGGGTTCAGCTACCCCTTGGCGTCGCAGGCCCAGGCGCGGATCACGCATTCCTTGCCGCCATAGTCGTAGCATTTCTTGGTCGCGGCATTGAGCGAGCTCGAGATCTTCGGCGCCACCGCGTAGCCATGGGCGCCGCAGGGATTTTTCATGTCGATCGCAAGCGCGGCACAGGCGCGCTTCATGGTGACGGTGGCGCAATCGCCCTTGCACTGCTTCAGCGCCGCGGCGCGCGCCGCGCCCTCCGCCGGATAGTCGTAGGCCTGGCCATACGCCCCGCATTTGCCGACCGCGAACGCGCCGGCGGCGTGAGCCTTGGGGACGAAGGTTTCCACGGAAAAACGCGTGGCACCGAGCAGCAATGTCAGGACGAGAATCGTCAGCGCGCGACGCTGCGCGGCGGCGGTCGAAATGATCAAGCGGAAATCCCCCAAAGTCCGGCGCGGACTGTACGCAGGGGTCGTTTCCAGATGGTGAATGACGGGTTGAAGCGAGTTCTATCTGCACGTCGTCCCGGCGAAGGCCGGCAACTGTTATGTTGGTTTGGTTTGCAGGTACGGCTTTCGGTCTCGCATGATGGCATTGAGGACCGTCAGCAGCTTCCTGGCGACGGCGATGAGGGCGAGTTTGGCTGGTTTTCCGGCCTGTCGCAGTCGTGCATAGAAGGCCTTGAACGGATCAGCTCTGCGGACTGCGTTGAGGGCCGCCATATAAAGGGCGTCACGAACGCGCTTTCGGCCGCCCGCAATCTTGCGCTTGCCGCGGAAGGCGCCGCTGTCGACGTTGAAGGGGGCAAGGCCAGCGAGCGCTGCGAGTTGTTTCGGTCCGATCCGCCCGAGTTCCGGCATCTGCGCGATGAGCTGCATGCAGGCCACGGGACCCACGCCGGGCAGCGAACGCATTAACTTCGCATCGTCCGCGATCTCCGCTTCGGCTTTAATCAATGCGCTGATGTCGGCCTCGATCTCGGCGATCTCGCTGTCGAGGACCTCGATGAGGCGGCCAATGCGTTCGGCCATGGCGCGATCGTCGGCCTCGCTGCGCCGGTTCTTCTCCTGGGCGCGCATCAGGACCAGCTGATCCCGCCGTTTTGCAAGCCTCGCCAAGGCGTTGCGTGCAGGATCGGCGACCTGCTCGGGGGCGGGCTGCATGGCCCGCGCAAAGGCTGCCAGCATCCGCGCATCGATCGGATCGGTCTTGGCGAGCAGGCCGCTAGCCCGTGCAAAGTCGCGGGCACGGGCCGGGTTGATCCGTGCGAACTGGATCCCGGCCTGACGTAGCGCCTCGCGAAGCGCGAGGTCATAGATACCCGTCGCCTCGAAGACGACCAGCGCATCGCATTGCCAACGCGCCACCTGCTGTGTGATGGCCTGTGTCGCGTTGGCAATGCGCCTCGGCACGCCGTCAGCCTCATCAAAGATATCGAGGTGTTTTTTGGAGATGTCGATTCCGACGTAACGAAGAGCTATGATCACGGGCCTGTCCCTGTGATGCGAGGTCTGTTGGCGCAGCCTCGTGCAACTGTTCAGGTTTGTAGATGGAACGGGCGGGAGACCGAGCCGGCTCACGGCGTCAAGCGCCAAGGACCCAACGGCTTCCCGCCCACCCCATCATGACAGACTTCCAAGACACAGGGACCCATAACCACAGGGTCGCGTTATTGAAAGAAGCTGTGGCCCCAACGGCGCACAACAATCACCTTCGGTGGTAATGGGTCCCGGCCTTCGCCGGGACGACGGTGGATGGAGCTAGCCGCGCCTTGCCGCTTCCAGCGCCTGCGGTGTGTCGATGTCGAGGAAGGCGCTGTTGCCTTCGACCGGGACCTCGGCGACCACCTCGGTGTGCTTGGCGATCAGATGACGGGCGCCGATGTCGCCGTCGAGCGTCATCAATTCCCTGAAGAAGCGCCGCGACCACAACACCGGATTGCCGCGGCGGCCCTCGCTGACGGGGACCGCGATCAGATGGCCGCGGTCGGGCGCGAAGTTTTCGATCAGGCGATCGATCAGCTTCGCATCGATCAGCGGCATGTCACCGAGGCAGACCACCGCGCCATCGACGCCGTCGGAGACCGCCGAGATGCCGGCTTTCACCGAGCTGGCAAGGCCACCGGCAAAATCCGGGTTGCGGACGAACCTGACCTTGAGTCCATCCAGCGCCTGCTCGACCAGCGTGGCCTGGTGCCCGGTGACGACGATCACCTCCGAGGCCTTCGAGGCCAGCGCCTGCTCGGCGACGATGCGCGCGAGCTTCTTGCCGTCGAGCTCGGCGAGCAGCTTGTTCGGACCGCCCATCCGGGTCGAACGTCCGGCAGCGAGCACGATCGCCGCGACGTTGCGGTTGCCTTCGGTGTCGGGGACGGTGCGCGGCTGCGGCCGCGTCACGATCTCCATGAGAAGACCGCCGACGCCCATGCCCGTGAGATCCGACCGCGTCACCTTGATGCCGGCGAGCAGCCGCATCAGCACCCAGTCAAACCCGTTCTCGACCGGCGAGCGCGCGCAGCCCGGCGCGCCCAGCACCGGCACGCCGCCGGCGCTGCCGATCAACAGCAGATTGCCGGGATCGACCGGCATGCCGAAATGCTCGATCGCGCCGCCGATCTCGGTGATTGCGGCCGGGATCACGTCGCGGCGGTCGGCGATCGCCGACGCCCCGAACACGATGACGAGCTCGGCCCCCAGGCCAAGCAATTCCTTGATCGAAGCCGCGAGCACCGTCTCGTCATGCGGCACGCGGCGCTCGGCGATGATGGTGGCGCCGGCCGGCGCCAGCCGTTCGGCGGTGACGCGCAGCGTCTTGTCGATCACCTTCGGTGCGAGGCCCGGCAGCAAGGTCGAGACCACGCCGACCTTCTTGATCGTGTAGGGCGCGATCCGCAGCGTGTCCTTGCCGGCGACGGCCACGGCCGCATCGCGTAAGCGTCCCTCGACGCCGAACGGGATCAGCTTGACGGTCGCGATCATCTCGCCTTCGACCACCGGCTTGAACGCCGCAAGGGTTGCAAAGGTGATGGCCTCGTCGACGCCGTTGATGCGATCGACCGCGGCGCGGTCGACCACCAGCACGCCGGGGCGCGCCGCGAACAGATTGGCGCGGCCGGTGAAGGCGCGCTCGACATTGACGCCCTCGCCCGCCACTGCCTGCGCGATGCTGGCGGCCGCGACGTCCTCGGAGACATCGCCCTCCTCGAGCCGCACCACGACAACATCCTTGACGCCGGCCTTGGTCAGCGCCTCGACCTCGTCAGGGCCGATCGTGGTGCCCTTCTTGAGCACCAGCGTGCCCTGGCGGAGCGTATGCACGGTGACGCCGCCAATCGCGTCGGCCGGACTGGCGGGACCGAACTTCATGCCGCTTCTTCTTTTTCCTTGGGAGGCAAACGCAGCTGCGCGGTGATTTCGGCCATGATCGCGACCGCGATCTCCGACGGCGACACCGCGCCGATGTCCAGCCCGATCGGCGCGTGCATGCGCGCGATGTCGCTGTCCTTGGCGCCCTGTGCGCGCAGCCGCTCGGCGCGCTTGGCATGCGTCTTCCGCGAGCCGAGCGCGCCGATATAGAAGCAGTCGCGGTCGAAGGCGTGCAGCAGCGCCGGATCGTCGATCTTCGGATCATGCGTCACCGCGACGAACGCCGTGTAGTGATCGACGTTGAGCGGCGGCAGCGCGACGTCGGGCCATTCGGCGACCAGCGGCACGTCGGGGAAACGCTCCGGGCTTGCAAACGCCGTGCGCGGATCGACCACCGTCACGTCATAGTCGAGCGAGCGCGCCAGCGGCGCCAAGGCCTGGCTGATATGGACCGCGCCGATGATCACGAGCTTTGCGGTCGGCGCGTAGACGTTGAGGAACAGTTTTTTGCTGGATACCTCGACATTGCCGCTCTTGCCCATCCGCAGCTGCTTGGCGAGCTCGGCACGCAGCGGATCTGCGGCGATGTCCGCAGCCTTGACCAGGCGCTGCTCGCCATTGGCGGTGTCGGTGACGATGATGACCGGACGGCGCGCGGCGCGTTCGGCATTGAGCTCTTTGAGAATCTCGAGTTTCACGGCTAACCGACCTTCTCGACGAACACGCGGATGGTGCCGCCGCAGGACAGGCCGACATTCCAGGCCGTCTCGTCGGCGACGCCGAATTCGAGCATTTTTGGCTGGCCGCTCGCGATCACGTCGAGCGCCTCGGTGACGACAGCGCCCTCGACGCAGCCGCCGGAGACGCTGCCTAAGAACGTGCCGTCATCATTGATGACAAGGCTCGACCCGGCCGGGCGCGGCGCCGAGCCCCAGGTCTCGACCACGGTGGCGAGCGCCACGCCATGGCCCTGCTTCTGCCAGGTCTCGGCGGCCTGAAGGATATCTTCGTCGCGGTTCAGCATGGTGGCCTCCTGCTATCGGGTCAGGCTTCTTAGGCTACAGAGCGGATCAGGCTGCGGTGGTGCGCCGGCGGCGGGGACGACAGCGCCCCGATCAAGCCCTTGATGGACGTCAAGTTATGCACCGGGCGAAATTCGTCAACGTGGGGCAGCATCATTTTGATGCCCTGCGCCTTGGCCTCGAAGCCCGAATAGCGCAGCAGCGGGTTGAGCCAGATCAGGCGGCGGCAGGAGCGGTGCAATCGGTCCATCTCGAAGGCCAGTTTGGCATCGGCCTCGCGTTCTAGTCCATCGGATATAAGGAGGACGATGGCACCCTGCCCCAGCACCCGGCGCGCCCAGAGCTGGTTGAAGGTGTGCAGCGAGGTCGCGATCCGTGTCCCGCCGGCCCAGTCCTCGACGGAGGACGTGCAACTCGCCAGCGCCTCGTCGGGGTCACGCGCCCGTAACGCGCGCGTCACATTGGTCAGGCGGGTGCCGAACAGGAACACCGAGACCCGCTTGCGGTAGTCGGTGATGGCGTGCAGGAAGTGCAGGAACAGGCGGGTGTACTCGCTCATCGAGCCGGAGATATCGAGCAGCGCCACGATCGGCGCCGGCTTCTCGATCCGGCCAAGTTTGCGGATATCGATGATCTCGCCGCCGGTGCGCAGCGAGTTGCGCACGGTGCGGCGCATGTCGAGCCGCAAGCCGCGCGCGTCGGGCTGGTAGCGGCGGGTCACGAGCTCGGCCTGCGGCAGCCGCATCCTGGCGATCTCGCGCGTCACCTCGGCGATCTCCGCCGCGGTCATCTGCGCGAAATCCTTCTTCTGCAGCACCTCCTTGTCGGAGACCGAGAGC
Source organism: Bradyrhizobium sp. USDA 3240 (assembly GCF_054063295.1). Classification (NCBI taxonomy): domain Bacteria; kingdom Pseudomonadati; phylum Pseudomonadota; class Alphaproteobacteria; order Hyphomicrobiales; family Nitrobacteraceae; genus Bradyrhizobium; species Bradyrhizobium sp. USDA 3240. Next base: position 1,008,515 of record NZ_JBSSGD010000002.1, read on the forward strand.
TTCAGCTCCTGCTCCTGGGCCTGCGGCCGCTCCTCGCTCTTCGCCGGCTGCGCCATCGCCTCCTGGACGCGGCGCGAGGCCGGCGGCGGCTTCTTCTTGGCGTGGTCGGGCAGCGGGACGGAATCCAGCATGCTCTTCCACTCCTCGGCGGCGCGGAAGAACAACTCGAAGGCCTGGCGGAAGATCAGCGCATGCTCATGGCGCTTGACGAAGATCGCCTCTAGCGTGGCGTAGAAGTCCAGGCGATGGCCGACCTCGATCAGCTGCAGCGCGTCGAGCGCATCGATCACCGAGCCCGGCCCCACGGGAAGCCCGGCCGCCCGCAGCGCGCGGGCAAAGCCGATCACGTTGTCGGCCATGTGGCCGGTCGGAGGCGCGAGGTGGTTGATGGGCATCGAACTATCCACTCCCGTCATTCCGGGGATCGCGAAGCGAGAGCCCGGAATCCATACTCACGATGGTGGTTATGGATTCCGGGCTCGCGCCAAGTGGCGCGCCCCGGAATGACGAACGATGTTGTAACGCGCGCGACCCAGCTAGTCGCTCGTCGCTTCCTTCAATGTCTTCTGCAACGCATCACCCTGCATCCGCGCGATGTCGTCCTGGTACTTCAAGAGCGCGCCCAGCGTGTCGCCGACCACCTGCGGCGTCAGCGAGCGGGCGTCGAGCTCGGACAGCGCGGTGGCCCAGTCGATGGTCTCGGCGACTCCAGGCGACTTGTAGAAATCCTGGTTGCGCAGCGCCTGCACGAAGCGCACCACCTGCTGCGACAGTTTTGCGGAAATGTTCGGCACCCGCGACTTGACGATCGCGAGCTCGCGGTCGGCCGTGGGATAATCCACCCAGTGATAGAGGCAGCGCCGCTTCAGCGCGTCGTGGATCTCGCGGGTGCGGTTCGAGGTGATGATGACGATCGGCGGCGCCGGCGCCTTCACGGTGCCGAGCTCGGGGATCGTGACCTGGAAGTCGCTGAGGATTTCCAAGAGATACGCCTCGAACGCCTCGTCGGCGCGGTCGAGCTCGTCGATCAGCAGCACCGGGGGCCCCGCAACATCGGGCTCCAGTGCCTGCAGCAGCGGCCGCTTGATCAGGAAGCGCTCGGCGAAGATGTCGCTCGCGAGCTGGTCGCGATCGGTGTCGCCGGAGGCTTCCGCGAGCCGGATCGCGATCATCTGCGCCGCGCTGCTCCACTCATAGACGGCGGAAGCGACGTCGAGACCTTCATAGCATTGCAGGCGGATCAGCTTGCGCCCGAGCGCCGCCGACAGGACCTTTGCGATCTCGGTCTTGCCGACGCCGGCCTCGCCTTCGAGGAACAGGGGCCGGCCCATGCGCAGCGCGAGATAGGTCACGGTCGCGAGCGACCGTTCGGCAAGATAGCCGCGCGACGTCAAGAGCTGCTCGAGCGCATCGACGGAAGTGGGTAACGCCGATGCACTCATGGAACAGCCAGTCTTCGAACAGGGGTTAGCAACATCACGCGTCAGATCTAGTCCTTGGGATCGAGTTCGGATCTAGTCCCTTGGATCTAGTCCTTAGCTAGTCCTTGGCGTTGGCGGCTTCCACCGCCCTGCGCGTCAGAACGCCGATCAGATGCGCGCGGTATTCCGCGCTGCCGTGCAGGTCGCTGTTCAGCCCGTCGGCGGGAACCGCGATGCCGTCGAGCACCTTGTGCGAGAAGCGCTTCTTCAGGGCCTCTTCGAACGCGGTGACACGGAACACGCCGTCCGAGCCTGCACCGGTGACCGCGACGCGCACGTCGGACGGACGCTTGGCCACGAACACACCAACCAGCGCGTAGCGCGAGGCCTGGTTGCGGAACTTCACATAGGCCGCCTTCTTCGGCAGCGGGAACATCACCTTGGTGATGATCTCGTCGGCCTCCAGCGCGGTCGTGAACAGGCCCTGGAAATACTCCTCGGCCTTCAGGCGGCGCTTGTTGGTGACGATGGTCGCGCCCAGCGCCAGAACCGCGGCCGGATAGTCCGCGGTCGGGTCGTTGTTGGCGAGCGAGCCGCCGATGGTGCCGCGGTGGCGCACGGCGGGATCGCCGATCATGCCGGCAAGCTCGGCCAGCGCCGGGATCGCCTCGCCCACGATCGCGGAGTTCGCGACCACGGCGTGCTTGGCGGTGGCGCCGATCACCAGCGAGCGGCCCTTCATCTCGATCGTGTCGAGACCTTCGATATGGGAGAGGTCGACCAGATGCGGCGGGCTTGCGAGCCGCTGCTTCATGACCGGCACCAGCGTGTGACCGCCCGCGATCAGCTTAGCGTCCTCGTTCTTCACCAGCAGATTGGCAGCCTGCCGCACGGTGCCGGGACGATGATATTTGAATTCGTACATTGGAATGTCCTGATCGCTTGTCGCGATGAATTGCTGACTAGGCGAGGTGTTAAGCCAGGTCCGACTTGGCCATCGCCTTGGCGCCGGCGGCGATCGAAGCAACGATGTTCTGGTAGCCGGTGCAGCGGCACAGATTGCCTTCCAGCTCCTCGCGGATCACCTCGTCGGAGAGGTCGTGGCCCTTGCGATGGACGAGGTCGACGGCGGTCATGATCATGCCGGGCGTGCAGAAGCCGCACTGCAGGCCGTGATGCTCGCGGAAGGCCTCCTGCATCGGATGCAGCGGCGCGCCATCGGCCGCCAGCCCCTCGATGGTCTTGACCTCATGACCGTCGGCCATCACCGCAAGCGTCGTGCACGACTTCACCGCCTTGCCGTCCAGATGCACGACGCAGGCGCCGCACTGCGAGGTGTCGCAGCCGACATGGGTACCTGTCAGCCGCAGATTTTCGCGCAGAAACTGGACCAGAAGGGTACGGGGGTCGACATTCGCGTTAACGGGGTTGCCGTTCACGATCATTGAAATCTTGGCCATCAGCACTCTCTTATCTGCCCCACCGCATATCGGCGAAGCAGGCGGTTTAAAATCATTCCAGACGGCATAATATGGGCGCGCCCCGCGATGGGCAATCTTTCGAGCCACCCATCCAGGACATGGCCGGACTTAAATAATCCAGCCGGAAAGCAGGGCTAACCCTGCACCGCTTTGGCGAAATTTGCAAAAAATTCGTCCGCCAGCTTCTTGGCGGCGCCGTTGATCAGGCGCTGGCCGAGCTGGGCGAGCTTGCCGCCGATCTGCGCCTCCACGTTGTAGCTCAACAGCGTGCCGCCATCCTTGTCGGCGAGGCCGACGGTGGCGCCGCCCTTGGCGAAGCCGGCGACCCCGCCCTCGCCTTCACCCGAGATCTTGTAGCCGTTCGGCGGGTCGAGATCGCTCAACGTGACCTTGCCCTTGAAGCGGGCGGAGACCGGGCCGACCTTCATCTTGGCGGTGGCGCGGAAGCCGCCCTCATCGGTCTTCTCGAGCTCTTCGCAACCGGGAATGCAGGCCTTCAGCACTTCGGGATCGTTGAGCTTGTCCCACACAGCCTGGCGCGGCGCTGCAAGCTGGACTTCGCCGGTCATTGTCATGGCCATGGGGGACCTCCTCGATCGCAAGAAACCTTTGCCCCCAAGTAAAGCAGCCGGGGCGCAAAGGAAAGGCCACCTTCGGAGGATGAGCGATGCATATTCGCAACCGCAGCAAGACGCACCCGCGGTTCACAAAATCGCGCGATCGGCGCTGCCGAAATTGGCGGCAGCGGCGGGGCATTGGCAGGAGCGCGCGACAGTGGTTAGGTCGCGCGCCATGAGCACAGCCCTCTCCCCCCTGCTTGCGCCAATGCTATCGAGCGCCGCGATGCGCGCGGTGTGCGACGACGCCGCCACCCTGCAAAACATGCTGGATTTCGAAGCCGCGTTGGCCCGTGCCGAAGTGGCCTGCGGGGTGATTCCCGCGGCTAGCGCGGGACCGATCGCCGCGGCCTGCAAGGCCGAATCATTCGACCGCGCCGCGCTGGCCGATGCCGCGACGCGATCGGGCAATCTGGCGATCCCGCTGGTGAAGGCCCTGACCGCCAACGTCGCCAAAAAGGATGCCGACGCGGCGCGCTATGTGCATTGGGGTGCGACCAGCCAAGACGTGATCGACTCCGCGACCATGCTGTCGCTGCGCGCCGGCATCGATGCGCTGCTCACAGACCTCGACCGCGCCGTTGCGGGCTTTGCCGGGCTTGCGCGTACCCATCGTGACACCGCGGTGGTGGCGCGGACCTGGCTGCAGCATGCGCTGCCGATGCCGTTCGGCCTTAAGCTCGCCGAATATGCCGCGGCCCTGCATCGCTCCCGCAAGCGCTTGCTCCGCCTGCGCCGCGAGACGCTGGCCGTGCAATTCGGCGGCGCCGCCGGCACGCTCGCCGCGCTCGGCGACAACGGCCTCGCGGTCGCCGCAGCGCTTGCGAAAGAACTGGACCTGCCGCTGCCGGATGCGCCCTGGCACACCCACCGCGACCGCATCGCGGAGGCCGCGTCGGTGTTTGCGATCCTCGCCGGCAGCTGCGGCAAGATCGCCCGCGACGTCTCGCTGATGATGCAGACCGATGTCGGCGAAGCCTTCGAGCCCGCGGGCGCCGGCCGCGGCGGCTCCTCCACCATGCCGCACAAGCGCAATCCCGTCTCCGCCGCGAGCGCGCTGGGGGCTGCGACCATGGCGCCGAACCTCACGGCCACGATCTTCGCTGCGCAGGTGCACGACCATGAGCGCAGCGCCGGCCCATGGCATGCGGAATGGCCGACACTGCCCGGCCTGATGCTGGTGACCTCCGGCGGGCTCGCCGCCATCGTCGATCTCGCCGAAGGGCTCGAGGTCGATGCGGCGCGGATGCGCGTCAATCTCGATGCGACGCAGGGGCTGATCATGGCGGAAGCCATCACCTTTGCGCTCGCCGAAAAGGTCGGCAAGAGCGACGCTCATCATCTGATCGAAGCCGCGAGCAAGAAGGCGGTCGCCGAGAAGAAGCATTTGCGCGACGTGCTGTCGGCGGATGCAAAGGTCACCGCGCATCTCGACACCAAGAAAATCGCGGAGCTGTTCGAGCCGATGGCCTATCAGGGCGCCTCGCAAGCGCTGATCGACCGTTTGCTGGCTTCGCTGGACGAGAAATAGCGAAGGTGTCATTGCCGGGCTTGACCCGGCAATCCATCATCGCAAAGAGACTCATTCTCGATGGATGCGCGGATCAAGTCCGCGCATGACAAGGAGTGCAAGATGCCGATGATCAACGCCGACGGATGCCTGCTCAACGTCCAGGTGGATGGCCGCGACGGCGGACCGACCCTGATGCTGTCGAATTCGCTCGGCTGCACCTTGCAGATGTGGGAGCCGCAGATGCGGGCGCTGACGCAGATGTTCCGCGTCATCCGCTACGATCGGCGCGGCCACGGCAAATCCGGCGTGCCGGCGGGCCCCTACTCGATGGAACGGTTCGGCCGCGACGTGCTCGCGATCCTCGACGACCTCAACATCGAGAAGGTGCACTGGTGCGGCCTGTCGATGGGCGGCATGGTCGGGCAATGGTTAGGGGCCAACGCGCCGGACAGATTCGGCAAGATCATCTTGGCGAACACCGCCTGCTACTATCCCGATCCGACCAACTGGCTGAACCGCATCAAGGCGGTGAAGGAAGGCGGCATCGCCGCCGTCGCCGACGCCGTGATCGCGGGCTGGCTGACCGCCGACTTCCGCGAGCGCGAGCCGGAGATCGCGGCGCGCATGAAGGCGATGCTGCTGGCCTCTCCCGTCGAGGGCTATCTCGCCTGCTGCGAGGCGCTGTCGACGCTCGACCAGCGCGCGCTGTTGCCCAGGATCAAGAGCCCGACGCTGGTGATCGCGGGAAAGCAGGACATGGCGACGCCGGTGTCGGCGGGTGAAATGATCCGCAGCGGCATTCCCGGCGCCGGCATGACGCTGCTCGATGCCGCGCACATCTCCAATGTCGAGCAGTCGCACGCCTTTACCGAAGCCGTGGTCGGCTTCCTGACGCAACGGTAACGACCATCGTCATTCCGGGGCGATGCGAAGCATCGAACCCGGAATCTCGATCCGCATCCACAACTTCGAGATTCCGGGTTCGGTCCTGCGGACCGCCCCGGAATGACGTACCCCGGAGAGACATCAATGGACGACAATCAACGCCGCGACGACGGCATGACGCAGCGCCGCAAGGTGCTCGGCAATGAATGGGTCGACAAGTCGATCAAGAACCGCAACGCGTTCAACACCGACTTCCAGGACCTGATCACGCGCTATGCGTGGGGCGACATCTGGACCCGGCCGCATTTCGATCACCGCACGCGCCGCGTGCTGGTGATCGGCACCATGGTCGCGCTGGGCCAGTGGGACGAATTCCGCCTGCACGTGCGCGCAGCGCTCAGCGAAGGCGGCTTCACGCCCGAAGACATCAAGGAGATCCTGCTGCAGCAGGCGATCTATTGCGGCGTGCCCGCGGCCAATCACGCCGTCAAGGAAGCCGGCGCGATCATCGCGGAACTAGGGCTGCTGAAGGGATAGCTCGCCGGCCGGTGCGCGCGTCTCGGCGGCAGGTGCCTCGGCAGCGGTCGGCTGGGCGGTTCGCTTCGGCGACGTCTCGAACAGCATCACGATCGCGGTGCCGAGCAGCATCAGAAGCTCGGCCGCATGCATACGTAATGCTTCGATCTCGCCGACCTTGGACGCCATCATCATGCTGGCGAAGCTCAGCACGCTGCCGAGGCATAGCGCCACCGCCAGCGCCTCGTCGCCGCCGCGGCTATTCTTGCGCAGCGGCGAGAACGCGGTCATCGCGAGGAAGACCGCAAAGAACGCCACCACCGTGATCCGCGCCAGCGCCAGCAGCCATGCCAGCCGCACCGTCGCCATCTTGCCGAGGTGCAGATAGTCGTTGGCGTAGAACGCGATGGATACGCTCGGCCGCTCATAGAGGCCGTGGATCGGCGACACCATGATGCTGAAGGCGATGATGGTCCAGACCGGAATGAAATAGGCCGCAAGCAGCGCGCCGTTGAAGGAGCTGATCCGCCAGTTGCTCGACATTGCCGCTTCCCGCTTCTCTCCGGCGCCCTTTGGAGCGGCGACGGTTCAGCCTGCGAGGTAACGCCGATCGATTGCCGGCAGCAATTTAAACCCTTTGTTAAGGTTAAGCGCGGTGCGATGGTTCCGGATCGATGCAGATCGGGCTCGGCCAGCAGCTGCGCCGGGCAGGAATAAGGGGGTAAAATGACCGAAAGAACCCGCGTTTTCGTCGCAACGCCGTGCTTCGGCGGCGACCTGAAGATGGCCTATGTGCTGTCCGCCCTGAAGCTTCAGGCCGCAGCCACTGCCCGGGGCATCGACATCCAGTTCCACCTGATCGGAAACGAATCGCTGATCGTGCGCGCCCGGAACGAGCTGGCCCACCAGTTCCTCGTATCCGGCGCCAGCCATCTCCTGTTCATCGATGCCGATATCGGGTTCGAGCCCGAGTCCGTGTTCCGGCTGCTGGATTGCGACGCCGAGGTTTCGGCCGCGGCCTACCCGCTCAAGCACATCGATTGGGCAAAGGTGCAGCGCGCTGCTGAGGCCAAGCGGCAGAACCTCGCGTCATCCTCGCTGGACTATGTCGTCACATGGGAGGGCGATCAGATCACGGCGCGCGGCGACGGCTTCGCGAAAGTCCGATATGCCGGAACCGGCTTCCTGATGATGAAGCGATCCGCCCTCGTCCGGCTGTGCGACGCCCATCCCGAGCTCAAATATCGGGCGAACCACAAGAGCAACGACTTGAACACCGGCGACCTGGTTCGCGCCGACCTCGACCGCGTCTCGCTGTTCGAATGCATGATCGACAAGAAGACCGGCGAGTATCTGTCCGAAGATTACGCCTTCTGCCGGCGCTGGCTCGATCTCGGCGGCGAAATCTGGCTCGACCTTCGAAGCGAGCTCACGCATTTCGGTTCATACGCCTTCCGCGGCCGCTTCGCCGATCAGTTGGCCTGAACAGAGAGCAAAAACAAATGAGCTAACAAGAAGGGGCTTCGCCGTTCGGCGAGACCCCTCTTGTTGCATCTGCTCAATTGCTCGGCACCAGCGCTCCGGATGGGGCTTCCGGCCTTGCCGGCCGGGGCCCTGCGGTCTCCCCGCTTCTGACCGCCGCCGTGGCTCGGCCAACACGGGTTCCGGCGTGATCATTGCAAGGCAACGAGGTGTCGCCCCTGTGACATCGGAACCGCACCCGCCGAAGTAGTTATGTACAAGCCCTTATCTGCTGCTGCCACGCTGTTGCCGCCGCCGGGGTTCCACTGTTAGAAAATACCACGACGCGACGGATCAGGCTGCCGGGGGCCCTCGGCGCGTCACCCCTCGAGTTACGGCAGCGCATGGACTATTTCGCCCAGCAACTGATCAACGGCCTCGTGCTCGGTTCGATCTACGGCCTGATCGCCATCGGCTACACGATGGTCTACGGCATCGTCGGCATGATCAACTTCGCCCATGGCGACATCTTCATGATCGGCGGCTTCATCGCGCTGATCTCGTTTTTGGTGCTGGTGTCGCTCGGCCTCACCGCGATCCCCCTGATCCTTCTGATCGTGCTGCTGGTCTCTATGGCGATCACCGCGCTCTATGGCTGGACCATCGAGCGCATCGCCTACCGGCCCTTGCGGCATTCGTTCCGCCTCGCGCCGATGCTGTCGGCGATCGGCATGTCGTTCGTGCTGACCAACTTCTCGCAGGTGTCGCAGGGCGCGCGCGTCAAGCCGGTGCCGCCGATCATCACCGGCGGCTACACGCTGCATGAGGGCGCGCAAGGCTTCGCCGTGCAGCTCTCCAACATCCAGATCATGGTCGTGCTCGCCACCATCGTGGTGCTGGCGCTGTTCACCTGGCTGGTGTCGCGCACCCGGCTCGGGCGCGACATGCGCGCCTGCGAGCAGGACCAGACCATGGCCGCGCTTCTTGGGGTGGATGTCGACCGCACCATCTCGATGACCTTCGTGATCGGTGCCGCGCTCGCCGCCGTCGCCGGCATGATGTACCTGCTGTATTATGGCCTGGTCGATTTCTTCATGGGCTTCGTCGCCGGCATCAAGGCGTTCACCGCCGCCGTGCTCGGCGGCATCGGCTCGCTGCCGGGCGCGATGCTCGGCGGGCTTGCGATCGGCCTGATCGAGACTTTCTGGTCGGCCTATTTCTCGGTGGAATACAAGGACGTCGCCGCGTTCTCGATCCTGATCGTGGTGCTGATCTTCATGCCGACCGGCCTGCTTGGCCGTCCCGAAGTCGAAAAAGTCTGACAGGCACTTCGTGAGCGCGAACTCAGCCCGCCCATCGCCCGCCGCGCAGCCCTCGGGCAGCGCCTTCATTCTCAAGAAAGCCCTGATCAGCGCATTGGTCGCGCTGGTGCTGTTCTCGCTGATGATCGGCGTGCGCACCGAGGCCGGACCGCAAGGCGGCCTGATCTACTGGACCCGGTTCGGCGACCTCGCCGCTCTCGTCGGCGCGGTGTTCGGCGGCAGCATCATCGTCGAGCTGCTGCGGCAATGGTGGGGACCGGTCGACAAGGACAGCATCGTGCCGAAGCCGGTGCAATCGGCGATCTCGTTCGCCGGGCGATGGCTGGCGCCTGCGCTCCTGGTGTTCGCGTTCCTCGTGCCGGTCATCTTCTACAACCAGCGCTACATTCTCGACCTGTCGATCCTGGTCCTGACCTATGTGATGCTGGGATGGGGCTTGAACGTCGTGGTCGGCCTCGCCGGCCTGCTCGACCTCGGCTATGTCGCATTCTATGCGGTCGGCGCCTATTCCTACGCGCTGCTCGCGACCAATTTCGGATTGTCGTTCTGGGTCTGCCTGCCGCTCGCCGGCATCCTGGCGGCATTCTGGGGCGTGCTGCTCGGCTTCCCGGTGCTGCGGCTGCGCGGCGACTATCTCGCGATCGTGACGCTCGCCTTCGGCGAGATCATCCGCCTCGTCATCATCAACTGGCAGAGCCTGACCGGCGGCCCCAACGGCGTCTCGGGGATTCCCCGCCCGACCATGTTCGGCATTCCGCTGACGCCGGGCGACGACGGGCTCGCCGCCAGGCTCGGCATCGAGTTCTCGCCGACCCACCGCCTCGTCTTCCTGTTCTATCTGATCCTGGCGATGGCGCTGCTCACCAACTGGGTGACGATCCGGCTGCGGCGGCTGCCGATCGGCCGCGCCTGGGAGGCGCTGCGCGAGGACGAGGTCGCTTGTCGCGCGCTCGGCATCAACACCACGACCACCAAGCTGACGGCGTTCGCGACCGGCGCGATGTTCGGCGGCTTCGCCGGCGCATTCTTCGCCACGCGGCAGGGCTTCATCAGCCCGGAGTCCTTCACCTTCCAGGAATCGGCGCTGGTGCTGGCGATCGTCGTGCTCGGCGGCATGGGCTCGCAGCTCGGCGTCGCGCTTGCCGCGCTCGCCATGATCGGCGGCTTCGAGCTGTTCCGTGGTTTCGATCAGTACCGCATGCTGGTGTTCGGCATCGCGATGGTGCTGTTGATGATCTGGCGGCCGCGCGGTCTGATCGGCCATCGCGCGCCCACCGTGTTCCTGGAGCGCAACCAGGCGATCTCCTCCGACCTCGTCAAGGAGGGCCACGGATGAGCGGCGACCACATCCTCACCGTCGACCGCCTGATGATGCGCTTCGGCGGCATCGTCGCGGTCAACGAGCTCTCCTTTGCGGCCGAGCGACGCAAGATCACCGCGCTGATCGGGCCGAACGGCGCCGGCAAGACCACCGTCTTCAACTGCATCACCGGCTTCTACCGGCCGAGCGGCGGCGCGATCCGCCTCGCCCATGATGACGGCCGCACCATCCAGCTCGAGCGGCTGAACGATTTCCGCATCTCCAAGCAGGCCAAGGTGGCGCGCACCTTCCAGAACATCCGGTTGTTTCCCGGCATGACCGCGCTGGAAAACCTAATGGTCGCCCAGCACAATGCGCTGATGCGCGCCTCGGGCCTCACCCTGCTCGGCCTGCTCGGCCTGCCGTCCTGGCGCGAGGCCGAGCAGCGCGCCATCGAGCTGGCGCGGACCTGGCTCAACCGCGTCAGCCTGCTCGACCGCGCCGACGACGCCGCAGGCAATCTGCCCTATGGCGACCAGCGGCGGCTCGAGATCGCGCGCGCGATGTGCACCGAACCTGCGCTGCTTTGTCTCGACGAGCCGGCGGCCGGACTGAACGCACGCGAGAGCGGCGGGCTCAACGAGCTCTTGCTGTCGATCCGCAACGAACAGGGCACCTCGATCCTCTTGATCGAGCATGACATGTCCGTCGTGATGGAGATCTCCGATCACGTCGTGGTCATGGACTACGGCGTCAAGATCGCCGAAGGCACGCCGCAAGCCGTGCGCGACGACCCGAAGGTGATCGCCGCCTATCTCGGCGCCGACGAGGAAGAGGCGATCGCCGTGATGGAGAGCGGCACGTGAGCGCGGCAGCGGCAACCACACCCCTGCTCGCGGTGCGCGGCGTGCGTGCGGCGTATGGCAAGATCGAGGCGCTGAAGGGCGTCGACATCGAGATCAATCGAGGCGAGATCGTCGCCCTGATCGGCGCCAACGGCGCCGGCAAGTCGACGCTGATGATGACGATCTTCGGCCGGCCGCGCGCCCGCGCCGGCCGCATCGAGTTCGACGGCGACGACATCACCGGCGTGCCGACCCACGAGATCGCGCGGCTGCGCATCGCGCAATCGCCCGAGGGCCGGCGGATCTTTCCGCGCATGAGCGTCGCGGAAAACCTGCAGATGGGCGCCGATGCCACCGAATGCAGCGACGCCGAACGCGAAGCCGGGCTGGAGCGCGTATTCGCGCTGTTTCCGCGGCTGAAGGAGCGCATCGCACAACGCGGCGGCACGCTGTCGGGCGGCGAGCAGCAGATGCTCGCGATCGGCCGTGCCCTGATGAGCCGGCCGCGCCTGCTGATGCTGGACGAGCCGTCGCTCGGTCTTGCGCCGCTGATCGCACGCCAGATCTTCGACGCCATCCGCACGCTGAACCGGCAGGACGGCCTCACCGTGCTGATCGTCGAGCAGAACGCCAACCATGCGCTGAAGCTCGCCCATCGCGGCTACGTCATGGTCAACGGCCTGATCACGCTGGCCGGAACCGGCGCCGAATTGCTGCAGCGCCCGGAAATCCGCGCCGCCTATCTGGAAGGCGGCCGCCGCGGCTAGCTAAACCACGAGCGCCGCCCGTTGCAGCAGGATGCGGCTGATACAGCGTCGATTTGCCTGAAAATTGCCGGTGACTTCGCTGCGAAATCAGCCGAGAATGCCGCCGGTTTTGGGACCCGGCGTGCCGGGCCCTTCCGCAAGAGGCAACGACCACGAGGGACGTCTCATGAAATCACTGAAGCTGATCGGCCTGGCACTGGGCGCGTCGTTCGCATTATCGGCGAGCGCGTTCGCGCAAGACATCACCATCGCAGTCGCGGGCCCGATGACGGGCTCCGAATCCGCTTTTGGCCGGCAGATGAAGAATGGCGCCGAGCAGGCAGTCGCCGATATCAACGCCGCCGGCGGCGTGCTCGGCAAGAAGCTCGCGCTGGAAGCCGACGACGATGCCTGCGATCCGAAGCAGGCGCGCTCGATCGCGGAAAAGATCGGCTCCTCGAAGATACCGTTCGTGGCCGGCCATTTCTGCTCGTCGTCGTCGATCCCGGCCTCCGAGGCCTATGCCGACGCCAACGTGCTGCAGATCACCCCGGCCTCGACCAATCCGCTGTTCACCGAGCGCAAGCTCTGGAACGTGGCGCGCGTCTGCGGCCGCGATGACCAGCAGGGCCTGGTCGCCGCCGACTACATCATGAAGAGCTTCAAGGGCAAGAATGTCGCGATCCTGAACGACAAGACCACCTACGGCAAAGGCCTCGCCGACGAGACCAAGAAGGCGCTGAACAAGGCCGGCTTCCAGGAGAAGATGTTCGAGTCCTACAACAAGGGCGACAAGGATTTCAACTCGATCGTCTCGCGCCTGAAGCGCGACAATATCGATCTGGTCTATGTCGGCGGCTACCATCAGGAAGCCGGCCTGATCCTGCGCCAGATGCGCGACCAAGGCCTGCAGACCGTGCTGATGGCGGGCGATGCCATGAACGACAAGGAGTTCGCCTCGATCACCGGCCCCGCCGCCGAAGGCACGCTGTTCACGTTCGGCCCCGATCCGCGCAACAAGCCGACCGCGAAGGCGATCGTCGAGAAGTTCAAGGCCAAGAACATCGATCCCGAAGGCTACACGCTCTACACCTACGCCGCGATGCAGGTGTGGACGCAAGCCGTCGCCAGGGCCGGCACCACCGACGCCAAGAAGGTGATGGAGACCATCAAGGCCGGCGACTGGGACACCGTGCTCGGCAAGATGGGCTTCGACGCCAAGGGCGACATCAAGGCGATCGACTACGTCGTCTACAAGTGGGACGCCAAGGGCAACTACACCGAGATCAATCCGAAGGGCTCCTGAGCATTTTCCCACCCTTCGCCGTCATTGCGAGGAGCGATAGCGACGACGCAATCCATCTTTCCGTGTGATCGGTGACAATGGATTGCTTCGCTTCGCTCGCAATAACGGGATAGAGTACTAGACGCCCCGGCTCGCCGGGGCGTTTTGCTTATCCGCCGCGGCTGCTATACCGGATCGATCGGACAGCAGGCGAACGGACTTAAATCGTGAAAAACCTTCTCACCGATATTGCCGGCGTCAGCGTCGGCCACGCCGACGACGCCGTGATCGCCTCCGGCGTCACCGCCATCCTGTTCGAGCGGCCGGCGGTGGCCTCGATCGATGTCCGCGGCGGCGGTCCGGGCACCCGCGAGGACGCGCTGCTGTCCCCGCATAACGTCGTCGAGGCGATCGACGGCATCACGCTGTCGGGCGGCTCGGCGCTTGGGTTAGATGCGGCCGGCGGCGTGCAGGCCTGGCTCGCAGAACGCGGCCGCGGCTTTCGCATCCGCGATGCGGTGATCCCGATCGTGCCGGGTGCGATCTGCTTCGACCTGCTCAACGGCGGCAACAAGGCGTGGGGACGCTTTCCGCCCTATCGCGATCTCGGCTACGCGGCCGCCAATGCCGCCTCCGACAATTTCGAGCTCGGCAGTGTCGGCGCCGGCATGGGCGCGACCACCGCCAACCTCAAGGGTGGCCTCGGTTCGGCGTCCGCCGTAACCGACGACGGCGTCAAGGTCGCAGCGCTCGCGGTGGTCAACGCGGTCGGCAGCGTCACGGTAGGCAATGGTCCGTGGTTCTGGGCGGCGCCGTTCGAGGTCGATGGCGAATTCGGCGGGCGCGGCTTGCCGCCCGCATTCACGCCGGACATGCTGAAGCTGCGGCTGAAGGGCGGCGCGGACGCCACCGCCGCCGAGAACACCACGCTCGTCGTTGTCGTGACCGATGCGCAGCTGACCAAGCCGCAGGCCAGGCGCCTTGCGATGATCGCGCAGACCGGCATGGCGCGCGCGATCTATCCGGTGCACGCCCCGCTCGACGGCGATGTGGTGTTTGCGGCGGCCACCGGCGTAAAGCCGGTCGATCCGCTGTTCGGCCTAACCAAGCTCGGCGGCATCGCCGCCAACACGGTGGCGCGCGCGATCGCCCGCGGCGTTCATTCAGCCACCGCGTTGCCTTTCCCCGGCACGCTGCCGAGCTGGCGGGACAAATTCGGTTAGGCGCTGACCGACAGCGACGACGAGGCCTGGGCCGAGACCGCCTGCGACTGGCGCTGGATCAGCTGCTCGATGAAATTGTAGGACGAGGTCGCGTTGCTGCCCGCAGAGGACGAGGTCGCGCTGCTGGTGGTGGAAGCCGCGGCCGGCGACGTCATCGACACCTTGGAGCCGTCGGCATAGGTCATGGTCGTCGTGGTCGAGCCGTCGCTGTTGGTCACCGACGTCGAGGTCGCGCCGTTCAGCGCCTGCATCAACGGATCGGAGCTCGATCCGCCCGCGCCGCTGCTGGCGCCGGATCCGTCAGTCGCACCGCCGGCCGCGTGATGATGGTGATGGCCGCCGCCCTTGTGGCCCTGCAGGGCCTGCGACATCTCGTCGAGGCTGACGCTACCGTCGCCATTGGTATCGAGCTTGGAGAACACGTCGTCGGCCTGCGCGGTGTTGGTGCCGCCGGCGCCGAGCGCCTTCTCGAATTCCGCTTTGGTGATCTGGCCGTTGCCGTCGGCGTCGATCTGCGAGAACAGGTCCTTCAGCGCATCCGACCGGCTGGTCGGGGTCGCACTCGTCGAGCCCGTGGTCTGCGACTGGCTCTGCGCGTCGAGCAGCGCGCTCATGGTCAGCGGCGAAATCTGCGGGGAGCTGCTGCTGCCCGAGCCGGCGCTCGTGCTGCTGCTGGCGGACGTCGAGCTACTGGTCGCGGCCGAGAACAGCCCGGTCGACTGATTTCCCTGCGTGGAGCTGCCGGTCTGTGTCGTCGACTTCGACGACATCAGCGAGCTCAAGAGATCAATGGCGGATGACGCAGCGCCAATGGCAAATAACATGGCAATACTCCAACAAGGCCGCACATGGCGGCTCAAACGCTTGGCAAAGGCGCAGCAAGCGGCGTGCCATGGCAAAAACCCAATAAAACCAGGCCTTGGCGCATTGTTGCGGGTTCCGCGAACCCGGCAAGAGCTGCCGCCGGCGGCAGAATTTTCCGGCTCCGAGGTACCGTCCGCTCGCATTGCCCGCCACGCGTCCGCGTGTTAGGCGGGATCACCCGTCGCCCCCTGAAGCCTTTCGGAACTGCGCTATGACTCAGTCATTCACCCCGCGTCCCCTCGTTATCGCCCCGTCGATCCTGGCGTCGGATTTCTCAAAGCTCGGCGAGGAGGTCCGCGCCGTCGACCAGGCCGGCGCCGACTGGATCCATCTCGACGTGATGGACGGCCATTTTGTGCCGAACATTTCCTACGGCCCCGATGTCATCAAGGCGATGCGGCCGCATACCAAGAAGATCTTCGACGCCCACCTGATGATCTCGCCCTGCGACCCTTATCTCGAGGCGTTCGCCAAGGCGGGCTGCGACCACATCACGGTGCATGCCGAGGCCGGCCCGCATTTGCATCGCTCGCTGCAGGCGATCCGCGCGCTCGGCAAGAAGGCCGGCGTCTCGCTCAATCCGGCAACGCCTGTGAGCGCGATCGAATATGTGCTCGACCTGATCGACCTGGTGCTGGTGATGTCGGTCAATCCCGGCTTCGGCGGCCAGGCCTTCATCCGCTCGGCGATCGGAAAGATCTCCGACGTCAGGGCGATGGTCGCGGGCCGACCGATCGACATCGAGGTCGATGGCGGCGTTGCGCCCGACGTTGCAGGCCAGCTCGCCGCCGCCGGCGCCAACGCCTTCGTCGCGGGATCGGCCGTGTTCAAGGGTGGCACCGTCGAGGCCTACAAGACCAACATCGCCGCGATCCGCCACGCGGCCGCCGAAGCGCGCGGCGAAGCGATCTAGCCGACCAAGGATTAGAACAACGCGGGCGGCGTCGCAGCGGCATCCGCCGTGTCGTCGCCCGCCTCCGTCGCCGGCATCAGCCGCGACGGCCGCACCACGGTCACCGTGCACGGCGCTTCGCCTGCGACCTTGGCGGAGACGCTGCCGAGCAGCGCGCGCCGCACCGAGTTCTGCCGCGCGCCGATGATGATGTGGTCGACCAGATTGACCGCGGCGAATTCCAGGATGGCGGCGGCGGGATCGATCGCCTCCAGCACATGCACGGTCAGCCGCCCCTCCTCGAGCCTGAACGGTCGCGCCCAATGCTGGAGCGCCACCAGGCGGTCGACATGCTTGTTCTGGCCCTGCTCGTCATGGGTGCGGTCGATCGCCAGGCGATTGAGCTTCAGCACGTTGACGCAGGCGAGCCGCGCCGACGGCGACGTCGACAGCACCTGCTCGGCGGTGACGCGGATGGTCTCGTTCAGCACCTCGGTCCCCTCGCCGAGATCGAGCGCGACCGCAACGATCGGGCTCGCTGCGAGCTGCGCCGCGGCATTGGACTTCGGCTGCGGCGGCATCGCGCCGAGATTGAAGCGGCGGCGCCAGACCGTGCCGAGCGGATCGCGATCGAGCCGCTGCGCCCGCGCCGTCAGCTTGACCTGCTCGGGGTGGGCAAGATCGAAGGCAAGCTGCGCCGCGGTCGGATAGCGCGCGGCTGGATCGATCTCCAGACAGCGCAGCACGATCTCCTGCAACCACGGAGGATAGTCGGATCGCAGCCTGCGCGGCGGATACGGATCACGCCACAGCCGCCGGCGCATGCCGCGCAGGGTCTCGGTCTCGCCGAACGGGCGGACGCCGGTGGTGAAGAAATACAGCAGCACGCCGAGCGAGAACAGATCGCTGCGCGGATCGTCGCGCACGCCGAGCAGGCGCTCCGGCGCCATATAGGGCGCGGTGCCGTAAGGCAGGCGAAACTCCTCCTGCAACAAATCGGGCAGATGCTGGTGATGCGAGAGGCCGAAATCGCTCAGCACGGCCTCGCCGCGCTCGCGGAACATGATGCTGCTCGGCTTGATGTCGTGATGGATGACGTTCTGCCGGTGCAGGCTGGCGAGGGCAGTGGCGACCTTGCCGCCGATCACCCTCACTTCCTCATACGGCAACGGCAGCCCGCCGAGCCGCCTGTAGAGCGTCTGCCCGGGAATGCGCTCCATCACCACATAGGCCTGGCGCTCGAAATCGCCGCTGCCGAAACAGGCCGGCACGTGCGGCCCCGACAGCCGCGGCAGGATCATCTGCTCCATCTCGAAGCTGACGATCGCGGCCGGATCCTCGCCCTCCGAGGTGAGCGGCACCTTCATCAAAAGCGGCACGGTGATGCCGGGATGGGTGACGCTCCACAGCGTCGCCATGCCGCCGCGGTGCACGCGCTCGCCGATGGTGAAGCCATCGATCTCGGCGCCCGGCTGCATCGTCAGCGCCGCCATCGGCATCACCTGCCGACGGCGAGGCGATCGGCGAGCCAGAGCGGCAGGCCGTTGGCCTTGATCCGCGCCGCGGCAGTCGCGACGTCGTAGGGCACACGGTGATAGGTGATCTCGCGGCTTGCGGTGTCGAACATCGCAAAGGATGCCGCGGGATCGCCGTCGCGCGGCTGACCGACCGAGCCGAGCACGGCGAGCCAGCGCCGGCCGGTCAGCAATTGAACCGCGACGCCCGCGGTCGGAACGAAGCTCGTCATCTTCGCGGTCGAGGACATCGAGTAGAGGCCCGGACGATGGATGTGGCCGCAGAAGGTGATCTGCAATTCAGTTGCCATCATGCTGCGCGCGGCATCGGAGGTATCGCGGACGTAGCGCCACTTCACGGGGTCGGACGCTTCGGAATGCACGTAGAGCCGGTTGTCCTCTTCCCGCGACATCGGAAGCTCGGCGAGGAACTGCTTCTGCTCGCCGTTGAGTCGGCCGCGGGTCCAGTCGATGGCGGCCTGCGCGTCGGCATTCATACTGTCGCTCGGCACGCCGATCGCATTGTCATGGTTGCCGCGCACCGCGATCGCGCCATCAGCGACGAGGTCCATCACCGTGTCGACGGCCCATTCCGGATCGGCGCCGTAGCCGACGATGTCGCCGAGGCAGATCAGCCGCTCGGCGCCGCGCGCACGCGCGGCATCCAGGCAGGCCGCGAAGGCCTGTCGGTTGGCATGAATATCGGCAAAGAGTGCAAGCCGCATCGTGGTCCGCGTGACTGATCCTGCCCGATATCAAGCACACGCAGCCCCGTGCTCGCAATCGGGCCAAAGGCATCAGGTGGTCAGAGGATGTTGGAAGAAAGGTCGGTTAGTGCTTGCACACCTGCACGCCCCGCAGCAGCAGCGCGATCAGGGCGTCGATCCGCGACGGGCATTCCGGCTTGGACCATTCCTCGGCATGCGCCGGGTGATGGTAACGGACGGTTGCGTCGAACACGGCGCGCGCGGTCGCCTTGACATCATCGACCTCGAACACGCCCTGCGCGACACCATCTGACAGGATCTTCGCGATCAGATCGACCTGCTTGTCCTTGTAGGCTTCCACCACCTCACGCGCGCCCTGGGCCAGCGCGAGATAGGTCGCGAACATCTCGGGATCGTCGCAGACTTTCTTCTGCTTGATCGTGAAGGCGGTGCGCAGCCATTTCTCCAGCCGCTCCGGCGCCGGGCCATCGCCGGCTGCGAGCTTGCACAGCGGCTCATTGGCGCGGTCGAGCCAGCGTTTGGCGACCGCGTCACGGAGCGAAGCTTTGCTCGGGAAATGGCGGTACACGCTGCCGTGGCTGACATCCAGCGCGCGAGCAACGTCGACAACGGTGGCCTTGGCGAGCCCGAAGCGCCTCAAAACATCCTCGGTTGCTTCGAGGATCCGCTCCGGAGTCAAAACCACCGCCTCGTTCATGCGTTTACCGTCTGGTTATCGCTGTCCTGCCCGCGCGTGAACTTGGCGGCCTGGGCTGCCAAATGGCGGGCGACGCGAAGGTTGAGCCACTGTTGAATCTGGGCGGTCAATTGAAAGATTTCTATCGTCATGGAGGTAGTCCTTCGAGGTAGTCAAATTAAGTACGGCTCCCCCGGCCAAACGCCGGAACAGCCACTGGGCGCCCTCCTCCCTTGGGCTGTTGAGTATATACACCATCTCGCTGACAGATCTCAATATCTGTCAGACAAACTTTGCGAGATGACAGCTATGCGGCCTGGATGGGCCCATCGGGGCCGCTGGCCCGGGCCCTGGATGGCGAGCAACAACGTTCCGTGAGCAGCCGGGCAACCCGCCGGTCCGTGCCTATGTCTCCTACGGTTACCCCGGGAGAGGCTGCCATGGACCGGCCGATGACCTTCAAGGAGATCGCCAAGATCACCGCGGGCGCGGTGGTCTCGCTCGTCATTGTCGGGTGGCTGATGGTTCTCGCGATCGCATTCCTGACGGTGCTCTGAGGCCGCCTCACGGCACCGGAACCGGGTGCCGGAATCGAAAGGGGCCGCCTCACGCAGCGGCCCCTTTGCCGGGAAAATGGCTTGGGGATGAAATCTAGCCCCGGTTATCCACAGACTACACGGTTCAGCGAATTGAGGAATTCCGGTTGACTACTGTCCACCCCGCTGACCGATTATTGGCGATCCCTATTTTTATGCCATTCGCCGGGTGCGCGCCCCTATCGCTGCTCGTCCTTGGGCGGCATTCGGGGCGGTGGCAGCGGCGTGAAGACCGACCCTTGCGCGCCGGCCGGCGGCGGCACGAAGGTTCCCGTTGTGGAATCGCCGCCCGTGGTCTCCACGATCGTCTTCGGGGTGATGTACTCCCTGACGAAATCCATGATGGTGCCGTCGCCGCCGCCGAAATCCGCCGCGCGCCCGCCCTGCGGATGCCCGGCCTTGATCTCGTTGTCGGCGGTGTGGGTCTGCTCGGCGAGTGCGTCGCTGTAGGGAATCCGGAAGGCGCGCGGCACGGCGCTCGGCCGGTTGTCTTCATCGAGCTCCTCAACCCAGAGATAGATCGAGCCCGGATCGCCCTCCAGCGAATGCGGTTCGACGATCCGCGTCGACAGCAGCTTGAAATTCGCCGGCAGCTTCTCCGCGGAGGCCCAGCCGAGCAGCCCGCGCATGCCGCCGAAGCTGACGAAATAGAACGCGCTGGTGACGACGATGACGACAGCCTTCAGCGACCAGTGCAGCCGCGCATAGACCAGCACGATCAGCAGCAGCGCACCGACCATCGCGTAGGCCACCGCGAGCGTGAGGACCACTGATTGCAGGCTAATCATTGCGGAGCACCCTGACGCCGGATTTCGGGACGCCGGTGTTCGGATCGAGGTCGGCGCCGTTGCGCCAACTGCTGCGGAAGGTTTCCAGCAGCGATTTCGGCCGCCGGTCGACGTTGATCACCTTGCCCTCGGCGTCGAGACGAAACCTGACCGCAGTCTTCTCGTCGCCGGTGTGGTCGACGGTCAGCTTGTCGTCGAAGATCACCTGCGCGGTCGGGTTAAGTTTCTGCACCTTCACATTGGCCTGTACCGGCTCGCCGGTCGTCGCCTGGAAATGCGAGACGTTGACAGTGTATTCGCCGGCGACGACGCCGCGCAAGGTGACGATCTCCTCGCGAATCGGCGAGGCGATCTTCTTGCCGTTGACCACGATGAAGTCGTTGGCGCCGCCGCGATCGTCGCGATCGAGCGTCAGGAAGCCGGCCTCGCGATGCCGGTACCAGGCGATGTTGCCGGCCGGGTCCTGCACGAACAGGTCGAGATCATCGGGGTGGTTGTCCGGCCAGTCCATCGTGATGATGAACTCCGCCTTGGAGTCGATCTTGCCCTCCTTGGAGTCCGGCGACACCGAAAGCAGCGCGAGGAAGAACAGGAAGGCGATCACCTGCAGCGCCTTGAACAGCATGACACCGAGCGGATCGAACGGCTCCTCGCGCGGATAGAGCCCGAACTCGTCCATCATGGCGGCGATCCAACGGACGTACCAAGGCGGCGCTCCAGCGCCGGGGTGACGTGCGTCTCGGTAAGCACCACGGCGTCGGAGAACACCCGCTGGGTCGCCGAATCCAGCATGTAGTACTGGATCCTGACCAGGATCGATCCGATCAGCCCGGCCAGCGTCGTGTACATCGCGACCGCCATGCCGTCGCTCATCAGGCCCATCGACGATTTCATCGCGACCTTGTCGGCGGCATCGAGGGATGCGATCGGCGCCAGCATGATGATGAAGCCGATGATGGTGCCGAGCAGGCCGAGCTTCATCAGAGTGTCGGAGACGAAGGCGCCAAAACCGTTCGAGCCGCGCAGGCGGTCGGCCAGCGTCCGCAGCAGCAGGGTCTGGTCGATGCGGCCTTTGGCTTGCGCATCGGCCTTCTGCACCAGGCTCCTGATGTGATCGGTGACGAGGCCGCCGGGCAGGCCGCGCGCGTCTGACGCCAGCACCTTGGCGCCGTCGGGCGCGGCGAGGATGGCGCGGCAGCCGCGCGCAACCTCCCCTTCCCGCGCAATCGCCCGCGTCCGCCAAAAGCAGTGGATGCAAGTGACGATGTACAGCACCGCGATGACGCTGGAAATGTAGGTGCGGTCGGAATTGACCATCAGGCGGATCAGCCCGTAGCGCCACAGCAGGAAGGCGGCGAACACTGAAAGGCCGGTGAAGATCATCCAGAGCAGCAGGACGCTACGCTCCGCCGCATCCGTGCCGGCCGATGCGACGGCGGCGCCGACCTTGGCATTCATGCTGCGCGAGCTCCCTGTGGCGATTGTTCCATGAGGCTCCGCGGCGGCCTCGCCCTCCGTTAGAGCAGAGCCTGTGAGCGCCGTCCAAAGACATCTGCCCAAGTTTCGTCGGGCAAATTTCCCGACCTGCATGGCTGGGCATGCTTGCACTTGCCGGGAACAGGGTTGCTGTTACGCTTCGCCCCTCTTTCTGGATCATGCCCCGGCTGTGGAGTGATCGCATGCGCCTCGTGCTTCAACTGGTCGCCCGCCTGCTCGTCATCGTCGCGCTGTGCCTCGGCGCGGCCACCGGCTGGGCCACGATCGATGCCTATCGCAGCGTCGATCGCGCCACGTCGGCGTCCGCCGAGCGGGTCTCGCAGGCGCTCGAAGCGTTGTACTGGCGCGAATTGCTGCTGCGCAGCAACCGGATGCGCGAACAACTGCTGCCGGCGCCGGACTGGCGCACCATCGAAACCATGGGACTGATCGCGCCGGGGATCTGCGTGCAGTTCGAACCGGCCGGCGCCTTCGAGAAGCCGCTCTGCGGCCAGAGCAAGGGGATCGGTAGGGCGCCGCCGCGCTGGTTCGCGGCAACCGTGCAGGCGGTGCTCGGCGATCACGCCACCGTCGAGCGGCCGATCAGCGCCCGCACTGCCTCCGCTGGAACCGTCCGCGCCATCTCCGATCCGGACGCCGCGATCGCGCTCGCCTGGCAGCACATCCTGGACAACATCCATGTCGCGCTGCTGATGGCGCTGGCCATCGCGCTGCTCGCCTCGCTCGCGATCGCGCATACGCTGGCGCCCGCCCACTCGATCGTGTCAGCGCTGCGGCGCATGGCCGAAGGCGAGTACCGCACGCCGCTGCCGCGCGTCCGCTCGATGGATCTCGCGATGATCGGACGCGCCGTCGGCGATCTCGGCGACCGCCTCGCGCAGGCCGAGGAGGAGCGTACGATGCTGACGCGGCGGCTGCTCGAGATCCGCAGCGACGAACGCCGCGCGCTGGCCCGCGAGCTGCACGACGAGTTCGGCCAGAATCTCACCGCGATCCTCGCCTTCGCCACCACGATTGAGGCAAGCGCCGGCGACAAATACGCCGCCGGCACCGAAATTGCGCAGGATGCGCGGATGATCTCGCAGGCCACGCGCCGCATCGTCGCCTGCCTACGCGATACGCTGAACCGCCTGCGCCACCCGCCGGCCGAGGAGCTCGGGCTGGAGGCGAGCCTGGTCGATCTCGTCGATAGCTGTCGATCGCGCACCACGCAGCCGATGATCCAGCTCGATATGCAGGGCGATCTCGCCGACATCAGCGGCACGGTCGCCGCGACCGCCTATCGTATCGCGCAGGAATGCCTGACCAATGCGCTGCGCCACAGCTCAGCGCGCGAGATCGTGCTGCGGATCGAGCGGCGCACCGGAGCCGAGAACGCGCTCTTGGTGCGCGTCGAGGACGACGGCGGCGGCGATGCCGCCAAGGTGGCGCAGTCGGCGGGCTTCGGCCTTACCGGCGTCAGTGAGCGCGTCGCCGCACTCGGCGGTTCGCTGTCGATCGCGCGGGCCAGCCGCGGCCTCTCGGTCGCTGCCACGATTCCGCTTGCTGCCTGAGATGACGACCGCGAAGACGATGGCCGCGAAGACAACGAACGTGAACAGTCGCAGCATCTCGATTCTCCTGGTGGACGATCATCCCGTCGTCCGCCAGGGCTACCGGCGCGTGCTCGAGCATCAGGACGATTTCAGCGTGGTCGCCGAGGCCGACAACGCCGCCAATGCCTATCGCGCCTTCAAGTCGCACCAGCCCGATGTGGTGGTGATGGACATCTCGATGCCCGGCGCGAGCGGACTGGAAGCGATCCGCAACATTCGCGCGCGCGATGCCGACGCCCGCATCCTGGTCTTCAGCATGCACAGCGAGGCCGCCCAGGTGAAGGCGGCGTTCGGCGCCGGTGCCTCTGGCTTCGTCACCAAGGGCAGCGAGCCGGCCGAGCTGATCGCGGCGATCCGCTCGGTGGCGCGCGGCGAGCATGCGATGAGCGACGACGTCGCCCGGGTGCTCGCGCTGGAGAGCCTGGCGCCGTCCAAATCGGCGCTCGACCAGCTCGGCGAGCGGGAGATCGAGATTCTCCGGCAGTTCGCGGCAGGCCACACCAAGGAACAGATCGCTGTAAACCTCAACCTCAGCACCAAGACCGTGCAGAACTACCACTATCTGATCAAGGCCAAGACCGGCATGCGGACCGATGCCCAGCTGGTCCGCCTGGCCGTCGAATGCGGGCTGGCGAATTTGTAGCCGCTTGGTAGCCCGGGTGAGCGCGGCGATACCCGGGGTCCGCCGGGAGGCCCCGGATATCGCCGCGCTCACCCCGGCTACGGCCACTACGCCGGCTATTTGGCCGGTTTTCCGCACTATATTCCCTGTGCGTGGTCCCGCCCCGCTCGATTCGGAGCTCTCGATGATCCCCCGTTATACCCGCCCGGAAATGGCTTCCATCTGGGAGCCGCAGACGCGTTTCAAGATCTGGTTCGAGATCGAGGCGCATGCCGCCGACGCGCTGGCCGAGCTCGGCGTGATCCCCAAGGAAGCCGCCAGGACGATCTGGGCCAAGGGCAAGGACACCACCTTCGACGTCGCGCGGATCGACGAGATCGAGCGTGAGACCAGGCACGACGTCATCGCCTTCCTGACCCATCTCGCCGAGATCGTCGGCCCCGAGGCGCGCTTCGTGCACCAGGGCATGACCTCCTCCGACGTGCTCGACACCTGCCTCAACGTCCAGCTCAAGCGCGCCGCCGACCTTTTGATCGCCGATCTCGACCGGGTGCTGGCGGCGCTGAAGACCCGCGCCTTCGAGCACAAGTTGACGCCGACCATCGGCCGCTCCCACGGCATCCATGCCGAGCCGGTCACCTTCGGCCTCAAGCTCGCCTATGCCCATGCCGAGTTCGCACGCGCACGCGCCCGCCTGGTCGCCGCGCGCGACGAGATCTCGACCTGCGCGATCTCGGGCTCGGTCGGCACCTTCGCCCAGATCGACCCGCGGGTCGAAGAGCACGTCGCGAAAGCGATGGGCCTGCGGCCGGAGCCGGTCTCGACGCAAGTCATCCCGCGCGACCGCCACGCAATGTATTTCGCCACTCTCGGCGTGATCGCCGCCTCGGTCGAGCGGCTCGCGGTGGAGGTGCGCCATTTGCAGCGCACCGAGGTGCTGGAAGCGGAGGAGTTCTTCTCCGAGGGCCAGAAGGGCTCTTCATCGATGCCGCACAAGCGCAATCCGGTGCTGTCGGAGAACCTCTCCGGCCTGGCTCGCATGGTGCGCGCCTATGTGACGCCGGCGCTGGAGAACGTCGTGCTGTGGCACGAGCGCGACATCTCGCACTCCTCGGCCGAGCGCATGATGGCCCCCGACGCCACCGTGACGCTCGACTTCGCGCTGGTCCGGCTCGCCGGCCTGATCGAGAAGCTCGTGGTCTATCCGCAGAACATGCAGAAGAACCTCGACCGGCTCGGCGGCCTCGTGCATTCGCAGCGCGTCCTGATCGCGTTGACCCAGAAGGGCGCCAGCCGCGAGGACGCCTACAAATTCGTGCAGCGCAACGCGATGCCGGTCTGGCGCGGCGAAGGCGACTTCCAGACGCTGCTGAAGAACGACCCCGACGTGAAGAAATACCTGACGGACGCCGAGATCGAGGAGAAGTTCGACCTCGGCTATCACCTCAAGCACGTCGACACGATCTTCAAGCGGGTGTTCGGCGAAGCGTGAGGATCTGCCTACGTCGTTCCGGGGCACGCGCACCGCGCGCGAAATCCGGAATCTCGCGCTGCAACCTCTGGATTCCACAGTTCGCAGTTGCGAATTGCGGCTCGAATCGCCCCGGAATGACGGTCGCTTTCGCGTGACAAGCCGGCGGGTTACGCTACGCTGACCCGCCCTACACGGTTCACTACAAAGCTCACAAGAAACGGACGCTCCACATGCCCATCGTCAATCGCGTTGCCGCCCTCTCGGATGAAATGGCCGCCTGGCGCCATGACTTCCACGAGAATCCCGAACTGCTCTATGAGGTGCACCGCACCGCCGGCATTGTCGCCGAGAAGCTGCGCGAGTTCGGCTGCGACGAGGTGGTGACGGGGATCGGGCGCACCGGCGTGGTCGGCGTGATCCGCGGCCGCAAATCCGGTTCGGGCAAGACCATCGGGCTGCGCGCCGACATGGACGCGCTGCCGATCGCCGAGGCCTCGGGCGTCGCCTATGCCTCGAAGGTCCCCGGCAAGATGCACGCCTGCGGCCATGACGGCCACACCGCGATGCTCCTGGGCGCCGCGAAATACCTCACCGAGACGCGCAATTTCGACGGCACCGCGGTCGTGATCTTCCAGCCTGCCGAGGAAGGCGGCGCCGGCGGCAAGGCGATGGTCGACGATGGGCTGATGACCCGCTGGGGCATCCAGGAGGTCTATGGCCTCCACAACATGCCCGGCCTGCCCGAGGGCTATTTCGCGACCACACCGGGCCCGATGCTGGCCTCGTCGGACACCTTGAAGATCGTCGTCCACGGCAAGGGCGGCCACGCCGGCGCGGCCCCGCACGAGGCGGTCGACAGTGTGCTGATCGGCGCCCAGATCATCAATGCGCTGCAATCGATCGTGTCGCGCAATGTCGATCCGCTGAAATCGGCTGTCATCTCGATCACCATGTTCGAGGCCGGCGCCGCGTTCAACGTGATCCCGGAGACCGTCACGCTGGGCGGCACCGTGCGCACGCTGGATCCCGGCGTGCGCGATCTGGTCGAGCGCCGGATCGGCGAGATTGCCTCCAACATCGCCAAGGCCTATGGCGGCTCTGCCGAGACCGACTATGGCCGCATGTATCCGGTGACGCTGAACCACGCCCGCGAGGCCGGCATCGCCGCCGAGGTCGCACGCGATGTGGCCGGCGCCGAACGCGTCAACGACAATCTAGTGCCGGTCATGGGCGCCGAGGATTTCGCGTTCATGCTGGAGGCGCGCCCCGGCGCGTTCGTCTTCCTCGGCATGGGCGACGGCCCGATGTGCCACCACCCGGCCTACAAGTTCAACGACAACATCCTCGGCCACGGCGCGTCCTACTGGGTGCGGCTGGTCGAGAAACAGATGCCGGCGGGTTAGCACCGCTAGAGCTTCGGTTCTGACAGGATCAGAACCGAAGCTCTAGGTTGTTGTTTTGACGCGTTTTCTTCACGCGAACCGGTGTCCACTTCGCTCGAAAACGCTCTAGTGCAATCGATGAACGGCCCGGCCGCGATCCGTCGCGGCCGGGCCATTCACATCAACGCGGCTGCTGTTGCGTCGTGCAGTGAATGCCGCCGCCGGCAGCGATGCCGTCAATGTTGAGCTGGATGATCTCCCGGTCGGCAAACAGGTCGCGCAGGATATCGTGCGCGTTGCGGTCGGCGGTCGCGTCGCCGAACTCGGGCGCGATCACGGCGCCGTTGCAGACATAGAAGTTGATGTATCCGGCGGCGAAGTCCTTGCCGCCGTGCTTTGGACGCACCGTCGACGGGCTCTCCAGCACCACGACCTCCAGACGCCGGCCCTTCGCATCGACAGCGCCGCGCAGGATATCGAGGTGTCGCTTGGTCACCGCATGATCGAACGACGACGGATCCAGTTCCAGGCCAGCCACGACAACGCCGGGACCGGCAAAGCGCGCGTAGAAGTCGGTATGGCCGTCGGTGATGTCCTTGCCCGCGATGCCGGGCAGCCAGATGATCTTTTCCAGCCCGAGCAGGCCAGACAGTTCGGCCTCGCATTTGTCCTTCGACACACCCGGATTGCGATTTGGGTTGACGACGCAGCTCTCGGTGATGATGGCTGTCCCCTCCTCGCCGTCGACCTCGATCCCGCCGCCTTCCAGCACGAGGCCCGCCTTGATGAACGTCGCCTTCGCGGCTCGGGCGACGTGCGCGGCGACCTCGGCATCGAGCGCGTGGCGTTGCTTGTTGCCCCAGCCGTTGAAGTTGAGACCGACCGCGCCAAGCTGCCCCGACGGGTCCCTCACGAACACCGGTCCGGTGTCGCGCATCCACACGTCGTCGACCGGTTGCACGACGAGGCTGACCGCGGGACCGCACAGCCGCGCGGCAATCTCGCGGTCCTCCTCGCGCACCGGCATGTTGACGCGTTCATAGGCCGCGATCGCCTTGGCAATGTTGGCAAGGTTTTCCCGCGCCACCGGAAGCAGCCTGCCGCCCCAGATCGCGGCGCTGGCGCCGAAGGCCATCCAGGTCGCGGCATGCGGCGTGCCCTCGTCCGGCATCCGCCAGTTCAGATTGTCCCGCGCAAGATCGTCCACGAGCGTCCTGGCCGCGATGGCCCTCCCGGATTGACCGCCAGACTAGCGCCGGCGCCGGTGCGATGCCATCACCTGGCCGTCAAGACTCGGCGGTCATCCGCTCGCCCTCGGCGTCGCCGCCCGCGCCGCCTCATGGGCGCCGTCGGCCTCGCCCGCCCCCATCATCCGCGCGGCGACCCGGTCGCGCTTGACGAAATGATGGAAGGCGACCGCGGCGAGGTGCAACACGATCAGCGCGAGCAAGACGTAGGCGAAGAAGATGTGGCGATCCTCGTAGGCATCCGCCGCCGCCTTGTCCGGCGAGGTGATCTGGGGAACATGGAACAGGCCAAAGAAGCTCGAATAATCCTGGGTGCGGGATCCGGAATGCGCCCAGCCCAGCATCGCGACCAGGATGGTGACGGCATAGAGCGCGCCATGGCTGACGCGGGCGGCGATCCGCTGCCAGGAAGGCATCTCGGCCGGCAGCGTCGGCGTCGGGTTGACGCTGCGCCAGAGCAGCCGCAGCACGGTCAGCAGCAGCACCATGTAGCCGATATCGGCATGAATCGACCGGTAGAAGAACTTGTCCGCCCGTGCCGGGAAGTGGTTCATCCACCAGCCATAGGCCAGCATGCCGATGATGGTGATGCCCAGCACCCAGTGGAACGCACGGGCGAGCGAGCCCCAGCTCGCGGTGGTATTGCGGATCATGGTCGAATGGCCCCGTTTGGATTTCGCACGTCGCAGCAATAGTTTGCCGTGATACTTGCAGGGATAGGTCAAGGCCATATGAAATTCCCGCCTTCACCGCCTTTTGTCGGCCCCAGTGGCCGGATAGCCAGAAACAACTGAATGGTAACCCTGCCTCGGATAGACTTTTCACCGTGCCCACTCCCCCGACCATCCTCATCTTCGATTCCGGCCTCGGCGGCCTCACCGTGCTGCGCGAGATCGTCCGCGCCCGGCCCGACGCCCACTATGTCTATGTCGCCGACGATGCCTTCTTCCCCTATGGCCACCACACCGAGGACGAGATCATCGCCCGGGTGGTGCCGCTGGTCGGCGAGCTGATCGAAGCCCACGCGCCCGACCTCGTCGTGATCGCCTGCAACACGGCGTCCACCCTGGTCATGTCGCATCTGCGCGACGCCTACCGCCTGCCCTTCGTCGGCACGGTGCCGGCGATCAAGCCGGCCTGCGCCTCGTCGAAGACGCGCCGCGTCTCGGTACTCGGCACCAGAGGCACTGTGAAGCGGGAATATACCCGCAAGCTGATCTCGGATTTCGCGCAGGGCTGCGAGGTGACGCTGGTCGGTTCCGGTGAGCTAGCTTCGCTCGCCGAGGCCGCGCTGAGCGGCCAGAGGGTGCGCGACGAGGACATTGCCGCCGAACTGGCCCCCTGCTTCGTCGGCGATGGCGCCAATGACCCCGCGCGCACCGATACCGTCGTGCTGGCCTGCACGCATTATCCGCTGCTGCTGGAACGGCTGACCCGGCTGGCGCCGTGGCCGGTCGACTGGATCGATCCGGCGCCGGCGATCGCCCGCCGCGTCGCCGATTTACTCGGCCCGGCCGGCACAGAGAGCGATGAGGCCGGCGCCGAGATGATCTTCACCTCGAAGCGCCCGCACAAGCTGACCGAAGCGCTGACGCCGTTCTTCGGCGGCCGAGTCCCGGCCTGATCCTTTTCGCCGTCACGACGCGCTGCTAGCCTCTGCTCGCCTTCGAGGGAGGACCGCATTTGACCACAGCCCCGCTGACGCCGCTCAATCGCCTGCGCCAGGCCTGGCGCGACAAGCGCCCGACCTTCGGCGCGATCGCGACCATTCCGAGTATCCAGACCGTGCAGATCATGGCGCAGTCGCTGGACTGGATCATCGTCGATCTCGAGCACGGCCCGATCGACCTCGGCACCGCGCATGCGATGATCGTGGCCACCTCAGGCACGCCGTGCGTGCCGATGGTGCGGATCGCCGCCAACGAGCCGCACCTCGCCAAGGCGCCGATGGACATCGGCGCGCTCGGCATCAACTTCCCGATGATCTGCAACCGCGGCGACGCCGAGAAGGCCGCGCGCAGCGTGCGCTATCCACCGAACGGCGACCGGCTCTGGGGCCCGTTCCATGCGCCGTTCCGCTGGGGCGTCTCGATGAACGACTACATGGCGACCGCCGACGACGACATGATCTGCATGATCACGATCGAGCATGTCGATGCCGTCAATCGCATCGACGAGATCATGGCGACACCGGGCATCGACCTGGCGGTGATCGGGCCCGGCGATCTCGCCACCTCGATCAACAAGCGCGGCTTTCCTGACGATCCCGAAGTGGTCGCACTGATGCAGCGCGCGGAAGAAGGCATCATCAAGAGCGGCGTGCCGATCGGCGGCGTCGCGCGCACCGCCGAGCAGGCCAATGCGATGATCGAGCGCGGCTACCTTGCGCTCGCGCTCGGCTTCGACTGGTCGTTGTTCCAGCGCGGCATTACCGCCGCATTCGCCGGGATCAAGCGATAGCTTCTTTTTCTTGAGCATGATCTTGTCGGAAAACCGCTACACACTTTTCCGGATCATGCTCTAGATCGTCGCCAGATAAAGGCTCGGATCGAAATATTGCGTGGCCGGCGTCGCGGCCGCGAGCGGCGCTTCCGTGACGAAGAAATCACTGACCTGCTGCAGCCATCTGGCCACCGTGCCGTCGGCATAGAGCCGCTTCCACTCCCGCGACGAAAACATCTTCTGCGCCGCCAGCGCCTCCTCGATATCGGCGATCGACGCCTGCGGATAATGGTTCTTCTGCAACGCACCGGCCGCGGCCTTGCCGTTGCGCAGCATGTGGTCGTTGGCGTCGGCCCAGCCGCGGATGACCCGGGCGAAGACGTCGCGGTTGGCGGCGAAATAGTCCTGCCGGGCGACCCAGCCGCCAACGACGGCGGATTGCGGATAGTAGGCGGATGCGTCGACCAGCTTGACGGCGCCGGGGACCTTTTCGCGCACCGCGGTATTGAACGGCACCCACAGCGCGACGGCGGGCACCTCGCCGGCGATGAACGCGTCCACCGCCGCAGACATGCTGCTGCTCACGATTTCGACATCGGCCGGCGCGAGACCGTTGGCGCGCAGCGCACGATCGAGGAAGATGTGGGCCGTGCTCATCCGCGTGGTCGCAATGCGCTTGCCGCGGAGGTCAGCGAACGTCCGCACGCCCTTGTCGGGCCGCACCCAGAGCTGCGCGGTCGCGATCTCGATATCGTTGACGAGGAATGCGGTGTAACCGCCGCGCGGCAGCAGGCTCGAGATCACGGCGCCGGCCGACAGCACGTCAAGCTTGCCCGCGGCCATCGCCTGCACCACCTCGAGACCGGTGTTGAACTCGACCAGATCGAAATCGATCCCTTCGCGGTCGAACGAGCCGCGGTCGAGGCCAGTGAGGATCTGGCCGTCGACGGCAACGACATGAAGATAGCCGAGCCGCAGCCGGGCTCGCTCTCGCGCGATTGCGGGTGCGACGATCGCCGCGGCACTCAGCGCCGCGCCGATGGTTCCGCCGAGGATACGTCGCCGGCTGATCTTGCGGGGCAGCACGCGGGCCTCGGTGAGCATCTCAGTGCACCGGATGATCGAGCAGCGGTTGCTGAACGGCATCGCGCAGCCGTTCGGCATGGTATTGCGCGACGCCGTCTCCGGGATATTCGGCCAGGAAGTCGGCAATGTGCAGCAGCGCCGTGGCGGGTTCCCCGCCGCGGATCGCAGCGTAGACGGCCTCCCAGAATGCGCAGAACGCCAGCTCGGAACCGCCGCGCGCGCCGCAGAGCTCATAGACCGTGATCGCCTCGGCAAAGCCCTTCGGCCGGATCTGGTCGACGCTGCGGAACGCGAATTTGTGCTCGGCGCGCGCCCGCACGGCCGCGCTGACCAGGACTTGGGTGCCGTAGTTCTTGTTGAGCCCTTCGAGCCGCGAGGCCAGATTGATGGTGGCACCGAGCGCGGTGTAGTTCATGCGGTCGGCGGAGCCCACATTGCCGACCACGGCGTCACCGAGATGCAGGCCGAACCGCGTGGTGTAGGCCGGCCAGCCCTCGCTGCGGAACGCCCGGTTGAGCTCGGCGTTGCGCTGCAGGCAGTCCAGCACCGCCTCGCAGGCGTGAATGACGTGATCGTCGTCGTCGTCCGGCGCATTCCACAGTGCCATCACCGCATCGCCGATGAACTTGTCGATGGTGCCGTGGTGCTTCATGATCGCCTCCGACATCGCGGCGAAATAGCGCGAGGTGAAGATCATGACCTGCGACGGATCCGCTTTCTCCGTCTTCGCGGTGAAATCAGCGACGTCGGTGAACAGCACCGTGACCTCGCGCCGGACGCCGCCGAGCTGTAACGAGGCGCCCGACGCCATCAGCTGGCGGACGATCGGCTGCGGAATGAAGCTGGAGAAATTGCGCACGACGGTGCGCATCGTGAACACCGAACGGCCGAGCTCGTCGATCTCGTCGATGGCCGATTGCATGCGCGGCCGGTCAGCGAGCTGAAAGCGCTGGATCTCGTCGGTCTGCCGCGCCAGCTCGCGCAGCGACCGGGCGAGCAGCGAGCCGAGCCAGAACGCGAACGGCAGCATCGCGATCACAAAGCCGAGCGCGATGGCGAACAGCGCGCGCCGCTCCGAGATGATCTTGGCAAAGAATTCATCGAGCGGGGCGATCACCGCGAGGCGGATGTTGGCCGCCCCGGCGGTCTCGATGCGGTGAAAGGCTGCAACCAGCGTCCGCCCGTCGCCGTCGGTGAAGAACTGCTGGGCGCTGCCATCGCTGCGCCAGGACGCAATCGCCGCAGACAGGCCGGGAAGCTTGAGGGCCTCGATCCGGGGCAGCGCGTCACGCCGCTCCGCCATCAGATCGCGCATCTCGGGATGGCCGACGATGCGGTCGGCATCGTTGAACAGGAAGGCCAGCCCGGACTTGCCGAGCTTCTGCCGGCTCAGCATCTCCTCGAGGCGATTGAGCAGGAGATCAGCAGCCACCACCCCGCGGCGGCCCTCCCTCAGCGGGATGCGCAGCGTGTAGCCGGGCTCGCCGGTCGCATAGAACACATAGGGCCCGGTGAGCAGCGTCTTGCGATCCTTGAAGGCCTCGACATACCAGGGACGCTGCCGCGGGTCGTAGCTGTCAGGTCCTGCGACTTGCGCGACCTGGATCAAATTTTCCGACAGGAACAGCGTCACCGGCGCAGCAGCAGACGCCCCGGTGCGGGCGATCACGACCACGCGGTAGACCGCGTCGGCGTCGACATTCAACGCCGTGCGGAATTGCGGCTTGGCGCGATCGATGACGTCCATCTCGAGGAACGAGCCGTCTTCGTATCCGACATAGAGATTGAAGATCTGCGGATTGTTGCGCAGCATCGAGGCCAGCAGGCCGTAGAGCCTGGTGTTGTCGGCGATGTCGGCCTCCTGGATCGCCGGCAGCCCCGCCAAAATCTCGAGATTGTCGCGCACATTCTTGAACTGCGCGTCGATGCGGTCGGCACCGAGTTGCCCGACCTTGTCGATGAACGTGCTCGCCGCCATCTGCGTGATCGAGGAGACCCGCCTGAAGCTGAGATAGACCAGCGTCAGCCCGACCACTAGCACGGCGGCGATGAACACCGTGATGATGGAAGTGCGGAAGCCGATCCGAACCGGCCGCCGGCTGGTCGCGCGCGCATCACTCATCGGGTCTGTCGTTCGCCTCCTTCAAAGCGTTTTCGAGCGAAGTGGGCACCGGTTCGCGTGAAGAAAACGCGTCAAACAAAAGGTAGAGCTTCGGTTCGATCAGAACCGAAGCTCTAATACTTCCGTACGATCGGCTTTGCCGGCGCCGTCTGTGGCGCGGCGGTCGAGAGCTGGAACGTGACCCAGGCCGTCCATCCCTCCGCGCGGTTCTCGGCGGCGAAATCCTTGTAGCCGCGGACGTTCAGATAGCCCTGATAGCCCTCGCCGACCGGAAAGATGAATCCGACCTGCGGTCCGATCCCGGCGACGCGTCCCTTGAAATCGCCGAGCTTGGCGCCGGCCCCGCTATCGCCGGTGAGCTGCTGGAAATAGTAGCCGGCAACACCGACATGGACGTTCTTCTCGATGAACTTCGAAAGTCCCCAGTCGACGTGGAAGTCGATGCCGTTCTGGTACTGCAGATCCTTGTTCATTCCATTGTAGGTGACGCCGGCCAGCACCGAGAACTCCTGGCCGGATTCCGGATTGAGATAAGTATAGGCGCCGCCGACGTCGATCGCGACGAATCCGAAGCTGAGATTGGCGAGACGGGTGCTGTCATAGGTCCCGCTCGGGATGTTGCCAAAGATATAGAACATCTCGTTGTTGACACCCTGATTCCATTTCAGGGTGCCCTGGTAGAAGACGTCAGAGACCGTGGTGCGGTTGTCGGTTGCGACGCCCGAGAGCGTGTTGCCGCGCGGGCCGGTCAGCGTCGCGTCGACGCCGACACCGATATTTCCCGGCGCAGTCAGGAAGGTCACCGCCGCCTGCCCGCCAAGCACGGACTGCGCCCAGGTATAGGTGAAGCCTTCGATCAGCACGTCCGCATGGGCGTTGAGCCCGGCGACGACGGATCCCGGCACGCGGTTGCCGATGACGAAATTCTTGCTCGCGTTGGCGCTTTGATCGAGGTGAATGTAGATCGTCTCATACGCCCAGCCGGGCATCGCCGGCGCCGCCGTCAGGCTGGCGAACGCGCCGGGCAGCCAGAAGCTCAGCCCACCGGCGTCGGCCAACGCCGTGCGCGGCACCGCCGACAGCGCGAGCGCGCCGATGATACCGAGTAAAGCGCGCCTGTGAAGTTTGAGCATCGTCATCTGAACCTCCCCACCTCGTTCAAGACACCGTAACGGATTCGCGCGCACTTCAGTTCACCGCCTGCGCCTCCGGGAATTTCCACTTTCCGTTCAGGATTTCCGGACGCGGCCGATAGAGCCTGACCGTGTAGTTCCAGCCCTTCATGATCGGCAGGCAGTTCGGAATCTTGCCGTCGCAGCCGCCGAACTGGACGGCGATCGAACCGTCGGCGGATTTCTTCGCCGTGATGTTGTTCAGCGTATAGGCGTCGTAGGGATTCTTCTCGAAATATCCCTTCGCGTCGTAGACGCTGATCGACCAGAACGCGTCGACTGGAACATCCTTGACGGTCAGCCTGTAGACCGTGGCGCCGTCGTTCTTCGCCGGCGTGATGCTGAGGTAGGACGCGTCCTTGTCGGGATTGCCGCCCCAGCCGGCGGCGGTGCCGATCAGATGCCGCACCGGGTCGACCTGCCCTTTGGGCCCGAACGCATGGGCGAAGCCGCCGGTATGGTCATTCAACGCCAGCAGCGCGTCGCGGATGCTCTTCTGGCTGACCTGATCCCAGTTCGGCAGCTCAAGCTTGCCTTGTGCCTTCTGGTCGACCTTGATCGCATCCTGCAACGCATGAACCTGCGCGAGGTCGTTCGGGTCGTTCGGATCGACCAGCGTGCGAATCCCGGCCACCGCGTAGCGCGTGCCGACATTCTGGCGCGTCAAGGTGCGCTTACCGGCGCCGTAATACACCGCGGGCACGTAGTGATCCTCGTTGATCACCTGCAGCGACATGAAGCGTTTGCCGGCGTCCGGCATCGTGATCGTCACGGGACCTTCGTCGAGGTCGAACACGCCGGACGTATAGAGCGTATCGCGATTGAGCCGGATGACCGACTGCTTGTCGATGCTTGCCGGTTCGCGACGGTGGCTGAGCTTGCCAAGGCCGGCCTCCTTGGCAAGGTTGTTGATGTAGAGATCGGACTCCGCACGGGCAAAGTTGTCGACGGTGACCGGCACGGCGCCGCCCGCGGCCGGCGCCGCTCCGACCGTGGCATCCGCGACCCGCTGCAGCAGCGGCCGCTTCCATTTGCCGTTTAAGGCCTCGGCCTTCGGCCAGTACAGCCGAAGCGCCATCAGGAACGGGCCGTTCGGCGCCGGCAGCCAGTTCGCCTCCTTGTCCGCGCCGGGCGACTCGCGCTGGACATAAAGCGTCAGGCCGCCGTCCGCATTCCTCTTCAGGTTCTGCAGCATCGGCGAGTTGATGAGGTAGCGATGCAGCGGGTTGGCGACGAGGTAGCGCTGCGGCAAGTCGTACATGGTCAGCGACCAGAACGCATTGACCGGCGGCAGCTGGCCGGGCGCAAACGTCATGGTATAGCGGCCGGCGGTGCCGTCGAGGTGCTGGCCGGCAGCGTCGATGACGTAGCCAGGATAGATCGCCTCCTCTTTCGAATTGCCGTAGATGCCGTCGACAGCGCCGATCATGCGCTTGAGGTAGTCGTTCTTCAGGAACGCGCGCGTTCCGAACACATCGGCGCTGGTCATCTCGCCGGTAGCCATCTTCTTGTCGGCGGCCGCATACTGTTTCCATGCATCGGCCATGCCGTCCTGCACCGCCTGGCGGATGTCGGGCGCCAGTTGATCGGCATTGAAGGGCTTGCCGGCCGCGACGCCGAGCTTTGCGAAGCGTGCCCGCAATGCGCTCTCCGTGGGATTCACTGGACAGAATTGCAGGACAAAATTGAGGACGCTGAAGAACTCGGGCGAATTCTTCTGCTGCTGCGGCGTCAACGGCTTAACGAAGTCGATCGCCGGCGCCGCGGCAGGAGCAGGCTTGCCGAGGAATTGCGAAAACGGCTGCACCTTGTAGCCGGTCTGGACTTTCTTCACATTGTCGATGTCCTCAGGACCGAACAGCTGCGTCCGGTACAGCACGAACGCGAAGTCCGTTTCGGACCGC
Organism: Bradyrhizobium sp. USDA 3240; assembly: GCF_054063295.1. NCBI lineage: Bacteria > Pseudomonadati > Pseudomonadota > Alphaproteobacteria > Hyphomicrobiales > Nitrobacteraceae > Bradyrhizobium > Bradyrhizobium sp. USDA 3240. Next base: position 1,045,731 of record NZ_JBSSGD010000002.1, read on the forward strand.
AGCACGCCGCTGATGCCCTTCGGCGTCTCGCCCTTCCAACCAGGTCCCGCGAGCAAGTAACTTCCCGGACCGTTGCCGGTGGCGCGGCTGCCGACATAGGCGAAGTTGAAGGTGTACTGGTCGATGAACTGCAGCGAGTAGTAACGGCGCTTCTCGACCGCCGGCACGGTGAAGACCAGCGGCTCGGCGCGCAAATCCGCGCCGACATAGGAATACGGCGTGTCCGAGTTGGGGGTCTGGATCGCCTTGTCGTCGGGCGTATAGACGCGCGCGTTGTTGTACAGCGTATTCGCGGGCGCCTTGTATTCCGGTCCGGCACGATCGACGAAATAGGAATATTGAACGCGATAATTGTCGACCAGCGGAAAGCCGTAGACATAAGCATCGCGCGCGATCGCCCGCGCCTCTTCCGGCGTCGTCTGCGCCGAGGCCGACGCGAGGGTCGACATCATGACGAGCGCGGCAAGTGCGATTTCCTTCATCATGGCTACTCGCATTGGATCACCTCAAAACGGATTGACGTTGTTCGGCCGCTCATGGCTTCGGCTCCTTCGCAGCACCCGTTGTGATCAGGGGCGGAAGATCTCCTTCCAGTCCTGCTTCATGTCGACCACGGTCCAGCCGCCGGTTGTGGCCGCGTCGAGCGCCTTGTCGAGCTTGCCGATCTTCGACTGCCGGTCGTAGGCATATTCGCGGGCGCTATCTGTGTGGTGCACGATGCCGGCGAACCGCGGGCCCTCACCCGCGGCGGTCCATTGCAACATCTGCAGGTCGCCATCCGAATTGCCGAACGCGAAGATCGGGCGGCGGCCGATGAAGCGGTTGATCCCGACCGGCTTGCCCGGGCCGTCGTCGATGAACTCGACCTCGGCCTCCTTCATCAACTCGGGCTTGCCGTCGGCTCCGATCTGGAATTTCACCACACCCGACGAGCCGACCACCTGCTCCGGCGGGATGCCGTAGACCCGCTCCATCCACGGCCGCATGAATTCGACGCCGCCGCCGGAGACGACGAAGGTCTTGAAACCGTTGGCGCGCAAATAGGCGAGCAGTTCCAGCATCGGCTGATAGACCAGGCTGTCGTAAGGACGGTTGAAGCGCGGATGCCTTGCCGTCGCGAGCCAGTCGCGGACGGACTGCGCAAAGGCATCCGTGGTCATGCCGGCATGGGTCGCCGCCATGATCTGCAGCACCCCCTTCTCGCCGGCGGCCGCAAGCGCGCCGGTGCCTTTCTCCAGCAGCGCCTTGAACGGCTGCTGCGTCCTCCACTCGGGATGATCCGGCGCCATCGCCTTGACGCGATCGAGCGCGAAGGCGAGCTGGAAATAGAACGGCTGCTCGGTCCACAGCGTGCCGTCGTTATCGAACGTGGCGATGCGCTCGGCGGGCGGTACGAAGTCCGCACCGCCTTGCGTCGTTACCCGTGCGACGAAACTGGTGATCGCCTGCTTCGCCGCGCCGTCGTTCCAGGACGGCAGCGGATCGTGCTGCGCCAGCGCAAGGCGTCCGTCGAAACCGCAGACAACAACGGCGACCAGCGCGGCGAGCGCGCTCCGGCGGGTCGGCCCTCTCAATTCGATTATCATCGCAATTCGCAGACGGTTCGATTGGTACAAGCGCCAGCCGGCATCAGCGCCGGCTGGCGACTTCATCGCCGGCTATTTCGGAATCTTGGAGTCGACCGCGCGGTGCATGTCCTCCATCAGCCCCTCGACCGAGAAGCTCGCGGGCTTCTGGCTCGGCGGATAATCCTTGTAAGTCTCCAGATATTTCGCGATCTCCGCCACCGCGCCATATTGGATGTAGGCGTGATCCATCAGCCAATCCCAATAGGTGTTTGAGGTGATGTCCGCCCGTTCGAACGGGTCGGCATGCAAATCATAGAACTTGGCAAGGCGAAGCTTAGTGAACGGCTCGCCCCAGACCAAGAGCGTACCCGGCGCGCGCTGCTCCTCGAACACCAGCTTCCAGTTTGCAAACCGCATCGCGACCAGATCGGCGTCGTCGTTGAAATAGATGAAGTAGGGCCGCGCCGACTTGTCCTGCTGACCCGTCAGATACGGCAATTGGTTGTAGCCATCGAGATGAACCTTGAACGTCTTGCCGGCCGCCTGGTAGCCGGTGAGCAGCTTCTCCTTCACGTCGGGTTCGCCGGCTGCCGCAAGCAGCGTCGGGCACCAATCAAGGCCGCTGACGAGTTCATGCGAGATCTGCCCCGGCTTGATGCGGCCCGGCCAGCGGATCATGCAGGGAACGCGGAACGCGCCTTCCCAGTTGGTGTTCTTTTCGCTTCGGAACCAGGTCATGGCGCCGTCCGGCCAGGAATTCATGTGCGGACCGTTGTCGGTGCCGTAGATCACGATGGTGTCGTTGGCGATGCCGAGGTCGTCGAGCTTCTTGAGTAGCAGGCCGACATGATTGTCGTGCTCGATCATGCCGTCGGCATATTCGGTTCGCGCGGAAATCCCGGGCTGGTCGCGGTGCTCCGCACGTACGTGGGTCCGAAGATGCATCCGCGTCGCATTGAACCAGCAGAAGAACGGCTTGTTGCCCTTGGCCTGCCGGTCGATGAAATCGGCCGCGGCGGCCGAGGTCTCGTCATCGATGGTTTCCATCCGCTTCTTGGTGAGCGGACCGGTATCCTCGATCGTCTGCTTGCCGACGCGTCCGAAACGCGGATCCTCGGTCGGATCGTCGCGATCGCTGGCCTTGCATCTCATCACGCCGCGCGGCCCGAAATTGGCGCGGAAGGCAGGGTCTTTCGGATAGTTGAAATTCTCCGGCTCTTCCTCGGCATTGAGGTGATAGAGATTGCCGAAGAATTCGTCGAAGCCGTGCACGGTCGGCAGGAATTCGTTGCGGTCGCCGAGATGGTTCTTGCCGAACTGGCCCGTGGCGTAGCCTTGCGGCTTCAGCAACTCCGCGATGGTGGCATCGCGCGCCTGCAATCCGACCTTGACGCCGGGAACGCCGACCTTGGAAAGGCCGGTACGGAGCGTCGCTTGGCCGGTGATGAAGCTCGATCGGCCCGCCGTGCAGCTCTGCTCGGCGTAGTAGTCCATGAACATCATGCCCTCGCGCGCGAGGCGGTCGATGTTCGGCGTCTGGTAGCCCATCAGGCCATGCGAATAGGCGCTGATGTTCGCCAGACCAATGTCGTCGCCCCAGATCACGAGGATGTTGGGCTTGCGTCCGGATGGTGCCGGCGTCGCGCTTTGCGCCTGCGCCAGCGCATCGGACGTCAGTGCCGCCGCGGCCACCAGGGTCGATGTCCCCAGCAACAGATTGCGGCGGTCAATCGCCTGCTTCGTGCCGTTCTGCTTGTTGTTCTCGGCGTCGCTGCTCATCAGACACTCCCTTCGTTGCAAGGCATTCATTTCGGCGGGCGAGAAACGTCGGCGGAGGGCCGCACCACGCACCTGAACCCGACATGGCTGGTCGAGGTATCGACCGGCTCGGCATGACGCGCGGCTGGGCGATAACGGCGGCAGTAATTCGGCGCGCAGAGGTGCGAGCCGCCCTTCAGGACCTTGCGCGGAATCCTGATCGCGGGCTGGCAGGAATCGTAACTCGCGTCCTCGCGGCCGCCGCGCGGGTTTTGCGGGATGCAGCAGGGTTTTGCCGCGTCGGCCTCGTGGCGCGCGGACCACCAGTCGGCGGTCCACTCCCAGACATTGCCGATCATGTCGTGGACGCCGTAACCGTTCGGCGGGAATGCGGTCACCGGCGAGGTTCGGTCAAACCCGTCCTCGCAGAGATTCTGCAGCGGGAAATTGCCCTGCCAGATGTTGGCCATGTGCTTGCCGCCGGGCGTCAGCGCATTGCCCCAGGCATATTCCTCATCGTCGAGCCCGCCACGTGCCGCGAACTCCCACTCCGCTTCGGTCGCAAGCTCCTTGCCGGCCCATTTGGCGTAGGCGAGCGCATCGGCATAGGCGACGTGGACGACGGGATGGCTGCCGAGCACATTGATGTTGCTGCGCGGGCCATAGGGACGACGCCAGTTCGCGCCGCGCAGGAAGGTCCACCATTGGCTCCAGTCGCGCAGCGTGTGGACCCGGCGCGGCGGCGAAAACACCAGCGAGCCGGCGTACAGCATATGCGGCAGCGCGCCCGGATATTGCACGGGATCGGGCGGCCGCTCGGCTATGGTGATGTGGCCGGTGTCCCGCACGAAGTCGCGGAATTGGGCGTTGGTCACCGGTGTACGATCGATCCAGAAGCCATCGACCGAGGCCCGATGCGACGGCGCCTCCTCGGGATAATGATGATCCGACCCCATGCGGAAGGTGCCGCCGGGAATCCAGACCATGTCGTCGGTCTGCATCCGGTCGTCCGGCCCTGGTTCAGCGGAGGTGATCTCTGCCCGGGACATGGCGATGCACCTGTTCGCGCGCTACCGTGGGCAATGGTCCCGGAAGCCCTGCGTTCTCGGTGGGGCGGTGACTCCGATGACCGCTCCGAGGAAAATCTTGCTGAAGATGGCAGCCTTGTAGATCACAGGCTTGTAGGTCACGGGCTTGGGTTCGTGGGGATCCAACGTCGTGCTCGATTGCATTGTCGCGCCCTTCCATTTTTCTGTGCTGCACTTCTCGGCAGCGTTGATTACGTCAGGCCCGCTTCCCCTTCTCTCCTCGTCGTTACCGGTGCGCGCATCCACACGCGCGACCGCTCCTGCGGCGCGTGATCCGTCCCGCCGGACGCTGTCACGAGCTGTTTCGCTTTGAGATCAAACGATAGCGCAACGCGTCATGCGTGTGATGTGCACTTTGTGCCAACCGCAACCCCAAGGCGTGCAGCCTTAACGAACGATGTCCCAATTCCATCAATCCGATGTCGTCGTCGGATTCTCTTTCTCGAAAAAACAAGCGAAAAACTGCGCGTTTGCGAAATCCGCTCGACGGGCTCACGGTACGAGCCCAACCGAGCGAGGCACGATGTCGCAGGGCGCTCGGTGCGCTGACTTCAACCGACTGCACTCAATCGATCGATCGCGCTGCCTTTGGAAGCGTGGATTCGTCGCGGCATTCACCTGGATCGAGCGTAGACGCGAAGCCACCGGCCTCGTCCAGGCAGCTGCCGGTGAGCAAGCTCCTATCAGGTCGAGAAACCGGTGTTCAAAGCCGGGCATCGGACCTGCGGTGGAACACCGCAATTGCCTGGACAGCGTGTAAGCCCCGCGTAAGGATGACCGCGTCCAATTCCATGAACAGCCGGCGGACTTATCCGAACGTCGCACGCGCAGATCACACTTCGCCGGCTTTCCGCCGCGATTCCGCGCTGCTAGAGTTTCGCGCCTTGGGGAGGAAAATGCATGTTCAGGAAGTTGCTGCTTGGTCTCACCGTGATTGCGTTTGCCGGTACCGGCGCTGCCTTTGCGCAGCAGAGCGGCATCAAGCGAACACCGCTGCAGAAGGTCGATTTCCCGGCGGGCTACAACACGGTCACGGCGATTGCCGAGGTTCCAGCCGGGGGTGCGTCGGGTCGTCACAGCCATCCCGGCGCTGAAACCGGCTATGTGCTCGAAGGCGAGCTGGAACTTGTGATCGACGGCAAGCCGCCGCTGAAGCTCAAGGCAGGCGATTCCTACCAGATCCCGGAAGGTGCGGTGCACGATGCCAAAACTTCCGGCGACAAGCCGCTCAAGGTGCTAGGGGTCTACGTGGTCAAGGCCGGCGAGCCCTTGGCCAAACCGGCGCCGTGACCTGTTGGCCTCCGATCAGTTGGTTCATGTTGGCTTCAGGTGCGGCGAGCAACCATCCGAGCTCGCCGGGCCTTTTGATTTTTGCCTGATTGCAGGGATATGAACCGAACAGATGCGCGGTAAATTTCGTCGGATTTCATTGCCGCGCCGTCTCGTCGCCGATCTGATGTACGCGTCGGCCGGCGTGCCGTTCGTCTCCCTGACACGCTCGCTGAACGTTCGTGCGGTGGTCGAGGCCCGCGCACGCGCGGCGCAGGCGCCGGGCTGGGCCGCCATCTTCGTCAAGGCATTCGCGCTGGTCGCCAAGACCGAGCCGACCCTGCGCACCCTGCACGTCAAATGGCCCTGGCCCTGTCTCTACGAGCTGCCGTGCAGCGTCGGCATGGTGGCCATTGCGCGCGTTGAGAAGGGCGAGGAATGCGTACTGTTCGAACGCGTCCGGGGCGCCGACGAGATGGCGCTTGGCGATGTCGATGCGCTGATCCGGCGCGCCAAGACCGCGCCGCTGCACGAGATCCCCTCGTTCCGCAAGATGCTCTGTGTGACGCGCCTGCCGTTTCCGCTGCGCCGCCTGGCATGGGCGATCGGGATGAATTTCGGCCGGCAGCGCGCCAATTTCTGCGGCAGCTTCGGCGTCACCTCGGTCGCGGCCTATGGCCCGGGCGAGTTGCACGCGCTGAGCCCCGGGCCGTTCCTGCTGAGCTATGGCGTGATCAAGCCGGACTTGACCGTCGACGTGGTGCTGCGCTGGGACCATCTGGTCTGCGACGCCGCCCTCATTGCCAAAACCCTGACCCGGCTTGAGCAGGTGCTGGGCGGCGAAATCGCCGCGGAATTGGGCGCGATCCGGCCGCAAGCCGACGCCCGGCCGGTTCGGGCGGCCGGAACCCGGCTTTGAGTGGCGAAACCGGCCGATTTTGACGCCGATTCGGCCCAAATCGTCCTGTGTTTTGTTTGACAGAGCCGGACTTTCTCCTTAAGACGACCCTTGCTCGCGGGCCGGTTTCGGCCCGCGATGCGTTTCGCGACCCGTGGTTCTCCCCGAGCTTTCGAGGCGGACCTGTCGGTACGGGCCTTTTTTGGCCGGTACACAGGAGGGCGCGTCTCCTCAAATCTGAAACTGACAAAACGCCGGGCGCTTCGTGCGACGGCTATCAAAGAGGACGCGATGACAAAGCGCAGTGAGGCGAAGTACAAGATCGATCGCCGCATGGGCCAGAATATCTGGGGCCGCCCGAAGAGCCCCGTGAACCGCCGCGAATACGGCCCCGGCCAGCACGGCCAGCGCCGCAAGGGCAAGCTCTCCGACTTCGGCGTGCAGCTCCGCGCCAAGCAGAAGCTCAAGGGCTACTACGCCAACATTTCCGAGCGCCAGTTCCACGGCATCTATGTCGAGGCCAGCCGCCTGAAGGGCGACACCGGCGAGAACCTGATCGGCCTGCTCGAGCGCCGTCTCGACACCGTGGTCTATCGCGCCAAGTTCGTCGCCACGATGTTCGCTGCGCGCCAGTTCATCAACCACGGCCACGTCAAGGTGAACGGCCGCAAGGTCGACATCGGCAGCTACAAGCTGAAGATCGGCGACACCATCGAGGTCAAGGAAGCCTCCAAGCAGCTCACCCCGGTGCTGGAAGCCGCCCAGCTGCCCGAGCGCGACCTGCCCGACTTCCTCGAAGTCGATCACGGCAAGATGACCGCGAAGTTCGTCCGCATCCCGGCGCTCGGCGACGTGCCGTTCCCGGTGCAGATGGAGCCGCATCTGATCGTCGAATTCTATTCGCGCTGATCACAGCACGCATGCGAGATCCGAAAGGCCCCGGTTTTGCCGGGGCCTTTTTGTTTGGCTAAAGTCGCGGCACACCGACCGAGAGAACCATCATGCACTACACCCCTGCCCGGCCCGATCCCAAGGCGCCCGCCGTCCGCATCAACCTGTTGTCGGACACACAGACGAAACCGACGCCCGGGATGCGCGAGGCGATGGCGCGGGCGGAGGTCGGCGATGAGCAGGTCGGCGACGATCCGACCACCAATGAGCTCAACGCCCGCGTCGCCGATCTGCTCGGGAAGGAAGCCGCCGTCTTCATGCCGTCGGGCACGATGTGCAACGTCGCGGCGACGCTGGCCTATTGCCGCCCCGGCGACGAGATCCTGGCGCACGCGACCGCGCATATCATCGCCCGCGAGGGTGGCGCGCATGCCGCGCTCGGCGGTTTCCAGATCACGCAGCTGCCGGGCGATGACGGCCAGTTCACGCCGGAGACCTTCCGCGCCGCGCTGCATCCGCGCACCCGCTACCAGCCGCCGCAGGTGCTGGTCAGCGTCGAGCAGACCGCCAATATCGGCGGCGGCACGATCTGGAAGAAGGCCGCGCTCGACGAGGTCGTGCGCATCGCCAAGGACCATGGACTCATAACCCATATGGACGGGGCGCGCCTCCTGAACGCGACCGTCGCCTCAGCCATCTCGCCGCGCGACATGACGGCGGGCTGGGATTCCGCCTGGATCGATTTCTCCAAGGGACTCGGCGCGCCGATCGGCGGCGTGATCGCCGGCAGCCGCGCCTTCATCGACGATGTCTGGCGCTGGAAGCAGCGGCTCGGCGGCTCGATGCGACAGTCCGGCATCTGTGCCGCCGCCTGCATCTACGCGCTCGATCACCATGTCGACCGTCTCGCCGACGACCATGCCAATGCGCGGGCGCTGGCGCGCGGGCTGGCGCAGATCAACGGCATCGCGGTGCAGGCGCCCGAAACCAACCTCGTCTTCTTCAAGCCCGACGGCGCCGGCGTCTCCGGCGACAAGATGGTCGCCGAGCTGCGCAAGCGCGGGGTGACGCTCGCGATGATGGACGGCCGGATCAGGGCCTGCACGCATCTCGATGTCACGGCCGCGATGATCGAGGAAGCGGTCGGTCACGTCAGGGACATCGTCCGCGGGGCGTAGCTCCATCCGGCTACGAAGCCGGTTAGTGCCCCATCGCCCGGTAAATCAGCGTCTTCAGCTCCTGCTGGATCCGGCCGCGCTGTGACGGCGTCTGCACCATGAAGATCCCGAACAGATCGTCGGCGGGGTCGATGAAGAAGAACGTGCCGCCGACGCCGTCCCAGCGATATTCGCCGAGCGGCCAAGACGTGTTCTCCGGCACCGAGGTGCGGACCGCGAAACCGAGGCCGAAGCCGGAGTTCGGCCCCGGATAATAGTTCTTGTCGCGCACGACGCCGGTTTCGGGACCTATGTGATCTGACGCCATCAGCGCGATGGTTTCCGGTTTCAGATAGCGCTTCCCGCTATAGCTGCCGCCGTTCAACAGCATCTGCGAGAAGCGCGCATAGTCGCCGATGGTGCCGACCATGCCGCCGCCGCCGGACTCCCAGCGCAGCGGCTTGCGCGGGTCGCGAACCTCGGCCACCGGACTGATGGTGCGATCCTTCGGCATCGGCTCGGCGATCAGCGGCCATTTCGCCTGGTCGGCAACATAGAATGCGGTCTCGTTCATCCCGAGAGGACCGAGCAGCCGCTCCTTCTCGAACTGGAACAGCGATTTCCCTGTTATCACCTCGATGATGCGGCCGAGCAGATCGGTGGAATGGCCGTAATCCCATTGCGTGCCGGGTTGCTCGGCAAGCGGCAGCGCCGCGAGCCGCGCGGCGAATTCGGCATTGTCGGGATCGTTGTCGAACAGGCCGGCATCGGCGTAGGTCTTGTTGACGACACCGCCGCCATAATAGCCGTAGGGCAGTCCTGCCGTGTGGCGCATCAGGTCTTCGATCGTGACCGGACGCTTGAGCGGCTCCAGCGTCATCGTCGCCTTGCTCTCATCGCCGCGCTTTTCGACGCCGACCTTCATGTCGGCAAAGGCCGGAATGTATTTCGACACCGGATCGCTGAGCGCAAGCCTGCCCTCCTCCACCAGCATCATGGCGACGACTGTCGTGATCGGCTTCGACATCGAATAGAGACGGAAGATGGTATCCGCGCTCATCGAGAACTCGGTTGCGATATCGCGAACCCCGAACTTCTCGTAGTAGACCGGCTTGCCATGCTGCTGCAGCAGCAGGATGGCACCGGGAATCTTTCCGGTCACGACCTCGTTCCGGACATAGTCGGAGACCTTGGCGAGGCCCTCCGCCGAGAAGCTGTGCGCGGCTGGCCCCGCGGAGCCGGCCTGCGCAACCGTTGCGACGAGGGCGAGCGCGAGTGCCGCGACGAACGCGCGGCACCCACGCATATAAGAGCATGCTCCGATCCGATTGGACCGGATCATGCTCTTATGGTTTTGCTTTTGACGCGTTTTCTTCACGCGAACCGGTACCCACTTCGCTCGAAAACGCTCTAGTTTTCCATGGCTTCATAGACGAGTTGCTTCAACGTCCGCTGGATGCGCTGACGCTCGGTCGGCGTCTGCTCCAGGAGGATGAAGAAGAAGTCCTGCTTGCGATCGATGATGTAGTAGCAGCCGCTGGCGCCATCCCATTTCAGTTCGCCGAGATCGCCTGGAGGCGGCGGCTTGGCATTGCCCGGATCGGTACGCACAGCGATCCCGAGCCCGAAGCCGAAGCCCGTCGCCGGGGAAATAGAATACGTCGCGCGCAACGCCTGAGCCCGGGCCGACACGATCGGTGGTCAATTCCTTGAACGTCTCGGGCTTCAGGATGGTCTTGCCGTCGAGGGTGCCGCCATTGAGCAGCATCTGGGCGAAGCGCGAATAGTCCGCCATGGTCGAGACCATGCCGCCGCTGGCGGACTCCCATTTCTTAACCTTGGTCGGATCGTTGATCCGGCCGACCCGGAAGTCGCTGTCGTTCGGCATCGGCTCGGCCATCAGCTTCTGCTTCTCGGGATCGGTGACGAAGAAGCCGGTGTCCTTCATGCCGAGCGGGTCAAGCAGCTTCTCGCGTTCGATCGTCGAGAATTTCTCTCCGGTGGCCACCTCCATCACGCGCGCCAGAATGTCGGTGGAATGGCCGTATTGCCAGAGCGCGCCGGGCTGGTTGTGCAGCGGCAGCTTGGCGATCCGCTCGGCGAATTCGGCGAGATCGAAATCTCCGCCGTAGATATTGGCGTCCTTGTAGGCCTTGCGGACCAGGCTATCACCATAGAACCCGTAGGTGATGCCGGACGTATGCGTCATCAGATCGAGGATCGTCATCGGCCGCTGTGGCGGCACCAGTTCGAGCGTCTTGGTGCCGTCCTCGGCCTTCTTCTCGACGCCGACCTTCACATCGGCAAAGGACGGGATGTATTTCGAGACGGGATCGTCGAGCTTGTACTTGCCCTCCTCCAGAAGCTGCATCGAGACCACGGCGGTGATCGACTTGGACATCGAGGCCAGGCGGAAGATGGTCTGGTCTGATATCGGCGCCTTGCTGACCACGTCCTGCACGCCGAAGGCCTCGTGATAGACCGGCTTGCCATGCTGCTGGATCAGGACGATGGCGCCGGGAATCTTTCCGGTCGCGACCTCGTTCTTGAAGAACTCGCTGATCCTGGCGAGCTTGTCGGGGTTGAAATGCGCGCCCGCCGGAATCTCGTAGGTGCCCTCGGTGTGCGCGTACGCCAACGATGCCGCCAGCAACACCGCGGCGGCTGCGGCGGCGCCCTTCAAACGAAATGAATGCATTTGAACTATCCCTCCCCGGAAATCACGAGGAAGTGTAGCGGCGGTATCATCAGGCACAAGGGCTCCCAAAGGAGGCCAAAGCGGCCTCGTGCAATTCGGCGCTGGGGGCGGAGAAGCAGCAGAAGACCACGTGCTCGACGCTGGGAGCAGTGGCCAGCGTGTCGACGACAGTCCTTACGGCGATCTGGGCCGCGCGATCCGCGGGGAAACGATAGATGCCGGTCGAGATTGCTGGAAAAGCGATCGAAGCGAGGCCATGCTCTTCGCAGAGGTCCACCGAGCGCCGATAGCAGGATGCAAGCAGACCGTCCTCGTCTAGCTTGCCGCCATTCCAGACCGGGCCGACCGTATGGATCACGTACTTGGCAGGCAGCCGATACCCTTTGGTGATCTTGGCCTGGCCAGTCTCGCAGCCGTGAAGCATACGGCATTCGGCGACCAGATCAGGTCCGGCGGCGCGGTGGATCGCGCCATCGACGCCACCGCCCCCGAGCAGCGACGAATTGGCCGCGTTGACGACGGCGTCAACGCGCAGGGTCGTGATGTCGGTAACGATGACTTCGAGCCGCGCCTTGCCAATCTGGCGCGCCGTCAAGGTCAGGCAACCACGTCGACCGGGATGCCCTTGTCGGCAAACAGCTGCTGCAATTCACCGGCCTGGAACATCTCGCGGATGATGTCGCAACCGCCGACGAACTCGCCCTTCACATAGAGCTGCGGAATCGTCGGCCAGTTCGAATAGACCTTGATGCCGTCGCGCAGCTCGGCCGATTCGAGAACGTTGAGGCCCTTATAGCCGACACCGATGTGGTCGAGGATCTGCACGACCTGACCGGAAAACCCGCACTGCGGGAATTGCGGCGTGCCCTTCATGAACAGCACGACGTCGTTCGACTTCACTTCGTTGTCGATGAATTGCTCGATGCTCATTTTCGCTTCCTTCGGGGGCGGCGCTCTCAAGACTTGTGGGCCGGCCCACCCTTCTAACCCGTGACTGGACATATATGTAGCTCAAACCATTGTGCATCCAAAGCAAAATGGCGGAAATCAGGCATGCGGCGGGAGCCGGACCGCACCGCAAAACGGGCCGGGATTATCTGACGCGCCCAATATCATCATGGGGGAGGCTTTTTTCCCGTAACGGAGCCCCTATCTAGGACGAACTGTCCGTCTGGAACCAGTTTACCGAAGCAACGTTCTCCCCTTGAATCGGAGACCATCGTTGACGAAACCAGCCTCTGCCGCGGCCGCCGTTCCCGGCACCTTCCCGTCATTGTCCTCCGAATCCGGGTCGCTCGCGCAGCGGCTGGTGGACGCCTATCGCACGGTCCGCGACGAGACCGAGCGCCGGGTCGCGCCGCTGTCGGCGGAAGACCAGCTGATCCAGTCGATGCCGGATGCGAGCCCCGCCAAGTGGCACCGCGCCCATACCACCTGGTTCTTCGAGCAGTTTCTGCTCGGGGAGCACGTCAAGGGCTACACGCCCTTCCATCCCGACTACGCCTATCTGTTCAATTCCTATTACGTCAGCGCCGGTCCCCGGCACGCCCGCCACCAGCGCGGCCATCTGACTCGCCCGACATCAGACGAAGTCACCGCCTACCGCCGCCATGTCGACGCCGAGGTGGTGAAATTCTTCCAGACCGCCCCGACGGACGAGCTCGAGGCGCTGGTGCCGCTGGTCGAGGTCGGGCTCAATCACGAGCAGCAGCATCAGGAGCTGATGTACACCGACATCCTGCATGCCTTCGCGCAGAACCCGATCCCGCCAGCCTACGATCCGGCGTGGCGCTTCCCGGCATCGCAGCGCGGGCCCGAGGAATGGGTGACGCTCAACGAGGGCATCCACACCGTCGGCCATGCCGACGACAGCTTCCATTTCGACAATGAGAAGCCCGCGCATCGCGCACTGGTCGGCCCGGTCAAGCTCGCGAAAAACCTCGTCACCAATGCCGACTGGCTCGCCTTCATCAAGGACGGCGGCTATTCCACCGCCACGCTGTGGCTGATGGACGGCTTCGGCACCGTGAGCAACGAGGGCTGGCAAGCGCCGGGCCACTGGCGCGAGATTGACGGCGAGTGGAAGATCATGACGCTCGGCGGCCTGCAGGCACTCGATCCGCAGGCCCCGGTTTGCCATGTCAGCTATTACGAGGCCGACGCCTTCGCCCGCTGGGCCGGCAAGCATCTGCCGGCCGAGATGGAATGGGAGGTCGCCGCCCGCGCCGGCCTGCTCAACGACGCCTACGGCATCGTCTGGCAATGGACCCGCAGCGCCTATGCGCCCTACCCCGGCTATCGCGCCATCGAAGGCGCGCTCGGCGAATACAACGGCAAGTTCATGGTCAACCAGCTCGTGCTGCGCGGCTCGTCGCTGGCAACGCCGGCCGGTCATAGCCGTGTCACCTACCGCAACTTCTTCTATCCGCACCATCGCTGGCAATTCACGGGGTTACGCCTCGCCGACTATGCCTGATTGAGTCCTGTCGACATCGATGACGCGTCGGTAAGCGCGTTCGGGAGAGTATCATGAATGTGCATGCCGCCGCTTTGGCCAAAGCGTATCCGTTCGACGAAGCGACCTCGGCGTTTGCCGGCGATGTGATCGGCGACCTCGCCCGTCACCCGAAACGGCTGTCGCCGAAATATTTCTACGACGCCACCGGCTCGGAGCTGTTCGAGCAGATCACGGTGCTGCCGGAATATTATCCGACGCGCACCGAGCTCGGCATCCTGCGCGACCGCGGCAGCGAGATCGCCGCAATCATTCCGAACGGCGCGGCGCTGGTCGAGTTCGGCGCCGGCGCGACCACCAAGGTGCGCCTCTTGCTCGAGCACTGCGAATTCGCAGCTTACGTGCCGGTCGATATCTCCGGAGATTTCCTGAAAGCCCAGGCCGACGGGTTGCGGCGGGATTTCCCGGGTCTTGGCATCTATCCGGTCGCGGCCGATTTCACCACGCCGTTCGCGCTGCCCGAGGCCGTCGCCGCAATGCCGAAGGTCGGCTTCTTCCCGGGCTCGACGCTCGGCAATTTCGAGCCGAGCGAGGCCCTAGCCTTCCTGCGCAGCGCGCGAAAAATCCTCGGCCACGGCGCGCAGATGATCATCGGCGTCGACCTCGAGAAGGACGAGCGGGTGCTGTACGACGCCTATAACGACGCAGCCGGCGTCACCGCGCGCTTCAACCTCAATGTGCTGGTTCGTATCAACCGCGAGCTCGGCGGCAATTTCGACCTGTCAGGCTTCACGCACCGCTCGATCTACAACCGCGACCGCCACCGCATCGAGATGCACCTGATCAGCCGCAAGGCGCAGACCGTGCGCATCCTCGGCAACACCTTCGCGTTCCGTCCCGGCGAGAGCATTCATACCGAGAACAGCTACAAATACTCGCTCGAGCGGTTCACCGCGCTTGCCCGCAGCGCGGGCTGGACGGTGCGCGACAGCTGGACCGACGCCAACACGATGTTCTCGGTGCACGCGCTGGTCGCGGACTAGCTCGGACCAGAAGCGAGGGATGAGGCAACGATCATGGGCAGGCGCGCGCTGCAGATCGCCACGGCCCTGCTCGCCCTCGTCCCTGTCCTGACCGGCCTCATCACGATGCTCGGCGTGAGCGATCCGCTGTACGCCTCGTCGGGCGTTCCCGCGCTGCCGGTGCTCGACAGCAATCTGCGCTTCTTCGGCGGGGTCTGGCTCGGTCTCGGCCTCGCTTTGCTCTGGCTGGTGCCGCGCATCGAAAGCGAGAGCGTACTGTTCCGCGTGATCTGGGGCGGCATCTTCCTCGGCGGCATCGGCAGGCTGCTGTCGATGGCGATGGTCGGCCTCCCGCCGCTGCCCTTCGTGGGCTTCACCGCGCTGGAGGTGATCGGCGCGCCGCTGTTCGTCTATTGGCAGCACCGCGTGGCCACGGCCGGTCGCAGGTAGCGCCCCGGCTATTCTTCCTCCCCGCTCGACCGCAGCGAGATCGATTCCCACGCCGCGACCACGATCATGATCGCGGTGGTGACGATCGAAAGCACCAGCGGTGACATCTCGCGAGCGAAATAGGCCGTGATCGCCAGCGCCACGATGCCGACGCCGTGTGAGAGCTGCAGGAAATTGCGGATGACGTATTTGAACAGGATGGTCCCGACCAGGAACAGCGCGGCGCCGCCGACCGAGCTCACAATGGTCTTCAGGTCGGAATGGCCGCCGGGATGCTTCAGCACCAGCTCGTCGGCAACCGCGGTCAGGATGATGCCGCCGACGATCGGCATGTGCAGATAGGTGTAGGCGATCCGCGCCACGCGGCCGGATTCCTCGGACTTGGAGATCATGTCCGCGCCGGCCTCGGCGCCCTTGTGGAAATAGATCCACCACATCGCGATACTGCCGACCAGCGCCGAGATGAATGCGGCGACATTCTCCGGCGTCCAGGTCAGCTCGGCAAAGGTCGCGCCGTCGACCACGATCGCCTCGCCGAGCGCAATGATGATGAAACCTGCGCAGCGCTCGGCCATGTGGCCGCCCTCGACCGACCAGGCCTCCATCGAGGAGAAGCCGAGCCTGGGGGTCCAGAACCGCAGAGCCGGCGCGACATATTCGATGGCCAGCGCCGCGATCCACAGCCACATCCGTGTCTCGTGCTCGGCCAAGCCACCGAGAATCCAGAGCACGGCGGAGCAGGACAGCCAGGTCAGGATGCGGATGGCGTTGTGGCGGACTGCCGTTCGCCGCCGCGGCGTCGCCAGCAGCCAGAACGCGGTGCGGCCAACCTGCATCGCTGCATAGGTCCCGGCAAACCACAGCCCCCGTCCGTCGAAGGCGGACGGGATCGAGGTCGACAGCAGCAGCCCGCCCAGCATCAGGACGAACAGCAGCAGGCGGACCGGCGTCAGGTCGGGATTGAGCCAGTTGGTGACCCAAGTGGTGTAGACCCACACCCACCACACTGCGAGGAACAGCACCGTGACCTGCACCGCGCCCAGCGGGGTGAAGTGGTGCAGCAGCGCATGCGACAGCTGCGTGACGGCGAAGACGAAGACGAGGTCGAAGAACAGCTCGGCATTGGTGACGCGGCTGTGCTGGTTCGGCACGATGACGCGAAACATCGCGCCGCGCGGATTATCTGCCATCGCTTGGGGCCCCCGCCCGCTGGCCGGGGCCTAGCCTTCCGGCACGCCGGTCTGCAAGGCCAGCGCGTGCAGCACGCCGCCCATCTGGCCCTTCAGCGACTGGTAGACGATCTGGTGCTGCTGAACGCGGGACTTGCCGCGGAATGACTCGGAAACGACAGTGGCCGCGTAGTGGTCGCCGTCGCCGGCCAGATCACGGATCGTCACCTCGGCATCAGGGATCGCTGCCTTGATCATCGATTCGATATCACGGGCGTCCATCGGCATCCCAGTCCACCTCCGTCAGGTCATTCGAATCAGGGCCGATTCGGCCAGGAAAACCAAGACAAACCTCAAGGCAAAACCCAAGATAAAACCTGGAGCCTGAGGTCTTCTAGGTCATTCCGGGGCACACTATATTCCCATTCCCAGCGATTTAAACCTGCATCAATCGGTCACAAGCCATCACGCCGAAATGACCAGAAGAGGCGCGGAATCATGAAGCTCCCCGGCCCCGACCATCCGATCACGATCACGCCGAATGCCAAGCGTGTCCGCGTCACCGCCGACGGCGTCGTCATCGCCGAGACCACCCATGCGCTGACCTTGAAGGAAGCGAGCTATCCGGCCGTGCAATACGTCCCCCGGCAGGACGCCAACATGGAGCTGTTGACCCGCACCGAGCGGACCACGCATTGCCCCTATAAGGGGGATGCGAACTACTTCAGCATCAAGGCCAACGGCAAGACGCTGGACAATGCGATCTGGACCTATGAGGCGCCCTTTCCGGCCATGACCGAGATCGCCGGCCACCTCGCCTTCTATCCGGACAAGGTGAAGATCGAGGAAGTCGCCTAGACCCATCCCGCCTGCCGCGCGCGCCGGGACCTCGCCCGTCCGTTTCGGCGCGTGGCCACCCAGCCTGAAAAGCGGAAATGCCCGGGCGAGGCCCGGGCATGACGACGGGAGTGTTCGGCCGGTTCGCCGCTAGACCCTGAAGATCGTGAGCCCAAGGATCAGCAGCACCAGGAAGATCACGACGAACACGTAGAACAGGAAACGCGCAATGTCGGCGGAGGCAGCGGAAATGCCGGTGAAGCCGAGCAGGCCCGCGATGATCGAGACGACGAGGAAGACCAACGCCCATTTCAGCAGTGTCATTGCTTGCTCCACAAACCGCGCGCGCCGTACGCGTCCGCCCGACAACGCCCGCCGCCGACCCCGGTTCCAGAACGAAACAGATCCACTGAAATGACCGACCTCGACACCACGGAATCGGGACGATTGGGCCTTGCTGAATCGGGTTCCCGATTGCAACATCCGGCTGCAGACCCGGCTGGGGGCACCATGAAATCGATTGCTCACGCGGCTCCGGCCGTCGACGTTCAGGCAGCACCGAAGCTCCACAAGCGCAATGTCGCCCTCGACCGTGCGCGCACCTTCCTGACGCTGATCGTGCTGCTGCATCATGCGGTGATCCCCTACACCCATTTCGGCCACACCGATCCGACGTCCTGGATCGGCTTCGATTGCGTGGTGCTCGCCACCGACAGCTTCTTCATGGCGATGTTCTTCTTCCTGTCGGGGCTGTTCGTCTGGCCCGGGCTCGGCCACAAGCCGTGGCTGATCTTCCTGCGCGACCGGCTGCTGCGACTCGGCCTGCCCTTTGTGATCTGTGCGTTCACCGTGATTCCGATCGCCTATTACGCGATCGCGCTGCGTGCGACGCCGGACCTGACCTTCTCCGAGTTCTGGCGGAAGACCATGATTTTCGGGCCCTGGCCGAGCGGCCCGATCTGGTTCGTCTGGGTCCTGATGACCTTCGACCTGACGGCGAGCGTGCTGTACCGGGTGTCGTCGCGCCTGCTCGAACCGATCAACCGCCTGTCGATCAAGGGATTTGAGCGTCCCTCGAAGTTCTGGCTGTTCCTCGTGGTCGTCAGTGCCGCCGCCTATCTGCCGATGCTGGTGCATTACGGCCAGAACTACTGGTTCGAGCTCGGACCGTTCTCGGTGCAGGCGAGCCGGGTGCTGCTATATGCGTCCTATTTCTTCATCGGTGCGGGGATCGGGGCGGCGAATCTCGAGGGTGGCCTGCTCAGCGCGCATGGACGGCTGACCGAGCGGCGCTGGTTCTGGACCGGGATCACGCTGATCCCCTACTGCTTGATGTGGGTGATGATCTACATCAAGCGCGGGATCATCGGTAACCCCGATCCGCTGCCGGGCTGGTATCTCGCGTTCTACGGCACCTTCTACGTGCTGTTCAGCGCCTCGATCCTGTTCGCGATCCTGGCCTACTTCCTGCAATCGAAGGCGCCGGGACCGACGCTGCTCGACCGCATGCAGGGCGACGCCTACGGCATGTTCCTGGTGCACTATCCGATCGTGCTGTGGCTGCAATACTGGCTGTTCGACATGGAGTTGCCGGCGATCGCCAAGGCCGCGATCGCGTTCTTCGCCACCGTGGCGCTGAGCTGGGCCGCCACCGCCGTGCTGCGCAAGATTCCCGGCTCGAAATACGTGCTGTAGCTTCGGTTATGATGCGCAATCGCATCATAACCTCCCTCCTTTTCTGAGCATGATCTCTGCGCAAACGCTTCGCGTTTGTCGCGGGAAAACCGGCCTCCACTTTTCCGGATCATGCTCTGTGCAGCGATCTCGCCCCGCGCCGCCCCCGCATCCTGATCACGGCGGCCGAAAGCCGGCAGCGCCGTGGGCGACAGGCCTGAGCCCGTCGCCAACAAGTTGCGCACAACCTGCCATTGGTCACATGTGACCATGTGATTCTCGGTTATGCTGGCCGCACTGCTGACCTCAAGGAGAGTCCTGGGATGAACGACCCTCAAGTTGGATGGATCGCCGCAATCATCGTCGGCGGATTGGCCGGCTGGCTCGCCGAGATGTTCATGAAGACCGGAACCGGCATCTTCATGAATATCATCCTCGGCATCGTCGGCGCGGCGCTGGCGAACTGGCTATTGGGTCTGCTCGGCGTATCGCTCGGCGGAGGATGGATCGGCTATCTCGTCGCCGGCTTCATCGGCGCAGTGATTATCATCTTTGGCTGGCGCGCGATCCGCGGCGCAACCTAGCGCTTGATCCGAAGGGATCGCGCCTCGACATAAGGCAATAGCGCGATGATGGGTTCATCGCGCTATTGAGATCGTGTTCGCTCGGCGTTGCAGCGCCTGATCGATCCGGATCAGGCGGCAGTACCGTGCATGTAGTTCGGCAGCCAGTGCTCGAAGGCGCGGGACAGGCTTTCGATCGTCACCGGCGGCTCGCCGGCGACCGCAATCGCGTCGCCGCCGGTGGTGCCGATGCGCGCACAGGGCACGCCGGCGCCCTTCATCTTGGCCAGCACGAGGCCAGTGTCGGCCGCAGGCACGGTGACGATGTAGCGCGCCTGGTCCTCGCCGAACCAGTAGGCATGCGGCACGATCGAGGACGGCGCCGCCAGCAGCTGCGCGCCGATGCTGCTTGCGATCGCCATCTCGGCGAGCGCGATCAGGAGCCCGCCGTCGGACACGTCATGCACCGCACTCGCGGTGCCGGCGCGGATCATGCCACGCACCACGTCGCCGTTGCGCTTCTCGGTGGCGAGATCGACCGGCGGCGGAGCGCCCTCCTCGCGGCCGCAGACATCGCGCAGGTAGACCGACTGGCCAAGCCAGCCTTGCGTGTCGCCGACCAGCAGGATCGCCTCGCCCGCGGCCTTGAACGCCAGCGTCGCCGACTTGGTGAAGTCGTCGAGCACGCCGACGCCGCCGATCGAGGGCGTCGGCAGGATGCCGCGTCCGTTGGTCTCGTTGTAGAGCGAGACGTTGCCGGACACGACCGGGAAGTCGAGCGCGCGGCAGGCTTCCGAGATGCCCTTCAGGCAGCCGACGAACTGGCCCATGATCTCGGGCCGCTCCGGATTGCCGAAGTTGAGGTTGTCGGTGATCGCGAGCGGACGGCCGCCGACCGCGGTGATGTTGCGCCAGGCTTCCGCCACCGCCTGCTTGCCGCCTTCGAACGGATCGGCCTCGCAATAGCGCGGCGTGACATCGACGGTGAGCGCAAGCCCCTTCGGCCCGTCCTCGACGCGGACCACCGCGGCATCGCCGCCGGGACGCTGCATGGTATTGCCCAGGATGACGTGGTCGTATTGCTCCCAGACCCAGCGCTTCGAGCACAGTTCGGGCGTGCCGATCAGCTTGGTCAGCGCCTCGGCGATGCCGAGCGGCGGCTTGACGTCCTGGCCGCGGATCACCGGCAGCGCAGTCGAGGCGACATGCGGACGGTCATAGACCGGCGCCTCGTCGCCGAGCTCCTTGATCGGAAGATCGGCCATCACGTCGCCGCCATGCTTGACGACGAAGCGCTTGCTCGGCGTGGTGTAGCCGACGACGGCGAAATCGAGCCCCCATTTGCGGAAGATCGCCTCGGCCTCTTTCTCCTTCTCGGGCTTGAGCACCATGAGCATGCGCTCCTGGCTCTCCGAGAGCATCATCTCGTAGGCGCTCATGCCGGTCTCGCGGGTCGGCACCGCATCGAGATCGAGGTCGACGCCGAGGTCGCCCTTGGCGCCCATCTCGACCGCCGAGCAGGTCAGGCCGGCCGCGCCCATGTCCTGGATCGCGATCACGCAATCGGCTTCCATGATCTCGAGGCAGGCTTCCAAAAGCAGCTTCTCGGCGAAGGGATCGCCGACCTGCACGGTCGGGCGCTTCTCCTCGGAGGCGTCGTCGAATTCGGCCGAGGCCATCGAGGCGCCGTGAATGCCGTCGCGGCCGGTCTTGGAGCCGAGATAGACGATCGGCATGTTCACGCCGGAGGCCGCCGCGTAGAAGATCTTGTCGGCGTCGGCGAGGCCGACCGCCATCGCGTTGACCAGGATGTTGCCGTCATAGCGGGTGTGGAAGCGCACCTGGCCGCCGACCGTCGGCACGCCGAACGAATTGCCGTAGCCGCCGACGCCCGCGACTACACCGGACACCAGATGCCGGGTCTTGGGATGCTCGGGCGCGCCGAAGCTCAGCGCATTCAGGCAGGCGATCGGGCGCGCGCCCATGGTGAAGACGTCGCGCAGGATGCCGCCGACGCCGGTGGTCGCGCCCTGGTAGGGCTCGATGTAGCTCGGGTGGTTGTGGCTCTCCATCTTGAAGACCACGGCCTGGCCGTCGCCGATATCGATCACGCCGGCATTCTCGCCGGGGCCCTGGATCACCCAGGGGGCCTTGGTGGGCAGCCCGCGGAGATGGATGCGCGACGACTTGTACGAGCAATGCTCGTTCCACATCGCCGAGAAGATGCCGAGCTCGGTGAAGGTCGGAACCCGCCCGATCAGCTTCAGGATGCGCTCGTACTCGTCCGGCTTCAGCCCGTGGGCGGCGACCAGTTCGGGGGTGATTTGAGGCTCGTTCTTGGGGTCGTTCTTGGGCGCGGTCATGGGACCCTTAATAGGTAGATCGAACGGGGGCGAAAAGGCCTTTTACGGCCCATTTCCGGCCTGTCCAGAGCTTTGCGGCGGTTGGACGCGGCCCGGGATTTGCAGCCTGGATCTGTGCCTGGGATTTGCACAATGGGGATGGATCGGATTTAAGGTCCCGGACCCGATAATTGAAGGCCAGATTTCGTGAACGAGCTCGCCAAGACCGCACTCACTACGGCGTTCAACCGCCGCCCCGACCTGCACGTCGAAACCGAGGGCGAATTCGCCGGCTGGCGAACCTGGACCCGGGACAGTTTCGAGACCCATACCGGCCCCTTCTACCACCGCATGGACGAGAACGGCCGCATCGCCTGCGCGTTCCGGGTCGGCCCGAAGCACCTCAACGGCTCCGGCAACGTCCATGGCGGCTGCCTCATGACCTTCGCGGACTACTGCCTGTTCGCGCTCGCCTCCCCGGTGCTCCAGGGCCCCGGGGTCACGGTCTCGTTCGCCTCGGAATTCCTCGATGCGGCCCGCGAGGGTGACCTGATCGAATGCACCGGCGAGGTCACCCGCGCCGGCGGGTCGCTGATCTTCGTGCGCGGCATGCTGACATCGGCCGAGCGGCCGCTGTTCAGCTTCTCCGGCACCATCAAGCGGACGAAGCGCAAGGCACCGGCGGAGAAGGCAGCGTAACGCTCACGACCAGCTCGCGCAAAACGCGCAGGGTTCGTCGACACACGCCGTCATTCAACCGTTACATCGGCGCGGATTAAATCGAAAGCACAGCGCTAGCGCGTTGTGTTCGCGCGCGTTCTTCGCGTGAAGCAATGCGAACGCCAGTTGTGACGCGACGACATGCTGTCGTTGCGTCGTCGCGCACGCGTCACATGCGCGTCAGCCAAGCCCGGAATATTGCTGAACGGTTTCCGTTTGTGCGTTCGCGCAGCGAAGTTGGGGCATTCTCATGAAATTGAAGACGTTTGTTTCCGTCACGTCGGCGATGTCGCTTGTCGCATCGCTGGCGTGCGTTGCAACGCCGTCGCGTGCCGGCCAGGACGGCGACAATGGCGATCGCGGCGTCGGCGAGTCCCGCGGTCACGATCAAAACCAGGATCAAGATCATGACGGCGGCCATCACGGCCGCAAGCCGCGCGTGGTGTTGATCTCGCTCGATGGTGCCAAGCCCGATTTCATCCAGAAATTCATCGAGGAAGGCGTGCTGCCGCGCGACGGTGGCCTCGCCCGGCTCAGCCGGCGCGGCGCAGTGGCGCTGCAGAACGTGACGGCGTCGCCATCGCTCACCGCAGTCTCGCATATCGCGATCGCGACCGGTTCGACGGCGGTCCATAACGACATCCCATCCAACACGTTCCAACCGATCGTCGGGCCGATCTCGAGCAGCATCAGCGGCTTCGCGGCGCCGATCGGCGGTTACAGCGAGAGCCCGCTCGGGCCGTCGGCGCACCCGACAGCACAGCCGCTGTGGGTGCAGTTGCGCCAGCAGGGCAAGAAGGTCATCACCGCGACGTGGCCCGGCGGCGACGGCGCCGACATCTCGATCAACAAGACCGTGGTGCAGCCGGCCCAGCCCATCCGCGTGACCGACTTCACGGTGCCGTTCGGCGCATTCGGCGGCATCGGGGCACAGGGCTTCTCGCTGTCGCGCAGCGACTTCGCGACCGATCCGGGCATCGTGGCGGCGCTGCAGGCTGCCGGCCATTTCTCGTTCAGCCCGGTGCTGGTGACCTCGGCGCCGATCGAGACGTTCTCATGCTCTCAGGCTGCGACCGCGACCTGCACCAGCGCCGCGACGCTCGACGTCAAATATTCGATCCGCGTCGCCGCGATCGACACCACCAATGACCGCAAGGTGAACTACGACACGCTGGTGTTCTTTGACGCCAACCGCGGCATCACCGCAGGACCGTTCCACGCACCGTCGACCGGGCCGGCCTACGTCAAGTTCGGCGGCGAGAATGCGCCGTTCTTCTTCGAAGGCAGCGGGGCCAAGGTCGGCGCCGCCTACTTCGTCTCGGCGCTGTCGCCCGATCTTTCGACTGTGCGCTTCGCCCGTTACGGCGCCAACTTCATCCCGCGCAACACGCCTGTCCTCGCCGATGTCGACGACATCAACAACAACATCGGCTTCTGGCGTCCGCAGGCCGACTTCCGCATCCCGGAGCGCCTGAGCCCGGGCTTCACCAATTTCCCCGACGTCGAGATCGAGACGATGTTCGAGGACATGGTGAAGACCTTCGTGCGCTACCAGGCCAATATCGGCGAGCGCGCGATCAAGACCCATCCGGACGCCGATCTCGTCATGGTCTATATCGAGCAGCCCGACGGCTCCGAGCACCAGTTCCTGCTGACCGATCCGCGCCAGGGCACCAGCCCGACCGACCCGAACTCGATCGGCGCCAACCAGGATCCTGCCAAGGTCAAGCGCTACGCGTCCTACATCCGCTTCGCCTACCAGACCGCAGACAGAGCGGTGAAGCAGATTGCCGATGCGGCGGGCCATGACAGCAATGTCGTCGTGGTGTCGGACCACGGCTTCGCGCCGTTCCACACCTCGGTCAATCTCACCAACATCCTGCGCAACGCGGGGATCGACACCAGCAAGGTCGGGATCCGCACCTCGGGTCCTGCCGCCGACATCTACGTCAACCTGCAGAACCGCGAGCTCGGCGGCACCGTCGATCTGGCGACCTACCGTAACCTGGTGGCGCAGATCACCGACGCGGTGAAGAACGCGGTCGATCCCAATGCGCGCTTCAACTATTCGCTGAAGGACCAGCACATCTTCACCGTCGTCGAAACCCGGCCGCTGCAATGCGACGCGGGAACCGGACAGTGCATCAGCAAGACCGTCGGCCAGGACTATGGCGACGTGTTCGCGCTGATGGCGCCCGGCTACAATTTCGACGGCATCCAAAACCCCGGCGTCGCGCGCCAGGGCGATGCGCCGTTCAATTCGGCAACCACCGCGTTGTCGATGCCGAACTTCTACGGCGCCCACGGTCACGATCCCGAGCTTCCAGTGATGAGCGCGACCTTCATCGCCGCGGGGCCGCACATCCGAAGGGACACCGTGGTGCGGCGCATGCGCAATATCGACGTGGCGCCGACAGTCATGCGACTCCTCGGCACCACACCGCACCAGGTCGATGGCGAGGTGCTGAGCGAGGTCCTGCGCTAGGGTACTCGCGCCAATTCAGTGCGGTGGACGTCAGACCGGCGTCCACCGCCTCGCCAATCACGGCCCGCAATCCTTACGCGCGTGGCGTGCCGAACCGCTCGATCACCTCGGCAAGCGAAACGTGACCGGCGCAGGCGCCGGATCCCGCACTGCTCTCGCCGCTCTCCAGCGCGGTCGCGTAGATCACGGCCGGATCGGCCTCCAGTCGCGCGCGAAGTGCGGCCAGTTTCGGCCAGCGATCGCGGTCGGCGACGGCGTGGAAATCGAGCCAGCGCGCGACACCGATCAGCAGCCCATCCGCCAATGTCGGATGGTCGCCGAGCAGGAACGGCGCATCGCCGATCAGTTCCTCGAGCCTGTCGTGGCGCTGCACGACATTGCCCTTCCCCCACTGCCGCAGCGCGGACTGCATCGCCGGGTTCGGCGTTTGCATCTCCAGCGCCGCCCACAGCGGACTGAACGCCGCGGTGACGCCGGTGTTCACGAAGGCCATCAGCTGATGCATCCGGTCGGCCTGCGGCGACAACGGATCGAAGCTGATGCGACGCTCGGTATCCCGTGCCGCGAGCCAGCTTGCGATCGCCATGTTCTCGGTGAGCACCTTGCCGTGGTCCGTGACGAAGGCCGGCGTCTCATGCCTCGGATTGATCCGCGCATAGGAGGGATCGCGCATCTCGCCGAGCATGTCGACGCGGCAAAGGCGATAGGGCTTGCGCCGCCATTCGAGAGCTGCAACGAGCCCCATGGAGCTTCCGAGCGGGAAGCCATAGATGAGGATAGGTTCCATGATGTGGTCTCCGGTGATGTCAGACGATCACGCTGCGCAGCGGAGCCGGACCCTATTCGCCACATCCGTGAAGTAAATTACGCACCTTTTTGTAACCACGAGCCGCCATGAAATCTCTCGTCTCCCGCTGCCCGATCGAGGAAGTGATGCAGATCCTGAGCGGCCGCTGGCCGACGCTGCTGATCTATTATCTGAAGCAGGGCACCAAGCGCTTCAGCGACCTGCGCCGCGACAACCCGACCATCTCGCACAAGATGCTGACCCTGGAGCTTCGCAAGCTCGAGGACGCCGGCATCGTCGAGCGCACCGAATTCGAAGGCTATCCGCTGCGCGTCGAATACCAGCTCACGCCGCCCGGCCATCGGCTGGTGCCGCTGATCGACGCGCTAGGTGAATGGTGGGAAACGACGTCGGATGCCGGAGCACAGTCCGGCTCCGCGGATGCCGAGCCGGTCATTCCGAATACCGTCTCGCGGGATTGAACGGCACGAAGCGCCGTCAAACTTGCGCTGGCATCGGATAAGCTCCCGAAGTATCAGTTTTGATGCGCGGCAGTGCGCGGGGAGCCAAACCAAGGTGCCGAAGAGCACAGCCAGAGCATGATCCGGAAAAGTGCGAAGCGGTTTTCCGAAAAGATCGTGCTGAAACAAGGCGCGAGGACGGGCGCGTGACGGCTCCCGCGATCACGCCGACTTCGACCACCACGCCCGGTGCGCGCGGCTGGCGCGATTATGCGCTGCTGCTGGCGCTGGCCTGCTGCTGGAGCTCGACCTATCCGCTGACCAAGATCGGGCTCGGCTCGATCCCGCCGGTCACCTTCATCTCGGCGCGCTCTTTGGTCGCCGCAGCCTTCCTGCTCGTGGTGCTGCGGATCCGCGGCATCCGCATCCCGACCGACATCAAGGCCTGGAAGCTGTTCGCCTTCCAGCAGACCATCAACTCGACGATCCCGTTCCTGGTGATCACCTGGGCGCAGCTCTATGTGCCGGCATCCAGCACGGTGGTGCTGGCCTCGACGACGCCGATCTTCGCCTTCCTGATCACGTGGGCGATCACGCGGCACGAGCCGGCCTCGCCGCTCAAGTTCGTTGGCGCGGTCCTCGGCCTCGCCGGCACGGTCGCGATCATCGGCCTCGACGCGCTCTCCGGCTTCGGCAAGGAGATTGTCGCCGAGATCGCGATCCTGCTCGCCACCGTCTCGTTCGCCTGCGCCACGATCTTCGGGCTTCGCCTCTCCGACTATGACCCCATGGTGGTGGCCGCCGGCTCGCTGTTGTTCGGCGGCACCGTGCTGCTGCCGGTCGCCCTGATCGTCGACCACCCCTGGACGCTACACCCGACGCCGCAGGCGCTGGTCGCCACCGTCGTGATGGGCATCTTCTCCAGCGCGTTCGGCCTGATGCTGTTCTACATGTGCCTGACGCGGCTCGGCACGCTCACGACAAATGCGCAAGGTTACTTGCGGATTCCGATTGGCGTCGCGCTATCGGTGATCCTGCTCGGGGAATCCGTGCCGTCGAATCTCGCGCTCGGCCTCCTGCTGGTCATGGCCGGCGTCGCCGCGATGACAATCCCGGGCGAAGCCGTGAAACGCTGGCTAGGCCGGTTGCGAGGATAGTCTTCCGGCTACTTCTTGTCGTCCGCCAGCAACGCGCGGTATTTCGCGACGTCGCGGGTCACGAGTTGCTGCAGCACCTCAGGTGCGAGTTCATCGGCGTCAGGCGCAACGGTCGACAACTCGACGAAGCGCTTCTTCACCGCCTCGCTCGCGACCGCGGTGCGCGCGGCGGCATTGAGCTTGGCGATGATGTCAGGCGGGGTGCTCTTCGGTGCGAACAGGCCGTTCCAGCCCTGCGCCTCGAACTCGGCCAGGCCGGCCTCGGCCGAGGTCGGCAAGTCCGGCAGCGAGACGAGCCGCACGGTCGAGCCGACCACGACCGCCTTCACCAGTTTGTCGTCGATCGCCTGCGACACCGAAGCGGCGGCATCGCAGACGCCGTCGATCTGGCTGCCGATCGCGTCCGTCAGCGCGAGCGCCGCGCCGCGATAGCCGACCAGTTGCACGTCGATCCCGGCGGCATGCACGAAGCTCTTGCAGATCAAATAATTCGAGGAGCCGACGCCGGCATGGCCGAGATTGACCTTGCCCGGATTCTTCTTGGCGTAGTCGATGAATTCCTTGAGGTCCTTGGCCGGAAAATCCTTGCGCAGCGCGACGATGCCGAAGGTCTTCGCGACCACGGCGATCGGCGCGAAGGAGTCCGGTGTGAACGTCAGCTTCGGATAGATCGTGTAGGTCGCCGCGTTGGTGCCGGCGTTGCCGATCGCGATCGTATAGCCGTCCGGCTCGGCGCGTGCGGCGCGGGTCAGCGCGGTCGAGCCGCCGGCGCCGCCGACATTCTCGATGATGATGGTCTGGCCGAGCGCAGCGCTCATCTGGTCGGCGACCGCGCGGGCAATCACATCGGAGGTGCCGCCGGCCGTGAACGGCACGATCATCGTGATCGGACGCTTCGGGAAGTCCAGCTTCGAAGTATCCTGGGCATGCGCGACCGTCGCAAGCAGCAGCAATGCAGCCGCGGCAAAGCACCTTCCAAACATGACGGTCAGGCCGCCTTCTCGTGATGCTGGACCAGGCCTGCGAAAAGGCCGCGGCCGTCGGTGCAGCCCATGATCTCTTCGACGTGGTTTTCCGGATGCGGCATCATGCCGAGCACGTTGCCGCGCTCGTTAACGATGCCGGCGATCGAATGCGCGGCGCCGTTGAAGTTGGAAGCCTCATCGACCTCGCCCTCGGCCGAGCAGTAGCGGTACAGCACCCGCCCGTCGCCCTCGAGCCGCTTCAGCGTCTCCTCGTCCGCCTCGTAATTGCCCTCGCCATGCGCGACCGGCACGCGGATCACCTGGCCGGCATTGTACCCGCGGGTGAACGGCGTGTCGGAGCGTTCGATTCGCATATGCACGTCGCGGCAGACGAATTTCAGCCCGGCATTGCGCATCAGCACGCCCGGCAACAGCCCGGACTCGCAGAGGATCTGAAAGCCGTTGCAGACGCCGAGGACCAGCCCGCCTTTGGCGGCGAAGTCACGCACCGCGTCCATCACGGGCGCGCGGGCCGCGATCGCGCCGCAGCGCAGATAGTCGCCATAGGAGAAGCCGCCGGGCACCACCACGAGGTCGGTGCCCTTGGGCAGCGCGGTCTCGGCGTGCCACACCATCGCGGTCTCATTGCCGGATGCAAGCTTGAGCGCGCGCGCCATGTCGCGCTCGCGGTTGATGCCGGGGAAGACGAGGACGGCTGATTTCATTGCATCACCTGGTTTTGGGCGCCAGCACGAGCTTAACTGCGGCGACAAACTTCGCGTAGTTGTCGTTGCTGGCCTTTTCGTCGCGCGCCGAGCTGATCAGGCTGGCGGAGCCTTGTCCGGCAAGCAGCAAGCCGCTGACCTGATACTCGCTTGCGCCGTTGGCTGCCACGGTCAGGCGCCGTGCCTTGAACATGCGCGGCCCCGCCGTGCCCTTGTCGCCATCAACGCCGAGCAGCGTGATGCGCTGCCCCGGCGTCCGCTGCTCCAGCGCCTTGATGATCTGCTCCTGCCCCTCGCGGAACTGGTCGAGCGTCATCTGTTTTCCGCCGGTATAGTACCGGTAGCTCACCTTGGAGCCCGCGCCGCAGGCCGATTGCGCGCAGCGGAACATATGCACATCGGAGCCGCGGCGCTCGTAGCTCCATCCGCTGACCGTGAATGGTGGCGCCTGCGTCGTCGCGGCAGGCGCTGCCGGCGCCGGTTGAGCCGAAGCCCCGCCGATTCCGGCTACCGTCAGCAAGCCGACCACGAGCGCTCGGACGAAGATTTGGTCTCTGCGAGCAGAGGTGGGAGCGGCTGTCATCATTTGGCTCGCTCGCTAGCTCAGAACCTCGACCCGGTAATTCTCGATCACGGTATTGGCCAGCAGCTTGTCGGCGGCGGCCTTCAGCGCCGCCTCCGCCTTGTCCTTGTCGGTCGCGGCGAGCTCGATGTCGAACACCTTGCCCTGGCGAACGCTGGCGACGCCGTCGACGCCGAGCGATTTCAGCGCGCCCTCGATCGCCTTGCCTTGCGGATCGAGGATGCCCGACTTCAATGTCACAGTTACACGTGCCTTCACGGTCGCCCCTTAAGCTTAGCTCTTCACCAGCACCGGGCCGCTGCCGGCCGGCCGCTCGTTTTCGATCAGAATGCCGAGCCGCTTCGCGACCTCGGTGTAGGCCTCGAGCAAGCCACCCAGATCCCGGCGGAAACGGTCCTTGTCGAGCTTCTCGTTCGACTTGATGTCCCAGAGACGGCAGGAGTCCGGCGAGATCTCGTCGGCGACGATGATCCTCATCATCTCGTTCTCGAACAGCCGCCCGCACTCCATCTTGAAGTCGACGAGGCGGATGCCGATGCCGAGGAAGAGACCGGTCAGGAAGTCGTTGACGCGGATCGCCAGCGCCATGATGTCGTCGATTTCCTGCGGCGTGGCCCAGCCGAACGCGGTGATGTGCTCTTCCGACACCATGGGGTCGTTGAGCTGGTCGTTCTTGTAATAAAACTCGATGATCGAGCGCGGCAGCTGGGTGCCCTCCTCGATCCCGAGCCGCTGCGACAGCGAGCCGGCGGCGACGTTCCGCACCACCACCTCGAGCGGCACGATCTCGACCTCGCGAATCAGCTGCTCGCGCATGTTGAGGCGGCGGATGAAGTGGGTCGGCACCCCGATGTCGTTCAGGTGCTGAAACAGGTACTCCGAAATCCGGTTGTTGAGGACGCCCTTGCCCTCGATCACCTGGTGTTTCTTGGCGTTGAACGCGGTCGCGTCGTCCTTGAAGTGCTGGATCAGGGTTCCCGGCTCGGGGCCTTCGTAAAGCACCTTGGCCTTGCCTTCATAAATACGGCGTCGACGGCTCATTGGGATGTACCGTGTTTTGTTGAAATCCATGGATTTGGGTGCTCCGGATGACTTGGGGTTACGACCCACGACGGAGCTGCCGCGGAGGCCTGGAACCTGGGCAATCCAACTGGAAACAGAACAAGAACCATGCCTGTTGGCAACCTATCCGATTGGCCCTTCCAGCACAATCGATAGTGCCCCATGCAGGGCACTTATACCGCCCTATCAAAAAGGCCCGATTCCGCCTGTTTGCCTGCGGCTTAACGGCTCGTTGTCTTGCCGATTCCTCCCACTTATCTAGGCAGGCATCGGGGCTGCCGCAACGAGCATCGGCCCGCCATTCAGCAGGGAAATGGAACTTCGGCATGAACGAATTCAACAAGCGCGAGGAAGGTTTCGAGAAGAAGTTCGCCCTCGACGAGGAGCTGAAGTTCAAGGCCGAAGCGCGCCGGAACAAGTTGCTCGGCCTGTGGGCGGCCGAGAAGCTCGGCATCACGGGCGATGCGGCCGGCGTCTATGCCAAGGAAGTGGTGGCCGCCGATTTCGAGGAAGCCGGCGACAACGACGTTCTGCACAAGGTTCTGAGGGACCTCACCGCCAAGAGCCAGGCCACGACCGAGCGCGACGTCCGCGCCAAGATGGACGAACTGCTGGCGGTGGCTGTGGCCCAGGTGAAAGCGGGCACCTAGGTTCTCGCACCGCCAGAGCTCCAATTCGACTTTTTACCCGCGCCGGACACCGTTCCGGCGCGACGTGTTTGCGCCCCTCGCTTTGGTGAAGTCGGCCCGGATGATGTCGAGCAGGCGGCGCGACGCGGCGCTGAGGAAGCCGCCATGCCGCGTCACCGCGACGACCTCATGACTTGCGGTGAGATCGCCGACGCGGATCGTCGCGATCGACCCGGCGCGCAGCTCCTCCGCTGCGTTGCTTTTTGACAGCAGCGCGATCCCGAGTCCGGCCTCGACCAGCCGCTTCTGCGCCGTGAGGCTGTCGACCGGCGTCCAGTCGACCTCGCCGAGCCCGTGGGTCAGGAACAGGGCGAACACGTGCGAGGCGGTGATCTCGCGCCGTCCGGGCACCTCGGGAAAGGCGATCCAGCGCTCGTCCCTGAGATCGGCGAGACGGCCGACCCGGCGTCCCGCCAGCGGATGGTCCGGCGCGCAGACCACCCCGAGCGGCTCGGCGAACAGCACCTCGCAATAGAGCTCGCCCGAGCGGTCGCGGTCGTAGCGCAGCCCGATCGTCGCCTCGCCGCGCCGGATCAGATCGCTGACCTCGGCACTGGTCGCGGTGCGCAATGTCAGCGCGACATCCGGATGCCGGCGGGCAAAGCGCTTCAGCACCTTGGAGAGCCGCTCGCCCGCAAGCGTGCCGGTCACCGCCAGCGCCACCGGACCGGAATTGTCGCGCAACAGCGCGCGCACCGCATTCTCGGCATCCTGCGCCGCCGCCACCGCGCGTTCGGCATAGGGCACCATCACCCGCCCCGCATCGCTCAGCCGCGTCTTGCCCGCGATCCGCTCGAACAGGGGCACACCGAGTTCCTGCTCGAGCAGCGCGATGCGCCGGGAGATCGCCGGCTGCGAGCGGTGCAGTGCCTTGGCGGCATTCGAGACGCCGCCGCGCCGGTGCACCATCAGGAACGTGTTGAGCGCGTCGCTGTCCATTCACCAGGCCTCATGCAAAAAGCTGATGATATCGAAAGAAATAACAAATTTGTCTGATGGCCGAAACCGCCCTATCGCTGCTTTCAGACGCTTTTTTCAACCCTCAGGAGTTCACATGCGCACCCAGGCAGACAAGGCAGCACGCTTTCGCGAGCTGCATCAGCGGCCCGGCGCCTTCATCATTCCAAACCCGTGGGATGCCGGCACGGCGAAGCTGCTCGCGGCGATGGGTTTCGAGGCGCTTGCGACCACGAGCCTCGGGCTCGCCAACACACTCGGCCGCGCAACCGTCGGCCTCGACGAGATCATCGAGAACTGCCGGGCGATCGCTGATGCCACCGACCTGCCCGTCAATGCCGATCTGGAGAATTGCGGCGCCGACATGCCGAAGCTCGCGGCCGAAGCGATCCGGTTCGCCGCCGAAGCCGGCGCAGTGGGCGGCTCGATCGAGGATTCGACCGGCGATCGCGAGCGTCCGATCTACGACTTCACGCTGGCGGTCGAGCGGGTGCAGGCCGCCGTCGAGGCGGCACAGGCGCTGCCCTTCCCGTTCACGCTGACGGCGCGCGCGGAGAACTTCCTCTGGGGTCGCAAGGATATCGACGACACGATCAGGCGGCTGCAGGCGTTCGAGGCCGCCGGCGCCGACGTGCTATATTCGCCGGGCCTCTACGACATCGACACCATCAGGACCGTGGTGTCGTCGGTCAAGAAGCCGTTCAACCTCGTGATGGGCTTCGCCGACCCGACCCTGACGGTCGAGCAACTGTCCGCCGCCGGCGTCAAGCGCATCAGCGTCGGCGGCGCGATGGAGCGTCACGCGCTGGCCGCGTTCCTGCGCTGTGCCCGCGAGATGAAGGATCAGGGCGCGTTCAGCTTCGTCCGCGACATGGCGCCGGTGAAGGAGGTGCGCGAGGCGTTTGCTGCCGCGAAAGGCGCGTAGCGCGTGGGCCTGCCCAGCGCCAGGGAATGCCGGCGCCGCCCCGGGACTTTGCCTGAGGCGGCCTATCCACTGATCTGGTATGGTAGCGCCAACACCGCAAGTCCGGCCAAGGCGCTACCAGACCTGACGATTCATGACAGGTCGCGACTTGCAGGCAGCCTCAGGCAATGCCAAGAGAGCGGGATCATGTCCCAGGATCACATTTCCAACGTTCTTGCTGAACGTTATGCCTCACCCGCCATGCGCGCCATCTGGAGTGGCGAGGGCAAGGTTCGCCTCGAACGCGACTACTGGATCGCCGTGCTGAAGGGCCAGCGCGATCTCGGGATTCCGGTTCCGGACGGCGTGATCGAAAGCTACGAGCGCGTCAAGGACCAGATCAACCTGGCCTCCATCATGCAGCGCGAGCGCGTCACCCGCCACGACGTCAAGGCGCGCATCGAGGAGTTCTGCGATCTGGCCGGTCACGAGCACCTGCACAAGGGCATGACCAGCCGCGACCTCACGGAAAACGTCGAGCAGTTGCAGGTCTACCGCGCGTTGCAGCTGGTCGAGACCAAGAGCATCGCCGCGCTGATTCGGTTTGCGAAGCGCGCGCAGCAATTGCGTGACATCCCGTTCACCGCGCGCACCCACAACGTGGCCGCGCAGGTCACGACGCTCGGCAAGCGCATCGCCATGTCAGGCGAAGAGATGCTGCTGGCGCATCAGAGCCTGGTCAACGTGCTGCAGACCTACCCCGCGCGCGGCCTGAAGGGCGCAGTGGGCACCCGTCTCGACCAGATCACCTTGTTCAATGGCGATGCCGGCAAGGCGCGCGCGCTCGAGGAGCGCATCCTCGTTCACCTCGGCTTGCCGAAAGCGCTCGACTCCGTCGGCCAGGTGTATCCGCGCAGCCTCGACTTCCGTGCCGTCAGCGTGCTCACCGAGCTCGCCAGCGGTCCCGGAAACTTCGCCAAGACCATCCGCCTGATGGCGGGCCACGAACTCGCCAGTGAAGGTTTTGCCAAGGGCCAGGTCGGGTCCTCGGCCATGCCGCACAAGATGAACAGCCGCTCCTGCGAGCGCATCAATGGCCTGCATGTGATCCTGAAGGGCTATCTCGCCATGGCCGCAGGCCTCGCCGGCGATCAATGGAACGAGGGCGACGTCTCCTGCTCCGTCGTCCGCCGCGTCATGCTGCCCGATGCCTTCCTCGCCACCGACGGCCTGCTTGAGACCTTGCTCACCGTGCTCGATCAGATGGAGGTGTTCGAAGCCGTCGTCGCGACCGAGCTCAACCGCTATCTGCCCTTCCTGCTGACCACCACGGTGATGATGGAAGCGGTCAAGAAGGGCGCCGGCCGTGAAGGCGCCCACGAGGCGATCAAGGAGCACGCCGTGGCCGCCATCGGCGACCTTCGCACCGGCAAGATCGTGCAGAACGATCTGCTGCAGCGTCTCGCCGCCGACCAACGGCTTGGCCTCAGCGAGGCCGAATTGCAGCTCGTGCTCGCGCAAGGTCGCGCCAACTCCGGCGACGCCGGCGCCCAGGTCGATTTCTTCGCCGAGCAAGTCCACGCGCTCGCCCAGGCCAAGCCCGAAGCGGCGAGTTACGCGCCGGGCACGATCCTGTAATGTCATTTGCCATTGGCGAGTAACGATTCCGTTCGCTACTCGCCATTCGCGCTATCGTCTCAGCCTTCCTTGAAGCCATATTCCGGCACGTTGCCGCTGGCGCCGTAATATTTGTACGGCAGGAACTTGCCTGACATCGTGATCTTGACGCGGTCGCCCTTCGGATTGGCGACGCGTTCCATCGCCATGTCGAAGTCGATCGCCGACATGATGCCATCGCCGAATTCTTCCTCGATCAGCGCCTTCCACGCTGGGCCGTTGACCATCACCATCTCGTAGAAGCGATAGATCAGCGGATCGGTCGGCGGCATCGGCGTGCCGGTGCCGCGCATCGGCACCTCGTTGAGCATCGCGGTCTCGGCCTTCGACAACCCGAACAGCTCGCCGGCATTGGCCGCCTGCGGTTTTGTCAGCTTCATCTGGCCGAGGATCGCACCCACGATCAGGACCTCGGAATAGCCGCCGATCTTCTCGCAGATATGCTTCCAGCTCCAGCCCTTCTCGCGCTTGATGTCGAGCAGCTTTTCGGTGAGGTCTTCGCGTTTCATGAGGCTTCCTCCTTGGGGATCGGCGCGCCGTGCCGACGCCGGCATTGATCGGCGTCCGGCCGCATTTTACGCCGCCGGACGCCGCCAAACATGCAGATTCTATGCCGCCTTGCCCGTGACAACGGCAGCGGTCGGCAGACCCTCGTCGATCGGCAGCGCCGGGTCGCGCGACCACTCGTTCCAGGAGCCGAAGTACATCCGCACGTCCTTCACGCCGGCGTTCTTCAGCGCCAGGAAGGTGTTCGAGGCGCGCGCCCCCTTGAAGCAGTAGAGGTAGACCGGCGTGGTCTGCGAGATGCCGACGGTGGCGCACTCCGCCAGGATCTCGTCCTTAGACTTGAAGCGCGGGCCTTCGCCGGTCGGCTTCATCATCCGGTACCATTCCAGCCAGACGGCGCCGGGGATGCGGCCCTTGCGCGGGCAGAAATCCTTGCCGTAGGGCGAGGAGCTATCGCCGATCCACTCGTCGACATCGCGCACATCGAGGATCGCAACGCCGGGCTTGCCGACCGCGGCCAGCATCGCCTTGGCGTCGATCATGATGTCGCCGGCCTCCGGCACGATCGCAAAGGAAGCCTTCGCCGGAACCGCGACGTCGGTGGTGACCGGGAGATCGGCGGCCTTCCAGGCATCGAAGCCACCATGCAGCACCTTGATCTTGGGATAACCCAGCATCGTGAGCAGGTAGTAGCCGCGACAGGATTGGCCGAAGCCGGAATTCATCGACTGCTCGTAGATCACGGCGGTCTCCTTGCCGGAGAGACCGGCGGCGCCGAACGCGTCGGCGAATTTGGTCTTCAGCTCGTGGATTCCCTCCGGCGTCGAGGTCGCGAGGAACGTGAAGACGTCATGCACATTGACGGCACCGGGCAGATGGCCCTCCGCATAGGCATCCGGATTCCGGGTGTCGATGATGACACACGGCTCTTTCTTGACGAGCTCGGCAAGTTCGCCGGCGGTGATCAGAACGTCCGTCATGGCTCTCTCCTGTTTGTGGTTGCAGTTGTGGTGGTCCCAAACTCCTTCAACCGTCAGCCAGCATCTTGCGCAGCTGCTTGGTGGCGGGCGTGACGATGGCGACGAAATAGGCTTCGCGCAGTCTGCGCTGTGCGCGATGGCTCATCAGATAGCCGCGCGCGCCGCAATGGAGCATCGCCGCATGCGCGACCGCGACACTGGCATCGCCGATCCGCAGCCTGAGCGCGACGACGCGGCGCCAGTAGCTGTCGTCGGCGTTATAGGGATCGCTAGCCAGCGTCATCGCCTCCTTCTCGAACTCGGCATAGAGCTCGCGGAATTGCACCGGCTGCTGCGGCAGATAGCGGTTGACGTGACCGAGCGGCGCATGGACCTCGTCCATGATGTTGATGCAATCCCTCATCAGGCCGAGGCCCATGCCGGTCTGCAGCAGGATGAAGCCGGCGCGGACCTTCTTGACGAACGGCGCAGCCGGCTCGGCCAGGATCAGCTCGTCAGGCAGGAACACGTCGCGGAACTGGACGCTGTAGGTGCCGGTGCCGTCCATCGCCAGGAACGGCTTGCACGGCGTCAGCGTGATCGCTGGGTCGGAGCAATCGGCAAGGAACATGACCGTGCTGCCCGGCTCGCCGTTGGTGCCGTCGTCCTCGCGCTCGAAGATCGTGCCGAAGTAGTGGTCGGGGCCGAGATTGGACACCCAGGGCAGCGCGCCGCGCACGACGTAACCGCCATCGACCTTGCGGCCTTTCAGCTTCAGCCGCTCGATGCCGAAGAAGCTCTTCATCGGGTTGGAGAGCCCGGTGCCGCCGAGCGCACGCCCGCTGGAGAAGCAGTTGCCGAAGCGCGCGGCGAGCTTCACGTTGGTGGAATTGGCGACGTACCAGACCAGCGTGTTCTGGCACCACGCCATGAAGGCGGTGGCGCCGCAGACCTAGCCGAGCGCGGCCATCGACTGGATCGCCCAGCGCAGGTCGGCAGGGCCCTCCTGCGGCACGTGGCTGCTCCACGCGCCGGTCTTGCCGAGCCGGCGCAGGAATTCGCCGGGATAGACCGAGCCGGCATCGATCGCGGATGCGAGCGGTGCCAGCTCCTGACGGGCGAGGCGCGCGACCTCGTCCGTGATGGTCGGTGCGGGATCTTGAGCTGCGACCCGCGATAAAGCCAGTGAACCCATGGTTGGTCTCCGCACCTTGAATTGCCGGTCGCGCCTTACGCGCTGACCTCGAGATTGACGGGACGGGTGAAGGTGTTGGCGACCGGCGACCACTTCTTCACATGCGCCACCAGCGCGTCGATCTCGCTCTGCGCGACGCCCTCGCATTCCATGTCGACCTTGACGCGGACATCGGTGAAGCCGACCGGCTTCTCGCTGACGTCGCCGGTGCCCCACACCGCGGTGATGTTGAGATCGCCCTCGAGCTCCAGCTCGAGCTTGTTGACGATCCAGCCGCGATGCACGGCGTTGGCGTGCAGGCCGACCGCAAGGCAGGAGCCGAGCGCAGCGAGCGAGGCCTCCGACGGATTGGGCGCGGTGTCGTCGCCGAGCAGGCCCGGCGGCTCGTCGACGATGTAGGGCGCGAGGTTGCGGATATAGTTGGCGTGGCGGAACTTGCCCTCGGCCACCGTTCTGCACTTCAAGGTCTTGATCACCTTCGGGTTGGCCTTGCCGTTGGCAATCAGCTGCTCGAGCCCGCCTCTGTCGATCGGCGCGAGGCAGCCGGTCAGTGCGGTTTTTTGAGCGACAGCGGTCATCAGTTTTCTCCCTGGGAGCGATGGATTTGGTCAGGATACCGAACGGTCTGTTTCCTGCACGAAGCGTGCCAATCCTCCGCCGAATCAAAAGCTGAAATCGCGCAGGCGGTTAGCTCTGCCTGCCCGCGGATTGATCAGGCCGCGGCTGCTCAAACGCGGTGCATCTGCCGCGCCGCCGCGATTACTTTGAGCGCAGGACGGCGCACATGCCCGCCCCCGTGAAGATGCGGCTTGATGATTTTGACGCGCTCCGATTTACTACCGCGCATGGCCAAATCGCTTGCGAAGAAAAAACCTGCCGCCGCGTTCGCCGCCGGCGATGACGAGTCCGCGCGCGGGCGCCTGCTCAATGCGGCGACGCATCTGTTCTGCAAGAACGGCATCAACGCCACCGGCATCGATGCGATCATCGACGAAGCCGGAACCGCCAAGACCACGCTCTACAAATTGTTCGGCTCGAAGACCAACCTCGTGCATGCCGTGCTGGAAAGCGAAGGCAAGCAGTGGCGTGAGTGGTTCATCGGCGCGATCGAGGCCGGCGGCGGCGATCCGCAGACCAAGCTGTCGCGGATCTTCCCTGCCCTCAAGACCTGGTTTGCCGAGGAACGCTTCTACGGCTGCCCGTTCATCAACGCGGTCGCTGAGCACGACAAGGACGCCAAGCAGTTCCGCAACATCGCGCTGAAGCACAAGAAGGTGGTGCTGGCGCATATCGAGAAGCTCGCCGGCGAGATGGGCGCGACCGAACCGGCGGTGCTCGCGCATCAGCTCGCGCTGTTGATCGACGGCGCCATTGTCGCTGCCATGGTGTCATGTGACCCCACGGTCGCCGACACCGCGGGCCTCGCCGCAAGCAATCTGTTCGCACCGGCCAAGCTGAAGAAGGCGAAGCGCGCGGGCCGCGCGGACGAACTGGTGGCGGTCTAGGCGCCGCGCGCCCGTTTCATTTGAACGGAAATGGCTGCGCCGCCATGATCTCGGCGGCCGCATCGACGATGCGCGGCAATGACATCAGATGGCAGGTGGCGGCGCCGACGCTGCCGCTCCGAACGAGCCCCTGCCGGAGCAATTGCTCGCCGATCTCGGGAAAGCCGTCCGGATATACTGCCGCGATGTCGAACCGTACCCACCGGCGCTCACCATCCACGACCATGGGCGAGCCTTCCGCGATGCGCGGCAAGCCCGGCCACGCCCTCTGCTCGGCCAAGTGGAAGGAGGTGCAGGCTTCGAAGCCCGCACCCAGCAGCAGGACACGCGCCGCCGATCGATAGAGATATCCGAGCGGCCCCTCGTCACCGAACGGCGCACTGAGCGGCTGCTGCGCGGTGATCTTCTCCGCCTCGGGTCCGAGCGCGGTGAACGAGCAGGTCGGATGCAGGCTCCGGTGTGCGCCCGGCCAGGTCCGGAACAGCTCGGCGACCGCGCCCATGTCGCGGGTCGGCGTCGTGCGCGGGTCGAAGGCTGGCAAATTCGCACGGATCGTCTCGATCCATTCTTGCGGAACGGCCGGCGCGCGCCAGTTGGCCGGGTCGCTAAGCTGCGATGATTGCGCGGGCATCACCAGCGTGCCGGCGTCGGTGACCGCGCCGAGCAACGCGCGCACCACGGCTTCCGAGCCGCCGGCAACCCAACCAAGCCTGCTCATGGCGCAATGAACCAGCAGTGTCTCGCCCGGCTGCACGCCGAGGCGAAGCAGATCACAGATGAGGCTGTCCCGGGTTCGCGGCGCGCTGCTTGCAGCGACGAGGTTATGTTCTGTCATCTGAATCGGTATCGGCGTCATGCCGGCCATCAACCGGTTGAACTGGCCGCCGAACGCCGCGACGCCAGACGCATTGCAGATAGCCGGCACCCGTTGCTGTGTGCCCGGCAGGCGGGATGTCGCGTCTGCCGGCTCGACTCATAGGATCACCGCGGTGTCAGCGCAACACGCGGCCGCCGCCGCCCGAAAATTAACCGCCGGCCGAATGGACGTCGCGACCATCGGCCGCATCGCAGCTTCCGGCATCGGTATTCGGCGGTGCGATCGCCCGCCGGGTTTACCGGTCGTCAATCACACCGCGCGATCCGCCGCAGCCTTAAACGCCTGTTAGGTCCGCCCGGGTCAGTTGCGCCGTGAAAGTACGAGGCAAGAATAATGCAGTCCGAAAAAGGACGATACAGCCAGCCGCGCTGGGGCGTGACGCGCTGGCTCGCCGATGCGGGTCCGGGCGTGCCCGATGACATCCGCGCGGCATTGATCGGCGATCTCTATGGCTCGCTGCCGGTGTTCGCAGCCGGCGCGGTCAATACGGTCGCCGTCGCGGCCGTGATTGCGATCCGCGAGCCGACCGCGCCGTTCATCACCTGGGTCATCCTCGAGCTCGTCATCTGCCTCTCGCGACTTGCGGTGCTCGTGGCAGCGCATCGCGCGGCACGCGAGGGGCGGCCGACGCCGACCGATCTGCACCTCGTCCTCGCGGTCGCCTGGAGCGCCAGCGTCGGCTTCGGCATGCTGATCAGCCTTGCAAGCGGCGACTGGGTGGTTGCAATGCTGGCCTCGCTGTCGGCGGCGGCGATGGTCGGCGGCATCTGCTTCCGCAACTTCAGCGCCCCGCGCCTTGCCGGCGCCATGATCTTGCTCAGCCTCGGCCCGATCGTGCCCGGCGCGGCGCTGGCCGGCGAGCCGCTGCTGTTCATCGTGTTCCTGCAGGTGCCGATGTATCTCGCGGCGATGACGGTCGCGGCCTTCCGCCTCAACAAGATGCTGATCGCAACCATGCGCGCCGAGCGCGAGAACGGCCATCTTGCCCATCACGACACCCTGACCGGACTGCGCAATCGCGCCGGCTTCGTCGCCGCGCTGAACACGAAGCTCGCGGCTCCGGCCGGACACGACAGGCCGTTCGCGCTGCTGTTCCTCGACCTCGACAATTTCAAGCCGATCAACGACACCTATGGCCATGCGGCCGGCGACCAGGTGCTGATGCTGGCCGCCGAGCGGCTTCGGCGCACTCTGCCCGAGACCGCGGTGATCGCGCGGCTCGGCGGCGATGAATTCGTGGTGCTGGCGAACGGCGTCACCGCCGAGCAGGCACTCGGGATCGGCCAGCGCATCATCCAGGCCGTCACGATGCCCTACCGGCTGGCCGACGGCATCTTCGCAAAGGTCGGCGTCAGTGTCGGCGTCGCTGTCTCGCCCGAGCACGGCACTGAGGCCGAGGAGCTTTTGGCCGTTGCCGATGCCGCGCTGTACGAGGCCAAATCCGACGGCAAGGCGCAGTGCCGCCTGGCGTCCGTCGCCACCAACGTCGCGGCGCTGCGCCGGCTGACGCAAAAGGACCCCACGCCGGCGTTCGATCGCGGCGCCGCCTGAAGCGACGTCCGGCAGGAACGCGGCCTAGCGATCGGCAAAACGTCGTCAGTGTCTGGTGTCGAGCTTGCGCAACTCGGCATGGGCTGGCGCCCATTCGACGTAGGTCTTCGGGCATCCGTCCACGGCGAGGCGAAGCAGCCGCACGGCCTCGTCCGTCGCACCTTTCGCCAGCGCCAGCTCACCACCATAGAAATGCGCTTCGCAGAGCTGCCCTCTCATCTTGACCGGATTGGCATCGTCGGCGGCCTTCACGACATCCTCCAGCGTTATGGCGCCGAGGAACAAGCGAACGATCGGCGCCGGCCAATTCGACAGGTCAAGCCGCCCGGAGGCTTCATCAAGTCCGCTCGGTTGGCCGGTCTTCTGGCGCACGAGATCGAGCCATAGCAGTGTGTAAACATCCTTCCGATCGAGCTCGCTGGCGCGGACGAACTCGTCGTGCGCTTCCGACAGGAGCCCGCCTTGAAAGTAAGCGCTCCCCGCCCAGCGATGAAGTTGAGGATCGTTCGGGGTCAGCTCGATCGCCTGTTTGATGTTGGATAGTCCGAGTTCGAGGTCGCCGCGAGCGCGAAGGATGCTGGCGCGGCCAACATAAGGCAGGGGATTTTTTGGGCTGAAACCGATAGCTTGATTGAAGTCGTCCAATGCGAGCTCGATGTCGCCTTTGATGATGTGAGCGTGTCCGCGGCAAATGAGGCCCACCCCCGCCCCGCGTTCCGGGCTGATCTCGATCGCACGATTGCAGTCAGCTATCGCCCGATCTGGCTCGCCCTTGAGATTGTAGGCGCGCCCGCGGCCGACATACGCAGCCACATTGTCGGGATGGGTTAGAAGGGCTCGGCCGTAGTCGTCGATCGCGCTGTCGACATCCTGCTTGATCAGGTAGGCGCCAGCCCGTCCCAGGTATGCGTAAGTGTCTTTTGGAGCGAGTTCTATGGCTCGACCGTAGTCGGCAAGCGCTGTATCGACCTCGCCCTTCCGTTTACGCGCCCATGCCCTGCGGAAAAGGGCGATCAGATTGTTCGGATCGCGCTCGATGACGTAATTGTAGTCCTCGATTGCCCGATCAACGTCGCCCTTATCAAGATAGAGCGCGGCGCGGCGAAAATGTGCGGAGATCGCTCCTTGCAAATTGGTCGACATCGCCTCGATCAAGGCAGTGCAACCCGCGATGCGATCATCCAGGCTGATATTTCCGGCCACGGTGCACTTGGCCGGCAGGAGAAGCTGTGCACGTGCAGCCGGAATTGGCGCCAGCAGCACGCCAAACGCGATCATCATCGCCCTGGCGGCGAATGCACGTTTTGCCCGTTCTGTCACTTTGTCCACCCCCCGCCCACCGGGAGACTAGTAGCAAAGCCCCTGCCTGCAACACAACCTTCCGTTGCCTGTGCCGCAACGGCGCGCCGGCGACGGTATTGGCGCGATGTTGCCTACAGATCGAAATTCGTCGGCAGCATCACGACGTCGCGGATGGTCATGCCGCGCGGCCGGGTCAGCATGAACATCACGACCTCGGCGACCTCGCTCGCCTCCAGCAGGCTGCCCGCCGCCTTGGCTTCCTCCAGCTTCTCCGCCGGCCAGTCCGCGAGCAGCGCGCTGATCACGGGCCCGGGCGAGATCGAGCCGACGCGAATGCCGTGCTTGAACACCTGGCGTCGCACCGTCTGGACGAAGCAGTTGATCGCCCATTTCGACGAGGCATAGACCGGCTCCCACGGCGTCGGGAAATGCGCGGCGAGCGAGCTCGTCACGATGATGTCGCCGGTCCCGCGCGCGATCATGTGCGGCAGCACGTCGTGGACGTTCTTCATCACGACATTGACGTTGAGGTTCAGCATCCGGTCGATCGCGCCGGTATCGGCATCGACGAGATCGCCGCCGACATAGATCCCGGCATTGGCGTGCAGGATGTCGAGCTGGCCGGCCTTCTCGAGGATCCTTGGCAGAAGCGTCGCGCAGGCCTTCGGATCGAGCAGGTCGATGACCAGCGGAATCACCGCATCGCCGTGCTTGCCGGCGAGCGCCTGCAGCGCGGCCGCGTCACGGTCGACCATCGCCACGCGCGCGCCCGCGGCCAGCATCGCCTCGCTGCTCGCAAGTCCAATGCCCGACGCCGCGCCGGTCACGGCCGCGACCTTGCCTTCCAACTGCTTCGCCATCGTCTCCACCCTGTCCGGTCAGTGCGGCACACATGGCAAACACATCGCGGTCGCGATGTCAGCTCCCATGCGGCCAGCGACGTTGTCCGACGCGCATGTCCCGTCACATGCGAAGCATCGGCGGCCGCGTTGCGAAACGGCGACGCAGCCATTTTGCCGCGGGTCCGGCCGGCCGCTGCTTGTGCCAGACCACTTCGAGCGCGACGGGATGCGCGCCCTCGTCAAATTCCAGCTCGGGAATTGCCAGTTCCTCGGCAATCTGCGAACTCGCCATGATGTGCGCCGGGATCAGCGCCCAGCCGACGCCCTGCTTGAGGATCTGCAGGATCACCCAATGGCTCTCGACCCACCACACCTCGGCTGCGACACGCAGCCGGTGCCGCTCGGTGCCTTCGTTGCGCACCGTGACCATGATCTGGCGATGCCGCTTCAGCTCCTCCCAATC
The DNA here is from genome assembly GCF_054063295.1 of Bradyrhizobium sp. USDA 3240. NCBI lineage: Bacteria > Pseudomonadati > Pseudomonadota > Alphaproteobacteria > Hyphomicrobiales > Nitrobacteraceae > Bradyrhizobium > Bradyrhizobium sp. USDA 3240. The sequence continues at coordinate 1,089,943 of NZ_JBSSGD010000002.1, forward strand.
CACCCGCCCATGCGCCAACGGATGGTTCTTGCCGCACACGAGCTGCAGCGGCACCCAGCCGATGGTCTTGAAGCCGAGTTCGGGCGGCAGATGCTCCTGCCGCCACATCACGCCCACATCGGCCTTGCCGTCGAGCACGAGACGGCTGACGTCCTCCATGATCGGAAACAGCAGCTCCACTTCGACATGGGGAAAGCGCTTGGCGAATTCCGCAAACAGCTCGCCGACCGCGCTCTCCGGATAGAGCTCGTCGATCGCCGCCACCAGCCGCTTCTCGACATGCGCCTCGAAACTGCTGGCGACACCGATCAGGTGTTCGCGGCGATCGAGGATCAATCTTGCTTCCGGCAACAGCCGCACACCGGCTTCGGTCAGCACCGGGTTGCGCCCGGTCCGATCGAACAGCGCAATCCCGAGGTCCGTCTCCAGATTGGCGACGTGGGTGCTGACGGCCGATTGCGCTTTCTTCAGCAGCCGCGCCGCACCGGAGAACGAGCCCTGCTCGGCCGCCGCCACGAAGGATTCGAGCTGGTCCATGGAAACGGCCATCTATCTCTTTTCCAGATATTACCTAACTTTCTAATCCCACAATATCAGATAGAAACCCGGTCACAACGACAAGAGCGTTTTCAAGCGAAGTGGATACCGGTTCGCGTGAAGAAAACGCGTCAAAACAAGAATCAAGAAAGGGTTTCAAAATGTCTATGCGTTCCTTCTCCGACCGGATCAGGCACGCAGTCCTGTTCGAACTGATCGGTATCGCCATCTTCACGCCGGCAGCCGCCTGGCTGTTCAATCAGCCGGTCGCCCATATGGGCGTCATCGGCGTCGTCTCGGCGACGGTGGCGACGATCTGGAACTTGCTGTTCAATCTCGGCTTCGACCACGCGCTGGTCCGCGTCACCGGCCGTGTCGCCAAGACGATGCCGATCCGCGTCGCGCACGCGATGCTGTTCGAGGCCGGCCTGATCGTGCTGCTGATTCCGTTCGTCGCCTGGTATCTCGGCATCTCGCTGTGGGCCGCGCTGATGATGGATATCTCGATCGTCGCGTTCTATCTGGTCTACGCGTTCGTCTTCAACATCGCTTACGACCGCGTGTTTCCGGTGCGCGAGCTCCGCCCGCACGGTCGCACGGCAAGCCGGGCCCTGCCGGCCTGATCGGCCCTCGGTACTCGGCGCGGCGCTTCGGATCATGTGATCTGTCGCGCCGCGCCGGACCCTGACACCACTCCAATATTCCTGATGGTAGCGACTGCGCACAAGTTCCGCCGGGCTGAGCTCATACACTGGCTTGATCCGGCTCGAGCGCGGTACAATGCTTGAAGCCGACATGCCCGTCAGAGGCTGCCAAACGGCCAACAATGCCAAAACGGCCAACAAGAAGAAGCGGAGGACTACAATGCCAAGGAACCGTTCACCCCAGCTCACTCGCCGTGATCTTATCAAGGGCACGGCTGCCACGTCAGCCACGCTGCTGCTCGGCAAGCCCGCCATTGCCAAAGGCAAGACCGAGATCGTGATCGGCAACATCGACGCCTATTCGGGACCGGCTGCGGTCTATTCGTCGATCGGCCGCACGCCCGGCGGCTATTTCAAGATGATCAACGAGCAAGGCGGCATCGACGGCCGCATGATCAAGTACATCACCTATGACGACGCCTACAGCCCGGCCAAGACCGTCGAGCAGGCGCGCAAGCTGGTCGAAGGCGACGAGATCGACGTGCTGTTTGCGCCGCTCGGTGCGCCGACCAATGCGGCGATCATGAAATACATGAACCAGAAGAAGGTCCCGCACCTCTTCATCGCCTCGGGCGCCACCAAGTTCGGCGACTACAAGAACTTCCCCTACACCATGGGTTTCCAGCCCTGCTACCAGATCGAGGGCCGGGCCTTCGCGCAGCATGTCCTGTCGACTCAGAACGATCCCAAGATCGGCATCGTCTACCAGAACGACGATTTCGGACGCGACGTGCTGAAGGGTTTCAAGGACGGACTTGGCGGCAAGACCTCCGCAATCGTGGCGGAGTTGTCCTATGAGACCGCGGATCCTACCATCGACAGTCAGGTGGTCCGCTGCAAATCCGCCGGCGCCAACGTGTTCATGAGCATGACCACGCCGAAATTCGCCGCGCAAGGCATCAAGAAGATCGCCGAGCTCGGCTGGCAGCCGGCGCATTACATCGGCAACAACGCTTCCTCCGCCGGCTCGACCCTGAAGGCCGCAGGCTTCGATGTGTCCAAGGGCATCATCTCCAGCGCCTATTTGAAGGATCCCGTCGATGCCGCCTGGGACAGCGATCCCGCGATTCAAAAATGGCGCGGCTTCCTCGACAAATACGATCCGGCCGCGGCCAGGAACGACATCTACGCGGTCACCGGCTATCTCACCAGCCAGATTCTGGTTCAGGTGCTCAAGCAGTGCGGCGACGACGTCTCGTCGGAAAACATCATCAAGCAGGCGGCGAATTTGAAGGATGTCGAATCCGACATGCTGCTGCCGGGCATCAAGATCAACACCTCGCCGACCGACTATTATCCGCTCGAGCAACTGCAACTGACGCGCTTCAGCGGCGAACGTTACGAGCCGCTGGGTCCCGTGATCGACGGCGGCATTTCAAAAGCGTGATCGTCCACGGCGCTCCGTGAAAGACAGCGCGGCGTACGCAAACCGTGTCGCAGTTGCCATCGGCCGCTCATCGGCCGATGATGCGCAAAACGGATCAGAAACGACCGGGAGGAAGTGAATGCGTGGACGCCGTGTGCTGATGGAATCCTTCGTGTCGCACGGCGTGCGTCACATCTTCGGCAATCCCGGCACGACGGAAACACCGCTGCTCGACAGCCTGCCGGCATTCCCGCAACTCGAATACATCATGGCGCTGCACGAAGGCGTCGCCGTCAGCGCCGCCAGCTTCTATGCGCAGGCATCGGGACGCGTCACCGTCGCCAATTTGCACGTCGCTCCGGGCCTTGGCAACGGCATCGGCTCGCTCTACGGCGCGCTGAAAGCAAATTCGCCCGTGGTCGTGACCGCGGGTCAGCAGGACACGCGCATGCGGCTCAACAATCCGCTGCTCGGCCACGACCTCGTTGCGATGGCAGCACCGGTGACGAAGTGGAGCGTTCAGATCGAGCGCGCCGACGAGATCGCACCGATCATGCGTCGCGCGTTCAAGGTGGCGACCGATGCGCCGCAGGGGCCGGTGTTCGTATCGCTCCCGATCGACGTCCTGGAACAGGAGACCGCGGTCGATGCATCGACACCGGACAATCTGTGGCGATCGACACGCCCCGATCCGGCGGGCATCGAGGCTCTGGTCGGGCTGCTGCTGAAGGCGAAGAATCCGGCCATCATCGCCGGCGACGACGTGGCGCGCTCGGGCGGCGAGCAGGCACTTGTGGCACTGACAGAGACGATCGGTGCCACCGTGTGGTTCGAAGGGTTGCGGCATCACGCGCCCTTTCCGACCCATCATCCGAGCTATCGTCAGTCGCTCCCCGGCGACGCCCGGCAGGTACGCAAGGCACTCGGCGAGACCGATCTCGTGCTGCTCGTCGGCGGTCCCTTCTTCGAGGACATCTGGTTTGCGCCTGATAGCCACATTCCCCACGGCGCCTCCGTGCTCCAGATCGAGGCCTCGGCTGAGCGTCTCGCGCTCAACAACCGGCTCGATGCCGGCATTGTCGGCGACATCGCGGTCAGCATCAGTGCATTGACCGACGCGTTACGCGCCAAGGCGAGCGCGGACTTCAGGCAGGCTGCGCAAAACCGCAATGCTGCGCTGGCCGAACTGCAGGCGAAGGAGAAGGAAGCCTATCGCGCGCGCGTCGAGAAGAGCTGGAACCGCGAGCCGAGCTCGATGCCGCGCGCCACCGCCGAACTGCGCCGCGGCCTGCCCGATGATGTGGTCATCGTCGATGAGAGCATCACCGCGAGCCTCGATCTCGCCCGCGCCTTTGACTATCGCGGCTTCGGCGACTATTTCGGCGGACGTGGCGGCGGCATCGGCCAGGGTCTTGCCGGCGCGATCGGCGTCAAGGTCGCAATGCCGGACCGTCCGGTTGTCGCGATCTCCGGCGACGGCTCGGCGATGTACGCGATCCAGGCGCTGTGGACCGCCGCGCACCACAGGCTTGCGATCGTGTTCGTGGTGCTCGCGAACCGCGAGTACCGCATCCTCAAGCACAATGTGGACGTCTGGCGGCAGAATTTCGAAGCCGGCACCCAGCATCCCTACCAGAACATGGACATCACCGGCCCCGCGCTCGACTTCGTGCATCTCGCGGCCGGCATGGGCGTCGAGGCGGTCAGGGTTGAAAAGGCGGACGACATCGCCGGTGCAGTCGCAAACGCTGTCGCGGCGCAGCGCCCGTACCTCGTCGAGATCGCACTCGAAGGCAAGCGCTAGAGCATGATCCGGAAAAGTGCGCAGCGGTTTTCCCTCGCGACAAACGCGGAACGCGTTTGCGCGGAGATCATGCTCAAATAAAAAGCTGGAGGAGCTTCTGATGGCAGGCATTCTGGACGGCAAGGCTGCGTTGGTGACGGGCGGCGGCTCCGGCATTGGCCGGGCAACGGCGATTGCCATGGCGCGCGAAGGCGCGCGCGTCGCGGTGTCCGACCTGTCAAAGGACGGCATCGAACAGACGGTCGCGCTCATCAACGCCGCAGGCGGCCAGTCGATTGCGATCCAGGGCGACGTCACCGACGAGGCCGATGTCGCCAACATGGTGGCCCGCACGGTATCGGCGTTCGGGCGCATCGATTGCGCGTTCAACAATGCCGGCGTGGCCGGGCGCTCCGTCGGCCCGCCCGGCCAACGCATCCATGAGCTCACGCAGCCCTCGGTGGCGAAGATGTTTTCGGTCAATCTGATGGGCGTGTTCCTGTGCCTGAAGTACGAGGTCGCGCAGATGCTCAAGCAGGGCGGCGGCGGCGCGATCGTCAATACCGCCTCGATCGCCGGGCTGGTCGGCCTTGCCACGTCGGCGCACTATGTCGCGACCAAGCACGGCGTCGTCGGGCTGACCAAGTCCGCTGCGATCGAATACGCCCAGGACGGCATCCGCGTGAATTGCGTCAATCCCGGATACATCAAGACGCCGATGACCAAGGAGACGATGGACGAACGATACGACGAAATCATCGCCAAGGTGCCCGCACGTCGCCTTGGGGTACCAGAGGAAATCGCCGAGGCCGTGGTCTGGATGTGCTCGGACAAGGCGTCGTTCATGACGGGCGCATCGCAAGTGGTCGACGGCGGCTACAGCGCTGCCTGAGCTTTGCGAAAGAGGCGACAGGAACCGTCGGGGCGTGACCGCGACGGGGCGAAACAAGTCCGTATCTGCAATCGTCCCGTTGTCTGGCTATGACGCGTGAGTGCGAGCCTGGAAATTTGTGGAAACGATTTGGCCGGGTTTGGCATCTTCCAAACGCGAATTGAGAGCGATACGCTTGATCGCCTGCGCGTCAAGTGCGGCTTGCCTACGCGGTTGAACGGCGAGAGCCGTATCATCGTGGATTTGGATCAATCCCTTTTTAGTGCCTCGCCATTCGTCGTGGAAAGCTGAACCATCCGGCCCTGACTGAGGATGATTGTGATTGTACGTCCTGCATCACGCATGACGGTACGAAATCATACAGATCGCCGGCGATAAGAACGCGTTTTCCCGCTTGCTGTGGCGCTGCCGATTTCGAACCGGGCAGCGTGCGCCCCGGCGTCCGCGCACGCGACGAGGGAGGACAATGGCAATGAAGTCTGTTTCCAAGATTGCAACGGCTGCAATCGCCAGCTTTGTTCTGGGCGTCGGCGCCGGCAGCGTCCTGTACGCGCAGGCCAAGATACCCGCTTACTCGGTTGCGGAAATCGATGTCAGGGATCAGGACGGCTACGCAAAGGATTTTCTGCCGAAGGCGCAAGCCAACATCAGGGAGCACGGCGGCAAATACCTCGCGGGCGGTCTGAACAAGACGATCACCATGAACGGGGCGCCGCCACCAAATCGCGTGGTGCTGATCCAGTTTCCCGATATGGACTCGCTAAAGGCGTTCGGTGCCACGCAGACCCAGCTCGAGGCAGACGTCGGCAACAAATATGCCAGCTTCCGTGCAATCGGAATCGAGGGCGTCGAGCAGAAATGACGACGCGAAAGGCGGCGGGCCCGGCCCGCCGCCCGAAGCCCCGCTACTTTTCAAATGGTGCCAAGTCTAGCCGGGTCCGATCGCAATCGACCGATCCGTTGCAAGGCACCCGGCTTTCCCTGCACCCTCTGCTCAATGAGAGGTCGGAACGAAGAGCAAGACTCGAACAGATGTGTGACTCGCGGACCGCATAACGCATTCGGTGTCGTCCCTGCGAATGCAGGGACCCATAACCACAGATGCTCATTGCTGAACGATACTGCAACGGCGAGTCCCGTTCACAACACCGGCCGCGGAGTATGGGTCTCGGCCTTCGCCGGGACGACGATTGAGGATGTCGGCAATGCCACATTCAGTGTCGTCCTGGCGAAAGCCAGGACCCATTGCCCCAAGTCTCAATTGTTGCGCGACGCTGGGGCCGCGATCCCATTCATCACCGAATGCGGTGGTTATGGGTCCTGGCTTTCGCCAGGACGACGTGTGGAGAGGCCCGCGGTCGATCTCGACGCCATTAGACTCTCAGCCGGCGAAAGCTCACCGCTCCTGCTGCAAACTCCCCTCCAGCCGCGCCAGCTCGCCGTCGAGGTCGCGCTCGACATCGACCGCCTGCACGTCGACCACCCGATAGTCGCGCGCCTCGAGCCAGGCGCGGCGATTGGCGCGGTCCGTGCCGATGGCGTCGCTCTCGTTCGGATTGACCAACTCGATCGCGAGCCGGTGCACGAACGAGACGAAGTCGGGGATGTGGCGGCCGACCGGGGTCTGGCGCTTGAACTGGCCGGCAAAGCGGCGGTCCCGCGTCAGCGCCTGCCACAGGATCCGCTCGGCGTCGGTCGGGTTGCGGCGGAGCAGCCGGGCGAGTCCACGCACCGTGCTGGAATTGTCGGCGGCGGCACCGCCCTGCCCCTGCTCGGCGAGCAGCGCCCGCAGACGCGTCGCCTGCGCGCCGTCGAGCACGCCGCCCTTGGCCGGGCCCTTGCGGCCCTCGGCGATCGCCATCACCACGCCGTGCAGCGTGTGCATGTCCTGCTTGGTCGGGTCCATCCGGGTGAAGATGTTGCGCAGGTTCACCAGCATAGTGTCGCGCTTCTCGGCCGGCCGCAGGAACTCGACCTTGTCGAGCTCGGCGACGAGGTTGTCGAAGAACGCCTGCATCTGGTGCTGAGAGGCCGGCTCGGACCGCTCGGGCATCGCGAAGGGAAGCGCGCCCGCGGTCGAGAGCTTGAACCATTCGTACCCCATCAGCAGCACCGCCTGGGCGAGGTTGAGCGAGGCGAAGCCCGGATTGACCGGAAAGGTGATGATGCGGTTGGCGAGCGCGACCTCGTCATTGGTCAGGCCGGAGCGCTCCCGCCCGAACAGGATGCCGGCCCCGCCGCCGGATGCGACATGGCTGACGATCTCGTTCGCCGCGCCTTCGGGCCCGACCACCGGCTTGGCCTGATCGTGGGCGCGCGCGGTGGTCGCAAACACCAGCGTGAGATCGGCGATCGCCTGCTCGACCGTGTCGAACAACTCGACGGAACCGATGATGTGGTCGGCGCCGGCGGCGGCGCGTTGCGCGGCGACGTTCGGCCAGCCGTCACGCGGATTGACGATGCGCATCCGGGTCAGCGCGAAGTTGCCCATCGCGCGCGCGGCCATGCCGATGTTCTCGCCAAGCTGCGGCTCGACCAGGATGACGACGGGACCGGCAAGGTCGTGCCCTGCCTTGGTCTTGTCGGTGCCGGACATCTCACTTCACTTTCTGATTCAACGTCTGAAGATTTTGAATCAGCTTCCGAAGCGGCTGATTCAAACTCTCATGCAGGGCGGCGCAACCAGCTTTGCACCGGTTTTGCGCGGGACCATTTTCTCCAAGGAGATAACAGGGTTAGCGGCGTTTGCGAATCCTCAATCGGAATCCCAATCGCAGGAAGCGAGGACTGCCGCTTGCGCGCGCTTGGCCTTCGGATAGGCTATCAACCACAACCAAAGCGAAGCTGTAAAGGCACGCTTGAGACGCCGGTTGAACGGCGAGGCACTTGGGTCGAAGCACTGGGGGACGACGATGCGGGGCAGATGGACGCTGGCGATTGTGGGCGTGGTCTTGATCGTGGCGGGGGGCCTGCTCGCCCACCTCACGCAGACCGCAGGCGGCATCCGGATCGAGGATGTCAGGTTCAAGGGCGCCAAGGGCAACACCATGAGCGCCCTGCTCTACGTCCCGCCGAACGCGACGCCGCAGATCCCGGCACCCGGCATCCTCGCCGTGCACGGCTACATCAATTCGCGCGAGACCCAGGACGGCTTCGCCATCGAGTTCGCGCGCCGCGGCTATGTGGTGCTGGCGCTCGACCAGACCGGCCACGGCTATAGCGACCCGCCCTCCTTCGCCAACGGTTTTGGCGGACCTGACGGCCTTGCCTATCTGCGCAGCCTGCCCTTCGTCGATAAGGAGAACATCGGGCTCGAGGGCCATTCGATGGGTGGCTGGACCGTGCTGGCGGCTGCCGCAGCTCAGCCCAACGACTACAAATCGATGGTGCTGGAGGGCTCGTCGACCGGCAAGCCGTTCGCCGCCGAGGGCACCGCGACATGGCCGCGCAACACTGCGCTGGTGTTCGCCCAGTACGAGGAATTCCCCGAGCTGATGTGGGGCGTCGACCTCGCCCGCGACGTCACCAAGAGCCCGAAGCTCTGGGCGCTGTTCGGCACGCAAGGCGCGGTCGAGCCGGGCAAGGTGTATGGCGATCCGGCCAACGGCACCGCGCGAGTGCTGTACACCCCCGCGATGACCCATCCTGCCGAGCACATCTCGCATGAGGCGATCGGCTACAGCCTCGACTGGTTCGCCAAGACATTGAAGGGCGGCACCCCTCGTCCGGTCGACGACCAGATCTGGTTCCGCAAGGAGCTCGGCACCCTGATCGCGCTGATCGGCTTCGTGGCGCTCATGATCGGGACGTTCGACGAGTTGCTGGAGGCACCGATGTTCTCCCGCCTGCGGCTGCCGGCGGTTGCCGACGGCACCATGCCGCCGCACGAGGCCGCCAAAGGCCGGCGCTGGACCACGGCGTTCATCCTGTCGGCCTTCATCCCGGCGCTGACTTATTACCCGGCCTTTGCGCTGGGCGGCGCCTTCGTGACCCCGAGCGCGTTCCTGCCACAGGGCATCACCAACCAGATCCTGGTCTGGGCCGTCATCAACGGCCTGATCACGCTGGCCCTGATGTGGTTCGCCCCGAAGCGCACCAGCCGGGCCGGCCTCGTCGGTCAATCCGTCGTGATCGCGGTGGCCTCGGTTGCGGTGGGCTACGCCGCGCTCTGGCTCGCCGACCTCGCCTTCAAGATCGACTTCAGATTCTGGATCGTCGCACTCAAATTGATGAGCGCGAAGCAATTCCTCATCTTCCTGATCTATCTGATTCCGTTCACGGCATTTTTCGTGGTGGCGCTGCACGTGCTGCACCGGAATTTCTCGACCATGGGCGCGCCGCGCGGCGCGCTCTATCTGACCAACATCCTGGCGCTGACGCTCGGTTTCATCGTGTTGCTGGTGCTGCAATACGGCACGCTATGGCTGACCGGTAACCTGTTCAACCCGATCCCGGACCCTGGATTCGTGCCGCTCTCGACCATTGTCGCGATCCAGTTCGTGCCGCTTCTGGCGATCGTCGGCGTGATCGCGACCTTCACCTGGCGGCGGACCGGATCGAGCCTGCCGGGGGCTCTGATCGCGGGCCTGTTCGTGACTTGGTACATCGTGGCCGGGACCGCGACGCAGGTCCCGTTTTAGAGGGGTCCAGGCGAGGAAAACCCGCCCAGGACAAGGAGCGAGAGCCGCCGTCAGAATGGCGGTTCTCGGTGAAAAGATGGGCTGAAAGTGCATAACCGGTGCGCTTCCGCCCGTCCGCGGGCGGTGCTATAGCGCAGGCGTATTTTCCACCCCCGCCGTCAAAAGCGCGCCGTTCCCAAGAGGGCCTCCCCGTCATGGCTAAAATCAAGGTATCCAACCCCGTCGTCGAGCTCGATGGCGACGAGATGACCCGGATCATCTGGCAGTACATCAAGGACAAGCTGATCAACCCGTTCCTGGATGTCGAACTGCTCTATTTCGATCTGGGCATGGAATACCGCGATGAGACCAATGACCAGGTGACCATCGACGCGGCCGAAGCCATCAAGAAGGTCGGCGTCGGCGTCAAATGCGCCACCATCACCCCCGACGAGGCCCGGGTGAAGGAGTTCGGCCTGAAGCAGATGTGGAAGTCGCCGAACGGCACCATCCGCAACATCCTCGGCGGCGTGATCTTCCGCGAGCCGATCATCTGCAAGAACGTGCCGCGCCTGGTTCCCGGCTGGACCAAGCCGATCATCATCGGCCGCCACGCCTATGGTGACCAGTACCGCGCCACCGACATCAAGTTCCCGGGCAAGGGCACGCTGTCGCTGAAGTTCGTCGGCGAAGACGGCACCGTGATCGAGCGGGAAGTGTTCAAGGCGCCCGGCGCCGGCGTCGCGATGGAGATGTACAATCTCGACGACTCCATCATCGATTTCGCCCGCGCCTCGCTCAATTACGGCCTGCTGCGCAACTACCCGGTCTACCTCTCGACCAAGAACACGATTCTGAAGGTCTATGACGGCCGCTTCAAGGACATCTTCCAGGACATCTACGACCGCGAGTTCAAGAAGGAATTCGAGGCCAAGGGCCTGACCTACGAGCACCGCCTGATCGACGACATGGTGGCCTCGGCGCTGAAATGGTCCGGCGGCTATGTCTGGGCCTGCAAGAACTATGACGGCGACGTGCAGTCCGACACCGTGGCCCAGGGCTACGGCTCCCTCGGCCTGATGACCTCTGTGCTGCTCACCCCGGACGGCAAGACGGTGGAAGCCGAAGCCGCCCACGGCACCGTGACCCGCCACTACCGCGAGCATCAGAAGGGCAAGGAGACCTCGACCAACTCGATCGCGTCGATCTTCGCCTGGACCCGTGGCCTCGCCCACCGTGCCAAGCTCGACAACAACGAGGCGCTGGCGAAGTTCGCCACCACGCTGGAGAAGGTCTGCGTCGCGACCGTCGAAGAGGGCTACATGACCAAGGACCTCGCGCTCCTGGTCGGCGCCGACCAGCGCTGGCTCTCGACCACCGGCTTCCTCGACAAGGTCGCCGACAATCTCGGGAAGGCGATGGCGGCCTGACGGCCGCTGTTTCCGGACACAATAGCGAGCGTGACCATGACCCTTCTCGGCCGGGTGACGCTCGCATCCTTGTTGCTGACCGGATCGGCGGCACTCGCTGCCGATCCCCTGCCCGACGTCGTCGCGGCGCCCGACGAGACCGCGGTCCTCACCGTCCATGCCGAGGGCGTGCAGGTCTATGAGTGCAAGCCGGTCACCGACGGCAAGTTCGCCTGGTCGTTCCGCGAACCAGTCGCCACCCTAATCGCCGGTGGCCGCACCGTCGGCCGGCACTATGCCGGCCCGAACTGGGAGCATGTCGACGGCAGCGCCGTGACCGCCCGCACCGCTGGCAGCGCGCCCGGCGCAACGTCAGCTGACATTCCCTGGCTGAAGCTCGAGGTGATCGCCCACCGCGGCAACGGCCTGCTCACGAGCGTCGCCACCGTGCAGCGGATCAACACCTCGGGCGGCGAAGTCAGCGGCGCCTGCGACAAATCAGGCGCGTTGAAGAGCGCGGCGTATTCGGCGGATTACGTGTTCCTGCGCCGCGACTAGAGCGTTTTCAAGCGAAGTGGGTACCGGTTCACGTGAAGAAAACGCGTCAAAAGAGGAATCTAAAGCCTCGTTCCGATTTGATCGGAACGAGGCTTTAGTCGCGGATGCCGCCGTCGGTCTCGTGCGGCGCCTGGGCGATCTCGCTGGCGGCAAGGTCACCACCGGCGGTGAGCGGATCGGCGAGCCGCACCTCCGCCGTCTCCCTGACATGGGCGGCGAGCGCCGGCATCCGCTCGATCAGGGCATGGAAGTCCTGCGCATCGAGCAGCAGCAGCTTGGTCTTCCGCATCGTCACTGTGCCGGAACGGTTGGTCCGCCGGAGCAGCGCGATCTCGCCGAAGAACGCGCCGTCGGCAAGCCGCACCCGCTGGCTCGGCAGGTCGATCTCGACCTCGCCGGCGGTGATGAAATACATCGACGACGCCGCATCGCCGCGCCGCACCAGCACCTCGCCTGCCTCGATGGTCTGTGACCGCAACAGCCGCATGATGTCGGCGATGTCGGCGGCGTTGAGGTGCGAGAACAGCGGCACCCGCGCCAGCATGCCCCAGGTCACGACGAAGTCGCGGCGCCGCACCTCGTCGGCGAACGCAGTCGAGACGATCGCGACGGGCAGCGCGATCATCGCAAAGCCGACCACGATCGCAACCACCGTGACGATGCGGCCGAGCGGCGTCACCGGCACGACGTCGCCGTAACCGACGGTGCCGAGCGTCACGATCGCCCACCACATCGCCTGCGGCATGGTGCCGAACTTGTCCGGCTGCACCTTGTGCTCGATGGCATAGAGCAGCGCGGCGAACAGCAGCACCGCACCGGTCAGGATCACGACGCAGCCGAACAGCGTGCGCCGCTCGGCATGCAGCGCCGCCAGCAGCGAGCGCATCGCGGTCGAATACCGCACCAGCTTCAGGAATGGCAGCATGCCGAACAGCACCAGCGCGGTCTTGTCACCGATCGCAAGCGCGATGGCCGACGGCAGGAAGGCGAGCAGGTCGATGACGCCGAGCGCCGAGAAGGCGTATTCCAGCCGTGCCTGCAACGGCGTCATGTCGCGCAGCGAGCGGCCGACCACACTCCAGAGCCGCGCGGCATATTCCAGCGCGAAGGCGATAACGGCGGCGATCTCGATCGCTGTGAACAGCCACCCGAACTGCGCATCGATCTCCGGCACCGACGCCAGGATCGCGGCCAGCACATCGACGGTGATGATCGCGACGACGAGCCGGACGAAGCGCGAGCCGACCGAATATGGCAGGTGGTCCTGCTCGAGCAGCTCGTAGAGACGCTCGCGCAGCCCGGGATCGCTGATCGTGGGCTTGAGCGGAGCCGTCGCCACGATCAGCCTCTCCGTCAGGCGCCGGCCATCGCTTGTTCAATTGCCGACAGCGCGGCGTCCGCCTTGGCGCCGTCGGGGCCGCCGGCCTGCGCCATGTCGGGCCGGCCGCCGCCGCCCTTGCCGCCGAGCACCTCGGAGCCCTTGCGCACCAACTCGACCGCGTTGAAGCGCGAGGTCAGGTCGGCGGTTACGCCGACCACGATGCCGGCCTTGCCGTCCTCGGTGACGCCGACGATCGCGACCACGCCGGAGCCGATCTGCTTCTTGCCGTCGTCGACGAGGCTCTTCAGGTCCTTGGTCTCGACGCCCTCGACCGCGCGTGCGAGCAGCTTGACGTTGCCGACCTCGCGAACGCCGGAGGCGGCACCGTTCGACGACGAACCGCCGCCCATCGCGAGCTTCTTGCGGGCATCCGACAGGTCGCGCTCGAGCTTCTTGCGCTCCTCCATCAGGGCTGCAATGCGCGCCGGCACGTCCTCGATCGAGGTCCGCAGCTCGGCCGCCGCGGCCTTCGCCAGCGTCATGGTATCATTGGCGTGCTTGCGCGCATGATGCCCGGTCAGCGCCTCGATGCGGCGGACGCCGGAGGCGACTGCGCTCTCGCCGGTCACCGAAATCAGGCCGATATCGCCGGTGCGGCGGACATGGGTGCCGCCGCAGAGCTCGACCGACCAGCCAAGCGCGTTCTGGCCGTGCTCGCGGGCGCTCTTGCCCATCGAGACGACCCGAACCTCGTCACCGTATTTCTCGCCGAACAGCGCGCGCGCACCGGCCTCGCGGGCATCGTCGACACCCATGATGCGGGTCGTGACCTCGTCATTCTCGAGCACGACGTCGTTGGCGATGTCCTCGACCCGGGCGAGCTCTTCCGGCGTGATCGGCTTCGGATGCACGAAATCGAAGCGCAGGCGATCGGGCGCGACCAGGGAACCGCGCTGCGCGATGTGATCGCCGAGCACCTGGCGCAGCGCCTCGTGCAGCAGATGCGTCGCCGAGTGGTTGGCGCGGATCGACGAACGCCTCGTGTGGTCGACCTCGAGCTGCAAGGCCGTGCCGACGTTCAGCGTGCCCTGCTCCACCGTGCCGACATGCACGAACAGGTCGCCGGCCTTCTTCTGCATGTCGGTGACGCGGAACTTGACGCCCTCGCCCGTGAGAATGCCGACGTCGCCGACCTGACCACCGGACTCCGCATAGAATGGCGTCTGGTTCAGCACGATCGCGCCGCTCTCGCCGGCCTTGAGGCCGTCAACCTCGGCGCCGTCCTTGACCAGCGCCGTCACGACGCCTTCCGCGCTCTCGGTCTCGTAGCCGAGGAATTCGGTTGCGCCGAGCTTCTCGCGCAGCGGGAACCAGATCGTCTCGGTCGCCGCCTCACCAGAGCCGGCCCAGGAGGCGCGCGCCTTCTCGCGCTGGCGGTTCATCGCGTCGGTGAACGAGGCCTGGTCGACGCTGATGCCGCGCGACTTCAGCGCATCCTGTGTCAGGTCCAGCGGGAAACCGTAGGTGTCGTACAGCGTGAACGCGGTGTCGCCGTCGAACATGTCGCCCTTCTTGAGGCCGGCGCTCTTCTCGTCGAGGATCGATAGTCCCCGCACCAGCGTCTTGCGGAAGCGGGTCTCTTCCAGCTGCAGCGTCTCCTCGATCAGCTTCTCCGCGCGCACCAGGTCCGGATAGGCCTGGCCCATCTCGCGGACCAGCGCCCAGACCAGACGATGCATCAGCGGCTCGCTTGCGCCGAGCAACTGCGCGTGGCGCATCGCGCGGCGCATGATCCGGCGCAGCACGTAGCCGCGGCCTTCGTTCGACGGCAGCACGCCGTCCGCGATCAGGAACGCCGAGGAGCGCAGATGGTCGGCCATCACCCGGTACGACGCCACGTTCTGCGCGTTCGGCCCATGGCCGAGGGCCGAAGCGGCCGCATCGATCAGATGGCGGAACAGATCGGTCTCGAACACGCTCTCGACGCCCTGCAGGATGCAGGCCATGCGCTCCAGCCCCATGCCGGTGTCGATCGAGGGACGCGGCAGCGCCACGCGCTCCTCCTTCGTCACCTGCTCGTACTGCATGAACACCAGATTCCAGAATTCGAGGAAGCGATCGCCATCCTCCTCCGGGCTGCCCGGAGGTCCGCCCCAGATATGCTCGCCGCGATCGATGAAGATCTCCGAGCACGGACCGCACGGGCCGGTATCACCCATCGCCCAGAAATTGTCCGAGGTCGGGATGCGGATGATGCGGTCATCCGAGACCCCCGCGATCTTCTTCCAGTAACCGGCCGCCTCGTCGTCGGTGTGGTAGACGGTGACGAGCAGCTTGTCCTTCTTCAGCCCGAAATCCTTGGTGATCAGATTCCAGGCGAGCTCGATCGCGCGCTCCTTGAAGTAGTCGCCGAACGAGAAGTTGCCGAGCATCTCGAAGAAGGTGAGATGGCGCGCGGTGTAGCCGACATTGTCGAGGTCGTTATGCTTGCCGCCGGCGCGGACGCACTTCTGCGACGTCGTGGCGCGCTGATAGCCGCGCTTCTCGACGCCGGTGAAGACGTTCTTGAACTGCACCATGCCGGCATTGGTGAACATCAGGGTCGGGTCGTTGCGCGGAACCAGCGGCGACGACGCCACGATCTCGTGGCCGTTCTCCTTGAAGAAGTTCAGAAATGTCGACCTGATGTCGTTGACGCTGCTCATGTTCATCCAATCGGAAAAAGGGGCCGGCCAGCCGCAAAAAGGCGTCATTTTCCGGCCGAACGCTTTTAGACATTGCCAGCTGCGGTGTCCAGAAACTGTGCAGGCAGATCATGGGCTTGCCGCGGCAGCACAAAGCCCATTGGATAGTTGTTGCAGCTGCGTTGACAGTCTTGGTGGCGCCGTGTTTTCTACCTACCTGTTACCCCGTCACGTCGGGAGAGACCGGCCTTACCGCCGGCGCCGAAGGAGCAACCGCCCCGGAAACTCTCAGGCAAAAGGACCGCGTGACGTCTGACATCTGGAAAGAGGCGCTGGGGTTCTCCCCGACGCGCCCGCCGACGGGATAATACTCTCAGGCACAGCGACAGATGGGGCTTTCTGCAGGTTTCTCAAGGGGAAATAGGTCCCCGGCGGGAACCGCGAGGGCCCTGTGATGCTTGCGCGCGAAACCTCTCCGCTGAAACAGACCCCGCTGCACGCGCTGCATCTGGCGCGCGGCGCCAAGATGGTGCCCTTCGCCGGCTACGACATGCCGGTGCAATACACGGCCGGCGTGATGAAGGAGCACCTGCACACCCGCAAGGACGCAGGCCTGTTCGACGTGTCCCACATGGGACAGCTCGTGCTGAAGGCCAAATCCGGTAAGGTCGGTGACGCGGCACTCGCGCTGGAAAAACTGGTGCCGCAGGACATCGTCGGCATCGCGCCGGGACGGCAGCGCTACGCGCAATTCACCAACGACGACGGCGGCCTGCTCGACGATCTGATGGTGGCGAATTTCGGCGATCACCTGTTTCTGGTGGTCAACGCCGCCTGCAAGGCCGAGGACGAGGCGCATCTGCGCGCGCATCTCTCCGAAGCTTGCGAGATCGTGTCGCTGGCCGACCGCGCGCTGATCGCGCTGCAGGGGCCGAAAGCCGAGTCGGCGCTGGCGAAACTTTGCCCAGATGTCAGTTCGATGAAATTCATGGACGCCGGACCGCGCCGCGTCGCCGACATCGACTGCTTCGTCTCGCGCTCCGGCTATACCGGCGAGGACGGCTTTGAGATTTCCGTGCCCGCCGACAAGGCGGAAGCCCTGGTCACCGCGCTGCTGGACAATCCCGACGTGCTGCCGATCGGGCTCGGCGCGCGCGACAGCCTGCGGCTCGAAGCCGGGCTTTGCCTCTATGGCCACGATATCGACACCACGACGACGCCGGTCGAAGGCGCGCTGGAATGGTCGGTGCAGAAGGTCCGCCGCAGTGGCGGCGCCCGCGCCGGCGGCTTCCCCGGCGCCGACAAGATTCTCACCCAGTTCGCACAAGGCGCTTCCCGCCGCCGCGTCGGGTTGAAGCCCGACGGCCGCGCGCCGGTGCGCGAAGGTGCCATGCTGTTTGCCGATCCGACCTCGACCGAGCAGATCGGCAAGGTGACCTCGGGCGGCTTCGGCCCGAGCCTCAACGCACCGGTTGCGATGGGCTATCTGCCGACATCGCTTTCCGCGCTCGACACGACCGTTTTTGCCGAAGTGCGCGGCCAGCGGCTACCGCTGAAGGTCGCCGCCACGCCCTTCGTTCCCAATACCTACAAACGCTAAACGCCAAAGGATCGATCCCCATGACGACGCTGTACACGTCCGACCACGAATGGCTCCGCATCGAGGGCGACGTCGCCACGATCGGGATCACCGATTACGCGCAATCGCAGCTTGGCGACGTCGTGTTTGTCGAACTGCCCAAGGTCGGCCGCAGCCTGAAGAAGGCCGAGGCCGCCGCCGTCGTCGAATCCGTCAAGGCCGCCTCCGACGTCTACGCGCCGATCACCGGCGACGTGGTCGAGGTCAACGAGGCGCTCGCGGCCGAGCCCGCGCTGGTCAATTCGGATGCCGGCGGCAAGGCCTGGTTCTTCAAGCTGAAGATTGCCGACAAGAGCGAGCTCGGCGGCCTGATGGACGAGGCCGCCTACGCCGCGCACACCGCCTGAGGATCAAGCCGAGGACCACGTCATGAACGCGCCCTTCAAGCCGATCAACGAAGCTGCCACCGATTTCGCCCGCCGCCACATCGGACCGTCACCGCGCGACGTCAACGCGATGCTGGAAACGGTCGGCGCCGCGAGCCTGCAGGCGCTGATGAATGAGACCCTGCCGGCGTCGATCCTTCAGAAGGCGCCGCTCGATCTCGGCCGGGCACTGAGCGAGACCGAAGCGCTCGCGCATATGAGCGAGCTCGCCACGCAGAACCAGGTGTTCACCTCGCTGATCGGCCAGGGCTATTCCGGCACCATCCTGCCCGCGGTGATCCAGCGCAACATCCTGGAGAACCCGGCCTGGTACACCGCCTATACGCCGTATCAGCCGGAGATCAGCCAGGGCCGGCTCGAAGCCCTGTTCAACTTCCAGACCATGATCTGCGATCTCACCGGCCTCGACGTCGCCAACGCCTCGCTGCTCGACGAGGCGACCGCGGCCGCCGAAGCGATGGCGCTCGCCGAGCGCCACTCGCAGGTGAAAGCGAAGGTGTTCTTCGTCGACAAGGAAGTTCATCCGCAGACGCTGGCGGTGATGCGCACGCGCGCCGCGCCGCTGGGCTGGGCGCTGGTGGTCGGCGATCCCCTGACCGAGCTCGACAAGGCCGACGTGCTCGGTGCCCTCTTGCAATATCCGGGCACGACGGGCGCGGTGCGCGACCTCCGGCCGGCGATCGCATCGCTGCGCGCCAAGGGCGCGCTTGCGATCGTCGCGGCGGATCTGTTGTCGCTGGCCCTGCTGACCTCACCCGGTGAGCTCGGCGCCGACATCGCAATCGGCTCGGCGCAGCGGTTCGGCGTGCCGATGGGGTATGGCGGACCGCACGCCGCCTACATGGCGGTGCGCGACACGCTGAAGCGCTCGTTGCCCGGCCGCATCGTCGGGCTTTCGGTGGATTCGCGCGGTGCACCGGCCTACCGACTGGCGCTGCAGACCCGCGAGCAGCATATCCGCCGCGAGAAGGCGACCTCCAACATCTGCACCGCGCAGGTGCTGCTCGCCGTGATCGCCTCGATGTATGCGGTCTATCACGGTCCCGAAGGCCTGACCCACATCGCACGCGGCGTGCATCGCCGCGCCACCGTGCTCGCCGCCGGCCTGCGCAAGCTCGGCTTTGCGCCGACCAGCGACGCCTTCTTCGATACGGTGACCGTCGAGGTCGGCGCGAAGCAGATCGAGATCGTCTCCCGCGCGCAGGCGGAGCGGATCAATCTGCGCATCGGCGCAACCACGCTCGGCATCGCGCTCGACGAGACCACGACGCCGGAGACGGTCGAGGCGGTATGGCGCGTGTTCGGCGGCAAGCTCAGCTTTGCCGAGATCGAGGCGGCCGCGCGCGAGGCGCTGCCGAAGGAGCTGCGGCGCACCAGCGCCTTCCTCACCCACCCGGTGTTCAACACCCACCGTTCGGAGACCGAGTTGCTGCGCTACATGCGCAAGCTCAGTGATCGCGACCTCGCGCTCGACCGCGCGATGATCCCGCTCGGCTCCTGCACGATGAAGCTCAACGCCACCACCGAGATGATCCCGCTGACCTGGCCGGCGTTCGGCAATCTGCATCCGTTCGCCCCCTCAGATCAGGCCAAGGGCTATCACGCGCTGTTCAAGCGGCTGGAGCAGTGGCTGTGCGACATCACCGGCTATGACGCGATCTCGCTGCAGCCGAACTCCGGCGCGCAGGGCGAATATGCCGGGCTGCTGGCGATCCGTGGCTATCACCTCGCGCGCGGCGAGCCGCACCGCAAGGTGTGCCTGATCCCCTCCTCCGCGCACGGCACCAATCCGGCCTCGGCCGCGATGGTCGGCATGGATGTCGTGGTGGTGGCGTGCGATGCGCGCGGCGACGTCGATGTCAGCGATCTCCGTGCCAAGGCGGAGAAGCATTCGGCCAATCTCGCCGCCGTGATGATCACCTATCCGTCGACCCACGGCGTGTTCGAGGAGCATATCAGCGAGATCTGCGACATCGTGCATGCGCATGGCGGACAGGTCTATCTCGACGGCGCCAACATGAACGCGCAGGTCGGGCTGTCGCGGCCCGGCGACTACGGCGCCGACGTCAGCCATCTCAACCTGCACAAGACCTTCTGCATCCCGCATGGCGGCGGTGGCCCCGGCATGGGCCCGATCGGCGTGAAGGCGCATCTTGCGCCTTATCTGCCGGGTCATCCCGCAACTGACGGCGCGACAGCACACGCCATCGGCCCGGTGTCGGCCGCGCCGTTCGGCTCGGCGTCGATCCTGACCATCTCCTACATCTACATCCTGATGATGGGTGGTGAAGGCCTCACGCGCGCCACGGAGATCGCGATCCTGAATGCCAATTACATCGCCGCGCGGCTGCAGCCGCACTTCCCGGTGCTGTACCGCAATGCCCGGGATCGCGTCGCGCATGAATGCATCATCGACCCGCGCGCCCTGAAGACAACCAGCGGCGTCACCGTCGACGACATCGCCAAGCGGCTGATCGACTACGGCTTCCACGCGCCCACCATGAGCTTCCCGGTGGCGGGTACGCTGATGATCGAGCCGACGGAATCGGAATCGAAGTTCGAGATCGACCGCTTCTGCGATGCCATGATCGCGATCCGGGGCGAGATCGCGGAGATCGAGAAGGGCCGCTGGAAGGTCGAGGCCTCGCCGCTGCGCCACGCGCCGCACACCGTCCACGACATCGCCGACGACGCCTGGAGCCGGGCCTACACCCGCGCCGAGGGCTGCTTCCCGGCCGGCGTATCACGGTCCGACAAATACTGGAGCCCGGTCGGCCGCGTCGACAATGTCTACGGCGATCGCAATCTGGTGTGCTCGTGCCCGCCGATCGAGGATTACGCGCAGGCGGCGGAGTAGTCGGGCGACGTGTCTCGGGAGGCGCGCGCGTCGCCCGGATATCAAAGCGCAGGTTGAGCCCTCCGGCTCAACCTGGCATCTACAACGATAAGAATTCGGCGTTTCGCTCGTCCTCGACCTGCACCGGTCGAAGCGGACGCGAGACCAACGATAGCAAGGGCCGCCCGCGGCAGGAGGAAACATGCGCGAGGAATTCTGGTTTCATTTCCCGTTTCGCGTCCGCTACTCCGAAGTCGACGCCCAAGCCGTGGTGTTCAACGCCCACTACCTGACCTATTTCGACACCGCGATAACGGAATATTTCCGTGCACTCGGCTACGACTATCTTGGCGAGGTGGCGCGGACCGGCATCGACTTTCACACCGTGAAATCAGTCGTCGAGTACAAGGCGCCGATCCGGTTCGACGAAGACATCGAGGTTTGCGTGCGCGTGGCACGGATCGGCCGTTCCTCGATCGTGCTTACCCTCGCGATCTTCGCCAAGAGCTCCGAGGATTTGCGCGCGACCGGCGAAATCATCTGGGTCGCGACCGACCAGAAGACCCATCAATCGGTCGCGGTGACGGAGGATCTCCGCGCGCTGATCGCGAGCCGGGAAAAGGCGCTGGCCCGCGGATAAGCGCCAGATATTGGTTCCGACGCTGCACAAAACCAAACAGGCGCCGAAGACGTCGGCAACTCAACGTCCTCAGCGCCCGCTTGCAGCGAAATGATTTGATCGTTTGAGCATGATCCTCTCGGAAAACCGCTTCGCACTTTTCCGGATCATGCTTGCGGCTTACTCCTCGGCGGGCTCTTCGCCTTCGGCATCGCGCTCGGGCGTACCGGCAAGGATCTGCTCGGCGATCAGGCCGGAGTTCTGGCGGATCGCAGTTTCGATCTTGGCGGTGATGTCGGGATTCGCCTTCAGGAACGCCTTGGAGTTCTCGCGTCCCTGGCCGAGCCGCTGGCTGTCATAGGAGAACCAGGCGCCCGACTTCTCGACGATGCCGGCCTTGACGCCGAGATCGAGGATTTCGCCCATCTTGGAGACGCCCTCACCGTACATGATGTCGAATTCGACCTGCTTGAAGGGCGGCGCCAGCTTGTTCTTCACCACCTTGACGCGGGTGGTGTTGCCGACCACCTCGTCGCGCTCCTTGATCGCGCCGATGCGGCGGATGTCGAGACGGACCGAGGCATAGAACTTCAGCGCGTTGCCGCCGGTGGTGGTCTCCGGCGAGCCGTACATCACGCCGATCTTCATGCGGATCTGGTTGATGAAGATCACCATGGTGTGGGACTTGTTGATCGAGGCGGTGAGCTTGCGCAGCGCCTGGCTCATCAGGCGCGCCTGCAGGCCCGGCAGCGCATCGCCCATCTCGCCCTCGAGCTCGGCCTTCGGCACCAGCGCCGCAACCGAATCGATCACCAGCACGTCGACCGCACCAGAGCGCACCAGCGTGTCGCAAATCTCCAGCGCCTGCTCGCCGGTGTCCGGCTGCGAAATCAGGAGCTCGTCGATGTTGACGCCGAGCTTGCGCGCATAGACCGGATCGAGCGCGTGTTCGGCGTCGATGAAGGCGCAGATGCCGCCCTTTTTCTGGCCTTCCGCCACGGTGTGCAGCGCCAGCGTGGTCTTGCCCGACGATTCCGGCCCGTAGATCTCGACGACACGTCCCTTCGGCAGGCCGCCGACGCCGAGCGCAATGTCGAGCCCCAGCGATCCCGAGGACACCGTCTCGACATCCATCGAACGGTCGTTCTTGCCGAGCTTCATCACCGAGCCCTTGCCGAACTGACGCTCGATCTGGGAGAGCGCGGCTGAGAGGGCCTTGGACTTGTCCATGGAGGATCCTTCGACGATACGCAGTGCAGTAGCGGACATTTGGGATGTGCTCCTTATGGCGGGGATTCGCTAGCGGGAAAAACGGGCGATGAGATCGGGCGGAACGCGTTTGTTGATAGGAATCTCGTACCACGTTTGTTCTGTGTTCGCAATATGTTCTTTCCGACGTGTCGGTGCTGTCCGTATTTAAGCCCCGGAGTTCTGGTTTGATTTCGGATTCATAGTTGCGCGGATTAAACGAACAGAAACCATGACTTAGCTGATGTTCTCAGTAGGACTACCGAGACGGCATAGTAAATGTTCTAGCCCCATCATTTTCCATGGGACGCTATCTGTTCTTCCAGGCTTTACAGCCGGAACAACTTCCACCCGCCTTAAATCGCCATTCGTTCCACGCGTTGCGACAAAAGGCCTGAAACAGATAGCTCGCTATTCCTTCCAGACAGGTACACAGTAAGTCCATCACCGCCCGCCCGTGGCTGTCATCGGTGATGAGATCGCCCGGTAGCGCTCCCGCCTTCCTCCAACGGAACGGAGCGCGCCATGGTCATGAAGCGACCGCGTCTCACGCACACAGAATCACTTGAAGAGCGTCTCAACATCGAGGCACAGCGGCTCCGGAAGGAGGCGTGGGGCACTCCCCCGGGCGTCGAGCGCTCCCGCCTTATCCGCAAGGCGCGTCTTGCCGAAACCGCCTCACAGTTGAGCGACTGGCTGCGGTCGCCGGGTTTGCGAGCGCCGATATGAGGGGCCGATACCGTTCGAGAGTAGGCTCCGCAGGTAAAGAGGCCATCGCACTCTAAACGTGGAATATCCGGGATTTTGTTCGTACCCTCTCGGGCTGGAAGGCCTATGCCGCCTGTAAGATTTTCAAACGGGCGGCATGGCTTTGTTTAGGCGGTCTCAACTGGCTGCCGAGGCGCCTCAATCGGCGGTCTTTGTTCAAGTTATCCGGCGCGCCTTTGCGTGACGTCTGCGCCAACGGCAACGCGGTGAAGCGCCGAGGCAGCGCGGTCCGGATTGATCGCCGTGATAGCCAATTTGGGACATGTCCTGTGGCACAAATTGTATAGGCTTCCAGCTATCAGGATTTTGCACACCTTCCTGGGGCTAGGGCCAGCGCCGTCCGCAAGCATTTCAAGCGGGCGGCGTTGTGCTGTCAGGCATAGGCCTGAATGAAACCGGGGCGGATCCAAGCGCGCTGACGGAGCCATTATCGAAGCGTCTGGGCCGTGGCGCGGCGCGATCCGTAGTTCTCCGGGGCAGAACAAAGTTCCGCGAGCAGGCGGCACTGCCCTCGTCCCAACTGCATCACATTATCAACGAGTTACCGAAGGATTTGGCGCGGCCGGATCACGATTGGCACAATCTGCATACTACCTTGGTACCCCTCCTGACGCGCCCAAAAACTACGTAGCCTTCACGGGAAGACTCGGGTTCCGCCAGTGTTCGTAACATTGGCTAGTCCGGCCCAGCGCACCGATAGCGTGTCGCGAGGCAAGGCGGCGCCGCCGCCGAACGGATCCCCTTCGGGATCCATAACGACGTCCGAACGGGCGCGACGGTTCACTTCATCCTTGGACGGGTGTTAATCATTGCTACAACCTTTGATTTAAATATCGACGACCGCCATCCATTCGCGGAACCGTTCCAGATGATCCACAAGGGCGTCGAATTCAGCGTCACGCAGCTCATGCCCGGCGTCTGGAAATGGCGTTTCCAGATCGGCGATCGGGTCTTTATGGGCAAGACCGAAGCAAAACTCGACCTGTTGGCGATCCGCCGCGTGCAGCTACGGATCGACCGCGAGCTGAACAACCTCGGGCTCGGACGGAGCCGCGGGCACCGCGATCAGGACTGAGGCGCAGTCCGTCCGGCAGGCTTCAGTCCGCGCTTGCCAGCCGCCGCATCGTGAACTCGATGTCGCCGCCGGGCAGCTCGCGCCAGCTTTCGACGGCGCTCATATAGGCGGCCTTCGGGTAGCGTTTGAGAAAGTCGCGCGCCCGCAGGCGGGCTTGATCGCGCGGCAGGCTGAAGGTCTCGCGCAGATAGCCGTCATCCGGCTTGCGCCGTGCGGCCATCCGGCTGGCGAGATCGCGCGGACGCAACACCATTGCCGCAACTCCGGAATAGAGCCCCGTTCCGATTGAATCGGAACCGGGCTCTAGATTCTAGTTTTGACGCGTTTTCTTCACGCGAACCGGTATCCACTTCGCTCGAAAACGCTCCAACTGACGACGCCCCCAATATAGGGGCGGCGTCACAAGAATCCGAGTCTGCGGGAAGCCGGCGAGGCCGGCAGGAACGGGGCTTACTGGCTGCGCTGCGCGGAGCTTCCGGGCTGCGCCGAGCTTCCCGTCTTGGTCTTCGGCTTGGCGGGAGGATGGGCTGCCGCCTTCGGCGGCGCATCGCTGCGCACCGCGCCCCAGGGATCGGAGGATCCCTTGGCGTCCGGAATCTTGCTCAGCGAGTCCTTGTAGGCCCGGTCGTTGACCGCGTCCCGATCCTTCTCGTCCTGGGTCTTGGTCTTGACCTCAGGCATCAGATTGACGTTCGGCATTTGCGCATAGGCCGGCGCCGACAACAGCACCGCAACCGCAACTGCGCTCAAAACTCTCATAAGAACGCTCCTTGCATTTTCGTCAGCGGTATATCACCGCAAGAAAGCCGCCGCCAAGCGCCCGTCCCTGCCCTAGAGGTGGTCTGACTTGCAGGATTTCGGCGACTGCATCCAGTCGTCCCAGATCGGACCGCATCGCGTGCAGCTACCGAGCGCAAGCCCGATCGCGATCGCGCCGCCCAGCAATACCAACCTGCGGAACATGGACGCCCCCACCACTGACGAGGGGCAATTGGGCGCCAAAACTGGGGCATTTTCAAGCCGGGCACGGCGCTTGCAACGCAGCGCAAGCGCGTCGGACAGCAGCGCGGGCCGCGTCGGAGCGCAGCGGTCGCGCGATGGGTTTGACCGGGCAGCCCCCCAAACTACACTGCGCAACAAAGCAGAAAAGGAATCGAAATGACTTTGGCGATGAGCTGGGACGAATGGACGCGTCATGACGGGACGGCGCTCGCCGAGCGGGTCCGGAATGGCGAGCTGACGCCGCGGGAGCTCGCGGCACAGGCTGCCGCCGCCACAGCCAAGGTCGATCCCGCGCTCTCCGGCATGGTCGAGCTGTTCGACGACGTGATCGCCGATCCCGCGCGCGACGGCGCCGATCTCAACGGCCCGTTCGCCGGCCTGCCCTTCCTGATGAAGGATCTCGGCCCCACGCTGAAGGGCCGACTGCAGGAGATGGGCTCGCTGATGATGCGCGGCAACCGCGCCGCAGCCGACACCTTCCTGACCACGAAGCTGCGCAAGGCCGGCCTCAACCTGATCGGCCGCACCACCACGCCGGAGTTCGGGGTCTGCAGCTCGGCCGAGAACCCCGCAGTCTATGTCACGCGCAATCCCTGGAACACCGACTACACCACCTGCGGCTCGTCGGCCGGCAGCGCGGCGATGGTTGCCGCGGGCGCCGTTCCGATCGCGCATGCGACCGACGGCGGCGGCTCGATCCGGATCCCCGCCGGCGTCAACGGCAATATCGGGCTGAAAGTGTCGCGCGGCGTGTTCTCGCTCGCGCCGCATCTGTCCGATCTCACCGGCCTCGTCTCGATCCAGGGCTGCCAGTCGCGCTCGGTGCGCGACACCGCAGCCTTCGTCGATGCCTGCCGTGGCCCGGCGCCTGGCGAGTTCATGCCGTTCTGGACACCGCCGGAGCCTTATACCGCGATGATCGCGCGCGACCCCGGCCGGCTCAGAATCGCGCTGTCGCACACCTGGGGCGACTATCGCGCGACACCGCACATCGCAGCCGAGCTCGAGCGGGTCGGCCGCTTCCTCGAGGGCCTCGGCCATCAGGTCGACTACGCCCTGCCGTCGATCGACTACGCGGAAGCCTTCGCGGCGCAGACCACCTGCTACATCAGCAATTTCGCCGTCGTGATCGGCAATATGCTCGCGGCACGCGGACTGACGCGGCCGCCGGCGGACCTGATCGAGCCGATCAATATCCGCATCTGGGAGCACGGCCGCGACTTTAGCTTCGCCGACCGCGCCCGCATGCAGGCCGTGTTCAACACCACGGCGCGCGGCTTCGGCGCCTTCTTCGCGGATTGGGACATCATCCTGACGCCGATCACCGCGCTACCGACGCCGAAGATCGGCACCACGGAATATCTCACCATCAGCGACAACCCGTCGGTGCTGGACTGGTTCGGCAATCTCTGGCGCAACTTCGCCTTCACGCCGCTCGCCAATCTCTGCGGCATCCCGGCGATCTCGCTGCCGCTCGCGACCAACGAGCGCGGCCTGCCGCTCGGCATCCAGGCGATCGGCAAGCAGGCCGATGACGGCCTGCTGCTGCAGCTCGCCGCCCAGATCGAACGGGCGATCGACGGCAAATGGAATGACGGCAAGACGCCGCGCGTGCATGTCACGAGCAACTAGGGCGCGTATGCGGATTCGTAGGCTCTGCTTCGCTCTCTTGAGGCGATCTTGGGCTAGGAGCGAGATGCGCGGGTCTGGCACCATTGCATCAGCAAGCATGTTTGGTCGCTAGACCGGGAATATGTCCTGTGATTGGTCTCTTTTGTTTTCCCGACTCTCTGGGTTGGTTTCGCGCCAAACGATGTGACGCTCCTCAACGGGGGCCGTCATGATACGAATGTTGCATTTGCCGGGCATCTGGTTAGCGGCGCTTGTCTCGGCATCGTCAATTGCTTTTGTCGGGGTGGCCGCCGCTGGATCGAAAGGCGAAGTGCAGCAATCGGGCCAGACGTTTCGCGACTGCTCTGACTGCCCCGAGATGATCGTGATCCCCGCGGGAAGCCTCCTTATGGGATCGTCCGACGAGGAAACGGCGCGCGACTCTGAGGCCGTTGCGCCAAGCAATGAACGCAAATTTGCACAGAGAGACATGGCGTACGAACATCCCCAGCATTCGGTCAGCATCAGCCGCCCGTTCGCGCTGGGGAAGTACCGCGTCACGCGAGGCGAGTTCGCAGCCTTTGTGCGTGAGACCGGATATCTAACGGAAGGTGGCTGCACGCTCTGGACGGATCACAGTTATCCGGTGAAGCCGGAAGCTGCGTGGCAAACCCCCGGCTTTCCGCAAACGGATCGCGATCCCGCGGTGTGTGTCAGTTGGCAAGACGCGAAGGCCTATATCGCTTGGTTGAACGGCAAGTTGCATGGTCGCATGCGCTCGGGCAGCGATGACCCATATCGACTCCCGAGCGAAGCCGAATGGGATATGCGGCCCGATCCGGTACCCGGACGGCGCGATGGTGGGGTGATTCCATAGGTTCGGGAAATACCGACTGCGACGGATGCGGCAGCCGATGGGATAAACAACAACCGGCTCCGGCCGGCAGCTTTCAGGCCAATGCATTCGGCATGTCGGATGTACTTGGCGGTACGTCGGAATGGAATGGAGATTGCTGGCACGAGACTTATGCCGGAGCACCGCAAGATGGCAGCGCGTGGACGACCGGAAAATGCGATTTGCGCGTGGTGAGAGGAGGCAACTGGACAAACCATCCTTGGGTCCTGCGGTCTGCTCTTCGTACCCGAGCAAAGCCCGATGAGCGCACAAACTACATCGGATTTCGAGTCGCTCGAACGCTGCCGTGAACGGGGACAACAATTCAATCTTGTACAGCTCATTTTGGACTATTAGCCGCGGTCGTGACCCAATCGGGCGACTTCCGGATTATCGTCAAGAGCCGGTACTGGTGAGTACAGGCTCTAGGAGATAAACAGCAAACAAGAACATCAGCGGAGGGAACGGAACGTCATGCAGCAGGCCGGTGAATTCGGGATCGACGACGCGAAACGTGTGCTCGGCGACGTCTTTGCGCCATGGGTGCAGGACCTCAATCTGTCGATCGAGCAGTTCGACATCGCGCCGCCCGCGGGCGGCGATGCCGACTGGCAGCCCGGCGCCATCCTGCGCTTGCCGTTTTCCGAGCGGCTGTGCCGCCAGGGCGGCATCGTCTGCGGCCAGGCGCTGATGGCGTTCGCCGACACTGCGATGGTGCTGGCCAATCTCGCCGCCAACAAGGGCTATCGTCCGATGACGACGGTCGACCAGACCACGCATTTCATGCGCGCGGCGACCGCCTCCGATGTGCTGGCCGACGCGCGCGTGGTCCGGCTCGGCCGCACCATGAGCTTCGGCCGCGTCACGCTATCCTCCGCCGCCGACAACAAGCCGGTGGCGATGGTGTCGAGCGCATTCGCGATGCTGCCGGGATAGAGCATGATCCGGAAAAGTGCGTAGCGGTTTTCCGAAAAGTTCATGCTCAAACAAGAGGCTTACTTCCCGAGCACCGCCTCGGCGGCGTTGACGATGCTGATGGTCGGGTTCTTTCCGCAATAGGTGCCGAACTTCTTGGCGTTCTCGACGAACACGTCGGTGTCGATGATCGCCTCGTCGGAATCGCCCTTGTACCAGCCGTCCATCCAGACCAGCACCATCTTGATGGTGTCGTCGCCGCCTTCGACGAACTGCTTGCAGGTCATGGTCGAGAGATCGAGGACGGTGGCATTGGCCGGCGCCGACGACAGCGCGAGTGCGGCAGCAAGCATGATCGAGGCAGTGATCTTCATCGCAATCTCCATGGGCAATGATCTGAAAATGAACAGGCGCCGGAAGCCCGGCGCGTCCGCTCGCGACCTCGTAAGCGAAGCGCCGCGGCGAACGCAAGCATGACATCGTGCGCGCATGCCCGCACGTCGTTTCGGTGCACGGATTGAGAATTCGCGTTTCTGATTTGTGACGGCGCCGCGCTAAAGCGCGATGAGAACAGGGCGTGTACTCAAAATCCAGTGTATGCGAGCGGAGATAGCGAAGTCCGTGTCGCTCTCAAAGCCGACATCGGCGATGCTTTGGGGAATGTCCGCCCAGGGTCGAACTCGGAAATCGGACCGCGCAGCTGTGAGGTCCGCTTCACTCCCCGACACCGGACTTTCGGTAGCCAGCGCGGCGCTTCCGAGGCCGCGAGCTGACATTTCCGGCGGCAAGCTCCGTTGTTAGATGTGTCGCGGTGCAAAATACGCTAGTTTCTACCGCTCGGAGCTTTCCAAGACCGGGAGTGATGCATGATGCGACAGTGTCTTGTGTTGCTGGTGGCTGCCGGAGCGGCGGCCTGGTCGGCGGCGGCGGAGGCCCAGTCCTATCCGGCGCGCTCCATCACCATGGTGGTACCCTACGCGGCCGGTGGCGTATTCGATACCATCGCACGTATTATCGGAGCGCGGATGAGCGAACTGCTCGGCCAATCGGTAATCGTAGAGAACGTAACTGGCGCAGGGGGCATCATCGGCGTCCAACGCGTGATCAATGGCAAGCCGGACGGCTATACGGTACTGCTCGGGACTGTCGGCACCCACGCCTATAACCAATCGATATACCGGAAACGCCGCTATGATGCGGTGAGCGACTTCACCCCTGTCACTCTCTTTTCTGACCAGCCGATGGTACTCGAAGGCCGCAAGGATCTGCCTGCCAACAACTTCACAGAGTTTATCGCGCTGCTTAAGCAGAACGGCACGAAGATGCAGTACGGCTCGGCAGGCGTCGGATCGACCACGCATCTTGCTTGTGCGCTGCTCAACGCGAGGATCGGCGTCGAGGTAACTCACGTTCCCTATCGTGGCGGCGGCCCAGTCGCCAACGACCTAATCGGCGGCCAGATCGATTACATGTGCGGCAACATGGGGACTTCTGTTGTGCGTGCGGCCGCAAAGCAATCGAAGCCTCTCGCGCTGTTGTCTCGCGAGCGCACGCCGCTGATGCCCGAACTTGCGACGGCGCACGAGCAGGGTATCAATGTCGATGTCGTGACTTGGACGGCTTTCTTCCTGCCAAAAGGCGCGCCGAAGGACATTGTGGTCAAGCTCAACGAGGCAACCCATGCGGCAATGGATACGCCTGCGATCAGGGCACGATTTAACGACATCGGCGTAGTCGGCGTTGCCCCCGAGCGGCGTGGGCCGGAATACCTCGCCAACTACGTGCTTGAGGAGATCACACGCTGGGAAGGTCCAATCAAGGATGCCGGTTTGCAGGTAGACTGATCCTGCTCACTGCGGTCCCCGTCACCCACGCGGGATGTCAGCTTTGGGTCAAAAGCTGACGTCTATCCGCGCCAGCCTCAGGTCTGCTTGGGGGCCAGAACCGGACATTCCTTCAGTCTGCTGCTATTGCAGAACGTCTTCGCTTCAAAAAACTAAGCGCCGCTCTTGGGATGAACGCGGCGAACCTCTAGTTCGTCCCACCGCGTCATGACTTTCGCGTTGAAGCGCGCCCGATCAAACCTGACTTCGCCGTCATCCTCGACCAGAAAAATATCATCTTGGGACGCGACGGCTTCGAGGAAACGTGGCGACCGAATGCTGAGATCGACTTGCCCACGAAATTCAAAATGACTATGCAGCATTTCAAAAGAGTTCATCGCGACACAATAATTGTCGAAGGTCTCGAACCTTGAAAAATCCGTCACCGCGCACTCGTCCAAGCCAATCACTGGGTAGAAATTCGGTCCCCAGAGACCAGAAGTTGGTTGGAGAAGCTTTAGAATGCCGATTTCCTCCAGCGTGCCGGCGAGCCACTCCCAAGTATTCATAAATTCATGGAAGAATGCCTCGCGTGGCGTGCCATGCTCATCAGGAAAGGATCGGAACAGCCCGCCCTTTCGATCGAGTTCCATCTTTCGATAGACCTCGAACAGAAGCTCGTAAACAAGCGCGGCCACTGTCGCGTTTTGCATCCATCAATCTCCTGATACCGGCTCAGGCTCGTCCGTCAGGATTATTTGCCAATCCCTAAGAAATCCGCCGAGAGATGACACGGATTATCCGCTTTGGGTCAAATGCGGCGGTCGAGGATCGTTGATGAGAAGTCCGGACTGCACACAATACCGGACCAGTCAGAGGCGGCGAAGAACCTGAATTCATCGCGCCTTGACGCAGCGAGGCGGCGCTCGCACAATTTCGGAATATTAGAAAATGCCCTTGAGTTGCCCGACCTGTCAAGTTGCTTTTCGAACGCCCGCAGCCGCCGGCTACTTTGCATGGGGTTGTTTTCGATATTTTGGCGGCGCGCACCTGCGGCAGGGAGCACCTAAGCGGATCGCGAGCGACGGCTGTGCCGCCAGCGCCACCACAGCGCAATGAGGGCCATGAGCACCACACCGGCCGCGAGCGCCTTCGCGGCAAACCGTCCGCCGGGACGATCGATCAGGCGCGTGAGAAGTGAAACACCCTCGCCCTGGCGCGGCAGGCGAAATGCCACCACGCTGTCGCCGATCGAGGTGCCGCCTTCGGAATGGCCGCCGGCGCCGATCACGACATACTGCTCGCCCTTCCAGAGATAGGTCATCGGATTGGCGACGCCCGGCACCGGAAGCCGGCCGAGCCACAACTGCCGGCCCGACTTGACATCGAACGCGCGCAGATAGGCGTCCATCGCACCGGTGAACACCAGTCCGCCCGCAGTGATCGCGACGCCACTGAGCAGCGGCGTGCCGGTATTGAGCGCGATGCCGAGCGGTGCGAGATCCTCGCTGGTGCCGACCGACGTATGCCAGAGGATCTTGCCGGCCTTGAGATCGACCGCCACCGTCTCGCCCCATGGCGGCTTGTTGCAGGGCGAGCCGACCGCCGTACTCGCCAGCGCCCGCGACATCGCAAACGGCGCGCCCTGCTGCTGGCCGAAATCGTGGCCGGGCGGCGGATTGAAGCCCTTGGCCTGGTCGCGCGGAATCAGCGTGATGACATGCGCCGCGTGACTGACATTAGCGAACAGGATCTGGTTGACGGGATCAAAGGCCGCACTGCCCCAGTTTACACCGCCGCCGGTCATCGGATAAATGATCGTGCCCTGCGTCGACGGCGGCGTGTAAAGCCCCTCATTGCGGGATTGCGCGAGCAGCTTGTCGCACGCCGCGCTCCCGACGCCCGGCAGCAGGCCACCGACATCATCGGCCGTCATCCGCTGGGTCAGCAGCGGCGGCACATGGGTCGGGAACGGCTGCGTCGGCGACAGTGTCTCGCCCTCGGCGCCGTTCTGCGGCACCGCGCGCTCCTCGACCGGCCACACCGGCTTGCCGGTGTCGCGATCGAGCACGAACACGAAGCCCTGCTTGGTCGCCTGGATCACGACGTCGCGCATGCCGTTGCCAGTGTCGATCCGCGCCAGCGTCGGCTGTGCCGGCAGGTCATAGTCCCAGACGTCGTGATGCACGGTCTGGAATGCCCATGCGAGCTCACCGCTCTCGATCCGCAGCGCGACGACGGAATTGGCGTGCTCGTCATTACCGGGACGCTTGCCGCCCCAGAAATCCGGACTGGGCGATGTCGTCGGCAGGAACACCAGGCCGCGCTCCTCGTCGACCGACATCGGCGCCCAGACATTGCTGTGGCCGGCCTCGACGCCGGCATGCACCAGCGGGTCGAAGGTCCAGCGCGGTTGGCCGGTCCGCGCATCGAAGGCGCGCACCGCGCCAACCGGCGCGTCGACCCGCCGGTTGTCGCCGATCGCGGACCCGACCACGACCACGCCGCGTCCGGTCACCGGCGCCGACGTGATCTGAAACTCGCCGGGCCATTCCAGCTTCATGCCGGCGTCGATCTTGATCTCGCCGTTGTTGCCGAAATCGGCGCAGGGCTTGCCGGTCCTGGCATCGAGCGCGATCAGGCGCGTGTCGTTGGTGCCGGTGAAGATGCGCGACTTGCAGGCCGCACCTTCAGCGGCACGATCATCGGTCCAGTGCGCGACTCCGCGGCAGACAAAGCGATTGGCCGGCCGCTGTGCCATGCTGATCTTCGGATCGAAACGCCATTTCTGCGCACCGGTGCCGGGATCGAGCGCGATCACCTCGTTGAACGGCGTACAGAAGATCAGGCTGTCCTCGACGAACAGCGGCGTTACCTCGAACTTGGTGCGCTTCATCACCTCCGGCGGACGCGCGTCGAGATCGCCGGTGCGGAATTCCCAGCCGCGCACGAGCGTGCCGACATTGTCTGTTGTGATCTCTGTCAGCGGCGAGAAGCGTGTGCCCCCACTGTCGCCGCCCCAATACTCCCAAGCGAGCGCCGGCTGCACGTAAAGCACAAGCGCGGCAAGCAGGCGAAACAGCGACCGCATTGCGTCCTCCCGCGAGATGCGATCATCGGATGCCGCATCTCATGCGGGGAAAGCCTTTACGCGATTGGCGCGTCAGTATCCACCCCTGCGATAACCGCCGCCATAGTTGCCGCGATAGCCGCCGCCGATGCCAATCCCGATTCCGATCGGCGGTCCGACCGGCTCGTAGACCACGGCCGGAGGCGGCCGACGCACCACCACGACATCGTCCTCGACCACGACGCGCGGCGGGCGCTTGCCGGCGCGGCGCGGCGGCGGATCGGGATCGGCACGCTTCTTCACAGGCGCGGCCGCCTTCTGCTCCTGCTGCGGCGGCGCGGTGTTGCAGGGACAGGTCGGCGCCGCCAGCGCGACGTTGGTCGCGGGCACGCTGAGCGCGGCGGCCGGTGTCAGATCGGGACGGTAGCGCAACCGTTCGATCATCTTGCGCGCGGTCGCCGTCAGATCGCTGTCGGGGTACAGCACGAGGAAGCTGCGATAGGCCGCCGCCGTATTGGCGAGAATGGCGTCGTTCCAGGCCACCATGCGGCGATGCCGGTCGAGCCAGTCGCGCGCCTGCGGGCCCCGCGGCGTGCCGGCGAAGATCGCGGCGAAGGCGTCATAGGCTTCATCGGTGCCGTCGACCACCATCATTTCGTTGGCAACCTCGATCGGCTTGCCCTGCAATTCGCGTTTCCACTCATCGACAGTGCGCTTGGTCGCGGCTGGCACCTGCGTGGCCGCGGGCGACGCTGACGTACCTGCCATAAAGCGGAAATCGTCGGTGAGCGACGAGGAATCCCACGGCGTCTGGCGGCCGTCGGTCGCCTTGTTGACCGCGAGACGAACGCGCTTGAAGGTATCCTCGATCGGAATCCCCGGCTCCTTCGCCGAAGCCAGCAACGCGGTCGTATAGGGGCTGTTGGCGCCGCTGCCGTCCTCGGCCTCGGCGCCCGGTGACGTCGAGAATGAGACAAAAGTGCCGGGCGCGCCGATCCTGGCATCGACGATGGCAAGCCCATGCCCGGCGGTCTTGTTGAGCTCCGGGAACGGATTGTTGCGGCAGGCGTCGAGCAGCACGATGCGCATCCGGCTCGGCACCGAGGTCAGCGTGTTCAGGATGTCGTTGAGGCGAACCGCCTGGATCGGGATGTCGGCCTCGCGCTTCGGGTCGACATCGACCGGCACCAGATAGTTCTCGCCATCGATCTGCAGGCCATGCCCGGCATAGAACACCAGCGCGACGGTGTCGGCGCCCTTCGCCGCCACCTGGCCGGCGAAGTCGCTGATCCTTGCGCGCATCTCATCCTGGGACAGATCCGATGCCGTTGTCACCGCAAAGCCGGCATCGGTCAGCATCTGTGACATCGCCCTGGCGTCGTTGGCCGGATTGGGCAGCGCGGGCACCGACTTGTAGGCGGACTGCCCGATCACCAGCGCCAGACGGCTTTCCGCCAGTGCCGGCACGGCACCGAACAGGATCGCAGCCGGAACGATCAGGTTGAGGAGCGAACGGCGAAGCATGGCGGCCTCCGACAATGGCGTCGGAGATGGGTCGGAAGCCGTCAGGTGAAGGTTCATGCCGTGCGGCAATCTGCTGCCGCCGGCGCCGGTTGTTGGGCCTGAATTGTCGTAGGGATCAGATGGGCCCGGCTATTTCGGCTTCTTCGCTGGATCCGCGGCCGGCTTGGTGACGCCCCAGGGATCGTATTTCTCCTTGGGCTCGGGGATACGGTCGAGCGCGGCCTTGTAGGCCTTCTCGTCGATCTGGGGCTTCTTCTCCGTCTTCTTGTCGTCGCCCCCGCCGCCTCGCCGGCCCTGGGCCAGGGTCGGTGTCGCAATCAACGCCAGAATGACGGCAGCAACCGTGAAGCTTTTCATGTCAGTCTCTCTCCCCCGCAGCCGTAGAAACATCCGGCAACACCTCGACCCCGAACATAGCTTGTCGCTCGACATTTGTTGATCGACAAAGCGCCGCGCGATGCGGATTCAGCCCCACCAGGGGGGCGCAACGTGGGCGGCGGCACATTAAATTAGTTCGATGGGACAGGGACAGGTACAAGTGGCGGCGCTGCTGGCCGGCGCCGCCTTGATGTTGAGCGGCTGCGGGCTGGCGGACAGCCACGCGGTATGGCCTGACATGCTGAAGGTCAAAGCCACCGAGCCGGCGCCGCTCGAGACGCCTCCCGATGTCAAGCGGCTGGTGGCTGGCAAGCTGGATTCGGTGTTCACCGCCGGCTCGCAGCCGGCCCATGTGCGGGTCTCCGCCCCGCTGCACGACCCGCGCGGCACCGGCTGGACCGCCTGCGTGCGCGCCGAACTGACTTCGGTGATCGGCAAGCCGCTCGGGACGCAGACCTATCGCGTCTTCATCAATGACGGCGCGATCTTCGATCGCCGGCAGGTGGAGGCTGACGACAATTGCGTGACCGAGACCTACGAGCCGGTCGACAGCGCCGTTCAGCTCGAAGCGCAGCGAAGTCCCAAGCCGTAGCAGCCCGATGCTCACCGCTGTCAGTGCATCGTTGTGAGCTCTCGCGATCTCCGGTGCCACGTTGTCGCAACACCAAGCGCACAACCGCGGTATGCTGAATGCCGCGTTAACCTGATCGCTCAAATTGCCGGATGGCCTCAACGGCATTTTCCATCTCTCTCCGCTAGCGTTGCCCGCGATGAACGCAAAGCCGATCAGCCTCGCAGACCGGGGAAACATGGGACGTGGCCGATATTGCTGACCAGGCAATGATCCGCCGTGCATCGCGCAAGGATGCCACGGACGATCGCGCGTTGCCGCCGCTGTCGGCCGCGCCGGTCGGCGCATGGCGGGCGCTTGCCGAGCGCGCGATCGAGGCCAATGGCTACTACCAGCCCGACTGGGAATTGGCGGTCGATGCCTCCGCGCGCGGCCGCACCGGCGCATCGCTGCTCAGCGCCACCGGCGATGCCGGGCAATTGATCGGGCTGTTGCCGGTCGTACCGTTGCGGCGAATCTACCGGATCCCCCTGCCCGCGCTGGTCGGCGCCGAACCCTACGGCACGCTGTGCACACCGCTGCTCGACCGCGATGCCGCCGAGCAGGCCGCCGGCAAGATGCTGCAGCAGGCGCGCAATGCGGGCGCACATGCGCTGATCCTGCGCACCATGTCGCTCGAGGGCCCGGCCATGGCGGCGATCCGCGCGGTGCTCGCGCGCGACGGTTTGGGGCCGCGCGTGCTGAGCTCCTATCAGCGTGCACAGCTCGATGCGACGCGCGACGCCGATGAATTGCTGCGCGACGCGCACGGGCCCAAGAAGCTGAAGGAGTTGCGCCGCCAGCGCCATCGCCTGTCCGACCACGGCGCGGTGCGCTTCGACGTCGCCCGCACGCCGCGCGACGTTGCGGCGGCGCTCGAGACTTTCCTGGCGCTCGAAGCCGGCGGCTGGAAGGGCCAGCGCGGCACCGCGCTCAGCCAGCATGCCGGCGACGCAACCTTCATCCGCCGCGCGACCTCGGCGCTGGCCGAGACCGGCCGCTGCGAGATCGTCATGCTGCATGCGGGCGGCACGGCGGTTGCAGGCGGCATCGTGGTGCGGCACCAGGACCGCGCCTTCTTCTTCAAGATCGGCATCGACGAGCGTTTTGCGAAGCATTCGCCAGGCGCACAATTGACGCTGGAGCTGACGCGCCATCTCTGCGCCGATCCCGCGATCAATTCGGCCGATTCCACCGCGGCGCCCGGCCACCCCATGATCGACCCGATCTGGCGCGGCCGCTTCGCGATCGGCGACGTGCTGCTGCCGCTGCGGCGGCGCGATCCGCTGGTCACCGCCGTTCATGCGGCATTGACCCTGAACAATCTCGCCTACGAGACCGCGCGCGGCGCGGTCCGTTTCATCCGCAGCCGGCGCGGCAAGCCCGGATAACACGGCCCCCCTTTGCGCGAGCCCGCACGGATCGATAGGCTGCGCATGACGGCTTCGAGCCGGTAACGTCATGATCGGGCTGGAACGTGACGATCCAGGAATGCTACGTCCGGCAGGACGCGTTGACCGACCCCGGCGAGCTGGCCGGTGCGTATGACGATTTGCCCGCAACGGTCTCCGGACTGTGCGAAGTCATCTCGGGGCTGATCATTCACGTTGCGCTGGCTGAGCGGTACGGCATTCCGCCTGATTTCCCGATGCTCCGGCAAACCCAACCTGTTGCAGATCGCTTGAAGCTGATCCAAGCGTCGTTCGCCGGTCCGCTCACCGCGGCACGCCCGCCACGCAGCCGCACGTTCGGCACCTGTCGCGACTACGCGCTCCTGCTGTGCAGCATGCTCCGAAGCCGATCGATCCCCGCGCGGGTCCGCTGCGGCTTTGCGACCTACATCGCCGACGACATCTATCATGATCATTGGATCTGCGAATATTGGTCACCGGGCGACCGGCGCTGGCTGCAGGCCGACGCGCAGCTCGATGCGCTCCAGATCGACCAACTGCAGATCACGTTCGACGGCGCGAACCTGCCGCGCGATGCGTTTCTGACGGCATCGCAGGCGTGGCGGATGGCGAGAAGCAACGCGGTGGCTGCCGGAGCGTTCGGTCACGGCGCGGCCACCGGTCTGTGGTTTCTTCACGTCAACGTCTACCGCGACCTGCTGTCGCTCACGAACCGGCAAATGTCGGCCTGGGATAGCTGGCGCGACGCTGCGCCGGCCAGCAAGGTCTTGAAGGTCGACGCCCTTGCCGAGCTCGACCGGCTCGCCGACGTGGTCGCGGCGTTCGAGGATGGCTCGGACCAGTTCGCCACGCTGGACGACGCGGCATCACGCAACTTGGTGCCGCCCTGGTCTCGGTAGTGCGGCGGGCGGCCCGGCACAACGGCACGCCGAGCTTGCCTCGTTCATCGTGGCATATGGTTTACCTTTTCGTAGCCATGCAGACATATCGGGAAACAACAAGTTTCCGCCGTCAGGTTGGTGTCAGCTAGCCCTTCTAGCGTTGCGGCGCGCTGTTTCTCAGGCAGTGCATGCCCTTGCCTGGAAAGCCTCATCCGATGGAAACATCGGGTGAGGCTTTCTGCCGGCGTTCTCGGCGAGTCTCGCCTTACTGCAGTGGCGAGTGCGGGGCCGGCAGCATGATGGTCGAGTGCATCTCCTCGAGCAGCTGCGTGCCCTTGCCGAGGAATTCCAGCCAGGCCGGATCCTTCATCGCACCACCGCGCGCCGCGGCGCGGGCGTTGAGATCGGGATAGGCCCAGATGTGGCAGACCTCGTTGGGCTGCCCGGAATCGGTGTGCCAGAGGCCGACGATCTTGGAATATTTCTCGCGCTCCGGCAGCACGCCGGTGATCAGGTCGAGCCATTGCTTGACGCCGCCGAGTGGCTTGGCGCGATAGTTGCGGAATTCGTAGATGTTGCCGGTCGTGGCCGGCGCCACCGGCGGAATGATCGCATTCAGCAGCCGGACCTCCTGGCGCACCAGGAGCGGACGGATCGCCGGAATGTACTCGCCGGTCCAGCGCGGATTCTTCGCAAGCTCGGCGCGCAGCCGGGCCCGCTCGTTGAGGTCGGCGTAGCTCCACATGTGCATGACCTGATTGAGCGGCCCGATCTCGGTGATCCAGTAGCCTTCCAGCTTGCCGAAATTGTCGGCGCGGATGTCGCGCGAGATCGTGCTCGCCGCCTTGACCATCTCGCCGACGGTCCCTGGACGTACCGTGTAGGTGCGCAGCTCATAGATCATGATTGTCTCCCTGGTTGTTTCCGATGGATCGTGTGGGCAAACGAAAAAGCCCGGCATGTGCCGGGCTTTCGTGAAGGACTTCGGACTACTCGGCCGCCTGCGCGTTGATCTCGGCCGAGACCTCGCGGATGGCGCGGGCGAGCTGCTCGGCCGGCTGGGCGCCGGACACCGCATACTTCTGCGCGAACACGAAGGTCGGCACGCCGGAGATGCCCTTTTCGGAGGCTTCCTGGGCCTGCGCGGACACCAGCGCCACATCCTCGTCGGTGGCAAGACGCTTGCGCGTGTCGGCGGCGTCGAGGCCGACATCGGCTGCCGCCTGCACCAGCACGTTGGTGTCGGTGAGATCGCCGCCGTCGCGGAAATACAGCTCCATCAGCCGCTGCTTCATCTCGGCCGCCTTGCCCTTGGCCTCGGCCCAGTGGATCAGGCGATGGCAGTCGATCGTATTGGGCTGCCGCTTGACGAGCTCGGGATGGTAGGTCAGCCCCTCCTCATTGGCGGCCGCGACCACGCGGCCGGCGATGCCCTTGTAGGCGTCGACCGAGCCGAACTTTGCCGTGAGATATTCGTCGCGGCTGATTGCCCTCGCGCGGCACCCAATTGTTCAGGAAGAACGGCCGCCAGTGCACCTCGACCGGCACATCGGGCACCAGCTTGAGCGCATCCTCGATGCGATGCTTGCCGATGTAGCACCAGGGGCAAACGACGTCGGAGACGATATCGAGGCGAAGCGGCTTCAGATCGCTCATGGCAGGGTTCCCGGCGGAATTGGAACCCCAAAAGTAGGCCGAAAGCGCCCCGAGACAAGCCGCTATTTCATACTGGCTGCCATCTGCCGCATCCGCTCGGCGGTCAGTTCGTCGGCCGGGAAGAAGGTCTCAAGCGCCAGTTCCTGCAACGTAATGTCGACCGGGGTGCCGAACACCATGGTGGTCGAGATGAAGCTCAGGATCTCGCCATTGAGGCGGAGCTTGAACGGCAACGCGACGTTGTTGTCGGGGGTGATCGGGGCCGACCGCGCCGGGATCGGATAGGACTTCAGGTCCTGATAGAGCTTGAGCAGCTCCGGATCAGCCGTTGCCCTCGCACTGCCGATGCAGCCGCTCCAGGAGATGCGCGGCCCATTCCGCCAGGTTCACGGTCCGCGGCGCGAGGCCCTCCGGGTGGAAGGCCAGCCGCAGGATGTTGAAGGGCTGGCCGAGCAGCCGCTGCGGCACGCCCTCGAGCAGCGGCGCCACCATGCGGTTGGCGGAGACCAGATTCCAGTGCCGGTCATAGGCCAGCGCCGGATTGGGCTCATGCGCCTTCAACACCAAATTGATCGCCTCGCGCGCCGATTTCAGCGCGGGATCCTCCAGCGAGCGTTGCGGGAATGCGGGTGCGAAACCCGCGGCGACCAGCAGCACGTTGCGTTCGCGTAGGGGCACGTCGAGGCGCTCCGCCAGTTTGAGGACCATGTCGCGCGACGGCGCCGAGCGGCCGGTCTCGACGAAGCTCAAATGCCGCGCCGAGATCTCGGCATCGACAGCGAGGTCGAGCTGGCTGAGATGACGGCGCTGCCGCCATTCGCGCAGGTGCTCGCCGATCAGGACGGGTTTCGCGGGCTCGGCCCGCGCCAAGGATGCATGTGCGTTCATGGTGCAAAACCTACCATGCGAAATTCGCCCGTTCCATTACGCCTGAGGTAATCGAATTGGCGCGCAGGCCGGCTCATCTTCCACTGCACAGGAGATGACCATGCTGATGCTGTCCCTTATCCGCGCCTTCGCCGTCCTGATCCCGTGGCTGGTCCATCTGGCCACCTGGCTGGTCGCGCGCTCGCTCAACATGCCCCAGCCGATCGTGCACGACACCGGCATGTTCGTGTTCGCGCAGGTCTATGCGGTCGAGATGAGAGTCGGCAAGGCGCTGTGCCCGTTCCGGCTGTGGCGCGAGCTGCAGTCCCTGTTCCGCTAACCACCCCAACCCGAGGAGACCCTGCCATGATCCACTCGTCCCAGCTGCTGCGCCGCGCCTTGCTTGCCGATGCGGTCTTCAGCGGCGTATCCGCCATCGCGATGGTGCTCGACACCGCAGCCCTGGCCTCGCTGCTCGGCCTGCCGGAAGCGCTGCTGCGCGAGACCGGGCTGTTCCTGATCGCCTACACCGCGCTGGTCGGTTGGCTCGCCGCGCGAACCTCGCTGCCGAAAGGACCTGTGATCCTCGTGGTCGCCGGCAACGCGGCCTGGACGCTTGCCAGCATCGCGCTGCTACTCTCGGGCGCCGTATCGCCGAACCTGCTCGGGACTATCGTGATCCTCGCCCAGGCGATCGCCACCGGCGTGTTCGCCGAGCTGCAATATGTCGGGTTGCGCCGCAGCGGCGAGACGGTCGCGGCGTAAGGCGAATGCAGAACGTTGCGAGCGGCCGTCGCGGCAAACGCGGCGGCCGTTCTCTTCTGTCAGCTCAGAACCACCGCGACTATCATGCCCGCGAAGGTCAGCGCGAGGCCAATGATCAGCATCGGCACCAGGCTGCTGCCGGAAAACGGATCGGCCTGATCCTGTTGAAACCACGCACCGTCGATTGCACGTGCGATCGCTTTCGCCCTGTTCCTCATTGCACTGCTCCTGCTTCGCTTCGCCTGTAACGTTCCCCAACCCCAAGCATCACGCCTTGCCCGCTGGCGACGCCCATCTCAAGACTCGCCGCGATGCGCCGCGCGCGCTCGATGAAATGAAGCGCCGCGACCGGCGGGCACAGCTCATGCGCCGTCGCCTCGAACAGTTCGAGCCAGCGGTCGAAGTGCGCGGCATCGACCGGCAGCTTCATGTGCTTGACCATCGGCGTGCCGTGATAGCGCCCGGTCATCAGCGCGACCGATGACCAGAACGCGCACATCTGGGCCAGATGCGGCTCCCACTTGCTGATCCTGACCTCGAACACAGGCCCGATCATCGGGTCCTTGCGGACCTTGGCGTAGAAGGCGTGCACCAGCTGCTCGATCATGGCCTCCGTGATCCCGGTCCGCGCGACAATCTCGGCGGTGATCTGCTCGCGGCGCTCTGCTGCTGTCATGCCTCACATCCTAAATAGGTATTTTAAATACATATTTAGACTGCTATAGCGGATCCGCCAAGTGCTGATTTCGAAGGGCTTCCATGCGCCT
Organism: Bradyrhizobium sp. USDA 3240; assembly: GCF_054063295.1. Lineage (NCBI taxonomy): Bacteria > Pseudomonadati > Pseudomonadota > Alphaproteobacteria > Hyphomicrobiales > Nitrobacteraceae > Bradyrhizobium > Bradyrhizobium sp. USDA 3240. The sequence goes on from NZ_JBSSGD010000002.1 coordinate 1,132,563, forward strand.
GACATCATTCACGGATTTTGCGCTGCGCGCGCTGATGCGGCTGGCCGGCGAGCCGGACCGCTCATTCGCGACCAGCGAGATCGCGGCCGAGTTCGGCATTTCCCGCAATCACCTCGCCAAGGTGGTGCGCGACCTGGCCGAGGCCGGCTTCATCGCGACCCAGCGCGGCGCCGGCGGCGGATTTTCGCTGGCGCGCGCCCCGCAGGCGATCACGCTCGGCGACGTGGTGCGTGCGCTCGAAGGCGGCAGCGCACTGGTCGAATGTTTCAGGGATGATGGCGGCGATTGCGTGCTGCTGCCGCGCTGCCGCCTGAAGGCGAGGCTCGCGGCGGCCCGCGAGGCCTTCATGCGCGAGCTCGACGGAACCACGCTCGCCGAATGCGCCTATCTGCCGCGTCCCGCGCGCCATCCGGCACGCGCATCATGACGATCGCCGAGCAGGATTAGTTTCGGAACTCAGGCCTGCAGCACGCGTGAGGCGCCGCGCTTTGAAGGGGCCGCCCGCTTGCCGGGCGCGGCCATCAGGTTGTGGCCGTTGAGGTGCTTGCCGTTCAGAGCTTTGCCGTTCAGGGTCTTGCCATTCAGCGCGGTGCCATTCAGCGTCGTGCCGTTGCCGAGCTTGCCGTTGGCTTTGGCAGCTTTCTTCGCGCCGGCCTTCCTCTGCCTGGCCCGCGCCTCGGCGAGCCTCTCGGCCTCGCGCTTGGCTTTCCGCTCGGCCTTTTCCTTCAGCCGCAGCCGCTCCGCCCTCGCCTCCGCGCGCTTCTTCTTGCGCTTCTTCTCGCAGGCATCGCACTTGCAGCCGATCGGCTTCAGATAGGCTTTGAAATAGTCGGTTCCGTAGTCGTAGTTGATTTCGTCGCCCGGCTCGATGTCCTTGATGGCGCGGATGAACACCTTGCGCTTGCGCGGCTTGACGTCGGATTCTGCATTCGGCCGGCAGGCGTGGTTGATGTAGCGGGCGACATTCTCGCGGATCGAGCCGTCGATGGTCCAGCGGTTGGTGAGCTCGAACAGATACTTGTTCTCGATCGCGTCCTCATCCTTCTTCTTCGAGTCGAGGAGCGGCCCGAAATAGCGGATGATCTTGGTCCCCTTCTTGATCGGCTTGGTGGCGAAAAGGCCGAGGCCAGTACGGGAACGGCCGACGCGATAGGGCTTGTGCGAGAATGATGTGGTCATGACGATCGAGATTACGGCACGCAAGGTGCACACGACAGAAATTGCGAAGCCGCCCTTCTAGGACGATTCCGCGCGCCTGTCAGGTGTTTCCCGCGTGTCTGTTGAACCTTCCCCAGATTGCATATGTCAGACACAAAGTAACGTCCGGATCGCAGGTTTCCCCCGATGAAATACCCTGCTTTTGCAACAATCGTTGTGGCGCTCGCCAGCGCAAATCCTGGTCAGGCTGGCGCCCAAACGATCAGCAGCTTCTATACGTCGACCGCGCCGAAGGCCTGCCGGATGATCGGCAAGCCCAACGAGGACGACGGCAGCGCTACGCGGGTCTGCCCGGGGAGATCCGGCCTGGTAGTGCTGATCAACGAGGGCGATCTGCGCGAAGTGGTGTCGGTCGGCCGAAACCGCGCGGCGGCAGCCAGGGAACCGGCGGCGCAGGCCTGGTTCGGCCCGTTCAGCTCGACCGGCGATACGGTCGAATGGCGTGCCGCCGGCGGCAAGCCCTTCGCGATCATCCAGCGCTGGCAGATCGCCGACAGCAGCGAGCAGGACAAGAAAGGCAGCCCGGTCTCACGGGCGATGCTCGCCGTGACGCGGCTGCCGCCCGGCGAAGTCTGCCATGTCGCCTATGTCGACGTCGCCGCCAACCCCAACGCCAATGAGCTGGCGCGGCAGGCCGCCGACGATTTCGCCCGCGATTTCAAATGCGGCGCGGACCAGGTGAAGACGATCGGGCAGAGCGGCCGCTCCACGTCGCTGACGAAACGCTAGAACGCCGCCCCAGGCGCAATATCGGTTACGGCCGCGCTGAGCGGCCCGCGGACAAACGCAGCATCGCGGTCAACAACGCCTCCACGGATGTGCCCTCGGGCGACCGATCCAGAATCGTCTTGAGGCGGCCGTCGAGCAGCAGCATGGTGAAGCCATGCACCAGCGACCAGGCGGACGCGATCGCGGCTGCCTGGTCCAACGTGAGCTGCTCCTTGGAAATCTGCTCATGTCGGCTGGCGCCGACACCGCGGGTCAGCCCGGCGAACGACGCCTCGGACGCCTCGTGCAGCGACGGCCGCGCATGATCGAGCCGCTCGCTGCGGAACATCAACCCATACATGCCGGGATGCGCCTGCGCATAGGCGACATAAGCCTTGGCGCTCGCCGCTCCCTTTTCAGGCGGTGTCGCCGCTGAAGCGTCCGCCGCTGCCATCGCCTGGCCGAATTGCCGGAAGCCGATCGCCGCGAGCTCACTGAGCAATCCGGTGAGATCGCCGAAATGATGCGTGGGAGCGGCGTGCGATACCCCGGCGTCGCGCGCCACCGCACGCAGTGTCAGTCCGGCCAGTCCATCACGCTCGAGCACACGCTCCGCGGCCTTCAATAGCGCTTCATGCAGATCGCCATGATGATACGGCGTGTCATTGGTCCGGCGCCGCGGGGCCGAGCGATCGGCCACCCGCGCAACCCGGCGGGTCGGAGCACGTGTTGGCCGAGTCGCCTTGTTTTCTTTGGATAATCTTGCCATGCGGCCCTTATATGTCGCAATTTTTACACTGTAAAGATTTTGCTTGACGATCGATGGCGTCATCCCTACTGATATCTTTACGGTGTAAAGATCAAAATGCAGGGAGATGCGGAATGCTCGACCAGGTCACATCCAACACGGCGCGAACCAATCTGGCGCCGATCCCGTTTGAAGCCGATGCGCCGTTCCTCAAGATCACGGGCGAATTGCCGCGCGAGCTGAACGGCACGCTGTACCGCAACGGTCCCAATCCGCAGTTCGAAGCGCCGGGCGCGCACTGGTTCGTCGGCGACGGCATGCTGCACGCCTTCCACCTCGAGAACGGCCGTGCCAGCTATCGCAACCGCTGGGTCCGCACCGCAAAATGGCAGGCCGAGCATGACGCCGGCCGCGCGCTGTTCGGCGGCTTCGGCCGCAAGATGCCGGACGCGCCCGCCGACATCACGACCGACGGCGGCGTTGCCAACACCAACATCATCTTCCATGGCGGCCGTCTGCTCGCGCTCGAGGAAGGCCATTTGCCGACCGAGATCGAACCCGGCACGCTCAATCGCCTTGGCTATTGCGACTACAAGGGCGCGATCTCGGGCCCCTTCACCGCGCACCCCAAGATCGATCCGGTCACCGGTGAGATGGTGTTTTTCGGCTATAACGCCGCGGGTCCGCTGACGCCGGCGCTGTCGTACGGATCTGTAAGCTCATCCGGCGTGGTGACGCGCTTCGAGCGCTTCGAGGCGCCCTACGCCAGCATGGTGCACGACTTCATCGTCACCGAGAACCATGTGCTGTTTCCGATCCTGCCGATCACCGGCAGCATGCAGCGCGCGATGCGCGGACAGGCGCCCTACGCCTGGGAGCCCGAGAAGGGCGCCTATGTCGGCGTGATGAAGCGCAGCGGCGCCTCGAAGGACATCGTCTGGTTCCGCGCCGAGACCTGCTACGTCTTCCATGTCATGAACGCGTGGGAAGACGGCAACCGCATCATCGCCGATGTAATGCAGTTCGAGGAAGCGCCGCTGTTCAACCATCCCGACGGCTCGCAGACCGATCCGAAGAAGAACCGCGCCCGCTATTGCCGCTGGACGTTCGATCTCTCCGGCAATACCGACCGCTTCACGCAAACCTACCTCGACGATCTCACCGGCGAATTCCCCCGCGTCGACGATCGCCGCGCGGGATTTGCCAGCAATCACGGCTGGTACGCCTGCGCCAATCCCGATCTGCCGATGTTCGGCGCGTTGTCGGGCATCGTGCATGTCGACGGCCGCGGCAGACGGCTCGGCAACTATCTCCTGCCCGCCGGCGACACCATCTCCGAGCCCGTGTTCGTCGAGCGTAGCGCTGACGCGGCCGAAGGCGACGGCTGGCTGCTCGCGGTGGTCTGGCGCGCCCGCGAAAACCGCAGCGACCTCGCCGTGTTCAACGCACAGGATGTCGAGGCGGGCCCGACCGCGCTGGTTCATCTCGGCCACCGCGTGCCGGATGGATTCCACGGCAATTGGGTGGGAGCCGAGTAGCGTCGCACCTCCGTCATTCCGGGGCGGCCCGCAGGGCTGAACTCGGAATCCGGAGATTGTCGGTCAAGAGATTCCGGGTTCATCGCTGTGCGATGCCCCGGAATGACGTTGTGGGAGACATGTCGACGACGCACCGAGGAGGTTCGCATGCACATGCCTTCGATCACGGCAGGCTACCTTGCAATCCTCGCCCTGCTCTACGCGGTCCTCGCCTTGCAGGTGATCCGGCTGCGGCGAAGCAGCCGAGCGCCGTTCAGCGACGGCGGCAACCTCGCGCTGCGTAACGCGATCCGTGTCCATGCCAATTTCATGGAGTATGTTCCGATCATCACGCTGATGGTCGCTTTCCTGGAAATGGCGGGAGCATCGTCGTCGCGCGTGCACCTCTTGATGGCGGCGCTGCTGCTGTCGCGGCTGATTCATCCGCTCGGGATGTATGCGGCGCCCGGCTCGCTGCGGTTCTCGATCGGGCGGGCCGGCGGCATCTTCATCACCATCGGCCTGCTCATCACCTGTGCGGTGACGACGCTGTCGCGGATCAGTTCGGGCGGCATGAATTGATTGCTCGCGAGCAACTCATTGATAAGTCTTACTTCCTCTATCCATCACGATTTTGACACTGTAAAGATTTCACTTGACGCTTACCCTGCCCGCCCCTAGTTTATCTTTACGGTGTAAAGATTAGCCTTCGAGGCTCCTAATGACGATCTTCCTGATCCTCGCTCCCTACGGCGCCTTCGCCACCCTGATGCTGGTGACCTCGGCCACGGTCAGCCTGCTCGCTGCCGCGCTGATTTGCCTTGCCGTCATCGCGTTCGATATCGCGCGCGGCCGCAGCATCAAGATCCTCGGCGTCGGCTCGGTGATCGTGTTCACCGCCGTCGGCAGCTACCTCACCTTCATCGATCCGACGCCAAGCACCATCGCGGTGAAGATCGCTGTCGATGCCGGCATCCTGGTGGTGTCGTTCGCCTCGATCCTGATCGGCCATCCCTTCACGCGGCAATATGCGCTGGAGCAGGTCGATGCCGAGATCGCGAAGCAGCCGGGCTTCCTCTATGCCAACTACCTGATCACCGGAGCCTGGACCGCTGCGACGCTGTTGATGTTGATCGGCAACATCACGGTACTCTATGTGCCGGCCCTGCCGCTGTGGACCGGCCTCTTGATCGCCTTCGCCGCGCGCAATGCCGCGGTGTACTTCACGCGCTGGTATCCGCAATATCGCGCGGCCAAGTACGGGACGCCGCCTACGGGCGCACTGCCGTCACGCTAGACGCTGCAATAGCAACATCACAACGATCATCCTGCCCGACGAAACGGAAAGCACGACGATGAAGAGCGTATTTGCCAGGCTCGCGAGCGACTTCCTCTCCACCATCGTGTTCCTGGTGGTCTATCTCGCCACCGACAATGTCCTGATCGCCACCGCTGTTGCGATCGTGGGTGCGATTGCCCAAGTGGTCTATGCGCGCGTGAAGGGACAGGCGCTCGGCTACATGACCTGGGCGAGCCTTGGGCTGGTGATCGTGCTCGGCGGCGCGACACTGCTCACCAACGATCCGCGCTTCGTGCTGGCGAAGCCCGCGATCGGCCACATCGCGATCGGCGCGATCATGCTCAAGCGGGGCTGGATGCTGCGCTACCTGCCGCCGATCGTGACCGAGACCATTCCGGAATACGCCACCCTCGCCGGCTACGCCTGGGCCGGGCTGATGTTCATCCTCGCCGCCGGCACCATCGCGATCGCGGCCACCGGCGACATGAAGCTGTGGGCGTTCTACGTGTCGGTAGTGCTGGTCGGCGCCAAGATCGCCGCCTTCGCGATCCAGTATGTCGCTTTCCGCTTCCTGGTCGGCAACCGGCTGCGCGCCGCCGCCCGCGCCTGATCGCCGCAGCCGCGAACTAGGCGCGCGCGGCAAGATGGGCTATACCCGCGCACGCTCTGGTTTGACGCGTTTTCTTCACGCGAACCGGTAGCCACTTCGCTTGAAAACGCTTTCACCTGGAGGGGAGACATCAATGGCGGTGGACGGAAACTGGAATCTCACGATGACGACGCCGATGGGCGAGCGCAAGGCGACGCTGTCGCTGGCAAGCTCCGGCGGCACGCTCACCGGCACGCAGGGTGCCGAGGGCAACTCCACCGAAATCTTCGACGGCACCGTGAACGGCGACAGCGTCGCCTGGAAGGTCTCCATCACCAATCCGATGCCGCTGACGCTCGAATTCTCCGGCAAGGTCGCAGGCGACGGCATCTCCGGCGAGATGGGCATCGGCCCGATGGGCAGCTTCCCCTTCACCGGCACTCGGGCGTAAGCGTCCCCATCTAGAACCAGATCTGCATCGGCAGATCATGCGCATCCAGCGGCTGCGGTCCCCCGGGAACGCAGCCGCTTGGTTCATGAGCAGCCAGCGCCACGGCGCAGGCATCCAGCACATCGTCGCGCTTCGCGCCGGTGCCGATCCGCACTTCGGTCAGCCAGCGATCGATCTCGCTGAAGCCGGCGCTCTTCAAGAGCTTGCGGCGAAGCGCGTCGCCCTCCTCCGACTTCTTGCGCGGCAAAGGCTCGCCGCCGTTCAGCCGCAGGAACACCAGTTCGGGATGCACCTCGCGGATGTCGCGCGCGGCGTTCGCGCGGACGAACGCGTCGACCTCCATGATCTTGTTGCCGAGGTGCCAGAGCTGGCGTGAAACGCGGGTCTGGCCGCGGCGCAGCGCTTCATGATTCGCTGCATCGGGATCGTCAAATTCCTGCCACAGCCAGCGCCGCGCACCCGTGAAGACGCGCGAGGTGTGCGGGCGCAGCCGCGTGCGGGCAAGCAGGTCGCAATCGCGCTTGCCGTCCTCGGCCATGCCGATCGGGATATCGATCCCGGCACGATCGAACGGACGCGCCAGCGCGTCCGCAACATCGCTGTGAAAGGAAAGCGTACGGCGGTCGCCGTCGATGCTGACGGCGACCCAGCCTTTGGAGAATCCGTCGAGGCCTGTTGCCCTCAACCCAGATTCAATTCCTTGAAGAAGTCGTTGCCCTTGTCATCGATGATGATGAAGGCCGGGAAGTCGACCACCTCGATGCGCCAGATCGCTTCCATGCCGAGTTCGGGATACTCGACCACCTCGACCTTCTTGATGCAGTGCTCGGCAAGATTCGCCGCAGCACCACCGATCGAGCCGAGATAGAAGCCGCCGTGCTTCTTGCAGGCCTCGCGCACCGCGACCGCGCGGTTGCCCTTGGCGACCATCACCATCGATCCGCCCGCGGCCTGGAATTGGTCGACGAAGGAATCCATGCGTCCCGCCGTAGTCGGGCCGAACGCGCCGGAGGCGTAGCCGTCGGGCGTCTTGGCGGGACCGGCGTAGTACACCGGATGGTTCTTGAAATAATCCGGCAGCGGCTCGCCCTTCTCCAGCCGCTCGCGCAGCTTGGCGTGGGCGGAATCGCGCGCCACGATCATGGTGCCGGTCATCGAGACGCGGGTCTTGATCGGATATTGCGACAGCGTCGCTAAAATCTCCTTCATCGGCTTGTCGAGGTCGATCTTGACGACCTCACCGCCGAGCGACTGCTCGATCGCGGGCAGATACTGCGCCGGGTTATGCTCGAGCTCCTCGAGATAGACGCCGTCCTTGGTGATCTTGCCGAGCACCTGTCGATCCGCCGAGCACGAGACGCCGAGCCCGATCGGCAGCGAGGCGCCATGGCGCGGCATGCGGATCACGCGCACGTCGTGGCAGAAATACTTGCCGCCAAACTGCGCGCCGACCCCCAGGCTTTGCGTCATCTTGAGGATTTCCTGCTCCATCTCGAGATCGCGGAACGCATTGCCGTCAGCCGAGCCGTGGGTCGGCAGCGCATCGAGATAGCGCGCGGAAGCCAGCTTCACGGTCTTCATGCAGAGCTCGGCCGAGGTGCCGCCGATCACGATCGCCAGGTGATAGGGCGGACAGGCCGCGGTGCCGAGCGTCAGCACCTTCTCCTTCAGGAACGCCAGCAGCCGATCTTTGGTCAAGACCGACGGCGTCGCCTGGAACAGAAAACTCTTGTTGGCGGAGCCGCCGCCCTTGGCCATGAACATGAACTTGTAGGCATCATCACCCTCGGCGTAGATCTCGCACTGCGCCGGCATGTTGTTGGCGGTGTTCTTCTCCTCGTACATCGACAAGGGCGCGACCTGCGAATAGCGCAGGTTGCGGCGCAGATAGGCGTCGCGCGCGCCTTCGGAGAGCGCGGCCTCGTCGTCGCCGTCGGTGATGACGTTGCAGCCCTTCTTGCCCATGATGATCGCGGTACCGGTGTCCTGGCACATCGGCAGCACGCCGCCGGCGGCGATGTTGGCGTTCTTCAGGAAGTCGAAGGCGACGAACTTGTCGTTGTCGCTGGCTTCCTTGTCTTCGAGGATCGAGCGCAGCTGCTTCAGATGGCCCGGCCGCAGATAGTGGTTGATGTCGCCGAAGGCGGCCTCTGACAGCGCCCGCAGCGCCTCGCGCGACACCACCAGCATGTCCTTGCCCAACACCTTCTCGACCCGGACGCCCTCGCTCGTCACTTTCTTGTAGGGCGTGGTATCGGCCCCCAGCGGGAACAGCGGGGTGTGCTTGTAGGGCGGAACGGGCTTCTGGTCGGGGAAGGCTGAGGGGGCGTTCATGAGCTGCTCTTTGGGCTTGCAGGTCGGGTTCGTGAGGCCGGTCCGGCCGTGCGGCCGCCGGAATGTAGAGCCGTTCTAAGCCTTTTTCGGCCAAAGGAAAGGGAAGCCGGCCGCCTTCCAGCCATGCACGGGACCGGCAATCCATGTGTTACCTTTCATCCGTCGGTAATCTCTGGTTGCCACAACGCTTCAGTGATCCGCGAAGCGGTCAAGAAAGCCATCGGGAGACCATCATGAAGACAGCGCTTTTCGTCTGGTTCGCGGCGCTGGCCTTGTTGATCGCGGTCCCGACCGACGCCGATGCGGCCCGCCTCGGCAAGTCGTGCGGCGGCCTTGCCGGCGTTCAATGCAGCCGTAGCGGCCAGTTCTGCCAGTTCAAGCCGGGACAGTGCGGCCGTGCCGACCAGACCGGCAGCTGCGCGTTCCGGCCGACGATCTGCAACAAGATCTTCAAGCCGGTGTGCGGCTGCGACGGCAAGACTTATGGCAATGATTGCGAACGCCGCGCCGCCGGCGCCTCCAAGGCGCAGGACGGCAAGTGTGCATCCTGACGGACCGGCCGTATTGACGCGCTGCGCGGGAGCCTGCATGTAGCTTCGCGTATTTTCATACCGCGGGGGTATTTCGTGACAGCACCGTTGCGCCGACGCTTTCCCTTGAGCATCCGCTCCATCATGCCGGCCGCCTTGATCGCGCTGGCGACAGCCTTCACTGCCGCGCCGGCGCATGCCGATCCCTGCGAGGACATCGCCAAGCAGCTCGCCGGCCAGATCGACGGGCTGAAGGTCAATTTCAGCGCCGCCAACATCACATACCTCACACATCCGGCGGCGAAGGAATTGTCGCTCGGCTGCCGCGGCAAGGACTATTCGATCGAGCTCTTTGCCAAGACCGATCGCAAGATGAAGCCCGAGTTCTTCAACCTGGTCGGCTCCGCCACCGCGCTGGTCTTCACCGTGCCGAAGGACGACGCCGCCACCGGCACCTCGCGCTGCCTGAAGCGCATGGGCATCCTGCGCGGCAACACCATCACGATGCGCTATCGCCGCCTCAACCTCGAATGTACGCGCAACCGGACCGATGCCTCGATCACGGTGCGTCGCGGCAAGAACGAGTGACCGGCCGCATCGCGGCACGCCAATGTTGCCTATATAATTGTCAATGCAGGGGCCGCACCGGAACGTTCCTCCCGCTCCGAAAGTTGATAATTGCGGTCGCATGTTTGCCGGAAAGCGGTGCGATAATCGTGGCCGGAATCACGGAGCCGCCCATGATAGCAAAGCTCCTCCTGCAGAATACTTTCTTCGTCGTCGCAATGGCCGCGCTGCTATTTGCCTTCGCCGGCACGCTGCACTGGCCCGGCGCATGGGCTTATCTGATCGCCTCGGCGCTGATCGGCCCGGCCTGCGGGCTGTGGCTTGCCAAGGTCGATCCCGGCCTGCTGGCCGAGCGCATGCGGCTCACCGCGCGCGAAGGCCAGCCCGCCGAGGACAAGCGCTTCATGCTGGTGTTCCTCGTCATTGCCGTGCTGTGGTTCGTCGCGATGGGCCTCGACCGCCGGTTTGGCGGCGCCAATGCCGGCGTGCTGCTGATCGTGCTCGGCCTCGTGCTGTATCTGGTCTCGACCGCGCTGATCCTGTGGGTGTTCCGCACCAATTCGTTCGCAGCTCCGGTCGTGAAGGTACAGACCGAGCGCGACCATCACGTGATCTCGACCGGACCCTACGCGCTGGTCCGCCATCCGATGTATGCGAGCGTGATGCTGTTCTTCATCGGCGTGCCGCTGACGCTCGGCTCCTGGTGGGGCCTTGCCTTCGTGCCGGTGTTCTTCGCGATGTTCGCGTTCCGCACCGGGATCGAGGAACGCACGCTGGTGGCGGGATTGTCAGGCTATGCCGATTATGCGGCACGGGTGCGCTATCGCCTCGTGCCCGGACTGTGGTGAGGGACCATCATGGCAGAGAGCAAGACCTACACCGGCGGCTGCCATTGCGGCCAGGTGCGCTTCGAATGCACCACCGACATGGCGATGGTGACCGCCTGCAACTGCTCGATCTGCACCAAGAAGGGCCTGCACTTCGTGTTCATGCCGCCGTCGAGCTTCCAGCTTCGCGCCGGCGCCGAGAACCTGAAGGAGTACCTGTTCAACCGCCATGCGATCCGCCACCAGCTCTGCGTCGATTGCGGTGTCGACGTGTTCGCGCGCGGCAAGAAGCCCGATGGCGCCGACATCGTCGCGCTCAATGTCAACTGCATCGACGGCATCGACCTGTCGAAGATCGCGATGACGCCGGTGGATGGGAAGAGCCGGTAGTTTCCTATCCACCCTTCGTCATTCCGGGACGGTCGTCACAAATCCAGCGCCTTGTACCGCCGGAAAATCCCCTCCTCGTTGAACGGAATCCGCCGCTCGCTCGCCAGATACGCCTTGATGTTCGGCCGCTCCGCGACGCGATCGCGCAGTGCGATCAGGCGCGGGACCTTCTTCTCGAACACGGCCATCCGCTTCGGAAAGGCGTAGCGCAGGCCTTCGACGATCTGGAACAGCGACAGGTCGACGTAGGTCAGCCGGCGCCCGGTGACGAAGCCGCCGCCATTCGCCTGCACGAGATCCTCGAAATAACCGAGATATTTCGGCACCCGCGATTTCCAGAACTCTTCCGTGCGTTTCTTCGCCGGCGCCTTCTGGTCCTCGTAATACAGCGACGGGCCGAGCGGGTGATGGGTGTCGTGGATCTCCAGCACGAAGTCCGCGATCGTCAGCTGCAACTCGTGCACCCAGAGCTTTCCCGCTTCCGCCTTCGGCGCGAGACCATGGCGCGCGCCGAGATAGAGCAGGATATTGGCAGTCTGCCCGATCACGAGTTGGCCGGCCTTGAGGAACGGTGGTGCAAAGGGCGGCGTGCCCTTGTGCGCGTCCATCATTTTCATTATGGCGCCGGTACCGCCCTTGCCGCGCGCGACATCGGTATATTCAGCGCCCGCATCCTCGAGCGCGAGGCGAACATATTCGCCGCGGCCCTGGATCATCGGCCAGTAGTAAAGCTGATAGTGCATGCACTTACCTCCACAAACTTCACCGCATCGCCTCGATTCACGGTGATCGTAGCCGTGCCGCGGCCAGATCGTCTACCGCGCACCGGCCGCCTGTCCGAACCACGCGCGGACTGCTAAGATTACAGCATCGAGTCTTCGATGAAGGATCAACTTATGGCGGACAACAAGAAGAAGCGGGGCGCACAAGATCGCGCCCTGATCGCGTTGAGCGAGTCCTACGAAGTTGCGTACTGGTCCAAGAAGTTCAAGGTCACGCCGGCAAAGCTCAAGGCGGCCGTCAAGAAGGTCGGGCACTCCGCCAAGAAGGTGGAAGCCCACTTCAAGGAGCAGCGGCACATGGCCGCCGACCGCGCGCGGATCGCGATCAGCGAGCCCTACGAGGTCCGCTACTGGTCGAAGAAGTTTAAGGTGACCCCTGCCCGCCTCAAGGCCGCGGTGGCCGAAGTCGGACATTCCTCGAAGAAGGTCGAGGCCCATTTCGCGAAGAAGAAGAAAACCGCGAGGAAAAAGAAGGCGGCCAAGAAGACTCTCAAGAAGGCCGGCAAGCGCAAGAAGAACTGAGCGGTCGAGGGTACGCCGCTCTCGCCTCGTCATTGCGAGCCAACGGGTCGGCGCGCAGCGCCGCCCGATGACAGGCTCCGCGAAGCATCCACCGCACCGCATTTGCGGAAAGATGGATTGCTTCGTCGCTATCGCTCCTCGCAATGACGGGGGACGGGCTCCGCCCCGTTCGCCGCTCCCCTCAATTCGCCGCGAAGCAGTACAGCAGGCCGTCGCCGCCGGTGCTCTTCAGATCGGCTTGCGAGCAGCCGCCGTCAGGACCGCGCGAGGGATGCGACATGTTCCAGGATTTTGACGGCTCGTCATCCCGCAGGCCCTTGCGGTCGAAGTGCCCGACCATGGCGGCGCCCTGCGTACTGCTTGTCCAGTTCTTGCAGGTGCGGTCCTCACCGGCTGCAAACGCCGTACCATCGGCCTGCGATCCCGTCAGCACGTCGTGGCGGTTCGGCGTGTCGCCGGCACCGTTGATGACGTCGCCCTTCTCGGACAGGGCGGTCTGCTTGGTGAGATTGTTGCCGGCGCTGTGCAGGTCGGCGACGTCCTTGGCGACCACGACGCCCTTCACGTTCTTCCACGGGCCCTTGCCGATGCGATCGCGCGCGTTCACCGCTGCCTTGCCATCGGCCGCCTGGGTCGAGAGATAGGCGCGCCATGTCTTCGGCGCACCGAAGCCCGCGGCCTGCGCCAGGGTCTGGCAATGATTGTCGGCGCCGGCGAGGCCGCCGAGATTGCCGCCATTGCCGATGCCGTTGCTGGTGACGAAGAAGCTGGTGTCGGCGGTCTGCGCCACTGCCGGCGGCGCGGCCATGACAACGAACGCAAGACAGGCAGGAACCGCGATATGCGCAATGAACTTCATTTCGATCTCCCGATGGTTATTCTGGCCCGCTGACACCAACCCGCAGCCTGTCCGGATATTCCGGCGTCACGACACGCAAATGAAGCCACAAAACAAAAGCGCCGCGGACGATGCCGCGGCGCTTTGTATTGTCATGCCAGGCAATCGATCAGTTGGTCTGCTGGATCGCCGAGAGTTCCCAGCTGCCGCCGCGCTGGCGCACGAAGGTCCAGACCTCGGTGATCTCCTCCGGCTGCCCGCCACTGACCTGACGGCCGGTGCCGCGCTCCAGCATGGTGTCGACCAGCGAGTAGCGCATCGCGACCGTCGCATATTCGCTGTCGCCTTCGCGCCAGGCTTCCGCCAGATCGCCCTGCAGCAGCTTCACATTGGACGTCTTGTTGGTGACGTTGCGCGCCTTGTTCTCCTCGAGATCCTTCGAGAAGTACGACACCATTTCCGGCGTCGCGAGCGTGTGCAGCTTGGCGATGTCTTCGTTCGACCACGCGGCCTGGATGTCGCCGAGCAACCGCTCGAATGTCTCGTAGTCACCAGGCGTGATCTCGACCGGCGCGTTCGATCCGCCGCCGAGGCCGAAGCCGAAGCCCGAACGGGCGTTCGCCTGCGGACCGGGGCCGACGTCGGGTCCGCCCGCGTAGGCGGCGGCCGGCGCATTGCGCCGCTGCCACCACGACATCGCGAGCCGGACCACGAGCACGATCAGACCGATCTGCAGCAGCAGGCCGAGCATCGACGACAGGCCGCCGAGACCCGAGAACAGGCCGCCGCCGAACAGCATGCCGAACAGGCCGGCGCCAAGGAAGCCCGCGGCCAGGCCGCCGAGCAGGCCGCGACCCATTCCGCCGCGACCAAACAGGCCGCCGGAATTCGCCGCCGCCGGCGAGCCCATGCCGGGGCTACCAGGCTGGCTGAAGGTACGGTTCATCGGAGCAACCGAGCCCGGCGCTGTGCTGGTCGAGGGCGGCGCGGAGAATGTCCGCGAGCCGCGCGAGCCGCCGCCGCCGACGCGGGCGTCGGCCGCCGAAACGGTCATCATCACGGGCAGCGCCAGCGCCATCGCGACGGCGATCGCCCGGACAATTCCACGCGTGCGTTGCGAGAAATTCATGTTGGTTTCCTCAAAGGATTCCCCGGCATGGGGAAACGCCCCTAACATGGGCAGAGCGGGTTAAAAGTGAAGCGGGAAACGGGAACCGCGGCTGCGGCCCTCGGTCGCGGCGATGTGACACTATGGGCCTTGTGGATGCGACAGTGCGTCCTAGCCCGAGATGGGGCTCAGGTTCAACCGCGACCGCATTGCAACATTAGCTCTGCTCCGCGCGAAAGCGAAGGGATATCGGGGCCCATCGCCCGGGCCTAGTTCGCCGTCATGGTTTCCTTCACCGCAGCAACCAGCTGCGTCAGCGTGAACGGCTTCGGCAGGAATGCGAACTGCTGGTTCTCCGGCAGGCTCTTCTCGAAGGCGTCTTCGGCATAGCCGGAGACAAAGATGATCTTCAGCTCCGCATTACGGCTGCGCATCTCCTTCAGCAGCGTCGGCCCGTCCATCTCCGGCATCACGACGTCGGACACGACGAGATCGACCTTGCCGTTGTTCTCCTCGAACGCCTCCAGCGCCTCGACGCCGTTCGCCGCCTCGATCACGCTGTAGCCGCGCGAACGCAGGCCGCGCGCATTGAGCGAGCGCAGGCCGTCCTCGTCCTCGACCAGCAGGATGGTGCCCTGCCCGGTGAGATCCGGCTTCGGCTTGGCGGCATCCGTGGCGGCGGCTTCCTTGGCCGCGCCGTTGCCGGCATGCGCCTCAGGCGCAACCTCCTGCTCGTGATGATGCCGCGGCAAATAGATCCGGAACGTGGTGCCGCCGCCCGGCACGGAATCGACATAGACGAAGCCGCCGGTCTGCTTGACGATGCCGTAGACCGTCGACAGGCCGAGGCCGGTGCCCTTGCCGACTTCCTTGGTCGAGAAGAACGGCTCGAAGATCTTGTCGATGATCTCGTGCGGAATGCCGGTGCCGGTGTCCGAAATCTCGATCTTCACATAGTCGGCCGCCGGCATGCCCTTGTTGGCGAGCTGGGCGGCTTCCTCGGTCGACACGTTGGCGGTGCGGATGATCAGCTTGCCGCCGTCGGGCATCGCGTCGCGCGCGTTCACCGCGAGATTGACCACCACCTGCTCGAATTGCGAGACGTCGACCTTGACCGGCCACAGATCGCGGCCATGCACCAGGTCCAGCTTGACTTTCTCGCCGATCAGCCGGCGCAGCAGCATGGTGAGGTCGCTCAATGCGTCGCCGAGATCGAGCACCTGCGGCCGCAGCGTCTGGCGGCGCGAGAACGCAAGCAGCTGCCGCACCAGCGTCGCGGCGCGGGTGGCGTTCTGCTTGATCTGCATGATGTCCTGGAACGACGGGTCGGTCGGCTTGTGCGCGTTCAGCAGGAAGTCGTTCGCCATCATGATGGCCGACAGCACGTTGTTGAAGTCGTGCGCGATGCCGCCGGCGAGCTGGCCTACCATCTCCATCTTCTGCGACTGGTTGATCTGGTTCTCCAGCGCACGCCGCTCGGTGGTCTCGAGCATGTAGACGATCGCGGTCTCGGCGTCGCGCTCATCCTTCTCCACGGTGGTGACGAAGAACTGGGCGGAGCGCTCCTTGGGCCCGTCGAGCATCGCCTCGACCGGCGCGATGTCGCCCTGGCCTTCGGCAGCCTGGTTGATCGCGGCGATCAACAGGCCGCGGTCGCGCGGATTGACCGCGCGGAAGATCGACTTGGCCGCGCCGCCGTCACTGTTCAGCCCCTGCGCCAGCTTGGCATAGCGCGCATTGGCGCCGACCACGTTGCCGCCGCGATCCACGGTCGCGATCGCCATCGGCGTATGGTCGAAGAAGCGCATGAAGCGCACCTCGGCGGCGCGCTCCGGATCGGAATGCTCGTCGCGGGCACGGCTGATCACCAGCGTGCGCGAGGCGCCCGCCGCGCCGTCGGCGCCGAAGGCGAGCTTGTGATAGAGCCGCACCGGCACGGTCTTGCCGCCGCGCATCCGCAGGTCGATGTCGAACACCTCGGTCTTGACCTCGCCGGGCACAGGCGCGATCGAGGTCAGCAGCGCCGCGCCGTCGCCCGAGACGATGTCGGTCAGCTTCAGGCCGCCCGAGCCGATCTCGGCGAGATCGTAGTCCAGCCAGTTGGCCAGCGTGGCGTTGACATAGGCGATCTCGCCGGCCGGATTGACCGAGAAGAAGCCGCACGGCGCATGATCGAGATATTCGATCGCGTGCCGCAGCTCCTGGAACACGTCTTCCTGGCGCTCGCGGTCACGGGTGACGTCGGCGATCGACCACACCGCATATTTCGCGTCGCGCTTGCCCTCGCCGAGCGGGCGAACCCTGAGCCGCAGCCAGCGGCCTTGTCCACCACCTTGCCCGGCCTCGTGCCCGGCGACACGGACCTCCTCCTGCTGCCGCTTGCCCTCGCGCGCCGCCTTCAGGAGGCGGAACACCGCCTCGGAGACGTCTGGGTTGCCGATGAAGACGCGTTCGACGGGGCGGACGTCTTGCGGGCCGGCCGCGCCGGTCAGCGTGAGATAGGCGGCGTTGGAGTAGACCACGTGGCCGCGGGAGTCGGTGACGACGAGCCCTTCATGGGCGTGGTCGGCAATCCGCCCCATCACCGGGTCGTCGCTCGTGCGGTCGGAGAAGCGGATGATGCCGGCGGCAAGGGCGAACAGGTTGAACAGCCCGACGGTGGCGAGCAGCGCCAGCACAAAGAGGATATAGGGCTGCGCCTGGGTACGGCCGATGGTCATGAGCCAGACGGCCACCGCGACGATGCCGGTGGCGATCAGGAGCACCAGCAGGATACTGCCGCTCCGCCGCGCTGGCCCGTGAGCCACGAACGGCTCGGTCGCGGGAGGATCGTTGCTATCGGCGGTCATCTGGAGAGACATGGCTCGTCTGCATCACGAAGGCGACCGGCCGGCCACCTCGCCCCTGAGTGCCTGAATCGGACCCGAAAACGCAAGTCCATCAGGCGGCTATTTCGCAAGTTACGCGCATTTCAAGCGGTTTTCCGCCCCTTACTGGCGCAGGCCGGACAGGCCGCGCCTCAGCCGCATCACGTAGCCGATGATTTCGGCAACCGCATGGTAGTGCTCGACCGGGATTTCCTTGTCGATTTCGACGGTCGCATAGAGCGCCCGGGCCAGCGGCACGTTCTCCACGATCGGAATGTCGTGCTCCTTGGCGATCTCCCGGATCTTGAAGGCGAGGTTGTCGACGCCCTTGGCGACGCAGATCGGCGCCGACATGCTGCGGTCGTAGGCCAGCGCCACCGAATAGTGGGTCGGGTTGGTGATGATCACCGAGGCCTTCGGAACCTGGGCCATCATGCGCTTCTTGGCGCGCTGGACCCGCAACTGCTTGATCCTGCCCTTGACGTGCGGGTCACCTTCCGACTGCTTGAACTCCTCCTTCATCTCCTGCAGCGACATCTTGTGACGCTCGTACCAGGTCCGGTACTGGAAGAAGTAGTCGGCGATCGCGACCGCAGCCAGGATGGCGACCACCGCCGCCAGCAGGTGCACCGTCATGCCGGTGATGGCGGGCAGTAGCTCGGCCGGATCGACCCGCAGGAACGATTCCATCCGCATCCGATCGGGCCACAGCACCATGACCATCACGACGCCGAGCGCGATCAGCTTGAACAGGCCTTTCAGGAAGTTCGCCACCGCCTGCTTGCCGAACAGCCGCTTGAAGCCGGCCGCCGGCGAGATCTTGGAGAATTTCGGCTTGAGCTGTTCGCCAGACCACACCAGCTGATGCTGGATCATGTTGCCGGCGATCGCAGCCAGCGCCAGCATCAGGAACGGCACGCCGATCGCTGCGACCACCGCGTAGCCAAGCGTCTGGGTCAGTTGCAGCAGGCCGGCACCGTCGGTGCGGATCATCCATGAATTGGCGATCAGATTGCGCAGCGGCATCAAGATGCCGCCGCCGACCGAGCCCGAGAAGGTCGACAGCACCAGCGTGGCGCCGGCGATGACGAACCAGGTGTTGACCTCCTGGCTCTTGACGACGTCGCCTTTCTCAAGGGCGTCGTCGAGACGTTTTTGCGTAGGGTCTTCTGTTTTGTCTTCGGTATCGTCGGCCATCTCTTCTCCTGATTAATTCATCGGAGCGAGTTGGCGCATGACGCCGTTGAAGTAGTCGAAATAGGTATTCATCATCGCGGCGAGCACGACGGCGAAGATCAGGAAGCCGACCACGATCGAGAGCGGCACGCCGACGAAGTAGACCTGCATCTGCGGCATCAGTCGCGCCAGCACACCGAGCCCGATGTTGAACACGAGGCCGAACACCAGGAACGGCGCCGACAGCTGCAGGCCGATCTTGAAGGCGGCGGAGAACGCGGACGTCGCAAGCGCGGCGACGTCGCCGGTCGGCATGATCTCGCCTGGCGAGAAGATGCGGTAGCTCTCGCTCAGCGCCGCGATGACGAGATAGTGGCTGTCGGTGGCGAACAGCAGCGTCAGGCCGAGGATGGTGAGGAAGTTGCCGATGATCTGGCCCTGCTGCCCCTGGGTCGGGTCGACCGCGGTGACGAAGCCGAGGCCGAGCTGCTGGGCGATCACGGAGCCCGCGACGTTGAGCGCCGACAGCGTCACCCGCGCGGTCGCGCCGAGCACGATGCCGATGATCAGCTCATGCACCATCAGGACGCCGAGCGAGGAGATCGACGTCAGGTCGACATGATAGGCGTTGCGATGCAGGGGAAGGATGATCAGCGTCAGCAGCAGCGCGATCGACAGCTTGACCCGTGCCGGGATGTTGCTCTCGCCGAAACCGGGCAGCAGCATCACCATCGCGCCCACACGCGCAAAGACCAGCACGAAGATTGCGGCCAGCGCCGGAAGCAGGGAGACATCGATGCGCATGACCGCGGCATTAGTGCATCAACCGCCGATGATTCGCGACGAAATCCGCATCATGTGGCTACTGAGCGCGTCCGCCATGAACGGCAGCGCCAGCAGCAATGTGACGAAGATCGCGAGAATCTTCGGCACGAAGACCAGCGTCTGTTCCTGGATCTGGGTCAGCGCCTGGAACAGCGACACCACGACGCCGACCACGAGGCCGACCACCATCAAAGGCGACGACACCAGCACGATGGTCCAGATCGCATCGCGCGCCACGTCGAGAGTTTCAGGACCGGTCATTGTTGTGTTCTCGCTGTCTGCTGTTGGTTTTCGTCATTCCGGGGCTCGCGAAGCGAGAGCCCGGAATCCATACTCCCGACCGTGGTTATGGATTCCGGGCCTGGTCCTTCGGACCATCCCGGAATGACGGCTAGATCGGCATCTTCATGATGTCTTCATAGGCCTGGATCACGCGGTCGCGCACCGAGACCAGCGTCGACACCGCAACGTCGGTGTCGGCGACCGCCGTCACCACGTCCATCACATTCGCCTTGCCGGAGGCCATCGCCATGGTCTGCGCGTCGGACTTCTTGCCCGCTTCCAGCACGCTGCCGACGGAGTCCTTCAGCAGCGCGCTGAAGGACGGGCCCGCGACGGCCTGCCCGGCTTTCTCGACACCACCGCGCTCCATCATTTTCGCGAGGTTGGCGTAAGCGTTGGCGGCGACTGTCGGTGTAGCCATGATTTACGTTCCCTGTTCTTGTTGCGTCAGGATTTGAGGATGTCGAGCGTGCGCTGGATCATCCGCCGCGTCGCACTGATGATGTTGAGGTTTGCCTCGTAGGAGCGCTGGGCGTCGCGCATGTCGGTCATCTCGACCATCGGATTGACGTTCGGATATTTGACGTTGCCGGAGGCGTCCGCCGCCGGATTGCCCGGCTCCTGCTTGATGCGGAATGACGACTGGTCGGGGCGTATCCGGCCGAGCGTCACGACCTGGGCGTCGAGCGAACGATCGAGCGCGGAGGAGAAGGTCGGCACCTTGCGGCGGTAGGGATCGCCGCCCGCGGTCTGCGCCGTCGAATCGGCGTTGGCGATATTTTCCGAGATCACCCGCATCCGCCCCGCCTGCGCGCGCAGGCCCGAGGTCGCGATGCTCATCGAGCGGGCAAAATCGCTTGTTCCATCTGCCATGGGATCCTCCTTGCGCCGTCAGGCGGCCTAGCCCTTGCCGATCGCGGTTTTCAGCAGATGCAGGCTCTTGCTGTAGAGCGAGGTGGCGGCCGCGAAGTCCATCTGGTTGGCGGACACTTTCAGCATCTGCTCCTCGAGATTGACCGCGTTGCCGGCCGGGCGGGTCTGGAACCCGCTCTTGCCGCGATCATTGTCGAATGTGTCCGGCGCGCCCGACGCCGCCATGTGAGTGGCGCTGGTCTGCGTCATCGGCAGCGTTCCCATGCCGCCGCCGACCGCGGCGCCGGCCCGGTCGAACTTCGGCTCGACCAGGTCGCGGGGCCGGAAGTTCGGCGTGTCGGAATTGGAAATATTCTCGGCGAGCACTCGCTGGCGCTCCTGGTGCCACTGCATCTTGCTGCGCAACGCCGACAGGATCGGCAGATCGTTCATGGACATCGCCGCGGCTCCGTTAACCTCTTGGGCGCCTCTTCGGCCTTCCGAGGTAGGCAGAATTTGCCCGGTGTATGGTTAACGGGTGGTTAAAATGTCGGACGGAGCCGTGGAGAACGCCTTAACTGCGGCCGGCGAGCGCATTTTCGCCACGAATGCTGCGTTAACCAGCACGAACCAAGACAGCGTGGGGCGCTGAGAAGTCGTTTTGGGACAAGCGATTCTTGGTTTATTAATAGAACAGTCGGCTGCAAGCCGCTGGGAATTAAGAAATAAGGCGAATCTCGGGCGCGATTCGCTGCGCAAACCGCACCTATCAATCCGCGCTCGTTGATGGCGGAAGCTGAGGAAGGCCACCATGGCCGGGGACTCCAATATGCAGGTCATTACATTCGTCTTGGCATTCGTTGTCGTGCTGGCGCTGATCGGCGTCACCGCATGGCTCGTCCGCCGCTTTGCCGGAAACCGCCTCGGCGCCAACGCCAACCGCGGACGGATGCCGCGACTTGCCGTGATCGACGCCGCTGCCGTCGACGGCCGCCGCCGGCTGGTGCTGGTCCGCCGCGACAACATCGAGCATCTCCTGATGATCGGTGGCCCCACCGACATCGTCGTCGAGCCGAATATCGTCCGCGCGATGCCGGGGCGCGATCAGATGTCGACCCGCCCAGCGGTTGCGGCCGATGCCGCGCCGCCACGCGTAGCACCGCTTCCGGATGCCGCCTGGAACGAGAGCGAAGCCGCCCGTTCCGACAATTTCGACCTTCCCGAACCGGAGCTGCCGCCGCGTCAGGCACGCCCCTCCTTTGCCGACGAACTGCGCCGGCCTCCGCCGCCGATTGCCGAGCGTCGCAACGATCCGCTGACGAGCTTCACGGCCGAGCGCAGCGAACCGCGGCCCGATCCGATGCCGCCGCGCCTGCCGTCGCGCTCCGAGCCCGTGATCCCGCGGTCGCCGCGCGCTGCCGAGCCGCCGAAGGCGCCGCCGCGGGCGCCCGAGCGCGCCGTCACGCCGCCGCCACCACCTCCCCCTGCTCCGCCGCCGGTCGTCGCTACACAGGCGCCTCCGCCGGTGCCGCCGGCATCGAATGCCGATGCCAATTTGGCCGAGATGGCGCAGCGGCTCGAGGCGGCACTACGCCGCCCGACCGGCGCCAACGAGACCGTCGCACCGCCGGTTGCGCCCGAGGCGCCGCCGGTTCGCGCGCCGCGTAGCGAGCCGCCTGCCCCGCCCGCCGGCGGACAGAAGAGCGGCTTCGAAAATCTCGAGGACGAGATGGCATCGCTGCTCGGCCGACCGAAGAATCCTTCGTGAGGTTCGGGTCGGTCCCGCGTAGAGTTGTTTTCATCGCTGTCCTGATCGCCGCCGGATCCTTCGCCGATCCGGCGATGGCGCAGGATATCAGCATCAATCTCGGCGGCGGCGATGGCGGCGTGACCGAGCGCGCGATCCAGCTGATCGCGCTGCTCACGGTGCTGTCGATCGCGCCGTCGATCCTGGTCATGATGACCTCGTTCACGCGCATCGTGGTCGTGCTGTCGTTGCTGCGCACCGCGCTCGGCACCGCGACCGCGCCGCCGAACTCGGTGATGATCGCGCTCGCGATGTTCCTCACCGCCTTCGTGATGGGGCCGGTGCTGCAGAAATCCTATGACGACGGCATCAAGCCGCTGGTCGCCAACCAGATCGGCGTCGAGGAAGCGCTGCAGCGCGCTTCGGTCCCGCTCCGCGGCTTCATGCAGAAGAATGTCCGTGAGAAGGATCTGAAGCTGTTCATGGACCTTTCCGGCGAGCCGCCGCCGGCGACACCCGAGGAGATGTCGCTGCGCATCCTGGTGCCGGCCTTCATGATTTCCGAGCTGAAGCGGGCTTTCGAAATCGGATTTCTCCTATTTTTGCCGTTCCTGATCATCGACCTCGTGGTCGCCTCGGTCCTGATGTCGATGGGCATGATGATGCTGCCGCCGGTGGTGGTCTCGCTGCCGTTCAAGCTGATCTTCTTCGTGCTGGTCGACGGCTGGGCGCTGGTCGCCGGCAGCCTGGTGCAGAGTTACGGGGGGTAGCCCCGCGAAACATTCATGGCCTCATCGCTGGATCGGCCGTGCCGTTGCACTATCATGCGCGGCACCGCATCCAGGGAGCCGCGCCGTGCAGCAGCCATTCGACCGCGCCGCAGAAGACCTCGGCAACGCCATCCATCTCGAGCATGTCAACGTGCAGGTGCCGGACCAGCGCCTCGCCACGCTGTTCTACGTCGCCGGCATCGGGTTGACCCGCGATCCCTATTTGATGGTCTCCGACAGCAACATGTGGGTGAATGCCGGCCGCAGCCAGTTTCATCTGCCGAGCGGCCGGCCGCAGGTGCTGCGCGGCCACACGGCAATCGTGATCGCCGGACGGCAGCCCCTGCTCGCGCGGCTTGCCGCGGTCGCGCCCAAGCTCGAAGGCACCGCGTTCGGCTATCGCGAGCACAACGATCACGTCGAGGCCATCTGCCCCTGGGGCAACCGGCTGCGCTGCTTTGAACCGGACGCCGCGCGGTTCGGCCGCATCGCGCTCGGCATGCCCTATGTCGAGTTCGAGGTGCCGCGCGGCACCGCCGAGGCGATCAGCCGGTTCTATCCCGAGATCATGGGCATCCCCGCCAGCGTCGTGAACGGCGATGCCGTCGTCGCGCGCGCCAAGGTCGGCAAGGACCAATATCTGCGATTCCGCGAGACCGACCACGCGCAGGGTGAGTTCGACGGCCATCACGTCCAGATCTACATCACCGACTTCTCGGGCCCCTACAAGCGGCTGCGCGAGCGCAATTTGGTGTCTCGCGAGGACAATCAGTACCAGTATCGCTTCTGCGACATCGTCGATCCCGCCGACGGAAGACACCTGTTCACCGTCGAGCACGAGGTGCGCAGCGCCACCCATCCGATGTATCTGCGGCCGCTGGTCAACCGCAATCCGGCGCAGACCAACCGCACCTTCGCCAACGGCTACGATCAGGCGCCATGGGCGATGGGGCCGGACCAGTATGACGGATGAGCGCGCGCTGATCCGCATCGCGACATCATCAGCAATCCCAGCCACGAGACGACATGCTTCCCTCCCAGCGCCATCTGTTCGAGATCCCACGCGAGGTCTGCTACCTGAACTCCGCGTCCTACAGCCCGCTGCCCTTGAAGACGCTCGACGCCGGCCGCGCCGCAGTCGGACGCAAGGGCCAGCCCTGGACGATCGATGCTGGTTTTGCCGGCCGCCAGCATGAACGGGCCCGCACCGCGGCCGCACGCCTGATCAATGCCGATGCGAATGACGTCGCACTGATTCCTGCGATCAGCTACGGCATCGCGACGGTGGCGAAGGCGCTGAGCATTCCACGCGGCACCCGCGTCATCGTGCTGGAGAACGATCACTCCTCGCCGGTGCTGGAATGGCATGCCCGCGCCGAGGCGCAGGGTTTTGTCGTCGACACCGTGCGCCAACCCACCGACGGCGACTGGACGTCGGCGGTGCTTGCAACGATCGACCGGCCAGGCGCGCCGCCGGTCGGCCTCGCCTCGATCTCCTCAGTGCACTGGTCGGACGGCGGCATCATCGACGTCGACAAGGTGCAAGCCGCACTGCGGCGGCATGGCGCCATGTTCGTGATCGACGCGACGCAGAGCGCCGGTGTCGTGGCGATGGACGTGACAAAACTCGACCCCGACGCCGTGATCTTCCCGACCTACAAATGGCTGATCGGCCCCTACGGCCGCGCCTTCCTCTACGTTGCAAAACGTCACCAGAACGGCGTGCCGCTGGAGCAGACCTCGTCCGGCCGCCGCGACGTCAATTCCGAGAAGCCGGTCTATTTCGGCGACCTCGCCTATGTCGACAATGCCCGGCGCTATGACATGGGCGAGCGCGATCATTTCATCACGCTGGAGATGGCGTCGATCGGCATGGAGATGATGGCGGAATGGGGCGCTGCCGCCGTCAGCACGCGGCTCGCGATGCTCAACGAACGGATCGCCGATGGCGTGCGCGATCTCGGGCTCAATCAGCCGGCGCGCAGCATGCGCGCGCCGCATATTCTGAGCCTCGGCATGGCCGGCGGCATTCCGAAGGAGCTGATCGCGCGGCTCGCCGCCGAAAACATCCATGTCGCGCTACGGCTCGGCCGGATGCGGATCTCGCCGCACGTCTTCAACGACGAGGCCGATGTGGATCGCCTCGTCGCCGTCTTGACCAAAGCGCTACGCGCCTAATTCCGCTTGCGCCCCAGCACGACGACGTTGACCAGTTCGATCGCCAGCGCGACAGCGACTCCGGCCGCGCCGATCACGAACAGCAGCGCGTAGTTGCCGCCGCTCTGCGCGAACAAATAGGACAGGCCGTAGGCACCCGCCGCCTGGAACAGCGCGAAGGTCGTGGTCGCCTGTGCCCAGGCCGAGCGCTGGCTCGCGGCGGAATGCGGGATCAGCTCGTGGATGCGGCCGATCACCAGCGGCACGATGCCGGGCGTGAAGCCGCCGACGATGAGGCTCGACACGATCAGCGCGGCAGGCGACGTAGTCACGGCGGGCAGCGCGACCGCAACTGCCTCGATCAGGAACGCCGCGCGCAGCGCCGCGGCGAAGCCGGCGCGATCGGCGAGATGTCCTGTCAACAGCGGTCCGATCACGGCGCCGATGCCGTACAGCACCCAGTAGTACGATCCTGCCGCGATCCCCTGTCCGAGGCCGCGGGCGACGTAATCAACCAGGAACACCATGTGCGGCACCAGCGCCAGCGCGTTGAGGCCATATTCCACGCACAGCGCGATCAGCAGCGGCGAGCGTACGCGATGCGCAGCAACGTGCGGCTCGACAGCACCATGCGCGGCGGGCACGTCCGCCGGCCATGCCTTCCAGCTGACCAATGTCAGCACTGCCGACAGCACGCCAAGGCCGTACCAGGCCTGCTTGACGCCGTGCTGCAGCAACAGCGGCACCAGCGTGCCCGACGCGGCGACACCTAGTCCGACACCGGCGAAGATCACGCCGCCGATCAGGCCGCGCTTGCTCGGCGCGACCTGCGGCAGGATCGCGGTCGCCGCTAGCACCATGATCACGCCACCCGTGACGCCGGCGAGAAAGCGGAATCCGAAGAACCAGATGAAGGAGATCGGCACTGCGCAGGCAAAGCAGGTGGCGGCGGCCAGCACCATCATGCCGCGCAGCGCCCACACCGAGCCGATCCGCGCGCCGAGATCGCGGGCGATCAGCGCGCCGGCGAGATAGCCGGCCAGGTTGGCGGCACCGAGATAGACCGCTTCCGCCGGCGTGAACCATTTGGCTGCGATCAGCGCCGGGATCAGCGGCGTGTAGGCAAAGCGCGCCAGCCCGAGCCCGACCAGCGAGGCACAAAGCCCCGCGGCTGCCGACAGCCACAGTGGCCCGCCTGCATCGCGATGCGGCTCGGCGTGACGGCGCCTGACATGATCGACATTGGCTGACATGGACATGGCAGTAGGCCCTCCGGCCGTTCGTGAAAAATGATTAGTTGCGATCGCAGCAATCGCTCGCAGCGATCACACCTCACCTCTTCCGGTCGGGAGAGGCGCAAAGTTCGATGTTGCAAAAGCCGTGAGCCGCTTAGTGGCCGGCGCTCTGGCCGCCGTCGACGTGCAGGATCTCGCCGGTGACGAAGCCCGCGCCTTCCAGGAACAGCACGGCGTCGACGATGTCCTTCATCTCGCCCATGCGGCCGACCGGATGCAGCTTGGCGAGGAAGTCGTGGGTCTCGGGAGCGTGCATCGGCGTCTTGATCACGCCGGGCGCCACTGCGTTCACGCGGATGCCTTTGGCGGCGTATTCGATCGCGAGCGACTTGGTCGCCGCGCTGAGCCCACCCTTGGTCAGCGACGCCAGCACCGAAGGCACGTTGCTGTTGGCGTGGTCGACCAGGCTCGTCGTGATCTGCACGATATGCCCGGATCCCTGCTTCACCATCTCCTTCGCCACACGACGGGTGATGCAGAAGAACCCGTTGAGGTTGGTGGCGAGCACCGACGCGTAGTCCTGGTCGGTGTGATCGGTAAACGGCTTGGCGACAAAGATGCCGGCATTGTTGACCAGCGTGTCGACACGACCGAAGTGCGCCAGCGCCTGCTTGACGATGCGATCGGCGACCTCGGGATCGCCGATATCGCCCGCGACCGCCAGCACATCGGCATCGGTCGACGGCTTGATGCTGCGCGAATTGGCGACGACGCGATAGTTCCGGTCGCGATAGCCCCTGACGAGCGCCTCGCCGATCCCCTGCGACGCACCGGTGATGATGGCAACCTTCTGCTCTGCACCCATGATCTCTCTCCATCCGTTGGTGAGGCTGCAACAGCGCCGCCTCGATGGAGAGCAAGCTAGATACATCCGCATTGCGCGCGAATGCCCGCTATTCGGCAGACACTCTTCCGCGGCGCGAACGACTGGCCCGGCTGGCCTCGCGTGACAGCCGCTCGAAATAGCGTTTCAGCCGCGGCGTCGCGAAATCGACGAAGGCGCGCACCTTGGGCACGTCGAAGCGCCCCTGCGGCGCCAGCAGATGCACCGGCAACGGCGGAGGCTCGTCGCCGGCTAGCAGGATCCGCAGCCGTCCGTCACGGATTTCCTCGGCGATATGATACGAGAACAGCCTGGTGACGCCGTGCCCCTCGCTGGCCGAGGCGACCGCCGCCCGCACCGTGTTGACGACCAGCCGCGGCGCGAACTGGACCGCGCGCGCGACCTTCGACTTCGCGGCCGGGGGGAAGCTCCAGGAGTCGAGCCCGAAATGCGTCATCGCAATGATCTGGTGCCTTGCGAGATCGGCCGGCTCGCCGATCATGGGATGCTGCGCAAGATAACCGGGCGACGCCGCGACCACGCGGCGCACCTCGCCGAGCTTGATCGCGATGAAGTTGGAATCGGCAAGATGGGCGATGCGCAGCGCAACGTCGATGCCCTCATCGATCAGGTTGACGGTGCGATCGAGCATCGCGAGCCGCACCGACACCGCCGGATGCTCGGCCACGAAGGCATCGAGCAGCGGCCGCAGCACGTCCTCGCCGACGACGACCGGTGCGGTGATGGTCAGCGTGCCGCGCGGCGCCGACCGCTCGCCGCCGGCCGAGATGTCGGCCTCCTCGAGCTCGCTGAGGATTCGCCGGCACGCTGCCGCGTAACGCTGGCCGGCCTCGCTCAGCTTCAGCGACCGCGTGGTGCGATGAAGCAGCTCGGCGCCGACATGATGTTCGAGGAACGCGATCGCCCGACTGACCGCCGCCGGCGAGCGCCGCAATTTCCGCCCCGCGCCGGCAAGGCTGCCCTCGTCGACCGCCGCGACGAAGACCTTCATGGCGTCGATGCGGTCCATCGCTCTCCCCGGGCCGCGGCCGCCGCTAACCCTTCACGTCATACTGCTTGCTGAGGTGATCGCCGATCTGCACCAGCATCGCGACGCATTCGGGGTATCCGGGCCGCGCCACCGTGGCCTCGTTGGCGCTGGCGCGGAATTCCCAGCTGTCGCCGTCGCGCAGCACGGAGATGTCGATGCCGTCGGGGCAGTCGGCATGGACTTTCAACTCGGCCCGCGCCATCGCGATGAGTTCGGCTTCGGTCTTGATCGGCTTGCTCATGTGACGACGTCCTCCCAGCTGGCGACATCAGCCATGGTTGCCGATTTGGCAGCGAAATGTCGAGAGGACGTGCCCGATCACGGGCTGTTGCAATTGACAAATTGCAGGTCCCCGGCGAACATCGGACCGGGTCGATACCACCCGCCGCTTGCACCCCGCCCGGGGACGGTAAACGTATCAAGCCAGGTTTCAGGCTTCCTTTGCCCGCACGAACGGGTCAGCAACGCAAGCCCCTGACGCTTTCCGTTCGTCGATGCAAAGGTTGATCTCATGCGCGACTTTCGTGATGCCAAGGCGATGGCGCAGACGCTGCGCGAAGCGCTCGCCGCCAAATCGATCCCCCTCACCCACAGCGACAGCCTGGAGCTGATCGCTAGATTGTTCGGTCAACGCGACTGGAACACGCTGGCGGCGCGGATACAGGCCGCCGGACCGCCGAGCACGCCGGCACCGGCTGCAGACTCCACTGCAGAATCACCGCCGATCGCCGCGCGGCAGGAAATCGCGGTGGATTCAGCCGTGCTCGACAATTATGCCGGCTTCTACCGGCTCAACGACCGCGCCGTGTTCACGGTGACACCCGACGAACATCATCTGGTGATGCAACTGACCGGGCAGCGCTCGGTGCGGTTCTTTGCGGAGAGCACGACCGAATTCTTCGCCAGGATTGTCGACGCCCAGGTCAGCTTCGTCGTCGGACCGGACGGACGAGCCACCTCGCTGATTCTGCATCAGAACGGCAGCGATATTGCGATGACGCGTATCGATGCCGCGGCGGCACGGAAGATCGCCGATCAGACGGCGGAGCGCGTCAAGAACCAGTCGGCCAGTCCCGGAACCGAGGCCGCACTGCACCGCCTGATCGATGGGATCGCCTCGGGGAATCCCAACTACAATGAGATGAGCCCGGCGCTGGCGGCAGCGACCCGCAAGCAGATGACGTGGCTTCAGCCCCTCGCGGACCTCGGCACGATCCAGGCGATCCGCTTTCTCGGTGTCGGCGAGCAGGGCGAAGACGTCTATAGCGTCAGACAGGCGAACGGCGCTGCGCACTGGCGCATCGCGCTTGACGACAAGGGCATCATTTCGACCGCGTGGGTGACTCCCGGCCCGTAGCAGCCCGTGCCACCAGAGCGTTTTCGAGCGAAGTGGACACCGGTTCGCGTGAAGAAAACGCCTCAAGACTAGAATCTAGAGCTTCGGTTCTGATTCAATCCGAACCGAAACTCTACGGCGTCGCGCCGGCGCGGCGCTCGCCCTTGATGACCGGGAGCGTGCTGACCGGCGCGGCCTTTGGCCCGTCGGGCAGCGATCCGGTCGTGACCGGATCGGGCAGCGGCGCGCGGGCGGTGGCGTCGGGGAAGCGGGTCTTCATCTCGCGGATGAAGCCGTCGAGCGTGTCGACGCTGGCGGCCATCCGCGCGATCTGGGCGAATTCCGCGCTCGAGGTGGCAGCCGGCTTGCTGGCCGAGTCGAACGCGAGCCTGTCGGCATCGCCGGACATCAGCGGCGCGTATTTTTCGCGGAACCGGGACAGCCCGATGGCATCCTCGGCGAGCGCGTAGCCGACCACGGCGCGGATGATGTCGGCCTTCTCGCTCGGGTTGAGCGGGGTGAAATCGCGCCAGCGGTCGCCGTAATAGAGCTCGATCTGCTCGGACGCCTCGCGCCAGTGCCGCGACGCCCAATAGATGTCCGAGCGCAGCCGGATCGCCTCGCGGCCGGTGATGTTCGAGATGATGTCGAGCGCGAGGTCGTGCCGGCCGACGTCGCTCTGCGCGCGCGCCTCGAGCAGCAGCCGTTGCTGGCGCAGTTCGCCGGAGAGGTCCGCGATCCGGGTCGAGCGCAGCGCGCCGATGGCGCGGTCGGGCTTGCGGTTCATCAGATAGACCATCGCAAGCCGCGCGGCGACCTGGGCGCGCGCCGCGCCTTCGAGCCGCTTGTCGACCTGGTACTGCAGGAGGTCGGCGGCCTGGTCGAGCAGATCGACGCCGACGAGACGGTCGGCGAGACGGCGGATCATCTCGTCGCCGCGGCGGCCGATCGGCGTCAGCTCGCGATAGTCGTAGAAGGTGCCGAGCGCATCGATCGGCGCCATCTCGTCGCCCTTCGGGCCCAGATAGAGCTGCACGAACAACGCCGAGGCGGCATCTTGCGCCTGGCGCGATTCCGGCGCGTTCGGTTGCAACCGGGTCGCCGCACGGGTCACCGCGAAGGCATCGGCATAGCGCGCGGTCTCGGCATAGATCTTCGACAGCACGTACAGCGTCTTCAGCTCGATATTGTCGCCGCGCCACAGCATCGACAACAGCTCGAACTCCTTCAGCACATCGTCGCGGCCGATCTCGCCGCGTTTCTGACGCAACAGCGTTTCCAGCAGTCTGCCTTCGGCGGCGGCTTGACGGTCGGGCGAATTGGCGGCGAAGCGGTAGGCGTCGAGCGCATCCTTCTCCTGGCCGAGCGCTTCGGCGAGCCGGCCGCGCAGCACCGCAACCGCGGGCTTGAGCGCGTCGGGAACGCCGACCACGTCGAGATCGCTCTTGCGCCGCGCGGCGCCGGCATAGTCCTTGACCTCGAGCGAGGCCTTCATCGAGTCGATCGTGACGATGCGCTGCAGATCGGGCGGCAACGTCGCGACTGCGAATTCGGCGTTCTTGAACTTTTCGCGCGCCTCGGGCCATTTGCCCTCGCGAGCGAAAGCCAGCCCCTTCCACAATTGCGAATCGTAGCCATTGCCGATCACGGGATTGGCGAGGTCCTTGAGACCCTGCGCCGGGTGCCCGATCAGGATGCTGGCAACCGCGTGCACCATCACGACGGAGGCCGCCTCGCTGCCGCGCTTGCTTTCGGACAGCATCAGATTGGCGACACCATGGGCTTCCTGGTACATGGCGCGCGCCATGTAGAAATCGGCGAGATCGAGCCGCGCCTGCGGCAGCTGCTCGGCATTGGCCGTCGAAGCCGCCGCAATCAGGCCGTCGAGCTGCTTGAGGAAATTCTCCGACTGGTTCTTGCGCCACTCGTCCGGATCGAACAGCGGCTTCACCGCCGCGGTCGCGCGCTCGGCGGCGACGTCGGCCGATGACAGCGTCAGGCCGCCGGGCCGGCCCAGCGTCACCTTGTCGGCGCCGACCTCCGCCTTGACGTCGTCGGCGTTCGGATGAACCACGACGCCGTGAATCGATTCCAGCAATGAGAGCTCGACGAAATCCTGCCGCTTGATGATGCCACGGGTCGGCGGCGGTGCGGTCACGACCCAGAGCGTATCGCCCGCGTCGGGATCGATCAGCCTGTGGAGCTGGCCGGGATTGGCGAGCGGCACGCTGACGTTGGCGAGCGAGGGCTCGCTGATATTGCGTACCACGCTGAGCGGCAGCGGCGGCTTCTGCACCCGGTCGGCGAAGGTCAGCGTCCAGCTCACGCCGCGCGAGCGATCGTCGCTCTCGAGCGACGGCATCTGCGGCCGGTTGAGGCGGAAGCGCACTGCCTGCCCCTTCTCCAGCGCGATCCGGCTGACGTCTGATATCAGCGAGCCGGCCCTGGCGCGAATCGGATCGACGTCGATCGCCTCAGGCGTGTCGAACACCATCCATACCGTGTCGGCGCGACGGAACAGTGCCGCCGGCGTCGCGCCGGGGAATGAGAACGTCACCCGCAACCCGTCGCTGTCGCGCTGGGCTTCGACCGCGGAACTGGCAGCAGACTCGGCGCCGGCGCGAGCCTCGGCAGGCGACGATGGCGCCGCCGCCGGCTTCGGTGCCTCCATGGCCGGCGCGGCCGCGGCGGCAGGCGCAGGCTTTGGCGCGTCGCTCTGTTCGGTCGGAGTGCCGCCCTCGCGCGGCGCGGCTGGTGCAGCGGCCTTCTCGACCTCGGCCGGCGGCGCCGCGGCGATCTTCGGCAGCTCCGAATTGGGCTGCTCGGACCTCGGCTGTTCCGATTTGGCGGGCGCGGGCGCCGGTTGTTCGGGCTTGGCCGGCTCGGACTTTACCTGTTCCGACTTTGGCTGTTCGGACTTGGCCGGCTCCGCCTTTGATTGCTCAGATTTGGGTTGCTCGGCCTTGATCTCGATCTTGGCCTGCTGCGCGATGCTCTCCGATGTCACCGGCGCGATCGCAGCCGCACCTTTCGATTTGCCGCGCTGCGTGGGCAACAACGAGCTCAGCGAAGGCTTCGCCGCCTGCTGCTGCTCGGCCTGCTGGAAGGCGACATCGACGATGTAGTTCTTCTCGTCGCGGAACGAATGCACGTCGACATCGCCAATCAGCGTCACGTCGACCGCTGAGGTATCCGTGTCGGCGCGCGAGCTGATCGATGCGACGTTCGGGGGAGCGGCGACCTTGGCATCGGCCAGGTCGAAGGCCAGGACGGAGTTGAAGGACAGCGTCAGTTTCTGCTCGTTCAGCACCGAGGAGACGCTGACCCCGTCGGGCACTTCGAACACGAAACGCACGAAGGTGGGCTGCACCAGTGCGCGGACACGGATCGGCGGCTTCTTCTTGGCGACATCGGCCGCGCGCTGGATGCGCAACAGACGCTCGGCGGCGCGGGCGCGCTCCGCCAGCTCGCGGATCACCTCCTGCGGCAGCGACGGCGGCGGGCCCGTCCAGCTGTCGGGCAGGAAGTCGACGAAGATGCGCTCGCCGGCGGTCATGGTGTTGATGGTAACGCGCCGCGCCAGCGACAGGCGGATCGCCGAACCGTCCGGATCGCGGCGCGCGGCGCCGACATAGTCGGGCACCGCTTCGGAGAGTTTCTCGACGGGGATATCGACCGGACGCCTGAAGCGGATCACGATGATCGAGCCAGCGGTCGTGACCTCCGACTCGACATCCTCCTTCAGCTTCAGCACCAGCCGGGCATAGCCGTTCGCGGCCGAGAATGTCGCCTCGCCCGGCACGGGCGGCGGGTCTTGGGCCCGCACCGTGGCTGGATATGTGAGGGTTGTAAGGGCAAGGCCGGTGGCAAGCAGACACAGACGCGCGGTCCGCGCCCAGGCGCGGCCTAGCGACCATGTTTCAGCGGCAGCCGTTCGCGCCATCTCGAAACGTCTTCTCGGACCTCAGCCATACCAGCGCGAAGCGCCCTCGCCCACGCGTCCCGATCTTGGATCGGGCGGCGTTAAGGAGCTGTTAACGTCAATAGATTGTTTAGGGGGCTGTGAAGGAACCAGGCACCTGCGCTACCGGCAATGGGTGTTTCAGACCACGGTCGAACGTGCTTGTGGTATGGTTAAAGAACACTTGCCATCACATTGGAATGGCTCGCGGAAACTGGGTGGTTCAGGCTGCTGCTCAATACGCAGAGATTCGACATCCAGGAACATCGGAAAACACTTGAGCAGCAAACCGCTTGTATTGCAGCGGCGCTGGATGAGGACGATCCATCTCTCGTCGCGACGGCCATCGCCGACATTGCGAAGGCGCGTCGCCTGGCTCGCGGGCGCAAACCCACCGAAAGTTAGCCTCTGAGGCTAGCGCGCTCCGTCAATTCGTCTTCGGCGCGAGCATCTTGCCTTCGATCTTGGGAAGATCGTCTGTCGATGCCGACTTGTCGCCGCCGGCGCGGCGGGCGAGTTCGACCGTGAGCCGTTCGGCAGCCTCGGGCTGCATCAGGCCGAGGATGTCCGACATCTTGCGCGGCTGGATCTGCGAGGCGATCTGGTAGAGCACGGTCATCTCCAGCCGATCGAACACCTTGGCGGCGTCCTTCGGCTTCATGTTCTCGTACATGGTGATGATGCCCTTGAAGCGGGCGGCGTCGGCTTCGACCTTGGCTGCTGCATCGGCATTCGCCTTGGCATCGTTGGCCTTGGCCTCCTCGACCTTGGCCTCGATGCGCTTCTCGGCGGCCTTCAGGAGGCTTTCGCGAATCTCGACCTCGCGGGCGCGCGTCTCGAGCTCCTGGCGGCGCGACTGCAACCGCTCCAGGATCGCGCGTTCGGAAGCCGACACCGGCGGCGGCGCATCCAGATTGACCACCACGCCGTCGGGCTTGGGCGCCTCCGCGGCCGGTGCGGCCGGTTTCGGTGCCTCGTCCTTCTTTTCTTCCTTGCCGTGCACCGACCCCGTGATGTCATTGGGGTCGGCCTTGAACTTGCTGTCGGCAACTGCCTTGGGCGCGCCGGGGAAGTTGAAATTCTGCTGCGCCCAAGATGGACCGGCCGGCGGTGCGTCCTCGGCAAACACGTAACCGCCATCGAGCACCAGGCCCGCGACCTTCAGCACCATCAGGCCGAAGATCGCGACCAGCACCACAGGCATTACTCTGATGTCACGAAGCAACTTCATGCAGCGAGGCCGCCGGCCCTCCTGCGCTCGGTGAAGGCTTCAGCCGCCGCGGCAACCGCGCGCGCGGCCGAAACCCTGGGCGCCTGCGCCACCGGCGCGGCGGGCGCCGCTGCTGGTGCCGGCGCACACGCGGGCTCAGCCGGCCGCGCGGCCAACGCGATCTTGGACAGGCGGCGCACCACATGGTCGCCTTCCGCCAGCTGGTTCTTCAGCTGCGCCGACATCTGCACCGCCGCATCGAGCTGATTGCCGAGATTCTCGTTGACGTCCCGCACCGCGTGCTTCAACCCGCCGATCGCCCGCTCGGCGATCTCGGTCGCGGTGATCAGTTCGGCGATCGTCGCCTTCAGCGAATGTTCGTCCGCCTTCAGCCGCTGCAGGCGCTTGTTGAGCAGCCAGCAATAGCCGATCGTCAGCATCAGCAGCATGGCCACCAGACTCTCGATTGCTAGTCCAAGCACATGACTCATGGTGCCTCCATCATCTTGGTCCGCTCATCCGCCTTCTCGAACATCGCGAAGGTGGTTTGGGGTTTACGCAAATTCTTGGTGACGCGGATCGCGACGCGGTCGCCGACGCGGCCCATGCGGCCTTCCGTCAGGGTGACGTTGCCGCAACGGACCGAGACCAGCGCGTCGGAGCGGATGTCCAGCGGCAGCGTGTCGCCGACCTTGAGCTTCATCAGCTCCTTGAGCGGGATATCGGCCTCGTACAGCACCGCATCGACCGCAATCTCGGCCTGCGCCACCTCGGTGGCGAAATGGCCTTCCCAGATCGGATCGCGGCCGAACTTCTCGCCCATGAACATCTGCAACAGCACGTTGCGGATCGGTTCGATGGTGGCATAGGGCAGCAGCAATTCGACATTGCCGCCGCGGTCTTCCATGTCGATGCGCAGGCGCACCAGGATCGCGGCATTGGCCGGGCGGCTGATCGCGGCAAAGCGTGGGTTGGTCTCAAGCCGGTCGATCGAGAAGGTCACCGGCGACAGCGGCCGGAACGCCTGCTCGGCATCCGACAGCACCACCTCGACCAGCCGCTTCACGAGGTTGGTCTCGATCGTGGTATAGGGCCGGCCCTCGATCTTGAGCTGGGTCTGGCCGCGGCGGCCGCCGAGCAGCACGTCGATCATCGAATAGATCAGGTTGGAGTCGACCATGGCGAGGCCGAAATTCTCCCACTCCTCCGCCTTGAACACCGAGAGCACCGCCGGCAGCGGGATCGAGTTCATGTAGTCGCCGAAGCGCACCGAGGTGATGCGATCGAGCGAGACTTCGACGTTGTCGGAGGTGAAATTGCGCAACGATGTCGTCATCAACCGCACTAGGCGGTCGAACACGATTTCGAGCATCGGCAGACGCTCGTAGGACACCATCGCGGAATCGATGATGGCGCGGATGCCGGAATGATCGTCGAGGCTGACGTCGCCGACCGTGAAGCCGAGGAGATTGTCGATCTCCTCCTGCGACAGCACGCGCTCGCCGTTAGTCTTGCCGCCGAAGTCGCGGCTGCCGTCCTCGACCATGGCGGCCCATTGCAGCGCCATGTTCTCGGTGAGCTCGTTCTTGGCAGCTTCCGCCGCGGCCGCCGCGGGATCCTCGGAATCGAGCGAGGCTTCCCATTGGGCCGCAATGGCGTCCTGGTCCATCTGGTCGTTGCCGGCCATGGCTTTACATCCGCCCCGTCACTGGATCACGACTTCCTTGAACAGCACCGCGTTCACCTGGTTGGGCGCCAGCGCGAGGTTGACGCGCTTGGTCAGCTCTTCCTTGAGACGGAACAGGCCGGCCGAGCCGTTGAGATCGCTCGGGCGCAGCTCGCGCATATAGGTCTGGAACAGGTCGGTGACGCGCGGCAGCGCCGGCTTGATCGCTTCGACCTGCTTTTCTTCCTTGATCTCGAGCACGAGCTTCAGCTTGAGATATTGCACCCGCTCCCCGGGCGCGCCGACCAGATTGACCAGCATGTCGGGCACGTCGACGAAGCTCGGCGGCTTCGGCGGCGGCGCTTCGGCGTGCTGCTCCTCGCCGTGACCGCGCATGAAGAAGAACCATCCGCCCGCGCCCGCGCCGAGCACGACGAGGAAGCCGACGACGGCAATGATCAGCTTGAGCTTGCCCTTCTTCGGAGCGGCCGCGCCCTCGCCGCCTTCCGTCTTTTCCTCATCCGCCATCGTCCGCTCGCTTCAACCCGAAGGATGCGAACGCGATTTGCCCCAGCTTTGGCTTGAAGACGCGATACAAAGGCCGCCGGCGCACACGCGCCCCAATGCCGGCAACACTGGGGCCATAATGGTTAACGGAAGCTTAGGATTTAACTTCCACTAGGAAAAAACTGCCGGGCAAACATGGTCAACAAGACCTTTCTGCCGCCCGGCTGGCGCCCTGCAAAACACCTAACCAATTCAAATATCTCATTATTTCAAGTTGGCACGGGTTTCGCTGAGAGGACGACGTAACTGGCGGGTTTGGGAGAACCCAATGGTTACCGACGGTCCGGCGTGAAGGTTTGGGAGAACCTTTCGCATCGGATCACCTCACAGGGGAGAACCACCGATGCAGAATACGCTTCTGGTCGGACTATCGAAGCAGATGGTGCTGGAACGGCAGTTGGATGTCGTTTCCAACAACATCGCGAACATGAACACCAACGGCTACAAGGCCGACCGGTCGCTGTTCCAGGAATATTTGTCCTCGAACGCGCATGAGGACAATTTCGCGTCCTCCGACCGCCGCGTCTCCTTCGTGCAGGACCGCGCGACCTTCCACGACTTCTCGCAGGGCCCGACCGAAGAGACCAAGAACCCGCTCGACGTCGCGATCGACGGCAACGCCTTCCTGGTGGTGCAGACCCCGGGCGGCGAGCGCTACACCCGCGACGGCAACCTCGCGATCAACAATCGCGGCCAGCTCGTCACCGCCTCGGGTTACCAGGTGCTCGGCACCGCCGGCCCGATCACGTTCCAGCAGACCGATCACGACGTCAACATCGCCCCCGACGGCAACGTCAGCGTGCTCGAGGGCACGTCCCGGCTCGACTCGATCCGCGGCAAGCTGCGGCTGGTCTCGTTCGCGCAGGCCCAGCGCCTGCTCAAGGAAGGCTCCAACCTCTATGTGCCGGGCGAAGGCGCGACGCCGTTGCCGGACACCAAGGCGCAGATCCGCCAGGGCTTCATCGAGAAGTCGAACGTCAATTCCGTCGTCGAGATGAGCCGCATGATCGAGATCACGCGGACCTACACCCAAATCGCCTCGCTGCTCCAGCAGCAGAGCGACCTGCACAAATCGGCGATCGAGAAGCTCGCCGACGTGCCGAACTGATCCGGGGGATTGAACGATGCGCGCACTTTATACCGCGGCGACCGGAATGGCGGCACAGGAACTCAGCGTTCAGGTGATCTCCAACAACATCGCGAACCTGCGCACCACCGGCTACAAGAAGCAGCGCGCCGCGTTCCAGGACCTGATCTACGACCATGTGCGCCGGGTCGGCGCGCAGGCCTCCGACCAGAACACCATCATGCCGATGGGCATCGACCTCGGCGGCGGCGTCAAGACCGTCGGCACGCCGCGGATGATGACCCAGGGCACGCTGTCGCCGACCGGCAACGATCTCGACATCGCGATCCGCGGCGAAGGCTTCTTCAAGATCCTGATGCCGGACGGCACCTTCACCTACACCCGCGACGGCTCGTTCCAGATGGACAACCAGGGCCGCATCGTCAACGCACAGGGCAATCTGGTGCAGCCGACGATCACGATCCCGCAGAACGCCTCCGGCCTCACCATCAATGCGCAAGGCCAGGTCTCGGTGACGCTGCCGGGCCAGACCGCGTCGACCACGATCGGCCAGATCGGCCTGACCCGCTTCATCAACAAGGCCGGCCTGATGCCGATCGGCGACAACCTGTTCCAGGAAACGCCGGCCTCCGGCCAGCCGCAGGACGGCATCGCCAACACCGACGGCTATGGCGACATGCAGCAGAGCAACCTCGAACAGGCCAACGTCGAGGTGGTCTCGGAGATCTCCGACCTGATCGCCGCGCAGCGCGCCTATGAGATGAACTCCAAGGTGGTCTCCGCCGCCGACCAGATGATGCAGTCGACCTCCAACCTGTTCCGCTGAGGATGATGTCGATGATCGCCCGCTCATTCCTGATCGCAGCCGCACTCCTCGCGGTGACCGCGCTACCGGCCACAGCGCAAGTCCGCGGCGAGACCATCGCGGTGCCGACGCTGCGCGCCAGCGTCACGGTCGCGGACGACATCGTGCGGGTCGGCGACCTCATCGACAACGCCGGCAGCGCCGGCAGCGTCGCGATCTACCGCGCGCCCGATCTCGGCACCACAGGCACGCTGCCGGTC
Source organism: Bradyrhizobium sp. USDA 3240 (assembly GCF_054063295.1). NCBI lineage: Bacteria > Pseudomonadati > Pseudomonadota > Alphaproteobacteria > Hyphomicrobiales > Nitrobacteraceae > Bradyrhizobium > Bradyrhizobium sp. USDA 3240. The sequence goes on from NZ_JBSSGD010000002.1 coordinate 1,171,729, forward strand.
GCACAGGTGCTGAACCTGCTGCGCACCCATCAGGTGATCGGCGTCGACACCCGCGAGCTGAAGGAGATCACCGTCACGCGGCTGGCGCGCACCATCGACAGCAAGGAGATCGAGCAGCAGCTGTCACGCGCGCTGGAAGGCCGCCACGGGCTCGGCAGGGCCGGCAATATCGCACTCACCTTCGACCGCGATCCCGGCGATATCAGGCTCGAGGCAACCAACACCGGCGCGATGCAGCCCGTCGCCGTGCGCTACGACCCGCGCTCGACGCGTTTTGACGTCACCTTCGAGGTCAGCAACGAAGCCGGCACGGCGCCGTACAAACTGCGCCTCACCGGCACCGCGATCGAAACCATCGAGGCCGCCGTGCTGACCCGCAATGTCGAACGCGGCGATGTGCTGAAAGCCTCCGACGTGGCGGTCGAGCGCCGTCCGAAAGCCGAAATCGGCAACGACGCGGCGGCGCGCGACGGCGCCGTCGGCATGCAGATGCGCCGCCAGATCCGCGCCGGCCAGGCGCTGCGCACCGCCGACATGGCAAAGCCCGATCTCGTCACCCGCGACCAGAACGTCACACTGGTCTACCGCACCTCCGGTCTCTACCTCACGATCCGCGGCAAGGCGATGGATGGCGGCGCCGAGGGCGATGTCGTCAACGTGATGAATTTGCAGTCCAAGCGCGCCGTCACTGGCGTCGTCACCGGCCGCGGCGAGGTTTCGATCTCGGTCGCGACCCCGCGCGCCGCGCCGGCCGCCGACGCCGCCTCTTCAGATTCCGCTCCCGTCAAGCTGAGTTCAGTCGCACCAAACGCCGAGTAAAGTTCATGTCCCAGTACCGCATCAACCGCCTCATCCTGACCGGTGCGCTGCTCGCACTCGGAACGATCGCCAGCGGTTGCTCGTCGATCGACCGTCTCTCCCAGATCGGTGAAAAGCCGAAGCTGACGGAGATCGAGAACCCGACGGCGCAGCCCGGCTACAAGCCGGTCCAGATGCCGATGCCGAAGCCCGAGGTCGCCTCCTACAGCCCCAACTCGCTGTGGCGCAGCGGCTCACGCGCCTTCTTCAAGGACCAGCGCGCCGCGCGTGTCGGCGACATCCTGACCGTCATGGTGAACATCACCGACAAGGCCGCGATCGCCAACGAAACCCAGCGCAGCCGCACCAATTCCGAAGATTCCGGGGTGACCAACTTCCTGGGCTCGCAGACCATCACGCAGGCGAACAAGATCCTGCCCGGCCGCATCCTGACCGCCGACTCCACGGCTTCGAGCGACGGCAAGGGTTCGGTCAACCGGCAGGAAGCATTGCAGACCAACGTCGCCGCCGTCGTCACCCAGATTCTTCCGAACGGCAATCTTGTCGTCGAAGGCAAGCAGGAGATCCGCGTCAACTACGAAATCCGCGAGCTGGTCGTGGCCGGTATCGTGCGCCCGGAAGACATCCAGAGCGACAACACCATCGACTCCTCGAAGATCGCCCAGGCCCGCATCGCCTATGGCGGCCGCGGCCAGATCACCGACGTGCAACAGCCGCGCTACGGCCAGCAGGTTCTCGACGTGCTCTTGCCCTTCTAGCTTCTCGAGCTCCCACATCTCGTCGCGAACCTAGGCGCGGCGCGGTGTACCAACACGGCCCTCGCTAGCTCCCCTGGCGAGGGCCGTGGCGTTCTTGTGACCGGTCGCATGCACTCGCGCGATCGTCGCGCACCAGTCCGATACTGCTTCGTGCAAGTCGTGCGATCGCTTTCTCGGTTCGTTAACCGTTGCAGCAACCCGCAGTAGCAGTCCCGACGCTTGCAACGTAGCTAGACGACAACGCAGGGTTTGCAGTTCGTGACGGTCATGCAAAGAGACGGTCGATATGCGGCGTGGTTTCGCACGCCGCGCGGCGAAGGCACCGGAATAGTCCAGCTCGCAAACGGCAGGATCTCAGGCGGCGACGCCATGTTCACCTATGGCGGCTCCTATCAGCTCGATGAGGACCGCTTCACGGCGGTCCTGACGACGCACAGATATGCCGACGGCCCGTTCACCACCGTGTTCGGATGCGACGAGGTCGAGGCGCAGCTGACCGGCACCTTCAGCGGCAATCGCGCGGTGTGCTCGGGCAGCGCCAAGCAAGCCCCCGGCGTACTGTTCGAGGCCACGCTGTTTCTGCAGCAACAGGAGCAGGCGCCCGCCGGTGGTCCAAAGACCACGACGACCCGCGCGGATGTGACGAGGCTGCCGAAGCCCCCCGACCGCCGCACGACCGTCGTGACAAGGCGTTTCAGCTGATCCGTCCGCAATCGCGATGGCATCTCCGCGCCTTCAGGCGTACCATCGGCCATGCGCGAAGCGCAGCCCGATCGATGCAGCCGGAAGGAGGAACGCATGTATGCCGCCATCCGTCACGCCAAGGCGAAGACTGGTAGCGCCGAAGAACTCGCGCGCCGGATTAAGGAAGGCGCAATTCCGATCATCAGCGACGTCGAAGGCTTCATGGCCTATTACGTGGTCTATGCCGGCGACGACACGGTCACCGCGATCAGCGTCTTCAACAATCATGCCGGCGCCGAGGAAGCCAACCGCCGCGCATTGGCCTGGATCGATGACAATCTCGGTCCATTGCTGGTCGGGCAAGTCACCGCGATTGCGGGTCCAGTGATCGTGCATACCAAGGCGTGACGGCCGCTTCCCCGGCAAGGTTCGCCCGGCAGAACTTTCCTGCGGCACGGTTGGCGTGTGCCGCTTCGTCGCGATCTCCTTGAAATTGCTGATGCGCCGGATGGCACGCCAATTGCTCCGCGGCTGCAGCATTGCAACGGGGACAGCGCGCGCAGATGACGTCGATCTCGGCCTTTGGACCAGTCACAGCCAGCATGACGACTGGCACACTGAAGAAGCCGCTGACGGCCGACGCTAGCGGATCCACGCAAGCCGCCAGCGGCAGCCCATCCGACGGCACCATCGAGCAGGAATTTCTCAAATACGCGCAGATGAGCCCGATGGACCGCATGCGCGCGAACATCCTCAAGAGCATGGGTCTGTCGGAGCAGGACCTGAAGGCCATGACGCCGGATCAACTCGCCGCGGTCGAGCAGAAGATCAAGCAATTGATCGAGCAGTCGTTTCAGAAGAACGCCGGCAAGGCCGGCCAGGCAGTCGACATCTCGGCGTAGCGACGTCGCGCGGCGGGGGCCCGGACGGAGCTATCGGAGCTCCGATCCACGCGACAATCGCCGGGGTTCGCGGTATGATGGCGCAAACGCCACATGGGCCGAACGATCACGGACACGACCGCCATGGGCACCAGGCCGAGCACGGTCATGAAGCTCGTCGCACATGCGTCCTGCGGCGCCGTCGGCGCCTTTGTGTTCGGCCTGTGCCTCGCAGCCGCGATCAGGCGCTTCGATGGCCTCTATCTCGCTGTCACGGTTCTATTCGCGATCCCTGTCGTCTCCGACTGGTTCTGGACGCGCCGTGAGGTTCGCCAGCTCGCTGCCGGCGATGCCGCCAATCAGCAGGCAACTCAATTCCTCTGGTCATATCTCTTCATCACCATGCTCTCGTCGGGCTTTGGCATCGCCGTGATGGCCGTGGTCTTGCAGTCGGCAGACTTCACGCGAACATTCGGCGCAATCGTGTTCGGCGTGCTTACGTGCATCGGAATCTACCCGCTGGTCCGCGACGCAAAACGCCTTGCCGATACAGTGGAGCCGCGAACGATCCCTTGATCGTTCATCCGCTCCACGCTCGCGCGCTAGGCGGACACGGCTTCCGGCATCGGCATTTCGCGCAAGGTCATGAACGATCTGCCGAGCATCGCCTCGATCTTCGTCGCCGCCAGCCACAGCAGCGCACCGCAGGTCAGGTCGATGACGTAATGGCCGCCGATCGGAAGCGTCGAGACGAGGACGAGGAGATTCCAGATCAGCGTGATGCCGAACAGCCACCGTGTGCCGATCGTCGCGAAAATCGTCATCAAGGCAAGACAGGTGTGGAACGACGGAAAGGTCACCACGCCCTGCAGATTGCTCAACGACAATTCCGGAGACGCCCCGTTGCGGAAGTACTCGAACTTCGCGAGATGATAAATCCCCGCGTGCTCGGGCAGCGCATCGAGGATCGCCACGGGATGGTCGAAATAGACAAAGGCCCCCTTGGCGGGCCAGAACACCGAAAACATCGTCGATGCAACGATCGTCAGGGCAAACACGAACGCCAGTTGCCAAAGCTTGTCGAAGCGCTTTGTCGCCGCCAGCAGCACGAACAGCGCGGCCACCTGGACGAAGGAGCTGCAATAGGCGGCGGCGAGCAACTCGGTCAGCCAGGGATGGTTTGCAAACCACAGGATGATGGACGGCAAATCGATCCCGATGACGCGATCGGCGTCGGCGAGACTGTCATCGATCAGGGGAAACTTGTATCTCAGGCCAACCAGGCTGATCGTTGCGGCCGCCGCAGCCGACCAGAAGAACACGGCAACCGCTCCTGCCAGGTTGGACAGAACCGGCGCGGAGCGCCATCTGCCATAGACGATATCGACGGCAAGGAGAAACCCCATCGGGCCCAAGAACAGCGCCAGACTTTCGGGTTCGACGGCGATCTCGAATCTCCAGAGCAGGAAGCCGGCGAAACCGCTCGCCGCGATGCCGATCAACCACGCGCCGCGCTCGACCCGCTGATGGGGTTGCGGGATGCGAGTTTCCTCGCTCGTGGCTGCTGTTCTCGGAGAGGCCTGCTGTGCGACATCGGTCTCGACCGACGGCGCGGTCCGTGACGGACCAAACAACTGACTGAACATTGCGACTGCCATTCCAGCGGGCGCCTCGACACGAGGCCCGCTCATTCCACAGCCACAGGTTTAGCAGCCACCCCTGCGATTGCATTGGTAATCCGATACAACCCGTGGTAGGTCGCCGGTCTTTCGTATCCGATGGTGAATGATTTATTTCCCGATATTGCTGACAGCGGGACTGGAGTTCCCGTGCGCAGAACTCAGGGTCCGGGCTATTTGGGGGCGGGCCCGTCGCTTAGGACCACGAAAACCTTGCCGCCGAAGTCGTATCGCGCGACCTCGCGCATGCCGAGCCGCAGATGCGCCTTGAGCGAGCGCGGATTGTCTTCCCTGATGAACAGGATCGCTTCGCGGGCGGGAAAAATTGCCTGAAGCCTTGCGTAGAGCGCGTCGAGAACGCCGAGGCCGCGCGCGTCAGGGGAGACGCACACAGGGCCATACACATACGCACCGGGGCCGCCCGGCCAGGCCTTCAGCATGGCTTGCACCGGCGCGGCCTCGCCGAACCCTTTCTCCGACGTCAGGAGCGCGCCGAGCAACCTGCCCTGATCGCCGGTCGCGATGACGATCGATTGCCCGCTTGCGATGCGCGTTGCAATCACCTCGCGCGGCCATTGCCCGAGCAGCATGCCGCCGCGGTCGCCTGCGTTAGCCGTCAGCAGCGCTGAGATCGCTTCCGCATCCGAAGATGTAGCGAGCCTGGTCTCGATCATCTCGGACGGACCGAAACAGCGGGCCACATGCCGGCGCAGTTCATGCCTTCTTCTTCGCGGTTGCGCGAGCGCCCGCGGCCGCTTTCTTCGCCGGCTTCTTCGCAGTTTTGCTGGATTTGGCCTGGTTGAGCTCGATCGCAGCCCGGATCAGGGCCTTCAGCGCGCGATCATTGATCTTGTCGCCCTCGAACAGGTCGATCGCGCGCCGCACATTGCCTTCGAAGCCGGTGTTGAACAGCTTGTCGGGGTCCGGAAGTTGCGCGCCGTACATGAAGGTCAGCTTCACCTTGCCCTTGTGGGCGTTGCCGACCGCGATGATGCCGTCGCGCGACCACACCGGGCTGCCCATCCACTTCCATTCCTCGATGATTTCGGGGTCGGCGGCGAGGATGCTCTTGCGCAGGCCGGCGAGCGTCTTGCCGCGCCAGTCGGTGAGATCCTCGATCATCTGGTCGATACGTTCCGATGCCGTCATTGCTGCCTCGTGGTCCCAGCCTGTCCCATGCAATCACACTTGTGATGCGGAGGTCGATCCTCCCTGCATCCGCCGCGGCGCCAGATAGGGCAACGCGAACAGATACAGGCCGCTGAGCAGCATCAAGATCAGCGGGAACAGCGCCAGCAGGCCGATCCAGACGGCTTGCTGCTGCAGCACCATCGCGGCGATGTTAATGATGACGGCAACCGTAAAGGCGATCGAGAGCCAGCGGTGAAATTGCCTGATCCAGTTGTTCCAGTTCAATGTGACCTCCTGTTGGATGATGTGTGTAAAATCGTCATTGCGAGGAGCGAAGCGACGAAGCGATCCATCTATCCGTACATGCGGCACGATGGATTGCTTCGCGGAGCCTGTCATCGGGCGGCGCTACGCGCCGACCCGTTGGCTCGCAATGACGAGAGACGGTCAGCCTTCCCGCACCAGCAGCTGATCGAGATTCTCCAGGAACTGTTTCCAACCGGCATGGGCGCCGCCATAGGCCTGCTTCTGATGCGGCTGGAAGCCGGACTGCTCGACGCGCAGATGGGTGCCCTTCGCTGTCGGCGTCAGCGTGAAGACCACCACGCTCTCGAGATTGTAGGCGGCATCCGCGTGCGCGAAATTCCAGGTGTAAGACAGCGTCTTGTGCGGCTCCACGGCCAGCACCTTGCAGTCCAGCACGCCGCCCCACTCGCCGCGCAGATTGAAACTGTGCCCGACCTCGGGCTTAAAGTCGTTCTTCATCAGCCACTCCTCCATCAGTTGCGGTTGCGTCAGTGCGCGCCAGAGCTTTTCCGGCGGATGGGGAAATTCGCGCTCCACGATTGCGGAGCGCGTCTCAGGGGTGGTCTTGTTCATTGGTCCATCCTTTTGAGAAGATCTTCGAGGTGGTCGAACCGGTTCTGCCAGAAGCCCGCCATCTGGCTGGTCCAGTCGATCAGCGGCGCCAGCGCGCCGAGTTGTGCGCTGTAATGCGTCTGCCTTCCTTCATGGCGATCGCGCACCAGCCCGGCCTGCTTCAGCACGCCGAGATGCTTTGACACCGCCGGCTGCGAGATTTTTGCCCGCGCCGTCAGCGCACCGACGGTCTGCTCGCCCTCGCGGCACAGGCGCTCGAAGATCGCCCGGCGGGTCGGGTCTGCGAGGGTTCGAAACAGCACGTCGTGAGCGTCCGGCATTTTGCGATCAATAATCCGCTGGCTATGGATTAACGTATAACTGAGCAGCTATGGATTGGTCAAGCGAGAAGTTGGGGAAAATCCACCGGCGCTCTGACTGTCCTATTCTAGGCTAGTTTGGCGCAAATCAACCGCGCCGACGCACTCATAACTGACTGGCTATATCCTGGCCGCTGAGTTGCCCGTCGGGCAACGATGCAAGACTCGGACAATCCTTGTCGCGAGAACGCGGATGTGTGGCTCACGGATCGCCCCACACATTCACCGTCGTCCCGGCGAAGGCCGGCAACTGTTATGTTGGTTTGGTTTGCAGGTACGGCTTTCGGTCTCGCATGATGGCATTGAGGACCGTCAGCAGCTTCCTGGCGACGGCGATGAGGGCGAGTTTGGCTGGTTTTCCGGCCTGTCGCAGTCGTGCATAGAAGGCCTTGAACGGATCAGCTCTGCGGACTGCGTTGAGGGCCGCCATATAAAGGGCGTCACGAACGCGCTTTCGGCCGCCCGCAATCTTGCGCTTGCCGCGGAAGGCGCCGCTGTCGACGTTGAAGGGGGCAAGGCCAGCGAGCGCTGCGAGTTGTTTCGGTCCGATCCGCCCGAGTTCCGGCATCTGCGCGATGAGCTGCATGCAGGCCACGGGACCCACGCCGGGCAGCGAACGCATTAACTTCGCATCGTCCGCGATCTCCGCTTCGGCTTTAATCAATGCGCTGATGTCGGCCTCGATCTCGGCGATCTCGCTGTCGAGGACCTCGATGAGGCGGCCAATGCGTTCGGCCATGGCGCGATCGTCGGCCTCGCTGCGCCGGTTCTTCTCCTGGGCGCGCATCAGGACCAGCTGATCCCGCCGTTTTGCAAGCCTCGCCAAGGCGTTGCGTGCAGGATCGGCGACCTGCTCGGGGGCGGGCTGCATGGCCCGCGCAAAGGCTGCCAGCATCCGCGCATCGATCGGATCGGTCTTGGCGAGCAGGCCGCTAGCCCGTGCAAAGTCGCGGGCACGGGCCGGGTTGATCCGTGCGAACTGGATCCCGGCCTGACGTAGCGCCTCGCGAAGCGCGAGGTCATAGATACCCGTCGCCTCGAAGACGACCAGCGCATCGCATTGCCAACGCGCCACCTGCTGTGTGATGGCCTGTGTCGCGTTGGCAATGCGCCTCGGCACGCCGTCAGCCTCATCAAAGATATCGAGGTGTTTTTTGGAGATGTCGATTCCGACGTAACGAAGAGCTATGATCACGGTGCCTGTCCCTGTGATGCGAGGTCTGTTGGCGCAGCCTCGTGCAACTGTTCAGGTTTGTAGATGGAACGGGCGGGAGACCGAGCCGGCTCACGGCGTCAAGCGCCAAGGACCCAACGGCTTCCCGCCCACCCCATCATGACAGACTTCCAAGACACAGGGACCCATAACCACAAGAGGATGTTGTTGAGCGCCGCTGGAACGACGAGTCCCGTCAAATACAATTGCTGCGGCGTATGGGTCCCGGCCTTCGCCGGGACGACGATTGTGGATACAGCCGACACGAGCGTACGAGTGCAATCGTTGCGACGGCGCTGCGCATGACCTACACATATCGCGCTGATGCGGTCCTTGTTCACGGAGAACCTTGATGTGCCAGCTCTGCGAGATCACGCCTCCCAGCCGAACCTCCCGGCGCGTCTTCCTCGCTGCTGCGGCGTGCACCGCAGCCAGCCTCGCCCTGCCACCGGCTGTGACGGCCAAGGAAACAAAACCGTCGCCGAAGCCGCAGAACGTGCTGCCGCCGGACGCCGCGCTCGACCGGCTGGTGAAGGGCAATCTCCGCTATGTCGAAGGCGTCTCGCGGCGGCATGATTTCAAGCACGAGCGCGAGGCGCTTGCCGGCGGACAGAACCCGTTCGCCGGCATCCTGAGTTGCGCAGACTCCCGCATCGCGCCGGAATACGCCTTCGACACCGGCCGCGGCGACCTGTTCGTCTGCCGCGTCGCCGGCAATTTCGCCAGCGACGAGATGATCGCGAGCCTGGAATATGCGAAGTCCGTGCTCGGCGTGCCGCTGTTCATGGTGCTTGGCCACGACAGCTGCGGGGCGGTCGACGCCGCGATCAAGTCGGACAACACCACCCTGCCCGGCCATCTGCCCGAGCTGGTCACCGCGATCGCGCCTGCGGTAAGGGCGACCGAGGGCAAGCCGGGCGACCGGCTTGCCAACGCCGTCAGGCAAAACGTCATCGACAACGTCGCGAAGCTCAAGACGGCAACGCCGATCCTCAGCGCCGCGGTCGATCAAGGCAAGCTCAGGATCGTCGGCGCGGTCTATCGGCTGACCGACGGCAAGGTCGAGCTGGTCACGGACGCCAAGCGACCGGCGACTTGAACCTCGGCGCCACCTGCGACCACTTGAAGCCAAGAATGACATCGCGTGAGCGACATGGAGAAGGCGGATGTGGCGCCGGCGCGGGTGGATTGCTGGAGTGCTGCTTCTGGCCGTGGCCTCGTTGCCGGCGCGCGCCGGCGTCGAGCCCTGCAACACGGCGCAGAAGCGGATCGAAATGACCGCGTTGCTCCGCCATGCCGCGGAGGATCGGCCGGTCAACATCACCTTCGCAACCCGGGCCGATGGCGTGAAGCTGCCCGCCGCCGTGATCGAGCAATATCCCGAGGAGATCACGATCATCCTGCAGCACGAATTCGATCGCCTCGTGGTGACGGATGACGGCTTCGAGGTCGGCGTCTGGTTCAGTCGCAAATATGCCAGGCTGGCCGTGCCGTTCGACGCGATCAGGAGCCTGTGGGACGGCAAGGTTCTGATGTGCACGAACAATCAACTGTAGGAAACAGTGACGTCGCGGCGCAGAAAGCATGCAAAGTCAGATGAACGCCGCTTCCACCTTGCCGAGCCCATCGAGCTCCATCACGACGGTATCGCCGGCCTTCAGCCACAGCGTCTTGACCAGGCTGCCGGTCAGCACGATCTGGCCGGCATGCAGGCCACGGCCTTCGGCGGCGAGATGATTGGCGAGCCAGGCGAGCGCGTTGTGGGGATGGCCGAGCACGTCGGCGCCGGTGCCGCGTCCCTCCTCCTTGCCGTTGACGAGCGCGCGTCCGGTGACCTTGCGCAGATCGGGCACGGTGATGCGCGGCACGGCTTCGCCGAGCACGCAGCCGGCGGCGAAGAAGTCGTCGGCGATCAGCGTCGGCGCGCCGAGCGTCTCCCATTTGACATAGCGGTCGTCGACGATCTCGATCGCCGGATGGTAGGCCTCAATCGCTTCCGCGACCCATTCGGCGGTGAACGGCGCTTCGCCGGGCGCGAGACTGCGCGCCAGCCGCACCGCGATCTCGCATTCGACGCCGACATGGACGAAATCGGCCGCCGGCAGCCGCACGCCGCTTTCATGCACGACCTTCTCGAACACGCCGCCGCCGCAGGGGTGCGGGATGTTGATGTATTCCTGCATCACCGCGCTGGTGCAGCCGATCTTGTAGCCGACCAGGCTGCCGACCTGTGGCTGCAGCAGATCGTGCAGCGCGTACTGCACCTGATAGCCTTCGGCCTCGTCGCGCGGCACGATGTCTTTGGCGAGCGCCTTGAGCGGCGCGCGGCTGCGGCGCGCGCTGGCAATCGCCTTTGCGGCCGCGAGGATCCGTTCCATCTGCGCAGCCTCCCTGAAATTCTCCGGCGGAGCGGTGGCGCCTCCGTCTGCTCACGGCAATTCAGCACTCGCCGACCCGTCTGGCAAGCACGCTGGACGGGAGCGGCCGTCAGGCCTTGACCAGGCCGAGCCTGATCAGGCTCTCGGCGGTCGCGACGATCATCTCCTCATTGCCGCGCGGACGCCAGCCGAGCAGGTTCTGCGCCTTGACGCTGGTCGAGCGGCGCACCTTGCCGAGCAGCGGCAGGCTGGCGCGGGCTAACGGGTTGCGCCGCGCGGCGAGCCGGATCATCCAGTCCGGCGCCTGGAACCGGGGCACGCGCCGCGCCTTGCTGCCGAGTTTCCTGCGCAGCAGGCGGGCCACCTGCAGCACCGATAGGGTCTCGCCGCCGACCGCGAGGAACCGCTCGCCGCTGGCCTTGGGCGAGGTCATGGCGCGCAGATGCAGGTCGGCGACGTCGCGCACGTCGACGAGGCCGAAATGGATCCGGGGCACCGCCGGCATCGCGCCGTTGAGCAGCGCCTTGATGATGCCGATCGACTCGGAGAAATCAGGCCCGAGCGCCGGGCCGAACACCGCGGTCGGATTGACCACGGCAAGCTCGAGGCCACTGCCTTCGCGCGCGATGAAATCCCAGGCGGCGCGCTCGGCCAGCGTCTTGGATTTCGGATAGGCCTGCACGTCGGGGCCATCGAGATTCGACCAGGTGGTCTCATCGAACGGCTTGGCTTGCGGCGGATGGCCATAGCCGATCGCCGCGAACGACGACGTCACGACCACGCGCTTGACGCCGGCGTCGCGCGCCGCGCGCAACACTCGCAGCGTGCCTTCGCGCGCCGGAACGATCAGCTCGTTCTCGTCCTCCGGCACATGCGCGCCGAGCGGTGACGCGACATGCAGCACGTAGTCGCATCCCGCGGCCGCCTCGCGCCAGCCGGCATCGCGCGTGAGGTCGGCGGTCACGAAGCCGACCTGGTCGGCTGCAAGCGCGCCACCCTCGCGCAGCATCGCGATCACGTCCTTGCTGCGATCCGGATTGCGCAGCGTGGTTCGCACCGTATGCCCGTCGGCAAGCAGCTGCAGAATTGTATGCACGCCGATGAAACCGGATCCGCCCGTGACCAAAACCGTGCTCATGTCCCTGCCCTCTTCATGGTTCGGCAGATGGGGCACACATTGCGCCGCCCACCCTGCACAGGCCGCATCTGGTCACTATCTGACGTTGGACAAGTTAATGAAATTCGAGACCGGTATGGAAAACAATACCAGCGAACTGTGTGACGGCGGTGAATGCGAGACCTGCCCGACCGACCCCAATCTGCTGATCGAGTTCAAGGGCGCGATCCACGCGCTCGGCGGCAAATGGAAGCTCGAGATCCTGTTCACGCTGATGAACGGCGGCGTGCGGTTCGGCGCGCTGCGCCGCGCGCTGCTGCCGATCACCCAGCATATGCTGACCGCGCAACTGCGCGAGCTCGAGCGCGATGGGCTGGTGTCGCGCAAGGTGCTCGCTGAAAAGCCGTTGCAGGTCGCATACGAGCTGACGGATTCGGCCTGGGGCCTGACGCCGGCTTTCCGCGAATTGCTGGCGTGGTCGAAGACCTACGGCCCGCGCCGTCACGCGGAGGCAAGCGAGACGACACTCGGGGCCGGACTGGCCTGAACGTCGTCTCGCCTTCAGAGCGGCACGCGGTCAACCCATGCCGAGCGCGCGCCGGATCGCGATCTCGACCGGCGAATAATCGCCCTCGTCACGCTCGAGCCGGTACGGTTCGGCGGGACTGAGCGATGGTTGCGCCATGAAGCGCGGCCTGGTGCCCCGGTGCTTCTGCGCGGCATGCACCAGGAAGGGATGGCACAGATAGACCGTGCCTGCTTCACCCGTCGCCAGCGCAAGCTCGCACTCGGCGCCCATTTGCGCGAGGTTCATCCGCGCGCGTCCGGCGTCGCCCGCCGGCGCCAGGTAACGCGCCATCGGAAAGTGCGAACCGACCCTGATCCGGGTCGGCGCATCGTCATCGCCGACATCGGAGAACAGGAACAGCATCAGCAGCGCCCGGCCGCGCGAGTTGACGTTCACCCGCCATGCCGAGAAGTCGCTCCGTTCGTTCGGATCGCAATCGTCGCCGGGAAAGCTGACATCGACATGCCAGCCGGCGTCACCGGGATCATCCGGATGCGGGAACCGCACCGGGAAGGTCCCGATGTTGTGGCGCGGAGACCAGCGGCCGGGGCCTGCGATCTGGTCGAACGCCCGATACAGCAGCGGCGAGTTGATCGCCAACCGGAACGGTTCCTCGCCATAGCCGGGTAGCCGCACCACCGGTCGCGTCCAGGTCGAGGGATCATGCTCGCTGCACTGCAGGTCGCGCCGCATGATGGCGCGTCCCGCATCGGCGAGTTCGCGGGGAAAGGCGTTGTCGATCCGGACAAAGCCCTGTTCGATGAATTGCTCGATTTGCGCGTCGCTGAGCGCACGCGTGTCGTCTCGATCGGTCATGATTGTCTCTCAAATCGTCGCCAGCCGTCGATGCTCCGCTGTGCGCGGAGTTGGCCGGCTCATTCGGTTCACTGGAATCCCGCGAGCCCGAGCGCGCGGGGACGATCAGCGCTTCCGTGCGGAAGCGTGTTTCCGTGCGGAAACGAGATCAGCCCAGGAAGAAGACCGTTCCGATGTTGAGAGTGCGTGTCATCATGGCGGCGCGAACCTACAACCGGTGCGCGCCGGAATCAATCAGTGGGGGCGATCCGCCACCACTACTCGTCGCGGTAGACCTTCTCGCGCTTCTCGTGGCGTTCCTGCGCCTCCACCGACAGCGTCGCGATTGGGCGGGCTTCGAGCCGCTTCAGCGAGATCGGGTCACCGGTCTCTTCGCAATAGCCGTAGGTGTTGTCTTCGATGCGCTGGAGCGCCGCGTCGATCTTGGAGATCAGCTTGCGCTGACGATCGCGGGCTCGAAGTTCGATCGCGCGGTCGGTTTCCGAGGAAGCTCGGTCCGCGAGGTCGGGGTGGTTGACGTTCTCTTCCTGCAACGTCTGCAGCGTGACCTTCGATTCGCGGAGGATCTCATCCTTCCAGGCCAGCAGCTTGGCGCGGAAATAATCACGCTGCCGCTCATTCATGAAAGGCTCTTTTTCAGTCGGCCGGTAGTTCTTCAGCTTTTCCAAAGGCAGCCATGTCCCTGTCTGGCGGAGGGAACAAAACCCCTCCGCGCGGCGCCTTATATAGCCACGTCATGTGACAGACAATATCTGCCACCGCGAAAGGCGGGCTCCCCCCAAGGCCTTGCACAGGCAAACTTATCCGCCCTGCCTGGAGCCAGCCCTTCCGCCTCTCCTCGCCCGTCAGTAGCCGACCGTAAAACGCTGCCGAATATGGGCCGGGCGCTCGATTTCGTCGGCGAGTGCAACTGCGAAGTCCTCGAACGAGATCGAGCTCTTCCCGTCGGCTGCGGTCAGAAGCTGGTCGGACCCGAGCCGGAACTTGCCGGTCCGCTCGCCCGCCACGAACAGCGCCGAGGGCGACAAAAAGGTCCAGTTCAGGTCCGTTTCCTGGCGCAGCAGGTCGAGGAACTCGGCCCCCTTCGAGGCCTCGGCCTTGTACTGGGCCGGGAAGTTCGGCGTGGTCACCAAGCGGACGCCCGGGGCCACCTCGAGGCTGCCGGCGCCGCCGACCACGAGATAGCGGCCGACGCCGGACGCCTTGGCCGCCCCGATCAGCTTGACCGGGTCGCTGACGCTGAAATGGACGGAACTGATCGCGGCATCGTGGCCGGCCCACAGCGCGGCCAGGGCGGCCTGGTCGTTCACATCCCCCTTCACGGCGGTGACACCAGGCAGGGTTGCGATCTTCTCCGGGTTGCGGGCGATGGCGGTGACGGCATGGCCGCGGCGGGCGAGTTCCGCGGTGAGGCGCGAGCCGGCCTGGCCGGACGCGCCGGCGATGGCGATCTTCATCAAAGTCTCCGATTGCTGGTTTCCAATGGTGACTAGATAGCGAAATGGATGTAGGTGTGAAGAAGGCACTCTTGTCTCACCTGATTACGCCGGAGTAACCCGATGAAAGCCGCCAGCCTGAAACCGGACGCCTATGCCGCCAATTGCCCGACGCGCCAGATCCTCGACCGGGTCGGCGACAAATGGGCGGTGCTGATCCTGCTGCTGCTGCGCAGCGAGCCGATGCGCTTCAACCAGCTTCGCCGCGCCATCGAGGGCATTTCGCAAAAGATGCTGTCGCAGGTGCTCAAAAGCCTGGAGCGCGACGGGCTGCTGCGCCGCCGTGCGATCGCAACCGTTCCGGTCACCGTGGAGTATTCGATCACGCCGCTCGGATCGACGCTCGCCGAAGCGGTCGATCCGCTGCGCGACTGGGCTGAGCAGAATCTGAAGGAGGTGCTGGCCGCGCAGCGCCGCTACGACACGCAGCGCAAGGCACTGGCGGCTTGATGTAGGTTAATTGATCGAGAGGGGCCTAGTATTGCCCGGCCTTGGCGAGCTCGACTTCGACGCGCAGCTCGATCTCGCCCAGCACGGCATCGAGGCCGGGGTCACCGGAGGATTCCTTCAGGCTCGCCGCAGCATCACGCAGCCGGTTCACGGTGGAGGAATCGAAATTGCCGGAGAGCAGTCCGAGCTTCAGCGCGTCGAGCACGTCGAGCGCACCCTTGCCACGCGCCACCGAGCGCTTGCGGCGTTCGGTCGGGTCTTCGACGCCCTGCAGCGCGAGCAGTGCATCCAGGCTGGTGGCCGCCTTCGGCGCAGTGGTGGAGCGAACCTCCTCCTGCGCGCTGGTCGCATCCGGCAGCGAGAAGCCGCTCGACGAGGTGCGCCGCGTCGAGCTGGTCGACGTGCCAAGCGTGGTGCCGTTCGGTCCGTAGATGCGCATCGTCATGATCCCGCAGGCCTGAATGCCCCAGAGCATCGCCGTTTTATGGTTAACGGTGCGTAAACGACCCGGCAATTTCTGCCGCCGCACGGCAGTTTCGCGCTCCCTTGCGAACCGGAACCGAATGGCTGTCCGACAATTTCGATAAATATATCAATACATTGCCTCAACGAAACGAAGTGGCACGCGGCTCGCATGGTTAATGGCGGATCGCCGTCATGGGAGTGTCGCGTGATCCGCGAGTTGCAGTTCGAGGGGAGCATTGGATGCCCGGCATCCGCATCGTAAGCATATTCGGGTTGGCCTGCGCCGCGCTGCTGGCGCTGGCGGCCTCCGTCATGCCGGCGGCCGCGACGTCGCGGATCAAGGATCTCGCCAACATCGAGGGCGTGCGCCAGAACCAGTTGATCGGCTACGGCCTCGTGGTCGGCCTCAACGGCACCGGCGACACGCTGAACAACATCCCCTTCACCAAGCAATCGCTGCAGGCGATGCTCGAGCGCATGGGCGTCAACATCCGCGGCGCCACCATCCGCACCGGCAACGTCGCCGCCGTGATGGTCACCGGCAATCTGCCGGCGTTCGGCACCCAGGGCACGCGGATGGACGTCACCGTCTCCGCGCTCGGCGACGCCAAGGATCTGCGCGGCGGCACCCTGCTCGTCACCCCCCTGCTCGGCGCCGACGGCAACGTCTACGCCGTCGCGCAGGGCACGCTGGCGATCTCCGGATTCAACGCCGAGGGCGAGGCCGCCAAGGTGGTGCGCGGCGTGCCGACGGTCGGCCGCATCGCCAACGGCGCCATCATCGAGCGTGAGATCGAGTTCGCGCTCAATCGCTTGCCCAATGTCCGCCTCGCGCTGCGCAACGCCGACTTCACCACCGCCAAGCGGATCGCCGCCGCGGTCAACGACTATCTCGGCGTCAAGACCGCCGAGCCGCTCGATCCCTCCACGGTGCAGCTCTCGATCCCGCCGGAGTTCAAGGGCAACGTCGTCGCCTTCCTGACCGAGATCGAGCAATTGCAGGTCGAGCCCGACCTCGCCGCGAGGATCGTGATCGACGAGCGCTCCGGCATCATCGTGATGGGCCGCGACGTTCGCGTCGCCACCGTCGCGGTGGCGCAAGGCAACCTCACCGTCACGATCTCGGAGAGCCCGCAGGTCAGCCAGCCTAATCCGCTATCGCGCGGCCGCACCGTGGTGACGCCGCGCAGCAATGTGCAGGTCACCGAGGACGGCAAGAAGTTCGCCGTCGTCAAGGACGGCGTCTCGCTGCAACAGCTCGTCGACGGCCTCAACGGCCTCGGCATCGGACCGCGCGATCTCATCAGCATCCTGCAGGCGATCAAGGCCGCCGGCGCGATCGAAGCCGACATCGAGGTGATGTGATGGGAAGCCTGATCAACAGCACCACCGGCAGCGTGCCGAACAAGGCGCTGATGCCGATGTTCAATGGCCGCCCCGATCCCGTGCTGCAGGATGCGATGAAGAAGGTCTCGCCGCAGCAGATCACCAAGGCGAAGGCGACCGCGACCGATTTCGAATCGATGTTCCTCAATACGATGTTCTCGCAGATGACCACCGGCCTGAAGGGTGAAGGCCCTTACGGCGACACGGTCGGCACCGGCGCGTGGCGCTCGATGCTGACCGACGAATATTCGAAGAACTTCGCCAAGGCCGGCGGCGTCGGCATCTCCAACGAAGTGTTCCGCTCGCTGATCCTGCAGCAGGCCAACAAAAGCTAATTCGGTTTTCAAGGAGCAGCGCGATGAATCAGCGTCCACAGCAGCATCGGCCGGCCGCCCCCGCCGCGCGGCCCGCGACGTCGACGCCTCCCGACATCGCACGTCTCGCCAACGAGCTGACCGAAGTGATGAGCGCACTGCTCGCCGTCGTCGAGCAGGAAACCGAGCTCGTCCGTGCCGGCAAGATCCGTGAGGGCATGCAGCTCGAGGCACGGAAGTCGGAGCTGTCGCGGCGCTACATGCTCGCGGTGGAGCACCTGAAGTCGATGCAGAAGATGCTGTCGCAGACCGAACCCGAACTGCTCGCCACGCTGCGGCGTCATCACGAGACGTTCCGCGCGATGCTGCAGGTCAACCTGACCGTGCTTGCGACCGCACACGCGGTCTCCGAAGGCATCGTGCGCGGCGTTAATGCCGAGGTGCAGCGCCGCAACATCCCGAACACCTATACCGCGAACGGACAGCGCGCCACGCCGGGTCCGCGCAACATGACGCCGATCGCCGTCAGCCGCACGCTCTGACGCGCACGCCGACAATTTAGTTCAATTCGGCGCGCTTGCGGCAGCGCGGCATTCAGCGTGTTCCCTAACAGCCTGTTGAGAGGTTCCCCGTAGAGTTGCGGATCGTGAGGGGTTGGGATTTGACTCAAGCAAACTAGTGCCTGTGCACTACGAGGCTGCCATGAGTACAGATTTCAACATCAAGCCGGTGGGGGCACCGGTTGCAGCGCCGATAATCACTCCTGTGAGTGATACGGCGCAGAAGGCGGTGAAGACCGAATTGCCCGCGAGCCAGAGCGTCACTGCTCCGGAGCCGAGCGTGCGCGTCACGATCGATCCCAACGCCGCCAATGCGTCGCTCTCAAATCAGGCGCCATCGGTCACCGACCAGGTCATCATCGACCGCGACGCGCGTGCCGTGGTCTACCAGGTGGTCGACAATCGCACGAACCTGGTGGTGAGGCAGTTTCCGGAAGAAGCCGTATTGCGCCGCCGCGCCTATTTCCACGCGCTCGATCTCAGCAAGGACGCGCCGACGCGGGTGCGCGCAACCGACCGCCGCGCATAACGCAAGCGATCGGAACCCTCACTTCTGTGTGGCGTAGGCCTTGTCGAGATAGGTCGATCCGGTGGCCGGATCGGTGACGACATTGGCGATCAATGCCGTCCCCTGCTGCACCAGCGAAAACTTGGTATCGCCGACCCGGAACGAGCCGTCCTTGATCAGCACGTCCTGATACTTGCTGGTGCCGTCGCTCTGATAGTGGACCTTGGCGCGGAAGCCATCGACGTTCGACACCGAGAGGTTGAACGACTTGTTGTTGGCGTACTTGCCGCTCCAGCTGCCCTCATAGAGCTTCGGATCGACAGCCACATACGGCGTCTTCGACGGAACCGTCAGGCCGGCGGCCTTGTAGTTGGCCGACAAGATGCTCAATACGTCCGCCATGCCGAGGGCTCCGTCGTGAACCGGTCGATCAGGCGCGGCCCGAGAGGCCAGCGGCAATATTGCAGTTGATGTCGATCAGCGACTTCAGCTTCGCCGGGTCCGGATTCATCTGGATGTCGATGGTCTGCTTCATCACGAACACGCTGATGTTCGCGATCTTCTGACGCACCTCGAGCGGTTGCGGATTGTCGGCGCCCTCTGCGGCGCTGAGGAAGATCGACCACAGGCGGCGATTGAACAGCAATGCATGATCGAGCGCCTTGTCGAGGCCATTCCAGTTCGCCTGGACTTCCTGCAGCTGCCGCGCGGCCTTCAACAACGCCTGCGCTTCGATTTCACGGGGGGAGGCCGTCGTCGTTGACGTACGGGCGTAGGCCTGGGCTGCATTCGACATTAATGACCTCGATGGGATGCGGATTTCTCGGGCCGCGGAGACGCAATTCTAGCGCTCGATATTTATGCATCCGGCGCCTTTAAATATGGTTAGCAGGCGTTACGAAATGCGCCGTTCTGACGGCAGGGAAAGACACCGTAATATCCCGGAGACAAAGAAAAAATATCCCGGAGACAAAGAAAAACGGCGGGGTTTCCCCCGCCGTTGTCGAAGTGCTTGTCGGTGCGTTTAGCGGAGCAGTTGCAGCACGCTCTGCTGCGACTGGTTGGCCAGAGCAAGCGCGGACACCGCGATCGACTGGCGGGTCGACAGCGCCTGGCTGTTGGCCGCTTCCTCGTTGGTGTCGGCCAGCGTCAGGTTCGACGAACCGGTCTGCAGCACGTTGATCAGGTTCTTCGAGAAGTCCTGACGGATCTGCACGATCGACAGGTTCGAACCCAGCGTCGAGGCTTCGCTGCGCAACGAGGAACTCGCCGAGCTCAGCGACGCAATGACGCTGTTCGCCGAGTTGTTGTCGAGGAAGTCGGTGCCGGCGGCCAGCGATTTCAAGCCGAGGCCGGTCGCATTGAAGGTGACGCCGCTGATCGCGAGCGTCGACTTGCCGGTCTCGTTGAAGGTCAGCTTCAGGTTGTCGCCGTTCAACAGGTTGATACCGTTGAACGAGGCGTCCTGCGCCGTGGTCGTGATCTGCGCGATGGTGTTGTTGTACTGCGTCACCAAGGCGGCGCGCGCCGACTGCGAGGCCGGATCGGCAACCGGAGCCGTGCCGGCTGCGCTGAACGTCGCAGTGCCGCCGCCGGTGTTGGTGAAGGTCACCGCACCGATCGTCGAGGACGCCGCATCGTTGGTCGTGGTGATCACGAGCTTGTTGGAGCTGTCGAGGCTGGCAGTCAGGTTGCTGGCCGCGAGCGACGCGTTCAGCTGCGTCAGCGAGCTGCTGGCCCCGAAGGTGAAGCTGAAGGCGGGCTGACCGGCCGAGGCCGCGATCGCCAGCACGTCGCCGCTCTTGATCGTGGTGCCGTCGACGAGGTTGGCGGACGTGCCGCCGAGCGCCGCGGTGGAGGTGACCTGCGACCTCGTGGTGTAGCCGGTCGGGCTCTGCAGCACCTGGTTGGCGATCGACTTTGCGGTATCGACCAGCTTCTGCAGCGAGGTGATGCCGGTGTTGGCAGCCTGCAGCACCTGCACACCATTGCCGATGCCATCGAGCAGGTTATTGATGTCGCTGGCGCGGTTGTCGAGCGACTGTGCGGTGAAGAAGTTGGTCGGGTTGTCGAGCGCCGTGTTGACCTTCTTGCCGGTGGCGAGACGGTTCTGCGTGGTGGAGAGCAGATCGGCGGTGGACTGGAGGGAGAGGAGGTTCTGACGAACGGAGGAGGAGAGAATGATACCGGACATTTTCATACCTTTCTGGTGTGAAACTGAGGAAAAAGCCGCGCCAATCCTTTCTGATCGGGCGGATGGCCGATCCTGCCGGTCAAGCCTCGAAGGAAAAAGAAATCTCCAACGCGGCATTTAAGGCAAATGCCGAAGAATAAAATTGTCGCCATTGGGCGATGTTCGCCGCGAAAACTACTGAGACGATTGCCGATTTCGGCCGAGGGCTGCTCCTCGCGCGGCCCCGCCGTTCACCAAGCGTTAACCATCATGGGAAAGGATCGCTGTCGCATCGGCCCCGGGCCGCAACGGCGGCTGCTAAGCAGCGCCGAACATGTTCCGCTAGCGGCGACATCGCGCGACTGCCGGCAAAGGAGAACGGTCATGGCCCTGAAGGTTGAACTGAAACCGAACGAGCGCATCATCGTCGGCAATTGCGTGATCACCAACACCGATCAGCGCGCCCGCCTATTGATCGACGGCGACCGCATCCCGATCCTGCGCGAGAAGGATATCCTGACGCCGGAGACCGCGGACACGCCGGCGAAGCTGATCTATCTCGCGGTGCAGCTGATGTATCTGTCGCCGGACCCGATGGCGCACCACCCGACCTATTTCAGCCTGGTGCGCGACATCATCACCGCGACGCCCAGCGCCTGGCCGTTCATCGAAAGCGTCAACAACTTCATCCTCAACGGCGATCTCTATCACGCCTTGAAGGAATCCAAGAAGCTGATCGCGCACGAGGAGAAGCTGCTGGAAACCGCGCGCGGTCGGCAAAACGGCAATCAGGACGATACCCGCAAGAGCGCGTAGAGCTTCTCGTTCCGGCGCGCTTTTCTTCCCGCGAACCGGCATCCACTTCGCTTGAAATCGCTCTAGCCCTCGCCTGAACGAAAAAGGCCTCCGCGAGGAGGCCTTTTTGCTGGCTGGAGATGAGAGCGAGCGTTCAACCGGGCGGCAGATATTTCAGCAGCGTGGTCTGATACAGCATCGACGTGGTCTGGTACGACGCCTGCAGGCTGGTCTGCAGCGCCAGGATCTTGGTCGCGACCTCGTCCTGATTGACGCCCTCGACCGAGTCGAGCATCGTTTCCGCCATGGCCTTGAGCTGGGTCTGACGATCGGTGGCCGCCTTGGTCGCCGTCTGCGCGCCGGCGAACTCGGCCTGCACGTCCTGGATCTGCTGTTGGCCGTTCTGCGGCGCGAGGTTCGCGCCGACGCGCTGCGCGAGCGCCGTCACCTGCGCGCTTGCATTTGGGTTGCTGGCGTTGGTGGTCACCGCCGCATACACCGCAACATTCTGCAGCAGATACCGGAACGCCTGTTCGTTGGCGCGCGCGCCATACTGCACGGTGATCGACTGATCGACCTGCGCGACGGCGGTGCCGCGCGCCGATCCCGGGCCGTTCTCGCCGGTGTACCAATACACGGTGTTATCAGGCGTGCCCGCGACCAGGTTGGTCGCCGTGTCGAACGGCGGTCCCCCTACCCTGAGCGGCGCCGGGGTCGCGGTCGTGTTGTTTGCGATGCCGAGCGCGCCGAGTGCGGCCGTGTTGGAGCTCGAGATCGAGAGGCTCGCGCCGTCGGCGCCATGGAGCGTGATCGCACCGTTGCTGATGGTCGACGGGTTCTTGGTGCCGCTGACCTGGTCGATCTTCGCCATCAGCGTCTGCACGCTGTCGGTGATGTTGAGCTGGTTGCCGGTGGCGCCCGAGGCGACGAAGGTGATCGGGGTGCCGTTGACCGTGATGGTGTCGCCGGCCGCGAAGCTCGTCGACAGCGAGTTGGTGCCCGCTGCGCCCGAAAGGGCCGTGGCGCCGCTGATCGGCGCCGGTGGCGCGTTCTGGTTGTTGACGGCGGCGCCCGCGACGGTCGCGACCGGATTGAAGAAGTTGTTGGACGCCGCGACCGCGGAGGCCGCCACCAGCGACGTGTCGCTCAGCGTCTTGATGGACGACGTCAGCGTCGACTGAAGGTTGGCGGTCGTCGCCGTGGTGTCGGCGCCGATCAGAAACGAGCCCGCCGGCGGCGGGTTCGTGGTCGTCGCCGTCAGCTCGATCGCATCGGTGGTGCCGTCGGGCAGCGTGAAATTGAACTTGATCTTGTCGCCATCCTTCGGATTGACGGCGCCGAGATCGACCGAGGTGGACTTCGGCGTACCGGCCGGCTGGGTCACGGTGGCGCCCGTGAGTGACGATTGCACCGACAGCAGCTTGAGGCCGAACGGCGAGCCGTCCTCGGCGACGCTGGTCACTGTCGTGGTCGCCGGCGGCGACGAGACGCTCAGGCGTCCCATCAGGCTGGTGCCCTGGTCGGCCTGCTTGCGCTCGTTGATGAGCTGGGTGAGGCCGGCCTGGGTTGCCGTGCCCTTCAACATGGTGTCGGCGGACACCGTGGCCGGCGTATCCATGGCGCGGCCGGAGAACAGATAGCGGTCGCCCGACTGGCTGTTCAGCATCGCAACCGCATTGGAGAACGCGGCCTGCGCCGTGATCTGGCCCGACGTCTGCCCGCTATTGTTGAGCGTCAACGTCGCGGTCGTCGCGGCGTTCTTCACCTGGCTCCCGACGTCGGACAGCCCCTGCAGTGTGAGGTTGGCGACACCCAGCCGCGTGTTGAGGTTGGTCGCGGTATCCGAGAACGCGTTGATGCCGCTGATCTGGGCGCGCAGGCTGAGCGCGAAGCCGCGATCGAGCCCCTGCCCTGCATAGGTCGTCGATACCTTGCCGGTCGCAAGCTGAGTCGTCAGGTCATTGAGCTGACTGCGCAGGTTGAGGATCGTGGTGCCGATATAGGAAGTTCTGCCGCTTACGCCGTCGATCGACATGTTACCCTCACGTGAGCTGCAGCAGCGCGTCGTACATCTGCTTGATCGACGACATCACGCGCGCGTTGGCGGAATAGGCATTCTGCAGCGACAGCAGATGCGCCATCTCCTCGTCCATGTTGACGCCGGAGGTCGAGTCCATCTTGGTCTGCAACGTATTCAGCACGACGTCCTGACCATCGGCCAATTGCTTGGCCGCCGTCGCCGATTCGCCCTGCTGGCTGATGAACTGCTTGGCAAAGTTCAACAGCGTACCGGTGAACGGCGCGCCTGACGTACCGAGGCCGGTCTTCGGCGAATAACTGTACGACGCGTTCGACAGCTGGTTCAGAATCAGGTTGGCGCGCGTGGTGTCGCCGGCCGGGGTCTGCGGATTGGTCGAGTACACGACCATGCGCGAGGGATCGCCGACCAGGGCGGTGTTGACGCTGATGCGCGCGGCAAGGCCGGTCGACTGCGAGCCGTTCGCGGTGATCGCGCCGGTGTAGAGCCCGCCATTGTCGGTGAACAGCGGAAGCTGCGGATCGCCCGACGTCAGGGACGAAACGGTCGACGTGACCGACGCCGCGGTCACGTCGGCCTTGTTGGCGGCGCCGTCGTCAAGCACGCGCAGCGTCGACCCGGAGGGATTGGAGAATTGCAGACCGGTTCCGCCGAGCGCGCCGTTGAGCTGCGACAGCACCGAGCTCATGCCTCCGGAGAAATCCACACCCAGCACCTCGTCGTTCGGATCGACGGTCGCGGTGTTGCTGAGCGGCAGCACGCTCGGATCGTCGACGCGGACGAGCGACAGATTGTGCGTGATGCCGGTGGTGTTGTCCTTGTAGGAGACGTGAATGGTGTTGCCGCTCTGCAGCCCCGAGAGATCGAGGTCGAAGCCGGACTGTGCTCCCGCCGTCGCCGCGGTGCCCGCCGTCGTCTTGTCCGACACCGCGCTCGACATCGCGGCGGCGAACTGGTCGATCTGCGTCTGGGCCTGCGCCAGCGTGTTGTCGCGCAGCTCGAGGTAGGCGGCGATCTTGCCTGACCGGATCGAGTTGGTCGACACCATGTCATAGGTGCCGCCATGCGGGAAATTGATGGTAATGGTGCCGACGGTGCTCTTGGTCGGGTCGGTATTGTATTGCGTGTTGGGCGTCATCGTGCCCTGGGCGTTGAAGCTGAGCGTCGCCGCCTCGGTGCCGACCAGCTGCACGCCGGAATTGGTGAACACGGTCACCTGGTTCTGGCTGTTGGTAACGGTGCGGATGTCCATCAGCTGCGAAAGCTGGGTGACGTAGCGATCGCGCTGATCGAGCAATGCCGCGGTCGAGGCGTCCTGCGTGCCGCCAGTGGCCTGCAGCTGGACATTGAGGCGCGCGATCTGCTGCATCGCATTGTTGGCCGTGGTGACGGAGTCGCTGATGCCCGCCTCGGCGTTGGCGCGCAGCGACTGGATTCCCTGCGAGGTCGCGTTGAGCTGCTGCGCCATGGATTGCGCGGCATTGACGACGCCGATCCGGGCCGACTGCGAGTCCGGGCTGGTCGACAAGCCCTGCAGCGCAGTCAGGAACTTGTTGTAGGCGTCCTCGATCGTGCCCGTGGAGTCGGGATTGCCGTAGACGCCCTGCAGATTGGCAAGGAAGCTGGAACGGACGTCGGCGTAGGACGCGCCCGACGTCTCGGTGCGAAGCTGGGTCTGCAGGAATTCGTCGAGCTGGCGGTTGACGCCGGTGATGAGAACGCTCGACCCGAACTGGCCGGTGGTGCCGGTATCCTGGTTCAGCGTCTTCCTGACGTAGCCGGGCGTCTCCGCGTTGGCGACGTTCGACGACACGAGCGAGAGCGAGGCCTGCGTGGCGCGCAGGCCGGACATCGCGGTGGAAAGGGCTTGGCTCAAACCCATGATGTGTACTCGCCTTTACTGCTTCACACGTGCATGACAGCTGCGATCAGCGCACGACGTTCAGGAGATCCTGCACCATCGAATTCGTTGTCGTGATCACCTTGGTGTTGGCCGAATAGGCCTGCTGGGTCACGATCAGCTTGGTGAACTCGTCGGCGATATCGGTGTTCGAGCTCTCGAGCGATGAACCGACGATGGTGCTGCCGCCCTTGCCGAACAGCGCGCCACCGGACTCGTCGGTCGCCTCGAACGCACCACCGTCGATGCGCTTCAGGAAGTTGGTGCCGTTGAATGTCGCCACCGAGATTTCGGCAAGGTCGATGTTGCGGCCGTTGGTGTAGTTGCCGACGATGCGGCCGTTGGTGGAAACGCTGACCGACTGCAGCTGGCCGGCCGGGAAGCCGTCCTGCTGGATCTGGTTGACCTGGACGTTGCCGTTGGCGTCCGCGAACTGGGTCACGCCGCCGGAGCCGAAATTGATCACGGGGCTGCCGAGCGACACGCCGTTGACGACGGCATTGTTGAGCGCCACCGAGGAGATCGCCGGCGACATCTGGCCGTTCGAGGCGAAGGTGAAGTTGATGTTGGCGTTCTGCCAGGAGACTTGCGTGCCGGTTGCATTGGGATTGACCTGATAGAACAGGTTCCAGCTGTCGGTATGTCCGGAGCCCAGCGAGGAGCTGTCGGTCTTGGCCCATCGGAATTGCAGGTTCACCGGCGCACCCGACACGTCGTAAGCCGTGACAGCGCCGCCCGAGACGGATTGGTTCAGGAAGGTCGAGTTGTCGTTGCCGACCACCTGACCGGTGCCGACCGTGCCGCCGCCGCCGCGGGTCGCAACCGCCGAGCCGGTGAAGCCGAGCGCCGCGAGCGCGGTCGAGTTCGAGCTGGTCACGTTGAGGTCGGCCGACGTGCCCGAATGCAGCGTGATCTTGCCGCCGCTGATCGTCGATGGCGTCGCGGTGCCGGTAATCGCGTCGATCTTGGCGAGCATCGTTCCGATGCTGTCGGTGACGTTGAGCTGGTTGCCGGTCGCCCCCGAGGCCACGAAGGTGATGACGGTGCCGTTGACCGTGATCGTATCGGCGGGCACCACCGGCGGGCCGGCCGAGCCGGCGCTGAAGCTCGCATTGATCGAATCGCTGCCCGCAGCACCCGAAAGCAGGGTCGCGGCGGTATTGGCGACCGACGGCGTCGCCTTGTTGTTTTGCGCGGTGCCGGTGACGGAGGAATCGGTATACGGCGCGGCCGGTGTGCCCAGCACCAGCGGGTTATGTCCGGCGCTGAATGCGCCCGGCCGGATCAGCTCGGAGCCCGGAACCGAGGTGTCGTGCGCGGTGGTCAAGGGATAGGACGCGAGGTTGGCGCGATAGTCGATCTTGGTGGTCTGCTGCGCCGGCAGGAAGTCGTTCTTGAACCGCAGCGTTTGCGGCGACGAGCCCGAGGGGTTGCCGGTGGTCGGATCGATCGGGACGCCCTCGAGATAATAGCCGGCGCCGTTGACGAGGTAGCCGTCCTTGTTGAGCTGGAAATCGCCGCGGCGGGTGTAGCGGTCGACGCCGTCGAACACCGGCGAGCCGTCGGTGAAGCCGCCGGGCTTTTGCACCGCGAAGAAGCCGTTGCCGTTGATCGCCATGAAGGTCGCGACCGACGCCGACTGCACGTCGCCCTGCACCGAGTTGGTCGAGCGCGACTGCGCCGTAACGCCGCCGGCGAGCTGCGCGGTCAGCGCGGTCTGCGGAACGAGGTCGAGAAACGAGGTATCGATGCGCTTGAAGGCCGTGGTCTGGGAGTTGGCGATGTTGCCGGAGATGTTTTCGAGCGCGTACGACCCTGCGCGCAAACCACCGACCGCCGTCGTAAGAGCGCCGAAGATACCCATGACATGTTCTCCAATTCGATTCCCGGCGGCTGGCAATCACAGGAATGGCCGCATCGGCGGAGCATGTCGCAAAGGTCGTGCCACGAAACGAAACGTAACAAAATCATGCGCTTGAAAAAAAAGCCCCGGCCGTTTAACCGGGGCACAATTGCCGGGCAGGCAACAATTGCCGGGACGGAGCGCAGTTCTGGCCGCGCTCCATCCCTCCTGTTTTAACGCGTTTTCCTAGCGCGAACCGGTAGCCGCCTCGCTCGAAAACGCTGTGGGCGTCAGGTCGCCGAGGGTGCGGCCGGGTGAAACACCAGCGCAAAACCGTCCATGCAGTAGCGCAGCCCGGTCGGCTTCGGCCCGTCGTCGAAGACATGGCCGAGATGGCCGCCGCAGCGGCGGCAATGCACCTCGGTGCGCAGCATGCCGAAGGTGCGGTCCGACGTGGTGCCGATCGCATTGTCCAGCGGCTTCCAGAAGCTCGGCCAGCCGGTGCCGCTCTCATACTTGGTCTCGGACGAGAACAGCGGCAGGTCGCAGCCGGCGCAGGCGAAGGTGCCCTTGCGGTGCTCCTTGAGCAGCGGGCTCGATCCCGGCCGCTCGGTGCCCTCCTTGCGCAGGATCTCGTATTGCTGCGGCGTGAGCTGCGCGCGCCATTCGGCGTCGGTCTTCTCGATCTCGAATTTCTCGGCGGCCTGCGCCGGCGAGGCGCGCAGCCAGCGGAAGGCGGCGAGGCCGAACAGGCTGGCGACGGAAGCAAGCAGGATGCGGCGATCGATCATCAATCATCTCCGATGCGGGCGGCCAAAGCTGGCGAACAAGACTGGCTTGCCACCAAATACGAACCCCGCCGCCAGACGTTACATCCGCCCGTCGGAGATCCGCTCACTTTCTTGCGAGGCGTGGGGATGCGGCTGCTCACCGTCCTCAGCCTGCCGGGGCGCGGGCGGCGGCGCCGGCCGCACGGCGGACGGCGGCGGACGGCGGGGCGCCGGCCCCCGGGTTCCCGCCTTGAGATTGGCCTCGGCCAGCCGCGCCTCGCGGCGGCGCTCCTTCGCACGTGCACCCTCGCGGTAACGCGCCAGAACGCCCGCTGCGGATGCGGCGCCCCTCGCCCACAGGCCGATGAAATGACCGGCGACGCGGCCGGTGGCGCCGCCGGCCCAGACCAGCTCGAACGGTGAAAACAGCCGCCAGCGGTCGTCGCCCCACAGGATGCTGCGGGCGATCAACTGGCCGGCGAGCGCCGAGGTGTTGAGTCCCTGCCGGCCGAAGCCGCTCGCCACCCAAAGGCCTCGGCGCAACTGCCCGATCTGCGGCATGCCGTGCACGGTGACGCCGACCGCGCCACCGAACGTGTCGGCGATCGGAACCTTGCCGAGCTGCGGAAACACCGTGGCGATGCGACGCTGCACCGCCGCACCAAGCCGCTTCGGCCGCGCCTCCCAGGTGGTTTCGGGACTGGCCCACAACAGGCGATCGCCATCGACGACGCGGAAATGATCGATGCCTTCGCTGTCGACGACCGAGCCGGAAAAGGCGATCGCCTCCGCCAGCCGTTCGCCGAGCGGTTCGGTCAACGCCGCGTAGCGCCACACCGGCAGCAGCGTATCGGACAGACGCTTCAGCGGCGCGCCGAGATGGATATTGCCGGCGAGGACAATATGGTTGGCACGCAGTCGCGCCGTCGGCGTCACGATGCGTTTGCGGATGCCGGAAAAATCGATGCTGACGACAGGCGTTTCCTCGAATATCCGCACCCCCGCCCGCATCGCCAGCGCGGCGAGACCGTGCACATATTTGCGGCCGTCGATCTGGAACGCTTTCGGATAATAGATGCCGTGGAAATAGCGTCCGGTCCTGAGCACGCTGCGCACGCGATCGACCTGCCAGCCTTCGACCTCGGTGGCAAAATCCTCGCCCAGCGTCTGCAGGCGGCTGATCAGCGCTTCGCCGACATCGACATTGGAGACCTCCAGCGCGCCGTCGCTCGGGTCGATGCCCGGTATCAGCTCCTCGGTGGCGGTGGCGCGAACATAATCGGCGCCCTCCTTCGACAGCGCCCACAATTCGCGGGCATCATCAAGGCCGACGCGCTCGATCACATCCGATATCGGCAGGCCGAAGCCCGGCATCACGGTGCCGAGATGGTGGCCGGAGGCATTCCAGCCGACCTGGCGGCCCTCGAGCACAGCGACGCTGGCGCCAAGCCGCGCCGCCTCGCGTGCCACGGTCAGGCCGGCCAGCCCCGCCCCGACCACGCAAATGTCGACGTCGAGGTCGAACGCCAGGCGGTCGCGGGACGGCGAGGCCGCCTCGTCGGGGCCGTCTGCCGCACTTGTGGAAGTCTCGCTCATGTCGTTTCTTACGAACCGCTGCGGCGCTTGTCACCTTGTCCAGGGCATGCGCCTGTAGAATTAATTCGACCAGACCGAATCGAGATGGAAGTCCATGCGCCGTTTGCTGCTGCTGCGTCACGCCAAGACCGAAACCGACGCGCCTTCGGGGCAGGACCAGGACCGTCGTCTCGACGAGCGCGGCCACCGCGATGCGGCGGAGATCGGCGGCTGGATCGCCCGCCACCCGCCCCTGCCCAATCTGGCGCTGGTGTCGCCGGCGGCCCGCACCACGCAGACCTGGGAGATCGTGCGCGAGGCGCTGAAGGGCGCCGGACCTGCGCCGAAAGTCGAATTCGTGCCGGAACTCTACGGCGCCGATCCGGCGCAATTGCTCACCGCGATCCGGATGGCCTCCGTCACCGACCCGAAGCGGCTGATGCTGATCGGCCATAATCCCGGCATGCACGAGCTCGCGCTGACGCTGACCGGCAGCGGCGACGAGGCCGCCAAGCGCGCGCTCGGCGACAACCTGCCGACCTCGGGGCTCGCCGTCTTCGACTTCGCGACCGACGACTGGAACGAGGTCTCCTTCCGGCGCGGCAAGCTCGTGCTGTTCGTTAGCCCTAAACTGTTGAAGCAGGCCTCGCGCGGCTGACGCAAGCGGACAACGCAGCTCTGCCATGCTATATTGATGTTGGCGCGACAGGGGGACCGGTTCGCGGCGACACGACGAGCTACCGAAGAAAAAGAAGGCGCGCGTCCCGGCACAGGGACCAAACGGCTCCAGACCAATCGCGGACAGGAGGCGCAGATGTACAAGTCAATTCTCGTGCCGATCGACCTCGCCGATACCGATCTGGCGAAGCCTGCGATCGCAACCGCTGCGACGCTGTCGCAAACCTGGAACGGGGCGGTGCGTCTGCTCAACGTATTGCCGATGACGCCGGTGATGCTCGCCGAATATGTCCCGGCGGATTTCGACAGCCAGCAGCGTGAGACATCGGAAGAAGCGCTCGCCATCGTCGCGCGCGAATCCGGCATCGCGCCCGGGCGCATCTCCGGCGTGGTCCGCCAGGGCGGCATCTATCACGAGATCCTCGAAGAGGCCGCGAACATGAAGGCCGACCTGATCGTGATGACCTCGCACCGCCCGGCGATGCGCACCTACTTCCTCGGCTCCAATGCCGGGCACGTCGTGCGCTACGCCAAATGCTCGGTGCTGGTGGTGCGGCACTAAAGCAGGATGAGTTACGGGGCCGTCGCAGGCGGCGCCGCCAAAATATCGAAAACAACCCCATGCAAAGTAGCCGGCGGCTGCCGGCGTTCGACCAGGCAACTTGACACGTCGGGCAACTCGGGGATATTCTTCTAATATTCCGAAATTGCGCACGAAGATGCCGTTGAGGACGCGGTCATATAGAGCTTTATGGGGCTGAAGAGGCGGTTCATGTCCGAGGGCTCTGGAGCCCCGCGCCTTGCCTTCCGGGTCGCGGCAGTTGCGCCCAAATCGTTAATTTCTTTTCGAGGGTGGTCAAAATTGACCAGCCCTGGAACGTCGGCTTGTTCCAATCTTGGGCCATCACCGCCCTGTAACGGCGTCTGCCGGTGACTGAGAGCGTTCGCGCTCCCCGCCCAGAGACAAGGGAGCGTGGCATGGTCGAACAGCCCCATTTCGATTCATATTCAATCCCGGCACGCGTCAGTCTTGGCATTGCTATTTTCGGCGGCACACTGCTTATCGCGGTGATGCTTACGGGTGCCTTCATCGTGCACTGAGACCACCTGAGTTGGCGACCTCTTTCATCTATTGATGCGATGCCATTTCGCCTCTTGGCCCTTTTTCGGACCTACGGGAGCGGTCTGATGATGTCGGCTCATCGGTATCACCCGGACCTCGCAACTGCGCGCGCAAGTCCGAAAATGCATCCGTCGGGCAGCATAGTTGGCGGGGCTCAGTAGTTTTGTGGGACCGATAGACCCCCCTGTACTCGCGCCGTCACTTCATTGCTTGCAAGTCTTATCAGCCATCAAGGCTGTTTGTAATGATGCCTGTGTCGGATGTGCCGTACCGATGACCTTCATGTTGCCGCCAGCGGCAGGCTGGGCATTGACAATTTGACACTTCATCGTCGCGGTATCTCGAGCCACGTAGAACGACGAAGCACTTGATGGTGGCGCTTGACCGGTAGTTTTGTCCTGCTGCGCGAATGAAGGCGCAGTGAATGCGATAACAGCAACCGTCGCCAAAAGAACTTTCGTCATCTGTCTACCTCCCGGTTAGAGACAGAGCGCAAATAGAGTCAGTCGATAAGAGGTTCCTGCGACAATGGATTTATTTCATGTGCGGGTTGGAGTTGATTTCGTGCGCCTTCGTTTAACTTTTCCGATGTGAGCAATATTGACCAGCCTCGCATTGGCGCATTGGGCTAGACCGGCTTCATCGCCGTCCGAATAGGCAGTTACCGGCGACGGAGATAATGCTCCCGCCCAATACAGGGGAAAGCATGATGTCATCTGTCCAACCAAATCCGCTATTCAGTCGCGCGGAGATTGGAATTCTTCCGTGCTCCAGGTGTGGCAAGCCTATGCGGTTGGCTTGCATCGAACCTGCTCAACCCGGTCATGAAGTCCGCACCTTCCAGTGCCCGGAATGCAAGACGACTGGAAGTTTTGCAGTTGCGATCTAGCCGCCACTCTAGTCGGTGTTTGCGATCTGGGGTCCGGCTCGGACTTCGCCTGCCGACCGCTCCATCAGCTTGTCGGCAGCCCGGTGCTCCCATTCCGGCTACGCTTCCATTTGCGGCACTTTTACTTCGAACGCCGGCGGCTGAATGGTAAGCTAGGCGTCCCACCGCGCGGGGACGAAACGGGACATGCCAAAAAATACCAACCACGCAATATTTGATCCCAAGGAATTTCTCGCCAAGGTAGGCGAAGGGAAGAGCATTCTCGCGTTTCGCAAGGATGAGATCGTCTTTGCGCAGGGCGACGTGGCAGATACGGTTTTCTATATCCAGAAAGGCCGGGTCAAGGTTGTTGTCATATCTGAGCAAGGCAAGGAAGCCGTGGTCGGCATTTTGGAGCCCGGCCAGTTCTTTGGCGAAGGCTGCATGAACGGCCATTCGCTGCGTATCGCGACGACGACAGCGATGGAGGAATGCCTGGTGACCGCGATAACGAGGACCGCCATGGTCGCGGCATTGCACGATGAACCCAAATTTTCCGAGCTGTTCATGGCCTATCTGCTGATACGCAACAGCCGGATTGAAGAGGACCTGATCGACCAGCTCTTCAACTCCAGTGAAAAACGGTTGGCGCGCCTGCTGCTCCTGCTGGCGAATTTCGGCAAGGAGGGCAGCCCTCAACCGATCAGTCCAAATATCAGCCAGGAGACATTGGCCGAAATGATTGGAACGACGCGATCCCGCGTCAGCTTCTTCATGAACAGATTCCGCAAGCTCGGCTTCATCAGCTACAACGGAAAAATCGAAGTCAACAGTTCATTGCTGAACGCGGTCTTGTACGACAAGCCCGAGATCAAGCGCGAATTGTAAGAGCGGGAGGACGTACGTGAAGATTCTCCCGGCCGGAAACGACCTGTTCGCCTGAAAAGAAAAAGGACCGCGTCACGCGAATGAGGATCCTTTGGAGCGCCTTGCGCGTTGAGGCTCTATCGAGGGGTGGACCTGAAGGTGGGTTATGAGCGACGTTCCTCGCGATATTCAAAGAAAGTTCGAACGGCGGTGGGCCGCCAGATTTGCGCGGCCAGTGGAAGCGGGCCGGCCCGAAAGGCATCAATCTAAAAAGCCGGATCAGCCCCTCGCCGTTCCCCCCAAAACCGACAGAAAAACCCGCCGAATTGAACCGGCGGCCTTGAGGCGTGCGAGCGCGGAACCGTAAGCGGCACCGTTGTACCGCTTGCCAGCTGGCAGCTGTTGGTCGAGCGGTCGAGAAAGCGCCGCAGATGAAACCTCTTCGCATTCGCCGCTCGGCCTTACTTTTTCGGTTCGGGATGTAGCTCGCGCTTCTCGGCTTCGTACTGCTCGATCAAGAGCGAGAGGCCGCTTAGGGTCAGTTGATCCGTGATCCGCATCCTGAGCGAACGGTAGTGCGCGATCTTCTCGTCCAACTCCGAGCACTTGTTACACATAACCGGACTTCCGAACTGACACCAATAATGAAAAACCAACTCAATTTGAGTTAGTTCCGCCATTGGCTGGCGCAACCGATGACCTGGTTGCCCCGTAACTTGGGTGTCGGCCCATTCTTCCCATTTTAGTACCGCGGGCTGGCTGGGGCCGTTCGGTCCGTCCCGGTCACGAACGGCCCTATTTTTTGTTCATCCATACTGGCGAAGACGAGGATTAGGATCAGCAAGGTAAGTGCGATCGAGACGCAACCGGCTATCGTTATGGCGTCCTATTTCATGCGCGCCGTTAACTTCTGTCGATGTGGTCAATATTGACCAGTATGTCGGCTACCGGACATGCCAGATTACCCCGATCACCGCACCGCCTTGTTGGCCCCACGGTGATGAGAACGCCATCACGCGCTCCCGCCTTCTCCAACAGAGGAGCAGCGACATGCAGCGACGCCGTTACCAGCCGCAAGGCGAACCTCTATACAACCGCCTTGCCGATGAGGCAGAGCGACTTCGCAAGCTAGCGAGGGGCACTCCGCCAGGTATTGAGCGTGAGAGGTTGATCCGGAGAGCACGGCAGATTGAGACCGCCTCGCACATGACCGAGTGGCTTGCCTCGCCCGGCCTGAAGGCTCCGACCTAAATGCGCACCTCATTCAGCGATAACTACACCTTGGGTAAGTTCAACCCACCCTCCTACGCGAGCTGGCTTGCCGAACTTCGCACCCTGTTTCCTGTCCCGGAAGAATTCCTTTTGGCGGACGCGATCTTCAGTTTCGCAAGCGCATTCAAGGAAGGAAAGACGCCGCAGCAGGCTTACGAGGTGTTCGATGTTTTCGTCAGCGCAGAGGCTTCAACCTGAACGACAATAGATAGGCCGCCTCAGTTGTCTTCCGTGATCTTGCCCTTGGCTTCGCAGGTCTTGCATTTGACCGGATAGATTTGGTGGCCGGCTGTACCGGCTACGCAACCGGCGGGAAGCCCGTTCCATTGTAGGCCGGGCAGATATGCTCTCTGATCTTCCGCCGCATTTTTTAACCTCTTCGGCCGCCTCGGTTGGCGGCCTCTTTCATTTGTCGATGTGATCCTAAGTCGCCTGCTGGCCCTTCACGAACCTCCGGCGAGGTCCGCCTTCTCGCCGCTATCAGGGCGAGAGCGGACGTCAAGCGCCCTTCATCCAACTCCGATTGATGAGTACACAGCCTAGCGATCGGTCAGCGACCACATCGAGGCGAAGCCAGAGCAAAAGAATGCTGCCAAAGCAGTGTTCGCCTAGAGGCGATTCCGTTTTGGCTGGATACGGCACGCCGCGCGGCTTGTTGGGCAGCATCGGCTCGATGGCAGTCCATTCATCGTCGGACAGTTCGTGGCGCATGATTCGGCCCCCTTCGGTCAGGCGCTGGAACCACGGCTCGGCAGTCAGGCTCAATGAGGCGCTGACCGACGGCGATTGGTCGCTATGGACCGAAAAGCGGACGCATTGTGCTCACGTTGAGTTCTTCAATTTTTTACCCGAAGGCGACATCAGCCCTCGGGCACCCCAGCCAGGCGCATGCCCTGATAGGCGCGCTCGCGTCCTGCGAGATATACGGGATGGTTGCTTGGGACGTAGGCGCGATAGCGGCGAATACTGAAACTCGGATTCAGCGCAAGGCCAGCCTGCGCTGTGGCCCGTGCCTCATCCGGCTCGCCGACCTGCGCCAAAACAGCCGCGAGAAGGAGGTGTGTCATGGGGTAATTTGGGTTGGCCTCAAGGCTTCGGCGCAGCCAAGCAATCGCCTCTGCATCGGCGCCGTGCCAAAACTTGGCGAGGCCGACAAAAAAGGTCCAGGCATAGACGTAGGTATCGCGGGGAGAGAGGCGGAGCGCCTGCTCAATATGGCCTTCAGTCTCCACGCCCCGCCCGAGACAAAGCTTCCCATACCCGATGTTCGCGTGCGCCGTTGCCAAATTCCGATCCAGTGCCAAGGCCCGTTCGCATTTGCCGATCCCTTGGGTCGCGCGGTTCGTATAAGTTTGCACTATGCCTAGGATGTTATGAGCCGCCGGATGGTTCGGTGCCAAGGACAGCGCCTTCGTGGCGGCCGTCTCGGCTGCGGTGAGATGTTCTATCCGATCGTCAGTGAAAAAGTTGCTGACTGTTGCAAGATTGGCCAGCGCCGTGCCGACCAGTGCCTCGACATTTCCCGGTTCGAGGGCCAAGGCGCGTTCAAAGAAGCCGCGCGCTTGTGTCATGTATTCGGGGGTTCGGCCCCTGCCGATCACCGCTGCGCCTTGGAAACATAACTCAGTCGCGTCTGGATGGGGGGAGCGCTCGGCGCGCCGCGCTTCGACCGCAATCAATTGCGATTTCAGCGTATTGGCGAGCCGCGATACGATTTCGTCCTGCATGTCAAAGAGGTCGGCAACGGGCTTGTCAAAACGCTCTGCCCAAAGGTGGTTGCCGGTTTCGGCATCAATCAATTGCACGTTCACCCGCAGGCGGTTGCCACTCCGTTGCACTGAGCCTTCAAGCACGTAGCGGACGTTCAGTTCACGTCCGAGCTTCTTTACGTCAACGGGTTTTCCTTTGAACGTAAACGCGGTGTTGTGCGCAATCACGAACGCGTCGCTGATGCGCGACAAGTCTGTGGTGAGGCTCTCGGTCACCCCATCGACGAAGTACTCTTGACCGGGATCGCCGCTGAGATTTGCGAAGGGCAGCACAACGATGGAAAGACGAGGTGGAGAAACCGGCGTTGGCGGCGTTTCGCTGCTACGCGGCACCGAGCCAGCCGGCTCAACTGCGACAGTCTGGGCTTCCTGCACCGCACCGACGAAGCGAACGCCTTTGCGCGGAAGAGTTTTGATTAGGCGCTGTTTCTCGCCGCTGTCGCCGATTGCGGTGCGAGCGGCATTCAGGCGAGTCGTCAGCGCGGCGTCAGACACGATGCGTCCATTCCAAACGGCGCTGATGAGATCGTCTTTGCTGACGACCCGCTCCCTGTTGCGGATCAGGTAGTCGAGCAGGTCGAACACCTGAGGTGTGACAACAATCACGCCCGTTGCGCGGTGCAGTTCGCGCCTGTCGGTATCCAATGCGTAATCCTCAAAGAGATAACGCAAGCCGCCATTCCTTTCCGCGGTCAGCTCGGAAGCCCGAGGAGCGCAAAGAATAAGCTGCCGGTGAGGAAAATGTAAGCCAGCTGTTAAGCGCGCCAGCGGATGTGCTGGCAAATTTTGCTTGGTGCACAGCCCAACTTGGACACACCGCTATGAGCACGATCCACGGGACCACTGAGTTCGGACCGGCAATCGCAAGGCGACAATATTACAGCCCCCTCGAAGCGTATTGGGATGCGTTTCGTGAGTGGCGCAAACGCGAGAAGCTGCGAACGCAGCTGTGCCGGCTGACGGACGGCGAGTTGATGGACATCGGCATCACGCGTGGTGAGATCGACTACGTTGCCACAAATCGCGCTGTCGACCCGCGCGGCGCCGTCCTCTCGCCGTGAACAAGCCCGCGCGCCACGGTTCAAACTGAACCGGCCCTCGAAGGCCTCGCCTCCCGAAGGTACCAAGAGCAGCTGTAGGTGCGTCCGAACCAACGGGCGTAGACCATATGGGTAACCTTCTGGACTTGTGTCGGCTTTCGAACAATTGACGACGAAGTTTGCTCCTTTTCGATCAAAGCGACGGGCGCAATTGACCCCATCGGCGACATGCGAGGCGAAGTCTGCTATCATGCAACGCGGGTGCGGGGAGTCTAGCTGAACGAGATGGCCCGCATGTTCGACCTCTTGAGTGATGTCTTTGAGACCATCAGGCTCAAAGGAACACTTTATTTCCGTACTGACTAT
Source organism: Bradyrhizobium sp. USDA 3240 (assembly GCF_054063295.1). Classification (NCBI taxonomy): domain Bacteria; kingdom Pseudomonadati; phylum Pseudomonadota; class Alphaproteobacteria; order Hyphomicrobiales; family Nitrobacteraceae; genus Bradyrhizobium; species Bradyrhizobium sp. USDA 3240. The sequence goes on from NZ_JBSSGD010000002.1 coordinate 1,209,267, forward strand.
TCGCCACCTTGGGCCATTACCGTTCCGGCATACGAGCAAGCGGCGCGGTTCCATTTTGTGATCCAGGGCTGCTGCCATGTGAGTCTTCCGTCCGGCCGCAATATCGTTCTTGAACCAGGCGATGTCGTATTGATTCCCCGCGGTCGGGGGCATGTCCTTGCCGATCGTCTCGGCCGAGCACCGGCGCCGTTAGAACGCGTGATCCAAGAATCGGGTTACGACGGCAAGGGCGCGTTCGTGATTGGCAAGGGCGACCCTCAGGCCACGACGCAAATGGTTTGTGGTCACCTGGGCTTTTCGCAGGGTGCCGATCATCCGCTGCTTGGCGCATTGCCCGAAGCAATCCTGATAACCCAGCCCGACCGCGGTCGCTATCCCCTGCTTGACGAGACACTGGGCCTGGTTGCGCGGCGAGCACTGAGTGACGAGGTTGGTGCCGCCGCTTCGATCGCGCGTCTGTCGGAAATCTTTTTTATCGAGGCTGTGCGGGCAAGCGTCGAACGTCATCCGCCACTGGCCAACGTCATGACCGCGATGACGGATCTTCATATCGGCCGCTCTCTTGAACTGGTGCACAAAGCGCCCGGCGATCCATGGACGGTCGAAACTCTCGCCAAAGCAAGCGGCATGTCGAGGAGTCGCTTCGCGGAGCGGTTTACGGAACTCGTCGGTGTTGCGCCTATGGCCTATGTCACGGAATGGAGATTGCAAAAGGCTTTGGCCAGGCTCAGCAGTTCCAAAGCAAGCGTGAAAGAAGTTGCAGCTCAGGCCGGATACCAATCGGCCGCCTCCTTTGCGCGGGCATTTTCCCAACGCTTTGGAATTCCTCCGACCGATACTCGTGGTCTTGAATCGTCATAGGTTTGCATATCGTCCCAACTGTCTTGCAGACAGTCCGTACTTTGTTCGCGTGTCTTGCTCCTGCCTCCTGCGCGATCCTAGGTGAGTGGTGTTGCGAACAGTCGCCACGCAAACCAAAGGAGTCGATCGTGCAAATCACTCAACAAGCCAACCAGACCTCTACTCGCTTCGATCCCAGGTTCGTCACCAAGACGCTGCACGCTTACCTGGACTATCCTGTTGCTGCGAGCTTGATCGCCTTGCCCTTCGTACTCGGACTCGGCGGTTCAAATGCTTCGGCAAAATGGATCGCTGTCGTCACTGGCGTGGCGGCGATCGTTTTGACGTTCTTCACGGATCACAGGACGGGCGTCATCCGGATTATCCCGTTCTCATTCCATGTCGCGGTTGATGCTCTCGTCGGCATCATCTTCGTGACGGTGCCGTTTGTACTCGGCTTTACCGGTCTCGATGCCTGGTACTACTGGGCGAACGGCGGAGCGCTGTTGGTGGTGCTCTGCTTGCAGAAGCCCGACGCGATGCCGATGCGGACCGCAAGCGCTTGAAGCCCACTTGCTCCAACGCTGCAACATTTCCAGCAAAGAGACAGATTTCTCGGGAGAAATAACCATGAAGGCAATTGTGGTAACGGACCAGGCTGCGGGAAAGGCCGGAATGAAGCTGGCGGAGCGGCCCAAGCCGCAGGCAGCGATAAACGACGTCGTCGTTCAGGTTCATGCGTCGGGATTCGTCGGGACTGAGCTGGAGTGGCCCTCGACCTGGACCGATCGCCTCGACCGCGATCGAACACCGTCGATCCTCGGACACGAACTGGCCGGAGTGGTCACCGCTCTCGGCTACGGCACGACGGGGCTGTCGCTGGGACAGCGAGTGTTCGGCCTCGCCGACTGGTATCGCGACGGCACCCTGGCGGAGTATGTAGCCATGGAGGCTCGCAACCTCGCGCCGCTCCCGGGCGACGTCGATTTCACGGTGGGCGCGAGTCTGCCAATCTCGGGCCTCACGGCGTGGCAGGGACTCTTCCAGCACGGCCGCCTTCGGGCGGGCAAGAGCCTCCTCGTGCACGGCGCGGCTGGCGCAGTCGGTTCGATGGTGACGCAGCTCGCACGAGAGTTCGGCGCCTACGTCATCGGCACCGGACGCGCCGCCGACCGTCAGAAGGCGCTCGACTTCGGCGCGCAGGAATTCGTCGACCTGGAGAACGACGCCTTGGGAGACGTCGGTGGCGTCGATTTGGTGTTCGATCTCATCGGCGGCGACATCGGGAAGCAATCCGCGCGTCTGGTTCGAGCCGGAGGAACGCTGGTGTGCGTCGTTGGGCCATGCGAGGCACGGCCCGCCGACGGCCTGGCAGTCGATTTCGTTGTCGAGTCTGATCGCGCCCAGCTGAGTGAGATCGTCCAGCGGGTGCGTGACGGACGACTGCGGACGAACATCGGCACCGTGGCGATCCTCGACGATGCCGTCGCCGCTCTCAATCCGACCAAGCGGATCAGCGGGAAGACGATCATCCGCGTTCGTCCCTGAGCGACACACGCCCATTGATCCACGCAGCCGGCTGGCGCGCGTCCCATACAGCGAAAACACTCCCGTATTCAACCTATCCCTTCACCCAGAGGAATCACCATGACCGACGGAATCCCCACGAGCGACGGAATCACCATGACCAACGCCGTCATCGAATGCATCCTGAGCCGCAGCGCCGCCAAGTACTACGACCCCGATGCCACCTTGAGCGACGGCCAAATCCGCGAGCTGGTGCGAATCGGCACCACCGCGCCGACGTCCTTCCACTTGCAGAACTGGCGCTTCATCGCCGTACGCACGTCTGAAGCCAAGGCTCGGTTGCGTCCGATTGCCTGGGATCAGCCTGCGATCACCGAAGCCGCCGTTACCTTCATCGTCTGCGGCCAGTTGGCCGATGCCAGCGTAATACCAGGGCGCCTGGCACCGTTGGTGGAAGCGGGCATCATGCCGGCAAAGATGGTGCCGGATTGGGAGATCCCGGCACGCGATCTATACATGGAGTACCCGCAGCGCCAGCGCGACGAGGCAGTCCGCACCGCCACGTTCGGTGCGGCGGCGATGATCTATGCGGCCCGCTCGCTGGGCCTGGGTTCGACGCCGATGATCGGTTTCGATGCCGAAGCAGTGCACCGCGAGTTCGAACTGGCCGAGGACGAAGTGCCGGTCATGCTGTTGTGCGTGGGTCCGGTCCGTGCGGGAAACTGGCCGCAGAAGCCGCGCCGTCCGGTGGCCGATGTGCTGGAACTCGCATAGTTGCGGAGTCCGGCCTTAGCAGGCGGGTGATGGTGACAGTGCACTCAATTTCCGATGATCAATCGTCGTACGCCGCGGATAGCTTGGGCCCGCGTTTGCCAAGCGAGTCAATTGAGTGCGCTGTCACCGGTTCGGCTAGAAGGGCGGCCCCCTTAGCTGCCCTCAAGCGTTACCCTGCAGAAGGTCCCCAACCCTTTCGAGCCGCCGTACGGGATCGAGGGTCGCAAGCAGCGCCTGCTTATCCGGGATCGAAAGCTCGATATAGCTGGCCGACTGTAAAAAACGACGCGATTGACCCTGAACGGACGTCGCGAGCCGATTGCTGTATGCAGATCACTGAGGCAGCGCCACCCCGGCGATCTGCATGACGCCAAGCTGGTCGAACAACTCAATCTGTTCACCGTTCAGCACTGGAATGTAGCAGCGACGTCTGGCACCCAAGATACAGAGCTTATCCTCCGCGACCGTCCATGTCCCGACTGCAGGTCCAAGGGCCTCGTTCCAGTGCGGATAGGTCATCCGGCCGTCGGGCTCGAATCGCATTGTGAACGGACCATCCTTGAGCTTGGTACCGAAGCTGATCGTCTTGCCCTGGAATTTTGCGGCCAGGGTCTCACCTGTCGGTCGTTCTCCAGTCTCTGCGGTGAGCGAGGCATCGGGCCCCGGATCATAGCCCTCGGCCTTCAGGATCAGCCAGAAGAGCCTGCCAATACTGCGCATAGAAGGTTCGGTGAAGGGCGTGTCCTGGTCGACACGATGCACCACGACGAGGTCGAGCGCAGGCACGACCAAGGCGTATTGGCCGCCGAACCCTTCGGCCAAAAAGCTGCCCTCGGGCAAAGTCACCGTAGGCGCAACGGCGCCGCCCAGAAAACCGATCCACCAGAGATAGCCATAGCCCATCCCGGACGCCGCTCTCGAATAGCCACGCGTGCTCTCTTCCACCCACTCCCGCGGCACGATCCGGTGTCCGGCCCAATTGCCTTTGTGCAGATAGAGAAGTGCAAAACGCGCCAAGTCCCGTGCGCTCATGCGGATCGCATAGGCGGGGTGGATAGACGCTTCGCCCCGGACGTAGCTGCCATCCTGTTGCCGGTAGTCCTGCATGCCGATTGGCTTTGCGATCTTTTGGTCGAGCGCCTCGAAGATGCCGCTGCCGGTTGCGTGCTCGTAGATCGTGCCCAGCGCGTTGAAGTCCCAATTGTTGTAATACCAGAGGGTGCCGGGCGGGTGGCTGCCGCGCGGCGGTCTCATCTTGGCCATGTCCGGTGTTTCATAGAGCGCCGCGTGGTAGACCCCGGAACGCGCTTTGAGGAGTTCGCGTACCGTCGCGCCCTTCTCGATCCCGGTCAAGCCAGGCGGATTATCGTCGATGCCGAGTTCGCCAAGCGTGCTGTCGAGGTTGATCAGGTGATCCGACACTGCGATGCCGATCAGGGCGCTGAGCAGGCTCTTGCGGATTGAAGCGAGCTCCGTTGGCTTCGTCGTATTGCCCCACTCGGCCACCACCTTTCCGTGCTGAACGATCACAACCGCGCTCGAGCGAATCTGATCCGAAAAGGATCGCGCTTGGGCCAATTCGGTCTCTGACCAGCCCAATTCTGCAGGGGTGACGCGCTCCCACTCCGTTGCCGGGAAGCCATCTTCAGCTGTGGCAGCCCCGAACCGAACCAAAGCGCCGAGCAGCACGACGGCGAAAACAATCTGGCGAATATACATTGGAACCCACGTGCTGCGAGCTTGACCTGATCGCAGCACAATACTCATTAACGAAGCTAGAACGGAGCCAGGCAGAACGCCTGTTGAAGTATTTTCATTGGATTCCCGTCAACGCGTTCTCATAGCGACATCTCTTGTTAGCTCGCCGCCGAAGTCCACTCGCTTGTCAGCACGTCAGCTCGTTTGGGCAGAGCGGACGTTGCTCGGTTTGGCCGCAATAGGCGGCTTTTGACCCACAGCAGACGTTCAGAGAACTGCGCGCAAACCAGGCGTTCGCCGGGCCACAAAGCCGACAATGAGAAAGCTTGCCAAAATGCCGCCCAGACTGGCGAGCGCGAACTTGAGGGCAATTGAAGCGGATAAAAAGTGCAGCAAACGGGTGATCGCGACCAGGATCGGCGCGTGCAAGACGTAGACGCCAAACGCATTGCGCGTGAGGAAGCGAGCGATGGGTCCTTGGCCGTCAAAGCGGTCTCGGTAGAGGACGATTGCCCCGAGCGAGAGAGCAAGACAGGTGAATGAGCGCCAGGCGTCGATGCCGGCAGCCTGCCAGTGCCAGCCCCCGCCATAGGGGGACACGTCGCCGCGCATGGCACCGCCCGCAGCGACGAGGATGATCCACAGCGCACCACCGATCCAAATGCCATTCCACAACCAACGCCTTCCGACGCGTGAAGGTATCTGGCGCAACCAGTCACCCTTCCATGCGGCAATTCCGGCAGCATACATGAACGGGTATTGCGGAAAGTCGTGGACGTCGATGTTGAGAACCGTCGTCGCGTTCGGAAAAGCAGCGCCGACGACAAAGGTCACGATGGCAATCAGGGCCGCGTAACCTAACACGGCCCCTGCCGAAGGCGGATCACGCGGAGCGAACTGTATCGGGCGTACCTGGCACACGACTGCGTAGGCGGCAGAGAACAGGAGAAGGACCAGGCAGAACCATAGGGGTCCCGAGCCGTCGAGCAGCTCCCCGGAACGAAGGTGCAGCCACCAGTCCTGGATGAACGTTCGCGGCGGGCTCGACCGCCACGACCCTGCGACGAAATATTCGGTCAGCGGACCGATCAAGATCACATAAAGCAGTAATGGCAGGCCAAGTCTTTGCAGCCGCTCATAGATGAAGCTGCGGACGCCATTGCGTGCAACGGCGCCGGCTGAAAAGAAGCCTGCCAGACCGAACAGCAGACCCATAGCCACCGCGTGCTGGAAGGATTGATAGGCAGCGAAGGCAATCTTCGCTCCGATACCCAGCTCCGGATGCTCACGGTAGTACCACTCGCCAAACGGCGAGTAGGTCACGGCCGCGTGCATGACGACGACCATGCTGATCGCCGACCAACGCAGGTTGTCGATATATAAAAGGCGATGGCTCGGCCTCTCTCCAGGCATGACCTGTCCTCCGGTTTGCGCCGGGATCAGGCCTTAAGCCGAGGTCGGGGTCTTGCCAGAAGTCGCGTCGGACCTGGCTGATACTGGCAAAACATGGCCGATTGCGAAATCGGCCAGCGCGCGACGGCGAAACTCAGTGGGGGTCTGCCCGGTTTGACCCTTGAAGGCGCGATTAAACGGACCGATCGATCCCCAACCGGCATCGAGGGCGATGGTGAGGACCGGGACGCGCGATTGCGCAGGGTCGGACAACGCCTCCCGCGCCTCTCTCAACCTGTGCTCGTTGACGAAATCAGTGAAGTTCCGATAGCCGAGGCGCTGGTTGATCGTTCGCCGGAGACGATATTCAGGCACTCCCAACTGCTCGGCCAGTCGATCCACCGAGAGCTCCGAGTCGCGGTAGGCACGGTCTTGCTCCATCGCCCGTCGCAGCCGCTCCGCCAGTTGGCGCTCCTCAGCGCTCATTTCCGTTGCCGCGATGGGGATCGTAAGGCCCCCTCGCGCAGCCGGCGCCGGTTCAAGCGTTGGCTCAGGCAAGACAGCACGCAGACGTGTCATAGCGGCGACTATGGCCAAACCCAGCACCGCCGAAAGCCCGGGGAGCCAGCTGACACCGGCTGCGTCGAGCACCGTTGTTGCCAGAATGACCAGACCCACAGCACAGGCGAAAATAATCCGAAAGCGCCGTCGCCCCTCAACCAGGTCTACTTTACGTCCTGCAAGTACCCGCGCGGTTTCGATGACGACCACGATGAGCGTCACAGCATGCGTCGCATTCCACGCCAGGCTCGAGCCGGACAAGGTTGCCACGGCTGCGAGCGGCAAAACGACAACGAAGACCGCCCACCGCCATGGCGTCGCCGCGGATGCATCACCGAACACTGTCTCGGCCCACACAACGAAGATGCCTGCGATTGAGTTGCTGAGAATCCGCAGTGGAATGATCCACCAGACGAGCTCTTCGTGTATTCCGGGAGCTGTTTCGATGAGGAACGCGATTACGCACAGGTCGAACAGCAGTGTGGCGCGACCGATCGACGATCGAAGCGTGCCAGGAAGACCAATGATCGCAAGTAAGCCGAGCAGCGCCAGTGCGGCGCCTCGGAGCCCCGTTTCGAGCAGCATTGACGAACCTTCAAAGCCTATCGGACTTGAACAATAACCGGATGCAAGGCCTCAAGACACTGCGAAAGGCTGATCGTTGCATCGATGTGCTCATCACCGTCCGGTTGCCATGTCGCCTGTTGGCCCTTCTCGAACCTCCGGCGAGGTCCGCCTTCTCGCCGCTATCAGGGTGAGAGCGGACGTCGCCCTCATCCAAATTCCGATTTGTGAGTAAATGGCCTAGCTAATCGGTCAGCGGCCACCATCGAGGCAAAGCCACGGGCAAAAAAATGCTGCCAAAGCGGCCTTCGCCTAGAGGCGATTCCGTTTCGGCTCGATCCGGCGCGCCTCGCGCTCGATGCCGGCGGCCACCAGCGGCGCCTTGTCGGCGGCGACGGGCGGGGAAAACACGAAGCCCTGCACCAGGTCGCAATCGAGCCCGCCGAGCACGTCCACTTCGGCCGCTAATTCGGCCCCCTCCGCCACGACGGTCATGCCGAGCCCGTGCGACAGCGCGATGATGCCGCCGAGCAGCTTGCGCTTCTCCGGGGCGGTGGAAATGCCATCCACGAAGGCGCGGTCCACCTTCAGCCAGTGGAACGGCAGGCGCGTCAGATAGCCGAGCGAGGAGTAGCCGGAGCCGAAATCGTCCAGCGCCAGCCGGACGCCGAGACCGGAGAGCGCCGTCAGCGTCCGGCTGATCCGCTGCTCGGTATGATCGACGAACAGGCTTTCGGTCAGCTCGAGGCAGAGCAGCTTCGCCGGAAAGCCGGTCTCAGCCAACACCGCCGAGACGGCCGCATCGAAATCCACGTTCCAGATCTGCGCCGGTGAGACGTTGACCGAGACGGAGCGCGGCGGCAACCCGGCATCGAGCCAGGCGCGGCCCTGCCGGCAGGCCTCGCGCAGCACCCACAGGCCGAGATCGACGATGAGCCCGGTGCTTTCGGCGATCGGGATGAACTCGGCCGGCGAAATTGGTCCGCGCTCGGGATGGGTCCAGCGCAGCAGCGCCTCGAAGCTGGTGACGCGGCCGGTCCTCAGGTCCACCTGCGGCTGGTAATGGGCCTCGAGGGTGCCGGCCTCAACCGCGTGGCGCAGATGCCGGCCGAGATCGAGCCGTTGATCGACGGCCTGGGCATAGACCGGCTCGAACAGTTGCGCGCGGCCGCGCCCGGCCTCCTTGGCCATATAGAGCGCGAGGTCCGCGTTGCGCACGGCGGTCTCCGCCGTCGCCCCATGCTCCGGCAGGCGGGCGATGCCGATGGTGGCGCCGACGAAGGCCTCGCCCTCGGCGAGATCGACCGGGACCGACAGCTTGCCGATGAGCCGATCAGCAAGCCTGGTGAGCGCTGTGTCGGACGTGCCGCATCCCTCCGCCAGCACGGCGAATTCGTCGCCGCCGAGCCGGGCGATGAAGGCGCGCGGCCCCAACTCCTGCCGCAGCGCAGCCGCCACCTGGATCAGCAATTTGTCACCGGCGGCATGGCCGAGGGAATCATTGACCTCCTTGAAGCGATCGAGATCGATGAGCAGCAGCGCGGCGCGTCGGTCTTGCCGGGTGCAGCCCTCGATCGATGCTGCGAGTTGGCGCGTGAACAGCGCGCGATTGGCGAGCCCGGTCAATGGGTCGGTATAGGCGAGCTGCTCGAGCTGGCGTTCAGCCTCCTTGCGCTCGGTGACGTCCTGCACGGTGCCGATGATGCCGACGACCTTGTCGTGGGCAACCTCCGCCTTGCAGATGACAGCCAGATCGCGGGCTGTGCCGTCCGCGTGCAGGATGCGCAGGTCGGTGGCCTCGGTCCTTCGGGTGCGGACGACCCTCCTCTGCAGGTCCTTGAAGCGGTCGGCGTCGCCGTCCAGGAAATAGGGCCCCATGCTCTCGTCGGTCGGCTCGAACGTGTCGGGGTCGAAGCCGAGCAGCTGGTAGAGCTCGGGCGCCCAGGTCGTGCGGCCGGTGTCCAGGCGGTAGCCCCAGGTGCCGATCTTGCCGAGCCGGTGGGCTTCCTCCAGCGCCCGCGTACGCTGGTCGAGCAATGCCTTGGCCGCCCTGAGCTGGGTGATGTCGCTGGACGTGCCGCGATAGCCGAGAAAGCTGCCATCATCGGCGTAGATCGGCTTGCCGCTGGTGCAGATACTGACGCGCGACCCGTCCTGGCCGATCAGCGTATAGATGAAGTCGCGAAAAGGGCGATGGGCCTCCATATCGGCCCGGTGCCGCGCCATGGCCTCGCCGTCCTCGGGTGCGTAAGCCAGTTCCCAGCGCGCCTTGCCGCCGGAGGCCACCGTCTGGAAGGCGGCATTGCCGGCCAGTGATTTGGGATAGGGCAGCAGCCGATGGGCGGCGTCGCTCTCCCAGCACCAGTCCGAGGCGGTCGAGACAAAATCGGCCAGCCGTTGCTCGCTCTCCGTCAGGCGCCGCAGCGCGGAAGTCTCTTCGGTGACGTCGCGGACGATGCCGGACACGCGTCGGACCTGACCGCGCGCGTCGAATTCCGGTTCGCCATGCACCACGCAGTCGAGCACGCTGCCATCGGAACTGCGGAGCCTCGTCCGCACCGCATAGGGCTGTCCCTCCGCCCAGCACGCCGCGTAATGCGCCTCCAGTACCTTGCGGCTCTCGGGCAAGTAGCGCGCGCGCACCGTGGCGATGGGGATGTAGCCGTCGACCGTCTCGAATTCGTAGAAAGCGGCAAGCTCGGGCGATATCCAGAGATCGGTCGCGGCGGCGCTCTGCGATTCCCAGTAGCCCATGCGGGCCAATCTGATGGCGCACCGCAGCGACCGCTCCTCGTGCCAGCGGCGGCGCGCTTCCCGGGTCGGGGCCTGCCCTTGCGACAATTTGCGAGCGGCCATCGGTCCCCAACTACAACGCTAGCGTACGCAACCAATACGTTAGCATGGAGCGTCACAACCTTGCAGCGACGGCGATCACATACCGGGGCTCTTCCGCATCTTTGGTGTAGTTTCGGTGAATTCTGCAACCGGCACCTGGTGTCCAGGCGTGGCCCAATCTGAACAGTCCTTCGCCACGCTCAAACACTGGACCATCGCGGCCGTCTGCGATGCGACCGCTCCGATCACGCGAAGCCGTCGCACCACGCCGCTGCTCAGCGGATCCGCACCAGCTCGATATCGAAATCGCCGGTGACGGCGGGCTCGATCTGGCAGCGCGAGATTCCGATATCGCGCAGCGTCCGGTCATCGAGCTGCCGCAGCGTCTTGATCGCCTCGCGGCGCACCCAATAGGTCGCGAGTGCATCGCCCCACGATCGGAGCAATCGGAGCAATCCGCCCATCATACTGGACCGCGCGGGCGATGCGGCGGCTGAGGATATCATCGTCATTGTCATCTCCTTCGATGCCCAAACGGCAAAGCTATGCCGTTGACACAAATGTCGTTTCGACACCTGCGCCGTCGTAACCTCGGATCGCTTGCGCGCTCTTCGGTGCAATCATGGGCTTGTTCCCTCTTAAATGATCCGGTACATTGCTCGGAGCAAGTAAAACATTGCTCTCGGTGCAATAATGTCGCGGTTCGAATATCTGAAACTGGCGGATGCGGAGGCCGCCGAGATCGCCAGCGGCGCGCTGAAGGCGGGCGACCGCCTGCCGCCGCAACGCCATTTCGCCTATGACCGCAACATCGCGGTCTCGACTGCGAGCCGGGTCTACACCGAGCTGTTGCGGCGCGGGCTGGTGGTCGGTGAGGTCGGCCGCGGCACCTTCGTATCCGGCGAGGCGCGTCGCGGCATCGCCGCTCCTCCCGAACCGCGCGGCGCCCGCATCGACCTCGAATTCAACTATCCGCTGCTGCCGCATCAGGCGACGATGATCGCCAAGAGCCTCGAAGGGCTGGAGCGGCCCGAAGTGCTCGAGGGCGCGCTGCGGCCGGCGACCAGTTTCGGCACGCGGGCGGCGCGAACCATTTCCGCGGAATTCCTGACGCGCAAGAGCTGGGCGCCGAATCCCGACCAGATCGTGTTCACCGCCAATGGCCGGCAATGCATCGCCTCGGCGCTCGCCGCCGTCGTGCCGCCGGGCGGACGCTGCGGCGTCGAGGCGCTGACCTATCCTTTCGTCAAAGGCATTGCCGCACGGCTCGGCATCGCGCTGGTGCCGCTTGCGATGGACGAGCACGGCGTGCGCCCTGACGCAGTGCAGAAAGCGCACCGCGAGGCGCATCTGTCCGCGCTCTACATCCAGCCCACCATCCAGAACCCGCTCAGCATCACGATGCCGGCCGAGCGCCGCGCCGAGCTGTTGCGCGTGGTGGAGAAGCTCGGCCTCGTCGTCATCGAGGATGGCGTCTACGGATTCCTCGACGATGAGATGCCGCTGGCCGCGCTTGCGCCGGACAGCTGCATCGTGCTCGACAGTTTGTCGAAGAAGGTCGCACCCGGTCTCGCGCTCGGCTTCATCGTCCCGCCGCCGCGGCTGCGCGAGAACATCATGGCCGCGGTGCGCTCGGGCGGCTGGACCGCATCGGGCTACGCCTTCGCTGCGGGGCAGCGTCTGATGGCCGACGGCACCGCCGCCGAACTGTCACGGCTGAAGCGGATCGACGCCGGCCGCCGCCAGCAGATCGCGGCCGAGCATCTGGCCGATTTCGAGATCCAGACTAACCCGAAATCCTATCATCTGTGGCTGACCTTGCCGCCGCACTGGCGCTCGCAGACCCTGGTCGCGGCCGCGGCGCGACGCGACATCGCGCTGACGCCGTCGACGACCTTTGCCGCCACGCCGGGGCACGCGCCCAATGCGGTGCGACTCGCGCTTGCCGCGCCGCCGATGGAGCAACTCGACCTCGGCCTGCGGACCCTGGCGGGAATGCTGAGCGCGACCGAGGAGGATTTTGATTCGACGGAATGACGTCGCATCTACACTGCGAGGCAGCGGCCTTCTTCCGTCCACAATAGCAGTCCGGTGAACACTCTCACCTCCGCAATTCTTGTCGAGCACGACCTCGGCCCGATACGTCGTCAGCGCCCCGTAAGTCCCGCGTCAGCGGCGGAAGGTAGCGTCGCGCAAGGGGGCTCTGATGGGCGATTGGCTCGTAAGCGGCGCAACAGTTCAGAACTGGATACTGGTCGCGCTCGCGATCACAGCTGTTGCAGCGGCCTATTCGTGGTGGTCGGAGCGCTAGGCTTCAAAAGCCACAGGCCGCATAGGTCTTTCTGGCGAGACGAAAATGCCCGCCGTCGGCGACGAAGTCCACATCCAGGCATTGGCTGCCTCTGCGATATTCCCCGATCACGCCGCATTGCAGATATTCGAGGTTGATCCGCCAGCGCTTTTCTTGCGGCGAGTAGGTCGCGAAGTCGTGCTGTGCGACAGGCGTTCCCTCGCAAATTCCGGCAATGTACTGCCGCACATCGAGGGGCAGGTTGTCGACGTGATTGTGGTCAAGCGGATCATGTTTGTTGCCTACGCTGCCCTTGGAAAGAGCCGGGGCGATGCTCAGGAGCACGAGGCATAGAGCCAAGAATGGAGTCCGGATCGTCATCTGACACTCCAGCCAAAAGCAGATCAGGCGCCGAGTTTACAGCGCGTTGCTTACAGCCTGCTTACAGTCCGGTCGCGAGCGGTGCCTTCAGGCAACTGGCCACTCCGCGATGAACCCCCTCGCCTTGTACGGCTCGATCTTGTCCCATTCGCTCAGGACCCGGCGGCGAAACTCGGGAATGGTGTGCCAGTGCGTACGCGGCACCGCAAAATGATCCACCGTCACCAGCATCTTCTCAACCTCCGGCCAGTGCCGGTGCAGCGTCATCGGATAGCGCCGCGCGGTCCAGCTGTTGCGGAGGCAGATCACGCTCCTGATATTGGCGAGCCCCAGCGCCGCGTCGATCACCGGCAGCGAGAAGATCACGTTCTCGCCGGTGTTCTGCGCGCGATGCTCCTCGAGGATCCGCTCGGCGGGCACGCCGCCCGCCACCATCGCAGCCTTGATGATCTCGCATTCCGAGCGGTCGTCGCCCGGCGTCACGCCGCCGCTCACGATCGACCAGCGCGCAAAGCCGTCGCGCCAGAGCCGGACCGCCGCGTCGACCCGACCGGCAACATCGCCGCGTGTGCCGAAGACGAACAACAGATCGGCGGGCTTGAGCGGCGTCTCGATCAGGTGCCGGGCATTGATCGCGGCGATCTCCTCGCGCGACGGCGTCCGCAAACTTCGATCGTCCATGCCGATGTTCGCTCCGCCGGCCACACCATGCGCCGACGATGCCGCGCACGGACGACCGCACGAAGTCACATTTCATTGCGCTTGATTGCGATCAGCCTTCGGCAAGAGCCCATCGGGCAACTGATCGAAGCTGTAGCGCCGCGGGCGGTTGCGGGTGACGAAGCCGCCGACCTGCCAGGTGAACAGCGCGGCAAAGCCGACCAGGAACAGCGCGCCCATCCAGTTCGCAGCCAGCAGCGCCATCACCAGCAATCCGGTCATTGCCACCGCAAGACACGCCAGCAGCGCCAGCGCGGCGGTGTATGTCTTCGGCCCGAGGCCTCCGACCAGCCTCGCCGTGCTGCCCGCCGTCTGCATCCGGCGATGCAGTTCGACAATGAAGTCGCGGTAGAGATGTCCTTGCGGCGCGACCAGCGTCGCGGTCTGCCAGGTGGTCGACAGGATCGCGATCCGCCCGCCTTTGGCGTTGTCGATGTCGGCGCGAAACCGCTGCTGCTGCATCGAGACCGGACGGTAGGACAGTTTGACGGCGGAGATGTCAGCGTAGTCCCACACGCCCGACCTGCCGGCGATCCGCCACGACAGCCCAGCCCCGGTCAGCTCGAACTGGTGCGCCGAGCCGACCAATGAGGCCTTGTAGGCATAGCGCACGGCTGCGCCCTCACCCGCCTCCGATCGGTCCTGCAACGTTGTTGGCAATCCGCCGTTCCACCTGTTCAGACGCATCCGCGCGCTTGCATGGGATGTCGCGCCTATCCTACAAGCGAGCCATGCCCGAGACGACCTATTTTCCGCGTTACCTCATCCTCGGCGGCGCGATGATATCCGGCGTGCTGCTGGCGCTTGCCGTGCACATGCTCGGCGCGCGCTACGGGCTGGATCTCGGCGGCCTGTGGCGCTCCGATACCCACGAATTCATGCCGGCAGGCGCGGCTATCGCCTGGTGGCTGATCGCGAGCGTCGGGTTTTCGGGCGGCTACTTCACCGCCAACCTGATGCACAGCGCGGCGGCCGGCCAGATCCCGCAGCGGATGCGGCAGTTCCTGATCGTCGTCGGCGTGCTGATGCTGGCCGGCGCCGGCCAGGCCGCGGCGGCGCCGAGCACGGTCTCGACCATTTCCGCCGTGCTCGCCGGTCTCGCCGCCCTGTGCCTCGGCGCAGTGATGGCGTTTTGCGGCGCCTATTTTGCCCAACGCAGGAGCTAGGCGACCGATCGTTCCGGCACCCGGCGCAACATCTTGGCGACGTCAGCCGCCGGCCGCGGCGGGCTGAACAGGTAGCCCTGCGCCTGCGTGCAGCCTTCCTGACGCAGCAGGTCGAACTGGGTATCGGTCTCGACTCCCTCGGCGGTGGTGACGATGCCGAGGCTTTTGCCGAGACCGGTGACGGCGCGCACGATCGCCATCGAGTCCTCGCGCGTCGCAAGGTCCGTCACGAAGGAACGGTCGATCTTGATCTTGTCGAACGGGAAGCTGCGCAGATAGCTCAGCGAGGAATAGCCGGTGCCGAAATCGTCCAGCGAGATCCGGACGCCGAAACCACGCAGCTCGTGCAGAACCGCGAGCGTCGCCTCGCTGTTCTGCAGCAGCACCGATTCGGTGATCTCGAGCTCGAGCCGGTCCGCCGACAGGCCCGACGCTTCCAGCGCCGCCTTCACCGACGACACCAAGTTCGGATTCTTGAACTGCACCGGCGACAGGTTGACCGCGACCGCGATGTCCGCAGGCCATCTCACGGCCTCGGCGCAGGCCTTGCGCAGCACGATCTCGCCCAGCGGCACGATCAGCCCAGTTTCTTCGGCGACCGGAATGAAATTGTTCGGCGCGATCAGCCCGCGCAGCGAATGATTCCAGCGCGCCAGCGCCTCGAAGGCGACGACCCGGTCGCCCACGACATCGCGGATCGGCTGATAATAGACCTCGAACTCGTCGCGCTGCAGCGCAAGCCGCAGGTCGCGCTCGAGCAGGCGGCGCGCCTGCGCCCGCGCATCCATCCCGGTCTCGAAGAACCGATAGGTGCCGCGGCCGTCGGCCTTGGCGCGGTACAGCGCCAGATCCGCCTTTTGCAGCAGCTCGTCGGGATCCTTGCCGTCCTCGGGCGCGAGCGAGATGCCGATGCTGACGCCGATCACGAGCTGATGGCCGCCGATCTCATAGGGTGCGGCGATCCGCTCGACCACCGCACTTGCCAGTGACGACACCACCGACGGCTCGCAGTTGCTACAGAACTGCACGATGGCGAATTCGTCGCCGCCGAGTCGCGCCACGGTGTCGTGCTCGGTCACGCATTCGCCCAGCCGCCGCGCAACCTCGCGCAGCAGCGCGTCGCCGATCGGATGTCCGAGCGTGTCGTTGATCTCCTTGAAGTGATCGAGATCGAGGCAGAGCACCGCCAGCTGGTCGGAGCGCTTGGCCAGCCGCGAAGCCTTCTCGAGCTGCTCACGGAAAAGCGTCCGGTTCGGCAAATTGGTCAGCGCGTCATGCCGCGCCATGTGTGAAATCTGTTCCTGGGCCTGCTGCCATTCGGTGATGTCTTCGAAGGTCGCGACCCAGCCGCCACCCTTCATCGGCTGATCGACGACACGAATCGCGCGCTCGTTGCGGCTGACGACCCGCGTCGCGCCGTGGCCGGCCTTTGCCTCGGCGATAAGCGCGCTGCAGAATTCCTCGGGATCACCGTCCCATTCACCGATCGAATGCAGGTCCTGCAGCACGTCGATCAGCAGACGCCCCTGCAGCGGCACGCGATTGCGCCCCATGATCTCGCTGTAGCGCTCGTTGAACAGCATGATGCGGCCATCGGCATCGAACATGCACAGGCCCTGCGACATGTTCTCGAGCGCGGTATCCAGCACCAGCTTCTGCTTGTGAAGCTCGGTCTTGGCGCGACGATCGAGGATCGAGGCGATCAGCGAGAGGCCGAGGATCGCGAAGGCCGCAACCGCGGTCATGAAGGAGAGCACGCGCGGCGAGACCGCAAGTCCGTCGGGAGCGATGGTCGGATCCGGCACCAGCGTCACCGCACCCATCCCGGTGAAATGATGCGAGACGATCGCAACGGTCAGAAGACCGGTCGCCGCCGCCGTGGTGCCAAGGCGTTCGCCGCGCGTGGCAACGACCAGCGCGAGCGCGCCAAACAGGCTTCCGAACACGATCGATGTGATGACGATGCCCGGCGACCAGACGATGCGCGCGGGCAGTTCCAGCCCCAGCATGCCGGTGTAATGCATCGCCGCGACACCGACGCCGACGATCGCGCCACCGGCTGCAACCGTCTGCCAGCGTTCGTTGAGCGTTGCGACCGCCAGGCCGACGGCCAGGATCGCAACCGCGAGCACCAGCGACAGCAGCGTGATCGGAATGTTGTATCCGGCCTCGATGCCGGGGTCGTACGCCAGCATGGCGACGAAATGGGTGGCCCAGATGCCGCAACCGCCAACCGCCGCATCGAGACCGATCCAGATCTCGCGGGCCCGGCCCTCTGCCGCGCGAGCCCGGTGAAACAGGCTGATCGCGACGGCGCTGGCGAGCAGACAGATCACACCACCGAGGACGACCAACCGCCAGTCATGTTCCAGGGTGAGACAGGTAAAAACGCGATACATTATAGGCCCCATTTATGGACCCATAAAAACAGGCGCATTCGTGTATGAACGGTAACCGCACCGCAACAAGGCTCCACGCATGGTGAAGAAGCCTTGAATGCAGGCGAGACAACCAGGGAAAACCGCAATCCGCCGGTGTAATTGGCCCTAACCGTGCAGCCCCGGCACCAGTTCGGCCCCGGTCTCGACCTTGAGCGACGAGCCGGTGAAATCGTTTCCGATCGGCTGGCAATTGCCGCCGAGATGCTTGGCGAGGAACGCTTCGGTGACGCCATAGAAGGCAAGCCGATTTTCCGGCCGCACAAAACCGTGCCCCTCGTCGGCAAATGTGATGTAGGTCACGGGGACGCTGCGCTGCTTGAGTGCATCGACCATCTGCTCGGACTCGGCCGCCACGACCCTCACGTCACGCATACCCTGCGCGATCAGGATCGGCTTCACCGCACGCTCGATGTGGGTCAGCGGCGAACGTTCGACCAGGAACGCGCGGCCGGTCTCGGTGCCGGGATCGCCGAGCCGGTTTTTCCAGACGCTGATCCACGGGCCCCAATAGGGCGGGATCGTCGCCATGAAGGTGACGAGATTGGAGATGCCGAACAGATCGACGATGCAGGCGAAGACGTCGGGCGTCTTGGTCGCGGCGACCAGCGCCGAATAGCCGCCATAGCTGCCGCCGAAGAAGCCGACGCGTTTCGGATCGGCGATGCCTTGCGCGATCGCCCAATCGACCGCGTCGATCAGGTCGTCATGCATCTTGCCGCCCCATTCGTGGTCGGCGGCAGTGATGAAGGCTTTGCCGAAGCCGGTCGAGCCCCGGTAGTTGACGGCAAGCACCGCATAGCCCCGGTTGGCGAGCCATTGATGGACCGGGCTGAACCCCCAGGTGTCGCGGTAATACGGCCCGCCATGGATCACCAGCACCAGCGGCACCGGTCCGGCCGCGGCTTCGACCGGCCGGGTCAGGTAGCAGTTGAGGCGCAGGCCATCGCGTGAGGGGATCACGACCGGCTCGAGCTTGCGCAGTACAAGGCCGTCGAGCGTGTGGCGCTGGGTGAAGAGCTTGCGCACCTCGCGCGTTTTGCGGTCCAGCAGCGCGAATTCACCGCTCTCGGTATCGCGCTCGAAATGGATCGTGCCGAGCCGGAGATCATCGCTGTTGCTGACAAAGCTGACGTCGCCGGCGCCATAGCGGCTAAGATCGGCGAGGTCGTTGGCGACGCTCTGATCGACGGCGTGCCAGCGCGTCCGGTCTGTGATCGCCAGCGCAGCCAATGGCCGGCGATTCTCGTCGAACATCGCCCGCACGATGTCGGCATCATCATCGGCGGCAAGCAGCGTGGTCTGGCGCGTCGCCATGTCGAGGGCGAACAACGCCGCCTTGTCGCGGCCGCGTGAATCGATCAGGTACAGCGTCTTGCCGTCCTCGCTGAAATCCAGCAGCTGGGTCGTATCGGTCTCGGCGATCGGCACGGTCATGAACGGCGCCCAGCTGCCGTCCGGACCGCGCTCGAACACCTCGGCGGAGCCGTCTGCGATCAGGCGCGACGCCAGCCGCAACTGGAATGTGCTGTCGGTGATCAGCGCGATATAGTCGTGGTTCTCGTAGACGAGCGCGCTCGCGCCGGTCACGATGTTGACGCGGTACATGTCGAAGTAGCACTTGTCGCGCTGGTTGTGCCGCAGCAGCATCTCCTCGGGGAATCTGCGATCGGACTCCTGCAGGAAGGCTTTGACCCCGGTTTCCGGCGTCAACGGCACAATCTTGCCGTCGGTGATGTCGACGCTGGCGGCACGCCAGTTCTCGTCGCCGTCGCGCTCGCGGAAGAACACCACATGGCGGTTGGTATGCGCCCAGCGATAGCCGGCCGAGATGTTGCGATCGGTGACGCGGGTCACCGGCCGCGCCGCCTTGGGATCGGACAGCGGGGCGACCCAGAGATTGTTCACACCGTCGAGCGGCGCGACATAGGACAGCTGCGTCCCGTCCGGGCTGAGGCGGACATTGATGTAATCGGGATTGTCGAAGAACACCCTGCGCGCGATCAGAGCGGACGCCTCTCCGCGCGCCGGAGCGATCAGGTTGGCAAACGGCAGCGAGGCGCCGAGCATGGCGGCGCAGCGCAGCAGCAGACGACGGTCGATCGGCGCAGGCATCTGGTCAGCCCCCTCGGCGACAGTCCCCGACGCCGCAAGGTTAGATGCCGCGCCGTGACCGCGCAACGACGGCCTCGCTCATTGCCGCGGTTGTGATGATGCACCGATCCAGATCAGCGCGGCGGCGGCAAGCAGCACGCCGGCGGAGATCACGAGTGCCGCATGCAGGCCGGCGATGAAGACCGCGGACCGGCTGACCACCGAGCCGAACAGCGCGACACCAAGCACGCTGCCGGTCTGCCGGGTGGCGTTCAGCACCCCGGCCGCGATCCCGGCGTGCTGCGGGTCGGCACTGCCGAGCAGCGCCGATGTCAGGGGCGGCACCAGCAGGCCGAGGCCGCCGCGGATCGCCAGCAGTTGCAGGCAGATCGCGAGATAGCTGGTAGCGGGACCGATGAACAGCATCGCCAGGCATCCGGTGGCCGAGAGCGCCGCGCCGAGCGCGATCGTCCGCGGCGCGCCGATCCGCTCCGCGACATGCGGCGCGATCAAATTGGCGGGCAGCACGGCGCCGAGCATCGGCACGAACGCGAGGCCGGTGGCGAACGCCGACAGCCCGTTGACCTGCTGGAAGTAGAGGCTGAGCACGAATATCAGCCCATAGAACGCAACGTTCACCAGCAGGCCGACCAGTGAGGTCAGAGCAAACATCCGGTGGCTGAACAGCGAGAGCGGCAGCATCGGCTGTGCGGCGCGCGCCTCACGCCAGACGAACAGCACGGAGAAGACGGCCGCCAGAACGAAGCCTGCGACCACGAACGGGTTGCCCCAGCCGAGCGCGCCGCCCTCGATGAGCGCGCCGGCCAGCGTGCCGAGCGCGGCGATCGCCGCAATTTGTCCCGGCAGATCGAGCCGGTGCTGATGATGGCGCGTGGTTTCGCCGGCAAAGCGCCAGGCAAGCCACAGCCCGGCCAGGCCGATCGGCAGATTGACCAGGAAGATCGCGCGCCAGCCGACCAGCGTGATCAGCGCGCCGCCGACGAACGGGCCCGCGGTCAGCGCAAGGCTCGCGCCTGCGGCCCAGATGCCGACGGCGCGTCCCCGCGCCTTCTCGTCCGCATAGGCGTGGCGGAGCAGCGCGAGCGAGTTCGGCACCAGGATGGCCGCGGCCAGCCCCTGCACGCAGCGCGCGGCGATCAGCGTCACGGCATCAGGCGCGACGGCGCACCCAACCGACGCCGCAGTGAAGATGGCAAAGCCGGCCATGAAAATGCGCTTGGCGCCGATCCGGTCGCCGAGCGCGCCCGCGGTCAGGATGAAGGCGGCAAAGGCGATGGTGTAGGCGCTGACCACCCATTGCAGCTCGGCGACGCCGCCGCCGAGCGAACCGCCAATGGCGTTGAGCGCCGTGTTGACGATGGTGACGTCGAGCTGCACGACGCCGTAACCGAGACTCGTCGCGGCGAGCGTCAACGTCGCCGCAAGCCCGGTCGGCTGCTGCTGCGACGCCGTGCGCCAGTCCGGCAGGCGCGGGAGGTTCAGGGATGTCTGTTGCATGGTCTTGACCTCGCTTCTCGGCAACCAATGCGAGAGATAGGTCTTCGTTTCTCAATGATCCTTCGTTGCGGATCGAAGTATGGTATCGTCAGGCCGGCCGGGGCCATATAGCCGCGGCGATGTTGCGCGGCGTTTTGCCTCAATAGACCTACGGACCGCCCCGCGGGCGCCTCATTGCGGCCCGAACCGCGGTCCACAGCCCGATCACGCAGTTGCGCACAGCGACTTCACACTTTGGTAAACGCCGCAGCCTGCCCGGACCTCCCCCACGCTGATGCATATCGTCTATTCGCTCCGCTCCGACGGCTCCGCAGTGCCGCTGCGACGGCGGCAAAATCGGCAAAAATACCGACGAAATCGCATGGAATGGCTGAAGGACGGTGGAACATGCAGTGGTCACGTCGCGGACCACGACATGGCAGCGACTCACATTCCGCAGAGCGAGAACATATGTAGCCAGTATGACAACAACGCTGGACGGGAGCCGAAGGTTGGCTTGTCAAGGGCTGCACAACGCATCGGTTTTGCCTTATGGGTCATCGCGTACGGTGCGTTTGCCCGTCACCCGTCGCTGTTCGTGACCGGGTCCCACTGAAATTGTCCCTGCCGGGAGGATGAATGCTTCGGCTGCTGACCACGCTTGGGCGTGGCTTCAAGGAAAAGATCGGCTGGAAACGGCTCGGGATCGCTGCGAGCGTGCTCATCATCGTGTTCGCGGTCACGACGCTGGTCCACACCCTGAAGGGCGTCGACACCGGTATCATCCTCACCGCGCTGACTGACATCGCGCCGCACCGGATCGCGCTCGCGGCGCTCTGCGTGGTCGGGGCGTTCTGCACGCTGACCTTCTATGACTTCTTCGCGCTGCGCACGATCGGCAAGACCCACGTCCCTTACCGCATCGCAGCGCTGTCGAGCTTCACCAGCTACACGATCGGCCACAATATCGGCGCCACCGTCTTTACCGGCGGCGCGATCCGCTTCCGGATCTATTCCGATTACGGCCTCTCCGCGATCGACGTCGCCAAGATCTGCTTTCTCTCGGGCCTGACGTTCTGGCTCGGCAATCTGTTCGTGCTCGGCTTCGGCATGGCCTGGCACCCCGCGGCGGCATCGGCGATGGACCTGCTGCCGCCGGCGATGAACCGGCTGATCGCGCTCGGCTGCCTTGCCGGCATCGGCGCCTATTTCGTCTGGCTCCTGACTGGCGAGAAGCGCCGCGAGCTCGGCCAGAACGGCTGGAAGGTGGTGCTGCCTTCGGCCAAGCTGACGCTGCTGCAGATCATCATCGGCGTGGTCGATCTCGGCTTCTGCGCGCTTGCGATGTATCTTCTGATGCCGACCGAGCCGCATATCGACTTCGTTTCCCTGGCGGTGGTGTTCATCCTGGCGACGCTGCTCGGCTTTGCGAGCCACGCTCCCGGCTCGATCGGCGTGTTCGACGCTGCGATGCTGGTGGCACTGCCGGAGTTCAGCAAGGAGCAATTGCTGGCGACGCTGGTCGTGTTCCGTATCCTCTATTTCCTGATCCCGTTCGGGATCTCGATCTCGATCATGGGCATGCGCGAGCTGTGGCTCAACGTGGTGCGGCCGTGGCAGGAACGAAAAAGACTCAGCCAAGCCTGCACGGCTTCGGCGACCGTGCGGCAACCGATCGAAAGCCGGCAGCAGCAGATCAGGCGGCTGAGACGGTAACAGCGAACGTTATCGGTCCCTCGCCCCGGTGTCTCGATCCCGGATTTTGGTCTCTGCGGCCGCTTCTCTTATTTTCGCCGTACCACTCGCGTCAAACCGCGCCATGATTGGCTCTTTGGTTCGCTATTCGTTTCATGCAACGGTCTGCAGCGTGCTGCTCGGCAGCGCGCTCGCGGCGGTATTGGCTTCGGCCGCGGACGCGCAGGATACCCAGCTCTCGATCTCCTGGGAGGTCCGCAACCGCTTCCGGCTGTTCCGCGAGGAACGCGACTTCCGCTTGCATGTCGAAAGCGGGCTCGGCCGCAGCGTGCTGGCCTCGGAACAGGCGCTGGAACTGCAGAGCGACGGCCGCGGCTGGGCGCGCAATACGGTCAACCGGCTCTGCATCGACCTGCAAGGCCGCGTCAGCGAGCCCTGCACCCGCGACAACGTCAAGGAAAGCTATCTGACGCCGATCGATCACCCGATCGTGGTGCGGCTCGCGGGTCCAGTTCCGGTCGGCGCGACCTGCGCCTGGTCGTTCGACGACGGCGACGGGCCGCAATCCCAAACATTCGATTGCGCCGAGCCGGTCAATCTGCGGGTCCGCTACGGCCGTACCACGGTCGCGACCGTCGACGTCGCCAGCGGCTCGGATGCCAACCAGCGCGTGACGACCCAGATCGCGGTACGCGATTTGCTGATCGCCGGCCTCGGCGACAGCATCGCATCCGGCGAAGGCAATCCCGATCGCGCCATCGCCCTCTCCGACGAGGGGTTCTGCTTCCGCTCCTATCTCGGCGGGGCCCAATACTACCGGCCGAGCCGCGCCGGGTTCAAAGGCGGCCGCGCCTGTGAAGCGCCGGACACCCTGACCAACTGGCAGCGCCAGAGCGCGCTGTGGCTCAACTCGGCCTGTCACCGTTCGCTGTACAGCTACCAGACCCGCACCGCGCTTGCGCTCGCCGTGCAATATCCGCACATCGCGGTGACCTATCTGCCGCTGGCCTGCACCGGCGCCACCATCGCCGACGGCCTGCTCGGCTCGCAGCAGGCGCGGGAATGTCTGCCGACGAAAACCGCCAACACCTGCTCGGGCACCGTCAACGGCCAGATCGCGGAGCTGCGCACGGCGCTCGCAGCCGCCAAGCGCCGGCAGCCCGACCGCACGCTCGATCTCGTGCTGCTGTCGGTCGGTGCCAACGACATCTACTTCTCCGGCCTCGTCGCCAACGTGATCGTCGACACACCGACCGAACGCGCACTGTTCAGCCAGGGCGGCTCGATGGCCAGCGTCGACGATGCCCGCTCAGCCTTGGCGCGCGACCTGCCGGCCGATTTCGCCAAGCTGCGCGATGCGCTGAAGCCGTTGGTCGGCGGCGACCTCTCGCACGTGGTCTACACGGCCTACGCCAATCCGGCGCTGGCTAATGGCGGCGCGCCCTGCCCCGGTGGCCGCGCCGGCTTCGAGATCCATCCCTCGTTCAACGCCGATCCGAAGCGGCTCGCCGCGGTCTCTGGCTTCGTACAGAACGAGTTCCTGCCGCAGCTCAAGGCGATCGCGCAGTGCCAGTCCGGCATCATCTGCCGCAATCCGCAGGCCGACCGCATGACCTTCGTCGACGCGCATCAGGATGCGTTTGCAAGCCACGGCTTCTGCGCACGCGCGTCGACCGATCCGGAGTTCGACCGCGACTGCTTCGCCGCCAACGGCGACAGCTTCGTCTCCGACATCGTCGCCGCAGCCAGTCAGCCGCTCAAATGCGGCCGCAGCGCCGGCGAATACCGCGCCTATCTGCCGCGTGCGCGCTGGATCCGCGACGCCAATGACAGCTATTTCGCGGCGATGACCTACCCGCAGGGGCTGCCGTCCTCGATGCAGCCAACCGACATCCACGATGCGACATGGGGCATCCTGTCGGCGGTGTATGGCGGCGCCGTGCATCCGAGCGCCGAAGGTCATGCGGCGATGGCCGATGCCGCGATCCCCGCAGCCGCCGCCGTGCTGCGCTTGAACACCACGGTGCCTGAGGTGATCTCCGAGCCCGTCGCGCCGTTGCCGACCGCACCGGAGCAACGCTGAACGCTCCACGCTTGCGACGCCGCACGCGTGCGGCCGCGAACGAACCTGATCCCAATGAGAGTCCTAGTGCCGCTTCGTCGCGGGCAAAGGCGCCGGCGGCGGCGGCTTCATCGCTGCGGCTTGCGCGGGCAGATATTTGGCTACGATTGTAGGATCGAGCTGCGCCATCGCCGTGTCCGGCAGCCGGGTCCAGACCTCGTCCTTGCCGAACAGCGAGATGCCGAGATAGCCGCGCATGGTCAGCGTCTGTCCATCGGCGCTCAGCGTCATCTTGGCCTTGTAGATCTTGCCGTTGCGCGGATCGAGCACGTTGCCCCCTTCATAGGCGAGCCCGTTGCGCTTCATGTCGCGGATCAGGGGAATGCCAAGCCACGGCATGTCCTTGCGATCGTCGGTGCATTTCGAGCAGACCGGGTTGGGCGGATCGCCGGGCGCCGAGAACATCTTTGCGATCATGCCCTCGAACAGGCCGTTGCGCTCGATCACCAGGAACCAGCCCTCGGGCTTGCCGTCTTCGATCTTCTGCCAGAGTCCGGCCGCCGACAGCTCGGCCGCGGAAGCTGCAAGCGGAGCAGCTAGCGCAAAGGCCGAGGCGATCGCCAGGATCAGCCGAAGTCTGGATAGCGTGTTCCGCATCATCATCACCTGATCAATCGACAAATCTGACTACGAGCAGACTACGGCCATTTCGCGGAGTGTTCCAGTACCCGCGCCCGCACGGGCAATGGCCCATGCCCCTGGCATTGGTCGCTGCTGAAGTGGAATCAGTTCACTCCAAGCTTCTTCTGCAAACTTGATGACGAGGTTGTGTACTGGAACACTAGGCGCTTGTCCGGATACACGTAGCGATGTGCCTTCTGCGCCATCAGCGCGCCCTCATGGAAGCCGGAGAGAATGAGCTTCAGCTTGCCCGGATAGGTGTTGATGTCGCCGATCGCGAAGATGCCTGAAACGTTGGTCTCGAACGCTGCGGTGTCGACCGGCACCAGGTTGTTCTCCAGCGCCACGCCCCAGTTCGCGACCGGGCCGAGCTTCATGGTGAGCCCGAAGAACGGCAGCATCGTATCGCAGGCGATCGTCGACATCGCATTGTCGTTGGCCTTCAGCGCAGCGCCCGAGAGTTGACCGTTGGCGCCTTCGAGCCCGGTGACCTGGCCGATCTTCAGATCCATCTTGCCGCCGGCAACCAGCGAGCGCATCTGCTCGACGCTGTGCGGCGCTGCGCGGAAATCGTCGCGCCGGTGCAGCAGCGTGATGCGCTTGGCGATCGGATGCAGATTGAGCGTCCAGTCGAGCGCGGAGTCGCCGCCGCCGACGATCAGGATGTTCTTGTCGCGGAATTGCTCCATCTTGCGCACGGCATAGAACACCGACGTGCCTTCATAGGCCTCGATGCCCGGCACCGGCGGACGCTTCGGCTGGAACGAACCGCCGCCCGCGGAGATCACGACGACCTTGCACTCGAACTCCTTGCCGGCATCGGTCTTCACGCGGAACAGCGGATCGCCGATCTTCTCGATGCTCTCCACCATCTCGTTGAGATGGAAGGTCGGGCCGAACGGCTTGATCTGCTCCAGCAGCTGCTCGGTCAGGCCCTGGCCGGTGACAAAGGGAATGCCGGGAATGTCGTAGATCGGCTTCTCGGGATAGAGCTCGGCGCACTGCCCGCCGATCTTGTCGAGGATGTCGACGAGATGCACCTTCATGTCGAGGAGGCCCAGTTCGAACACGGCGAACAGTCCGCAGGGGCCCGCGCCAATAATCAGCACATCGGTCTTGATCGCTTCGCTCATGTCCGCTTCTTTTCAGTTGAGATCGACTGGACGGCTCTCGCCTGCCCAGCCAAATGGGCCGGATCGGGACATGCATAATAGGGACAGTGGCTGGCGCGGCAACCCCTTGCCGAGCCTGCGTAACTCGGCTGTATGGGCGGGAAACCGATGGAGATCCCCCTCGTGAATGCCCCTGTCCGCGCCGACGAGGCGCTGCGCCTGGAAGACTTTCCCTATCGCCTGTCCGACAATGTGCGCTTTGCCGATCTCGACCCGAACGGGCACGTCAACAACGCCGTCTATGCGAGCTATTTTGAAACCGGCCGTGTCACGCTGGTGAAGGACCTCAGCATGGGGCTGATGCCGGCCGGGCTTGGCTGGATCATGGTGCGGCTCGACATCCATTTCCGCGCCGAGTTGCACTGGCCGGGCCAGATCGAGCTCGGGCTCGGTCTCGTCAAGTTCGGACGGACGTCGACCACTTTCGATCAGGTGGTATTTTCGGAAGGGAGATGCGTGGCGTCGGCGAAGGCGGTCACCGTGATGATCAATGAGGCCACGCGCAGACCGACGCCGCTGCCGGCGGAGGTCAAGGAGAACTTCCGCCGCTGGGTCCGTCGCGGTGTGAACCCGGACGGCGAATAGAGACCACAGAGCGTTTTCGAGCGAAGTGGATACCGGTTCGCGTGAAGAAAACGCGTCAAAACAAGATCCAGAGCCTCGTTCCGATTCAATCGGAACGAAAGGCTCTAGGCTTGGCGCTCGGGCGTCGACACGACCAGTCCGTCGAGATCGTCGGTCACCTTGATCTGGCAGGACAGCCGGGAATTCGGACGCACGTCGAAGCCGAAATCCAGCATGTCTTCTTCCATCGGCGACGGCGCGCCGACCTTCTCGCGCCACGCGTCATCGACATAGACATGGCAGGTCGCACAGGCGCAGGCGCCACCGCATTCGGCTTCAATGCCGGGAATGGCGTTGCGGATCGCGCCTTCCATCACCGTCGCGCCGTTCTCGATATCAATGGAGCGTTTCTCTCCGGAATGGTCGATAAAGTGGATTTTGGCCATGATTGCTCGTGCTGCCGGAATGCGCCGGACGATGGTTGGAAAGGTCCCGGGCAGTCGTATAACGGGTCGATCTTCACAGCGCTAGCGCGGAGACCGAAAACCTGCCGGCCGGCCGGGACGGCGCCCAGACCGTTGCCGCAGGCCGTGGAGCTGCTGGAAAGCCTAGGAGCGGCCCAGAATCAGCTCGATCGCCGTACGCGCCTCGGCGATCGCGGCCCCGAGCGCGGCGAGCGGCTGGGCCGGGTCGGAACCGGCGGTCAGCGCGGTTTCCAGGTTGGCGGCAGCCTCGGCGACACCGAAGGCGCCAA
Source organism: Bradyrhizobium sp. USDA 3240 (assembly GCF_054063295.1). Lineage (NCBI taxonomy): Bacteria > Pseudomonadati > Pseudomonadota > Alphaproteobacteria > Hyphomicrobiales > Nitrobacteraceae > Bradyrhizobium > Bradyrhizobium sp. USDA 3240. The sequence goes on from NZ_JBSSGD010000002.1 coordinate 1,236,972, forward strand.
TCGCCCGCGCCGATCCCTTCAGGGTGTGGGCGTGGGTCGGAGCCTCGGGCGGCAAGGCAGCCAGCTCGCCAAGGATCCGGGCCGACTGGGTCGAGAACATCGCCAGCACTTCCCGCTCCAGCCCCGGGTCGCCCAGCGTCATCCGTCGCAGGTGATCGACGTCGATCGGCCCGTCGCCCGGCGCGAGCGGCGGCGATTGCGTCCATTCAACCCGTTCGAGATGAAGCGGCATGGCCTGTCCCTGTCGTCTCTGCCGGGCTTCACCGGCGGACCGTTCGCCCAGCCAATCACGAAACTGGTTAACGAATTGTTGTCGGGATGATCGGCAAAACCGCCCGATTCTGGACAATTTCCGGACACAATCAGCCCTCTCCGGCGGGAATTTCGAGCACCCATAAGGCCTTATGGCGCAAAGCTGTTAACGATGATTAAGAAAGTATTAATCGCAAGCATTTCATTCGCATCGCTCTCCCAATAGGATGTTTGCGGATGTAGCGGACAAGCCGCCGAGGGGGCGCTTGCGCTCCGCTTGTGGGCACCGGCTTCGAGCTTGCGCGGGGACGTTTCGCAGGCTCGCCGACGCGTAAAATAGTGAGAGGGCTCAGACTGAACATGGCGAACACTCCCAAGAAGGTCAAAGATCCCACCGAGGTCGCGCTTTCTGCCATCCAGGAAGCCCTCAACATCGGCGAGCAAGGCGCTGAGAGCCGCAGCCCCCTCAACGAAGGCGCCGCGCCGCCGAACCTGCCGCCATCAGCTCCGGATTTTTCAGCCGCATCGTTCGAGTCCCGCTCGAATAGCGATCGTTCGGTGTTCGAGCCGAGCGAGGAACCGCGCGCGCCGCGCCGCGCCGCCAATGACGATCGCGAGACCATCGGCCAGATGCTGCAGACGCTGCAGGGAGGCCGCGCCCGCAGCGCCTTCACGCTGTTCTTCGTCTGCTCCGGCGCCTGGCTGCTCGGCGGCGTCATCCTCACCATCGCGTTCTGGCCGGCCCTGCAGGCTTCGATGGCCCAGGGCACCGGCGTGCTGGTGCTCGCCGGCCTCGCCGCGCTGTTCGCCGTTCCGGTGCTGCTGTTCTATTACCTCGCCAGCCTCGCCTCGCACGGCCAGCGCATGCAGATGATCGCGCAATCGATGGCGCAGGTCGCGATGCGATTCTCCGAGCCGGAAAACGCCGCTGCCGATTCGATGGTGACGGTCGGCCAGGCGATCCGCCGCGAGGTCGCGGCGATGGGCGATGGCGTCGAGCGCGCGATCGCGCGCGCCGGCGAACTCGAGACCCTGGTTGCCAACGAGGTGGCGGCGCTGGAGCGCGCCTATTCCGACAATGAAGTGCGCATCCGCGCGCTGCTGCAGGACATCGCCCACCAGCGCGACAATCTGGTCGGCCAGGCCGAGCAGGTGCGCAGCGCGATCTCCGGCGTGCAGATCGACCTGCGCCACGACATCGCGCTGATCTCGGACGCGATTGCCTCGCGCGTCGACGAGGTCGCCAAGAGCATCACCGGCGCGCTGGAAGAGCGCGGCCAGCACATCACGACCGCGCTGAGCCATGCCGGCGACAACATGATCCTCGCGCTCGGCGAGCGCGGCGGCGACCTGCTGGACCGCCTCGAGGAAGCCAGCGCCGAGACCACGCGCGCGGTGATGGACGCCTCCGAGCGGCTCACCACCAGCCTCAACTTCAAGACCGGTCACGTCCATGACGAGTTCGTCGATCTGGCCGATCGCGTCCACGAGATGCTGAACGAGCGCATCGACCGCATCACCGGCGAGTTCGAGCAGCGTTCGTCCGCGATCGTCGACGGCATCTCCGACCGCACCGAAGAGGTCCACGACTCCCTGAAGAACTCCGCGGACTCGCTGCTGCTCGAGCTCGAGCTGCGCAGCAACGACCTCGTCAGCAAGATCGACGACGCCGGCAACCGCCTCGCCGGCCAGATCATGACCTCTGGCGACAGGGCGAGCGAAGCTCTCGACGTCACCGTCAACTCGCTGGTCGCCAAGGTGGTGGGCCAGACCGAGACCGCGCACGACTCGCTGTCGCTGCAGATGAGCGCGTTCGACGACCTGGTGAAGAACCACGGCAGCGAGCTCGCCGAGAAATTCGCCCGCGACTCCGGCACGCTCGGCGCGCTGATCACCCGCCACATCTCGGAATTCGACCGCACCGTGAAAACATTCGGCGGCGACATCGTCGAGCGCATGGGCCAGCGGACCCAGGACATCGCCGACAGCCTGAAGACCTATGTCGACACCTTCGACAATCGCGTCACCTCGAATAGCGGTGAGATCACCGCTTCGCTCGACCAGCGCCTGCTGCAGTTCGAGACCACGCTCGGCAGCCGTGTCACCAATCTCGACGCCTCGCTGACCGACAAGCTGTCGTCGTTCGACTCATCGCTCGCCACCAAGATCGGCTCGTTCGACGGCCGCCTGCAGTCGCTGGATGACGCGATCGACGGCCGCATGAGGTCGCTCGAAGTCACCTTCGAGAGCCGCGCCAAGTCGGTCACCGACACCATCGACGGCCATCTCGGCACGCTCGCGACCCAGCTGACCGAAGGCGCCACCCAGGCGATCCACTCGATCGACTCGCGCCTCGGCCTGCTGACCACGACCCTGACCGAGGGCACCGTGCAGGCGATCGCCGCGGTCGACCATCGCATCAACGGCGTCACCGAGACCATCGACGGCCACAGCAACCGCCTGGTCGACACCATCAACGGCCACAGCACCCGCCTCGCCGATACCATCGACGGTCACAGCACCCGCCTCGCCGATACCATCAACGGTCACAACACCCGCCTCGTCGAGACCATCAGTGGTCATAGCTCGAACGTGACCGACACCATCTCGGCGCGCTTCGCCGACATCCAGCAGGGCATCGAGAGCCGCGTCGGCGCCATCGCCGGCGACATCGACACCCGCGTCGCGCAGTTCGAGGACCTGCTGGGCTCGCGCGTCGAGGCCGTCGCCGGCCGCATCGAGAGCAGCGGCCGCCAGGCGAGCGAGGACATGATGTCCCGCGCCGAGCTGCTGTCGTCGAGCATCAAGTCCCATGTCGAGGACGCCGAGCGCTCGCTGACCAACCTCGTGGTCAACACCAGCGAAACCATCCAGACCGGCGCGCGCACCGCGCAGCAGGCGCTGCTCACCGTGTCCGCGGATGTCGGCAACCAGCTCAAGCTGAGCTCGGCCGAGGTCGAGGGCGTGCTGACCGCCGTCGGCACCAGCGCCGCCAACTCGATCCTCACCAGTGCCCGCGACGCCCAGGTGTCGCTGGTCTCCGCATCCGGCGACGTCGCCTCGCAGATCAAGGCGCTGTCGGAGGACGTCGAGCGCACGCTGCAGGCGGCCGGTAGCGCCACCGCAGCCTCGGTTCTGTCGGGCGCCCGCGACGCACAGACCACGCTGGTCTCGGCCTCGATCGAAGCCGCAAGCCAAGTCAAGTCGCTCGCCGCCGATGTCGAGCAATCGCTGTCGATGTCCGGCTCTGCCGCTGCCGAAGCGATCATGACCGGCGCCCGCGAGGCCCAGACCACGTTGATCGCGACGTCGAACGACGTCACCGGCCAGGTCAAGTCGCTCGCCAGCGACGTCGAGCGCTCGCTGTCGATGGCCGGTTCCGCGACCGCGGAAGCCGTCGTCGCCTCCGCCCGCGAAGCCCAGAGCACGCTGGCCGGCGCGTCGACCGAAGCCACCAACCTCGCCCGCACGCTCGCGGCCGACATCCAGCACTCGCTCTCGACCGCCGGCACCGCGACAGCGGAAGCCGTCGTCGCCTCCGCCCGCGAGGCCCAGAACACGCTGGCCGGTGCGTCCACCGACGCCACCAATCTGGTCCGCACCCTGTCGGCCGATATCGAGCGCTCGCTGTCGATGGCGGGCTCCGCCACCGCGGAAGCCATCGTCGCCTCGGCGCGCGAGGCCCAGAGCACGCTGGCCAGCACATCCACCGAGGCCACCGATCTGGTCCGCACCCTGGCGGCCGACATGGAGCGCTCGCTGTCGATGGCCGGTTCCGCCACCGCGGAATCGATCACGTCAGGCGCGCGTGAAGCCCAGAGCATGCTGGTCAACGCATCGACCGAGTCTGCGACAAAGGTGTCGGCGCTTGCCGCCGATATCCAGCGCGCGCTGTCGATGGCCGGTTCCGGCACCATCGAGGTGCTGACGGCCGGCGCTCGCGAGGCGCAGAACACCCTCGTCACCGCGTCGACGGAAGCAGCCAACCACGTCAAGTCGCTGGCAGCCGATGTCGAGCGCACCCTGACGTCGGTCGGCACCAACACCGCCCAGACGATCGTCGGCAGTGCCCGCGATGCCCAGAACTCGTTCGTGGCAACGTCGAGCGAGGCCGCAAGCCAGATGCGCGCGATCTCCGTCGAGATCGAGCGCTCGCTGACCGCGGCCAGCGCCGAGACCGCACAGACCATCCTGGGCAGCGCCCGCGAGGCCCAGAGCTCGTTTGCGGCGACCTCCGCCGATGCCGCCGCCCAGATCCGCACGCTCTCGACCGATATCGAGCGCGCGCTGGGTTCGGTCACGGCCAAGACCACCGACAACATCCAGACCTCTGCGCAGAACGCACAGGCCGCGCTGATCACGATGTCGAACGAGGTCTCGACCAAGGTCAAGACGACCTCCGCCGACATCGAACGTTCGGTGCTGTCCGCCTCCAGCGCATTCGGCTCGGCGATGACCGGCAAGACCGACGAGATCGTAACCTATGTGCAGCAGCAGACCGAGCGCCTGTCGCAGATGGTCGACGGCCGCCGCGGCTCGCTGGTCGAGGCGCTGACCGCCAAGACCACGCAGCTGTCGAACGACATGGATCGCGCCACCGCGGACGCGTTGAAGGCGATCGAAAACCGCGGCCTCGCCTTCTCGCAGTCGATGGCGGCGCATGGCGGCGACGTCGCGCGCAACATCACCTCGGCCGGCGATCAGGCGACCGGTGCGGTGGCAAAGTCGCTCAAGGAGCTCGAGCATGCCTCCCGCGCGGCGATTGACCAGTCGCGCCAGGTCTCGATCTCGGCCGTCACGGAGATGCAGGAGACCAGCAAGATCCTGCGCACCGACACGGTGGCGCTGTTCGAGCGGCTGCGCGAGGGCAACATCCTGCTGCAGGAAGTGTTGACCGGCGCCCACGACAACCTCAACTCGCTGGAGCGCGCGCTGGTGACCCGCGTGGCCGACTTCGTGTCCGCCATGAACGACGTCACCTCGCGCAACGGCGTGGCGACCCAGACGCTGGAAGACCAGCTCACGGTGTTCAACAGCAAGACCGGCAAGGCGCTGGAAGATCTCGGCGCGCTGTCGAGCCAGTTCGAGACCCATGGCAAGGCGCTGATCGATGCGGCTGCCGTGGTCGAGCAGGCCAACCGTTCGACGACGACCTCCGTCAGCGAGCGCAAGTCGGCGCTGGAATCGCTGGTCACGACCATCGACCTGCGCACCACCGATCTCGACCAGCGGCTGTCGCGCTTCACCGGGCTGCTCGATGAATCGCTCGGCGCGGCCGAGGAACGCGCTCGCGACATCGCGCGCGTGGTGGCGGAGACCGCAGGCGCAGGTTCGGCTGCGATCAGCAAGCAGTTCGAGGCGGTGCGCATGGCCGCCGAGAACGAGCGTCAGCAGACCGTCGACGCTATGAACGACCTCTACCAGCAGAGCAATGCCGAGACCGATGCGATGTTCAGGGAATCGACGGAGAAGTTCTCCGCGATGGTCACGGCGATGAAGCAGATGGCGAGCGAGATGCACAGCGAGCTCGAGGCCACCCGCAACGAGCTGCGCCGCGGCGTGCTGGAAATGCCGCAGGAGGCCGCCGAAAACACCGCGCAGATGCGCAAGGTGATCGTCGACCAGATCGAGGCCCTGGCCGAGCTGAACCGCATCGTCGCCCATCACGGCCGCGGGCTCGACGTGGTTTCGACCAACCGCACCAGCGTCCGCCACGAGGAGCCGGTGATGGCTGCCGCCGGCGGCCGCGCCGACGTGCGGATGCGCGACAGCGTGCGCGACAATGGCAACAGCGCCTCGACGCTGCCGCCGCCTGATCTCGGCATGGCGACCTCGCGCCGCACCGAGGCCCCGTCGGTGAGCCCGGCCGGCCCCAACAACAACGGCGACGGCTGGCTGTCCGACCTGCTCAACCGCAGCGACGCGCCGCCGCCTGCCCCGCAGGGCCGCGACGCCCAGCAGCGCCCGCGTCCGCAGCAGCCGCAGCCGGCCGCCAATCCGCTGGAGTCGCTGTCGCTCGACATCGGCCGGCTGATGGACCGCACGCTCGCCGCCGAGATGTGGGATCGCTACCAGCGCGGCGAGAACAAGGCGTTTTCCAAGCGCCTCTACACGCCGGCCGGCCAGAAGGCCTTCGATGAAGTGGCCCGCAAGTACCGCGCCGACCGCGGCTTCAAGCAGACGGTCGACCGCTACATCGCGGAGTTCGAGCGCCTGCTCGACGAAGTCGCCCGCGAAGGCCGCGGCCAGCAGGAGCTGAGCAGCCACCTGACCTCGGAGACCGGGCTGGTCTACACCCTGCTCGCCCACGCGGCAGGACGGCTGGGGTAAGCTGCGACTAGCGAATGGAGAACGGAGACCTAAAGGTCTCCGTTTTTGTTTTGGCTAAGGCGAACGGCTCGCGGAGACGCGATGGAGAACAACCGTCATTGCGAGCGGAGCGAAGCAATCCACCTCTCGACTCGGCGCACGATGGATTGCTTCGTCGCTCGCTCCTCGCAATGACTGGCCTGGCAGCGGGGAAAAGAGCTACTCGCTACTCGCGCAACCTACTACCGCCGCCGCGGCCCGGTCGGTGCTGCGGCTGGAGCCGGCGCGGGCTCGGGTGCGGCGTTGTTGCTGCCGCCGAAGATCACCCGGCTCGGGTTGCGGTCGAAATTGTTCACGGCGCGGCTGATGTCGGACAGCGTGCGGCGGCCGTCGTTGATCAGCAGATTGGACCGCTTGTCGACGTTGTCGGCGAGCTCGCGGATCGACTTCACCATCAGGTTCAGCTCGCTGCCATTGTTGCCGCCCGCGATCGCGTTGAGGCCCAGCATCAGATTGTCGGCCTTGCCCATCACGCCGTCGACCTTGAGCATGACGTTGTCGATCTTCTCGGAATTGCGCGCCAAGGCCTGGGTGAAGACCTCGAGATTCTTCAGCGAATTCTTCACCGACTGCTGATTGTCGGCGACGATGCGGTTGACGTTTTGCAGAGTGGCGCGGATCGCCTCGGTGACGTCCTGCAACGCGTTCGGGTCGGCGGTCAGAACCGGGATGCCGTCCTCATCCAGCGGCACCGGCGGGGCGGCCTCCTCGCCACCTTTCAGCGAGATCGCGGCGACGCCGGTCAGGCCCTGGAATTCGAGGCCGACGAGGGTGTCCTTGCGCAGCGGTGCGTTGTTCTCGATCATCGCCAGAGCGACCACGCGGCGTGGGTTGTCGAGCTTGACCGAGACGACCTCCCCTATCCTGATACCGTTGAAATTGACGTTGCCGCCGTTGCGCAGGCCCGACGCCGGCCCCTCGAAGATCACCCGCAAGGGGCTGCGCTGCTTGGTGGTGTGCAGGCTCTGGAACCACAGCACGAAGCCGAACGCCGCGGCGATTACCGCCAGCGTGAAAGCCCCGATCAAGACGTAGTTCGCCCGCGTTTCCATCAATTGCTCGCGTTCATCACTCTTGGGCGCTCACGCAGTCGGCCTGCGTTCGAGCCCGTCGAATTCCCTGTTGGCGCATGATCTCGTCCGAAAACCGGTCTTTTCGTTTCGGGATCATGGGCTAAGCCACAACGGCGCGGGCGCGCTTGCCGTTGAAATATTGCTGCAGCCACGGATGCTGCGATGCCTTCATGTCGGCGATCGATCCTGCAGCAATGATCTTACCGTTCCCTAAAACGGCGATACGGTCGCACGCCGTGTAAAGACTGTCGAGATCGTGGGTTACCATGAAAACGGTCAGCCCCAAAGTGCGCTGCAGGGTGCGCACCAGCTCGTCGAAATCGCCGGCGCCGATCGGATCGAGGCCCGACGTCGGCTCGTCGAGAAACACGAGCTCGGGATCGAGCGCGAGTGCGCGCGCCAGCGCGACGCGCTTGATCATGCCGCCGGACAGTTCCGACGGATAGCGATCGGCGACCTCGGGCTTCAGCCCGACCATTACGAGCTTCGCCACCACGATCTCGTCGAGCAGCCGCTGCGAGACGCGCAGGTATTCGCGCGCCGGAAACTGGATGTTCTGGCGCACCGTGAGCGAGGAGAACAGCGCGCCCTGCTGGAACAAGACGCCCCAGCGCCGCTCGACGCCGCGGCGCTGCGCCGAGTTCGCGGCATCGAGATCGACGCCGAACACCTCGATGCGGCCGGAGACCTTCGGCACAAGGCCGATGATGGTTCGCGTCAGCACCGACTTGCCGGCGCCCGACGGCCCGACGAAGCCGAGGATCTCGCCGCGCTTGACGTCGAGGTCGAGGCCGTCGAGCACGCGCGTGCTGCCGAATTGAACCGTGATGTCGCGGACCCGGATGATGGCGTCGACGTCCTGCTCGGCCATGATCACATCCCGATCGAGGCGAAGAAGATCGCGAACACGCCGTCCATCACGATCACGAAGAAGATCCCCTTCACCACCGACGCGGTGGTGTGCTGACCGAGCGACTCCGCCGAGCCCTGCACCGCAAGCCCCTCGACACAGGCGACGATGCCGATCACCGCGGCCATGACCGGCGCCTTGACCATGCCGACGATGAAATGGTCGATCGATATGGCATCACGAAGGCGGAGCAGGAACGCCTCCGGATCGACGCCGCCATAGAGCCTGGCCACCAGGCCGCCGCCATAGAGCGCGGCCATCGCGCCGAGGAAGGCCAGGATCGGCAGCGCCAGCACCAGCGCCAGCATGCGCGGCAGGATCAAGACCTCGATCGGATCGAAGCCCATAGTGCGCAGCGCGTCGATCTCCTCGCGCATCTTCATCGAGCCGAGCTCGGCGGTATAGGCCGAGCCGGAGCGGCCCGCGACCATGATCGCGACCAGCAGCACGCCGATCTCGCGCAGCACCAGCACGCCCAGCATGTCGACCACGAAGATGTCGGCGCCGAACCTGCGGAAATGGAAGATGCCCTGCTGCGAGATGATGCAGCCGATCAGGAAGGTGATCAGCACGACGATCGGCACCGCGCGCAAGCACACTTGCTCGAGATGATGCACCGTCGAGGTCAGACGGAAGCTGCGCGGATGGATCAGCACCTTGGCGGCGGCGGCCAGCACCGCACCGAGCATATCGACCAGCCCGATGATTGTCCCGCTGACCCCGGCCACGGTGCGGCCGATCTGCTCGAGCATGCCCGTGATCGACAGCCGGTCGCTGACAACCCTGGGCGCAGGGCCGACGCGGCGCACCTCGTCGACCAGGCTGGAATAATTGGCGGAGAGGCCCGCGATCTCCGCTTCGGCGCTGGCATCGCTCAGGCTGCGGCGCAGCCGCTCGATCAGCCACGCGCCGAACGTGTCGAGGCTCGCGACCTGCGACACATCGATGAAGATATGGGAACGGCTGCCGCGCAGTTTCTCGGCGTCGGAGACGATCCGCTCAAGCGCGGGAGCAAAGCGGGCCGTCCAGTTGCCCGCCGCGCACAACGCCAGTCCTTCGCCTTGGGCTATCCGCTCCAGTGTCGGGTCGCCGCTCACCTTATGCCTACCCCTCAAGCCGGCTGGCCGCCGCTCACGTAGATCTCCGGCGATGCCGGATCGGCTTGTCGAATCTGTCGCTAACCAGCCATAGTTGGTTGCGCGTCGCAAGCTACGGTTCAGGAAATAGTAGACTTTAAAATGACTTCCACCCCTCCCGGAGCGATTTCCCTGACCACGCGGATCGAGCGCTGGCCGATCGCCGGGACCTTCACGATCAGCCGTGGCGCCAAGACCGAGGCCGTCGTCGTGGTGGCCGAGGTGAGCCAGGGCGGCCTCACCGGCCGCGGCGAATGCGTGCCCTACCCGCGCTATGGCGAAACGCCCGAGGCGACGCTGCAGGCGATCCAGGCGATGCAGGAGCCATTCGCCAATGGCATGGAGCGGATCGCCTTGCAGGCCCGGATGCCGGCCGGCGCCGCCCGCAATGCGCTGGACTGCGCGCTGGCGGACCTTGAGGCCAAGCGCGCCGGTCAGCGGATCTGGAACCTGCTCGGCCAGCCTGCGCCCGAGCCGCGCACCACCGCCTATACGATCTCGCTCGGGACATCAGAGGCGATGGCGGAAGCCACCGCGAAGGCCGCGCATCGCGCGCTGCTCAAGATCAAGCTCGGCGGCGATGGCGACGCCGCGCGGATCGCCGCCGTGCGCAAGGCGGCGCCCACCTCCGAACTCATCGTCGATGCCAATGAAGCCTGGACCGAGGACAATCTCGCCGCCAATCTCGCGGCCTGCGCCGATGCCGGCGTCACGCTGATCGAGCAGCCGCTGCCGGCCGGCAAGGACGAGGCGCTGCTGCGGATCAAGCGCCCGGTCGCGGTCTGCGCCGACGAGAGCGTGCATGACCGCGCTTCTCTCGAGGGCCTGCGCGGCCGCTATGATGCCGTCAACATCAAGCTCGACAAGACCGGCGGACTGACCGAAGCGCTGGCGATGGCGGACGCCGCCCGCGCGCTCGGCTTCGAGATCATGATCGGCTGCATGGTCGCGACCTCGCTGGCGATGGCGCCGGCGATGCTGATCGCGCAAGCCGCGCGCTTCGTCGACCTCGACGGCCCGCTGCTGCTGGCCAGGGATCGCGACAACGGCCTGCGCTATGAAGGCAGCCTGGTCTATCCGCCCGACGCCGCGCTCTGGGGCTAGTGGGTTAGTCGCTTGCGCGCGAACCACATCACCAGCCCGCCCGTCGCCGCCATCGCCGCCATCATGTCGTAAACGCCGAGCCCGAAGCGCGCATAGACCAAGCCGCTGACGATCGCCGTGGTGCTGGCGACGATGCCGCCGCAGGCGGTGAGGTAACCCTGCGCGCGCGCCATCACATGAACCGGCACATGATGCACCATCAGCCCCATGATGCCGACCTGGGTCAGGCCGAAGCTCAGCCCGTGCCCGAGCTGGACCACGGCCAGCACCGCAAGCGGCGGATCCTGCGCGGTGATCGCCCAGCGCGCCATAGCGCTGGCGGCCGCGATCATCACCAGCACAGCCGACGGCAGCGTGAAGCGCGGCGAGGCCGCAAACAGCACGATCTCGGCGATCACGCCGAGCACCCAGAGGGCCGCGATGGTCAGGCCGCTGAAGCCGGCCTGCTGCCAGGCGATCGATGCGAAGATGTAATAGGCGCCGTGGCTGCCCTGGATCAGCGCCGAGGACACGATGATCGCGAGGAATGTCGGATTACGCAGCAGCCTCGGCACGCCGGCCGCGTGCGCGACTGTAGCCACCGGGCGGCCCAGCGGCCGCAGCGTCAGCCCGACCAGTGCGCCGAGCACGGTCACGGCGGTGATGATCCAGATCAGATCGACCTCGGCGACATAGCGCAGCAAGAACCCGCTGATCAGCGCGCAGACCGCGAAGGCGGCCGAGCCCCACAGCCGCAACGGTCCGTAGCTCAGGCCGAATTGCCTGACGCCGCGCAGTGCGTAGGCGTCGGTGAGCGGCACCATCGGCGTCCAGACGCAGCAGGTCAGCGCATAGACCGCGAGCAACACCAACGGCTGGTGCTGGGTGCCGATCACGGCAAAGCCCACCGCGGTGGCGAATCCCGTGGCGATCATCGCGCCGCGCAGCATCTGGCGCCGCTCCGCAGCCGCGGTGACCAGCGGCAGCACGGTGAAGCGCGTCACCGGCGGCACCGCCGTGATGAGGCCGATCCAGGTGGCGTCGATCCCGATCGCCTTCAGCCACACCGTGAAAAACGGCAGGTGGACCCCGGTCATCCCGAACGTCGTGGCATAGAACGCCGCGAGGCTGCGCGCGAATCGCCGCGACGCGACCTTTGCTGCAATGGGGATTTGTGATTCGGAAGACATCAATTCAATTGCGATTCGCGCGATATCGTGGTGATCGTTAGCGTAACGCGCAGTGATTTGCGCGGAGAGATTGTGATGGCCGAAGAAGCATTCGCCCTGTCGCCGATTTCCGCCCGCGCGGCCCTGCCGAGCGAGGAGGACTATGCTGCGATCAGCGCGGCCTTCATGGAGACCTCGCGGGGCCGCTGGTTCCTCGGCGAATACGCCAAGCGCAACCGCAATGCGGATACCCGCATGGTGCTCGATGCCGTGGCGCGGATCGAGGACAGCCTCAGCGCGCAGCGGCAAGCCGCCGCAGCGGCCATCAGGGACGAGCAGCTGGCGCAGGCGCTGGCCGCCCTGCGCGGCGCGATCGAGGCCGCCCAGGCCTCCGCCATCGCGGCGCTCGACGGCATCAGCTTCGAGCCGAACCTCGCGCCGGTGCGCAAGGGCGTGCGGGTGATTCGGGAGATCTCCTGGCGGCTGCGCGAGATCGGCAATGACGGCCGGATCTGCGACATCATCGATTCGCAGGCCAGCGCGATCGAGGCCGGTGCGACCGAGGTTTCGATGGACGACGCCAAGGCCGTGCTGGATGCCGCCTTCGCGGCGCTGGCCCGCCGGCTCAGCGAATTCGATCCGGATCAGACGGAAACGCCCGTGGCTGAGCGAGCGGCCGTAGCCGAAGCACCGGTTGCGGAACCGCTCGTTGCTGCGCCCTCGCCGCAACCGGTAGCCGAAGGCACTGCCGCCGAGAGCGCTGCGCCCGACGCCACGATCGCCGCCACGCCGCCGGCGCCGCCTCAGGAAGCCGTCGCGACGCCGCCCGCCGAAGCCGCCGTGCCTGCCGCAACGCCGAGCATTGAGGCTGCCGCCACGCCTGAGCCGAACGAAGCATGGCTCAAGGCGGAGGCCGCGCTGGCCGAAGCCGAAGCCGCAGAGCTCGCCCGTGTCACCGAGGCCGCCGCTGACGCCCAGGACGAAGCGATGCTCGACCTCATCGCGATGGAGATGGGCGCGCCCGATCCGATCGACGAAGAAGCGATCGCCGAAGAGATGCGCGCCGCCGAGGAGATGCGCGTCGCCGAGGCAATGGCTGACGAACCCGAGATGGATGCACCGGCGATTCAGCCCGAGCCCGCACCGGCGCCTGAGCCGATCGAGGTCAAGGTCGAGCCGCCGCTGATGGCCGCAGCGCCAATTGCTGCAGCGCCAGTTGCTGCAGCACCGGTTGCCGCGGCTCCGGCCGCCGTGCCGCCGCCCCTCCGGCCCGCCGTCGAGGCTGCCGCGGCTCCCGCGGCAGAAATCTCACTCGGCTCGACCATCATCGCGAGTGGGCTTTTGAAAAAGCCGAGCGTCGCAGCCAACGATCCGCTCGCGCCGATCCGCCGTATGAGCCAGGTCGAGAGAATCGCGTTCTTCTCGTAAGCGCGGTCCGATGCCCGACGAAACCGACACGATCACTCTTTGGCGGCCGGTGGGCCCCCAGGAGCTCGCGCTGATCGAGCAGGGTGGCATGCGTGCCTTTCCGCCGCGGCTTCCCGATCAACCGATCTTCTATCCGGTCCTGACGGAAGAGTACGCCGCAAAGATTGCGCGCGACTGGAACGTGCCCGCAAGCGGCGCCGGATTCGTCACACGGTTTCAGGTCAAACGAAGCTTCATCGATCGCTATGGCGGCTTCAGACATTGATCAGCGGCGGCGCACAACGAAACGGGGCAGAGCGACTACGGCCCTGCCCCGTTTCTTTTCAAGATGCTGGTCTCAGGCGACGAGCTTCGCGAACAGGTCGGCGTCGACATTGCCGCCCGAGAGCACGATGACGACGTTCTTGCCCTTGGCGTCGATCCGTCCCGCGAGCAGCGCCGCGAGGCCGACTGCGCCGCCGGGTTCGACCACGAGCTTCAACTCGCGATAGGCAAAAGCGACGGCAGCACCGACCTCGTCGTCGGAGACGCTGACGCCGTTTGCGAGCAGCTTGCTGTTGATGGCGAAGGTGAGCTCGCCCGGCATCATCGCCATCAGCGCATCGCAGATGGTGCGCGGCGCGACCGCATGCGCCTCGCGATGGCCGACCTTGAGCGACAGAGCATGATCGTCATAGCCCGCGGGCTCGGCCACGATCACCTGGGACTGGGGAAATTTCGCCTTCACCGCGGTGGCAACGCCCGCGATCAGGCCGCCGCCGGAAGCCGGTGCGACGACGATGTCGGGAACGAGCCCGAGCGCCGCCATGTCCTCGGCGATCTCGCGGCCGGCTGTGCCTTGGCCCGCGATCACGAAGGGATCGTCATAGGGACGCACCAACGTCGCGCCGCGCTTGCTGGCGATGCCATTGGCGATCGCCTCGCGGTTGTCGCGATCGCGATCGTACAGCACGACCTCGGCGCCATAGGACTTGGTCCGCTCGCGCTTGGTGATCGGGGAGTCCGCAGGCATCACGATGGTCGCCTGCATGTTGAGAATCTTCGCGGCCGCGGCAACGCCCTGGGCGTGGTTGCCCGAGGAGAACGCGACGACGCCCCCGCTCCGCTTGTCCTGCGGTATCGAGGCGAGCTTGTTGAAGGCGCCGCGGAACTTGAACGATCCGGTCCGCTGCAGCATCTCGGGCTTGAGGAAGACCTGGGTGCCGACGCGTTCGTTGAGAACCGGGAAAGTCAGGAGCGGCGTGCGCACCGCGAACGGCGCGACCACCCGTGCGGCGGCATCGATGTCCGCGGCAGCGACGGGTGGATTGAGAGTGATGTCCGTCATCCACGATTTGTATCGCGGCGGCGGCCCGGCGGGCAAGACGCTTTAGCGTGAGTTTGGCTGTGGCGCCGGCAATGCCGCAAAATGGTGCTCTTCGGCGCCGAATTCGAACGCCTCCCCCTCGCCGTCGGGAGCGACGGGGCGGACGTTCATGCAGCGGTCGATGAACACCCGGGCCGACGCCTGCCAGGTGTGGAGCGCGGCAAAATCGACGCAAGCCTGCCGCGAGATGCCGAGCGCCTCCAGGCAGGCGTGGTGCAGATCCTCGTCGAGCACCCCGACCGGCGCCGCGCCGATCACGTCGCGGGGGCCGGTGACCGGAAAAGCGGCAACCGGCAGGCCGCTGGCCAGCGCTTCGAGCAGCACCAGACCGAACGTATCGGTGCGGCTGGGGAAAACGAACACATCGGCTGCGGCATAGATTTCAGCCAATTCTTCCCCATGGCGGGCGCCGAGGAAGACGGTCTCCGGATATTTCCGCTCCAGCGCCGCCCGCGCCGGGCCGTCGCCGACCACGATTTTGGTGCCGGGCAGGTCGAGATCGAGGAACGCCTCGAGGTTTTTCTCCACCGCCACCCGGCCGACGCTGAGATAGACCGGCTGCGGCAGGCAGAGGTCCACGTCGCGCGGGTGGAACAGCGCGGTGTCGACGCCGCGCGACCATAGCACCACGTTGCGGAAGCCGCGCTGGCGCAATTCGGCGGCCAGCGCCGGGGTCGCGGCCATCACTGCCCGGCTCGGCCGATGGAACCAGCGCAGCGCGCGCCACACCCAGGCCTCGGGGACCGGCGTCCGTGCCGAGACGTATTCGGGAAAGCGGGTGTGGAAGCTTGTCGTGAACGGCAGGCCCTGCTTGCGGCAATAGCGGCGGACCGACAGCCCGATCGGGCCTTCGGTCGCAATATGGATGCTGTCGGGCTTGGCGGCCTCGATCAGGCTTGCGACCTTGGCCTGGTACGGCAGCGCCAGCCGGAGGTCGCGATAGCTCGGCATCGCGAAGGTACGGAACTCGTCCGGCGTCAGGAAGCTCACCTCGACGCCGAGCGATTTCGCCGCCTGTGCCATCATGGTCAGCGTGCGGACAACCCCGTTGACCTGGGGATGCCACGCATCGGTCGCGACCAGGATATGCGTCATGCAGCGCGTGCCGTCACTCGCGGAACTGGCGCGATCCGGCGTACCGGGTCGGTCCAGGTGATGATCTCGAAATGGCCGTCCTCATGCTCGGCGAGCGCCGTGCAGCTCT
This sequence comes from Bradyrhizobium sp. USDA 3240, assembly GCF_054063295.1. Lineage (NCBI taxonomy): Bacteria > Pseudomonadati > Pseudomonadota > Alphaproteobacteria > Hyphomicrobiales > Nitrobacteraceae > Bradyrhizobium > Bradyrhizobium sp. USDA 3240. The sequence goes on from NZ_JBSSGD010000002.1 coordinate 1,252,962, forward strand.
CGACCCAGTCGCCGCAATTCATGTAGCGGATGCCCTGCTCGTCATGAATCGTCGCGTAGTGGATGTGGCCGCAGATCACGCCGTCGCAGCCGTGACGCCGCGCTTCGCCTGCAAGCGTCGCCTCGAATGCGCCGATATAGTTCACCGCCTTCTTGACCTTCAGCTTGGCCCATTGCGACAGCGACCAGTACGGCACGCCGAACATCTTGCGGAAGAAGTTGACGAAGCGGTTCATCTGGATCGCGAAGTCGTAGGCCTTGTCGCCGAGGTGGGCGAGCCAGCGCGCGTTCTGCACCACGAGATCGAAGATGTCGCCGTGGATCACGAGGTAGCGCTTGCCGTCGGCGCCGGTGTGAACGGTGTTCTCCACCACGTCGATGCCGCCGAAATGCGTGCCGTAATATTTGCGCAGGAACTCGTCGTGGTTGCCCGGGACGTAGATCACCTTGGCGCCCTTGCGCGCCTTGCGCAGCATCTTCTGCACGAAATCATTATGGGTCTGCGGCCAGTGCCAGTTCGACTTCAGCGCCCAGCCGTCGACGATATCACCAACGAGGTAGATCGTGTCGGCATCGTGGGAGCGGAGGAAGTCCAGCAGGCGGTCGGCTTGCGAACCGCGGGCTCCGAGATGGACATCGGAGATAAACAAAGTGCGAAAGCGCCGCTCGGGGCTTTCTTCACTCAAGGAGTCACTTCCCATGCCTGTGCACCTAACAGATTCCTGTGACAAGGCGATGACGACCCTCGCGACCCAAGGCCTCACTAACAGTTAACGAGAATCAGCCGCACGCCCCCTTCCCTGCGGATAACAGCGGCGTGCGACAATCTGGCGACATGGGTGGACGAAGCTGTGCGGAATAGGCGTTGAAATGCACAGGAACGCCGATCCACCGTCATTGCGAGCGAAGCGAAGCAATCCATAGCGCCGCAAGCGGGGAAGTGGATTGCTTCGTCGCTATCGCTCCTCGCAATGACGGGCTTCCTCTTCGATGAACGAAGACTACTTAGCCCGGATGGAGCGCAGCGCAATCCGGGGTCTTGCGTCCACGGATGATCTGGTCCCGGATTTCGCGGAGCCTGTCATCGGGCGCGCATTCGCGCGACCCGCTGGCTCCATCCGGGCTACGCAGCGGCCGCGCTTCAATAATATTTATGGAAGTGATGCACCGGCCCGTGGCCATGTCCGACGGCGAAGCGATCGGCGGCGGCGATCGCTTCCGTGATCCAGGCCTTGGCGTTGCGCACGGCGGTCTCCAGGCCTTCGCCTTTCGCGAGTCCGGCTGCGATCGCCGATGACAGCGAGCAGCCGGTGCCGTGCGTGTTGGCAGTTTCAATGCGCGGCGCCGCGAGCGCGATGCTGCGCTCGCGATCGATCAGATAGTCGATGCTCTCGGCGCCGTGCCCATGGCCGCCCTTGACCAGCACCGCGCGACATCCCATCGCCAGCAATTGCCTGCCCTGTCGCGCGACGTCGGCCTCGCTTGAGGCGACCGGCTCGTTCAGCAGCGCCGCCGTTTCCGGCAGGTTCGGCGTGATCAGCGAGGCCAGCGGAAACAGCATGGTCTTCAGCGCATCGATCGCCTCGGCAGCGAGCAGCCGATCGCCCGAAGTTGCCACCATCACCGGGTCGAGCACGATGTGGCGCGGCGCCCAGCGTTTCAGCCCGTCGGCGATCGCCACGATCGTCTCGGCCTGCGCCACCATGCCGATCTTCACCGCGCCGACGTCGAGGTCGGAGAACACCGCATCGATCTGGGCCGTGACGAACGAAGCGGGCACCGGATGGATGCCGCTGACGCCGGTGGTGTTCTGCGCGGTCAGCGCCGTGATCGCGGAGGCGCCGTACACCCCGAACGCGGCAAAGCTCTTGAGGTCGGCCTGGATGCCCGCCCCGCCCGAGGAATCCGAGCCGGCGATGGTGAGCGCGACCGGCGTCATTGCGCGGCACCGGCGGTTGGGACGAATGAGACCGTTGCGAACAGGATCATGGCCTGTCCTAGCCCGGCCGCCCATCGGCAGCAAGTTCGCCTGACTTTACCGCAAGTTGGCCTTGTTGCCCGCTTGCCTTGCCCCCTTGCCTTGGCGGCCGGTTTTTGGCCTATAGTCGCGGAAATCCCCGGAGACGACTTTGATGGTTCCTTTCTTCGTCCAGATCAAATGCAAGCTCGGCCAGTCCTACACCGTCGCCAACGCGCTGGCGGAAGCCGAGATTGCGTCCGAGATCTATTCCACCGCGGGCAATTACGATCTGCTGGTCAAGTTCTACGTCGACCACGACACCGACATCGGCCATTTCATCAACGAGAAGGTTCAGGTGCTCCCGGGCATCCAGGACACCCTCACCATCATCACCTTCAAGGCGTTCGGCGCGAAGTAGCGCATCGATCTTCACACACGCCCGATTGGCGAGGCGCGCGCCGCTAGGCGGCCGGCGCTGAGTCGATCAGCGCCTTCAAGAACGTGACGACCATCCGGCCGCTGCGACTGACCTCGCCACCCCTCGACAACAGCGCCATGCCGCGGCCCAATGCGATGAAGCAGGTAGCGATCTCCACGGGATCGGCGGGCGCCTGCTTGCCAAGCACCTCGAACAGGCGCGTCACCAGCACGCCCAGCGCGCGGCGGTGCTTGCGGTTGAGTTCATTATAGCCTTGCGCGAAAGTCGGGCTGCGCAGCGCCTGCAATTGCAGCTCGATCGCCAGCACGGCAAACCCCGGATCCGAATTGGCGGTGGCGGCCCATTTTTCGAGGCCCGCCATCACCTTCGCTGGCTCGCCCGGCGTCTGCCCCAACACGCTTTCGATTTTTGCACGCTCCTCGGATTGGTGCTGTTGCACCAGTTCCAGGAGGATCGCCTCCTTGTCGGGAAAATTCGAATAGAACGCGCCCTGCGAAAATCCGGCTGCGTCGGCGATGTCGCGCACGGAGGCCTGCGCAAACCCCTTCTTGATGATCTCCTCGCGCGCCGCCTCGATCAGGAGACTCTTGGTACGGGCCTGACTTTCCTCGCGATTTAGCCTGGGCAACGGACAGGGCTCCCGAACTTAAAATACCAATTGATTTTCAGATATCGTCTGATATCTATTTTCAGATAGCAGTTGATATTTGTAACTCGACGAGTCGGCTTTACGCACACGGAGTAGCTATATCATGCAGATCAGCCGATTGGACCGCACGCTCGCGATTCTGGCGACGCTCGCGGCGTCGACCGTCGCGGCCATGGTGATCGGTATCCTCACCACCAAGGGTTCGCAGGATTTCTTCCAGACCGCACGCTCCGTCGAAGCCTATGGCGCGTATCTCGGGACCCCGCTGGTGCCGTTCGGCCTGCGGCTCAATCTCGGGCTCGATAATCTCTTCATGATCTTCTACGGCGCGTTTTTCGCCGTGCTGGCCGCCCGGCTGCGCACCATCATGGACCCGTATCTGCTGGGCATCGCGCTCGCCTCCATGATGCTCACGGTGATCCTCGATTGCGTCGAGAACCACCACATCATGACCATGGTGCATGCGATCCAGAACGGATTGCCGCTGTCACCGGCCGATGGGGAGCTGCAGATGATCGCCTCCCAGGTCAAGTTTCACGCCAGCTATCTCGCAGTCTTGCTGTTCTCGTTCGGCTTCCTGCAGTTCGGCAGGCTCGGCAGCACCATCGCGGTTGTGCTGTGGTGCTACATCCCGTTCGGGGTCCTGATCTCGGTCACGCCGGTTGAGCAGGCGAAGGCGCTGGTCCTGGGACGGACAACCTTCTTCGTCTTTGCCTTCATCCTGTCCGCCGTCCTGTTCGCTTCACAGGCCAGAAGCCACGGTCAAAACAACCAATAACAAGCCCGGAGGATCCCCCGATGCCGATCACGATGGTCACGATTGCCGGACGAAGCCTGCTCGCATTGCTGTTCATCCTTGCCGGCGGAGCCAAGATCGCTGGCCCGAAGCCGTTCCTCGACCACATGGCGGCATACCATATTCCCGGCATACTGCTGCCGCTGGTCATCGCACTCGAGCTTGGTGCGGGCCTGGCGTTGCTGATCGGCTGGCAGTCGTCATTCGCCGCCGGCGCGCTGGCGCTGTTTTGCCTCGCGACCGCGTTCGGGTTTCATCTCGACCTCGCCAACAAGGTGGAACGAACGCTATTCTTCAAGGACCTGGCGATTGCGGGCGGCTTGATGGTCATTGCCGCCAGTGCTTGGCGCGGATAGCAGGCCAAGCATCGCCCGGCGCCATCAGGAAGGATCAGTCTTGTCCGTCTTGCGCGTCGGCTTCGGCGGCCCGTCGACCGGCGGCAGCGACTTGATGTATTCGGCGATCGCATCGCGATCGCTTGTTGAGAGCTGCGAGGTGTTGCGGATCACGCGCACCATCGATCCGCCGGCGCTATCGCCGTCCGGCGTCTGTCCGCTCTCGAGGAAATAGGCGACATCCTTCGCGCTCCAGTCCGAGAGCCCCCGCGGCGTGATGTTGGGCACCCAGCCTTCGCCTTCCGGATTCGGGCCCCCGGCGAAGCGCTGCGAAGTGATGATGCCGCCGAGCAAATTGCGCGGGCTGTGACACTCGGCGCAATGGCCGAAGCTGTTGACGAGATAGGCGCCGCGATACCAATGCGCCGAGCGGCTCGCATCCGCGACGAACGGCTTGCCGTCCATGAACAGGAATTTCCAGACCCCGACATTGCGCCTGATGTTGAAGGGAAACGGCACGTCGTGGTCGCGCACCTTGCCGGCGACCGGCGGCAGGGTCTTCAGATAGGCGAACAGGTCGCGCACGTCGTTGACCCTGGCGTGCTGATAGGACGTGTAGGGAAACGCCGGAAAATAGTGCGTCCCCGCTGGCGAGGTGCCCTTCATGACCGCGGTGACGAAATCCGCCTCGCTCCAGCGGCCGATGCCGTCGTTCGGATCGGGCGAGATGTTCGGCGCATAGAAGGTCCCGAACGGCGACGGTATCGCGAGGCCGCCGCCGAGCCTGGTGCGGTCGTCCTGCTTCGGCACCGCGTGGCAGGAGGAACATCCTCCCGCATTGAACGTTGTGAGCCCGTTGGCCAGATTGGGCTGGTAGGCGGGCAGCGCGCTCGCGGCGACGGTCGCGGGGATCGTCAGCCACCAGAACACACCGAAGCCGATCAAGCCGGCCAAACCGGCCAGGAGGAGAATTCGTCGCAACATTCACCGATCCGTCATTGGTCGCGTCAGTTCATCAACCAGTATGATGGCAACCGTTCGCACAAGCTCGCATCAAATTTGCCGCACTCACGATCATTTTGGGAATAAATCCGGAGAGCCGCGGTTTGAAGATTTGCAACTATCGTGTGACGTCAAAGGGGAGAGAACCATGCCAAACAAGACCTTGCTTGCCACGCTGACATTGGGCGCCGCAATCGCCCTCGCCGGTCCGGCCTTCGCCGAGAAGCTGACGGCGAAGCTGGACGGCAAGTCCGAAGTGCCTGCCAATGCCAGCGCCGGCACCGGCACTGCCGACATCGACTACGACGCGGCCTCCAAGAAGCTGAGCTGGAAGCTGACCTATTCCGGCCTGTCGGGCCCTGCGACCGCCGCGCATTTCCACGGCCCCGCAGAAGCCGGCAAGAATTCCGGTGTCGCGGTTGCCATCCCGAACGCGACGTCGAGCCCGGCCGAGGGCAGCGCGACGTTGACCGACGCGCAGGCCGCCGATCTCCTCGCCGGCAAGTACTACGTCAACGTCCACACCGCGGCCAACCCGGGCGGCGAAATCCGCGGCCAGGTCACCAAGTAGAGGCACACCAGCAAGAAACGGCCGGCACAAAAAAGGGCGGATGCTTCACAGCGTCCGCCCTTCTCGTTGACCGAATGGCGATCAGCCCTTCTTCAGGCGATAGGTCTCATGGCAGCCGCCGCACTGCTTGCCGATCACGGTCAGCTCGGCCTTCAGCGTGTCGACATCCTTGATCTTGCCCTTGGCGTCGGTGACGGATTTGGCAAAGCTCGCGATGTGCTGCTCGAAGCCGGCCTTGTCTTCCCAGATCTTCGGCCCGGCGGAGTAATCGCCTTCCGTCTTGAGGCCCTTGCTGCTGTCAGGGAAGAGCGTCGGCAGCTTCTTGGCGGTGTCCTCGAACTTCGCCAGCGCGGCGTCGACCGTTGCCTGGTCGTAGGGCTTCTCCCCCTTGATGATGGCGCCGAGCGCACCGGCGTTCTTGCCGGTTTCCTTCATCTGGGCCTGGGTCACCTTGACCTGCTCCTGGTCGGCCACCACCGCCCCCGCACTCAACGCAAGCATCGCTGCAACGACGACAATCCGCTTCATCGGTAAAACCCCTCAATCCTGCTCTGTCCCGGTCCGCAGGACGCGGCCGGCCTGGTTTGCAAACACCGCAGGCGGAATCTTCATTCCGCCTGCGACAATTCATCAAAGATTATGGCGGCGCTGGGCCTCGCGGATCGCGATCCAGACCCGCTCCGGCGTGGCCGGCATGTCGATGTGGTCGATCCCGAACTCGCGATGCAGCCCCTCGACGATCGCGTTGACGACCGCCGGACACGAGCCGATCGCGCCGGCCTCGCCTGCGCCCTTCACGCCGAGCGGGTTGGTCGTGCACGGCACGTTGTTGGTCTCGAACACGAAGGACGGCCCGTCGGCGGCGCGCGGCATCGCGTAGTCCATGAAGGTGCCGGTGACGAGCTGACCGTCGGTCGGGCTGTAGACCGCCTGCTCCATCAGCGCCTGCCCGATGCCCTGCATCGCGCCGCCATGCACCTGGCCCGCGAGCATCAGCGGATTGAGCGTCACGCCGAAATCGTCGACGATGACGTAGCTGACGATCTTGATGATGCCGGTGGCGGGATCGATCTCGACCTCGGCGAGGTGCGTGCCGTTCGGATAGGTGCCGTCGGCGCTGGCGAAGGTCGCGCTCGAATTCATCTTCGACGTATCGCCGCCGGGACGCTTGGCGAGATCGGCAAAGCTGACCGAGCGGTCGGTGCCGGCGATGCGGATGCGGCCGTCGGCGATTTCGAGGTCGCCGGCGCCGGCTTCCAGCGCCTGCGCCGCAAGCTCCTTCAGCTTGTTGCCGAGCTCGTGCGTCGCCCGCTGCACGCTGACGCCGCCGGACGGGATCGATGCCGAGCCGCCGGTGCCGAGGCCGGTCGCGATCTTGTCGGTGTCGCCCTGCAGCACATGGACGCGCTCCGGCGGCACGCCGAACTGCTCGGCGACGATCTGCGCATAAGCGGTCTGGTGGCCCTGCCCGCTCGACTGCGTGCCAATCAGGATCGAGATATCGCCGTTGGGATCGAGCGCCACATTGGCGGTCTCCTCGCCCATGGTGCCGCAAACCTCGACATAGCTCGCCATGCCGATGCCCCGCACCAGGCCATCCTTCTTGGCGGCCTTGGCGCGCTTCGGAAACTCCTTCCAGTTGGCGATCTCCATCGCGCGCTTCATATGCGCGACGAAGTCGCCGGAGTCGTAGACCTTGCCGGTCGCGGTCGTGTAGGGCAGCGACTTCGGCGGGATGAAGTTCTTCCGCCGGATCGCATCCGGCGTCATCCCGAGCTTTCGCGCGGCAGCATCCACGAGCCGCTCGATGACATAGGCGGCTTCCGGTCGGCCGGCACCGCGATAGGCATCGACCGGCACCGTGTTGGTGAACACGGTGCGGACGCGGCAGTGGAAGGCCTTGATGTCATAGAGGCCCGGCAGCATGCCGGCGCCGCCATGGGGGATGTAGGGCGCGAACGTCGAGAGATAGGCGCCCATGTCGCCCATCAGGTCGACATCCATGCCGAGGAATTTGCCGTCTTCCGCGAGCGCCATCTTCGCAGTGGTCAGATTGTCGCGGCCCTGCGCGTCGCCCATGAAATGGTCGGAGCGCTCGGCGGTCCATTTGACGGACTTCTTGAGCTTGCGCGCCGCGACCGAGATCAGCGCATACTCGCGATAGGGAAACAGCTTGGTGCCGAAGCCGCCGCCGACATCCGGGCAGATCACCCGCATGTTCTCCTTCGGCATCTTCAGGATCATGTCGCAGAGGATCTCGCGCAGGCGGTGGCTGCCCTGGCTGCCGATCGTCAGCGTCAGATGGTCCTTCTTGGCGTCGTATTCGGCGACCGCGGCGCGGGTCTCCATGAAGTTCGTGATGACGCGTGGATTGACGATGGTGATCTCGGCCACCGCATGCGCCTTGGCGAAGGCGGCCTCGGCCGCGCCCTTGTCGCCGATCGAGACGTCGAACAGCAGATTGCCGGGCTTGTCCGGCCACACCTGCGGCGCGCCCTTCTTCACCGCATTGATCAGGCCGGCCACCGCCGGCAGCGGCGTCCATTTGACGTCGATCGCCTCGATTGCGTCGCGAGCATGATCGAGGGTATCGGCGACCACAAAGGCGATGGCGTCGCCGACATGGCGCACTTCATCCTTGGCGAGGATCGGGTAAGGCGGTGCGGTGAACGGATCGGTTTCGAGATTGAACAGGCACGGCAGGCCGCCGAGCTCGGCGACATCGGCCGCGGTCAGGATCAGCGCCACGCCGGGCATGCCGCGGGCCTTGCCGGCATCGATCGTGTAGGTCGCATGCGCATGCGGCGAACGCAGCATCAGCGCGTGCAATGCGGGAGACGGGGCGACGTCGTCGGTATAGCGGCCCTTGCCGCGAATCAGAGCGTCATCCTCCTTGCGCCGCACACTTTGTCCGACGCCGAACTTGATGGGAGCTGCCATCGTCTCTCCAATTTCCTTGGTTGTTTGCGCGCATATTGGCGTGGTTGTCAGCGAAGCGCAAACCGCTTTCCGCCGCACGCGGCGCTATCCCACGGCCAACTCCTATGCATTTGATTTGACAGGTAAAACTATACGCGCCGCAGCGTGAACAACCAGCCGCGGCCGAACAGCGTGAGGATCAGCAGCGCGTAGACGAAGGCGCCGACCGTGATCAGCAACAGCAGGATCATCTCATCGCGAAAGATCTGCATCGGCGCGAACCACACATAGGCGAAATGCGAGGTCAGCCACAGGGCAAGCGCGAGCAGCACGCCGCACAGTGCAAAAGTGCCGAACGAGCGGATCAGCGCGCGATCGAACACGAGATAGCCGCGGCGCACCGCGAACAACAGCACCAGCAGCAGATTGACCCAGGCCCCGACCGCGGTCGCGAGCGCCAGCCCGACCTGCGCCAACGAGCCGACCAGCGCGATCTTCAGCGCGACATTGACCGCGACCCCGGTCAGCGCCGCTTTCACCGGAGTTGCGGTATCCTTGCGCGCGTAGAAGGTCGCGACCGCGCTGCGGATCATCACAAAGGGAATCAACCCAACCGCATAGGCAGCGAGCGTCGCACCTGCGCTGGCAGCATCGGCCTTCGAGAACGCGCCGCGGGCAAACATCGCGCGCATGATCGGATCGGCAACGGTCAGGAACGCCGCCACGAACGGCACCGAGAACAGCAGCGTGAAATCGAAGGCGCGGCGCTGGGCGGCCATGGCGCCTGTGTGATCGTCGGCTGACAGGCGCCGCGACATCTCCGGCAGCAGCACGGTGCCGATCGCGATCCCGATGACGCCGATCGGCAGTTGATTGAGGCGGTCGGCATAATACAGCGCCGACAGCGCGCCTGCGGGGAGAAACGTCGCGATGATGGTGTCGGCGAACAGCGCCACCTGCGTTCCCATCGAGCCCAAAGTCGCCGGCCCCAGCGCGCGGAAGAAGGCGCGGACGTCCTCGTCGAGCTTGAGCGGCGCGAATCGCGGCAGGCCACCGTGACGCCCGAGGTCGCCGGCAAGCAGGGCAAACTGCAGGAAGCCCGAGATCAGGACGCCCCAGGCCGCGGCGTGGCCGGCGCTGGGGAAGAACGCCGCGAGCGCCAGCGTCATCATCATGGCGAGGTTGAGGAAGATCGGCGCCGCGGCGGCGCTGGCGAAGCGGTGCATCACGTTGAGCATGCCGCCATAGAGCGTCACCAGCGTGATCAGCAGCAGATAGGGGAAAGTGATCCGCGTCAGCTCGATCGCGAGCTTGCGCTGCGATGCGTCCTCGGTAAAGCCCGGCGCGAGAATGCTCATCGCCTGCGGCATGAACGCCATCGCCACCGCAAGCAGGACCACTTGCGAGGCGAACAGCAGCGTGAAGATGCGGTCGGCGAACAGCCGCGCCGACGCCTCGCCGCGCTCGCCATGAACATGGGCATAGGCCGGCACGAAGGCGGCGTTGAAGGCGCCTTCGGCAAAGATCGCGCGGAAATGATTGGGCAGCCGCAGCGCCACGAAGAAAGCGTCGGCGAGCGGCCCGGCACCAAGGATCGCCGCGAGCATGATGTCGCGCGCGAACCCGGTGACCCGCGATAGCAGGGTATAGCCGCCGACGGTGAAGATGCGCCCAAGCATGGGCTGCTTCTAGCGCATCATCACCCTACGTCAAAATGACGTATCAGGACGCTAACGATTTAGGCATGATCCAGCCCGAAAACCGGAAGCCACTTTTCGGGATCATGCCTGTAGCGCGCTGCGCACAGCCGCGATGACGCGGTCCTGCGCCGCCTCGTCGAGATAGGGGTGCATCGGCAGGGCGATGACGTCCTTCGACAGGCGCTCGCTGACCGGCAGGCCGCCGTCGGCGACCGGATAGTGGCTGTAGGCCGTCTGCTGGTGGACCGACTTCGGATAATAGATCATGGTCGGCACGCCCTGCGCCTTTAAGGCGGCCGCGAAGGCGTCACGATCGATGCCGTTGGTCAGGCGGATGGTGTATTGCGCCCACACCGAGGTGCAGCCGGGAGCAAGGCGCGGCACCGCGACCAGGTTGCCGAGCGCCCGCGAATAGCGTTCCGCCACCTTGTTGCGCGCCGCGATCTCGTCGTCGAAGATCTTCAGCTTCTCGAGCAGGATCGCCGCCTGCATGGTGTCGAGCCGCGCCGTGAGGCCGAGCCGCACGTTATCGTACTTGTCCGAGCCCTGGCCGTGAACGCGGATGCTGCGCAGCGTGCGCGCCAGCTCCTCGTCGTCGGTGAAGATCGCACCGCCGTCGCCGAAGCAGCCGAGCGGCTTGGCCGGGAAGAAGCTGGTGCCGGTCGCGAGGCCGAAGGTGCCGAGCTTGCGGTTCTTGTAGGTTGCGCCAAAGCCCTGCGCGGCGTCGTCGAGCACGAACAGGCCCTCGGCCTCGGCGACCGCACCGATCGCGTCGTGATCGGCGCTCTGGCCGAACAGATCGACCGGGATCACGGCAACCGGCTTCAGCCCGCGTGCCCGCGCCGTCGCAATGCCGCGCTTCAGCGAATTGACGTCGATGTTGAAGGTCTCCTCATCGACATCGACGAAAACCGGCGTCGCGCCGGTCAGCGTCACGACTTCGCCGGTCGCGCAGAAGGTGAAGGTCGGGCACAGCACCGCATCGCCCGGCCCGACATTCTTCGCCATCAGGACCATCAGCAGCGCGTCGGTGCCGCTGGCGCAGCTCACCACATGCTTGGCGCCGCTATAGTCCGCCAGCGCCTTCTCCAGCGCGATGACTTCCGGACCGTTGATGAACTGGCAATGGTCGAGCACGCGCGCGACCGCGTCATCGATCGACTTGCCGAGCCGCCGGCGCTGCGCGACGATATCGATGAAGGGAATGGGCTCAAGCTGCATATGCTGGTTCATGGAAGCTCTTTGCACGTGTTGAATGAATGACAATCAGCCAGTGAAGGCAATCAGCCGGCGATGCGGCGCGGTCCCTTGCGCATCGTCGAGGCGGCGGGCCGCGCCGGCGATTCCAGGCAGCGGATCGCGATCTCGAGGCTCGCCACGCCTTCGTCGCCGGACACCGCCGGCACCTTGCCGCTGCGGACGGCTTCGAGGAAGGCGATCAGCTCGGCGCGCAGCGGCTCGTCGTGACCGACCGGCAGATGGCGCATCGAATAGCTGCCGTCCGGCTTGAAGCCGAAGCATTCGGTAACCTGACGGGTGAGCAGGTCGCCCATCACGTACTTGCCGCGGGTTGCGACCGTCACGTTGCGCGCCTTGAACGGCGTCAGCCAATTGGTGTTGATGTGGGCGAGCACGCCGGACGCCGTGCGGAACTGCAGCAGCGCGATGTCCTCGCGCTCGGCGACCGCGCTCGAGAGCTGCGGCTGCACCTCGACGATGTCGGACTCGGTGAACCAGCGGATCAGATCGATGTCGTGCACGGCAAGATCGATCACGACGCCGACATTGGACATCCGCGGCGGGAACGGGCCGACCCGGGTGATGCCGATCGACAGGATATCCTCGCCCGAGATCGCCTGCTTGATCGCGGCGACCGCGGGATTGAAACGCTCGACATGACCGACCATCAGCGTGACACCGGCCCGCTCGGCGGCCGCGACGATCTCGCGGCCCTCTTCGACCGTGGATGCGACCGGCTTCTCGACCAGGATGTGGATGTTGCGCGCGATGCAGGCGAGCGCGATCTCGTGATGCAGGTGGGTGGGTGCGGCGATCGTCACCGCATCGACGCCCTCGGCAAGCAGCTGATCGAGGCTCTCGAAGGCGCGGCAACCGACCAGGTCGACGGCGCGCGCCCGGTGCTCCGGCAGCGGGTCGACGATGCCGATCAGCACGACGCCGGGCAGTCCGGCCAGCACGCGGGCATGGTTGCTGCCCATTACGCCGGCGCCGATCACGCCGACGCGCAATGCGCGGCCGATATCGGCCCTCGCGCCGGCTGCGGACACTTTTGCATTCATATCGTAGACCCCAAGTAGCGTTCTGGCGGTTGTCCCGGCTCCTCAGGGAGCCATCCCGGCTCCGAGGGAGTAAGACCAAGGCCCCTCGTCCCGATCTGCGCCTCTGGCGCAAATCACCCCGCTTCGTTGGCAGCCGCTATAGCACGGCGTCACAAATGTGGCGAATGCCAAGGACGAAATCCGGACACGTTTTGATTCAAAGAGTTACATCGTCCCGCGCCCGGCGATCGGCGCGGGAACCGGCTCGCCTCAGCTGCGCCGGTAGTCGTCCTCGATGCGGATGATGTCGTCCTCGCCGAAATAGCTGCCGGTCTGCACCTCGATCAGCTCGAGCTGAATCTTGCCGGGATTCTCCAGCCGGTGCACCGCGCCGATCGGGATGTAGATCGACTCGTTCTCGTGCACCGTCTTGACCAGCTCGTTGACGGTGACCTGCGCGGTGCCGCGCACCACGATCCAGTGCTCGGAACGGTGATGGTGCTTCTGCAGCGACAGCCGCCCGCCCGGCTTGACGATGATGCGCTTGACCTGGTGGCGGTCGCCATTGTCGACCGACTGATAGGAGCCCCAGGGGCGATGCACCTTGATGTGGTTCTCGGTCACCCCGGGCGCCGCCACCTTCAATTTTGCGACCAGCCGCTTCAGCCCGTTGGCGTCCTTCTGGCGTGACACCAGCACGGCGTCCTGGGTCGCGACCACGACGAGATCGTCGACGCCTTCGAGCGCGACCAGCGCCCGGTCGGTCGAGACGTTGCAATTGCGGGAGTCCTCGAACACCGCCGCGCCGCGCGCCGCGTTGCCGAGACTGTCCTTGTCGGAGAGCTCCCAGACCTGACGCCACGAGCCGATGTCGGACCAGCCGCACGCCACCGGCACCACCGCGGCATGCGCGGTCTTCTCCATCACGGCGTAATCGATCGAGATCGCCTTCGCCGCACCGAACGCCGACGCATCGAGCTTGACGAAGCCGAGATCGCGCGTCGCTGACGCAACCGACTGCTCAACCGACGCAATGCTGTCGGCATCGACATTGCGATACTCGTCGAGCAGCACGCTTGCGCGGAACATGAAGTTGCCGCTGTTCCAGAGATAGCCCGCATCGATATAGCCTGCCGCCGTCGCGGCATCCGGCTTCTCGACGAATTTTGCCACCGCGCGCACCTCGCCGGCGACCACCTCGCCCGGGCTGATATAGCCGTATTCGGTGGCGGGCCGTTCCGGCTTGACGCCGAAGGTCACGATGCGGCCGGCTTCGGCAGCCACCAATCCGCCGCGGCAGGCGGCGACGAAGGCCGCCGTATCCCGCACCAGATGGTCGGCGGCGAGCGCCAGCACGATCGCTTCGCCGTCACGGCTCTGCGCGAACGCCGCACCGGCCGCGATCGCGGGCCCGGAGTCGCGGCGCATCGGCTCCAGCAGCACATCGGCCTCGCGGCCGATCTCGGCGAGCTGCTCCAGCACCATGAAGCGATAGGCCTCGTTGGTGATGACGATCGGCCGCTCGAACAGGCCGGCGTCGGAGACCCGCAGCAGCGTCTCCTGGAAGGTCGAGCGCGCCCCGAACAAGGACAGGAACTGCTTCGGATGCACCTCGCGCGACGCCGGCCAGAGCCGCGTCCCTGCGCCGCCACACATGATCAGGGGAATAATTCGCTGGTCCATCGATGCCTCAAGTCCTGTCGTGCCAGTCCAGTCGTATCCATCCGCAGGCGGCACACCAAATTGGCCCGGGCTGCCGTGGCCGGCAGCCCTGTTACCTGGGAGGCACGATCCGGGCAGTCACGCGCCCCCACGCGTCTGGTCGGATCTTACCGGTCTTGTAAACTCCCGGTGAACGGCTGGCCGTCCCCCGTTCCGGCATCTTTAGCCGCCCCTTCGCACCTGCCGCAATAGGGACCAGTACGGGTATTGCCAGATCGGTGCGGAAACCATACCAAGGCGGCGAATTTGGGCGCGCGAAAGCGTTTTGCGCTGTTTTTGACACATTCTGAAAACCTGGCAGCGCGAACGGAAATGCGCCGAATCCTGCTTTCGACCGTCAAGATCCTGATCTCGGCTGCGCTGCTGTATTTCTCGCTGCGCAAGGTCAACCTGTATGACCTCGCCTCCCGCATCCAGGTCGAGAGCCTGGGCTGGCTCGGCCTCGCGATCGCGGTCACGTTCCTACAGATCTTCCTCGGGGTGTTGCGCTGGCGCGAGATCAGCGTGGAGTGCGGCGCACCGCTGGAAACCGCGCAGGCGATGCGCTTCAACGTGATCGGTACCTTCTTCAACCAGACACTGCCGTCCTCGATCGGCGGCGACGCCGTGCGGCTTTGGCTTGTCGCGCGCGCCGGTGCGGGCTGGCGCGCCGCCACCTATTCGATCTTCGTCGATCGCGCAGTCGGACTGATCGCCCTGGCCGTCGTCATCGCGGCCACCCTGCCCTGGAGCTATCGGCTGATCGCCGATACAAACGGCTGGATGGCGTTGCTGCTGCTCGACCTCGCCGCGCTCGCGGCCGGATTTGGTTTCCTCGTGATCGGCCTGTTGCCGTGGCCCTGGCTGAAGCAGTGGTGGGCCACGCACCACATCCACGCCTGCGCGGTGATCGCAAACCGGGTGTTGTTCAGCCGCCAGCATGGATTGCGGGTCGCGACCCTTTCGATCGGCATTCACGTGGTGACCGTCGTGATCGGCTGGTGCGTGGTGAAATCGATCGCGGCCCCAGTCACCTTCGGCGAGATCTTCCAATTGTTGCCCCCGGTGATGCTGATCACGATGATGCCGATCTCGATTGCGGGCTGGGGGGTGCGCGAGGCCACGATGGCGCTCGCCTTCGGCTATGCCGGCCTGATCGCGAATGAAGGCGTCAACATCTCGCTGCTGTTCGGCGCAGTGTCGTTCGTGGTCGGTGTGTTCGGCGGCCTGGTGTGGATCCTGAGCCCGGAAAAGGCCGCCAAGGGCGCCGAGCCGATCGAAGTCCCGGGATCTCAGTGACCGGACCAATGAGCAGTTTCGAGACCCTCCTGTCATTGATCGCGGCGGTGCTGGCCGCATCGATCTCGGCCGTCCTGATCCAGGCGACGCGGCCCCTGCTGCTGCGCGTGGCACTGGCGAAGCCAAACGCGCGCTCGTCGCACCGCATTCCAACGCCGCAGGGCGCCGGCATCGCGGTCATCGCAGCCACGCTGCTGGCGGGCGGGCTCGTCATCGTGCTGGCCGGATCTCCGGACCTGACGATACCTTTCACTGTGTTCGCGGCCTGCCTGTTCATCGCGGTGGTGGGCTTTGCCGACGACATCCGCTCGCTACCCGTCGTGCCGCGGCTGTTGCTGCAGGCCGCCGCCGTCGCAGCCGTGGTGTTTTCGGCGCCGGCCGATCTCAGGCTCGTTGCGGCCTGCCCGGTCTGGCTCGAACGCGGCCTGCTGCTGGTCGCCGGCCTCTGGTTCGTGAACCTCGTCAACTTCATGGACGGGCTCGACCTGATGACGGCGGCCGAGGCCGTGCCGATCACGGTGGCCGTCGCCCTGCTCGGCAGCTTCGGCCATGTGCCCGCTGCTTGCGCGCTGGTCGCGGCGGCGCTGTGCGGCGCGTTGCTCGGCTTTGCGCCGTTCAACAGGCCGGTGGCAAAGATATTCCTTGGCGATGTCGGCAGCCTGCCGATCGGCTTGCTGCTGGGCTGGTGCCTGCTCGAGCTTGCCCTGCATCAGCAATTCGCCGCCGCGCTGCTGCTGCCGCTATATTATTTGACCGACGCGACGGTCACGCTGTTTCGCCGCATCGCGCGGCGCGAGCCATTCTGGTCCGCGCACCGCTCGCACTTCTATCAGCGCGCGACCGACAACGGCTTTGTGGTGTGGCGCGTCGTCGGCGAGGTCTTTGCGCTCAACGTGGTGTTGGCGCTGCTCGCATTCGCCTCGGTCGCCCTCAATTCCCTCGCAGCAGACATCGTCCTGCTGCTGGCCGGCGCGCTCGCCGTCGCCTGGCAACTGCGCCGGTTCGCGCGGCCGCTCTGACCGGGCCAGAGCGTTTTCCAGCCGCGTGAAGAAAACGCGTCAAAATAAGATCTAGATATCCGTTCGGCGCAGCGCGCGCCGCAGCCCCTCATCGAGGCTGATCGGCTGCTGCCATCCGGTGCCCGCGACCTTGGACAGATCGAGTTCAAGCGAGGCGAACAGGCTGTCGTAGGCTTCCTTGCGGCCGCCCACCGTGAGCGACACCTTCAGGAGCGGCGACGGCAGCCAGAACAGGCGCGGCGAGGTTTCTGCCGCGCGGGCAAGGCGCTCGACGAACTCCCGCGTCGAGACCTGCTCGCGGTCGGCCACCAGAAACACGTCGAAATCATTTCCCGGTCGCGACAACCGATACAGGATGAACGACGCGAGGTTTTCCGCGGACAGGAACGCGCGGCGGTTCTTCACAAAGGCGAGCGGAAGCGGCATGCGATTGATCACCGCACGCTTGAGCAGGGCGAAATTTCCCTTCGCGCCGGCGCCGTAGATCAGCGGCGGCCTGATCACGGTCACCCTCATGCCGCTGCCCGGCACAATCCCCTTCAGACCAACTTCGGCGGCCGCCTTCGAGTTTCCGTAGAGGCCGCGCGGTGTCAGGACATCGTCCTCGCGAAACGGCGGGCGGCCGTAATTGCTGCGCCCATGCACCAGGATCGTGCTGACAAAAATGAAATCCCGAACGCCCGCCGCAACCGCCGAACGCGCCAGATGCAGCGTGCCTTCGATATTGACGTTGCGGTAGAGCTCGATCGCTTGTTCGTCGGACTGCTGGTGAACGCGAGCCGCGAGATGAACGACGGCGTCCACCCCGTCGAGCGCGGCGCGCCAATCGGTGGCCGGACTGAGCGAGCCGATCGCCACGTCGTTTGCGTCCTGCAGCGGGGTACGCACCGCGCGCCGCACCAACCAGCCGTTCTGCTCCAGCTCAGGCACGACGTGGCGACCGACAAAGCCGCTCGCACCCGTCACAAGAACCGTCGGCCGGTGATCATTCATGCTGTCCGCTCCACATCGTGATTGGATAACAGCTCCGCAACGAGCGCGGCGTAGCTCGACAGGGCCCGCTCGGGACTGAAGGTTCGCGCGGTCGCCACGGCGCGCTCGGCCATCGCGGCGTCCTGCGATTGCGACGCCATCCTGATCGCATCGGCGAGTTGGTCGGGCCGTCCCGGCGTGACGACCCAGCCCAGCCGGTTTTCGCTGACGGTCAGCGCGGCCTCGGCTTCGGGCTCGGAGACCAGGATCACGGGCCGGCCGGCCGCGAGCAGATTATAGAACCGGCTCGGGACCGATACGCCGGCAACGTCCTTGCGATAGGGAATGAGCCAGACGTCCGCGCTGGAGAGCAGCGCATCGAGCTCGCCATCCGCGACGCGCTCGACCAGCGTGACGTTGGCGAGTTGCGCCTCGGCCTGCATCTCCTTCAGCCGCGCAAAGCCCATGCCCCATCCCGACAGCAGGAAATGGATATCGCGCTCGTCGCGCAACAGCCGCGCGGCCCCGAACACGATGTCCGGATCGTGGGTGAAGCCGAGATTGCCGGACAGGCCGACGACGAAGCGGGCGGCGATCGCCTTGCGAAACGGATTGTCGGGGCTGACCGGACGATCGCCGGGGGCGAGCGTGGCCCAGTTCGGGATGAACCTGATCTTGTCCGGTGTCATTCCGCGATAGCGCAGCAGCAGCTTCTCGGCGTCGCGGCCGATCACGATGACGGTGTTCAAGGCACGGAACATCAGCGCGTTGATCGCGCGCATCGCCCGCGCGACCAGCGATGACGGCCGCAGCAGCCCGGCCATCACGAGAACATCCGGAAACAAATCGTGCAGGATCAACGCCGACTTGGCCCCCTTCAACCTCGCCGCGGCGGCAACCGCATAAGGAAGCGCGAAGGGAGCCGTCACCGTCAGCGCCACGTCGCCGCGCTGCAGCCGCGACAACAACGCAAAGAACATCCGCACCGTGAACAGCGCCTCGGCCAGCGCGCGCTTGAGCAGCGCCGCCTTGCCCGGCAGCCGGTTCCTGATCTCGACGACGACGGGCCGCCCCGGCGCCGGCGCCCGCGCCGAGCCCGGCATCCCGGAGACCACCACCACGTCCGCCTCCTGCGCGATCCGTTCTGCGATCGCGGCCATGATCGCGGCGGTCGTGCTGTGGTCCGGCGGATAATGCTGGCTGGCGACCACGACTTTTCGGGAGCTGGGCATCAATGGCTTTCGAAACAGTCCTGCCTGATCGCCCGCAGGACGGCGCGGTCAGGCGGCATTCGATCCGAACTCGGGCACGGCGTCCTGAAGGACGGCACGGATGGTCACGCGGTCGTCTCTTTCGATCGCATCTTCCAGCGCCGCGAGCCACTTGCGCAACGTCGACATCGGAGGCTGGTTCGGCTTGGCGGCCATCACGCCAGCAACGCCGATTTCGAGCGTCGGCTCCTGGCTTGCGAACAGGATCTCGTTCAGCCGCTCGCCGGGACGGATGCCGCTGAACACGATCTCGACGTCGACGCCCGGTTGCAGGCCCGACAGGCGGATCATCCGCTCGGCGAGATCGACGATCTTCACCGGCTGCCCCATGTTCAGCACATAGACCGAGACGTCGGGCCGCGCCGGCGTCATGGCGTGCGTCGCGGCGGTGATCACGAGATCGCAGGCTTCGCGGATCGTCATGAAATAACGGACCATGTCCGGATGGGTCACCGTGATCGGTCCGCCGGCCTCGATCTGGGCCTTGAATTTCGGCACCACAGATCCGTTGGACGCCAGCACGTTGCCGAACCGCACCGAGATCAGCCGCATATGCGACCTGCCCTTGGCCTCGGCCATCAGATCATGATCCATCGCCTGACAATACATCTCGGCGAACCGCTTGGTCAGGCCCAGCATCGACACCGGCTCGATCGCCTTGTCAGTCGAGATCATCACCATGGCGCTCGCGCCCGCCGCACGCGCCGCGTCGGCGACGTTCACGGACCCGAAGATGTTGGTCTTGACCCCTTCGCTCCAGTCGCGCTCCAGGATCGGCACATGCTTGAGCGCCGCAGCATGGAACACGATGTCGGGCTTGAACTCGCTCATCAGGCGCGTGATGCGCTCGCGATCCCTGATGTCCGCGATCCGGCCCTCGATCTCGGGGCCGATGTCGCGTGCGGACAGCGCTTCGGTGACCGCATAAAGCGCCGGCTCCGAGTTCTCGACGACCAAGAGGCGCGCCGCGCCGAAGGTCGCGACCCTCTCGCAGATCTCCGCGCCGATCGAGCCGCCGCCGCCGGTCACGATGACGGACTTGCCCTTCACCAGCGTCTCGAGCCGCGCATAGTCGATCTTCTGGCTCGGGCGCAGCAGCAGGTCTTCGACCGCGACGTTGGTGAGCCGTGGCGTATCGCCACCCTCCAGCGACGGCAGGCGGCTAACCATCAGACCGAGTCGCTTGGCGCGCATCAGCACGCTTTCCGGATGCGCATCCGGCTCGAAGGCCGAGGGCATCATGACCACGCGCTTGATCGGCCGCTGGCGGCTCTCGAAATCCCGAATCACGGCTTCGATATCGTCGACGCCGCCGACCACGGGAATGTTGCGGATCATCTGGCCGCGGTCCGCGGCCGACGGCGAGAGCACGCCGACCGGCCAGAGCCGCTTGATGGCGCCGTTCTCGATGCCGCGCAGCACGACTTCGGCGTCGGCCGTGCGTCCGACCAGCAGCGCCGACGCGGCATCGTCGGATCGGGCATGAAGACGCGTGCGCGAATAGCGGAAGTAGCGATAGCCGAGGCGCAGCGCGCTCAGCGCGAACACCTCGAGGAAGAAGAACAGGATGATCGTGACGCGGCCGAGGAACACCGGACTTGGCGAATTCGCTCCGGTGAAGAAGTAGATGTAGTCCACCACGACCAGTGCCAGCGTCAGCACCGCCGCGACCCGCAGGATGTTCATCGCGTCCGGCAGCGAGGTGAAGCGCCATTTCGCCGTGGTCAGATTGGAGAAATAGCTGACCACGATGCTGAACAGCACGAACCAGGGCAGAATGCGCAGCAAATGCGGCAGCCGATCGGTAAGCAGGCTGCCCTCGAAGCGCAGATAAAAGCTCGCCAGCAACGCGAACGTCGTCGCCAGCGCGTCATGTGCCAGGATCAGGAAGTTGCGCGAGGTGAATTGTGAAAGGCGCGTCATCTAACGGACGGGTTGCTGGCAACTGGGAGTTGGCGACGGGACATTGGCAGGCTGTAGCGTATCTGCGGAGCCCTTGCCAGCGATCATGGACGGATCGGAGGCTCGGGTTCCATATCCGTCCCCAATCGCCCTTTCAACGCCATACCGCCCGCAACGCCGACGCCCAGCACGTACATCCAGCCTTCATGAAAGTCGAAGATGTGTGAATTAAACAACGAACTTGAAATATTCTGTACCACGACGAGAAGCCCGATCCAGTTGACGAGACCGTCGCCGCGGAACAGCAACAGGTGCAGCAGCCACATCGCGTACAGTATCGCTACACCCACAATGCCCCACTGCACGGCGACGTTCAACGTTTGATTGTGGGGGTTTCCGATCACTTCGCCGGAAGCCTGGTTCACGCCGCCGGCCGCGACGCGCTCGAACAGGCCCCGCGTCGAGCCGGTGCCGTGGCCGATGACCGGAGCCTCGGCAAAGAAGCCGAGCGACTTGCGCCAGAATTCGAGCCGCAGACCAAGCGACGTCGGTTCGTTGCGCTCCATGTAGAGCTTGTAATCGCGCTGGAATGAATCGGCCGTCGCGCGCAGTTGTGGCGATGCATACCACGCCGCAACGGACAACGCGCCGGCCGCACACAGGATCAGGGCGATGCTGCGCCAACGCAAATGCAGCAGCGCAAATACCGCGAACATGATCGGAATGGTCACCAGCGCGGTCCGCGACACCACCACGAACGCCATGTTGGCAAGCAGGCTGAGCGCGATCCCGACCAGCAGCACGGCCGGCAGGACGCGATTGGCCCGCAACAGCATCACGATCGGATAGGCCAGCGCGACCGCACACAGCGTGAATTCCTGGCTCTGGTCGATATAGTTCTTGACGAAGACGCCCTGCTCGCCGGGGGCCGGCGCCCGCAGCGCGAGGTGGGGATAGGCCAGCACCAGCCACGACATCAGCATCAGCAGCGTGCAGGAGACGAGGAAGGCCACGAACACCCATGTCCCGCGGCTCGAGCGCTGGAAGTGATAGAGCAGGACCGGAAGCACCAGGAGCTTTGCGGTCGGCCCGACCGCGTACAATCGCGCGCCCCAGGCGGCGTCCGACCAGAGCGTTCCGGTGAGCGCAAGGCAAAACAGCGCGATCGGCGCCACGCAGATCGGCCGCTTCAGCAGTGTCCAGAACGCCCGCAGGTCGACGGTCGGCGCAATCGAGATCAGCAGCATCACGCCGAAGATGCCGACCAGCGAGGTCGACCACGGCAGCGACAGCGCAATCAGGACCGCGACCACGTCGGTCGTGGCCTGCCATCGCGCCGGATCGCGCCAGGCCGGGCACGCCGCGGCGCCTGCCGGCGATGCCATGCTCGCGCTCACGCCTTGCCCTCGCGGGCCCGCGCAACCAGCGACGTCGTGCTGTGGCCCTGCAGGATCTCGACCAGCACCACCTCGCCGCCGGCGGCCTCGACGATCTCATGGCCGACCACCTGCTCGCGGGTATAGTCGCCGCCCTTGACCAGCACGCTCGGCCGCACCTTCGTGATCAAATTGATCGGCGTGTCCTCCTCGAAGATTGCGACGAGGTCGACGGCTTCCAGCGCCGCCAACACCTCGGCCCGGGCGCGCTCGTTCTGCACCGGACGCCCTTCGCCCTTCAGCCGCTTCACCGAGGCGTCGCTGTTCAATCCAACGATCAGGCGGTCACAGGCGCCGCGCGCGGCGGTCAGCACCTTGACGTGGCCGGGATGCAGGATGTCGAAACAGCCATTGGTAAAGCCGATCCGCAGATCCTGCCTGCGCCATTCCTCGAGAGACGCGTCGACATCGCCGCCGGCCGGGACGATCTTGTCCTCGGCGGCCAACGTAGCCTGCGGCAGGATCCTTCGCCGCAACTCGGCGGACCTGACGATCGCGGTACCGGTCTTGCCGACCGCAACCGCGGCTGCGGCACTCGCGATCCGCAGCGCGCCGTCCCAGTCGGCACCACCCGCCAGCGCCAGCGCCAGTGCAGCAGCAACGGTATCGCCGGCCCCGGAGACGTCGCGCACCTTGACCGGCAGCGCCGGCACATGGATCGAATCACCCTGCCGCGTCACCAGCGTCATGCCGCGCTCGCCCTGTGTCACCAGCATCGCCTCGCAATCGGCGAGGACCATCGCATCGGGCGCGGCCTGCGCGATGCTGTCCTGGCTGTCGGCGCGGCTACGGGTCGCCTCGGCGAATTCCTTGCGGTTCGGCGTCAAGACGGTCGCGCCGCGATAGATCGCGAGATTGGCGCTCTTCGGATCGACGATCACGCGCTTGCCCGCCTGGCGCGCGGCGTCGATCACATTGCGGATCACGCGGGCGGTCAGCACGCCCTTGGCATAGTCGGACAGCAGCACGATGTCGGCGCGCGCAAGGTGCGGCAGGATCGCGTCGATCAGTTGCTGCTCGATGGCGGGCGCGGCTGGCGCGGCCAGCTCCCAATCGGAGCGCAGCATATGGGTCGAGAATTGTTCGGAGACGAAGCGCACCTTGCGCGTGGTCGGGCGCGCGGCGTCGCGCACCAGCACGGTCTCGATCCCCGCCTCTTTCGCCAGCGCCTCTGATAGAACCGTTCCGGCGGCGTCCTCGCCGATCAGGCCGACGAAGATGCAGCGGCCGCCGAGCGCGGCGATATTGCGCGCAACGTTGCCGGCGCCGCCGATATTGATCTCGCTGCGCCTGACCGCGATCACCGGCGCCGGCGCCTCCGGCGAGATCCGCGACACCTCGCCATACACGAACTCGTCGAGCATGAGGTCGCCGACACAGAGCACGGTCTGGCCGGACATCGCACGCGAGATCGCTTCAAAATCGAACATCAGTCACCGTCATCCACTCTAGCGATAGCGATCCGCGCGATCGAGAAAGCCGTTCACATAGGCCCCGACTGCGTCTTCCAACTGCGTAAAACCGCCATTGTATCCGGCGCGCCCGAGACGATCGACGACGCTCTGGGTGAAATATTGGTAACTGCCGCGAATCTGCTCGGGCATGTCGACATACTGGATGTTCGGCTGCAGGCCGAGCGCGCCATAGGCCGAGACGATCAGGTCCTTGAAGCTGCGCGCCTTGCCGGTGCCGACATTGAACAGTCCGGAGACCCGCGGCGTCGCGACCAGCCACATCATCACCCGCACGACGTCGTCGACATAGATGAAGTCGCGGCGCTGGTCGCCGTCGGCGATGCCCTCGTGATGCGACTTGAACAGCTGCACGACGTGGCCCGCTTTGATGTCGTCGAAGCGCCGCGCCAGCACGCTCATCATCGTGCCCTTGTGATATTCATTCGGGCCGAACACGTTGAAGAATTTCAGCCCCGCCCATTGCGGCGGCAGACGTTCGCCTTTCGCCGCGCGCTCGGCGACGGCGAGATCGAACAGGTTCTTGCTCCAGCCATACAGGTTCATCGGCCGCAGACGCTTGAGCGCCTCCACCGAACCGTCGTCGTCGAAGCCCTGGTCGCCGTCGCCATAGGTGGCGGCCGACGAGGCATAGATCAGCGGGGTTCCGGTCGCGGTACACCAGTCGAGCAGCCGCATCGAGAGACGGAAATTGGTCTCGATCACCAGATCGCCGTCGGTCGCGGTGGTCGCCGAGATCGCACCAAGATGGAGGACGGCATCCAGCCGCCGGCCCTGCAGCCAAGCCATCAACTCGGCCGGCGGCACGAAATCGGCGATCTGGCGCTTGGCCAGGTTCCGCCACTTGCCGTCGTCCCCAAGTATGTCGCAGACCGCAACGTCGCTGCGCCCAGCGTCATTCAACGCGGCCACGACGTTCGATCCGATAAAACCGGCGCCCCCGGTTACCAGAAACATGATGAAATCCCGCCAGATTCCTTTGCAGCCGCCAGCTTTGCCCCACTCCAGCGCTACAGGCAACGACGGCTTTACCTCACATCGCGAACCGGTTACCGACTTGGCCGCACCGATCCGGCTTTGGCCCGTTTAGAAATGAATATTGATTCAATATCTGACATCGAAACACAGGATACCGAGGATACCAGACCGATCCTCGTCGTGCCCTATGTTTGGATCGGCGATTTCGTGCGCGGCCACACCGTGGTCAGGGTGCTCCGCAAGCGCTGGCCCAACCGGCCGGTCGACCTCCTGACATCCAGGCTTTGCGCCCCGCTGGTCGATTATATGCCCGGCGTCCGCGCCGCCGTCGTGTTTGACCTGCCGCGCAGCCGGCTGGCGCTGGCCCGGCAGCGGGCGCTGGCGGCCGAGTTTCGGAAGCGGAACTACGCCACCGCGCTGGTGCTGCCGCGCACCTGGAAGGCCGCGATCGCGCCGGCCCTGGCGGGCATCCCGGAGCGGGTCGGCTTCTTCGGCGAAGCGCGGTTCGGCCTGATCAACGCCATGCGATGGGGCGAAAAGAAGCAGCCGCGCTTTATCGACAAGAACGCCATCCTGGCGCTGCCTGATGGCACTGCTCGGCCGCCCGAATGGCCGGTGCCGCAGCTGCGGGTTCCCACCGACGAGGTCAACCGATGGCGGCAGGCCAACGGCCTCGGCACGGGTCCGGCCATCGCACTCGGACCCGGCTCGGTCGGGGTCTCGAAGCGTTGGACCTATTATCCGGAAGCCGCGCGGCTGTTCGCCGAACACGGCTTCGACGTTTGGGTGGTCGGCGGCCCCGGCGAGAAGGCGCTGGCGCAGGAGATCGCGGCTGTCGGCGGCGCGCGGGTCCGCGATCTCACCGGCACCGATCTGCGCAACGGCGCGCTGGCGATGGCCGCGGCCAGCGTCGCCATTACCAACGACTCCGGGCTGATGCACATCGCAGCCGCGATCGGCACGCCGACGATGGGCATCTTCGGCCCGACCGATCCCTATCTCTGGGCGCCCCTCAACGGCCTCGCCGCCACTGTGCAGCAGACCAGGAGCAAGCTGCCATGCCAGCCGTGCCAGCGCACGGTCTGCACCATGAACGACCATCGCTGCATGCGCGACATCGCAACCGAAGAGGTCGTCGGGATCGCCGAGCGCGTGCTGGCTCAGATCAGCGTGCGATAGACCGCGGCGATCGCGTTCGCCTCCGCATCGAGGCTGAACTTATCCACAACTCGTTGGCGCGCCCGCGCCCCCATGGCCGCGGCCGACGCCGGATCGCGCATCAAGGGCTCGAGCGCGGCCGCCAGCGCGTCGGCATTGCCGGGCGGTGTCAGCACGCCGGTCGTGCCGTCCTCGACCACGAACTCGGCAGCGCCCGCGCGTGCCGCCACCAGCGCCGCGCCGGACGACATCGCCTCGATCAAGGTCAGGCCGAAACCCTCGTTGCGCGAGGTGAAGGCGTAGATCGTCAGCCGCTGGTACCAGCGCACGACATCCTCGATCGGCAATTCTCCGGTGATGATGATGCGCGATTGCAGCCTGGCGGCCTCGATCTTCCGCTTGAGCTCATTGGCAAAGGCCAGCTGCTCCGGCACCACCGCGCCGACGATGACCGCAGTGAAATCGGGATAGCGCGGCAGCAGCCTGCACATCGCCTCGACGAACACGTCGCTGCCCTTCTGCGCGCGCACCCGTCCGAAGCAGCCGATCGCATAACGGCCCGGCAATCCGCTTTCGGCGAAGGCGCTCGCGCGATCGGCCGGCGGCGCATAACTGATGGTATCGACGCCGTGCATCACCACGGTGGCGTCGCGCTTCAGATACGAGGCCGAGAGCGGGCTGGTGGCGATGATCGCATCCTGGTTGCGGATCAGCCAGCGCGTCAGCCAGGTGTGATGGCGCTGCGCGGCCGACGTGAACAGCAGTTTCAGCGGCCAGCCGAGCGCGCGTAGCGCGAGCCCGACAATCATCTCGTCATTGCGTCGCGCGTGCCAGATCACAGGCCGGGCGCGCCGCCACAGCCGCATCAGATCGACAAATCCGATCGCGTCGATGCCGTCCGGCCGATGCGAGCCGAGCCAGCCTGCGCGAAACATCTTGGCAAGCTTCGGCGCGACCATGCGATTGGTCGCGGTGACACCCGAATAGCGTCGGTGCAGATTGGGCACGATGAGCACGAGCTCGCCGGCAGGTGTGTTCTCGATCGGCACGCAAGTCTCCGTTTCGTGCCAGTTCCTATACGCAACATTAAGCATAGTGGCCAGTTCGGCCGCCGCGAAACCCCCTCTTCACCGCACTGCCGCTAGCATCGCCCGTTAAAGATATCGGGAGAGCTCTATCCATGACCGTGCTTGTGACCGGCGGTGCCGGCTATATCGGAAGTCACATGGTTCATGCGCTGGTCGATGCCGGCGAGAGCGTCGTCGTCGTCGACAATCTTTCCACCGGCTTCTCCGCGTTCCTGCCCGAAAGTGTTCCGCTGTTCATTGGCGATGCCGGCGATGAGAACCTCGTCGAGGGCGTGATCGCACAGCACGGCATCGACAGCATCATCCATTTCGCAGGTTCTGTCGTGGTGCCGGACTCGATGCGCGATCCGCTCGGCTACTACCGCAACAACACCATGACGACGCGCAGCCTGCTCAATGCTGCGGTGAAGGGCGGCGTCAACCGCTTCATCTTCTCCTCGACCGCGGCCGTCTACGGCAATCCCGACCAGGTGCCGGTGCCGGAGATCGCGCCGACGCGTCCGCTGTCACCCTACGGCTCGTCGAAGCTGATGACCGAGATCATGCTGCACGATGTCGCCTCCGCCCATGGCATGAGCTACGTCGCGCTGCGCTATTTCAATGTCGCCGGCGCCGACCCGAAGGGCCGCGTCGGTCTTGCCACCATCGGCGCCACCCATCTGCTCAAGATCGCGGTCGAGGCCGCGACCGGCCAGCGCGCCAAGATCGATGTGTTCGGCACCGACTATCCGACCCAGGACGGCAGCTGCGTGCGCGACTTCATCCATGTCAGCGACCTCGTCGAGGCGCACCGCGCGGCGCTGTCCTATCTGCGCGGCGGCGGGCAATCGGTGACGATGAACTGCGGTTACGGCCGCGGCTATTCCGTGCTCGAGACCATCGAGGCGGTGCGCCGGGTCTCGATGCGCAATTTCGCGGTCGCCTATGCCGCGCGCCGGCCCGGCGACATCATGACCATGGTGGCCGATACGACCCGGATCCGCTCACTGCTCGACTGGACGCCGCGCTACGATGATCTCGAGACCATCGCGAGCCATGCGCTGGCTTGGGAGGAGAAGCTGTTCCGGGACCGCGGGGGCTCCGCGCGACAGGCAGAATCGGCCTAAAAATCAAGCCGTTATCACGCTGTTATTATGCTTGAAAAAGCCCCGCCAAGCGGGCAAGGAGGTCCGCAACCCTGATGGCCGGCGCTGCCCGCCGTCAATGGAACGCGGATGGCTCAGTTTCCAAAGAAAATTACCGACGATCCCTATGGCGCGGCGATCCTGATTCGCCGCCTGGTCACGGAACAGGGGATCACCTACTGGCGGCGCTATCTGACGGCGTTCGCCCTGATGGCCGTTGCGGCCGGCTCGACGGCCGGCGCCACTTACGTGCTCGGCCAGGTGATCAACCAGGCCTATGTCGACAAGAACATCCCCGGCATCGCGATGTTTGCCGGGGTCACCGTGGTGCTGCTGTTCATCAAGGGCGTGGCGACCTACGGCCACATGGTGATCCTGTCGAAGATCAGCAACGCCATCCTGGCGCGGAACCAGCGGCAATTGTTCGCCAAGCTGATGAGCGAAAGCATCGGCTTCTTCTCGCAGCGGCACTCGTCGGAATTCCTGGCGCGGCTCACCGCCGGCGCCAAGTCGATCACCGACGTGCTCAACATGCTCGTCAATGCGATCGGCCGCGACTTCCTGATGCTGATCAGCATGGTCGCCGTCATGGTCTGGCAGGATCCGCTGATGTCGTTCATCGGGCTGGTCGCGGTGCCGCCGGCGATGCTGGTGCTGCGCAAGCTGGTGAAGCGGATCAAGGGCCTCGCCTACAACCAGTTCACCGGCACCGCCGACATCATGGAGACGATGCAGGAATCGCTGCAGGGCATCCGCACCGTGAAGGCGTTCACGCTGGAAGGCGCCATGCAGCAGCGGATCGACGAGAACATCGCGATCGTCGAGCGTAACGCCAACAAGATGGCGCATGTCGCCAACCGCTCCAATCCGCTGATGGAGATGCTCGGCGGCTTCGCGGTCGCCGGCTGCCTGATGTATGGCGGCTACAGCGTGGTGGCGCTCGGCTCCACGCCGGGCCAGTTCTTCACGTTCCTGACCGCCTTCCTGATGGCGACCGAGCCGGCCAAGCGCCTGGCGCGGCTCAACATCGACCTCAACAGCCAGCTGGTCGGGGCGCGGATGCTGCTCGAGGTCGTCGACAGTCCCGCAAGCGAGCAGGCCGACGACGACAAGCTGGCGCTCAAACTCTCCGACGCGCGGATCGAACTGCGCGACGTCAGCTTTGCCTATCGGCCCGGTGAGCCGGTGCTGAATCGCTTGAGCTTCATGGCCGAGCCCGGCAAGGTCACCGCACTGGTCGGTCCGTCCGGCGGCGGCAAATCGACGGTGCTCGCTTTGCTGCTGCGCTTCTACGAGACGCGCGAGGGCGACATCCTGATCGACGGACAGTCGATCCTGTCAGTCTCGCGCAAGTCGCTGCGCCGGCAGACCGCCTATGTCGGCCAGGACGTCTATCTGTTCCGCGACACCATCCGCGCCAACATCGCCTTCGGCAAGCCGGGCGCCACCGAGGCCGAGATCGTCGACGCCGCCAAGGCGGCCTGCGCGCACGACTTCATCATGAGCTTCCCGCTCGGCTACGACACGCCGGTCGGCGAGCACGGCGCGCAACTGTC
Organism: Bradyrhizobium sp. USDA 3240; assembly: GCF_054063295.1. Lineage (NCBI taxonomy): Bacteria > Pseudomonadati > Pseudomonadota > Alphaproteobacteria > Hyphomicrobiales > Nitrobacteraceae > Bradyrhizobium > Bradyrhizobium sp. USDA 3240. The sequence goes on from NZ_JBSSGD010000002.1 coordinate 1,282,587, forward strand.
CGGCGGTCAGCGCCAGCGCATCGCGGTCGCCCGCGCGCTGATCAAGAACGCGCCGATCATCCTGCTCGACGAGGCCACCGCCGCACTCGACTCGGAGTCCGAGAAGCAGGTGCAGGAGGCGATCGAGCATCTCTGCCAGGGCCGCACCACGATCGTGATCGCGCACCGCCTGCACACCATCATGCACGCCGATGCGATCCTGGTGGTCGAGGGCGGCACGATCGTCGAGCGCGGACGTCACGAGGAGCTGCTGCGCCGCGGCGGCCGCTACGCCTCGTTCTTCCGCCTGCAGCATCACCACGACCCGTCGCCGCTGGCATTGGCGCCGATCAGCGCCACCGGCTAGGGCTCATTGCTTTTCATTCCTTGGCCGCAATGCCTGCGCGCAGCACGCGCAGGACATTGCCGCCCATGACCTTGCGGATGTCATCCTCGGAGAACCCGCTCGACATCAGCGCCTGGGTCACGGCGGCAATCCCGCTCGCATCGAACCCTGTGGTGGTCGAGCCGTCGAAATCCGAGCCGAGGCCGACATGGTCGATCCCGACCAGGTCGCGGACATGGGCAATCGCCCGCGCCACATTGTTCGGATCGAGCGAGCAGACCGCGCCCTGCCAGAAGCCGATGCCGACCACGCCGCCGGTCCGCGCGACACCCCTGACCTCATCATCGGTGAGATTGCGGTTGACCTTGCAGGTCGCCTGAACGCCGCCATGGCTCGAGACCACCGGTCGCGTCGCCATCGCCAGCACGTCGGCGACCGCCGCGTGGCTCGCATGGGCGAGATCGACGATCATCCCCTTCGCCTCCATCCGCTGCACCACCTGGCGGCCGAGCGGCGTCAGCCCGCCTTTCGCAACGCCATGCATCGAACCTGCGACGTCATTGTCGAAGAAGTGCGCGAGACCGGCCATCCTGAATCCGGCGGCGTAGAGCACGTCGAGATTGTCGATGTTGCCCTCGAGATCCTGCAGACCCTCGATCGACAGCATTCCGCCAACCACCGTCGTGCCGTTCTTGCGATCCACCAGCAGGCGGTCGATGTCGGCCGGTGTCGTGATCACGCGAAGCCGCCCGGCCGACTTGTCGGCGAAGCTGTGCAGTTTCTCGGCATGCCACAGCGAGCGCTGCAGCAACGAGAACCAGGTCCGCATCGGCTGCAGATCGACGATGGCAAGGTTCGTGATCGTGTCGGTGTCGCCGGCGTTGGCATCGTAGTTCTGGCCCTTGGGCGACTTGGTGACCGACGAGAACACCTGCAACGCGTAGCGGCCCTCGATCAGCCGGGGCAGGTCGATATGGCCGCGATCGGACCGCGCGATCAGGTCGCGCTTCCACAACAGGCTGTCCGCGTGCATGTCCGCAACGTCGAGCGTCGCCTGCAAGGCCTGCGCGGCGGGTGTGATATCCAGCGCCACGCGCTGGACCTTGTTCTGCCCCCGGTCGATCCGTTCCGGGGTCACCACAAAAAAGCGAACAGCGGAAGCGAACAGGACCGCGGCAACCAGCGCAAGGCCGACCGAAAGCCATCTGCGCATCGGCATCACCGCTCTCGCCGGCCAAGGCCGCCCGCGCTCGGCGGAAAGCTGGCCTCACCTCTGCGTCGGGTGCAGCCGCAGCCCCTAGCCCCCAGCGCCGTAACCGCGTAAATACGGCCCGCGCTCCCTCCTTCAACCCTCCGGGACCCGTTCATGAACGCCGCCTCCACCGTCATTCCGCTTCCCCCGCAGCCCTCGCTTCCTGTCGTCGGCGAATCCGGCACCTATCCGGTCCGCCGCATCTGGTGCGTCGGCCGCAACTATCTCGAGCATATCAGGGAGATGGGTAATGACGAGCGTGCGCCGCCGTTCTTCTTCGGCAAGCATGCCGACATGCTGGTGCCGGACGGTGCGACGATCCCTTACCCGCCGCTGACCAAGGACCTGCACCACGAGGTCGAGCTGGTGGTGGCGATGAAGAGCGGCGGGCTCAACATTCCCGCCGACAAGGCGCTGGAGCATGTCTACGGCTATGCCGTCGGCATCGACCTGACCCGCCGCGACCTGCAGATCGCCTCGCGCAAGAAGGAGCGGCCCTGGGAGATCGGCAAGTCGTTCGACTATTCGGCGCCCTGCTCCGCGATCCAGCCGGCCTCAAAGATCGGCCACCCGAGCGCAGGCAAGATCTGGCTTACCGTCAACGGCAAGGAAGCGCAGAAGGGCGACCTCACCGAACTGATCTGGAACGTGCCTGAAATCATCTGGCAGCTCTCGCAGCAGGTGAAGCTCGCCGCCGGCGACATCATCATGACCGGCACGCCCGCCGGCGTCTCGCAGCTGCAACCCGGCGACAAGCTCGAATGCGGCGTCGACGGCATCGGCACGCTGAAGGTATCGATCGGCAAGCCGGAATAACCGACTTCAAGACTTGAGCTCAAGCCAAGAGCCCCGGACCTCGGTCCGGGGCTTTTTTGCTGCGCGCGATCAGCGCATCGTGCCGGGCATGCAGGGCGGCTCGGTGAAGGGCGCGGTTGCGAACGATCCGACGTTCGGCGCGCGCACGCAGTCGGTCGTCTTGCTGCTGACCGGTGTCGTCGTCGTGGTCGTCATCGAAGCATGGGCGCGCCGCACCGCAGCATTGTTGCTGGCCGCGGACGCCTGAGCCGAATACGCAGCTGCCGCAACCAGGGCAAGCGTCACGAAGGTCAATTTGGCCATTGGGTTTCTCCGCACGTGGATGAAGCCGACAAGCTCGGCTCCTGTGATCAATGAGTGTGGATGCCGAAGAATTATTTCATCACGCGCGATCACCGAACCGCGAGCGCCTGATCACATCAGATCGACCGGGGAATACCGGAACGCGAGAGCCACTCCATTTCATCAAGGCCGCGCGCAAACGCGGCGACGACTGTATGGAGATTCTGATGAGCGGTCTTCGACGACTTGGTAGAGGACCTGGCCTGGCTGCAATCCTGTCAGCCGCAATGGCGACCTCTTGCTTCGCACAGGCGACGGTCCAGCAGCCCAACGCATTTGCCTCAAATGAAACCGCGACGCGGCCATGGTTGGCGCCGGTCGGTCATCGCCAGCCGCGCGCCGCCGACATTCCGGCAGCGGCGGCGTCATCGCGGCAGATCATCGATCAGGAAGACGCGATCGTCGACCGCAAGATCAAGGGCATTTGCCGCGGCTGCTAGGATACACGCACCGCAGAATCCAACCTGCATCCGCGATCAGGATGCGCCGGCTGCCGTGCGCCGATACGGAACGTAGCGCGGCGTCCAGACCTTGGCCTGGATGCGCGCCTCGACCTGGTCGATCGGAATATCCTTGGCGAGCCCTTCCTTGTGCGCCTGGAGTGCGACCGCCAGCGCAACCGTCAGCGACACATCGCGCAGCGCGCTGACCGGCGGCAGCAGATTGTGCTTCGGGTTGTTGCGGGCCGGCGAGACGCTGGCCAGCGCCTTGGCGGCCGCCATGAACATCCCGTCGCTGACCCGGCTGGCGCCGACCGCGAGCGCGCCGACGCCGACGCCCGGGAAGATGTAGGAGTTGTTGGTCTGGTCGACCTTGAAGCGCGCGCCGTCGCGCGTGATCGGCGGGAACGGGCTGCCGACGCCGATCAGCGCCCGTCCCTCGGTCCAGGCTTCGATGTCGGAAGGCGTCGCTTCCTCGCGCGAGGTCGGGTTCGACAGCGGAAAGATCACCGGCCGCTGGTTGCACTCGGCCATCGCGCGGACGATCGGTTCGGAGAACGCGCCGGCCTGGCCGGAGACGCCGATCAGCACGGTCGGCCTGGCGTTGCGCACGACGTCGAGCAGCGCGATCTTGTCGGGATGGCTGAGCGGCCAGCCTGCGATCGCCTGCTTGCTCTGCACGAACGGAAGCTGGAACGGCGCGAGCCCGCTCATGCCCTCGAGCAGCAGCCCGTCGCGATCGACCATGAAGAAGCGTTTCGCCGCCTCGCTCTCGGACAGGCCGGCATCGACCATCGCAGCGCGGATCAGGCTGGCGATACCGCAGCCGGCGGAGCCCGCGCCGAACACCGCGACGCGCTGCTCGGTCAGCGGCACGCCAGTGACGTTGATGGCCGAGAGCAAGGCGCCGGTCGCGACCGCCGCAGTGCCCTGGATGTCGTCGTTGAAGGTCAGGAGGCGGTCGCGATAGCGCTCGAGCATGCGCGTCGCGTTGTTCTTGGCAAAGTCTTCCCATTGCAGCAGGACGCGCGGCCAGCGCTTCACCACCGCCGAGACGAACGCCTCGATGAAGTCGTCATAGGCCTGACCGCGGACGCGCTCGTTGCGCCAGCCGATATAGAGCGGATCGGCCAGGCAGTCCGGATTGTCGGTGCCGACGTCGAGCAGGATCGGCAGCGTCGTCGCCGGATGCAGGCCGCCGCAACCGGTATAGAGCGAAAGCTTGCCGATCGGGATACCCATGCCGCCGGCGCCCTGATCGCCGAGGCCGAGGATACGCTCGCCGTCGGTGACGACGATCGCCTCGACATGATCGAAGCGCGGATGGGCGAAAATGCGGTCGATCCGGTGCTGGTGCGGAATACTGAGGAACAGTCCGCGCGGCTTGCGAAACAGCCGGCTGAATTTCTGGCAGCCCTCGCCGACCGTCGGCGTGTAGACGATCGGCAGCAGCTCTTCCAGATTGCCGACCAGAAGCGCGTAGAACAGCGTCTCATTGGTGTCCTGCAATTCGCGCAGAAAGGCATAGCGCTCGATGTCGGTCTCGTAGCCGCGCAGCGCCTCGAGGCGGCGCGAGACCTGCTCGTCCAGCGTCAGGATATTGGGCGGCAGCAGGCCATGCAGGTCGAACGCCTCGCGCTCGGCCTCGGAGAACGCCGTGCCCTTGTTGAACTGCGGATCGGCCAACAGCTCGTAGCCGCTCAGCGCAGTGGTGGCAAAAGCTCCAGTGGTCTCCGACATGGCAAGGTCCCCTCAATGCGAAATGCCTGATGGGACCCTATCACGCCCGTGTAACGGATCGGAGCGCGAAGGCCCCCGCGCCGCACAAAGTTGAACGGCGCCGACCTTGCGGCTGGCGAGATGGACCTCGTGGAAGACCAGAGCAGCCGCCGAATTTTGGCTAAGGAGTCATCGGCGTCCGCCCGCACAAACGGCAACGCACTCCCGCCGCACCTCCGGACAGAACATACCTTGGTATAGCCTCTCTGATTCCTTGTGATGCCCCGAGCTTACCCTCGTACAGTTGAGCGATGGCGCGCGACTTTTATACTTGCGACTACTCCAACGGATGTGCAGCTCACAACTTCTCTCCGGGGAGCGACGAACGATAGCAATTCTGAGCGGCGCGAACTGCGATCCGAAATCTGTGATCGGGATCACTGCTCCGAGGCGTGAATCGCAGGATTATCATGCGTAGCAAGTGTCGACTGGACGCGGGTTCTCGAGGAACACTCACATGATCGTCAACATTCAGAAGCTGAATGGCCTGTGGCACCTCATCGTCGGGTCGTGCACGATCCGGACTCCGTTCCTGGAAACCCAGAACCGCGAGTGGGTCGTCGCCTACGCCAGGCGCGTCTACCCCGGCGCCAAGGTCTTCGAACGCGACTGATTTCAGCCATTGCGCCTAAGCTCGCACTTCGGCCGTCGTCATCTCTTGTATTCGCGGAACTGGCGATACCACTGAAACGGCCGCGCATCGGCACGAAGCAGACTTTCGGTCCGGCCGAACGAATTGGACTGAGCAGCGGCGCTCTTCACTCCCTGGACTGTCCATGCTCAGGTTCTGAGCGCATCGCGCCGCAGCCCCGGAACCATGCGCGTCAGAAGCAAGGCCTGGAGTTCGCTCCAGGCCTTGTCCTTGTCCAGCGCTATTCAGGGATCGAGGCACGGATTAGCCGCGAGGCTTGATCCGCCATGCTTCACTATCGATGACGCGGAGCAACGGGCCGCGCTTCGCGCGGACCCGCTTCGCTAATCCGCCCTCCACATTCATATCACCGCAGCGCCGACACCACGATCAGGCCGAGGATCAGCGCCGTCACGGAATACTTCAACGTGTAGTACACGTTCCGATTCCACTCCTTGACCTTGCGGCTGGCGAGATGGACCTCGTAGAGCTTGCCGAACACCTTGTTCAGCGCGCCGACATGCTCGCCGTCGACGTTCTGGGTGGCCGACGCCTTGACGATGTTGTGGCTGACCCAGCGATTGATCCGGGTCATGAAGCCGTACTTCATCGGGCGCTCGACGTCGCAGAACAGGATGATGCGGTTGACGTCGGTCTTGTTCTCGGCGCTGTGGATGAAGGTCTCGTCGAACATGAAGGCTTCGCCGTCACGCCAGACGCATTCGACGCCGTCGACCAGGATGCGGCACGCGTTCGAGTTCGGCGTCACCAGGCCGAGGTGATAGCGCAGCGAGCCGGCGAAGGGGTCGCGATGCGCCCCGAGCTTGCCGCCGGGCGGCAGCATCGCAAACATCGCGCCGTGCACGTTCGGGATCGAATTCAACAGCTCCACCGTCTTCGGGCACAGCGTCCGCGCCGACGGCAGGAAGTCGTCGTACCATTTCAGATAGAAGCGCTTCCAGCCGCTCTTGAAGAACGAATAGAAACCCCAGTCGTTGTTCCTGGAGGCGGCGCGGATGAAGCCCTCGTCGAACAGGCGGGTCGCCTCGTCGCGGATCGTCTCCCAATTGTCGGAGAGCTGCTTGAGCTCGGGAAACTGCTCGACCGGAATCACCGGCGTGTTGGGCACGGCGGAGCCCGCATACATCAGCACATTGTAGGGCGCGAGGTAGGTCGAGTGATCGCCGAGTTGGCGGGCGAACCGCAGGCGGTGCTTGCCGCGGAAGTGGACGTAGAGTGTAGAGGCCACCAGCACGTAGAGAATGACGAGCTGCGGCGCGAAGAGTTGTCTCAACATGATCCGTCTATGATCGCGGCCCGCCGATGCTCTCCATGCACCGTCCCGTAGCAGCCTGGACCCTTGATGGGCGGCTTAGCCCCGGGCGGCGAATAGCAACGCCGTGCGCGAAAATTCCCCTTGTTTCATAGTGACTTGGCATTGCCGCTGTATTCTGGCGCGAGCCCGAGGCCCAGCCGCGATGCCATCCCGGATGAGCCATGTAAGCGTCTACTCACCAGATGTGAAGCACCATCACATTCGAGCTGGCAACCGTGTGACATCATTCACACACGTATGATTCGCCATTGACAAACTGATTAGATAATTCCTAATCGAAGGACACTCCGCCTGAGAATGCGGACATCCAGAGGGAGGAATGATGAGACATTTTTTGGCGGCAGCCATTCTCGCGGCGATGACGACGGCCGCTCACGCCCAGGTTTCCGATGACGTCGTGCGCATCGGGGTGCTCACCGACCTGTCGAGCTGGGGACGAGACAATTCCGGTCCGGGCTCGGTCGAAGCCGCCAAGATGGCGGTCGAGGAATTCGGCCCCACCGTGCTCGGCAAGCCGATCGAGATCATCTCGGCCGACCACCAGATGAAGACCGATGTCGGCGTCCAGATCGTGCGCGGCTGGTTCGACAACGGCAAGGTCGACGCGGTCGTCGACATCCCCAACTCCGGCATTGCGATCGCCGTGCACAACATGGTGCGCGAGCGCAACAAGATCGCGCTGCTGTCCGGCCCCGGCGCGAGCTCGCTGACCGATGAATTGTGCAGCCCCAACACCGTGCACTTTACCTATGACACCTACGCGCTGTCGAAGGTGACGGCCTCGGCCGTGATCGCCGAAGGCGGCAAGTCCTGGTACTTCATCACCGCGGACTATGCCTTCGGCCAGCAGCTCGAGAAGGATGCGACCCGCTTCATCAACGAGATGGGCGGCAAGGTGCTCGGCAGCGTGCGCCATCCGACCAACACCGCCGACTTCTCCTCGTTCGCGCTGCAGGCGCAGAGCTCGAAAGCGGATGTGGTGGCGTTCGCCAATGCCGGCCAGGACACCGACAATTCGATCAAGCAGTCCGGCGAATTCGGCCTCGTGCAGGGCGGCCAGAAGCTTGTCGGCCTCCTGATGTTCGACACCGACGTGCATGCGATCGGCCTCAACGCCGCGCAAGGCACCTACATGACGACGGCGTCGTACTGGAACATGGACGAGAAGACGCGTGCATGGTCGAAGAAGTTCTACGCCCGCACCAACGTGATGCCGACCATGATCCAGACCGGCGTCTACGGCTCGGTGCTGCATTATCTCAAGGCGATCCAGGCCGCCGGCACCGATGACCCGCAGAAGGTGATGGCCAAGATGCGCGAGCTGCCGATCGAGGACACCTTCGTGCATGGCGGCAAGCTGCGCGAGGACGGTCGCGTCATCCGCGACATGTATCTGGCGAAGGTGAAGAAGCCCTCGGAATCCAAGGAGCCGTGGGACTATCTCGACATCATCAAGACGGTGAAGGGCGAGGACGCCTTCCGCCCGGTGTCCGAGTCCAAGTGCCCGCTGCTCAAGAAATAGGATCGATCGCGTGGCCAACGAAGAAACGTATGAATGCGACGCGCTCGTCGTCGGCTCCGGCTGCGCCGGGCTGTCGGCGGCGGTCACCGCCGGCCATCACGGCCTTAATGTCCTCGTCGTCGAGAAGGAGCCGCGCTTCGGCGGCACCACCGCGCGCTCCGGCGGCTGGCTGTGGATTCCCGGCACCTCGCTGGCCAAGGCCTGGGGCATCGCGGAAAGCCCCGATCAGGCCAAAACCTATCTGCGCCACGAGGCCGGCAACAGCTTTGATGCCGCGCGCGTCGATGCGTTCCTGACCGAGGGGCCGAAGGCGGTCGACTTCTTCACCACCAAGACCGCGGTTCGCTTCGACATGCCGCTGACCTTCCCGGATTATCATGCGGAAGCGCCCGGCGGCGCGCAGGGCGGCCGCTCGATGGTGACGCGGCCATTCGACGGCCACGAGCTCGGCGATGCCATCAAGGATCTCGGCAGCCCCCTGCCCGAGCTCACCGTGTTCGGCATGATGCTCGGCTCCGGCAAGGAGATCGTCCACTTCATGCGCGCGACGCGGTCGCTGACCTCGGCGGCCTATGTCGCCAAGCGGCTGTCGAAGCATGCGATCGACGTGATGCGCAACGGCCGCGGCATGACGCTGACCAACGGCAATGCGCTGGCCGGCCGGCTGGCGAAATCCGCTTTCGACCTGAAGATCCCGCTCTGGCTCAATTCGCCGGTGCGCGAATTGATCGTCGAGAACGGCGTGGTGCGCGGCGCGGTGATCGCGCGCGAAGGCCGCACCATCCGCGTCAACGCGACGCGTGGCGTCGTGCTCGCCTGCGGCGGCTTCCCGCATGACGTCGCGCGGCGGCAGAAAATGTTTCCGCACGCGCCGACCGGGAAAGAGCACTATTCGCCGGGACCTGCCGGCAACACCGGCGACGGTCTGCGGCTCGCGGAGGCGGCCGGCGGCCGCGTCGAGGACTCGCTGCCGAATGCCGCGGCCTGGGTGCCGGTCTCGGTTACCACCCGCAAGGACGGCTCGAAGGGCGTGATGCCGCATTTCATCGATCGCGCCAAACCCGGCGTGATCGCGGTGATGCGCGACGGCAAGCGCTTTGCCAATGAGGGCAATTCCTACCACGACTTCGTACAGGAGATGATCAAGGCGGCGAAGCCGGGCGAGGAGATCGCGGCCTATCTCGTCTGCGATCACGAGACGCTGCGCAAATACGGCCTCGGCTGCGTGCCGCCGCGCCCGATGCCGCTCGGCCACCATCTGAAGACCGGCTATCTCAAGCGCGGCGCGACGCTGTCCGAGCTCGCCGCGCAGTCCGGCATCGATGCGAAAGCGCTCGAGGCGACCGTCGCAGCGTTCAACGCAACCGCCGCAGAGGGCCGCGATCCCGCCTTCGGCAAGGGCTCGCGCGCCTATAACCGCTACCAGGGCGACGCACTGCACGGACCCAATCCCTGCATCGCGCCGATTCAGCACGGGCCGTTCTACGCCATCAAGATGGTGGTCGGCGATCTCGGCACCTATGCCGGCATCCGCACCGACGCCAATGCCCGCGCGCTCGACGCCGATGGGGAGCCGATTGCCGGCCTCTATGCTGCCGGCAACGACATGGCGAGCATCATGGGCGGCAATTATCCCGGCGCCGGCATCACGCTCGGACCTGCTCTCACCTTCGGCTACATCGCGGGCAAGCACATCGCCGGCGCGGCGGCAGAAAGCAGCGCGGCATGAGCACGATGGCGACGCTGCTGGCGGGCAAGCGCGCATTGGTGACCGGCGCCGCGCACGGCAACGGACGCGCCATCGCGCTCGGCCTCGCAGCGCATGGCGCCGAAATCGTGGTCGCCGACATCGATCGCGCCGGCGCCGAGCAGACCGCTGCCGACATTCGCCAGCGCGGCCGCGCGGCGTGGCCGTTCGAGCTCGACGTGACCGATGCCGAGGCCTGCGCCGCCCTGGCGCAGCGTGTGGCACGCGAGGTCGGGCCGATCGCGATCCTGGTCAACAATGCCGGCATCATCATCCGTGAGAGCATCTCTTCCCCGCGCGCGCACGACAATTGGCGCCGGGTGCTCGACGTCAACCTGACCGGCACGTTCAACGTCACCCATGCGTTCCTGCCGGCGTTGCGCGAGACGCACGGCGCGATCATCAATCTCGGCTCGATCGCCTCCTTCCTCGGCGTTGCCGATACGCTGGGCTACGCGCCGTCCAAGGGCGGCGTGAAGCTCCTCACCCAGGCGCTCGCCCGCGAGCTCGCCGGCGACGGCATCCGCGTCAATGCGATCGCGCCCGGCGTGATCGAAACCGCGATGACCGAAGCGACCCGCAACGACCCTGCCCGGCTCGCCGGCTTTCTGGGCCGCACGCCGCTCGGCCGTGTCGGACACCCGGAGGAGCTGGTCGGCCCGGTGGTGTTCCTGGCGTCGGAGTTGGCATCTTATGTGAACGGCGTGACCCTGCCGGTCGACGGAGGGTTTCTCGCCGTATAAGCACATTGTCGAAGAACTGACAGGGCGACATGACGAGAGAAAGCCGCGGCATCCAATCGATCGAGGTCGGCGGAGAATTGCTCCGCGCACTCGCCCGCAGCGGCGAGCCGATGATGCTGCGCGATCTCGCCCGCGAGGCCGGCATGCCGCCGGCCAAGGCGCATCCCTACCTCGTCAGCTTTTCCCGCATCGGCCTGATCGAGCAGGACGAGACCACCGGCCGTTATGAGATCGGAGCGCTGGCGCTCGAGCTCGGCCTGATCAGCCTGCGCCGGCAGTCCGCGGTGCGGATTGCGACGCCGCGGATCGCAACACTCGCCGACAGCATCAATCATGCGGTGTCGCTGTCGGTGTGGGGCACCCACGGCGCGACCGTGGTGCGGCTCGAGGAGCCGAGCCATCCCGTGCATATCGCGATGCGCGTCGGATCGGTGGTGGCGCTGCTCGAAACCGCGACCGGCCGCGCTTTCGCCGCCTTCATGCCGCCGAACGCCGTCAAGACGGCGCTCGAGAGCGGCCTCGATCGCCTCGGCGTCGGCTACAATCCGAAACGCGAGACCATCACCGCGAAGACCACGGAGATGCTTGCCGAGGTGCAGAGCCGCGGGCTCGCGCGCGCAATCGGAGATCCCCTGCCCGGCGTCAACGCCTTCGCCGCCCCGGTGTTCGATCACGCCGGCCACGTCGCCCTTGTCATCACCGCGATGGGACCGGAGGGCACCTTCGACGCCGGCTGGGACAGCGCGATCGCAGCCGAACTACGCGATTGTGCGAACGACATCTCGCGGCAGCTCGGGCACGGCTCGGTGCGGGTGCCGGGGTGATACTCCAGCGTTTCCGCCGTTATTCCTCGGTGCGAATGCGAAGCTGCGTCCCAGCACCCATCTGTCATCGCCCGGCTCGACCGGGCGATCCAGTACGCCGCGGCCTCTCGGCTCAAGCACAGGCGTCTCTGGAATACTGGATCACTCGCATGCGCGGGTGATGACACCGCACTGTTTGATATCTTGAATTGCGCCTCATCTTCATCGTCGTCCTGGCGAAAGCCAGGACCCATTACCCCAAATCCCAATTGTTGCGCGATGCTGGGGCCGCGATCCCCTTCACAATCAAGTGCGGTGGTTATGGGTCCCCTGAGTTCACAAACGAAGTGCAACACTTCCTTGAGGAGGTGTTGCCATGGGGCGGACTTACAAGCAGCTCTCTCTGGACGACCGATGCGAGATTGCCTGTCTATCGGCCAATGGCAGCTCGGTCCGGCAAATCGCGGCAGCTCTGGATCGCTCGCCATCAACAATCTCTCGGGAACTGAGCCGTAATCGGAGCGTTCAGGCTGGCTACAAGCCAAATTATGCCCAGCAACAGATGCGAGCGCGGCGCTGGACGGGCGGACGCCTCGAACGGGAGCCCGTCCTGCGCCGCGCGGTGTTGCAACGCCTTCGCCGAGGTTGGTCGCCGGAGCAGATCGCCGGCCGGCTGGCCCGCGAGTGCGGGCACAAGGTGATCTCCCACGAGACCATCTACCGCTTCATCTATGGCCAACTCAGGCGCACCACGAACTTCAACTGGCGACGCTACCTGCCGCGCGCCAAGAGCAAGCGCGGCCTCCGCGGCAAGCGAGGCGGCAGCCCCGCAAGCTTCATCGAAGGCCGTGTTTCCCTGGCAAATCGGCCCCTTGAGGTTGCCGACCGTAGCGTCGCCGGGCATTGGGAGGCCGATTTGATGATGTTCTCGAAGTACGGTCAGGCCGTGCTGACCGTGCATGAGCGCACCTCTCGCCTGCTGCTCGGCATCCGCCTTGCCAGCAAGGTTGCGCGCGGTGTCGCACGCCATCTCGTCCGCTTCTTCGCTGCCCTTCCACAAGAGCTGCGCCAGACCGTCACCTTCGACAACGGCACCGAGTTTGCCGGTCACTTGGCGCTACATCGCCTCTCGATCGAGACCTTCTTCTGCGATCCCCACGCGCCCTGGCAGAAGGGTGGTATCGAGAACGCCTTCGGCAGGATGCGCCGCTTCATCCCTCGCAAAACGGATCTCGTAACCCTCTCGACCGCCAGATTCCGCCAGTTCATCGCCACCTACAACAACACCCCACGCAAATGCCTTGACTACCGCACGCCTGCGGAGTCCTTTGCCGATCAAGTGTTGCACTTCGAGTGTGAATCCACCTCCTGGCTTTCGCCAGGACGACGAATGGAGAGAGCCGCTGCAAGTCAGCACAGCAAAAAGCCCCGGACGACGCCGGGGCTCTTCACTTCATCGATCGCGGTCAGCGCAGATCAGTAGCGGTAGTGGTCCGACTTGAACGGGCCTTCCTGCTTGACGCCGATGTAGTCGGCCTGATCTTTGCGGAGTTCGGTCAGCTTGGCGCCGACCTTGGCGAGGTGCAGGCGGGCAACCTTCTCGTCGAGCGTCTTCGGCAGCACGTAGACCTTCTTCTCGTACTTGCCGCTCTTGTTGTTGGCCCAGAGTTCGATCTGCGCCAGCGTCTGGTTGGTGAACGACGCCGACATCACGAACGACGGGTGGCCCATCGCGTTGCCGAGGTTCACGAGGCGTCCTTCCGACAGCAGGATGATGCGGTGCTTGTCGGGGAATTCGATCTCGTCGACCTGCGGCTTGATGTTGGTCCACTTCAGGTTCTTCAAGGTCGCGACCTGGATCTCGTTGTCGAAGTGGCCGATGTTGCAGACGATGGCGCGATCCTTCATCGCGCGCATGTGCTCGATGGTGATGATGTCCTTGTTGCCGGTCGCGGTCACGAAGATGTCGGCGCGCGGCGCGGCATCTTCCATGGTCACGACCTCATAGCCTTCCATCATCGCCTGCAGCGCGCAGATCGGATCGATTTCGGAGACCATGACGCGGCAGCCGGCCTGGCGCAGCGAGGCAGCCGAGCCCTTGCCGACGTCGCCGAAGCCCGCGACCATCGCGAGCTTGCCCGACATCATCACGTCGGTGCCGCGACGGATGCCGTCGACCAGCGATTCACGGCAGCCATAGAGGTTGTCGAACTTCGACTTGGTGACGCTGTCGTTGACGTTGATCGCCGGGAACAAGAGCGTGCCCTTGTTGGCCATCTCGTACAGGCGATGCACGCCCGTGGTGGTCTCTTCCGAGACGCCCTGGATGTTCTTGGCGATCTCCGCGAAGTAGCCCTTCGGCTTCTCCTCCAGCAGGCGCTTGACCAGCGCGTAGAAGATCTCCTCTTCCTCGGAGGTCGGCTTGTCGAGGAAGGCGGTGTCGCCCTGCTCGGCGCGATAGCCAGCATGCACCAGCATGGTGGCGTCGCCGCCGTCATCGAGGATCATGTTGGGCGTGCCGCCGCCATGCCAGTCGAACAGCTTGGCGGTGTAGTCCCAGTACTCGGTCAGCGTCTCGCCCTTGATCGCGAACACCGGAATGCCAGCGGCGGCGATCGCGGCCGCGGCGTGATCCTGGGTCGAATAGATGTTGCAGGAGACCCAGCGGATGTCGGCGCCGAGCGCAGCCAGCGTCTCGATCAGCACGGCGGTCTGAATCGTCATGTGCAGCGAACCCGCAATGCGCGCGCCCTTCAGCGGCTGGTTGGGGCCGTACTCCTCGCGGGTGGCCATCAGGCCGGGCATCTCGCTCTCGGCCAGCGAGATCTCCTTGCGGCCGAAATCGGCGAGCGCAATGTCCTTGACGATGTAGTCGGTGAAGCCGGGCTTCGTGGGGGCGTTCATGAGAGCGTCCTGTTGTTGAACTCATTGTTCCGGGGCGCCTCGCAGAGGCGAACCCGGAATCTCGAATTGATGAAAAGGGATTCCGGGTTCGCTCGCTCACGCGAGCGCCCCGGAATGACGCAAGTGTCAGAGCGCGCGCTTCAGCGGCTCGACGAGATCGGTCTTCTCCCAGGAGAAACCGCCCTCATTGTCGGGCGTGCGGCCGAAATGGCCGTAGGCCGAGGTGCGCGCGTAGATCGGACGGTTGAGGTCGAGATGGGTGCGGATACCGCGCGGCGTCAGATCCATCGCCTTGGCTGCCGCCTTCTCGAGCTCATCCTCCGACACCTTACCGGTGCCGTGGGTGTCGATGTAGATCGACAGCGGACGCGCCACGCCGATCGCGTAGGCGAGCTGCAACGTGCAGCGATCGGCGAGACCGGCCGCAACGATGTTCTTGGCGACATAGCGCGCGGCGTAGGCGGCTGAGCGGTCGACCTTGGTCGGATCCTTGCCGGAGAACGCGCCGCCCCCATGCGGAGCCGCGCCACCATAGGTGTCGACGATGATCTTGCGCCCGGTCAGGCCGGAGTCGCCATCGGGACCGCCGATGAAGAACTTGCCGGTCGGATTGATGTGCCAGATCGTCTTGCCGTTGATCCACTCCTTCGGCAGCGCCTCGCGCACATAGGGCTCGACGATGTCGCGGATCTGGCTGGACGAGAGGTCCTCGACCAGATGCTGATGCGACACCACGATCTCGCGAACGCCGACCGGCTTGCCGTTCTCGTACTGCACGGTGACCTGGCTCTTGGAGTCCGGACCGAGCACCTTCTCCTTGCCGGAGTGGCGCGCTTCAGAGATCAACCGCAGGATCTTGTGGGCGTAGAAGATCGGCGCCGGCATCAGGTCCGGCGTCTCGTTGGTGGCGTAACCGAACATGATGCCCTGGTCGCCGGCACCCTCTTCCTTGACCTCGCCCGGCTGCAGCGCGTCGACGCCCTGCGCGATATCGGCCGACTGCGGATGCAGCAGGATCTCGATGTCGCAGGTGTTCCAGTGGAAGCCGTCCTGCTCGTAGCCGATGTCCTTGATCGCAGAGCGAACCACGCCCTCGATCTGCTCGTTGGTGACGGAAGCCGGACCGCGGGTTTCGCCGGCGATCACCACCTTGTTGGTGGTCGCGAGCGTTTCGCACGCCGCGCGGATCTGCCACGGGTCGATGCCCGCCTTCGGCCCCTCGCGATAGAACAGATCGACGATCTCATCCGAGATGCGATCGCAGACCTTGTCCGGATGGCCTTCCGAGACCGACTCGCTGGTGAAGAGATAAGACGCGCGCATCAAGCAAACCCCTTGTTTCGTCGAAGTCCGACGTTGGTTGGTGAATATGTCCCCGGAATGTCAGTCTCGTCGCCGCGAGATGACGTAGGATTCGTCGTAAAACCACAGCCCGTTGTGTTTACGGAGAACCTCGCGTGTGGCCTCGAGAGCTCGTCCGTTTTCGGTCGTTTCAGTCAACCGCTCATCTTCGATCTGCGCGACATATACTGCTGCGTTCCAGGCGGCGAAGGCGGTCGAGGTTCCGATCGAGCCGGTCACCTCATTAGGCAGCGCTTCCATATCATATCGGAAGATCGAACGGTTATCGGCGTAGGCGTTGAAATTCAGCTCGCGGCCGGCCGAGCCCAACTCGTATTTCACCGCGCGCAGTATCTCATGACGGCTGACGGCGAAAGGATTTTCTCCGGGCCAGACGGCTTGAATGATTTCAAGTCCAGGATCGCTTCCGTGGGAGTGGATTCCTATCAGCCGCCCGCCGCCGCGCAGCGCGCGGGCCAGCGGCGCGATGATCCGCTTGGCGCGGAAATTCACCGAGGATTTGGCGCGATAGGGCTGCGAGGCGATCACCAGGTCGAAATTGGCCTCGGTCCGGCCGGCGCGGGGAATGATGGAATCGAGCAGGAACCGGTGATCGTCGCGGTACAGCACCAGCGCTACCGGCCGCTCATAGATCGGCATCGCATTGCCGGGGCTGAGATTGGCCCGCCAGTTCTGCTCCAGGAAGGGACCGAGTTCCGCGATCTGGGTCTCGAATTCGCCGGAGGACGCGCCGCGCAGGGCCACCTCGTGCCAGATCATGCTGGCGGCCGCCGCGGAGTTCTTGGGCGTCAGCCAGGGCGCCTCGGCGTAATACATGTTGGTGAACACGAAGACGCTCGCCGGGTGCTCGAACAGGCGGTCGGGGACCTTGTCGAGGGTGAGGCGGACGTCCTCCAGGCTCAGTTCCTTGCCGGCGACATAGAACGGCATATGTGGGAAGCGGCCATGCATGGCACGCAGGACCCTCGCCAGTACGGTGCCGTCGCCCATCCCGGCATCGAACACCCGCAGCGCCGGCGGCCGCGGGTGGATCGCGGCCAGTTCCAGCGCAACCCGGTCGGCGATCACCCGCTTCTCGCTGCAGGTGTGGACAAACAGCAGATAGCGCTGGCGGTTCTCGAAAAAGCGGAAATTGCCCCTCGGATCGCGCTTTTCCGGCGGCACCACGAGGCCGCGCGGCGGCGCGACTCCGCCCGGCGTCGAGGTCGCGATGAACGCATTGATGCGGTCGAGCGTATCGATGGTGATGCGCTTGCCCTCGCGCAGCCGGTGCACCAGCTTGCCGTCGTTGACGGCACGGCGGCCGAACGTCGTCTCCGCCATGTCGGAGTGACGGCAGAAATCCGTGATCTGACTGAGGATTTCGTCGTTCTTCATGGTGCCTGGAGTGGGCAGCGGCCGGTGGGACAAAAGTGGGCAGAGATAGTGTGCGGCGAGGTCTTATCACCATTTTCCCACCAGTTGAACCCCCTCCACGACCGATCACCAAACAGTCATGGATAGCCTCCTGGACCGCCTCGCCGCCGCCGACCACCGTGATGGCCCTACCCCTGGATGACCAATGCGCCGCCTGCTCCTGATCCCCTGCCTGCTCACGGCCATCCTGTGGTCGGCACCCTGCTTCGCGCAGGCGCGCTCCCAGCTCGGCCCACTCTGCACGACCGACACCACGCCGGCCGACCAGATGATCGACGCCTGCACCAAGATCATCGCGTTGAAGGTGTTTTCCGGCGAGAAGCTTGCGACGATCTATTTCTGGCGCGCAGTGGGCTGGAACAAGAAGGGCAACTACGCGCAGGTGATCGCTGACGCCACCGAGGCGCTGCATCTGAAGCCCAGCACCCCCGTCTACAATCTGCGCGGCTCGGCCTATTACGACAAGGGCGAGTACGACATCGCGATTGCCGACTTCAACGACGCGCTGCGCATGGGGCCGCCGGGCGGCATCATCTTTCACAACCGCGGCAATGCCTATCGCGGCAAGGGCGACTACGCCAAGGCGATCGCCGACTACGATGCCGCGATCAATGCCGGCCCGAAATCGGCGTTCTCCTATCAGAACCGGGGCGCCTCGAAGCAGGCGCTCGGCGATCTCGACGGCGCGCTCGCCGACATCAACGAGGCGGTCAGGATCGATCCGTCGCTGCCGCAGCCGCTGATCAGCCGCGCCGTAATCTGGCGCGCCAAGGGTGACATCGCGCGCGCGATTGCGGACACGACGGAAGCGATCCGGCTCGCGAAGGCGAAAGCGCCGGTCAACATCATGACGCCGCCCGGCAGCGTGCTGATCTCGGCCTACACCCAGCGCGGCCTCGCCTATGAGGCGAACGGCGATGCTGCGCGCGCCAAGGAAGATTACGCGTCAGTGCTCGAGGGCGTGGCATCCGACGCCGGCAGCAAGGCCAACCAAGCCACCGCCAAGGTGCGGCTCGCGCTGCTGAAGGAGGCCGACGCGGCGCCGCGCAAGACCGCTGCAGCGCCTGCCGCCGAAAGCAGCCCTGCGCCCGCACCGCCCGCGGCAGCAGCTCCTGCAGCACCAGCGGCGCGTGTGCAGGCCGCGGCCACCGGCCGGCGCGTGGCGCTGGTGATCGGCAACGGCGCCTATGCGCATGTGAAGGCGCTGCCCAATCCACCGAACGATGCCCGTGCCATCGCCAAGAGCCTGCGCGACATCGGCTTCACCGTCTCCGAGGGTCTCGATCTCGATCGCGACACGATGCAGAAGACGATCCATGACTTCCTGCGCGAGGCGGCGCGGTCGCAGATCGCCGTGGTCTATTACGCCGGTCACGGCGTGCAGGTCGACGGCCGCAACTACCTCGTGCCGCTCGATATCGCGTTCAAGGCGGGAGCCCGTATGACCGACGCCATGGTCGACATGGACACCATCATGGCCGGCCTCGACGATCAGATCCGTACCAACATTTTGATCCTCGATGCGTGCCGCAACAATCCGATGGCGCCGCAGGTGGCATCCGCAGGGCCGAGCCGCGGCATCGAAGCCGGCTCAGGCCTTGCCGCGCCCGCCTCGCTCGGATCAGGCTCGACGCTCGGCGCCGGCACGCTGATCGCGTTCGCGACCGCGCCGGGCCAGGTCGCGCTCGACGGCGAAGGCGCCAACAGCCCGTTCTCGGCGGCGTTGTCCCGCCATGTCGGCACGCCCGGCCTCGAAGTGCAGCAGATGCTGACGCGGGTTCGCGCCGAAGTCGTCGCCGCGACCAAGGGCAAGCAGGTGCCGTGGTCGAACTCCTCGCTGCTCGGGGAGGTCTATCTGGCGGAGCAGTGATGGCGTGCGCGAGAAATACCATCGGGGCGCGTCGGCGACGAGGCACCTACTCGTCCGTTCGCCGCGCCACGAATGTGCCACCCGGCTGGTAAACGATCATCTCGTCGATGATCGCCTCATCACCGCAAAACTCGACGAAGCCGGCCTGCCCGGCAATGCGAAACCTCCTGCCTTGCTCCGGCGCGAGGCGATAGGCCGGCTGTTAGTCGGACTTCAATTCGAGCACCCCCTCGCTATCCAGCGCGACGCGGTGCGTGATCGCGCCCCACTTGAAGCTGCCGACACAGCGCGTGCGGAACGCGACGTCGGTGCAGTCGCCGGCCGCCAGGCGCACGAACACGATATCAGCGACTGCCGGTTCGAGCGGCGCCGAAAGGCTGACTACGTTGCCGTCGCGATTGGTCAGGAACGTGATCGGAAGCGAGTCCGGCACATAGCGGTCCGGCACCTCGGGCGTTTCGAACGTCTCAAAGTGCCGGTGCACCAGAGCCGCAAACAGGCCGCGCCAGGACCAATGCAGGATGCCCTCCAGCTCCCTAATCGACATCACGCCGTAAGCAGGGTGTTCATAATCGCCGGCGTAGGCCGCAAGTTCGTGCGCCGGGTGTGTGTTGGCGCGGCGGCCCTTCTCCCGCATGCCCTTGTCGACCTGGATCTGCTCAAGGGCTTCGACACGCCGCTTCCGGAAACGCTCGCGCCATTCGATCGGCTCGCGGCCGCGCAGCCGGTCGATGATCTGCAAGGTGAGCGTCCATGGCACCTGGTTCGGACTGCGATTGGTGAAGACGGCAATGCCGATGCCGAAATCCGGTAGCAGCGTCATCTGCGTATTCCAGCCAATCCAGCCGCCGCCGTGCTCGACCAGTCGGTCGCCGCGGTAGCTGTTGCACTGGAAACCAAGGCCGTAATGCGCCTGGCCGAACTCCGCATAGCCCGGCAACGTATTGTAGACACGCGGCGCATGCAGCTCACCGATCAGCGCTGCCGGCAATATGCGCTCACCGTCGAACGCGCCCTGACCGAGATGCAGCCGCATCCAATTCGCGAAATCCGCGACCGAGGTGGTCATCGCGCCGGACGCGATGGTCGTGATCGGCAGACGGAACGCGGGCAGCCGCGTGTCCTCATGCATCATGTACGGCCGCGCCGGCTCCGGCGAGCATTCGAGATCATCAAGATTGAAGCCGACGTTCATGCGGAGCCGATCGGTCAGGCGCGTGCGGACGAACGCCTCATAGCTCTGCCCGCTCAGGCGCTCGATCAGTAAGCCCGCAACGTTGTAGCAGAGGTTGTTGTATTGAAATGCGCTCCGGATATCGCGGCTCAGTTCCAGATGCTGCATCAGGCCGAGCATGTCGGCCGGCGCGAGATCGCCGGGCTCGTGCACCCAGTCATGGCGTGGCACCCCGGTATGATGACACAACAGATCGAGCACGGTGACGCGCTCTGTCGCCACCGGATCGCTGAGACGAAACTCGGGGATATAGTCGCGTACCGGTTTGGCCCAATCGAGCCGCCCCTCATCGTGCAGCAGCGCGATCGCAGTGGCGGTGAAGGATTTGGTGATCGAGCAGATCGCGAACTGCGTCGCCGGCGTAACCGGCAAATTCGCCTCGACATCGCGCTGGCCGTAGGCGCGTGTGAGCAAGACCTTGTCGTCCTGCACCACGGCGAGCGCGGCGCCCGGCACCTTCCAGTCGGCCATGACGTCGGCGGCGAGACGATCGAGCTCGGGAATATAGGATGCAATTTGCGCACTGGACGCGTCGGATGATTGGGGCATGATGGCCTCTCGGCTTCAACAGCAACAGACGGCGCCTCACCAAAGCGAGGCGCGGCGGCGTTACGGCAACCCGGTCATTCGACCGGCCAACCGTTCGTCAGTGCTGGCTAAGCTCGAAAGCGATCAACATCGTTGGATCATCCTCAATAGGCCAAAGCTATCATGCGGCAAGAACGACTGTCCAGCCGCACAAGCTGACGCGGTATGCGCCTTCATTCCTGCACCTCGAAACTGCGAACCCGGAACGGCGAGCGAAACCTACTTGCGCCACACCTCGTTTGCGACCTCGACCGCAAGCCGCAGCTTGGCCCACTGCTCTTCCTCGGAGAGGATGTTGCCCTCCTCGGTCGAGGCGAAGCCGCATTGCGGGGACACTGCGAGCTGCTCGATCGGAGCGAATTTGGCCGCCTCCTCCAGCCGCCGCTTGATGTCGTCCTTTTTCTCGAGCTCGCCGAACTTCGAGGTGATGACGCCGACCACCACGACCTTGTTGCCTTTAGGCAGGAAGCGCAGCGGCTCGAAGCCGCCGGCACGATCGGAGTCATATTCGAGGAAATAGCCGTCGTAATTGGTGCCGGCCAGCATGGTCTCGGCGACCGGCTCATAACCGCCGGAGGAAATCCAGGTCGAGCGGAAATTGCCGCGGCAGACATGCGTCGTGATCACCATGTCGGACGGACGATCGGCGATCGCGTAGTTGATGACGCGGGCATAGATCTCCTGCAGGCCATCGGGATTGTCGCCGCGGTCGCGCGACTTCTGCAATTCCTCCTGCGAGCACAGATAGGCCCACACCGTGTCGTCGAATTGCAGATAACGGCACCCGGCGTCGTAGAACGCCTTCACCGCCTTGCGATAGGTCTTGCCGAGGTCCTGATAGAACTCTTCGAGATCGGGATAGACCTCCTTCGAGATCAGCTTGCGGCCGCCGCGGAAGTGCAGCACCGCCGGCGACGGGATCGTCATCTTCGGGGTGACATGCGCCTGGTCGGCGTACTTCTTCAGGAACCTGAAGTGATCGAGCATCGGGTGATGGTCGGAGAAGTCCAGCTTGCCGATCACCCGGATGGCGTCGTGCCGGGTCTGCACGCCCGCGAACTGGATGCCCATGTCGGGGTGGAACAGCTCGCAGCCGGTCAGATGACTGAGGAAATCGAAGTGCCACCAGGACCGGCGGAACTCGCCGTCGGTCGCAAGCTTGAGGCCAACCGAGGCCTGCTTGTGCACGACCTTCTCGATCTCCATGTCCTCGATCTTGCGCAGCTCGTCGGCCGAGATCTCGCCCTTCTCCAGCCTGGCGCGCGCTTCCTTGATCTTCGGCGGACGCAACAGGCTGCCGACCTCGTCGGCGCGGAACGGTGGCTTGGTTCGCTGCATGGTGAACTCCCTGAGGGCGTCAGTGTTTTTTGGTCCCGGCGACGCCGAGATGGCGCTCGAGGACGGCGGGATCGGCCTTCAGCGCGCTGCTTGCCGCATCGTGCACAATCGTCCCGCGTTCCAATATCACAACGCGGTCGGCGAGCCCGAGAATCTTTTGTGCATTCTGCTCGACGATGATCGAGCAGATGCCACCCGAGCGCGTGATGGTTCCGATCGCCTTTAACAATTCCTCAACGATGATCGGCGCGAGGCCTTCGGTCGGCTCGTCGAGCAACAGCACTTTCGGGTTCAACGTCAGCGCGCGGCCGATCGCCAGCATCTGCTGCTCTCCGCCGGACAGCTGGTTGCCGAAATTGCCGCGCCGCTCTTTCAGCCGCGGAAACATCTCGTACACCCGCTCGACCGTCCACGGCCCGGGCTGCGCCACCGCGGTCATGTTCTCTTCCACCGTCAGCGAGCGGAAGATGTTGCGCTCCTGCGGCACCCAGCCGATCCCGGCGCGGGCGCGCTGGTCGGGCCGCAGCGCCGTGATGTCGTGGCCCGCAAGCGCGATGCTGCCACTGAGGCGCCTGACGATGCCGACGATCGAATTGATCAGCGTGGTCTTGCCGGTGCCGTTGCGGCCGAGCAGCGCCAGCACCTGGCCCTCGGCAAGCGCCAGCGACATGTCGGGCAGCACCACCGCCTCGCCATATCCGGCGCGCAAGCCCTTGATGGAGAGCAGGTCAGGCATCGGCCGCCTCGCCGAGATAGACCGCCCTCACCTGCGGATCGCGCGCGACCTCGTCGGGCGCGCCCTCGGTGAGCAGGCCGCCATTGACCAGCACCGAGATGCGGTCGGCGAAGGAGAACACCAGATCCATATCGTGCTCGATCAGCAGCACCGTGACTTCGCGCGGCAGCGCCGCGACCGCCGCCAGGATATCGTGGCGCTCGCTCTCGGGCACACCGGCCGCCGGCTCGTCGAGCAGCAGCACCCGCGGCCTGGCGGCGATTGCGACCGCGATCTCGAGCAGGCGCTGCTTGCCGTAGGGCAATGTCGAGGTGAGCTCGGTCATCACGTCGAGCAGATGGAAGCGCGACAGGATCTCTGCGATCTCGGCATTGACGTCGCTACGCGTTCCCATTCGCCGCCACCAGTCGCCGCCGCGGCCCATCCGTTCGGAGACCGCAAGCCCGATGGTCTCGAGCGGAGTCAGGTCGGCATAGAGCTGGTTGATCTGGAAGGTGCGCGACAGCCCGCGCAGCACCCGCCTGTGCACGGAGAGGCCGGTGATGTCGCTGCCCTCGAGCAGGATTCGTCCGCGGTTCGGCGCCAGCACGCCGGTGAGCTGATTGATGACCGTGGTCTTGCCGGCGCCGTTCGGACCGATCAGCGCGTGGCGGGCGCCCTGCATCACCTTCAGCGAGAGGTCGTGGGTGACGCGAAGGCCGCCGAAGGACTTCTCGAGGCCGCGGGTTTCGAGCGCGATGGTCATGGCGCGTCGCCCTCGGGCATTGCAACGGCGGCCCTGCGGCCGGCGAACTGGCGGATGATCAGGTTCGGCACGAACAGCACCCAGCGGTGGATCCGCGCGCGGCCGACCATCACGATCACGACCAGCACGAGGCCGATCCAGAACAGCCAGTATTGCGGGGTGATGCTCTGAAACAGCTCCTGCAGCATCTTGAACACGACCGCGCCGATCAGCCCGCCATAGAGATAGCCGGTGCCGCCGATCACGAGCACCAGCATCAAATCGGCGGAGCGCTCGAAGGAAAACACGTCGAGCGAAGCCAGCGCCGTGGTCTGGGTGAACAGCGCGCCGGCGATTCCGGCATAGAAGGCGGCGAGCGTATAGACCGCGATCAGGCGGCGGTTGACCGGTATACCGATTGCGGCCGCGCGCAGCGGATTGTTCCTGATCGCGCGCAGCGACAGGCCGAACGGCGAATGCACCACGCGTCGAGCAAACAAGAACAGGATGAACAGCACGATCAGCGAGTAGAACAGCCCGGTCTTGCCGAACATGTCGAAGGCAAACAGCCCGAGGATCGGCTGCATCTCGATGCCCTGCAGGCCGTCAGTGCCGCCGGTGACATCAGAGAAGCGTTCGGCGAGCGCTTCCAGCAGCAGCGCGATGCCGAGCGTGACCATCAGCCGGGTCAGGTCGACGCCGCGGATGACGAGGAAGCTGGTCAGGAAGCCGAGCACCGCCGCGACGAGGCCGGCGGCGACCAGCGCAATGACCGGCTCGTTGATGATGCCGTGCAGCGCCAGCAGGCCGGCCGAATAGGCGCCGACGCCGAAGAAAGCAGCGTGGCCGAGCGAGACGATGCCGGCGTAGCCGAGGATCAGGTCGAGCGACAGCGCGAACAGGCCGAGCCGCACGATGTCGGTCATGATCAGATAGCGCGACGGGAACAGGAAGGCGCAGGCGAGCGCCAGCACCCAGAAGGCGACCTCGCTGATCCGCCAGCGCGCGCTGGCCATCGCGTGAGTGGAGACGTCGGACAGCGCGGTCATATCAGCCTCACCGCGCCGCGGTGCGGCCGAACAGACCGTTCGGGCGCCAGAGCAGGATCACGATCATGACAGTGTAGATCACGAAGGGGCCGACCTTGGGCACGTAGTATTTGCCGGCGACGTCGGCGATGCCGAGCAGCAGCGAGGCAAGGAATGGCCCCGTGATCGAGGAAGAGCCGCCGACGGTGACGACGATCAGGAAGTAGATCATGAACTTGAGCGGGAAGTACGGATCGAGCCCGAGGATCTCCGCGCTCAGCGCGCCGCCGAGCCCGGCGAGGCCGCAGCCGAAGGCGAAGGTGAACGCGAACACCTGCGGCACGTTGATGCCGAGCCCGATCGCGGCGCGCGGATCGTCGACCGCGGCGCGCAGGCGGCTGCCGAACCGCGTCTTGGCGAGGATGAGCTGCAGCGCCAGCGTCAGCAGGCCGCAGATCACGACGATCATCAGCCGGTAGCGTCCGATGCCGACGCCGAACAGATCGATCTGCCCTTCCAGCGCCGCCGGCAATTTGATGAAGACCCGCGACGATCCCATGATGTAGTCGACCGCCGCGACCGACATGAACACCAAACCGATCGAGAACAGCACCTGGTCGAGATGGCTGCGGCTATAGAGATGGCGGTACAGCGTGCGCTCCAGCGCGACGCCGATCGCGGCACTCCCGACAAAGGCGAGCGGCAGCGCTGCGAAGAACGGCCAGCCGGAATTGTTGACCAGCACGGCGCAGATGTAGCCGCCGGCCATGGCGAAGGCGCCATGCGCGAGGTTGACGAAGTTCATCAGTCCGAGCGTCACCGCAAGCCCGCAGGCCAGCACGAACAGCAGCATGCCGTAGGCGACGCCGTCGAACAAATTGGTGAGGATTGAGGCCATGAAGTCAGCTTAAGCGAGAGGGCGCAAACGACACCACGTCAACAGGATCGTCATGGCCGGGCTCGTCCCGGCCATGATGTGCAGCGAGCGGAGCTTTCGCGCGTCACTTCTTGGTCTTGCCGGAATCCTTGACGGCCTCGAAGGTCGCGAACTCGACGTTGTAGAGTTCGCCGTCGACCTTCTCGACCTTGCGGATGTAGATATTCTGGACGATGTCGCGGGTTTCCGGATCGATCGAGATCGGGCCGCGCGGGCTCTCCCACTTCATGCCCTTCATCGCCTCGATCAGCTTGTCGCCGTCGGTCGCACCATTGGTCTTCTTCAGCGCCTCGTAGATCAGATGGATGCCGTCGTAGCCGCTGACCGCCATGAAGCCCGGACGGTTGCCGTATGCCTTCTTGTAGGCGGCGACGAAATCCTTGTTCATCTGTGAGGGGTGCGCTGCCGAGTAGAGATGCGCGGTCACCGCGCCAAGCGCGGCATCGCCCATGTTGTTGAGCAGGTCGTCGTCCATCACGTCGCCGGGGCCGATCACCTTGATGCCGCTCTTGTCGAGCCCGCGTTCGGCATATTGCTTCATGAAGTTGCCGCCCTGCCCGGCGGGCACGAACACGAACATCGCGTCGGGCTTGGCATCCTTCATGCGCTGCAGGAACGGCGCGAAGTCGGGATTGGCGAGCGGGACCTTGATCTCTTCCACGATCTCGCCGCCGCCGGCAGTGAAGTGCTGCTTGAAGAAGGTCAGTGCATCATTGCCCGGCGCGTAGTCGGAGGTCAGCGTCGCGACCTTCTTGATGCCGTTCTTGACCGCCCAGTCGCCGATGATGGTGGAGGACTGCGCCAGCGTGAAGCTGGTGCGCACGATATAGGGCGAGCGCTCGGTGATGATCGAAGTGCCAGCGGCCATCACGACTTCCGGGATCTTGGCCTGCGTCGCCAGCGGTGCCGCGGCCAGCGCCGCCGGCGTCACGCCGAAGCCGGCGATGAAATTGACCTTGTCGTTGACGATCAGTTCCTGCGCGAGCCGCTTGGTGTTGTCGGGCACCGCGGCGTCATCCTTCAGGATGATTTCGATCTTCTTGCCGGCGACGGTGTCGCCCTTCTGCTGCATGTAGAGCTTGATCGCGTTATCGATCTGCTTGCCGGTCGAGGCCTGGCCGCCGGTCATCGGCAGGATCAGGCCGATCTTGACGGCGTCGTCCGCCCACGCCGGCACGCTGGCGCACAGACCCGGAAGCACGGCCGAAGCGGCGCCCCACAGCAACATTTTGCGACGACTGAACATCGACATCCCTCCCCCTTCCATTGTTCTGCGTCGAGCCGAGTGCCCGGCCCTTGCCTTACCCTAGCCCAAGTCACGGCCGAGCCGTAACGCGACAAGGCGTTTCCCCGCGTCCTCTGTCAATCGGACGATGGACGTGTGTCGCGCGCGCCGCGATTTGGCCCAGTCGCAGAAACAAGTATCAGGATACCAGAATCCGCCCCCGAAACTCAACGCCCCCACAAGTACCGATGTCGCTCGCTCAGGCGGCCGCCAGCTGAATTCATTTGTACGATCGTACAAATCAAGCAGCAATGTCAACAAACAAGCACAATTGCAGCCGAACGGTCGCGCCTGAGATCATCATCCATAAAGACCAGGGCTGTATGCTGCCGCCAATGCCGATCCTCACACGCCACATCCCTGTCCTGACTGCCCTCGCGCTCGCGGCCTGCGCGCTCGGGGGATGCAGCACCGTGAATCAAAAGGTCTCGGCCGGCATGGCCGACTACATTCCGGCCTGGGCCGGCGGTCTGCCCGCGGACGCGCCGCCGCGGGCGGGCACCCCCGAATACGACAAGTTCATGCAGGAGCGGGAACGCAAGCGCCTGATGCCGGCGGCGGAGCGCGGCGATGGCGCCAAGGCGCCGGCGCAGAACGCCACCCAATGACAGCCTAGCTGGGCGAATCCTCGCTGAGGATTTCGCCGCGGTAACCGAACTCCACCATATGCACGGTGACGTAGTCCGCGCCGATGAACGCCACGCCGTAGGACTCCGGCAGATCGGCGACGGTCAGGACCTTCGCGAACACGGGGTAGCTGGCGTGGTTCGTTCCGCGCAGCGAGGTCGAGGGGACACCGGCAACCGAACCACTCAGCACCATGTGGCAGTGACCGAAGAAGATATGCCGGATCTTGCTCCGGTGCTTCGCGACGATCGAGCGGAACGCGGCATCGTCGAGCAGGCCGATCCGGTCGACCGGGGCGATATGCGTCGGGAACGGATTGTGATGCATGAACAGGAAGAACGGACCGTCATGCTGCGATAGCTCCCGCTCCAGCCAGGCCTGCCGCCTCTCGCAGAAACTGCCGGCGGCGGTCTGCGGCTCATAGGTGTCGAGGAGCAGGCAGCGGCCGAACGAGGCGTCGTGCGCACCTTGCGCGAACCCGTCCGCGTCGGCGCATTCGGGAAACACGCCGAGAAACGTCTCGCGATGGTCGTGGTTGCCGATACAAAGCAGCGTCGGGATCGGAAACCGACTCAGGCGCTCGCGCAGCAATTGATAGTCGGCGAGGTCACCGAGATCGGAAAGATCACCCGAGATCACCATGAGCTCGGCATCGCGATGATCGGCAAGCACATGGTCGAGCGCACGCTCGAGGTTCAGCAGAGGATCACGGCCGAAGATCGTCCGCCCCGGCGCCGTCAGATGGATGTCGCTCATGTGGATGAGTTTCATGCAGCACCTCGATGCAGGGCGACACCATGGCCGTCAGCACGACAATCGGGTGAACGGCGGATCAGTCCACGAACACCACGGTCTTGCGCCCGTTGAGGATGACGCGGTCGGCGAGATGGTAGCGGATTGCCCGCGCCAGCACGCGGCGCTCGATGTCGCGGCCCTTGCGCACGAGATCCTGGGGCGTGTCGCGATGGCTGATGCGCTCGACGTCCTGATCGATGATCGGCCCCTCGTCGAGATCGCTGGTGACATAATGCGCGGTGGCGCCGATCAGCTTGACGCCGCGCTCATGCGCCTGGTGGTAGGGCTTGGCGCCCTTGAAGCCCGGCAGGAAGGAATGATGGATGTTGATGCAGCGGCCGGACAGCCGCGCCGACATCTCGTCCGACAGGATCTGCATGTAGCGGGCCAGCACCACGAGATCGGTGTTGGTGTCCTGGGCGAGCTTCCACACCGCGTCTTCCTGCTGCCGCTTGGTCTCTTTGGTCACCGGCAGATGATGGAACGGGATATCGCCGAAATCGAGCGAACCGTAGCTCTCGCGCGGATGGTTGGAGACGATGGCGGTCGGGATCATCTCGAGCTCGCCGGTGCGCCAGCGATAGAGGATGTCGACCAGGCAGTGATCGGACTTGGACACCAATAGCATCACCCGGCGGCGGCTGGCGCGATCGCGCATCTGCCATTCCATGCCGAAGCGTTCGGCAATCGCGGTAAAGCCGGTTTGCAGCGCAGCCAGCTCCACCGCGAGATCGGCCGCGGTGAACACCACGCGCATGAAGAACTTGCCGGTCTCGATGTCGTCGAATTGCTGGGCGTCCAGGATGTTCTGCCCATTATGCGCCAGGAAGGTCGAGACCGCAGAGACGATCCCCGGTCGATCCGGACAGGACAGGGTCAGAACGAATTGATGGTCGGGCATGCCAATTGACCAAAGCTTGAGCAGATATGTGGAACGGTCATTTTCGGCCCTCGTCTACACCGCAGGCGGCCTTGCGCCAATCCCGGCGCGGGGGTCAAATCGAACAAATGACGACAATGTTTGTTAGGGACCATCATGGCTGACCGGCTGAACGGCTACCGCATCCTGATCCTCGAGACGCGCGAGGAGGCGCAGTTTTCCCGCCTGCTCGCCGAACAGGGCGCCGACGTGCTGCAATGCCCGATGTTCACCATCCACGACGCGCCGGACCCGTCGCCGATCGAGGCCTGGATTCGCCGCGCCATCGAGCGGCCGCTCGACGACCTCGTGCTGATGACCGGCGAGGGCCTGCGCCGGCTGATGAAGGTGGTGCGCCGGATCGGGGTCGAGCCGGAGTTTGTCACGAGCCTCGGCAAGACGCGCAAATTTGCCCGCGGCCCCAAGCCCGGCCGCGCGCTGCGCGAGATCGCCCTAGAGCCGCAAATGACCACGGAGAAGCCGACCTCGGAAGGCGTCGCCGAGATGCTGTCGAAGCTCGACCTGAGCGGCCATCGGCTCGGCCTGCAGCTCTATCCGGACAAGGATCACGCCACCCTGATCGGCGCGATCAAGGCACAGGGCGCCGAAGTCGATACGGTGCTGCCTTATGTCTACGACGCGCAAGCCGCCGACGCCAACATCGTCACCGCGATCGAGGAGATGGCGCGGGGCCGCATCGACGCCATCGCGCTCACGAGTTCCGGCCAGGTTCGCCGCCTGCTCGAGGTGGCGCAGGCGCACAAATGCGAGGCGCAATTGCGCGAGGGCCTGCAGCAGACCCCGATCGCCTCCGTCGGACCGGTGGTGTCGGACGAATTGAAGACCTACGGCTTGCGCACCGACATCTACCCGGCGAACGATGCGTTCTTCATGAAACCGCTGATCTCGGCGATGGCGACGGCGCTGTCGAAGGCTCCGCCGCGCGCGACGGCGAAGTAACGCTCGGCGCTACTCCGCAGCCTGCTTGGTCTTGTTCAGATAGGCCTGGTAGGCGAGCTTGATGCCATCCTCGAGCGAGGTTGTGGCACGCCAGCCGAGCTTTGCGAGCCGGCTGACGTCGAGCAGCTTGCGCGGTGTGCCGTCGGGGCGCGAGGTGTCGAAACTGATCTCACCGCGATAGCCGACGGTAGCAGCGACCACGCGGGCGAATTCGGCAATGGTGATGTCCTCGCCGGTGCCGATATTGACCAGCTCCGGTGAGGAATAGGTCTTCATCAGATGGATGCAGGCGTCGGCGAGGTCGTCGACATAGAGGAATTCGCGGCGCGGGGTGCCGGTGCCCCACACCACGACACTGCCGGCACCGGAGACCTTGGCCTCGTGGAAACGGCGGATCAGCGCGGCGACGACGTGACTGTATTCGGGATGATAATTGTCGCCGGGACCGTAGAGATTGGTCGGCATCACGCTGATGAAATCAGCGCCGTATTGGCTGCGATAGGCCTCGGCCATTTTGATGCCCGCGATCTTGGCGATGGCATAGGGCTCGTTGGTCGGCTCCAGCGGGCCGGTCAGCATCGAATCCTCGCGCAACGGCTGCGGCGCCAGCCGCGGATAGATGCAGGACGAGCCGAAGAACATCAGCTTCTCGCACCCATTAGCATGAGCCGCCTGGATCAAATTGCTCGAGATCGCCAGATTGTCGTACAGGAATTCGGCCCGCAGCGTGTTGTTGGCGACGATGCCGCCGACCTTGGCGGCAGCGAGGAACACGGCTTGCGGCCGCTTCGCGGCAAACCAGGCATTCACCGCGGCCTGGTCGCGCAGATCAACCTCGCCGCGCGACACCGTCAGCAGCTCGGCCCCTTCGCGCGCCAGCCGGCGCATCAGCGCCGAGCCGACCATGCCGCGATGGCCGGCGACGAAGACCGTCTTGCCCTTCAGTTCAAACGCCGTGCTTGCCATTGGCCGCATCCTGCCTGGCCTCGACGAGATCACTGGCGACCATTTCCTTCACCAGCTGCGCGAACGGCGTCTTCGGTGCCCAGCCGAGCTTGGCGCGCGCCTTGCTGGCGTCGCCGATCAGAAGATCGACCTCGGTCGGACGGAAATAGACCGGGTCGATCTGCACCAGGGTGTTGCCGGTCGCCTTGTCGACGCCGATCTCCTCGACGCCCTTGCCGCGCCATTCGACGCTGCGGCCGACTTCCGCAAATGCCAGCTCGACGAATTCGCGAACCGAGCGCGTCTCGCCGGTCGCGAGCACGAAGTCGCCGGGCTCGTCCACCTGCAGGATCTTGTGCATGCCCTCGACATAGTCGCGGGCGTGGCCCCAGTCGCGCTTGGCATCGAGATTGCCGAGAAAGAGCTTGTTCTCCAGGCCGACCTCGATGCGGGCGACGGCGCGGGTGATCTTGCGCGTCACGAAGGTCTCGCCGCGGATCGGGCTCTCATGGTTGAACAGGATGCCGTTGCTGGCGAACATGCCGTAGGCCTCACGGTAGTTCACCGTGATCCAGTAGCCGTAGAGCTTGGCGACGCCATAGGGCGAGCGCGGATAGAACGGCGTGGTCTCCTTCTGCGGCACCTCCTGCACGAGGCCGTAGAGCTCTGAGGTCGAGGCCTGGTAGAACCGGGTCTCCTTTTCCATGCCGAGGATGCGGATCGCCTCCAGCAGGCGCAGCACGCCGATGGCGTCGGCGTTGGCGGTGTATTCTGGGCTCTCGAAACTGACCTGGACGTGGCTCTGGGCGGCGAGGTTGTAGATCTCGGTCGGCCGGATCTGCTGTACCAGCCGGATCAGATTGGTCGAATCGGTCATGTCGCCGTAGTGCATCAGGAACGGCACGTTGCCGGCGTGCGGATCCTGGTAGAGATGGTCGACCCGCGCGGTGTTGAACGAGGACGATCGGCGCTTGATGCCGTGCACGGTATAGCCGAGGCCGAGCAGATATTCGGCGAGGTACGCGCCGTCCTGCCCGGTGATCCCGGTGATCAGCGCAACGCGCCGCTTTGAGTCCTGAGCCGCCGAATCCTTAACCGCCATGTCATCTCCAGAGAGCGCGAAAACCGCGCGGTCCCGACGAGGCCGGTCTGTAGCATCCGGCCTGCTTTGAGTCTAATGGCATAATCGTTTGAAATCAGCACTTTAGAGCATCGCGAAATAGCCAGGTGCGAACTGGCCCCGGTCACTCCCCGTAGTGGCGCAGCCGGTCGAGCTCGATGATCGTCACCCCGCCATATTCGAGCCGCAGCAGGCCCTCGCGCTCGAGCCGTTTCAGGCACTGGTTGGCGTTCTGCCGCGAGATACCCGACAGCGCCCCGATCTCCTCCTGGGTGATCTCCAGGTGCAAGGTGAGCTCGGGGTAGAGAATCGGATTGAACAGCGAGGCGATCGAGCGCGCCAGCCGCGCAGTGGCGTCCAGCGTGCGGCCGTATTCGAGCAGCGCGATGAACTGGCCGAGCCGCTCGTTGAGCTGTCCCACCAGGAAGCGGTTGAAGCCGACGCTGTTCTCGAACAGCCAGACGAAGGTCCGGCGGTCCATCATCGCCAGCCGCGTGTCGCGCAGCGCGACCACGTCGTAGCGCCGCAGCTCGTTCTTGAGCACGGTGCCCTCGCCGAACCAGGCGCCGGCGGTAAGGCCCGCGAAGCTCGCCGCCTTGCCGCCGCGCGAGACGATGCCCATCCGCGCCAGCCCGGTGACGATGCCGGTCCAGTACTGGAAATTGTCGCCGCGCATGAAGATGAATTCGTTGGCGCGGTAGGCCTTCTCGGAAATGCCGGCGCGCGCGATTTCGATCTCTTGCTCGCTCAGCTCGCGCGACCAGGCCGCGATGCGCTTCAGGTAATCAGCAGCAATCATTCTAGCGACGGCATCCCACCCCAAGACACTGACTAAGATACTGGCACGATATTGCACCGCAGCAACGCCGTGCGCGAAGCCAGGAACCCGCTTCCTGGAATGCCAACGAAAATTCCTGACCAATTGTCGGGCACATGACAATTCAACCTATCGCTTTCTCGTATTCAGAGCCACCTCGCGTAACGCCGCGTGCAGCGCCTTGATGGAGCGCCGACCGCGGACGACGCGAGCGACGGGCTTGCAGGCGGGGTGCGGCGTTACCGCGCATGACGTAGGCGATCGGGGCGAGCAATGCTCCCGAACGCCGGCTTCATTAGTCGGATGGTCTCCCTCCGGCGGCCCATGTAAGATCGAAGTGTAAGATCGAAGCGAAGATAAAGAGCGCGCCAAAGCGCCCCTATCTGGAGGGAACAGGGTGGCCAACAGTCTCGAGGTGCGCGGAGTCTCATTGCGCTTTGGCGGCGTCCGCGCGCTGACCGAAGTCAGCTTCGGCGTCAACGAGGGAGAGCTGTTCTCCATCATCGGCCCGAACGGCGCCGGCAAGACCTCGATTGTCAACTGCATCTCCGGCCGCTACCGGCCGACCGAAGGCCAGCTGTTCTATCGCGGCCAGGACATCACTGCGCTCACCCCGAATGCGCGGCCCCGTCTCGGCATCGGCCGGACCTTCCAGAATCTCGCGCTATTCCACCATATGAGCGTGCTCGACAACATCATGGTCGGACGCCATCACCTCTTGAAGAACAACTTCATCACGGGATCGCTGTACTGGCTGACCGGCGCGCGCCGCGAGGAGCTGGAGCACCGCCGCAAGGTCGAGGAGATCATCGACTTTCTCGATCTGCAGTCGGTGCGCAAGGCGACCGCCGGCACCCTGCCCTATGGCTTGCGCAAGCGCGTCGAGCTCGCCCGCGCGATGGCGCTGGAGCCGCAGCTGATCCTGCTCGACGAGCCGATGGCCGGCATGAACTTCGAAGAGAAAGAAGACATGGCGCGCTACATCGTCGATCTCAACGAAGAGTTCGGCATGACGGTGATGATGATCGAGCACGACATGGGCGTCGTGATGGACATCTCCCACCGCGTCATGGTGCTGGATTTCGGCCGCAAGATCGCCGAGGGCGATCCGGCCGCCGTGCTCGCCGATCCCCACGTCAAGCGCGCCTATCTCGGCGAAGAGGACGAGGTGCTGGTCGATCCCGACGACAAGCCGGCGGTGCGGGAGAGCGCGGCATGATGGACTATGCCGGTCGCGCCGCGCAGGCCGACACCTTTCCCAAGATGCTGCGTCTCAACGCGAGGGAGCACGGCGGCGAGATCGCGCTGCGCGAGAAGGATTTAGGGCTGTGGCGCGAATTCACCTGGAGCGACTACCAGACCCGCACCCATGATTTCGCGCTCGGCATGGTCGAGCTCGGCCTCGGCCGCGGCGACGTGATCGGCATCATCGGCGACAACCGGCCAGACTGGGTCGCCGCCGAGATCGCGGCCCACGCGATCGGCGCGATGAGCCTCGGCCTCTACCGCGACGTGCTGGACGAGGAAGCGTCCTATCTCCTGATCTATGGCGAGGCCAAGCTGGTCTTCGCCGAGGACGAGGAGCAGGTCGACAAGCTGCTCGCCCTTGCCGACCGCGTGCCCAATCTCAAGCACATTGTCTATTCCGACCCGCGGGGTATGCGGAAATACGACGATCCGCGGCTGATGGAGGCGAGCAAGCTCGTCACGCTGGGCCGCGACCGCTCCGCGCGCGAGCCCGGACTGTATGACCGGCTGGTCGACGCCACGCGTGGCGAAGACGTCGCGATCCTCTGCACGACCTCGGGCACGACAGCCAACCCGAAGCTTGCGATGCTCTCGGCCGGACGTGTGCTGCGGCACTGCGCGACCTATCTCGCCTTCGATCCGAAGGGGCCGGACGACGAATATGTCTCGGTGCTGCCACTGCCCTGGATCATGGAACAGATCTACGCGCTGGGCAAAGCGCTGCTCTCCCGGATGAAGGTCAACTTCGTCGAAGAGCCCGACACCATGATGAACGACTTCCGCGAGATCGCGCCGACCTTCGTGCTGTTCGCGCCGCGGGTCTGGGAATCGATCGCGGCCGACGTCCGCGCCGGGGTGATGGATGCCTCGCCGTTCAAGCAGCGGCTCTACGATCTCGGCATGAAGACCGGGCTTGCGGCGCTCGCCGAAGGCAAGCACTCGATGTTCGCCGACAAGGTCTTGTTCCGTGCGCTACGCGACCGGCTCGGCTTCACGCGGCTGCGCTCGGCGGCAACCGGCGGCGCGGCGCTCGGGCCGGATACCTTCAAGTTCTTCCAGGCCATGGGCGTGCCGCTGCGCACGCTGTACGGCCAGACCGAGCTGCTCGGCGCCTACACGCTGCATCCCGAAGGCAAGGTCGATCCCGATACCACGGGCGTTCCGATGGCGGATGACATCGAGATCCGCATCGACAATGCCGATGTCAACGGCGTCGGCGAGATCGTGGTGCGGCACCCCAACATGTTCCACGGCTACTACAAGAACCCCGAAGCATCGGTCGCCGACATCAAGGGCGGCTGGATGCATTCGGGCGATGCCGGCTACTACAACGACAATCGACAGCTTGTCGTGATCGACCGCATCAAGGATCTCGCCGAGACCTCGCGCGGCGAGCGCTTCTCGCCGCAATATATCGAGAACAAGCTGAAATTCTCGCCCCATGTCGCCGAAGCGGTCGTGCTCGGCGCCGGCCGCGACGCGCTGGCTGCGATGATCTGCATCCGTTACTCGATCATCTCGAAATGGGCGGAGAAGAACCGGATCTCGTTCACGACCTATACCGACCTGTCCTCGCGGCCCGAAGTCTACGCGCTGCTGAAGAAAGAGGTCGAGACCGTCAATACCACCCTGCCGCCGGCGCAACGCATTTCGCGCTTCCTGCTGCTCTACAAGGAGCTCGATGCGGACGACGGCGAACTGACGCGGACCCGAAAGGTCCGCCGCGGCGTCATCAACGAGAAATACGCCGACATCATCGAGGCGATCTACCGCGGCAAGGTCAACATTCCCGTCGACACCCTGATCCGCTTCCAGGACGGCACCACGCAGCGCGTCCGCACCACGCTCGAGGTCGTCGATCTCGGCCGTGCCGTGATCGCGGAGGCAGCGGAATGACCATTCAAGCCGCGCGATCCGCATATTCGGCCGTCGTGCGCGGGCTTGACCCGCGCATCCATCCCCTTCGCAAGGGTCTTCATTCGCGATGGATCGCCGGGTCAAGCCCGGCGATGACGATCTGCAAGGTTGGCAACACCCCATGAACATCCAGTTCCTGATCCAGCTGATCGTCAATGGCCTCGTGGTCGGCACGCTGTACGGCGTCGTCGCGATGTCGTTCGTACTGATCTACAAGGCGACGCAGGTCGTGAACTTCGCGCAGGGCGAATTGCTGCTGGTAGGCGCCTGGGTATGCTGGGCGCTGCTGACGAAGTACCAGGTGCCGTTCTGGGTGGGCATGCCGATCACACTGGTGTTCATGTTCATCTTCGGCATCGCGATCCAGGTCGTGATCCTGCGGCCGATGATCGGCGAACCGATCATTTCCGTGATCATGGTGACGATCGGCCTCTCGACCGTGTTCCAGGCCGCGCTGAAGTGGATCTTCGGCGTCAACCCGCAGCCGTTCCCGCGCGTATTCCAGAGCCAGTCGGTCAGCCTGTTCGGACTGCAGATCCAGACTGTCTATGTCATGAGCCTCGTGGTCTCGCTCGCCATGATGGTCGGCATGGCCTGGTTCT
The DNA here is from genome assembly GCF_054063295.1 of Bradyrhizobium sp. USDA 3240. NCBI lineage: Bacteria > Pseudomonadati > Pseudomonadota > Alphaproteobacteria > Hyphomicrobiales > Nitrobacteraceae > Bradyrhizobium > Bradyrhizobium sp. USDA 3240. The sequence goes on from NZ_JBSSGD010000002.1 coordinate 1,319,695, forward strand.
TCCGCGCCTCCAAATACGGCCTGGCGATGCGCGCCACCGCCTTCAACCAGCAGGTCGCGCAGTCGCTCGGCATTTCCGTGAAGAACGTGTTTGCGATGGCGTGGGCGATCTCGGCCACGGTCTCGGCGGTCGCCGGCGTCGTGGTCGCCGTGGTCAACGGCGTGTCGTCCGGCCTCTCCGCCTACGGCATCAAGGTGTTTCCGGCCGCGATCCTCGGCGGGCTCGACTCGGTCGGCGGCGCGGTGCTCGGCGGCATCATCATCGGGTTGCTGGAAAACGTCGCCCAGTATGTCGACAGCGAATATCTGCACTGGGGCAATCTGTACGAGATCGCGCCGTTCTACGTCCTGATCATCATCCTGATGATCAAGCCGTACGGGCTGTTCGGCACCAAGGACATCGAGCGGGTCTGATCAATGGCAACGAGCACCCTCATCCCGTCGGGCGATTTCCGCACCAGCTACGCGGCCGACACCACGATCTTCCCGACCGCGACCAGCCGCAACTTCGCGATTCTGGGCATCGCGCTCGCCTGCTGCGCGCCGATGCTACTGTCCAACTACCTACTCTCGATCGCGATCCAGATCGGCATCTTCGCGATCGCAGCGCTCGGTCTCAATGTCCTGGTCGGCTTCACCGGCCAGATCTCGATCGGCCACGCCGCGTTCTTCCTGTTCGGCGCCTTTACCTCGGCCTACATCTCCAACAACGCACCGATCCCGGTGTTCTTCGCGATCCCCCTCGCCGGCGCGATCACGGCGCTGGTCGGCCTGGTGTTTGGCGTGCCAGCAGCACGGCTGAAGGGGCTCTACCTCGTCATCGCGACGCTCGCCGCGCAGTACATCCTGCTCGACTTCTTCTCGCGCGCCGATTGGTTCTCGGGCGGTTCGGTGCCGGCCAGCGCCAATCCGTTCTCGATCTTCGGCTACACGCTGCGCGGCGACAAACAGTATTTCTACGTCGTGCTCGCCTACATGGTGATCAGCTATCTGCTGGTCACCAATTTGATGCGCACCCGCGACGGCCGCGCGCTGGTCGCGATCCGCGATCACTATCTCTCCGCCGAGATCATGGGCATCAACCTGACCAAGTACCGGACGCTGTCGTTCGGACTCGCCGCCTTCTTCGCCGGCATCGCCGGCGCGCTCTACGCGCATTATCAGCTGGTGGTCTCCCAGGAAGGCTTTGGCATCGAGCGCTCGGTGCTGTTCCTTGCGATGGTGATCATCGGCGGCACCGGATCGGTGATGGGCACGCTGATGGGCACGGCCTTCGTGGTGCTGCTGCCGGAATCGATGGAATGGCTGAGCGCCTGGCTAAAGGGCAGCGCCATCGACAAGGCGCTGCAGCTCAACAACAACATCACCTTCCTGCGCGAGATCGCGATCGGCCTGATCATCATCGGCTTTTTGATGTTCGAGCCGGATGGCCTCGCGCATCGCTGGCGGCAGATCAAGGCCTATTGGAAGCTCTATCCGTTCTCGCACTGACGCTTGGAACAACTCAAATTCGGTTCAACGAATAAAAGCAGGAGGAAACACCAATGACGATTAGATCCCTTTTGAGCTCGGTCTCCCTTGCGCTGCTGATCAGCAGCGCGGCCGCCACCGCGCAGGCGCAGATCGCCATCGGCCATCTGCAGGACCTCTCGGGCGGCACCTCCGACGTCGGCACGCCCTATGGCCAGGGCGTCGCCGATACCTTCGCCTGGGTCAACAAGAACGGCGGCGTCGGCGGCAAGCAGCTCAGCGTCGACAGCAACGACTACGGCTACCAGGTACCGCGCGCGATCGCGCTGTACAAGAAGTGGTCGGCGTCCGACGCCAAGGTCGCGGCGATCATGGGCTGGGGCACGGCGGACACCGAGGCGCTGACCGGCTTCCTCGCCCAGGACAAGATCCCCGACATGTCGGGCTCCTACGCCGCAGCACTGACCGATCCCGAAGGCACCAGCGGCAAGGCCAAGCCCGCGCCGTACAATTTCTTCTACGGCCCGAGCTACTCGGATGCGCTGCGCGCCGAGCTGACCTGGGCGGCCGAGGACTGGAAGGCGAAGGGCAAGCCCGGCAAGCCGAAGTTCGTCCACATGGGCGCCAACCACCCCTATCCGAACGCGCCGAAGGCCGCAGGCGAAGCGCTCGCGACCGAGCTCGGCTTCGAGGTGCTGCCGCCGCTGGTGTTCGCACTGTCACCCGGCGACTACTCGGCGCAGTGCCTGAGCCTGAAGAGCTCCGGCGCCAATTACGCCTATCTCGGCAACACCGCGGCCTCCAACATCTCGGTCATGAAGGCCTGCAAGACCGCCGGCGTCGACGTCCAGTTCCTCAGCAATGTGTGGGGCATGGATGAGAATGCCGCCAAGACCGCGGGCGATGCCGCCGACGGCGTGATCTTCCCGCTGCGCACGGCGGTCGGCTGGGGCGGCAATGCGCCCGGCATGAAGACGGTGATGGAAATCTCGAAGATGTCCGATCCGTCGGGCAAGGTCTATCGCCCGGTGCACTACATCGCCGCGGTGTGCAGCGCGCTCTACATGAAGGAAGCGCTGGATTGGGCCGCCAAGAACGGCGGCGCCACCGGTGAGAACGTCGCCAAGGGCTTCTACCAGAAGAAGGACTGGGTGCCGGCCGGCATGGACGGCGTCTGCAATCCATCGAACTGGACCGAGAAGGATCATCGCCCGACGACGAAGGTCGACCTCTATCGCGCCAAGGTTTCCGGCGCGACCGATGGCGACATCAACGACCTGATGGGCAAGGGCACGATCAAGCTCGAGAAGGTGAAGACCGTCGAACTGCCGCGCAAGCCGGAATGGTTTGGCTGGTGAGGTTGTAACTCAGGAAGTCGTCATCCCCCGCGAAAGCGGGGGATCCAGTACGCCGCGGCCTCTCGATTGATCGCTGGCGCCTCTGGAATACTGGGTCACCCGCTTTCGCGGGTGACGACAGTGGAGAGTGATCAAGACCATGAACGAAACCCTCGAAGCCACCCGCCCGGTGCCGACGGCCGTCCCGCCGCCGCCACTGCTCAGCGTCAACAACATCGAGGTCGTCTATGACGACGTCATCCTGGTGCTGCGCGGCCTCAGCCTCGAGGTGCCGAAGGGCGCGATCGTGGCGCTGCTCGGCGCCAACGGCGCCGGCAAGTCGACGACGCTGAAGGCGATCTCCGGCCTGCTCAAGACCGAGGACGGCGAAGTCACCCGCGGCGAGATCCTGTTCGAGGGCCAACGCATCAACGGCATCGATCCCGACAAGATCGTCCGCCGCGGCATCTTCCAGGTGATGGAAGGCCGCCGCATCGTCGCCGACATGACTTCGCTGGAGAATCTGCGGCTCGGCGCCTTCACCCGGCGCGACGGCGAGGTTTCCGCCGACATCGACATGGTGTTCAAATATTTCCCGCGGCTGAAGGAGCGAACGGGTCTCGCCGGCTATCTCTCCGGCGGCGAGCAGCAGATGCTCGCAATCGGCCGTGCGCTGATGGCGCGCCCGAAGATGATCCTGATGGACGAGCCCTCGATGGGGCTGTCGCCGCTGCTGGTCAAGGAAGTGTTCGCGATCATCAAGGAGATCAACCGCGATCTCGGCGTCACGATCCTGCTGGTCGAGCAGAACGCGCGCGCCGCGCTGTCGGTCGCGAGCCACGGCTACATCATGGAGCAGGGCAAGGTCGTGCTCGACGGCTCCGCCGACGAGCTGCGCGACAATGAGGACGTCAAGGAGTTCTACCTCGGCGGCGCCGGCGACCAGCGCAAGAGCTTCAAGAACCTGAAGAGCTTCAAGCGGCGCAAGCGCTGGCTGTGAGGATATCGGGCGTTTTCGGGCGGAGATGCGTGTGCAGAAAACGCGTCAGACCAGGAAGGCGGTTCTATCCGAGCACCTGCTCGGCTTCAGTGACCGCGCAAAGCACATGGTAGAACGACGACGCCGGGATCGTGGCGACCAGCGAGCTACCGTCGCGATCGAACTGGTCGTACCAGCCGCCGGCCACGGGATGGCTGAGATAGTGCCGCTCCAGCAGCACCAGCGCCGCGCGGGCCTCGTCCGCCGCGCCGACTTCGCCCGACTCCGCCTGCGCGATCCAGGCCTTCGCCAGCTCGCTCTGCGGCCACAGCCGTCTGCTGTGGCGGCGGATGTTGCCCTCGGCATCGCCCTCGTCGATCAGGCAGCCGGTGGCGTCGCGATAGCGCAGCGCAGAGGCCAGCAGTTCGCCGCGCGGGCGTCCCGTGGGGCAGCCGGTGATCCGCTCAAATCCCTTCAGCAGCCAGACCCATTCCGCGAGGTGCCCGGGTTCGACGCTGACCGGCGGGATCCTCGACCAGTCCTCCTCGAAATATTCGCCGAGCGTGTGCGTCTGCTTGTCGTAGAGGTTGGCCAGGAACAGCGCGAAGAAATCGCCGGCGCGGTTCTGGAACGACAGATCATGCGTCGCGTCGAAGCAGGCGATCATCGCCTCGAACAGATGCATGTGCGGGTTCTGCCGGCGCGGCATCGACGGCGGCAGGCCTTCCTGGAAGCCGCCATGGGGCGAGCGCAGCTGGGTGTCGAGGAACGACAGCAGCGCGTCGATCTCGGCGCGGATCTGGGCGTCCTGGTCGAGGCCGTAGGCGGTCGCCAGCGCGAGCAGCACAAAAGCGTGGCCATAAGTGGCGCGCAGCGGGTTATGCACGCCGCCGTCCGGCGTCAGGCTGAACACGAAGCCCGGCCGGCCATCCGGCGCCTTGGCCTTGGCCAGCAAATATTCCAGCCCCTTCAGCGCGATCGCGCGTCCTTCGGGGTACCAACCCATCTGGGCCGCCTTGGCGTAGCAATAGATCTGGCGCGCCTGCACGAGCAGGCGGCGCGGCGCGGCGTTGTCGGCTGTCCCATCCTGGTGCAGCCGGTCGACAAAGCCGCCGGCCGTGGCGTCCCAGCCGACCGTCGACCACAGCGGCAAGGCATGGTCGATGATGCGGCGCTTCAACCTCGCGACGACGTCGGCGGCCCCGTCCGCCGCAACGCTCTCTGCCTCAGCCATCGTGCTCCCTGGAACCGTCCCAATGTCAGCGCTCACCGTCTGATAGCACGGGCGGACGGGCACGCCACCTGCGCAAATCCTCTCAAGGACCTGCCATGACCGATCATTACGACGCCCTTGAAACGCGCGATCCGGCCCAGCGCGAGGCCGCCCTGTTCGTCCGGCTGCCGGAGGTGCTGCGCAAGGCGATGGCAGCGCCGGCCTACGCCAACCTGCTGAGGGGCACCGATCCAGCGTCCATCACCAGCCGGGAGGCACTGGCGGGGCTGCCGGTGCTGCGCAAGTCGGAACTGCCGGCCCTGCACAAGGCGGCGCCGCCCTTTGGCGGCTTCGTGGCCGACAAGCCCGGCGCGTTCGCCCGGCTGTTCACCTCGCCCGGGCCGATCTTCGAGCCCGAAGGCCGCCAAGTGGACCCGTGGCGCGGCGCGCGTGCGCTGTTTGCGGCGGGCTTTCGCGAGGGGGACGTGGTGCTCAACACGTTCAGCTATCACCTCACCCCCGGCGGCTTCATCTTCGACGCCTCCGCGCGGGCGCTCGGCTGCGCGGTGATCCCGGCGGGCCCCGGGAATACCGAGCAGCAATTCGAGCTGATCGAGGCCTATCGCCCGGTCGGCTATAGCGGCACACCTGATTTCCTGAAGATCCTGCTCGACGCCGCCGCAGCTGATGGCCGCGACGTGTCCTCGATCAAGCGCGCTCTGGTCTCAGGCGCCGCATTTCCGAAATCGTTGCAGGAGGAGATGAAGTCGCGCGGCGTTGAGGCCTACCAGGCGTTCGGCACCGCCGATCTCGGCCTGATCGCGTTCGAGACGCCGGCGCGCGAGGGAATGACGGTCAATGAGGATTTGATCCTGGAGATCGTCAAGCCCGGCACCGGCGATCCCGTTACGCCGGGGGACGTCGGCGAGATCGTGGTGACCTCGCTCGATCCGCATCATCCCTGGATCCGCCTCGCGCTCGGCGACCTGACCGCCGCCCTGCCCGGCGCGAGCCCGTGCGGACGCACCAACATGCGCATCAAGGGCTGGATGGGCCGCGCCGACCAGACCACCAAGGTCAAGGGCATGTTCGTGCGCCCCGAGCAGATCGCCGAGATCGGCAAGCGCCATCCCGAGCTCGGACGGCTGCGCCTCGTGGTCACGCGCGCCGGCGAGGCTGACGCGATGACGCTGAAAGCCGAATGTGCTTCAGCGCCGGACCCCCTGCTGAACGAAGTCGCGGCCACGCTGCGTGCAGTGACAAAACTGGGCGGCGCCGTCGAGCTGGTCGGCGCAGGCTCGCTGCCGAACGATGGCAAGGTGATTGCGGACGAGCGATGAGCCGCCCACCCCGTGTGGTCCAATCCACATTGTCGCGCGCGGCATTGTGAACTATTGAGCTGGCCCATGCCTCGTGGACACGGACGGATCATCATCTCATGAGCAGCGCTTCCGAAAGTAAGCCGCGACGGCCCGCGGTTTTCTTCGATCGGGACGGCGTCCTGAACCACGACATCAGTTACCTGTTCGAGAGCCACAGGTTGATCTGGATCGACGGCGCGCGCGAGGCGGTGAAGGCCGTCAACGACATGGGCTATCTTGCGTTCGTCGTGACCAACCAGTCAGGTGTTGCGAGAGGCCTCTATGAGGAGGCGCAAATCCAGCAGCTCCACGACTGGATGGCCGCCGAGCTCGGCAAGATCGGCGCGCATATCGATGCCTTCGAGTATTGCCCGTTCCATCCCGAGGGAACCGTTGAGCGATATCGGCAGGTCAGCCCCCGGCGCAAGCCGTCGCCGGGCATGATCACCGATCTGCTGGCGCGCTTTCCGGTCGACGTCGAACGAAGCTTTCTGGTCGGTGATCAGCCTACCGATCTTGAGGCTGCGCACGCGGCTGGCCTGAAGGGCTACCTATTCTCAGGCCCCAATCTGGAAGTGTTCCTGAGGCCGCTGCTGCAGCGAAGCTGAGCCCCGCGCCCGTGCGAGGCCAGCATCGCGATCAGAACTTGCGAACCAGCTCGATCACCTCATCCTGCTGCGGGCGCGTGATCTCGGCGAAGATCGGCAGCGAGAGAATCTGGCCCTGATCGCGGTGGGCGTTGGGAAATTGCTCCGGCCGGTGGGCAAACCGGGCATAGGCCGGCAGGAAGGGCAGCGCGGTGGGGTAGTTGATCGCGGTCTGCACGCCATTGGCGTTGAGATGCGCGGCGAGCGCGTCGCGGCGCGGATGCCTGATCGTATAGAGGTGGTAGACGTGGCTGCGCGCCGGCGCCACTTCGGGCACCACGACGTCCTCGATCTGGTTGAGGCCGGTGTCGTAGACCTCCGCCGCGGCCTGTCGGGCCTCGGTCCATGCGGTGAGATGCGGCAGCTTGGCCGAGAGGATCGCAGCCTGCATGCCGTCGAGCCGGCTGTTGACGCCCTCGATATGGTGCTGGTGCTTCACCAGCCCGCCATGGCGCGCCAGCATCGCCATCTGCTCGGCGAGCGCCGCATTATTCGTGACGGCCGCGCCGGCATCGCCCATCGCGCCGAGATTCTTGCCGGGGTAGAATGAATAGGTCGCGGCCTCGCCGAACGTTCCGACCATGCGGCCCTTGTAGCGCGCGAGATGGGCCTGGGCGCAATCCTCGATCACCCAGAGCTTGTGCTTCTGCGCGATCGCCATGATTGCGTCCATGTCCGCGGGCTGGCCATACAGATGCACGGGGATGATGCCGACGGTGCGCGGCGTGATCGCGGCCTCGATCGCCGCCGGATCGATTGTGAACGTCGCGTCGTCGGTGTCGCAGAACACGACGGTGGCGCCGGAGTGGGTGATCATCGCCGCCGTCGAGATCCAGGAATGCGCCGTCGTGATCACCTCGTCGCCCGGCTTCACCTTCAGCGCCCGCATCGCGAGGTAAAGCGCATCGGTGCCGTTGGCGCAGGATACGCAATGAGCCACCTCCGCGGCCGCGGCGAATTCGCGCTCGAAGGCGTCGACATAGCTGCCGCGGATGAAGGCGTTGTCGCGGATCACACCGGCGATCGCCGCGTCGATCTCGCTTTTGATGGACTGGTATTGCAGTTGCAGGTCGGCAAACGGCACCGGCATCGATAGTCCCCTATTGGCTCGCCAGCAGCCGGCGCGCCGGATTACCGGCATAGGTGCCTGATATCGTGATGTCCTTGGTCACGACAGCCCCTGCGCCGATGACGACGTCATCAGTGATCCTGACCGGCATGATCGTGGCGTTGGAGCCGATCGACACCCGGTTGCCGATAACCGTCTCGCGCCACAGCTCCTTGCGTCCGCGCGCCGGGCCGCCGGTGGAGAACGTGTCGTTGACGAACATCACGCCGTGCCCGACGAAGCAGTCCTCGCCGATGGTGACGAGCTCGCACACGAAGGCATGCGATTGCACGCGGGTGCGGGCTCCGACGGCCACGCCCTTCTGGATTTCGGTGAAAGGTCCGATGAAGCAGTCGTCGCCCAGCGTGCAGCCATAGAGGTTGCAGGGCTCGACGATCTTGACGCGTTCGCCGAACGTCACGTCGCGCACGCTGGCCTGATGCACTTCCGGCCGATTCACGAAACGACACCCAGCCGGCTCAGCCGCGGCGTGAAGCGCAGCGCAACTTCCTCTCCGGTCTCGATCGACTCATAGAGGGCCGAGATCAGCTCCAAGCTCTTGCGGCCCTCGAGCCCGTCGACCAGCGCCGCGCGCTGGTTCTCCAGGCAATCGACCACGTGATGATAGTAGGCCTGATGGCCGAAGCCGTAGACGTTGGGCGGGTTGACCGAGAACTTCTCCACGACGTCCTTGTCCGACGGCAGTTCGTTGACGAAACGCCAGTGCCGAATCTGGTTGACCGCGAAACCGGAAATTTCAACGGTGCCCTTTTCGCCCAGGATCGAGAGCGAACCTTCGAGATCGGTCGGGCGCGCCGCGGTGGTCGCCTCGATGATTCCGAGCGCGCCGTTGCGGAACTTCAACGTCGCGACGGCGGTGTCCTCGGTTTCGATGCTGGCCAGCGCCGTCGTCGCGCGCGCATGCACGCTCACCACGTCGCCGAAGAACCATTCCAGCATATCGACATGGTGGCTCGCCTGATTGGTCAGCACGCCGCCGTCATAGGCCCAGGTGCCGCGCCAATCGTCCTGGTCGTAATAGGCCTGGTCGCGGCACCAGCGGACGCGCACCGTCCCCAGGATGAGCTTGCCGAAGCGGCCGGCATCGAGCGCCTCGCGCGCCTTGACCACCGGCACGTTGAAGCGGTTCTGCTTGACGATGAACATCTTGATGCCGGCTTCGTCGCAGGCCCGGATCATGTCGTCGGCGTCTTGCAAGCGCAGCGCCATCGGTTTCTCGACCACGACGTGCTTGCCGGCCCTGGCACAGGCGATCACATGCGCTGGATGTAGTCCGCTCGGCGTCAGCACGGCAACGGCGTCGATATCCTTGCGGGCGAGGAATTCGTCCATGTCGTAATGGGCGGGAACGCCGAACTTCCCGGCAATCGCATCGGCACGAGCACGAAGCGGATCGCAAACGGCAACCAGGCTCGCTCCCGCGATGTGATTGCCACCCAGGAGATCGGAATGGCGCTTGGCGATACGCCCGCACCCGAGCAGGCCAAATCTGATCATGCAACAGGCCCTGTCTTGTCTCGTGACCAGCCATTGCAGCCAGCCGAAGAGCCGAGGGAACAAGCGGCCTTGCGAGCCGCAGCATAGCGTCCATTACCCAGAAAACTCGGGATAAGGCAAGGCCTTGCCCCGATCAGGCAACACGGCCCGCGGCGGATTTGTTGCACAAGGCGACGCCGCTGCATCACCGGGGCAGGAAAAGCAGCACGAAGCACCAGCCTATCCTTGTCGTCCTACCGGTGCCGTGCCATGTCGTGGGGCCCAGGAGGCGTCATCGTGAGGCGATTGTTCGGACCCTGCCTGCCCGAATACGATCACCAACGAGACAGTCCAAACGCATGGCCCGGTACGGCGGCAAATGAGAATGAACCATCGCGTCATGCAACTGGAGCCGGATTTGGGCCGGCGCCAAGCCAGGCTTGCCCTGCTCGCCTATGCGCACGTCGCGATTTGCTGCATTTCGCTGTACTGCATCACGATCACGGATTCCTTCCCCGGCGTCATCGGCTTCGACAAGTCGCACCTGACATCGGCAATCCTGAACGTTCTGGTATTCAGTCCCGTCGTCATCCTGTTCGCATTCAGCCGCTTCAGCTTCGGCTATCTCGTCGGCTTCTACTTCTACATCATGGTTCTGGGATATCTCTGGCTGATCGAGTTCTCGCTGCTCGACTATGATCACCGCCTGGCGCTCATCTCGATCGTGCTTTCGGCGTTCGCCTTCCTTGCCCCCACGCTGTTTATTACCTCGCCAATGCGGCAGGTCGTCGTCATGCCGGCCCGCGCCTTTCACATGATGCCTTCCGTCATCCTGATCGCGTCGGCCGCGATCATCGGCATCGGCGCCCTCTACAACCTCAAGCTGGTCGACCTCAACGAGATGTACAAGTATCGCGCGGAGGTCGCGCTGCCGGGCATCCTGCGATATGCGGTCTGGATCGTCTCAAACGCCCTGTTGCCGCTCGCCTTTGCCTGCTTCGTCACCAGCAAGCGGTTCTGGCAGGCCGGGATTGCGCTCGTTCTGATGCTCCTGATCTACCCAATCATGCTGACCAAGATGGCGCTGTTCGCGCCGGTCTGGCTGCTGTTTCTCGCGCTCGTCTGCAAGCTGGTAGAGGCCAGGGTTGCAACGATCCTGTCGTTTTTCCTGCCGGTCCTGATCGGCATGATCCTGTTCGTGCTGGTCAAGACCGACTTGTTTCCACTGACCCCCGGACTGGTCTATTTCGGCACCGTCAACACCAGGATGGTTGCGATCCCGTCGCTCGCCCTCGAAATCTACAACAACTACTTCTCGGCACATCCGCTGACCCATTTCTGCCAGATCAACGCCGTGAAGCTTGTGGTCGCGTGCGCCTACAACGAGCCGATATGGGCCGTCATGGCCAGGTCCTATGATCTCGGTGCTTTCAACGCTTCGCTGTTTGCCACCGAAGGCATCGCTTCGGTCGGCCTCGTGCTCGCCCCGGTGTCCGCGCTGGGCTGCGGCCTGGTGATTGCCCTCGGCAATCGCCTCTCGTCCGGCCTGCCGCCGCGATTCGTGCTGCTGTCCGCCGGGCTTCTCCCGCAAGTTCTCCTCAACGTACCGCTTTCGACAGCCCTGCTCACGAACGGCACCGGGCTGCTCTTCTTGCTCTGGTACATTGCGCCGCGATCGGCCTTCGACCAGACGGCAGCGTCGACGGCCGCGGTGAGCGACCGTCGATCAGATGCTGAGGCCGCCTAGAGCTTCGGTTCTGGGCGAGCGCCCGCGCAGTCGCCTAGGCGCGAATGATATTGTCCGCCGGCTGAGGAAACTTTCCACGGCAATCGACCAGCAGCGGCGCGTGCGCGCCGAGCAGTTGATAGTCGAACTTGTCGTGGTCGGTCGCAAGCAGGACGCAATCGAATTGCCGCAGACTGTCCTCGGTGAGCGTGACGCTCGACAGATCGAACGAATGCGCCCGCATCTTCGGGAACACGGGGACGTGCGGATCGCTGTAGGACACCTTGGCGCCGAGATCGCGAAGCCGCTCCATCAGCGCCACCGACGGCGATTCGCGGACGTCGTCGACATTCTTCTTGTAGGCAATGCCGAGAACAAGGATCGAGCTGCCGCTGATCGACTTGTGCCTCTGATTGAGCGCCAGCGAGATCTTTGACACCACGTAGTCCGGCATCGAGGAATTGATCTCTCCGGCGAGCTCGATGAAGCGTGTGTGCATGCCGTATTCCCGCGCTTTCCACGTCAGGTAGAACGGGTCGATCGGAATGCAGTGACCGCCGATGCCGGGACCGGGGTAGTACGGAACGAAGCCGAACGGCTTGGTTGCCGCCGCGCGGATCACCTCGTGAATGTCGATCCCCATCTTGTCGGCAACCATCTTCATCTCGTTGACGAGACCGATGTTCACCGAGCGATGGATATTCTCCAGGAGCTTCGTCAGCTCGGCGGCCTGCGTCGAGCTCACCGGAACGACCTTGTCGATCACCTGACGATAGAGCGCGATGCCGGCCTCGAGACATGCCGGCGTGCAGCCGCCGCAGACCTTCGGGATCGAACGCGTCGTGAAATTCTGGTTGCCGGGGTCTTCGCGTTCCGGCGAGAACACAAGAAAGACGTCCTTGCCGACGGTGAAGCCGCACTTTTCGATGCGCGGCTTCAGTTCCTCCTCGGTCGTACCGGGATAGGTGGTGCTTTCCAGCGACATCACCATTCCCTGGTGGAGATACGGCAGCAGCGACTCCGTGGTGTTCAGCACGAAGCTGAGATCGGGCTCGCGGTACTTGTTGAGCGGCGTCGGAACGCAAAGGATCAGCGCATCGACCTCGCGGGCGCGCGAGAAATCGGTCGTCGGCTCGAACCCAAGCTCCGTCGCATTCTTGATGCTGGCGCTCGAGATATGCTCGATATAGGAGCGGCCGGCGCGAAGCGCGTCGACCTTGGTCTGGTCGATATCAAAGCCGATCACCTTGTAGCCGACCTCGCAATAGCGAAGCATCAGAGGCAGGCCGACATAGCCCAAACCGACGATGCCGATCTTGGCCGTTTTGTCGTTGAGCTTCGCGATCAATTCGGAATTCATTTCATCACTCGTACGGGGTTGTTACGGATAATCGGCCTGAAAACGATCTAACTGGGCCTCTGATAGCGCCATAGCGGCAAAGCCACAACCCTGGAAGGCCTGCTGGAGGCCTCCTCAAGCGCCGCGGTACGAAACCGAACGGGACCGTTACTTGCCACAACTGGCGGCAGCTCCGGACGGAGCGCCTGGTCAAATTCCTCGCGGCAAGGCTACCGCGGGCCGCCCGAGCTCAACAGGCGCGCGACATCGTAGGCGGCGCGACCGGTCCCATACTCGTCGATATCGCGCCGGACTGCCTGCGCCGGCTGCTTCCAGAGCCGGTTCCACCCGTGCGTGATGGTCTCCGTCCACTCGGTCTCGTCACGCAACGTGATGCACGGCACACGATGGAAATAGGCCTCCTTCTGCACCCCTCCCGAGTCCGTGTAGACTTCGAGGGCGTTGTGCAGAAGCTTCGCCATATCGACGTAACCCACTGGATCGATGACCTTCAGGCCGTCCAGATCGACCCCCATCGCCACAGCAGCCTGTCGGGTGCGTGGGTGCAGCGGGAGGACAACGGGAAATTTGCGCGACTGATCCTGCAGGAACTGCACGACCGCGAGAAGCTGCTGCCGATCGCCGGTGTTCTCGGCGCGATGGATCGTCGCGAGCGCATATGTCTTCGAGGCCAGCCCGAGATTGCTCAATATTGCCGAGCTCTTCTCTGCCTTGTCGGTCACGAACAGGGTCGCATCGTACATCACGTCCCCGACGTGATGTACGCCGGCCGTCACGCCTTCGGCGGCCAGATTGGTGACGGCGGTCGTCGTCGGACAGAGCTGCAGCGCGGAGAGATGGTCCGTCACGACCCGGTTGATCTCCTCCGGCATGCGGCGGTTGAACGATCGAAGTCCCGCTTCGACATGCGCGACCGGAATGTGCAGCTTCGACGCCGCAAGAGCGCCGGCCAGCGTCGAATTGGTGTCGCCGTAGACGACGACCCAGTCGGGCTTTTCCTCGAGCAGGATCGGCTCGATCGCCATCAGCATGCGTCCCGTCATATCGCCATGGCCGCCGCCATTGATATCGAGATGATGCCGAGGCTTGGGAATGTCGAGCTCTTCGAAGAAGACGTCGGACATGTTCGGATCGAAATGCTGGCCGGTGTGCACCATCACTTCCGAAAGCCCGTCGGTCTCCCGGATCGCGCGACTGACGGCCGCGGCTTTGATGAACTGCGGCCGGGCACCAACGATGGTCAGTATCTTCAGCGTCATGGGCTCTACTAACGGTGTTGCGATTCAGCCAGGCGATGATCCGACGCATCGACAGGGTTCGCCGAGATCGTCCTTTGGATTCCTTCCTTGAACTGCACAAAGCGTCGCAAGTCCAAACGAGATGCAAGGCGGCTCAGATCAGGAACAATGTCGACGGAGGGAGTGTTCGGGTTCACGAACTCGAACTTCGGTTCGATACCAAGCTGCTGACCTATCGTGTTCGAGATCTGTCGGATCGAGAGCGTCTCGGAGGCGGCTACGTTGAGCGTATCCGTCCAGGACGACGCAATGCTCGCAAGGATGACCTCGACGATGTCGTCGATGAAGGTCGGAGCGAGGCGAAATCCCCTCCGTGCCACCGGAGAGCTGGATCGCCCCGCCGTCCTGGATCCTGCGTACCAATTGCGGAATGAGCCGGTCGCGCTGGCCAGGGCCGTACGGAAAGAACAACCGCAGAATGCTCAAGGAAAAGATGCTGGAGAACGGCTTCGCAACGACTTCGGACGCAAACTTGCTCGCGCCGAGGAAGCCGGGGGGCGCCAGGCCGGCGTCCTCTCTCAGCGCTGCCGCGAACGGCTCATAGACCGCGCCTGACGAGAGCAGGCAAAAGTGCTTGACCGCGGCCTGCGCCGCCCAATCCAGCAGCCGCATCGTCATTCCGACGTTGACGTCGAACATCTCGCGCGAATCCGCGGGGAAATCACGATAGCGACGCGACTGCGCGGCATGAACGACAGCATCGATCGCCTTGGGGAAGCTGGAAGCTTCGATCGAAGCCGCTCCATCCCAAACCACCTTCGTTCCGAAGGCGACCGACGTACCGGGCCGGCAGACGCAGAAAAGCTCATGCCCCTCGGCCACCAACCGAGGGCCGAGAGCAGAGCCGACGAAACCGCTACAGCCCGTCAATAAAATCCGCATGCGCGTGTCAGACCGTTGGCTTCGTCAGCAAGACTGAAATCCCGTTCGGATTGGAGTCATTGAAGGCATAGTCCTTCACTCCGAGCTCCTTCATCCAACCCGCAACCTCGTCGTCACTGTGCTGCCAGGCGTTGTGCGGATGATACCAATCGAAGTTGACCATGTTGTTTGTTTCATAGTCGAACGCCTCGTTCCAGAAGCATTTCAGGAAATTATAGTACAGCAATCGCTGGACGTTGTGCGTTCCTGCGGGAATCCCGAGCACCGGAATCGGCTTCTCAAGCGTGATCGTGGCATTCAGCCGCGAAAGCTCCCGGCCCAGCTCCGTGATCCCTTCGCACGCCGCGTAGCATTCCTCCGCGGAGAGCGGCATGAAATTCTGGCGGACATGGTCGTCGGCGAAGACGCGCACGGCGCCCATCTTCCGATAGACGTAGAAGAAGAACTGGCCGCCGGGCCTGACCTTGCGGTACAGGGCCTCCACCGCCGCCCTGGTGTTGGGCGTGTGATGCAGCACTCCATCCGCGATGATGAAGTCGAACGTGTCATCGGGGAACGGAGCCTCCATCAGGTCGGCCTGGACGACCGAGCAGTTCTCGAGATCGCGGGTGTTCTCGAATGTCGTCAACGCTGCATCAGAAACGTCGAGCGCGAACACCTCGCCCGGACAGTTCTCGGCGATGAACCTCGTGTTGAAGCCCGACCCCGGACCGACCTCGAGCACGCGCTGCTTGGACCGGTAGAAAGCCTTCAAGGCGTCCAGATCGGGCAGCCCGAGCTTCTTGCAATACCAACCGAACAGGAATTCCTTGTGCTCGGGTTGCAGCCCATACTGCTTGAAGCGGCGCCACTTGTCCGAGAAGGTCCGATTTGTCTTGGCCTGCTCATGGGCTTCCGGCCGGCTCTGCGCGGTCAGCGGCTTCGGCAAGCGGTAGCGTGAACAGAAATCGGTCAGGTCAGGCTGCATCGGGCCGCTCAGGAAGCAGGGAACCCCGTGCAAAATCGGATACCATAGCGATGCATCGGGCGTCCGAAGCACGCCTTCGATGACCTGGCCTTCCTGTTGCGTGAAAGCCTCGAGCTGAAGCTCCATTCCGTTCGGACGGAGACGTGAAGACGCAACGGTTCGCATAAATCTAGCTCCTACAACTGCAACTAATGGAGGGCGCCGCCATAGGCACCATGTTGCTTGCACCAGGACTCGAAGCTGAGCAAACACCAGATCAACGCGACATGGTTTGCCTTTTGCTCGAAATGCTCGTCCAGAATCCGGCGTACGAAATCGTGTTGGAATACGCCCCGCTGCCTAATGCGGGATTCCGGGAGTTGCTCCTCGATCCATGAGCGCAGAATCCCTCTGTACCAAGACGCGTCCGGAGGACCAAATCCCATCTTCGGTTTCCGGTAAATGGTGTCGGGGACCAGCGGCCGGACGGCTTCGCGAAACAGGATCTTGCCCGTCGAGCCGTCGGACAGCAGGCCCCAATCCACGCCGAGCAAATAGTCGACCAGCTCGTTATCCAGAAGCGGCACCCTGGTCTCAAGGGAATGCGCCATGGACAGCTTGTCTTCCAGCGACAGAAGACCCGGAAGATAGGTCGTCAAGTCGACGTGCATGACGGCGTCCCAGGGATCCCGCGACGGAACCGACCCAATCGCATCTCCGATCGCAGCGAGCGGATCGAAACCACCTGCGGCGCGCAGAAACTCCGGCGTAAAGGCATCGCCGATCTTGTCGGCCGACACCGGGACGTTGAGGCTTGCCCGGTAGAGCGCAAACGGATCCCGCGAGGCCGCCGGATCTCCCGCCGCGGCACGAAACCGCTGCATGACACGCTGCATCAGGGAAGCCGGAGCCGCCCTCGGCACGATGGCGTATCTGCCGACATACCCTCCGGTGACTTCGTCGCCGCCCGTGCCCGACAGGACGACCTTGGCGTCCTGAGCGACCCGCTGCGCGATCAGATAGTTCACATAGGCCATTCCCATGCGAGGATATTCAATCGCGCCAACGGTTGCATCGAGATGACGCGCCAGGGCATCCTGCGGCACCATCAGCTCGACACGCTCGATGTTGAGCTGCTTTGCGACCTCGCGGGAGAACTCGCGCTCGTCTACGAACTTGTCGACACCGACATTCTCAAGATCGAAGATGCACGAATACGCGCGGACGACCGGATCGATCTGGTGCGCGCCTGCGGTGATCGCCGAACTGTCGATCCCGCCCGACAGATACGCCATGACCGGCACGTCCGCAGCCAGCTGCCTGCGCAGCGCCGCCTGCAATATTTCGCCGAATTCGCCCGACGCCCGCGCCAGACCTGGCGCGTATTTGCGATGGTAAGAGGCAGCCCAATAGGTGCCGCTCGAGCTCCCGCTCGCCGTTATTCGTTCGAACGTACCAGGCTTGAGGAGACGGACGCCGCGGAATGGCGTGCGCCCTCCCCAATTATTCATCAGCGTGAAGTACTCCAGCGTCGCTGATGCATCGAACCGCTTGTTCACCAATCCGCTGGCGTGCAGCGCACGCACTTCCGAGCCAAACACGAGGCCCTTGCCGGGCAACTCCGCGACGTAGACCGGCTTGATCCCGTATCGGTCGCGGGCGATCACCAGCTCACGCTGGTTTTCGTCCCAGATGGCGCAGGCGAACATGCCGTTCAGCTTGTTGAACAGCCTGTCCTTCCACTGCTCCCAGCCATGGACCAAAACCTCGGTGTCCGAATGGTCGGTCGCAAAAACGTGCCCGGCGGCCTCGAGCTCTTTTCTCAGCTCGCGGTGATTGTAGATCTCACCATTGAAGACCACCCATACGGTTGCATCTTCGTTGCTCATGGGCTGGTTGCCGGTGGCCAGGTCGACAATCGCGAGCCTGCGGAAGCCCAACGCGACGTCCGCCGTCACATGGAATCCAGCGTCGTCAGGGCCGCGGTGCTCGATACTGGCCGCCATATTCCGGATCCGGACGTTCGCGTCCGGACAGGCGCCAAAATGCAGAATACCAGCAATGCCACACATCTGAATCTACTCGACCTCGGCGCCCGCCGGCGCCAGCACGAACTTACTGTCAGGGCTGCGATAGGCTTCGATCATCGCCCCGGCAATATGATCAGGATCATGCCATCGCTCGACATAGCGACGAGCTCGCTTCCCCAGCTCCGTCCACTCGGAGCGACGCTCGAGAATAGCCGCGAGATCTTCCGTGAGCCGCCCGGGATCGACGTTCAAGATCGCAAGATCATCCCGCATGGCCGGCGGGACGAACTGCAGGTCGCTTTCCCTGATGTAGCCTACCACCGGCTTTCCCATAGCCATCATCTCGACGGCAAAGCCGCCGTACCAACCCGCAAGCACCTGGTCAATGGCAAGATCGGCGGACCTGTAAATGGCCATCGCCTCCTCATGGGTTTTCTTTTCGACCAGGATCAGCTCGAAGTCGAACCGGGACTTCAGGCGCTCCAACGCATCGAGTATCATCTGAGTGCCCTTGATACTCGGATCGCTCGGCGCGTGGACAATTCTCGGCCTGCCTTCAGCGCGGGGATACTCGGGCGAGAAATGACCGATCTCCACATTGGCGTAAGGCAGGAACTGGCCTCCCGGAACGACGTGCCCGAGCTCCGGATTGAGATAGAACACGCGGTCAAACAGCGGAAGCACGCGATCGATCAGGCGGGACCGACGCGCATCCAGCGACGTGACGCAAGTTTCATAGGCCGAGCAACGCCCGCTGGCGCACATCGTCCACGCATTTCGCCGATTGCCCTCGCCCGCCAGCCTTGCGTCGCAGCCCTGCAGGGTCATGAACCGCTTCTTGCCCAACCCCTTGGCCAGCTGGAGATCGATCGTCACGAGCCGGTTCAGCAGCGGCCCCATCCGGCCTACGCCCTCGAACGCATAGCCTGGATACAGGAACGTCGTTCCAAAATAGTAGTGCAGCACGTCGTAGCGCAGCAGCGCGGACAACCCGAACCACGCACTTCGGGCCACCTTCTGAAAGTCAGTTGCCGTGTCGTCATACAGAACCTTGTCGGCCGGGTATCGAAACCAGGTCCCGCTTCGGATGACCAGGTCGCTCGTGTTTCCGCGCCGGCGCTCGGCACGCGAGAGTGACCAGGGCTGATTGCCGATATTGAAGGGGCCGTGAAGGATTTTCATCTTGCTGAGCGAATGTGACGATCTGTGCGCGTCGCTGTCATGCTTCACGATGGCGTTTCAGACCCGAACGGATTCGATCTGCCGTCGATACGCTGCCAACTGCAACTCGACGATTCTCGCCGCGGAATGATACTTCTGGATCCAGGCTGCTCCGGCCGCACCGAGCCCATGCCGGTCATCCTGATCCGCGACGATCTTGCGAAGCGCCTCGGCGATCTCACTCTCGGTCGACGCCGACAAAGTGGGAGGCGCTTCGGAAAAGAATTCTTCGGCCGTCCCCGAATCCACGTTCGTGATCACCCGCCTGCCAAGCGCCAGTGCCTCAAAGGTAATTCCACCGAACGATGGCAAAACGAACTGATCCAGCACGGCGTGGCTGCGGAGATACGTCCTCCATAATTCCGGTTTGCGCATCGGCGCAAGCCACTGCACCTTATCGTCGAGCCCCAGACTTCGTATCAGCTGCCGCGAGGCGTCAAGGTCGCGTCCCCAGGCGATCATCGCAAGACGCAGCGCCGGCGCCTGCTGCGCAACGCGCGCGAAGGCGCGGATCAACCGGTCATTGCCCTTCACCAGACTGGGGTCCGCATCCCGCCAATCCTGTCGGGTCGGATGAAAGACAACGACCTGGTCGTCGGGCGGCCTGATCGCGCGGTTTCTGGCCCCGAATTCAACGAGCTTCGTATCGTCGAACGCATGCGGAAGCGGCGTGATCCGATCCGGCGGCACGCCAAGCCGTCGTGCGGCAGGCACGCAATCGATGTTGGTGATGAAGACGTGGTCGGCCCCGAGGAACACCGTGGCGGTGAGCCGCCCGAGGCCGTCGTCCTGAAACGGGATTGCGCGCAACGTTCCATGCTCATATGCAAAATAGGGGCGCTGAGCGAGCAGCGGCCAGGCACCGTCGGTCGCGTAGGCCTGGATGACATCAAACCGATCGAGCAGGCCCAAAAGCGGCGCGAGCCGCGCGCGGTAGCTGCCGAAGTCCGCGGCGCTTGGCGGAGAACCCGGCGCACGCCCTTGCCGCCAGACATCAACGAGCCGCTGCTGCTCCGGGTCATCCTTTGCCAGAACGCGTCGCATGACGATGTCGCGCGCCATTGCGGGGGAGCGACGAATCCTCCGCCTTATTTTCTGGCCAAGACGGATCACGCGGGCAGACGCTCGCTGCGAACACACGGACTGCCGGGCTCGATCCAGCGAGCGTCGGAATTCCTCGGCAATGTCCGGCTGCCCGCCAACTTCAGCGCCGATCATTGCGCAGCATAAATTCAGGGGCCCAGAGGCAAACCATCGCGGCCGCTGGTAGCCTCCGAGATCGACCCCGGTCCAGTCCGGAAAGAATGGATCTCCGAGATCTCCCTCAAACGTCGCCTCCTCCCATTCAGGCGAAGCCATGATGTGGTAGTTTTCGTAGGCAATGACATAAGCGTCAATGCCGTGCTGGCGCTGGATCCGGGCATTGTTGAACGCGTTGTTCGCGATGTTGCCGAGGTGCAGTACGCGCAGCGCTCGCCCATGCTGTTCCTGGAAACGACGATGCCAATCCAGGCCTTGCGGCTGCGGCGAACGCGCGATTGCGCCTGGCGTGTCGACCGATGTCACCGGAGATATCCTTGCGACCCGATCATCGGGGTGACGTCCCGGCGAGCGCACTGAGACCTTCCGAAGCAGGCCGCGTTGCGATCTGGAATGGATGCTGCCAATTCCTCGCCAGGGAAATGGCGTTGCGCCGTGCCTCCTCCTGCTCCTGCTGGCGCCGAATGCGATCGACGACGGCAGGCGGAAAGTTTGCCGTGTCCCGATAGAGCTGTCCAAGCCGCGCAGCGATCGCCGATATGCCGTGCCATCGCTCGACGTAGCGCCGGCCCTGCTCGCCGATTGTACGAAGGCTATCCCGATTGCGGATCACCCACAGCAGTGCCTGTTCAAGTTCATCCGGCGTTGCGTTGATGATCGGGCATTCCTCCGGCGCTTCGACCAGATCCGGACTTCTCACGAAGCTCAGGACCGGCTTGCCGAGCGCCATCGCCTCGAGCGCGGTGTAGCCGTAAGCACCGCCGATAAACTGATCCGCCACGATGTCAGACTGGGCGAACAGCGCGAGAACCTCGCTGTTGGGAACGCCTTGTACCTTGCAGTATTCGATGTCGTATCCCTGCACCTTCAGCCTGTCGATCGTCCGCTCCAGGTATTTCGAGCCCTTGAAGTGCGTGTGGTTTGGCGCGTGAGCGATGCGAAGGGGACCGGATGGCGGGGTATCCGGGAGAACTGCATTGAACCGATCCAGATCCAACGGCCAGTAATTGATATGTTTTGCCCCAGGCATGTAGGTCAGCATGTCGCCGAGCGAGACCAGGGCCGTTACGGACTTGGTCAACTCGGAAACATAGTGTTGAGCCTCTGCGTCGTGACAGGTGCAATATTTGGGCGGCTCCGTGCAGTCGACGCAGAAATTCCATCTGCCGAGGGCCAGGGTCGCAAGCCTGGTACGAACATCGGCACCGTACGCATAAACATAGACCCGCTTGCCGGCCCGCCGCAGAGCGGCAAGCTCCTCGGAATTGATCTGCAAACGCTCGGTCGAATCGAGCAACCCGCGGTCGGCGAAGAAGTGAAACACGTCATACCGAACCAGGGCCCATGCGAGCACCAAACGCTGGAACGCGAGCCCCAGGCCAAATTTCACTGCCAGGACGTAAGGCCGTTGGAGATTCAGATCGAAGCGAGACGTTATGACGTAGGTGACGTAGACAAGAGAGGTCGATCGAAAGCCAAGCGCCCGATCTGCCCTGGCCTTGAGCTGCAGGGTCAGGATCGGTGTTACACCCCACAAGCTCCTGGGCTCTCCGCGCCGCAGGCGCACGGCTCCAACTGCCGGAGCGAGCCAAATCGCGAGGTTCAGAACGACAATCGAAAGTGCAGTCGCGACCAGGCCGAGAAGCCTCCGCGGCAGCGCCCGCAGTTTGCGGCGGACGATTGTCCACCCACCCGGCGATCTCGCAATCGACCAGGTCGTTAGCATCCACCTTCGAACGCTCCGCGGCAATACGAGCCGCGCGAGCGATCTCAGTTGATCTCTCATTGCGTGGATCCGCGTTGCGGCGGCTTTTTCGGCGAAAAGCTGTCGTAGAGCGAAACGACCTTCCGCCACTCCGACTTTGCATCCAGCTTTGCGAGGGTCTTCCGCGTATTGGCGGTGAAGGCCGCCCGGAGCGCCTTATCCTGAACCATGCGGTTGATCGATTCAGCGATGGAACGCGGATCGTAGGGATCAAACGTCAACCCGACCTCGTTCTCCACGACGAGACGCTTCGCCTCGGCGTAGTGCGCAACGAGGACGGGAAGATCGGCGGCGAGGTACTCAAAGATCTTGTTGGGAAGCGCAAAGGTGAAGTTGCGGCACAGGGCCGGCAACGTCCAGATCCCGGCATCCGCCCCTCGGGCGGCCGCAACAACGTCCTTCGATGGCACCGGCGGAGCAAGCAGGACCCTGCCCTCCACGCCGCTGCGCTGCGCCAATTCCAGATAGTTGGGGCCAAACAGATCCAGAGACGGCCCCCGAATGACGAAAACACAATCAGGTGCATAGGCAAGGGCTTCAATAATCGGCTCGATCAGGCGCGTCGGGCCGGTTCCCCCCTGCCACAGCAGAACGAACGTCGATTCCGGTAGCCCCAGTTGCTGCTTCAGCGGCGGATACTCACGCGACGGCGTGACCGCGATATCGGGAATGTTGCGGACCACGACGGGACGGCTACCGCCGAGTTCCGCCTTCATTGCGTCCGCAATCGAGTCACATACAGTGATCGTGGCGGACGCCTCGTTAAGACAACGAACTTCCAACTCCTGAAGCGCCCGCTTCCACTCGGACGGATACGGCGCCCAGGCGGACTGCTTCGTATCCCAATGAACATTCTCCGAAAACCACTCGTGGAAATCGACCACAAGGTGCGCGCCTCGGTACTTTGCAGCCGCCATCGCGGCGTAGGCGGTGGAGAGATCATGCGCATGGAACGCAAATGGCTTCCGCTTCACCGCTTCCAGGTAAAGCTGTTCCGCAAAGTAGCCCGGCTGCTCGCTCATGAACGTCGCAGCCGTCCAATCGGCATGCTGAATATGAACGCGCGGTCCCCAATCAAGATTGAAGGTTGCCCCTGCCCCCTTCGTAGGTTCGGGACAGATCACCGTCACGTCATATCCGGCGGCGCCGAGGGCGCGGGCTTCTCGTTCAACTCTCGGGTCCACGCGCAGATCGGAGACGACAAGCATCACCACTTCGCGACCAGAGGCCGATCTGCCAATCTGCCTATTGCGCGACGTAGCATCACCCGCAGCGGACATCTTCGGGATTCGAGCCTGCGCGAACTGCGCACGACGGATCACAAGCCCTGAGACCAGCGCATTCCACCGGCCAAAAAGGAAATAGAATACCGGCCGCAACGCGCGAAAAACGGGAGGATACTGCTTGATGAAGGATGAGATCTGCTTAAGCATCATTCTGTGGCAACTCTAGGAAATCTGCATCGGTGCTGCGGGAAACGCCATCACCACTGACCCACCAGCAAATTGCTATACGCCTTGCACTGGAGAGCAACTATTCTTTCCGCGGAATGGTAGGTCGACATCCATTGAGAGGCAGCCTGGCCTCGGCCTTGGGCATCAAGGGGATCCTGGATGACCTCCCGCATTCGCGCAGCGCATTCCGCGACGCTACCGGCCGCGAGCAACGGCGGCTCCTGGCCGAAAAACATGGCTGTCTGTTGCTGGTCGATGGCTGAAATCAACCGGACACCCAACGCCATTGTCTCGAACCCGACGCCACCGAGAGCAGGAACAACGAATTGGTCAACCACGGCATGCGATACGCAGTAGCGCTGCCATAGCTCCCGCTTGGACATGGTCGGGATCCATTCAACCAGCTCGGACAGGCCGAGTTCCCGGATCAAATCCTTGCTGTCTGCGACCTCTTGACCCCATTCGACGAATACGAGCTTGAAGTTTCTCGTTTCGCGCGCGACTTCGGCCGCGGCGCGGATCATCACGTCGTTGCCCTTCAGCCAGGATGAATTTCCCCGCTTCCAATGATGCCGCGAGGGACTAAAGAAAATCACAGGTCCACCCGTCGGGGGACTTAGTTCCGGGTGCGCATCGCGGAATGCGCGCAGCTTGTGATTATCAAACGCGTGCGGGAGGTAGACCACCCTATCCTTCCTTAGTCCCAACCGCTCGACCGAGGGCAGCACGTCCGAATTGGTTACGAACACCGCGGGCGCGCGCTGAAACGAGATCCGACAGATCAACCCGGTCAGATTGTTCTCGAACGGAATTTCGCGCAGCGTTCCATGCTCATAGCAGCAGAAATTCTTGACGCCGTTCATCATCGGTATCAGGCCGTCGATCGCATATCCCTGGATGATGTCATAGTACAAGAGGACATCCTCGAAGGGCTTTGGATGTATCGTTACATACTCCTCGCGATAACTAAGTGACTGACCATCGAGCTCGGCGGGATCGCTCCTGATTTCGTCCAGCAACGTCTCGATTTCCCGTGCTCGCGTGACGGGATCGGACATCGATCGCGCCACGCAGCCGGTTTCCGAGACCGGAATGAACTTGAGCATGACGCGCTCCAGCAGCGCCAGGAAGCTGAGGGTCAGCGAGCGGGCAAGCGCAGACGACCTCTCGCGAATCCCGCCGGTGCGCAGCCAGCGAACATCCTCCCGCAACGCACTGAGGGCGGAGCGCGCCTCCGCGTCAGCTTGCGGACCCCGTCGCGCAATCTTCAACCATGCAGCAGCCGAGATTCTGTCGAGCCAGTTCGTCTTGAATTGACCCGTGCTGGATTCACGTCCGAGCACGCCGTTTGCGACGAACGTTCCAAGCCATATTCTGTACAGGCTGAGAGGTTGCCTGTTCCGATACCAGGACCGCCCCGGTCCGCTAAGCCAGAGCAGGAATCTCAGATGCCGAGGAACATATTTGGCGAGGAAGCCTTTGTCGTCGCCGGAACGAGCGTCCTGAAGGGCGGTCAACTCCAGTTCCAACCATTTCAAATAGGCCGTGGATCTCCAACCCGCGTTCCGGGCGCGAAGGTATTCGATGCAAAGCGCGGATGGGCCCTGAACAAACCAACGGGGCCGCTTCCATCCCTTCAGGCTTGTTGCCCACCAATCCGGCCTGAAGTGATCCTGCCCAAGCGCCGAGGACCCTTCCTGCAGCGCGCCATCCTCCCACTCCGGGCACCCCATGATGTGGTAGTAGTTGTAGCATAGCACGTCGGCGTGGATGCCCAGCTTCCGCTGAATGCGGGCGTTGTTGTAGGCGTTGTTGGCGATGTTGCCGATGTGAAGAATGCGAAGCGGCCGGCCCATTTTTCGCTGGAAGTCGTCGATCATGCGCAACGCGCGCGCGTTTTCCGCTTCAATCGCCTGCGTTGAGTCGCTGTGATTTACCTGGCTCTCGAGGCCGGTTTCGACGTAGGGAATTGACACTGGCTTAGGCGTCCCGCGCATGAGCAACGAGTCGGCAAGACCCGTTCCAGTTTTCGAGCAAGGATCGCTTTGACGGCATCACGAGTTCAGCGACTTCGCGCGTTCGGCGAGTCTTGCCTTCAGCGCCTTTGGTAGATCTGCGGTCTCCAAATATAGATCCGCCAAATGCGTGCCGAGCGCCTCTACCGAATAGTTCTTCCGGACATATTCAGGGCCCGCGGCTCCGGCTTTGGAAAGCCGCGTGCGATCCGAAATGAGCTGACGCAAGACGTCCTTGATCGTGTCCGGATTTGCTTCAATGACCGGGCAGCTTTCGCGATCGGCGACCGCTACGCCATCGTGCAGGTAGCAGACGACAGGACAGCCTGATGCCATTGCCTCAACGGCAGTCAAGCCGAAGGACCCGCTGATGAGCTGGTCGACAAGAATGTCGATCTTCTGCATCGCCTCCAGTATTTCATGGTGCGGCTTTCCGCTCAGGAGCAGCAGCTCGACTGCATGACCTTCAGCCTGCAGGGACTGGATTGCGCCTTCGAGATACTTCGTCCCCTTGAAATAGCCGTGGTTCGGAAAGTGGCCCACCACCAGCTTTCCATCGCTTTGCGACCAGGTTCGCCGGGGAGAGAATTTGCTCACATCGACCGTCAGATACGGCACATTGCGAGCGCCAGGAATGAGCTTCATGGCCAGCCCGTGCGCCACCACGGCAGTCGAATATTCTCTGATGACCTTGAGCATGGCAGCGCCGCCGGCATCGTCGCAGACACAATAGACACCCGGATCAGGACATTCGGAGCAGAAGTTCCATTTTCCAAGCGCGAGGTTCTTCTCGCGCGTCCTGTGGTCGGCGCCGTATGCGTAGGTATAAAGCCGCTTGCCGGCCTGGCGATATATTTCCATCTCGCGCACCGCGATTCCAAAGCGGGGACTGCCATAGCCGCCGGCCGGCTCGATGATGCCGCGATCATTGTAGAGATGAAAGAAATCGAAATTGGCGATGGCCCAGATCAGCATCAGCCATCGAAGCAGGATCCAGTCCCCGCCACGTTCAGTCACGAGGCGCGCTTGACTTTCCGAGCATACGACATCAAAGTTTGACGACGTATGGTAGGTCGTGAACACCAGCGATTGAGCGTTCACGCCCAGAGCGCGATCTGCCGCAACGCCTGCGGTCAGATTGACGATCGGCGTGACACCCCAGAGAGCGTTCATCTCGCCTCGCAGCAGCCGATCCGTGGTGATCACCCGACAATCGGCCAGCAGAGCATCCCAGAAGTCACGCGCATCAGGGGATTGATCGGGATTTAGGAATGGTCGCAGCGCATCCAGCATGGACGTGAGGAGTTCGTAATCGCCCTCGGCAGCAACCCGGTTCACATTCTCGATAATCGCCTGATCTATGCGTCTTCGTTGCGGTGTCGGGGACAGCGCAGCAACGGCTGCGCCAAAATTATGGTTCGTTCGCGCAAGCTGGGAGAGCCTGGGAAAACGCGAGCCCCCCAACGCGTAGCGAACCGACCGAAATAGCTTCGAAGACACCGGCGGCGTTCCGCACCTGTCTCAAGCGCTGGCTCGATTGATGCAATCAACCACCCGGCGCTGATCTTCCTCCGTCATGTTCGGAAAGATCGGCAATGTGATTGTCGTGTCCTCCGCGAGTGCTGCGTTCGGAAACCGCTCGGGCCGAAGGCCGTATTTGTTCTTGTAGTAGCCGAGCCGATGCACCGCATGCGTGCCCGGTCGGGTCTGAATTCCCGCGCCAGACAGCGCCGACATCACCGCGTTGCGGCGCTCGCGATGTCCGTCAACGATACGAATGACGTAGGATTGGAATGCGTGTCCATCGACGTCGCCGCCGAGCGGTCGCACAATCGAATTGTTCCCTGCCAGCAACTCGGAATAACGATGGCCGAGACGCCTGCGTTCTGCCAGCAGCCGCTCGAGCTTGCCCATTTGCGCGACCCCGACCGCGGCCTGGATGTCGGACAAGCGCAAGTTGAAGCCGAGATTGTCAAACGTCGCCATCGTCCACGGGCCGTGAGGCTCAATCGACGGATCCGGAGCGCCGGTCGAGCCGTGGTTACGCTGCGACCGCACGCGTTCCGCAAGATCATCGCGGTTGGTGGTTACGGCGCCGCCCTCACCCGTCGTGACTGCTTTACGCGGGTGGAATGAAAAGCAGCCGATGTCGCCAATCGCGCCAACCAGCCTGCCCTTGTACGTCGTGCCGATTGCGCATGCGGCGTCTTCGATCACCTGAATGCCACGCGGCCGCGCAATGGCCAGGATCTCGTCCATCGGGGCGGCAAGGCCGAACAGGTGGACCGCGATGATGGCCTTCGTGCGTGGCGTGATCGCGGCTTCCAGCCGTTCCGGATCGATATTGTAGGTCGACAGATCGACATCGACGAAAACAGGCTTCGCACCGACGTATTCAGCCGAGTGCGCGCTTGTGACCCAGGTGAAAGCGGGAACGATCACTTCGTCTCCCGGCCCGAGTTTCAGGGCCATGGTCGCCAGATGCAGCGCGGCGGTGCAGGACGTGCACGCGAGGGCATGCTTGACGTCATGCTTCTCTGCAATGAGCCGCTCGAATCGCTCCGTGAGCGGCCCCTGCGTGACCCATTTCGAGTCGAGGCACTCTCGCAGCAATGCAATTTCAGCTTCGTCGAAACTCGGTTCTGTGATGTTCATTGGATCGCTACTCTCGATGCGTGGAATCCGGCGGGGAGTTGAGGGAAAGGTCTTTGACCTGACCTCAGGCCGAATACACTTCCACTCCGTAAGGTGCCAGCTTCGCCTTCACTTGATCGAAATAGACCGGGCTGATCGCCAACGCCACGTGCCGGATCCCCAGTTCCTTGATCTTGTCGAGACCGCCCACCGGACGTCCGTTCAAGCCGCTTCCCCACGTGGAACGATTTTCATCGAGATAGGCCGCGATCTTCCCGGCGTCGAAGCCGAGATAGAACGGCGCAAACAAGCCCGACGACCCCAAGCCGAAAATGGCGAATGGCTCGCCGGACGCATCGGCTGCCTTGCGGCACCGATCGATCGCATCCATCGCAACCTTGGCCACGGTCGCGTTTTGATCAACTGTGTGCCGATTGAGTTCTGCCACGTTCACCGCGTGCGGCTTCGGCGCAGCAATCTTCCTCAGCAGAACAAAGATCGGCACACCTGCCTCTTTCGAGGACACCACATCAAATCCGGCGGCGTGCGCGAGTGATTCCAATGTATGGAGGGTGAGCTTCGAAAGGTGGTCTGCGCAAAACAGATCGTTCGGATTCTTCGCAAAGTTGGGAACGCGAATGTAGAAGAGGCCCGCCTCCTTGAGGCGGCTGTGCGCCCACTTCAACATGTCGAGCGGATTCTCGACATGCTCCAGGACGCCCAAGGCGACGATCAGATCGAAGCTCGCCGCATCGGCGTCGAAATCCTTGTAGTCGCAGCGTCGAAGCAGGGCGGAGGGAAATCTCTTCTGCAGCACGTCGAATGCCGAGCTCGGCTCGAATGCCGCCGTGCGCCAGTCGGGAGATTCTTCAACAAAATGTCCCAGGAAGTCGCCCTTTCCGGCACCAATCTCCAGCACCGATCCGTCGGCCGGCAGATTGGTCATTTCCCTCAGGATCTGGTGCGTGCGTTCCGCTTGAGAGATGGGAGCCGGACCCGAGAAGCTCTGAATTGCCGCGTCCGGGCTCTTCATCATCAGATTGTAGCTGTCCTTATAGAAGGCTTCGGCACGCCCCCTCGTCCCGCCGGCGTTGAAGATGAGGCCGCATTCCTTGCACAGCCGATTGTCGAGGGATGCCTCGCGAAGCACCATCATGTCTGATGTGATGCAGGTCCCGGAGAAGGACGGATAGATATCACCTAGCTGCGTCGATTCGCATACCGGACATTGCGCTGTCATAAGCTCACTCCTTGTTGATCCGCTGCCGCCTGTCGAGTTCAGAACGCTCACTTAGCCAATCGAATGCTCTTGCAAGCCCCGCAGGATCGTCATTTCCTTGTATGGAAATCGCACCGGAATGTTCTCGCCGTAGACATCTCTTCGAACGAGAATGTCCGGCTCGTTGTATCCAGCCATTGCCCTCAACGAGGTTGTTCCCGAAAATCGGGGATTGATCTCAAACGGAACGACGGCCCCGTCCACGACACGGCACTGCACGTTGATCGGAGCTCTCGGTGAAAGCGAGCCGGCGATTTTTTCGCACGCGCTTCGCACATCAGGCCAGTCGGCAATATGTCCCTGCGAAATGCCGGTCGAGATCACAAGCCGCAATCCGAGATCGGGACGCCCCGACCGGTTGGGGACCTGAGTACGGATCGTCAGGGCGTTGTTGATGACCCGCCTGATCGCAAGCGAATTGAGGAGGGCACCATCCGCACCGAACAGCACGCCGACCGTATATTCGTCGTCCGAGGTTCCGATGTATTCCTGGATGATGAAGGCTTCAGACGTCGCAAGCAGATAGCGCGAGAAGGCCAGCAGCTCTTCGCGCGACTGAACGATGAAGACATTCGCCGACCCGCCGCCGCCGACCGACGGCTTGAGGATTGCCGGCAGGGTCTCCCATTGGTCGAGATCCGACAGATCGCGCACTTCCATGAAGCTCGGTGCCGACAATCCGCACGAGGCCAGGTGAGCCATCGTTTTCGTCTTGTCCTGACAAATCTCCAGAACGGTCGGTGGATTCACCGGCACGTACAGGCCGTCAGCCTCAAGCGCGGATCGTGCCCGGCTCAGAACAGCCATCTCGGGTTCGGACCCATGAAAGACCGCAACACATTTTTCCGAGTGGGCCAGCGATCGAAGCTCATCCAGATACGCGGGGTGGCTCGCCCGCGGCAATTGCACGAATTTATTGACGAGGTTCCGGTTGGCGCACAGATCGCTCACGTCGGTGCCAACGATGTCGTACTCGAGCTCGCCCAACCGGAGAGCCTTGAGTATTTGCTCGCCGTGACCGCCGCCGCCGATCCCCGTCAGCAGAACCTTTGCGCGTCTAGTCTTCAAGATTGCACCTCATTCGCTTTGAAATCGGCGCACCTCTCAAGCAAAGAAGCGACCGGGGGCGCAAGCGGGTAACGCGGCAGGACTCGACGGCAGGGACCCGAGATATCGAAGCGGATGATCTCTGCGGTCCGCTCAGCTTGATCGAAGATGCAGACCGATCCCCGAAGGTCACTTCCTCGCGGAAGGCCGCAACTCCCGACATTGACAAACAGCTTGTCCGCGTGCCGCCGCACAAAGGGATGATGCGTGTGTCCCATGAAGACGACGTCTGCGTCGGTCTCCGCATAGTCCGACAGGCTGCTGTCCGGATAGACGTAGCCCTCCAACGGGTCCTTCGGGCTGCCGTGAACAAACAGGATCGTCCCACGCTCATCGCGGACGGTCAGTTTCGACGGCCAGCTCCCGACAAAGTCGCGCTCATCGTTGCTCAGCAGCGCAAACGTCTCGCGATGACGATAGATCGCCTCACGGTCCGCAGCCGTCGTCTGCCGGACGAGCATGTCGTCGTGATTTCCTCTCACGATGTGGATGCCGCCCGACCGAAGCGCGCTGACAACGCCCTTTTCTGGGATGTAGCCAACCGCGTCCCCCAGGAAGTAGATCGCATCGGCCTTCGCGTCCGCCAGGATGGCCAGCGCCAGCTCGAACGCCTCGATATTCCCGTGAGCATCGGACAGAATGCCGAGGCGCATGCTCAGCTGCTCCGTCGGCCCAAGAGCCGCGCCCACGAGAAAGCCGGCCGAACGTCAGCCTGCCGCTGCTCGGGACGGCTCTCGAACCATGCGAGGCATTCGCTCATCGTCCAGGGAACGAATCCGTCGTCGACAACCTTGCGAACCGCGTGATGCATCCCGCGGGTCTTGTCGATGTTCTCCGGATGCAGGTTGACGACGATCACCCCAGGGATGCCGCTCTTTCGGATGTCGTCTGCAAGTCCGAAAATGCAATCCGCCGATTGATCATCATTCCAGCCGTGCACGAACACGATCCCGTCGCCGATGGCGGTCAAGATGCTCCAGTGACCGGTAAGCTTGTCATCGAGCAGGAGCCGCGCCGGTAACAGCGAGCCGTTGAGCATGCGGCCGTCGAGCCCGGGCAGATTGGAACTCCCCTTCACGCCGTGCGCATTCCATGGCTCGGCATGCTTCCAATACCCGTCGTTCAGAAATCCATGGTTTCGGACG
Organism: Bradyrhizobium sp. USDA 3240; assembly: GCF_054063295.1. Classification (NCBI taxonomy): domain Bacteria; kingdom Pseudomonadati; phylum Pseudomonadota; class Alphaproteobacteria; order Hyphomicrobiales; family Nitrobacteraceae; genus Bradyrhizobium; species Bradyrhizobium sp. USDA 3240. The sequence goes on from NZ_JBSSGD010000002.1 coordinate 1,351,428, forward strand.
GTCCGCGCGTCCTCTCCCGTCAGCTGCTTGAACCAGTTGGCCTGTTCCGAGAAGAGCTCGGCGTATTTCTGCGGCTCTTCGAGTGCATCAGGATGCAGACCCAGTTCGACGCGCCCGCGCGACTTGAGTTGCGCCAACGTCTCCGGCGTATGCTTGGTCAGCGGATGAAGAAAATATGTAACCGGCAGCGCGCCGAGCGCTTCCAGCTGCTCGGCATACCGATCGAGCGCGGCTTGATCGTCATCGCCCGTGATGACGATCGCGCCCGGCGCCCCATTCGGCAACATCGGAAGCCTGCTCTCACCACACACGCGCGTCAGCGCGTCCGACAAGGCTTCGCACCACCAGTCCGCATGCCGCTCCCGCGGTTCCTCGCCGGCAAGCTGGCCTTCGAAGAGATAGTTTGGCCGCTCACCGGCAAAGCCCCACATCGCATCCGTAGGCCGCTTGTCGGCGGCCGCAGGATCGCCCTGGCGATACCGAACGAGGTCCGAAACGATGTCGGTGCCGGCGAATATCATCGACCCGCCCGAGGACGTGCGCAAGCCGAGCCAGGCAGCCCGCCCCTCGTCATCGGTGACGACAGGCACGCCTTCCGCGGCCACAAATCGCATATAGGAGTGCAGTGTCCGCAGCCTTTTCCAGGGCTTCTGCCCCGCCGTTTCGGCCTGCAGGACCCGCGGAGAATCGACGGCCCTCGCTTCCGACGTAACGGCGAATGCCTTCGCAAACCCGACGGCCGGCAACACGGCAACGACGGAGCCGCCGCGACCGAGAAACTCGGACGCCCGGCTCACGTCCTCGCGCTGCGGACGATACAGGACCAGAGGCCCGCCGTCCGGCGACGCCGAGGCACCAAGAAATCCGAAAACGCGCAGAAGGTGGGCGACAAATTCGCTGCCGGCGCGCGCGGACACAGAAGACTCCGCGGCGCGATAGCCCACGCCTCTGAGGCTCTCTTCCGACGCGGGCATTTCCCGACGGTACCTTTCCGGGCGACGAAACATGCTTCCCTGAATGATCGGCACCGACGCCGATCCGAACTTCGTCTTGAAGTACGATACTTTCGAGATCGGCCAGTCGCGCGGCACTTCCGGAAACCACGGCCCCAGACGATAGGTTCGGAATCCGGCGCGCTTGGCCCACAACATCGCGTTCCAATGCAGCAAATCGTTGGGTCGGGCCTTCAAGGCATCGGATCGGGCGGCTCCGGCCATGAAGTGCACGGCCGTCTTGTCGCTGAGCACGATCAATCCGGCCAGCCGGGTGTCTCGTTCACGCACAAAGAGCAGGTGCGCCCGGCCCTGTGCGAAAAAGCCGTCGAGGACCGCCTCGTAGTAGGAAACCGGCGGTAGCGCCTCTCCCGTCCGCACTGCCGACTCTTCGGCTATTTCCAGGTAGTCCTTCAGAGCCGAGCGATCGGTAGCGACCTCGAACGTGAGACCCGCCTTGAGCGCCTTGCGAACCGCCCTTCGGCACCCCTCGTCCAAATTCGAAAACAGATCGTCTTCGGACTGGTCGAGATCGACCAATTGATCGGCATTGACCGTCGACAGACCCGGGAACGGGCTCATTCCATTTGGGCCAAATGCGATTCCGAGCTGGAATCCAAAATCTGTCACCCAAAAGGGAATTTCCTCACGCGAATCCGCGCGATTGCCCGGCGCAAGATTGTGCGAGTTGAGCTGGATGCGATCGACATCGTACAATTCGGCCAATCGAAATATCTCGTCCATGGCGGCTGTGCGGAGCGCTTTCCTGGTACCGCGGTCGATCCGCCCGCTCGTTGCCAGGCCGGTATGACGATGGATTCCTGAGTGCAGAAGGCGCTCGCCAAACGGCGTACCGGTCCCGTCGCTCAGATACAGCGGCTGAATACCGACGATGTCGTCGTTCTCGATCAGGGCAAACGACAGGTTGGCATCGACAAAGAAGCGTTCCTCGATCGAAACCCACGCCGTATCGTGGTTCAGCCACGCCTCGGGCGAAGACGCCGCCAGCGCGTTCCAGCGGTCACGACCGACGTCGTGAAACCCGACGATCTTCATTTAGCGACAAATATGACGTTGAAGCGCGTGCCGAGATAGGGATTGCGCGGGTGGATGTCGACTATCTCTGTCTCAACCCGAAGGCGCTTTCCGAGATCGATGAAGTCCTCCTTGAGGAAGTCATACGACACGATTTCCGGCTTGATCTGCGCGGCGGGCGCGTCTTTGGCAAATCCAAGATAGCTTGCAACCTTGGCCAAGGAATTGGGCTTCCGTTGCTTGACCATGGTTTCCAGCGGCGGGCGGGCGGCGAGCTGTGCGCCAAATCCAGCCGCCAATTGAGCCGCGATCCGCTGGGACTGTTCTAGTTTGCTCCGGTCGGGCACAGAGCCGATGAGAACGCGCCCGCCAGGGCGCACGACCCGGAGCATCTCTCGAATGATCAATTCGCCGGTCTGAAACTTCGGAAAGTTCGAGAACACGTCATAGCAGAAGGCGGCGTCAAACTCGCGGTCGCCGAATTGCAGATTCTCCCCGGCAGCCTGATGAAACTCGGCATTGGGGAGCCCAAGCCGTCGCGCAACGCCGAGCGGGGTCTCCGCCAGATCGACGCCCACATACTTGCCCACGTTCGGCGCAACGAGCATCGCGAGAAGGCCAGCGGCGCATCCCACCTCCAGAACCCTAGAGTTCTGGTCGAGCTGCATCAGACTCGACATGTGCGATTTCAGATCGGAAAGCAGGTCCTGATCGGTCCAGAGAAACGGATTTCTACCGGCGACGTAGCAGAGGTCATCCAGCGTCGGCTTCTCCGATATCTGCCGAGCGCGAAGCTCAAAGAACGCCTCGAGCTTCTCCTGCCAATCACCATCCGTCATCGTCATCAGCTTCGCTCGATACTGCAGGTGAATTTCGGATCGTAGAGATAATTGAAATGCCACAGTGAATTGCGCGACACCGAGAACTGCGCCGCCTTCTCGACATAATGCAGGATGGCTTCCGCTCCCTTCGGCAGCATGTGCCGGCACAGCGCGGCAGAAATGTAGTATTGCCCTTCGCCAAGAGCGAGCTCGGGCACCTCGTAGATGACGCTGCCGCGTTCCGGCAGACCATCATCCCCATCGAGGAACAGGCCACCGTCGTATCCCTCAATTCCGGTCACCGCCTGAAGGCGGGCGGTATCGATCCGCAGACTTGCGTAGATCTGCTTGTGCTCGGAGAAGCCCGACCACGACACCCGGATGCGAAGCGGCTGCCCATTCTTGACAACGCCGATCGGCTTGCCTTCGACGTCGATCACTTCGACGGCAGTGATCTGCAGGGTGTCGCCGCCAAGCTCGTATTTTCCGGTCTCGGCCGTGCTCTCGATCGACTCGCTCAGCTTCTTGGTTTCCCGAAGATTGCGCGCTTCCTCGATATCCCAGACACTCTGCTCATAGGCCTTGCTGACGCGCTGGGCATTGCCGTGCATCAGCACCCGCCCCTTGTCGATCCAGATCGCCTCGTCACACAGCTCGCTGATCAACCCGCTCGAGTGCGAGACGAACAGGACGGTGGCGCCGCTTTCGCAGATCTGACGAACCCGCTTCATGCACTTGTTGACAAAGGCGGTATCGCCGGCGGCGAGAGCCTCGTCGACGATGAACAACTCCGGATCGACGCTGATCGCCGTGGCGAAGGTGAGCCGCGCCTGCATGCCGCTGGAATAGGTCCGGAACGGCTGATCGATCACCTCGGCAAGCTCGCTGAAATCGATGATCCAGGGAACCTTCGCCTCGATTTCCGCACGCGTCATACCCAGGCACATGCCGCCCAGCACGATGTTGTCGCGACCCGACACATCCGGATGAAAGCCGGTCCCCAGTTCCAGAATCGCGGACAGCTTTCCGGCCACTTCAACTCGCCCGGTTGTGGCATCCAGCAGTCCGGCAATGATCTTCAGGAGAGTACTTTTTCCCGCGCCGTTCGGCCCGATGATGCCGACCACGCGCCCGCGCAGCACTTCAAAGGAAACATTCTGGACTGCCCAATGCTCATGGTGCCGGGGCTTTCCAGTGATGATCTCCTTCAGGAAGTCCAACGGCTGCTGATAGAGCCGATAGGCCTTTCCGAGATCAGTGACGCGAATGGCGCACTGCGGGTCCAGTGACCCGGCAAGCGCGATCAGGTCGCCGGCGTCTCGATTGTCAGAGAGCATTGCCATAGTACGGTTTCAGCTTTTCAAACATGCGGTATCCGAGCCCCAGACTCAGCAGCGCGAATACGAGGGTAACCGCCCAGGCGTACGGATGCTTGAACGAACCGAAGAAAAGAACGTCCTGGTAGACCCAGACGACGTAACTGAACGGATTCGAATAGATCAATGGACGAAGGGCACGCGGCATCCAGTCGGGCAGGTACACGGTCGGCATCAGATACATCGCGATCGAGGTGAAGACCGTGACGATCTCGCGCAGATCGCGAAAGAAGGGCGTGACTGCAGCAAGGGCGAAGCTCAATCCGACCGCAAGAATTGCGTGAACGACAAACACGATCGGCAGCAGCAGGATCATCCAGCTGAGGCCCCCTACATAGGCCTTGTAGACAATGACGAGCGCAAGCGCCGGCAGATGGGGGATCGTTGCGGCAATGGTTGCCGCGATCGGAAGCAGCTCGATCGGGAAAACAACCTGCTTGACGAGACTCGCGCTCCCGATCAGGGCTCCGGGCCCGCGAACCAGCGCCGCCTGCAGCATCAGCCACGGAACCAGGCTTGCCAGAATGTAGGCAGAGAAATCGCCGGGAAAATCTGCGCTGATCGATAGCTTGCTGCCCAACACGAAGCCGAAGATGAGCAGGTACGTTCCGACGACAACGAGCGGATGAATGAAAACCCACAAGGCGCCAAACCCGTGCCGCGCATGCGCAGCGCTCAGGTCACGGTCGACCATCTCCCGCAACAGATCGGGATATCTCCGGATCTGATTGATCGTGGTCCATAGGGCCTGAGAGTTGCGGTATGGCGACAGGCCAACCCGCACCCATCGTGCCGCCGGGAAGAGACCGTTCATCTGCAGCGCGCTCCCATTTGTGCGTGCCTAAAAGCTGCTTTCCATGATCTGCTCGAGATTGAGCAAGGACCAGATCAGCAGCCGCCTGTTTTCCCGTCCTTCCAGATGTTCGTCGACCAGCGAACGAACGGTCTTTCGGTCGACCAGGTCGTAGATGCGGGCCGTGTTGCTGAAGAGCCTCCGCTTGACGTATTCGATGCTCTCGCCCTTGAACCAGCTGGCATCCGGCGCGGAGAAGCCCTGCTTCTCGCGCTCGGCCACTTCGTCGGGGATGTGCCGGCTCATCATCTTCCGCAAAATCAGCTTGCCGTCCTTGGTGCGCTCGTAATAGCGCTGCGCCTTGCCGCCGGGCTCGTTCTCGTTGAGGCGAATGACCTCGGTCAGATTGCCGAGCTTCATCTTGGCAGGCAGCTTCATTGCGAAATCGACGAGATCATTGTCGAGAAACGGCACCCGGCTCTCGAGACCATGCGCCATCGCCAGCTTGTCCTCGACGACAAGCAGCCCGTTCAGAAACGTCTTGGCCTCGAAGTAGAGCGAGTGATTGACGTAGTCCTCGGGCCGCCGCAGCTCCGAGGCGTGCTCCTTGAACACTCCCCTGAAGATATCGATCGGCGAGGTCTGCCTGGCCTCATCCCATACCGGCCCCAGCAGCTTCGGCATCGTTCCGCTCGGAACCATGCGCTGCCAGAATCCGAAGTACTTCTCGATATAATGATCGAAGTCGTCGTTCACGACGGCGCGGTAGTAACGCCAGGGGTATCCGCCGAAGAGTTCGTCTCCCCCGGTTCCGGTCAGGACCACCTTGCCGAATTTGGATGCGAGTTTTGCCGCATAGAAATTCGGATAGGATTGGCCGACGCGTGGCTCTTCCAGATGCCATGCAAGCTGAGGCAGCGCACGCTCCATGTCGCCGGCCTTCAAGACCATCTCGTAGTGCTCGGTCTTGAACAAATACGACATGTGCTCGGCCTTGGTCCGCTCGTCGTATCCGAGCTCGACGCCGGAGGCCGAGTTGAGATCGAAGCCGACCGTAAAGGTCCGCATGAACGGCAGTTGGCTCGATGCCAGTGCGGTGATGGAGCCGGAATCCATGCCGCCGGAAAGATAGCACCCGACCTCGACGTCGCTCACGAGCTGCCGGTTGACCGCCTGCCTGAACAGGCGATCGAGCTCGTCGGTCGCCTCGTTCTCGTCGACGGCGTACTCGGGCTCCTCGAAATGGAAATCCCAGTACTGCACCGGCTCGACGGCCCTGCTGTCCAGCGAAATCTGCAGATAGCAGCCGGCCGGCAACAGCTTCACGCCGGCAAACAGTGTCCGCTCGGCGAAGAAGTTCTGAAAGCTCAGATATTCCGACAGCCCGCTGATGTCGACGCGCGGCTTGTACTCCGAGAATGCCCGAAAAGCCTTGTGCTCGGAGGCAAACACGAAGGTCTGCCCAAGTTCGGCGTAGTAGAGCGGCTTCACGCCGAAGCGATCCCGGGCCAAGGTGAGCTTGCGCTCCTTGTTGTCCCAGATCGCAAAAGCGAACATGCCGTTGAACTTGAGAAGCGCACCGAGGCCCCACTCGGCGAAGGCGTGCAGCAACACCTCGCTGTCGCCGGAGGAGTTGAAGACGTGTCCCCTCGCCGAAAGCTCGACCTTCAACTCCTTGAAGTTGTAGATCTCCCCATTGTAGGTCAGCACAAATCGGCCGTCGCGCATCTCCATCGGCTGCCGCGCGGCGTCGGTCAGATCAATGATCGACAGCCGGCGATGACCGAGCCCAACGGGACCGTTGCAGTAGTGGCCCTCGCCGTCCGGCCCGCGATGCGCAATGATATCGGTCATTGCCGTCAACGTGGTGATTGAAGCGGGCCGCCCGTCGCGGTGCAGAATTCCGGCTATGCCACACATGTGATTCTGGCCGATCTATTCAATGATGTCGGGTGCGAGCTCAGATCCGAGCCTTTCAGATCTGGGCCTTGGCACGACGCTGATCGACCTGATCGATATGGCTTCTGCGCCAGTCGATCAGCCGCCGCAGCCCCTTCGTCCAGGTCGATCGCGGCGTTGAAGCCGATCTCCTCCTGCGCCCGCTTCGGCGATCCGATCCGGTTGCGCACCAGCGTGGCCTGGCTCCGCGGCGCATAGTTGATGGGCTGATTGGAGCCGGTGAGGTTCAAGAGCTTTTCGGCGATCTGCTTCAGCGAGGTCCGGTGTCCCGTGCCGACGTTGTAGAAGCGATCCGTCGCACTCGCGCCCATGGCGCACAGATTGGCGCGCGCGCAATCTTCCACCGCGACGAAATCGAACGCCTCCGAGCCATCGCCCAGGATCGTCGGTCCCTCGCCCTTGTCGATCGCGTCGAGCATCTTCATGATCACGGCGATATACGCCCCCCGGTAATCCTGACGCGGTCCGTACACGTTCATGTAGCGGAGGCCGACATAGTCGAGGCCATAGCGGAAGTGGTAGGCACGGGCCATGGCCTCGCCACAGATCTTGGTCGCGCCATAGAAGTTCTTGTTGTTGAACGGATGGTCTTCCGTCATCGGCTCCTCGACGGCATCGCCATAGACGGAGGCCGACGACGACCAGACCAGCCGCTTGACACCGTTGCGCACGCATCCGTCCAGGACGTTGAACATTCCGTTGACGTTGACGTCAAAAGCCGTCCGCGGGAATTCGTGACACTGCAGCAGCCAGAGCGCAGCGAACTGGAACACCCCGTCTGCGCCCTTCAGGGCCGCATCGAGGATGTCGACCTGCGTGATATCGCCGCCGGCCTCGAAGATCTTGACACGAGGGTCGCGCAGCCCGCCGGCAAGGTTCTCATGCGTGCCACGCACGAAATTGTCGTAAATGACGACCTCGCCGACATCAGTCTGCGTCAATTGATCAACCGCATGCGACCCGATCAGCCCGGCGCCCCCGATAACGACAACCTTCTTTCCGCGAATGTCCATTGTCTTCAACCCTCGATTTCAACCAGCGCTTCATGACGAAGCTCATAACGTCGGTGAGTGCGTGGGCAGACCAGATCGCTGCCCAGCCGCTCACCTGCTCTGCTCATCCAACCAATTCGGCGGGCCGGATTGCCCGCCATCAACGAAAATGCAGCGACATTCTTCGTGACGACAGCACCGGCTCCGATGAAGCAGTACTCGCCCAGCGAATGCCCGCAGACGATGGTCGCATTGGCGCCGATGCTGGCGCCGCGTCCGATCGGCGTCTTGCGAAACTCGTCTTTCCGCGACACGCCGGCGCGCGGATTGTTCACGTTCGTGAAGACGCAGCTCGGGCCGCAGAACACGTCATCGTCAAGTTCGACGCCATCATAGATCGAGACGTTGTTCTGGATCTTGCAGCCGTTTCCGATCTTGACGTTCGGACCGATCATCACGTTCTGGCCGATCGAGCAATCTTCGCCGATCACCGTGCGCGACAGAATATGGCAAAAGTGCCAGATCTTGGTGCCGCGCCCGAGCACGGCTCCATCGTCAACGTAGCTCGATTGATGGATCAAGACGCCTGGAAAGCGCGGGTCCTCGCGCATCTCGCTCATTTGTGCATCGCCTTCTGGGCAAAGGCATGAACGCCGTTGCTTCTGACGATCGGCGCATGGCGGAACGTGGAGACGATATCGATCGAGGGACGGACTTCGTCCAGCCTGAAGCCGCGGCCGGCGACGATCTCCTCATAGCTCCGCGTATGGAGGTCAGTGAACCCTTCCGAGAATTCGACCTCCTCGCCGTCGACGGTGATCGAGCGATAGGTCGTCTTCTTGCCCTTCACGCTGTCGGGCAGATCGTTGCGGTCCAGCGACAGGAACCAGCTTACATCCGCGCGCTCGCACTCCAGAGAGCCGGCCGCCCTCTCCTCCTCGCGGAGGTGCGCCTCGTTGCGGCTGGCGGGGCCGAACACGAAGCTCAGCATGTCGAAGAAGTGCACCCCGATATTGGTCGCGACACCACCCGACTTGGCGTCCGCTCCCTTCCAGGAGGTGTGATACCAGCGCCCGCGCGAGGTGATGTAGGTCAGCTCGACCTTGTGGCGCTTGTTCGAGTTCGCGAAGCGATCGCGCAGCGCGATGATCGCCGGATGCAGCCGCAATTGCAGAATGGTCGAGATGCGGCGGCCGGTGTCCTGCTCGATGGCGGCCAGTTCGTCGATGTCGCCGGGATTGAGGACCAGCGGCTTTTCGCAGATGGCATCCACGCCCGAGCGCAGCGCAAACCGGCAATGCGCGTCGTGCAGATAGTTCGGCGAGCAGATCGACATGTAGTCGATCTTGCTGCCGCCTCGGCGCAACTGATCGACGTAGCGATCGAACAGCTCGAACTGGGTGAAGAACTCGGCATCCGGAAAGTGGCTGTCCATGATTCCCACGGAATCGTTGGGATCGTACGCCACCGCGAGATTGCCGCCGGTCTCGGCCATCGCCCGCATGTGCCGCGGCGCGATGTAGCCGGCAGCGCCGATCAATGCGTAAGTCGTCATGGGCCCCTCTCTCAAACGTTTCTGCCTGCTTCAGGCAAGCTACCGCACTCGGGGTGAATCGAACATCACACCCAAGCCAAACATGTCCATCGCGCCTGCCCGAGGGCAGACGCAGTTACGCCGCAGCGATCAGGTCCGTTCCGACAAGAACGCGAACCTTGCGGCCCAACAGATTCAACAGAACCGCAACGCGATGCTGATCGCTGGCGTCTTCAACGAGCGCAAGACTGTCGACGAACGCACCTTCGACAATTCGCACTTTATCCCCCGGCGAGAACGCCGGCCGGCGCGCAAGCGCGATGAAGCCGGCATCGTCCTCGCGCCCCTTCAAGGCATCGATGACGCGGTCTTCCACCACCGCGGGCCGATCTCCCACACATACGAGGTGCGACACGCCGAGCGTCGATTGAATGGCACGCCAGCGCTGCGACGCGAGGTCGATCCCGACAAAGAGATAGCGCGGAAACAGCGGACGCGGCACAGTCTCCACCTTCCGGGCGTGGCTGCGGCGCTTCAGGTAACGGGGGAAATAGATCGAAAATCCCTGCCGCTCGAGGTTGGCGGCCGCCTTTGCTTCGGCATTGACTTGCGTCTGGACGACGTACCAGCGTGAACTGTGCTCCATGGCCATCACGTCCCCAGCGACTGCTTTGGACGCAGGCCCAGCAGGTCCGGCGCGAGGACTTTCTCCGCCCCGAAATTGCTGACCGCCTGCTCGAATACACTGCGCGCCGCCGTCAGATGCGTCACGACGACCGCATCGAACGGCTCGTCCACCAACGCGTAGGAGGAAACGACCTTGACGCCAATGAACCGGGTCGCGGTTGCATCGGGATCGACGATCGCAATGACGGAAATCGGCCCGTCGACCGCGCACAGGATCGCGATTTCGCAGAGGTCGGATTGTCCGGCGAGCACCACCCGCCTGAAGCCGAGCGCCTGAGCGCGCTCAAACAGCCTGCCATACTCCTCCTTCGCCTTGCGGAAGAGCGAAAACGAGTCCGTCAGGAATTGGACGGTCAGTCGCGATTTCTCGGAGAAGCCCTGCGGCGTGAGGTAATAGGCATAGCGCCGTGCCGGCGCCTGCCCGACCTTGACGAAGCCCTTCTTGATCGCCCGCTTCAGGTAGGCGTTGACCAGGCCGAGCGCGACGCCGAGATCGGCCGCGATCCGCCGCTGCGACTGCGCACCATCGGCTTCAAGCGAGGTGAGCAGACCGAGCACCAGCCGGTCGCTGTCATTCTCATCTGTCGGTAGAATGCCCGCCATCACGCCTATCCCCGCTGGAGTGGCTGATAGCGCGTTCACCGGATGAACGTCAAGCGAATTCGTTCACGCGATGAACATGTTAAATTATTGATATCAAAGCAATTTACCTAAGACCCATGTGTCGCCGCAGCCACACCTAGGCCGGATCCCCGGCTTCGGCCAGGTACCGCGCGGCCAGCGTTGAATAGCTGTACCGCTGCGCGATGGCGACGCGTTCGGCCGGCGAACGCGCCGGACCGTCCAGCGCCGCGCGCAGCGACGCGGCGAGTGCGGTGGGGTCGTCCGGCGCGCATCGCGCTGTCACCAGATCCTCGAGCCCGGCAAGCGCTTGGGCTTCGCAGGCAATGACGCTGCGCGGCGCGAACAGGCAGTAGTCGAACAGCTTGTTGGGACTGATGCCGTGGTGGTAGAGCGCGTTCTTGTGGAAGGCAACGACCGCGCAATCGGACGCGTGCAGCATGCCATGCACGATCGACCGATCGACTTCGTCGTGAAACTCCACATTGGCAAGCCCCGCCGCCCGCTGCTTCAGTGCGGCGAGCGAGGTGCCTGAACCGATCAGAACGAAACTGATCTCGGGGCTTGTGCTGCCGAGGACCGCCGCGGCGTCGAGAACGACCTCCACTGCATTTGGCGGTCCCATGCCACCGGCATAGAGGACAACCCGCCTACCCTGCTGCTTCAACTGATTGATGCGGTCTATCAACGGATGACCGAGAGTTTCGATCGTCAGCGCGCTCTGGATCTCGCCGTCGGACACCCCGTTGGGGATCCAGATGAACTTGCCGGTGCTCAAGCCACGCGCCCGCATATGCGCTTCCGCACCGGCCAAAAGACAGATCACGCGATCCGCGGCGCGATAGGCCGACCGCTCCTTCCAGCCGAGCAACCTCACGAGGGGGTGCCAGGTCGGGGTCATGCCAAGCGCCACGATGCTCTCCGGCCAGAGGTCACGAACCTCGAGCCAGAACCTGGCACCGAAGCGCCGCGCGATCTGACGCGCCGCCGATATGAAGAACAGATGCGGGCTGGACGCGATCATCAGATCCGGCTCGCCGAATTGCGCGGCGATCGCGGATGTCGCCGAACGAAAGGCCGGCGCGAAGCTCAGATTGTTGCGAAGCCGCCCCAGATTGCCGCCATCATAGCGCGGGGTGTCGAGGAACCAGAAGTCGACGCCGTTGATCCGCTGCGGCCCCGGAGCGCGCGGCTCCCTGTGCAGGTGATGGAAACCGGCACTGACCACCACCACCCGATGCCCCATCTTTCCCCAGGCATCTGCGAGCCAGAACGGACGCCAGTGACGGCCGAGGCCCGGCCCGCCCGCGAACGGATGCAACAGCCAGATGTTCATCGGGCCACCCGCAAAGCAGCAGCCGACAAGCCGGCGCTCGTCGACGGCGACGATGACATCCAGGAACCATCAGGCCTCATGGCGCTTCAACCCGAAAGCGCTCACCCCAGAGCGCAACGCAATAGAGCCGCCAGCGCATTCCAAGATCGAGCCGATGAAATTTCCTCTTGAGCTTCGGCATGTCGACATAGCGGACCAGGAGTTCGCTTGCGATCACCTTGTCATACATCGCGGCGGAGTGTCGCGTGAGCCAGATCCGGTCCGGGGCAGCAAAGCCGATCTTGTCCCTCCGCCAGGTGATGCTGGCCGGCAGCAGATCGCTCATCGCTGCGCGAAGCGGCCATTTTGCCCATCCCTTGTTCAGCTTGATGCGTGTTGGAAGCGCCAAAGCGAACTCGACGAAGCGATAGTCGAGGAACGGAAGTCGCGTTTCGATGCCGAACCGCATCGAGTTCTTGTCCTCGAAACGCAGCAGCATCGGCAAATTGGTCTCGGTAATCTCCAGGACCTGCATGCCCTGCGCATCCCTCGTCTTCGACGCAAAGCGACGAAGCGGCTCGGGCAAGTCGGGATTTCTGAGGAAAGTGTAACGCAAGCGGTAATAGGCAGCGCGCAGCCCTGCCGAACCGGCACCGAACAAATACATCAGCAACCGCCGGCGCGAGATCCCCGCCCGCGTGGCGGCGCCGAAGGCGGACAGAAATCCACGGACGCCACCGCTGCGAAGATGGTCGAGCAGCCAGGCTGCATAGTAGCGATGGTACCCCAGCAACGTTTCGTCACCGCCCTGACCGTCGAGCAGCACGATGACGCCATTCGATCGCGCGGCTTGCATCACCGCATACTGCATCATGATCGAAGGACCTGCGAACGGCTCCTCCTGGACGTCGAGCAAGGTCTCCGCCGTCGATGCAAAATCCTGATAGGTCGGCTTGGTGCGCAGCCAGTTCAGCTCCGCCCGTTCCGCAACCTCCGCCGCATAGGCCTCCTCATTGTTGGATGCCTGCTCGCTCACGGCCGTGATGGCAAAGAAGCGCTCGCTCGAGCCCGGCGCATAGCGCCGCGCAGCCAGCGTCGCGACACTCGAACTGTCCAACCCACCCGACAGGCAGGTTCCGACACGAACATCCGAACGTAGCCGCAGCCGCGTCGCGTCATCGAGCAGCTCTCGCAACGATTTCGCTACGCTGCCTTCATCAGACACGGCCAACCCTGGCGCTAGCGAATAGTAGCGCTCGATTTCGAGCTGCCCCGTCGACACATCGACGCGCATCCGATGCCCGGGCGGCAGCTTCTCGACGCCCTTGAAGAAGGTCCGGCTGGTATGGTCGGTCATGCCGCAAACGAGGAAATCGTTGATCAGATCGTCATCCGCGATCGGGCGCTCGATCAGCGGAAGAAGCTGGCGGATCTCCGAGCCGAACGCGAACTGCCTCGCCGTATTGACGTAGTAGAACGGCTTCACGCCAAACCTGTCGCGGGCGCAGAACAGCGTGTTGTCGCGCTCGTCGTGGATCGCAAACGACCACATGCCGTTGAAGCGTTCGAGGCACGCTGCACCCCAGCAAACATAGGCTGTGAGCAGGACCTCGGTATCAGAAGCCGTATGAAAGGTGTATCCGAGAGCCTCGAGCTCCGTGCGAAGCTCGACGTAATTGTAGATCTCGCCGTTGTAGGTGATCCAGATCGGGAGCCGTCTGTCGCGCATCGGCTGTGCGCCATCATCGGTCAGGTCGATGATGGCCAGTCGCCGGTGTCCCAGCCCGACGTTCCCGTTGACCCTCACCCCACGCCCATCCGGACCACGGTGGGCAACGAGATCGGTCATCTGATCCACTTGGCGGGCATCGACGGGCCCGGTCTTATCTATGAGGCCAAATATGCCGCACACGAAATGCCTATCCAGATTGATTCGATGGCGGAGCCCGGTATAACCGCCGCGTCAGAATATGCGCGCATTTGGAACAAACCGCCGCTGTCTTAGCCCGATCATCTACTGAGCGTCAACGTTCCCGAACCGATCGAAGCTGCTTTCATACGCCGGTGAAACCTGAGATAGCGAAGGCTGGCCGCCAACTCTGCGCCGCCCCTGCGGGCCTGCATAGCATGGCCGCTCCGGACCAAACCTGTGCTAGAAGCTGCTGGCTGATGTTGAGTTGGCATCCATCGGATTCCTGAGTGAACAAGATCGAACCCATCGGACCAGCGTCCCTGACGGAAGCGCCGCTTCCCGCCGACGACGTTGCATCCTCCCGGCCGGCGCAATCTGCCGTCGCAGGTTTCGTCACGCGCATGCTTGTTCGCGCGGCCCAGCGCGCTACTGAGAAGCGTCTTGCGAAGGGAAAGGTGCGTACGTTGTGGGCCGCCACCCCGATCCTCACCTTGCCGCTGCTCGCCCGCTGCGATCGAATGTTGGGATTTCGCTCTTCGTCGCTGGTGTTCAACACGTACTATGTGACGAGATCATTCGACATCAACCTCATCCTGTTCGAGGGCTTCCTTCGACTGCTGCGCAGCCGAAGAGGTCTCGGCCTGTTTCGCCGCGTGGTCCTGGCGTGGGCCCTGCTGCGCTACGATATCTTCAACTACTTCTATGACCGCGGCCTGATGCTGAGCGACGGACGCTATGGCATCAACCCAGAGGAACTCGACCTCCTGTTCCAGTCGGGAAAGCGACTGTATACCTACGCCTACGGCGCCGACGTCCGGGCACGGGAAGCAACGCTCGCACTCGGCCATCCGAACCTGTGCGAAGAATGCCCGTCCCCCGGCAAGTTCTGTGTCTGCACGACGGAGATGCACGCCTCATCGATCAACCGCCTCAAGGGCCGTGCGACCGCGCAGATCGCGATGGGGGATATGGTGACGTACGTGCCCGGCTGCCGGGACATGCACTACTGGCCGATTGACGCAAGCAAGCTCGCCGCGAAACCGCCGGTCTACAAGGCCGGCGACGTGCTGAAAGTGGCACATGCGCCGAACCACGGGCACTTCAAGGGAACCAGGCTCCTGATCGAGGCGATTGATCGGCTGGTGAAGGAGGGAGAGAAGATCGAGCTGGTCTCCGTGCAGGGCGTTCCCAACAAGAAGGTCATCGAGCTTTTCGGCGCCTCGCACGTTGTTGCGGACCAATTCGTCGCAGGCTTTCACGGCTATACGGCCCTCGAGGCGATGGCCATGGCCAAACCCGTTCTGTGCTTCCTGCGCAACGACCGAATGATGATCGATCCGGCAACCTGCCCGATCATCAACAGCCGTCCTGACGAAATCTATGATGTGCTGAAGCGATGCTTGAGGGGTGAACTCGACCTGAACGATATCGGCCAGGCGGGGCGCCGCTATGTGGAAGCACATTACAGCTTGCAAGCGGTCGCAGCGAGGCTCGGAAGGCTCTATTGCGAAACTGCTGATCTGCCCGAGGATCTCAGGGCAAGCCTGACGAGGCATGTCAGCGAGTTCGAGAGATGATCATGCCTCATAGCCCTGTGCGGCCTTCGCGCCCGTCGGCGGACCTGAATACGCGCACATGAGAATCCTGCACGGACCAGTCAATGTCGGAAACCAGCCCTGGGTGCTGTCTCGCGCCGAACGGCAACTCGGAGCATTAAGCGACGTGGTCGTTCGAAATGACACATGGCTCGGATACTCGGCAGACCGCGTGCTGTCGGCAAAGGACGCCGGGTTTTTCGAGACGGCCGTTCGCAGCGCGGCGTTCGGTCTGAAGAACCAGTGGCACTACGATGTTCTTCACTACTATTTTGGACAGACTTTTCTGTCGCCGGGCTTCCCCCTCTCCGCGCCGGGCTCAGTGCTCTCCCGGCCATCGCTGATCACGGACATCATCAACAGACTCGCTGCCTCAGACCTGCACGCCGCCCGCCTGTTCGACAAGAAGCTGTTCATGACCCTGCAAGGTTGTGATGTCCGGCTGGCAAACGAGGGGAACAGCCGAAACGAATGGACGATGTGCGCCCCGCAACACTGCGAGCTGTATCAAAGATGCACGGACGCTCTCGACCATCGACGGCACTTTCTGATCGAAAAGGTTCTGCCGCTGTTCGATCGGGTCTTCTATCTGAATCCGGAACTCGGACACGTCGTACCGAACGGCCAGTTTCTCCCATATTCAAACGTCGAGATCGAGAAGTTCGAAATTGTGCCGCCTTCCGAACAAGGCCGGCCAAAGATCGTTCATGCCCCGACCGCCGGCCGGATCAAGGGTACACCGATGATCCTGGATGCCCTCGAACGATTGCGGTCGCGATACGACTTCGACCTCATCCTCGTCGAGAAGACGAGTCACGAGCAGGCGCTGGAGATTTATCGGTCGGCAGACCTCGCAATCGACCAGGTGCTGGCAGGATGGTACGGAGGTTTTGCCGTTGAAATGATGGCGATGGGAAAGCCGGCAGCGTGCTACATCAGAGAAGAAGATATGATGTTCGTTCCGGATGCCATAAGGCGCGAGTTGCCCGTCTACCGGCTGAACCCGGGAGACCTTGCAGAAAGCATTGCCGCGGTTCTTGATCGCCGTTCCGAGTGGTCCATCCGTGGCCAAGCGTCGCGACGTTATGTCGAGCGATGGCATAATCCGAAGCTGATCGCCAAGGCGATGCTGGGCGCCTATGAAAGCCCCGACAGCAAGTTCGAATTGATCCCGAGCGCCGACTGAGACCAACGGCTCAGCCTACGGCTGCGGCTAGCGACCGGCAGGATCAGCCGCCGGCGGTCAATTGCCCGAAGCCAGGTCCCGCGGCGCCTGCGTCAGCTTCCATGCCGCCCAATATTTGAGGATCGGAACAGCAGGCCCGGCCAAACTTCCGGGAGTGGTGGCCTGTTGCTCTGGCTCCAACAGATTGGCCTCCGCAGAAAGCTCATCGATTGAATATCGCCTTGACGGGCACAGGACCTCAGCCGCTATCGCCCAGCAATCCCACTCGCCAATTGTCACCGCGCCAAGTTCTCCGGTCTTTCGATTGTAGAGCAGCGCCCTTGGTGAGGAGTTGGCCACGATCACAAGCCAGGTTGAGTTGCTGGCGATGCTCGTGACGTAAAACGGCGAGTCACCGTCGAATAACTCCTGCCGCTGAGGCATCAGGAGCAGCTTTCCATCATCCGTATACAGAGCTCCATAGCCGGCGCGGACTGTCAATCGGCGTTCGACTGGGACCCCCTATCGGCATCCAAAAGGGACCCCTTTGATCGGCGTGCTCTGCTGGTAGCGCTCGGGTCGTCGGAGCTGGTCGGGGTTGCGGAGACGGCGCGAGCGCGGGTTGTTTGAACATCGTCGCGGCTTTTGAATCGCCAGCTGTCGTTGCCGGTCTCGACGATGTCGCAGTGATGGGTCAATCGGTCGAGTAGCGCGGTGGTCATTTTGGCATCACCGAACACACTGGGCCATTCGCCGAACGCAAGATTGGTGGTGACAATGATGGAGGTGCGCTCGTAGAGCCGGCTGATGAGATGGAACAGGAGCTGACCGCCGGATTGCGCGAACGGCAGATAGCCCAGCTCGTCGAGAACGATGAAGTCCATGCGGGTCAGATGCTCGGCGAGCCGTCCCTGCCGACCGTTGCGGGTCTCGGTCTCGAGCCGGTTGACGAGGTCGACGACGTTGTAGAAGCGTCCTCTGGCGCCATCGCGGATGCAACTTCTGGCGATGGCAATCGCCAGGTGGGTTTTGCCTGTACCGGTGCCGCCAACCAGCACGACGTTGCGTTGTTGGGCGATGAAGCCGCCGCCAGCGAGATCATTGACGAGAGTCTGATTGATCGGCGTGCCGTCGAACTGGAAGTCGGCGATGTCCTTGGCGAGCGGCAGCTTTGCAATGGTGAGCTGGTATTTGATCGACCTGGCTTGCTTCTCGTTGATCTCGGCGTTGAGCAGGTCGCCGACAATGCGTTGAGGCTCGTGCTGGCGCTTGACGGCAGTTGCCATGATCTCGTCGAAGGCAGCCTTCATGCCGTAGAGCTTAAGTTCGCCCATGAGGTCGAAGATTTGGGTTCGTTCCATCAGATGGTCCTCCGGAGGTTGTCGTAGCGGGCACAATCGGCGATCGGTGCATGACGGAGCGTCAGTGCGGCCGGCGTCATGATGTTGGCCGGTGGGGCGGGTTCACGTTGACGGGCCAGGATATTGAGAACGACATCGGCGGAATGGACGCTGTGACTGAGCGCTTCGGCACAAGCCGCTTCCACCGCGGACAGACCGTCAGTCAGCACCGCGGTGAGGATGTCGACCATCTGCCGATTGCCATCGTCGGTGCTGGCCAGCTTGCGCCGGATCCGCTCGATCGCGGCCGGCAGCACCCAGTCTTTGAAGGGAGCACCGTTGCGCAAGGCGCCGGGTTTGCGGGCGAGCACCGGCACATAATGCCAGGGGTCGTAGACGGTATCGCCGCGGCCAAAGGATCGCGGGTGCTCGGCAACGATACGTCCATCCTGACGGATCACGATGCGATCGGCATAGGCTTGAACCTCGACCGGTCGTCCGACTGCACTGGCTGCGACCGAGTACTTGTTGTTGTCGAAGCGCACCAGGCAGGTCTTCGAGACCGATGCTGTCACCGCATGGAAGCCGTCGAAGCGGCCGGCATAGGGAACGAGTTTGGGGCGTTCGGCTTCGAACACGTCCCAGATCGTCTGATCGACCAGCTCCGGATGGCGATGAGCCTTGGCGTAGGCGATGCACTTGTCGAGCAGCCAGGCGTTTAACTCGTCGAGGTTTTTGAACCGCAGCCGCGGCGTGAAGAAGCGCTCCCGGACCAGCCCGACCTGGTTCTCGACCTGCCCCTTCTCCCAGCCCGACGCTGGCGTACAGGCGACCGGATCGACCAGATAGTGGCTGCACATCTGCAGGAAGCGGCGATTG
Organism: Bradyrhizobium sp. USDA 3240; assembly: GCF_054063295.1. NCBI lineage: Bacteria > Pseudomonadati > Pseudomonadota > Alphaproteobacteria > Hyphomicrobiales > Nitrobacteraceae > Bradyrhizobium > Bradyrhizobium sp. USDA 3240. The sequence continues at coordinate 1,370,444 of NZ_JBSSGD010000002.1, forward strand.
TAGAGACGGCCTTTACCGACAAAGATCGTCTCCACCGCGGTCTTCATGTTGTCGTAGATGCCGCGGGTGCAGGTGCCTTTGAACAGGGCGAATGCCCGGTCGTGGGCGTCGAACACCATCTCCTGCGTCTCCCGCGGATAGGCCCGCACGAACAGCATGCGACTGTGACAGAGCCGAACATGAGCAGCCTTCACCATCACCGTGGTGCCGCTCAGCAGGACCACCTCGTGGCTCCAGTCGAACTGGTAGGCTTCGCCTGGTGCAAAGCTCAGCGGCACATAAGCCGACGCTGTCGAGGTGCCGCGTTCCTTGGTCCACCGTCGGGCGTATCGACGAACCGCATCATAGCCGCCGGCATAACCCAGGCCGCGGAGTTCCTCGAATAGCCGGATCAGCGTCAGCCGTTCCCGCGCCGCCTTGCTCTCATTCCCTGCCAGCAACCGATCAAGCTCGGCACTCCAGGCACCCATCTTCGGGAGCGGCTGCGTCTCGCGCTCGTACCGGAACTCCGTCGCTTGAGAACGAATGACCTTGCGAACCACCTTCCGCGATACGCCAAGTTCTCGGCAGATCGCCTTGATCGGACGACCATCAACAAAGTAGGCGCGACGGATCTTACCAATCGTCTCCACCACCAGCATCCCAACCTCGGCTTCCATGACTCGATGGAAGCCACTGTGGACCCTTATCCCGGGGTCCCGATTGGATGCCGATCACCCCGAAACGGGGTCCTTATTCCATGCCGAAACACAGCGGACGTTCTTGTCGAACATTCTGTAGCTTGGACGATCAAACTGCGCCGCCCCGTGCAGCATGTTCGATGCGTTTCGCAACCCAAGCGGAAAGTCTATGTATCTCCATTGCGCTGCGCCGAACTCGTACGAGGTCGTGCTGTCGCGACCAATACTGACGAACCTGTCTTGATAGGTCGAAAGAACGTACATTCCCTGACGATCGCGGTAGGCGCAGAACGGAGACGAGAAATTCGTGTAAGAGGGCCCATTGGCGCCGAATTTGCTGATGACCTTGAGAGCTTTGGTCATCGTAAAAACGATGCCGGACACCGCGTCCGATCCAACCAACTGTCCGGTGCTTTCATCCACGTTGAGACAGGTCGCAAAAAGAATCGGATCGGAACCGAGCTTTGAAGTTCTGGCTATCTCCTGTCCACTTTCGATGGCGAATTTCACAATGGTGGCCTGGCCAGAGCCGAATACGTAATCACCGATAATGGCCACGCCATGAGAACCAATGACCTCTTGCTTCCACCGAAATGTCCATTGGTCGTCAATCCTTTCGAACAAGGACAGCGCATTGCCTTCATAGTCGGCGATCGCCATGAAGCGTCCGCCCTTGGAGACCGCAATGCCCTCTGCGCCGTGGATGGCGGACTCGTTCACGATCCGCTCCGTCAGATGGAGCTTGGGTCCCGCTGCGTCGCGCACGAGTTGAGCGACGACAACGTCCTTTCCCGAATAGTTGGCGATGAACACCCGATCGTAGAACGCGGAATAGAAGACTGCTGTCGGATTCCAAACGGGCAACTCGACATCGATCTGAACCGGCACGGCGGTGCGACGATCTTGGTCGAAGAGAAAGATATCCAGATAATTGGCAATCAGGAACTCATGAGCTCCAATCCTTGCCGCCGAGACCGGCCCCATCGGTCCTTCATCATGCCGATCCAGTGCGACCGGAATCGAGGAGCCTCGGATATCGGGAATCTTCCGCTCGCGACCCGACATTGACGCCAAGCGCGCGCCGACTTGACGTTCGCTCTCCTCCAAGCGAGTCATCCGCTCAGCAGTCGAATGAATCGCGTCTGCGAGTTCGGTCGGCGGGTTCCACTTATGTTGCACCAGGGGAATCAGGAAGACTGCGCAAACCGACACCAGAAGCAACGCATAAAGTACCTTCAGTTTCATAAGCTCTCGTGTTTTGTTTTTCGACTATCCGCCCACGCGGTTATTGTGGCTGATATCCCGACATCCTCTCGTAAGAATACAACTCAGCGCCGGCAAGGCGCGCAAGAGCGAGCATCGGCTCAAAATCATACCGTGATGAACGGCAGCCGCCTTGTGAAATGTCTTGAAACGGACAAGCAATCTCGAGAGCGCGACTGCTCACGGTTCTCTCAAGCGAAGCGCGGAAAATCGGCCGATCGAGCGCGATGGCAACGCGCCGATATTTCTATGGAGACACCTGCGAGATTCGCGCGGGCGCCGAGCTTCCACGTCTGACCCATCACGGCATATTGTCGCGAGCTTACAATGTCGGTCACCGCTGCGGAGCGGCGGCTCAATTGCAAGCAGCATCAAGGAATCAGAATGCGGGTCGTGTACCGCCCGTCGCGGCCCAGCTGTTCTCGGCCGATCGCGACCCAGGTTCTGCTTCTACTTTGCGGCCAGCTCATCCGTTCTGATGAACGGCCTGCTGCATAGTGGCGGAAAAGCTTGCCGCAAACGCGCGGACATTGTCGTCCTGATGCGGAACGACATTTCGTATTACCGGTTCGCTCTTGGGCTCCGCGAGTTGCATCAAGTGATCCGCCAGTGCGACCGGATCATCGACGCCGAAATAGCGCGCAGCACCGGCGGTCTGCTCCCGGTGCACGTCGATGTCGGACAGGATCATCGGAACGCCGAACGACTTCGCCTCCTCCACCGTCGTGCTCCAGCCCTCGAAGCGCGATGGGTTGAGCAGGGCTATGGAAGCCCGCAGCAGCGCGTAGACATGCGGCAACGGGATCACGCCGAGGTGACGAAAATGCGTATCGAGGCCACGCCTCCGGATCTCGGAGTTGACCAGATCATAGTAGCCCGGCTCGCGTCGATCTTCCGTGCTGCCGGATGCACAGACAACGACCTCGACCTCACGGCGCTTGAGGATCGCCAGGGCGTCGACGACAAGCCGATGGTTCTTGTGGCGATAGAACTGATTGGGCAGATAGAAGTAGTTCGCCGGCAGATTGTACGCCGCGATGACCTCTGATGGGTCGGTGTTCAGGAACGCGGCCGGCGGCTGGGTCGCGAAGCGAACGACGCTGACCCGGTTGCTGGCGTGTGGGTAGTAAGCCCTGAAATCGCGAAAGGCGCTCTCGCTGCTCAGCATGATGGTCCGCCCGGACGCGATCTGAACGCGAAAGCCAATCTCGCGACGCCAGCGTGCCGTCCGCGGAAACAGCTGGGGCAGCGAATGGTGCTGCAGATCCGGAATCCACGCCACTGCAGGGATCGCCAGCCGCCAACCGAAGAAACGTGCGGACTCAACAACAGCATCTACCTGCGCGGAACGAAACGCCGACGCGGCTCGGCGGTCGAGACCAAGCGCGAGTGCCGCCGCGAGACCTGGCTGCCCGTCAAACACCTCCGACCGGACGATCTCGACGCCTGGTATCGCACCAAGCTCGGCGATTTCGTTCTCGTCGGCCCGTGTCCCGGCAAAGACGACCGGAGCGAACTCGCCGGGCAAGAATTGGGCAAGCGCCGCGAACAGATTGCGCTGATAGTTGAACCCGCCGGCCCAAATCCGTCGCGAGATGTGATTGAACGCGAACCGCAGTGGGCGGGACGTCACGAAGCCTGCCCCTTGAACCAGGCCACGTAATCGGCGAGGCCCTGATCGAGCGGAATGCGCCAATCGAAGCCGATCTGGCGCAGCATCGCGGCGTCGGCCAACAGGCTCATGGGATCGCCGGGGCGGCTTACACCTGAATGCCGCACGACCGTCTTGCTACCCCACTGTCCGATGAGACCGGCGGCGATGTCGGCAACGCTGGTCCCCCGGCCCGAACCGCCATTGATGACCCGGAAAGCCTGCTGTGACGACGACGCTTCCGCGACGCTTGCAAGCAGCCTCGCGACATCGCGAACGTCGGTCCAGTCCCGTATCTCGTTGCCGGTCCCACCGAGCGTGAGCACCTGCTCCCTGGCGTTGAGCCGCGAGCAGATGTCCCAGAGCAATTGTTTGCGCAGGTTGGGCCCATAGACAGAGAACAGCCGCACGACCGTACAACGCAAGGCGAACGACCGCGCGTAACTCGCGCACAATTGCTCCATCATCAGCTTATGCTGCCCATACGGCGACATCGGAGTTACGATCGCGCTTTCAGCGATCGGGCCGAAATGATCGGCGCCATAGACGGCCGCGCTCGACGCCGCGATCACCGCGCAATCCGGCGCCGAACCGCGCAGCCATTCGAGCAGCCGCGCGGTGCTCGCGACAGTCCGCGAAAAATCCTCGAACGGCCGTTCGATCGAGACGCCGACCGACGATCCGCCAGCCAGATGAAAGACACGCGTCGGCAGCCCGTGCGCAGCCGCGAGCGCGTTGAGATTGGCCGCATCGATCTCGCCGTTGATCCAGCTCTGCAAACCGAGCCGCCGGGCTTCCGTTGCGTCAAGCGCCCCGTGTCCGACGCCATGCACCGCATGGCCTGCCCCCGCCAACGCATGCGCCAGATGGCGGCCGATGAACCCGTTCGCGCCTGTAACCCAGACGATCATCGCTCAAGCCTTGTGACAGACAAAGGAGTAGAGCCGGCCCGGTCGATTGTCGAAACGCTCGGCCATCGACAGCAGCGAGCCGAACAGCCAACTAGAGGCAAGCGCAGTTCGCCAAAGCGGAGCAACCGGAACCTTTTGCGACAACCTGGTCACGATCGCGGCTTTCAGGGTCTCCGGCGTATAGGGAAACAGGTTGATCGGGCTTTGCAGTGGCGCCAGCGTGTCGACCGCGGAAAACCCCGCGTTGGTCAGCGCGCCGGTGTAGCGATCGAGCAAGAAGGCATGTTCGCCGCCGTAGAGATGATGCAGCGGATGCTGCGCCAGGAACTGCGGAAGGTCCGCTTCCTTGCTGATGACATGCTCGCGCGCCGCGATCAGCATGCCACCGGGCCGCAGCACGCGAAACATCTCCCGGCACGCCCCCTCGAGGTCGCGCGTATGGTGCAGCACAGCGCGGGCGAAGACCAGATCGAACGTCGCATTGGCGAACGGCAGCCGCTCGGAGAACTCCTCAATCACCTGGATCGGCAATTGCGTCTGTTGCGCCAGGCCGCGGATCGCCGCCCCTCCCACGATGGCACTGGGATCCGGTTCGAGCGCCGTCACGGTAAAGCCGGTTCGGGCGAGCGCGTAGCTCGCGATGCCGCGACCGGCGCCAACGTCGAGCGCGGTACCTGACCGGCCGGCGAGCAGTGTGGCAACAGCTTGCCACTCGGAGCTCTGGAAATAGCGCTCGGCAGCGCCAACCAGCGGATCGTCGTAGAACGCGTCGAGCACGAGCTGGCGCTGCTCCGGCTGATTGCGCAGCCAGACCACCGCATCCTCCCAAGTGGTAAACTGGCGCTCACCGTTCATCGGGGCCAAGCTCCCTCACCAGCACGGCCGGATTGCCCGCCACGATCGTAAACGGCGCGACATCCTTCGTCACGACTGCGCCGGCCGCGACGATGGCGCCCTGCCCAACCGTCACACCGCGCAAGACCATCGCGCCCGCGCCGACCCAGGCGTCATCGCAGATCTTCACCGGGCTCTCGTCAAGCGAGATATCGCTCGGATGTCCGCGCGTGAAAATCTGCTGAACCTGCCGGTGCCGCTCGGTCGCGCGCAGCGGATGCGTGAGATTGTCGAAAACATTCGCCGAATGCGAGATCAGAACGCGGTTGCCGATCTCGATCGAGGCTGCCGACCAGATCCGGGTTCCCTCGCCGACATAGCACCATTCGCCGATCTTGATTTCCCCGCCATGCGCGAAGGTCAGGAGCTCGCCCAAGATGTGGCTGTTGTGGCCGACGACGATCTTGTCGGAATCGCCGCGGATGTTTCTGATCCTGGCCGAACGCCCGAGCGCCGCGTCGACCTGCAAGCGGCACGTCGCGCGACCGAGCAGACGCTGGATCAGATAATCGAGATTCATGCCGTCAACTGCAGGCACGCGACGGCGCGCGACGACGCCGCAAGGTCGTTGCCCTGCCCCTTGCCGGTGTGGATGTCGAAAACGGTGGCGTCGGCGAGCGCCTCGGCGCTCTGGCGCGACCAGCCTTGTCGCGAATAGCCGAAATAGTCGACATGGTGAGACGTCGCACCGAACGCCTCGATGATCCGCTCGATCATCGCAAGATCGAACACCTGATACCAACCGAGATTCTCGCGCTTGCCGAACGGCACCGAAATCAGGCAGGTGCCACCGGGCTTGAGAATGCGCTTGAACTCCTGCACCGCCGGAACAAAGCCGTCCCGATCGGTCTCGGCGTCGCGCGGATCGCCCGTGTACAGCATCTGATTATCGAGGCCGATGTGCTCGATCGTCGAGATGCTGGCGACGGTGTCGAAGACCTGATCGCCGAACATTGTTTTTCGGAGATCGCCGAACACGTAGGAGTAGCCATCATGCCAATAGCACCGCCGCTCGGGTGCCAGCGTCATGATGGTGAGATCCGCGCCGCGCAGCGGCGGACGCTGCAGCAGGAAGTCGTGGTTGAAGGTCGATCCAGCGTCCAGCATCTTGCCGACATTGTTCAACCGGCCATAGACCCAGGGATATTCCACCACGCGCTCGTCCATGGCGACGCCGTAGCCCGGCGGAAGCTCCTTCCCTGCCTGAAGCAAGCCCGCGTCGATGGCCGCAGTAATCGTGTCGCGCTTGACCGTCTGATAGCCCGGCCCGAACGGCCGCGGCCGCAACCGGAACAGCGGCACGGCAAGCCCGTCGGCCACCCATTTCAGTTGATGGATCAAGTCACTTGCAGACATCATCTCGGCCCGATCGCCCGCCCACCGGCCGGCACTGTGCTCCGTCTAGAGCCTTTTTCGTTCCGATGGAATCGGAACGGGGCTCCAGATTCTCGTTTCGGCGCATTTTCTTTACGCGAAACGGCATCCAGTTCGCTCGAAAAGCCCTCTAGCACGGCTCAATCCGCGCCACGAGATCGCTAAACTGGGCCCATTGCGAGGCCTTGCTGTAGGTCTGCTGCACGCGGCTTCGACCGGACGCGGCGATCCCGGCCCATTGCGGCCAATCCCGCAGGCTACTCGAAATCGCCTCGGCGGCCCTCTCAGGCGCGTCGTAGGTGCGCATGGTCACACCCTCCTCCATCGCCTCCGGATAGTTACCGGAATCCGACACGAGCAGCGACCCGCAGCCCATCGCCTCGAAGCAGCGCATGTTGCCGCGGTCGTTGCCGGCCATGTCGATTGCGCCGTTGAGCACGATCTTGGCGGTTCCGAACAGTTCGTAGAGGTCCCTGCCGAACAGCGGCAGCCGCGCTATTCGCGCGATGACGTCGGGTCTGCGGTGCTTTTGCAGCGGCAGCAACCGACCGACCGCGCTTTCGGCAAGCCGTGTCAGCCGCGACGCATCGAGGCAGAACACGATCTTGCGTTCGGCAGCCAGAGCCGCGACCTGTTCGAGCGTCCTACCGCGCGCGCTGTGATACCGCGAATATCCACCGACAAACGCCACGTCGATCGGCCGTTCGCCGTGACCGTATTGCTCCATGACAGGATCGATCGCGGGAAAGAACAGCTCCGCCCGGCAGCCCTTGCTACGCCAGGCCTCGAGGATCGAGGGGAAGTTTCCAAGCACCGCGCCGTAGGCGGTCAGGTCGGCGTTTCCGGAAGGCGCCGCGCGCCAGCACAACGTCTTCTTCACACAGCCCGGAAGCTTGGCGATGAACGCACTCGGATAGCGCACCGGATCGAGATTGTAGAACACGTCGGTCCTGTGATGCTCGATCTGCGCAAGCAGAATGGCTTCGAGCGTCGGCGTCCCCTTCATGCCCTGCTCACGCGCCCACTGGCGCTGCAGCACTTCGTCGTCGCCATTGGTGAAGAAGGCTTCAGGCGCACCGTCGAGCACAGGCTCGAGAAAATGTGCCGCGCCGAAGCGATCGTGCAGGAACACGTCGCGGCGTGCCGCGAAGCTCGACGCTTTTGCCACAAGCTGGTTTAGCCGCGGCAGATAAGACGGATAGAGACCGCTATTCTGGAACAGACGCATTGGTTATACGGACCTTGCCAACATCCATTTCATGTTCAGGTATGGCCAGATCCGGCCGACGGATTCCCAATCCCAGCTCTGCGATGCCGTCAAGTGGCCGACCGTCTTTCGAAGCGGCGCTTCGTCGACGAACTCGGCAAACGCCGGAACATTGCGATTGAGCAGCTCATTGGTCCAGCCCGCCAATGGCCCGTTCAGCCATTCCGGCATCGGCGAGTTGAAGCCGACCTTGCGGCGCGCGGTGCGGATGCTTTCGGGCATCAGGTTCGCCATCGCCTGACGCGCGACCACCTTGGTCATGCCATCGGCCGATTTGCTGGTTTCGGGCAGCGCCATCGTGTAGGTCACCAGCCGCCAGTCCATGAACGGCATGCGCACCTCGATCCCGTGCGCCATCGAGAGCCGGTCGAAATTGCGCAGAATGGTGGGAAGCGTCGTCGAGTGGAACATGCGATAGAGACGCCGGTTCAGCGCGCCCCACCCGTTCGGCAACTCGTCATCCTCGGCGACCAGCGGCAGCGCCGCCGGCATCGCGGTCAGGCCTCCCCGCAGGAAATAGTGCCCCTGGCGCCTGATCATCTGCGCCCGCAGGAAGTCGATGCCGCGCTGCGCCAGTTGCGATCGTGACGTGAGCGCCGCGGCGGCGTTGCGGATCCGGAATGCGGTCGACTGCCCCTCCTGCAAATAGGCACCCATCAATTCGTCCGCTCCGTGGCCGTCAAGCGACACGGTGACGTTCTGGCGCCGGAGTTCGCGATAGATCAGCCAGGGCGCGCTCGGCAGCCCGATATAGACGTCGTCGTTGTCGTCAAGGATCCGATCAAGGTCAGTGAGCGCATCGGAGCGCCCGATCTCGAGAAAGCTCGGCGCCACGTCGGCCCACGCGGCCGCTTCCTCCGCCATCGGCCGCTCGTCGTTGCTGGCGCCGGGAAAGGTGGCGACAAAGGCGTGCCGCCAGGCGGTCGAGTCGCGCGGTCCCATGCCGGCCTTCTCATGGGTCGCCATCGCGCAGATCACCGCAGACGAGTCGAAGCCGCCGGACAGGCAGGTCCCAATCGGAACGTCGCTGCGCATGCGGAGCGCGACGGAATCCTGAAAGAGTTCACGAAAGCGCTCGATGCGTTCGGCCTCGGTGTCCGGGATATCAGGCAGATGATCCACGGTCCGCCACCAGCGGCGCACCTGCACCCGCCCCTGGCGCAACCACATGCAGTGCCCGCCCTGCAGGCGACGCAGTTGCGCGAACAAGGTCCGCTCGCTGCCTTCGATGCCGAACGGGTCCAGCAACAGCCGCCGCGCCACGTCGACATCGAGCGACGTCTCGACCAGCCCGCTCCGCGCCAGCGCCCGCTGCTCGGATGCGAACACGAACCGCTCGCCTGACAACGCGTACAGCAGCGGCTTGATGCCGAACCGATCGCGCGCGAGGAACAGATCATCCGTGACCGTGTCGTAGATCGCCAGCGCCCACATGCCGTTGAAGCGCAGCAGCATGTCCTCGCCCCACGCCTGCCAGGCGGCAAGGATCACCTCGGTGTCGGACTGGCTGCGGAAGACCGCGCCCCTCGCCTCGAGCTCGCGGCGCAATTCGAGAAAGTTGTAGATCTCGCCGTTGTAGACGATCACATGGCGGCCATCGCCGGATGCCATCGGCTGATAGCCGCCCTCGCCGGGATCGATGATGGCGAGCCGGCGATGGCCGAAGGCGACGTTTCGCTTCGCATTGAACCAGGTGCCCTCGCCGAGCGGCCCGCGATGCGCGATCAGGCTGGTGAGCCGCGAGATGTCGGCTGGGTCCACGGGACCGCCGCGCAGATTGACGATGCCTGCGATACCACACATGTCTAGGCGGCCTTGAAGGGCAAGAAGCGGGCGATGATGATGCGAAGATCCCGCCAGCAGATGGCGCGATAGGGACCAAGCTGCGACACGGCGACGGCGGCGACAAAGATCGCCGCCGCCGACACGCCGTAGAGCGACACCACATACCACCATGACGGCGCGTGGTCGAACGACACATGGCCAAGCTGTGCGCGGAGCGCCAGCGCAACGGCGATGCCCGTGCCGAGCGGGATCAGGACGAAATGCAGCATCCGTGACCACATGGACGAGAGCCTGAAGGTTCGCCGCAGCAGCAGCACCGTGACGACCATCTGGGCAACCATCCCGACGCAGGAACTCCAGCCGGCCGCCTGCCAGCCGAAATACGGCAACGCAATGGCGCTGGTGGCCAGCGTGAAGATGCCGGTGACGAGCGAGATCAACGCGTTGAAACTGGAGCGTCCCTGCGACAACAGATAGAACGCGAACACGTTGGCGCTCGACCCCAATATCCCGCTGATCGCAAGCACCACCAGCACGAGCTGCGCCTCGGCTGCGACCTCGGCGCCGGTCCATCGATACAGCAGCGCGCCTGCGACCGGGATCAGGCCGCCAAGCGCACTCGCGGCAAGCACGTTGAGAATCCAGGACGAGCGCAGCAACAGGTCGACCTTGCGGTCGTCATCTTCCTTCTGCAGCGTGCTGAAGAACGGGAACAAGATCTCGCCGATCTTCAGCACACCGATATAGACCGCCTCCTCCAGCCGCTGCGCGACGCTGTAGAAGCCGACGAATTGCGGCTGCAGCAGCGCGCCGAGCAAATAGCGGTCCGCCTGCCCCGCGAACAGCGCGCCGCTTTGCGCCGCGACCTGCCAGCCGCCAAGTTTCACGAGTGCGCGCAACGCGCTGCGATCGAGTGCGGGCCGTGCCAGCCAGTCGTGGATGGCATGCCGCGACCAGGCGAAGGCCATCAGGAGATTCGTCGCGAAGCCCAGGGCCTGACAGCCGAGAAAGGTCGAGGCGCGCGGCGCGTGTGGGATCAGCAGCAGCATCGACATCGTCGTCACCACCGTGCCGGCGATGCTGATCGACGCGATCCGCCGGTAATCCTGGCGCGCCGTGAACAGCGAGAGGAAGACCGCAAACAGGCACTGGAGCAGCCAGCCGGTACCGGCCAATGCAAAGGCAAGCCCGAGGTCGTCAGACGCTGGACCACCCAGGTGAAATCCCAATCGCGCGAGCGGCGGTCCGGCAAGGATGAGCAATGCTGCGATCAGGCACCCCACGGCGATGGCGAGCGCAAGGGCGGTCGAGAAGAAACGCCGCGCCTCGCCGCGATCGGACGGCTCCAACCGTTGCGCGAGCTCGCGCGCCGTCGAGAGGCCAAGCGCATTGCTGAACATCAGGGCAGGCGCGACGCAGGCTGTCACCAGGCCTGCAACACCGAAGGCAGCAAGGCCGAGCCGGAAAATCACGAATGGAAGAATCGCGAGATTGAGCAAAACCGCGACCGCGAAGGCAGTCGCGTTCCATGCCGAGTTACCGAGCAGATGGGATGGACCCTTCTTCACCGCCATGCCCGCTTTCGGTCCATCGCCTCGATACGCCTCAAGTGCCTCTTCCATAAGGGCAAAACCCATTCGGCATCGCGACGGGCTAGCAGCCGGCGAAGTGATTGTCGAGGGTTGGCGGATGGCGGGGCCTGTAAGCAGGTGTGGGGAAAACCTGAACGACGGCCAAAGCGGCGAGCCGATCTCCACGGAACCATGCCTGTTTGTTTCCAGCCCGGTTTGTTGCCCGGGTAACAGTTGGAAAGGTCAGCCAAATTGTCTATGGCAGATAGGCAGTAGCCCCCAGAGCGGCCCGCCAAACAAGAGGTGTCTCAATGCCCTTTCCCCGCGCATCCCAAGCCCTGTCCCGTTTCACCGTGCTGGATTTGACCCGGGTCCGGTCGGGGCCGACCTGCGTACGCCAGCTCGCCGACTGGGGTGCCAACGTCATCAAGATCGATGCGCTGCTGGAGGACGGCGGCGGCGAGCAGCCGGGCGGCCCGCGCGGCGGGTCGGACTTCCAGAACCTGCATCGCAACAAGCGTGCCATGACGCTGAACCTGAAAGACCCCAAGGGGCTCGAAGTGTTCAAGCGACTGGCCGAGCAGGCCGACGTCATCGTCGAGAACTTTCGGCCGGACGTGAAGGCCAAGCTCGGCATCGACTACGAGAGCGTGCGCAAGATCAATCCGCGGATTGTCTATGGCAGCATCTCCGGCTTCGGCCAGGACGGGCCCTATCACAAGCGGCCGGGCTTCGATCAGATCGCGCAGGGCATGGGTGGCCTGATGTCGGTGACCGGCGCGCCCGGCGAGGGACCGATGCGGGTCGGTATCCCCGTGGCCGACCTGACCGCGGGCCTGTTCTGCGCGATCGGCATCCTCACCGCGCTCCTGGAACGCGACGTCTCCGGCGAAGGCCAGTGGGTGCAGACCTCGCTGCTGCAGGCGCAGATCTTCATGCTGGATTTCCAGGCGGCGCGTTGGCTGATGGAAAAGGAAGTCGCCAAGCAGGCCGGCAACAACCATCCGACCTCGATCCCGACCGGCGTGTTCAAGACCACCGACGGCTACATCAACATCGCCACGACAGGCGGCCGCATCTGGGAGCGCTGCGCCCAGGCGATCGGCGCGCCTGACCTGGTCACCGACCCCGACTATGCGACCGCACCGGCGCGCTCGAAGAACCGCGACGCTCTGAATGCCCGAATCAACGCGCTGACGGAAAAGAAATCCACCGAGACCTGGGTGGCCGAACTGAACGCCGCCGGTGTGCCGTGCGGGCCGATCTATTCGATCGACCAGATGTTCGAGGATGCCCAGGTCAAGCATCTCGGCATGGCGCAGCACGTGCCGAATGACGAGAACCGGCAGATCCAGCTGGTCAGCCAGCCCGTGACGCTGTCGCGGACGCCGAGCAAGATGGCGGCGCGCCCGCCGGAATTCGGCGAGCAGACCGAGGAAGTGCTGGCCGAATTCGGCTTCGGCCAGGACGAGATCGCCGAGCTGCGCCAGCGCAAGGTCGTCTAGAGATTCTCGTCTTGACGCGTTTTCTTCACGCGAACCGGTATCCACTTCGCTCGAAAACGCTCTATAGCCTCACGCCTTTGCCGGCCGCACCAGACGCGCGACGCCGGCAAAGGCCCGATCGATCACCGGCCAGAACAGCAGCACGATCGCCAAGGTCGTGATGGAGCCGACGAGGCCGTTCGACCAGAACACCTTCATATCGCCGCCGGAGCCGATCATCGAGAGCCGGAACGCGTCCTCGGCGCGGCTGCCGAGCACCAAAGCGAGCGTGAACGGCGCAAGCGGGATCCCGATCTTCTTGAAGACGTAGCCGACGACACCGAAGCCCAGCATCAGCCAGATATCGAACATCGCATTCTGGATCGCATAGGCGCCGATCGCGCAGGACACCACGATCATGGGCGCGACGGCCGCGAATGGCACGCGCAGGATCGAGGCGAAGATCGGCACTGTGGTCAGCACCAGGACCAGGCCGACGACGTTGCCGAGATACATTGAGGCGATCAGGCCCCAGACGAAATCCTTGTGCTCGACGAACAGCAGCGGGCCTGGATTGAGGCCCCATACCATCAGGCCGCCGAGCAGGATCGCCGCAGTCCCCGAACCGGGAATGCCGAGCGCGAGCATCGGCAGCAAGGCCGCAGTGCCCGAGGCGTGCGCGGCGGTCTCCGGCGCGAACACGCCCTCGATACGGCCCTTGCCGAAACTCTCCTGATCCTTGGCGAAACGCTTCGCGAGGTTGTAGCCCATGAAGGAGGCCGCGATCGCACCGCCCGGCGTGATCCCGAGCCAGCAGCCGATCACCGACGAACGCAGCAGCGTCACCCAGTATTTCGGCAGGTCCTTCCACACCGAGAGCACGACGCGCAGGCTGATACTGGCGGCATGTCCGCGCAGCGCCAGGCGTTCCTCCATCGTGAGCAGGATCTCGCTGATGCCGAACAGGCCGATGACGGCGACGAGGAAGTTGATGCCGCGCAGCAGTTCCGCAGAACCGAACGTCATGCGCAGCTGCCCGGACACCGTATCCATGCCGACGCCCGCAAGCAGCAGCCCGAGCGACATCGAGATCACGGTCTTGTGCTTGGCTTCGCGGCCGAGACCGACGAAGGAACAGAAGGTCAGCAGGTAGACGGCGAAGAATTCCGGCGGACCAAACTTCAGCGCGAACGATGAGATCATCGGCGCCAGGAAGGTGATCAGCAGCACCGCGACCAGCGAACCGATGAACGACGAGGTGAACGCCGCGGTGAGCGCTTCGGCCGCCCTGCCCTGCTGCGCCATCGGATAGCCGTCGAACGTGGTCGCGACCGACCAGGCTTCGCCGGGGATGTTGAACAGGATCGAGGTGATGGCGCCGCCGAACAGCGCGCCCCAATAGATGCACGACAGCATCACGATGGCGGATGTCGGATCCATCGTGAAGGTCAGCGGCAGCAGGATCGCGACGCCATTGGGACCGCCCAGTCCGGGCAGCACACCGACGAAGATGCCGAGCACGAGCCCGACCATCATCAACAGCAGCGTCTTCCACGTCAAAAGGACGGCAAAGCCGTGTAGCAGAAGACCGAAGGCTTCCATGTCTCGAAATCCCGTCGGTTAGCTCAGTAGCCGAAGGCCGCTTCGAGCGGCCCCTTCGGCATGATGACGTCGAATGCGATGTCGAAGGTCACGAACATCGCGGCGGTGAAGATGAAGGCGGTCAAGAGCGACTTCCACAGCGCGATCTTGCCGACCAGGCGCATGAAGCCCGCGATCAGGAGAAAGCTCGCGACATAGAGGCCGAGATATTGGGTGGCGAGGCAGAACAGGAAGGTCGGCACGAACACCGCCATCACCCGGCGAAGCTGGGCGCGGGTGACGAAGGTCTCGGCAGCCTCCCGGCGCGAGACGAAGGCGGCGCCGAGGCCATAGAGACTGGCGGCGCCGAGAATCACCGAGAGATAGAATGGAAAATAGCCCGGCTGCGGCCCGGTTGAATCCCACGACGCGCCGGTGCGCCAATTGTCCCAGCCGAGCACAAGTGCGAGCGCGAGCAGCAGCAGCGAGACGATGACGTCGACGGCGCCGGTAGAGACGACGGCGGGCGAGTTCTGCTCAGGCGCGGTCGGATCGTCGACGACGATCTCAAGTTCGGTATTGGACATGGACTGGACGGTCTGGGTTGCGAGGGCAACGATTGGGATAGCGTGCTGAACCAATCACCGTCAATGCAGCCTTCAGCTAAGCAGTGGAACGTTCGGGAAATGCGCTCGCAAGCGCAGCACGAGTAGCGCCGAGGACGCCGCGCTCGGTGATCAATCCCGTCACCAGCCGCGCCGGCGTGACGTCGAAGCCGAAATTGGCCACCGAAGAGCCGTCCGGAACCACGCGCACGGTCTCGATCCGTCCGTCCGCCGTGCGCCCGGTAAGGTGCGTTACCTCACTGGCCGCACGCTGCTCGATCGGAATCTGCCGGACGCCGTCGTCGATACTAAAGTCTATGGTCGGCGACGGCAGCGCGACGTAGAACGGCACCTCGTTGTCATGCGCGGCGAGCGCCTTCAGATAGGTGCCGATCTTGTTGCAGACGTCGCCATTGGCGGCAACGCGATCGGTGCCGACGATCGCAAGGTCAACCATGCGATGCTGCATCAGATGGCCGCCGGTGTTGTCGGGGATCACGGTATGCGGCACGCCGTGGTGACCGAGTTCCCATGCGGTGAGCGAGGCGCCCTGGTTGCGCGGCCGCGTCTCGTCGACCCAGACATGGACCGCAATACCGCGGTCATGCGCCTGGTAGATCGGCGACGTCGCCGTTCCCCAATCGACGGTTGCAAGCCAGCCGGCATTGCAATGCGTCAGGACGTTGACCGGCTCCCCCGGCTTCTTGGTCGCGGCGATTTTTTCGATCAGGCCGAGGCCGTGGCGGCCGATCTCGCGGTTGATCTCGACGTCTTCATCGGCGATCGCGCGGGCGCGGGCATAGGCCGCTTCCGCCCGGGCGGACGCGGCGAGCGGTGCGAGCGCACGTTGCATGTCGTCAACAGCCCACTTCAGATTGATCGCGGTCGGCCGGGTCGCAGCCAGCATCTTGCCGGCCCTGTCGAGCGCCGCGTCGGAGGCATCGGCGCGCATCGCCAGCGCCATGCCATAGGCAGCGGTGGCGCCGATCAGCGGCGCACCGCGCACCAGCATCGAGCTGATGGCCTCGCCGGCCTCCTCGGCCGTCGTGATCTTCGCAACAATGAACTCATGCGGCAATCGTCGCTGATCGATCGCGCCGACCGACCAACCGTCGGGTTCGAGCCAGATGCTGCGAAAGTGGCGGCCGTCGACTTTCATGCGCGCAACACCCTTCCGGCGACGGCATCGAGCTTGGCAAGCAGCTGCGGATCGCGCGCCGTGGGCGCCGTGATCAGCGCGGTGTCCAGCGCCCGATCCGAACCGATCGGACACGGCTCGTGCTCGCGCGGGAAATCCCGCGCCAGACGCGCGACCAGCGCCTTGGCCTTCTCGGCGTTCGAATTCAGCACGCGGATGATATCCTGCACCGTGACGGCATCATGCGCTGGATGCCAGCAGTCGAAATCGGTGACCATCGCCACGCTGGCGTAGCAGATCTCGGCCTCGCGGGCGAGCTTGGCTTCGGGCATGTTGGTCATGCCGATCACCGAATAGCCCTGCGCCTTGTAGGTCAGGCTTTCGGCGAGCGAGGAGAATTGCGGCCCCTCCATGCAGAGATAAGTGCCGCCGCGCGCGAACGCGATGCGCTCGGCTTCGGCAGCGGCGGCGAGGTGCTTCACCAGCAGCGGCGACACCGGATGCGCCATCGACACATGCGCAACGCAGCCCCTGCCGAAGAACGAGCTCTCGCGCTTGTGCGTGCGATCGACGAACTGGTCGACCAGCACGAAGGTGCCCGGCGGCAGCTCTTCCTTGAAGGAGCCGCACGCCGACAGCGCGACCAGGTCGGTGACCCCGGCCCGCTTCAGCACGTCGATATTGGCGCGATAATTGATGTCGGACGGCGACAGCGCGTGTCCCGGGCCGTGCCGCGGCAGGAACACGATCGGCAGTCCCGCCATCTCGCCACGGCGCAGCGGCGCCGACGGCTCGCCCCACGGGCTTGCGATGGTTTCATCCCGGACATTTTCCAGGCCCGGCAGGTCGTAGATACCGGATCCGCCGATGATCCCCAACACGGCTTTGGTCATGATCGCTCCTCACAGTCCCGCAACGGCGACGGAGGGGTGACCCAGCCCGATCGGGCTCGCCGGACGTTCGGCCATACTGCGGCGCAATATCGATGGGGCGGCGACGCGATGCAAGGCGATTTCGAACGGAAGGTAAAGCAATCAGACGGGTCATTCCGGGGCGATGAGAAAGCATCGAACCCGGAATCTCGAGATTCCCCGATGCGCCTTGCGCATCTGAGGTTCACGCTTCGCGTGCCCCGGAATGACGACGTAGAGATGTACGACAACGGCAACCTTATTTCGCGACGAAGCCCGCGGCATTCATGAGCGAGGCATTCTGCTTGTCGTCGTCTTCGAGGAACTCGACCATGTCCTTGCCGGTGAGGAAGATCGGCTTCAAGGCCTGCTTCTCCATGTAGTCCTTGTATTCCGCCGTCTGCGTCACCTTCTGGAACAGATCGACATAGAATGCCTGCTGCTCCTGCGTCACCTTCCCCGGCAGGAACATCGCGCGCAGCATCAGATACTGCACGTCCAGCCCCTCTTCCTTGCAGGTCGGGATGTCGTTCCAGGATTGCGTGTCGGTGACCTTGGTCTTGTAGGAGATGCGCTCCTTGTCGAACACGCAGAGCGCGCGAACCTGTCCGGCACGCCAGACTTCGAGGTTTTCACTGGGATTGTTGACGTTGGATTCGGTGTGGCCGCCGACCAGCTGGGTCGCCGCCTCGCCGCCGGACTTGTAGGGCAGATAGGAGAACTTCGCGCCGGTCTTCTGCTCCATGAACACGGTCAGCACATGATCTTCGCGCTTGGAGCCGGTGCCGCCCATCTTGAACGGCGCGCTCGCCGCCTTCGCGGCCGCGATGAAGTCCTTCACGGTCTTGGGGCCCGATGCATTGTCCCACAACACGAACTGGTCGAGCGCGATCACCGACACCGGCGTGAGGTCGCGCCAGTTGAACGGAATCTTGGCCGACAGCGGCAGCATGTAGATCAGCGAATAGGCGATCAGCACCTTGTTGGGATCGCCCTCGCTGGACTTCATGTACATCAGCGCTTCCGCGCCCGATGCGCCGCCCTTCAACGAGACCACCATCGGCTGCTTCATCAGATTGTTCTTCTGGATCGCCGCCTGCATCATGCGCGCCATCTGGTCGGAAGCGCCGCCGGCACCCGCCGCAACCACGATCTCGACCGGCTTGCTCGGCTCCCAACCGGCAAAGGCCGGCGTGCTCAGCAGCAGGGCCGCGATTGCAGCCGTGGCTTTTACAATCTGTCCCACGTGTTTCTTCCCTATCTATTTGTTCGGCTTGGCAAAACCTGCGAGAGGCTGATAGCCGTCATTGTGCCGAGAAAGCGAGTGAGTTCAAGCCGCGAACTGCCGCATGGCCTATGACTTTGGAATGAGGTGGGTGTGTCGTAGGTGTATCGGACGCGCCTCTCTATCCGTCGTCATTCCGGGGCGTGCGAAGCACGAGCCCGGAATCCATTGGGCCGCATTATTTGTGGTCAAATGGATTCCGGGCTCTCGCTTCGCGAGCCCCGGAATGACGGCGAAGGGTCAGTGAGCCCCCGCCCCCTCGTTACTTGCCCTTGAAGTTCGGCGCGCGCTTGTTGAGGAAGGCGTCCATGCCCTCGCGGAAATCCTCGCTCATATAGGCGCGCAGGATCAGGTCTTCGCCTTCGTCGCGCGACAGCGTGCGGCGGATGCGGCGCACCGCTTCCTTGGTCACCTCCAACGTGATCGGCGCGTGGCCCGCGACGAGCTGCGCGGTCTCGGTTGCGCGGCGTTGCAAGCTTTCCACATCGGGGACGACTTCGTTCAGCAGCCCGAGCGCCAGCGCTTCGGGCGCCTCGACCAGGCGCGCCTTGAAGATCAGATCCTTGGTGCGCGCCGGACCGACCAGCGAGACCAGCCGCGAGATGTTGGACATCGAGAGGCAGTTGCCGAGCGTACGCGCGATCGGGAAGCCGATCCGCGTCGCCTCGGTGCCGATGCGGATATCGCAGCATGCGGCAATGCCGGCACCGCCACCGGTGCACGCGCCGGCGATCGCCGCGATCACAGGCACACGGCACTGTTCGAGCGTTCCCAGCACGCGATCGATCCGCGCCTCGTAATCCAGCGCATCCTGCGCGGTCTTGAACGCCCGGAACTGCGAGATGTCGGTGCCCGAGGCGAACGCCTTGTCGCCGGCGCCGGTCAGGATCAGCGCCTTGATGGAGCGATCCTGATTGATGTTCTCGCAGATCGAGGCCATCTGCTCGTACATCGCAAAGGTCAGCGCGTTGCGGGCCTGCGGCCGGTTGAACGTGATGCGCGCGATCCCGTCCGCGACGGAGTAGATCAGGTCTTCGGTCGGTGCGACGGGCGCGTTCATGTCTCGCTCTTTCTGTTCTTTGCGATAAGGTTTCAGGCCAGCCTACTCAAGCAACGGCTTTCGAGGCCTGCGATGGGTTGCGTCCCTTGAGGACCTCCATCGCCGCCAGCACACCGCCACTGCGGTGCGGCACCTTGGCCAGATCAAGACCCATCTCGACGCCGGACAGCGTGCCCATCAGCATCAAATCGTTGAAGTGGCCGATGTGCCCGATCCGGAACACCTTGCCCTTGACCTTGTTGAGGCCGGTGCCGAGCGACATGTCGAAATTCTCCAGCACGACCTTGCGGAAGTGGTCGGCATCGTGACCGTCAGGCACGCGCACCGCGGTCAATGCCGGCGAATGCGCGCCCTGCTCCTGGCACTGCGTCTCCAGCCCCCAGACCTTGATGGCGGCGCGCGTCGCTTCGCTGTGGCG
This sequence comes from Bradyrhizobium sp. USDA 3240, assembly GCF_054063295.1. Lineage (NCBI taxonomy): Bacteria > Pseudomonadati > Pseudomonadota > Alphaproteobacteria > Hyphomicrobiales > Nitrobacteraceae > Bradyrhizobium > Bradyrhizobium sp. USDA 3240. The sequence goes on from NZ_JBSSGD010000002.1 coordinate 1,390,322, forward strand.
CTTGTGGCGGGCGAACACGTTGTCCAGCCCCTCCTCCTCCAGCATCTTCACGGCCTCGCGCAGGCCGAACAGCAGGTTGGTGGCGGGCGTATACGGCCAGGTGCCGGCCTTGTTGATGTTGATGACTTCCTGCCAATCCCAATAGGAACGCATCCCAGGATTGGCCTTGGCCACCGCCAGCGCCTTTTCCGACACCGCGTTGAAGCCGAGGCCGGGCGGCAGCATCAGCCCCTTCTGGGAGCCGGCGATCGAGACGTCGATGCCCCAGGCATCGTGTTCGTATTCGAGCGAGCCGAGGCCCGAGATGGTGTCGACCATCAACAGCGCCGGATGCTTCAAGGTGTCGAGGATCTTGCGGACGTCGCGCGGATAGGTGACGCATGCAGTCGAGGTCTCGTTATGGACCACGCAGACGGCCTTGATCTTGTGCGCCTTGTCGGCGGCAAGCCTCGCCTCGATCTGCTCGAGGTCGGCGCCGTGGCGCCAGTCGCCCGGAATGAAATCGACGTCGAGCTTGAACTTGTCGGCGATGCCATGCCACAGCATCGCGAACTGGCCGGTCTCGCACATCAGGACCTTGTCGCCCGGCTGCAACGTGTTGACGATCGCGGCCTCCCAGGCGCCGGTCCCCGACGAGGGGTAGATGATCACGGGCTGCTTGGTGCGGAACACACGCTGCATCGCGGAAAGCACGGCAAAGCCGATCTCGGCGAATTCGGCACCGCGATGGTCCATGGTCGGCATGTCCATCGCCCGCAGCACCCGGTCCGGCACGTTGGTCGGTCCCGGAATCTGCAGAAAATGCCTTCCAGTGTGCACGGTCATGAGCGTCTTTCCCGGTCTTGCCTTGGTCTTGGTAAGCCGCTCGCATATCACTATTCGCCGGGTTTGTCCTAGGCCCGGCGGGGGGCCGTCATGCATATCTGACGGCGCTCCGCGGAGGCCGGCAGCCGCTCATTCGGCGGCCACCACCTTGCCCGGCACCACCGATTCGTTTGCCTCCTCGAACGGGCGCTCGGGGTGCATCAGGAACGCCGAGAAACCACCGAGCAGCAGCAGCCCCATCGACATCAGGAACGGCAGGTACCAGTTCCCGGTGGCGTCGATGACGAAGCCGGCAACCAGCGGCGAGACGATCGCCGCAAACGCCGAGCCGCTGTTCATGAGCCCAGCCGCGGTGCCGGAATATTTCGGCGCGATGTCCATCGGGATCGACCACATCGGGCCAATCACGAGCTCGGCGCAGAAGAAGCCGGCCGACAGGCAGAGCGCGACCACCGTGATGTCGTGAACGAACAGGATCGGCATCAGCGAGAGCAGCGCGCCCGCGAAACCCACGACAGTCACGCTGAGTCGCGCTAGCCGCACATTGCCGGTGCGTTCGAGGATGCGGTCGGAGATGACACCGCCGATGCTGTCGCCGACGACGCCGGCAAAGAACACGCCGGATGCGAACAGCGCCGAGTTCTTCAGGTCGAGGCTGTAGTTGTTCTTGAAGAACAGCGGCAGCCAGTTGAGGTAGAGCCACAGGCACCAGCCGTAGCAAAAGTACGTCAAGGTCACCGGCCACATCCGCTGCAACAGCGGGCCCCACGGCACCTTCGGCCGTTCGCCTTTCGGCCGCGGCGGTAGCGTCGCAAGCTCGGCCGCGGTGATCGAGCCATGGTCGGCCGGCTGGTTGCGGAAGTACCAGACCCACACAACGCCCCAGATCAGACTGACGATGCCGAGCGCGACGAATGCGCCGCGCCATGTCAGCCACAGGATCAGGAGCGCGACCACCGGCGGGGTCACCGCGTTGCCGAGCCGGGCAAAGGCGTGTGTGAGGCCTTGCGCGAAGCCGCGGCGGTTCGCAGGCGTCCAGTACTGCATGGCGCGCGTCGCGGTCGGGAACGTCGCGCCTTCGCCGAATCCCAGCGCGAAGCGCGCGACAAACAGCGCGGCGAGACCATGGACGAAGCCGGTCATGATGGTCGCCGCAGCCCAGATCATGCCGCACCAGAATAAGGTCTTGCGCGGCCCGAAGCGATCGCCAACCCAGCCGCCGATCACCTGGAACAGCAGATACGGATAGGCGAAGGCCGAGAACACCAGGCCAAGCTCGGTGTTCGACAGACCGAGCTCCTTCTGGATCTCGCTGGCCGCGGTGCCGATGTTGACGCGGTCGACATAGGTGATGAAATACATCACGCAGAGCATGGCCAACACGACATGGGTGGCCTTGAACCGAAGCCTCATATCCTTCCCCTCCCTGATCCGCGATTTTTTAGTTGTTGGTGTCGCTACGTGCTGACCACCTTCAGATGCGACGAGGCGTTGCGTTGATCGCGCTGCTCGAGCAGCCGCATCGCCGCCTCGACGCCGCCCGAGCGGTGCGGCACGCCGGCGACCGACAGCCCCATCTCGACGCCGGTGAGCGCGCCCAGCAAGGTCAGCTCGTTGCACTCGCCGAGATGACCGATGCGGAACACCTTGCCGGCGACCTTCGACAGGCCGGCCCCGAGCGACATGTTGAAATTGTCGAGCACGGCCTTGCGGAATGCATCGGCATCATGGCCGGGCGGCATCATCACCGCGGTCAGCACCGGCGAAAACTCCGACGGCTCCTGACAGAGATTCTCGAGCCCCCATTGGTTGACGGCCGCGCGCGTCGCGGCGGCGAGCCGCCGATGGTGAGCGAACACGTTGTCGATCCCCTCTTCCAGCAGCATCGCGATCGCCTCGCGCAGCCCGTAGAGTAGGTTCGTCGCGGGCGTATAGGGGAAGAAGCCCTTGGCGTTCGGCTTCAGCATCTCCTCCCAATCGAAATAGGAGCGCGGCATCTTGTTGGTGCGCGACGCGGCGCGGGCCTTTTCCGAAATGGCGTTGAAGCCGAGGCCGGGCGGCAGCATAAAACCCTTCTGCGAGCAGCTGACGCTGACGTCGACCTTCCACTCGTCATGCCGGTAATCGACCGAACCGAGCGAGGAAATGGTGTCGACCATCAGGAGCGCCGGATGGGCGGTGCGGTCGATGGCGGCACGGATGTCGGCGATCCGGCTGGTCGCGCCGGTCGAGGTCTCGTTGTGGACGACCATCACCGCCTTGATGCTGTGCGCGGTGTCCGCGGCGAGCCTTGCTTCGATCAACGCAGGATCGGCGCCGCGCCGCCAATCGCCGGCAATGAAGTCGACCTCGATGCCGAAACGGCCGGCGAGCTGCCGCCACAGCGTGGCGAAGTGCCCGGTCTCGACCATCAGGACCTTGTCGCCGGGCGAAAGCGTGTTGACGATCGCGGCTTCCCAGGCGCCGGTACCCGACGACGGGAAGATCACCACCGGGCCTGCGGTCTGGAAGATCTTGCCGCTTCCCTCGAGCACGGTGCGGCCAAGCTCGGCGAACTCGGCGCTGCGATGGTCGATGACCGGCATGTCCATCGCGCGAAGAATGCGATCCGGAACGGGGCTCGGCCCCGGAATCTGCAGAAAATGGCGTCCTTGATGCATGAGAACCTCCCAATCGCCGGATTTCGGCTCCTCGGGTAGCCATTTTGCATTCATTTTTTGTATTATCAATCGAATTTTGGTATTCGATTGTGGAGATCGACGCGACCGCGCCGGCAAATTATTGTTCAGAATATGAAATCTGCGATTCCCGAGACCGGGGTTCCAATCACACCCGCCGCTGGCAACGGCAGCGACCGCCATGAAGTCTCGCTTCACGGCGAGATCCTGCTGCGGCTCCGCGACTACGTGGTGGAAGGCAACATTCCCGAAGGTGCTCGCGTTCCGGAACGCCAGCTGTGCGAAATGCTGGGCATCTCCAGGACGCCGCTGCGCGAGGCCCTCAAGGTGCTGGCCGCCGAGGGCCTGATCGAGCTGTTGCCCAACCGCGGCGCGCGGGTGCGCCAGCTCAGCCAGCGCGACCTCGAGGAGCTGTTCGACGTCATGGCCGGGCTGGAAAGCCTGGCCGGACGGCTGGCCTGCGAGGCCATTACGAACGAGGAAATCGCCGCGATCGAGCGACTGCACTACGAGATGTACGGCCACTATCTGCACCGCGACATGCACGGCTATTTCCAGACCAACCAGCAGATCCACGAGAGCATCGTCGCGGCCGCCCGCAACGAGACGCTGAAGACGACCTACGCCAACTTCGCGGGCCGGATCCGGCGTGTGCGCTACTCCGCCAATTTCGCCCGCAAGCGGCAGCGCTGGGCCGAGGCGATGCGCGAGCACGAGGCGATCCTCGATGCGCTGCGCCGCCGCGCCGGCAGCGAGCTCAGCGACATCCTGTTCGCCCATCTGCGCAACAAGCGGGGCGCCGCCCTCGAGCACCTCGCCGAGGCGCCGGACGCCGCCCCAGAGGCGACGCCTCAAGGCAGCTAGTTGCTCATTTTGAATTCATAATGTAATTCTCGGCTCAATCGAATGAATAATCCACGGGCAATATGGATTGCGCCGCGGATCACATCGGATCTGGGATGAAGAACGCCTCCTCGCTCGAACAGCGCCTGCGGTCCGACCTGACCGGCGACGTGTTTTTCGATGCCTTCAACCGCGGCCGCTACGCGACCGACGCCTCGTTCTACCAGATCATGCCGGCCGGCGTGGTGGTGCCGCGCACCGTCGACGAGGCGCTGCGAACGCTGGCGATCGTCCGCGACGCCGGGCGGATCGTCACCCCGCGCGGCGGCGGCACCTCGCAATGCGGCCAGACCGTCAACGACGGCATCGTGGTCGACCTTTCCAAGCACCTGAACCGCATCGTCTCGCTCGATGTCGAGAACCGGACTTGCGTGGTCGAGCCCGGCATCGTGCTCGACGATCTCAACCGTCAGCTCAGGAAGCATGGGCTGTGGTTTCCGGTCGACGTTTCGACTGCGTCGCGCGCCACGATCGGCGGCATGGCCGGCAACAATTCCTGCGGCGGCCGCTCGCTGCGCTATGGCACCATGCGCGACAACACGCTGTCGATGGATGCGGCGCTCGCCGATGGCACGCTGCTGCATTTCGGCGAGGTGCCGCGCGACCTGACGCGAGTCAATGCTCCCGACAGCGGTGAGAGGCTGTTCCGCGACATGCTCGACCTCGGCGAGCGCGAGGCGGCCGAGATCGCGGACAAATTCCCCAAGGTGCAGCGCCGCGTCGGCGGCTATAACCTCGACGCGCTGGTGCCGCGCAATGCGCCGAACAACATGGCGCATCTTCTGGTCGGCTCGGAAGGCACCCTCGCCTTCACGACGCAGGTCGAGCTGAAGCTGTGGCCTGTCATCCGCAACAAGGCGCTCGGCGTCTGCCATTTCGGCAGCTTCTACGAGGCGATGGATGCGGCCCAGCATCTGGTCAAGCTGCGGCCGATCGCGGTCGAGCTGGTCGATCGCACCATGATCGCGCTCGGACGCGAGATCGCGATGTTCCAGCCGATCATTTCCGCCGCCGTGCGCGGCGATCCGGACGCCATACTTGTGGTCGAGTTCGCCGAGGAGGATCAGGCCGACAACCTCGCGCGCCTGAAGCAGCTCGGCGAGCTGATGGGCGATCTCGGCTTCGGCTGGGACAGACCGCAGCGCAAATGGGGCGGCGTGGTCGAAATCGTCGAGCCCGCGCTGCAATCCGGCATCGCCGATTTCCGCGCAGCCGGGCTCAACGTCATGATGTCGATGAAGCAGGAGGGCAAGCCGGTCTCGTTCGTCGAGGATTGCGCGGTGCCGCTGCCGCATCTTGCCGACTACACCGAGCGGCTCAATGCCGTGTTCGCCAAGCATGGCACCCGCGGCACGATGTATGCGCACGCCTCCGAGGGCTGCCTGCATGTGCGCCCGGTGCTCAATCTGAAGCTCGAGAAGGACGTCAAGGCAATGCGCGCCATTGCCGAGGAAGCCTTCGCGATGGTGCGCGAATACAAGGGTTCGCATTCCGGCGAGCACGGCGACGGCCTGGTGCGCTCGGAATTCCACGAGACGATGTTCGGCGCGCGCATTGTGGCCGATTTCCGCGAGGTCAAGCAGCGCTTCGATCCGGACAACACGCTCAACCCCGGCAAGATCGTCGATCCACCGAAAATGGACGACCGCTCGCTGTTTCGTTTTTCGCCGGACTATCGCGTCGGCGGATTCAAGACGGCGCTCGACTGGTCGGCCTATCCCGGCGCCGGCGGCGGCTTCCAGGGCGCGGTCGAGATGTGCAACAACAACGGCGCCTGCCGCAAGCTCGAAGGCGGCGTGATGTGCCCGTCCTATCGGGCGACGCGCAACGAGAAGGACGTCACCCGCGGCCGCGCCAACACGCTTCGGCTGGCGATCTCGGGCCAGTTGGGTACGGACGCGCTCGCCTCCGACGAGATGATGGAGACGCTGAAACTCTGCGTCTCCTGCAAGGCCTGCCGCCATGAATGCCCGACCGGCGTCGACATGGCCAAGATGAAGATCGAGGTGCTGGCCGCCCGTGCCGCGACGCACGGCCTGTCGCTACGCGACCGGCTGGTCGGCTATCTGCCGCGCTATGTCGATCTCGCCTCGCGCTTTGCGACGCTCGCCAATTGGCGCAACAAGAGCCCGCTGCTGCGCGCGCTGTTCGAGACACTCGCCGGCATCAGCGCGAAGCGCGCGCTGCCGGCGTTTCGCCGCGACACCTTCCGGCCAGACGTCGAGGTGATGGGGCCGCGTGACGGCCGCGAAGTCGTGCTGTTCGCCGATACGTTCAACCGCGGCTATGAGCGGGAGAATCTCGACGCCGCGGTCGAGGTGCTGGTCGCCGGCGGCTATCGCGTGCATCTGCCCAAACCGTCGGACGGCGGCCGCCCGCCATGCTGCGGACGCACGTTCCTGTCGGCGGGTCTGGTGGAGCAGGCCCGCGCCGAACTCGACCGCCTGGTTGCCACCTACGCACCGTTCGCCGCGCGCGGCGTGCCGATCATCGGCCTCGAGCCGAGCTGCCTGCTGACCCTGCGCGACGAGCTGTTGTCGCTGCGTTCGGACGACGCCGCCAAGACCGTCAGCGCGCACGCTTTGCTGTTCGAGGAGTTTCTGGTGCGGGAGGCCGAAGCCGGGCGCCTCGCGCTGCCGCTCGGTGCCGTCGCCGGCAAGGCCGTCGTGCATGGTCATTGCCACCAAAAGTCCTTCGGCGCGTTCAAGCCGGTCGAGAAGGTGCTGCGCCTGGTGCCCGGCCTCGACGTCAAGACCATCGAGTCGAGCTGCTGCGGCATGGCCGGCGCGTTCGGCTATGGCGCCGACACCTATCAAGCCTCGATCGAGATGGCCGAGCTGTCGCTGCTCCCCGCGGTGCGCAGCGCGGATCCGGACACGCTGATCGTGGCCGACGGCACCTCCTGCCGGCACCAGATCAAGGACGGCAGCGGGCGTACGCCGCTGCACGTCGCCAGCGTATTGGCGATGAGCCTGAAACGTGCGACATCGAAATCCGACCAATCATTGCCGACAAAGGAAAAGGCCCATGGCTGAGCTCACTCTCGACACCGCCCGCAAGATTCTGGATGCCGCACTCGCCAAGGGCGTCGAGAAGAAGCTGAAGCCGCTGGTGGTCACCATCCTCGACGCGCGCGGCGCGGTGAAGGTGACGGCGGCGCAGGACGGCACCAGCCTGATGCGGGCCGAGATCGCCCATGGCAAGGCCTATGGCGCGCTGGCGCTCGGGATGGGATCGCGGGCGCTGTATCAGCGCGCGCAGGAGCAGGCCTATTTCATCGACAGCGTGAACACGCTGGCACAGGGCCGGCTGGTGCCGGTCCCTGGCGGCGTGCTGATCATGGACGGCTCGACCCTGCTCGGCGCCGTCGGCGTCAGCGGCGACACCTCGGACAATGACGAGATCTGCGCCGTGGCGGGCATCGAAGCCGCCGGCCTGAAGGCCAACGCGGGCTAGAGCGTTTTCGAGCGAAGTGGATACCGGTTCGCGTGAAGAAAACGCGTCAAACAAGAATCTAGAGCCCCGTTCCGATTCAATCGGAACGGGATAGGCTCTAGCGTGCGATGGGCATCGCTCTCCCTCACCTCGTTCTCCCGAGGAGCGGGTGCGCGGCGCGCTCGCGCGATTTCGGTATAATAGAATAATGCCGCTGATTTGCCCGACGTGTCAAGCTGCCGTGTCGAGCGCCGGCAGCCGCCCGGCTACTGTGCATGGGGTTGTTTTCGATATTTTGATACTGCGCGCCTGAGAGCACGCGAAGCTTTGTCCTCATCCACTGTTGTCGTCGCCCGGCCTGTGCGCAATTGCGCACATGGACCGGCCGACCCAGTACGCCGCGGCCTATCGGCTCAAGCACAACCGTCTCTGGAATACTGGATCACCCGCATGCGCGGGTGATGACATTGAGCAAGCCAATTCCGTCACCCTGAGCGGCCGTATGCAGCGAGGCGAAGCGGCACCGTGATGCCTCAGCGTCCGGTCCAGGTCGGCTTGCGCTTCTCGCCGAAGGCCTTGAGGCCTTCCTTGGCGTCCTCGGTCATCGCGAGCAGCGCGATCTGGCTTTCGGTGTAGGCGATGCTCTCGTCGAACGACATCGATGCGATCGCCCGCATCGCGTATTTGCCGCGGCGGATCGCGGTCGGCGACTTGTCGACGATGCGGCCGATCAGCCAATCGACCTTGGCATCGAGTTCGGCCGCCGGCACGACATAGTTGAGAAGACCGGCGGCCTGCGCGGTCTTCGCATCGAACGGCTCGCCGGTCAGCGCCCATTCGTTGATCAGGCGCGCCGGGGCGATCGATTGCAGCAGGCTCAGCACCTGCATCGGAAACACGCCGACCTTCACCTCCGGCAGGCCGAAGATCACGCCATCGCCTGCCACCGCCATGTCGGTCATGCACAGCAGGCCCATGCCGCCGGCCATGCAGACGCCGCCGACCCGCGCTATCGCGGGCTTGGTCGCGTTCTGCGACAGCCGCAGCAAATCGGCGTAGTCGACATTGGGACGCGAGAAATCCATCGAGAATGCCGCACCGCTGTTCTGCAGATCGGCGCCGGCGCAGAACGCCTTGTCGCCCGCGCCGGTCAGCACGATGACGCGCACGTCCTTGTCGTCATGCGCCTCGCGATAGCCCCTGGCGATGCCCGCGATTACACCGGCATTGAGCGCGTTGCGCTTGTCCGGGCGATTGATGGTGATCCAGAACGCCTGCCCGCGCTTCTCGAGAAGAACGCTGTTGTCGGTCATGTTTCCTGCCTGTTTTCTTTCCTGTACGCTGGTGTCAGCGCACATTTGCGGCAGGATCGGCGCCGACTGCAAGCAGGAATTAAGCGGCGGCGGACGCCTTCCTGATCCAGACCTTGTTGTCGTGGAACGCGGCGCCGCCGAGCGGCGCGACGGCCTCCGCCCCTGTCAGCATGTTGATGCCGCGCCCGCCGATGTGGGACTTGTTCGGATGGATCGACTCGGCGATCAGCACGCCGCGGCGGACGCCATCGAACAGTTTTGCGGTCAGCGTGGTTTCGCCGCGCATGTTGCCGAGCGTCACGGCCTCCCCGTCGGCGATCGACAGCGCGGCCGCATCATCGGGGTGAATCATCACGGTCGGCGCGCCCTCGCGGGCCTGCGACGACGGCGTCTCGTTGAAGCTGGTGTTGAGGAAGCTGCGCGACGGCGACGTCGCGAGCCGGAACGGATGCTGCGCGTCCGCCTCCTCGATGATGGTCCAGTGGTCGGGTAGCGAGGGCATCTTGTCCCACGCGCCCATCAGCCCGCCCGCGCCGACGGGCACCTTGCCCCAATCGACCTTGAAGTGGAACTTCTTGTCGGCATGGGCAAAGCCGTCGAGATAGTGCGAGGTGCGGAAATCCGGTTGCAGGTCGCGCCAAATATCGGCTTCTAGCGTCTCGATATCGCCGTGCCCGCTTTTCTTCAAAGTTGCGTCTATCAGCTGCCGCGGCGTCATGTCGAAACCGGGATGCACCGCATTGAGCCTGCGGCCGAGCCCCCGCAGCACCTCGTGGTTGGAGCGGCATTCGCCGGGCGGATCGATCAGCTTCGGGCCGACCGAGATGTGCTGATGACCGCCACCGTAATAAAGGTCGTCGTGTTCCATGAACATCGTCGCCGGCAGCACGATGTCGGCCATCTGGGCCGTCTCGGTCATGAACTGCTCGTGCACCGCGACGAACAGATCCTCGCGGGCAAATCCCTGCCGCACCAGCGCCTGCTCGGGCGCCACCGTCATCGGATTGGTGTTCTGGATCAGCATCGCCTTGACCGGCCCGCCGCCCTTCAGCGCCTCGGCATCGCCGGTCAGGATGCGGCCGATCTTCGACTGGTCGAGCACCCGCGTGGTGGGATCGATCGCGTCGTGGCCTTCGATGATGGACTCGTCGAAGCGCCAGATGCCGGCATTGTTGAAGAATGCGCCGCCGCCCTCATATTGCCAGGCGCCGGTCACCGCGGGAATGCACAGCGCGGCATGCATCTGCGCGGCGCCGTTGCGGCTGCGGGTGAACCCATAACCAAGGCGGAAGAACGAGCGCTGGGTCGTCCCGACCAGCCGCGCGAATGCCTCGATCTCCTCGACCGGCACGCCCGAGATCGCCGAGGCCCATTCCGGCGTGCGGGTCTTCAGATGCGCTTCCAGCTCGTCCGGGCAATCGGTATAGCGCGCGAGATAATCGCGATCGGCGAATCCCTCGCGGAACAGCACATGCATCACGGCGCAGGCGAAGGCGCCATCGGTTCCCGGCCGCAGCAGGATCTTGATGTCGGCCTGCTTCATGGTCTCGTTGTTGTAGACGTCGACCGCCGCAATCTTGGCGCCGCGCTCCTTGCGCGCGCGCGATGCGTGCGTCATCACGTTGACCTGGGTGTTTACCGGATTGGTGCCCCAGATCACGACTAGGTCGGAGACGCCCATCTCGCGCGGATCGACGCCGGCGATCTTGCCGGTCCCCGCGGCGAAGCCGATGCGCGCGATGGTCGAGCAGATCGTGCCATAGAAGCGCGAATACTTCTTCACATGCGACAGCCGGTTGAGGCCGTCGCGCATCACCAGCCCCATGGTGCCGGCGTAGTAATAGGGCCAGACCGATTCGGCGCCGAACTCCCGCTCGGCAGCGTCGAAACGCGCCGCGATCTCGTCGAGCGCCTCGTCCCAGGATATCCGCGCGAATTGGCCGGAGCCCTTCGGACCGGTCCGGCGCAGCGGATGCATCAGCCGTTCGGTATGATGAATTCGCTCGGCATAGCGCGCGACCTTGGCGCAGACCACGCCGGCCGTGTAGGTCTGCCGCTTCGAGCCACGCACCCTGCCGATCGAGCGTCCTTCGATCACCTCGACGTCGAGCGCACAAGCCGAGGGGCAGTCGTGCGGACAGGTGGAATGGCGGATGTCGATCTTGGCATGCTGGTTCATGCCAAATTGGTAACATCAAATATCCGCTCCGCCGAGGGGCATTATTGACCCGGTCCGGGCGAAAACCGCGCATAAGCCATGCGGCAAACGCCCAATTGCCCGGCCACCGGCCCACTCCGTCCGCTAGACTCGGAAGATACGGGTGTAGTGCGCCTTGATCGATTCCCCTTCCCGTTCCACCGCGGCCGGGTCATCCTTCATCGTCTTGATGTCCTTGAGCGGCTTGCGCCCGGCCTTCTCCTGCGCCTGCGCGTGGACCGACCTGAGGCCGCCGATCTCGACGTTGAGCTGCTGCCCCTCGCGCCCGAGCGCGAACGATTGAAACAGCCTTGCCGCATTGGGATGCGGACAGTCCTTGAAGATTCCATTGGGGCCGACAATGATCGGCGAGCCTTCGGTGGCGTAGACCGGCTCGACCGGCCGGCCCATCTCCTTCAACTGAAAGATGTTGTACTCGTTGCCGTCGGCCATCACCGCGCGCTCGCCGAGGTCGAGCTTCTTCGGTGGATCGGTCGAGGACTGCACCTGCATGATGTTCTGCTTTGCGAGCTGCTCGAAGAAGCTCCAGCCGAGATCGCGCTGCATCTGATAGGTCGCGGTCATGATGGTGCCGCTATAGCCGGGATGCCCCTTCACGATCTTGCCCTTCCATTTCGGATCGAGCAGATCGGCAAAGCTCTTCGGTGCCTCCTCGGCCTTCACGAGATTGGTGTTGTAGGCAATGATCGACAGCCAGACCCGGAAGCTTGCGAACTGGCCATCCGGATCGCGATGCTCGTCCGGATAGTATTTCGCGACCTCCTCCGGAACATAGGGCGCCAGAATGCCGTCGCGCTTCCACACGATGAAATGTGTGGCGTCGGAGGAATTGACGACGTCGACGGCGTGAATGTTGCTGGCATATTCCTGGCCGACCCGCTGGAACACGCGCTCCGCGCCGGTGCGTTCGACGCGCACGGTAATCCCCGCGTATTTCGCCTCGAATGCCTTCGCCAGTTTCTCGGCGACCGGCAGATCGGTCGAGGTGTAATAGACGACCTGTCCCTCTTTCTTCGCTGCCTCGATCGGCGCCGGCGTAACCGGTTCCGCGGGCGGCGCGGCGGCCATCACGCGTGTTGAAAAGGCAGTCCCTGCCAGCACGGCACCGGTGCCCTTCAGCAGATCGCGGCGCGATAGCCCAGGATGTTTCCTCATTTGATTCCCCGCACGCGATGGCGAAGTTTGAGTACACCGTTTTCCCGCCCTTATTCCGATGCGCGAAGACGATGTCTGTCGTCGACAGATGCTTCAGGTTGCAGCTAGACTTCTGGTCAAGAAAGAAGACTAAAGTTGGGGGAGACGATCAATGGCGGACTTTCGTTACGCCTTGATGTGTGTCGCGGCATTGCTGACCGTGTCGATGTCAGGCAGACATGCGGACGCCGAGGATTACCCTGCGCGGCCGGTCAGGATCATCGTGCCCTTTGGTCCCGGCGGCCCGGCCGACGTCGTTGCGCGCCAGATCGGCAGCATCCTGCAGCAAAACCTCGGCCAGCCCTTCGTGGTGGAGAACCGCACCGGCGCCGGCGGCGTGATCGGCACGCTCGAGGTCGCGAAGGCGCCGGCCGATGGCTACACCCTCTTGATGATGTCAAACACCCAGACCGCCAATGAATCGCTGGTGCCTCAGCGCAAATACGAGCTGATGCGCGACCTGACGCCGATCGCAACCCTGAACGCTTCGGATCTGGTGATCGTGGTCCACCCCGCCGTGCCGGCGAAGACGCTGCAGGAATTCATCGCCCTTGCAAAGGCAGAGCCCGGAAAGCTGAACTACGCCTCGTCGGGTCAGGGCACGCCGTATCACATGGCGGGCGAGTTGTTCAAAGCCATGGCCGGGATCAACATCGTGCATGTCCCCTATCGCAACAGTGGCGAGGCCCGCAGCGGCGTGATCGGCGGCCAAGTTCAGATGATGATCGACGCCGTTCCGGCGATGGCCCCGAATGTTGCCGAGAACCAGGTGCGCGCGCTGGCAACAACCGGCAAGACCCGTTCCGCGGTGTTGCCGAACGTTCCCACGGTCGTCGAGGCGGGCGTCTCCGGTTACGAGGCGACGATCTGGCTCGGCCTGATGGCACCAGTGGGTACACCGAAGCCGATCATCGACAAACTCAATGCGGCCGTGAATGCAGCGGTGAGGCGGCCGGAGGTCGAGAAGCTCTGGGCCGAACAGGGCGCGGTGCCGATGACCATGACGCCGGAAACCTTCGACAAATTTCTGCGCGCCGATATCGTGAAGTGGGCAGACGTCGTCAGAAGGCTGGACAAGAACGAATAGACACGTAGCAGCAAGACCGTGGTGACGGAACAAGCGCAAATGAAGACGCTGAACATCCTGAGCGGCGGCGCAGCGCAAGGACTGGTGCGCAGCCTTGCGCCAGCATTTGAAGCCGAATCCGGCTTCGTCATTGCCGGAGATTTCGGCGCAGTCGGCGCCATGGCCGACAGATTGCGTGCCGGTGTTCCGACCGACATCATCATCCTAACCGCTGCGCTGATCGCGAAGCTCGCCAACGAAGGGCTGGTGCTGCGCAGCTCGATCGCCGACATCGGCCGCGTTGAAACAGCGCTTGCGGTCCGCACCGGCGATCCGCCGGCAAGCGCTGAGGACGTCGCCAGCCTGCGCGCGGCGCTGCTCGATGCGGATGCGATCTTCGTGCCCGATACCAAGGCATCAACCGCCGGAATTCATGTCGCCAAGCTGCTGGCGCAACTCGACATCGCCGATGCCGTTGCCGGCCGGCTGAGAATCCATCCGAACGGCGCGACGGCCATGCGGCATCTGGCCGAGTCCAGTGACCGGCGGCCGATCGGCTGCACGCAATCGACCGAGATCATCAGCACGCCGGGCGTCGTGCTATCGGGCACGTTGCCGCCGGGATACGGGCTCGCAACCATGTACACGGCCGCCGTTGCGACGCAGGCCTCGGCTGCGTCGCAGGCGCAACGCCTGATCGCGCTGCTGACGTCGCCGGAGACATCGGAGTTACGCAGCCAGGCTGGATTCGTTTCCGGTCCAACGCCGTAGACACCAGGCAGTCAGGCTCAAGGGCGAAAATCAGCCCGGCCCGTCGTTATCCGGCCGGTTCCAATGTGCTAGTTTGAAGCCAGGATTGGCAGGAATGTTGCCGATCGGCACGTCTCTGCCGTTCGCTGCTTGGCGAGGAGAGACCATGAAAATTCTGGTCATGGGTGCCGGCGGCATTGGCGGCTACTACGGTGGGCGTTTGGCGGCCGCAGGGCAGGACGTCACGTTCGTCGCGCGCGGCGCCCACCTCGACGCAATGCGCCGGGATGGGCTGCAGATCATTGGTATCAGCGGCGATCGCACTGTGAAGCCGGTGAAGGCCGTCGGCGATCCCGCCGAGGCTGAGCCCCCGGAGATGGTGCTTTTTGCAACCAAACTCGGCGATACCGAGCGCGGGGCGAAAGCGTTGCAGGCCGCGGTTCGGGACGGCACCACGATTATCTCGCTGCAGAACGGCATCGAGGGGCCGGACCTCATCAGGGCGCACCTGCCGCGTGCGCACGTGGTGCCGGGCGTGGTGCGCATCTCGAGCCACATCGCGCGGCCTGGCGTGATCGAGCACAAGGCGCAACCCGGCCGCATCGAGTTCGGCGAGCCGGATGGGCGAGCGAATCCGCAGCTCGAGGCCTTCCAACACGTATGCAAGGAAGCCGGCCTCGATGCCGTGCTCACACCAGAGATCCGCTACAATGTCTGGCTGAAGTTCGCATCACTCGCACCGAGTTCGGGCATGATGACGCTGACGAATGCGTCGTACGGACCGATGCGCGAGACGCCCGGCACCCGCGCCCTGTTTGAGGATGCCGTGCGCGAGGTGATCGCCGTCGGCCTCGCCGCCGGCGTACCGTTCAAGCCCACCGACTTCGCGACGATCATGAAGGCCGCCGACGCCAATCCCCGCGAGATGATCACGTCCATGCTGCTTGACCGGCGAGCCGGCAAACCGCTCGAGATCGACTATTTCTCGGGCGCCTTGGTACGCATGGGTGAAAGCTCGGCGTACCGACCCCGACGCACAAATTCATTGCCCAGGCGCTGTCGATCGATGCCAACGGCCGCAAAGCATGATTCGAAAGCAATCGTGGCTCGATCGAGATAAACTCATCCTATTCTAGCGCGCCAGTTGCGTGAGACCCGTCGGCGGCCCGTCGACCGCCGTCCAGCCGCCGACGACGAACAGCGTGCTGCCGCTGACATAGCTCGCCGCGTCAGATGCCAGGTAAGCGACGGCGGTGGCGACCTCGTCGGCAGTGCTCCAGCGATTGAACACGGTGTGGCCGGCATAAAGATTGTAGATATCCGGCCGTTGCTTGAACGGGCCGGTCAACGCGGTCTCTGCAATGCTCGGCGCGATGGCGTTGACGCGGACGCCGGAGCGCCCGACCTCAGATGCGAAGCCCTTCACCAGGAGACCGATCGCGGCCTTGGTCGAACCATAGACCGCAAGCCCAGGCTCGATCGTCACCGCGCGCACCGACGAGCAGGCAATCAGGCTGCCGCCCTGTTGCTTGACCATGATGCGGCCGAAGGCCTGGAAGAACCACACGGTGCCCTTGATGTTGAGGTTGATGACGCGATCGAGAGCCTCGTCGGTGTAGTCGAGGATGGTCTTGCGGATGTTCAGCCCTGGCGTGGTGACGGCGATGTCGACGCGCTGAAATTCCGCGAGCGCCTTCGCCGCCAGCGCCTCGACGTCCGAACGGTCGGCGGCATCGCAGCCGGCGGCCGTTGCCGATCCGCCCTGCTCACGGATTGCCGCGGCGGTCGTATCCGCGCCCTCGAGCGTGCGATCGGCACACAGCACGCGTGCGCCAAGCGACGCCAGCGCTTCAGCCGAGGATCTGCCGATGCCCGAGGCCGCGCCCAGCACCACGGCGGTCTTGCCGGTGAGATCGAATAGCTTGCGATAGTCGGTCATGTGACCTCCCGGTGTTCGTTTGCCTTCTATGACGACTTCATATACTAATATATTAGTTATTGGAGCACGAATGCCCGCCCGCGCGCCGAAAAAGTCGGAGCTCCGCAACCCCGTCGGCCAGCGGCGCACCGGTCGTCCGCGGACCGCAACCGCGGCGGCGCGGATCTATGCCGAGCTGCGTGCCGAACTCGTCTCGCTGCAGCGCAGGCCCGGCGATCCGATCATCGAGGCCGAGATCGCGCGCGCATATGGCGTCAGCCGGACCCCTGTGCGGGAAGCCATCCTGCGGCTGTCGGACGAGGGCCTGGTCGAGATCTTCCCGCAATCGGGCATCTTCGTATCTCGCATCCCGCTCGCCGCCCTTCCGGAGGCAATCATCGTCCGCAAGTCGCTGGAGGAAACCACGACGCGCATGGCAACCGAGCGCGCCAGCGCCAGCCAGATCCTCAGCCTGCATGTGATCCTCCAACGCCAGCGCGAGGCCGAGATGGCCGGCGATCGCGAAGCATTCCATCAGGCCGACGAGGCCTTTCACGCCGCCATCGCCGAAATTGCCGGACATCCCGGCATCTGGAAGCTGATCCTGCAGGTCAAGGTTCACGTGGACCGCTTCCGGTGGCTGACGCTGCCACAGCGCGGGCGGATGGCCGAGGTCATCGCCGAGCATGAGGCCGTGATGGCCGCGATCGAGGCGCGCGACCCGGCATCGGCCGGAGCCGCGATGGCCAGACATCTCGAACGCCTTCTGGCCGACATCTCGGCCACCCAGCACAACAATCCGGAGTTCTTCGACGAGCAAAGCCAGCCGGCATGACCGCGGCCGGACTCCGGCCAGGCACTTTGGGAGGATATGACATGAATCGTACAGATCGATCGCAGCACCGCGGCACCGGGCTCAACCGTCGCGACGTCATCAAGTTTGGCGCCGGCCTTGGCGCAGTCGTTGCGACCTCGACCGCCCTCGCCCAGTCGAAAGCCGTCTTCAAGGCGTCGGACGTACAGCCGCCGGGCTACCCGACCGTGGTCGCGACGGAAAACCTCGGCAAGAAGCTGGCGGCGGCGACCAACGGCCGGCTGTCGCTACAGATGTTCCCCTCGATGCAGCTCGGCGGCGAGAAGGAAACCATCGAGCAGACCCAGATCGGTGCGATCCAGATGCTACGCGTCAGTGCCGGCTCGATCGGCCCGATCGTCGATGACATCAACGTCGTCAACATGCCGTTCCTGTTCAAGAACATGGCGCATGCCGAGCGGATGATGGATGGGCCGATCGGCCAGGAGCTGCTGGACAAGATCACGGCGAGCCCGAATGCCGGACTGGTCGCGCTGTGCTGGATGAATTCCGGAGCACGCAGCGTCTACAACACCAAGCACGCGATCAAGACGATCGCCGACATCAAGGGCCTCAAATTCCGCGTCATCGGCAATCCGATCTTCATCGACATGATGAACGCGCTTGGCGGTAACGGCGTCGCGATGGGCTACGACCAGGTGTTCAGCGCGCTGCAGACCGGCGTCATCGACGGCGCCGAGAACAATCCCCCGAGCTACGTCTTCAGCAACCACTACACCGCAGCGAAGCACTTTTCGCTCACCGAGCACCTGATCGTTCCCGAGATACTGGTGTTCTCGAAACGCGCCTGGTCCGCGCTGTCAGCCGATGACCAGACGCTGATCAAGAAGCTTGCTCGCGAAGCGCAGATGGAAGAGCGCGGGCTCTGGAACGCCTACGAGCAGCAGGCGATGGAAAAGGCGAAAGCTGCCGGGTGCGAAATCATCGAGATTGCCGACAAGGCGCCGTTCCAGAACGCGGTCAAGCCGGTCTGGGACAAATACGGCCCGAAATACCAGGACATGATCGGACGTATCCAGTCCGCCTGACACCACGCCATACGGGAAATCGTCCTCTTACAGGAAATGGACATGGCCGGATCATATCGCCGCGCGATGGACTATTTGTATCTTGCCTGCGTCATCACAGGCTCTGTCGCGCTGATCCTGATTTCAGCCGTCATCCCCTGGGCAGTGTTCACGCGCTATGTCCTAAACAGCGCCGCATCCTGGCCCGAACCTCTCGCGGTGCTGCTCACCATCGTCGTGACGTTCATCGGTGCGGCCGCCGGATATCGGCTCAATCTGCATATGAACGTCGCATATTTTGCCAACAAGCTACCCGCCCCGCTCCGCAACCTGACCGACCTTGTCGTCCAGCTGCTGATGGGCCTGATCGCACTGTTCATGATCATCTGGGGCACCCGGCTCGTCGAGGTGACCTGGTACAACACGATCGCCGACTTCCCGTCGCTTTCGGTTGGCGTCACCTATCTTCCGATTCCGATCGGCGGCGCCTGCCTGTTGCTGTTCATCATCGAACGGATTTTCCTGGGTGCGCCGCCCGATCCGATCGCACCGCACCGCGAGTTTTCCGCCGACTGATCGCGAGAAGCCACGATGGACATCCTCATTCTGCTCGCGACCATGCTGCTGTGCTTTCTGATCGGCATGCCGATCGCCTACTCACTGGCGATGGCAGCCATCGTCGGCGCCTTGTGGATCGGCATTCCCCTCGAAGCGGTGATGCTGAAGATTTCCGACGGTGTCAGCAAGGTCGCGATGCTGACGATCCCGTTCTTCGTGCTGGCCGGCGCGATCATGGCGGAGGGCGGCATGGCGCGGCGCCTGGTCGCGTTTGCCGACGTGCTGGTTGGACTGACGCGGCTGCGTGGCGGCCTTTCGATCGTCAACGTGCTTGCGACGACATTTTTGAGCGGCATTTCCGGCTCGGCCGTCGCCGACACGTCCGCCATCGGCTCGGTGATGATCCCGCAGATGGAGAAGAACGGCTACCCGCGCGTGTTCGCGACCAACCTGACGATCACCTCGTCGGTCCAGGCCCTTCTGGTGCCGCCGAGCCACAATGCGGTGCTCTACTCGCTGGCAACGGGCGGGACGATTTCGATCAGCGCCCTCTTCATGGCCGGCGTGTTCCCGGGGCTGCTGCTCGGCTTCTCGCTGATCATCCTGTGCCTGGCCGTCGCCTATCGCGAGAAGCACCCGCACGGCCAGACCGTGCCGGCCAAGGACGCGATCCGGATCGCCATCGATGCGTCCTGGGGTCTCATCACCCTCGTCATCATCCTTGGCGGCATTCTCGGCGGTATCTTCACCGCAATCGAGGCCGGTGCCGTCGCCTGCATCTGGGCCTTCTTCGTCACCATGTTCATCTATCGCGACTATCGCTGGCGCGACCTACCGGTGCTGCTCCATCGCACACTGCGCACCGTCGCGATGGTGATGACGCTGATCGCCTGCGCTTCGAGCGTCGGCTACATCATGGCCTTGACGCAGATGCCGGCCAAGATGACCGCCTTCTTCCTGTCGATCTCCGACAACAAGTACGTCATCCTGCTCCTGATCAACGTCCTGCTGCTGGTGCTCGGCACACTTGTCGACATGGCGCCATCGATCCTGATCGCCACGCCGATCCTGTTGCCTGTCATGAAGAACTTCGGCGTCGATCCGGTGCATTTCGGCATGATCATGCTGCTCAATCTCGGCATCGGGCTGTGTCATCCACCGGTCGGAGCAATTCTTTTTGTCGGCTGCGCGGTCGGCAAGGTCACGATCGAGCAGGTCATGCGCAAGATCTGGCCGTTCTATGCGGTGATGTTCTTTGTCCTGATGTGCGTGACTTATCTGCCGGAAATCTCGCTCTGGCTGCCGCGGCAACTGCAGGTGCTGCACTGAGGGCAAGCGGCACCTTGCACAACCGCGGCAAACCCGTCAGCATCATGGGCAGAAGCGCGCCTGCGCCGGCTCCGTCAAGAAAGGGCATCCATCGTGAGGATCGTTGACCTCAGCCGCGAGCTCTATCACCGCACGCCGAGCTACCCCGGCCACCCGCCGATCATGCACGGGATGTGGAAGAACCACGCGGAAGCGCTGGCGGAATCGCGAAATGTCTACGGGCTTGCATCGATGTTCATCTCGATGCCCGACCACGGTGGAACCCACATCGATGCGCCCCGGCATTTCGGCCCCAGCGGCATCCCGATCAATGAATATCCGCTGGAGAAGTGCATTGTGCCCGGCATCTGTCTCGACCTGCGCCACATTGCGCCGCGTGCCGAGATCACTCCCTCCGACCTCGATACGGCCGTGAAGGCGGCCGGACGGCCGATCCCGAAAGGCGGCACCGTCCTGCTCTGCACCGGCCATCATGCACGGACCTTTCCGCGCAAGGAATATGCGACCGACAATGCCGGGGTGAATGTCGCCGCCACCGAGTGGCTGGCCAAACAAGACATCGTTCATTTCGGCATCGACTCGATGCGCCCGGGTCCGGACAGCGACGAGAACCTGCTCGTTCACAAGGCCTGCCTGGATCTCGACATCACCCACATCGAAAGCCTGTGCAATCTCGAGGCCCTGCTTGGCCAGGGACCATTCACCTTCATTGGCCTGCCGATGAAATGGCGCGACGGCACGGCATCGCCGATCCGCGCGGTGGCAGTGTTCGATCTCTAGAACCGTGATGCAGATGAGGGGATGTCCGATGACAGGCAGCAGATCGGCCCCTCGCTCGCGTCGCTCGATCCTGAAGGCCGGTAGCGCGCTCGCGATCGCTGGCCTCACCGGGCGGGCCAAGGGAGAAGTCAAGGCCGCCGGCTACCCCGAACGTCCCATCAAGATCATCGTGCCCTTCGCACCGGGCGGGCCGACCGACATCATGGCCCGCATCCTCGGCGCCCATCTCGGCGAGGCGCTCGGCGGCACCATCGTGGTCGAGAACCGTCCCGGCGGCGGTGGCAATATCGGAATCGGCATTGCGGCACACGCCGATTCCGACGGCTACACGCTCCTGATCACGTCCAGCGCCTATGTCGTCAACCCGGGCCTCTACGCCAGGATCCCGTACGACCCCGTCAAGGACTTCGCGCCCATCGCAGAGCTTGGCA
Source organism: Bradyrhizobium sp. USDA 3240 (assembly GCF_054063295.1). Taxonomy (NCBI): domain Bacteria; kingdom Pseudomonadati; phylum Pseudomonadota; class Alphaproteobacteria; order Hyphomicrobiales; family Nitrobacteraceae; genus Bradyrhizobium; species Bradyrhizobium sp. USDA 3240. The sequence goes on from NZ_JBSSGD010000002.1 coordinate 1,411,601, forward strand.
CGTCTCCGAACGTGATCCTGGTCAATCCGAAGCTCGGCGTCAATTCGGTCGCCAACCTGATCGCGCGTGCCAAGGCCAACCCGGACGAACTGAACTATGCGAGCCCGGGCCTCGGCACGACGCCGCATCTCGCCGGCGAGCTGTTCAAGATCATCGGCCGAATCCAGATGACGCATGTTCCGTTCTCGGGCGCAGGCCCAGCGATCCAGGCGATCCTGAGCGGAACGACCCAGGTCGCGTTCGCGGCGCTGCCGCCCGCCCATCCGCATATCGCATCGGGAGCGCTCAAGGCGCTGGCGGTCACCGGAACCCATCGATGGTTCGATTTGCCCGATGTGCCGACCATGATCGAACTCGGCTACCAGGATTTCGTCTCCGACACATTTCAGGGTTTTCTCGCGCCCGCGAGTACGCCCGCCTCCATTGTCGCGTTGCTGTCGGCAAAATCGATTGCGATCCTGAAGACACCGGAGATCGCCGAACAACTCCGCAATGACGGCTTCGAGGTGCTTGCGAACGGCCCCGACGGCATGCGCAAGCGGATCGCGGACGAAGTTCCGAAATGGCGCGACATCATCGCCAAGGCCGGGATCAAGCCGGTCTGAGCAGATCAACATTGCGCGACACGCACAGCGTGTGGTCTTGCGACCGCTAGCCCACGTCCCTAGGCTCCCTGCCCATAACAAGACCAGGGAGGCGATCGTCATGACCACAAGGCGGGATTTCCTGAAAGCGGGAGCGACGGCGGCGGCAGGCATCGTGTTCTGCGGCTGCGGGCTTGTCCACAATGCGAATGCGCAAGCATCGCGCCAGAAATTGCCGGTCACCGTCGACGGCAAGCGCATCAAGACGATCGACATTCATTCGCATTGCCACTTCCGCGAGGCCGGCGCGCTGCTCGGGGCAGATTCCGGAAAATATCAACTGCCGCCGGTCAACGGCGCTGCGGAAGCGTTCATCGAGATCGACAAGCGCCTTGCTGTGATGGACGCGCAGGCCGTCGACATGGAGGTGCTGTCGATCAATCCGTTCTGGTACGACCGCGATCGCGATCTCGCCGGCAAGATCGTGAAGATCCAGAATGAAAAGCTCGCCGAGCTGTGCGCCTCGAAGCCCGACCGGTTCGCAGCCTTCGCCTCGCTGACGCTGCAGGCGCCGGACCTAGCGGTGCAGGAGCTCGAGACGGCGGTGAAGAAACAGGGACTGAAGGGCGCGGCGATCGGCGGTGTGGTCGATGGCGTCGAATTCTCCGACCCCAAGTTTCACCCCGTGTGGGCCAAGGCCGAGGAGCTCGGCGTCCCCCTGTTCATCCATCCGCAGGGCGTGCCCGAGCTCAACAAGCGGCTCTCCGGCAATGGCTGGCTCGGCAACACCATCGGCAATCCGCTTGAGACCACGATCGCGCTGTCCCATTTGATCTTCGAGGGCACGCTCGACCGCTTCCCGGGATTGAAGATCATCGCCGCACATGGCGGCGGCTATCTCCCCTCCTATGCCGATCGTTCGGACCACCCCTGTCTGGTCGGACCCAAGGGATGCAATCCGGAGACCAAGCTCCAGAAAGCGCCGACCGAATATCTCAAGCAGATCTACTTCGACTCGCTGATCTTCACGCCCGAGGCGATCCGGCACCTCGCCGCCCAGGTTGGCGCCGGCCAGATCGTGCTGGGAAGCGACTATCCCTATCCATGGCAACTGGCACCGGCCGACCACATCTTCGCCTGCTCATCGCTGAGCGACGACGACAAGGCCAACATTCTCGGCCGGACCGCGGCGAAGCTGCTCGGCGTTGCGGCGTAACGAAGATGCCAACGATCAGTTGGTCTTCACCGTCTGCGTCTCATTGCGCGGCAGCGCCGTGGGCGCCGGCTGCGCGATCTTGGTCAATGGATCGGCGTCGACGGCGTCGGTACCCGCGAACTCCGCTTGCGCCGCGTCCGATATCCATTTGACCGCGGCGGGGTGGCTGACCAGCATCCCGACCAATGCAACGATCACGAGCACCGGCAAAGCGATCAGCTTGATGCTGAAGCTCCTGTAGTTGCTTTCCGGATCCCGCTGCCGCGCGGCCTGCTGCCGGTTGTAGAAAGAGCCCTGCATGGATTCCTCCACAGTGCGAGTGTGCTCCACCGAAGGGTCACTTACCGCAGGGCACGCGCGACCGATGTGAATGGTTTCACAGGCTTTGTCCGGCTCACCATTTCGTGAAACGTTGGAGCGACCGCGCCGACCGGAGAGCGACTACTCGCCGTCATCAGCCCCGGCGTCGACCAGCGCCTGCAGCGACTCGGGCTTCAGCACGACGATCGCGCCATGTTCGAGCCTGACCCAACCGCGTGTTGCCCACGCGCGGAGCTGCTTGTTGATGCTCTCGCGGGTCATCCCGACCATCTCGCTGATCTCCTGCTGGGTGATCGAGATGGTGCGCCCCTGCGGCTTGTGCTTGTCGCTCAGGCGCAGCAGCGCGCTCGCCAGACGGCCAGGCAAGTCCTGCAGGATCACCTGTTCGACCTGGTCGCTGGTCCAACGCAACCTTGCGCACAGCAGCTCAATGAACTTCATCGCAAGCGTCGGCTGGCTGCGCACGAACGGAATGAACTCGCGCCGGTCGATGACGAACAGCTCGCAATTGGAGTTGGCGGTGGCATCGGCCGTCCGCGACAAGCCGTCGAGCAGCGCGATCTCTCCGAATATCTCTCCTGCCTCGATCAGGTTCAGGATCGCGTTGCGGCCATCCGGCGAGGAGATGCTGATCTTCACCGTGCCCGAGATCACCGCGATCAGGCTGGTGCCCGGATCGCCCTTGGAGAAAATCGTCGTTCCGCGCTTCAGCGTGGTGTGCTTGGCATAGCGGCAGAGCTGATCGAACGCCTCGGGCTCGAGATCGGCAAAGTAAGGATGCTTGCGCAGCACCGATAGCTTGTTGTTCGAAAACAACGGCGCGCCGGCAGTTCGTTCTATGGGCAGCGCACCGGTCATTGTGATCCAGACTGATTGTGTTGCGTTCAATCGGCGCGCCAGCAGCGCGACACACCGACAAGCCATCGATCAATGAAAGCGGAGAGGACTATAGCCCTACCGGAGACCTACAGCAACAAAAGGTCCAGGCCGGTGAGATCGGGCTAGAAGGCATCGAAAGTACAATTTGGAATAAATTTGTGCCTAGTTGCAACGCTCAATTGTAGGCAACGGCCGCCCTTGGTCTTGAAAACCCGCCCGTCACTGGCAATCCCGCCTGGCGAAACCCGTCCGTGTGAGGGTTCGACACGCCCCACTCACAGCAGCTTACCGTCCGGCCCAAAGAACGGATGCGGCCCGTCGAACTGACCGATCGGGACCTGGTGCGTGACCAGTTGTCCAAAGTCCTGCCCGGGAAACCATGCGTGCAAATGAAATGCAGGCGGTTCCACCTTGAACGATGGTTCGCGCAGCTGTCCGAGGTCCAGGTCGACCGCATGGTTCGGAGCGGGGCATAGTGTCACGGGAATCCCGGCGAAGGTGGTCAGCATCGCGCGATGGACGTGCCCGCATGCGATCAACCGCACACGCGGGTGACGCCTGACGATCTCCGCCAATGCATCGGCATTGAAGAGGTCTTGCCGGTCCATATGCCAGATGCCGCCCTTGAATGGCGGGTGATGCAGGAAGAGCAGCGCCGGCCGATCGACAGCCGTCGCCAGCGCCGCGTCCAGCCATTGCAGCGTGGACGGTTCGAGCATGCCGTGCGGCTTGCCGGTGACGCTTGAATCCAGCAGCAGGAGATCGAGACCACTCACCTCGATCTTCTGGTCGAGCGCGCCGGTCGGGTGAGCATACGGCGCGGCCGGAAACGCCTCGCGCATCCACTGACGCGAGTCGTGATTGCCGGGAATGCCGGCAAACGGCAGGCGCAGCGGCGCGAGCAATCGCTTGAGATAGTCGTATTCCTCGACCGACGGCGTGTCGACGACGTCGCCCGAAATGACAACGAAATCGGGCGCCGGCTCGAATGCGCTGAGCGCCGCCACACAGCGTTCCAGCGCCTTCGCGGTATCGACCCGGCCATAGGCCAACGCTCCCGGCGGCTTGATGTGGAGGTCGGATATCTGCGCGATCAGGACCGGTTTCGAAGGCATCGATGACTCTCAAGATTCGGACGGCAGAAGACGAAGCGCATCGGGCGCGATGGACAGCCCGATTCGATCGCCGACCTTCGCCAGGATTGTGTTGGGCGCGTCGACATTGAGCGGCTTGCTCGATGCACCACTTACAACGAGCCGCTGCCGGTCGCCGATGAAGCTCACGGAATCGACTATGCCCGAGATCGCCCCCGCCCCGGCGTCCGTCACGCGAATGGTTTCGGGACGGATCATGACGGTCGCGTTCGCAGCCGTCGCGCCACCCTCGATCGGCAATCGTCCGCCGGGCAGGATCAATACGCCGTTCTCGATCGGAGCTTCCACGATATTCGCCGCTCCGATGAACTCCGCCACGAAGCGGTCCTTCGGCGCGAAGTAGACCTCGCGCGGCGTGCCGATCTGGGCGATCGCACCTTTCCGCATCACGACAACGCGGTCGCCCAATTCCATGGCTTCGGCCTGATCGTGGGTGACATAGATCGTCGTGATTCCGAGTGCGCGCAGCAACCGGTTGAGCTCGCCTCGCAGCCGGTCGCGCAAGGCGGCATCAAGCGCGGTCAAGGGTTCGTCGAGCAGCAAGATGCCGGGCCGGATCGCAACGGCACGCGCCAGTGCCACACGCTGGCGCTGGCCGCCCGAAAGCTGCTCGATGCGGCGGTTCTCCAGCCCCGTGATGTTCGTCAGAGCAACCAGCTCGGCGACGCGTGCGGCACGCTCGCCCCTAGCAACGCCACGGATCTTCAAGCCGTAGGCGATATTGTCCGCCACCGTCATGTTGGGAAACAGGGCGTAGGACTGAAACACCATGCCGACATTGCGGCGCTCGATCGGGACCGAGGTCATATCCTTGCCGTCGAACAGCACCTTGCCGCCCGCATCCGGCAACTCGAGGCCCGCGATAATGCGCAGCATCGTGGTCTTGCCGCAGCCGGATGGGCCGAGCAGCACCAGCGTCTCGCCTCGCGCGATGTCGAGGGTCGCGGGATCGAGCGCACGCGTCCCATCGGCAAAGGTCTTGCCGCATGCCTCGATCCGCACCGCCGCACCGTGCCCCGCCGTACTCATCGCTTGTGGTCCTTGTCGGCCAGCAGTTGCATCGCGACCAGCAGCGGAATGATCATCACGAAGAAGATCAGCGTGTAGGCCGAGGCCACTTCGAGTCGCATCGAGGCGTAGCTGTCGGCGAGCCCGATCGGCAGCGTCTTCGTCAACGGCGTATGCAGCATCCAGGTCAGGTTGAACTCGCCGAGCGACAGCGTGACCACCATCAGTGCGCCAGCCAGAATTCCTGGCAGCGCGTTCGGCACGATGACATCGCAGAATCGCCGCCACGGCGATGCCCCGAGCGAGGCAGCCCCCTCATCGAGCGTCTTGATGTCCACGGTCGCAAACACCGCCATGACCGAGCGCACCATGAACGGCATGGTGAAAATCACGTGGCCGACCAGGATGAACAGCCAGGAGCGACGGAAGCCGCCAAAGCTGCCATAGGTGAGCAGCAGTGCAAGCGCGATCGCAAGCCCGGGGATCGCCAGCGGTAAGGTGATGACCTCCTCGACGATGCGGGCAAGCCGACCGCCGCGCGTATGCAGGGCATAGGCCGCGGGGACGCCCGCGAGCAGCGTGACGGCAAGTGTCGCGAAGGCGATCACGAACGACAGCAGGATGGTCCCGGCATAGAGCTCCCAGACCTGCGCGACCCATTGCAGGGTCACGCCGGACTGAATGCCCCGGAAGTAATTGACGGTGACGCCGGCGGAGATCGAGAGCGCTGCGGGCACCACCAGGAATGCGGCAACGAGCAGCGTGAAGATGAACTGGCCGGTGAAGATCAGGCGATCGCGCATGCTTTCACCCGGCCGCCGCGACCGCGCTGCCGCTGAACGTGCGGGCCAGCGCAAGGATGAGCCAGGTGATCAGGCCAAGCCCCACCGACAGCGCCGCCGAGGTCACGAAATTGGCGGCCAGCGTGAACTCGGTGTAGATCAGCATCGGCAGCACGTCGATATTCGTCGCCAGTGTGAAGGCAGTGCCGAAGGCGCCCATTGCAGTCGCAAAGGCGATCGCGCCGGACGCGACGAAGGCCGGCGCCAGTGCCGGCAGCACGACGTCACGCTGCACGGCCCATGGGCTTGCGCCGAGCGAACGCGCGGCTTCCTCCAGCCCGACGTCGAGCTTCTGCACGGCCGCCATGATGGTGAGGATCACGCGCGGGATCGAGAAATAGAGATAGCCGAGGAACAGCCCGTAGATCGAATAGGCGAAAACGAACTTCTCGCCGAAGATCCGGTTCGAGAGATCGCCGATCAACCCTTGCCGGCCTGCCAGCAGGATGATCATGAAGCCGACCACGACGCCGGGAAACGCCAACGGAAAGGTCAGCATCGCAATCAGCACGGCCCGCCCGGGAAAGCGGTGCCGCTGCAGAAACATTCCGGCGATGGTCGCCACGATCAGCGTGACGACCGTGGTTGCCGCCGCCAGCAGCACGGTATTGATCAGCGTCGCGCGATAGCGGCCTTCGGTCAGGATGGCGAGATATCCGGCAAGGCCGTGCGGCCCCTCGGCGCCTGCCACCACCAGCCGTGCCATCGGCAACAGGAAGAACGCCGCGGTGACCAGCACGAGCGGCAGCAGGCAGAGCCAGACGAAGGATTTTTGCGACATCGGAAGAATGGTGCCCGTCGAAGGGCACCATATTGCCTCAGCGAACCTGGGCGAGATAGCGGTCGACGAAGGCTTTTTGCACGTTTTCCATCTCGCCCCAGTCGACGCTCTTGGCGCGGGCATAGTCGCTGTCGGGGAGGAATTTGCCCTTCACGGAAGCCGGCAGTTCGATCGGGCGGGCCGGACGCAGATAGGCATTGGTCCAGATCGCCTGACCCTTGTCGGACAGCAGATAGTCCATCACCTTCTTGGCCTTCTCCTTGTCGGGCGCGTTCTTCACGAGACCAACGACATAGGGAAACACCACCGACCCCTCGCAGGGAATCACAAACTCGAAGCTGCCCTTCTCTGAGTATTTCGCGCGATAGGCGTTGAAGTCGTAGTCGAACAGGATCGGCATCTCGCCCGACACGACGCGGGCATAGGACGTCTGCTTGGGCACGATCGGATCGTTCTTGCGCAGTTCCTTGAAGAAGGTGATCGCCGGATCGAAGTTGGTGGGCGAACCGCCCAGCGCGAGATTGACGGCGACCGCGCCGACATAACCGACCGCCGCCGACGACGGGTCGAGATAGCCGACCATGCCCTTGTAGTCGGGCTTCAGGAGGTCCTTCCAGCAGGCCGGCACCGGCTTGCCGCCCAGTGCGTCCTTGTTCACGAACAGGCCGAGCGTCCCGGAGTGGATCGTGGTCCAGTAGCCGTCCGGATCCTTGAGACCGGCGGGGACCTGATCCCAGTGCGCGGGCTTGTAGGGCTCGAGCGCGTCCTGGGCCTTGGCCTTCATGCCGAAGGTCACGCCGAAATACCCGATATCGCCGACCGGATTGCTCTTCTCGGCCAGGATCTGGGCCAGCGCCTGGCCGGAATTCTTGTTGTCGTGCGGGATGTCGTAGTTGAGGTCCGCCTTGATCGCCTTCAGCATCGAGGCCCAATCCGCCCATTCCGGCGGGCAATTGTAGCAGATCACGTCGGCCGCCTTGGCGGATTGCCACGGCGCGATCAGCGTCAGCGCCAGCAACGCAAGGACAAGGCGGATCTTCATGGGAGGCTCCGGTCTGGGAGAGGATGCAATGCGGATTTCAACATCAACGGGGGACCAAGTATAGGCCGCGCATGAAGGTTTTGCGACGCGCTTGCTGCCGTGCAGCAAATGCGACAGCCCGGATGCCAACGATCGGATACTCGCGGCAGAGCGTCGTTTCGCGCTAGGCTGAGAGCCAAAACAGGAAGCGCCCATGTACCAGCCGCCCGGCGTCAAGACATCGCCCGACCTTCCCGTCCCCGATCTGATGAAAGCCTGGGTCGTTGGCGACCCCGACCAGCTCCTGCTTCGCGACAAGGCGACGCCGGTCCCGTCGCGTGCCGAAGTACTGGTGCGCATCGACGCAGTTGCGATCTGCGCCACCGATCTCGAAATCATCCATGCCGGGTCGCCGGCAAGCATTCAGGGCGGCGCGCCCTTCAACAAGGGCTTTACGCCGGGTCACGAATATATGGGCACGGTTGCTGCGCTTGGCCCTGATGTCGACGAGTTCAGGATCGGTGAGCGGGTCAGCGTCGAGATCCATGCCGGCTGCGGCCAATGCAAACGCTGCAGCCAGGGCATGTACACATCTTGCCTCAACTATGGAAAGCCGGAGAAAGGTCACCGCGCCAACGGCTTTACGACCGACGGCGGATTCGCCGAATACGCGGTCAATCACATCAATACGCTGGCGCGCGTTCCGGATACCATGAGCGACGCGGAAGCGACGCTCGTGGTGACTGCCGGGACATCGATGTATGGCTTGACGGAATTGGGGGGATTGGTGGCCGGCGAGAGCGTCGTGGTGATCGGCCCGGGGCCGATCGGACTTCTCGCAGTTGCTGTGGCCAAGGCGCTTGGTGCGAGCCCGGTCATCCTGACCGGAACGCGCAACAAGCGGCTGGCGATCGGCAGGGAATTGGGGCCGACCGCGTCATCAACATCAACGACGAAGACGCCGTTGGGGTCGTAAAGCAACTAACAGGGGGGATCGGGACTATGTCGTCGAATGTGCCGGCACCGAAGCGACACTCAACCAGGCCATTCACATGACCAATCGCGGCGGCAAGATCTGTCTCGCCGCCTTCCCGCACGAGGCCGCAACGCTGGACGTCGCGCATCTCGTGCGGAACAACATCTACGCTTACGGTATCCGCGGCGAAGGCAAGAGCGCCACGCACCGCGCGATGGAACTGATGGCCGCGAAGCGGTTCGACGCGACCAAGATACACACCCATACGTTTCCGCTGGCCGACCTGCCGACGGCGCTCAGATATGCGCGGGACCGAGTGGATGACGCGATCAAGGTCGTCGTTACCAACCGGAAAGCCGAAGCAATCGCAAGCGCTGCGGAGTAACGTTCAGTACGTGCCGATCCGAGAGCGTGCTCACACCGAGCAGTAGCGCTCCTTGATCTCGTCGTCGGCGAGCAGCGCCTGCGCGGAGGCCTGGTGCACCACCGCCCCCTGATCCAGCACGTAGGCACGATCGGCGATGCCGAGCGCGAGCTCGACGTTCTGCTCGACCAACAGAACCGTCGTTCCCTGCGCCTTCATGCTGCGAAACAGCTCGAACATCTCGTCGACTAGGACCGGCATGATGCCCTCCGAAGGCTCATCCAGCATGATCAGGTCGGGCTTTGCGATCATCGCCCGCGCGATCGCCAGCATCTGCTGCTCGCCGCCGGACATCGTGACCGCCTCTTGGTCCATGCGCTCGGCCAGTCGGGGGAAGATCGCCGCAATCTCGGCGATCAGCTCGGCTTCCCGCTTCTTCTCCTTCGAGGCGACCAGCCCGAGCCGCAAATTCTCCCGCACGGTCAGCCCCTGCACAATCCGCCGCTCCTCTGGAACGTAGGCCAGCCCCAATGCGAAGCGCACATGCGCCGGCTGGCGCAACAGTTCTTCACCCTTGAAGGTGACTGAGCCGCGCGTCCGCCCCATCAATCCCATGATCGATTTGAGCGTCGTCGTCTTGCCGGCCCCGTTGCGCCCGATCAGGCAAACGATCTCGCCTTTGTTCACCGCGAGACTGATGTCCTGCAGCGCGTGGCTTGCGCCATACCAGGCATTGAGCTTGCTGACCTGCAGCATCGCGTCAGTGCTCCCGCTGACCGAGATAGACACGCTTCACCGCCTCGTTCTGCCGGACCTCCTGTGGCGTTCCCTCGGCAAGCAATTCTCCGTGGTGCAGCACGAGGATGCGATCGCTGATCCCCAGCACCAGCTTCATCTTGTGCTCGACGAGAATGACCGTACGCTCCCTGGCGAGTTTCACGATCAGATCCATCATGGTCCGGGTTTCTTCCGGGCTCATGCCAGCCGTCGGCTCGTCCAGCAACAGCAAACGGGGCTGGCTGGCGAGCGCCATACCGATCTCCAGCGCCCGCTGCTCGCCATGGGCCAATGTTTTGGCTGCACGCCCCCGGGATTCCCACAGCCCGACGAGAGCCAGCAGTTCGTCCGCCCGCTCGATCAGTTCGGTCAGGCGCGCACGGGGACGCCAGATGTCGTATCGTGACACCAGCGCCTGCAGGCCGACGCGGATGTTCTCCCGTGTCGTAAGCTGCGGAAACACGCTGGTGATCTGGAAGGATTTCGCGATCCCCATATGCGCAAAGCGGTGTTGCGGCAGACCGGTGACATCCCTGCCCTCGAACTCGACACTTCCCTTCGTCGGCGGAAGGGCACCGCACAGCAGGTTGAAGTAGGTGCTCTTTCCAGCTCCGTTCGGACCAATGATGGAAGTGATCGCTCCTCTGGAAAACTCGGCCGAGATATTGTTGAGGGCGACGAACTTCCCGAACGTCTTGCCGACGCCGCTGGTGCGCAGAATGATTTCGCCTGCCGGGCGTTCTGCGGCGCTCATCGTCTGCCCCGCGTGATCAGAGTGCCCCAGATGCCCGCCGGGAAGAACAGCACGCATGCGATGAAGATGGCTCCAACGATCAGTTGCCAGTGAACGGTCCACACCGAGACCACATTCTCCAGGACAAGGAAGACAGCTGCGCCGATCATCGGCCCGAAGAACGTCCCCATGCCGCCGAGGAGAGCGATCATCACGACTAGGCCCGAGGTCTCGTAGTGCAGGATTTCGATCGGAACGATCGACAGGTGCAACGCCTGCAACGCACCCGCGAGGCCACAGAAACCGCCTGACAGGACGAAGGTCAGCAGTCGCGTCAGGGTCACGTCGTAGCCGGACGCGCGGGCACGCCCCTCGTTCTCGCGCACCGCTTCGATGACGGCACCAAAGGGCGACGCCAGAATGCGTGACATCACGAAGAACGCGGCGATCACAAAAACCGCGATGACGTAGTAACGGGTCATCGGATTGATGAAATCGATCCGCAGGCCGAACAGATCGATGGTGCGGACGTTGATGCCGCGAAGGCCGTTCTCGCCGCCGGTCAAGTCAACCGCCTGGTAGAACAGGTAGTAGACACATTGCGACAGCGCCATCGTGACCATGGCGAAGTAGATGCCTCGGGTCCTGATCGCGAGCACGCCGATCAACAGCGCCATCAACAATCCGCCGGCGACCCCGGCGGCGATCGCCGCATACCACGGCCAGCCGAAGTGCACGATGGCGATGCCACAGAGGTAGGCACCGGTCCCGAAGAGTGCCGCATGACCGAACGACAGGAGGCCGAGATAACCAAACACGAGGTTGAAGCCGAGCGCGTACAACCCATAGATCAGGATATTCACGGCGAGGGCCGTAAACGGCATCACCAGCGGGAAAACCAGGATGACCGCCGCGACAAGACTGGCACGATGCCGCGTTGCGAACTCGTACCAACTGCCCGTCGCGGCACCGGGCTGCTTGATCGATTGAGTGGTTTCGGTCATGCCGGGCTCAGCTCATCAATCCGGCGCGGCCGAAGAAGCCCTGGGGACGAACGATCAGAACGACCGCCATCAAGGCAAAGATCGAAACCTTGGCCATTTCGGGCGCGAACAGTGAGGTCATGCTGACCACCACTCCAACCAGGAGGCCTGCCAGTACGGCGCCGCCGATCGACCCCATCCCTCCTACGACGGTCACAACGAAGGCTTCGGCAAGGATCGTGCCGCCCATCTCCGGAATGACGCCTTGAAGCGGTGCGGCCAACAGGCCGGCAAAGCCCGCGATCGCGGTACCTATCCCGAACACGATCAACCAGACCTTGGAAACATCGACCCCAAGAACACGCACGATCTGCGGATCGCGCGCCCCGGCGCGGATGATCAGCCCGAAGCTGGTCTTCTCCAGAAACAGCCAGAGCGCCAGCAGCACGACGGCTGTCGCCCCAATCACGAACAGGCGGTAGAGCGGGAAATAGCCGACACCAATGTCGACGGCGCCCTGCAGAACCTCGGGCGTATCGAAAGGATAGCCAGTCTTGCCAAAGGCAATGCGCACGCATTCGACCATCACGTAGCTGAGCCCAAAGGTCAGTAGCAGCGGATAGTCGATGCCGCGGCCGTAAAGCGGCCGGATCAGCACGCGCTCGACGGCAAGCCCGAACAGGCCGACGGCGATCGGCACCGCCACGAGGCAGATCCAGAAATTGCCCCCGATCGAGATCAGATAGAGCCCGACATAAGCGCCGACCATGTAGAACGCGCCATGGGCAAAGTTGACAACCGTCAACATCCCGAAGATCAGCGAGAGGCCGATCGCAAACAGCACGTAGATGGCGCCGAGCGCCAGCCCGGCGAACAGTTGCAGCGCGATCAGGTCAAAGCTCAGGCCCGCCATTTGTCCCCCTTCGCACGGCGCGCACCGACCCGCGGCGCGCGCCGTCGCACGAGCTCAGCTCTTGTGACCGAGCGCCTCGCAGATGCGCAAGTACTTCTCGTTGGGTTCCTCGGTCGACAGGACCTCGAACACGTCGGACTCGTTCCTCAGGTCCTTGGACTTCGACTTGATCACGAGCACCGATTGCACCGACTGGTGGTCGCATTTGCGATAATATTGCGGCCCCTTGTAGTAGTCGTACTTCAGCGCTTCCAATGCAGCGACGACCTTGTCGGTCTCCACGCTGCCGGCGCCCTTGACTGCCTCCAGCACGGTCCGAACACCGCCATAGCCGAGCGCACCGTAATCGGTAGGCAGCTTGCCGTCGTACATCTTGCGGAACGCATCGTTGAACGCCTTGGTCGAGGCGAACTTGTCCTCGATACCCCAGTAGAACGAGCAGCCGCCGACGACGCCCTCGAATGCCTGGGGGCCGGCCGCGACGCGGCTGGCGTGCGAGAGCAGCGGCGCGATGATCTGGATCGATTTTTTGATGCCGAAGTCGGTCGCCTGCTTCAGCGCGATCTGCTGGTCGCGACCGAAATTACTGATGCACAGAATATCGGGCTTCAGCGCCTGGAGACGCGGCAGCAGGGTGGAGAAGTCGGTCGTTCCCAGCGGATGGCGGATGTCGCCGAGGTTCTCGACGTTGAACTCCTTGCCGACCTCGAGGAAACCGCGAACCATCTCGTGACCGTAGGCGTAGTCCGCCGTGAGAAACGCAACCTTCTTGCCGAATTTTGCGAAGGCATAGCGGCCGACCGCGCCTGACGTCATGTGCGGGTTCAGCGCTTCGTGGAATGTGTATTTGCTGAAGTCGGCTGCCTCGTTGATGGCGTCGGACTGGCTGATCGAATTGAAGATGACGCCGCGCTCTTTGGTGACGTTGTTGATCGCAAGCTGAACCGCGGCCGACAGACTGCCGACGACGAAATTCACCTTCTCCTTCTCGACCAGCTCCAATGTCCGCGTCGCGGCCTCCCCGGGATTGAGCTTGTCGTCGCGCACGACGAGCTCGGCCTTACGGCCATTGAGGCCACCCGCATCATTGAATTGGGCAACAGCGAGCTGCCCCGCCCGCACCTGGTCCTGGGCCTCGGCGCCATACGGACCGGTCAAAGGAACCGGGAAGCCGATCTTGATGGGGGCTTCCTCAGCCTGGAGCAGATTGATGCGAAAGGGTGAGATGGCGAGAGCGGCCCCGGCGCTTGCCGTCGTCAGCAGACGACGCCGCGATATCGATCCAGCTTTGGTGACCTTGTTCGTCATGACCTATTCCTCCCCAAGAACTGTCTGTGTTTTGCTTAGCGTATTATCGTTGCCCGGAACGTCCCCACTCAGATCCGTCCCAAGGCCGTCAGGATAACCTGTGGCGTGAGCGGAATCTCGGTAATTGTTGCGCCGAACGGCCGCAGCGCGTCATTGACCGCGTTGGCAACCGCAGCTGCTGCGCCGGCCGTACCTGCCTCACCCGCCCCTTTGGCTCCGAGCTCCGTTTCCTGCGTCGGAGACACCACATGACCAATTTCGATATCGGGCATCTCGCCGGACATCGGGACCAGGTAGTCCGCCATATTGGCGTTGGTCAGCTGACCGCGTTCGTCATAGATGCATTTCTCGAACAGCGCCGCGCCTAGCCCTTGCACGACCCCGCCCCGGATCTGCTCGTCGACCAGTTGCGGGTTGATGATGGTACCACAGTCTTCGACGACCCAATGCTTCAGCAGCGTCACGAACCCGGTCTCGGTATCGACCTCAAGCCATGCGGCCTGAACCCCGTTGGTGAACGCAAAGGGATACTGCCGTGGCACGAAATGCCGCGTCGCCATCAGCTCGGGCTGGACGCCCGGCGGGAGAGTATCCGGTCGAAAATAGACGATCCGCGCCAGCTCGTTCAGCTCGATGCGCGGCGCACCGTCGACGGCATTGACGATGCTGTTGTTGACGATATCGAGTCCGGCCGGCGTCGATTGCAGGATGGCCGCGGCGACGTCCAGGATATTCTGGCGCAGGGCCTTGGCGGCCTGCAACGCGGCTTCGCCGCCGATGCCGGCACCGCGCGAGGCCCAGGTGCCGCCGCCGTAGGGCGTATTGTCGGTATCGCCCAGGATCACGCGAACCCGCTCCATCGAAACGCCCAGCACGCTGCCCACGATCTGGGCAGTCAGCGATTCCGACCCTTGCCCCTGCTCCGTGATGCTGGTCTGGCAGATCACCGAACCCTGCGCGTCGAGCCGAACCGCAACGCCATCCTGCGACGAGATTTTCGCGCCGCCGACGCCGTAGAAGGCGGCACTGGGATTGGTCACCTCGATGAAGCTGGCGATTCCGATACCCCGGTGAATGTTTCTGGCGCGCAATGCCGCTTGCTCGGCACGCAAGGCGTCGTAATCCATCAGCTGCAGCAGCTTGGTCAGCGAGGCGTGATGCGAAAGCTGCTCGAATTTCATGCCGGAGGCTGATGCACAGGGATAGGCATCGTCAGGGATCAGATTGCGCCGGCGGATCTCGACGGGGTCCATGCCGATCTTCGCTGCGGCAAGATCGACCAGACCCTCGGTGACGGAACAGGCAATGGGGTGTCCGACTGCCCGGTACTGACACATCACGTTCTTGTTCTGGAAGACGACCCGCGCTCGCGCCCGATAGTTCGCCGTGACATACGGCCCGCCGACGAGATTGACCACCTGATTGGCCTCGATGGCGCTGGTGCGCGGATACATCGAATAGGGACCGATCCCCGTCAGGTCGTCGATCTCGAAAGCCGTGATGGTGCCGTCCGGCCTGACGCCGATCCGGCCCCGGCATCGATGATCGCGGGCGTGAATGTCCGTGTTGAAGCTCTCGACACGGTCGGCCACGAACTTGATCGGCCGCCGTAGCAGCTTGGACAGCGCATAGGTCGCCATTTCGTCGGCGTAGATGTGGACCTTGATGCCGAACGAGCCGCCGACATCCTTGCAGACCACCCGGACCTGCGCCTCACGTAGTCCGAGATGCAGGGCTGCGATGTTCTGCACCATGTGGGGGGCCTGCGTGCCCTGATAGATCATCAGCCGTGCCTCGGCCGCATTCCAGTCGGCAACCACCGCCCGCGGTTCAAGCGTCACGCCGGTGTGACGCCCGAATACAAAGTCGGCCTCGACCACCTCGGAATCCGACAATGCCTGGTCGACATCGCCGGCATCAAGAGTCCGTTCAAAGGCAAGATTGTCACCGAGCGCGCTGTGAATGACCGGCGTTGCCGGATCGAGCGCGGTGCTCATGTCCGTGACCGTCTCGAGCTCCTCGTAGTCGACGACAACATGCTCCATCGCATCTTCGGCTGCCGCACGGCTGGTCGCGACAATCGCCGCGACCGCCTCACCCTGCCAGCAGGCCCGATCGACCGCGATCGCGTGCTGCGGCGCCGACTTCAATCCCTTCAGATGCGAGAGCACCCCGACCCATGGCGTGATGACAGCCTCAAGCTCGCGACCTGTGACAATGGCAATAACGCCGGACATACGCCGTGCCGCGTCGGCATCGATCGCCACGATCCTGGCGTGGGCATATGGCGACCGCAGGAAGGCCACATGCGCCATCCGCGGCAATTCCAGGTCGCTGACGTATTGTCCGCGGCCTTGCAGCAACCTGTCGAGGTTGGGCCGTGGCACCGTCTTGCCGATATAGGAATTCGGGCGATCGAGCACCGAAAGTGTCTCTGCTGGCGTACGGGTCACCGTCATGCCGGCCGCCCCGCGCGCGTCTTGGCTGTTGCCTCCACCGCATCCACGATGGCTTGATAGCCGGTGCAGCGGCAATAATTGCCGGAAAGATGCTCGCGGATCGCCTGGCGATCAGGCACGGGCATATGCTTCAGCAAGTCTTGCGCCGTCATCAGCATCCCAGGCGTGCAATAGCCGCACTGCAAGGCATTGCGTTCGCGAAATGCCGCCTGAAGATCGGCGATTTCACCACTGTCGGACAGCCCCTCGATGGTCTCGACCGACGCCCCCTGCGCCTGGACCGCCAGCATCAGACAAGAGCGGACGATCTCGCCATCGAGCCGGACCGTACACGCACCACAAACGCCGTGCTCGCAACCGACATGGGTACCGGTCAGCTTCAGGTTCTCCCGGAGGAAGTCAGCGAGATTGAGCCTCGGCAGGACAAAGGCATCGATGGGCTCGCCGTTGACCAGAAGCGAAACCGACACTGGGGCACTCACCTGGCAACTCCCGCTTCCAGGTCGGGCCGCGCCAGCAATGCGGCCACGCAGCGCCGGAGCAAGACCGCAGCAAGATGTCGCCGCATCGCCGCGGTAGCCTGCTGATCTTCCTGTGGATCGATTTCATCGGCCAGCGCTGTCGCGGCTTCTGCAAGCAAGGCAGGGGTCACGGAGGCATTGATCAACCTGCCTGCGGCCGCGGCTAGCAGAGGCCGGTCGCCAACCGCAAAGAAGCCGAGCCGAAGATAAGTGAACCTGCCGGCTGCAACAACAGCACGTGCAGCAAGTCCGACGACGGCGTAGTCACCATGTCGCCGGGCATACTCCTGAAAGAAAAATGTCGAGCCCTGGCCCGCGACTGGCACCTCGATCGCGACAAGCAATTCGTCTGGCGACAGCGCCGTTTCGTAGATGCCCTTGAAAAACTCGGTCGCGGCAATCCGTCGTTCGCCCGTCGGACCGCGAACAACGATCGTGGCGTCAAGTGCGACAACACAGGCCGGCAGCTCCGATGCCGGATCGGCATGCGCAAGGCTGCCGCCTATCGTTCCGCGATTGCGAATTGCAGGATGAGCAACGTGGGCAACGGCATCCCGCAACAGCGGCGCATACAGCGCAATCTCCGGCGACCTGAGCAGGTCGACATGCCGCGTCAGCGCGCCAACGATCAGCACGCCTGCCCTCACGGCGATGCCGCGCAGCTCGGCGAGGCCACCGATATCGACCAGAATGTCCGGGGAGATGAGCCGCAGGTTCATGGCCGGCATCAAGCTCTGGCCACCCGACAGAACCTTCGCCTTGTCGCCGTGCGCGGCAAGCAACTCCAGCGCATTCACGACGCTGGTCGCGCGGGCGTAGGCGAAAGCCGCAGCTTTCATGTGGGCGTGGCCTCCCGGCCCAATTTTGGTTTGCCCGATTAGAGGGCCGGCCCCTTCAAAGGTCAAGTTTGTTTATCGAGTGATTATTTGTGCGGCAGGGCTTGTCTTCGCCTTGGGAAGGCCGCAGGTTCCTTGCCAACTAAAGTTCAACGCGGAGGGAGGCGGATCATGAAGATCGGATTCTTTACGATGCCGATCCATCCTCTCGAAAAGGATTGGCGGCAATCGCTCCGGGAGGATCGGGAGGCCTTCCTGCTCGCGGATGAGCTCGGGTACACGGAGGCGTATGTCGGCGAGCACGTCACCGACAAAGCCGAGAACATCACGTCCAGCATTGCGTTCATTGCCTGGCTCGCAGCCGCGACCAAGCAGATCAAGCTTGGAACCGGCACCATCAACATGCCGAACACGCATCCGGCAACGGTCGCCGCATCCGTCGCGATGCTCGATCACATGCTGGATGGCCGCTTCATATTTGGAATAAGCCCCGGCGGATTGCTGTCCGATGCAGAAGTTTTCGGCAATCTCGATGCCGACCGCAATGCAATGTTCCTCGAGGCGATCAATCAGGTTCTGGAGATTTGGGCTGGCAAGCCGCCCTATGACTTGCGGGGCAATTATTGGAATGTCTCGGTCGAGCGAACCCGGATCGAGGATATCGGCCAGGGATTGATTGCGCGCCCATTGCAAACCCCTCACCCGCCGATCGTGGTGACCGCGGTCGCGCCGCTCTCAAAAGGCGTTACGGAAGCCGCCGCGCGCGGCTGGGATCCGATCTCGGCGAACTTCCTGATGCCTGCCTGGGTGAAGAGCCACTGGCCCAAATATGTCGAGGGTTGCGCGCGTGTGAACCGGGCAGCGGACCCCGCCAACTGGCGCGTCGCCAAGAGCGTGTTTGTGGCAAAGGACGCAGCAACGGCGAAGGCCTATGCCACGTCGCCCGATAGCCCCTACGTGTACTATTATCACCAGCTGTTCACGAAGCTGAAGCGCAGCGGCCGGCTCGAACTGTTCAAGACGAGGCGGGATCAACCAGACTCAGAGGTCACCCTCGAGTCGATCTGCGACAAGCTGATCATCTACGGCACGCACGAAAGCGTGGCCGATCAACTGCTGGCGTTCCAGGAAGAGATCGGCACCTTCGGAACCTTGCTCTATGCCGGCAAGGACTGGAAGGATCGCGAGCTCGGCCGTCAATCGATGATCCTGATGGCCGAGAAGGTCTTGCCGCGGATCAACGCCGCCACCGGATCATCCGCGTGACGAAGGGAGTTTCGACGTGGCTTTCACTGATCGCATTCCGTACCAGGCTCAGATCGACCGGCCGAAACTGACATTGCCTGATGGCAAGAAGCTTGCTGTCTGGGTCATCCTCAACGTCGAGGAATGGCGTATCGAAAATCCGATGCCACGCACCGTGCTGAGTCCACCGATGGGCCAACCGCTGCTGCCTGACGTGCCGAACTGGTCGTGGCATGAATACGGCATGCGCGCCGGCTTCTGGCGGCAGTTCAAGGCCCTCACGGACCGGAAGATACCGGTGACGCTGGCCACGAACGCCAACGTCTGCAACAGCTATCCGCGCGTAGCGTCGGCAGCGCGCGAGGCGGGCTTCGAATTCATGGGGCATGGGTTCGTGCAGGGCCCCATGCACAAGATCGAGAACCAGGCGGATGCGATCAAGCGTGCTGTCGATACGATCGCCGCATTTGCCGGCAAGCCGCCGCGATCGTGGGAAAGTCCGGGCCTGACCGAGACCGAAGAAACACTCGATCTCCTGCGCCTCAACGGGATCGAATACGTGGCCGATTGGGTGATCGACGATCTTCCTCAAGACATCGCAACACCGCACGGAACTTTGACGACGATTCCCTATTCCGTCGAGACCAACGACATTGTCATTCACGCGCTACAGCACCTGCCCTCGGAACAGTTCCTGACGCGCTGTACCGACCAATTCGATCGGCTATATCTCGAAGGCGCAGAGAACGCGCGGATCATGGCAATCTCGGTGCATCCTTACATCACGGGGGTCCCACATCGAATCAAATACCTGGAGGCGTTGCTCGATTACGTGATTGGCCATGACGGCGTCGCGCTCATGACGGCGAGCGAGATTGGAGATTGGTATCGGGATCAGATGGCAGCAAAGTAATCCTGCTCAGCCGACGACCTTGATCGACGTCCCCCGACGATCGGTCGCGCTCTCCGCCATTCTCGCAAATCCCGCCAGAAAGATATCCAGCGCATCACTGATCATCTGCGCCTTGTCCTCCAGGACGGGCGCTTCGTAGATGTACTTGCGTACACCATAATAGAAGATGCCGCCGTGAAACACCCAGGCCAGCTCCAACTCGGCCGCGCTGGGCCTGGTCTGCGTCGCGAGGCCGGCATCGTGGCGACACTCCCTGAGAATGCGTGTCAGGATCTTGTCCTTGACCATGCCAACATACCAACGATTGATATCGAGGCCCTTCAGTCCAGAGTAGAGATAGATCCGCAACCATTTTCGGTTGAAGATCGTGCCCGTATAGACTTCGTAAAATTCCTGCAGCCGCATGCGGAGCGGGCGCGACCGATCCGAGAGCAATTTCTCCCAGCCGATTTCAAGGGGCTCGAGATAAACCTTGCGGTAGACCTCCTTGATGAGATCGTCCTTGCTCGGAAAGTAGCGATAAAGCAACGGTTGCGTCACGCCGAGCCTGCGAGCAAGAGCACGCGTGCCGCCGCCAAATCCTTCCTCCGCAAAAAGCTCTGTCGCCTTGGTGACGAATTCACTGCGACGATCGTCGGCCGACAGCCGCCTCTGCTTGGAACGAGTTCGCTTGATGAGCATCTTTCGATTCATGATGCGTTGCCGTTATCGTCAGCCAGGAACCGGCCAAAACCTCCCTGCGCGAACAGCAGCGGATTGTTCCGGTTGTAGGCGTAGGCCTCCACCGCCCCAAGGAAAATGACGTGATCGCCGCCGTAGTAGCGGTTGGCAGCCCGGCATTGGAAATTTGCGACTACGTCGGCAAGCACGGGAGCGTTCCCGAGACCTGGTGACCAACTCACACCAGCGAATTTGTCACCCGATGATCTGGCAAACTTTATCGCCAGCGTCTGCTGCGACGCGTCCAGAACGTTGATCGTAAAATGGCTGGCATTTTGGAAGATCGGCAATCCCTGCGAAAACATCCCCAGGCTCCACAACACGAGTGGGGGGTTAAGCGACACCGACGCAAACGAATTGCAAGTAATTCCGTACGGTCGTCCTTCGGTCGACATCGCGGTGACGATCGTCACACCGGTCGCAAACATACCGAGTGCATTGCGGAAGTCACGGGGATCGATTGTCGAGCTGTCGCTTGCGAGCTCGCTTGCCGGGTCCGGCGGACGTTTGGGTGCGTCAGACATCCGGCCAGCCTCAAAGTGTCAGGTTTTCAGACGGCAGCCCAAGAGCTACTCGCCCATAGTTGGTGCCGGCCGCGTCGAAATTGAAGGCGAGATGCGAATTCACTGCATGTGCATCGCGAAATTGGCGCTGCAACGCTCCCGAGGTGAACAGGCTGCGCGCCCCGCTCGCTGCAAACAGAAGAGAGACCGCTTCGGTGCACAAATTGACCGCGAACGCGCCATCGCGCCGGAGCCTCGTCTTCGCCGCAATGCTGGGGATATCACCGCGCCGAATCGCTGCAAGCACCTCAGCGCAACTCGTGCGCATGATCAGTCGTGCGGCATCTATCTTCGCAGAAGCCTCGGCGATCTTGATCTGTGTACTTTGCAGGTCGCCGAGCTTGGCCCGATTATATGTCGAGGCACGGTGTCGCGCGATCTCGACGTAATCATCGAGGCAAGCCTGGGCATTTCCCAGACCGACCCCAGACAGCACATAGGGAAACAACGAGAAAACGGGCAGCATGTAGAGTGCGTTCGGATTGACGACACTGCCTGGCGTTGCGCCACCCGCAAGATCGCTGACGGCAACCGTCATGTGCTCAGGAACGAATGCGTCAGTTGCTCGCACATCGTTCGATCCTGTTCCGCGCAGACCCGCCGCGTTCCAGGTGTCGTCGATGTTGTAGTCCCGTCGGTTCAACAGGAACAGCCGATACTCGACGCCGTCGGCCTCATCATCCGAGGCAACTACGCTCCCGAGCATGTTCCACCCGCACGCTTCCACCCCAGACGAGAACGGCCAATGACCGCTCAGCAAATAACCGCCACTTGTCTTCCTGGCCCGTCCTGCCGGGAAAACAAAGGAAGACGCGATCAGCGTATCGGGATTCTCGCCCCACACAGCGCTCTGCGCCTCGGGCGCGAACATACCCAGCATCCAGTGGTGGCTCGCAAGATTGGCAAAATTCCAGGAGACCGAGGCGTCGCCCTGCCCCAGGGCGTCGGCACAATCGACCAGCGCAACATAATCGAGCTCGCTGCCCCCGACGCGCTTGGGCTGCAGGATTCGGAAAAGCCCACTGTCGTGTAGATCCCGCTCGGTCTCGGGCGGCAAACGGCGCAATTCTTCGGTCCGCGCTGCCCGTTCACGCAGAGCCGGTGCCAGCGCTCGGGCTCGCGCGACCATGAGCGAATAATGATCCCGATCTGACCCTGGCGGCATCTTGGTGTCGAGCCCGCGGCCAACCTCAACCATGGTCTCTTCCTTCGTTCGATCTCCGAAACATTCGCGCGACGGGTCGTTCGATTCAGTTTATCGAGCGATCACCAGAGATCAAGACGCGCAAGCCTCCGTCCAGCGATTCAAGGCATAGAACTCTCAACTGCCGCCACCGGGCGTTGGGTGACTGGAACGCTCTCAGCCGTGTTTCGTCCGCGCGGGACGGGGCACCCTAGCATTCTCCCGCCCAAAATTCGATGCGCGGCCAAGCTCCGGCTAACGACCGCAGTTTACCGAGGGGGGCGGCCTACGAACCAGAAACGCCGAGAAGCCCGGCGGCCAATCGACCACCGGGCGCCCTACATCGTCAAACTGTCGGCAACGGTCAATTCCACCTCGCAGGAACTAGACGAGCTCCTTCCGCCAATACAGCGTGTGCTGCCATGCCCAGGGCGAGGCAGGTTGGAAGAGCCGATACCCCTGCCGGATGAAGTTGTTGGCCGAGAAATGATTGTCGGTCGTGTCCGAGACGATTGCATTCCAGCCGGACCGCCTCGCTCGCGCTTCCAGCGCGCTAAGCCGCACTTGCAGGCCGTGGCCGCAGTGCGGCATCACCACCCCAACACGGCACAGATATCCGGCGTTGGCAACATGGGTTGACGGAACGACGCCCGCGAATGCAATCGGCTTGAGTCCACGAAAGGCGAGCCACCAATACCCCTGTTCGAAGTCAGGCACGCGCGTCCCATCGCAGAAAGTCAACTGATGAAGCTCGACGAGCGCATCCGTGACCTCTTCGTCCTGCGGATCAACCTCGCGTATCCTGTACATTCTTAGCACCTCGAGATTCTATCGTCCGCCAAGCGTACTTGGCTCTCCAGTCTGGAGAGAGATCCAGCCACTCCAGCTGCAACACGGATTACTTTCCAAGCGTGGCCTTGATACCCAGCCAGACGGCGCCGAGGAATCCGGTAGCGATCACGGTGATCACTGCCTTGAAAGTATAGCTTTGCGCCTGCTCCACGCTCCGTCGCCATCGCCGGAGGTGCTGAAAGTCCGCGCGCAGTTCTCGTCGGTCACCCTCCTCAAATCCAAATGAAGTCAAGACCGTCGCAATGGTCTTGACCACGACGGCATCGATGTCGCTTCGTCGCACCCGATCCTGTTCGATCAGCGTTTCCATCACGATTGCTTTGACGTCGGCTTCGTGCATCGGATCACCTTCGTATGATGCGGGCGACATTTTCAAACGTACGCTTTCCGAAGTAGAAGCCCATGATCATGCCGGCCCAGGTGCTCACGTCTCCCGCGAGTTGCGGCGTCGTCCCCAAGCCGAGAACCTTGTCCCAGATCACGCATTTGGCGTAAAACACCAACGTCACGTAGAACGCCAATTTTTCCGGCTCCCAGGGATGACCGATCTCGGCGATCTTGAGTTGACTATGCGCCTGCGCCTCCGCCACCTGCGCGGCGATCTCACCGGCGGCGAGATCGGCGGCAATCTTGCTGTCGATGTTCCCAGCCTTCAGCTTAGCCTGATACGCATCGATCAAGCCCTTGATAACAGGGCCGCCAAGGAAAGAGAGAATGGTCATCCACATCGATCAGCTCTTACCCACTGACCGCAGGCGCGCAACGATCGTAATCGTCGAGATGCCGATCATGGTGTAGGCGAGATACCGGGGATTGTTCTTCAATGCCTCCATGATCTCGGCCTTGAGATCGGGATCGCCAAAGGCAGATGCGATCGGATCTAGCCACTGAAAAACGGTTCCAATGCCGGTCAGGAGGAGACCCCAGATCACCGTCACAGATCTCCCGGTGAGCGCCCAGGCCTTGCCCCAGAACGTATCGGCTTCGTCGTAGAACGACTTGAGGGCCGGAATCGCATGCAGGATCGGCCGCACGACAATGAAGTATGCACAGAGCAGTCCGGGTAAGGTGAGGAAAAGCCAGAGCATCGTCATTTCCTTCCGAAGAGAGATTTGAAGAGGTCAACAAAAAAGGCTCCGAGGGAGCCTTTGGCGGGAGCGTGGATCGATGGGGTGGCGGGAGGTGGTGGTTTCGGCACCAGCGATGGCGTCCTTCCCGCCGGGACGATCTTCGCTCCGTTGAATGTGATGGTCGGATCGAGTTGCATCATCGCCCGCAACAGGCCTGCGCAGCCCAACTGCTGATCCACAACGCTCGCGTCAAAGACCCCGTCCCGGACGTATTTGCCCGAGACGTACTGATCGGTGCCGGACCAGATGTAAGGCGACGGCTTGCCGCGAGCGGCATAGCCAAGTCCGTTGTACTGCTCGAGCAAGGTCAGCGTGCCGCCGACCGACCAGTCACGGTTACGGGCAGCGAAGGGCGCGCAGTTGACCAGCGCGTCATAGGCGCCGTCTTCCCAGGTCTTGAACGGGCCCCGTCCCTTCGGAACGTGGACAGAGACGCTTCGGAGCGGGTCGCCCTGCCCAAGCTGGGTGCTCCAGTTCTGGGAAGCCTCCCGTTCGTGAGCGACCGCGATGAAGAACCAGGGAACGCCGGTCTTGGCTGATACGGCCTGGTAGCGGGCCTTTGCTGGCGACGCGACAAGCCGGCCTGCGACCGTCGAGAAGCTCCGTATCGACTTGGCTTTCGCCCAGCGGGCTGCATTGGCCGCATTAACGGCGTTCAGGTCGGTCATCAGTCGCTCCACTGATGGTTGTGGCGATAGGGATGCCAGGTTGCGCCGTTTGCGCGGACCCTCTAGGTTGTGCCCGTATGGAGATCGAGAAATGAAGCGTGCCCTGCGATGGCTGGCGAGCCTACTTGCCCAAAGACCGATGGAATTCCATTGGGAAGAAACCGCCGAAGGATGGCGGCTCCTTCCGTCAGACCCAACTTTGATCCATCTTCTTGTGATCCAGGAAGGTCATCACTGGAATGTCTATGCGGACAAGCGCCGTCTCATGCCCGGCAACTTCAACAGCGAACATTGGGCTAAGGAATGCGCTTGGTCGTTCGTAAAGCAGACCCGAAAATCGGCCTTCGGGGCTTACAACGTGAGGCTCATCGAGGCGACCATCAAATAACTCGCAAGATGTAGTTGCAGCAGATCGTTGGCTGCGCGATCGCGTGGGGTACGCTTCCGCCTGCTTGAAGCGTCGCGTTTGGCACACTGTCGCCGCTGGTGATCGAAATTCCGGTAGTGGCGACGCCAATGCCTGCCGTATTGACGGCGGTCGGCACCGGATTTCCACCGGCAGCCAGATTGCTGTTGGACTGACTACCAAAAACGGCACCGATATGAGAGTGCCCGCTATCGATCAGAAAAACGCTGTGACGATGCGCCGGGAGCTCATTGACCGTCAGGGTGTGGCTTTCAGAGCCGGACGCGAGACCCAATTGCGGGGCTCCGAAATATGCCGAAGTCAAGCGAAGAGCCGCTGTGCCGCCCATGTTATCAACTGCGGCCGAAGCTCGGCCGCGCTTGTCCGGCAAGTTGAAAGTGGTAGAACCGTCGCCCGTTCCGTAGAGCGTTCCGATCAAGGAGAACAGTGTCGCATAAGTCGCTCGCGAGATCGCCTGACCGATCGGAAAGACAAACGAGCTGTTGGGGGCGGTGGAGCCCCAGTAATCCATTCCGGCCGCAAGCGGCACGTTGTAGGGATTGCCAAAAAACCCCTGCAGGTACCACGCTGCGTCGGAGTTATTGTAGGTCGCTGTGTAAGGCGTACCCTGGATGATAACCCCCGCCTGCAATTCGGTGCCGGGCGAGGTTCTCAGCGGACGGGTACCCAGCCCGTCCACGTTGATCACGGTTATACCTCCGTTTATGATATGCGGCGTGAACGCGATCATCGCGCCGTTCATGCTCGTGAAGCTGTCGAATTGCTGATAGCTTGAAAGCACATAAGACGTGCTCGATCCGCTTGTGACGATCGCGCCGGCGATATCGTCGCGATACTTTGCGGTCGCCGCCATCATCGCGCGGGCGGAGTCATTGACGCTCGAAGGCGCCTGTCCCTCCTGCCAATTGATCGAGCTGTCGGCGGTCGCGTCCGAGGCCGCGACCCGCGACCACTTATAGAGTGTCATGGCATTTTCCCTTGGTGAGTTCGCGAGGCCGGACCTCGTCGATGGGTGACAGATCCGCCGTTATTCCGCGCGACCTAGCTGGAGATATTGCGCGCACGGGCAAGCCGGAGCTCGCGCGATCAGAAGGTTGCGGATCACGCCGATCGGCACGCCCGGGCTTTCCCCGGCCACAGCCTGCGCACGCGCATCGATGATAGCTTCGATGTGATTGTAGCGATCGGAATAGAGCGAAAGATCCGTACGTCGCTCTTCATCGAGCACCGCAGGAAACCATGGATTATCGCGCCAGTTCGCGTTGACGACGATTGCCCCTGGCGGCTTGCGCACCCGGAGGAAATCATCGACCGCGTCCGACTTCCGTCGCGGATTCCAGCTTGCCCATAATTCCGAGCCCGGCGCACGAATCATCGGCCGCAGCAAGGCGAGGCTATGCGCGCTCAGCGATTGCGCTTCGTCAACCCATGCAATCTTGAAGCCCTCGAGGCTCTTGATCGAGTCGGCCGTATGATCTCGCATGCCCCGGAAGATCATCACGCCGTCACCGGGCGTCGCGATCCTGTCGGAATAGTTCTTGAACCCCTGACCGACACCAAGCGACGCAATCTTGCTTTCGATCAATCGCTTCGATGATTGCGCCAGCGTCCGCTGCGCCTCGCGGATGCAGACCGCCAGCGTGCCGCGCTCGGCCTGACACATCTCGACCAGAAGCTCACCGAAGAAATGAGATTTTCCCGAGCCCCGGCCGCCGAATGCGCCCTTGTATCGCGCCGGTCGAAGCAGCGGCTCAAAGACTTTTGCGGTTGGAATTTTCAGGATCGACAAGGCTGCTCTCGGTAAGGCAAATCGGATCGGACGCCCGCCTGGTGCCCAGCGGTGATCATCTCGCTTGAACGGTCATTGACGAGGGCGCGCCCCGAGCAAGTCGGCAAGCCAGTCGGTCAGATTGCTGTTCGCGCTTGAGGCGCTCGGAAGACCAAACATCGACGGCGGCAAATATCGCATCGGCTGAATCGCCTGAATGGCGTTGTGGAATTTCACTCCCGCCGGACCGAAGTCAATAACAGCAAAGGATTTCGGAATATCCGATCCTACCGTTATCGCGTTTGGGGCGACGTTGTACCGGTTAAGGATATAGTCCGAAGCACCGCGCTCGGGGTTGAGTGGGTTCATTGCCACACCCGCCGCGTACGCGTCTGCGAGAGATTTATATGCGTGGAAGGATGAACCGACAGCTCTCGCCTCATTCCAATAGCTGGCAGTTCGGTCGAGTAGCTCTTGGGCCAAACTTCCGGCAATCGCTTCGGCGGGCACTACATACTTTGCCGCTACAGTATTGATCTGAGGCGCCATCGATTGAACTTCGGTCAGGATCTTCTTGCTGTATGATGGAAGGGAATTCATGAATGGCACGCTCGTGTGAGGCTACGAATATTCACGAAAGTGCCCAGAACAGACCGGCAAGGTGCGCCCAATCTACAATGACGCATATCAGCACTACTGTGCTCCACAAACCTACACGAGTGATCCGTGTTATCCGGGCCAGTATTCCGATCAAGGCAACAGTGAATGGTGGAAAGATAAACGCCAGGAGATGCGGAGTAACGAAGACTATTACCGTGATCTCTGCGCCCAGTCTCGCAAGAGAGAAAGCGATTCCCAAGGACAGACACACTCTATAGGTCGCAGGGCGAAGGCCAAGAAGATACGTTGGAAGCACGCATCCAACTGCTGCGAGGGTAGAGACGTGATTGATCCCGGGCAACGCGCCGAAAATCTGATCAGCATCCATGGTACGCTCTGCGGAAATGATCTATGTAAGCCGTAGTCCCTTTACTGCTCGTTGTTGAACCATATCGACAAAGAGCAACGAGCGGGGCCATCGGCTCAGCATTTGTTGCGCATGGATCAGGATTTTTTGTGCAGTATGGCCTGTGCTTGCACGTGGTCGAGAAGACCGAGAAACTCTCTCTGTATGCGATCAACATAAGCCTCTTTGCGGCGCGGGTTATCGGGCCGCGGCCGCTGCTCTCAGGTATCTTCGCCCTCAACCTCCTCGGGCCCGACGATGACCCGCTCGATGCGGTGCACAAGTTCGAGCGCTCCGTCGCCGTTCTCGATCGCCTGCGGCGCTTTGCCCCAGCCGCGATCGAGGATGGCATTGGCTGCGGAGACGCGGGCAGCCGGCGTTGCGCTGGTCGATCGCATCACGCCGACCAGCGCGTTGAGAGCGCTTCTCGTATGGCTCCGCGCAAGTGAGCGGATCTGCGTAATCGTCCTCGCCACTCACTTCTCCTCCCAATCGGACGGGAGATATTCGCTCGGAGCCGTATCGACATCATGCGTATCAGGAGGCACCACCGAGCGAAATGCGATCGTGGGAAAATCCGTTCGCTCGCCTTCGTGACGCGGACGGGGGATGAACTGTATGATCTCTGCGCTCATGCGAACTCCGACAATGCAATGGCGATCAGGCCCGCGAGCGCGAGCGATATCAGATAGGCGGTCATGCAACCTCGTTGATCGGCCGTCCGCGCGTGATGCGGCCATCGAATGAATGTGCGGCAGATCGCGCAGCGGGCGGCGATCTTTGGGGCGCGAACCTTATCCCTGACGAGTGGGGCCGCAGGCGGCGCCGGCTTGCGCCGCGCCGCAGGACCGGCGCGTTCGCGCGCACCGGCCAATCTCGTGCTCGTTTCAATGGGTTCGGACGGCGGCTCGCTTGCGACGCTCAGGCGACGGGCTGGGAGGATGTGGCGTCGTGACGTTGCGGCCGCCGTCCGATTGGTGAAACGGCAAACAAAAAGCCCGCCGCGGATTGCTCCGCGCGGGCTCAACGATTTCTGATTTTCGGATTATGCCCCTGAGTTGCCCGACGTGTCAAACGTTTTTGCGAACTGAATGCGATCGGTAAAATGTGATGCGTCGGCTTCGACGGCGGGAAACCGCTTTGACCGAAACTCCGCGCATGATCCGGAATCGCAACACGAACCGGCGCCGATCGGCCGTATGCTTGTTGCGATGATGTCAGTGTGCCGCTGAGTTGCCCGACGCGTCAAGCGGACAAGCGGCTCACAACATTTGGATCGACATCAGGACAGTTTTGGCTCGCGTCGGTCGACCCGCGCCGCAGTTTGATTGCAGGGAGGAAGCGCCGATGTATTTCGTTGCTGCCGTGCTCGCGGTCCTGTCCGGCCTGTTTTATGCAGCGGGCCATCATGAGATCGGTTCGATCGGTGCCACCATGTGCCAGTATGGCGGTATCTTCTGCGACAGTCCGGTGCTGGTTCTCGTCAGTGCCGGGTTCGCTGCGGCGTGGGGCATGCTCGTCAGCGTGCGCTGATCGTCCCGCGGTATTTCGACTATAGCTTTGTGCCGCTGATTTGCCCTACGAGTCAATTGCTGCACTTTGCGTCGGATGCAATCTCAAGAACGCCCCGCTTCTATTGCGGTGTGCTCGGATTTGCCGGCTGAGCGGGCTTTGGACCGGGCGGAGCTGGCTCAATCGGTGTCTTGGGCTCGGTCTGCATCACCTTTGCGCCGGCCGCCCGCGCCGCCTCGCCGGTCGTTGAGTAGTTGGCGGAAGCGGCCGGCTGCACCTTCGGCTTGCTCCATGGACCGTGGTCGACCATCAGCATGCCCAGCACGCCAAGGATCGCTACCAGCGCCGCGATCAACAGCGGCGTTCCGCCGTGCCGATTGCGATGCTTGACCGAACGGCCATCCGATATGCCATGCGCCTGCATTGTCATCATCGTCTCCTCCACGGAAACAAGCCGCGACCGGCGCATAAGTTTCCAGTTCCGCGAAGTGAAAGCGAGGCACGTTGGTGGAACCAATCCGCAGCTGCCGAATTTCCCCGATATGTGGCCGTCGCCGCGCGCACGCGCCGGTAACCAGGGTAACAACCACCTCACCCTTAACGAAACCGCGGGACGACGCATGAGCTCCGAAACACCCGAGTCTCCGCTTCAGCCCACACTCGGTGAGCGGGCGATCGACACCGCGACGGACGTTTCGCGGACCATCACGGAGGTGTCGGACGGACTTCGAGCGGCGGCCGATCGCCTCAGCGACGCGATCGCAACCTCACGCCGGCCGGGCGGCGTCCTCGCCACCGTAAGCGCGGTCACGCGCGAAGCGCCACTGGCAAGCCTGTTCGTTGCGTTCCTGCTCGGCGTTGCTGCAGCGCGCCGGCGCTAGACGTCGACGCGCCGTGAAGGCCGCCTGCCTAGAACTTGCCCTTCGCGGCGTCCTTGGTGGCGGACATCACGCTTCCGCTGATCTGCCGCATATGTTCGCCGGCATTGGTGAACTGGCTGCGCAGAAACTCCGACTGGATCCGCATCGCCTCCTGCAGATCGGTCGCGTGCACGAGCTTGCGCGCGTGCTCGAACGCCGCCTTCATGTTCTGCTCGGTGAACGACAGCGCCTGTTTGGAAATCTCGGTCCCGGTGCCCGGTATCGCCGTCATCGACTTGCTCGCGGCATCAAAGAACAGGCTGAACGCCTGCTCGGCCTGGTCGATGGTCTTTTCCGCCAGATCGCGCAACTCGGCGGGAACTTCAAGCTTCGGCTCAATCATGATCGCGCCCCCTGAAAAAAGCGTCTGCCGAGGTTAGCATAGATTGTGACGGCGTCAGCGCCGTATCGCTAAAACCATGAGGCCCACTCGCTCCCGCGCCCAAGGAAAATTTACCTAGCAGCGACCGGACTGCACGCAGGCCGATTCCAATAATGTCAGCACTGTGGCATTGTGATTCGGCCTCGTCGTTGGTCGCGTTCGCGTCTCTTGTGGGGAATAAGGGGATCCGATGCTACGCGCCATTCGTCCAACGCCGACCTGCACCCGCTTCAAGACCAGCATAGAGATGCCGTGCATGAAGTGCGGCACGCAGATGCGGCTTGCCTTGATCGAGCCACGCGACCAGGTCTACGACGTGCTGACCTATCAGTGTGCGCCCTGCAATTCCGGCGAAAGCTTCCTGAACGCGCGCTAGGCTACCGGCCCGTTCAGTCGTTCAGCACCGCGGCGCCCGCCTCCGTCAGCTCGGGCGCGCCGTCATACAGTTCGACCAGACCGAGCTCCGTGAGAGCGCGCAGATCCTCGTCACTGACCGGTGACAGTTTGCGCCTGCCCGCCTGGATATCGCGGAGGGTCCAGCGCAGGGCGATCGCGCGCTCAAGTGAAAATTCAGCGAATGGATTGTTTGCCATTCGCCTCGACTAGTGCGGCATTTGGATCAGACTTTGTCTTTGCCGCGGCGGCTTCATGAACACCACAGATTGACGGCGAGCCGGCGCGATCGAGGTATCCCAGATCGCGTGATCGCTCCCTAGTCTCTCGCGGCGGCGCGGCTCAGTAGCGGTACGGGTCGATATCGAGCAGCGGGAATGCGCTGAACACGCTCGGCGGATTGGTCGGCGTCGCCGGATGCAGATAGGACTTGTCCAGTTCGGCAAAGCTGGTCACGCCGAGCAGACCGAGGCAGCGGATCACCTCGTCCTCCAGCAATTCAAGCATCCGGACGATGCCTGCCTCGCCGGCCGCGGCGAGTGCCCAGCATTGCAGACGGCCGATTCCGACGAGATCGGCCCCCGAGACGATGGCCTTCACGATATCGGTGCCACGGCAGATCGAGCCATCGACCATGATCTTGGCGCGGCCGGCGACGGCTTGAACGATCTCGGGGAGGACATGCATGGACCCGCGGCCGTGGTCGAGCTGCCGTCCGCCGTGATTTGAGACGTAGATCCAGTCGACGCCGTGATCGAGCGCGATCCTGGCGTCTTCCGCGGTGGCGATACCCTTCAGGATGAGCGGAATCTTGAACTTGTCCTTGATCAACCTCACCGTCCGCCATTCCAGCCCCTTCTGGAAATCGCCGCCGGTGGCGCGGATGCGGCTTTCACGGACGTAGCGCTTGGCGATGTCGCGCTCGCGCCGGCTGTAATGGGCGGTGTCCACGGTGAGGCAGAACGCGGCGTAACCGTTGTCGATGCTGCGGCTGACCGTATCCTCGACGAACGCATCGTCGCCGCGCACATAGAGCTGGAAGATGCGCAAGGCGTCAGGCGCCGCCTTGGCGGTATTCTCTAGCCCTGGCTCCGACACCGAGCTCAGCATATGCGCCGCGCGGAACGCCCCCGCTCCGCGCGCGACGGCTGCGCCTGCATCCGGATCGAAGATCTCGAGCGCACCGACCGGCGCGATCATCACCGGAAGCCGGAGCTTGCGGCCGAAGACCTCGGCGGATGGATCCACATTGATGACGTTGCGCAGCACGCGCGGCCGGAACGCGATCTCGTCGAGCGCCATTCTGTTGCGGCGCATCGTGGTCTCGGTTTCCGAGGCACCGACGATGTAGTCCCAGGCGTTCTGGTTCAGCCTGGCGCGGGCCTTTTGCGCGAATTCGTGCAGGTTCTGGAATTCCTCGCCGCTGGCGCCGAGTTCGACATTGCGCGCCTGCTGAATGGGGGTCCCGTCATTCATGGTCGTTTCTTCTCCCGATTTGGCCGGCACATTAGCCGCAGACAAACCGGAAAAGCTACTACCTTGACCTACGAAACCAGCGAGCGAAGGCCAGCTATTCGCTTGTGAGATAGATCGGGTTTCGACGCCGCCGAACTGAGCTGTCCGACACGCGCTAACTGCCCGAAAACCGGTTTCGATACTCGGTCGGCGACACCCCGAGGTGACGCAGGAAGGCCCGCCGCATTCGTTCGTCGTCGCCAAATCCCGCGCGCTTGGCAACCTCGACCACGCCGCCGATCTGGCGGCTTTCGAGCAGCAAGCGCGCAGTCTCAACGCGCAGTGCCTCGACACCGCTAGCGGGTGTCATGCCGGTGCGGCTGACATAGGTCCGGGCAAAGGTGCGCGGCGTCATCCCGGCCTTTTCCGCGAGGGTCTCGACCTTGAGGTCGCTCGTGATGTTCTCGATGATCCAGGCGTGCAGCGCGCTGAAACGTCCCTCGACGTCCGAGGCCTGGGCCGCAAGGACGGTCGAGAACTGGCTCTGACCGCCCGGCCGCTTCAGAAACACCACAAGTCTGCGCGCGACATCGAGCGCGATGGTGTGGCCAAAATCCTCCTCGATCATCGCGAGCGCCAGATCGATGCCGGCGCTGACACCCGCCGACGACCAGACATGTCCGTCCTTGACGAAAATCGCGTTGGGCTCGACGCGGATTTTGGGAAAGCCGTCCTGCAAACGCGGACAATAGCGCCAGTGCGTTGCAGCACGCTTGCCATCCAGAATCCCGGTCCAGGCCAGAGCAAATGCTCCGAGGCAAACTGATGCGATACGGCGCGCCTTCGGCAGCCCCTCTGCAATCCAGTTCATCAACTCGGCGTCGTTGCGGATCTTCCAGATGCCGGGCCCGCCGGGGATCACCAGCGTATCGACCTCTGTGGGCGCAACACTGGCGATCGGCGCCGTGTCCATCATCATGCCGACATCGGTCGGCACCAGGCCGCCTGAAGTCGACAGGTAGGACAATGAGTAGTCCGGCCCGGGCAGTTCGATCGCCTCCAGCTCCGCGAACACCTGAGCCGGCCCCGAGATGTCGAGCAAGGTCACGCCCGGAAAGGCAACGATCGCGATCCGCCGCGTCGCTTTCTTGTCGCGCGGCTCAGGCCGGGGCGGCTTGGCAGTTTTCGAGGGCATATTGTCCTTTAAGCCATTCGAGGCTGCCCTGTATAGCTTGCAATGGAATTCTGGAGTTCTGCCATGTCGCGAAATCTGGGCAGCGGATACGAGGCGATCAAATCGCCTTGGGCGGATTACGCGATCTACAGTCTACCCGATGCCTCCCGGATCGAAGCCTGCGACCGTCAGCCGCTGATGGACGCCATGAACGGCATCATTGCCGTCAACTGGCAGGCCGCCGAGCCGCACTGGACGGCAACCTCCTCGCCCTTCGACCAGAAGTACAGCCTGATCCTCGTCTATGACGGCTCCGGCCTCGTGGCCTTCTCGGTCTATCGCATCCTGCAGATGTCCGCCGGACTTGGAATCTATCGAAGCGGCACAGAAGTGCTTCCCGCGCATCAAGGCCGCGGCCTCTACGGCTTCTTTACTGCGGAAGTCCTGAAGTGCTCGGGCGCCGCCGAGAGAGCCGACGGCAACGTGCTCTACGGCTGGCGGACCCGCAATCCGATCGTCTGGGCGGCGAACGCTAAAATTTGCGAGAAAGTTTCTCCATCATTGCTCGATGATGCGCAGGACCCGGCGTTGCAGGCAGCCTGTGTCGAGATGTGCACCTCGCTCTATCCGGGCAAGCCGCTCGAACTGCCCGACATGATCATGCGGGGCGCCTACGGCCATATTAAGCACCATCGGCAGGCCTATCGTGGCACCGCATCACTGGTCGATGCCGCAATGTCGCGGAAGATTCCGAATTCAGCTGATGCCCTGTTCTCGGTAGGTTACGCGAGGGTGTGATGTCGATGCTCGGACAACAAGCCGTTTACGCCCCGACGTCGCGCGTCACCGACCGCGCCTATCTCGCTTGGACGGCAGTGGCCATCGCCTACGCCATTGCCTTCCTGCAGCGCGTGTCACCGCAATCGGTCAGCCTCAGTTTCATGCACGATTTCAACACCGATGCGGCCGGTGTTGCGATGCTCGCCTCGAGCTATTTCTGGGGCTACACCTTGATGCAGATTCCGGCCGGCCTGCTGGTCGATCGTTACGGCGTCAAGCGTGTCGTACTCGTCAGCATGATCGCCTCGTCGCTCGGCAGCGCAGCGTTCGCGCTGGCACCGAACCTGCTCGACGTTTTTGCTGCGCGCCTGATTGTCGCCTGCGGCGATGCGCTGGTCTTCACGGCACTCCTGAAGCTCGTGGCACAAAGCTTTGCCGACGAGCGGTTCGGCATGATGTCTGGCATCTCGCAGGTCTCCGGCTATGTCGGCGGCGTGATTGCGACCACGCCGCTCGCGGCCGCCGTCTCGGGGTTTGGCTGGCGAGCCTGCTTCCTGTTCATCGCCTGCATCGGTCTTGCTAACCTCGCCTTCGCCAAGCTCGCGCTCAAGCCCGATCCGGCGTCGCACAGCAACAAGACGCTGAAGGGCGTCGTGATCGCTGCGCGGCAATCACTGGCCCATGTTGCGAACTGGGGTTGCGCAATGACGTTCGCGTCGCACTTCGCGGTCGTGACGACGCTGTCGGGCGTCTGGGGCATTCCGATGGTCGCCCACTTCTTCCATATCTCCCCGACGGCTGCCGGCACGCCGCTGCTCGCCTTCATGATCGGCAACGCGCTCGGCTCGATCTTCCTCGGTCATGCCGCCGATCGTGCCGCAGCGGCGCTCGACCGCGCATTGATCGGCATTTGCGTATTGCGCATGCTGCTGATCGCGATGCTGCTGCCGCCGGTCGCCCGGACATTTGGTCTCGCCTACGTCGCTGTCGTGTTCACGGCCTTGGGACTCGTCGCCGGCGGCACCGTTCCGCTGGTGCTGAAATGCGTGAAGAAGCTCTACACCTCCGACCTGATCGGTGTCGGCGCTTCCGTGAATACCACTGCTGCCGGAATCTTCGCCGGCGTCGCGCAGCCGATCATCGGCTTTGCGATGCTTGCCGCCAGCAGCGCCTCCGGAACCGACGCCGTGCACAACGCGGCCGCGATCGGTGACGGCGGCTACAGCGCCTTGATCGTCATTCTGCTTCTCATGTCGCTGCCGGGTGTAGCCGGGCCGCTATTGATGAGAAGCAAGTTGATAGCTCGTTAGTGTCGTTATGAGTGTAGGGGGTGTTATGGAGCGCTTGTTCTTGAGAAAAGGCGAAGTCGCGTCAAACTTTCCGGTCAGCAGCTGGCAAAGCGTGATGTTCTCCGAGTTTGAAGCACAGATGAGCAGCGAGGCAAGGCCATTCCCTTGCGTGTTCGGGGTGACCGGACATCGCCAGGATCAGCTCCGCTATCTGTTTCTCGATCCGTATGACGTCGCGGTGCTCGGCGAGCAGCTCGCACAATATGTTTCGGAGGCGCGCTCGTTCGGTCCCAACACCTCGTTGATCGTGTTCACACGCCCCCGCCCCGTGCAAACGCTCGATGCCTATTATCGCAAGATGTGGCTGACGCTCGACCAGCTCGCGCGCTTGGACAAGAACCCGTGGCCATCAGAGATTCCGGAGCAGATCGACCATCCGATGTGGGAGTTCTCGTTTGCAGGCGAGCCGATCTTCGTCGTCTGCACGACGCCGGCCCATGTGATGCGCCAGAGCCGCCGATCCAGCGCCTTCATGCTCACGTTCCAGCCGCGCTGGGTGTTCGACAAGATCCTTGGGACGGAAAAGGCCGCGACCGCTGCGTTCGCCGAGGTGCGCAAGCGCCTGATCCCGTACGACGGCGCGAGCCCCTCTCCGCTGCTTGGCCGCTACGGCGCGACTGATGGCCGCGAATATCTGCAGTACTTCCTGCACGACGACAACAATGCGAGCGGAGGCTGCCCTTTTGCCAAGCTCGCGCAGAACAAGACGGCCGCTATCGCGAACAAGGAACAGGCAGCATGACCCAGATCATCGCGGGCACGAAGACCGAATTTGCCATCGATCCAGAGATCCTGAACCTGCTCCCGGCGCAGGGCTCCGTCGAGCTGCAGCATGATGCGGCAGGCAAGGTGCATCACTTCCATACCCATCCGGTCGATGAAATCCTGATGATCATCAGCGGCCGGTTGAACTTCATCTGGGACGGCGGTGAACGGGTCGTCGGTGCCGGCGACACCATCCTGCTGCCT
The DNA here is from genome assembly GCF_054063295.1 of Bradyrhizobium sp. USDA 3240. NCBI lineage: Bacteria > Pseudomonadati > Pseudomonadota > Alphaproteobacteria > Hyphomicrobiales > Nitrobacteraceae > Bradyrhizobium > Bradyrhizobium sp. USDA 3240. The sequence goes on from NZ_JBSSGD010000002.1 coordinate 1,448,686, forward strand.
GCCGGCACCCGGCATCAATCCGAAGCGCTCGAGGGCGGTGCAATCTACGTGATCGCGATACAGCCGCCCGCCAGGCCAATGAACAACTGACGTCCAGGAGAAACGCGAACACCTCAGGACAGTGAGGGACCGCGCGGCGGCTCAACCGCCAAACGTTCGACCAGCTCGATGACCTCGGAACGCTGGTCGGGCGCAAGTCGAAGGAAGGCCTTCAACAGTCGCAGGCTTTCCAGTGTTTCGCTCGATGGAGCTCCGAGCTTGTTCTGCAGCTCCGTAACGTATGTGGGATTTTTCATCTCGCACCTTAAGTGAGGATTACGAATGGCATACCCAGGTAAACGTGAAGGCTTGGCCCAGAAGGTCGACACCGCAGCGCAAGAGGCCGAACGCCTCGGCCTGACCACGGCAACCCTCATACTCCGGATGGCCCGTCTCGAGATCGACCGGGCGGAACCCGAGGAAGTTGAAAGTATGCCAAGGAACAACTTGCGCAGCAAGCCGAACTGAGGTCCTGAACGGGCCAGTTCCGGGTCGAAGGCCGCCGGCACGCGGTCCGGGCCCGTGACGTCTGAACGACATCTTGCGAGGCGAGAGGCTTCCCTCTGGCCTCAGGTCACGTGGTTAGCGCGTACCTGATCTTTGGTTCAGGCCGAACGGCTAGCCGGTGTTGGCCGCGTTGCCGAACGCGCCTGCCTCGGCCAACGCGGCGATGTGCCGGTCGTCGTAGCCAAGCGTCTTGCTCAACACACCCCGGGTGTGCTGACCGAGCAGTGGAGCCGCAACGGGATCGACCGTCGGCGTCAGGCTCATATGGACCGGCGACTCGATGTTCGGAACCGAGCCGGCGGTCGGATGCGCGATCTTGCTCAGGCGATGACGATCGCGCACCTCGGGTGCGTTGAACCCTTCCTCGACCGTACGCAGATAGCCAACCGGAATATTGGCCTTCTTCATCTTTGCCATCCAGTGCTCGAGCGTGTCGCTTGCAAACACGCTGGCGATGATGGCGCGCAGCTTCTCCTTGTTGGCGGTCCGTGCCTTGCGGTGAGCAAACTCGGGGTCGGTGACGAGATCCGGGCGCTCGAGCACGTCGGTCACGAGCCGGCGATAGAGCCGGTCGTTGGCGCAGGCCATATAGAGCGGCCCATCCGACGCTCGGTAGACGCCGACGGTCGGCGAACCGTTCGGCGAGTTGCCGAAACGGCCGGGGTTGTTGCCGTTGATGAGATAGGCCATGCCGTAGAAGCCGGTCATCGACACCGCGGTGTCGATCAACGCGACCTCGACCTGCTGCCCGCGACCGAGCCGATCGCGTGCAATCAAAGCCAGCAGGATGGCATTGCAGGCCGACATGCCCGTTGCCATGTCCACGATCGGCGGCCCGGTGCGCACCGGTTCGCCATCCGGAAAGCCGTTGAGCGACATGAAGCCGCTTTCGGCCTGCGTGATCGGGTCGAAGCCCGGGCGCAGCGCGAAATCGCCCTTGCGGCCATAGGCGGAGATCGAGCAATAGATCAGCCGCGGATTGGTCGGCGCCACTGATGCATAGTCGAGGCCAAATTTCTTCATCACGCCGCCGGAGAAATTCTCCACCACGACGTCTGCCTTGGCAATCAATGCGCGCGCGACTTCAAGCGCGGCCGGATTGTTGAAATCGAGCGCAATGCCGCGCTTGTTGCGGTTGAGGCTCAGATACGCTGCGCTTTCCCCGCCAATTTCGGCGTGCTCATAGGCGCGCGTATCGTCCCCACCGTCCGGATTCTCGATCTTGATGACCTCGGCCCCAAAGTCGGCCAGCGTTTGCGTACAGGCCGGGCCGGCAACGACGCGGGTGAAGTCGACCACCAGCAGACCATCGAGCGCCGTCGGAACCCCCTCCCCGCGCGGCGCGCGCCCTGGCAAATCTGGCTTGGTCATGATCTGACGCTTCCTCTGTTATTTTGTCAGGCGAAATACGACGGCCCTTCTCAGAACCGGCACTGCCTGCCTTTTAGCGGAAGGGCGTCACCAAAACCAAACCCGGATTTTGCAGGGCGGGACCTTCGCCTGACATGGCTGTCACCGCCAAGGGGGGCCCGCAGTGCCGGCATCGCCGACACGGTCAAACGATTCGAATATCGAGCAAGCCCACCGGGATACCGGATCTGTCAACGCATCCGGCCAGCGGAAGAATGGACATTGGCGGGTAGCGACGCGCCGTCGCCACCCGCTCAAAAGCCGTCGCGCTATTCGGCGATCATTTCGCCGGAGCCGCCGAACTCGGCCGGAAAGTCCTTCAGCTTCGGCAGGCCATCGCGTATCGGCAGCACCGCCTCGGAATAGTTGACGTGAACGCCGGGGCTGAACTTCAGAGTCGGGATCGTTGCCGTGAACACGTCGACCAGACCAAGCGTCGGGTGGTTCGTCATCAGGTGACCACCGCACTTGGTGCAGTACTTGCGCTGGCTCATCGCGGTCTTCTCGAACGTCCCGAGATGATCGGCGCCCTTGGTGACTTCGACCGCCTCGGGCTTCCAGAGACTGAACGCATTCACCGGGCCACCGGACCAAGAGCGGCATGAACGGCAGTGGCAGTAGCCCATCGCCTCAGGCTCCCCAGTGACCTTGAGCTCGACGGCGCCGCAAAAGCAGTTTCCAGTGTGATTCATCGCTCGGTTCTCCCTTGGGTGAATTGATCGGAGGGTGAATAAATCGGACTCCGCGCCGGCATCGACCCACGTTACTCGTGATGTTCGCGATGCGGGATAGGATCAAGACGGGTGTCACCGCCGCGAACTCCCTTGTGGACGTACCAGACCATTCCTCGCACAAGAAGCAATCACACTGCGCTCCAATGCGGGCAGGTCGTCGACGCGAGCGAAGTTACATGAGAGTCCGCGCTGCTGTCGACCGTCTTCGACGCAGATCAGGATGAGCTCAGTGTGAGGCCAAGCACAGTGCCGCAATGTGATGAATCGCTTCCGCGCTGGATGCCTGCGCGGCAACCGGCACAATAGCACATCACCTCAAGTCAACATTGACGGTCCTTCACCGGAACCTTGTTCGGCGTGGCAAGTCCGTACATCAGCGCCAGCCGATCGAGGCATTCCTTGAGGCGCCGCGCGAAATAGTCCTGCCAGCGCTGCGTACGCAATCCGCGCCGTTGCCCCACCTGCTCCATGGTCATGCCGAGGATCAGGACGTCGTGAACCAGCGCCGAACCGTCGGCACCAAGCTCATGCTCGGCGCGATTCAGGCGCAAGGTCGCCTGGCGCTGCCCCTCCGTGATTGGCTCACGTTGCTGACCGCCGTCAACGTATTCACGCGTCGTATCCACCGCGCGCGGGCCGCGCTCGGCCTTCTCCCAATCGTTCTGGAAGGCCCGACCGCTTCGGTACTGTGTGTTGTCGATCTGCCGGTGTGCATGCAACCGGCCGAGCGGGTCGTTGCGTATCGAGCGAAAGGCAACGATCTTCTCGCCCAGCTCGAGCGCGAGGGGATCGTCGATCTCGACGGTCGCCACCTCGGCGTTGAAGGGCCGATCCTGGGAGCGCCGATCATGTATTCCAGCGGGATCGTAAGGTTTCCGGCGTTTTGCGCGCGGCATTGGAGACCTCCGAAAGTGTGTCATGAATGCGCGCGGCGTCCTCCGCGCGATCGCGGTTGTGTGGATCGACATCGATCGGTCGGCAGATGAGGGACCTCAGCTGGTCCCGATGGCCTGAAGCCAAGCGTCGTTCAGTACCGGCCTCACCGACGCCTCGGGATCGCGGCTCAGGTGAAAATGCGGAGTGCAATAGCTCGAGCCCGGCCGGCGTGGGTGACCACAGAAGGTCATGGTTTCGCCGTCGGCATCCCCGCCATAGGGATACCGGCAGTCTCCGCGCTTGAGGTCGAACAGTGAAAGGTGCCGTGGCGCGACCGCCGCGCAACGAAGTTGGGGCATCTCCACCGTTTCGGTGAAGCCTTTCTGCCAACGAAGCAGATCGAACTTCAGCTCGGCCCGTCCTTCACGCGGGCGCCCGACCCTCGGTGGCTCCGGCAAGGCCGGCTTGGCTGGATCGAGCTGCCCCGGCAGGGACGGCTCGGGCCGATCGAGGCCCGCCAGTCCCATGCGTTGCGCCCGGCTGAGGGCCGCGTTGCGTGTATAGGCCGTGCTGAAGGTTGCGTTGATCGTGTCAGCGATTTCCGAATAGGACAAGCCGCGGGCGCGCAGGTCCTGCAAGGCAGCCGAATGCTCCGGCAGCCAGTTCATCATATCCATTCCAAATTCCCATTTTTGTCATTCCGCCGGCGCCTCGCATAGCTTCCGATATTCCGAAGAAAAAAGTCAAGCTTGAATTCTGATAATCGTAACGCTAATAATGCATCCAGCTTTGGAGAGGATGCAACATGCTGGACGCGGCACTTATCGAACGGGCACTGGAAAAGACGGGAAAGAGCAAGGGCGGGCTTGCCCGAGCAATGGGCGTTCGGGCCGGAGCGGTGTCCGAAATCCTGTCGGGGATCCGCTTGATCAAGGCATCGGAGATCGCCCCGATCATGGAATACCTGGAGCTGAATTCGGTGCCGATCGTGGGCCGGGTCGGCGCCGGCGCCTCGATCCAGCCGGAGCTTGAGCAGGTCCCGCCGGAGGGTCTCGGCGAGATCGAGCTCCCCTTCCCGATGACGGAGGAAACCGTCGCTTTCGAGGTTTCGGGCGATTCGATGCTGCCGAAATACGAGAACGGCGATGTCATCGTGGTGTATCGCGAGCAGCGCTATCCGCTGTCGAGCTTCTACGGAGAGGAAGCTGCGGTCCGGCTGAAGAGCGGCGAGCGCTATCTGAAGACGATCGAGCGGGGCAGCTCGTCCGGCACGGTCAACCTCAAGAGCTTCAATGCCAAGCCGATCAATGGCGTCAAGCTCGAATGGATCGGCGAGATCTGCGTCACCCTGCCCCGCGGCCAGATCGAAAGGCTGCGCGGCAAGACAGCGGCGAAGGGCCGTAAATCCGCCCGGTCGCAGGGCGGACGGTCGTCCGAGAAATAGCAGCGTGGCTTCGGGGACCGGCCTGACCGGTTCGGGTGCCTTCGGCCCGAATCGGTCGGAGCGTCTGCGCCTGGGTTCCGATTATCGTCAATTTCCCTTGACATAATTCCGATTATCGGAAATAATAGCCAACGAACGTCAACGCATCGAACCGCCAGGCAATGCAGTATTTTGTTGTGATGATCGACTATGGCCGCCGTGGCCGCGAGGCGATCGTCGATCCCGAAATGACGCGGCGCGAGGTCGTCTCGCGGGTCGCGTCAGGGGAATACACCAACATCAGCTTCATCCACGAGGTTGCCGAGTGCTCGGTCGAGGATATCACGGACGATATCCTCGCGGAGGCTGCCCTGCCGGAAGTCGCCCTGACCGGCGCAAATCTGCAAGCCAATACACTGGATCACACCCGCGACCTGCGCAAACACGAGCCGGTTTGACGGCGCTCACACGGTGATTGCGAAAACGTGATCTTTCTTGAGCTGGCCACTTGGCCGGAACCCGAAACAGACTAGATAGGGTTCACGCAGAGTCTATTCGGACCGGGCGTGGGTTCCCACTAGATTAGCGATCGTTTTCCCGGGCCGGCAGATTTCAGCTTCAGATGACTTCGACAACAAACGCCGAGATCGCGAGGGCCGATGGCGATCTCAGGATCGCGCTGCTGCTTGGCATCGCAAACTGGTTTCTGTTCCTGGATCACGTTCCGCACAATGTCGTCAACGCGCTGACCATGCGCAATTTCGGCTTTAGCGGCGCGACCGACCTGTTCGTATTCGTTGGCGGTTACGCGACGACGCTGATCTACACAAGGATGGCGGTGGAGCGCGGAATGCTGGTGGCGGCCACTCGCATCTTCAGGCGCGTGTGGCAACTTTACGCCGCCTACATCGTTCTTTTCGTCATCTATGTCGAATTGATCAGCTATGTTGCGGCCCGGACTGCGGCACCCGAGATCATCAGCGAGTTCAACATCACCGGGTTCATCGACCACGGGATCCGCACGCTGATCTACGGTCTGTTTCTGCAGGCCAAGCCACTCAATCTCGATGTCCTGCAACTCATTATCGTTCTGATGGCGTTCCAGCCCATTGTCGTGTGCGGGTTGTTCTATGCTCCGAACGCAACGCTCGCCGGCTCGACGGCCCTTTATGCGACCGCTCGCATGCTCGACTGGAACCTGACGTCATACCCGGATGGACGCTGGTACCTTAACCCCCTCTGCTGGCAATTGCTGTTCGTGATGGGTGGCTGGCTTGCGCTCGTCGGCAAGCGGTTCGCGCCTGAGATTCGCGCGCTGCAGGCCACGCCAGCGCTGCGCGCTGCGGCCCTGTTGTATCTGGTGTTCGCTCTCGCGATCGTCTCCAGCACCGACATTCCGGCACTTGCCCAGATGATGCCGAGCGGATTGAGCGATATGCTCTTGCCAACCGAACGGGAGGACATCGCGCCGCACCGCATCCTGCATTTCCTGGCCCTGACATTCCTGTTCACCCTGCTGGTGCCGTGCAATTGGGAACATTTGCGATCTTACGCCTTGCAACCGATCATCAAGTGCGGCGAGGAATGGCTCGCCGTATTCTGTGCGGGCGTTTTCCTCTCCTTTGCCGCGCACCTGATCCTGATTACAGGCCCGAACTCGGCGGTCAGGCAGGTCGCGGTCAGCATCGTCGGCATCGCGGCGATGATCGCCGTTGCCTACTACGTCTCGTGGTCGAAGCAGCAGGACAACAAATCGACCGTCGGTGCTCATTCCTGAACTCGGCGGTCTAGTCGACCAGCGTCGCGCGCCTCAGCCGTGTCTCACTGTCATGCAGCATTGCGGTGTCGAGGCCCCCTCGCGCAGCTGCATCCGCAGCGCAAGCGAACAGGCGGTAGAACTGCAACCCGTCATAGGCGACCAGCAACAGATCGACACCCGCGTTCAACGCCTCCACGACCGCGGTGCAGACATCGTGCTGGTAGATCGCGCCCATCACCAGATCGTCCGTCATGACGATGCCCTGGTAGTTCCAGCTTTTCCGGATCAGCCCGTCGATGACGGCCTTTGAATGCGACGCCGGCCGTCCGGGGTCGAGCGCACTCACCGCCACATGCCCGACCATCAAGTGCGCGCCGGTCGACGACAGCACATCGCGGAACGGGCGCCAGTCGGTCGCGGCGAGCTCGCCGACCGGCGTATCGAGATCGGCGTTGAAATGATGCGTGTCGGCGTGCACACGGCCCAGTCCCGGAAAGTGCTTTACGGTGGCGCTAACGCCCGCGGACTCGAGACCATGAATGTAGGCATCCGCGATCGCGCTCACCTTGGCCGGGTCATCGGAGATCGCGCGCTGATTGATCAGCGTATTGAAATCGAGCCGGTTGTGCTTCGCCACCGGCCGCAGGTCGAGCACCGGGGCAAAATTCAGGTTGATGCCAAGTGACGCCAGCTCGCGTCCATGGGTGCGCCCGAACTCCTCGGCTTTGGCTTTTTGCTCATCCGGTGCCAGCTCGGCCAGGGAGGCCAGTGCGGGCAGCCTCGTGAGCGGCGGTGCCAGATGCGAAACCATGCCGCCCTCCTGATCCGTCGCGACCATCAGCGGCGGCAGCCTCGCGGCCCGCCGCCTGGCCTGCAGCGTGGCGATCTCCGCCTTCAACGCCTCAGCCGTCCTGCCGGCGACGTTGCGCCGCGTGACATAGATGCCCGCCACGAACCCCTTCTCCACAAGCGGCGCGACCTCGTCGACGACCGATAGCCGATGACGAAATGCTGCCCGAGCGACCGCGCGAGAACCGGCTCAGTTCGGAGAACGCGGTGCTTGCGCACCTCGAACACACCATGCGCGGCAAGCATCGCGAGCGGCGGCAGGCACCACAGGATAACCAGGAGCTTTCCTGCAGGCGCCCGCCTGCGCGACGCGGCGCTGCGGACCAGCACGAACGCGACGGCGATGCTTGCGACCACGACGAGAAGATTGCCCGTCCCGCGCAACGGCACGAGATACGGATCATTGCTGTTGACGCCCGCAAGGACGAATCCGAATCCGGCGATCCAGAGCAGGATAATGCCGATGCATTTGCTGACTTGCATGAGACCACGCGTGGCCGGAGAGGCCGATCGGCGTCGTCCGTATCAGACGAGATTCGCCGGCGCGAGCCGATAAGTGGCGTCTGCACGCAATCTGCATAAGAATCCTGACCTCTTGCTGATCGCATTCTCACCCTCTGCAAATGCATCGCTCAGCTTCGGCACGCTGTGGGCCGGATATCAATCGCTCACGGTGGGCCAACCCGCACGAGCCCTTACCGACCGTTAGGAGGCCGATCCGTTCTTGTCTCCCGCCGCAGTTGCCTTGTAGAACAATTGCAGCAATCGAGAGCAAGGCGTGGCCGGGACGCCGCATTCGGAGATGCCATTGACCCACCGTATTCTCGTTGTCGACGATGATCCGCATATCCGCGAGGTCATTCGCGTCGCCCTCAGGAAAGCCGGCATGAACGTGGCCGAGGCCCGCGACGGCAAGGAGGCGCTGACCCGGTTTGCCGGCGAGCGGCCGGACCTGATCGTACTCGACATCGGCATGCCGGAGTTCGACGGCCTCGACGTCTGCCGCGAGATCCGCAAATCGTCCGATGTGCCGATCCTGTTCCTCTCCGCCCGTGACGAGGAGATCGATCGGATCCTCGGCCTCGAGATCGGCGGCGACGACTATGTGACCAAGCCGTTCAGCCCGCGCGAGCTCGTCGCGCGAGTGAATGTTATCCTGCGGCGCCTGGCCCCGCGGAAGGCGGGGCCAAGGACAGAGACCGGCGTGCTCTCCCCGGGGACATCTCTCGGTTGACCCCGAGCAGCATGTGGCAGCATTCGCAGGCGTGCCGCTCCGCCTGACCGCGATCGAGTTCGGAATTCTGCGCGCCTTCCTGACGCGGCCAACGGCGGTGTTCAACCGCGAGCAGATCATGAGCGCGGCCTACCAGCTCAATATCCAGGTGTCCGACCGCACCATCGACAGCCACATCCGCAACATCCGGGCCAAGCTTTCCGCCGCGAACTGCGACAACGTTATCGAAACCGTTCACGGCGTCGGCTTCAAGCTCGGTCGCTGCGAGCAGCAAGCATGACATCGTTCCGCGCCCGCCAGAAGTGGCGACCGTCGCTTGGTCTGGTCATCTTCACGGTGCTTGCCTCGGTCGCGGCGCTGCCGCTGATGGGGCTGTTCTTCTTCCGCCTCTACGACAACCAGCTGATTCACCAGACGCAGGCCGAGCTGATCGCGCAGAGCCGCGTGTTGGCCGCGATCTATGCGCGGGACGTGCAAGCACGGCTCGGCAATGGCATCCCGCTCGGCGCTTCGGTCCCTCAGGAGGCCCTGCCCGACCCCAACGACCAGGTGACGCCGATCCGACCCGCGCTCGATCTCGCCGGCAACGACCTGCTGCGGCGACGGCCCGATGCGCTGCCGGCGGCGAAGCCGGCGGATCCGGCCTATGTCGAGATCGGGACCGCGCTCATGCCCATCATCCTGGAGACCCAAAAGGTCACACTGGCGGGTTTCCGTATTCTCGATCCGCAAGGCGTGGTGATCGCCGGACGCCAGGAAGTCGGACAGTCGCTTGCCCATATCGAGGAAGTGGCCGCGGCGCTGGGCGGCCAGTATAGCGCCGCGCTCCGTATTCGCATGCCGGACAAACCTCCGCCACCGATCTATTCGATCAGCCGTGGCGTCGGTGTCCATGTCTTCTCGGCGATGCCTGTGATCGTCAACGACCACGTCGCCGGCGTGATCTACACGTCGCGGACGCCGAGCAACATCTTCGATCACCTCTATCAGGAGCGCGGCAAGTTCCTGCTCGCCACATTGGCCGTGCTGCTGGCAACGGTTGCGATCGGGTTGATGTTCTCATGAACCGTCACGCGTCCGATGCGCGAGCTCGTCGATCGCGCCGTGCGGATCGGCCGCGGCGACCGCAACGCGTTTCAGCCGCTGCAGCACTATGGCACCCGCGAGCTCGCCCAGCTCTCCGACAGCTTCCTCGACATGGCCCAGCAGCTGTCGCGGCGTTCCGACTACATCGCCACCTTCTCGGCACACCTGACGCACGAATTGAAATCACCGCTGACATCGATCAGGGGCGCGGCCGAGCTGCTGCAGGAGTCGCTTCAGAGCAAGTCGGACACGCTGACCCGATCCGAGCAACAGAGTTTCATCTCGAACATCCTTGGCGACGTCGCGCGGCTTGACGTGATGAGCCAGCGGCTGCGCGAGCTGGCGCGCGCAGAGAGCGCTCCGCAGAACGAGCAGACCCCGCTCTCCGGCGTCATCGCGAACCTGAAGCGCCGCTTTGCGCAGCGGACAATCGTGGCCAGCGGCGACCTCGACCGCCCGATCGGGATGTCCGGCGAGAAGGCGCTGATTGTGCTGGCGCACCTAGCCGACAACGCGTTCCGTCACAATGCCAGATTGGTGCAGCTCGAAGCGACCGCCGAAGCCTCAACCGTCAGGGTGACGGTGAGCAACGATGGCGACGCGATCTCCCACGCCAACAGCGACAAGATCTTCGATGCCTTTTTCACCACCCGCCGCGACAGCGGCGGCACCGGCATGGGGCTCGCGATCGCGCAAGCCGTCATGGTGACACATGGAGGTACGATCCGTCTGCTGCCCGCCAGCCAGGGCGTCGCTTTCGCACTGGAGTTTCCCGCGGTCTAACCGGCTTCAATCCCGCTCGATGATGATCGCGGCCGCCGTGCCGCCGGCGGCGGCGCTGAGCCGTCGAGCACACCGGAGGAATTTCCCGCGCGGTGGACAAAATTGATCGAGATCTGGTTGCCTCTCAGCATCCGCTTCTAGCCGGTCGGCCGTCGCGCGCTCACTGCTTGAAATCAAGCGCATCGACGTCCTCGTGTGATCCCTTCCGCCCTCGCGGTCGCGTCGGCGCAAGGCCGCCCGCGCTCTCCGGTTGTCCGCTCAGGCATGCTCAGCCGAGCCCTGCTTGACGCGCAAATTCGTTTGTGCGCAGCTGCTCAAAACAACAAGGCTACTCAGGGGCAGGAAAAATGGGCGGGCTTCGACAGGCGCTGGCCGGTTACGGCTTCCTCATCGCATCGATTAATCTGGCTGCAGCAGCGGAGCCGATCAAGCTGCGGGTCGCTGACTCCTTTCCGAAAGGCCACTATCTCGTTCGCCTTGTGCTCGAGCCCTGGATGGCCGAAGTCCAGAAGCGCACCAACAACGCCGTGACGTTCGAGCACTATCCCGCCCAGCAGCTCGGCAAGGCCGCCGACATGCTCAAGCTGACGCAAACCGGCGTTGCCGACATCGGCTATGTCGCGCCCGCCTATGTGTCCGACAAGATGCCGGTCTCCGAAGTCGCGATGCTACCCGGCGCGTTCGAGCATTCCTGCCAGGGCACGCTCGCCTATTGGAAGGCCGCGCGGAGCGGCGTGATTGCACAGCAGGATTATACCGCAAACGGGATACGCCTGCTGCTCGCGGTGAGCCTGCCGCCCTATCGTATCCTGACCGTGAAGCAGCCGGTGAAGGACATAGCCGACATCAATGGACTGAAGCTGCGGTCGACCGGCGGCGCGCAGGACCTCACCTTGCGCGCGATCGGCGCGGTGCCGGTGCGCATGGCGGCACCCGATGCCTATGAGTCGCTGTCGCGCGGCACGATGGACGGCCTGCTGTTTCCGCTCGAGAGCGTCGTCGCCTATGGCGCCGACAAGCTCGTGAAACATTCCACCGACGGCTTTGGCTTCGCGAGCTTCGTGGTCGCCTATTCGATCAGCGAGAACGCCTGGAAGAAACTGTCGCCCGAGATCCAGAAGGCGATGATCGACACCGCCGAGGAAATCCTGCCGTCCGCCTGCAAGGAAGTGCAGAAGCAGGACAGCGAGACCATGAAGTCGATGGAAGCCGCAGGCGTCAACTTTGACACCCTGCAGCCTGACGTCGTCGCAAAGCTGAAGGACCTGACGAAGGGCGTCGGCAAGGCATGGGCCGACGGGCTCGACGCGCGCGGCAAGCACGGCAGCGACGCCCTGAAGGAATTCAGCGCCGCCGTTGCGACCGTGCCGGTTCAGTAACGCGGACGGAGCCCAACGTGATCAAGACAAGTCTGAAGGCTCTGACTGCCATCGAAAAGGTGACCTCGGCCATCGCCGCGGCGATGATGTTTGCGATCATGATCATCGTCTTCTCCGATGTCGTGATGCGCTACGTCTTCAACCGGCCGTTCTCCTGGGCCTATGATTTGATCTCGCTCTACGTGATGGCCAGCGTGTTCTTTCTCTCCCTCTCCGGCACCTACGCGGTCAACGGCCATATCAGCGTCGATATCCTGCTGCCGCGCTTCTCGGCGATCATCCAGCGCCTCTGCGTCATCGTCTCCAACCTCGTGGGCCTCGCAATCTTCGTTCCGATCACCTGGCTCGGCTATCAGCGCGCGCTCGACAATTATGTCTCGGGCGACGTCATGGCCGGCGCGATCCCGTGGCCGACCTGGGCGTCCTCGATCTTCGTCCCGGTCGGTGCGGGAATTCTCGCGCTGCGCCTCGCCGTTCATCTCATTGCCAATACCGCAAGCCTGCTGACCGGCGAAAACCTGCTGCCGCTGCCGGCCATCTCCGGTCATTCGGACAAGGCTGCCGGAGGTTTCGAATGATCCCGACCTTCATCCTCGCGCTGCTGTTCTTCCTGCTCGCGATCGGAACACCGGTCGCGTTCGCCATGGCATTCTCCGGCGGGCTCGGCCTCTATCTGACCGGCGGCCTGCCGATCCTGCTCGGCGTGCTGCAAACCACGCCGCTGTCGGCCGTCACCTCCTACGAGTTGATCACGATCCCGATGTTCCTGTTGATGGCAGACTTGGTGCTGCTGTCGGGCGTCGCCGACGATCTCTTCAAGACCGCTGCGGCCTGGGTCGGACGCATCCCCGGCGGTCTCGGCATGGCGACCGCGCTTGCCGGTGCCGGCTTCGGCTCGATCTGCGGCACCAGCACGGCTTCCGCCGCGACGCTGTCCTCGACCAGCCTGCCGGCCATGATCCGCCAGGGCTACGAGCCCAAAATGGCCGCCGGCGTCGTCGCGATCTCGGGCACGCTGGCGATGCTGCTGCCGACCTCGGTGGCGCTGGTGATCTTCGGCCTGCTTGCCGAGGTGAACATCGGAAAGCTTCTGATCAGCGGCATCATCCCGGCGATCTTCGTCACTATCATCATCATGTCGACGATCTATATCCTGGTGTTGCTCGATCCCTCCCGCGCACCGACGATATCGGCTGTGACATGGTCGGAGCGATTCAGCCTGCTCTGGCAGGTCAGCCCGATGGTGGTCCTGTTCTCGATCGTGACAGGCACGATCTATCTCGGGATCGCGACGCCGACGGAAGCCTCGGCGTTCGGTGCGTTCGGGGCGTTCTGCCTCGCCTGCTGGAAGCGCAAGATCAACCTGACCTCGCTCTACACGACATTACGGCATGCCGCCCAGGGCACCTGCATGATCGTGCTGATCATCATGTGCGCGCACATCTTCGGCTATTTCTTCACCCTCACCCAGGTCACGCAGAACATCGTCGGCTGTCGCAGGGCATGAAGGTCATCAATTTCAGCGCCGACGACAAGAAGGTGTTCGACGCCGCCTTCAAGTCGGTGGCGCAGGATTGGGCGAAGGACGTCGACAAGCGCGGCAAACCGGGCACCGACGTCTTCAAGGCCTTCAGCGAAGCACTGGCTGCAACCCATTGAGCCCGGCATCGACGAGAGACAAACCATCCGCGCCGGCGGGCCCGCTCGCTGGCGTCAGGATCGTCGACCTCACCAGCGTGATGATGGGCCCTTACGCGACCATGATCCTTGGCGACTACGGCGCCGACGTGATCAAGGTCGAGAGCCCTGATGGGGACGTCATGCGCCACGCCGCCCCGATGCGCCATCCCGCGATGGGCGCGATGTATCTGCAGGGCAATCGCAACAAGCGCTCGATCGTGCTCGACCTGAAGAAGGCCGGCGGTCACGCGGCGCTGCTGCGGCTTGCCGCGGACGCCGACGTGTTCGTCCACAACGTCCGTCCTGCGGCGATGGCACGGCTGAAGCTCGGCGCCGACGATCTCCTCGCCACCAACCCTCGGCTGGTCTATGCCAGCCTTCACGGCTTCGGCGAGACCGGGCCCTATGCCGGCCGTCCCGCCTATGACGACCTGATCCAGGGATTGACCGCCCTGCCCGCGCTGACCGGCAGGATCACCGGCGAGCCGCGCTACTCTCCGGCGACCATGGCCGACCGCATCGTGGGTCTTAATGCTGTCCACGCAATCCTGGCGGCACTGTTTCACCGCGCGCGCACCGGAGAAGGCCAGGCGATCGAAATCCCGATGTTCGAGACCATGGCGCAGTTCGTGCTCGGCGATCACATGGCCGGTCGCAGCTTCGAGCCACCGATCGGGCCGCCCGGCTATTCCCGGCTGCTGTCCCCCGACCGCCGCCCGTACCAGACCAGCGACGGCTACATCTGCGCGCTGGTCTATTCCGACAAGCAGTGGAACGCGTTCTTCGCCAAGATCGGGCTCATCAATGAAGCCGACCGCGACCCGCGGCTGAACAGCATTTCGGCACGAACGCGGAACTACGACTTCGTCTACGACTGGTTCTCGCGGATGATGAAGACCCGCAGCACCGCCGAATGGCTGCGCTTCTTTGCAGAGGCCGACATTCCGCACGCGCCGCTGCATGATCTCGACAGCCTGATCGACGATCCGCATCTGCAAGCCGTGGGGCTGATCCAGTCGCTGGATCATCCGACCGAAGGCACGCTGCACCTCGCCGGCCCGGCCGCCACCTGGAGCAAGACGCCGCCATCGATCCGGGCCTATCCACCGAACCTCGGCGAGCATGGCCGAGAGATCCTGCGCGAGGCGGGACTTGCGGATGCGGAGATTGCCGCCCTCCTCGAGGAGGGCGCGCTGATCGAACCCGACTGACTATTTCCTGCGCGACGCCAGGATCTTCTCGGCAGCGCGCAGATGCGGCTTGTCCAGCATTTTGCCGTCCATCTTGGCGACACCAGATGGATTGTCGGCGAACGCAGCAATTACCCGCTCCGACCAGGCGATCTCCTCGTCGGTCGGCATGAAGGCCGCGTTGACGACATCGACATGCTTGGGATGGATCACGGCCTTGGCGAGGAAGCCGTCCTGCCGGGCGGCGATCGCCTCCGCCTTCAGCGCATCGAGATCGTTGATATCGGTGGCGATGGTATCGATCGCAACCACGCCGGCGGCGGCCGCGCCGATCAGACAGAGATCGCGGGCGAGAATGAAGGGCGAATGATAGCGGCCGTCGGTGCGGTTGCGGGTTGCGCCGAGTGAGGCGGCAAGGTCCTCCGCGCCCCACATCATGCCCCAGAGCCGCGGGCTCATGTTCTCGAAGTCGAGGATTTTCAGCACCGCCCGCGCCGTCTCGGTGGCCACCGTGACGATCCGCGTGGTTCCCTGTGCGATACCTGAGGCGGCCTCGAATGCATCGAGATAGAGCGCGAGCTTGTTGACGTCGGCGGCGCCCGCGCATTTCGGCAGCACGATGCCATCGGGCCTCCCGGGCATCACCGCTGCGAGGTCGCCGAGCGTCAGATCGGTGTCGAGCGCGTTGACCCGGATATAGAGCTTCTGGTCCGGATTGCGCGCATCGAGCATCTCGCGCGTGATGCCGCGCGCAACGACCTTCTGCTCCGGCGCGATGGAATCCTCGAGATCGAGGATCAATGCGTCGGCCGCGGTCTTCTTCGCGCTCTCATGTTTCCGGGTGCTATCGCCGGGAACGAACAGGAACGATCGCATCGTCTATGCCTTCGGCTTGCAGTGCATCAGGCCGGTGCGGCGGCAGCTTGCCACCACCTCGCCGCGCTGGTTGGTCATGGTGTGCTCGAATTCGACGATGCCTTGGGTCGGCCGCGACTTGCTGGCGCGCTTGCCGATGATCCTGGTATGCGCTTTCAAGGTATCGCCGTGAAAGACTGGTTTCGGAAACTTGACGTCGGTCATGCCGAGATTTCCGACTGTGGTTCCCAAGGTCGTGTCGTACACGCTCATGCCGATCATGATGCCGAGCGTATAGAGGCTGTTGAACAGCCGCTGGCCGAACTCGGTCTTCTCGGCGAAATGCGCGTCGAGGTGCAGCGGCTGCGGGTTCATCGTCAGGAGGCTGAACATGGTGTTGTCCATCTCCGTCACGGTCCGGCTGAACTCGTGATGGAATTCCTGCCCGACCTCGAACTCTTCGAAATACAATCCAGCCATTTACCGTCCCTTGTAGTTGGGCGTTCGCTTTTCAACGAACGCATTCAGCCCTTCCTGGCAATCTTCTGTCGAGGCGACCACCACGAAGCTTTCCGCCGTGTTCTCCACCGAGCGGCGGAAATCGGCATCGACCGCACGCATGAAGGCGTCGCGGCCGATCTTCATCACGATCGGCGATTTCGCCGCCAGCTTCCGTGCGATCTCGCGGGCCCGCTCCAACGCAGTGCCCTTCGGCACCACTTCGCTGAGCAACCCCATGCGATAGGCGGTTGCGGCGTCGAACGGCTCGCCGAGGAACAGCGGGCCGAACGCCTGGTGCTTCCCCACCAGCCGCGGCAACTGTACGAAGTGGATCGCCGGGATCAGGCCGACATCGATCTCGGGATAGCCGAAGGTCGAGCTGTCGCCCGCAATGATCATGTCACATGATATCGCGATCGTCATGCCGCCGGCGCGCACCGCGCCGTCGATCGCCGCAATCGTCGGCTTGCCCATGCGGTACTGCGTATCGTTCAGCGCGAAATACAGCCGCTCGAGGAATGCCTTGGTCTCGATCGCGGGCTTGCCCCTGACGATGTCGAGGTCGAGGCCGGCGCAGAACACCTTGTGGGCGCTGCTGATGATGACGGCGCGCACCGCGTCATCATCGCGTGCTTTCGCCAGCGCCGCCAGCAACGCGTCGATCAAGGGGATGCTGAGCGCATTGACCGGCCCGCGGTCCAGCACGATTTCCGCAATCTGGTTGCTGACCGAGTAACGAACGAGGTCCGTGCTCATGATGTCTTGCCTCCTATCATCGCTTTGGCCTGCCGCACCGCGCCCGACAGCAGCAAGCCGTCGATCTCGACCGAATCAAAACCAGCCTCCGTCAGCACCGCGCGGCTGTCCTGCCCAACGTCCGGCGCGGGACAAAGATGATCCTCGGACAGGCTCGCGATCCCCGGCGTCCGCGGCGAATAGACCGCGCCGACGCCGGGCGTATCCTGGCGGACCGACGCGCTGGTCGCCTCGACATGCGGGTTGCGCAGCCATTCGCCGGGATTGAGGATCCGCTCCGCGATGATATCGGCGGCGTGCAGCCGCGCGAGCCACGCATCCGTCGGCTGCGTCAGGAACACCTCGCGCAGCTGCGGGATCAGCGTGTCGGCCGCGTCCGCACGCCTGGCGAAGTCGGCGAAGCGGGGATCTGTGGCCAGAGCCTCGCGGCCGATCGCACTGCACAGCCGCTTGTATTGCGGCTCGTTCACCAGCGTGACCATCATCCAGCCGTCCTGCGTCTGGTAGGTGCCGGCCGGCACATTGAGCGCGCGCGGGACACCGCCCTCGAGGATAAACTCCGCGACCTTGTGCCCGAGCAACGCCGATGTCGACTGGCAGAGATTGACGTCGATCCAGCGACCAGTGCCGACGGTCGCACGCGCGAACAGGGTCGTGGCAATGGCCTGGAACGCGTAGACGCCGGTGACGACGTCGGAAATCGTGGTGCCGACCCGGTGTGGCACGCCATCACTGCCGACATTGACCGACACCAACCCCGAGAACGCCTGCGCCACCGAGTCCGAGCCGGGGCGCTTCGAGTATGGCCCACTCTGCCCAAATCCGCTGACCGACAGATAGACCAGGCCCGGATTGTCGCGCGACAGGCTCTCATAACCGAGCCCGAGCCGCTCCGCGACACCGGGGCGAAATCCTTCAATCAGCACGTCGGCCTCGCGCGCCAGACGCTGTGCGATCGCGATCCCGTCCTTGTGCTTCATGTCGAGGCACAGACTGCGCTTGCCGCGATTGTAGACCGCCGACAGCGTCGTATGATTGCCGTAGGTCGTGCCGAGATAGCGCGACCAGTCGCCCTCAGGCGGCTCGACCTTGATGACGTCGGCGCCATAGACCCCAAGCAGCATCGCACAATAGGGCGAGGCGATTCCCTGCCCGAAATCCAGCACTTTCAACCCGCGATACGGCGCCTCGTGCGTCGGCGTCAACTTGCCCGCCATTTGTCCTCCCATGACAGTCGAAGAGCCCTACAGCGCCAGGTAACGCTGCCGGATGTTGTCGTTGGCCTTCAGCTCATCGATGGAGGATGTGTAGACGATCTGTCCCTTGTCGATAACCGTCGCGTGGCTCGCAAGGCCAAGGCAAAAATGCATGTTCTGCTCGGCGATCAATACTGTGGCACCCGTGCCGCGGAGCTGCCGCAGCAGTTCGCCGATGCGCTGCACGATGATCGGCGCCAGCCCCTCGCTCGGCTCGTCCAGCAGCAGCAGCACCGGATTGCCCATCAGCGTGCGGGCGATCGCCAGCATCTGCTGCTCGCCGCCGGAGAGCCGGCCGGCGATGCGATGCCGCAGCGGCTCCAGCAGCGGGAACACGTCATAGACGCGGCGGATCGACCACTCATCCTCGCCGTCGGGCCCTTTCTTCTGGCCGATCACGAGATTGTCCTCGACCGTGTGCTCGGGAAAGATTTGGCGGTCCTCCGGCACGAAGCCGAGCCCGGCCCGCGCGATGTGATGCGGCCTCATCCCGGATACTAGCTGATCGCGCAAGGTCACCTTGCCGCGGCGTGCCGGCGCCAGGCCCATAATCGCCTTCATGGTGGTCGACTTGCCGGCACCATTGCGGCCCAGCAGAGCCATGGTCTCACCCTTCCGCACGGACAGACCGACGCCGAACAGGATCTGGCTCGTGCCGTAGTAGACGTCGAGGTCCTCGACCTGCACCACCGGTTGAGCGCTCATGCGACCGCTCCCGCGTGGTCGTCGCTGCCGAGATAGGCCTCGATGACGGCCTCATTCCTGCGGATCGCATCCGGCGTTCCGGTCGCCATGATCCGCCCATAGCATAGCACGACGATCTCAGGCGCGATCTTGAACACGATATCCATGTCGTGCTCGATGAACACGACGGTGATCTTTTGCTTCTCCCAGAGCTCGCGCACCTTGTCGATCATGCGCCAGCGTTCTTCGGTGCCCATGCCCGCGGTCGGCTCATCGAGCAGCAGCACCTTGGGATCGAGCACCAGCGCGAGCGCGATATCGAGCAGCTTCTGGTCGCCATGCGACAGCGTCGCGGCGGTCCTGTTGCGCTTGCCGACGAGGCCGAGCAGCTCCATCGCATGCTCGGCGCGGTCGCGCGTCTCGGCCAGTGGAAAGCGGCGATGCATCACGCCGGCGCGACGCTGATCGGCACAGACCGCTGCCAGCATCGTCTCCTCGACCGTCAGCGACGGAAAGATGCTCGCGACCTGGAAGGCGCGGCCGATACCGTGGCGCACGATCTCCGGCGGAGTCTTGCCCGCCATGTCGACGCCATTGAGCAGGATCTGGCCGGCATCCGGCCGCAGCGCGCCCGTGATCAGGTTGAAGAAGGTGCTCTTGCCGGCGCCGTTAGGGCCGATCACGGCGGTGAGTGAGCCGTCGGCGAAATCGAGCGAGACGTTGTCGGTCGCCTTGACGCCCCCAAAGGATTTCGAGAGGGCGCGAATCTCCAGCATGGCTAACCGCGCCCCTCGCCGCGACGCTGCGCGAACCATTCGACGACGAAGTCCATCAGGCCCTTCCGCAGGCCGATGGCAAAGAACAGGATCACGATGCCGAGTACGATGCCGTGATACTCGGTCAGGCGGGTGACGGTGTCGTTAAGGATCAGCAGCAGCACCGTTCCGACCATCGGCCCGAGGAAGGTGGTCACGCCGCCGAGCATGTTGATGAAGATGCCCTCGCCCGAGACCGTCCAGTACGCGAATTCTGGATAGGCCCCGGAGACGAACAGCGCCATGATGATGCCACCGGTCGCCGCGAACAGCGCCGCCAGCACGAAGATTACTAGCTTTGCGCGCCAGACGTCGATCCCGATGAAGCTCGCCCGCGTGGCGTTGTCGCGGATCATGCGCAGCGTGTACCCGAACGGCGACTGCGCGATCTGGCGCATCAGCAGCAGCCCGATCACCAGCAGCGCGCAGCTCGTGATGTAGAGATGCAGATGGTTCGAGAGGTCGATGCCGAGGAACGGCGGCCGCGGAATGCCGCCGCGCAAACCCTGGTCGCCGCCGGTCAGCGACTGCCACGACAGGATGGTCGAGTGGATCAGCATCTGGAACGCCAGCGTGACGAAGGCGAAATAGATCTCCTTCAGCCGCACGCAGATCGCGCCGATGACGACGGCGACGACGACGGTTATCGCCAGCGTGGCGACAAAAGCCACCGGGATCGGCACGCCAGTCTTCTGCATCATCAGGCCGAAACCATAGGCGCCGAGGCCGAAGAACATGCCATGCCCGAACGAGATCAGCCCGGTGTAGCCGACCAGAAGGTTGAGCGACGTCGCGAACAGACCGTAGGCCGCGCAGCGGATCACGAAGTCGAGCAGCTGCTTGCTGCCGAAGACCATCGGGAGCAGCACGAGCACGGCAAACGCCGCGAGCGCGATCAAAAGATCGCGATAGCGCTGCGGCCTGGCGTCGATCCGGGGCACTTCGAGCGGCTGTGCGCCTTGGCCTGCCTGCAACTCGGTCATGCGACCTCCTTGCCGAACAGGCCGGTCGGACGCGACACCAGCACGATCACCATGAAGAGATACATCAGCCCCTCGGTGAACAGCGGGAAACCAAGCGATCCGAAGGAGCGGATCAGGCCGATCAGGAGGGCGCCGATCAGGGCCCCCAGGATCGAGCCCATGCCGCCGATCACGGTCACGATGAAGGACTCGATCAGCACCGAGAAACCCATGCCCGGCGTCAGCGAGCGCACCGGCGCGGCAAGCGCTCCCGCCAGTCCCGCCAGCATGCCGCCGAGCGCGAACACGCCGCCATAGATCAGCCCGGTGTTGATGCCGAGCGCCGACACCATTCCGGGATTGTGCGCAGCCGCCCGGATCACCTTGCCGATCCGGGAGCGTGCCAGCCCCAGCCCGAGAACCACCGCGGCCACGAGCGCGACCCCGATCAGCAGCAGATAATAAGGTGGCACCACGCCGCCGGCGATGAACAGCGGCGGCACCTGGAACGCGGCCGGCATGCCCATCGACCTGAATTCAGGTCCCCAGATCATGCGAACAACGTCGTCGAAGATCAGCACGAAGGCGTAGCACACCAGAAGCTGCATCAGCACGTCGCGGCCGTAGACCCGGCTCATGAAGGCGCGCTCGAAGATCAAGCCGAGGAGCGCGGTGCCGACGGCGCCGCCCAGGATCGCCAGCGCAAAGCTGCCGGTGAACTGATAGGCCGTCATCGCGAAATAGGCGCCGAACATATAGAAAGCGCCGTGGCTGAAATTGACCACCTTGAGCACGCCAAAGATCAGCGTCAGCCCGACGGCGACAAGGAACAGCAGCATGCCAATGATCAGGCCGCTGGTGGTCTGCGTCACCAGGCATGCAGGACTGGTGAGGCAACTGGCGAGCGCGTCGAGGTCCACGAGAAACATCCATTACGGCGGGCCGTAACGCCGGCGCGCGACAAACTTCAGACGAAGGGCGGAGGCAGCGGGTCGCTGCCTCCGCGCCGCATGCGGATCAGGTGTAGCCCTTGCTCTTCTTCCACTCGGCCTCGAGCTCGAAGATGGACTTCCAGTCCCCGGCCTTCACGTCGGGCACGTAAGGCTCCTGCGGGATCGTGGTGCCCCAACCGATCGCGTAGCCGACCAGCGTGTGGTCGTCGGCGCGCATGGTGACGGTGCCGTCGGCACCGAACGGACACTTGATGGTGAGCCCGGTGAGGGCCTCCGCGACCTTCTTGCCGTCGGTCGAGTTCGCCTTCTTGACCGCCTCGTTGAGGAACATGACCGCCGTCGCGTTCTGCCAGGACCAGTTGGTCGGGTACTCGTTGTACTTCGCCTTGTAGGCATCGCCCCAGGCTGCATTCTCCGGCGTCGGCGGGAATGTCTTGATGTAACGATCGCCGGAATGGATGCCCTTCGGCAGGTTCTTCACCACCGTGAGCGCGGTGTAGTCGGCCATGTTGACCGCGAACACCTCCATCTGGGTGAACATCGCGTAGATGTTGGCCTGGTCGATATAGGAGGTGAGATCGCCGCCCCACAGGCAGGAATAGAGCGCCTGCGGCTTCGCCTGGAGGATCTTGGTCACCACCTCGGTATAATCGGGCTGGAACAGTTTTGGCCAGGACTCGCTGATGATCTCGACATCGGGCGCGAACTTCTTCAGATACAGCACGAACTCGCCGGTGGTGTCGCGGCCATAGGCGTAGTCGGGCGAACAGGTCGCCCATTTCTTCAGCCCCTTGGCCTTGGCGATTCCTGCAGCGTAGCCGGCGCCGACGATCGAGTCGTGAATGCCCTGCCGGACGCAGCGGAAGGCGTTCGGGATGTGCTGCTTGGGATCGGCCGTCAGGGACGAGGCTTCCGAGCAGGTATGGATGCAGAGCACACCGAGGTCGCGCGCCACCTCGTGAACCGCGAACGATCCCGACGATGCCTCGCCGTCAAGCAGCATCTCGCAGCCGTCGGTGTTGACGAGCTCGCGCGCGATCCGCGCGGCTTCCTGCGGCTGTCCCTTGGAGTCGCGGATCACCATCTCGATCTGCCGCCCGGCAAGGCCGCCGGCGGCATTGACCTTCTCGACTTCCAGCATCACCGCATTGCGCGAGGACGTGCCGAGTTGCGCGACGCGACCCGACAGAATGGTCGGCATGCCGATCTTGATGGTCTTGGCCTGTGCACGCGCCACCCATGGCGCAGCAAAGGTCGCCGCACCGGCGCCCATCAGCGCAAGCGTCGAGCGCCGGCTGATGCCCGGTTTCCGGGTCCTCGTCATATTCCCCTCCCTGTCGGGTTCGCGTTCCCAAAATCCCTTGCGGAGATCGTTCCGTCTCCATGGCCGCGATGTTTTCAGAGCAAGGGGGGTGACGTCAAGCCAAAGATGAATTACGACTCATAATTCATCTAGGGAGAAAGCGGCGCCGGAATCGGCCCGACGGACGGCAAATGATCAATCTTTCCAGCTTCATCGCATTTCATGCCAGGCGGACTCCGGACCGCTGTGCGCTGAAATATCGCGGCGAAGATGTCTCCTACGCAGATTTTGATCTGCGGATCCGGCAGGTCGGCAGCTGGCTCGCAGCACGCGGGATCGCTTCGGGCGACGTCGTCGCCGTCCTGATGAAGAACAGCACGGCGTTTCTCGAACTGGTGTTCGCCACCAGCCATATCGGCGCGGTATTCCTGCCGATCAACTATCGTCTGTCGGCCGATGAGATCGGCTACATCGTTGGCAATTCCGGCGCGCGGCTGCTGGTCGCCGACGAGGAATTTGCCGCGATCGCAGCCGGTGACGCTCCGGTCGTGCTGCTCGGTGAAGTCGCGCAGTCCAGCCTCACCAACCTTGCGCCCGACATCGCGCCGGCGCCGATCCATGTGCGCCAGCCGCGCGACCTGATGCGGCTGATGTACACTTCGGGCACGACGGATCGCCCCAAGGGGGTGATGCTCACTTACGAGAACATCTACTGGAAATCCGCCGACCAGACCCTGGTGCTCGGGCTTAGCGCCGATACGCGGCTGCTTGTCGTCGGCCCGCTCTATCATGTCGGCGCGCTCGACCTGCCCGGCATCGCCGTGCTCTGGCACGGTGGCATGCTGTGCATTCATCGCACCTTCGAGCCCGAACCGGCGCTGGCCGCGATCGAGCGCGAGAAGTTGAATGCCGCATGGTTCGCGCCGGTCATGACCACGGCTCTCCTCACCTGCCCGAACCGCGAGCGTTACGACGTCTCCAGCCTGCAATGGGCGATCGGTGGCGGCGAGAAGACGCCGGAGGTCCGCATCCGCGCCTTCTCCGACTACTTCAAGAACGCGCGCTACATCGATGCTTACGGCCTGACCGAAAGCTGCGGCGGTGATACCTTCATGGATGCCGGCCGCGAGATCGAGAAGATCGGCTCGACCGGCCGCGCCATCGCCCATGTCGAGATCGAGATCCGCGACGAGGCCGGCAAGCGCCTGCCCGCCGGGCAGAATGGCGAGATCTGCCTGCGCGGCCCGAAGGTCACGCAGGGCTATTGGAAGGATCCGGAGAAGACCGCATCCGCCTTCTTCGGCGACTGGTTCCGCACCGGCGACGTCGGCTATCTCGATGACGACGGCTTCCTCTATCTGACCGACCGCAAGAAGGACATGATCATCTCCGGCGGCGAGAACATCGCCTCATCCGAGGTCGAGCGCGTCATCTATGAAATCCCCGGGGTGCGCGAAGTCGCGGTGATCGGCCTGCCCGACGACCGCTGGGGCGAGAAGCCGGTCGCCATCGTGGTGTTGGCGAACGACGCCAAGCTCGACCTGCCTGAGCTCACCGAATTCTGCCGGACACGGCTCGCAGGCTTCAAGGTGCCGCGGCAGTTGATCATCCGCGACAGCCTGCCCCGCAATCCATCCGGCAAGGTGCTCAAACGCGTGCTCCGCGCCGAACTCGAGGCCACCGCATGACGCAAGCCACATCCGCCAAAGTGACAAAACTCAACCGGGTCGAGCGCAACGCCTGGACCAAGCAGAAGATCTTCGACGCCGCGACCAAGGTCGTCGGCAAATATGGCTATGCCGAGGCCTCGGTTGCGCGCATTACGGAAGCTGCCGGCGTGGCGCAGGGCACGTTCTACAATCACTTCGAGAACCGCCAGGAGTTGCTCGATCAGCTGCTACCGAAGATCGGCCTCGACATGGTCCGCTTCATCCATGCGCGCACCGGCACCGCCAACGAAGCCCGGCAGGAAGTCGAGCGCTTCAGCGCCTTCTTCGATTTCATCCGCGAGGTCCCCGAGTTTCTCCGCATCCTCAACGAGGCCGAGTTCTTCGCGCCGACCGGCTACCAGAAGCACTTCGACAACATCTCGAATGCCTATGTCCGGATCCTGCAGCGCGCGCGGGCTGCGGGAGCGACCAACACTTTCAGCGACGAGGAATTCGAGGCCATCGTCCAGGTCTTGATGGGTGCGCGCGGCTATCTCAGCCGCCGCTATTCCTATTCCGAGCAAGGCGTCACCGCAGTCCCCGACTACGTCATCACGGCCTACCAGAAGCTGGTCACGCGCGGCCTGTTCACCACGAGCGACAGGGGAAGAAAGTCATGAACGCCGACGGCACCATCCTCGTCACCGGCGGCAGCCGCGGCATCGGCGCGGCTACCGCAACGCTGCTCGCCGATCAGGGCCATCGCGTCGTCATCGTCGACATCGCGCCCGAGCCGCTGGTCGGAACAGCCGCCATCCTCTGGCCGGCACCGTTCGACGTCGCGAACGAAAGCGCCGTCGTCACTGGCATCGCCGATATAGAGAAGGCGCACGGCTCGATCACCGGCCTCGTCAATGCAGCCGGCGTGTTCGGCAAGATGCACACGATCGAGCGGGTGCGGATGGAGCAATGGGACCGCGAGGTCAATATCGACCTGCGCGGCACCTTTCTGGTCGCGCGCAGCGTCGGCATCGGCATGGCGAAGCGGCGGCACGGCGCGATCGTCAACGTCGCCTCGGTGGCCGGCATGACGTCGGGTCCGATCCACGCCTATACCGCGGCGAAGGCCGCCGTCATCCAGATCACGCAAACGCTCGCCGCCGAATGGGGACGTTCCGGCGTACGCGTCAACGCGGTGTCGCCCGGCTTCACCCGTACAGTGGCGCTCGAGGCGGGTATCGCGTCGGGCGCCCTGAACAAGGATCTGCTGGCCCGCCCGACAGCGATGAACCGGCTGGTCGAGCCGATGGAGGTGGCGCAGGCGATCGCCTGGCTGCTCTCGCCGCAGAGCAGCGGCGTGACCGGCATCAACCTGCCGGTCGATGCCGGCTACATCGTGGGCACCACCTGGGCCGCCTATGGCGGTCTGCCCGACGCACCGGCCAGCTGAGGACAAGGCATGAATATCGAGCTTTCGCGCCAACACCTCGATCTGTCCTCCGCCATCGCCGAGGGCGATATCCGCGTGCTGCTGATGGTGCTGGTGCACATGACCGGCGACGAGAAGTGGCTGGAGCCACCGTACAAGCCGAAGCGCGACGTCCGCCTGATCCCCGATCCGGACGCCGGCGTGCCGAAGGAGATCCAGGACGAGATCCGCGCCGCCGTGCTGAACCTGTTCGCGAACGGAACGCCTAGGCCCGTCATCACCGATCCCGGCGACGAGTTGATGCTGCGGATGATGCGCGCGACGCTCGGCGAGCACGTCGCGCCGGAATATGCGCCGTTGATGCGGGAAGAGATGGGATTCGTTCCTCGCGACGCGCGCTGGCGCGAACGCCCGTCCGATGAGCGGCTGGCCCAGCAGCACGTGCTGATCGTCGGCGCCGGGGTCTGCGCGATCGCGCTCGGCGTTGCGCTCGGGCGGCTCGGCATTCCCTACACCATCGTCGAGAAGCAGGACGAGATCGGCGGCACCTGGTACGTCAACCGCTATCCCGGCTGCGGCGTCGATACGCCGAACCACTCCTATTCCTTCTCGTTCGGCGCCCGCAACCCGTGGACCCGCTACTTCGCGCAGCGCCAGGAACTGCTCGACTATCTGCTCAAGGTCGTGCGCGAATACGGCATCCGTCAGCATGTCCGCCTCTCGACTGAGCTCGTCGCTTCGCGCTGGGATGAAGCCAAGCGCCGCTGGATCTCGACGCTGAAGACCGCGAACGGTGAGGAGACCTTCGAGTCCACCGCGCTGGTCAGCGCGATCGGGCAACTCAACGATCCCTCGCCTGCCTCTTTCAAGGGCGACGGAGATTTCACCGGTTTGAAGGTCCATTCGGCGCTGTGGTCCGACGATATCGAGCTCGACGGCAAGCATATCGCCGTGATCGGCACCGGTGCGACCGCGATGCAGCTGGTGCCGTCGATCGCCGACCGCGTCGCCTCGGTCACTGTCTACCAGCGCACCGCGCAGTGGGCGCGGCCGGTGACGGGCTATTCCGATCCGATCACGGAGGGCGCGCAGTGGCTGCTGGCGCATCTGCCGTTCTATGTGCAGTGGTACCGCTTCAACATGTTCTGGCGCTACGGCGACGGGCTGCTGCCGTTCCTGCGCAAGGACCCGGCCTGGCCTCATCCGGACCGCGCCGTCAACAAGGGCAACGACCGGCACCGCCAGGAGCTCGCCGACTTCATCCTCTCCGAGCTGAAGGATCGCCCTGATTTGATCGAGAAGTGTATGCCGACCTATCCGCCCTACGGCAAGCGCATCCTGCTCGACAACAACTGGTTCAAGACGCTGACCCGTCCGAATGTCGAGTTGGTCACCGACAAGATCGATCATTTCGCGGCTGGTGGAATCGTCACAGCCGACGGCACATCGCGGCCGCACGACGTCATCGTGATCTCGACCGGCTTCAAGGTGTCGGAGATGGCGGCGCGTCTCAACATCACCGGGCGCGACGGCAAGAACCTCAAGCAGGCCTGGCGCGACGACAATCCAACCGCCTATCTCGGCCTCACCGTGCCTGACTTTCCCAATCTGTTTGTGATGCTCGGCCCCAACTCGGGGCCTGCGCATGGTGGCAGCGTGATCTTCCAGTCGGAATGCCAGAGCCGCTACATCTCCGCCTGCCTCGTCGAGATGATCGAGAACGATATCGCGGCGATCGATGTGCATCCCGAAGCGCATGACGAATACATCCGCAACGTCGATGCCGAACATGAGCAGTTGATCTGGACGCATCCGGGCATGACAACCTACTACCGCAACAGAAGCGGGCGCGTGTTCTCGGCAATGCCGTGGCGGTTCGTCGACTACTGGAAAATGACGCACGATCCGGACTTCACACAGTATCGAAAGACCAAGGCGCGACAGGAAAGCTGACCTGAAATACCCCGCTCGTTAACTTGACAGCAGGCGATATCTGCCGCAGCATTTCGTCGACTGCACCTGTTGGGGTGCGGGAGCGCCTGCTCCCCGCGTCGCAGGAATTGACGGACGATTTTGGAATCGGCCGCCAGGCAGATAAGCGGACAGAGGTCCGTCGGCCCACCCTTGGAGAGGAGCATGACGCCACCGGCGAAAGCCAGCGACCTTGCTCGGCAAGGTCTCGGTGCACGTTGAGGCGAACAGCAGCTGCTAGCCGCGTGCGCCGCCGACAATCTGAACATATCCGCAGGACGAGAGCGCAAAGGCCAAGCGCTTTTAGGTCCCGAAACACCACTGGTCTACACCAGAGATCCTTCGCTAAAACGAAGTAGCAGGGCCCCGCGATGCTTGAATGCACCGGGGCCCATTCGTTTGCGCGCCGTCTCCCCTTCGTCGCACCGCATTGCGTCATCGCGCGGGATCGGGAACAATTGTCCCGACAGGTAGGCAACAATGATCGAAAAGCCGCGCGTACGCGTCTACACCGACTACAAGTCTCCCTATGCCTATGTCGCCAACAAGCGGCTGTTCGAGCTCGAGGAGACCCTTGGCGTCGAACTGGAGTGGCTTCCGTACACGCTTCGCATTCCCGAATTCATGGGCACGGTTGAGGCGCGCACGCCGCACTTCTGGCGCAAGGTGCGTTATTCCTACATGGATGCGCGACGGTTCGCGAATGCGCAGGGGCTCGTCATGAAGGGCCCGCGCCGGATCTATGACGCGTTCTATTCGAGCGCCGGGATGTTGTTCGCGCAGCGCCATGGACTGTTCCGGCCCTATCATGACACGGTGTTCCGGAGGTTCTGGAACCACGAGCTGGAGATCGACGAATTGTCGGAGATTGCCGGCGTGATCGCAGCGATCGGCGGTTCCACCGAGGCGTTCGAAACCTATGTTCGCGGCCCTGCTCGTGCTCAGCACGACCGCATCATCGATGAGGCCGAAGCGCTCGGCGTGTTCGGCGTGCCCAGTATGGTGTTCAACGGCGAGCTGTTCTGGGGCGGCGATCGCATCGACATGCTGGTCGAGCGGATCAGGCATCCGGAATCGGTCGCCGCCGCACTCGGGAGCAGGCACCGGACTTAAGCTCACGCCGTATTGAACCTGGTTGCCGTCCGTGATCGATCAGCCACCATTCAGGATCGCCCAGCATCCCGTACGTTCGAGCACCGGCTTCAGCGCCGCGCGATCACCAGCATCCAGCACGGCAAACTTCTCGCGCAGCTGCTGCAGGCACTTGACCTGATATTTGAACGGCGCCAGCGCGTAAGGCAGTTCCCAGACAGTGATCTCAAGCCGCTCGAGGCCTTTCGCGAATGCATCGGCATTGGCGGCAAGGAACGGCAGATAGAGCTCGCCCGCAATCCGCAGCAGCGCTTCGGCAAACCCGCCGAGCGCCCGCTCGCGCGGATACCAGGTGCCTTCGACACCGGACGCATCATCGAGCCGCCGCACCCAGTGATCGGTGAATGGCGCGCGCTCGCGCATGATCCGCATCGGCGTTGGGTCGGTTGCCATCTCGCTGAGCTGGCCAAACCAGGCGAAATCCGCCAGCGATGGCCGGCTGCCGAACAGATAATTCGTCATGCCGACATGCGGCTCGAACGCCGCAAGCGTCCGGCGATAGCTCTCCTCCAGCAGCGGCCGGTTCTCCTCGGTCGCGCCGAGAATGACCATGCGCGAAATCTGCCGCTGCCGGAATTCCTCGATCTCCGCGCGGCTGCCGGTCACGGCGTCCGACGTCGACCACTCCTCGCCGGCCCAGCGCGACACATAGGCCTGATCTTCCGGATCCCACCATCGATAGAGAAACAACGGCTTCACCGCCCATTCGTCGGCGAGATCCTCGAGCAGATCGCAGACGAAGGCTGTCGCCTTGTCCTCCGGGATCACCGACCGCCCTTGATGCCGCGCTTCCAGATCATAGGCCAACGTCGTGGTCTCGCCGCGGTAACTGCCGTCGGGATATTGCAGCACCGGGATCAGCATCGGCTTCAGATGCGCGGTCGCCGCGCGCAGCGCCTTGGTCATGATCACCCAGTCGTGCGGGATCCGCCGGTAGCGCAGCAGCGCCCGCAACTTGATCGCATAGGGCGACGCGGTCGATCCGATCAGGCGGTAGCGGCCCTCTGTCATGACGACGACTCCGGGAACGCCGGATTGCCGTACGGGTAGAACCGTGTGAGGTCGACGTTCCTGTAAGGCAGCTTGTCCAGCCGCGTCGTGCCGAGGAACGGCTGGTCCGGCTCGACCAGCAGGATCGTCTTGGCAAAGCCGTTGTCGTCGAAGCCACGCCGGAAATGCACCCGCGACTTGATCGCCATGACATCGAAAGTGCCGATGTCAGGCACCAGCGCCTTCAGCGAGAACGGCTCCATGACCTGCACCAGATAGGTGGAGAGGATCAGCGCATTGTTGCGGCCGAAGCGCACGCAGACCCAGAACTGCCCGTATCCGTCACCCGCTGCCGAAATCGTGCCCTGAATCCGGACCGGATCGCCCGCCGACTCGTCGGCGCGGCCGCCGATCTCCATGTCGAAGGCATCGCCGGCCTTGGCGCCGGCCGCCTTCAGGCTTGCCGTCGCCCTGGCATCGGCAATCGTGGCGATCACCGTGTTGGCGAGGTCCTGCGCGATGATCTCGCGCAGCAGCCAGGTTGCCGATCCCGAACGGTCGCTGTGATCGGCCAGCACCACCGGCGTGTTGCCATCGGCAACGGCCTGCCTGGCCAACGCGACGCCCTCGGCAATGCTGTGTAGTTTCGTCGACTGCAGCAACGCCTCGCGCAGCCGCCAGATCGTGCCGGCGAGATCGCGCGCGACCTGCTCCGCGAGCTTTGGATTGTCGTTGGTCAGGACCTGCACGGTCATGCCGACGTCGGGAACATCGGCGAACGGAAAGCCGAAGAAGATGTTGACGTAGACGTCGACCTCGCGGGCCTCCCAGACCAGGGCGCGCTGCACGAGATCCATCCAGGGACACGCGCCGGTCCATTGCAGCACGGTCGGCGAGATCACCGGAACCTTGATGGTCTTATGCGCCGGCTTGTAGTCGCCGCGGATCGCCCGCACCAGCATGCGCGCCGCCCGTTCACCCTGCAGATGTGCGTCGTAGTGCGGGAAATATTTCACGGCGAACGCCATGTCGGCCTGTTCGAGGAACGCCTCGTCCTCATTGCCATGAGGATCGAAGGTCGCGGCGATGAAGGCGGAGCGGCCGACCACCTCGCGGACCTGCCGCGCCAGATCGGCCTCTGGCCGCGGCACGTCGCGCACGGCCATCGCACCATGCAGGCACAGATAGACCCCGTCGAACGGCCCCTCCTCCTTCAGCCCGGCAATCATCTTGCCGACGAATGTCCGGTAGGCTTCCTGGGTGATCCAGCCCGATCCAGTATAGGTCTTCGGCCAGAGCGGGGATTCGATGCCGACCAGCTCGACCTCGGAGAACTCGCGCGCGACCCGCACGAAGCCGCCCATGTAGTTCTTCGGATCGAACTGCAGCAGCGCCTCGCCCTTGGCCGGCGAGCCCGGATAGATGAAGTCGTCGAGCGTGGTCTCGTTCGGCAGGAACGAGACGGTTTCGTGGGAGAAATGCAGGACGGCAATACGAATCTTGCGTTCGCTCATTTTAAGCGCCTCGGCCATTTTCCCGCATCCTGACATCGAAGGCGCGGTGCGCCAATGCCGCATTCGGTTTTTGCCCGCCAGACCTGCAAATAAGCAGACGCGCCGCCGCTTGCCGCCGCGACGATTCTGGTATGGTCCACACCAACAATCGGGCCTCGGCCCCGCAGACGTCTCAAGGAGAGAACGCCATGAATCCACCCGTCAGCTCACCCGCGATCAAGGTCGTGAAATCCGTTCGCGACCAGGTGAGCGCCGAGGAGTGGCAAGCTCGTGTCGATCTCGCCGCCTGCTATCGGCTCACGGCCATGTACGGCATGACCGAGATGATCGCGAACCACATCTCCTGCCGCGTGCCCGGCACCACCGACCAGTTCCTGATCAATGCCTACGGCATGCTGTATGAGGAGATCGACGCCTCCAGCCTGATCAAGGTCGACGTCGAGGGCAATACGCTGCTCAACGCCACCGACTATGACGTCAACGTCGCGGGCTTCGTCATTCACAGCGCCATCCACATGGCCAAGCACGACATGGACTGCGTGGCGCACACCCACACCCCCGCCGGCATGGCCGTCTCGGCGATGGAATGCGGCCTGCTGCCGCTGGCGCAGACCTCGATGCGCTTCCTGCACATCGCTTACCACGACTTCGAAGGCATCGCCGACAATGTCGACGAGCGCGAACGGCTGGTCCGCGACCTCGGCGACAACGAGGCGATGATCCTGCGCAACCATGGCCTCCTGGTTGTCGGCCGCACCGTGCCCGCCGCCTTCAACGTGCTGTTCCGGCTCGAGCGCGCCTGCCAGACCCAGGTGATGGCGCTGTCCTGCAACACCAAGCTGATCTATCCGTCGCGAAACATCCTCGAAGACACCTACGAGCGGATGCTGCCCAAGCCCGGCCGCGCCGCGCGCAACGGCGAACTCGCCTGGCCGGCGCTGCTGCGCAAACTCGACCGCGCCGATCCGTCCTATCGGGACTGAGGCGAAATCGCGCCTTCGCATCAACTTTGGGCGTCGCTTGCCCGCTATTTGAGCGCACGTTTTGCCGACATCGCCGATGCTAGAAGTCGGCGAGACGGCAGGTGCGTGCGATGAAGACCTTCATTCGCGTTGTTGAACTGTGGGTGCCCGATCCAACGCGGACGCGGCTCGAATTCGGCGGCAGCCTGCACAGCTCCGAGTTCGCGGAGTTCAACGCGGTCAGCGAGAACGCGCTGTTCGCCTATGACGAGGGCCTTGCCGGCAAGGCCTGGGCGCGCGGCCATCCGGTCATCCTGACCGAATTCGCCAACTCCTATTTCAAGCGAACCGACGAGGCGCGCGAGGCCGGCCTGACCTGCGCCGTCGCGCTTCCGGTGTTCGCCGGCGAATTCCTGATGGCGGTGATGGTGCTGCTCTGCGGTGACGACAGGAAGCATGTCGGGGCGATCGAACTCTGGCACAACGACCCCGACCGATCTCACGAGATGGCGCTGGTCGACGGCTACTACGGCACCGCCGACATGTTCGAATTCAACTCGCGTCACACCAAATTCCCGCGCGGCTTCGGGTTGCCCGGCCGGACCTGGAAGGCCGGCATGCCGCTGATCATCAAGGATCTGCACAATTCCAAGGGATTCCTGCGCTGGGAGGACGCATCCGAGATCGGCATCAATTGCGGCGTCGGCATCCCCTACACGACCGGCGACCAGACCTGGGTGGTGACATTCCTGTCGGCCCAGGCGACGCCGATCGCACGCCGGTTCGAGATCTGGGTGCCGAACGAAGAGCGGTCGGCGTTGGTGTTTCACTCCGGCGATTGCAGCGAGCAGTCCGATCTCGCCACGCTCTACGCGGCCAAGACAATCGGCCGCGGCGAAGGCTCTATCGGCGGCGCATGGGCCACCGGCATGCCCGCGCTCACCGAGCATCTGAAGCAGGATGAATCGATCGCGGCTACCCTGGCGCGCAGCTCCGGCCTGAACCAGGTGGTCGCGCTGCCGGTGATCGAGAACGCCCGGCTCAAGGCGGTGCTGGCCTGGTATTTGTGATGGTCGTGTTTGCAATCGCCGGCTCCCCGACATTCGTCGTCCCGGCGAGAATGCGTGCGAGGCCGCCCTGCGACTGTCATGCGGTTCGGAACCCTGGCTCCGCGATTTCCGGACGAAAGCCGAAATCCGTTCAATCGCAACTGCTTATGTGCTCGCGCAAGTTGCAGCCAAGGTTCGGCGCCTGCCCGGTGAGAGCCCTCCTCCCGCCTATTCTGTCTGACGCGTGTCTTTCGATCAGCCCGTCGGAGCCATTTGGAGCAGGCGCTCACCACGCACAATGCTTCCATGGTCCTGCTCCACGCATCGCGGCGACACAAATTATTTGGTGCCGGTCGCCATCGACACCACGTGAGGACCTTGCGCTGGACGTGCTGCCGATGATCAACTCGCAGTTCGGAATGTTCCTGCGCCGTTGGGGGAAGCATGTTCAAGATGATTGCGATCGCGGTTGGCCTCGGGCTCGCACTCGCCGCCTCGGCGGAGGCCCAGACACCGCGCAAGGGCGGGACCATTCGCATGACGGCGCCCTACGGCTCCAGCTTCACCAGCATGGACATCCACACGACACCGCGCGCCCAGGACGAGATCTACGCCAAGGCCCTGCACCGCTCGCTCTATATCTGGGACTCGACCGAGGGCAAGCCGGTGCTGGAGCTTGCCAAGGAGGTTGTCGTCTCGGGCGGGGGCCTCATTCATACCTTCAAGCTGCACGACGACGCGTATTTCCACAACGGCCGCAGGATGACGGCCGATGACATCATCTGGTCCTACAATCGCATCATGGACGGCACCAAGGCCTATCCCGGCGCGCGCTTTGTGCGCATGATCGAGGGCGCGGCCGAGGTCGAGAAGGGCCAGGCCAAGGAAATCTCCGGCCTGAAGAAGATCGACGACTTCACCCTCGAAATGAAGCTGACCGAGAAAGTCGATCCCGCCTTCTATTTCTTCACCGCGCTGACCTCGATCTATCCTGCCGATGAGGGCGGGAAGGAAAGCTTCCTCCAGAAGCCGATCGGTCTTGGTCCATTCAAATTCGTCGAGCACGTGCCGGGATCGCGCATCGTGCTAGAACGCTGGGACCGTTTCTACAAACCCGGCAAGCCCTATGCCGACAAGATCGTGGTATCGCTGATGGGCGAAGCCGCGGCACGCGATGTCGCCTTCCGCAACAAGGAGATCGACACCTCGGTGCTTGGGCCCGCACAGTATGTCGCCTATCAGGCCGACCCCAACCTCAAGGGCACCATCGTCGAGGTCGCCGAGGTCTTCACCCGCTACATGGGGATGAATCCCGCGTTCAAGCCGTTCTCCGACAAGCGGGTTCGGCAGGCCGTCAACTACGCGATCGATGCCGATCTGATCATCAACAGGCTGGTCAAGGGCAAGGCCTATCGCGCCACGAGTTGGCTGCCCTTGACCTCGCCGGCGTACGACAAGGCCATGAAGCCCTACCCCTACGATCCAGCGAAGGCGAAGCAATTGCTTGCGGATGCGGGTTATCCTAACGGCTTTGAATTCGAATGGACCACCAGCCAGAACGAAAGCTGGGGCCTGCCGATCGTCGAAGCCGCGATCCCGATGCTGGACAAGGTGGGCATCAAGGTCAAGGTCAAGCAGGTCGAGACCGCGGTGCTGGCGGAGGTCATTCGCAAGGGCGACTTCCAGGCCTTCATCTATTCCCAGGCGACCGGCCCGGATCCGCAGGCGGCGCTCAAATGCTTCCATTCGGCGACGCCACAATCGGCCTGCAACTACACGACTTTCAAGAACCCGGACTTCGACAAGATGATCGATGCAGCCGGACAGACCGACGACCCCGCAAAGCGCGTCCAGCTGCTGCAGAAGGCCAATGCGCTGCTCCAGGAGGAAGCGCCGATCTGGTTCTTCAACTACAACAAGGCTGTCATGGCGGTGCAGCCCTGGCTCAAGGGAATCCAGCTGGACGCAACGGAACTAACCCATCAGAACGTCGAAGACCTCTGGGTCGACGACACCTCGCCGGCGAAGTGACAGCTGCCATCGCTCTCCCTCGATCATGTGAAATGATGGAGGGGATGAGGAAAACGTCCAATGCTCTCCTTCGCGATCCGTCGAGTCCTGCAGACCATTCCGACCGTGCTGGCCGTCGTGCTGCTGATCTTTGTGCTGTTCAGCATCGTACCGGGCAGCATCGCGTCGAGCATGGGCGATGACGGCCGGGGTCCGACAGACCCGCAGGTCGTGGAACGCATGAAAAAGCAGCTCGGCCTGGACGATCCCGTCTACGTGCGCTTCGGCTCCTATATCGCCAAGCTCATGACGGGTGATTTCGGGACGTCGTTCCGGACCCGCGAGCCGGTCACGACCATGGTTGCCAAACGGATGTGGCCAACGCTGCAGCTGATCTTCGCAGCGCTGGCGTTCGCGATTGCGGTCGGCGTTCCGCTCGGTTTCATCGCCGCACTGAAGCCAGGCAGCATCGTCGACACGCTCTCGATGGTCCTGGCGGTGTCCGGCCTCTCGATGGCCAAATTCTGGCTCGGGCTGCTGCTGATGTATCTGTTTGCATTGAAGCTCGGCTGGCTTCCGAGTTTCGGCTATGGCGATGGCAGTCTCAAATATCTGCTCTTGCCTGCCGTGACCCTCGGTGTCTCGCCGATGGCGCTGCTGGCGCGGACGACGCGGGCAGCGGTGCTCGAGATCATGACCGCGGATTTTGTCCGGACGGCGCGCTCGAAGGGCATGAGCGAGACCCGGGTCGTCACGTGGCACGTGATGCGCAACGCCCTCGTTATCATTCTCACGGCGATCGGCCTGCAATTCGGCGTCGTGATGGGCCAAGCCGTCGTCGTCGAGAAACTGTTTTCCTGGCCGGGCATCGGCTCGCTGCTGGTCGACAGCGTCCTGCAGCGCGACATTCCAGCCGTCCAGGGCACCATTCTCGTGGTGGTGCTGTTCTTCCTCACCGTCAATACACTGGTTGACCTGCTCTACGGCGTGATCGATCCCAGGATCAGATACGCATGAACGGCCGCCAGTCTCACCACGCCGGCGCACGCTCGACCGTGCAACCTGTTACGGCGGAGCGGTCGCGATGAAGCTTGGAACCAGCGCCATCATCGGCGGGTTGCTGTTCGCGCTTGCGATCTTCGTCGGCCTGTTCGCGCCTTGGCTCGCACATACAGATCCGGTGATGGGCGCCAACCTCATGAATGCGGAAGAACCGCCGAGCTGGATCTGGTGGTTCGGTACCGATGCGCAGGGTCGCGATATCTATTCCCGTGTCGTGCACGGCGCGCGCATCTCGCTGACGGTCGGCATCGTCTCGCAACTCGTCAATAGTGTGATCGGCGTGACGCTGGGCCTGACCGCGGGCTATTGGGGCGGCTGGTGGGACGATGTCGTCAACGGGCTGACCAATCTGATGCTCGCCATCCCCTCGCTGATCTTTGCACTGGCCATCATGGCGGTGCTTGGGCCCGGCCTGACGAGCTTGCTGATCGCGCTCGGATTGACCAATTGGTCCTTCACCTGCCGGATCGCACGCGCCTCGACGCTGTCGCTCAAGAGCCAGGGCTATGTGCAGGCTGCGCGCGTGCTCGGCTATGGAGATTTGCGCATCATGATCACGCAGCTGCTCCCGAACATGGTCGGCCCCATCATTGTCATCGGCACGCTCGGCATGGGCGGCGCGGTACTGGCAGAGGCCTCGCTTTCGTTCCTCGGCCTCGGCATCCGTCCGCCCTATCCGAGCTGGGGCAGCATGCTGTCGGAGGCCCGCGACCAGATCACCACGGCGCCGTGGCTGTCAGTGTTCCCGGGCCTCGCCATATTCCTGACGGTGCTCGGGCTCAACCTGCTTGGCGATGGCTTGCGTGACGTGCTCGATCCGCAATCGCGGAGCCGGCGCGCATGACGGCTCCTCCGCTGATCGAAGTTGAGGATCTGCGCATCGATCTCGACGACGGCGCCAAGCATGTTGCGGCGGTTGAGGGCGTTTCATTCCGCATCGATCGCGGCGAGACATTCGGCCTTGTCGGCGAGTCCGGCTGCGGCAAAAGCATTACGGCTCTCGCCTTGATCGGCCTGCTGCGCCGGCCGCTCTCGGTCGCCGCCGGCACTATCCGTTTCGAAGGCCGCGAGATTCAGGGGCTTTCCGCGGCCGAGCAGCGGGCGCTGCGTGGCAACCGCATCGCCATGATCTTTCAGGAGCCGATGACGGCGCTCAATCCGGTCTCGCCGGTCGGCCGGCAGATCGCAGAGATGTTCGTGCTGCACAAGGGCAAGAGCTGGCGCGAGGCAAACCGGCTGGCGGTTGAGGCGCTGGCGAACGTGCGCGTCCCGGCACCGGAGCGGCGGGTGAAGGATTACCCGCACCAGCTTTCGGGCGGCATGCGCCAACGCGTGATGATCGCCATCGCGTTGGCATGCGATCCGGATCTTCTGATCGCCGACGAGCCCACCACCGCGCTCGACGTGACGGTGCAGGCGGAGATCATCGAGCTGATGCGCAATCTGTGCGCCGAGCGGGGCACGGCGATCCTGATGATCAGCCACGATCTGGGCCTGGTCGCCAACGTCTGCCGCCGCGTCGGCGTCATGTATGCCGGTCGCATTGTCGAGGAACGCGGCTCGGACGACATCTTCCGCGCCTGCGCGCATCCCTACACGCAAGGCCTGGTCGACTCGCTGCCGCGGCTGGGGAGCCGCGCAGCACTCGGCCGGTCGCGGCTCAGGGAAATCGCCGGCGTGGTCCCGGCGATCGCGGACTTTCCAGGCGGTTGCCGCTTCAATCCGCGTTGCGCGCAGGCGACCGAGATCTGCCGGACCACCGCACCGGAGACGACATGGCTCGGTGCAGGCGGCCTCGTCAGGTGCCACCACCATGCATGAACCCGCGGCGAGGCCCGGCGACGATGTCATCCTCAGCGTGGAGGATCTCGCGGTGCATTTTCCGTTCGGTGGCGGCTTGCTGGGCGGCGGCCAGCGGCTGCTGCGTGCGGTCGACGGCATCGATCTCGAACTGAAGCGCGGTGAGTGCCTCGGTCTGGTCGGCGAATCCGGCTGCGGCAAGTCGACCGTCGCCCTTTCGCTGCTCGGGCTGCTGACGCCGACACGCGGCAGGATCGTGCTCGACGGGCACGTCGTGACGGGCCAGCGATCGGTAGATCGAAAGCTGCTGGCCCGTACCGCCCAGATGGTGTTTCAGGATCCCTACGCCTCGCTCAATCCACGGCAGACCGTTCGCCGCACGCTGGAAGACCCGCTGCGGCTGCACGGCGTGACCGCCCAAAGCGAGATCGACGGACGCATTGCCGCCATACTCAAACATGTCGGCTTGCGGCCCGAGCAGGCCGGGCGCTACCCGCATGAATTCTCGGGTGGCCAGCGCCAGCGCATCGGCATCGCCCGGGCGCTGATCCTCAATCCCAAGATCGTCATCTGCGACGAACCGGTCTCGGCGCTCGATGTCTCGATCCGTGCCCAGATCATCAATCTGCTGCTGGAGTTGAAGGAGAGTCTCGGCCTCTCCTACATCATGATCAGCCACGACCTCGGGGTGGTCGAGCACATGAGCGACAGGGTCGCTGTTATGTATCTCGGCCGCATTGTGGAGACCGGCGGCTGGCGCGAGATCTTCGAACGGCCGGCGCACCCGTATACGCAGACCCTGATCGCCGCGATTCCCGATCCGCTACGCCGCGCACCGCTCGCGACGACAAGGGGCGAGCTTCCCAATCCGCTCAATCCGCCGGACGGATGTGCATTCAGTCCACGCTGCCGCTACGCCGAAGCGGTGTGCCAGCGCGAGCCCGGGCCCTCGCTTCAAACGCGCGCCGACGGACACGCGGTCCGGTGCTGGCGCGCTGACGAGATTGCCGGTCAACCTCCAAGCTGAATGGTCCGTTCCAGCGCAGCGGCGAAGCCGTTGAGGGGGACATTGAAGACGACAGCCTGCCCGTTGCCAATGTTCTGCGCGGCGACGGTGAGCATTTTGCCCTTGCTGATGGTGTCGGTCACAACCGTGGGAAAGGAAACCGGAAGCAAACAGCCTTGCGCGGTGCAGGTGGAGAACCGGGTCTGCTCCAGATCCATGCCGTCGAGCTTGAGAACGGCTCCAGCGTCAAACTTCAGCCCGAACGGCATCAGGATGTTGCCTTCGGCCTTTCCGTCCCTCGGAATCAGCTCGATGGCGAAGATCTGCTGATTGGTCTCCTTGGAGGTCTGTGTCTGTCCCAGGGTGCAGAGCTTGGCACCGCCATCGAGCAGGCATTTGACGATCCAGTCTCCGTAGGTCTCGCTGACCGAGGAAGCGCCCTTGGGAAGCTGGACGGCGCGCACCACGCCCTCCATCGCGGACGTCTGGCTCGTTGTGTCGATCGGAATAAAGACCGTGCCCCCGCTGGCATCCGATTTATCAGAGGTTCGAGCGGCCTGCGCCGAACCGATGCCGGCGATGACGACGAGTGCTGCGATCGCCCGAAGACGTCTGTCTGTTGCGCTGACTCTCACCATGCCTTCGCTCCGCCTCGTCACATCTCGAAACCGAGATTCGCTTTGCGTGGGCATACTTCCCACGTATGTGAGGTACGTGTACGTGGAGAGCCGCCGACATGCAAGAGATTATCGCCGCCGCCGTGATTGTTGCGATTATTGCATTCTGCGGCGGGTATTTCTGGTCCGTTGCGCGCGAAGCCAGGATCTCGAACAAGACCTCGAACAAGCAACAGCGGAAATGGTAGAGCCGACAGCGGTATCCCCGCCAGCCACCGCACAACTCCGTCATTTCGGGGCTCGCGATGCGAGAAACCCGGCATCCATTCATCCACAAGGCCCGCGGCGCGATGGATTTCCGGGCTCGTGCTTCGCACGCCCCGGAATGACGAGGCCGACCCGTGTCATGGGTGGATTAACCACGCGCTACGGAGCTAACGCGCCTCTACCCTTCCTCCTGTGATTTGCCCGAGGGCCGCGTTTTCAACTAAGGTCGCGGGATGGACATGCTCGTCAAGCTCTACGCCCTGCCCGATTCCCGGCCTGCCTATGATCGGTTGCTCAAGGCCGGAGTTGTCATGCGCCGTGCGCTCGCGCCCGAAAAGCACAAGGTGGTGGCCTGGGTGCGGGAAACGTTCAGCGAGGCGTGGGCGAGCGAAACCGAGGTCGCGTTCAGCCGCCAACCGGTCTCCTGCTTCATCGCGGTCCAGCAGAAGAAGATCGTGGGATTCGCCTGCCACGACGCGGCGTGTCGCAACTTCTTCGGTCCGACCGGCGTCGCACCGAAGGCGCAGCAGGGTGGCATCGGCAAAGCACTGCTGTTCGCCTGTCTCGAGGACATGAAGCACCAGGGCTTCGGCTACGCCATCATCGGCGGCGTCGGGCCGGCCGAATTCTATGCTAAGGCCGTCGGCGCGGTGGCCATCGAAGGCTCCGCGCCGGGGATTTATCGGGGATTGTTATAGCTGCCCCGCAAGGTCACGGAGGTCGGATAACCCAAAGATGGGCGGTGGGTTGAAGATCACGACCGGCATCATCGCCGCGGTGCTGGTCACTGCGGCGGTAGCTCAGGCACGCAGTGTACTCGCTCCGCTCGCGGCCGCCCTGTTCATCATTGCGATCGTCTGGCCCATTCAGGAGCGACTTCAGTCGTGGCTGCCGAAACTCCTCGCACTCGCCATCACGGTCGTTGTGACGACCGCAACCTGCGCCGCGTTTGCCTCACTGGCGGCGTGGGGATTCGGCCGCGTCGGGCGCTACCTGATTGCGGATGCGGCGCGGTATCAGGCCCTCTACGACGCCGCGGTGATCTGGCTGGATGGCCATGGCATCTCCTTCGCCGGCCTTTGGGCGGAGCATTTCAATGTCGGCTGGCTGCTGCGCACCACGCAATACGTCACGGGCCGCATCAACACTACGTTGAGCTTCTGGCTCATCGCGCTGGTCTATGTTGTGCTCGGGCTTCTCGAGGTCGAAGACGCGGGTCGACGAATCCGGCGGATGGAGAACCGCACGGCTGCGCGCGTGCTGCTCAAGGGCAGCGAGGCGACGGCCGCCAAGTTCCGGAAATATATGTTGGTGCGGACGCAGATGAGCGCGGTCACGGGTCTCTTGGTCGGCCTGTTCGCTGCCGTGACCGGACTGCCTTTCGCATTCGAATGGGGCGTGATCGCATTTGTCCTCAACTACATTCCTTTCATCGGCCCTTTCATCGCGACCCTGTTCCCCACCCTGCTGGCCATGACGCAGTTCGAGAGTTGGCCCGCGGTGTTTGGTGTCTTCGCCTGCCTCAACGTCATCCAGTTCGTGGTCGGCAGCTACATCGAACCGCGGGTCGCCGGCTCGACGTTGTCGATCTCGCCGTTCCTGGTGCTGTTTGCGATCTTCTTCTGGAGCTCGCTTTGGGGCCTGTTCGGGACTTTCATCGGCGTGCCAATCACGCTCGCTATTCTGACCTTCTGCGCCGAGAGCCCATCGGCCGCCTGGATCGCCGATCTGTTCGGCGGTTCGCATGAAGATAAGCCGAAAACATCCTAGTTTTTGGCAATTTCCACCCGCTCGGGCTCCGCGAGGCAGAGCTTCCCATCCGGCCCGACCGTCATTCTGTGGATGTAAAAATAGATGACTGCATCGTCGGCGCCCATCACCGGCGATGGGGCCGAGACGATCTTCGACGCACCACATGTACCGATCCAATCGATATGACGGTGACCGTGCATCACGACCGAACGATCGGAAAACTTTTGCAACCTGCGCACAAACCAGCTGCCGTTGATCAAGGCTGTCCCGATGCGCTCGGCGAAGGTCTTCACCGGCATGGGATATTCCATCAGGTGATGATGTAGCGCGATGGTCCAGTACGCCGTCGGAAAATGACGGATCGCAGCCTCCAATCGCCGCGTTTGCGCTTCCGAAACCAATCCGAGCGCGTTGGTAAAGGAGAAGTGAGTTTCGGCATTGGAGTTGAGAATGGCGATTCCTAGGCCGCCATCATGGTCCGGCGGCAGGATCATTGGAAACTGATCATCGAACAAGCCGCGGAGCGCAGCTGCGCGGCGCACGCCGCCGCGCTGCGCAAATTGCGTTATCCGATCATGATACGGCGCCAGCGCCTGATTCAGCGTCACCGATGGTTTGCCGGAACCGCCGATGACGCGGACGCGATCGCCCTGGACAGCCGCGATCGCCGACAGGGTGCGCATCTGCCGTAGCCGCTTGCTTGGGCTGAACGGCAGGTCGAGGCGCGCGGGATTGGCGCGGTCCACGACGTTAACGTCATGATTTCCCGGAAGCATGACGACGCGTGCGGCGAGTTCGGGATGACCTGCCAATGCATCAAGAAATTCAGCCCATTCGCCGGGCCGGCCGGCATCCGTCATGTCGCCGCTGATCAGCACGTGGTCGAGCGGATCAACAGCGTGAATTTCCGCAAGCCTCGCCAGCACGCGATTGAAGCGTTCGTTTCCCTGCGGACCAGCCGTCCCGCTTTCGATGCGGAAGCCGTATCGCTCGCCGACCACGTGGAGATCGGACAGATGTGCAAGGCGCCAGAAGCGGCCTCCGGGTGGCGTCGCGTCGAACGCGGCAAGATCAGCCGGTTGGTCCATGCTGGCGTCGGCCACGCTCCAGGCCAGTGATGCGACCGCAAGATAGCAGGACACCAGCACCACAGCGTTAGCGAACGTCGGCATCACAAGACGATGGATCAGAACCAGATCGTTGATGGTCGCAGTCCATTGCGAAGCAGGCCAAGCCAGGGCCGCGACCAATGCCGCACCTGCAGCGAGCAGTATGCCAGCACCGACGGAGCAGCCGCGGCGCAGCCTCATGCGAGAGGCAGGAGTTGCGCCGGTGCGCCAGAGCAGCTCCGCCAGATGGCCCAGCGCCTCGCGCGCGAACGCGTAGCTCGGTTGAACCGCGAGCGCGTTGAGTGACCAAAAGCTGGTTTCCGCGATTTGAACCAGCGGCCGCCCGCCGAGCCATCCTAACGCCGCGATCGCAACCAGCGCCAGCACAGCGCCCACTTCCGACAGTGCAAGAACGTGTTGCGAAAGGCTCGAAATCCAGACGGACGCGACCAGCGGCGCAAGGCCGAGCAACACGCCCGGAAGCAGGATCGAAATCGTCCAGGCAAATAGCAGTTTCGCCGGGCTTATCTCGACGAGAAGGCTGCCCACGATCGCGAACAACGACCGCTGCTCGGGGCTGACGGCATTGTCCTCAAAGTCGCCGTCGCGGGGGTCCAGCAGCACGCCGACGTCCCTCCGTTGGGTTTTGCTTCGCTCTACCTATTCTACACGGCTAGCGCAGCTTCCCGAAAAACTCGCGCACTTCGCCAACGAACAGCTCGGGCTGCTCGAACGCCGAGAAATGTCCGCCCTTCGGCATCTCGCGCCAGTGCTGGATGTTGGTAAAGTTCGTCTCCATCCATTTGCGGACCGGCGTAACGATCTCCTTGGGAAATACCGCAACGCCGGTCGGCACGCTCACCTTGTGCGGGGTTCGCTTGCCGGGCCCAAAGCTTTCCCAATAGAGCCGTGCCGACGATGCGGCCGTCTCGGTCACCCAGTACAGCATGACATTGTCGAGCAGTTCGTCGCGGCTGAGGATGTTTTCCGGATGCCCGTCGCAGTCGGTCCAGGCCCAGAACTTCTCCAGGATCCAGGCCGCCTGCCCGCTCGGCGAATCCGTCAGCGCGTAACCAAGCGTCTGCGGCCGGGTGGATTGCTGCTTGGAATAGCCGGAATCCCAGTCGGCATAGTATTTGATGCCGTTGAGTGCCCGCGTTTCCTCCGGCGTCGGCTGCCCTTCGACATTGGGCCGGGTCGACATCGCTAGCGTGATGTGGATGCCGGCGCAGTGCGCCG
This sequence comes from Bradyrhizobium sp. USDA 3240, assembly GCF_054063295.1. Lineage (NCBI taxonomy): Bacteria > Pseudomonadati > Pseudomonadota > Alphaproteobacteria > Hyphomicrobiales > Nitrobacteraceae > Bradyrhizobium > Bradyrhizobium sp. USDA 3240. The sequence continues at coordinate 1,493,298 of NZ_JBSSGD010000002.1, forward strand.
CGTCCTGGCCGCCGATCGCGGTGGTGACCGCGGAACCCCAATCGCCACCTTGCGCGAAATACCTGGTGTAGCCTAGCCGCTCCATCAGGACGGCCCAGGCTGTGGCGATACGATCGACGCCCCAGCCCGTTGCGGCCGGCTTGGCCGAGAAGCCGAAGCCCGGCAAGGACGGACACACCACATGGAAGGCATCGGCGGCGCTGCCGCCGTATGCCGTCGGATCGGTCAGCGGTTCGATCACCTTGTGGAATTCGACCACCGACCCCGGCCAGCCATGGGTGATAATCAATGGCCGCGCCTCGGGATGCCTCGAGCGGACATGGATGAAGTGGATGCCGAGCCCGTCGATTTCGGTCGTGAACTGGCTGAAGCGGTTGAGCTGGGCCTCGCGCTGTCGCCAATCATAGGTCTCGGCCCAATACTGGCAGACCTCCTTGATCCATTGCAGCGGCGCGCCCTGGCTCCAGTCGTCGACCAGCTCGGCCTCCGGCCAGCGGGTCCGGCGCAGCCGGCTGCGGAGATCCTCAAGGACACCGTCGCTGACGGCGATGCGGAACGGGCTGATGGCGGTATTCATGGCGTCTCCCCGGGATGCAGAGCTTTCCGGGAAGATAGGCGCGCGCGGGCCGCCGATCAAACCCGCGCCGTGCCATTCGCGAGCCATCGATTGCAGCGGTATCGGGCCCGCGTGCCAGACATCGGCAAGAGCACGGCTGCGGCTACCCTGTCGGTCTGCATAAACCCTGCACGACAAACCGCGAACTCTGCACGACAAAATCCATCATCGGCGCCGCCATGTTGTTACGACAGCGGACGCGATCGATCGAACCGACATGAATCGCGAACGATCGAAGCACTCATGTCGCAACGCAGGGAGCTGGATGTGGCACTCTACCTGACGAGCATCATGAACGCGCAAGACGTTCTGTTGAAGCTGGGCGTGCCGCTTGTCGTCATGTTCGTGTCGGGATGGATCATCATCAGGGCTTGGGTGAACAGGTCCGGCGTCGATTCGTCAGGGTTCTCGCCGGCAGCGTCGTCGGCCCTGTTTGCCCCTGTTCTCTTCGTCATGTACTTTTTCCTGCTGCAATCCTTCACGCAGGAAGGCCTTGCCGCTCGCGCGGAGCTTGTCATTTTATACGGCGCGATTTTCGCACCGACATTTCTTCTGCTGCTTCCATTCGGAATCACCTCCCTCGTGAGGGTGCGTCGACGCAGCGCATCGCTCGGCAATGGCCTGTTATGCAGCGCATTCGCGGTCTGGCCGATCCTGCAGGTGGTGTGGATGTGTCTGCTGTTTGGAGAGTGGGAATAGCGTGCGGACCTACCTGCCGATCGCCGTCTCCAGCAGCGCCTGGGCCTGCTTGGTGGCTTCGGCGAATGCCGGTTGCTCCGTGGCGTGCTGAACGAAGCAGCGCTTGAATGCGTCCTCGCCCTGCTGGCGCAGGTTGCCGAGCTTGTCATGGGCCTTCCGGGTGATCTGCTTGCGCTCGAGCTTCTCGGCCGCCTCGGTGGCCTTCTTGTTGTAGTCGGTCCGGATCGCCGTACAGGCCGGCACGTTCACGGCGGGCTCGATCTCGCCGTAGGCGATGTAGAACTTGCCGTTGGCGAGCGCGGCGACAAATACCTCGTCGGCGGCCTCGGGGGTTGTGTCCTGGGTGCGGCCAGCCAGGAAACCGTAAGTCAGGGTGGCCGACGCCGGCTTGGTGACCGGCAGCTCGTTGAAGTTGATCACCGCGGCGTCGGTCGAAATCGCCTGCGTGTAGAGGCCCTCGAACTTCAGGGCTGGTTCGATCTGCTGCGGCACGTTCTTGCTGCCCTTGTCCCACCACGTCTTGTGCTCGTGCAGCCAGCGCGTGAACAGGGCTTCGGAGGTGACGATGATATGGGCTTTCGGCTCGACGAAGCTGCCGTCAGCCCGCTTTTCGCCGATCTTGCCGCCGTCCCTGCCCTTGTCCGCATCGAAGCGCAGGCCGTCCAGCATGCCGAACCCCATATCGCCCTTATAGAGAGTGTCGAGATTGAGTTGGGCGGGCGTAAAGCCCGGCCGGGCGGGTTGGGACAGGATCGCCATCAGCCGCCCCTTCAACTCCTCGCGCGCGGCCGCCTCGGCCTTGTCGACGGCCTCGTCGATCTTGCCGTCCTTCTCCTGCTTGGCGAATTTGGCGATCGCGGCGTCACGCGCGGCAATGTAGCGGTCCTCCGGCGACGCGGCGCGGGCCGGCGAAAGGACCAGGATCGGGGATAGGACGAGGGCAAGGCGGAAAACAAAATGCATGCCCTGTGGTCGCCCGCAGGGCATGCAAGGTTCAAGGTCACGGGTACTACCAGCATATCCGTCGCCGGCAGGCCCTCTGCCGACGCAGGATCTCGTCAAGGCCGCCCGGTCGCGCCGCCCTTGTCAGGCGGCCTTGGTCAGGCTGCCTTGTTGGTCAGGCTGCTTTGGATTTCGCCACGTGGGTGGCGATCGCGTCCATCAGCGGCGGCGACAGGCAGTCATAGGGCTCGAGCCCAAGCTCCTTCAGCCGCGACCTGATCCCCGCCATATCGGCCGGCTTGACGCCGGACTCGATCACCGACGACACGAAGGCGGCAAATCCCGGAGCCGCTGAGCCGGACTCCTGGAACAGCTCGGGGTGGATGAAGTCGAGGCCATAGAACGGATGGCCCTTGTTCTCGATCCGGCCGTACATATGCGTGCCGCATCCGGTGCAGGCGTGGCGCTGAATCACGGCAGCCGCATCCACGATCTTCAGCTTGTCGCCGTTCTCCAGCACGGTGACGTTCTCGCGCGGCACCACCGCAACCACCGAGAATGTGGCGCCCGAAGGCTTCCAGCATTTGGTGCAGCCGCAGGCGTGGTTGTGGGCGACGTCGCCCTTGACCCCGACCTTGACCTTCTTGTCCGCGCATTTGCAGACAAGCGTGCCGCCGGCAAAGCTGCCGGTGCCTTGCTTGACGCCGTTGTCGATTGACGGGTGGATATGAACAGTCATTGACCTATCCTCCTAGTGCTTGCTGTTTTGATTTTAGAACACGACGACCGAACGGATCGATTTGCCCTCGTGCATCAGATCGAAGCCCTTGTTGATCTCGTCGAGCTTCAGCACGTGGGTGATCATCGGATCGATCTGGATCTTTCCATTCATGTACCAGTCGACGATCTTCGGCACGTCGGTGCGGCCGCGCGCACCGCCGAACGCGGTACCCTTCCAGACGCGTCCGGTGACGAGCTGGAACGGCCGGGTTGCGATCTCCTTGCCGGATTCCGCGACGCCGATCACGACCGACACGCCCCAACCGCGGTGGCAGGCTTCCAGCGCCTGGCGCATCACGTTGGTGTTGCCGGTGCAGTCGAAGGTGTAGTCGGCGCCGCCGTCGGTCAGGCCCACCAGGTGCTGGACGATATCGCCGCTCACCTTGGTCGGGTTGACGAAATGCGTCATGCCGAACTGGCGGCCCCAATTGTCCTTGGAATCGTTGATATCGACGCCGATGATCTTGTCGGCGCCGACCATCTTGGCGCCCTGGATCACGTTGAGGCCGATGCCGCCGAGGCCGAACACCACGACGTTGGAGCCCGGCGTCACCTTGGCGGTGTTGACGACGGCACCGACGCCGGTGGTGACGCCGCAGCCGATGTAGCAGCTCTTGTCAAACGGCGCGTCCTCGCGAATCTTCGCCACCGCGATCTCAGGCAGCACGGTGAAGTTCGAGAAGGTCGAGCAGCCCATATAGTGGAAGACCGTCTTGCCCTTGTAGCTGAAACGCGAGGTGCCGTCGGGCATCACACCCTTGCCCTGGGTGGCGCGAATCGCGGTGCAGAGATTGGTCTTCTGGCTCAGGCAGCTTTTGCACTGGCGGCATTCGGGCGTGTAGAGCGGGATCACGTGATCGCCAGGCTTCACCGACGTCACGCCGGCGCCGACCTCGCGAACGATGCCGGCACCTTCGTGCCCGAGGACCGAGGGGAAGATGCCTTCGCTGTCGAAGCCGTCGAGCGTATAGGCATCGGTGTGACAGATGCCCGTCGCCTTGATCTCGACAAGGACCTCGCCGGCCTTGGGGCCTTCCAGGTCGAGCTCGACGATCTCAAGCGGCTTCTTGGCTTCGAATGCGACTGCGGCGCGGGTCTTCATCTTGGTCTCCACAAAACATCAAACAGGTTTGTCATTCGCGCCGGTCACGCTCAGTTCTTGTTGCCCATGCAGGCGTCTTCGGCCTTTCCATAGGCATCCGACTTGTCTTCGTGCTTGGCCGGCCGGACACGCCCAACCGCATCATTGGCGCGGGCGCGCAGGTACACATAGAGGTCGTCCATGTAGCAGGCAACGTTCGGGTTATCGCCGAATGCCGGCATGACGTTTTCCTGCGCGGTCGACACGTTCTTGCGCCCGCTCGCGACCACGCCCATGAAGTCGGCATAGCTCATGGTCTTCAGCGAATCCTTCAACGCCGGCGCGTAAGTCGAGCCCATGCCGTCGGGTCCGTGGCAGACGTGGCACTCCGAATGATAGCGGCGGTAGCCGGAGTAGGTGTACCAGTCCACCGTACCGTCGGACGTCACCTTGAACGTCGGGTTGCCATCCTTGTCGAGCCACTTGCCGTCCTCGGACTTGACGGCGGTTGGATCACCTACGTCCTCGGCGGAGGCAACTCCTCCCATTGCCACGACGAAGATCGCGGCAGTCACAAACCAGATCTTACGCAAAAGCATATCCTCGCGTGCAGATTGAAGACGGACCGGCGCATGGAGATCGCCCCATGCGCCGGAACGAGCTTGCTCAGCTCACTGCTGCGGCAGCGAGAACACGGTGAGCGTTCCGCCGAGCGCGGTGTAGTTGCTCAGCGCCGCATAGCCACCGACTGCACCGAGACCGGCCGTCGGATCAGTCAGACCGGCCGCGAGGCCGATGCCTGCCCAACCGCCAACACCCGACAGCACGGCGATGTACTGCTTGCCGCCGTTCTCATAGGTGGTGACGTTGCCGATGATGCCGGACGGAGTCTTGAACTTGTAGAGCTCCTTGCCCGTCTTGGCGTCGACTGCCTTCAGGTAGCCTTCCAGCGTGCCGTAGAACACCACGCCGCCGGCGGTCGCGAGTGCACCTGACCAGACCGAGAACTGCTCCTTGTTCGACCACACGATCTTGCCGGTCTTGCCGTCCCAGGCGATGAAGTTACCCATGTTGGTCTCACCGGGAGGCGGATACATCGACAGCGTCGCGCCGACATAGGGCTGACCTGCGGTGTAGCTCACCTTGAACGGCTCGTAGTCCATGCAGACGTGGTTGGTCGGCACGTAGAACAGCTGCGTGTCCGGCGAGTAGGCCGCCGGCTGCTCGTCCTTCGAGCCCAGCGCCGCCGGGCAGATGCCCTTGACGTTGTGGTCTTCGCCGGCCTTGTCGGTCGACGCTGTGTCAAGAACCTTCGGACGACCATAGGTCGGCGAGTCCTTCTTCATGTCGACGCCGGAGGTCCAGTTCACCTTCGGATCATACTTCTCGGCAACCAGCAGTTCGCCGGTGACGCGATCGAGCGTGTAGCCGAGGCCGTTACGATCGAAGTGCGTCAGCAGCTTGCGTGCTTTGCCGTCGATCGACTGATCCGAGAGGATCATCTCGTTGACGCCGTCATAGTCCCATTCGTCATGGGGCGTCATCTGGTAGACCCACTTGGCGACGCCGGTGTCCGGGTTACGCGCCCAGATCGTCATCGACCATTTGTTGTCGCCGGGACGCTGCTTCGGATTCCAGGTCGAGGGGTTGCCCGATCCGTAATAGACGAGGTTGAGTTCGGGATCGTAGGAGATCCAGCCCCAGGTCGCGCCGCCGCCGATCTTCCACTGATCGCCTTGCCACGTCTTCAGGCTCGAGTCCTTGCCGACCGGCTTGCCGAGCTCGGTGGTCTTGTCGTCGACCAGGATCTGGTCATCCGGACCTTCCGAGAATCCGCGCCAGACCAGCTTGCCGGTCTTGAGGTCGTAGGCCGTCATGTGGGCCTGAACGCCGAACTCGCCGCCGGAGATGCCGACCAGGACCTTGTCCTTGACGACCATCGGCGCCGACGTACCGGTCGATCCCTTGCTCGGATCGCCGTTCTTGACGCTCCACTCCACCTTGCCGGTCTTCGCATCGAGTGCAACCAGCGTGGTGTCGGCCTGATGCAGGATGATCTTGCCGTCACCATAGGCAACGCCGCGATTAACCGTGTCGCAGCACATCACCGGAATGACGTTCGGATCCTGCTTCGGCTCGTACTTCCAGACGATCTGGTTGTCCTTGGAAAGGTCAATAGCGTAGACCTTGTTCGGGAACGGAGTATGCACGTACATCATGTTGCCGATGATCAGCGGGCCGCCTTCGTGACCGCGCAGCACGCCGGTCGAAAACGTCCACGCTACCTGCAACTTTCCGACGTTCTGGGCGTTGATCTGATTCAGCTTCGAATAGCGCTGATTGGTGTAGTCGCCGGTCGGCATCACCCAGTCTTTCGGGTTCTGCGCCATCTTGTGGAGTTCGTCATTGGCGTTGGCAGCTCCGGCGGCGAACACCGCCATTGCCCCAAGGCTGGTCGCGTAAAGCAACTTGCGCATCGTGGATTTCCTCCCAGGTTCAAGAGCTCAAGGGTTTCCGCCGAAACGGCCCCACTTCTTCCATTTTGGTACCCCAGTGGTAGTCCGATCGAATCCCGCTGACTTGCCCAGCAGCGAAGCGGCGTTTGCTCAGAAGCGAAGCATTGTCAGATTTTTGCGGTTGGGCCGCGAATTGGCGGTAAAGGCTGCTTCATGTTGCAGGGCATCAAACGTTTTCAGTGCTGTTCCGGTGTCGGATAGAACCGGCCCAAGGTTGCGCTTGACGCGCCCAGAACTAAGTCGGAGGATCGCCCGGCTTTGATCGGGAAGAAATCCCGCCGCCTCCCTAAACTGTTCAGAATCAGGGAGAAGGCGCATCATCCCGGACCAGAAGTAGGCGCGATGGGCAGTCACGTTGGGGATCGAATCGGTGGCTGGAAAGATGACCGACACAGTCCATTCACTCAGCACGAACGGATTGACGCCCAAGCGGCAGATCCAGCGCTGGTCGGATGCGCTCACTGACCTCTGCGGTCAGTTCGACGTCGATGCGCTGGAAGGATCCTCGCTCGAGGGCCGGATCAATTTCACGACTGTGTCGCGATTGAAGCTGTGCCAGATCGAGGCAAGCCAGCACCGCATCGCCCATACCGTTTCGCGCATCAGGCTGAGCGAGCACCCCTACATCAAGATCGTATTCCAGACCCACGGCGTCTCGCATTTCGAGCAGGACGGTCTGCACTTCGACATCATGCCGGGCGACTGCTTCGCCTACGACGTGTCGTGTCCGCATACGATCATCAGCCCGTCCCTGACGCGCCACGAGGTTGTCATCGTTCCGAAGGACCTGCTCAAGGAGCGCGGCTTCCAGCTCTCCAAGATGGCGCCATGCAAGCTCTCGGCGCGCAACGGCACCGGCCGCATCGCCTATGATTTCGTCCATGCCGCGTTCGGCGAGGCGCCGACGCTGACCCCGGTCAACGCCGTCGGCGTAGCCGATGCGCTGATCGACCTGCTGCTGCTGCCGCTGCGCGAGACCGGCGCGATGTTCGACCGCGGCAGCGCCGAGGCGACCTATGTGCGGGCCCAAGGTTTCATCCGCGAGCATCTGCGCGATCCCGATCTCTGCATCGATCGCATTTCTGCGGCGCTCGGCTGCTCGAAGCGCTATCTGCACATGCTGTTCAGCGATCGCGGCATGACGGTCAGCGACTACATCTGGAAGGCCCGGCTGCAGAATTGCCGGCAGGAGCTGGAATCGCAGAACGGCAAGACCATCACGGACGTCGCGTTCTCCTGGGGCTTCTCGAGCTCGTCGCATTTCAGCCGCGTATTCCGGAAGTATTTTGGCATCGCACCCTCCTCCGTGCACAAGGGTCTGCACGGCGGCATGCCGGTCGATGTGGTGCTGGAATAGCGCTTCCGCCTGGCGTGCAGGCGCCTCGCCATGCCGTCCATCAAGCTACCCTCAATCAGACTCTCCTCAATCAAGGCTTGGGCGCGCAACCTCAAACGGGACAGCGTTGCGCTGTATCTCGCGTCGCGTGATCCGCGCGTACCATGGTACGCAAAGGCCCTCGCCGTCGCCATCGCGGCCTATGCGCTCTCCCCCGTCGACCTGATTCCGGATTTCATCCCGGTCATCGGCTATCTCGACGATCTGATCCTGCTGCCGCTCGGCATCTGGCTTGCGATCTCGCTCGTTCCGGATGAGGTGATGGCCGAATGCCGCGCCAAAGCCAGCGCCGTCTTGCAGCGCCCGACCAGTCGAGCGGGAATGATCGCGATCATCGTGCTCTGGATCGCCGGCGCACTCGCGCTGGCATGGGCCGTCTTCGCATACTGGCCGCGAGCCGCGCGCTAAGCCTGCACGGCCTTCGGCACCAGCGCCTCGACCGTCACGCCGTCATCGCTGGAATTGATCTTGAGCGTGCCTCCGAGCGCGAGGATTCGCTCCTGCATGCCGGTCAAACCGCGGCCGAGCCGGTGATCCCTGAGCAGGCCGCGGCCGTTGTCGCGGACGCGCACCAGCGCGCAGCCGCGGCTGCCGCGCAGGCCGGTTGGCCGCTCCGCGGGCGCGATCGTGATATCGACCGCCGTTGCGCCGGCGTGGCGGAACACATTGGTGAGTGCTTCCTGGACGATACGATAGATCGTCAGATCGGCCGTCTCGCCGGTCTCGCCGAGATCGGGTGATATCCTGCTCTCGATCTCCACCTCCGGGTGGGTCTCGCCCCACAGCCGCACCAGCGCGCCAAGTGCTTCCGCAAGCCCAAGCTCCGCCAAACCCACCGGTCGCAATCGCTCCAGGATGCGGCGAGTGAACTGCTGAAGCGCGTTGACCTGCTCCAGGATGGCGCTGCCGTGCTTGCGAAGTGCAGCTGGATCGGGCTTTTCGACCTCCGACAGCCGCGTCAGCGCGCTGGCATGCGCGCGCAGCGCGAACAGATAGGGCCCGAACTCGTCGTGCAGTTCGCGCGCGATTTCCTTGCGCTCGGAGTCTTGCAACGAGACCGCACGTTCGGCGAGCTGCCGCTTGCTGTCCACGGCTTCGCCAAGAGTTGCCGCCAAATGGTTCAGTTTGGCACAGATTGCAGCCAATTCAGGCGATCCGCCAAGCTCGACGCGTGCGTCGTAGTCCCCTGCCTCGATACCGGTCATGGCCTGCGACAGCGCCTCCAGCGGCGCAAGTGCGCGGCCGACCACCAGCATGGTGACCAGCAGCAGCGTCACCGCAATCGCGGAGCCGATCTCGAGCTGGGTGACGATGCCGTCCCAGATCTCGGCCATTTCGTCGTCGGGATGCGAGGTGATGACAAGCGATTGCGGCTTGCCGTGAACCGAGATCGGCACCCGCACCGAGGTCTGCTCGGGATGCACCAGCGCGACGAACCACTCCGGCGGGGCGCGCGGATCGCCTGCCTCCTCCGGGTGCTCGGGAGACTTTGCGGTCGCGTCATCCTGCCGCGTGATGCTGACGTGACGCAGCCGGCTCAGATCTTGAACGATCTGCTCGAGCCGTGCATCCGGATCCGGCGCCTCGTCGAGTCCGGCCACCATCGTCGAAACAAACTCGCGCGCCAGCCGGATCACGCTCTGGTCCTCGGCCTGGACGCGCGGCCCCGCCTCCAGCACGAGCCGCGCAATATTGATGCCCAACCCAAGCGCCAGTATCAGCGCCAGCAACAGGTTGATCCGTGCGCGCAAGGATAGCTTTTGCCACATGACGTTGCCCCCGACCGCGATGCCTCCTCCGAGAGGATCGTTGACAGCCAAATTTGCCCGGCTATCTAATCGCACCCTATCGCAATCTCGTGCGAGGTGCACAACCGGTCGGAACCGAGGTGTTCTTCGCGCAAATCGATGTAACGAAGAGTGAACCGAAGCAGGTCGCCGGAACAACGCCATGCGCATTCTGATCGTTGATGATCATCCCATCGTTGCCTCCGGTTGTCGCACCGTGTTCGCCGACGATCCCGAGATCGTCCTGCTGGAAGCCGCGGATGCCGAAAGCGGTGAACGGGCGTTCGTCGCGGAGAAGCCCGATCTCTGCGTGATCGACATCAACCTGCCGACCGTCTCCGGCTTCGAGCTGGCCCGCCGTATCTTGGGCCGCGATGCATCCGCGCGCCTCATCATGTTCAGCATGAACGACGACCCGGTGTTCGCTGCCCGCGCCATCGACATCGGCGCCAAGGGCTACGTCTCGAAGACCGGCGATCCCAACGATCTGGTGGAGGCGGTGCGCGAGGTCGGCAATGGCGGCGTCTATCTGCCGCCGGCGATCGCACGCAACGTCGCCTTTGCGCGGCCGGGCTTTGCGCAAAATCCACTTTCCAAGCTCACTTCACGCGAGATGGAGATCCTGCGCCTGCTCAGTTCCGGCAAGAGCCTGTCGGAGATCGCCTGGCTGGTGCATTCGTCATACAAGACGGTCGCGAACACGTCATCGATCATGCGTCAGAAGCTTGGCGTGCGCACCTCGGCAGAACTGGTGCGGCTGGCGATCGAGAGCGGCGTCGCCTGACGTGGCGCTCCAACACAGAGGAACATGGCAATGCAGACGGTTTCCCGGAACAAGTCGCATGGCGGCACGCAAGGCGTTTACCGGCATCCAAGCCGCGAAACCAAGACCGACATGACCTTCTCGGTGTTCGTCCCCGATCATGCGACCGGCGCCAAATTGCCCGTCGTCACCTATCTGTCGGGCCTGACCTGCACGCACGCCAACGTCACCGAGAAGGGTGAATTCCGGCAGGCATGCGCCGAGCTCGGCCTGATCTTCGTCGCGCCCGACACCAGCCCGCGCGGCGAAGGCGTCCCCGGCGATCCCGCCAATGCCTATGATTTTGGCCTCGGCGCAGGCTTCTATGTCGATGCGACGGAGCAGCCGTTCGCGACCAACTACCGGATGTGGAGCTATGTCACCGAGGAATTGCCAAAACTGATCGCCGAGCAATTCCCGGTCGATACGAAGCGGCAATCGATTCTCGGTCACTCCATGGGCGGCCATGGCGCACTGACGGTGGCGCTGCGCTATCCCGACCGGTATCGCGCGGCGAGCGCGTTTGCGCCGATCGTGGCGCCGTCGCAGGTACCGTGGGGCAACAAGGCGCTGGGCGGCTATCTCGGCAGCAACAAGCAGGCGTGGCGCAAGCACGACGCGGTCGCATTGATCGAGGACGGCGCCCGCTTCTCCGATCTGCTGGTCGACTATGGCGATGCCGACGGTTTTCTCACCGAACAGCTGCGCCCCGAGCTCCTGAAGGCCGCCTGCGAGAAGGCCAATATTCCGCTCACGTTGCGTCGTCAGCCGGGCTACGACCACAGCTATTACTTCATCTCGACCTTCATGGCCGATCACCTGCGCTGGCACGCCGCGCGGCTGAAGGCGTGATGCTTTCCCCGGCCAAGGCGGCGCGATGCCAAAATATCGAAAACAACCCCATGCAAAGTAGCCGGCGGCGGCGTTCAACCAGACGAGTTGACACGTCAGGCAACTCAGGGTTATTCTAATATTCCGAAATCGTCCGAGCACCCGTCGCTCATCGTGCCTGCGGCGCGCCGTAATTCGGCGCGAGCAGGCGGTTGCGCACGAGGTAATCGGTGGCGCGCGACCAGGATTCGTCGGTATTGCCGCGCATGTCGGCGCTCACTGCTGCCACCAATTGCCCGGAATGGACGTCGCGCAGATAGAGATTGATGTTGAGGATCAGGTTGGAGACCTTCTGCACCACTCCGGTCATCGCAAGATCGGCGCCCAGCTCGCCGGCCAGCTTCGCATCACATCCGCCGCAAGCCTGAAGATTGCTGCCGTGCGCCGCAGCATTGACCGGTGCGATATCGATCACGTGGAACTTGCCGGACTCCGCAAGCTCCTTGCGTACCTGATCGCCGGTGCGGAGCAACCGCGCCTGCTCATCGGTCCGCGGCCCGTTCACCTCCCCTTGAAGGCTGGTGTCGATCATCTCGAGATCGAATACCGCGAGCTTGGGCGGTTCGGCGCGCGCCGCCGCAGACATCAGCAGCAAAGATATGACGAAGACGAACGCTGATCTCATGATTGTGAACCAATCCAGATTTGGTACCACGCAACGACAAAAAGCGGGGTTGCAAGCCAGGCCAATTCCGGCATCTTGCATGTCAACGCATGGCTCGACAACGCCAGCCGAGTGAAGAATGACTACGGGAGGAATTATGTTCCGATGGCTGATCGGCACGATCGCGCTCAGCATGGTGGCGACCGGAGCGCTGGCGGCTGATCCCGTCGAAATCCATATCGGCTATCTCGGCCATGCCGGCATCAAATCGACGCTCTCGCTGATCCAGCAACCGGCCGACAATGACGGCATCGCCGGCGCACGCCTTGCGATCGAAGACAACAATACGACCGGAAAATTCCTCAACCAGCGCTTCACACTCGACGAGATCAAGGTCAAGGACAGCGACGATGTCGCCAAGGTTGCGACCGATCTCGCCGGCCGCAACGACTATATCATCACCGACCTGCCCGCCGACGCCCTGCTCAAAGTCGCCGACGCGCTGCGCGACCGCGGCACCGTGCTGTTGAATGCCAGCGCGATCGACGATCGGCTGCGCGAGCAGGACTGCCGCGCCAACGTGATCCACGTCGCACCGACCCGCTCGATGCTGGCGGACGCGCTGGGCCAATACCTGGTGTGGAAGCAATGGAAGCGCTGGCTGCTGGTGACCGGCTCGCACGATCAGGACAAGCTCTACGCCGATGCGCTGCGCCGCGCGGCCACACGCTTCGGCGCCAAGATCGTTCAGGAACGGACATTCGAGGACACCGGCGGCGCGCGCCGCACCGACTCTGGCGTGACGCTGATCCAGCGTCAGATGCCGGTGTTCACGCAGCAGGCGCCGGCTTACGACGTGCTGGTCGCCGCCGACGAGAGCGAGGTGTTCGCGAACTATCTGCCCTACCGGACCTGGGACCCGCGCCCCGTGGCGGGCTCGGCGGGCCTGGTTCCGACCAGCTGGGACGCGGCGCATGACCAATGGGGGGCGGTCCAGATCCAGAACCGCTTCGTCAAGCTGAACATGCGCCGCATGACGGCGCTCGACATGCAGGCCTGGACGGCAGCCCGCATGATCGGAGAAGCCACATCCCGCACCAATTCGAGCGATCCCAAGAAGGTCATCGCCTTCCTCAAGGGCAAGGATTTCTCGATCGCCGCCTTCAAGGGCACGCGATTGACCCTGCGAGACTGGAATCTGCAGCTCCGCCAGCCGATCCTGCTGGCCGATGGTCGTATGGTCGTTTCGGTCTCGCCGCAGGAAGGTTTCCTGCATCAGGTCTCCGAGCTCGACACGCTCGGTGTTGACCGGCCTGAAACGAAGTGCAAGCTGCAGTGAGGGAGATGAAACGCATGTGGCGCCGCTGTCTGTTGCCCGGGATGCTGGTTTGGCTTGCCGCAACACCGGCGTCCGCCTTCGTTGCCTACGTCTCCAACGAGAAAGGCAACACGGTCACGGTGATCGATACCGACAGCTGGACGGTGACAAAGACCATCAAGGTCGGTCAGCGGCCGCGCGGCATCGAGTTCTCGCGCGACGGCAAGTTCGTGATGGTCGCGGTCGGCGATGACGACACGATCCAGGTGATCGATACCAAGACCCAGGAGATCGTCGACACCCTGCCCTCCGGCCCCGACCCGGAATTGTTCACCCAGGATGCCGCCGGCAAGACTATGTATGTCGCCAACGAGAACGACAACACGGTCACCGTGATCGATCTCGAGAAGCGCGCCCGGCTCGGCGACATCCAGGTCGGCGTCGAGCCGGAGGGAATGACGATCAGCCCGGACGGCAAGATCCTGATCAACACCTCCGAAACCACCAACATGGCGCATTTCATCGACACGACGACGCGCCAGATCGTCGCCAATGTGCTGGTCGATTCGCGGCCGCGCTTCGCCCAGTTCAAGCGCGACGGCTCCGAATTATGGGTTTCCTCCGAGATCGGCGGCACGGTGTCGATCATCGATCCGGTCAAGCGCGAGGTGACCGGCAAGATCACCTTCGAAATTCCGGGCCTGCGCAACGAAGCGATCCAGCCGGTCGGCATCGGCATGACCAAGGACGGCAAGACCGGGTTCGTCGCACTCGGCCCCGCCAACCGCGTCGCGGTGGTCGACGGCGCGACCCACAAGGTCCTCAAATATCTCCTGGTCGGCCAGCGGGTCTGGCACATGGATTTCACCCCGGACGAAAAATATCTGATGGTCACCAACGGGGTCTCGAACGACGTCTCGGTGATCGACGTCGCGGCCCAGAAGGTGATCAAGACCATTCAGGTCGGCGAACTGCCCTGGGGGATCACGATCGCGCAGCCATGACCGCAACCGACGCCCATATCGCGAGCCAGTCCTCGCCGGATGCAGGCCCTGTAGCGGCCGTGCAGCCGGCGCTGTCGATCGGCAATGTCAGCCACAGCTATGGTCCGCGGCGAGCGCTGATCGATGTCAACTTCACGGTCGCGCCTGCGAGCTTCACCGCATTGCTGGGCCTCAACGGCGCCGGCAAGAGCACGTTGTTCTCGCTGGTGACACGGCTGTTCGGGATCCAGAACGGCCAGATCAAGATCTTCGGCCACGACATCAGCCGGACGCCGGGTGAAGCGCTGCGGCTGATGGGCGTCGTGTTCCAGCCACGCACGCTCGATCTCGATCTCTCGCTGACGCAGAACCTGCTGTATCACGCCGCGTTGCACGGCATCTCGCGGCGCGAGGCGCGGCTGCGCAGCGCCGAGGTGCTTGGCCGCATCGGGCTCGCCGACCGCGCCACGAGCAAGGTGCGCGATCTCTCGGGCGGCCAGATGCGGCGGCTCGAGATCGCCCGCGCGCTGCTGCACCGTCCGCGGCTCTTGCTGCTCGACGAGGCCACCGTCGGGCTCGACGTCAAGGCGCGCGCCGACATTCTCGACCATGTCCGGCAACTCGTTGCTGAACAAGGCATCGGCGTACTCTGGGCGACGCATCTGTTCGACGAGATCATGCCGGGCGACGACCTTGTCGTGCTGCATCAGGGCCGGATGCTAGCGCACGGGCCGATGTCGCGCGTGATCGCGGACGCAGGCGCCCAGGACGTCAACACCGCGTTCATGCGCCTGACCGGAACGGCAACCCTCACCGGAAAACCGCCAACATGAGCAGCACGACGGTTACGCCTGAGCGAAGCGGCTTCTCGGTGTCGGAATACATCGTCTGCCTGAACGGCATCGTGTGGCGCGAGGCGCTGCGCTTCCTGCATCAGCGCGAGCGCTTCGTCTCGGCGCTGGTCCGGCCGCTGGTCTGGCTGTTCATCTTTGCGGCCGGCTTCCGTCAGGTGCTCGGTATCTCGATCATCCCGCCCTATGAGACCTACATCCTCTACGAGGTCTATATCGCGCCCGGCCTGATGGCGATGATCCAGCTCTTCAACGGCATGCAATCATCGCTGTCGATGGTCTATGACCGCGAGATGGGCAACATGCGCACGTTGCTGGTCAGCCCACTGCCGCGCGGCTATCTCCTGTTCTGCAAGCTGCTCGCCGGCACGGCGGTATCGCTGCTCCAGGTTTACGCCTTCCTGCTGATCGCATGGTTCTGGGACATCACGCCACCGACCATCGGCTACCTTACGGTGCTTCCGGCGCTGGTGCTGTCGGGCCTGATGCTCGGCGCACTGGGCATGCTGATCTCGGCCAGCATCAAGCAGCTGGAGAATTTTGCCGGCGTGATGAACTTTGTGATCTTCCCGATGTTCTTTGCGTCGTCGGCCCTCTACCCGCTCTGGCGCGTGCAGGAAGGTAGCCCGATGCTGTACTATGTCTGCCAGTGCAATCCGTTCACGCATGCGGTGGAGCTGATCCGGTTTGCGCTGTACGGCAAGATGAACTGGGTTTCGCTCGCGGTGGTCGGCGGCTGCACGGTGGTGTTCATGATCGGCGCGATCCTGGCCTACGATCCATCGCGCGGCCTGGTGCGCCGCGGACCCGGCGGAGGCGAGGCATGACGGGCTGGCGGCCAGCACTCGGCGCGCTGCTCGCGATGGTTCTGTCGAACCAGGTCGCGTTCGCTGCCGACCCGCGTTATCCGGACTGGCCCTGCCAACAGGCCAAGGTGCCCGAGATCTCGCTCGCTGCGGTCTGGGCCGGACCGCCGCTCGGCGACGCCGAGACCAAGTGGCGGGACAATCCGAAGATCAGCCAACTTGCGACCAAGCTCGCGGCGCGCCGCGTTCCGCTCGAGGATGCCCAGAAGGAGATCACCGAGTTCCTGTCGGCCGCCGCGGCCGACAAGGCCAATGCGGGAAAACTGCTGTTCGCGGGCCTGTTCGATACGCTCAACGGCCAGCGGGCCTCGGTCTTGAACGGGCTGGAGCGCGTGATGCGCAAACAGCGTGAGGCCGCAGAAAAGATCCGCGCCGATACGATCGCGCTGCAGGCGCTGCAGGATGCCACGCCGCCGGATCAGGCCAAGGTCGACGAACTCGGCAACCAGCTGGTCTGGGAAACCCGGATCTTCGAGGACCGCGGCCGCGTGGTGAAATTCGTCTGCGAGGTGCCGACCATCATCGACCAGCGGCTGTTCGCGCTCGGCCGCACCATCCAGCAGGAACTGGATTGAGGCCTGCGGCCGATCGCCCCGGGGATCATTGACTCGCCGCCGGAACAAACTGCGCTGCCCGCTCGTTGTCTCCAACTATATCTGAAGTTGGGAGACCTCGATGAGAGCAGCCAAGATCGTCATGACCAGCCTCGCCGCCGCGAGCCTGATCACCACAGCGGCTTTGGCCCAGCAATCCATGTCGGGAATGGTCACCAAGATTGACCGACTGAGTGGAACCATCTCGATCCAGCAGGCGCAAACCGGCACGGTGGGCGCGGCCGGCGGCGCGATCCAGGAATACAAGGTGGCCAAGGGACAGTCGCTGGAGGAGCTTCACGCCGGTGACAGGGTGACGTTCACCGCGTCGGACGGCGACGGCGGCAAGACCATCAACAAGCTCGACAAGCAGAAGTAGCTCGCTGGAGCACTTTCCTGGCCTCGTGAGGGTGGGCTTATTGCTCGCCCTCGCGCGGCTCGGGCTCGACATCCGTCAGCGGCAGATTGGCGCGCCCCCACCCGTCGGTTCCGTCCGGATACCACGCCACATTGCGGTAGCCGTAGGACAGCACGCGCTTGGCGGCGTTCCACGACATCCAGCAATTTTCCTGGCAGTACATCACCAGCAATCTGGCCTTGTTGTCGCCGGAGGCGCGGGCGAGGCCCCGTCGCATATAGTCATCGGTCGATGCGGCGAGCTTGCCGTAGCCGGTGTCGGGCAGCCAGATGCTGCCGGGAATATCGCGATGCTGCCGTTCGCGCCACACCGTGCCGGCCGGCAGATTGGGCTTCGGCGCGCGCGGCAGCACGTCGACGAAGGCGCCAGATTTGTCGCGCCAGATCGCTTCGGCTTCCGCGGTCGTGAGCACGCGTGCGCCGGCAAGCGTGATCGGCACCGGCGCCCGATAATCCTCGGTTCGGTAGCCCTCGGGCTCCGCTGGCGGGTCCTGCGCGCGGACATGCGAAACGGCGAGCAATATCACCGCAAGCATGGCCGCGAGCCTGATCATGGCGATTTGGTCGCGGTCTCCGGCCCGATCGGACGGTCGTTCTCATCGAGCAGCGGAACGCCGAAGTCGAGCAGGATCTTGTTGATCGCCGGCTGGTTCTCCTGAATCAGGCGAT
The DNA here is from genome assembly GCF_054063295.1 of Bradyrhizobium sp. USDA 3240. Taxonomy (NCBI): domain Bacteria; kingdom Pseudomonadati; phylum Pseudomonadota; class Alphaproteobacteria; order Hyphomicrobiales; family Nitrobacteraceae; genus Bradyrhizobium; species Bradyrhizobium sp. USDA 3240. The sequence continues at coordinate 1,511,109 of NZ_JBSSGD010000002.1, forward strand.
TGAGCTGCCGCTTCCAGTTCTGGTCGGACGCCCGCACGCCCATGCCGATGCGATAGACCAGCTTGGGTCCTGAGGTCTCCTTGAGCAGCGGCGTGACATGCAGCGGCGGGTTCGCCTTCTTGGCATAAAAGCCGGCCATCGGCCCCCACAAGATGCCGGCGTCGATCTCGCCCTTTTCGAGGTCGTTCATCATCGCCTCGGCCGAAGAGTCGTAGCGCGTATCGATCATTAGCGGATAGGGCTTCGCATTGCTCATCAGGCCGTTGATGGCCATGTTGGTCGCGGGCGGCGTTCCGGCGACGATGCCGATATGCTTGCCCTTCAGCCGCTCATCCTCGAGCGTCGTGACCTCATCCAGTCCACTGCCCGGCTTGGCGACGATCGCATAGGCCGTGCGGTAATACGGATTGGTCCCTTGCGCGAGGTCGTCGCCTTGCGGAAAGCCCATGATCACGTCGCAGCGATGCGAGCCGAGCGTGACCCGCACGAAGCCGGTCGCCTGCGGGAAATACATGTAATCGAGCTTCTTTTGCAGCTTCTCGGCGAACAGCTCGCCGATCTTGTTCTCAAAACCCTCGCCCTTGTCATTCGAGAACGGCAGGTTGCGCGGATCGGCGCAGATGCGCAGCACCTTGGGATCGACCAGCTCGATGGAGAGTTCGCCCTGCTCATTGACCTGCGCACGCGCGATATCGCGGCCGGCGAGACAGGCGATGAAGCCGGCAAGCGCGAACAGGACAGGACGGCATCCGATAACTCTCATTGCGCGGTCTCCTCTCGATCGGACAGATTGCCGCCATCCGCCAATTGCCCGGCGCAACATGACGTGCAACAGGGATAATGATCGCGACGGTGCCGCGTTGCTTGTTGCAGCGCAAACTGGAGCGCGGCGACATCGATCGCGCGTCCCGGAAAAACTGAGGCGGAAACATGGCTCATGGCGGTTCGGTGCTTGCGCTGCTCCTGATGCTTTGGGCGCCGACCATAGCGCGGGCTCAAGAGGCGGAATTGCCTGTGAGCGAAGTCGCCCCCGGAATATTCGTTCACACCGGGGTCACTGCATTGATGACCCGCGACAACGAAGGCGCCATCGCCAATGTCGGCTTCGTGGTCGGCGACAGCGCCATTGCCGTCATCGACACCGGCGGCAGCGTCCGCGAAGGGCGGCAATTGCTCGCTGCCGTGCGCAGCCATAGCGACAAGCCGATCCGCTACGTGATCAACACCCACGCGCATCCGGATCATAGCTTCGGCAACGCGGCTTTCGTGGCTGACGGGACCAGTTTCGTCGGCCACAAGGCCCTGCCCCGCGCGCTGGCCGCGCGCTGGCAATTCTATCTCGACGGCTTTCGCCGAACCATGGGCGATGCTTTGATCGACGAGGTCCGGATCGTTCCGCCCACCGTGCTGGTCACGGACACGCTGAAGCTCGACCTCGGCGGACGGAGCCTCACCCTGAAGGCATGGCCACCCGCCCACAGCGACAACGACCTCACCGTGTTCGATGAACGCACCGACACCCTGTTCGCCGGCGATCTGGTGTTCCTCGAGCATATTCCGGTGGTCGACGGCAGCCTCAAGGGTTGGCTGCGTGCGCTCGACGACCTCCAGGCTATTCCTGCCGAGCGCGTGGTTCCCGGTCACGGACCCGTGAGTGCGTGGCCTGCAGCACTTGCCGACGAGCGGCGTTATCTTGAGACGCTGGCCGCGGACGTCCGCGCGCTGGTCGCAGGCGGCAAGCCGATCACAGCTGCGGCGGAGCATGCCGCGGCTGCCGAGCGGCCGCGCTGGCAGCTGTTCGACGATTACAACGCCCGCAACGCAACTGCAGCATTCTCGGAAATTGAATGGGAGTAGCTGTTGGTCCTATAATGACGCGGCTGCATAGGATCTCGCGAACATGACTGGACATCGCACCCGCCTGCTTTACATCGCCAGCCTTCTTGCGATCGCGCTGGGGACACCCGCTGCGCTCGCAGCCGAGACCTATGATCCCTGGCCGGGCCTCGTCCAGGACATCTTCAGCAATCGTCCGATGAATGACGGCAACGATGTCATCGGCATCGAGATGCCGGCGCGCGCGGAAGATGCCGCGATCGTTCCGGTGACGCTGCGCACCAAGCTGCAGCCTGGCGACAGCCGCCGCGTCGTCGCGATCACGCTTGTCATCGACGAGAACCCGGCGCCGATGGCCGCGAAGTTCACGCTCGGCCCGGACGCCAACGTCACCGAGATCTCGACCCGCGTCCGCGTCAACAACTACACCAATGTGCACGCCGTCGCCGAGCTCAGCGATGGCAAGCTCTACGTGAGCAAGGTCTATGTCAAAGCGTCCGGCGGCTGCTCGGCGCCGGCCGGCAAGAACGTCGAGGAAGCGAACAACCGGCTCGGCCAGATGCGCTACCGGCAGTTCACAAAGTCCGAACAGGGGCCGGCGACGAGCACACGCGAGGCCCAGATCATGATCGGGCATCCGAATAATTCAGGCCTGCAGATGGACCAGGTCACGCAGCTCTATATCCCGGCCTTCTTCGTCAATGAGCTGCACATCTGGCAGGACGACAGTCCGGTGCTGGCGATGGAGGGCGGTATCTCGATTTCAGAGGACCCCAACATCCGCTTCACTTACGTCTCCAATGGCGCCAAGCACTTCCGCGCCGAGGCCAAGGACACCGACGGGCACGTCTTCGACCACGAATGGAAGGTCGAGAACCCCGGGACCTAACGCGTTCGCGATCTCACGATCAACGCTAGAAGCACCTGACTTCGGCCTCCGCCTGCGCCCGCCTGAGGTCGCTGAGCGCGTTGGCGGCCTGCTCGGACGAGCGGAACTGGCCGCCCAGATTGCCTCGCACCTGCGCCATGCTCAGCACGGTCTCGGCGGTGACGTAGCGGTCATAGGGGATGATCGAGGCGACCACGTCGATCGAGCAGGAACATTGTTCGATCGACTGCCGCGATTCGCCATTGGACTTCATGCAGCCGAACACATATTCGGCCCGCGCCGAGGTTGGATAGTCGTTGATCTCCTGGGCCCGCACGCTGATGGTCGTCCCGGCGAGCACCAGGACGGCGACAATCGGTCGTAGCATGCCAGCTCCTGCCATGGTCCTGCTTCCTCTTCTCTTCCGGCAAGCTATGCTATGGATGTTGATCAGAAAAGAAAACATTCGGGGAAGTGGCTCAACAAACGATGATCATCTCTGTACGCACGGTGTTGGCTGCGGCAGTTCTAGCGGTCATGCAGTTCGGCACCTCGTGCAGCGCGGAGACCATCCGCGTTGCAGCGCAGAAGACCGGAACGCTGGCCTGGGAACTGGCCGTCATTCGCTCCCATGGTCTCGACAAGAAGGCCAATCTGTCGATCGATGTCGTCGAGCTCGCCAGCCCCGAGGCCGGCAAGATCGCACTGCGCTCCGGCTCGGCCGACGTGATGGTGTCGGACTGGCCCTGGGTGTCGCGCGAACGTTCGCTCGGCGCCAAGCTGCAATTCTATCCCTATTCGAGCGCGCTGGGCGCCGTGGTGGTCCCGGCCGCCTCGCCGCTCAAGACGCTCGCCGACCTCAAGGGGCGCAAGCTTGCCGTTGCCGGCGGCGCGATCGACAAGAACTGGCTGCTGCTGCAGGCCGCATCGAAGCAGGACGGCGTCGACCTGAAGTCGCAGGCGACGATCGTCTACGGCGCGCCGCCGCTGCTCACCGCCAAGACGCTCGACGGCGAGATGGACGCGACGCTGAACTACTGGAATTTCTGCGCCGCGCTTGAAGCCAAAGGCTTTCGCCGGCTCGCCGGCATGGAAGAGATCCTGCAAAAGCTCGGCAGCAAGGGCCGCATCGCGATGATCGGGTACGTGTTCGACGAGGCCTGGGCCAACGCCAACAAGGATCTGGTGGCCCGCTTCATCGCCGTGACGCGCGCCGCGAAAGAGATTCTGGCAACCTCGGATGCCGAATGGGACACGATTGCGCCGCTGACCGGTGCGCAGGATGCGGCGACGCTACACGCCTATCGCGACCGCTACCGTGAGGGCATCCCGCGACGTCCGATCGCTGACGAAGAGGCGGATGCACGCGTGCTGTACCGGGTGCTGGCGCAGCTCGGCGGCCGCGATCTTGTCGGCACCGCGACCGAGCTCGATCCCGGCACGTTCTACCAAGCGATCCCGGGAGACTAGCGGTGCTGCGCCTCCTGTCATTCGCGCTGTTCATCGCGACCTGGTGGATCGCCTCGCTGTTGATCGGCGATGCGAAGCTGCCGGCGCCGCCGGCGGTGCTGTCGGTCCTCATAGCCGAAGCGCGATCGGGCGCGCTGTTCGTCAATCTCGGCGCAACGTTGGCGCGCGTCGCGCTGGCCTTCACCCTCGCCATGGCGCTCGGCTCGGCGATCGGCTATCTGATGGGCCGCGTGTCGCTTGCCAATCGGCTTGGCGACCCCTGGCTGATCCTGCTGCTCAACTTGCCGGCACTCGTCGTCATCGTGCTGGCCTATATCTGGGCCGGGCTGACCGAGGTCGCCGCGATCACGGCCATCGCCATCAACAAGCTGCCGACTGCCGTCGTCACCCTGCGCGAAGGCGCCCGCGCGCTCGACCCTGCGCTCGACGAGATGGCAACGGCGTTTGCCTTGCCGCGCGGCCGCGCCTTCCGGCATGTGGTCCTGCCGCAGCTTGCGCCCTACATCGCGGCCGCTGCACGCTCCGGGCTGTCGCTGGTGTGGAAGATCGTGCTGGTCGCCGAATATCTGGGCCGCCCCAACGGCGTCGGCTTCGAGATCGGCGTCGCCTTCCAGCTGTTCGACATCCCGTTGCTGCTGGCCTATTCGCTGAGCTTTGCCGGTGTCGTGCTCGTCATCGAGACCCTGCTGGTGCAGCCGTTTGAAACCAGGCTAACGCGGTGGCGGCTCCGTGCAGCTTGAGGTCAATATCACAGGCAAGAGCTTTGCGAGCGCGGCCGGAAAACGGCACGACGTGCTCGACAACGTCACCTTCACGTTGAACGCCGGCGAGGTTGGCGTGCTGTTCGGCCCATCGGGCTGCGGCAAGAGCACCCTGCTCCGGATTCTCGCCGGGCTCGACGCCAACTACCAGGGCCACGTCGCGCGCTCCCCCGGCATGCGCCTCGGCATGGTGTTCCAGGAGCCGCGGCTGTTGCCCTGGCGCACCGTTGAGGAGAATGTGAGGATCGCCGCACCGCATGTCGACGACGGCACGCTGTCGGCGCTGTTCGAGGTGCTCGAATTGAGCGTGCATCGCAACCACTTTCCCGGTGAGCTGTCGCTCGGCCTTGCCCGCCGCGTCGCGCTCGCCCGCGCCTTCGCCATCGAACCGGATTTCCTGATCCTCGACGAGCCACTGGCCTCGCTCGACAATGCACTTGCGGGGCGGTTGCGCGACCAGGTCGCCACGCTGGTCGCCAGCCGGAAGATGATGACGCTCCTCGTCACCCACGATCTCGACGACGCAGTCCGCCTCGGAGACCGCCTGTTCTTCCTGTCGCCGCGACCCGCCCGAATCCTTCACGTCGAAACCATTGCCGCGCCGCGCGCAACGCGCAGCGAACCGGAGATCGACGAAATCAAGCGGCGGCTCTCACAGTTGGACCTTGCAAATATGTGAGACGCCGTCATCCTTGGACGAAAGCGTAAGGAGAGGTTGGATGCCGCGTGCGTTGATTGCTGTTGGTGTTGCGTTGCTTGTGCTGCCAGCCACAGTGCTCGCCCAAAGCAAGGGCAAAGGCATCCGGCTGTGGAATCTGACCAGCGCCACGATTTCGAGCTTCGAGCTGTCGCCGGCAGGCAAGAACGAGTGGGGTCCGAACCAGACGCTCAACGACAAGGACAAGGAAGTCGACCACGACGAGCGCTTGCGGATCACCGGCGTCGAGCCCGGCCGCTACGATGCCAAGGTCGGCTACAGCGGCGCAAAGCAGTGCTTCGTTCGCGACATCGAGATCAAGGCCGATGCCGTGTTTTCGGTGTCCGACAAGGACCTGAAGGACTGCAATAGGTAACAGCTAGCCCGCCGGCGGTTTGCCGTCCGCGCCGGCGCGATCGTTGGTGTGCGGATATTCGCAACGCCATCGCACCGCGGTCCATTTCGGATGCTCGCCGACCCATTGCGCGATGTAAGGCGGCGCGGCCATGGCGCATTGCTGCAGCGAACCGCTCCAGTTGAACACCAGATGCTGCTCCTCGCAGGTGGCGGGCGACAGCACGGCACATACGGTGACGATCAGATCAATCGGGTTCATGCGCGATCCCTAAGCGTGCTCACGAAATAGATAACACGACGGAATACGTAATCAGCCAGGTCAGGGTTTCACAGGCCCGTGACAGGGCGCGGGAACCCGGCTCTAGAAGTTCAGACCGTACACCAGCCGCGCCTGGTGGCGCTCGAAATTGACCAGGTCGAGGGCGGCATTGCTGCCGGCCCGCTGCCCCCAGGCCTGGACGCTCCAGGTCGCAGTCAGGCGCGAGCGCTCCGAGAGCTGAAAATAGGCGGTCGGACCGATGAACAGCGCCTGCCCGGACAGTTCATCAAGGCCGATCCCGTCATACTTCCTGAAATAACGCGCTTCGCCGCCGATCAGGATATCCGGCCTCACCTTGGCCATCAGGCCAAACGCGACGCCGATCGTGGCATCCTGCTCTGCGGTGCCGGTGCGCGGCATCCGCGTCCATTCGGGCTCGTAGCTAACGTTCAGCGCCGCCACCACCAGATTCGGGAGCACCTCACGGTCGAACGCCACCGTGAGCTCGGTGCCGTAGCTGCGGACTGCCGCGGCCGTCGTTTCATCAACGCGGCCGGCGCGTGTCTCCAGCGCGACCGTCATGCCGAAGGGCGCCGCCTCACGATCGAGAAAGCGATAACGAAAATCGACCGACACGCTTTGCCACGACAACTGGCGGCGATCGTCAAAGCCCGGAACGCGATTGATATCGTAAGCGCTGAACGACGTGCCGAGTTCGACACGAAAGTTCGGCGCCGGAACGAGCTCGAGCTCCATCTCCTGATTGAGCGCGCGATAGCGGCCGCCATCCTTGGCGAAGCGCCCGGTGGTCTGGCTCTGGAATTCCCGCTCGCCGACGTCGCCCACATCGGAGCCGATCATGAAGCCGAAGATGTGCTCGGTATCAAAGCCCTCGGCGTAGGCGCCGAGCGGCAGCACGGCCGCGACGCCGGCAATCGCCGCGCCCAGCATGCCCACCCAACGCCCTCGCCTGATTTCGAAACTCATCGTCCCCGGACCACCGCCTCAAGCCGCACTGTAGGACAAAGCAGCATGGCCCGCCAATCGCGCAGGTGGTCTCGATTTCAACGTGTTGTGGGAAGGATCTGCAGGAAATTCGAGCGGCAGCATCGCGGCCGCGAAAGACGCCTGCCACGGCTCGATGCAGCAAGCTGCTCGGGCCGGGCAGGCTGCCTCGCGTTACTTGTCTCGGATTACTTGCGCGCTGCGCAGGCGTACATGTTGATTTCCATGCCAACCGGCACTTCGACGATCTTCGGTGTTTTCCAGGCCATTTCCTTCTCCCAAGTATATGTTGGCGCAAGCGTCGCGCCGCGCGGCAAGCTAGGGCTGGCTGTTCCAGGGCGCAAGCCGGCCGGGTAAGGACCCGACTTCGCTGCTGGGCATGCCGAAACGGACGACGGCTCGCTGACGTCCGCCCGGCTTTGAAACAATTGGGAAACCCTGACGCTGATCTGTCAGGCATTTTCCGGCTGCCGGGCGGCGACGTACCGATAAGCAAACCCGATCACGTCGGCGGCGTCTTGCCCAAGAGCGAAATCGCAACTTTTTTTGTTATGCGCGGAATCCAGCGTCGATAACCGGAATCAGCCCGGCGAGATGCGCAGGCACGGACCTATTTGAGCAGGCGCAGCAGCGCCCGGCCGGCCCGCGACTTCAACTCCTTCGCATCCAGCGTTCCGTCATTGTCGGGATCGGCGGCCTTGAACCGCTGCTCGACGACCGCGAGATACTCGTCGAGCGTCAGGGTGCCGTCGTGATCCGGATCCGCCATCTTGAGTTCTTTCGCAGTCAGCCGTCCGCGCAATTCACGCACGTCGAGCGTGCCGTCATGATCGGGATCGAGCTTCGCGAACAGATCGGCGGCAGCTTTCTTGGCCTCGGCAAGGTCGACCGTGCCGTCATTGTCGGGATCGAGCATCTTGAGCGCGCTGCGACCGCCCGATGCGGCCAGAGCGGGACCTGACAGCACGGCCATGGCCAAAGTCAAAGCAAGCGATCGGCGCGAAATCATCGTTCGTCTCCCTTGAGAGTGTCGCTCCGGCAAAGATACCGGCCCACCATAGCAGCTTCGACGAAGCTCCTACAGCTAGAGCAACCCGCGAGACCTGTCGGGTTTCGGGTGGAAAGAAGCTTCCTCACGGATCATCTGTGGCGTTCGGATGGCATTGCACCGGAACAAGCGAGGTGACCCATGGGCGACATTTGCAGGACCACGTTGGGCTGCCTGGTTGCGCTCGGTCTGACCGCGCCCGCGTCCGCGCAGAACAAGACCCCTGCCCCATCGGCAGAGGTTGTCCAGCAGCGCGCGCTCACCGGCAAGGAGCGGCTTGGACGCAAATGGACCGACGAGCAGCGCATCGACAATTGCAATGTGCCGCCGGACAAGCGGGGCACCAAGCCGCGTCCGAGTGCCTGTCCGCATGCGCCGTCTAGCTGATCGAACCGTTCGCGCTGCGGCATAGCGGCGGGTCACACATGGCGTTGTGTATTCCACGTGGCGGTAAGCTACGGGCGCATCAGCGAAAACCTGAGGCTTTCGACCGGTCTCTTCAAGCTGCTGGGGTTCGTTCACGTTTTCGTATTGACCCGTTTTGGTTTCAGGGGGATGGTTCCGTCGCAACGTCAGGAATAGGCGTGCGGGAAAAGGTTCATTGGGAGGATATGATGAGACGCATTGCGCTGGCCGCAAGCCTCGTAATTCTTGCATCTTATGGTGCAAGCGCTCAGACCAACGAGCAGTTGGTGAAGGGCGCGACTGATACATCGAACGTTCTCAATTATGGTATGGGCTACAACCTTCAGCGCTTCTCGACGCTGAACCAGATCAACAAGGACACCGTCAAGAATCTGGTCCCGGTCTGGAATTACAGCTTGAACGACGACCGCAGCGAGGAATCGCAGCCGCTCGTCTACCAGGGCGTCCTCTACGTCACCACGCACAGCGCCACGATCGCGATCGACGCCAAGACCGGCAAGCAGATCTGGAAGACCAAGGTCGAGTATCCCGCCGAGACGCCGCGTATCGTCTGCTGCGGCATCATCAATCGCGGCGCGGCCCTGTATGACGGCAAATTGTTCCGCACCACCCTCGACGCCAATGTGATCGCGCTCGATGCCAAGACCGGCAAAGAGCTGTGGCGCGAAAAGGCCGCGGACATCAAGGAAGGCTACTCGATGACGGTGGCGCCGCTGGTCGCCGACGGCGTCGTGATCACCGGCATCTCCGGCGCCGAATTCGGCACCCGCGGCTTCATCGACGGCTGGGATCCGGCGACCGGCAAGAAGCTCTGGCGTACCTACACGATCCCGACTCCGGACGAGCCCGGCGGCGATACCTGGAAGGGCGACACCTGGAAGCTGGGCGGCGGATCGACCTGGATCACCGGCTCCTATGACGCCGAACTGAACACCGTGTATTGGGGCATCGGCAATCCCGGACCGTTCAACTCAGCGGTGCGTCCGGGCGACAATCTCTACACCTGCTCGGTGCTGGCGCTCGATCCGAAGACCGGCAAGATCAAGTGGCACTACCAGTTCTCGCCGAACAATCCGTTCGACTACGACTCGGTGGCCGAGATGGTGCTCGCCGACATGAATGTCGAGGGCAAGCCGACCAAGGTGCTGATGGATGCCAACCGCAACGGCTTCTTCTACGTGCTCGACCGCACCAACGGGAAGCTGCTCGCGGCCAATCCTTATGTGAACGTCAACTGGGCCACCGGAGTGGACCTGAAGACCGGACGGCCGATCGAGACCGACGTCGTCAAGGATGCACGTGACGGCAAGAAGGTCACGGTCTATCCGTCGATCCTCGGCGGCAAGAACTGGGAGCCGATGTCGTTCAATCCGCAGACCGGCCTCGCCTATGCCAACACGCTCGCCTTCGGCGGCAAGTACAAGTCCGAACCGGTGACGTTCAAGCAGGGCGAATGGTATGTCGGCATGGACCTCACCGATCCCTGGGAATGGGGCACCGGACCGCGCGGCCATCTCAAGGCGATCGATCCGATGACCGGCAAGGCGAAGTGGGAGGTGCCGAGCGACATTCCGCGCTTCTCCGGCGTGCTCTCCACCGCGGGCGGCGTGGTGTTCTCCGGTCAGCTGACCGGCGAATTCGAGGCATTCGACGCCGACACCGGCAAGAAGCTCTGGCAGTTCCAGACCGGCTCGGGCATCGAAGGACAACCCGTGACCTGGCAGCAGGACGGCGTGCAGTATGTCGCCGTCACCTCGGGCTATGGCGGCGTCTATTCGCTGTTCTCGGGCGACGAGCGGCTTGCCAAGGTCCCACCCGGCGGCTCGCTGTGGGTTTTCGCGGTCAAGAACTGAGCGCGGAGCACACGTGACTGAAAGAGTAACCCTGTTGACGGCGGCGATCTTCGCCGCCGTCGCGGCAGCTTTGATCACGTTGATCCCGGCAGCCGCACAGCAAGCCAATGCAATCGACCTTCAGGGTCAGGCCGACCAGGGCAAGGTCACCTACGCCAAGAACTGCTCGCATTGCCATGGGCCCAACATGGTCAACTCCGGCACCATCACGCCGGACCTGCGCGCGTTTCCCGACGACAAGACGCGCTTTGTGACCACCGTGAAGCAAGGCAAGAACGGCAAGATGCCGCCCTGGGCCGACATCCTGAGCGAGCAGGAGATCGCCGACGTTTGGGCCTTCCTGTCGAGCCGGAGGCCCCAATGAGAGCGCTCATGACGGGCGTCGCGACAGCCCTGCTTCTCGCCGCCACGGCGGCAGCGCATGCCGCCGACGCGCCGCTCAAGGTATGCCTCGATGAGGATCTGCCGCCGTTGTCGGCGCATCATCGCGGCAAACCGGATGCCGGCTTCGACGTCGCGCTCGCGCAAGTGATCGCCGAGCGGCTCGGGCGGCCGCTCAAGATCCAGTGGTTCGAGAGCAAGCTCGACGAGGATTCGAGCCCCGCGCTTGAAGCCAATGCGCTGCTGTCGGACGGACGATGCTCGCTGGTCGGCGGGTACGCCTTCACGACGGACTCGCTGAAGGCGCCGGGCGTCGCGACGGCCAAGCTGCCGGACTTCGATGGCGCCACCCGCGACGATCGCCGCCGGCGGATCCCGATCGGGGTGCTGGCGCCAAGTCAGCCCTACATCTATTCGCCGATGACCGTCGTGCTTGGTCCGAAAGCCAAGGACCGGCTCAAGGACCGCAAGATCACCGATATCGGCGATCTCGCCGGCCTTCGCCTGACGATCGAAAGCGGCACGCTGGGCGATGCGATCCTGATGACCTTCGACAAGGGCAAGCTGATCGAGGACATCACCCACCTCGTTCCCGGACGCAGCGACCTGTTGGGAGAGCTGGAGCGCGGTGAATTCGACGCCACCCTGCTCGACCTGCGCCGGTTCGACGCCTACCGCGCCGATCATCCCGACACCAGGATCACCGCCTCTGGCTATTATTATCCAATCGGCGCCAATCGCGGTTACGTCGCCCTCGAGACCGACAAGGCGCTGCTGGAGGCCATCAACAAGGTGCTGTCCGACCTGCAAGCCAAAGGCGCCATCGCCGAGCTTGGCAAGGCCGCAGGCCTCACCTGGCTCGCTCCGCGCGAGCCGATCATCCTCGGCGATGTCTGGCTGAAGATCCTGAACCGATGAGCCGCTCGCCGCGGGCCTGCTATTTCAGATAGTTGGCCAGGTTCATGCTCTGGATCTTGGCGATCGCCGAATAGGATGCCGTCAGCTGCGCCTGATAGGTCGAAAGCTGCGCCGTCACCGCGGCGACGTCGACGCTGGTGAGGTTGGTCGACAGCGTCTTGGCAAAATTCTGGTAGTCGCTCTGGTCTGTACTGGCGGTCTCGATCTGCGACGCCGAGGTCGAGAGCTTTGCCTGCACCGTCGACGTTGCATCCAGCGCAGTGCTGGCGAGGTTGAGCGCCTGCGAGATATCGCTCGACGACAACGTCGTGCTGTTGCCGACGTATTTCAACAGCCGCAGGACCTGCTCGAAGGCAGGATTGTCGGCGGTGACGCCGTAGGAAACCGACTGGCTGTCCGAAACGCGCACCGACGCGATCTCGCTGTCGCCCTTGTAGTAGCTGGTGTCCGATGTCGTCAGCGAGCCCGTGCCGGCGTCATAGCTCGACAGATCCACAGGCGCAGTGTCGGTGCGGGCGCCGCTGAAGACGTACTCACCGTCATACTGGGTATTGAGCAGCCCCTGCATCTGCGAGATCGCCTGCTGGGCATAGTTGATCACCGATGCCGTCGCCGTGCTGCTCCCGGTCGTGGCGGCGCTGAGCTGGGTCCGAAGCTGCGTGATGATATCGGTCACCGAGCCGACCGCCGAATACATCGCCTGCACCTTGTTGTCGGCGAGATTGCTGGCATCGATGTAGGACTGGGCCCGCGTCACCGAGACCTGCAAATTGATCACGCGTCCGGCGCCGGAACCGTAGCCACCGAAATCCTCGGATTGCAGCCCGGAGGACTCCTGCACCTGCTCGTTGGCCATCACCGACTGCACGCGCAGCGCGCTTGATATCATCTGCTCCGATTGCGCGAAGGTGGCAACACGCATCATCATGACAACGCCCTCACACTCAGGCTGTGCCCATCGCGGTCATCAGCGCCGAGAACATGGAATTGATGGTCGTAATGATCTGGGATGCGGCAGCGTATTTGTTCTGCAACGCACTCAGATTCGCGCTTTCCTGGTCAATGTTGACGCCGGACTGCGACGACAGCGAACTCGCATAGGTCGACTGTGCGGTCTGCTTGGATGTGTAGGTCGCCGATGCCTGGCTCGCCTTGGCCGCAACGCTGGCAACGATCGCTGCCGCATAGTCGGTGAAAGAGCCAGTGGTGGCGCCAAGCCCACCCGCCATCGCGAAGTTGGTCGACCCCGTCAGCGCGCTCGAGAGCGCGTTCACCACCGTCGCCGAGCCCGACGACAGCACCGAGTTTCCGACCGTCAGCGTGGACAATGCATCGAGCGTAGCCGTCGGCAGCGCGGCGGTGCCGCTGAGGATGTCGCTGCGCACCCCGATGTTAGAGGCGCTGGTCCCCGTGATCAGGTCGTTGAGCCCGAAAAACTGGGAAAATCCCTCACCGCCGACCGAACTCGTCATCTGATTGATGGCGATGCCATTGCCCGACCCGGTCGCCGAGATCGATAAATGTCCGTTGGCATCGACCGATGCCGATACGCCGGAGATGGTGTTGATCTTGGCGGCCAGTGCCCCCACCGTGGAATACGCCGATAGATCGATATCCTGATACGATACGAGATTGCCGCTCTTGTCGGCGACTGCGATACGCACCGTGCCGGTGCCCGCGAACGATGTCGAGTTGCTGACAGTCGCCGCACCGGTCAGGCTCGTCGGCGGCGGCACCGATGTGCCCTGGTTCGATACCGTATTCACGCTCGAAGCCAGCTGCTGGGCAAGCTCATCGAGCTGCGACTGCGCGGCCGGCAAGGTCTGGTCGCGCAGGGCAATCAAGGCGCTGACCTTGCCGGAGGAGATCTGCGAAGTGATGTCGATCCCGTTGACGGTGATGCCGCTGAAGCCGCTCGTCGCCGATCCCGCGGTATACGTTGTCGACGCCGTGACGTTGGGCGCCGCCGTATAGCTCAGCGGGTGCGCCGTGCTGTCGACGAGCGCCTGCCCGGAACCGGTATAGATCTGCAGGTCACCGCTCGACGTGGTGAAGTAGCTCACGTTCATCTGCGACGCGACGTCCTGCAGCGCGCTGTTGCGCTGATCCTCGAGATCGGCGGTTGGCTGGCCTGCGGCCGCTTCCTGCTTGATCTGCTTGTTGAGGTCGGAGATCTGCTGCAGATCGGAATTGATGTCAGTGACTGACGACGCGATGTCCTGGTCGGCGTTGGAGCGCAGCTTCTGGATGCCGCTCGAGGTCTGCTGCAGCTGATCGGTGACCGCCGCGAGCGCGCTGACCGCGTTCGATTGCAGCGACGCGCTGCTCGGCGTGCTGGCGAGCGAGGACAGCGCCGACTCGAATGCCGCGATCGTGTTGGCCAGCGAGGTGCCCGTCGTGGAACTGCCGCTGCTCGACGTGCTGCCATAAAGCTGCTGGAGCTCGGTCAGATAGCTGTTGTTGGTGTCGGCGGCGCCGAGATCGGAATTGGCCCCGACCAGCGACTTCAGGAGCAGCTTGTCGACCGCGCTGGTGATCCCCGAGATCGTGACACCGGTGCCGACGCCGCTGGTGACGCTGCTGCTTTGGTTGGCGGTCTTCTCGGTGTAGCCCTTGGTGTCGGCATTGGAGATATTGGCCGAGGCCACGCTGATCTGCACCTGTGTGGCTGACAGGCCGCTGAATGCGATGCTTCGTGCGATATCGAGCGACGACACGGCCAACTCCCTCCGGCGACGGCCCGGTCAGGCCCGCACGTTGGTGCCATAGGACATCGCGGATGTGACGCGACGGCCGCCGGCCCCGTATGGCGATACGTTGGCGATCTGCTCGCGGATCGCCTGCATGATCGCCTCGATCCGGCGGTTGCTGGCATCGATCGCCGCACGCAGCCGCATCACGTTCTCGTCCATCGCTACCCGAAGCTTCAGGATCCGGTCCATCAACTGCTCGCGCAGTGCGCGATCCTGGACGTTGAGATTGGCGGCCTTGCCGACGGCCTCCGCCACACACTGCTCGAACAGCGTCGCGAGGCGGTTCTTCTCGTCGACTTGCTTCAGCCGAGAGGCCGGCAGGCCCTTGGCGAGCTCGACGTTCTCCTCGTTCACGATCTCGATCAGATTGTCGATCAATGCGATTAACGACCTGGCGCGCTCGTCATTGCCCGCGGGATTGATCTTGATGTCGCGTTCCGGTGTCATGTCATCGCTCCCGTTCAAGCTAGTGTCCGCGACGCAGGGCGCGAACCGACTGTGCGCTGCGCCCATACGCGGTGATTGCCGTTACCCGGACCGAGGCCCGGTTGAGTTCCTGGTCGAGCCGTGCGCATTCGCGCATCAGCAGGTCCCGCAGCGTTTCGACGTCGTCGAGCAGCGCAGTGAGCTGCGCCCGATCGTCCGGCCGAACCGAGGCAGCCCTCGCCTTCAGCCGCTGAAGCCTGACCAGCAGGCGGTCATTCTTCTTTTCCGTCATCATCGCGACACCGCCGAAATCAGCGTATCGAACATCTTGTTGACGGTAGTGATCACCTGTGACGCCGCCGAATAGGCCTGCTGCGCCGAGATCATGTTGGAGAACTGCCCGCTGGTGTCAGTGGTGCTCGATTCCAGCTCGCTGCCGTAGATCGTGCCGGCGCCGTTGGCCCCCGAGGTCTGCAGCGTGGCGTTGCCGGAGGCTGCCGTCGCGGAGTACAGGCCGTCGCTGGCCGCGCTCAATCCGTTGGGGTCGCTGAAGGTTGCGACCGCAATCTTGTAGATCGCGATGGTCTGCCCGTTGGAGTAGGTCGCATCGACCACACCACCCTTGCCGATCGCGATGCTACTCAGCTTGCCGTAGGGAAGACCGTCGGGCGTAATGCCGGTCAGGTCGACTGACGGGGTCGTCTCACCCGAGGCGTACTGGGTCAGGCCATCAGTCTTGCCGACGGTACCGAGATTGAGCGCGATGCTGCTGTTGGCAGCCCCATCGGTCCAGCCCGTCACCGAGATCGTCGGCGGGCTTGGATTCGTCGAGGCGAGAGAACCATCGCTATTGAAAGTGATGGCCACTGTGCCGCTGCTCGTTGTTCCCGTCGTCGTACTCGAATTCGAGGCAAGCGTTGGATTTCCAAAGCTTGCGGTCCAGGCATTGGCGCCGGTCTTGGTCCAGGTGATCTGGATCGAATTCGCTGTTCCGAGCGAGTCGTACGCCGTCATGGAGCTGCTGAAGGTGGCACCAGTCGCCGCATCCGACGGCAAGTTCGCTGCGATCGTCGCCTTGGTCGTAGCGCTGCCGCTGGTTGCAGCGACCTGTGTGTTGATCGGCCCAAGGCTCGCGGCCGACGCATTGCCGAGGATGTTGCCTTGCGCGTCGGTGCGCCAGCCCTCGAGGTAGTTGCCGTTATTGACGAGGTAGCCCGAGTTGTCGGTGGTGAACGCACCGTTGCGCGTATAGGAGGTGGTGCCGCCGGTCGTCGCATTGGTGGTGACGAAAAAGCCGCTGCCCTGGATCGCAACGTCGGTGGCGTTGGTGGTCGCGGCCAGCAATCCCTGCTGGCTGATGTTGGCGCGGCCGGACACGTTGACGCCGCCGGACGTGTACGAGGTGGCGCTGTTCGACGCCGTCACCAGATCTTCGAACATCGCCGACGTGGTCTTGTAGCCGGTGGTATCGGCGTTCGAGATGTTGTCGGAAATCATTGCCAGCGACTGGCTCTGCGAATTGAGCGCCGAGATCGCCGAGGAAAGTGCACCAGTAAGACTCATGATAATACTCCGGAAGCAATCAGGACGTGACGCCGATGATGTTGGCGGCGCTGACGGGGACCCCGTTCACGAGCAGCGAAGGTGTCGAGCCGGACGCATCGATCCCGGTCACCGTTCCAGTCATCGTGGTGTAGCTGAGCAGCGAGTTTCCGGCGGAGTCGGTCGCGGTCACCTGGATCGTGTACTGGCCGCCGTTGCTGAGCTGAGTGCCGTTCGTGGTCTGGCCATTCCAGGTGAAGGTGTTCGAGCCGGCGGTTCCGGTCCCCTTGCCGCTCCACACCGTGTTGCCCGAGGAGTCCTGGATCGCGATCGCGACGTTGGAAGCAGCCGAGGTGAGCGAGTAGCCGAAGGTCGCCGAGCCGTTGGTCAGCTCTGCCGTGTTCGTCTTCGCCTCGACGGTGTGGCCGATATAGTTGACCGAGTTGAGCGTCACGAGGCTCGAGAACGAGCTCGCGAGCGACGTCATGCTGGCGTTGGTCGACTGCTGCTCGGTGAAGTTGGCGTAAGAGGTGAGCTGATTGATGAAGTCGGTCGTGCTGGTGGCATTCAGCGGATCCTGGTTCTGCAGTTCGCTGACGAGCAGGTTGAGGAAATCGGTCGAGCTCATCCCCATCGACGCGCTGGTTGACGAACTCGACGACGAGCTCGAGGCGGCGGAGGCTGCAGCAGAGGTTGCCGAGGAAACGGTCATGACAAGGCTCTCTTCGTCGCGGGCTAGGCGACGGAACGCGGTGAAACATTGGGATCGTGAAGTCGTTCGCAGATAAAACGGATGACGCGGCGATTTCAGGCGCGGATTCATCCGCGCGGAATCATTTGATTAATCGGCAGAATTTGCCGATCGGCCGCGGCCCCGCAGCGCGCAAACGCGCCCGCCGCGGGAGGGCACGGTGCGCTGCAAAAGCAATGCGGAGAGCTTAGAGCGAGAGGCTGATTGGCAGATCCGGCTCGTCGAGCATCAATGCCGGCGGCGCCAGCGCGGGCAGCAGGCAGAGGGCCAGCAACAGCGCAGGCAGCACCTTGCCTTGTTGTGCGGAATCACCTTGAGCCTGCGCATCGTTCGGCTGCTCCTCGGGTGCGACCGGCTCCGAGGCCGGCTCTTGGGGCAGTTCCTGTTGGGGCAGTTTCGCCGCCGCGGTCACGATGCGGTCGAGAAGGCCCTTGGGTGCACGGACCGGCGGCGCCGTGAGCGCCCGGCGGACCGCGCTCGCCTCTTCATAGAGCGTCCGCGCCTCGGCCGAGGATGCGAGCAGCTGGACGGCTGCAAGACGTTGATCATCGGGCCAGCGGGACAGGTCCTCCCCCAGCCGGTCGATCAGGTCTTCGAATGTCGCAACGTCCATCCCGCGCGCAGATCCCGCCTCGTCGCCAAGGCTGTCATAAAGCATTCGCGGGACGGCGGAAATCAATTTCCGCCGCCGTAGCGTCAGGTCCAGCATGGTGCTCACAGAGCGGCCTTTTCCCGAACAGGACGCCCGCCCGAGCGCCCTGCCCCTCCCGGCGAAACGGGGTTCGCCGGCCGATTCGCCCGCTCAGCGGCCGGTGGCTGATTCGAGCGCCTTGTCGAGCGTCTTGGCCTTGGCCGCCTTGCCGGCGGTCGCCTCGACGAACTTCCAGGCGTCGCGAAGCTCGGTCAGGCTGGCAATGATACGCCGGAAATTCTCCCTGGCGTGCGGCCGGCCGTAGGAGCGCAGGCACGCCATGATCAGCGCGTTGTAGGTGCGGAACAGGCGATCGGCCATCGCGCCCCCACGGGTGACGTCGAGATGGTGGCTCAGTCCGCGCAGGATCGCGGTCGCCCGCGTCAGATAGGTGTGCCCTTCCTCGAAGCGCTTCGCCTCGTGCGCGTCCAGCGCCTTCTGCAGCAACGTGATGGCGCCGTCGCACAGCATCACCACCGCCTTCAACGGCGGAACCGCCACCGCTGCGGATCGATAGGCATTGTTGGCGAGGTAGGCCGTAGCATTCTGGGTCATTATTTACTCGATGATGCGTTCAGGAGGGCACTCAGGTAGCCCAGCGTGTTGTTCGCGCTTTCGATGGCGGCCTGATAATTGGCGTATTGAAGCTGCAGCTGCGCCTTGAAGGTCGCCGCATTGCTCTGGATGTCGCTGACCTGGGACTGCAGATCGGTATCGCGCGACTGCAGGTTGGTGATCATGGTCTGTAGCTGACCGCTGGTCCCGGAGTTGGTTTGTGCGAGCTGATAAAGTTGTGCCGCAAGCCCGGACGATGAGGTCACGGTGATCGATTGCGAGGTCGAGCCGGTGTAGGTGAATGCCATGCCGGCGTAGATCGTGCCCGAATTGCCGATGATGGAGTCGCCGACCACCGAAAAGCCGGAACTGTCGCCGCCGACCGAGGCGCCGCTCAGCGTGCCGGTCGAATCCACCGTCACATCGAGCGTGAACGATTGCGGCGACGTGCCGGTGTTGACGACGTTGAGCTGGCTGGACGAGGCCGTCGTCTGCGCGGACAGCAGCTTGGTCACGCCGGTCAGGTTTTGCGTCAGCACGGTCGACAGCGTACCCGTATCGAGCTGCAGCTCGTTGTTCTCGTTGAACGACAGGCCGAGGTCGGCCATCGTCATGCCCCCGACGGAGCCGCTGAGCACCTGCTGAAGCTGGGTCATGATATCGCGCATCGTGCTGTCGCCGAACAGCACCGCGCTCGATGACGCCGTGCCGTCGGAATTCTGCGCCGACTGCGCAATCACCTGGTCGCGAAACGCATTGTAGTTGGTGACGAAGGTCTGCAGTGCTGACGTGATCTGGCTGGTGTCGGTCGAGATGCTGATGTTCAGGCTGGTGCCGCTCGGCGTCGGCTGCAGAAGGTCGAACGTGACGCCCGAGAGCACGTCGGAAATATCGTTGGTGTTGCGGGTGAGCGCGATGCCGTCGAGGGTGAATTCGGCGGATTGCGCCTTCTGCAGCACGTCGGTGAACGCCCCCGTTGTGTCGGTGACGCCGAGTTTGTTCAGGATGTCGTCGCCGGATGTCGACGAATAGGTGATGTTTGCGGCGTCCTGGGTCCCCGTCAGCACCATCTCGTAAGACCCGCTCGACACCTGGACGATGGAGGCCTGAACGTTGGTGCTCGAGGTCTGGGCGTTGATGGTGTCGACGATATCCTGCATCGACATGCCGCTGGTGATCGAGATCGCCGTGCTGCTGCCGCCGGCGAGGCCCAGCGAAAACGTTCCGGAGTAACCGAGCGCGGTCGAGCTGCTCGACTGCGAAGCGCCGATCACCTTCTGCGCGGTTGCGAGCTGGGTGATCTGGAGCGTGTGATTGCCGGTCGCCGAGCCGCTGTTGACGCTCATCGACAGCGCCGAGGAGGCACTGACGTCGCCGGTGGACGAAATCGTCGCCGAACGTGTGGCGAACGCATTGGTGGCGATCGTGTTGATGATCGACGTGCTGAGCGACGACAATCCTGTCGCCAGTGTCGACAGCTCGGTCTGCAAGGATTGGTAGGCCGTGACCTTGGCCTGGTTCGCGGTAATCTTGGTGGTGATCGTGGTCGCCGCCGTGAGCTTGGCGTTGACTTCGGCATCGATCAGAGCAGTCCAGTCGATACTGGCCGAGTTGGTCGTGCCGGTCGTGGTCACCGTGCTGGCCGAGCTGGCGGAACTCGACGATGTCGTACCTGATGTGCTCGAGGTGGCGCTGCTAACCGTCATGTCGACACCTCCGCCGTCGTGAGAATCGGGCCGGCAAGATGCCGGCCCGATCTATCGTTCGAATTAGCCGAGCAGCTTGAGGAGGTACTGCGGCATCTGGTTGGCGGCGGTTTCCGCCGACACCGCGGCCTGGGTCTTCACTTCGGCCGACGACAGCGTCGCCTGCTCGGAAGCGATATCGACGTCCTTGATCGCCGAATTGGCGGACTGCAGGTTCTGGGTCTGGGTCGAGATCGAGTCGGCGCTGAAGTTGAAGCGCGATTCCTGGGCACCGATCTCGGCGCGGGCGGACGACACGGTGTCGATCGCGCTGTCGAGAGCCGACATCGCGCTGGTGGCGCTGGACAGGCTGGAGACGTCGAGCGAGGTCACGCCGAGCGAGGATGCCGTGAGGCTGGTCAGCGTGATCGTGATGGTGTCGGCCGAGGTCGAGCCGACCAGCACCGAGACGCCCGAGGAGAACACGCTCGAACCGTCGAGCAGGCTCTGGCTGCTGTAGCGGGTGCCGGAGGCGATCGAGTCGATTTCGCCCTTGAGCTGCGTGAATTCCGAGTTGATGTAGGCGCGGCTGGAGTCAGCCACGGTGCCGGAGGCGGACTCGGAAGCCAGCGACTTCATGCGGGCCAGGATGTCCGAGATGTTGGACGCGCCGCCGTCGGCGGTCTGCAGGATCGAGGTCGCCTGCGCCGCGTTGGTGGCAGCCTGCTGCAGCGTCGTAATATCGGAGGAGATGCGGGTCGAGATCGCGAGGCCGGCCGCGTCGTCGGAAGCGGAAGTGATGCGCGAGCCGCTCGACAGCTTCGAGAGCGCGCTGGTTTCCTGCATCGAGTTGATGTTGAGGTAACGGACCGCGGAGTTGGCGGCTGTGTTGGTGGAAATTGCGGGCATGATTAGCTCCTGTGCTGATGGGGCATGGCATGCCGCATCGTGAGAAAGTGAGGTGACGCGGATCCAGCCCCCGTCCGACCGATCAAACGGAGCGGCCGCCGGTGGTCAGGCGCGAAATCTTCAGAAGCCGAAATTTATGGTTAACAGTCGGTGAACGCACCGCGCAGGTCGCGCTCGTGCCGCTTGAGCAACTCGCGCAACTGTTGCCGCCCGCGCTTCAACAGCGACTCGACCGCGGCCACGGTCGTATCCATCACCTCGGCGATCTCGCCGTTGCTCATGTTCTCGTGGTAGGAGAGGATCACCGCGACGCGCTGCTGCTCGGGCAGCCGCTGCATCGCGAGCTCCAGGAGATTGCCGATCTCGTTGCGCTCGATGACGGTCGACGCGTCGAGCTGGGTGTCGGCGACCTCCGGCACGACATCGACATTCTCGGTGCGCGGCTTGCGGCGCAGATCGATGCATCGGTTGCTGACGACACGATAGAGCCAGGTCGAGAACTTGGCGCGGCCATGCTGCCAGCGGCCGCGATGCGTCCAGACCTTCAGCATGGTGTCCTGCACCACGTCCTCGGCATCTGCGGCGTTGCCGACGATGCGCAGCGCGATCGCGTAGGCGCGATCGACATGGCGCTCGACGAGAGCACGAAACGCCACCTCGTCGCCGGCGGCGAGGCGGTCGAGCAGATCCTTGTCCTCGTCCTGGACCTCGACGGTGTCGAGCGGGCCCGCATCGGCAATCGTAGGAACGTTGCTCCAGGCAGCAGTCGCTTCGACTGGCGCAGCCGTGGCCGCCGTAGCTTCCACCTCGACCGCTGCCATCACATCAAGCGCGTAACTCATCCGCCGCTCTCCAACCAACGCCGCAAGCACACATCGCATGCGGCTTCTGAGCGTTGAACGGAGGGGCCAGACAAACCAGGCGAACTTTTTTCGTTATTTTTCAAATACTTATCTGGATTTTTTTGCCGACCGCCCGGCAAAAGCTGCCGCTGCGCGAAGGCGCAGGCAGCAATTCTACGGAGTCTAGAGCAGTCGTTCAGCATCGCCTTGCATGCCCGCGGAAGATTTCGTCGCGCCGGAAAACGCTGTTGTCACATCAACTAACGCCACGCGAACACATGCATGCGCGGAGCATGCGAGTGATCCATCGCCGTTGGTCGCCATCTTGCATTCGACGATTGCGACTAGGCAAATTTTTCCGAATCACCATTTCGACGTTATCGGATTTTTTGAATCTGTCAGTCGCGAAGCGCGCGTTTTCGAATCCCGCATCAACTTTTTTGAATCATCGCGCCTGATTTGTCTCACGCAGGCGTTCAACGCATGAGGACTGGCGGGAATTTTGCGCATGACGATCATGACGGTCGACGCAACGCGTCGAGCGCAGAATGTTTCTGCATGTTCATTCGATGTTTTCGATACATTTCTGTTGCGCACCTGCACGACGCCGGATGGCGTATTTGAAAGGGTTTTTCAGCTTTCTCGCATTGCTGAAAAATTTCCGAATATGTCCGTCGGTTTCGTTCAGCATCGAATCCAGGCGGAAGCGCGCGCGCGCAAGCTGGCGCTGGAGCGCAGCGGCTCCACCGAAATACACATCGCTGACATCTACAAGTACTTTCCGTTCAGGCTGTTCGGCCTGAGCCGCGATGCATTGGGCGATCTCGCGCAGATCGAATTCGAAGCCGAGCTCGAGCTGTGCCGCGCCAACCCGGAAATGCTCGAGCAATATCTGGACATGAAGCGCGGCGGCTTTCGCGTCGGCTTCATTTCAGACACCTACTGGAGCACCGAGCAACTCGCGCAACTGCTGCGTTCCTGCAGCCCGGGACTGACTTGGGATTTCCTTTACGCATCCTGCGATCACGGCTCTGGCAAGAGCGAAGCGCTGTTCGAGGCCTATCTCCTCGAGCAAGGCATCGATGCGGCAAGCTCATTCCATGTCGGCGACAATCACAACGCCGATATCAAGGGCGCCCGCCGTCACGGCATCCGCCCGCGCTATTATCCGCAGGCCAGCGCGCCGCTGGCGTCGAAGTTTCAGCGCGAAACATCGATCTTCGAATTGCTATGTCCCGATCAGCCGTCGCGACTCGATTGCGGCGCGCGCACGCTGCGGCGCGCGGTGTCGGCGCGCAGTGCAGAGCATTCTCCCGCTTTCAACCTCGGCGTGACCGTGCTCGGCCCGGTGATGGCGGCGTTCGACGCCTTCATCGAAGCGCGGCGCGCTGCGCTGGCGCGCGAGGGCGCGCGCGTTGCGATCGGGTTCCTCGGCCGCGACGGTCTGCTGCCGTATCGCATCTGGCAGGCAAGCCATGGCAAGACCGGCGCCTATGTCGAGATCAATCGCCGTGTGAGCCTGGTCGGGTCCGCCGATACGCTCGAACCTCTCAGCGAGCTGCTGAGCCGCGTCGTCAAGATCGACGCGGCGACCTTTGTCGACATCGTCAAGGTGCAACCACCGGCGGTGATGAAGTTCTTCGCGCGGTATCCTGACGGCATTGCGAGTGGCCGCGAACTCGCCGACGCCCTGCCCGATCTGATGAATCCGCGCGAAATCACCGAGATCGCCGCCGGCGTCCGCGCGCGCCTGCTGGCTTATCTTCGGGCGAACATCGCGGATTTCGACGGCTGCACCGATCTCATCCTCGTCGACCTCGGCTACTCCGCCAGCGTGCAGAAGTCGCTGCGCCGCATCTTCGATCGCGAAGGCATTCGCATCCGCCTGCATGGCGCCTATCTGCTGACGCTCGATGATGCCTTCGACGAAATCGCCGATGACGACACCGCAGAAGGTCTGATTTCGGATCGCATCGTCACGCCGCACGTCAAGCGCATGCTGATCCGCAACGTCGCGTTGCTGGAGCAGCTTTGCTGTTCCGATGAAGGATCGGCACGCGACTATCGCGGCGGAGAAGTGTTGCGCGAGGGCGATCAGCGCCCGGCCGCTCAGCTGGCGCTGGCGAACGAGGCGCAATCCGGAACGCTGGCCTATGCGTCGCGCGCCCGCGAGCTGGCGCCGCAATATGCACTGCAGCCCGACGCGGATCCCGTTGTGGCAGCACGCTGGGCCACCGCCGTGCTCGGACGTCTCCTGCTGCTGCCCGACGATGATGAACTCGTGCTGCTCGGCGGCATCAAGCATGACGTCAACCTCGGCACCCAGGCGCTGGCGCCGCTGCTCGACGCCGGCTTCATCAATGACTGCATCGTCGCGCGCGGCCTCTCGGCCGCCTGCACGGCGCCGGCGCCGCCGATGTGGCTGGCCGGCAGCTTTGCCGCGTTGTCACCGTCGCACGCCTACCTCTACACATTGTTCGGCGCCAATCGCCTGCCCGCGAACCTGTTCGGCGAGGCGCAATGCGGAACGCTGCAGGTCGGCCTGTTCGGGCCGGACGGCCAGGCGTCGCTGGAAGCCGCCAGCGTCTATCATACCGGGCTCGGCGACCTCCGCCTGCGGATTCCGTTGTCGCGCCGCATGGCGGTTGCGACCATCGCGCTGCCGCTGGCAAAGCTTACGCGCAACGGACTACTCCACGGCATCACGGTCCAGTACGGCGAGAACGCCGCAAAGGCGGCGGAGAGTTCGAATGTGAAGGCGATCGCCGAGGGACGGCTGATCGATGCCGGGCTGGAGCGGAGCGGCCGTCAGTTCCGTGCCACCACCGAGGACGGCATGCTGTTGATCCCGGTCGACGGTTTCGAGGACGATGTTGCAATCTACACCGTCGCGCTGACCGCCCTCGACCATGATCGCATCCTGGCGGCCGAGGACCGCGACGGCAACGGCGCCCCCTCGGCCACGCTGACCTGGCGCAGCGCCAACAGTGCGCAAGCATCCAAGGGCAACTGATTTGTCCGCCTGATCTGGCCGCCCCGCTCGTAGAAGGTTAACGAGGGGTAGCGCGGGCATGATTTCGGCTGACACGGTGCAAGCGGACGGCTTGCAGACGAATTTCGACCAATTACTGGCGACCAACAACATCCGGATGAGCGCGGCACAGCGCCGGCGGCTCGCATGGCTGTGCGAACGGCTCGGACGCGCAACCGTCCACAAGGCCGGTACGGTGCCGGCGCGGGAGCATGGCATCGTCATCCTCGTCGAGCCGCCGAGCGGCCCCGCCGCCGAAATACTCTACCAGTCGCTTCGCGCCGATTGTGCGGTCGTCATCCCGTTCGGCGAGAATCCGGCCTTCGATTTCCTGAAGTCCAAGCTGACCGACTTCGGGACGATCGGGCCGAGCTTCGACGGCCCGCACGAGATGTGGTGGGGCGGCCTCAACTGGCGGCCGATCGCGCCCGCGGAAGGCTCTCGACCCGAGGCAGCGCTGCGCGTGGTCTCCTGCTATCCCCGCGCCTGCGGCGACGATCATGCCCGCGCGCTGCGAGAGAAGCTGGCCGAATTCGAGATCGCCTCCGACATCGTACCGATCGACACGGCGGATGGCGAGCGCATGTGCGCCTCCGAGAAATCCGCCTTCTTGCTGCGGATGTGGCAGGAGCACCGCGAACCGCTGCTCTTCATCGAGGCCGATGCGACGCTCAGCGAGCCGCCATTGCTGCCGTCGTCCCTCGACTGCGACGTCGCGCTCCACAAGTGGAACCGGTGGGAGATGTCGGCGCGCACGCTCTATCTCGGCCGCACCCCGGCCGCCGAAGCCCTGCTGCGCAACTGGGATCACATCGCGACCGCCCATCCCGCGGTCTGGGAGGGCTACCTGCTCGACCAGGCCTGGAGCCTGACGTCGTCGCAGATGGCGCTCGACACCGCCTGGCTGCCGCGCTCGTACCATGCCCCCGCCGAAGACGCCGGCACACCCCGCCACACCACGGTCGTGCACAATCTGCCGACCGACAACAGCGACCTTGGCCCCGATGTCGAATTCGGCGTCACGATGCGGGCCGCGCGGCGCGCCAGCCGCAGTGGCGGCCGCGACGCCATGATCGTGATCAAGTCGCCGGCCTCCTCGAGCGACGCGATCACCGTGATCATGCGCGATATCGCGACCAGCGACGCACGCGAAATGGCGGCCAGCATCGAAGCCGTCACCGGCGCGTTCGCCGCCGATTGCGGCGGGTTCGGCCGGCTCGAGCTCGCGCTTTGCCCCTGGCAGGACGATATCCGCGCGGCGAAATCGGCAGCCGCCGGCGCGAACAACCTGATCATCGAGATTGCGCCCTGGCAGGCGTTGCCGGCCGATCTGTTCCGCACCGTGGGTCAATCCCGCGATGCCGGCAGCGTCCTCGTCATGGCCGGGCAGCGCGGCTGATCAACGGCACAACCACCAAGCAAGAGAAGGACATCGACATCATGAAAACCATCATCCTTCTCACCGGCGTCGCCGACCAGCAATTCGCGCTCACCGAGCTGTTGAAGGCGCACAATCCGGCGCTGTCGTTCCGCTGCGCGGTGACGGCCGAGGACCTCGCGGCGATCGAGCCCGAGGTGTTGCGCGAGGCCCGGCTGCTGGCGTTCACCACCAGCGTCATCGTGCCTGAAAGCATCCTGGCGGCGCTCGGCCACGGCGCCTATAATTTCCACCCCGGCCCGCCGCAATATCCCGGCTGGGCGCCGGCGCATTTCGCGCTCTATGACGGCGCCCGCACGTTCGGCGCGACCGCACATGTGATGGCCGCGCGCGTCGATTCCGGCCCGATCGTCGGAGTGGAGTCCTTCATCATTCCCGACAAGATCAGCGTGCGCGGGCTCGAGCAGATCGCCTATGTGCGGCTTGCCCATCTGTTCTGGCGGATGTCGCGCGATCTCGCCCGCGATCCCTCACCGCTACCGGAGCTGGAAATCGCCTGGTGTGGCTTCAAGAGCACCCGGCAGATGTACCGCGACATGTGCGAGCTTCCCGCCGGCATCAGCCCAAACGAGCTGGCCCGCCGGATCCGCGCCTTCCATGACGACTTCCGCGCCATCCCGCTGACCGTCTCCGTGCACGGCATCCGCTTCGAGCTGGCGACAGCCGCCATGCAGGCTCCCGAGGCACCGCAGGTGGTGTCGCCGCCGCTCGCTGCTGCGTCCTGAAGCGCGACGAGATCAGGTTGAAGCGTCACCGCGCTTGCGCTGTCCAAGCATGATCTTTCGGAGAGTCGTTTCGCACTTCTCCGGATCAGGCTCTAATGCCGCCAAGGTTCACCCTGGGGATCGGCGAGCATTCCATTCAGGAGCGCTTCGGCCCGATGCAGCAGCGGCTTCGTTCCACTGCTCGATGCAATCGCAATCGCTGCGCGCAACTTATGCAGAATGGAAGTCCTGTCGTTCTCGTTTGACGCCGGCGATACCGTCGCCTCTCCGAACAGCGCCTCGGCTTCGAGGCCGGAGAATCCTTGCTGCCGCGCGGTATTCCGAGCCTCTCGCAGCATGTTCAGCGCAGCCTGCACATCGCCGAGCCGGCTGAGAGCGAGTGCCAAATAGATCGAGGTACGTAGCACGATCGAGGTATAGCTCACCGACCTGGCGACCTCTCGGGCTTCGACGAGCGTAATCCGCGCGTCAGCGAGACGTCCCTGTTCCAGATAGGCAATACCGAGATGGCAGGTGATGACCGGCACAAAGAGGCGAATTCCATACTTTTGCGTAATGGCAAAAGCGTCTTCCAGGATCGCCGCTGCTTCGCCAGGATTGCCTCGCCCGAGCGCTAGACAACCAGCGCTATACCCCGCGCCAACGCGATCAAATGGCCTGTTGCTCTCATTGGCGATTGCTGACGCGCGTTGATGAAACTCGGCCCCCGTATCAATCTCTCCCAAGGTCGTGTGGGTCACGCTCTTCATCATGCAGGACAGCAGTTCCAGGGTTTTCGGCGTCGTCCCGGGCGGCGCGCTGGCATCCGGCCCGGACAGGCGGAGGCAAGCCTGTCCCAGCATCTGCTCTGCGTCGCGATAACGCCCGGCAATGAAATAGGCTTGGCCAAGGCTGTATTGAGCAAGGTTGAGCCAACCGGGATTGCCCCACTCTCCCGCCAAGCGAGCAACCTCCTCACCGGTTTCGATGGCCTCGATCGGCGTTCCGTAGAAGTTCTGCGCCCCCGACCTGACCGCCATCGCCGCGACCTTCCGCCCGATATCATCAATCGCGTTGGCGCGCCCCTCCGCATCCCTTCCAAGGTCGAACCATTCGGCGACCTTGCCTGCGCTCATGAAGGCTGTGCGCGCCTCGATGCGAAGGTCGACCGCATCCGCTTCGCGCGAGCGAGCGAACGGCGTCTTGTCGAGTGCGGTCATCGCGATCTCGAAGTAATTGGCTGCGTCGGCAAATGCCGATCTTGCCAGGCTCTTCCGCGCGGCAGTTCTGCCGTAAGCGAAGGCTTTTTGCCAATCCTTGGCCCGGGTTGCATGGTAACAGAGCCTGTTGGGCTCATCATGCGAACTCCCATTGGCCTCCAGCGCCGCAAGAATGCGCGCATGGACGCTTTCCCGTAGCTTCTCGACCATCGAGTCATAGGTCACTTGGCGAACCATCTCGTGCGGGAACTCGAGCAAGCCATCCTGCTCGACATCGATCCTCACCAGAAACTCCGCGCGATCGAGCGCTATCAGGCAGCGCTGAAGCGCCTCCGGCGACAGACCGGCCACCGCGCGCAGCATGGATTCCATCGACTGGGGTCCCAACGCCGCCGCGATCTGCAACAGCGAACGCTCCTCCTTCGAGATGCGGTCCAGACGCGTGGCGATCACGCCCTGGATGCTGCTCGGAATTCCGAGATCGCCGACCGGACGCGCCAGCGCCAGATCGCCCCAATGCCCGCGGAGAACCCCGCTGTCCTTGAGGCTGCGGCAGACCTCTTCGATGAAGAGCGGCACGCTGGCGGTATGAAGAACGACGCGGCTCTTCAGGTCGGCCATGTTCGCGGACGAGCCCAGGATGTCGTCCAGCATCTCCCGTCCGGCGTCCTCGCCGAGCGAGCGCAACGCCGCGACTTCAGCGTTGCAGCGCGCGACCCAATCCGGAACTCCATTCGGCCTACTGGTCAGCAGCACCAGAAGCCCGGGCACCGGCAGCGAAGCAAGTGACGCCATGACGGTCTCGCTGGCGCGATCGATCCAGTGCAGATCCTCGATCAGGATCACCGCACGCCGGCGAACAACCACGCCTTCGAGAATCGCGCAGCACGCCTCGCTGATCGCGCGGCCGCGCGCATGCGGCTCCAGCTCGCTCCATTCCGGATCCGAGATCGGACGGTCCAGCACCGCGTCGATGGCCGAACGCTGAAGTCCTATCAGGCGCGTTGGGCCATCGGTGTCGGCCGCGGCTCCCTCCAGGATCGAGAGCATCAGGGACTTTAACGTACTGAACGGCGCGCCTTGAAGATTCGGGCTGCACTCGGCGTGAAACGGGAGCCAGCCCTCGCGGGTGAGTTCGTCGACGAACTCGTGCACCAGCCGCGATTTCCCGATACCAGGGTCACCAATCAAGAGCGCCGTTTGCCGGTTCGGGCCGGCGTCCTGCGCCAACCGCCTGAGCAGCGCGGTCTCATTCAGCCGGTTGACGAACCGCGCAACGCTTCGTGCCCTGCGTACCCGCCAACTGGAGACGTCGGTTGCGCCGGTCACGCGGTAGATCGGCAAAGCCTCACTAAACCCCTTGAGCTGCCTGCGTCCGAGAAACTCGAACTGAACGTTACCTTCAGCGAGCTTCTGGCAGGCTTCGGACGCGTAGATCTGATTCGGTTCAGCAGCCGCTTCGAGCCGCGCCGCCAGATGTTGTGCGGCGCCCCCAATCTCATAAACCTTGGAATATTCGCTGGCGACCATGTAGGCCACGACACGACCCGAATGGAGCCCGACCCGAACCTGGAGCCCCGAATCGCCCAAAGCGGCGACGCGTCGAACGAGCTCGATCGCAGCATGGCAGGCAAGCGGCGCATGGTTGTCATCAGCAATCGGGGCGCCAAATACCGCGGCGAGCCCATCACCCAATTCCTTGCTGACGATTCCGCCAAACTGGCGCACAGCGCCGCGCATGGCGGCCAAGGCCGGCTCCAGGCGGGAGACCGCCTCTTCCGGATCCAAGTCAGCTACGAGCCCCGTGGAGTCGACCACGTCGGCGCGAAGGATCGTCACAAATCGCTGTTCGCTGTCGGGGTCGACGCGCTTGGCTACGGCGGCACCGCATTGGGCGCACCAATTGTCGTTCGCTCCGATCGTCGATTGGCATGCAAAGCAAAGCATTCCTGCTCTCAAAGGCTGCTGCGGTCTCGCCAGCTCAGCATCCCGGTGAGCAGCTTAGAGTAGAGATTACCCATCGGGACATGCTTATCAATCCGGACGTGCGGTCCGTCTGCACCCGCGCCAACCCGAGAGGTTGCTAATCTGGACGAAATACAGTCTTGAGTGGTAGGTCGAGGCGCGAGAAATCAAACGGCGCAACTCGAGCCGTGCGACCGACTTCGTTCGACGTCCCCGCGTTGCATAACTTATGTATAGCTAGAGCAAGCCAAAGTTGTAATGAAAGGGAAATCCTATGGGCGGAAGAGTATTCAATAACCAGCAGTTCAAAGATCATATCAACGCGCACTACTATCCTTTGGACAACATGATTAAGAGCGTCGCTATACTTAAGGCGTCGGATCTTATCGACATCGAGACGCTGGAATATGGTCAATACCAGCCGATCCTGTCGCCCAGGCACCAGTGGCCGGGCGGAAGCGGCAAGTTGTGGCAGAAGGAGATGGGCAAGGCGCGCCTTGACCTTGCCACTCAAGCAAGCACCGCAGCCCTCTCCAAGGACGAGGCCGGCGTCGTACCGCTGACGAAATGCGCGCTGATGGATGCCGCCGTCCGCAAGTGCTTCAACTCCCAACCTCCGATCCCGATGAAGATCGATGTGAAGGAGAAGGACAAGAATGCGCCGAACGCCGATCGACACGACATTCTGCTGACCTGGGAGCACGCCAATGGCGACAATCAGCCGCCAACGCTGCTGCTGCTGACGATGGTCTGCCCGGCCTGATCCGCGATCGCAGGCGGCACTTTCCGTGCGGCGGT
This sequence comes from Bradyrhizobium sp. USDA 3240, assembly GCF_054063295.1. NCBI lineage: Bacteria > Pseudomonadati > Pseudomonadota > Alphaproteobacteria > Hyphomicrobiales > Nitrobacteraceae > Bradyrhizobium > Bradyrhizobium sp. USDA 3240. The sequence continues at coordinate 1,542,298 of NZ_JBSSGD010000002.1, forward strand.
ATTGCACCTCACGCGGCTGCCTGCTGGCAGCCGCATCAACCTTGGCCCACCGCCGATGCCGTGGGGATGATCTATGACGCCGGGCGCCGCTGCTGCAACAGCGCCCTCACCGCACGCTCCGCGGCGCGAGCGGAGCCGAAATAGCCGCCATCGAGGCCGTCAAAGGCGCGATCCGAGGAGAAGAAGCAGAAGCCTCTGGCGTCGCTGACAACGATACCCGCGGTTCGATCCGATACTTCGATGACGTAAGCTTGGGATATTTGGGCTTGGGACATGCGTGCTCGATCGCCGGATGACGGCGCTCCTGTCTGATTGTCGGGTGCTTGGATTTTTCTTAAGCGATCAACAACAGACGCCGGTCGCCGCCGAGACGCAGCGATGCTGCATGCGGCTTCGCATGTCGCACATCAAGCTGCGGTGGTGATGTCTCATGGCAGTGACCTTGAACAACGCGGGTTAGCGCGGATCAATATCCGGCCGAATCGCTCCGCGGTCAATGAAATGACCGGCCAAAGATCACGGCCCGGCGCGATGCCTCATTCGCGACGACCGGGAAAACAGCACGGTTTTGGTGATGACGGTTGCGGTCCGCCGAATTGGCCGACCTTGGCCGGGCACCGTGCGTCCTGGTGCCCGGCCGCACTCGCTTAGGGCAGGATCGGCGGGTGATAGGTGAAGGTCGCCATCAGGATAGCCGCCAGCAGCATCACGATCGGGAAGTGGATGAAGAACTGCACCGACGTATAGCCGATCAGGTCCTTCGACTTCAGGCCGAGGATGCCGAGCAGCGGCAGCATCCAGAACGGGTTGATGAAGTTCGGCAGCGTCTCGGCGATGTTGTAGACCATCACAGTCCAGCCCAGATGCGCGCCGATGTCGTTGGCCGCCTTCATGATGTAGGGCGCCTCGATGATCCACTTTCCGCCGGCCGACGGCACGAAGAAGCCGAGCAGCGCCGAATAGATTCCGACCAGGAACGAGAACACGGTGGAATTGCTGGAAGCACCGACGAACCAATGCGCGATCGTGTCCGACAGCGTGGTGCCGCTGCTGTTCGGCACCTTGGTCAGGATCTGCGCGATACCGGCGTAGAACGGAAACTGCAGCAGCACGCCGGAGACGCTCGGCATCGCCTTGGAAAAGGATTCGATCAGGCTGCGCGGCCGCCAATGCAGCACAATACCGAGAATGAGGAAGACGAAATTGTAGGTGTTGAGCCCCGACAGCGTGATCAGCGGATTGCCCGACTGGAAGGTCTGCCACAGCCAGCCCGCGGCAAGCAGGGCGATCAGGATCGTCAGCAGCGGACTGAACTCCAGCCAGTCGCCCGGACGGGCCGGCTTCCTGGCCTCGATGCGATCATCGCCGAGCGCAACGCCGAGGTCTTCCGCCGTCTTCGCTCGCTCGGGCGCGGGCGTGGTGAAATAGCAGATCGCCGCCGACACCACGCTCACCATCGCGACGGTGACCATGTTCTGCCAGGTCAGGATGGTTTCCGAGAAGCCGATCACGCCGGTGATCGGCAGAAGCGATGCCGGAATACTGCCGGCATTGGCCTGGAGCTGTGCGGCCGAAGACGTGATGCCGAGGGTGAAGCCACAGCCGAGCCCGAGATAACCGGCCGCACCGGCCGCGCGATAATCGAGCCGGATATCCGTACGCCGCGCGATCTCCCGCACCAGGAGGCCGGAGAAGATCAGGCTCAAGCCCCAGTTCAGCAGCGAGAGAAAGATGCTCAGCATCCCGACGAACACCACCGCGCCACGCCCGGTCTTCGGTACGCTCGCGAGCCGCGCCAGCACGGCCGCCACCGGCGGCGACATCGCCACGACGTAGCCGCCGATCGCAACCAGCGCCATCTGCATCGTGAACGGAATCAGATTCCAGAACCCGTCGCCGAACGCGCGACTGACGGCGAGCGGCGAGCCGCCATGCAGGATCGCGCCTGCGGCAACCGCGATCACGGCGATCAGGACGAAGACATACGCATCCGGAAACCAGCGCTCGGCGAACGCCACCAGGGCCTGCGAAAAGCGCGCCATGATGTTGTCCGCGACAGGTTTTCGCAGGCTCATGGTTTGGTCGTGCGTTGCATTCGTCATCAATGATCCCCTTCCGGTGATGCGGTTGGCCTTCAATCGTGTTTGGTCATCAAAGTGCGAGCGTGAGGTCGGTGAGCGGCACAGCCTGGCAAGTGAGGCACCACCCCTCGCTGCCGTCGACAGGGCCGAGATGGGTGAACTCCCCATCAATCACCTCGACCGCGCAGCTTTCGCATTGCCCGACACGGCAGCCGCTCGGCAGCGCAACGCCCGCCGCACTTGCAGCGTCGAGCAGCGTCCCCTGCTCCGGTCCCCACGTGAAGCTCTGCTTGCTGCCCGCAAGACAGATGGTTCGCGGCGCAAGGTCGCTCGGCACCGACGGCGGCGACACGAAGCTTTCGGCAAAGATGTCGAACCGCGGGATACCGAGTGCCACTGCGGCCTCGATCTGCGCTGTGACGAAATCCGGTGAGCCGCAGATGTAGACCAGCGGCCGACGTGCCAGCAGCGGCTTGACCTGTTCGAGCTCGACCCTTCCCCTGCGGAACGACCGCGAAGCCACGGGGTCCGGCGCGAGCGGGGCCGAATAGAACGTCACCCGCGTCAGCTCCGGCGTGTTGGCTTCCAGCTCGGCGAGCCGCTGCGCGAAGGGATGCTCGCGGCTGCTGCGGCAGCCGTGCAGCAGCAGGATTTCGGCTACACGATCCTGTTGCGCCGTGCGTTGCAGCGTCTCGAGATGGCTGATGAATGGCGTGATGCCGATGCCGGCCGCGAGGAAGACCAGCGGCCGCGGCCCCTTCAATGGCGGCGTGAAGATGCCGCCCGGCGGCTCCAGCAGAACCTCGTCTCCAACCGCGAGACCATGCAGCCGATCCGGCATGAAGAACGGCGCACTGCCGCTCCGAACCTCATTGAGGAAACGTCCCTTCACCGCAATCGACAGCGCTTGCGGCAGGTTGCCCGATCCGGTCAGCGAATAGGCGCGCGCCTCGGTTGCGTCAGGCAACGCAATCATCACGTGTTGCCCCGGCAGGAAGTCGGGCAGCGGACCGCCGTCAAGCGGCCGCAGGCTGAAGGCGATGACGTTATCGGCCTCGGCCGTGCGCTCGCCGACCACGAACCGCCGCCGGCCGCTCCAGACGCCGCGGCTGGCCACGTCGTCCCGCCTGATATCGCAGACGATCGCGCGCAGCGGAACGGAACCGCTGACTGGATCGCGCGCATCGTCATGCAGCACCGCGTTGATGTTGCGCGTGAGGTTGCCTGATGTCGCGGAACGATCGCGACCGAGCGGCGGACAATCCTCCCACCAGCCGAATTCGGCGACGACGACCCGCGCGTCGAGCGCCGCATTGAGGCGCACTTTCAGGCGCACGGCACCGCCTTGTGTTTCCACCACGGCCCAGTCGCCTTCCACAAGTCCGCGCCGCTCGGCGAGTTGCGGGCTGATCTCGACGGCCGGATCGGGCGACTTTCGTCGCAGCGAGGCGACATGCCGCCAGGAGGAGTGAACGAACCAGCCGCTCTTGGCGGTGGAGAGCACGAGCGGAAAGCGTTCGTCCGCCGCTGTCGTGAGCGGGCTGCCGACTGGTTCGACGTGATCGGGCAACGGGTCATGCCCGTGTCCCAGCATCAGCTCCGAATAGATCTCGACACGGCGTGTCGGCGTGGCAAAGCCCGCCGCCGTTCCGTCTTCGCGCGTGACGGCGTATTTTTCATCGCGGAAGACCTGCGGGAAGCGACGTCCTTCGGGATACTCGCGTAGATCCTCGACACCGATGCCGAGTGGCGCCAGCTGATAATTCCAGCCGGCCTTGATGTCGCCGCCGAAGAACAGATTCCCCATGCCGAGCTTGAGCGCGAGCGCGGCGGCGATCTCGTAATCGGCCTTCACTTCACCGATCGGCTCGACCATGCGCGGGCGAAACTGCACGGTCTCGGCCGCTTCCTGCGTGATCTCGAACCCGATCTTCAGCGCATCGCGCTCCCACGGCGTGCTGGCCGGCAGAACGAAATCGGCGCTCTCCGCGGTTGGGTTCATGAACATGTCGACATGAACCTGGAATTCCAGCGCATTCAGCGCCGCGCGGTTGCGCTCCGAATGGCCCTGCGAAACGACGAAGTTGGTGCCGAAGGCGACCAGCGCGCGCACCCGGTAAGGCTCGCCCTCCAGCACCGCCTTGCTGAAATCGCGCGCCGTGATCCAGCCCTTCGCCGGTGGGCCGAGCGGCAATTCGGCAATGCCGAGCGCCTTGGCCTGCTGCTCCTGTGGCAGGATGTTGTAGTCGTTGAGCGGACGCGTCGGCGGCGGGACCGGCCAGCGATTGCCGCCGGGCCGATCGCAAGCGCCAGTCAGTGCATAGAGCGATGCGATCGTGCGCTCGATCGCGGTGGCGTTGGTGTGCTGGCCGACACCGGTCCAGGAATGATAGGCGAGCCGCGGCCGAGCCGCGAGCAGCGCGTTGAATGCATCGATGTCCTCGACACGCAGCCAGGTCAGTTCCGCCACGCGCGCCGGCGTGTAAGACGCGGCGCGCTCGGCCAGCAATTCGAACGCGGTTGCCGCCGAGATCATCCGGCCGTCGCGCGCACGGATCGACAGCGCGCCGCGCAGCCGACCGCCGCGCTCCGGCGCATAGCGGGTGTCGCAGGCCACCGGCGCGCCCGGCGCATCGAGACGAACGAAAGCCTCAGGCGAGCCATCCGGCCACAACGCGTCGGCGCGCAGAAAGCGCCCGGTCGCGCGATCGACCAGCAGCGATCCATTGGTCCATTGGTCGACGAAGTCCGCATCGAAGCTGCCAGTCGCGATGAGATGACGGATCGCGCCCATCGCAAGGGCGCCATCAGCGCCCGGGCGAATGCGCAGCCAGAGATCGGCCTGCTGACCCGAGCCGTTCGGCTTCGGATCGACGACCACGACCTTGGCGCCGCGCCGCCGGGCATCGGCGATCCGCGTTGCTTGAGCGAGCCAGGTGCGCGCGGGATTGTGGCCCCATAGGATGATCGCATCGGCATTGTCGTAATCGGGAAAGCCGATCCCGCGGCCGAAGGTCAGCGCGTGCGCGTAGTCCTTATGCCAGCCGCAGATCTCGACCGCGTAGATCAGGTTGGGACTGCCGAAGCCGCGGATGAAGCGCTCGACCCACTCAAAACTGTCGACCATCGGCGTGCCGCTCGGCGTGGTGACACCGAACGCAACCGCCTCGGCGCCGCTTTCGGCGCGGATATTACGAAGCCGGTCGGCGATCTCGGTCAAAGCCTCGTCCCAGGACACCTCGATCCAGCCCGGATCGGCGGCATCGCGTGGCCGGGTCCGTTTCAAGGGCACGGTCAGACGGCGCGGGCTGGCGACGATTTCAGGGGCGGCCCGGCCCTTGGCGCAAAGCGCGCCACCCGTCGGATGGTTATTTAATACCTCTACACTGACAACAAGCCCGTCCTCAACCACGGTGACAGAACCGCAGCGCGAGCGACAAAGCGTGCAATAGCCGGGTAGCCGCTGTTTCACCGCCGTCTCATCGTCAAGTCAGTCCTTGTGACGCATTTTTGTAATGCGTTACACATTTACGTCATACGCTACCGTCCCCGTCAAGGCTAAGTAATAATCAGAGACGAATCGGCATTCGGAGCGAGAGGCGGCGCGACCACCCATGGACCAGAATTTGCGCGAACAGGTGCTGCAGCGGGTGCGCGCCGAGATCATTTCCGGGCAAAGCCTTCCCGGCACGATGTATTCGGTGCCTACTCTCGCGGCGAGCCTCGGCGTCTCCTCGACGCCGGTGCGCGAAGCGCTGCTCGAGCTCAGCCGCGGCGGCCTGGTCGAGCCGATGCGCAACCGCGGCTTCAAGGTGGTGGAGCCGTCGCTGACCGAGCTGCGCAATTTGTTCGACATGCGCGAGGTGCTGGAGTTGCACGCCGCCGTGCTGGTCGCCGCCAATCCTCCAAAGGATCTACCGGCCGTGCACGGCTGGGCCGATGAGATCGCGAAGGCCGTCGAGACCGACGACGTCCAGCTCTATCTGGAAGCCGACCGCAACTATCATCGCGCGTTCATCGCCGCCGCCGGCAACGAGCTCTTGACCGACATGGTGATGGGCCTGCGCGACAAGATGCGGCTCTACGGCATTAGCTCACGTGCCGGCCTCGAGCGGCAGCAGGCCTCGGTGCCCGAGCACTACCGGCTAATCGAGCTCGCGCTCGCAGGCGACACCGAGGCGCTGCCGACCCTGCTTCGCAGCCACATCCGCTCCTGGGAGCCGATCTTCGTCGACGCATTGATGCGCTCGAAGGAATACGCGCGCGAGCCGCTGCGGCAGGCGCGCGGGTAACGCGCGGAGCGAAGTAGACAGCCGGTCGCGGTGGTCTGCTAATCCAAAATGCTCTTGTAGTGCTCAGAGAAGACATCGCGGCCGATGATCAACCGCATCACCTCGGAGCTTCCCGCCAGGATCCGATTGACGCGCGCGTCGGTGAACATCCGGCTGATCGGATATTCATCCATGTAGCCAGCGCCGCCGTGCAGCTGCACGCCGAGGTCGAGCATCTTCCACTCGACTTCCGACGACATCATCTTGGCCTTGGCGCCCATATTGCTGGTCAGGCGTCCCGCGTTGTGCTCGGCCACGCAGTGATCGACATAGACCTGCACGAGGTCGATTTCGGCATCCATCTCCGCCATGCGGAACTGGGTATTCTGCTGTTCGGCGAGCGGCTTTCCGAACAGCTTGCGATCCATCACGTAAGCGCGCGTGATGTCGAACGCCTTGCGGCCGTTGGCGATCGATCCGACCGCGGAGATCAGCCGCTCCTCGGCAAGGCCTTCCATCAGATAGTAGAAGCCCCTGCCCGGTTCTCCCAGCACGTTGGCCTTGGGTACCTTCACGTTCTGGAAGAACAGCTCGGCGGTGTCTTGCGCCGGCATACCCATCTTCTTGAGATTGCGGCCGCGCTCGAAGCCCTCCATGCCGCGCTCGACGATCAAGAGCACCATGGCATGCTTCTTCTCGGCGCCTGCGAGCCTGGCGGCCACGATCACGACGTCGGAATTAATGCCGTTGGAAATATAGGTCTTCGAGCCATTGAGCAGGAAATGATCGCCCTTGTCTTCCGCCGTCGTCCGCATGCCTGCGAGGTCCGAGCCTGCGCCGGGCTCGGTCATCGCGATCGCCAGGATGGTCTCGCCGCTGACGCATTTCGGGAGGAAGCGGTCGCGCTGCTCTTCGGTGCCGAAGCGCTTGAAATAGGAGCCGACCAGGCGGCTGTGCAGCGTGTTGAACCAGCCCTTGCAGCCGGAGCGCGCGGTCTCCTCGATGATGATCTGCTCATAGCGGAAGTCCTCATCGCCCATCCCGCCGTATTTCTCCTCGGGCCAGATCATCAGGAAGCCGAGGTCGCCGGCCTTCTTGAACGCGCTGCGGTCGACGATGCCGGCCTCCCGCCACGCCTCCATATGGGGCGCGATCTCGCTCGCGAGGAACTTGCGGTAGGAGTCGCGGAAAATGACCTGGTCTTCGGTAAAGCTGCGCATCATTCACCCAATAGCGTCAAGCGGCTTAGAAACCTGCCGGCGTGCCGCGCGGCACTCACAAAAAAATTCGGAGCGCCGGTTCTGCTTCAAAACCGGCGCTCCGTCATCGAAACGAGCGACGCCTTACTTGCCCTTCCAGTTCGGCGCGCGTTTTTCTGCAAAGGCCGCCGCACCCTCGCGGGCATCTTCGGATACGAAGACGGGAGCGACGATCTCCTGCTGCTTCTTCCACATCTGGTCTTCCGGCCAGAGCCTGGATTCCACGATCACCTGCTTGGATGCCTTGACCGCAAGCGGGCCATTGGCGCCGATCGCGGCGGCAAGCTCGAGCGCGGCGTCGAGCGCCGGGCCATCGGTCACGCGATTGATGATGCCGAGCTCGTAGGCGCGCTGTGCGCCGAAGAACTCGCCTGTCAATGCGAACTCCATCGCCACGCGGAACGGCATCTGGCGCGGCATGCGGATCAGCCCGCCGGCCGCGGCAGCTAGCCCGCGCTTCACCTCGGGTATCCCGAACTTGGCGTTGCGGTTGGCGACGATCATGTCGCACGACAGCGCGATCTCCATCCCGCCGGCGAGCGCGTAACCGTCGACGGCCGCGATCAGCGGTTTCTTCGGCGGCGCCTCGGTGAGGCCGGCGAAGCCACGGCCGGGGATCGACGGCCGCTCGCCCTTCAGGAACCCCTTGAGGTCCATGCCCGAGCAGAATGTGCCGCCGGCGCCGGTGATGATGCCGACGCTGAGGGCATCGTCGGCGTCGAGCCGGTCGATCGCTGCGGCCACGCCCTTGGACAGGGCGAGGTTGGCCGCGTTCTTGGCTTCTGGCCGGTTTAGCGTGATGATCAGTATGGGTCCGCGGACTTCAGTGAGGACCGGAGTTTCTTCGGACATCGCTTTCGTCTCCTGTTGCCGTAGCTCAGCGCGGGGCCATGCGGATGGCGCCATCGAGGCGGACGTCCTCACCGTTGAAGTAGCCGTTGGTGATCATGGTCAGCGCCAGCTGGGCATATTCCTCCGGCATGCCGAGACGCTTCGGGAACGGCACCGAGGCGCTGAGCGCGGCCTTGACGTTCTCCGGGGCGCCCTGCAGCAGCGGCGTGTTGAAGATGCCCGGCAGGATGGTGTTGACGCGGATGCCATCGGCCATCAGGTCGCGCGCGATCGGCAAGGTCATGCCGACGACGCCGGCCTTCGACGCTGAATAAGCCGCCTGCCCCATCTGGCCGTCCTCGGCCGCGACCGACGCCGTGTTGACGACCGCGCCGCGCTCGCCGTGCTCCAGCGGGGCCAGCGACAGCATGCCCTTCGCCGACTTGGCGATGCAGCGGAAGGTGCCGACGAGGTTGATCTGGATGATGCGGTTGAACGCGTCGATCGGGAAGTGGGTGGGCTCGCCGGTCTTCTTGTCCCGGCCGGCGGTCTTCACCGCGTTGCCGGTGCCTGCACAGTTCACCAGGATGCGCTCCTGGCCGTGGGCCGCGCGGGCCTTGGCGAAGCCTGCATCGACCTGCTCGTCGGAGGTGACGTCAACCTTGCAGAACACGCCGCCGATTTCCTTGGCGATGGCTTCGCCCTTCTCTTCGTTGAAGTCGAAGATCGCGACCTTCACGCCTTGCGCCGCGAGCGCCCGCGAGGTGGCTGCGCCGAGGCCGGAAGCGCCGCCGGTAACGACGGCGGCGACCGATGAATCGAGTTTCATGGCAAGTTCCTTTCGCGATCAGATGCGTTCGATGATGATGGCCGGCGCCATGCCGCCGGCGGCGCACATGGTGACGAGACCATAACGTCCGCCACTGCGCTCGAGCTCGTCGAGCGCCGTGCCGATCAGGATCGATCCGGTCGCGCCGATCGGGTGGCCGAGCGCGATCGAGCCGCCATTGATGTTGACCTTCTCGCGATTCAGGTCGAGATCGCGGATGAACTTCTCGGCGACGACCGCGAACGCCTCGTTGATCTCCCAGACGTCGATGTCGTTCTTGGTCAGGCCAGCCTTGGCGAGAACCTTCTTGGCCGCCGGAACGGGGGCATTGAGCATCAGCGTCGGATCATCACCCTGATTGGCATAGGCCACGATGCGTCCGCGCGGCTTGAGGCCGTGCTTCTGGGCATATTCCTTCGACGTGATCAGCACCGCCGCGGCGCCGTCCACCACGCCCGAGCTGTTGCCGGCATGATGCACGCCCTTCCACTCGAGATCCGGGTAACGGCGCTGGATCTGCTTCTTGAACGTCGTGCCGTTGCCGAGATCGAAATCGGCAAGCTGCTCGAAGCTCGGCTTCAGCGATGCAAGGCCTTCGGCCGTGGTCTCGGGGCGCGGGAATTCTTCACGACCGAGGGCGACGCTGCCGTCGTCGTTGAGGACCGGGATCACCGACTTGGCGAAGCGGCCTTCATCGATCGCCCGCTTGGCGCGCTGCTGGCTGACCAGCGCCAGGGCATCGCAGGCTTCCCGGCTGATCCCCTCACGCGTGGCGATGGCGTCGCCGCACACGCCCTGGTGCGACTGCGGGTGAATCTCGTCGAGCGCCGGATTGCCCGAACCCATCATCCGCGCCGGCTGCCCCGCCTTGGAGCGTTCGGCTGCGAGGGTCTGCTGATAGCTCATCATCTCGGTGCCGCCGGCGATGACGCAATCCTCCATTCCCGACATCACCGAAGCTGCCGCGAGGTTCACCGACGTGATGCCGCCGCCGCAGAAGCGATCCAGCGTCGTGCCGCTGGCGCTGATGTCGTAGCCGGCGGCGAGCGCCGACATGCGTCCGAGATCGCCGCCCTGCTTGCCTTCCTGGGTCGAGGTCGACCAGATGATGTCATCGACGGTCGACGTATCGAGCTTGTTGCGCTCCTTGAGCGCGCCGAGCACCGTTGCCGCCAGTTGCTGCGGATGCAGATGCGACAGCGCACCCTTGCCCGGCTTGCCGATGCCGCGCGGCGTGCGGACCGCGTCAATGATGTATGCTTCAGACATGCGTTTCCCTCTACTTTGGCTGTTTCTTGACTGTGAGCTCGTGCCGATTGGTCCCGACCGCTTGCGCTGCGTCTTCTGCTCCGGAACAAGCCGACGAGGCGTCAGCGGTGTGGCGTGACCGAAAGCGGCGCCGCAACCGGCTTGCGCTGATCTTCGAAATAGCGCGCGTTGATCAGCATCGGCGGTTGCGCCGTCTCGCGCTCCCGCTCGTCGGCGCAGGCGGGCTTGTCGCAACCCTCCGCGAACAACGGGACGCCGGGCGCGGCGGCGTGTGGACCGAGAGCATATTTCTGCTCTTGCGGCAGGTAGATCAACTGACCGATCTGGGTGAGGGTCAAGGTGAGACGGGAGACCGTCGATCGGGGAAGACCGCAGCGATCGGCGATGTCGCGATTGCCCAGGCGTATGCTTCGACCTTCGAAGCAACGCACGATGTCGAATGCGCGCGATACCACCTGTATCACGCGCCGGTTATCCGTGCCGGCGGTGTCTTGCGCCATCAGTACCTCAGATCGACGTCCCATCGTTTACGCCTCACTCCTCATTTGTCGTACGGGTGAATGAAGCCCACCCTGGTTCGGGCAGGCCGCGCCGATCCGTGACATCGCTGTCGAGCGCGTAACGCCGAGCGGCGCACGCGTGAACGGAACTGCATGCGGAATCTGACGGCAGCGATCGGCGCACGCCGCGTCGCCGCCCGTGAGGATCGAGCCGGCGCTGTGCCATGCCCGAACGGCAACGAATGCGGCACGCTGGACAAGGCCATTTCCGCCCTGTTCGAGGCCGATCTGCATGGCGCGGACGGGCGCCTGGTCTTCCAGACCGGTGAAGCCGCGACCGCGCGGGGCAAGCAGCTTCGGATTTCGACGGCCGGCCGGCATCAGGCGGATTCTTTCCCTAGGGTTTCAGACCTTAATTAATTGATTAATTAGTCAGGTGATTAAAGTGGCCGCTCCCCCCTGTCAACCGTCCTCGCCGCAGGGCGCCCCGCGCTCGGGTCGCACCTCACGCATCGCTCAAGCTGCTCGGGCCGGTTTATCGGGCAGCAGCTGCCGATCCGTTCGCGCCGAACGTCGGACCGGTGCTGGACGGTGATCGAGCGAGATGCGCGGTACAAGCCACCGCCCACAAGCGCCGAGACGCAACGATAGGGCGTGCGGCAGACCAGCTCTCGTCGTTCGATGTGGCGCGCTCACGCGGCTCTCGCTCCGCAAGCACCGCTCAGATCGAAATGCCGTCGCTGATCGGCGATCGCTCCGAGAATGAATTTCCGTTGTCGGTTCGACGAGCGAAGCAACCGTTCCACAGGACCGGCATGGTTCGACTCATTGATTGCAAACTGGACGCGTCGATCATGGTTCGCGTTCGAGATGGGCAAAGACGTGCTATTTTAGCCGGACGACTATTCGACGGAGGCTTTATGCGTCTCGCATCCTCTTGGCTTCACACCCTCGGTCGCATGACCCGACAACTGCAGCGGTGGCGCAGGAAGCTCGCCCGCGCCGCAAATCCCGATGGACAGCGCTTCTGCACGAGCTGTTCCTGTTCGGGCCGCATGGCTAGTTGAGCCGACCGCGCTGCGGTTTCGGCTGCCCACAAGACACTTGCCCAAGACACTTGCTGAAGACACACGCGGCCAACGTTCTCGCCGTGGCCGCCTGTCCACGTTTCCCCGACATTCGCAATCAGTGTGCCGAACTCGCTGCCCTGCTCTCCCGCACTGAAGAAACAGGGCAGCACCCGATCCGCCGTGAACTGACGCGCGTTTAGCTGCTGAAGCCGGCCGGAATGAACGCCGGCAGCTTGTCCTCGATGAATTTCTTCACCTCGGGCGAGTCGAAGACCTGGATGAAGGCCTTGAGGCGCGGGTCATCCTTCTTGTCCGGCCGCGCCGTGAAGCGCAGCACCAGCCCGTCATCCACCGTGCGATCAATCAGCAGCGCCGATTTGGGATCGCCGCCCGCGGGGATCAAATAGGTGATGTTGACGAGTGCGAGCGTGACGTCGTCGAGCGAGCGATAGGTCTGCGCCGGATCGAGCTCGACGATTTTCAGATTCCTGGGGTTCTCGATGACGTCGAACCGGCTCACCGCGAAGCCCTTGCCCGGCGTCAGCTTGATCAGGCCAGCCCGCTCAAGCAGGATCAATCCACGTGCGCCGTTGAGCGGCTCGTTCGGGATCGCGACGCTGTCGCCGGATTTGATCTCGTCGAGTGACTTGATCTTCTTCGAGAACAGCCCGACCGGCGCGATCACGCCGACCTTGTCGACCTGGACCAGATTGAAGCCACGCTGCTTGTTCTGGATCGCAAGATACGTGCCGTGCTGGAACAGGTTGGCATCGACGTCGCCGCTGTTGACCACCTCGTTCAAGGCGACCCAATCGGACAACTCGACGACCTTGACGTCCTGCCCTTTCTCCTTGGCCAGCTTGGCGGCGAACGCCGCGAGTTGGCCGACCGGACCGGCGCTGGTCGCGATCTTGAGGGGTTCATCGGCGACGGCACTCGCCGTCAGGGCAAGGAGAACGCCTGCCGCGTGCGCCAGGCGCAACAATGTCTTCATCATCTCAATCCTGTTTCGATTCTGCCAAATGCGATCACGCCGCTTTGCGGGCGCTGCTGCCTGCCTCGGCCTGGGCCAATGCCTGAACGAGGTCGGCGATGATGTCGTCAGGGTGCTCGATCCCGACCGAAAGCCGCACATAGCCGGGCGTGACGCCGGCCGCGATTTGCTCTGCACCGGTAAGCTGCTGGTGGGTGGTCGAGGCTGGATGAATCGCGAGCGACCGCGCATCGCCGATATTGGCGACATGATAGAACAGCTTCAGCGCATCGATGAAGCGGCGACCGGCCTCGACACCCCCCTTCAGCTCGAAGCCGACCAGCGCGCCATAGCCGCCTTTCAGATAGGTATCGGCGCGGCGGCGATTCTCCCCGTCCTGCAATCCCGGGAAGATCACATGGGAAACGCCGGGGTGCCTGGCCAGGAAGTCCGCCACCTTGATGGCATTCTCATTGTGCTGGCGCAGCCGCAGCGGCAGTGTCTCGAGCCCCTGGATGAACTGGAAGGCATTTTGCGGTGCGATCGCGGCGCCGAGATCGCGCAACAGCTTGACGCGCGCGCGCAGGATGTAAGCGATCGGACCGAGCGGCTTGGCGGCCTCCGTCCAGATCGCGCCGTGATAGGCGGCGTCCGGCTGCGTCAGCAGCGGAAAGCGCTCGGCATGCGTCGCCCAGTCGAAACTGCCGCCATCGATGATCGCGCCTCCGATCGACGTGCCATGGCCGCCGATATACTTCGTCGTCGAATAGACCACGATCGCGGCACCATGCTCGAACGGGCGTGCGATCAAAGGCACCGCCGTGTTGTCGAGGATCAGCGGCACTCCGAGTGAGCGGCCAATATCGGCCACTTCCCTGATCGGGAACACGTTGAGCTTGGGATTGGGCAGAGTTTCCGCAAAATAGGCGCGGGTCTTCGCATCGGTGGCACGGCGGAAATTCTCGGGATCGGTTGGATCGACGAACCGCACCTCGATGCCGAACTGCTTCAGGGTTTGCGACAGCAGCGTCCAGGTGCCGCCATAGAGATCAGTCGAAGAGACGATATTGTCGCCGGCCTGGGCGAGGTTGAAGATGGCAAACGCCGAGGCTGTCTGGCCCGACGCCACGGCGAGCGCGCCGACGCCGCCCTCCAGCGCCGCCAGCCGTTCCTCGAAGGCGTCCGCCGTCGGATTCTTGATCCGTGTGTAGATCTGCCCGATCGCTTCCAGCGCGAACAGCCGCGAGGCATGATCGGTGTTCTCGAACTGGAACGAGGTGGTCTGATAGATCGGAACCGCCACCGCACCGGTCGTGGGATCGGACCGATAGGACCCGCCATGCAGGGCGAGCGTCTCGAGATTCTTCGTTTCGACCGGCATTCCAAACTCTCCTGGGATCGGTGAACCACGCGCTGAAAGTCGCGAAATGATGCGCAGCGACTTTGCCGCTGTCGAGATGTCCAGGAAAATAGCGATGGACGTGCTGACGTCTCGTGGAACAGCATCCTGAATTTTTCAGACGAAACATCCGGCACGGCGTATTTGTTTCGTGTGCCGACGGCGATGCCGGTGCGTGAGATTGCGGATCACACAGTGTGATGATGGCCCGTAGTCAGAGCTGCATGAACGCGTCCAACCCGCCCGTGCGTAGCAATGAGCGTAACGTGCTGTCCGGGAATTCCGCAACAGCAGGATTTTTGCGCAGAGCGTTTGAATAGGAAACAAAGTCGCGCAGGCAAACTGTTACGTTGTCCCGACACGATCACTGTCGGAACAGGTCGATGACAAAATCGAGAGAGCTTCGCTTCAACGCATTCAACATGATGGCGCCGAGCCACAACTGGACCGGCCTGTGGTCGCATCCGCGCGACACCTCGCTCGACTACAACTCACTCGATTACTGGGTCAACTATGCCAAGACCGCCGAGCGAGGACTGCTCGACGGCATCTTCCTGGCTGACGTGTTCGGCATCTATGACGTCTACGGAAGCAGTCCGGACACCGCGCTCCGTCACGCCGTTCAATTGCCGAATGCAGAGCCGACCTTGCTGGTGTCCGCCATGGCGCTGGTCACCAGGCATCTCGGTTTCGGCATCACGTCCAACCTCACCTATGAACACCCCTACCAGCTCGCGCGCCGCTTCTCGACGCTCGATCATCTCACCAACGGGCGGATCGGCTGGAACATCGTGACCGGCTATCTCGACAGCGGTGCCCGCGGCATGGGCCTTGATGCGAACCGCGCCCATGACGAACGCTACGAGGCGGCCGAGGAATTCCTCGCTGCAAGCTATAAGCTATGGGAGGGCAGCTGGGAGGATGACGCCGTGCGCCGGGACCGTGCGGCACGCATCTTCACCGATCCCTCCAAGATCCATCGCGTCCGTCATGAAGGACCTCACTACAAGGTCGACGGCATCCACCTCGCGGAGCCCTCCCCGCAACGCACGCCGCTGCTGTATCAGGCGGGCACCTCGAAGCGCGGTCGCGCCTTTGCGGCACGGCATGCCGAGGCAATCTTCCTCAACGGCCAGACCAGGCCAATTCTCGCGAGCGCGGTCCGCGACATCAGGAGCGCCGCGAAGGAGTTCGGGCGCGATCCCTATGATATCCGCCTCTTCGCCGGCGCGACCGTGATCGTCGCGCCGACCCGGGCAGAAGCCGAAGACCTGCTCGCGGACTATGCCGCACATGTCGACCAGACCGGGCAGCTCGCTTTGCTCTCGGGCTGGACCGGCATCGATTTTTCGACCTATCGCCCCGACCAGGCAGTGCAATATGTCGAGAGCAACGCGATCCAGTCGATGGTGGAGAACTTCACCCTGCGGAGCGACCGCCCGGTCAAGGTCGGCGATCTCGCGACGCTGAGCCGCGTCGGCGCGCGATCCCCCTTCGTGGTCGGCTCACCCCAGGATGTCGCGGACGAGTTGATCGCCTGGGCGGACGACACCGACGTCGACGGTTTCAACCTGTTCCGTCTCGTCGCGCCCGAATCGCTCGACGCCTTTGTCGACCTCGTGGTGCCGGAACTGCAATCACGCGGCGTGTACAAGACAGCCTATCGCGAAGGCACGCTGCGGGAAAAGCTGTTCCCGGAGCGCGGACCGCGTCTTCATGCCACGCATCCCGGCGCGGGTTACCGGCACTTGCCCTCGAACGCAGTCCACTCCGACGCCGCCGAATGAGGTCACGGCCTGACTCTGGCCGGCGCGTTGTCGCCGGCCGCGGCTACCAGCTCGGCAACACGGCGCCCTTGAATTTGGTCAGGACAAACTCCTTGACCTCAGCCGTGTGATAGCTGTCCACGAGGATCTTGACCCACGGCTTGTCCTTGTCCGCAGCGCGAACCGCGATCAGGTTGACGTAAGGCCCCTTCGGGTCCTCTCGCAGGATCGGGTCCTTGACCGGATCGAGGCCGGCCTGGGTCGCATAGTTCGTGTTGATCACTGCGGCATCAACATCGTCGAGCGCACGAGGCGCCTGGGCCGCATCCACCTCGACGAATTTGAGCTTCTTCGGATTATCAGTGACGTCCAGGACTGTCGGCTTGAACCCGACGCCGTCCTTCAACTTGATCGCACCCTTGTCGCGCAGCAGCAGCAGGGCGCGGCCGCCATTGGTGGGATCATTCGGGATCGAGATCTTGCCGCCGTCCGGAATCTCCGCCCAGCTCTTATGCTTCTTGGAATAGACGCCGATCGGGAAGTTGACCGTCAGTCCCACCGCCTCGATCTTGTAACCACGATCGGCCTTCTGGTTGTCGAGATAAGGCTGGTTCTGGAACGAATTGGCCTGGATATCGCCGGCGTCGAGCGCTGCGTTCGGCACCACATAGTCGGAGAACTCGACAAGCTGGATGTCGAGCCCGTTCTTTGCCGCGATCGGCTTCACGGCCTCGAGGATTTGCGCATGCGGCCCCGGCGTCACGCCGATCTTGATGGTCTCCGCCGCGACAGACGCCGACCAGAGCGTGAGCACGCTGGCAAACGCGACAATGGAACGAAACGACATTTGAGTCTCCACTGGAATTGTCAGTATTGCAAAAAAGGGCGCGAAGAGATTGCGGCCGGTCTCAGCGATGGCGCACGCGGCGGTTGACGCGGCGGGCGAGATAGTCGCCGGCCGTCTGCACCGTCTGCACCAGCGCGATCAGGACAACGACGACCGCGAGCATCATTTCGGGCATGAAACGCTGGTAGCCGTACCGGATGCCGAGGTCGCCCAGCCCGCCGCCGCCGACCGCGCCGACCATCGCCGAATAGCCGAGCAGGCTGACGACCGCGAGCGTCAGCGCAAGCACGAGGCCAGGCAGCGCTTCCGGAACAAGAACCTTGAGCACGATCTGCAGAGGGCTGGCGCCAAACGACGACGCGGTCTCGATCAAGCCGGCATCGACCTCTCGGATCGCCGCCTCAACCAATCGCGCGATGAACGGCATCGCGGCGATGGTCAACGGCACGATCGCCGCGCCCGAGCCGATGGAGGTGCCCGCGATCAGGCGCGTGAACGGGATGATGGCGACCACGAGGATGATGAACGGCGTCGAGCGTGTCGCATTGACGATGATGCCCAGCACGCTGTTGACCGCCGGTGCCGCGAACAATTCCCCCTTGCGGCTGGTGGCCAGGAAGACGCCGATCGGAAGTCCGAACGCGGTGGCGATCAACGCGGCGACCGACACCATGAACAGGCTTTCGCCGGTGGCCTGAACGATCAGGTTGAGGAGTTCACGCGACATAGCCGAGACGTTCCGCTGGGAGGTTGTTCTGGGAGAGATACAATGCCGCTCTGTCGGCCGCGGCCTCGCCGCCGGGAATACCCAGCGACAGCGAGCCGACATGTTGACCGCCGATCTCATCGATCCGGGCCGACAGCAGCGCGACGTCGATCGAGAGTTCGCGCGCAAGGCGGGCGACGATGGTGTCGCCGGCATCGGCACCGCGAACCTGGACGCGCATGACGGCGCGACCACCGGCAACCGGTCGTGGCTGCAGGCGGCTTGCAAGCGACACCGGAATGCTGTCGCCGATCACCTCGGAGAGGAATGCCTGCGTGACCGGATGCGCGGGATGCGTGAAGATGTCGGCGACGTGACCACGCTCGACGATATGACCGCCATCGATCACCACGACTTCCTTGGCGAGCTGACGCACCACCGACATTTCGTGGGTGATCAGGACGATGGTGACGCCGAGCTCGCGATTGATGTTGGCCAGCAGATCGAGGATCGAACGGGTTGTTTGCGGATCGAGCGCCGACGTCGCCTCGTCCGACAGCAGGACGTTCGGCCGCGTCGCCAGCGCACGGGCGATGCCGATGCGCTGCTTCTGGCCGCCCGACAGCTCGGACGGGTAGCGATCATATTTGTCCGCAATGCCGACGAGCTCGAGCAGTTCCGCGACGCGGACCGCAATGTCGCGCCTCGACCAGCCCGCAATCTCGAGCGGCAGCGCGATATTGTCGGCGGCCGTGCGCGACGAAAGCAGATTGAAATGCTGGAAGATCATGCCGATCGAGCGCTGCGCCAGGCGCAGATCACGGCCCGAAAGTCCGGAGATATCGCGGCCGTCGACGACGACACGGCCGCTCGATGGCTTCTCCAGCCCGTTGATCAGCCGCACCAGGCTGGACTTGCCGGCACCGGAACGCCCGATCACGCCGGTGATCGAGCCGCGCGGAATTGCGAAGTCGATGTCTTTGAGCGCCTGCACGCTCGGCTTGTCACGGTAAGCCGGGTAGGCCTTCGCGACCTGCTCGAACCGGACCATGGCATCGGCCGCGGTCGGCGGATGCGGCAATGGCGACAGCGTCTCGACAGGTTCCGCTGCCGTCAGGGATTGATGCACGTTCATTCAGTCAGTCCATAAGGTCGTCTTGGTCGCCACGCGCGCGGCCGCGCCTCAATGACCAAAGAGCAAATAGCTGCGGTCGACGCCGCGGCGATCGCTGGTCTCATCGGTCCAGCCCACGGCTCGGCGATAGCTGCCCATGCTGTCCGTTTGCCTGAGCGCAACGAGGTCGATCGGCTGCGCCTGATCCGCAAAGGGCGAAACATACAGCGCATCCTCGGGACAATAGAGCTCGCAGAGGAAGCAGGTCTGGCAATCGCCTTGCCGCGCGGTTATCGGAATTCCGTCCGTCTTGTCAAACACGTTGGTTGGGCAGACGTTGACACAGATATCGCAGGACGTACAGCGCTCGCCGTCGATGACCTCGATCACTCCGCCGCCTCCGCATAGCTCGCCTCGGCATGGGGCCGGGCCGAGGTCCAGATCTCGTCGAGGCCGCCGGTCGTCACATAATGCCGCTGCCGGCTGTCCTGCTCGGGGAAGTCGTCGCGGCGGTGCATGCCGCGGCTTTCCTGACGGGCGAGCGCGCTGCGGTACATCCACCGCGCGGTCGCCAGCATCGCCGCAGCCTCGCGCGCCCGCACGATCTCGGATGTGTCGGCGGCGTCCGCTTCCGACACATCGCGCCACGCCGCGTCGAGACGCCCGAGCGCGCCCTGCAATCGCGATGCCTCGCGGAAGTAATTCAGCTCATACGGGAAGACCTCAGCCTGAACCGCCCTCGCCAGCGCGGCCGGCGCGAATGCACGGCGCGACCGGCTTCGAAAGGCCACGGCACCCGCGGACGACAATCTGCGCCCGGCAGCCGGTCCGACCTGGGTGGCATAGTCAGCGGCGCCCTGCCCGGCCCAGGCTCCCTACGACATCGCCCAGGCGGCATTGTGGCTGCCACCACCGGTGAAGCCACCGCAGATCAATTCGCGCGTCGCCGCGTCGCCGGCCGCATAGAGCCCCGGCACGCTGGTGGCGCAACTGTCGTCGACGATGCGAAGGCCACCGGTCCCCCTGACGGTCCCCTCCAGCCGCAACGTGACCGGAAAGCGGTCCTTGAAGGGATCGATCCCGGTGCGATCGAATGGCAGGAAGAAATTCGGCTGCGATACGCGCATATGATGCCGCACATCATCATCCGCCTTGTCCAGCCGGGCATAGACCGGGCCCTCGAGCAGGGCGCGCGCAATCGCCGATCGTCCGCCCTTCGACGCCGCGCCGGGCACCACGCCGCCGTCCTCATAAGTGAAACTGGCCCAGCCGTAGAACAGCGTCTTGGTCACCGAGCCGAATGCCGGCGAGATCGCATAGGGGTTGGAGAACTCCATGCTGGTGAATTCGGCACCGGCCTCCGCGGCCATCAGATAGCCGTCGCCAGTCAACACGTTCGAGCCGAGCGTCTTGCTGAGGAATGCACAGCCGCCAGTGGCGATCACCACCGCCTTGGCCCGCACCGTCCAGCGATCCTGCTTCTGCCGCCGCACGCCGCTGGCGCCGGCGACGGCCCCGTCGTCGTCGACGAGCAGTTCAAGCGCCGGGCTGTGGTCGAGAATGGTGACGCCGGCCTGCTTGGTACGCTTGCGCATCAGACGCATATATTCGGGGCCTTGCAGCGAGTTGCGCTGCGACGTGCCGCGGCCGTCCACCGGATAGGGATATCCCCAATCGGCCAGGCGATTGCTGTGCTGATAGGTGCTGTCGAGCACGCGAGCCATCCAGCGGTGATCCTGGAGATAGCCGCCCATCTTCTCGCGATTGGCCATCGCGGCCTCGCGCAGGGCCGGATCCGGATCGATGTGCCAGACGCCCGTTCCCGCCGCGGCGGTGGCGCCCGAGGTGCCGCAAAATCCCTTGTCGGCGAGCACCACCCGCGCGCCGCGCTCGGCGGCGCTGACCGCGGCCCAGGTCCCCGCGGGTCCGCCGCCGATCACCAGAACGTCGGCCTCGAACACGACCGAACCTTCCGGCGCGGATACGCGTCCGGCGCGATGAGTTGGGTTCGGCATGATGGAAGGCTCCAGGCGGATCGGTCGCGGCGCAAGGCGCGCCACGGCACATCGTTGCGCGCGCCAGCCCGACTGGCAATTTCAGATATTTGCGGAGAGTTGGACGAAGCTTTCACCTGCGTTGCCGCGCAAAGAAGATTCGTGTCGCCGCATGCCGGATGTTGCGTCATCGGCGGACAACGCGACACGAGCTTGCGTACAAGGCGCGCCGGCGGAGACGGATATTTCTTTTTGCCCGCTCCGCGCCGCGATGCATTTTCCCGCGCGCATCATGCCGATATCTAGCGACAAGCATCACCGCAGATACGGCCGCCATGTCTCATCGTCAGCTCCACCTCAACGTCAATCTTCTGCATTCCGGCGTCTACGCGTCGGCCTGGCGACTGCCCGACAGCGACCCGCGCGCCTGTTTCGACGTCGGCCACTACGTGCGCGTCGCCCAGATCGCGGAGCGCAGCAAGCTCGATGCGATCTTCCTGGCCGACACGCCCGCCATCACCGACCGCATCGACTACCGCTCGTTCATGTCGCTGGAGCCGACCATTGTGCTGGCAACCGTCGCCGCCGCGACCAGCCATATCGGGCTGATCGCAACAGCGTCGACCACGTACAACGAGCCGTACAACATCGCGCGCCGCTTCGCGACGCTGGATCTGGTGAGCGGCGGTCGCGCCGGCTGGAACGCCGTGACCACGGCCGATGCCGCAGCCAGCCGCAACTTCGGCCTTCCCACCGTGCTCGAGCACAAGGCGCGCTACGACCGTGCCAAGGAGTTCGCCGAAGTCGTCCATGCGTTGTGGGACAGCTGGGAAGACGATGCCTTTGTCGGCGACAAGGGGGCGGCGCGGTTCGTCGATACATCAAAAGTCCACCCGATCGGATATCTCGGCACCCACTATAGCGTGGCCGGTCCACTGAACGTACCGCGTTCGCCGCAGGGACGTCCCGTCACCGTTCAGGCCGGCGGATCGAGCGACGGCCGCGACCTCGCCGCCGCGCAGGCCGAAGCGGTGTTCACGCTGGCACAAACGATCGACGAAGGCGTCGCCTATGCGCGCGACCTGCGTGCCAGGGCTGCCGCGTACGGCCGCGCCGGAAGCTCCATCGTGATTCTGCCGGGGCTCGCGACCGTCATCGGCAGCACGGAGGCGGAAGCCAAGCGGCGGCAAGACGAGCTCTGGGAGTTGGTTCCGATCGAATACAGTCTCGCGCGACTGGCCGGCACGTTGCAGGTCGACCCGGCTATCCTCGATCTCGACAAACCCCTGCCCGATCCTCTGCCGCTACCGGCCAACGCCAACCACACCATGTTTCAGGGAACGGTCAACATCGCGCGCCGCGGCAATCTCACCGTCCGTCAATTGCTGCGCGCCCTCGGTGGCGGCGTCGGCCACCGGATCATCGTCGGCACACCCGAGCAGATCGCCGACGACATCGAGGCCTGGTTCAAGGCGGGCGCGGCCGACGGCTTCAACCTGATGCCGGACGTATTGCCGACCGGGTTGGACGTGTTCGTCGACACCGTGGTGCCGATCCTGCAGCAACGGGGGTTGTTCCGGCACGATTACGCTGGCACCACCCTGCGCGAGCATTTTGGATTGCCGCGGCCGGTCAGCCGTTTTGCAAGACAACCGGCGGCCGCCACCGGCGCCTGACGCATCAACGCGAGCCGGCCAGCTGTGCCGGATTGTCAGTGGCGGGTGACTGCGCACGAACGCGCGGGATGATCTCCTTCGCAAACCGCTCCATCTCCGCCTCGAACGGCTGGAACTGCAGCATGAAGAGCTCGATGCCGGCGGCATGGAAGCCCTGGATGCGGGCCGCCACCTCGTCATAGGACCCGACCAGTCCCGCAGCCGTGCCGCCATTGCTGCCAACCCGCGCCGATTTCTGCATGGTCTGCATCATCACCACCTTGGGATCGGTGTTCTGCTTCTGGATCGCCTTCATCGGCGCATCCTTTCTGGAGAGATCGAGCAGCCGCTGGTAGGCCACCTCGGCCTCGGCCCGGGTCGGGCGCGCAATCACGAAGGCGGACAGCCCGAAGCGCAGCGGTGCCGTGGCTCGCGGCCGCGCAGCCACGTCGGCGATCAGGCCTGCGACGTCGTCGAGCGGCTGTCCATTGATGAACCATACATCGCCGTGGTCGGCGACCAGGGCACGCGCCGGCTCGGATTCGCCGCCGACATAGATCAATGGCCGTGGCCGGTAGAGGCTGCCGGGCCGCAGCACATAGTCCCTGACATCAAAATGCTCGCCCTTGTAGGTCAGCCGCTCGCCCTGCATCAGGCGCGACACCACGGTGATCCACTCGCGGCCGTAGGCATAGCGGGCGTCATGCTCCGCAAAGCCGATGCCGGCCTTGTCGAGCTCGGGCCGATTCCAGGCATTGACCAGATTGATCGCGAAGCGGCCGCGGCTGATGTTCTCGATCCCGAGCGCAAGCTTCGCCAGCACGACCGGATGATAGAGATAGGGCTTGATTGCGGCGATGATCTCGATCCGGCTGGTCAGCGCGGCAAGTGCGGCGGCGGCGCTCCAGGCCTCGAGCTGATCAAGATCCTCCTGATGCGGATTGATGGTGTGCTGCGCGATGAGCGTGGAGTTGTAGCCGAGCCTTTCGGCCGCGATCACGAGGTCGCGATTGCGTTCCCACGATGCATCATAGGGCTCCTCGGGATCCTGATAGGCAGCGCGCGAACCGTGCACCAGCGCCCAGATCCCGAAGCGAAGCGGTCGTATCGTCATTGGCGATCTCCGAATTGCGCTTTGTCGCTTTGCTTTTCACGAAGACGCGGCTGGAGATCAAGCAACGTCACATCAAAAGATTTTCCTTGCCGCGCCGCGCGCGCGGACAAATCAGAAAACTCCAAATCTCACGACAATTGAAATACCGCTCTATTTCTGTTGGCGAAAAATCGTGGGACAGTTTGCGTCATCTGAACGATCCCAGTTCGACCGCAGTCGAATGCGCAACTGACAAAAGATCATCATTCCAGGCCGACATCCATGAACAAGCCCGTATCCGCCACCTCGTTGCAGCCGTCCGACCGCCTGGATAGCCAATCCCCTGACATCGATGCGCTGCTGAGCCGCATCGCCGAGGGCGCCAGTCAACGCGAGCGCGAACGTATCCTGCCCTTCGCCGAGGTCGATCTCATTCGCAAGGCGCGTCTGGGCGCACTACGGCTTCCTGTAGATGTCGGCGGCGCGGGCGCGTCGATCCGCACGCTGTTCGAACTCGTGATCCGGCTCGGCGCCGCCGACGCCAACGTCGCGCATATCCTGCGCAACCATTTCAGCGTGGTCGAACGGCTGGTGCGCCGTCCCAGGGACGAGCAGCACCGGCAGTGGCAGAAGGCCGTCGCCGACGGCGCGATCATCGGGCTCGCGGCCACCGAACTCGATACCCCGAAGGTCGGCAATGTCACGCCAAACACCACACTGACCGCCGACGGCGACGACTATCTGCTCAACGGCACCAAATACTACAGCACCGGCACGCTCTATTCCGACTATGTGCTGGTGCGCACGGCCGACACGACTGGCGCCAATGCGGCGGTGCTGATCCCGGTCAAGCGCGAGGGTATCGAGCTGATCGACGATTGGGACGGGCTCGGTCAGCGGCTGACCGCAACCGGCACCACGCACTTCCGCAACGTGCGCGTCAAGCGCCAGGAGGTGGTGTTCGATGCGCCTGACGCCGGCTACGGCATTCCCTACTCCAACACGTTCGCGCAGCTGTTCCTGACCGCAATCAACGCCGGCATCGCGCGCGCGGTGCTGCAGGACGCGAGCGAACTGGTGCGATCGCGCAAGCGGACGTTCTACTATGCACCGAGCGAGATACCGGCGGACGACCCGTTGCTGCAGCAGACCGTCGGCCAGATCGCCAGCGGCGCGTTTGCGGCCGAGACCGTGGTGCTCGCGGCGGCAGAAGCCCTCGACGCCGCCACCGACGTGTTCGACGCCGGCGATGCCGGTGCCGTCGACGCCGCGCACAGGGCCGCACTGCTCTCGGCCAAAGCCAAGATTGTCGCCGATGAGCTCGCGATCCGCAGCGGCAGCCTGCTGTTCGACGTCGGCGGCGCGTCCGCCACCAAGAAGGCGACCAATTTCGACCGCCACTGGCGCAACGCGCGGACCCTGGCCTCGCACAACCCGAACAACTTCAAGGCCCGCTCGATCGGGCAATATGAGATCAGCGGCACGCCGCTACCCGCCAAGGGCTTCTTCTGATCGGAAGCAGATCCGGCGGCGACAAGAGGGAGAGACCCGATGAGCAAGCCGGACATCCATTTGGTCGACGCGGATCACGAGATCGAGCTGCAGTTTCGCCTGGTGATGCGCCGCCTCGCCGGCGGCGTTTGCGTCATCACGGCGGGAAGCGGCGATGACATCACCGGGATGACCGTCACCTCGCTGACGTCGCTCAGCGCCTCGCCGCCTCGGCTCCTGGTCAGCATCAACCGGCAGGCCTCTACGTTTGAGCCGATCGCCCGCCACCGGCTCTTCGGCGTCAACATCCTCGGCTCGGACCAGCAGGCGCTCGCGGAACGGTTCAGCAACAGCCGCCTGAAAGGCAGCCAGCGTTTCGACCGAACGGCCTGGACCCCTGGCTCATCCGGCGTCCCGTTGCTGGACCATTCGCTTGCCACGGTCGAATGCCAGGTGGAGGAGATCATCGAGCGGCACTCTCACGGCATCATCGTGGGTCGGCTGTCCAGCATGGACGTGTCGCACCGCCTGTCCGGCCTCACCTACTGGAACGGACGGTATGTGCAGATCGATCACGAGGCTGATCTCGATCTGCTCGCCGAAGTCAGTATTCCGCTGGCCCACGTCCGCTAGGACAAGGAGGGGCACGCCATGAAGCGCGAAATGCCGCCACAGTCGCCACCGTCATCGGCCGGCGTTGCCGGCAGCCCGCCGGGCCGCTGGCAGCTCGACCGGATCGTCGCCGAGCTGCGCGTCTCCAGGGAAGAAACCCACAGCATTCGGCGGGACGGCGATCCGCGGCGCGCCCCATCGCGCGATGCGCTCGAAGCGATCCTCGACGGCCTCACCGAGGCGCTGTTCCCGCGGCACTATGGCCAATCGGATCTCGACGGCGAGAATATCGACTATTTTGTCGGCAATACCTTGAGCATCGCGCTGGATTCGCTCCACGCACAAATCCACCGCGCGGCGCTGTTCGTCGGCGACGAGCTCGAGCCGGGTTTTGAGCGCCATGACGCCGTCGAACTGACGCGCGCGTTCGCCGCGCAATTGCCGCAGGTGCGCGGGCTTCTCGTCAACGATCTGCGCGCGGCCTTTGTCGGCGATCCGGCGGCGCGAAACTTTCCGGAAATCCTGATCGGCCACCCCGGCATGACCGCGATCATCCACCACCGCCTTGCCCATCTGCTGTACCGGCTCGGGGCGCGGCTGGTGGCACGCCTGATGGCGGAGATCGCGCATGCCCGGACCGGCATCGATATTCATCCCGGCGCCAGCATCGGCTCGGGCTTCTTCATCGATCACGGCACCGGCGTTGTGATCGGGGAAACGGCGATCATCGGCGACAATGTCCGGATCTACCAGGCCGTTACGCTCGGCGCGCGGCATTTCCCGACCGACGACGAAGGCAGCCTGATCAAGGGCGACGCCCGTCATCCGATCGTCGCGGACGACGTGGTGATCTATGCCGGCGCGACCATCCTCGGCCGCATCACGATCGGCCGCGGCTCGACCGTCGGCGGCAATGTCTGGCTGACCCGCGACGTCCCGCCGAACAGCGTGGTGACCCAGGCCACCGCGCGCAACACGCCGGGCGGCAGCAACGCCTCCTCCTAACCAGCCACCGGCGCCTTCCAGCGCATGAAGTGCCGTTCGATCGCCTCGAGAACAGCATTGAACGCCAGACCGATCACCGTGATTCCGAGAATGCCGAAATACATCTGCGGGATCAGGAAGCTGTACTGGCTGTTGATGATGAGATAGCCGAGGCCGGCCTTGGCGCCGACCATTTCGGACGCCACCAGCACCAGCATGGCCGATGCGCTGGCGAGGCGAATGCCGACGAAGATGGTCGGAAGCGCGGCGGGCAAGATCACCTTGCGGAACAACTGCTGCGGCGTCGCACCCATGGTCCGCGCCGACTTGATCAGCAGCGGATCGACCTGCTTCACGGCGGCAATGGTGTTCAGCAGCAGTGGCCAGGCGCAGCTATAGATCACCATCGTGATCTTGGACAATTCGCCGATCCCGAGCAGCAGAATGAACACGGGCAGCAGTGCCAGCGGCGCCGTGTTGCGGCAGATCTCGATGAACTGGTTCAGGAGATCGCCGAGCCGGGTGTACCAGCCGACGACGAGCCCGAGCGGGACAATCAGGACGACCGAGATCAGAAATCCGCTCAGGGCGCGGAGCAGGCTCGCGGTGACGTCGTCGTAGAGCTCGCCGGTTTGCGCAAGCTGCCAGCCGGCCGCGATCACCTCCGAGAATGGTGGCAGGAACACGACGTCGATCAGCCCGAGCCGCGGCACCGCCTCCCAGGCGGCCAACAGGGCAATCAGCAGCAGGGAACGACGACCCGCGGTGGCCAGCCGGCGAAGGGCAGCGCGCATCCGAACCGCCGCCGATGCTTGGCCGTCCGCGCCGGTCTCTCGCCGGCCATAGCCGAGCTCCAGCAGGGTCAACATCTCCAGACTAGACATGCGCAGCCTCCTCCACCTCACGGTCGGTGCGACGCACGCTGCCGGCCAACTGTCCCTGCTGGGCCTTCTGCACTTCCTCGCGCAGTACGCTCCAGATCTCATGCCTGACGTGGCCGAACTCCGGCAGCGAACGCACGTCCTCGGCCTCGCTGCGCAGCGCGTCGGGGATGGCGATGACCTGCTTGATCCGGCCCGGGCGCGACGTCATCACCGCGACACGCTGACCGAGCACCACCGCCTCATCGATGCCATGGGTGATGAAGACGATGGTCTTGCCGGTGGCGCGCCAGATTCGCAGCAGTTCGCCCTGCAACGTCTCACGCGTCTGTGCATCGAGCGCGGCGAACGGCTCGTCCATCAACAGGACTTCCGGATCGTAGGCGAGGCTTCGCGCGATCGCGACGCGCTGCTTCATGCCGCCGGAGAGTTCGTGCGGGTAGCGGTCGGCAAAACCGGACAGCCCGACCAGGTCGAGGAAGTGCCGCGCAACCTCGCGCCGCTGCCCAGCCTTGAGACCGGCGATATCGAGCCCAAACTCGATATTCTGCGCTGCGGTCCGCCACGGAAACAGCGCGTATTGCTGGAACACGATGCCGCGATCGCGTCCCGGCCCGGTGATCGGCCGGCCATCGAGCAGGATGCGGCCGCTGGTCGGTGCCGTCAGGCCACCCAACAGATCGAGCAAGGTCGATTTGCCGCAGCCGCTCGGTCCGACCAGAGCGAGGAATTCGCCCGAGCGAACATCGAGCGTGATGTCTTCCAGCGCAGTGAAACGACCCGCAGGGCGGCCGCCCTCGCCTCGCGTGACGAATTCCTTGCAGACCTGCTCGAAGCGGATCTTGACCGGGCTCGTCATCGTGCCTCCGCCGTCTTGCCCGCACGGAAATAATTGAACTCGTTTGTGTAGGTGTCGGAGACCTTGATCTGGCCGGGCTTGAACAGCCCATCCTTCACGAGCCAATCGATCCACACCTGGATCTCGGCGTCTGAAATCACGCCGCCTTTGCTCGCGACGCCAGTGCTCTTCCAGTACTTGATCGAGGAGCCGTCCTCGTTGCGCTTGCGTTCGGCAATGATCCGTTCGAAACGGGCGCGGACCTCTTCCGGCGGCGTGGTCTGCGCCCATTGGATCGCCCGCGAGATGCCCTCGACCAGCTTGCGCGAAGCATTGGGATTATCCTTGATGAACTTGTCCCGCAGCACATAGGCGCCGCCGGTGAACTGGCCGAACAGATCGGTATCGTTGAACAGCGAATGGATGCCGCCCCGCTCCAACGCCTTGTCGCGCAACACGCCGCTGAGCGTACTCACCTCAACCTGACCCTGGCGCAACGCCTGCTCACTGGTCACCGGCGGTATCGCCACCAGCGTCACTTGCCTCGCCTCGCTCGCACTGAGGCCATTGCGTGCCAGATATTCGCGGAGCACGAATTCGAGATGGGCGCCCAGCGTATTGACCGCGACCTTCTTGCCGATCAGGTCGCGCGCCGTCCTGATCGGGCTGTCGTCCTTGACGAAGTAGCCCTGATAGGTGTTGGCGTCGGAGCCGTAATAGCCGACCACGGCCTTGATCGGAGCTTTCGCCGCGATCAGCTTGAGAATTGCGCCATAGAACGCGCCGCCGATGTCGATGTCGCCGGTGACGACGGTCTGGATGTCCTGCGGTCCGCTGATGGTGTTGCCGACCCATTTCAGCTTCAGCGGCGCGAGATAGCCGAGGTCTTCGGCAAGCTCAGTGAACGTCACCTGACCGGCCCAGCCCTGGTAGCGAATCTCGGTCTTTTCGAGCGGCGGCTCGGCAAAGGCCGGAGCCGCCAGCCCGAGCGCCACGGCGCCGGTCAGCATCAGGCGCGCGGCCGCGCGCGCGGCGAAACGCCGGGCGCGCAGGATTCGGATCAATGCATTCATGTTCGCAACTCCCCTCGATCCGACCGGATCATGCCGCCTTCGCGGCCTGCTGCTTCGGTGCCTTGATGCGCGTCACGCTGTGACGACCGTCGATCGATACCGGGACTTCGCCGTCGATCGTGGCACGGCGCACCACGCGGTGCTGATCGCCATAGTCATTGACCGCATAGTGCTGGGTTGCGCGGTTATCCCAGATCGCGACGTCGCCGGCCTTCCAGCTCCAGCGCACGGTGTTCTCCGGCGCCGTGATGTGCGACTGGAACAGGTCGAACAGCTTCTGGCCGTCATATTTCGGCAGACCGACGAAGCGCTGCACGAAATTGCCGAGCACCAGCGTCCGCTCGCCGGTCTCGGGATGAACGCGCACCACGGGATGCTCGGTCTCGTAGATCGTGCCGGTGAACACTTCATCGAAATGCTTGCGGTCGGCCTCGCTTGCGCGCGCCTTGACGGCATAGTCATAGGCGTTGCTGTGAACCGCCCAAAGCTCGTCGGCAAGACGCTGCAACGGCACCGGCAGGTCGAGATAGGCCGCGGCCGTATTCGACCAGACGGTGTCGCCGCCATAGGGCGGGATCACCACGCCGCGCAGCACCGAGATCTTCGGATAGGCATCGACGAACGTCACGTCGGTGTGCCATTGGTCGGCGCGGCCGCCGCCACGTCCCGAGTCCAACTCCAGGATCGAGGATGTCCCCTTGATCGCGCCGACCGTCGGATGCGGCACCAGCCTGCCGAGCCGCACCGCAAAGCGTTCCTGCTCGGAATCGTCGAGATGCTGCTGGTCACGGAAGAAGATCACCTTGTGCTCGAGCAGCACCTGGTTGATGGCGCGGATCACCTCATCGGACAGATCGCCCGACAGCTCGACGTTCCTGATCTCCGCGCCAAGCCTCGCTGCACGCTTGACGATATCGGCGCGCGGAATGACGTTATCGCTGACACTCGTGTTGCTCATGATCGTGCTCTCACCGCGATCTCCAGGACAAGGCTCCGCCATGCGCCGGTCGCGGGAACGACGGCGGAGACAAACGAACCGGCTTGCAAACCGGCTTGAAGGTGTGGGCTCTACTCGGCCGCGACGTGCTCCGGTGGACGCCAGACCGCCGGCGCATAAAGCTCGGCAGCAAAATCGTCGGCGATCGGTCCATTGATGCGCGCCTCATGCGCCGCCAGATCGGCCAGGAACAGATCGCGGCTGATCCGCGCCACAACCGCGGGAATGTCGCGCCTGAAGCTCGGGACGTCGCCGACCGGCAGGCCGAAGCTGACGAAGGCGGCCGGGTTGAAGACATGGATATTCTTCAGGAACGGCGCGCGACCGGGCTCCCGCTCCAGATATTCGTGCCCCGATCCCAGATAGGGATACGCCGCGAGAGTCTCATCCCTGTCCTGGTCACGCGGCGTGAAACGGTCGCGCCACAGCAGGATCTCATCCGCAAAGTCGCGAAGCTCGGCCTGCGCGCCGAGGTCCACGGCATATCCGGTACCGGCGATGGCAAAGTCGAAGCCGAATTCACCCCGCGGCGTTACCGCGACGGGACGCCCGCCCTCGAGCCGCACCGCCTGCCACGGCGCGCCCAGATGGAGATGGAAATTGGGAAACGCGACGGCGCGCGAGATCGCATCCGGCGGCGGGGTCGAGCCTGCCGCGCGGAAGCGGATCGCCTGCTGCCAGCGCACGGCATCCGGCAGGGCCCCGAAATTGTCGTAGGCGCCCGGATAGCCGCGGATCCGTATCACCGGGAGCGAGGCCAGCGTCTCGCGCCGTGCATAGAGGTGAACGTCGCGCGCTCCGGCTTCCAGCGCGACGGCGGCGGCGTCGAACGCCGACGCGGCGCTTCCAATCACCGCCACCGATCGGCCCCTCAGCGACCTGAAGTCGATCCTCTCGGAAGTATGCGCATGAATCTGCTTCGGCAGATTGCGCAGCGCGTCCGGAATAATGGCGCCGCCACTTCCGGCAAAGCCGGTCGCAAGCACCAGCTTTCGCGCGGTCTCGACCGTCACGCGGCCGCCTTGCTCCAGATGCAGCCGCAGATGCCCTCCCGCCGGTTCGATCAGAACCAGCCGCGTCGCGTAACGGACCGCGACACCGGTGACCTTGCGGTACCAATCGAGATAGGCCGCCCAGTCGAGCCGCAAAATACGATCGAGCGCGTCATAGGCGGCTGCACCGTAACGCGCCTCGTACCACGCCTGGAACCCGAGACCGGCCAGACCAAGCTCCGGGCCTGGCAGGGACTTCGGCGTCCGAAGCTTATGCATGCGCGCGCTCGTCAACCACACGCCCGACTCAGTCCCGCCGGCCGCGGCATCGATCACCGAGACCTTCCCGATCCCTGTCCGCCGAAGCGCAAACGCAAACGCCGAGCCGGATTGTCCACCGCCGACGACGACCACGTTGTGATCGATCCCATCCAGATCGGGCACCCAGTTTTGCGGATCGGGTCCGATCAGGCGCAACGCCTCGCGGGCAACACTGTCGGGGTCGGATAGCGGCATGATGATCGGCCTCGCTTTGACGTTGCAAATCGTAAGAGCGATCGATCGCCAGTCAATGAAACGAAACCAGCTTTGTTTTCTGCGGCGCGCAATGATCGCTCCGTGGCCGACGCAGCCGTTGAAATATTTGCGACGATCGTCGCGTTCCTCGCCATTTCAGCGTGCGAGACCAGAACGACTGAAGCGCTTGACAGGCAAGAACGGCACGAGCGGCCTGCTGATTTCTTCGCGACGGATGCACTCGTCTATCATCGCCGATCAACTCACAAGCTTCATGCTGGCTTCCGACGCAACAATGCAAGTTCATTTCATCGACAGGCTTGCGATCACCGACGTAGAGTCAAAGCATAGCTCGCACGCCGAAGTGCACACAGCGCTGCAATCATCGACGACAGGACACGCCGCAGATGAGTGGTGTCATTAGCCTCGAACACGATACGCCTGAGCTGGCTCGCTCCTATGATGAAGCGGGGCTGGTTCAGTTCCGTCACGGCAAGTTCCTGATCGGGCCATTGGCGATCAGGACCGGCGAGCATGTCCTCGATATCGGGACGGGCACCGGCCGCCTCGCCGAATTCGTCGCCGGCCTGGTCGGACCGAACGGCCGGGTGATCGGGATCGACCCGCTCCCCGGCCGCGTCGAGATCGCGCGACTTCGGCAGTCGGATCATCTTCAATTCGGCACGGGCCGGGCCGAGGACCTCTCAGGCTTCGACGACGGCCAATTCGATGCGGTCTATCTCAACAGCGTCTTCCATTGGATTGCCGACAAGCGCGGCGCCTTACAGGAAATCCATCGTGTGCTCAAGCCCGGCGGCCGCCTCGGGCTCAACGTGCAGGACCCATCCCGTCCGCATCAGTCCCGCGTGCTGCTGCGCCGGGCCATCACGGAGACCGGACTCGCCGATCATTGCCAGGATTCCAATCCGGTGCTCGGCCTGACCGACG
Organism: Bradyrhizobium sp. USDA 3240; assembly: GCF_054063295.1. Lineage (NCBI taxonomy): Bacteria > Pseudomonadati > Pseudomonadota > Alphaproteobacteria > Hyphomicrobiales > Nitrobacteraceae > Bradyrhizobium > Bradyrhizobium sp. USDA 3240. Next base: position 1,575,287 of record NZ_JBSSGD010000002.1, read on the forward strand.
AGGAACTCAGGTCACTGTTCGCAGCCGGCGGCTTCGCCGCTTACCGCAGCGAACTGCGCACGCTGACGGACGTGCACGAGGACGTCAATTCGCTGCTCCGATGGTCGGAAGCCAGCGCCTTCGGCAACTTCCTCGAGGCGTTCTTACCATCCGAACGCGAACAGATCCGCGGCGCGTTTGCCCGCCTCGTCGAAACGAAGCGCACACCGGAAGGGTTGCCTCTGGAGCGTTACCTGCGTTTCGCGTTTGCACACAAGCCATCAACCGGCAACTGACCACCCCAACATTCCGCGAGCCGCAGGCATGAGCGATCGACAGCTTTCTCTCAATCTCTTCATCTATCCGGGTGGCCATCACGAAGCGGCCTGGCGCTACAAGGGCTCGGCTGCGGAGCGGATCCTCGACGTCACCTACTATCAGGAGCTGGCGCAGAAGGCCGAGGCGCACAAGTTCGACGCGATCTTCTTTGCCGACGGGCCGGCGCTCGCCGACAATGTCCGTTATGCGCAGCGCTTCCGCTTCGAGCCGATCACCTGGCTTGCCGCCATCGCAGTCGCCACCCGTCGCATCGGCCTGATCGCGACCGCGTCGACGACCTACACCGAGCCTTACAATCTCGCGCGTCTGTTCGCCTCGCTCGATCATCTCAGCGGCGGCCGGGCCGGCTGGAACATCGTGACGACGAGCACGGCGCAGGCGGCGCAGAACTTCGGCCTGCCTGAGCATCCTCCGCATCATGAACGCTACGAGCGCGCGCGCGAATATCTCGATGTCATCACCAGGCTGTGGGACAGCTGGGAAGACGACGCCCTGATCAACGATCCCGTCTCAGGCGTTTTCGCCGACACCGACAAGATCCACGCCATCAATCACGCCGGAAAGCACTTTCGCGTCCGCGGCCCCCTCAACATCTCGCGGACACCGCAGGGACGGCCGGTCTATGTGCAGGCCGGCTCGTCCGACGACGGCCGCGCCTTTGCCGCACGCTTTGCCGAAGCCATTTTTACGGCACATCAGACCCTGGCGAGCGCTCAGGAGTTCTACACCGATATCAAGCGGCAAGCTCGCGCCTTCGATCGCAGTCCCGATCAGATCAAGGTCCTGCCGGGCATCAGTCCCTTCATCGCCAGTACGCAAGCCGAAGCGGATCGGCTGCAGGACGAGTTCAATGAACTGATCCAGCCGGAATATTCGCTGACCCAGCTGCGCCAGATGATCGGGCTCGATCTCTCCGGCTTCGACCTCGACGGTCCGTTCCCGCGCCATCTGATCGACACCAATGGCGCGCGCGGCGTGGCCAGCCGCTTCAAGCTGGTGGTCGACATCGTTGATCGCGAGCAGCTGACGATCCGCCAGCTCGTCCAGCGCCTGGCCGGTGCGCGCGGCCACTGGGTGATTGCAGGGCCGCCGGAGAAGATCGCCGACAACATCCAGACCTAGTTCGAGAACGGCGCCGCCGACGGCTTCAACGTCATGCCGCCCTGGCTGCCCGGTGGGTTCGACGTCTTTGCCGAGCAGGTCGTCCCGATCCTGCGCAAGCGCGGCCTGTTCCGCGATGACTACGCCGGCACGACACTGCGCGACCATTATGGCCTGCACCGGCCGCCGAGCGTCTTCTCCAGCTCGATTCAAGCGATCGCATGATCGCCTGACGTTCGCCAAGTGAAGCAAATCAAAGTGAAGCGGCGCACGCGACGCGTTTAGCCGTCGACCGCGGCCGCGATCCTGCGAAGGCACTGGAAAAGAAGGTCTTTTCCGTGGTGGGCAATCAGGGCTCGAACTTGGGACCCGCTGATTAAGAGTTCAAAACCGGCGCCTCTCTGCGATTTCTGAATCTGCGCCACACTACGATGAAGTCGAGAAAGGTCTTTTATTTATAGAGACTTGTCGCATAGCTTCGCAGCCCAGCGAACCCTGACCTTCAAACACCTCAGTTCGCCAAAACCGTTTGAAAACCGTTTTAGCAGTTCACGTCGACCCTCATGACCGACATTCGCATTGCTCTCAACGACAAGGCCATCGCTCAGCTGCCGACTCCTGAAGATGGCTGGTATTTGGCTCGCGACACCGAGTTGAAAGGCTTCTTCGTGGTTATCGGGAAGCGAAAAAGGACCTTCACTGTTCAAGGTGATCTCAGACAACGAGGAAAGCGGGCGTCCTCCATCAGAGTATCGATTGGTGACGCCAGCGAGTTGACGACCAGGGCAGCCCGCGCGATTGCCAAGGAATATCTTGCTCAGATCAGCAAGGGACAGCACCCGAAAGCGAGGGAGAACGGAAACTCCGAACAAGCCGCGATCGATGGGAATGGTGCTGTAGGGGCCGCTACCCTGGAGCAGGCTTGGCAACGCTACCTGGAAGCCCATCTGGTCCGAAAAGGCCGTAGCGAGAAAACGATCAGCGGGTATCGCGATCACGTTGAGCGTCTGTTTTCGGAATGGCTGAAGACCCCTTTGCTGGATCTCGCGAATGATCCTGCTCGGGTCGCCAAAAAGCATGATCAGCTTACTAAGGAGAACGGTCCCTACATCGCGAATGGCAGCATGCGGACGCTGCGGGCCATCTACAACCATGCGCGGAAGACCAATCGATCGCTGCCGCGCGACAACCCCGCAGATGCTGTCGATTGGAATCAGGAAGAGCGCAGGAATACTGGTATGGGGACCGGCGATTTGAGAGGATGGTTTCTCGAACTGGCCAAGATAGAGAACCCAATCCGGCGCGAATTCCATCTTTTAGCATTGCTGTGTGGATCTAGACCCACCGCCTTGCAGCTGGCCAGTCCAGAGCACATAAATTTTCGACGGCGCACGCTCCACATCCCAAAGCCCAAAGGAGGCAGTAAGCGGGCGTTCGACATCCCGCTATCTCGGCAAATGATCCTGTGTCTCATTCGGGTGCTTCGTTTCGGAAGGCAAATGCAGCCGTTTCAGTCGCAAAAGTGGTTATTCCCCGCTGAGAGCGCCTCAGGACACTTAGCGGAGACAAAGGAGGATCGAAAGGTCTTGTCAAAATGGGGCAATGACCTTCGTCAAACATTTCGGACGATTGCCACCGCTGCCGGCGTTTCCGAATTCGATGCTAAGCTCCTCATGAACCATTCTATCCCTGGCGTGAACGCAGGCTATGTCACTCGGCACAAGCTGGTTGAAGACCACCTGCGCAGCCAACAGCAAGCTATCAGTACCGTCGTGTTTTCCGCACTTGGTGACTCGCTAAAGGAACATAAAGCTCTGATAAATTGGCTCGGTCCCGGGGCTAGCCGAAGAGCCGTCACCCAAGTCCGATTGGAGCCAAACACTCTGAGCGAGGAGCAAGAACGAATTCAGAAGGCAGCATGACTTCGAGCTGGCCGCCTGAGGAGTGTGGCAGTGTAACTCGGGAGACCGATTGTAGACGGCGTGCCGAGAGTTAGCAGCGGCTGCCAAACGCCCCCCAAGGACCCGCGCCTACCAGCCTCCTGTGCGTAACGAACTCAAAGGCTTAAGCGTCCCTTTGAGCGCAACGGATCAGAATCGGAATGGCGGAATCAAAATCCGCTCCATTATGCAATGATTTCAAAGCGCATTTGGAAAAAATCACCAAAATGCGCTCTAGCAACTTCAATAGCTTAGTTCTCGTTTCCAAATGACGAAGCTACTTTCGTCGGGAGGGCTTGGCGGCTCGGCTCGAAGAATGATCATCTAGATTTCCCGCCATACCGGCCTATGCGCGACGATCGCTGCTTCACTATGGAAGCGCACGTCTTTGCGATCGAAGTGCAAATTGGTGCCGCTTTCGTCGATCACGGGAGCCGGCTTCGCTTCGTCGCTTGATGATCCTTACCTCATTCTCGAACGTCCGCTTGCCAAACTAGAACCCCATGATCGTGCCAGCGCAGGTCCTTACGTCTCCCACAAGCTGCGGCGTTGACCTAGTTCAACGGAGGGCCTGTGCCGCTGTCGCGGCGTGCCCGGTGTTTCTGTGGCGCCCGGCGCCGGCGGCGCGCTGTACCGGCTTCTAATGGCCTCGCTAATGGCTATGCCAGTGTCGCCGTGGTGACGGGTGCGCGTCGATGTCGGGGCTGCCCTGCCTGCCGTCGTTGTGGGCAAGAGAGCTTTACACGCTCTTCGGGGCTAGATTCTCGAGGGGAGCCGTCAGGCGGCAAATTTCCAAGCCGATTGGATGACGCCAAAGATGAAGTGACTGTAGCGATGCGGGATTGCGAACATAGCATCCCCAAACTCAAAGCGCGCTCAGTCCGCCATCGACGACGAGATCAGCTCCGGCCACGTAGCTGCTTTCGTCAGAAGCCAGGAACAGCGCTGCCGCAGCAATCTCCTCCGGGCGACCAAGGCGGTTGAGCGGGGTGGCAGCCTTGAAGCTCTCCCCGATCGCGTCGGCGCCTTCTTTCGTTGCCGACTGAGCGTCGATGATGGGCGTGTCAATCGCGCCGGGACTGATCGCATTGATACGGATTCCGCGGTCCTCCGATTCGACCGTCCACGTGCGCACAAAGGAACGAACGCTGGCCTTGGTTGCGTTGTAGGCGGTGTAGCGCGGAATGCCCTTGAACGCGGCGATGGATGAAATCAGGACGATGGCGCCTCCGTCACGGACGAGAGGCGCCTTCTGAACCGTGAAGAGAAGCCCGCCAGCTATGACCCGCAGATGGTCTATCAGACGGACGCCATGATCACGCGGATCGCTGCAGCTTGCAGCGCGGGTAGGACACACGTTAGCGGAATGTGCATCGCGAGAACGACGGTGCGCCGGACTCGCCGAGCCGTCCGCAGATGTGCGACCGGAATGACCCGTTAACACCGCGCTGGTGATTTGAGCCAGGCAAAAATATTGCTGACGGATCCGCGGAGATGCGCACCGCCGGGCTTCATACTGCATGTGACGATGTCGACCTGGTCAACCGCGAAGATCCGCCCTTAAGTTGGAAACTTCGGCTCAACCCCACCGTGGGTCAGCCTCCAAGAGAGAGTGCCGGCAGGCCCGGACGCTAAGTCTAGTGCCAGTTCTTCTGCATTGCATTCATGACGGTATCCGACTTGTGTGTCTTGCAGTAGCTGCCTACAACCTTCGCGTTCCGCTTAACGTAGCGGATGTCGAGTTCGCTGAGATTCTTTGTCGCGCTGAAATAGCCGCCCATCCACGAACTTATCAGGGCCTGTCGCTCGGCATCTGACCGCTAGGACAATGCAATGGATCGAACTCAGGTGCGAATTGACGAGGTAAGACTAAGACCGCCCTGTTGAGTCCTGTTCCGACGCTAGTGGCTTAATTTGTGCAAGCTGGGAACTTGTGTTCACTTTGTAACTTAGCCCCCATCGCAATGCGGCAGGATGGCGGGACTAATGGAACGCAAACTCGACCGACTGAAAGCACATTCTCTTATGGCGCTATCGCTGAGCACCTGCGTTCTCGTCGCGAGTTTTGCCATGCTGGTGGCGAGGTAAGGTACGCCCGCCGTGTCATTCCAATCGGCGCGTTAAGACGCGGCATGAAACAACTGATTGCGATCCGCATGGAAGTCGATTTGTTAGCGCACGCGAGGCCGTCGCCCGTGGGATGGCCGATCGTATAGCAACGCTCGACCAGGTCATCAGCGGCATGCTTCAGCAGCGCTCGCCGCGGCCAAGCTCGCGCCGGCGTTCGGCTCTTGCTTTTGAGTAGATGGCTTTGGTCCTCGCCGGGCCTCTGTACTTAGTCTCAGTTCCTGTAGTGGCAGAATTCATCCCCGTTTTCGTATTCCCTGCAAATCTTTACGCGAACGCGCGGACGATCGTCATCGTAGTACGATCCCTCATCATCGTTTTGCATTGGACGGTTGCGACCGACCGTACGATGGTCCCAGTCATCTTCATCCCCGGTCCGTCCCATATGCCTCTGCCCCATACGATCGCTATCGCGCTCCTTCGTTCTCCAGTCGCGGCCGACTTGGACGTCTTCACCAGATTTCCGCTCTCGGTCGCGAAGCTGGTCAGCTTGCCGGGGACTGCGCTCCGGCTGCACCGGGGAAAGTTGTGGTGAGGAGGCGGCCGGCGGACCGCCGCTTTCCTGCTGCTCTTGGAATTGACCGCTACTATCGACGACAAGAGACACGTCCTTGCCGTTCTTGGTTGCCTTCACGGAGGTCCCTTCCGCAGTCGATTTGACATCTCGAATTTGCGAATAGCCTGCTGATTCAAGCCTGTCTATCAGCTCCTGCTGAGACAGGGCATAGACCGGCGAAAAGATGCCAGCCATTGCGAAAGAGAGAAGTATCGATTGAATCGTCGTTTTTGCTGACATGCGCATGCTCCTATTCTCGTTGCAGTTGGGTGATGGTGTTTGTGCCCTTTATTTCCTTGGAGCTGAACGCCACTCTGTCGCCCGCGCGGAGTGCGTTGAATAGCAGCCCGTCTTGCACGGCGAACGTCTTAGGCGATCGGGCAGAGTCACCGGCGGCAGGGGGCGCACTCGGCGATTGCTGGACCGTTATCGATCCCGTCGGTTCGTCAACGCTCACGATTGTGCCGCGGTGCGTCTCTTGGGCCGCGGCGAACGCCATAGTTAGGGTAAGCAGGCTGACGCATGACAAGCAGAGTATCGCTCTCATCTTTCGCTCCTTGGGGCGGCTTGCGCCCAACCGGCGCGCGCCCCGGCAGGGAGTGTTGAGAGAGCAATGTGATATCGGGCTGGGCCGTAGCATGCGGAGGCGCTCGCAAATTCTGCGCAACGCGATACTTGGGCATGTCGCCTCATGGGGAGATCGCAAATTCCCCAGATCAGGCAATTTGGTTATTGTGCGAAGGTTCCTATGACGCTTTGGCGGAGTTCCTACCGACGATCGGCGGCACGCGATACCCAGTGCCCTTGGAGCCAAACGTTCCATGCCATTTTCGGCGCGCTGCCGCCCGATAACGGAACAAGTGTTCACTTTGTAACTTAATCCGCGTCGCATTGGCGCGGCAGGAGGATGGGGCGTGCTAGAGCAACCGGTGGTGCTGATCCTCGTGGTTGAGGATGAAGTGCTTATTCAAGATCTGGTCAAGGAAGCCTTGGCGGACGGCGGTTTCACAACAGAATCTGTTTCAACTGGAACGAAAGCGATCGCGCTCCTCGAAAATGGCGAGCAGGAATACCGAGCTCTCATCACTGACATTAAGTTGTCTGGTACTCTCACCGGCTGGGATGTTGCGCGGCGTGCAAGAGAGCTTAAGCCACAAATGCCCGTGGTCTACATGACCTCAAGCCATGCCGAGGACTGGCCCTCGCATGGCGTGCCGAACAGCGTCATATTGCAAAAGCCTTTCGCGCTCGCGCAAGTCGTGACGGCGATTTCTCAACTGCTCAACCAGATGCCGCCGACGCAAGAGCAAGGCTAGTTGGCGAGTTCCGCGTGGGAATGACGTTCCAGTGGCAGCCAGTCCGTAAGGTCCACGTTCGGGAACAAGTGGCAACTTTCCCGTTGGCTCATGCGCTCAATACTGCTTTAAAACAGTTCTAAACATCGCGGAAAATATGGCCCCACCGGTGGAGGACCAATGGAACTGACCCTCTACCGCGTCTACGCCATAGGCGCGGATGATCGCATTCTGAGACGGGTCGACTTGCACTGTGTGAGCGACGCAGAGGCAATCCAGCAGACCCAAGATTTAGCCGTCGGGCATTCCATGGAGCTGTGGAAGGGCGAGCAGCTGCTACGCAAGTTCGATGCGCGGCAGTAAGTAAGGCCGTTCCAGTCGGAGAAGACCGTCGAAGAAACGGCCCCAGCGAGGGGGGCAAGCTGGGGCCAAGTTTTCCACTTTGGTCATCATCCCGCGCCGCCTATGACGGCACCGGATGTCCAACAAGTGCCACCGAACGCGCTTCGTTCCTGCAAGGATTTGATCGCCCCACAAACGTCCGTGATATCTGCAGAAAGTGCCAGCGCAAAAAGGAACGGCCCCAATGCCCCGGGGAGAGAGGCCGCTTGTCATCCCTCTCCTCAACACGACGCCATTCTAACGGCGGGAATTGCCGTTTGTTCCCGAAATAGAAAAACGGCCCCAGCGCATTGCTGAGGCCGTTCCTTCTTTCCTATGCTGTCTTCCGACCGTGCCTGCCGCAAAACAACGGCCTTACTGGGTCTAAAAGCTTTCCTTAATGAAACGTTACCTGCCCAGCAGCCGGATCATCGAATCAAGCGCGCGTCCCGTCAACCAACACATGTGAATCGCGCTCAGATTTATTGCCACTTTGTCCCGGCTGAAGGCCGGCGACTTGGCGCGGCCGCTGAGGCCGCTTTCCCGTTTCAGTTCCTGAGTTGCTCGACCCGCGACCTCGCCTGGACAGCGGGAACACGGGCTCTTTCTCCATTCAGGCAAACCCACAAACCCACCAAGAGTCACTGATCCATGCGAGTGGACATCAAGCAGCTGCGCCAAGCCCGCGCCAACAAGGCAAAGGATGGCAAGACCGCGCTTTGAGCCAGAACGGATGTTTTACGAAACGCGTTTCACGACAGGAGGCCGCCACGTTCCCGCGCGGGGCAATGGGATAGCCGCTTATCTCGTCGCTCCGAGGCTGCTGTCAGCTGCCGACTAACGCTGATCCGGAAAGAAAAGTTGTCCCTGTCAGACCAGACGTAGTGTCAGCTGCCGGCGACCACCGAGATGTCGACCGAGAAAGCCTCGCAAGGCCGAAGGCAACTCGATCTGGTGGAAGTCGCACCGCCGCTGTAGCTCTTGCGCGACGTCCTCCGAGACGTTGCCCAGACCTCGACGGTGTTGCAGGCGACGATCCTGATAGGATCATTGTACTCGCCGGCGAGAAGGCCTCGGATGACGGCCTCGAGGTCGGCCGCCTCGAGATCGGTCTCGCGCCAAACCCGGCCGAGCGGGCCGAAGTCGTCGGCGACCAGGTAGATGGTCCGGTCGATTGCCGAGACAATCGAAGGAGTCCAACCGGATCGATGCATACGCTACTCTGAAGGCGGACAAAGACAGGTGCGGTGGTCTCACTGTATCATTGGACCCTGCGGCGGCAAGACGCTACTCGTCGCTGGTGTTTCCCTCGACGCTGTCAAAGCCGCCGAGTTGGGCGATTTTTTCGAAGTCGCCAAGCGTAACGACGCGGCGCTTGAAATCAAGAATGCCATCTGCTCGGAAAGCTTGAAGGACGCGGTTGACGTGCACGGTGGTCAGCCCAAGCGCGTCGGCCAGCTTCGATTGAGTGATCGGAAAGTCAAACTGCTCGTTGGCGACCATGCCCATCGCTCCGAGCCGCTGGCGCAACTCGGCAATCAAATAGGCCATGCGCCCCGATGCCGATCGCGTGCCCAGACTGACGATCCATTGCCGGAACAACGCGGCGTCAACAAGCGACTCGCGCCAGAGCGCCCGTGCCAAGGCCGGCCGCGCACCAAGGATCCGTTCGAGCTGATCGTGATCGATGAAACCAACCTGCGCTTTTGAGAGCGTCGTCAGGTCGTGGTCCATCCGCTTCAATACCAGGCCTTGAAGATCAGGAATGTCGCCGGCGATGTGAAAAGACAGGATCTGCCGCTTGCCGTCTTCCGACACCTTGGACCGATAGGCGAAGCCGCTCAGGATCACGCAGCATTGGGTGCTCATGTCTCCCTCGCGAACGATCGGCGTGTCTTCCGGCATATTCTTCACCGGCGCGATGATGGATCGGAGAGCTGCAACATCTTCATCGGGCAACTCAGAGTGTTGCCGCAACTTGCGGATCATCATCGCGATCGGCATCTGGGGGTCCTTGTCTCCCGTCGGGACGGGAGGCCGTCCCGATCTTCACCCAACCCTACGCTTGGAACGATGGCAGAAGTAATAAATTGTCTCGCCAAATCAATAATCTGGGTCGGAGGCGAATGCGGTATTTTTTTCACGTCCAGCAAGGGGAGCAGTATCTACCCGACGAAATCGGCGAGGAGCTTCCCAGCAGGGAAGCCGCGTGGAAGGAGGCGACCGTTACGACCGGACAACTTCTCGAAGATCTGGATGGCGAGCTGAATCCCGACAAAGAATGGCTAATGCAGATAACAGACGGCTCCGGGAACCTGATTTGGGTGTTTCGTCTGACGGTTGAAAAGCACTAATTGCGTGCACTGCGGGGCGGGGACCAAGCCTATTCGTTCTTGATCCAAATCAACGAGCGCATCGGCTGTGGTTACAGGGTTCACAGGATGAAATGGGACGCGATCATGATAATTGGCTGCGCCACAATCGCGCTCAGTGTGCCGCTCCTGATTGTCGTCTTTATGGTGTAGCCGAGTTGGCACAGATTGCACCAGTCGCCGCATCTGTGCAAAAGCATCCTCCGGCCATTACGACATCTGCTTTTGGGATAATGCCGGTCACAATTTTCGGCGTCGCCATGCTGCCGCTGTAAGGCCGCATCAGTTGGCGGCCGCTCACGCGAATAGGTCTTTCCCAGCCTCCTTCCTCCTCACAAACGTTCCGCTTTCGTGGTATTCGAGCCAGCCTTGCTTGATCGCGTGCTGTAGTCCCGCCCAATATTCGGCCGGCGTCGCCTTGTCCTCGTCGATCATCGGACGGTTGATCTTCTCGATGTAGATCCTGCCATCCTGGATCGGCTCAAATGCCCGCGCATGCTCCATGATTCTGCGGGCGGCCTTTTCGGGGTCGGAGTAGGAGCGGTCAGCTTTCATCTTCAATGTCGGATGTTCTCGATTTTTTGCATCAGTCGGATTTTCCGACTGGTCTGATCTTCTCTTCGAGCTTGCGGTTAATCAGCATTTCGGCCCGTCGCCTTGCCAACTCGGGCAGCCTCGTGCGCACCGTGCCGTGTACCGTTTCACCGTTAAGCTTGATGACGATCTCGAATTGATCGTCGTATTGCCGGGCCACGCTGAACGTGACGCCCCTGTGTATATGCGTAGTGGGCATGCGGCTGATTTAGCAAATCGACGGCGGGCGCCAACACCGGGAAGGTACGGGCAATCGTCCCACTCTGGGGATGGGCCTATGCAGAGGGCTAGTCGTTCCAAGTTTGCTGGCCGCATGCCCTGCATTCGAACATCCGAACTGGCTTGCCGGTGCGAATGTTTAGCGTGGCCAAGTGCGCGTGTAGCGCGCTGCTACCGCTCTCCCGGCCCCACCAAGTCGACGGAGGGTTCATGGCGGAAATCTTCCTTGTGCGGAGCGCTACCAAGTGGCTGCGCTTGAACGGGTATCCCTGCTGGCGCGAACAGCCCTTGCAGCGCATGTATCGCTCAAGCTCGTGAACCGGCGTCCACTTCGGCCGCCGGACGATGTCGAGCGCGACCGTCTGATGCGTCTCGCAACCGAGACACTTCACCTCAAGGTACCGATAGCCAGCGTTGAGGGCGTCGCCGAGCGCTGGGGAGGGCTGGGCCGGCCCCTGGAAGGCGAGCATGCGGGCGTTCCACGCCTGGCAGGCCAAAATGTCCGCATCCCGTCGAGCGTCGGCAGCACGCTCGGCCAGATGCCTGACCGTCGACCCGAACATGTACTCTCGTGACTTGGATCCCATGCCCCAATGATCGCGCCGATCCGCAAGGGTAGGAAGCCGCTACGGGTATCGGGCAGCCTGCACCCACCTACAACGATTTGGTCAATGAGCGGCGGCTTGGGCGGGAGAGCCGCTCCAGCAGAGGATTTTCTCCTCGCCGGTAGCGCTCGCCTTCGTGCGGACCCCCTCTGGTCAGCGGGACGAGCGGCTATGCACGGGAAGGATGTCGCGGCCCGACGACCGGCTCCTCACCAATCAGCCCGCAGGACGTATCGTTGCTTGAGCCTGTTTGTCGTTGTTTTGGTTGCCTCCTGTATGCGGTCGAGATCCGCGCCGTCTCGCGTGGTCACGTTGAGACGCCACTCGTCGCTTACGGGATCAACCCCCACATGGGCGATGTATTCCCCCCCGGGGACGCTTCGAAGCTCTCGAAGGGCAATCAGCTCCAGATCCTTTGCAGAGATCATCGTGGTGACCACCGCAGAACTCCTTACAATAACGCGGATAACTCTGACTTAGACGTCTGTGTTCCTATGGCCCCGACAGCGACGGGCATGGGTCACGCTTGCTCCCCCAGGTTGCGCTGCGCTAATCTGTCACTGGAACAACGGCATGACGAGCACCGACCTCAAACCATCATCGGACGACCGCGCGCACTTGCTGCGCCGCCTTCGGCGCGTTGAGGAATGGCGCCACGCGCGTTTCAAGCGGCGGCTTGCTGGCCCTAACCGAGAGAAAGCCATCAAGGCTGGGCGGCTCTATCTTGAAGTGGGCGCGCGCCGGATGGCAGCGGAGCGGGGAGTAATTTACAGGAACGTAGGTGCCGGTGTCCGGCAGGTTTAGTCGGGCGTCGAACGCCGACTCTTCGTGGCCGGGAGTCTGGAAGATCAGGCAGCGGCGGCGCCGGCGGGTCTAGGTCTGTGTGCTGCCCGTCCTGGACCTTCGCCTGCTTCCGGCGGCTCATCACAGCGCCAATTAAACCGACCACAACTAGCGTGGCTCCCGCGATGATGAGCCAGTGTGGTAATCCCCGCCATGCTGTCTCGGTCCTGATCGTATTCAATTCGCCATGAGTCCTTCGCTTGGTAGCCGAGCGACCAATTGAACGCGAAAATTCGTAATATTTCGAACTAGATCGTCGCGACCAGATCCCTGCGGAAGCTTGCGAGCGGCGGCTTCTAGCTTCACCGCCATTTCTTGCAGCTCCTGCAAGTCGTTCACGCTGGGGGGCCGGGTGCCGAGGCCGCCACTTGATCCGCTGATTTTATCTCTTGGAGGTCGGCAGCTTCGATACTGCGCTCCTCTCAGATCCTCCCGCTATAGCCTGCGTGCAACAGTGACCCTAGTTTCCCGCTGCGAGTGGTCGCGCTGCGTTGCCTATGCGCGCCAAACTTACCTCTTTGGAGGTATTAAACTTTTGTGCGTTTTCGTGCAGACTTACCCCTATCAGGATTTTGCACATCCTTCCTGGGGCTAGAAGATAACGCCGCTCCGCGTGTTTTTTAAGCGAGCGGCGTTTGTGCGTTTGGCAGGGCTGCATAAATGGCAAAGGCCCCAACGGGGGCTAGCGCGTCAGGGCCTCTGCAATCATCGATCCGGAGAGCCATATTCAACTCTCGTTCCGGACGTGATCGCTGTTCACTGTACCGAAAAGCGGGAGCGGGAAATGGACCCCTCCCGGGTTACCTCATTTGACAAGCTTCCTAATCGAATGGCAACCCCCGGGCTGCCGCCCATCCAGGGCGGACGGCCTTCAATGTGCTTTTTGCCATTCAGGCCGGCGGTTTCTTGCTTGCGTGGTTGTGCGCAGCAAGTTATTGGGCAGCGCCATTTCGCATCCTCTTCAACCACTGTAGATATGCTGCAGACACTTGGGGATCTCCCCGGCGCGCGATCGGACCTGACGAGGCGATTGCCAAAAAGTACGCCGGCATGTCGGTTTTGGCCATAAGCCGCCCTCATATCGTTGATGCAAGCTGCCTAGCGATAAACGGACGATAGTCGTTCATCTTGCCCGGCCGTCGGTAGTCTGGACCTCAGCGCAACTTCGCGGCAATCTAGCGCCTCGGGCTCTTCAGGGCCACGTCGCGACCGATCTTTCCGGGCAATCAGGGAGGTAAGAGCGATGTTTTCACACGTCATGATCGGCACCAACGATATCGAAAAAGCCAAGGCATTTTATGACTCGGTGCTTGCCACGCTCGACATTCGCCCGGGGCCCCTTGAGGCTCTTCAGGACGGTCGGTTGCGTGTCCTCTATCGAGCGTCCGGTGGCGTGTTCGCTCTCACACAGCCGCTGGACTGCAGGCCCGCATCGTATGGAAACGGCGAGACCATCGGCTTCCGGGCTTCATCACCCGAACAGGCCAACGCATGGCATAGTGCTGGCATCGCCGCCGGCGGCCAGTCGATCGAGGATCCGCCTGGCGTGCGTGTAAACTCCGCAGGCAAGCTCTATGTCGCCTACTTGCGTGATCTCGACGGCCACAAGATTTGCGCTTTGCACCGAATCGGCGGCGCGCCTCAGGCGTGATAGCCCAGCATTCATGTCCGTTCTGGGTCACAAGGCGACATCCCTGCGGTCGAGGCCGCGTGTCCGCTTACCCCTCCAAAGCGGACGGTCCCGGATTTATGAGTACACGCCCTAAAACCCTTCAGTTACAGGCTTTCCCGTCTGGTCCCGCCGAGTCGATGATACACGGATCGTACACGGCCGCTTCTGGATTTGTTCTCGTTGCTGATCGCCAAGGCAGTGGACTTTCGCGGCTGGGATCAACAGACGTTCATGGTCGCGGCCTGGTTTCGATTATTCTCCTTTGATGATCACCTTCTCCGGAAAAGGAACGACGCGGCTTGTTCTGGTAGTCGGGGCTTGGGCATTGAAGGTCGCCCGCGACGCGCGTGGCCGTCGGTGCAATTTATACGAAGCCAAGTTGTTCGCCGCAGTCGATGAACGACGTCGAGAAATGCTTTGCCCCGTGCGCTGGTGCTCCGGCGGCGGCTGGTTGTTAGTGATGGCTGCGGCGAATCTGCTGGCCGAGGCTGATCATGGAGATTTGCTCGATCGCGATGATTTCCCCGATTGGGATTATAAGCCCGGCGAAGACGGCGCGCCATTCGATTACAAAGCATCTGATTGGGGGCGACTAAAGAATGGCCGACTAGTTGCGTTGGACTATTCGACCCCGACGCATCTCACAAAAGAAGAGCTCGACGAGCTAACGCGAACCGCGGCATGGGCCGGATTGACGGCAAAGCAAAGCCAGCCGGGCGTGAACCGGCGGGCCAGCAAATGAAAAGCGACCCTGGCTGCGGGGAGCGCCAAGGTCGCCACTCTCAACTCCCGGTCGGGGGGCACCAGATCGCGGGAGCCAACACGCATGACTCCCTGCATTGCCACTTGTTCCTGACAGTCCGGTCAACCTACCCGCAGGTTCTCGGCGGAAGTCTCGCCTCGATTTTCCCGCTCTTCGTAACTGACCTTTGCACCCTCATTGAGGCTGCTCAGACCGGCCTTTTCGACCGCCGAGATGTGCACGAATACGTCTTTGCCACCGTTGTCGGGCTGAATGAACCCGTACCCCTTCGTGGGATTAAACCATTTAACAGTACCTGTAGCCACGGCGTCTCTCCAATTGAAATAAGGCGCCCAGCCTAGCGTTAGCGCTGGACATCGCAAGCCGGAAACCAGCCGCTTAAATCCGGAGAACTTAAAGGAAACCACCTGCGCTGTATTTGACAGCCTGCATCTTTCCTAAACACCTGCGCCATTATTAACGGCCTGCGCATTTCGCGAAGGCCTGCATAGCAATAGTCCGAATGCAACAATGAGAACGACCCCGGCGCGTGTGTGTGAGCGGGGTCGGGGTCGCCACCTCTGGGCTCCCAGCCTGGGGGTGTGGGGACCTGATAGCCCGAGAGCAAACACACTACGCCCGGCATCGTCCACTCGTTCCTGCGCTTCCGGGAATAAGTGGCAATTCCACAGGTTGGTTCGCCAGTTCGTTATGGAGCCTTCACGGCCGCAGCGCCCTTCCCGGGTGTTGGGGCCGCCGCCGGGCGCGTATTTCTGAGACCGGGCGGCGTACTTTTTCGACCGGATCAGGGGCGGTCGTTGTCCGCCGATCAGAGTAACGATGAAGTTTGCTCATCCCTCGTTCACATTGAGCTTCCTACTCTGTGTGGCATTCGGAATATGCCCCCAGGAGGAAAACCATGAAGCTCAAATCTGCACTTGTTGGACTTGCTGCACTCGCCAGCCTTGCATCGGTCGGAACTGCATCGGCGCTGCCCGCCGCAACGCCGAATGCTCTCGGCGGCACCGATGCTGTCATCCAGGTCAAGGGCGGCGGTCATGGCCACGGCGGCCACGGGTGGGGCCATCACGGCGGTCGCGGGCATCACTACGGCTGGGGCCGCGGCCACCACTATGGTTGGGGTCACCATCGCCACTAAGCGGCAGAAGAAAACGCCGGCGGGCGCGTATTTCTGAAAACCGGCGGCGTACTTTTTTCATCAGATCCAGGCCGCCGCCCAGTCCGGCGGACAATCCGGAAGCGGCTTGTCAAGCAGGCCGGCGACCAACACAGCGAGGAACGCGCCCTCGACGGCCCCCTCGGCGTACTCGACGTTGTTGCCGTCCCATTCGAAATGGAGGGCCGCTGAGGCTATCGCCCGCATGCCCTCGATAGTCGTGGGGCGATCGTAATCAGTCGAGCGAAGGTTGCTCGCATCTGATCCATGGCGGCCTCAAACGCATCCTCCGCATCTGCGTAGCCGACCGCTGATCAGCATCAGTGCAAGCGGTTTCGTATGCTTCCCGCGCCTCGATGCCGCGTAGAATGGCGTCGCGATAGGTCCCGGACGGGTATGACAAGCGGGCCATTTCGAGCCGCCGGATGGTCTCTTCGCTGGCCGCATCACGAAGCCGAGACAGCTCGACGAACTGGCGCCCCAGCTCAATCAGCTCGGCGTCGGGATTTGCCAACGGCGCGATTGATGCCGCAGCCGGAGCCGCTGCAGCCCCCGCCATGATCTGCAAACCTAGCCTTCGGGTCATGGTTTTCATTAGCCCATGCTCCCCATTTGCCAATCTTGGGTGCCGGCCTGTTCGTGCAGCCCACCATGGTCGCCGATACCGGATTCGGCGGGGTCTAGCTCCAGATCGCCGCGACAGCCCGCGGCCCATCGCTCTTGGGTATGGTTGTGGTCCAGGCTGCCAAGGCTAGGTTCTTGGTCGGCAGCATCTTGCTCGGCGTCGATTTCAACCCGCTCCTCGCCGATGCGCTGCCGCGAAGAATGCCTCTGGTTGATCATGCGGTCGAAGGTGCCGAGATCTGGCTCGCGATCGTCGCCCCCGCCTCCCCGGCCCTGTCCAGGGAATGCCTCTTGGGTGCCGAGAGATGGCTCCGCATCGCCGTCAGCCTCGAGCTCGCGGCATACGTAGTCGTCGGTCTTGTCGAGAAACCGGACCAGCCAGTCTATCTCGTCCGGGGCCTCTTTGCGGAGCTGCCCTATGGCGACGAAGACCGTCTCCGGGGAAATGTCGGTGCGGAAATAGAGCTCGCCAGCGGACCCCGCAGCGGCGGGCACAGCTATGCTATTCTCAGAATCAACCTGAGCCATGACTTACTTCATAGTTTGGGCCAGGCCCGTCTTGCTGTTCGCGCAGCGCGGCGGGCCGCTTGGTTTTCAAGCAAATTTAGGGTATGACCTAAATATGAAATCGTCAACCAAAAAGGTCATACCTAAAAAACGGGGGCGACCCGCCACGGGCAAGGACCCTCTCGTAAGCACGCGCATGCCACCGGCGCTGATTGCCGCCGTCGAGGCATGGGCCACGCAGCAAAGTGACGACCCCGGCCGTTCTGAAGCCATCCGCCGGCTGGTCGAGATCGGGTTGACCGTACCGACCATGGCCCTCCCCGATGAGCGCAAGGAGCAGCAAGACCGCGGCGACCCAAAGCAGCGCGCCCGCGAACTGGCGAGCAAAGCAATCGACAAGGTGGCTGACCCTGTGGCCAGCCCAGACGATCAAGCCAACCGCAAGCGCAGGCTGATCAAAGGTCCTGAGGAATTTCAGAAGGTGCGTCGCGACAGAAACCGAAAATGATCGCCGCCTTTAGTTCTTCTTCGCTCAGGATCGAAAGCTAGCTCCCCGCGTCGGCCCAGTCTGATCATGGCGCCGTACCAAATCACTAGCGCGAAGATCACCAGCAAGACGACGGTGATGATCTGTTCACCGATTGGTATCGGTTGTTTGTTCATGATCCGCGCCGAATCGAAACGGCCCCGGCAGAGCTTGGGGGAGCGCACCGAGGCCGCTTCGTGGAGCGCCCCTGTGCGGAGGAGCGCAATTCACTGTATTGGGAAAAAGTGGCAATTTGTACTGCGCTGGCGGGCTACTCCGAAGGTGCCGTTGTCTGAAAGCTGAGCGAGAGCGTTGGCGACGACGCGGTGGACACCATGAGAGCAGGACGTCCGTGCAGCAGGCCGGCAAAAGACCTGTTCACCCGAAATGAAAAGGGGAGCTTCCGCGCGGGCGCCCAAAAGAAAAGACCCCAGCACCCTGGGGCTTACGCGCCGGTGCTGAAGCCAGTTGTTCCTATGCTGTCGGGGCGTGACCCGATGCTCCAAGATTGCACGCTCGGTTCCTTAGGGTCAAAGGAATTGCCTCTTTTTCCCGATGCTCGTCTCTCCGACGAATTGACGCCCCGTGATCATGCGGGTGACAATTGGCACAAGCTGCACTGGAATTGCCGAGTCCTAGCGTAGGCTGCTGGGCTACAGTGGCGTAAAAGCACACTCCAAATTTGACGGTTGCGGCGAAGTGACCGTCATCGTGGCGAAGATTCTTGCATGTAATTGCTAACGGTACCGACGAAGGCACCTCCGAAAGTACAGGGGGCGTACATGGAAGAGCGAACCATTGCGATGCTGCGGATGCACGAGCAAAACATAGAGCGTTACCAAGGGTTGCTGCGCACCAAACTTAGCGACGTCGAGACTCACTTCATCGAACGGCGCCTCTCCGAAGAGCGCTTCACGATCGAGATGCCGAAGTTTATGAAGGGAGTCGGTCCTGTCCCGATAATAAAAATAGTTCTGCTCGATAACGATGTTCATCGAGAACCACTCCAAGGGTGTAGCGTGATTGGTCCTTCAGTAAGCGTTCAGGGGACCGCTATGACTGCTCTGCCTGCCAAGCTGGAACGATTTGAGATTCTGGCCGTGGAATGCGATTTGATCGCTAGCCGGGAGGCGGATGGAAGCAGAAGAGCCCTTTACCTGCGCCTGGGGGCACGCTACCGCCAGCTAGCCTGCGATATGCGCAGTGTCATTGCGAGCGTCGATGCAGCCGCATAATAGCGTTTGAATCCACGCCTTGACCCATCTCTTGTTGAGCACGGCCAACTTGGGCAGCGCCGAAATAGGCCAAGCTGGCTGACCTTCGTATGTTAATGCGAGCTTCCGAGCCGAAATACATAATGGTCTTGCTTCATTAATGGTCCTTTCCTGGCCTCGGCGAAACCCCCTCGCTGGGGCCATTCTTTGGGTGGGTCGGATCGCCGATGGACCTGTTCCTCCGCCCCACCGTCATAGCCGGCACCCATTGACCAACTCGTTGTAGGCGAGTGCAGGCTGCCCGATAGCTCTAGCGGCTTCCCACCCTCGCGGGTCGGCGCGATCATGGGAGATGGGATCCAAGTCTCCCGAATACATGTTCGGCGCAACGGTCAGGCACCTCGCCGAGCGAGCCAAGGAAGCCCGGCTAGAGGCCGACGCCGTGGCCTGCCAGGCGTGGAACGCCCGCATGCTCGCCTTCCAGGGACCGGCCCAGCCCTCCCCGGCTCTCGGCGACGCCCTCAACGCCGGCTATCGGTACCTTGAGGTGAAGTGCCTCGGCTGCGAGACCCATCAGACGGTCGCGCTCGACATCGTCCGGCGGCCGAAGTGGACGCCTGTCCATGAGCTCGAGCGATACATGCGCTGCAAGGGCTGCTCGCGCCAGCAGGGATACCCGTTCAAGCGCAGCCACTTGGTAGCGCTCCGCACAAGCAAGATTTCCGCCATGAACCCTCCGTCGACTTGGTGGTTGGGAGAGCGGTAGGAACGCGCAACACGCGCACTCCAGCAAAACGTTCCATGCTTTGTTGGCATTCTGCCCTATGTCCGAGGAACAAGTGTTCACTTTGTCACTTAAGTCCTCGCCTCGCTGGAGGGGGAGGTACATGGGTGCAATCGGGCCGAAGATCCAAGACATAGAAAATGAGCCGGTAAGGGCCTGTCGGTGCGGGAACCCTCAGGATTTGGTCCGGGCCATGCTAAACATTCGCACCGGCAAGCCAGTTCGGATGTTCGAGTGCAGGGCATGCGGCCAGCGAACTTGGGACGACTAGCCCCCTGCGCATATTCCCATCCCCAGAGTGGGACGATTGCCCGTACCTTCCCGGTGTTGGCGCCCGGCGTCGATTTGCTAAATCAGCCGCATGCCCACTACGCATACACACAGAGGCGTCACGTTCAGCGTGGCCCGGCAATACGACGATCAATTCCACATCGTCATCAAGCTTAACGATGAAACGGTCCACGGCACGGTGCGTACGAGGCTGCCCGAGTTGGCAAAGCGGCGGGCTGAAATGCTGATAAACCGCAAGCTCAAAGAGAAGATCAGACCCGTCTGACGGCGGGAAGGTCGGCTGGTGGATAAGCTATTGGACTGGGGTGAGGTAATCGACTTCGCCAAGGGCGTTTCCGGCTGAGTTCGCGCCCCGTGTTAGTTGACGGCCGCGTTCCTCAAACCTCAGCGGCGAGGCCATGTGTGATAAGTGCGACGAACTTGACGAGAAGATCGCACATGTGAGGAGGCTATCCCAACCCGCCTTGGACCCGCTGACACTGGAGCGCCTCGGGCTTCTATTGAAGCGATACGAGGACGAAAGGAACGCTCTCCACCCGGAAGAAGAGTAGGGCCGCGCTCACTTGGCGGCCTCTTTCATTCGCAGGCATCGGAAATTTATAGTTGGTGGTCTGTCGGCACCCAACAGCCTCAGTAGCTACGGATGCCGCTCTCACGCCGGCCGAGTATCAGCATGCGATCGGCAAGGGCTGGCTCGAGTACCATGAGAGCGGGACATTCGTGAGGATGAGGCAAGCTGGGAAAGACCTACTCGCGTGAACGGCCGCCTTACAGCAGCAGCATGGCGACGCCGAAAATGGTGACCGGCACAAATCCCAAAAGCACAAGCCCGGTGTCGTAAGTCCAGTTGGGGCCGGAGGATGCTTTTGCGCAGATGCGGCGATAGCCAATCATGAGTGATACTTTGACGGTCATAGCGCAATTTCCTTGCCCAGTGGACCAAGGAACCACACTACGCAGGTAGTTGGTCAGGCGCATAGTGCAATCTGTGCCAACTCGGCTACAGCAAGAAGATGACAATCAGGATGAGCACGCCAAGCGCGATTGTGACGCAGCCGATTATCGTCACCGCGTCCCATTTCATGCTGTAAACCCTGTAACCAACAGCCGGTGCGCCCCTTGATTTGGATCAAGGCTTGCTTCGCCCCATAAAATCAAAGCACGCTAACGGCAGACCCGCGTGTCACCGAAGTCCTCGAACTGTTCAGGCTGATGCGATGAAAACAGTCTTGATCTATATCGATACTAGCAAGCAGGTCGGCGATCTTGACCATGTGAGGGTCTTTGCAACGATCGAGGCAGCGGAAGCCTGGTTCGAGAAGAACGATCCGGAAGGCGTAGCGTTTGAATACGAGCTGATAGGATGACGCCGCAGTTGCCTGATCATGCATTCCCGGCGCCTGCAACGAATTCAGCGCTTCCTGCTTCCGTTGAGCCTGCGCAGTGTCACACCAGTCCGCGAGATCGCGCACCAGCTTGTCAGCATCCCGCACGAGATCCGCGGCAGCCTTTATGGCTTCGGCGACCTGCTGGATTTCGTCGATCGTCGTAGCTTCTTGGCCCTTCGAGCCGCTGCGTTCGCGTTCGGCTAAGAACGCCTCGGCAATGCCGCGCGGATCCGCCAGGCTGAGCGACTTCAGAATGTAAACGCGCGCTCCTAGTAGCCGCCAGTCCTCAAGGAATTGCTCGCGGTCGATCACTTCGTGCCTCCGTACCAACTAGGCTTGGTCCCGGTCGAGTACCTCTTGGCTTTCTGAGCCGCACAGCTGAGATGACGCATGGTGTCGTGCTCGGTTGCGACCTTGAAGTCACCGTAGTTGGTTCGGAGGTCGACGGTGCCCAAATGCTGACCGGTACCTCCAGAGGACGAGGACGCGACAGGCGTCGCGCTTATTGACGGCATTCCGATGTGACCCATAAGACCGACAGGACCGCCGACTGCGAAATGAAGAAAGTCCCTGCCGCTATTGATCGCGTGCAGAAGCCCTATGTTCTTCTCTGCAGACGCCGCGTTGACTACGAACTCTTTGTTGGAAAGCATCGCCGGGATACTATCCGAGGTCGTCGAGCCCGGCCCCGTAATCAGGCCGCCGGTGGCCGCGTATGTAGGCTGCTCTCCTGCTTCGGCGGCACCTCGGATGCTGCTCGATGCGGCGTCGACGGCCGATGCCAGCCCCTTGAGGCTGTCGTCGACCGACCCCGTCGATTCATCAAGGCCATCGCCTGCCCCAATGCTCGGCGCCTGGGCAGCAGCGTTCTGCACCTGCTGAGCGTCAGCGCCCGTCGCGGTTTGCGACTTTCCTTTATCTAACTCCTCCACCACGCTCTGGATAAAGCCGGCAAAGGCTGCGCTCAGACCGTTGAGCTGGCTCGCATCAGGTAACGCTCCCTGCTTCTGCTGGTCAGCTTCCGGTGACGGCAGCGACCTTCCGGGCCGTGTCGGCGTCCTTCAGTTCTCCGCGCCGCCAACGCAAGATCATCCACGTCGACATGGACGCCTTCGATGCGTCCGTCGAGCAGCGGGACAATCCGGATCTTCGCGGCAAGCCGGTCGCACTCGCGGACGATGGTTATTGCCGCACGGTCCGGACGGCCCTTGAACGGCTGCTGGCTCGCCTAGATCGAAAAGATTCGAACTAGGCCGACCTTCCAACCAAGCGCTTCGCCCTGTAGCGACCACAGCAGCTTCAAGGCTTGGTCCGCGGACTCGACTTTCTTTGACCCGTCAGAAGCGGAGCATGGGCGGCGAGCCTGTCGGCTATGAACTCGGTGAAGAGCCGAACGCGCTTGGTCTTGCGGGTCTCACCCTGCGTGAGCAGCCAAAGCGTGCCGTACATGTGGAGGTCGCTGCCAGGCACTCTGGTCAGTAGAGGGTCGGCATCTCCGACGAAGCACGGTAGCGTCGTGATTCCGAGCCCTTGCCGCACGGCGGCGATCTGACCGTCGGCGTCGGTTACCCTGAACGGAACCTGCGTGGTGCGGAGCTCGCCCGCACCGGCCCAGTCCGGAATTCCATGCATGCTGATGACGATCCACCGGACGGGATCCGACGCACCAGCACGCGTTGTGGCAAGTCTGTCGCGGGACATGTAGACGCCCCCGAACACTTCCGCGCCCTTCAGGCCATGAAGATTGAGCGGCAGGGTCTTGCGGTCGTAGACCACGCGGATCGCGACGTCGGCTTCCCTGTTGGTCAGATTGGCCAGCTCGCCGGACGACAGGATCTCCATCTCGATGTCGGGATGTAGTCGCGCGAACTCGGCGAAGTCAGGCATGAGCAGATGCGTCGAAAGGGGCGGAGCCAGCGTCACCCGCAGACGTCCGCGTACGCTTTGGTCGCGGCCGAACACGCGCGTTTCCAACTGGAGCGACGATGCCTCCATCTGCTCCGCGAGCTCGAGAACCTCCTCCCCCGCCCCCGTGATGCGGTAGCCTGAAGGCAACTTCTCGAACATCTGCGCCCCGAGACGTTCTTCCAGTTGGGCGACGCGCCGCAGCACGGTCGCATGATTCACGCCGACGCGTTCGGCGGCTGCCCTTACCGAGCCTCCGCGCGCGACAGCGAGAAAATAGCGAACGTCGTCCCAGTCGATCATGGTGCAATCCGGCACCGGTTCGTGCCTACTCTGAATATCCGTGTAGCACATAGGACGACGACAAATAGGCGATTTAGAAGGCTTGACGTGCAAATAAGCCAATTTCGGACGGCCGGACGCCCCAAAGTTCACACTGGAGCCCCGGCCTCCCAAGCGGTTCAATTTCGCACCAGCGATGTGCGCGCTTGCGCACTCACAGCCGGACCTCGCCAGGCCCATTTCGACGAGATCGCGGGAACGCCCCCGAGCCATCAAAAGCAAAGTCTGAAGGAAGATCTCATGGGAAAGCTGGACAACAAGGTTGCAGTCATCACTGGCGGATCGAGCGGCATGGCGCTGGCGAGCGCCAAGCGGTTCGTCGAGGAAGGCGCCTACGTCTTCATCACGGGCCGAAGGCAGGAAGCGCTCGACGAGGCCGTCAGGTCGATCGGCCGTAACGTGACAGGTGTGCGCGGCGACGCGGCCAATCTCGACGACCTCGATCGACTGATCGACGCGGTCAAGCGGGAAAAGGGAAAGATCGACGTCCTGTATGCGAGCGCCGGCATCGGCGAAGCCGTCCCGCTGGGCGAGATCACCGCGAAGCATTTCGATGCGACCTTCGGGTTGAATGTGTTTCGGCATGGAATAAGGACCCCGTTTCGGGGTGATCGGCATCCAATCGGGACCCCGGGATAAGGGTCCACAGTGGCTTCCATCGAGTCATGGAAGCCGAGGTTGGGATGCTGGTGGTGGAGACGATTGGTAAGATCCGTCGCGCCTACTTTGTTGATGGTCGTCCGATCAAGGCGATCTGCCGAGAACTTGGCGTATCGCGGAAGGTGGTTCGCAAGGTCATTCGTTCTCAAGCGACGGAGTTCCGGTACGAGCGCGAGACGCAGCCGCTCCCGAAGATGGGTGCCTGGAGTGCCGAGCTTGATCGGTTGCTGGCAGGGAATGAGAGCAAGGCGGCGCGGGAACGGCTGACGCTGATCCGGCTATTCGAGGAACTCCGCGGCCTGGGTTATGCCGGCGGCTATGATGCGGTTCGTCGATACGCCCGACGGTGGACCAAGGAACGCGGCACCTCGACAGCGTCGGCTTATGTGCCGCTGAGCTTTGCACCAGGCGAAGCCTACCAGTTCGACTGGAGCCACGAGGTGGTCCTGCTGAGCGGCACCACGGTGATGGTGAAGGCTGCTCATGTTCGGCTCTGTCACAGTCGCATGCTGTTCGTGCGGGCCTATCCGCGGGAGACGCAGGAGATGGTGTTCGACGCCCACGACCGGGCATTCGCCCTGTTCAAAGGCACCTGCACCCGCGGCATCTACGACAACATGAAGACCGCGGTGGAGACGATCTTTGTCGGTAAAGGCCGTCTCTACAATCGCCGCTTCCTGCAGATGTGCAGCCACTATCTGGTCGATCCGGTCGCCTGTACGCCAGCGTCGGGCTGGGAGAAGGGGCAGGTCGAGAACCAGGTCGGGCTGGTCCGGGAGCGCTTCTTCACGCCGCGGCTGCGGTTCAAAAACCTCGACGAGTTAAACGCCTGGCTGCTCGACAAGTGCATCGCCTACGCCAAGGCTCATCGCCATCCGGAGCTGGTCGATCAGACGATCTGGGACGTGTTCGAAGCCGAACGCCCCAAACTCGTTCCCTATGCCGGCCGCTTCGACGGCTTCCATGCGGTGACAGCATCGGTCTCGAAGACCTGCCTGGTGCGCTTCGACAACAACAAGTACTCGGTCGCAGCCAGTGCAGTCGGACGACCGGTCGAGGTTCAAGCCTATGCCGATCGCATCGTGATCCGTCAGGATGGACGTATCGTTGCCGAGCACCCGCGATCCTTTGGCCGCGGCGATACCGTCTACGACCCCTGGCATTATGTGCCGGTGCTCGCCCGCAAACCCGGCGCCTTGCGCAACGGTGCTCCCTTCAAAGACTGGGTGCTGCCGGCCGCGATCGAGCGGATCCGGCGCAAGCTGGCCAGCACCGACGATGGCAATCGGCAGATGGTCGACATCCTCACCGCGGTGCTGACTGACGGTCTGTCCGCGGTGGAAGCGGCTTGTGCCGAAGCGCTCAGTCACAGCGTCCATTCCGCCGATGTCGTTCTCAATATCCTGGCCCGTCAACGTGAACCCGCCCCACCGGCCAACATCATGACGCCGGCCGCACTGACGCTCCGTCATGCACCGATCGCCGATTGTGCCCGCTACGACAACCTCCGGAGGACCATCTGATGGAACGAACCCAAATCTTCGACCTCATGGGCGAACTTAAGCTCTACGGCATGAAGGCTGCCTTCGACGAGATCATGGCAACTGCCGTCAAGCGCCAGCACGAGCCTCAACGCATTGTCGGCGACCTGCTCAACGCCGAGATCAACGAGAAGCAAGCCAGGTCGATCAAATACCAGCTCACCATTGCAAAGCTGCCGCTCGCCAAGGACATCGCCGACTTCCAGTTCGACGGCACGCCGATCAATCAGACTCTCGTCAATGATCTCGCTGGCGGCGGCTTCATCGCCCAACAACGCAACGTCGTGCTGGTTGGCGGCACCGGTACAGGCAAAACCCACCTGGCGATTGCCATCGCCAGAAGTTGCATCCGCGATGGCGCCAGAGGACGCTTCTACAACGTCGTCGACCTCGTCAACCGGCTCGAGACCGAGACCCGCAACGGTCGGCAGGGACGGCTCGCCGAGCATCTGACCCGCATGGACTTCATCGTTCTCGACGAGCTGGGCTATCTGCCGTTCGCGCAATCCGGCGGTCAGCTTCTGTTCCATCTCATCAGCCGGCTCTACGAGCGCACCTCCATCATTGTCACCACCAATCTTGCGTTCGGCGAATGGCCCAGTGTGTTCGGTGATGCCAAAATGACCACCGCGCTACTCGACCGATTGACCCATCACTGCGACATCGTCGAGACCGGCAACGACAGCTGGCGATTCAAAAGCCGCGACGATGTTCAAACAACCCGCGCTCGCGCCGTCTCCGCAACCCCGACCAGCTCCGACGACCCGAGCGCTACCAGCAGAGCACGCCGATCAAAGGGGTCCCTTTTGGATGCCGATAGGGGGTCCCAGTCGAACGCCGATTGACATGTTGGGGTGGCGCGACATTGGGTCGGCGCCGTCTGACCGCGTGATCGAGCTCGCGGTGATCGACGATGATCGACATCCGCTCGGCTTCCCCTGCATTCGGCACGCCGACGGATGGTTCGATGCCACCACGATGCGACCCCGTCACAGTGTCCGCGACACACTGGCGCTATTGGCAGCCCGACGTGCTGCCAATGTGCTGCTGCTGACGATGGCGCGGTTTGGTGCTATCAACCGGCTAGTCTCGGTCCTGCTCCTGCGGTCTCGGGTGCCGCAATCGCGGCGGCCTGATTGGACATTGGTGCTGGCGCTCGCCTCAACGGCAATGACCATCGCTGCGGGTGTTTCATTGGTCTATTTTCATTATTTGGATCGGCCTTGACCGTTCGCGGGCTCATCGTCGGCGATGGCGCGCCAGGCTGCACCGTCGAGATCGTCGTACTGACCGCTTTTGAGTGACCAGAGGAAGCCGAGCAGGCCGGCAAAGCCAAGTGCGAGAGCCAGAGGCACCAGAAAGACCAGAATTTCCATCAGACGATCTCCCTTGCTCGCGCCCGCAGCGCGTTCAGCATCACGATCACCGAGGAGCCCGACATCGCCGCCGCGGCGATCAGCGGAGTAACCAGGCCGGCGATCGCGATCGGCACGGCCAGTAGGTTGTAGATCACGGCGAGCCAGAGATTTTGGCGCATTAACCGCAGCGCCTTGCGAGACACCTTCACCGCAGTCAGCACTGGCACGAGACGTTCGCCGAGAAAGACCGCATCGGCGACCGCCTGGCTCATGTGGGTGGCCGTAACGGGCGACATCGAGGCGTGCGCGGCAGCCAGCGCTGGCGCATCGTTCAGGCCGTCGCCGACCATCAGTACCTTGCAGCCTTGGCGCACCAGTTCGTCGATCCGGTCGATCTTGTCGACCGGAGACACCTCGGCGCGCCATTCATGCACGCCGAGCACCTCGGCTGCCAGCCGGACCGCAGGTTCGCGATCCCCAGACACGATCTCGACGGCGATGCCCATGCTTACCAGCCCTGCCACCACCTCGGCCGCGTCCGGCCGCAGCCGTTGCCGAACCGCGAAGGCATATCTGCACTCGCCAGACCTGAATGCGACGACTGACGCCTCGGGATCGCGGCACAGAAGCTCGTCGGCGAGGTCGTCCGCGCCGCAGAATGACGGCCGGCCCAGCCGGATCGGACAACCTTCGTAAAAGCCGTAGACGCCCTGGCCTGGTTCTTCCTGTATGTCCGGCAGGGGTGCGGCCGCACCCGCCTTGCGCGCGACCGCGGCGGCGACCGGATGACGGCTCGAGAGTGCCAAACGGCCAGCCAGCTTCACGACATCGTCCGGGATGTCCGCGAGATTGGCGACATCAAGCTCGGGTAGCGTCAACGTGCCCGTCTTGTCGAAGATCACCCGGTCGATCTCGGCGATGCGCTCGATCGCGTCGCCAGCGTTGAGCAGCACGCCAGAGCCAAACAGCGCACCGGATGCAACGGTCTGCACGGCAGGAATGGCAAGCCCCAATGCGCAGGGACAGGTGATAATCAGGACTGCAATCGCTGTCACGATCGAATCATGAAAGCTCGCGCCATATGCCAGCCAGCCCAGCATCGTGATCAATGCGGTGGTGTGCACCACCGGGGCATAGAGCCTTGATGCACGCTCCGCCAGTCGAAGATAGCGCGAGCGCGCCTGGAGCGCGCGATCGAGCAGCTGAGATATCTCATCCAGCAGCGTACCACCCGAGGCGGCCGATACACGGACGCGCAATGTTCCGGAACGGATCAGTGTGCCCGCGAACATAGCGCTACCAGGCGTCGCCATCGCCGGCAACGTTTCGCCCGTGATCAGGCTCTGATCGACATCCGAGCGGCCCTCGATCACGTTGCCATCGACCGCGCAGCGTTCGCCGGGCCGCAGCAGCACGACGTCGCCGGGCTGGATCGCGGCTGCCGGGACCGTTCTGATCTCGGTTGGGCTAATAAACTTAGTCGCAGTCTCCGCCTTCAGCGCCGCGAGGTTGCCCGCAAAGGCGCGGGTGCGCCGCCGCATGTTCTGGTCGAGGTACCGACCGGCGAGCAGGAACGCGATCAGCATGATCGCGGCATCGAAATAGGCATGTTCGGCGTGATTTACCGTCTCGATCACCGAGGTTGCCAGCGCGAGCACGATGCCGATACTGATCGGAACGTCCATGTTGACGCCGCGCGCTCGCAGGGCTGACAAAGCCGACGAGAAGAAGGGCTGCGCCGAATAGGCTGCGGCCGGCAGCACGATCAGCGCGGACAGCCAGTGGAAGAAATCGCGCTGCTCCGGCAGCATGTCGGACATGTTGCCGGACCATACGGGGACGGACAGCATCATCACGTTCATCGCCGCAAAGGCGGCGACGCCCAGCCGGCGCAACAGGCCTTGCGCTCGCTGCGCTTCCAGCGTTTCGGCATCATTCCGCTCGAACGGATAGGCCTTGTAGCCGAGTTCCGCGAGTCGGCTTACAAACAACGCCGGGTCGACTGCACCCGCCTTCCATTCCAGCGCTAGGCGACTGTCGGTCAGGTTTACGCGAGCCGAGGAGACGTCTGGTATGGTTGACAGATTACGCTCGATCTTGGCCATGCACCCCGCGCAATTGATGCCCTCGACTGCGAGATCGAGATGGACGAGCCCGGTGCCGGCGCTCTTCAGATAGTGAGAGAAATCGATATCCGCCTGCATGAGATTTCCCCTCAGTTCAGCAGGATTCGGTTCTTCGACAGGAACATGCGGCGGCCATCCGCATTGCCCTCGATCACCAGGTCCCACTGCCCCGCGGCGACGCCCTCGGCGCGGCCGCGATAGGTACCAACGCCCGCCTCTCCGATCTCGATCGCCCGATCGGCGCGACGATCGATCGGCCGTTCGAGTCGAGCGAGGAAACTCAATCCGGTCAGGGGTGCGCCGGCGTGATCGCGCACCTCGAGTGCTATTGCGGCGGTCCCATCAGACCGCCGATCGATATGCGCATGCACCTGCCAGTCGCGCTCGTTCTGCTGTTTCGCCGCGTCGATCTCGCGCTGATAGGCGAGGCCGGCGCTATAGGCGCTGTCGACCTCAGTGCCCGGAAGTGTCGTGATGGCAAGACGCATCATGACCATGTTCACGCTGATCACGACAGCGAAGAACGCGATTGTTGTGACCAGGACGAAGCGTCCCGTGATGGGTCGCGCGACTGAGCTTGAGGCTGCCATGGCTGGATTCCATCGTTATGGAAGGACGAAGTGGTCGGTCGCGGCGGCGACTTCTCCGAGGCCGATATCAGTGACGCGAAATGTGACCGGCACCGACTTTTCCGCCTTTTCATTGAACGCCGCCGTCACCAGCACGCGAAGCTCGGTAGTGGTGTCGCGGCCAAGGACGATCATCGGCCGGTCTGGCGTCACGGAGTCCGCACCGATGACGTGCAGCTTCGCGTCGGCTGGCCCATCGACATCGATCGCGATCACGCGATCAAAACCGCGCTTGTTGAGGAAGCGGAGCGTGTATCCATTGCGGATCGCGCCATCGCTGAGACGCACTGCGATCGGGTTGCGGTCGTGCAGCACGTTGACGTCGAGCAGGGTCCGCGACATCAACGCGTACAGCATGACCGCGCAAACCACGGTGATCAGGCTGGCGTAGACGACAGTACGGGCTCGAACGGGCTTGAAAATCTCCTGCTTCCCGGCAACGCGCCGCTGACCGTTGATATCGTTGTCGTATCCGATCAGGCCCGTCTTGCGGCTGACCTTGGTCATGACAGCATCACAGGCATCGATGCACAGGCCGCACTGGATGCAGCCGAGCTGCGCGCCATCGCGAATATCGATCCCGGTCGGGCACACGGCAACGCACTGGTTGCAATCGATGCAGTCGCCGGCCTTCTCACCGAGCGAGCGAATGTCGAACGCCTTCTTCACCGAGCAACGCGGCTCGCCGCGATCGTATTTATAGGTGACGTTGAGCGCCCATTCGTCGGTCAGTGCGGCCTGGATCCGCGGCCACGGGCACATATAGACGCAGACCTGCTCGCGCATGTAGCCGGCCAGCAGGTAGGTCGACGCGGTCAGCATCGCGATCCAGACATAGGCGATCACTGGGGCCTGAAAGGTCGCAAGGTCGCGCACCAGGGTCGGCGCATCGGCGAAGTAGAGCACCCAGGCGCCACCGGTCCACCAGGCGATCATCAGCCAAATTGCGTGCTTCAACGCACGGCGACCGGCGCGCTTTACGGTCATTGGGCCAGCGTCGGCCTTCATCTGCGCGCGACGGTCGCCTTCGACCAGCCGCTCTACCGCATAGAACAGATCCGTCCAGACCGTCTGCGGGCAGAGATAGCCGCACCAGATCCGGCCTCCGAGCGCATTCATCAGGAACAAGGCGAATGCCGCCAGCACCAGAAGGCCTGTGAAGTAGTACACTTCCTGCGGCCACAGCTCGATGAAGAAGAAATAGAAGCGGCGATTGGGAAAATCGATCAGGACCGCCTGATCGGGCGCGCCGAGGCCGCGATGCCAGCGCACGAAGGGCAGCAGATAGTAGACACCGAGGCAAATGGCCATCAGCCGCCATTTGATCGAGCGGAATCGGCCCGAGACGCTCTGCGGATATACCTTCTTGCGGGGCGCGTAGAGCGGCCCGTCTTCGTCGGTTGTGAGTTCATCAGGCGACACGGACTTGTTCATGGGTTGCTCGAGTGAGGCTTTGTTGAAACCTACATCCCTGCACCATGTCCGGGTTTGACCTCGGTCAATGATCTTGGCTCCCTCGTGGTGGCGGCTACTTGCCGCCACCGAGCGAGTGCACATAGACCGCCAACGCCTTGACTGTGACCGGGTCGAGGCGGCCGACCCAGGCCGGCATGACGCCGGCGCGGCCATTGGTGATGGTCTCGACCAGCGTCTCCTCATCGGAGCCATAGAGCCAGATCTGGTCGGTCAGGTTCGGCGCGCCGAGCTCCGGGTTGCCCTTGCCGTTGTCACCATGGCAGCTGGTGCAGTTCTCGGTGAAGAGTTTCTTTCCGGCGGCGGGGTCGAACTTCGGCGCGGTGGAAAGGCCGGAAAGGGAGCGCACATAGTTCGCGACGGTCACGATCTCGTCCTTCTTGAGGACGCCGTCACGGCCGAACGCCAGCATCTGCCCTTCATGGGTCTTTGCGTGCCCGGAACGTGCGCCGAACTGGATGGTTTGCATGATCTGGTCAAGCGAGCCGCCCCACAGCCACTCGTCGTCGTTCAGATTCGGATAGCCCTTTGCACCCGCGCCGCCGCTGCCGTGGCAGGGCGCGCAATTGTCGGCGAACACGGTCTTGCCGCGAGCACGTGCCAGCGCCAGCAGGGCCGGATCCTTCTCGATGTCGGCCAGCGACGCGTTGCCGAGCACCGCCATCTTCTCGCCGCGCAGCTTCTCGAGATCCGCAAGGTCGGTCGCGACACTGGCGCGGGTGGAATATTGGAACAGACCGGTGGTGTAGCCCGAGACCAGCGGCCAGGCCGGATAGACGACCCAATAACCGATCGCCCAGATGATCGTTGCATAGAATGTCAGGACCCACCACCGCGGCAGCGGCGTGTTCAGCTCCTTGATGCCGTCCCACTCATGACCTGTCGTGCTGCGGCCGGAAACGCGGTCGATCTCATTGTGCTCGCTCATGATCGGTCAGTCCTCCCGCAGCGGCATCCGGGCTGCAGCATCGAAGAGAGATTTGTTGCGGGGCCAAAGCGCGTAGACGACGATGGCGATGAATATCCCGACAAAGAGGGGGGTCCAAATTGAACCAACCAGGCTCGACGCAAAATTATCGACTTGAATGATCGCTTTCATGCTCGTGGCCTCAGCGCAGATTGGCTTTTTCGTTGTAGAGTTTGAAGTCGACGAGCGTGCCGAGCATCTGCAAATAGGCGATCAGCGCGTCGAGCTCGGTCGGATCGCCGGCCTTGCCGTCGAAGTTGCGGACCACTGCCTTCGGATAGCGCTTCTGGAACGCTTCGGAGCCGGGGCTGTCAGGGTCGACCTGTGCTTTCAGATCGGCGGCCGCGTTGGCGATCTGCTCGTCGGTATAGGGCACGCCGACCGCGCGGTTGGTCCGCAGATGAGCCATGGCGTCGGACGGGTCGATCTCCGTCCTGGCGAGCGCCGGGTATCCGGGCATCACCGATTGCGGGACAATCGAGCGCGGATTGATCAGGTGCGTGACGTGCCAGTCGTCGGAGTACTTGCCGCCGACGCGCGCAAGGTCTGGTCCGGTGCGCTTGGAGCCCCACTGGAACGGATGGTCATACATGCTCTCGGCGGCCAGCGAGTAGTGGCCGTAGCGCTCGACCTCGTCGCGCAGCGGCCGGATCATCTGCGAGTGGCAGAGGTAGCAGCCCTCGCGGACATAGATGTTGCGGCCTGCGAGCTCGAGCGGCGTATAGGGCCGCACGCCGTCGACCGCCTCGATCGTGCTCTTCAGGTAGAACAGCGGCGTGATTTCGACCAGTCCGCCGATCGCAATGACGACGAGGATGCCGACGA
The DNA here is from genome assembly GCF_054063295.1 of Bradyrhizobium sp. USDA 3240. Taxonomy (NCBI): domain Bacteria; kingdom Pseudomonadati; phylum Pseudomonadota; class Alphaproteobacteria; order Hyphomicrobiales; family Nitrobacteraceae; genus Bradyrhizobium; species Bradyrhizobium sp. USDA 3240. The sequence goes on from NZ_JBSSGD010000002.1 coordinate 1,608,389, forward strand.
TCAGGATGATCGAGTTCTTCTCAAAGATCTTGTGTCGATTCCAAAAGGACATTGCGTGACCTATTCGGCAGGCTGGAGGGCGCCGGCGCCCTCGGTTTCGCTGGCCCGGCCGGCATTGACGGTCATCCAGAGGTTGAAGGCCATGATCAGGGCGCCGACCAGGAACAGCGCGCCGCCGGCCGCGCGGATGATGTAGAAGGGGTGCATGGCTTCGACGGATTCGATGAAGGAGTATTCGAGGAAGCCGAGCGAGGTGTAGGCACGCCACATCAGGCCCTGCAGGATCCCCGACACCCACATCGCGGAAATGTAGAGCACGATGCCGATCGTCGCGATCCAGAAGTGCCAGTTAACGAGCTTCAAGCTGTAGAGCTGGCGATTCCAGATCCAGGGGACGAGACAGTACAGCGCGCCGAACGATACGAAGCCGACCCAACCCAATGCGCCGGAATGTACATGGCCGATAGTCCAGTCAGTATAGTGGCTCAGCGAATTGACCACCTTGATCGACATCATCGGGCCCTCGAAGGTCGACATGCCGTAGAAGGCGACCGACACCACCATCATGCGCAGCAAGGGATCGGTGCGCAGCTTGTCCCAGGCTCCCGACAGCGTCATCAGGCCGTTGATCATGCCGCCCCAAGACGGCATCCAGAGCATGATCGAGAACGTCATGCCGAGCGTCTGCGCCCAGTCCGGCAGTGCCGTGTAGTGCAGGTGATGTGGACCGGCCCAGATGTAGAGGAAGATCAGCGCCCAGAAATGGATGATCGAAAGCCGGTAAGAATAGATCGGACGCTCCGCCCGCTTCGGGATGAAGTAATACATGATCGCGAGAAAGCCCGCAGTCAGGAAGAAGCCGACAGCATTATGTCCGTACCACCACTGGAACATCGCGTCCTGCACACCGCCCCAGGCGACGTAGGACTTCGAGCCGAGGAAGGAGACCGGCAGCGCGGGGTTGTTGCCGAGATGGAGCACCGCGATCGTGATGATGAACGCCAGGTAGAACCAGTTGGCGACGAAGATATGCGGCTCCTTGCGCTTCACCAGCGTCATCAGGAACACGAGCAGATACGTCACCCAGACGATCGTCAGCCAGAGATCGGCGTACCATTCCGGCTCGGCGTATTCCTTCGACTGAGTCACGCCGAGCAGGTAGCCCGTGCCGGCGATCAGGATGAAGAAGTTGTAGCCGACCACGACGAACCAGGGCGACAGGTCGCCTGCAAGGCGCGTGCGGCAGGTCTTTTGAACGACATAGAACGACGTTGCGATCAGGACGTTGCCGCCGAACGCGAAGATCACGGCAGACGTATGCAGCGGCCGCAGGCGGCCGAATGTCGTCCAGGGCAGATCGAAATTGAGCGCCGGCCACGCTAACTGCGAGGCGATGATCAGACCCACGGCGAAACCCGCGATGCCCCAGAACATCGCCATGGCGGAAGCGAACTTGATCGGGCCGAGATTGTAATTGGGGCGGCCGCCGATCTCCGCCGGAGGCAGCTGAGCCGGACGGTCAAGGTAGCGATTCCCGATCATGATCACGGAGATCAGGCTGGCGGCGCAAGCAAGCGACGCGTGAAAACTGAACGCCGTATCGTGGCCCATCGCCGCGCCGAGAAAGCTAACGAAGGCAAAAACTGCGAGTGCCGACGCCAAGCCGGCTTCGCCCATCGTCATCGACTTTGAAACGGAAGATGGACCTTTCATGTGGAGGCTTTCTTTGGGTGCGACGGCGTCAGGGAAATCACAGTCTGGCTGCCAGCCGCTTGATCGGCGTCAATTCCGGCGCCATGCCACGTGCCGCCGGCACCGCGGCTCAGCGCAGTCAGGGTCATTTCATTCGGACAGTATCTTGCCGGATTGGCCCGCCGCTCCCGCGCCAGATCCTCGGCGCAGCGTGCCTTCTCGCGGCATAGACCGCACACCCGCTGCAGATCACGCAGCACATCGCAATGGGACGAAGCGAGCATCTGCTCGGTCAAACCTGCATGCTCGAGATGTTTGCTGAGTAACTCCGGCGAGCCTTGCTCGCGGGCAAGCGCACGAAGGTCCGACGTCGAGAGGTTGAGCTCGTGAGCGATCTCGTCGACCTCTCGAGGCGTCATGAGATCGAATTCGTGTCGCCGAGCAAGAAATGCTCGCAAGCGGCCGAGTAGATTCTCGAATTGCGGCGAGCTATTGCCGGCTGATCGGTCGGTCATTTCACAAGCCCCGTTCTGGTTCTCCACCTCTAGCGGAGAGATCCGATCTCCGATTTGATCTTGGTCAAACGCGCAATGCCACGGCGATCGATCGCGACCACCGCGCAAGATCATTAGCCGCCTCAGGCTGATGGCAATGCCGACGGCGTTCGAAGCTCCATGGAGTCGGCAAAGATCGTCCAGTCACGGACACCCTTCTGTCTGCAGAAGTCGGCTTCGGCCAGTTGTGCAGCCGTGGAAAGCGAGGCGGCGTCCACCTTGAACGCTGCCTGGCAGGCGCGGTGTTCGTGGCCGGTATCGTCGCAAACCGTTTTGATGAAACGAACGTCGAATGATGGCATGGCACCCTCACGTGGACTGATTCCTTGTTGTTGACGCTGCCATCAATGCGCGGCGCCCGTATTGATCTGTCGCAACGACGTGCTCTGCGTTGCGGAGTGTCTGGTTGCGGAGAGTATCGAAGGCGAGCAGAGCTTGAACGATCGCGCGGACCGCGCGCATTTCGCGACGTACGGCTCACGTGGTCAGGAATGACAACCGGACCGGACGAGGTACTATTCCTGGCGAGATTTCCAGTCTGCGGATGACGGCCGGACTGCCGGTATCGACGTCGCCTTTCCGTTAACGGTCCATCCGGCTGCAACGACCGCGAAGCCCACGATCGCGCAGATCGCAAGCAGCGTTGCGGAGAATCCCACGACATCGGCGCTGATCACTGCGGTCGCGATCAACGGGATCAGTATGATTGCGGGGCGAACGATCATCCTGCCGTCTCCCTCGTCGCTTTGGTGGCAGCCGCTCGTTCGTCTTCCGCGGATTGAATATAAAAGCCGGAATAGGTATCGACGTAGCACAGGTGATCGTGCACTTCCTTGACGCCGGCGACATTCTCCGCGGCGACAATCGCCGCCTGTCGCGCCCGCTCATCCATGATGACTCCGCGAAGGTGCACCACGCCGTTGCGCACCGAGACTTGCAGCCCGAGCGGACACCAGTTTGCACCATCGAGTGCCCGCACGATGCGATCGTGGATGTGCTGGTCATCCGCCATGGGATCCGGAACCTGGTGTGCGATGGACGCTACTGACCGTAGCAGGTCCGCGCGTGTCACGAGGCCAACGAGGCGCCCGTCGTTCATCACCGGCAGCCGCTTGACGCCCTTCTTCTCCATGAGATCGACCACATCAGGTAAGGGCGTTTCTTCCGTCACGGTGACAGGATCGCACGACATGATCTCTCCGACCTTCCGGCCGCGCTCGTGGACAAAGTCCGCGGCTGTATAGCCGGAGCCGAGAAGGAACTTAAACCAGCGACCACGCCGGCGTTGCGTACCGATCTCGCTTCGCCGCAAAAAGTCGCTCTCCGACAGGATGCCGACCAGTCTTCCAGCCGCATCGACCACCGGCAGGCCGCTGATATGGTGATCCATCATCAGCTTCGCTGCATCGAGAATGGATACCTCGGTTCCAACGGTGATGACGTGTCTCGCCATGATCTGATGTGCGCGCATTGCTGATCTCCTTCCAATCGCCTGTCACCAAGGTCACACGCAATCGGCTCATCTACTTTGATCTCCCTCAACGCCCGTGCTTGACGGATCAGGGCGACGCGACCGATGATCGACGATGCTGACGCCCTGTTCAGAAGATCAAATTCATGTTGCAGAACCTGCTTGCCTCGATGGGAGTGCTGGCGATTGTCGTCGTGACATTCGCCTGGATGCGCTTGCCGCCAAGGCGGTCGCTCAGGCAGCCCGCCAGTTCAAGCACCCACCGACTCCATCGGCGCCAACCGTTCTAGGCCGCCGCCTGCCCCGATCCGACCACCCGACTGGAATTTTGACCTGCATCAAAACGGAGCGCCGCGCCACCGTATAGGATGGTCATCCGTCAGGATCGTGCAAATGGCAGACATAAGGGCTTGGCGCCCCATCATCTTCTCGTGTCCAAATACCGGCGATCGAGTTCAAGGCCTGCTACCTGCCGACGCATCCGAGCTCTTGGCTGACGAGTTGCACTCGATCTCCTGCGCTGCCTGCGACGGCGTCCACTTCATCAATCTGCGAACCGGTGCCGTCGTCAGTCCCACGGGCAGCTAGCCTGGTCACGAGAACCAGCGCGGGCCGGAAGCCACCATCAAGTTGACGCGCGTCAACGCGCAGGCGCAGCCGGCATGAGAAACAATACTTCCCTCAACGAAGGATGTTGGACATGACAGACCATAGCGAAGCCCGTCCCGTCTCCGACGCCGTCCAGAGCTACGCGAAGCGGGCGATGGCGGTCCAGTCGGAATTCTCGGAGAAACTGATCGAGGCAAACCAGCACTGGTTCGAGCAGATCCAGATCGAATCGAACGAAGCCTGGGAGCTTTTCCGCAGGTTCAATTCCACCGCCTCGGTGGCCGAGAAGATCACGGCTCTGCAGGACTGGGCCAAAGGCGTCACCGCGCGCGGGGCGAACGATGCGACGTACGCGATCGAGACCGCACGTTCGCTGGGTGCGATCGAGCTGAACCTGTTTGCACGAAAGACCGGCGGCGTCGACGAGGCTATTCAGGAGGCAGCCTGACGTGCCAACACGCGACGCCCCAGAACGCCAAGAGGCCGGCGTCAGCGCGACATGGGAGGGGGTCGCAACGGCCCCCTTCGGTCGGGATCTTGAACTCGCCGTGATCGAAGGCGACGCCATTCACAAGCTCGTCTTTCCATGCCGCCGCATCCTGGGCGGCTGGGTAAAGGCGGAGACCGCCGAACGCATCCTGGTGCAGCCGACGCATTGGCGTGCCTGGATCAGATAGACCTGTCGCCGCCGCGGTGGCCGGCCCGTGCCGAGCGGCCGGTGGCTTCGGCCGTCCGGAGGTTGTAGTATCGATCCAGCTGAGGGCTTCGCCGGGGAAATATGTCTGATCGCATCTGGTATCGCTATGGCACTGCCCTGGCAGCGGCCGCGCTCGTATTCGCGGTGCGCGCGGGGCTTGATAGTTATTTCGAAGACCGGACCTTCACGATCATCTATGTGCCCGCCGTGCTGTTTGCCGCTTTCGCCGGCGGTCGCGGCCCAGCGATCGTCACCACCCTGCTCTGCCTCGTCATCAGCGCCAAATTCCTCGGGACAAGTTTGGTCACTGAACCTGCGAATCTGATGGATATCGCTTGCTTTGCGATCCTCGGCCCGATCCTCGGCTTCATGGGCGACCGGCTCTTGAGGGAAAGCGATCAGGCGCAAAATCGCCATGCCCATCTGCAATCGATTCTGGACACGGTCCCTGACGCGATGATCGTCATCGACGACCACGGCATCATTCGCTCCTTCAGCGCGGCAGCCGAGCGCTTGTTTGGCTGGAAAGCGGACCAGGTCGTCGGAAAGAACATCTCGAGCCTGATGCCCCAGCCCTATCGCGGCGAGCACGACCGGTATCTCGAACGTTACCATACGACGGGCGAACGGCGCATCATCGGCATTGGCCGGATCGTGGTTGGAGAACGGAGCGACGGCTCGACCTTTCCGATGGAGCTCGCCGTCGGCGAGGCCAAGGTACGCGGAGAACGCTTTTTCACCGGCTTTATCCGCGATCTCACCGAGCGCCGTGCGCAGGAACGGCGGCTCCAGGAACTGCAGTCCGAGCTGGTCCATGTGTCGCGACTGACCGCCATGGGCGAGATGGCGTCCTCAATCGCGCATGAGATCAACCAGCCGCTATCAGCCATTACGAACTACATGCGCGGTGCGAGGGCACTGCTGGCGTCGGAAACACCGGACGCTACCCGCATTCGGGACGCACTCGAGCGGGCCGCGCAGCAGGCGCTACGGGCCGGCGACATCATCAAGCGTCTGCGCGAATTCGTCGCCAAGGGCGAGACCCAACACTCCCTGGAGAGCCCGGCCACCCTGCTTGAAGAAGCTGTCGCATTAGCGCTGCTCGGCGCCAAGGAGCAGGGCGTCAGGTTCGCGATCCGCAGCGACCGGGACATGCCCTCGATCATCGTCGACAAGATCCAGATTCAGCAGGTCGTGCTCAACCTGATTCGCAATGCGATCGAGGCGATGGCCTCCAGCCCGCGCCGCGAATTGACCGTCGGCGTCACCAAGACTAACGGTGTAGCGACGTTCACCATTGCCGATACCGGTCCGGGCATCAGCCCTGACATCGCCGACCGCCTGTTTCAGCCCTTTATCACGACAAAGGAGCATGGCATGGGCGTCGGCCTCTCGATCTGCCGGACCATCATCGAATCCCATGGTGGACGCATCGATGTGATGCCAAACTCCGGAGGCGGCACGGTTTTTCAGTTCATCCTCCCGTTCGCGGAGGACGGAGAAGAAGCATGACGACGCGGCATACAATTCTTGTCATCGACGACGATCCGGCGATGCGGGACTCACTGGCATTCCTGCTCGATGTCAACGGCTTTGCCGTAACGACTTATGAGACGGCAACCAGTTCTATCGATCATCTCAAGAGCAGCACGGTCGACTGCATCGTATGCGACATACGCATGCCCGGCATGAGCGGCCTCGAACTGGTTCGCAAACTCAAGGCTGACGCAGCGGCATGCCCCGTCATTCTGATGACTGGCCATGGCGACGTCGCACTTGCGGTCGAGGCGATGAAGGCTGGCGCGGTTGACTTCATCGAAAAGCCGTTCGAGGACGACGCGCTGTTGCGTGCGATCCGCGAGGCCCTGCAAACACAGTCAGCAGCACCGGCCGACGAAACGGTCAAGCGCGACGCTGAAGCTCGTCTGGTGGACCTCTCGCCGCGCGAACGTGATGTATTGCGAGGGCTCGTGGCGGGCAAGATCAACAAGGTGATCGCCCATGACCTTGGCATCAGCCCGCGCACGGTCGAGGTTTACCGAGCGAACCTGATGGCCAAGACCAATGCGCGCAGCATGTCGGAGCTGATGCGGATCGCGATCGCTGCCGGGCTCTAGCCTTAAGCTGCCGCCGAACGCGCGCACTTGCTCGAGAGTACCGCAGCCAACTTCTGCTCGGTTTCGGGCGACAGATTCAGGTTAATCAATACCGAGCCGGGATCCATACGCGCGACGACACCGCCAAGTTGGAACGAGAGCCCATCAATCGCCAGTTCGACGGGCTCGCCTGTCGCTGCGTCCGGCAATGCGCACTCGATCGATACCGCCTCCATCGACACGTCGCGGACCTCGATACGCTTCGTCTCGCTGCGCCAGACCAAGGTACCGGATCGTCGAAGCGCAACGCGGGACGAGCGCCGACGATCAACATCGGTGGTCGACGTACGAATGACACGGATAAGCGTCGTGCGCAGCTCGGCCACTTTCTCGGCAATTGCCGTTGATCCGTTGTGCATCTCCGACGCACGTCGGCCGGTTTCAACCGCTTCGGCAGACACCGAGGCAATTTGAGACGCCACCTCGCGGGCAGCGTGCGAGGTCTCTTCGACCGTCCGCGATATATCGGCCGTGACGACGTTTTGCTCCTCGACCGCGGCTGAGATTGCGGCTGATACGGATTCGACGCTGCGAATGACCTCACCAATGGTGCTCATGGACGCAACCGAAGCATGCGTTGCCTCCTGGATCTCGGTGATTTGCTGCGCGATCTCGTTTGTTGCCCTCGCGGTCTGTTCGGCCAGCGACTTCACCTCGGCCGCAACGACTGCGAAACCGCGACCAGCAGCTCCGGCCCGCGCGGCTTCGATCGTCGCGTTCAATGCCAGGAGATTTGTCTGGCCGGCAATTTCGCTGATCAGGCTCGTCACAGTTCCAACCTTCGAAGCAGCTTCCGACAGCTTGACGATTGTCGCCTGGGCTTGTGTCGATGCCGTCACAGCCTCCAGCGTCAACGAACGCGACGCTCCCACTTGATCGGCGATCTGCGATATCGAAGTAGCCAGCTGGGAAGATGCTCTTGCGACCGTCTGGGCGTTGGCGAGCGCCTCCTCGGCAGCCGCTGCGACGCTACTGCTGTTTCTCTCCAGCATCAGCGCCGTATCCCTCATCATGGACGCGTTTCTTGTCATGCGATCCGTGCAGGACGCAACTTCGCCGACAGCGACCTTGGTGGCATTTTCGACGTTCGCGGCCATCTGCTGCAGCGCCAATGCCCGGGCTTCCTCGGTAGCGCGCCGCCTTTCCTCGTCTTGCCTCGCCTCTTCGCGAACTTTCTCGGCAGCTCTGGCTCTGAACTGTTCGATCGAGCGTGCCATGTCGCCCAGCTCATCGGGCCGACCGAGCCCAGGGAGTTTCATATCGAAGTCACCCCCGCTCAAACGGTTGAGGGCGCCCGTCATTGTAACCAGAGCTCTGGATATCCGTCGCGCAAGCAACAGAGTTATCAGCCCGACGGAAATCACGATTGCCGCAGCAACGATGACGATGCTTCGCGCCCGTTCCCAGAGCTGAGCCTGGAGATCGTCCATGTACACGCCTGTCCCGATGACCCAATTCCACGGTTGAAAGCCCGCTACAAACGACAGCTTCGGTTGCGGTGTATCCAAGCCCGGCTTAGGCCATTGATAGTCGACAAACCCCTCGCCCTTTTGCTTCACGGTTTCGACAAACTCGACAAAGAGCTGCTTTCCGGTCGGATCCTTGATCTCACGCAGATCCTTACCGTCGAGCTCGGGCTTGATTGGATGCTTGACCATCGTGGGACCTAGATCGTTGATCCAGAAATAATCCCCATTTCCAAATCTTAGCGCGCCGATTCTGGCTGCCGCGTTGCGGCGGGCAACGTCTCCACCCACCCCACGATTGGCGGCGCCGTCATGTTCCTCCTGCGCGATGCTCAGGGCCAACTGAGTAAGGTGCTTCAATTCACCCTGCCGCTGCGCGCGCAACGCATCTGCCAGATTGCTTGCCTGGATAGCGGCCAGCCCGGTCAACCCGCAAAAGCTCAGCCCAACAATTGCGTAGATGCGCTGCGCCAGAGAGATCCTGAAATTCATTGCTTTCACCAACTGATTTACTGCAAACGGGTTACCCGATCTGACCTAGGCCCGCGCAAGTCAATATGGGATCACCTGAGCCGGTGCGGACTATTGAGCCGCAAGATTTAACTCACGTAAAATCCCCTATCGGAATTCTGCAGCAGAGCTCATTTTTCGCATAGCGACGAACAGGGCGATCGATCGCCAGCGATGTGAGCCGGCATCAATCGCCGATGAGCGCTCGCGCATGCTGTCGCGCGACCGCAAGGCGACCAAGCAGCCGGTCGTGCTGCTGCAGCTTCGTCCTGGCCGCTCCGGCCGGATACCCGGCGACCAAGCCGCTGATCTGGAGCAGTTGCAGTTCGAGCATCAACAACACGCGGCGGACGGAATGGCGAATGTCCGCTCCCGACGCCACCTCTTCGTGGTTCGCCCGGCGCGATTCCGGAAAGTGCACGAGGTTTCCCATTGCCCTGACCAGCCCATATTCGAGACGAGGAAGCTCAATGGCAAGCAAGCCCCCTTTCGAGGCCACCAACAGCAACGAAATGCACCTATTCCGCCTTGATCCGGATCAAACGAAATGAGCTGAAGCAGATCAAGATAGCTGTCATCGCACAATGCTTTGCTGAGTGACGTCGACAGAACGAGAAAGGGGCATCAATGGACGGGATCACGCATTTCATTGCCCTGCCGTACGACCGGACCGACGGCGGGCTCGTTCCGGGCCAGCAGGCCAAGTGCGGCAGCCCTGCAGCGGCGATAGAGCATGCCAAGCACTTATGGAAGACATTCGGCCACGCTGGTGCCGCAGCTGTCGTCTGTACCGGCTATCCGGAGACGAGAACCACCGTGCTGAGGACATATGGAATGGTGCCAAACGACCTGGAGCAAGAGCCATCCGCCCCCCATTTGCGGTGAGGAGCAATCTGCGATTCCTTGCGCTGGCTCAAATCGCCGCGGGCCGCTGCATGCTTACATTAAGTTACTAGGACGAGCACCCCATACTCCCGGGAGGTTGTCTCGATATTTAATGCCCGGCTCTCTTTTGCCGGGCATCTTTTCCGCCGGGTGAGCTGACGACAGAGCGCAGGCACGTCAGTGGGAACGTTGACGATCCGGTCCGAATTGGCGTGCATCTTTGAGCTGGCTCAAGCCATTCCCGTCATATTCGCCCTCTAACGTGGAACCGATAGCGGCGTCCGAGGTCATCCCTTACTCCCGGGAGAGCGACATGCAATCTGCGACCACTCCAAACGAGCAAGCACGCACGGATGATCTTGAGCTGCTCGATCGCTATTGGCGAGCCGCCAATTATCTCTCCGTTGGACAGATCTATCTGCTGGCGAATCCCCTCCTGAAAGAGCCGCTGAAGCCCGAGCACATCAAGCCGCGCCTGCTGGGGCATTGGGGCACCACGCCGGGGCTCAATTTCATCTATGCCCACCTCAATCGCGCAATCCGCGCTTCCGACCTCAACGTCATCTACATCTGCGGTCCCGGCCATGGCGGTCCCGGCATGGTCGCGAACACCTATCTCGAAGGCACTTACACGGAAATTTACCCGGAGGTGACGCGCGACGCGGACGGCTTGCGCAAGCTGTTCCGCCAGTTCTCCTTCCCCAGCGGTATTCCGAGCCACGCGGCGCCAGAGACGCCCGGCTCGATCCACGAAGGCGGTGAGCTCGGTTATGCACTGGTTCACGCGTACGGCGCAGTGTTCGACAACCCCGATTTGATTGCCGTTTGCGTCGTCGGCGACGGCGAGGCGGAAACCGGCCCGCTCGCGGCGTCCTGGCATTCCAACAAGTTCTTGAACCCGGTGCATGACGGTGCGGTGCTGCCAATCCTGCACCTCAATGGCTACAAGATCGCCAATCCCACCGTGCTGGGGCGGATGGATGACGAGGAAGTCCGCAACCTCTTCACTGGCTATGGCTATGAGCCGCTCTTCGTCGAAGGCGACGATCCGCATGCCATGCATCGGTTGATGGCCGACACGCTCGACACCGCGCTCGCCGGCATCCGCTCGATCCAGCAAGCCGCGCGCCAGCAGACCAGTGGCTTTAAGCGACCGCGATGGCCGATGATCGTGCTGCGCAGTCCGAAGGGCTGGACCGGACCGAAGGAAGTCGACGGGCTGAAGGTCGAAGGCTTCTGGCGCGCACATCAGGTGCCGATCACCAACCCGCGCGGCAACCCCGAGCATCTGAAACTGCTCGAACATTGGATGAGCACCTACGAGCCCGACAGGCTGTTCGATTCGAATGGCCGGCTCGTACCTGAACTGCAAGCCCTTGCGCCCGCAGGCGACCGTCGGATGGGGGCCAACCCGCACGCCAACGGGGGCCTCCTGAAGCGGGAATTGAAGCTGCCGGATTTCCGTGCGCATGCGGTCGAGGTCACCGCTCCGGGCGACGCCATCGCCGAAGCCACGCGAGAACTCGGCAAGTTCTTGCGCGAGATCGTAGAGCTGAATGCGGAGGCCCGCAATTTCCGCATCATGGGTCCGGACGAAACCGCTTCCAATCGGCTCGACGCGGTCTTCGAGGCCACCGACCGGGTCTGGATGGAGGGCATCGAACCTTATGACGTCCACCTCGCCCATGACGGCCGCGTGATGGAGGTCCTGAGCGAGCATCTCTGCCAAGGCTGGCTCGAGGGCTACCTGCTTACCGGCCGCCACGGCTTCTTCTCCTGCTATGAGGCCTTCATCCACATCGTGGATTCGATGTTCAACCAGCATGCCAAATGGCTGAAGGTCTCGCGGGCGCTACCCTGGCGGCGGCCGATCGCGTCGTTGAACTATCTCCTTACCTCGCATGTCTGGCGTCAGGACCACAATGGATTCAGTCACCAGGATCCCGGCTTCGTCGATCTCGTCACCAACAAGAAGGCCGACATCGTCCGCGTCTACTTCCCGCCTGATGCGAACACCCTGCTCTGGGTCGCAGACCACTGCCTGCGCACCTATGACCGCATCAATGTGATTGTCGCCGGCAAGCAACCCGCCCCGCAATGGCTTTCGATGCGCGATGCGATCACCCATTGCGAAGCGGGCATCGGCATCTGGAAATGGGCCGGCACCGAAGCAGTCAACGCTGAGCCAGACGTAGTGATGGCCTGCGCCGGCGACGTTCCGACGCTGGAGACGCTCGCCGCCGTCGACCTGCTCCGCAAGGCGCTGCCGCAGTTGAAGATCCGCGTCGTCAACGTGGTCGACCTGATGACGCTGCAGCCGACGGAGCAGCATCCGCACGGCCTGTCCGAGCGCGACTTCGACAGCCTGTTCACCCGCGACAAGCCTGTCATCTTCGCCTATCACGGCTATCCCTATCTGATCCATCGCCTGACCTACAGCCGCATCAATCACAACGGAATGCACGTGCGGGGCTTTGCGGAGGAAGGCACCACCACGACGCCGTTCGACATGGTGGTATTGAACGGCCTCGACCGCTTCCATCTCGCCATCGAAGCAATCGAACGCGTGCCGGGGCTCGACATCGCGGCCGCCCACGTCAAGCAGCAGCTCCGTGACGTCCTGATCGAGCATACGCGCTACGTGCGCGAGCATGGCGAGGACATGCCGCAGATCCGTGACTGGGTCTGGCCCTACGGCACGACAGGCCATAAATCCGTTGACTGAGGCAGCGAATACGCGAGAGAGGCCGTCTATGTGCGACAGCGTCCTGGTTCTCAACGCCGGCTCGTCCAGCATCAAGTTCGGCCTGTTCGACGTCGCGCCGGCCGAGCCAAAGCTGCAATGCAAGGGCCTGCTTGACGAGCAGGAGAAGGTCCCGCGCATCGTGGTGAGCGATGCCTCGGGCAACCAGCTGTTCGAGAAGCGCCGCGCAAGCGGCACGTTGGAAGGCAACGGTCTGTTCGGCGATATCTTTGCCTGGATCGAGGACTATCTCGACGGCGGCAGGCTCGCCGCGGTCGGCCATCGCATCGTCCATGGCGGGCGCGAGTTCCACGGGCCGGTCGTCGTCGCAGGGCAGACTCTCGCTGCGCTGGAGGCGTTGACGCCGCTGGCGCCGCTGCACCAGCCGCGCTGTCTGGCGCCGGTCCGGGCCGTGCTCTCGCTGCAGCCGGAGCTGACGCAGATCGCCTGCTTCGATACGGCTTTCCATCACCGCCTGGCGCCGCCAGTGAGCCGCTTTGCCATTCCGCGGCAATTTGAGGAGCGCGGCATCCGCCGCTACGGCTTCCACGGCCTCTCCTTCGAATACGTCGCCAGCCGGCTCGCCGCGATCGCGCCGCAATCGGCCGACAAGCGCGTCGTCGTGGCACACCTCGGCAATGGTGCGAGCCTCTGCGCCTTGCGAAAGGGCGACAGTGTCGACACCACAATGGGATTGACCCCACTCGACGGTCTCGTGATGGGGACCCGCTGTGGAACGATCGACCCCGGCGTGCTGCTTTATCTCATGCAGGAAGAGAAAATGTCGGTCCACGACGTGCAGCACCTGCTCTACGAACGTTCGGGTCTGCTCGGCGTCTCCGGGGTGTCAGCCGACATGCGCGCCCTGCTGGCGAGCCACGATCCTGCGGCTCGCGAAGCCGTCGATCTCTTCACATTTCGTGTCGCCGCAGAAGTCGCCGTGATGGCAACTACCCTCGCCGGTCTCGATGGCCTGGTATTCACCGGCGGAATCGGTGAGCACGCCCCGGAAATCCGTCAGAGCATCTGCGATCGCCTCTCCTGGCTCGGGGTCAGCATCGATGCAGCCGCAAATTCTCAGGGCGCGCAGCGTATCGCCGCGAAGGGCAGCCCGGTCGATGTTCTGGTCATTCCGACCAATGAGGAAGTCAGTATTGCCCGCCATTGCCGCAGCCTGCTGGTCACAGTTCGCTAGGTCGCGACGACCTTGTGGCAGCAGCCGCGAGCAAATCTGATCCAGGACGTTCGTTGTGGGGCCCTGCAACGATCTGGCTCAGTCTGTCGCCGCAACCCACATCACGAGCTCCCTTGCGAGGGCGCCGAAAGCCTTATCGAAGGCAGCGGCCGCCTCGGACGGTGTCAGCGAGCTAATTGCTTCGGATCCTTCGAGAAGCTTTGCAGCCTTTACCTGACCATTTCGATCCACGATCTTCGCGGACAAAGAGATCGTCGCGCGCGGTTGAGGCCCCTGCACAATTTCGAACCGGCGCAGGTCGATCAGCAGACGCGGCGCACCTTCTATGCCGCTGTCGGCGCGCAGTGGCGCATGCTCGACGTCATAATTCTCGAAGCTCTGCAGCAACCGCGCCTGCACCAGCACCGGGAGACTGTCGCTCCACTGCGCACCTTCGAATCCCTGGGTTTCCTCATCGGGCGTGAACAAAAGGCGCTGAGTCTGGAGGCGGGCGATCGCGGTCGGCTCCGCCATCACCAGCTGCACAGGCAGATTCGCATGGCGTTGCGCGCCGAAGCCGTCCACCGCGTGAAGGTCGTACGCCACCTTGCGCGGCGCGGGCGCACCGCCGGTCATGCGCTCAAGTCCGGCAACGATTCCATCGAGCTTCGGCGTGTTGCGCGCGAGGCCTTCGGCAAACGTGCTGAGGTTGTCGATCGTGCTGTGCAGCGGCGCGGCGTTGTCGGACAGGACGGCATCGACCCTGCGTAGCGCATCGCGGGCGGCCTGCGTCATGCTCCGCCCGGCGCCCTTTTCGGCCACCAGCGGTTCGCGTGCCGGCGGCGCCTGGGGGTCATCTCCGCCTTCCAGCGCAATCACCGGAACACCGGTCAATCCCTGGAAATCGAGGCCGACACGCGTGTCGGTGTGCACGGGCGTGCGCTCGGCGACGGCGATCCTGGCGCGAACCTCGCGCGGGCGTTCCGGAACCAGTTCAAGGGCTGTGACCTCACCGACGCGGATGCCATTGAAGAGAACGCCTGCCCCGACGAGCAGACCCGGCACTGGGTCGGTAAAGACGAGCTGATATGTCTCCCGCTTTCCGATTCCACCGAAATTGTTCAGCCAGTAGACGAAGCCGAACACGGCGACGATTGCCGACAATACGAATGCACCGACGATAATGTAGGGCGCGCGGATTTCCATTTTGCGTCTCTCTCTGCCTAGTTGCCGAGGCCCAGCTTCTGTGCCCGGGCTCCGTGAAAATAGGCCTGGACCCAGGGATGATCGGACTTGAGTACCGATGACAGCCGCCCGATTGCTGCGATCCTGCCGTCGGCAAGCGCGGCGACGCGGTCGCAGATGGCTTGCAGACTGTTCAAGTCGTGCGTCACCATGAACACGGTGAAACGCAGCGTCCGATGCAGCGTCCGGATCAGGGTATCGAATTCGCCCGCAGCGATGGGATCGAGACCGGACGTTGGCTCATCGAGAAACAACAGCGAGGGGTCGAGCGCCAGTGCCCGCGCGAGCGCAACCCGCTTGGTCATGCCGCCCGAGAGCTCGGACGGATACTTGTCCCCGTCTTCGCGCGTCAGGCCGACCATCTCGAGCTTGGCGTCCGCAATTTCGTCCAGCAGCCCTGGCGACAGCCGCGCGCACTCGCGCAGCGGAAACTGGATGTTCTGGCGAGCCGTCAAGGCCGAGAACAGCGCCCCCTGCTGGAACAGCACGCCCCAGCGGCGTTCGTGTTCGCTTGCGCCCGCGAAATCGATCTGCCCGCTCCGCTTCGGAAGCAAACCGACCAATGTCCGCATCAGCACCGACTTTCCGCCGCCGGACGCGCCCACGAGGCCGAGAATTTCGCCGTCGTTCACGTCGAGATCGAGATGATCGAGAATGATCTTCTCGCCGAAGCCGACCACGAGGTCGCGGATATGGATCGCTGGCGCGTCGACCATTGCTACATCCCGATCGAAGCAAAGAAGACCGCGAACAACCCGTCGAGCACGATCACCAGGAAGATCGATTTCACGACCGACGCCGTCGTCTGCTGTCCGAGCGACTCCGCGCTGCCCTTGACGCTCAATCCCTCCACCGCCGCGACAAGCCCGATCACGAGTGCCATGAATGGCGCCTTGATGATGCCGACCTCGAAATGAGTGACTGAAACCGCGTCGTGAAGGCGTGCGATGAAGATCGCTGGACTCATGCCACCATAGAGCCAGGCGATGAGCCCGCCGCCATAGAGCGCTGCGAGCGAGCCGATAAAGGCGAGAATCGGCAGCGCCACCACCAGTGCCAGGATCCGCGGCAGGATCAGGACTGCGATAGGATCGAGCCCCATGGTGCTGAGGGCATCGATCTCCTCGCGCATCTTCATCGCACCGATCTCGGCGGTATAGGCACTGCCAGAGCGTCCGGCGACCATGATGGCCACGATCAGCACGCCAATCTCGCGCAGCACGAGGATGCCAACCATGTCGACGACGTAGGATTCCGCACCGAAGCGGCGAAAATGGAAGATGCCTTGCTGAGCAATGATGGCGCCGATCAGGAACGTGATCAGCACCATGATCGGCACCGCTTGCCAGCCCACCCGGCCGAGCTGATAGACGGTCGACGTCAGTCGGAACGATCGCGGATGCCTGAGAATGCCGAGCAACGCTGCGCTGAGGGCGCCGAGCATATGCAGGAATGCCGCCGAATCGGACGCCAGCCGCCTGCTGCCGCGGCCAAGCTGATCGAGCCTCTGCAGCACGGGATTGACCGATCTGCGTTCGGCGAGGCCGGAACGGTTCAGTCCTCGTACCTCTTCCAGCAGGTCGCCATATGGACCATCGGCACCGGTGAGCGCTGCCCTGGTGCCACCGCCGCGGGCCAGCCTTTCGAGCAGCCAAGCCCCCACCGTGTCGAGCGCAGTGACGCGACGCAGATCAATCGCCCCAATGTCGGCGCGCGCCGCCCCCTCGCACAGCCGCTCCAGCCGCTCGACATTGGCAACGTTCCAGGCCCCACATGCGGTAAACACGCGCGGATCGTCCGCATTCGCTGAAAGTGCCGGGGCGTTGAGCAAGATTCGGACTCCAATTTACAGGTCACCTTAGGCTGCTGGAGACGGCTGTGTTTGACCCAGCGCAACCGGCCTCACCGTGTGCTCCCAGACATGCGCTTGACCCAAATCAACGGCTTGGCGAGCCGCAGGACTAGAATTGAATAGGTTGCCGGGCAGCCTCGGACATGTTCAGGGAGATTTCTGATGAATCGCGCCGCCTTCACGCCTCTCCAAAACACTGCGTTGCCGCACTCGTTCAGGCAGGTTCGGCTCGAACGCGCGCGCGAGCACGATCACCCCGAGGGCGCGTCCGCGATCGGCTATATCATCGTCGCCCCGCTCGACACGGCGTCGCGGATCGATGTCGAAGCCTGGAAAGCCCACCGCGAGGCCTGCCGCGTCGTTCGCCAGCGCCCCGCGGAAGACGATCAGCTCGGTCACCTCGTTCATGGTCCGGGCGGCAACTGGCGCTTCCACTACGACGTGGCTGCTTCGACAGCCGATGAAGCCGGCCATCATTTCGGCAATGAGCGCTTCCGACTCGGCGAGTATGTCTCCGTCCGCGAGGCGGATGGCATGCATCCCTATCGTGTCGTTGCCGTCACGCCGCTTTGATCGCGACTGCGCCGGATCAGAATGTCGGCCCCCAAGGCATCCACCACCGGAAGGGAGAGGTCGAGGACGACATTGACAATCCGGTGGTCGGTCGGCTCTGTCACGGCCGTGAACCCGAGCTCGTGGCACATGTTCAGCATGGTGGTGTTCTCGGCCAGCACTTCACCTGACAGCCGCTTCAGCCCTTCCGACCGCGCATACTGAATCAGAAGCTGCATCAGCGCCCACCCAAATCCTCTGCCCTTGAGATCGGACTGCAACAGGATAGCGTACTCGGCATTCTCGTAGAGCGAGTCCGAATGAAGCTGGACTGCTCCCACCATAGCGCCGGTGCTCGGATCCAGCGCCGCAAAGGCCATCGCACGCGCGTAGTCGAGTTGGGTCAGCCGCGCAATGAACGCGTGCGAGAAATTCTTCATCGCCTGAAAGAAACGAAGCCTGAGATCCTCGGCGGTCACTCGCTTGAAGAAGCTCTCCACCATGGGCTCATCCTCCGGCCGCAACGGCCGCACCACGACGCGCGAGCCATCCCTCAGGGCAAGCTCACCCTCCCACTGCGACGGATAGGGCCGCACTGCGAGACGGGTCTGGCCGGCAAACAGCCGCGCGGGCTTACGGATTGCGACGCGCGCGTCGAGCGCCAGCACGCCGGTTTCATCCGCCAGCAGCGGATTGATATCGAGCTCTGCGACTTCCGGAATATCGGCCGCCATCTGCGCCAGCTTGACGAGGGTAAGCGGGACGACATTTTCCGGAACGGCAGGTACGTCGCGGTAGGCGGCAAGCAGCCGCGAGACCCGGGTGCGGCCCACGAGGTCGCATGCCAGGTTCATGTCGAGGGGTGGCAGCGCCAACGCCTTGTCGTCGATCACCTCGACCGCGGTTCCACCGCGGCCAAACACGATGACCGGGCCGAAGGTCGGATCGTCGGCAATGCCGAGGATCAGCTCACGTGCCGCCCGCCGCTCGATCATGGGCTGGATCGTCACACCTTGCAGGGCAGCATCCGGACGCGCGGCATGAGCGCGCGCCAGCACCGATCTGGCCGCCTCTACGACGCTCTCGCGAGTCCGCAAGCCGAGAATGACACCGCCGATGTCCGACTTGTGCCTGATGTCGCGAGAGAACAGCTTCACCACTACGGCAAGCCCTTGCGCAAGAAAGGGCGCGGCCTTGTCCACGGCTTCGTCGGCATCACGGGCCACAACGGTCGGAACAATCGGAATCTCGTACGCCTCGAACAGGGCCACGATTTCAACAGGGTCAAGCCATCCTCGCCCCTCGGACAGCGCTTTCGCAATCACGCGCCGTGCCGCTACCGTCTCCGGCGCAAACGTCGCGGCGATACTGGGCGGAGTTGCGGCCAGCGCGATGGAGGCCTCGCGATATCTCACCAAGTACATGAAAGCGCGCACCGCGTCATCTTCGGTGGGAAATTGCGGGACGCGGGCAGCCTCGAAGGTTGTCGCGGTGCGCTCATCGGCACCATCCCACGATGCAAGCACCAGCGCGGCAACGTCACTCTTCCTGGTCCGACGTTCACGAACACATTGTGCCACCGCTTCGGCGATTCCTTCGGTCGGCGCGACCGCCGTTTCCACGTTCATGACCAGCACGGCGTCGCTGTTAGTGTCCTCGAGCAATGCGTCGAGTGCAGACACGTAGCGGGCAGCATCGGCGTCACCGGAGATATCAACGGGGTTGGCGCGAGACCAGCCCTGTGGCAGAACCCGATCGAGCGCCGCAATCGTCTCCGCCGACAAGCTCGCCGGAACGCCCCCGAGCTCAACGAGCCGGTCGATCGCGAGGATGCCGAGCCCACCGCCATTGGTCAGGATCGACAGCCGGTTGCCGCGCGGAACGAAGCCGCGGCCAAGCAATTCGGCGCAGTCGAACAATTCCCGAAGGTCGTACACGCGCAGCATGCCGGCCCGGCGGAACGCCGCGTCATAGACTGCGTCCGAACCGGCCAGCGCGCCGGTATGGGTGGCCGCGGCCTTGGCGCCCTGCGCCATCCGGCCTGCTTTCACGACAATCAGCGGTTTGAGCCGCGCCGCGGCACGGGCGGCCGACATGAACTTGCGCGCATCCTTGATGGCCTCGATGTAGAGCAGGATCGCGCTGGTGTGATCGTCCTGCGCGAAATAGTCGAGCAAATCAGCGACATCGACATCGAGCTGGTCTCCGATCGATACAATGCCGGAGAAGCCGAGCCGCCGCTCTGCCGCCCATTCAATCATCGCGGCAGCAACGGCGCCGGACTGCGAGATCAGGGCAAGACGCCCGTCGGCAGGCTGATGCGCGGCAAAGCTCGCGTTGAGCTTCGCGCGCGGCACCATGACGCCGAGGCAGTTCGGCCCGATCAGGCGCATGCCGTGCATGCGCGCGGTCCGCGCGACCGTCTCGGCAAGCGAGCCGGCGCCGTGCCCTAGACCGGCGGTCAGGATCACCGCAGCGGCGACACCGACCGCAGCAGCGTCCGAGATGATTCCGGGAATCGCGGCCGCGGGCGCCGTGATCGCGAGGAGATCCGGAACGAACGGAAGTGACTTGAGATCGAGGGACGTAGTCTCGCCGTCGATCGCGGCGTAGTTCGGATTGACCACGGCGATGCGGCCGGAAAAGCCGCACGCCTTGAGGTTCATGAGCACCGCCAGACCGAGAGAAGATGGACGCGAACTGCCACCGACAAGCGCGATCGTTCGAGGCGAAAGAACCCGCTCTAGACCAAACGTAGACATCGGGCAGTCTCGCAAGGAACGAGCGGAGGCGCCCGCCGCTTCGTGCAGCGCGCCAGAGCCCGCATGACATCCTCACGAGCAATGATCCCGACCAGGTGGCGATACTTATCAATCACGGGGAGGCTCTTGAGCCGATGTGCGACCATCAGCTGTAGAACGCGCTGCAGACTTGTCTCCGGCTCAACCGCGATGACGTCGGACGACATGATCTCATCGACCGTCGTTCCCATCCGATCGTCGTAACGTGGCAAGATGTGATCTGTCGGACACGCGAACACCTTCAGGGCATCGAGTTTGGTGACGAAACCGACCACGGCATCGTCGCGGAGCACGGGATAGGCGTCATAGTCGTCTTTCGCGAACAACCGGTACAGGTCGCCCACGGTCATTTCGGGAGCGACACTTCGTACCGACCTCGTCATGTTGCTCGCAACCGTTTCCTGAAGAAATTCGTACATGGCTGATCCCCTTGGATGGATGACTATTTCGCGGACGCGTCGCTGCCTGATGAGCGACGCGCTCAGCAAGGCGGCTACGCCGCCGTCTTGATGTCGATCTGCCTGCTTTGCTTGGGAGCCGGCTTCTTGACGGTGACCTTGAGCACGCCCTTGGCGATTTCGGCGCTGACGTCCTCCGCCTTGATGCCCTCGGGCAATGCAACGGAGCGTGAGAACGCGCCGAAGCTGCGCTCGATCAGGTGATAGTCCTTGTCCTTCTCCTGGCGCTCGCTTTTCTTCTCGCCCCGGATCGTGAGCACGTTGTCGGCGAGGTTGAGCTGAACGTCCTTGGTCTCGAGGCCGGGCAACTCGGCGGAGATCTCGACGGTCTTGTCGGTCTCGCTGACGTCCATGCGCAGCATCATCGCCTGCGGCGCGGCGAACGCCGGGAAATTGCGGCCGAAACCGTCGAACAGCCGGTCGATCTCCTGCTGCAAAAACGTGAAGGGGTTGTTTTCCCGCCGCGCCATGGCGCGCTCGGCTCCAACGGGGATCACGTCGTTAGCCATCAGTACCTCCTGTTTGAGTGTTGCAAACTAAAGTTAGTCAGGAACGGCCACCTGGCCGTTGACCAGGATCAAAACCGGACCAATGTCATGTGATCAAAGGAGCGGCACATACCCAAGCGAGTTCCGTCATGCACGCCATGATCCTTCCCGCGCGCGGCGCGCGGCTGCAATATACCGAGCGACCCGATCCGATTCCCCGCCCGCGCGAGGTGCGCGTCAAGATCAACGCCTGCGGCGTTTGCCGCACCGACCTGCATGTCGTCGACGGAGAACTGCCCGACATCGCCTATCCGATCGTTCCGGGCCATGAGGTGGTTGGCCGTATCGATGCGATCGGTGACGGCGTAGACCATGCGCATCTCGGCACACGCGTCGGCGTTCCCTGGCTTGGATCGACCTGCGGGCATTGTCCCTACTGCCGGGAGGGCAAGGAAAACCTCTGCGACGCTCCCCTGTTCACCGGCTATACGCGGGACGGCGGCTTTGCCGCGCACCTGGTGGCAGACGCGCGTTACTGCTTTCCGCTCGGCGAAGACGGCGAGGATGCGGAGCTGGCACCGCTGCTCTGCGCCGGTCTGATCGGCTGGCGGTCCCTGGTGATGGCTGGCGACGGCCGCAAGCTCGGCATCTACGGTTTTGGCGCGGCCGGACATATCGTGGCGCAAGTGGCGTGCTGGCAAGGGCGGGATGTGTACGCTTTCACCCGCGCGGGCGACGCCGAGGCCCAGCACTTGGCATTATCGCTCGGCGCACGCTGGGCCGGCGCTTCCGAAGATCGGCCGCCGGCCGAGCTTGATGCCGCAATCATCTATGCCCCGATCGGGCCGCTTGTCCCGCTCGCCCTGCGCACGCTGCGTAAAGGCGGACGCGTGGTTTGCGCCGGCATTCACATGTCGGATATTCCGAGCTTTCCCTACGACATCCTTTGGGGCGAACGGCAGATCGTTTCTGTCGCCAACCTGACGCGACAGGATGGCGTCGACTTTCCTAAGACGGCGGCAAGCGCTGAAGTCCGAACACACGTCACCGTCTTTCCCTTGGAACAGGCGAATGAAGCACTGGCGCGCTTGCGGGACGGCAGGCTCGTCGGCGCAGCCGTTTTGAAACCATGACAACGCCGACATCAGCACCCGACGCGGCCACAGGCGAGACTGGCCAAGCCGCTGTATTGTCGTTCCTGGCCAGGTCTGACCAGCCGGCCGTGCCGGTAAAGCGGATCGACACCCATTGTTCGATCGTCCTTCTCGAACCCTCGCGTGTCCTGAAGATCAAGCGAGCGGTCAAGCTGCCCTATCTCGACTTCTCGACATTGGAGAAGCGGCGGCGCGCTTGCGAAGATGAGATTGCGGTCAACAAGCGCCACGCCCCCGCCATCTATCGCAGGGTGGTTCCGATCACGCGCCAGCGCGATGGGCTTGTGGTCGGGGGGACCGGTCCGGTTGTCGAATGGGCCGTCGAAATGGCTCGCTTCGACGAGAACAAGACACTCGATCATCTCGCAGAGCGGGATGAAATCCGCCCGGAGCTTGGCGAGAGACTGGCCGCCATCCTGCTCGAATCCCATCGAACCGCAACGGGACGCGAAGGATCCCCATGGCTTGCCTCGCTGCCGGTCATCATTGACCGAAATACGGAGCAGTTTTGCGCCGCGCCGGCTCTGTCCCGGGAGGAAATCGATCGATTGCACGAACTGAGCCATCGGCCCTCGCGCGCAACCTCCAACCGTTGCGCCGCCGCGCCGCCGCTGGGCAGGTCCGGCACTGTCACGGCGATGCACATCTCGGCAACATCGTCCTGCTCGACGGCGAGTTCATTCTGTTCGATGCGATCGAGTTTGACCCCAATATCGCGACAACCGACGTCCTCTATGACCTCGCATTTCCACTGATGGACCTGCTGCACTTCAAACGGGAGACCGTGGCCGACAGGCTATTGAATAGCTACATGCAGACCGCCTGGGACACGCAATCGGGCGCGTTGCGTTTGCTACCGCTGTTCCTATCAATGCGCGCAGCGATCCGGGCCAACGTGCTCTTCACCAAGGCACGGCAACATCAGCTCGATCAAGCGATCGACGCCCAAGCGAGGCGCTATTTCGAGCTTGCACGCCGGCTCATCGAACCGGAGCCGCCCCGCCTAATTGCAGTTGGCGGGAAGTCCGGTACCGGCAAGAGCGTGCTGGCGCGCGACATGGCGCATCTGATCGCGCCGCCCCCGGGCGCCTTGGTTCTGCGATCGGATGTCATTCGCAAGCAGCTCTATCACGTCGCCGAGCACGCCACATTATCGGCGGAGACCTATACTCCCGAAGCATCGAACCGCGTATACGAGACCATGCTCAAGCATGCCGCGCACACATTAGGCCAGGGAGCTTCGGTAATACTCGATGCGGCCTTTCTGAAGCCGGTGGAACGTGGTGCAGCTGAAGCCGTTGCTCGCGACGCAAAAGTTGACTTTCGCGGCATTTTCTTGACCGCCGGGCGCGCCACACGGCTGCACCGCGTGGCATCGCGGCAGAACGACGCGTCGGACGCGACGTCCGATGTAGTCCTGATCCAAGACAACATTGAAACCGGAATGATCGATTGGCATATTGTAGACGCTTCCGGCACGCCCTCCACCACGCTTGAACGCAGTATTTCCCGCCTGCTGGCGCCCCCAACGGACGGGGCGAGCGGTACATCGCCTAAGGGAAACTCCTGAATTGGCCGATGCCGTCAGGTCTGGCAACATTCTCCCATTGACAGGAGGAGTTCCATGAAACGGCGATTAACCTTCGTCTTTGTCGGTAGTGCGATCCTCGCGGTCGTGCTCGCTCTATTCTGCAATTGGTACTTTCCGGATGTGGTACCGCTTGCCTCGACGGAGCCGGTACCCACAAGCTGGCGGCTTGACGCCGCCTTTGCCGTCTCCACCGTCAGATGGACCGCGGCATTTCTTGCTGCTGCATCTGCAATAGCCCTGATGTTCATGAACATCACCAAGGGCTCTTCCGGGCTCGAAGGACGATAGACGTTTCCATTCCGGACGCGTCGACGAAATCCGCCATCTGCTTTCCGAGGGCCGGCCTTGAACAGCCGGCCCTCGGCGCGCTCAGTCGTTTCAAGCCCTACTGCATCACCGATTCAGCGCGTACGTGAAGTGCAATATTAGCGGGGAATGGCGGATACCGGCGAACGATGGCGGACGCCCAAATCCTAAGGCCATCGACCGAGCTCGAGCTGTCACGTTTGCCGCCACAGGCTCCAGAGGCTACCGGCCAACAGGAGCCCGATCACCAGCAGGATAGCCACGAACATTTGCATGACATCAAAGTTCAGAGAATCGCGCGCGACGAACAACGCGGTGATGGCTCCCGCTAGTATGAAGAAAACGCGGAGGATCAGACTCATGGCTTCCTCGCTGCAACCTGATGCGACCTTTTCATCGTAACGGCTCGCGGCGGTGAGGATTTGCGACAGATCAAGCCGGTGCGACGTTCAATGCTGGAGGACGTACTGTCCCGGCGCATCACCAAGCGACGATACGCCTTCGGGCGCGTGAAGCACCGATTGCGCCGGCACCCACACACCGGAATGCGCCGTGAGGAAGCGAACCCACTCCAGCCACCAGGATCCGTCGCGATTCACCGCCGTCCGCAGCCACTCGTCGGGGCCGACATAGGGTTGATCCGCCTTCTTCTCCAATAACTGATAGCTGTGCCCCTCCTCCGACGGTGGAGCAACGATGCCGGCGTTGTGACCGCCGCTCGCCAGCACGAAGGTGATATCGGCATCGGCCAACAGGTGAATTTTGTGAACCGACCGCCAGGGCGCGACGTGATCGCGGACAGTGCCGACCGCGAACATGGGGGCACGAAGATCGGAAAGCGCCACCGGCTGTCCGTCCACCGAATAGCGGCCTTCGGCAAGGTCGTTGTTGAGAAACAGCTTGCGCAGATAGTCCGAATGCATCCGGTAGGGCATGCGGGTTGCGTCCGCGTTCCATGACATCAGGTCACTCGGCGCAGCGCGCTCGCCCATGAGATAATCGCGGACCAGGCGCGACCAGATCATGTCGTTCGACCGCAGCAACTGGAACGCCCCGGCCATCTGCGCCGTATCGAGCACGCCGCGCTGCCGCATCATATCCTCGAGGAACGCGATCTGGCTTTCATTGATGAAGAGCGTCAGTTCGCCGGCGTCGGTGAAATCGACCTGGGCTGCCAAGAGCGTTACCGAGCGCAGGCAGCCGTGCCGCTCCCTCTGCAGCCGAGCTGCTGCGATTGCGAGCAGCGTCCCACCGAGGCAGTAGCCAGCGGCATGGATCGGACGTTCGGGAACAAGCTGATTGATCACGTCGATCGCAGCGTCGATCCCAAGCTTGCGATAGTGATCGAGACCAAGTTCACGATCGGCCGGCTCCGGATTTCGCCACGAGATCATGAACACGGTGAAGCCGCGCTCGACCAGGAACCGTACGAGCGAATTCTGCGGCGAGAGATCGAGGATGTAATATTTCATGATCCAGGCCGGCACGATCAACACCGGCTCGGGGCAAACGTCGGCTGTTGCGGGCACGTATTGGATGAGCTCGATCAGCTCATTCCGGTAGACAACCTTGCCCTTGGTCGCGGCGACGTCCTTGCCGACCACAAATGGGGCCGGTCCGGACGGCTTGGCACTCAACAGATCCCTGCAGTCTTCCAACCAGTTATGCCAGCCCGACACGAAGTTGCCGCCACCCGAATCCATGGCCTCGCGCAGGACGTCGGGGTTGCTGAACGGAAAGTTGGACGGCGAAACAACATCGAGGCATTGCCGGACGGTAAAATCTACGACCGCTGCATTTGCCTTTGAGACGCCGTGCAGGCCGCTGGCCGCCGAATGCCACCCTTGCTCACCCAGCAGGAATGCCTGCGCCATGACGTTGAAGGCCGGCAATGTCCAGTCCTGGCCGGCAAATCGGTTGTCACCCGGTTGAGGCTTGACCATGAACCAGGGCTGCCAGGCAGCATGCGGCGTCGACACCATGCGCGCGAAGCGCGCGCCGTCAGCTAGCGCATTCAGCGCGAGTTGAAGCCGTTTGCCGGGTGAGGCCGCAAGGTGGAGTTGCCAATCGGCGAAGGCGAGCGCGAGGCCGGCCGGTGAAAGCCCCCCGGTCCATCGCGCCATCGCCGCGTGAACGAGTTGGTCGAGCGATTCGGCACCGGTCAACGGCCCGACTGCGGGTTGTACTAAAGCAGGCGTTCCGACACCCGTCACATCGTCATTGGCAGGAGTTGTGGGCTGGTCGAGAATTGCATGGACTGTCATCGCTCGCCTCCTTGCTCGAGCTGGATGAGCTCGGGCGCAATCTATCTTTCGGTCTGGCATCTGCTCAGACGCCGGCGCTTGCCGCTCAGCCGAGGCGGGATCGCTTGCGACCCAGCGCCACGATCTCGGCGTCGGTGGGATGATCGCTCGGCTCGACATGCAAATTGAGGTCGGGCCGCTCCGCCTTGAGATATTGCGTCAGCTCGGCCTTCTCGATACCTGGACCGATGACGAGCAAATCGCTGCAACCGCTTACGGCCGCGCCCACCCTGGCAAGAAATGTCGCATCGACCTGGACGCGACCATCGCCGATCGTGTTGGCCTTGTGATGCAGATGCTGCGACGGCAACTGCGCATAGACGGCCGTCGCGCTGACGCCGGTCAACCCAACGCCGAAAACCTTCGCAACAAGGTGATCGATCCAGACGACAGCATGCGCATGTGATTGCAGGGTCATCTCGCTCATGAAGTAACTCCGGTGCTAGCCTTTTCTACTTCTCTCAATCGGCGCGCCAATGCCGCAAGCAGCTCCCTGCGACTGACAATACCAACGACCGTTCTGGCGCAAAGCACCGGAATCTGGGCGACATTGTAGACATCCATCTGCGCGACGACGTCCTCGATCGATGCCTCGAGATCGACGGTAATCGGTGAACAACTCATGAGCGAGCCGACCTGCACGGTGCGCATGCGCTCGCGTTCGGGTGAATTCTCCGCAATGCCAAGCAGAGCCTCCAGCCAGTTTCCTGACGGCGGGCTGATACCAAGCTCGTCTCGGTGGAGGAAATCGCCCTCCGACACCATGCCGACGAGGTCGCCGACGTCGTCGATCACCGGCAGGCCGCGCTGATCGGTTTCAAGCAGCAGCTCGACGGCACTGAGCACTGTGGTGGTCGGCTTGATCGACGCGAATGAACTGCGCATCACATCGGTTGCGAGCATTGTCATCTCTCCCATTCAGCACATGTGTTGGCCGCCATTGATCGACAGCGTCGAACCCGTGATGAACCCTGCTTCGTCGGCGGCAAGAAACGCAACGGCACGGGCAATTTCTTCCGGCTGTCCTAGCCGCCCGACCGGGATCTGCGGCAGGATGGAGTTCTGCATGACATCGGCGGGCACGGCGGCCAGCATCTCGGTATTGATGTAGCCCGGACAGATCGCATTGACCGTGATTCCGAACCGCGCGCTTTCGAGCGCGAGCGCGCGGGTGAAGCCAAGCTCGGCCGCCTTCGCCGCGGCATAGTTCGTCTGGCCGATCTGACCCTTCTGCCCATTGATCGACGAGATGTTGATGATCCGCCCGAACTTGCGCGCCCGCATGCCCTCGATGAGGGGCCGGCACATGTTGAACAACGAATCGAGATCGGTTCGGATCACCGCGTCCCATTGCGGCTTGGTCATTCGGTGTAGTGTGGCGTCGCGCACGATACCGGCGTTGTTGACCAGGACGTCGATTGGGCCCAGCGCCGCCTCCACCTCACGGACACCGGCTGCGCAGGCCTTGAAGTTCGCGACATCCCATTGGAATAGGGGAATTCCGGTCTGATCCTGAAACGACCATGCGGCCCCTGCGTTTCCGGCATAGCAGGCCGCAACCCGACATCCGGCAGCAGCGAGGGCCCGCGAGATCGCGGCGCCAATTCCCCTGCTTCCACCCGTAACCAATGCGACGCGCACCATGCCGGCTCCTCCAAGCTGGACGTAACGTTTGCGCGAAGTGCGCGTGCGATGAATTGATCTCGCTCAATCAGAATCCACGAACGCGCATGAGGCAGATCAAATTGGCCAGCCTCGATCCGTGCTCTGATGGCACTTGCTTTTCCACCCCCTTGGAGAACGGCCATGTTCAAGAACATCCTCGTCCACATTCCGACGGAGCTGTCGCCACGTCCAGCGGTCGACGGATCAGTCTCGCTCGCGCTCGGCACGAGCGCGCATCTCGACGCAATGGCGATCGGCTACGAAACTGCCAGCGTACCGTTCGTCGTCGAAGGGAGCGTGGCGGTAGCCTCGCTGTTCGACGCTGAACATGCACAGGCCCTGGAACGCGCCGAGGCAGCGCTGCGCGTCTTCGAGATCGAGGCGCGAAATGCTGGGATATCCTACGCAACCCGCGCCGTAGGGGCGCTCCCCATCGATGCGCGCGAGATGATCTGCGCCAGCGCGCGACTGCATGACCTGACCGTGGCGGTGCAGCCGCAGGGCGAGTACAACAGCTACGACAACGTGATTCCACGGGAGCTATTATTCCAGGCCGGTGGTCCCGTCCTGTTCATGCCCTACACGTTCCATGGCGCATTCTCGGCGAAACGAATCGGGATCTGCTGGGACGGCAGCCGGCTTGCTGCCCGCGCCCTCCATGACGCGATGCCGTTGCTGCGCGCGGCTGATGCTCTCGCTATCATCACCATCGATGGCACCGATCCAATTCCCTCAGAAGCCTCCACCGATCATCTGGTGCGGTATCTCGCAAAGGAAGGGCTGCCGGCCAAGATCACGTCGTTGGCGGCGTCCAGGTCAGAAGTTCAGTCGATCCTGGTGTCGATCGCGGCGGATGAGAGCCTCGACCTTCTGGTGATGGGCGGATACGGCCACTCCCGCTTGCAGGAAACTCTGCTCGGCGGTGTGACGCGCAACATGCTCCGCGCAATGACCATTCCCGTCCTGATGTCCCACTAAGCGCGAGCCGTCTCGTGAAACATCCTGCCAGGACATTTCTGCGTCATGTCGCTCGCGGCCTCGCCGTTATCGGCGCGATCTGCGCCGCGCTGACCTCGGCCGCTGCCGACGAGGCACAAGGCCGGCGCCTGGCGCAGTTTTACTGCGCCCGCTGCCATTCGATCGACCGGGTCAGCCCGAGCCCGCTGAAGATAGCTCCGCCGTTCCGGACCTTGCACGAGCGCTATCCGGTTGAGATGCTGCAAGAGTCGCTGGCGGAAGGAATCATCACTGGCCATCCGACCATGCCCCAGTTCAGCTTCGAGCCGGACCAAGTGGGCGATTTCATCCTGTTCTTGAAATCTCTGGAGCGCGGCCCGGCAGAGCGTTGAGCCAGGTCAACGTGCGGGACACGCGAAGCTTTATTGTTCATTTCTCAACACGGAGGTCCAAACATGCGTGCGCATCAGATCATGACCAAGCACATCATCGCCGTCAGCCCGCACACGAAGATCCTGGATGCGGCCAACATCATGCTGCGATGCCATCTCAGCGGTCTGCCGGTGATGGACGAAGACGGCACCCTCAGGGGCATGGTGTCCGAGGGAGATTTCCTGGAACGCAGCGAGATCGGCACAGGACACAAGCGCTCAGCATGGCTGGAACTGTTCACGGGGGCGGGTCGCGCCGCGACCGATTTCGTGCATGAGCGCGGCCGCAAGGTCGAAGATGTCATGACGGCGACCCCGATCACCGTAGAGGAGCAGACGCCGATTGAGGAGATCGTGCATCTGATGCACAAGCATGGCGTGAAGCGGGTACCGGTCGTGAACGGCAAGACCATGGTCGGAATCGTCACCCGGGCGGACATCCTGCAGGCTGTCGCATCGCTGGCGCGCGAAGTTCCCGACCCGACCGCCGACGACAGCCATATCCGCGAACGGATCCTGCGCGAAATCAACGCCACCGGCTGGCGCCCGGCCGGCTTCCAGGTCTGGGTGCGCAACGGCGTCGTGCATCTGAACGGTCTGATCTTCGATGACCGCGCGCGTCAGGCCGCGATCGTGCTCGCCGAGAACACCTCGGGCGTCAAGGAGGTCCATGATCACCTCTGCTTCGTCGACGGTTATTCCGGCTACTACGTGGAGTCGCCGGAGGACATCAAGGCGGCAGGTTGATTCAAGTCGAGGAGCCCAACATGGCAATGAGCACACTGCTTGTCGTCTCTGCCGTCTGTCTCATCTTCGGGATCTTTGCGCTCGCGCTCGCGCTGACCGATCGCAGCACGACGCGCTGGCTTCGGGAAGAGGACGGGAATCGAGCCACCACACGCGCTGCCCATCCCGACAAGAACGGCCGCTAGCCTCTCCTCTTGAGCGACGCGCCGCGCGACCGATGTCTCGGCGCGCGGCGGCTACTTTGTCCGGCACCTACGTATAAATACGTAAGTGACTTCTACTTAGGGGAAATATCCAAATTTCCCGATCCAGGAGATGCGATCAATCTGCCTCCATCGATCTTCCCATCCATGGAGTGCCGCCATGCAGACCCAGAACGCCATTTCTATCGAGAACAGCCGTCACCCGACCAGCATCCTCAACCGACAGGCGCGCGTTGAAGGGCCCTTCGGCATGATTGGGACGCCGATGCGGTTCGCACGCAACAGCGAGATTTACGGCGAGGATGAGGCCTCGGAATATCTCTACCAGGTCGTCTCCGGCGCCGTCCGAACTTACAGTATTCTGGAAGACGGGCGTCGCCAGATCGGCGCTTTTTATCTCCCCGGCGATATCTTCGGCTTCGAGGCCGGCGAGACGCATATCTCCTCGGCTGAGGCCGTCTCCGAGGCCCGGATCATCGTGGTCAAGCGCGCCGCGCTCATGGTCCGTGCCGGCAACGAAAAGGATCTGGCACGGCAGCTGTGGGATGCGACGGCCCAGGAGCTGCGCCGTTTCCAGGAGCATCTGATGCTCCTGATCTGCAGCGCCGAAGATCGGGTCGTCGGCTTCCTTCATGACATGGCGCGCCGCGCCTTCAAGAATGCCGCCATCGAGCTTCCGATGTCGCGCCAGGATATCGCGGACTATCTCGGTCTGACGATCGAAACGGTGTCACGCACCTTTACCCAGCTCGAGCAGAACGGCGTGATCTCACTTCCGACCTCGCGACGGGTGGAACTGCGCAAGTGTGCGATGTCGAACCGGATCATGGCGGCGTGAGCGAAGGGCGCTCCAGACTCCGATGACCGGCCGCGAGTAAGAGGCAAGGAATCGAATGCGGTCGAACCTGGCGATCACCTATGGGCAGGACAAGCTGCCGCGCTACACCAGCTATCCCACGGCTCCGCATTTTTCTGCGGAGGTCGGCGAGACTGATTACAGGTCATGGCTCAGGTCGGTTCCAGCCCGCCGGCCGGCTTCGATCTACCTGCATGTACCGTTCTGCCGGTCGATGTGCTGGTACTGCGGGTGCCACACCTCCATCACCAATCGCGACGAACCGATCGCCCTCTACGCCGCCGGCCTTCGCACCGAGGCGCACCTAGTCGCGGAAGCGATCGGCCAGCGACTGCCCGTCTCCCACATCCATTTCGGTGGCGGCACCCCGACGATCATGACGCCCGAAACCTTCGCTGATCTCGTCGGCGCGCTGCGTTACTCGTTCTTCGTGCAGCCCGACACCGAGATCGCCGTCGAGATCGATCCGCGCACCCTGACCGAGCCGATGGCGGAGGCATTGGGCTACAGCGGCGTCAACCGCGCGAGCCTTGGCGTCCAGAGCTTCGATCCTGTCGTTCAGCACGCCATCAATCGTTCGCAGAGCCTTGAGCAGACCGCGGAAGCGCTCGAGCGGCTGCGCCGCGCCGCCGTCAGCCGCATCAACTTCGACCTGCTCTACGGCCTGCCCTCTCAGACTGTCGCCTCCTGCCTGGATACTGTCGACAAATGCGTCGCGCTTCGGCCTGACCGGTTTTCCGTGTTCGGATATGCCCATATTCCCTCCTTCAAGAAGCACCAGCGCACGATCGACGAAGCGTCGCTTCCGGATAGTCTCGAGCGGCATTGTCAGTCCGAAGCAATCGCGCAGGCGCTTACCGATGCCGGATACATCCGCATCGGCCTCGACCACTTCGCGCTCCCTGGCGACAATCTGGCCATGGCAAAGCGCGAGGGCCGGCTGCGGCGTAACTTCCAAGGCTATACGGACGATTCTGCCGAGACCCTGATTGGTCTGGGCGCCAGCGCAATCGGCCGCATGCCGCAGGGCTTCGTGCAGAATGCTGTCGCGACACGCGACTACCTTGCGCGCATCGCCGAGGACCGGCTTGCCACCGTCAAGGGCTACATGCTGACCGCAGAGGACCGTTTCCGTGCCGACATCATCGAACGCATCATGTGCGACATGGCCGTCGACCTGCCGGGTATGTGCCGCCGGCACCGCTGGGATCTTGGTTCAGCCGTCGTTGATCGTTCCCGGCTCGACAGGCTGATCTCTGACGGCGCCGTGACGATGATGGGTGATCGCCTCTCGATTAACAATGACGCGGAATTCCTGGTCCGAAGCGTCGCCTCGGCGTTCGACGCTCACCTTGGCCACGCCGCGGCCCGGCATAGCCGAGCGGTCTAGATTGCGACCATGGCGGGGGTTGAACAATCAGAAATCACGGACCGTCACCAACTGTGGGCGGCTTGCCCAACTCGATTGCCTGCCCAATGCCGGGCATATCAGCGCAATTGCACGATCGTCCGGTTGATAAGGATCAACACACGTTGCTCCTTCCAGGAGTTAGCTGGGGTTTGTCAGCTCATGTCGGAGGATCTACGTCGTGCGCGTACGGGAGATCATGTCACGGAACGTCATCACAATCGATGCCGATGCATCGGTGATCGATGCCATCAAGACGATGCTGTCCCATCACATCAGCGGCCTTCCTGTCGTCGATCGCGATGGAACCCTCGTCGGGATCCTGTCCGACGGTGATTTCATCCGGCGCGTGGAAGTGGGAACGGTGAAACACCGCGGCCGCTGGCTTGCGATGCTCGCGGGCACGAACCAGGTCGCGCTCGACTTCGCCCGCCAACACGGCCGCACGGTCAATCAGATCATGTCGCCCAACCCGATTACTATCGAGGAGGACACCCCGCTCGAGCAGGTCGTTCAACTCATGGAATCGCACGGCGTCACGCGATTCCCGGTCGTGCGTGATACAAAGCTGGTCGGGATGGTCACACGCACGGATTTCATGACCGCCATCGCGAACCTTCGCCTCGACCTATCCTCCTCTTCCGGCAACGACGACCAGATTTGCGCATCCGTCATTGCGGCACTGGCGCATGCGCCCTGGCGGCCCGCTGCACTGAACGTGAGTGTGCGCGACGGGGTCGTCAGCTTGCGCGGTAACATCCGGAACGACAATGCGCGCAACGCCACGACCGTTGCGGTGGAGAACGTTGCGGGCGTGAAGCGGGTCGACGACCAATTGGTGAAAATCACCTACCCGCCGCCGGAGGAGGACTATGGCGGCGGCGACTTTGTCTCGTTGGAGGAAGAGCCTTCGACGGAAGACGATCAGCCCCTGTAGGCCGGCGCCCCGATGACCGTGCCCATGGTGCCTTGGGGGTCACCAGATTAGGCGCCAGCTCGGTTTTCAGGCACGATAGATCGCCTCCCGGTGAATTTCCTTACCCCACTCGTCGATGACCACCACGTGCCGATCGACGTCGCCAGAGGGGTTCTCGCTTCGAAGCCTGCTCGCCATCTGCTTGCTGTGCGTGATCGCGGCGTCGACGTTCGCGAATTCAAGTCCGACCCGATCACGGACCGGGATACCGTCCTTCGTGTCGAAGTAGTAGGTTCTCATCAGGATCTACAGGCCTCGACCAAACACCCCCGCCCAAAGAAGCTGCCAGCTTACGCCTGCCAGCAGCTTCAGTGGGGCTGGCTGTGCGCAGTTAGGGGTGAATCTGCGCGACCCAAGCAAAGCGGATTCCGGGCGTGTCGGACTTGATCTCCATCAACCCGGCTTGCGATTTTCTGTCGCGCCTCGCGACGCAATCTCCCTCGATGCAGGCGGGAGCGGCCCGGCCCCGCAGTCGCCCAATAAGGCCACCCAGTGCCGCGCCCATCATCGTGACCCGGTCCTTATTCCGCGGCCTTAGCCTTTGGGTTTTGCTTGCGCCACTCGGCCAGCTTGGCCTCTTCCTCAGCCAGCAGCTTGTGAAGCATTTCGATCTTCCGTGCGTCAGCCTCTGTGGCCAGCAGGTCCTTGTAGTGGGCGATGTTCGCCCTGAATACGAAATCAGCCATGGCTCATTCCCCTCCCACAGGAGCCAAAAACGACCTTGTCGAACTGACACGTGCATAACAACATACGTTACTGTGTACACCGTGGAGCTACGGTGTCCCTATCGAATTCGCTGTCGGACAAACGTCAGCAATTCCGCCCCACTGAGACCGCCCTGCCAAGTAATTCGAGCCATTGCGGTCGAAAACAGGCCAGAAACGACAAAGGGCACTCCGGGACGGTCAAGGCGCGAGCGTGCTGCCAGATTCTGGCTTCGCCTCCATCGAATCGCGAGTTTCAATACTTAGCCAATGGATTACCGGCAATGCGTGTCTTGGCCGGGCCGGCTTGAGCCACATCAATCCCGGACCCAACCGGCCGCACTAGGTTGCGTTGCCAATCCTTCCAGTACCGCGAGATCCTCATGCCGCTCAAGCCGTCTGCGTATGGCCCAGCCGTTGAAGCGTTCTGGCGGGAGCCAACCAATTCGCTCTTGCGCAGTCTCGACACCGAACGGTGCGGTCTGCGCCAACAGGAGGCCGAAAAGCGGCTCGCCCTGATCGGCCCGAACCTCGCAGAGCCATCGGGCACGCGATCGATCCTGCAGAAGATCGTACATCGTTTGGTCAATCCGCTGATTGCCATCCTGATCGTGGCGGCAGCCGTGTCGGGGTTCAGCGGCGACCTCGCGAGCTTTGTGATCATCACGCTCGTGGTGGGCCTGTCACTGACGCTGGATATCGTGCAGGAGCACCGCGCGGAGGTCGCCGCCGAAGCGTTGCGGCGCTCGGTTGCCATCCAGGCCGATGTCATTCGCGACGGCGCAATCGTCGCGTTGCCGGTGAGCGAGCTCGTCCCCGGAGACGTCGTGGAGCTGCGGACCGGTGACCTCGTACCAGCCGACGGGGTCGCGCTTATGGCCCGCGATTTCCAGCTGAACGAGGCCCTCATGACCGGTGAACCGTTTCCGGCCGCCAAGACCACCGAGCCATGTGCTACCAATCTGCCTGCGGAAGCGAGCAATGCCCTGTTCGCCGGCACCAGCGTCGTTGGCGGTAGCGGGGTAATGCTCGTCGTCGAGACCGGGCGTCGTACGCGCTTCGGCATGATCAGCGCCGAGCTGTTGGCGAACGATCCCCCAAGCGCCCTCGAGCAGGGCGTCCAGAAGCTTGGCCTGCTCATTCTCAAGCTGACGCTTTTCTTGACGCTGTTCGTGCTGCTCGCCCACCTCGTGGCGCATCGGCCGGCCGTGGAATCATTCCTGTTTGCCGTCGCGCTGGCCGTCGGCCTGACACCCGAGCTCTTGCCGATGGTGATGACCGTGACGTTGGCGCGCGGGGCGCAGCGGATGGCG
Source organism: Bradyrhizobium sp. USDA 3240 (assembly GCF_054063295.1). Taxonomy (NCBI): domain Bacteria; kingdom Pseudomonadati; phylum Pseudomonadota; class Alphaproteobacteria; order Hyphomicrobiales; family Nitrobacteraceae; genus Bradyrhizobium; species Bradyrhizobium sp. USDA 3240. The sequence continues at coordinate 1,644,356 of NZ_JBSSGD010000002.1, forward strand.
AAGCGGCACGTGATCGTCAAGAGACTGTCCGCGATCCACGATCTCGGTGCGATGGATACGCTATGCGTCGACAAGACCGGCACGCTGACCGAAGCCAAGATCACGCTCGCGGCACATCTGGATCCTGCGGGACGCCCCAGCGATCGGGTGCTCGAGCTGGCCCGATTGAACAGCGCGTTCCAGATCGGCATCCACAGCCCGCTGGATGAGGCGTTACTTGCCGCAGACAGCCCGCCGGGAAGCAGCGCCTGGACCCGGCTCGCCGAGATTCCCTTTGACTACGAGCGGCGCTGCCTCTCGGTCCTTGCGGCGCGAGACAACCACCGATTTCTGATCGTCAAGGGCGCGCCGGAAGCGATCGTGGCCCGCGCGGTCGCGGTCGAGGTCGATGGCTTGGCCCGACCGCTGGATGATAGCCACCGTGCTCAGCTCGTTCGTCTGGAGGATGACCATGCCCGGCAGGGCTTTCGGCTGCTCGGCGTCGCTATCCGAACCATGCCGCCGGACCGCGTCAATGTCACGACCGAGGACGAAGCTGTCCTGACGGTGGTCGGTTTCTGCGCCTTCGCGGACCCTCCCAAGCGCGATGCGGCCGACTCGGTCCGGGATCTGAGGGCACGCGGCGTCGGCATCAAGGTGCTCTCGGGAGACCACGCTGCGGTGGTCGCGCATGTCGCGGATGCCGTCGGTCTCCCCTCCGGTCGCATCCTGACCGGCGGCGAGATCGCCGATTTGAGCGATCAGGCGCTCGCCGCGCAGGTCGAGGATGTCGACTTGTTTGCCAGGATCGATCCCGAGCAGAAGAGACGGATTATCCGGGCCTTGCGTCAACGCGGTCACGTCGTCGGCTTCATGGGCGACGGCGTCAACGACGCTCCGGCGATTCACGCAGCCCATGTCGGAATTTCTGTCGCCGGCGCGACTGAAGTGGCACGCGCCGCCGCGGACATGATCCTGCTGGCTCCTGACCTCTCGGTGCTGGGTGCAGGCGTGATTGAGGGACGGCGAACGTTCGCAAACATCTCCAAATATGTGCGCATGGGAACCAGCTCGAATTTCGGCAACATGCTATCGATGGCGCTGGCATCCATTGCCCTGCCGTTCCTGCCGCTGTTGCCGCTGCAGATCCTCCTGAACAACCTGCTCTACGATCTCTCCGAGATCGGCATTCCATTCGATGAAATCGACGAGGAGGATGCCGAGAGACCCCAATCATGGAATATGGCGGATATCCTGCGGTTCACCTTCGTCATGGGCTCGATTTCATCGCTGTTCGACGTTGCGACTTTCACCATTCTCCTGAAGGTCTTCCACACCGACGCGGCCGCATTCCAAACCGGCTGGTTCCTGGAATCCATTGCTACCCAGATCCTCGTGATTTTTCTGATCCGCACGCGGCGGCCGCCATGGCGCGCCAGCCGCCCGCATCGCATCCTGGCGTTGGGCTCGCTGGGCGCACTTGCTTTCGGCATCTTCCTGGCGCTGGGACCGTTCGGTTCCTTGTTCGGTTTCGCGGACCTGCCGCCTCTGCTCCTCGGCACGATTGCTTTGATAACGATCAGCTACCTCGCCATGGCCGAGGCTGGAAAGCATCTTGCGCTCCCAGCCGCGGCACAGCCAAATCGCGCTATGCTGGCGCGACAGCATCCCGCCAGCGATGCCGCACTGAATGGATGACCCACAGACACGACCCATTAGCGGGAGCGCGGATCAGAGTTGATCCGCATCAAGGCCATTCTTCCTCCCAAGAGCGATCCTTGCACTGGTATGACAAATGGCTTTGACCACAAATGGATCGATCACGGCAACGGAACGCACAGAGACTTGACGACACGAGCGATAGCAATGCTCGGGCCGCTACAGCCTCTACACCGGCCCCAACATTCAACCAGCTGATCCGACGCCGCCAGCGTCGAAACGGCCAGACCGTCTCATGGTACGGCCGTTTGCTGATCGTTGGAGCATTGCTGGTCGCCGCCGGCTGGCAGATCTTCCAGCTGCTTCTGACTATCGTCACTCTCGACTGAAAGTTCGTTGAACGGATTGCGGGCTCAGCGGGACATCGGGGGCGCGTCCTGCACCAATTCGACCGAACGATACGCATCGGAGTTCGATTTTCGGAAGTACACCGAGCCGTCTCCCGGAACGCTCACGCAATGGTGCTTCTTGGCAAATTGTGCGGACTTGGCGGCAGCGACCTCGTTGATCCCAAACAACCGCTCATAATCATGATCGGAGATTCTCAACACAGCGCCAGCGCCGAGACGATCGAGCCGCGATCGCAACTCGGCAAAGGTCAGGTCTTTATTCATGCGCTATCTCTAGATCGAGCTGGACTTCTGCCGAGTGTTGATTCCCAGCAATGTGTAGAGCGGACAGTACGAAAAGAATGCTGTCGCGATCAGAACGAATCCGAGCGTGCCGGCAACCAGCCACCCCGCTCCAAGCGAGCCGTCCTTGAGCGTATATGCGATCACAGCCAGGCCGATGATGATCCGGGCGTACTGATCAATGAGTCCGACGTTGCGTGTCATGGCGATGTGCCTCCTTTGATACAGCTTCATTTTGAACGCATTCCGGCTCACGGCTCTTGATCGTGATCAATTCACACGGTGCAGACCACCAACGAGCGCCAGACCGGGCGGACACAGCCGGTCTGGCAATTGACACTGTGCCGTTCGAGATAGCTCGCGACATCTCGCAAGCGGCGGGTGGCTGCGTCCCTGCTTGTCAGACGTCGGTCGCCTGCCTAATCTGGACCCCGCCGGACGCTGCGAGCCGAGCACGCGAGCGCCTCATATCCGGCCGCGAAGTGATCGCCGGTCGCCTGGTCCTGATGTCGTGCAACGGGGCGCTTCGTCCGCTCGGCGCGGCACGCCCAATATGAAGTGTCGTCCTGAGGCTTTCCGGCACGCGGCTTCTTCTGCGCGACCTCAACAGCATCCTTCGCCGCCTGACGTGGGGGCTGCGCTTCGGTCCTGTGTTGCTGCGACGGCCGCTGCTTGGCATTTCCAGAGCACATCGTGCAACTCTCCGGGCTATCGAAGTACGACGGCTCCGGTCCCTTCCGGTAGTTCGCCAACCGCCTCGCCGCGCATGGCCTCGATCGGGATCAGTCCATCGCCGGCTCGGCAACCCTCGCGCGCTCCTGAAACTGGTCGTACGCCCCCAGAGCGTCAGCGGCATACATCAAGGACGGCCCACCGCCCATGTAGACCGCAATTGCGAGCGCCTCCTCGATCTCCTTGCGGCTGACCCCAAACTTGACCAGGGCCTCGGCGTGGAAGCCGATGCAGCCGTCGCAATGAGCGGCAACGCCCAGCGCGAGCGCGATCAATTCCTTTGTTCGTGCATCAAGCGCGCCATTTCTGGTTGCCGCCTGCGCCATCGCCGAGAACGCTCGCATGGTCTCCGGAATGCCCTTGCGGAGCTGGTCCAGATTGCTGGAGATGTGCTTGCAGACGTCGGCATAGTCCTTTTGCATGCGACCCTCGGTCTTCGAGATTGGAACGGTCCAGGAAAAGGGCGGCTTTACCGACGGGGATGCACCGGCGAACGCCGCCCTTCATCCCAGCAGCCCGGCAACACGAACTGGCCTCTCTGAAGGACCTGCGCGTTCGGCCTGCAAGGACCCGCACTTTGTAACGCAGCGATCACGCGTGACATTGCGCCAGATCAAACCGCGCCTAGTTTGCCGCTTGCCTCAGATCAACACGTCCAACCATCAGAAACTAATCGCGGGCCGCCTAGAGATCGAACACGTCACCCAGACGCGGCAGCTCGACCCGCTGGCCCGGCAAAAGCGTTGCGAGCGCCTGCATTGCGGGCTCTTCGCCGTGGACCAGGAACGTTGCCTCGCATCCCTCGATCGCGCTTCGCCATGCGAGCAGCTCCTGCTGGTCCGCATGAGCCGAAAATCCGTTTATCGTGTAGATCGTGCTGCGCACCGCAATGTCTTCGCCGAACAGCCGCACGGACTTGGCCCCATCGATGATCTGTCGCGCAATCGTTCCCGAGGCGGCGTATCCGACAAATACGACCGCCGATTCCTTGCGCCAGATATTGTGCCGGAGATGATGGCGAATTCTGCCGCCGGTGCACATGCCGGACCCGGCCATGATGACGGCACCGCCGGTTACCCTGTTGATGGCGACTGAATCGGCGCTCTCGCGGACCAGATGCAGGTTTGCCGGTTGCAGTGGATCCCGCCCATCCCGAAACATGGAAGCGGCCTCGGAGCTGAGACATTCGGAATGCCGCTTGAATATCTCGGTCGCCGAGATCGCCATCGGCGAATCCAGAAAGATTTGCATCGCCGGTGGCAGCCTGCTGCGCTCCATCCCCTGGCGCAGCACATTGAGGATCTCCTGGGCGCGCTCGAGCGCGAAAGTCGGGATGATGACGTTACCGCCACGCGCCAGCGTGCTGCTGATCGCGCCGTAAAGCTCCTCGATGGAGTCGTTCAGCGATCGATGGCGCCTGTCTCCATACGTCGATTCCATGACGACAATATCGGCGCGAGCGGGGGGACTGGGGGTGCGCAGCAGGGGGCGATCGGCATTGCCAAGATCGCCCGAGAACAAGACCGAACGCGCGCGGCCATGCTCGGCAGCCTCGATCAGGATGCTCGCAGAGCCCAGGATATGGCCGGCATCGAAGAAAGTCGCTCGGAGTCCCTCCGCGAGTTGCAGCGGTCGTCCATATTCAGCCGTCCTTCCAAACCGGTCGAAGCAATCGAGTGCATCGACGACAGTGTAGAGCGGCGACGGCATATCCTCTTCGCCGCGCCTGCGCCGTTGACGGGCTCTCCGCTGCGCGTCTTCTTCCTGGAGATGCGCGGCGTCGACAAGCACGAGGCGAGCCAGCTCGCGACTGGCCGCAGTCGTGATCACTTCACCCCTGAACCCTCGCTTGGCGAGCAATGGAATCCTGCCGCAGTGATCGAGATGAGCATGGGTCAGGAGCACATAGTCGATGGTTGCTGGGTCGAACCCGAAGGCGGCAATATTGTCTTCCACCAGGTCGAGGCCTCCCTGAAAAAGACCGCAATCGATCAGAATGCGTCGGTTCAGGCATTCGACCAGGTGACAGGATCCGGTCACCGCTCGATGGGCGCCATGAAACGATAACTTCACGATCCGACCTCTTGACTGATCGACTTGCCCCGTGAGGCGACTTCTCCAACCGGAAGCAGCGGCTGGCCAGCTACCTCGTACCACCGCAGGATACCCTGCCAGGCTTCCTCGGCGGTCTCTGCAAACCAAAACAGTTTCCTGTCTTCCGGATCGATGACCCCCTCCTCGACAAGGAAGTCCGGATCAAACGCGCGACGCCAATACGACTCGCCAACCAGCACGACCGGCACCGGCGCAATCTTTCGGGTTTGCGCCAACGACAACACTTCGAACAGCTCGTCCATCGTTCCAAAGCCACCCGGGAATGCCACCAGCGCCCGCGCACGCATCAGGAGATGCAACTTTCGCATCGCAAAATAGTGAAACCTGAAGCAGAGCTCGGGCGTGACATACGGGTTAGGGCACTGCTCCTTCGGCAAGGTGATGTTCAGTCCAATCGACTGGGCCCCGACATCGTGCGCCCCCGGTTGGCGGCTTCCATGATGCCCGGGCCGCCGCCTGTCATGATCATGAGGCGGCCGCCGATGGCCTTTTCACTTGAGACACCGACGATTTGTCCGAACTCGCGCGCGATTCCGTAATAATTGCTCTTCGCCGCAAGGCTCCGTGCCGTCTTGAGACGGCGCTGCAAGCCGTCATCGTCGGGATTCAGCGCGAGCGCATCAGCTATCGAGGCGACGGCCCGGCGCGCCGCCTTTGCTTCGCAAATGCGAGTGCTGCCAAAGACAACGATCGTATGAGCGATCTGATGCTCCCGGAGCAGGGTCTCCGTCTTGAGGAAATCGAGTTGGAGGCGAACGCCGCGCGTGGCTTCACTCTGCAGGAAATCTTCGTCCTGATCCGCCTCCCGATAGCTTGGCGATTGCAGGATGCTGCGCGGAACGCCAGGCGCGCGGCTGTCCTCTTCGGCGCCCTTGGGCTGCCCACCCGGAAGTACCGCAGCCCTGTCGACACGGTGAGCCAATTTCGTGCTCGGACGAATCGATGGCAGATCGTCAGCCATGCGTCGGCATGCCGTCCGCCTCGGAGGATGTGAGCGCCGCATCGTGCTTCAGCGCCTCCCGAACCTCGTCGTCTTCCAACGCATCCAGTAGCCAGCGGCGATCGACCGGCTTCGCGCAACCAATATCCGATCCAGATTTCACAGGTTGCTCGACGGCCGGCAACTTCATTCGGTCAGTCATGGCGAACCTCGTCAGCATTCGATGGCTATCGCCTACTATCCGCGATCGATTGCACGGATTCCTTGAGCAAAGTCAATTCAGCGATAGCTTTCTTTGATGGTGAGGCGCGGAATTGAGCCGACCTTCTCGCTGTTATTGCACTCGATCAGAGGCGCGCTCGGATCAATCGCACGCTCTACAATTGCCTGCCGTGGCTTCCGCGTCAGTCGCCCTCGGATCGCGCGAGTATTCGCTCAAGCGCGATGATCAGCTGCACGCGGCCAACGATGCCAACGACCCGCGCATCCCGGAGAACCATGACTTGCGATATCTGATGCTTGTCCATTTCGGCGACGATCTCGTCCACGGTCGCGCATTCGTCGACGCAAACGGGCTTGTGGCTCATCACAGCATCGACGCTCAGGGCCCGAGTCCGCTCGCGGAGCAGCCGCCCTTCCTCTCTGCTCAGCATCCATTCGAGCCAGAATCCCTCTGGCCAATGCACGCCGAGTTCGCGACGGTGCAGGAAGTCACCTTCTGAGATAACACCGACCAGCGCCCCCGAGCCTTCGAGCACAGGCAAGGCGCGCTGGCCAGTTTCCAACAGCGAACGGACAGCATCGAGCAATGGCGCGCCCGGTTTGATTGTCGCGAAAGAAGTGCGCATTACATCTAAAGCCAACATGGCAAACTCCCGGAGCTTCGTGTACGCGATGATCTGCCAGCATCGGTCAAAACACGACGGGCCAGACTGACCTGGATCAACGAAGCCGTGCAGTTTTTCTAGCCGCTGGTTTCGCCGCAGGACCATTAGGCGACTCTCAGCTCATATGGCGATCGCCGTCGAGGGTGAGGTCGTCGCCTGAATGGCCACGTCGGAAGCTACTCGCAGAAGCTCGCGGCTGTTGCGGTGCCTACCGGCAACGCGCCGCATCCATGTTAACTCGCGATCGGAGGAGCGGCGGCATACCAGGGAATATTTGACCCAGATCAAGCCGTTAGACCGATAGCTAGGTAACCTTGCATTGGGAGCGCACGAATCGAGCTATGAGCGAAAACTCTCTATTTGCTTTCGCACTAACGGTCACGCTCATCGAACTGACACCGGGGCCTAACATGGGCTATCTCGCGGTGCTGGCCGCGTCGGCTGGTCGTAGGGCCGGTCTTGCCGCAACAGCCGGTGTCGCTTTCGGCCTGTTAGGAGTTGGAATCGCATCGTCGCTCGGCCTTGCAGCTATCGTCGCTGCCTCCACCCCGCTTTACGAAGCCCTTCGTTGGGGCGGCGCGCTCTACCTGTTTTGGCTTGCCTGGCAAGGATGGCGCGATGCGCCGCAAGTGATCACCAAGCCAATCGAAGCGGCGGAGAATACCAAATTCTTCATCAGGGGCTTGATTACCAATCTACTCAATCCCAAGGCCGGTGTTTTCTATCTATCGATTTTTCCGACTTTCATCGATGAGGCACGTCCGTTGCTGCTGCAAACAGCGGTTCTGCTGACGGTATACGTCACGATAGCGACTGTAATTCACACGGCTGTCGTGATTTCAGCGAACGCCATCCAGCCAAGCATCGAAAAGCGGGCAAACACAATGCTCATCAGGCGGATAATGTCAGTGTTACTGGCCGTTGTCGCAATCTGGCTGTTCTATACGACAAGACGGACTTACGCTTGAACTCGCTCTTGAAACACTGTCGGCCGCACAGTGCCTATCGTGCAGGCGACGCAAGCGCGTCCATAATATGCTCTTCAATTTCCCCGACGGGACGCTTGGTCAGATCCTTGGGAATTTCCGCAATGATATAGCGTCTCACGTCGGGTGCGAGTGTCGCCCGAAGCTGTGCCAGCGTGCGCGGTGGAGCGACGATGACAAGCGCTATGGCCTTTCCGCTCCGGACAATCTCCTCCGCAGCCCGCGCAACCCGTTTTGTGAACCGATACTCCTCGAGCTCGTGCCAGTCCGTCGGTTCGACAGCTCCTCGTTGACCGGAGACGATCCCCTTGACGAAGTGTCCCGGGCGGTCCGTGCCTTGCAGATACGTTGCCGGGTTCTGATCTTCGAAGACAATCTCCGCCTTCAGGTTGGGGAACCGTTCGTCGCCTTCGTTGCGAAGCATCAACGCCTTGCGCCCGTCTCCCACAAGCACGAGCGCGTTCTGTGGAATTCCCGCCATCTCGACATCCTCCGCTTCAACGAAGCCTCTCTAATGCCGGGAGGCGCCAGATCGATTGATCGGGGTCAAATCACGCATGCGTGCGATCCCGCAGAATAAGACATCTTACCGTCTACAGAGAGCACGATCATGCAAGCACGCGACGTCATGGTGTCACCCGTCATCACGGTGCACTCCAACGCAACGGTGCAGCGGATTGCTTCCCTGCTGCTCCGGCACCGCATCAGCGCCGCTCCCGTTGTGGGCAGGGACAGCGAACTCGTCGGGATCGTCACGGAAAGCGACTTCATGCATCGGACCGAAGCCGGCACCGAGCGCCCGTATTCGTGGTGGCTGCGGCTTCTGCTCGGAGACGCCCAAATGGGGTCGGACTACGTGAAATCCCATGCGGTCAGGATCGCGGACATCATGACCCGTAAGGTCGTGACCGCGGCGCCGGACACACCTCTACACGAAATTGCGATGCTACTCGAGAAACGTGACATCAAGCGTGTCCCCATCGTCGATGAAGCCGGCCAACTCCTCGGCATCGTCAGCCGGGCCAACCGGCTCCAGGCCGTCCCGAGCGCCCGGCCGAAGCTGGAGATATCACCGACCGATTCCATCATCAGGAAGAAATTGCTCGGCGAACTTCGCGAGCAACCATGGGCACACACCTTCAATCTGACCGCGACCGTTCAGAACGGCGTCGTCGACCTGTGGGATATGCGCCATCCGCCGCAGAGCGCGCGGCGATCCGGATTGCCGCCGAAGCAATCCCCGGTGTCGTTGCTGTGAACGATCACCTGCTGGAAACACCGACCATGGTCTACTGATCCCGGTGCACGATCATCGAGCAGCCACCATTCGGTAGTCAAGTCGGTCGCACTTCGAAAAGATCCGCGATCCCGCGGAATGCCTAAATTCATTCTGATGTAGAGGCGATCGATGGCATCCGAGGGAATCGCAAAGGCGCGCTCGGATTCGGTCTCGACGGTGGTGGCGGCAACAATGCCGATCACTTCGCCCCGCAGATTGAACAGCGGCCCGCCTGCACTGCCGCGATCCAGTAACGCGTCGGTCTGAATGAGATCCTGGCAGGGAATACCAGGCAACGAACGATGCAGAGCGCTGACGATGCCGAAACTAATGCTTTGAGTGAACCTCGAGGAGCCACTGACCGCAACAACGAAATCCCCGGGCTCTGCGTCGATCGATCGACCGATGCGAGCCGCGGTCAGGCCGGAGGCTGAAATCCTCAGCATCGATCTTGGCGATGCAGCGTGCGGTCCAGGGGTTGGCGTCGACGCCGCAACATCTGCTGATCGACGCGAAGCGGCTGAAGGAAATCGACATCCCGCAGCAGGCGATCATAAAAGGCGACGCCAAGTCCGCCAGTATCGCCGCCGCGTCAATCCTCGCGAAGGTCGAGCGCGACGCGGTGATGCGGATGCTCGACACGCGCCATCCCGGTTATGGGTTCGCCGACCACAAGGGGTATCCGGTCAAAGAGCATTATGCGGCGCTTGATCGGCTCGGCGCGTGCGCGGCCCATCGGCGGTCGTTCGGGCCGGTGCGCAAGGCTCTCGGTTTGCCGCCTCTGCCGCCGTGGCCCTCCGCATCCGAACGCGCGGCCAACTAACGTAGTACGAGGCGTCGCCTCGGCGTTATTTTCGCGACCGTGACCTTTCGCGCACGACATCGCCCGGCTTCTTGTCGGAACGAAGCCCGAGATAGACCGGCTGGCGGAGCTCGCCCTTGCTCGTCCATTCCGCAAACTTCACCTCGGCGACAAGTGACGGCCGGACCCAGGTCGTTACGGCTTCGTCCTTCACTTTTATAGGAAAAGGCGACTTCGACGTTTTCAACTTTGCGAGCTTCCCGTAAAGTTCCTCGAGGGTTGCGTGACTGAAGCCTGTGCCGACGTGCCCGATGTATCTCCATGCATTTTCTTCGCGCACCGCCAAAGTCAACGCGCCGAAGAATGGCCGAGTGCGACGCGGAGCGGTGAAGCCCGCGATCACGACCTCCTGCCGCTGGGCGGTCTTCACCTTCAGCCAGTCGGCGGTCCGGCTGCCAGAGGCGTACGGGCTGTCAGCGCGCTTGGCCATGATGCCTTCGAGATGCCTGCGTTCGGCTTCGGCGAAAAACTTCTTTCCGTTGCCTATGCGGTGCGCGCTGAACGCGATCAGCTTGTGGTGCGGCAGGACGGCCTTGAGCCGTTTCTTCCGCTCGAGCAACGGCAGCTTTCGCAGATCCTCGCCGTCCGCGTACATGAGGTCGAACGCGCAATACAGGAGCTTGGCTTCATGGCGTAGCGCGTTCTGCAGCAGTTGGAAATGCGAGACGCCGTCCTTGCCGATGGCGACGAGCTCGCCGTCGATGACCGCGTCGGCCTTCACGCCTTCAAGCGCTCTCGCGACCTCCACGTAGGAATGACTGATGATCTTTCCGTTGCGGCTATAGAGCGCGACCTTGCCGCCGCGGATCTCCGAGACCATCCGGAAGCCGTCATACTTGTCTTCGAATATCCAATCGGGATCGTCAAAGGGGGCATCCGTGAGCGTAGCCAGCATAGGCTGAAGGCGCTTCGGCAGCTTCGATTCTCGGCTCATGGGCGCTGCCGGTCTAGGGGCAAGGTCGCCGCCGCAGGCGCCGGTGCTGCGGTCAGCTTCAACGTGAGCAGCACTGACCATTTGATCGACGGTCTCAAGGGCATACGGAAGGTCTCCAGACGGTTAACCGCAACGATCGCCTGGCGTTCCGGAGGTGGAACATAGCTCCGCTCCGGCAGTTTTATGCACGCGGGCCAGGAAAAAGGAATGAAATGCGCACTGACGACCGAGCTCCGGAATCCGCCGAATCCCCGAGCTTAGAGGCCGAAGCGGCCGCCTGGCGCAGCAGACGCATCGGAAATCCAGACTCCGTCGCCGGCAAAATCCCTGTTGTTCGCATCCGCCGACGTGCGTTGATGACAGCTCGGGCCGCGTCGGTCGACCGTCCGTCCGCAGCCGAACCGCGATAGCGGTCTTTCTCGCGGCGCCATCATGGAAACAAAAGCAAAAGAGGGCGCAAAGCAACCAACGGGGGGCAAACCACGTCTGGCGGCGGCCAGGACGGCGGCGCAGAAGCCGCTTCCGCTTGGCGCGAGTGCACGCACAAACGCCCGGGTCGTGTTCGCCCTGGTCCTGGTAGCGCTTGCGTTGTGGACGGCCTCCAGCTTTTTGCCGCCATTGATGTGGGCGACCGTACTCGCCGTATCATTATGGCCCGTGTATCTGAAGTTTGCGACGCGGTTCATGGACGGTCCGTCAGCGACGGCAGCGTTCGTGTTCACTGTGCTCGTCGCGCTGATCCTGGTCACGCCGATATCGCTTGCGGTCTATACGATCGCAGAGCAGAGCGACATGCTCCTCGACTGGTTCAAGCGCGCGCGCGAGGGAGGGATCGAGGTGCCGGACTGGGTCGCCCGCCTGCCTATCGCCGCCGAAAGCACGCAGCAATGGTGGCGTGCCAATCTGTCGGACCCGAAAGCGGCCTCGGCCTGGCTGAAGTCGCTCAACGCGGAGAACGTGTCCGATCTCTTCACGACGTTCGGCGGTCAGCTCATCCATCGCCTATTCATGTTGTTCTTCTCGCTATTGGCTTTGTTCGCGCTACTGCGGCATGGACGCGCGGTGGCCAGCCGCGTGCTGGAAACCTGCGATCGTCTCTTTGGCGAAGCTGGAGAGGGCCTCGTCGAAAAAATGGTGGACGCGACGCGGGCGACCGTGAACGGGACAGTGCTGGTCGCCGTCGGCGAGGGCGTCGCAATCGGCCTCGTCTATTTCGTGGCCGGCGTTCCTAACGCGCTGACCTTTCTGATCCTTACGACCGCGTTCGCCATGATCCCGTTCGGCGCGTGGGTGGCGTTCACCGTGGCGGCGATCGTAACGATATCGACGGGCGGCAGTGGATTCTCCGCGGCGGTGGTATTCGTCTGGGGTTCGATCGTCATGCTCGCAGGCGACCACTTTGTGTGGCCGACCTTGGTCAGCGGCTCCGCAAGACTGCCCTTCCTGCTCGCCTTCGTCGGGATCTTCGGCGGCTTGGCCGCGTTCGGCCTGATCGGATTGTTCGTTGGCCCGGTCATCATGGCAGCTTTCCTGGCGATGTGGCGTGAATGGATTTTCCGACCGGTGCCGCAAGCTTAGGATAGCGCGTCCCAAACATCACGGCACTTCGGTATCGAACGAAGTTCGGCCCGCGCCGGACAACTATTGGAAATCCCGCGTCTTCACCTTGATCGAGTCGATATGCAGGTCGGGTACGTAGATGTCGCGCGGCTTCGGCGGCAGGCTCCGCGGATCGATGCCGGGACTGCCGTTGTGGAATTTGTCGCCGCGTCCGTGCGGCAGCGGGAAGCCGTCGTCTCGGTCACCGACCCCGGCAAGTTCAGAGGAGAGATCGGTGAGATGGTTGGCGACGAGATGCACGACCTCGCCCTCGCGCTGGATACGACCCTTTACGCTGATCATGCCGGCTGCAAGATGATGCGGCGCTGGCGCTCATAGAGCGATGGCCAGATCACCAGGTTGGCGACGCCGGTCTCGTCCTCGATGGTGATGAACATGACGCCCTTGGCGGACCCCGGTTTCTGACGCACCAGCACCAGGCCCGCGTGGTCATCCGTTTTCCGTCGCAGCGTTCATCGCCTCGTGACACGTGACGATCCGGCGGCTTGCGAGATCGGGACGCAGGAAGCTAGCCCGGGTGCTGCCGAAGTGTGAGGCCGACATGCCAGTAGTCTTCGACGACCTCAGTGCTGGACATCATCGGGCGCAGCGTCACCGCCGGCTCCCGGACCTCCTCGACGGTCCGGGCCTCGCGCCGCGAGGCCGCGGCGAACAGTTCCAGCGGTTCGTCGCGGAGCGCCTTCAGCGCCCAGAGGGCTTCCGGCCGAGCCACTTTCGTTCATGGCGTCGGCCTCGGCCAGTTGACCAGCGAAGCGACCGGAACGTCGGACCGGCGCCAAAGATCGTCGATCGAAGAGAACGAATCGTCGGCGCGGGACGCGACGATCTCGGCGCCGTCCTTGTTGGCCAGGCCGCGAACGATTTCAGTCACCTCGTGATGCTCGCGGACCGGCCGTAAGCGACCCGAAGGCGCCTCGCGGAAACTGTCAGGCGGCTCGGCGCTTCTTCGGAGACGTTGCCTTGGACTTGCGTGCCGGCTTCTTTTCGACGGCAGTTACGCAGGCGACGTCTCCCAGTGATGCGGCCAGGACATCGCGCTGCGCTTCGAGCCAGAACGCGTCGGCCCTGCCATCCGGACAACCCGCTTCCATCCACATGTGGTAGGCGTGCTCTCTGACTTTTTGTTCCAAATCCTGCATCTCGCTGCTCCATTCCAAGGACGGGATAGTGATGGCGCCCGACAGTTAAAAAGGTTCAAAGAGGTCGCCCTGATACCGACATCCAGGTCCCGCATACGGCTTCGAACCTCCGCCGGGCCAACGCGTTGTCAGCCGGTTGCCTTCCGTTTCGGCTGTCGACCCGAACCGCGACCGAAGGTGATCCGGATGACCCACACGCTGCAATCTCCGGCCATGATCCGGACCAACATCCCGTTTCGCCTCGACCGGCTCCCCTGGAGCCGGTTCCACCTGCTGGTCGTCATCGGGCTCGGCATTACGTGGATCCTCGACGGGCTGGAGGTCACCATCGTGGGTTCGCTGGGGCCGGCTCTGCAGAGCGCCGACACCCTGCACCTCAGCAGCGCAAACCTCGGCGCGATCGCTTCCTTCTACGTCGTGGGTGCGGTGGTGGGCGCGCTGGTCTTCGGCTGGATCACGGATCGGCATGGCCGCCGGCTGGTGTTCTACGTCACCTTGATCGTCTACCTGACCGGCGTGCTGCTCAGCGCATTCGCCTGGGATTTCTGGAGCTTTGCAGTCTTCCGGATGATCACCGGGCTCGGCATCGGCGGCGAGTACGCCGCGGTGAATTCGGCGATCGACGAGCTCATTCCGGCAAAATACCGCGGCCGCGTCGACCTCCTCGTCAACGGCAGCTTCTGGCTTGGCGCGGCCGGTGGCGCGCTCGCCGCCCCGTTCCTGCTCGATCATCGCCTTTTCGCGCCGGATGTCGGTTGGCGGCTGGGCTTCGGTATCGGAGCCGTGCTCGGCCTCGGCATCCTGCTGCTCCGGCGCTTCGTGCCTGAGAGCCCGAGATGGCTGGTAACGCATGGACAAAACGAACTCGCCGAGAAGACGGTCGGCGACATCGAGAAGGACGTCGAGACGGCGACGGGACAGCATCCGCCGATGCCAACGGAAACCATCGAGGTCCATCCCAAGAAGGTCTTCGGGATCGGACTGATCCTGTCGTCGATGGCCGGACAATACCGCAAGCGGAGCATTCTCGCGCTGGTGCTGATGGTCGCCCAGTCGTTTCTCTACAACTCCGTATTCTTCACCTTCGGCCTGGTGCTGTCTCATTTCTACAAGGTGCCGAGCGGGCGCGTCGGCCTGTATCTTCTCCCGCTCGCACTCGGCAACTTCTGCGGACCGCTGTTTCTCGGACCACTGTTCGACACGGTAGGCCGGAAGGTGATGATCGCGGGCACGTTCGCGGCCAGCGGGCTGCTGCTCCTGGCCACCGCGTACCTGTTCGCTGCCGGATTCCTCACGCCGCTCACGCAGACGATCGCCTGGTTCTCAATCTTCTTCTTCGCCTCGGCGGCCGCGAGTTCGGCCTATCTGACCGCAAGCGAGATATTTCCGCTTGAGACGCGCGCGCTGGCGATTGCATGCTTCTATGCGCTCGGCACCGCCATCGGCGGCAGCACGTCGCCGCTTCTGTTCGGCTGGCTGATCGCGTCAGGTTCGGCCTGGCGGGTGAGCGCCGGATACGCATTGGCCGCTGCCCTGCTCCTGGCCGCCGCCGCGACCGAGTTGGTGCTGGGAATCGACGCGGAGGGGAAGTCGCTGGAAAGCATCGCAGATCCGCTGTCCAGCTAGGAACGGCGACCAACCCAAACGCGCGAGCTTGTCGTGCGAAGGGGGAGAAAAATGACGCCACCGCGCCGAAAACCGGGTGAGGCCTGGCTTGGTTTGCGGGCCGTGCGGCTGCCGCCACAACGGCCTAATCCCTCGACGGCTTTGGTTGCGTTTCACTGACCGGATCAGGAGCGGGAAAGTGTCCTCAACCCTCTTCGAGCTTCTTGTTTTCTATCGGCCTGTGCGGCCCGCTTCGGATCTCGCGTGCTTGTCGTGGGGCGCCGCGTTGAAGCGCCTTCAAAGAGCGATGGGGCGGATATATGCGCGGCCAAAGAAGAGCCGTGCGCCAAGCGTCGATCATCTCGACGACTTCAGAACGGCCCGGCGGCTCGAGAAGTCGATTGGTTTACCTGCAGATTAAAGTGAAGCGGGGCTGACTCCCGATTTGTCCCTCGTCAGTGCTGTGCCGGGATCTTCGTTGGTCTCAAACGGAACGAATTATCGAGTGCGGATTCAATCGTCAGGAAACATACGATGGCACTGACGAAAGAACGACGTTCCGATTTCAGGACAGTGGATAGATGGGCGACCCGAATTCTTTTCGAGGATTGAGACGAGCTACTCGGTGGCGCGCATCTGTCGCTAGTGATCTCGGCCTGCCTGCGGTAGCTACGAGGGAATCCAAAGCTTCGGTAATTTCGCTAACTGCTTGATTTATCTGGTACAGTTGGGTGGGCTCGAACCACCGACCTCCTGTTCCACAGGGAGCGGTTCTATCCGGCGGACCTCCAGCCCGCCTTGGCCGAGAGCAGTTCACAATGTCGAGAGCCGGATCGTTGCCTGGGCGACAAAAACACCGTTTGAAAAACCGTTTTAGTTCGGCCGTCTCAAACGGTTTTTCCCGCTAAGTCCTTGAGGGTCATGGTGGGCGCACCAGGGCTCGAACCTGGGACCCGCTGATTAAGAGTCTGCTCCCTTGCGGGTCAACACAGGTACTTAACACCCTGAGTGATCAGATTCCCAACTGATGGGATCTTATTCCTGAATATTCAGATCCTCACCATATTGAATATTGTATTCAAAAACGCTAATAGCCGTCAGGGTTGGAAACTGACGGGAAGGGGCGCTCACCATGCTGTGGCAAGGCAGCTCGAGGTTCACGATGGCAATTGTCTTGCTGCTGCCAGCAGTCACGACATTGCCGGCAGCGGCACAGACCCCGGCAGGCAACAAGGCCGTTCACCTCATAATCCAGCCAGAGCCGCCGATCCTGATGCAGGGGCTGAGCCAGAACACCCCCACGAACATGGTCGCGGGCAACATCTACGAGTCATTGTTGCGCTTCGATGAGACGTTCAACCCGCAACCGTCCCTGGCCAAAAGCTGGAGCGCCTCGGCGGACAAGACGACCTACACGTTCCACCTCCAGGAGGGCGTCGTCTGGCACGACGGCAAGCCGTTCACCGCTGACGATGTTGTTTTCACGCTCGACAAGTTCCTGCGCGACGTCAGCCCGCGCTGGCGGCCAGTGGCCAATACCCAGGTCGCCAAGATTGAGAAGATCGATGATCTCACCGTGGCAATCCAGCTGAAGCAGCCATTCTCCCCGCTTCCGCTGGTGCTTGAGGTGTCGTCGACACCGATCGTGCCGAAGCACATCTACGATGGCACCGACTACCGCGCCAATCCGGCCAACAACACCCCGATCGGCACCGGCCCGTACGTCTTCAAGGAATGGAAGAAGGGATCCTTCATCCATCTCGTCAGGAACAAGCAATACTGGCTGAAAGGAAAGCCGTATTTCGACGACATCTATTGGGAGATCATCCCGGATGCGGCGGCGCGGGCGGTGGCCTATGAGACTGGCAAGGTCGACGTGTTGCCCGGCGGCGCAGTCGACATCTACGACGTGAAACGGCTGTCAAAACTGCCGAACACCTGCACGACCACCAAGGGCTGGGAAATGTTCGCACCCATCGCCTGGGTCGCAATCAACGTGCGCAACGGTATCCTTGCCAACAAGCAGTTCCGCCAGGGTTTGATGTATGCCATCGACCGCGAGTTCGGCAGGGATACGGTGTGGGACGGCATCGGCAAGCTTCCGACCGGCCCGATCTCCTCGAAAACGCGGTTCTATTCCTCGGACGTCGCCAAATATCGCTACGATCCCGACAAGGCAAAGCAGCTGATCAAGGCCTCCGGCTACAAAGGCGAGAGACTGAAGCTGCTCGGCATTCCCTATGGGGAAATCTGGAATCGCTGGGCGGAGGCTGTAAAGCAGAACCTGCTCGATGCCGGTGTCAACGTCGAGATCGAGGCAACCGATGTTCCCGGCTGGACCCAGAAGCTCTCGAACTGGGACTACGACCTCGCTTTCAACTTCGTTTATCAGCTCGGCGACCCCGCGATCGGCGTGGCCCGCAACTACATCACAAGCAACATCGTCAAGGGCAACCCCTTCGCCAATGTCACGGGTTACTCCAATCCGGACGTCGACAAGCTGTTCGCTGATGCCGCCGTGGCGCCGACCGACGACGAGCGCCAGAAGCTTTATACCAAGGTGCAGCAGCTCATCGTCGACGACGTGCCGATCCTGTGGCTCCTGGAACTGGAAAGCCCGACGATCTACCGCTGTGACATCAAGGATCTGGTGACGACCGCGGTCGGCGTCGATGACGGATTCCGCGACGCGCGAAGGGACTGAGGTGTTCGTGGGCCGCTACAACGAACTCCTGAAGTTCCTGGGCCTGCGGCTCATCAAGGGCTGCATGGTGCTGTTTGCGATCGCGATCCTGAACTTCTTTTTGATTCATGCGGCCCCCGGTGATCCGGCGACAGTGCTTGCCGGCCAGTCGGGCGCCGCCGATGAGGAGGTGCTGCGGCAGCTTCGGGAGCGCTTCGGCCTCGACCAGCCCCTGACGCACCAGCTTTGGATCTATCTGAAGGGCTACGCGACCCTTGACCTCGGTTTCAGTTACCGTCAGCAGCAACCGGTTCTGACTCTTGTGCTCGAGCGTTTGAGCGCGACGTTGCTGCTCACCGGGGCCGCGTTCACAATCTCGCTGATATCGGGTGTGATAATGGGCATGCTGGCGGCACGCCGCGTCGGCAGTTGGACGGATAGCGCCATCACGACGCTGGCGCTGGTTTTCTATGCGACACCGCTATTCTGGGTCGCGCTGATGAGCCAGATCGTGTTCTCGCTCAAGCTCGGCCTGTTGCCCAATGTCGGTTACGAGACGATTGGCGCGGGCTATACCGGCGTTGCGCGGGTCGCCGACATTGGCACGCATCTCATCTTGCCGGCGTTAACCCTCGGCCTGTTCTTCACTGCCCTCTACGCCCGGATGATGCGCGCCTCGATGCTGGAGATCGCCGGCGCCGACTTCGTCAAGACGGCGCGCGCCAAGGGGCTCGCACCGTTCGTGATCCTGCGCCGCCACATCGCACGCAACGCCGTGCTTCCGGTAGTGACACTGGCAGGGCTTCAGGCGGGCCAGCTGGTCGGCGGCGCGGTGCTGACGGAAACGGTTTTTGCCTGGCCGGGAATGGGCCGGTTGATGTTCGACGCGCTGGTGCAGCGCGACTATGCCGTGCTGCTCGGCGTGTTCTTCGTATCTTCGGCAATGGTGGTGCTGTTCAACATCATCACCGACATCCTTTACCGGATCGCGGATCCGCGCATCGAGGCAGCCTAGATGAGCTTTGTCAGTCGCTTCGCGCAGAACCGCGGCGCGGTGATCGGGATCCTGCTTCTCTTCGTCCTGATCGCCTTCGCGATCGTCGGCCCCTACCTCTATCCGCAGTCGCCCTGGCGCGTGGTAGGCCGGCCGTTCCTGGCGCCGTTCACGATCGAACGCTTGCCGCTCGGCACTGATACGCTCGGCCGCGACATCGCCGCTGGCCTGGTCCATGGCGCCGGCGTGTCGCTGACGATCGGTGTGGTGTCGACGCTGGTAGCGCTTCTGATCGGCGTTCCGCTCGGGGCCTTCGCCGGCTATGCCGGCGGCATTGTCGATGATATCCTGATGCGCTTCACCGAGTTCTTTCAGACGATTCCGAGCTTTGCGCTCGCGATCGTCCTCGTGGCGATTCTTCAGCCGACACTCGGCTCGATCGTGCTTGCGATCGGTCTCGTTTCCTGGCCGCCGGTGGCGCGGCTGGTGCGCGGGGAGGTCCTGTCGCTGAAGACCCGCGAATATGTGCTTGCCGCCGTGACGCTTGGCCAGACCACGCCGCGCATCATATTCAGCCAGATCCTGCCCAACGCTGTCGCGCCGATCGTCGTGATGGGTTCACTGATGATCGCGTCCGCCGTGCTGCTCGAATCCGCACTCTCGTTCCTCGGGCTTGGCGACCCCAACCGTATGAGCTGGGGCTACATGATCGGCGCCGGACGCGCCCGATTGCTCGATGCCTGGTGGATCAGCTTCTTTCCCGGCGTAGCCATCTTCCTGACCGTGCTGGCGCTCAATCTCGCCGGCGAAGGCCTCAATGACGCGCTCAATCCGCGGCTCGCGCGAGAACGATCTTGACCCCGCCGCTGCTCTCCATCGAGCGACTGACACTGTCGCTGCCTGCTTACGCCGATCGCACCCATGCGATCGATAACGTCTCGCTGTCGATCGCGCCGGGCGAAACCGTGTGCGTCGTCGGCGAGTCCGGCTCCGGCAAGTCGATGCTGGCCCATGCCGTGATGGGCTTGCTGCCCAAGGCGGTGAAGCCCGCCGGGGGCAGCATCACGATCGAGGGGTGCGATCTGCTGTCGCTTGACGAGCGATCGATGCGAGATGTCCGCGGCCGCAAGATCGGGATGATCTTCCAGGAGCCGATGACCTCGCTCAACCCGATCATGCCGATCGGACGGCAGATCGAGGAAACATTCGAGGCGCACGGCTTGCTGGATCCGTCGCATCGCCGTGCGCGCGTGATCGAGCTTCTCACTGAGGTCGGCCTGCCCGACCCCGCCCAGATCGCCCGGGCCTATCCGCACGAACTGTCCGGCGGTCAACGCCAGCGCGTCATGATCGCGATGGCGCTGGCACTCGAACCGCGGCTTCTGATCGCGGACGAGCCGACCACCGCGCTCGATGTCACGACGCAAGCGCAGATCCTCAAGCTGATCGCCGAGCTGCGCCGCAAACGCGGCACGGCGGTGCTCTTCATCACCCATGATTTCGGGGTGGTCGCCGACATCGCCGATCGCATCGTCGTGCTGCAGCAGGGGATGCTGGTCGAACAGGGCAGCGCAGACGCGGTCCTCAATCAGCCGCAACATCAGTATACGCAGCGGCTGATCGCGGCCGTGCCGTCGCTGCGACCGCCTGCGCGCGCCGCAGCGCCCACCCGCGCGCCAGTTCTGGTGGTCGAGAATCTCGGCAAGACGTATCGTAAGCGCGGCCTGTTCCAGTCCTCCCGTACTGTGGCGGCCGCCGATGACATATCCTTTGTGCTGACACGCGGCGAAACGCTCGGCCTGGTCGGGGAATCCGGCTCGGGCAAATCCACGATCGGCCGCTGCTGCATCCGCCTGATCGAGCCCGATCGCGGCCGCGTCCTGCTCAACGGAGTGGCGCTGAGCGATCTGAAGCCTGCCGAGCTTCGCACGCAACGCAGCCGCATCCAGATGGTGTTTCAGGACCCCTACGCCTCGCTCAACCCCCGCCAGACCATCGGGCGGATCATCGCCGACGGGCCGCTTGCGCATGGCACTAGATTCGATGAAGCGACGCGGCGCGCCAGAGAGTTGCTCGAGCTCGTGGGCCTCTCAGCCGGCGCGATTGACCGCTATCCCCATGAATTCTCGGGTGGTCAACGCCAGCGTATCGGACTTGCGCGCGCGTTGGCGCTCGAGCCCGATGTACTGGTCGCGGACGAGGCGGTATCGGCGCTCGACGTTTCGGTGCAGGAGCAGATCCTGGCCTTGATCAAACGTGTCCAGGACCAGCTTGGCCTCGCCATTCTCTTCGTCACGCACGACTTGCGTGTCGCAGCCCAGATTTGCGACCGCGTCATCGTCCTGCAGCGCGGGCGCATCGTTGAGAGCGGCCCGACGGCGACGCTGTTTACAAGCCCCAAGCATCAATACACCCAACAACTGCTCGCCGCCATTCCGGGCGGGACCCGCTTCAGGAACTGACAGAAACAACACCAACCTGATGGGGACAGACGTGAGCAAAGCCCCGCCACATCACGAGTGACCAGCCATGGCAATCCAGCGCGAAACGACGTTTGAAGGCATCCCAGTCGCTTATTGGGAAGGTGGCAGCGGCTTCCCGCTGCTGCTGATCCACGGTTCGGGTCCGGGCGCGTCCACTGCAGGCAACTGGCGGCTGGTGTTGCCGATACTGGAACAGCATTTCCACGTCATCGCCGTCGACCTCATCGGGTTTGGGCAGAGCGGCCGCAAGCCGGCGCCGCCCTATTTCGATCTCGATCTTTGGCGCCGCCAGGCGGCCCACGCGCTCGGACTGTTCGACAATGGCCTGGTGGGCGTGCTCGGCCATTCGCTGGCCGGCTCGATCGGCCTGTGGCTTGCCGCTCATGATCGGCGCGTTTCGCATCTGATGACCACGGGCACGATGGGCACCGTCTTCCCGCTCAACGAGCACCTGGTCAGGACGTGGTCTTTTCCCGCGACACGAGACGCAATCAGACAGGCAGCGCGGTCGCTGATATTCGACGAGGAGGTCATCACCGACGCCTATGTCAATGGCCGCGTCGAGGTGCTGCACAAAGGTGATTATGGCGATTATTTCGCGGCCATGTTCGAGGGCGACAAGCAGCGCTACATCGATGCCGCGGCACTTGATGGCCGCCTGCTGCGCGACATCAGCGCGCGCATTTGCATGGTGCATGGACGCAATGATCTGCCCATTCCCTGGCAGGCCACCACGTCCCGCCTCGCCGAGTTCATGCCGCAGGCGGACGTCTCGCTGTTTGCCCGCTGCGGGCACTCACCGGCGCTCGAGCACCCGGGAAAACTGGTTGCGCTGGCGCGCGATTTCTTCAGATAGCCCTGATCAGGCGCGTGGCGGTGTTCTCACAGTGCTGCCGGCACAGCTTGCGCAATCGCGCAGCATCGCCTGCCTGCAGGGCGTCGAACATCGCGCGGTGCTCGATTTCCGCCTCGTCCACATCCTTGGTCAGGTTGATCTCGACGCGGATATAAGGCTCGACCTGGTCACGCAGCATCGAGGCAAAGCGGCTGGCATGGCGGCGATGCGCTGACGACAGCAGCAGGGTGTGAAACTCGGAGTTCGCATCGAGCCATTTGTCGGTCCGGCTCGGCGAGCGAGCGGAAATTCTCTCCATCCGTGCGAGCGCCTGCGACACCGCCAGAACATCCTCATCGGTTCGCGTCTTCGCAGCGACGCCAGCGAGATGTTCCTCGACCGCGGCGCGAAGTTCGAAGATCTCCTGGATTTCGGAGCGGTCGAGCGAGAGTACGGCATAGCCGCGACGAGGCCGCAGCACGACGAGGCCTTCGACCTCGAGCCGTGTCATCGCCTCACGCAAGGGAACACGGCTGGCGCCAAGCCTTTGCGCCAATTCCTCCTGGCGCAGCACCACGCCGGGCGGAAAGACACCCGTCAGGATTCCCTCGCGGAGCCGGCCATAGAGCGTCTCCGACACCGACGGGAGTGCTTCCTGGAGTGCGACCTTCGGCATTAGCCCCTCTCTCGATCTTGAATATTGTATTCAAAAATGCTTTGCTCGTCGTATGCCGTTGTGGCGTGGCGCGAAGGGAAAAGTCAACATGCGACCGAACTTGCGAGGGGCTCCGAGCGGAAAATCCGTCCCTTGCGGATGTCACGTCCACCCCGCAGCCGCAGTTGAAGACACCTCCCCGGACAGCGGCTTCCCGATCTGGCTCAACCGCCCTGCCCTCGTATCGGGATGGTCGCGTCAGGAGGCGCGATCACACACCATGGTGGGAAGCACCCAATGAGGCTCATCACTTTCAGAAAAGACGGCACCGATCGCGTCGGAGCTCTCACGCCCGGCGATGCAACGGTCATCGACCTCACGGCAGCAGGCATCGCTGGTTCGATGCTCGATCTGATCGACCGATTCGACGCTCTGCGCGACCGCATCGGGACCGCGGTCAAATCGCTTCCGGAACATCCATTTGACGGTACCCGCGAACTGCTCGCGCCGATTCCCCAACCACGACGCAACATCTTTTGCGTCGGCAAGAACTACCACGAACACGCGGTGGAATTCGGCTCCAGCGGTTTCGATTCCGGCTCGGTCGGCGGCAGCGAGGTGCCTGACTATCCGATCATCTTCACAAAGCCACCCTCATCGGTGGTCGGTCCGGGCGCGAGCATCGACAGCGCGCTCGATCCTTTTGCCTCGGTCGACTATGAAGCCGAGCTCGCTGTTGTCATCGGCCGTGGCGGCCGCGTGACCGCTGCGCACGATCCGATGGAATTCGTATTCGGCTACACCATCCTCAATGACGTCACATCCCGCGAGTTGCAGAAGCGCCACAAGCAGTGGGTGCTTGGCAAGGGCATCGATACATTCGCCCCGATGGGGCCGACGATCGTCACGCGGGATGCGATTGCCAATCTCGCCGACCTCAGGATCGAGCTCTCCGTCAACGGCGAACGCCGTCAGTCGGCGCAGATCCGCGAGCTGATCTTCGACATTCCAACCCTTGTCAGGACGATCGGACGATCAATCAGCCTTGTGCCCGGCGACATCATCGCGACGGGCACACCGGTCGGGGTCGGCATCGGATTCAAGCCGCCGCGCTACCTCAAGCCAGGCGACACGGTCCGCATCACGGTCCCGGGGATCGGCGTGCTAGAAAATCCGGTGATTTGACTGCGCTTGCAATAAGGACGGAGAACGACAATGGCGGCGGACATCAACATTTACAACCCAGAAGAGCTCGGCCCTCCAATGGGCCAATACACCCATGTGACGCGGGTGAAGGCCAACGAGTTTCTGTTCATCGCCGGCATGCTGTCCGGCGATTCCGGCGGCAACATCATCGGCGCCGGCGACTTCGACCGGCAAGCCACCCAGGTCTTCAAGAACGTCGAGGCAGCCCTCAGATCGGCAGGCGCCTCCTGGAGCAATGTCGTGCAGTTCACGACCTATCTCGTGCACTCGCAGGACATCCCGAAGTTCATGGAATTCCGCCTGCGAGAATTCCCGAAGATGTTCCCGGACGGCAAATATCCGCCAAACACACTTCTGATCGTCGACCGACTGGTGCAGGAGCCGTTCCTTGTCGAGGTGCAGACCATCGCCGCGATCTGAGCCATGACGACATTGGCCGGCTGCGCGCCAGCCATAACCCTTCTCAATCGGAGGCCAGTGTATGGACAAGACACGTTCGCCGGAGCGCCAAGAATTTCGCATCGAGGGGCTACCCGCGCCGCTCAGCCACTACACCGACGCCGTCAGGCACGGTGACATTCTGTTCGTCTCCGGGCTAACCGCGCATGACGGAGACGGCAAGCTTGTCGGCGGCACCGACAGCGCCGCGCAGACCCGCCAGATCCTGACCAATCTCGGCAAGGTACTGGACGCGGCAGGAGCGACCTTCTCCGACGTGCTCAAGGTGACGGTGTTTCTGACCGATATCAATGATCGGGCTGCGATCAACCCGGTACGGCAGGAGTTCTTCGGCCAAAGCCGCCCGGCGAGCACGCTGATCGAGGTGAGCCGGCTCGCGTTGCCCGAGATGAAAGTCGAGATCGAGGCCGTGGTCGGACTGAGTTCGTAACAAAGGATCGGCCAATCCATTTGCGCCAGCTGTGAGAGAAGGCTCTGACAATGCGTCACAACGTGCTCGCCCTCTTCGCCGCGCTCCTCCTTGGATTGGTCTCGACAGCTCGTGCAGATCCGGACAAACCGATCAAGATCGGCGTGCTGAGCGACATGTCCGGCCCCTATGCCGACCAGGCCGGTCCCGGATCGGTCCAAGCAGCGCGCATGGCGATCGAGGACGCGGGCGGCAGTGTCAGCGGACGTCCGATCGAGCTCGTCTTTGCCGATCACCAGCACAAGACCGATATCGCGACCGCGATCGTCCGGCGCTGGATCGACGTCGATGGCGTCGATGTCATCGTCGACATGCCGAATTCCGCGGTCGCGCTCGCCGTGCAGCAGATTGTCAGGGAAAAGAACAAGATCGCCCTCTACGCGACCGCGGCTACGACCGAACTGACCGGCAAACAATGCTCGCCGAACGGCATTCAGTGGGTCTATGACGCCTATTCCAATGCAGCGGGTCTCGTCAAAGCGCTCGCTGCCAAAGGCGAGAAGAGCTGGTTCTTCGTTACTGTCGACTATGCGCTCGGAATTTCCCTGCAGGCCGAAGCCGCAAAGGCGCTCGCCGCGTCTGGCGGCACGGTGGTTGGCAGCGTGCGGCATCCACTGAACAATGCCGATTTCAGCTCGTTTTTGCTGCAGGCTCAGGCCTCGAACGCGCGGGTGATCGCATTAGCCAATGCCGGCGCGGATACGATCAATTCGGTCAAGCAGGCCGCGGAATTCGGTCTCAACAAGGACCACATCATCGTAACGCCGCTGGTCTACATTTCCGATATCCACAGCATGGGCCTGCAGGCGACCCAGGGCCTGACCTACATTGAGGGCTTCTATTGGGATCAGAACGACGACACGCGAGCCTTCGCGAAGCGCTTCTTCGAAAGGCGGAAGGCGATGCCGACGATGACCCATGCCGGCGTCTATTCTTCGATCGCGCACTATCTCAAGGCGGTAAAAGCGGCGGGCACGTCCGACACCTCGACGGTGCTGGCCAGGATGCGCGCAACACCGGTGGACGATTTCTTCGTCAAAGGCGGGATTGTTCGCGCCGATGGGCGGATGGTCCATGACATGCTGCTTGTGCAGGTCAAGTCACCCATCAGAATCCAAATTCCCCTACGACTACTACAAGGTGCTGGCGACCATTCCGGGTGACCAGGCATTCCGGCCGCTTTCCGAAAGCGAGTGTCCGCTGATCAAGTAGAATTGCCTCTCGCCTGCCGGAGTTGTTGCATCGCCACGGGAAACGCTAACGCGTAGCCAGGCCGCGCGCATTTGCGACCTGCATCGGCTCGAATTCGTGGACTTTCTCGGGCCGCAGCCTGCGATAGACCGGCGCCACACTGCGATCCTCATCCACTAACGTCAAGCGGTCGATCTCGGTCAGATCCTCGGGCGTAAACTCGATCTCCAGTGCCCCGAAGTTCTGGGAAATGTGTTCGGGTTTGTCCGCTCCGGCGATGATCGTCGACATCGCCGGGCGCGACAACAGCCAAGCCAGCGACATCTGTGGCAGCGTCCACCCCCTCGATTCGGCGAACGCCTTGAGCTTTTCCTGGACGTCCCAGTTGCGTCGGCTGTTCCATGCCGCGTAGCTCGGGCTCGCGGCGGCACGCGTGCCGGGAACGGCCGGCGCATCTCGCCGGTACATGCCGGTCAGCAACCCTCCTGCCAACGGAAAGTACGAGTTCATGCCGATGCCGTATTTGACGCAGAACGGCACCATGCGCTTCTCGATGTCGCGGTAGAGCAGGCTGTAGTGATCCTGCGTCGAGATGAACTTCTGAAGATTGTGTTTCTCGGCGATCCACAACGCCTCGCAGATTTCCCATTCGAAGAAATTGGCGACGCCGAGATACCGCACCTTTCCGGCATGGACCAGATCGTCCAGCGCGCCGAGCGTCTCCTCGATCGGTGTGCGGCGGTCCGGCCAGTGCACCTGGTAAAGATCGATGTAGTCGGTCTTGAGCCGCCGCAGGCTTGCTTCGCAGGCCCGCACGATGTGAAGCCGCGACGTCCCGATATCGTTTGGACCGTGATCCATCCGGTTGCTGAACTTGGTGGCGATCACCGCGCGTTCCCGGCGGCCGGACAGCGCCGCGCCGAGCCTCTCCTCGGACGTGCCGATGCCGTAGCTGTCGGCTGTGTCGAAATAGTTGATTCCGCGGTCCATCGCGTGGTGCACCACGGCTTCGGCACCCTTCGCATCGACGAACTCGCCGAAGGAAAAGCAGCCGATACCCATCTCGGATACAGTTAGTCCGGATTTGCCGACCCTGCGGTACTTCATGCCGCCGGCGCTTTGCACCTCAAGCCCGATCGCGGTGACTTTCGCACCTGCACGTGTCGATTCGGATGCTGAGACGGTCATTGGAGCCTCCCGTTTTTCTTGCGCTATTTGTTGTTGTCCTGCCAGACGAACAGGCGCCCACCCAGCGCGAGCAACAGCCGGTCAACGGCAAATCCCATGCCTGCGATGACCAGGATGCCGCTCCACATCAGCGCGGGATCGAACGAGCGTTCGGCAAACATGATGAGATAGCCGAGGCCGTCATTGGCCGCGATCAGCTCGGAAGCGACGATCAACAGGAACGCCGTCGACGTCGCGACGCGAAGGCCGGCAAACACGATGGGCAGCGCGGCCGGCAGGACAACATGCCAGATCAATTGGCGCTGGCTGGCGCCCTTGGTCAGCGCGTTCCAGATGAAGAACTTGTCGACATTCTTCACACCGGTATAGGTGTTGATCACGATCGGGAAGAAGCAGCCGAGGAAGATCAGTCCGATCTTTGAGGCATCGCCGATCCCGAGGAAGATCATCATCAGCGGGAATAGCGCGAGCTTGGGTGTCGGAAACAGCGCCGAGATCAGCGGGTCGAGAAAGCTTTCGATGACGCGGACGCGCCCCATCAGGACGCCGGCGCCGATGCCGGCGACCGCGGCCAGGCCGAGCCCGGCACCGGCCCGCATGAAGCTGACCCCGATGTGATGCAGGAGCTCATGCGTGACGAAGACCTCCTGGTAGAAAGTCCTGGCGACATCCTCGAGCGGCGGCATGAACATCGGATCGAGCAGATCGAGGCGCGACAGGATTTCCCAGATCAGGAAGATCAGGAACACGGGATAGTAGCGGAGGACCGCCGCAATCTTGATCCGGCGAAGCTCGCCGGCGGGCGACCCCGGCGCACCCGGCCCCTCGCCTTCAGCACGCGAGGCGGAATCGGATACCGTCACGATCGTCATCCGATCACCTCCATGGTTTCCTTGCGAATGGCCGACCAGATATGGCCGCGCAGCCTGCCGAATTCCGGCAGCATGCGCGTCTCCTGCCGCGGACGTGGCAGATCAACTTGGACGACCTCCTTGCCCCGTCCCGGCAGTGGCGACATCACGACGATCCGGTCCGAGAGCAGCACCGCCTCATCGATGCTGTGGGTCACGAACAGCACGGTCTTGCGGTCGCGCTCCCACAGTTGCAGCAACTGATCCTGCAGAACCTCGCGCGAGAGCGAATCCAGCGCGCCGAACGGCTCGTCCATCAGGAACACACTCGGGCCACAAGCGAGCATCTGGGCGATCGCGATGCGTTGCTTCATGCCGCCGGAGAGCTCCCGCGGATAGAAGTTTGCGAATTTGCTCAAGCCGACCATGTCGAGATAACGCGCCACCAGCGAACGCCGCTCGTTCTCCGCGACGCCGCGCATCTGCGGACCGAATGCGACGTTTTCGGCAACCGTCCGCCACGGAAAGATGCTGGAATTCTGGAGCACCAGCCCCCGGTCCGGGTCAGGGCCGACGATCGGCTTGCCGTCTACCAGCACCTGACCGTCGCTGGATCGGAGCAGGCCTGCGATGATGTAGAGCAAGGTCGACTTGCCGCAGCCCGAAGGGCCGACGATGCTGACGAATTCGCCGCGATGTGCCTGCAGATCGACCCGGTCGAGCGCCAGGTAGGTCGCGGCCTCGGCCTGAGCTGAAGCGCTGGCTGATCCGCCGCACATCAACGTGAACGGCAGTCGCATCGGGGTGAGTGACGGCCACGCTCGTCATTGGCTGACCACCTTGTCCTCGTCCCATTTCATGCCGAGCCGCTCATAGGCTTTGCGCAGGTAGCTGATGTCGACGATCTGCTCGTAGGTCACCACCGGCTTGCCGCGAAGCTGGCCGGACTCGGTCAGGATCTTGCCGTAGGCCACGAACGTCGCCTTGGGCAGATCGAGAGGGTTCAACAGATCCCGTTCGCGGCCGGTCGACGCGATGCGCAGCTTGTAGAAGGCCTCATTGGTCTCGGTATCGAGCTTCAACGCCTTCGCCATGATTTCCTTGACCTTCACGCCACCATTTTGCGTGACGTCGTCCTCGATGAATTTCCGCGTCGCCAGCATACCCATCAGGAACCGCACGGCCTCCTCCTCGTGATCCCTGAGCCAGTCGGCGCGCGCGGTGATGACTTGCGACATATCGATCGCGATTTGCGTGATCTCGTCGCTGGTCATCAACTGCGTGGTTGGTATGCGTTGCGACACATGATAGGCGCCGATCGCCGTCATGACGGCGGCATCCACCTCGTTGTGAACCAGCGCGCCCTCCATCTGCGTATACGGCATGCTGAGGAACTTGACGCTGTTCAGGTCCACGCCGGCTCCGCGGAACCTGTCGCGCAGGGCGAGGTACCAGTTCGACGACAGGCCGAACACCGCGATCCGCTTGCCCGCCAGGTCCTTGAGTGATTGCACTCCGGTGTCCTTGCGAGCGGTCAGATTGACCGCCGACCAGCGGTTTCCCTGCTTGTCGGTGAACGCATATTCGACGGCCGCGATCACCTTGAGCGGTGCGCCGAGTGAGGTCATCTGTAACGTCGGGACAGGCGCGACGGCTGCAAGATCGACCTGTCGTGCCGTCAGTGCTTCGAGTTCCGGCGCATTGTCGTTGAAACTCTGGAGGTCCAGTTTCAGCCCCTGGGCTTCGTAGGTCCGCTGCTCGAAGCCGACCCAGAACGGCGCAACCGGCGTCGAGGCCTGCCACCCGAAGCGCAGCGGCCTGGGCTTGAGGTCTTGCGCCTGAACTGCGGCCGCGGCGAACAGGGTCAGCGCAAGTGCCGTCAGTGCCGTTCTAAACATCGCTCCCTCCCTTGGTTCGGCGATTTTCTCGCCTTCTTGATCATCGGCCGCGGCAAGGCCCCAATGCTGGTCCGCCGCGCGATTGCATGCGCCGATACGCCAGCGCATACGGTTTCACTGCGCTCAGGATCAGCAGCAGGATAACCGGGCCGACCATGAGGGTGAATCCGGCCATCGCGTATCGCAGCATGGCCTCGTCGTGAAAGAACCTGTCGGTAATCAGCGCGATCGCGGTGGGACCGAAGCCGCCGCCGACCACGCTGATCGCGAACAGATAGAGCGCGCTGATCTGGCCGCGCATCTCGTTCGGCGTAACGATCTGGATTGCCGCGTTCTGGCCGGGAGCCGTCATGCTCAAGGCGGTAAAGCCGAGAAAGCCAAGCGCAAGCGACAACCATGGATCCGGCATCAACGGCATGGCAACGAACATCGGCAAGGTCAGGCCGTAGGCGAGCAGGCACGACACCACCAGCGCGTCCTGTGGTCGCCGCTTGTTGAGATATTCCGCCAGCAGCGTGCCGAGACACAGCCCGAGCGGCGTCGCGATCAGGATGGCACCGCCGAGCAGCGGGCCGACCCGTTCCGGTCCCCAGCCATAGGTCCGCTGGAAGAAGGCCGGCCGCCATGCCTGCAATCCGTAACTCTCGACCGAGGCGATGGCGATGCTGAGAAACAGCGGCGCGTAGAACTTCCAGTTCAGACGGAGAAAGCGCACGACGTCACGCAGCCGCACTGCGCTGTTGGATCTCCGGTCGCGCCGCTCCGGCTCGTGCACGGTCCCCCACATCACGAGCGCGAGCAGCAGCCCTGGCAATCCGGTCGCGAGCAGCACGAGATGCCAGTCGCGCACGACGATACCGCCCGGTAGCGACAAGGGCGGCAGGCCGGCAAAGGCAGCGAGCAGAACCCCGCCAAGCGCGAGCGCGCCGGCCATGCCGCCGGTGATGCCGAGTTGAAAGATCGCAAACGCGCGCGGCAGCTTGTTGTGCGGCACGAGGTCCGCGATCATCGACATCGAGCACGGCCCCTTGACCGACTCGGCGGCCCCGACAAGCGCGCGTGCCGCGAACAGCTGCCAGAGCTGCTGAGCGAGGCCGCATAGCACGGTGGCAAGGCTCCACAGCGTCAAACCCGTGGTCAGGATCACCTTGCGGCTTCGGGTATCGGCAAGCCGCGACAACGGAAAGCTGAACAGCACATAGGCGAACGAAAAGGTCAGGCCGATCAGAAGACTGATCTCGGTGTCGGACAGATGCAGATCGCGCTTGATCGGTCCGACCAGCAGGTTGACGATACCGCGATCGATGTTCGACATCATCGAGACCAGAGAAAGCACGACGACGCTGTACCAGGCGCGCGACGACGCCGGTAACGTATAAGTCCGCTCAGCGGCCTGATGCGCTACGACTTCGCTTTCCAACGCCAAGATCGTCTCCCTGCCAACAATCCGAGTTCTTGTCACGATCGGTCTGCAGATACCGAATTGCCGAGATCGCGGCCGTCGCGGCGTCGCCGGCGACCGACGCAAGCAGGCGCACGGAACGGCTTCGAATGTCGCCAGCAGCGAACAGGCCCGGCAGCGAGGTCCGCATCATCAGGTCGGTCTCGATGTGGCCGTCGTTGTCGAGCGCAACGAGGTCCCGCAGCAAGGCGCTGCGCGGCTCGTGCCCAGGATAGACGAACACTGCGCCGCACGGTTTGCGTTCGATCTGCTCGCCGCGACGGATGACGATCACCCTCACCTGCCGATCGCCTTCGATCGCAACGACGTCTGCGTCGCTGACTATGCTGACGTGGGGCAGCGCTGCGAGTTGTGCGACCGCGGGGGAACGAGCGGACGGCGATCGTCCGCGGTGAACAAGCGTAAGCTCGGACGCATGGCCCGCGAGCACCAGCGCCTCATCGACTGCCGAATCGCCTCCGCCGACCACGGCGACCGCCTGGCCCGTGAACAGCGGGCCGTCGCAGGCCGCGCAGTGCGAGACGCCGCGGCCAGCAAACTCCGCTTCACCCGCGACCCCCAATTGGCGCAGTGACGACCCGGCGGCCATGATCACGGCGCGGGCTACGACTTCATCTTCGCCGCAAACCACGCGAAAGGCGCCGTCGCCGGGAATGAGCGCAGACACGCGGTCGAGCCGAACGGCAGCGCCGACCGCCTCCGCCTGCTGCTGCAGCAGAGGACCGAGCTCATATCCTGCGACACCGTCCGGATATCCCGGAAAGTTTCGGATCCTCTCGATCGTCGCAACCTGGCCGCCCGGCATCGATTGTTCGATGACCAACGTATTTGCGCCATGCCCCGCCGCAATCATGGCTGCGGTCAGGCCGGCTACGCCCGCTCCGATGACGACGACGTCTGCGTCTTGCATGACGGTTTGTGCCTGCGGATGTTTGCTCAGCGCCAGTCGTCGACCGATACGGTGGCGCGGTTCTTTGCGCCCATGATCTGCCAGTAGCCGTTGGTCTCACCGCCCACCACGACGACGTTGATCTCCTCCTCGAGGAACATCGGGATCAGTGCATCCGGCGCAGCCTTCAGCCGCGTCGCCAGCGGCTCGACGCCGAGCGTGGCGTTCGGATAGATGTAGTTCTGCACGAGTTGCATGTCCCAGTAGCGGCCGGCGGGCATTTGCGCCGTCTCGTGAACAAAGCGGATCAGCTTGTCCTTGGTGTCAAAGCCGCCACGGTCGATGAATTGGCGCGCCGTGATCGGATCCAGCAGCAGCACCGGCGCCGTCACGGCATCGACGGCGACGAGCATGTCGCGCACGTGCTCGCGCCAATATTCCTTGCGCAAGCCGAGACCGAAAGTCGTCGAGCGGCAGCCAAAGAACACGCTGACGACGCTGTCTTCCGCCTTGAAGCCGCGCTGCACATGCAGCGGCTCCCAGGGGCTGCGCTCCTCGTTTTCGGCAAAGGTGATGCTGTTATAGGTATAGGCGTTGCCGAGCGATCCCATGAACGTGTCGCCGGGGACCGATCCGCCTTGCAGGTTTTGCGACAACAGCCCGTAGGCGCGCCCGATCGTCGCGTTGGCGTGATTGTACGGCCCCATCGCGCCGATGCCGCAATTCATGCCGATTGCGTGGCGGATCGGACCATTGACGATCGCCATCGCCGAGCCCGAGCTCGATGTGCTGCCACGCGCCGTCACTTGCGAGGCGGCGAGCGCCAGGATCACCGGAAAATACTCCGGGCGGGCTCCCGCCATCACGGCGTTCACGGCGACTTTCTCGACGGTGTATTCCCACGCGCCACGATTGTGCGTCGGCTGCATACGGCCAACGACCTTGTCCGCGGGCTGGCTGGTGCCGGCGAGCATCGCCGCGACCCGCTCCTCGGTCGGCAGCACGATCGGCAGCTTGTCCGTCCAGTGATTGCGCAGAAAGATCTCGTGCAACTCGGCTTCGGTCGCGGGCTCGACGAGGCGAGGCGTCGATCGGTCGGCCTCGACCGGGTGACGGTACGCCGCATGGCTGGTCAGAGCCTCGATGATCTCGCGCATCACCGGACGACCCGTCACGGGATCTTCGCCTTCGACATAAGAACGTAATTCAGTCGCGCTCTTTCCCATCACCGGTTGCGGCACGAACACCGTCGCCGCATCGGGCAGGCCGGCCATCCTGGTCACCGAGCGCACGACCTTGTCGAAGGTCGCCGTATGAAGCGCGACCGTCGGAATGCCGAATTTGGTCTCGAGGGTTACCGCGTGGGTCGAAACTGCCGGCGAGCAAGTGCTGCAATGGCCGACGCCGATGATCGCGGCGTGTCCGTTTGCCTTGATCTCGGTCCACAATTCCTGGTCGTCGCGGCCATAATAGCCGGCAAGCGAGACGAGCCTGACCGTGACTGAGGGCATGTTGCCGGCAAACCAGTTGGCGACCTCCTTCAGAAGTTCGATGGAGTCATCGAAGCGGCTGTCGACCAGATAGAGCGTCTTTCCGTCGAGGCTTTCGAGCCGGGGCGCCAGCGACTTGCTGGTGATCTTCGGCGGATAGCCTACCGGATTGTGACAGATGATCTTGTTCTGGATGATGGTAGGCGCGGAAACAGCGATATTCATGACGCTACGAATCCTTCCCTTGCCGCTGGGCGGCGCGCTCTTTTGCTCAGTTTCGGACTGTCACCGTCCGAATTGGGCCCAATTCTGCCTCAAAAAAATTAGTTGTCAATAAGATCGTCTGAAATGAGATCATTTATCGACCTTGAGGCGGCCCGAGATGGCGGGCATAACGAGCCACGCGCCCTCTTAAGGAACGGACCACGACGTTGAGCACCGTTGAACTGCCGGAAACGCCGCCGCGCGAGGACATCAAAGAAGAGGAATTACAGCTTGGCCTGCACAGCCAAAGGCTCGGATTCCGCGTGCGCCGGTTGCATCACCTGCTGAGCCAGCGCGTCGAGGACGCCTTCGTGCCCTACGGCCTTCGCCCCGGCTCCCTCACGATGATGGTGCTGATATCGGCTAATCCCGGCTATTCGCAGGTCGAGTTGTCGCGGATCGGCAACCTCGACAAGTCGGCGATCGTGATGATCGTCGACGAACTTGAAAAGCGCGGATTGGCGATCCGCGGCCGATCCTCCAGCGACCGGCGACGCAATTCGTTGTTTCTGACGGCGCAGGGCGAAAAGCTGATGAAGGAAATGCACGAGATCGCGATGGCGACGGAGCAGCCGCTGCGTGACGGCCTGTCGGCGGAAGAATACGATCAGTTGTTCGAGTTGCTCGAGAAGGCCCGCACCATTGTTGCAGCATCGACTTGATGAGCGACCGCTCACGTCGACGATGACGATCGCTGCCCTACGCCGAATAGCGTCCCCTCAGCACGTGTTTGAGAACCTTGCCGGAGCCATTGCGCGGTAGCGCATCGATGATTTCGAGACGCTTGGGAATCTTGAAGCCGCCGAGCTTGCCCTGGCAGTGTGCCCGAACCCCATCGAGCGTGATCGTGCGGCTGGCTCGCGGTGCGACAATTGCCAGGACGGCTTCGCCCCAGCGAGGATCAGGCACGCCCACGACTGCGACCTCGGCAACATCGGGATGTTGCGCGAGCACGTTTTCGACCTCGAGCGCATAGACGTTCTCGCCGCCGGAGACGATCATGTCGACCTTGCGATCGACAATGTAGAAATACCCCTCTTCATCGCGTGTCGCGACATCTCCGGTTCGCAACCAGCCATCGACGATGGTCTTCGCCGTGGCTTCAGGCCGGTTCCAGTAGCCGGTCATCAGGGCATTCGACCGGACGCACAACTCGCCAATGGCCCGGTCGAAGCCGTTCTGACCGAGAAGGGCGACATCGTATCCGAGCAGCGGCCGGCCGCAGGACCGCAGCAGATCTTCATTCCCGCTGACACGGGCGCGCCGGTGGGTCGCGGCATCGAGCACGGTAACGATCACAGCCGCCTCGGTTTGCCCATAGGTCTGAAGGAAATCCACCGCGAACAGACCCATCGCCTTTAGCAGCGCGTTCGATGCGATCGACGATCCGCCATACATGATCTGGCGAAGGTGCGGCAGCGATCCGCCGATGCCGGCTGCATTCTCGCAGACTGCATTGAGCATCGCGGGAACGAATCCAGCCGCCGTCACGCCCTCCTCACGAATGAGCCTCAACGCCATGGCGGGATCGAACGTCGGCAGCACGACGATTGTTGCCCCGGCCAGCATATAGGCCATTTGGTAAATGGCGCCGCCTGCGTGGAATTGCGGTATCGCCTGCAGCTTTCGGTCATCGGATTTGGCACCGAGGGCCGCCAGAAAATAATAGGTCCCGCTCAGGAATTGGCGGTGGGTCAACAGGACGCCTTTCGGGCGCCCCGTGGTACCGCTGGTGTACATCAGTGCGAAAGGATCGTCCGCAAACAAAAGCGATCTCGCCGACGGCCGTGCCTCACGCACGAGCGCTTCGTAACGGCCGTCGGCGCTCTCACCCAGAGGAAACAGCGTCAGCTCGGCGCCGAAGACGTCGCGCAGATGATCCGCAACCGCGCCGAACCCCGACGAGTAGAACAGGAACCTGGCGCCGCTGTCGCGCACGATGAACTCGACCTCGGGCGGCGCGAGACGGAAATTGACTGGGACCCAGGTGGCCCCGAGCTCAGCAAGAGCGTAGACGATTTCGACATGTTCTGCGGAGTTCACCGACAACACGCCGACCGCCGTGCCTCGCGAGACGCCAAAGGCCGCAAGCGCGCTCGCAAGCCGACCGACCCGGTCGGCAAGCTGACCATAAGTGACGCGTTTCTCGCCGCAGACCACGGCAAGGTGATCCGGCTGCGCGACGGCATGGTGCTGGACGATATCCGCGACATTCATGTCGGCATCCCCGCTGGTTCAGATCGGACTGCCAGGATCGAACTTCGGCGGCCGCTTCTCGAGGTGCGAAGCGAGGCCCTCGCGGACTTCCGATCCGGCAAAGCCCAGGAATTCCAGCGCAACCGAGGTATCGAAGACCGGGCCCATCATCCGCAGCCAGTTGTTGAGCGCATATTTGGTCCATCGTACCGCGGTCGGCGCTCCCTCGGCCAGCCGCTGTGCAACCTTGAGCGCCGTGGCCTGCAGCTCGCTATCGTCGACGACCAGCGACACGAGGCCGAGCCGTTCGGCAGTCTCGCCATCGATCGGCTCGCAGGTCATCAGGTAATATTTCGCCTTGGCCATTCCGCACAGCAGCGGCCATATCATCGCGGCGTGGTCGCCGGCGGCGACGCCGAGTCGGGTATGTCCGTCGATGATCCTTGCAGAGCGCGCCGCGATCGAGATGTCCGCCAGCAATGCCGCCGCAAGCCCTGCGCCGACGGTCGGACCATGGATTGCGCTCACGATCGGTTTCGAGCAGTTGATGATATTGTAGACGAGCTTCGTTGCGCCCTTCCAGTTACGTGCTCGCGTTTCCGGATCATTGATGTTTCGATCCAGCATCTTGAAATCACCGCCGGCGGAAAAGGCGCGTCCAGCGCCGTTGAGGATGACCACCGACACGTCGTCGTCGTCTTCCACATCGAGCCAGATCCGGACGAGCTCGTGATGCAGCAGCTCGTCGGTGGCGTTGAGCCGCTCCGGCCGGTTGAGCGTGACCTTCAGCACGCGCTCAGCCACGTGCTCGCAAATCAGATGCTGATACTTGAAATACTTGTTTGCCATCTTGCGTTCCCTGTTAGGCGTTCAGCGGCAGGCTGCCATCGTCGTGAACGATCGAGCCATCGAACACGGTCCGCAGCACCTTCGTTCCGGCGATATCGTCGACGGGGCACAAGAGTGGATTTCTGTCGATGATCGTGAGGTCCGCCCGATCGCCCGGACGAAGCCGGCCAATGCCCTGCCACTGCAGCACGCGGGCGGCGTCCCAGGTCCACATGCCGATTGCTTCCTCGCGCGTGATCCGCTGCCCTTCGCCAAGGTTGCGATGGCCCGAGCCGCAAAATTCGTGGGTCAGCGCGAGCTGGATCTGCTCGAACGCATTCTTCGGACCCCAGTCGGTCGAACCAGCGACCGCAAAGCCGGCATCGAAGAAGCGACGTAGCGGCATCAGGTCCCCGAGCCTGCCGTCGCCGATCTTTTCACGGAACAGGTCGCCCTTGCCCCAGCAGAACGACATCGACGTCGTGAGATCGAAGTTCAGCCTGCGGTAGCGCTCGATCTGCTCCGGCCGGATGAAGACCGAGTGCACCAGAATCCATTTCAGCGGAACGATGTCGAACTGCTTTGCCAGGCGCTCGAGCATGGCGAGGTTTTCCTCGTTGGCCTGGTCGCCCATGCACATCGTGTTCAGCCGCAGCCGGTGCTCGGCGCAAAACCGCATCGCGCGTTCAGCCTTCTCGGGTGCGATATTGTGAAAGCCGCAGGTGTGCTCGCCATAGGGACCGATGTAACTCGACGACATCATCATTCCGCCGGGAAAGCATGTGCCGTCCCACATGATCGTCACGCCGTTGAACCGGAAGTACGGATCCTCGAGCTCGATGGCCTGCGCCGCGTCGGCAAGACGGCGGTCGAACTCCTCCGCGCTCCTCGGCCTGCTCCACGGCATGCCGTAGGATTCGGCCTCCTGCGACACCATCACGCGCATCCGCAACTCACCCGATGCCCGCAGCTCGCGGTAGGCATCGATCAGCGGCTTGTCCATCATGTGATTTTCATAGACTGCCGTCACGCCCATGCGGTTATAGGCGGCCATTGCGGTTTTGGTGCCCGGGACCAGATACTCGTATTTCAGGAACGGGATCTTCATCCAGAGATCATTGGCGAACGGATCATAGGAATAGTAGTTCGTCACCGATCCACGCAGCCGCCCTGTGGGGTTGCCGTCCTGTTTTTCGATCCAGACGTTGCCGACACGGTCCGGTGTCTGCGTCGTGATATCGAGCTTGGCCAGCGCCAGACTGTTGAAGGCAATGACGTTCGGGACCCGCGGGGCCCATGCCTGGATCACGACCGGATGGAGCGAGGAAGCCCGGTCCAGAACTTCACGGGTCGGAAGGTCCCCCTCCGGCAGATCACGGTGCGATCGGCGGATGAAATAATGCGGCTCGCCGACCGGCGTCGTCATGATCCATTGTCCGGGCGGCGTCACCTTCGCCCGGGCAGCGATCCGCGCCACGATGTCCTCGTGCGACCTGGCGTTCTGGATGTCGACCAGCGGCTCATGCAGTGAGCCATAGTGCAGCAGATGCGGGTGCGCATCGATCAGGCCCGGCAGCAACGTCGCCCCGTCGAGGTCGGTGCGGTCGGCGTCCGCGGCGGCGAGCGCCGCCACGTCGTGCTTCGATCCCACAGCGACGACCCGCGTGCCCTCGGTGAGAAGCGCTTCGACCGCCTCACCGGAATTGTGTGCAAACGGAATGATCTCGCCGTTGGTGTAGAGGGTCTGCTTCTTGGTGCGAGGTGACACGCTGGTTCTCCGGCCAATCTGGCGCGCGCTGGGAGCTGATGCGGTGGAGTTCCGCGAGACCTATTTGGCGGCCTCGCGCAGCAGCGGGCATTCGCTTTCAGAAAGCGGACGAAACGCGTCCTTGCCTTCGATGGTGCCGAGGATCTTGTAGGCATCCTGGGGAAAGGCGGATTCCGCTGGTGTCTTGACCTGCGCCAGATACATCTTGACGAGCGCGCGGCCGTCGGGACGGATCGCGACGTTGTCGTTGAAGAAGTCGCTCACCGGGAGCTCCCGCATCTTGGCGGCAACCTTGTCGGCATCCGTCGTGCCTGCCGCTTGCACCGCCTTGAGGTAGTGAAGCGTGGCGCTGTATGCGCCGGCATGGGTCATGGTCGGGTACTTGCCCTTCAGCGCGCTGCGGAAGCGCTTGGTCCAGGCGCGGGTCTTCTCATCGAGATCCCAGTAGAAGGATTCGGTGACTACAAGACCCTGCGCTGCCTTGATCCCGAGCGCCTCGATGTCAGGCAGCAGGACGAGAAGCCCGGCGAGTTGCTGACCGCCTTGCGGCAGCCCGAACTCGGCGGCCTGCTTCAGCGCATTGACCGTATCGGCACCGGCGCTTGCAAACGCGACTACGTCGGCCTTGGAAGCCTGCGCCTGCAGCAGGAACGAGCTGAAATCGTTGGTCCCGAGCGGAAAGCGCGCACGCCCGAGCACCTTGCCGCCGGATGCCTCGACGAGCGCGGAGGCCTCCTGCTCGAGCACACGGCCGAAGGCGTAGTCGACGGTCAGGAAGAACCAGGTCTTCTTACCTTGACCGAGCACGGCACGCGCGGTCCCGTTCGACAGCGCATAGGTGTCGTAGCTGAAGTGAAAACCGTATGGCGAGCAGGCCTTGCCGGTGAAGTCCGATGAACCGGGATCGGTGATCAGGAAAATGCGTTTCTGGTCGCGCGCGATGCCCTGGATCGCCAGCCCGACCGCGGACGTCGATCCGCCGGCAATCGCTTCGACGCCCTCCCATTCATACCATTTGCGGGCCAATGCCGAGCCGACGTCGGGCTTGTTGAGCGTGTCGGCACTGATCACCTCAATGGGACGTCCGAGGACCTTGCCTCCAAAATCCTCGACGGCAAGCTTGACCCCGATCACGTCGCCTTCGCCATCATAGTCCGACAGCGGACCACTCATGTCGGACAGTACGCCGATCTTGAGCACTTTCGAATTCTGGGCCTTCGGGCTCTGCGCGTTGGCCGGCGCGATCGCCAGCATCGCGGCAAGCACGCCGAACGTGATCGCCTTCATGTCCACCTCCCCCTGATTTGCCGTTCACCACGCAGTCAGTTGCTGCATGGCCCGCCCCCCGAAAACTTCCATCGCCCTTGCCCCATGTCAAGAAAAATGATTTGTGAGTCACAAATCGCAAATGGCGGTACTATAGTGAGTTATTGCCCGTTGCCGCGTGCTATGGCACCGCAGACACGACGATTTGGGAGACATGAGAATGAGCGCTGCGGATCAGGATGGGCCGCAATCCCGCCAGCGGACGG
Source organism: Bradyrhizobium sp. USDA 3240 (assembly GCF_054063295.1). Taxonomy (NCBI): domain Bacteria; kingdom Pseudomonadati; phylum Pseudomonadota; class Alphaproteobacteria; order Hyphomicrobiales; family Nitrobacteraceae; genus Bradyrhizobium; species Bradyrhizobium sp. USDA 3240. Next base: position 1,685,126 of record NZ_JBSSGD010000002.1, read on the forward strand.
CTAAGAAGTCCCGCAGCGAGCGGGTGAAGGAGAACCGAAGGGCCCTTGTCCAGGCGGCGGCCGAGATCGTCGGCGAACGGGGGTATGAGGCAACCTCGATCGCCAAGATCACCGAGCGCGCCGGCCTCGCGCATGGCACGTTCTATCGCTACTTCGAGTCACGCCAGGATCTGTTCGACCAATTGCTTCCCGACGTCGGCGACGAGTTGATCGACTTTCTCAAGGGCCGCGCCTCCGGAGCCAGCAACCTGATGGACGTCGAAGAGCGCGGCCTCCGCGGCTTCTTCGACTTCCTGCTGGAGAATCCCGGCTTCTACCGGCTACTGAACGAGGCAGAGGTCTCCGCGCCCTCCGCATTCGATCATCACGTCACTAATCTCGCCGCCCACTATGTCACGGCGCTCGAACGGAGCCGTGCGCGTGGCGAACTTGTGGGCTACGAGCCGCGTGAGCTCGAGGTCCTCGCCTATATTCTGATGGCCGCCCGGTTCTACATGTATCTCCGTTTCTCGAAGACTGCCTCAGGCCCGCAACCAATTCCGGATTGGGTGGTTGCGACCTATATGAAGTTCATCACCCACGGGCTTCGGAGACCAGAGCCGAAGTCCGGCGACAAGGCTTAATCTTCGCGCGAATGCGGTGCTACACGCGACTAGGCAGAATAGCGTTGCCTATGAGAACTCGATGACGCAGTGTCGCAGCTCAATGGAGTCCTGCGTGATGAATTCCGTCTGGCGCGATGCAGGGGAATGCGCGCCTCACCACAGCGGAGCTGGCCGAACGGGCTGGGCTCTCCACGACGCCCTGCTGGAACAGACTGAAGCGGCTAGAGACGCAGGGCTATATCGACGGCTATGTCGCGCTTCTCAATCAACAAAAACTCGGACTGCCGGAAACGGTCATTATCGAGATCACGCTCGATCGCCACGACGAAGAAGTTTTGGAGCGCTTCGGACAACTGCTCGCTGACCTCCCCGAGGTGATCGAAGCCTACCTCACCACAGGGGATTACGATTATCTCGTGAAAGTCGCGGTTGAAAGTACTGCCGGTTATGAACGCTTCCTGCGCGAGAAGCTCTATCGGATTCCCGGTATACGCCACAGCCGATCGTCGTTCGCGCTGCGCTGCCTCAAGAAGCTGACTTCGGTTCAGATGTGATCAATTCATAGCATGCACTTCGCAAGCTAGCAGAATGTCCCTCGCCAATTTCGTGATAAAGGCTACGGCTCCACTTCCGGTAATTGCCCCCATCAAAAGAACTTGTACTACCCGCAATGCCTGCGGGAGCTCTGCTCAAGTCCGTAATGGACAAGACCGAGCGGCGAAGCCCCCTCATTCTGACCAATTCCTACGGCCGCCCCCGGACATCCGACGGCTTCCGCACGTCGTGGTCGAAGGCCTGCGACCGCGCGGGGATCGATGAGTTTACCTTCCATGATCTGAGAGGAACCGCGGTGGTCAGGTTGGCCGTCGCCGGCGCGATCATGCCGCAGATCGCGACCTTTGGGGCGTCGAGTTTTTGTGTCTGTCCGTTCAACGATGATGCTACTCATCTGAAACCCAACCAAGCTGTTGATTTTAAAGAGGCAAATTTGGGCGTTTTGTCTAAGCGCGTTGAAATCATTGCATAATCAAGCAGGTTGTTGATTTCGCCAGTCGCAATGGGCGGAGGCGAGGCTTTAGGCCAAAGATTGCGGATGCTACCGCAGATTCCCTCCGTGTGGGGAGAGGCCGGGCGGCCTCCTGACCGCCCCTCATCCTCTCGAGCTGAGCGTCCAAACAGCCGCCTTTTGGTTCAAATTCGCTGCCGCTCCATTCCGACAAACGGAAAACCCAGTGTGGGTTCAATGCGGGTTGGGCGGCCCAGTTATCGGAATGAGCGTTGATTTTGCAGCGAAATCATACGCGTCCTAATCAGCGGCTGTGTAGGCCCATGGTCAGAGCTTAGTCAGGGCGCTATGCGGAAGATTGAAGCTGATACCGTAGATCCGTCGAGTGTGGGGAAAGGCGGTAGCGCTCTCCTGACTCGACCCCCGGCGCCTCATCTTGTAGGTTCTCGCGAGGTGCGCGCATTTGCTACCGGGCCATTCCGACAATTGGAAATCCAATTGTGGGTTCAATGCACCTTCAACGAGGCGTTTGTCGGAATGGCCCTTGGTCTTACAGAGAAATCATTCGCCTCTTAATCAGCGGGTCCCAGGTTCGAGCCCTGGTGCGCCCACCAAGCTTTTCAATGACTTAGCTGTCTTGATCAGTTTGCGATCTCTCGCCGTTTACACCGCCGTTGACAGTTTTGTTCTGGCTTCGAGCTTGAGCACGGCAGCTTCAGCCAGCTGAATGTTGCGGCCGAGGTAATGCGCGTCGAGAATCGCCTCGACATCCTTCAGGCTGTGCCCGGTAATCCCTCATGGTGAAGCGGCAGATCGTCTGTGAGAACGGTGAGGCGCAATAGACGATATGCCCAAATCGAACGGACCGAGCGCGGATTTTGTCAGTGGGTGGCTGCAAGCTAGAGCTGTCCAGCTACCTACAGGCGTTCCTCGACAACGACATCGGTGCTGGCGATTTGGCACATCTGACATCGACAGATCTTGTCGAACTCGGAGTTACGTCGGTCGGTCATCGCCGCAGGCTGCTCGACGCGATCGCAAGGCTTGCGGTGGAGGTGCAGCGACCGGAGCCGAAGGAAAAGCCTGCCCCGCGCGTCCCCGCGGCCCTACCGCAGCCACTTGCCATCGCCGAACGACGGCAAGTGACGACGCTGTTCTGTGACCTCGTCGGCTACACTAGAATTTCCTCTGATTTCGACCCCGAGATCGTGCTGGAGCTCCTCACCAGCTACAAGGACACTTGCGCCACTTTGATCGAGAGCTATGGCGGACACGTGCTGCGCTATGTCGGGGACGGCGTGCTCGCGACCTTCGGTTATCCGCGTGCACACGAGGACGATGCGGCGCGTGCCGTCACCACCGGGCTGATGCTCGCCGAGGGGATCGGCAAGCTGGTCACACCGAACGGAGATCGACTAGAAGCTCGGATCGGGATTGCGACCGGGTTGGTAGTCGTCGGAGACCTGATCGGGGATGCCGCCGTTGAGCGGGACTCGCTGGTCGGCCAGGCACCCAACCTTGCCGCACGGCTGAAAGGCGAAGCTTTGGCCGGCGACGTACTCATCGCGGAAACGACCGCAAAACTCATCGGCGGACAATTCCGCCTGCACAATCTCGGCCCGCGAAGCCTGAAGGGCTTCGACGCGCCGCTCAACGCCTACCGCGTACTCGGCGAGCACTGGGGAGCGACCCGCTTCGAAGCCGTGCACGGCGCGATCAACCTGCCGATGATCAGTCGCGAGGATGAGGTCTCCCGACTCGTTGACTTCGCCGCCATTGCTCTGCTCGGCCAAGGCCAGATCGTCGTCATCACTGGCGAGGCCGGCATCGGCAAGTCCCGGCTGATCGAGGAGATGCACCGCCGGCTCGAGATCCGGCCGGAACAACGTGTGGTGCTGCAATGCTCGCCGATCCACACAAACCGGCCATTCCATCCGATCGCCCGCTATTTCGACTACATGACCAGCGTCGAAGCGCCCGATGCCGATGTGCGCCAGTTGGACAAGCTCGACAAACTGCTGCGCGGCCTCGGCCAGGCAACGCCCGAACGGCTGGCGCTGATCGCCGAGCTGTTGCGGCGCGAAAGCAGCGACCGCAAGCTGTTGCTGCGGCTTGCGCCCACGGAAATCCGCGCGCGCACCATCGCGGCGCTGCTTGATATCGTTGAGGCGATCTCGCACGACAGTCCCATTATCGTCATCGAGGACGTGCACTGGGCGGATCCCTCGACCAACGAATGGCTGGAACAGCTGGCCGGCATGATCCGCAGTCTCCCGGTACTGTTGGTTGCGACCATGCGTCAGGAGCGGATCCCGCAATGGGCAGAGCGTTCGGGCGCGAGCATGATGCAGTTGGTGCGGCTGCAGCCCGACGAGATCCGGAGGATCGTTAACTGCATTGCAGCCGAGCGCAGAATGCCAACGAGTGTAGTCGATGCGATTGTGGCGCGCTCGGACGGCATTCCGATCTTTGCCGAGGAATTGGCCCGCAGCCTCCAGGCGATGGAGGACGCGTCCCCCGGCACGACGAATGCGACTGACATTCCGGTCACGCTGAACGAAATCCTGCTCGCGCGGCTCGATCTGCTCGAGAATGGCCGCGAGACCGCACAGCTTGCAGCCGCGATCGGGCGCGATATCCCGCTCGATCTCTTGATCGCTGTGTCACCTTTCGGCGCGGACGTTACGCGGGCGAGCATTGAGCGGCTGGTCGGAAGTGGCATTTTCGTCCTGCGCCCCAGCGGCTTTGGCGATGCCGTCGATTTCCGCCACGCGTTGCTCCGCGACGCCGCCTATCATCTGCTGCTGCGGCGCGACCGGGTGCGCGTCCACAAGCTAATTGCCAACACGATCGAGGCGGAATTTCCCGCGATTGCCGACAGCATGCCGCACGTGCTGGCGCACCAGTTCGCGGAAGCCGGCGACCATTCCGCCGCCATCATCTATCTGGAAAGGGCGGGCCGCGATGCCGCGCGGCGTTCGGCAGCCATGGAGGCGGTCGCACATTTCACGGCGGCGCTGGAGCAGACCTCAAAACTCCCAGCTGGCCGCGAGCGTGACGTCCGCGAATTCGACTTGCGCCTCGGCATTCTGGGACCGCTCATCGCAGCACGAGGCTACGGCGCACGCGAGGTCGAGCGGCAAATAGCGCATGCCGTCGAACTGTCGGCGCGCATTGGCGGCGGCGATCGCATCGTTCCGGCGCTGTTCCTGAACTGGATTGCCCGCTTCAACGAGACCGACGTGCGGCTCGAAGTAGCGCGCCAGATCGCGCAAATAGCAGCGCATGGTAGCATGCTGGATAGGCTGATCGCGCATCGCTGCATGGGCACGACCTTGCTGTTCCGCGGCGAGTTCGCGGCAGCGATCGCCGAATTCGACCAATTTCAAGGAATATTCGATCCCGAATTGCACAACGATGCGCTGAACAAGATCGGCGCCACGGTTCATGCCGTCATCATCAAGGTCGGGCTTGCCGAAGCCTGGACTATGCTTGGCGACGCTGAACGGGCCAGCATGTGGCGAAAGGCTGCGCTCGACGACGCCGAAGCGAGCGGTCACTACCAAACGATCTGCCATACAACCGCTTTCGCCGGCGGCCTGCTCGCCGCGTTGATGGAGGACGCCGACAATCTTGCCTTCCACGCCACGCGGTTGCGGGACCTGACGCTCCAGCATGACCTGCCTTACTGGCGGCCACACGCCGATCTGCTGGCGGGCGTAGCCGAGATTCGTCGGGGGATGGTCGAAAAGGGTTTCCGTCTGGCGCAGCACGGCATGGAACGAATGATCGCCGAGCGTTTGCCCTCGCTGTCGGCGTGGTGCGTGGTGTTTGCCGGCGGTTGTGTCAGGGCAAACCGTCCGCAGGACGGACTGGCGGCGCTCGCGGGCATCGCCGAGGAGATCGATACCGGCGAGCGCTGGACCGCTGGCGAGTTTCCCCGGTTGCGCGGCCTGTTACGGCTGCAGTCCGGCGACAGCACGGGCGGACTTGAGGACCTCGCGGAAGCACAGCGGACCGCCGCTCAGCAAGGTTCGGTGCTGGTTCAACGCCGCATCATGGCTGATCGCGAGCGGCTGGCGAAAGCCGGGTGAGCTTGCGCCTGATCTGCCGCAAGCGGGTGCCTCTCACCGGGGTAAGCTTTTCGCGCGCCGTCTGGCGCAAGAACAATGGCCGGCGTTGCTGGTGACCTCAGCATCTCGGAGCGAGCGCTGCGTGTGGTTTGCAAGAGGCATAGGATCCCGATGCCAACGCGCGGACACTTCAACCACAAGAACGCGAAGGATCGTCCGCCGAACCCGAAACTGCCGCCACTGAGGCGTGAACAACCCGTCGATATCGGATCGCGCTGACTTGGCGACGCGCGACGAGTCCATCGCATTCTCATTTTATTATATCTGCCAATACCTTAGCCGCCTTATTCTGAGCAAAACTCGGCGAATGGCTGCGGTTTTTCGGAAGCTTTGCCGTTCATTGCGTTGGTCAGGAGCCATTCGTGTGGATCCGAATTCTAGCGGTTGGAGTAATTGGCCTGGTCGGAATGGGTGCGGTTGCAGCACTCGGGAGAAATCCTGCGCCAGAGCCTCGCGCCGATGACTATCCAGTCGCTGAGACCGCCGGGAAAGCCGATCGGCTTCCGCTCATCGCCGAACAAGAAACAGTCATGAGCGCAGTGAAGGTTCCGCCTGCGCAGCCCGCCTCGCCTCCGCTTCCCGCCTCGATCGCTTTGGTAGCGCCACCGTCGCCTCAAGTAGCAAAACCGGAACCGGCTCCGCCCATCATCCCTCGACACTGGCACGATCCGACGGATCCCAAACTTAAGTCACGAAAACAGGCGGTGACCGGCAAGCAGTATCAAACCCTCCAGGACGAAGGCCCGGGACGAGCTGTCGAAGCAAAAAACTGCAGCGGGAACGGACTGGACAGCCTGCTACAGTCGATCAGGCTAAAGCCACGCTGCGAATAGCGGCTCGCCCCGGGCGTGACGCCTTTATGAGGTGCAGCAACGGCCCCAGCATTACGGTTGCTGGAGCCGTCATTCTGTCTGGTGGGGGCGCTGGCGCCAGTAAACAGGCCGCCTCGGTTCAGCACTGCACCGGTACATCCGCGGCAGCTGGAACTGTGTCCGACGTCGTAGCGTTCCTGCCGGGGTCTGGCGCATCCGGCTTGCGCCATCCAGTGAGGATGGCATTCCAAATCGGGGCCGCCGCCAATCCGTCATCGCCTACTGGCGACGTGCACGGACGAATTTGAGCTCGGCTGCGGCGGTCCCATGGTAGCCCAAACGGCAGTGGCAATGGCCAATGCAGCCAGCACGGTCTTTGTCGCGATCTTCTCGCGCCTTATGCCTAAAAGCCCTCCGACCTTTGTGCTGCGCATCTTTAGAAACTTGCCCGTGAATGTTCATCACCCGATAGGGTGAATTCTCACAATCAACTGACGGCGTTCACTCGAGCGGAAGAGAAAGCGCCGTAGTCGACCTTTGCTCACAACCTGTTCGTCCCCTGAGTGGTAACTTAGCAGCAGCCACCTCGGTCGTCCGGCCTATGAATTGGGCCAGGTTGGCGTCCGACGACCACTCCACATAACCAACGAGCGCAGAGCCAAGCGTCGCTACGATAAGCACTCCGCACATCGAAGCTGCGGCCGTTCCCGACCAGTTTTCGTTGCTGAATAATGGCATCGCGATTCTCCGACACCGGGGTTGCCTAGGTAGATAGATCGACACGCGATTTTCGATTGTGATCGGCCTCACATCTCACGCGCACTTGATGCCGTGACACAGCTATCGGTGGCGGGGCGTAAGCGGACAGCGACCCCTGCGGGGAGCGCCAGGGTCGCCAAGAACCTCCCGGACGGGGCAACCCGATCGCGGGAGCAGATGCATGACATTTCCAGCTTGGCGGCTTAGTTTAAGTGGGTCGCCCGATAACCTCCGCGTGAACGAAACATCGTTCCTGACCGATCGAAGTGAGCGCGAAACAATCCGCGCTCACCATTCCGGTGCGTTGTTCCTTTGACCTGACAATTTTTGGGGTAAAGCATTGAAGCGAGAGACAGGTATTCAATTTCAGGATCTCGATCAGGTTTTACGAAACGCACAACTTCGACGGTCCGCTGATCTGGTTCGCTGGATTCGACAATACTCCCGTGAACGACGGCTTGCCCGCCAACAGCAGGAGACGGAGCGCCGCCCGAATGCGAAATCAATTTCCAAGGAGCACGAAGCCGGCCTGAAACAATCCCGTCCTAACCTGCCCTTGTTGAACCATTGTGGATTTGGTCATGTGGGTTTTTATCAACGTCCTCTATCGCAGCTTTTGCCTCGCACGCCTTCATGAGATGCGCCGATTGGCGCATTGAAGAAGACCGCGGAAGATGGAAGGCGAAAAACTCGAGACGAAGACTGTGTTCGCCGCGCGAGCGATCGGCATTGCATATGGGTGGCTTTAGGACCGCCATCGCCAAGCACCAATTCGTCTGTGGGCAGCGTTGCGTCCTGAATCTCCGTGGCGGCTATATCAGCCCGGCCCGAAAATCATATAGAGCAGCATCGTGCCCACAACGGCTGTCCAGCCGATCGAAGTGGCTAGCGCCCACACCTGTATCGGCATTGGAGTGTTCCTCCTGCAATGAAAATCAAAAATGAAGAGGCCGCTGGCCGCCGACAGCGGCCTCTTGGACCCGATCTCAAATGAACGTCTTGGAAATAGAAATTGCCGCCGAAGGTCCGACGTTCTTAAACGACGAATTTCCAGCCCCGTGAAGTCCGAACAGGTATATCCACAAAAGGAACTGTCGTGACGTTGCGGGGCCGACACAGTTCTGTGACCTTGGAGCTAGCGCGTCGGGCTGCTTCCTCCGCAAGAAGTCGGTCAAGGTGCCGGCAACCCCAACCCGACTGGCTGGCGGCCGTGGTGCTTCTATTCACGGTATAACGGAGTTCGCCAAACCGATGCCGGGTGCCTATATTTCTGACCATGCCCGTCACCCAAAACTCGCTCGAGATCCCGCCAGACCTCGCCCGCCAGTTTGCCGCGGATGGGCCTTCCATGCCGAGCGCGCCCCTCTCAAGCGTGACGAGATCGCGGCCGATAGCCGGCACTCCTCCTGCAACACATGCCAAAGGGCACGAAGCTCCGACTCGCCGATGTCCTCAAGCTATTTGAATGCGATGATTAAGCCAGCACGCCATCCTCTTACTGTGGCAATCGCAGTTTGGCTCGTGCCTTACGTGCTCGCCGCGAACGCGAACGCACAAAGCTGCCTCACCGGCCCCATCAAAACGAAGGACGGCTCGTTGCAAACGTGGACTGTCGATAATCGCTGCGGCTCACCCGTAACGATGCGCTATTTTGTGAAGGGCTCTCTCGACAGCGTTGCAAGAATCGCGGTCGTCCCGGCCTGCAGTAAGCAACGAATCGTTCAAACCTTCGAGACAGATCAGATCGAGTTCCTGGACACGGCATACAATCCCGGCTGGGAGAAGGTCTGCCCACCACTGGACAAGGAAAGTCGTTCCCAAAAACGACCGGACAAATCGACCAACGATGCAGATCAAATCCATTTTCCACCCATAAGCCCCGCACCCTTGGCCGGTCCAAAGCCAGTAGGCCCTGCGGGAGATAAGCCTGGTCCGAGAGGATGACGCGAGTATCTCCGTCTGTTGAGAATTGGCCGCTGCGTCCAAGGGAACTTACCATTCTGCCGATAGCGGCAGCCTGCGTTGGCCCGGTTGAGAGCATGAAATGAATTGGGTTAAAGCGTTGCTGTTGCTCTCCGTGCTTTTGCTCGGATGCGCCGATTTCGCGACTACTAACAAGATTCTGGAACTCGGCTTCAGCGAGGCCAATCCGTTTATGCAGATGGCCCAGACCTGGTTAGGTGTCTGGTGGTTAGTCCCAAAATTGAGCTTTACGCTCCTCCTCATGGCGTTGCTTTGGCGCAGCAAGAACGTTTTCAACATTGCTCTGGTAGTAGCGTTTTGCGCGCCCCCCGTAATCAACAACCTCCTCATCATCGCAGGCACGAACTGATTTCCGCTGAGGGGACGTGGCGCACCCACGAGCCTTTCATCAGGCCGGCGTCAACTCTCCGATGCTCGGCATGAATTGTGCTGTTGTTTGGCTGCCGGGAATTTCAATGTCCCGGTTTGGGAATAAACGGTCACTCGGTGTGTGTTTTTGAGACCGGGGCCGCCATTTTGGGAGGTATCGTTGCATTACACAGCGCTTCAACAAAACAGGTTCCTCGTGCGGAGAGGAAGCAGTGACGACTGGATGGTTTATGATCGAGAGCTGAGGGGGCCAGCGCAGCCAACAAAAAATGGCCCGTTCGCCGAGAGGCTGACCAAGGAACAGGCCGAACAACTAAAGCAGATGCTGACCGACAGTCTGCGCGGAGCCGAGGCGATATAGTCATATTGGATACTGGTCCGTAGCAAAAACAGAAACGGACCCCGAACAGACGACAGTTTTGTAACTACTAAGGCTTATGAACAGAATTGGGCATGGCGAACGCGGCGCGGCTAGAAAGCGGCGACGCGATGGAGGAACTAAGGTCCGTCTGAAAATTCGACTTTGACTGCTGGACCTTAACGCGCGTGCCCTTCCGCGCTTACCAGGAACGATCGAGCAACACCTCGAAATGCCGGCGCGAGTGCAAAGGGGGTCAAGCACCTATCCCGCACATCCGCGTCCAGCCCGATGATCGCGTCCTGAAAACGGCTTTTTCCGATCGCGACATCCAGTTGATCGGGGTCAAGCTCGAGGCGATGCGTCAATTCTCTAAAGGTTTCCGCACTACCGTAAGCGCTGTTCCGAACACACAGCTTCGAGACGTTAGCTGATCTCTACGTTTTTCGTTTGTGGAGGGCTGCCAGCCGTTCCGCCTCAGCTAGTGCTGCTGCCTTGGTTTTAAATGGACCAACGTCGTGTTCTTGCGTGTCGGGTAGCCAAGCAGGCAAGAACCACCAACCACCCGGGCGGTAACTCGTGCTGTTCCTAATCGACCCGATATGATCGGCTGTAAACCAACCGGGATCGACCCCGTCCTGTTGCCACAAGATGTTCTTGTCGCTCACCGGCGCGCCTCAAGAATGTTGGTTCGTCGATTTTCTTCGCTTAGGCCGGATTCTAGCCGCTTCCGTAGTTCCATGGCAACAAACTGTCGAGCTGGCGGTTCGGGTGACCATTGACGATTCTGGTGAGGACATCGGTGATATAGGTCAGCGGGTCAATGCGATTCAGCTTACAGGTTTCGATCAACGAGGCGATGACGGCCCAGTGCTGAGCACCGCCGTCGGAGCCTGCGAACAGCGCATTTTTCCGGTTCAGCGTGATCGGGCGGATCGAGCGCTCGACGATGTTGTTGTCGAGCTCGATACGGCCATCATTGATGAAGCGCGTCAGGCCCTCCCAGCGTGAGAGCGCATAGCGGATGGCGTCGGCCAACTTGCCCTTTTGGCTGATCAACGCGAGCTTTGCGCGGAGCCACCGCTCGAAGGATTCCGCCAGCGGGCGGCCTTTCTGCCGCCGAACGAGACAGCGTTCCTCGGCGCTGCGGCCACGGATGTCCTTCTCGATGGCATAAAACTCGGCGATATGCTGAAGCGCCTCGCTCGCAATGGGCGCGGGGCCAGGAGCGGCAAGTTCGTAGAAGTTACGCCGCATATGCGACCAGCAGAATGCAAGCTGAACGTCGCCACGTTCGGCCAGCTTGCCATAGCCGGCATAGCCATCGACCTGCAGGATCCCACTGAAGCCTGCCAGATGGGCGATCGGTCGGTCGGCCTTGCGGTCGGGGGCATAGACATAGGCGACGCCCGGCGGATCGGCACCGCCCCATGGCCGGTCGTCCGCCGCATAGGCCCAGAGCTGACCGGTCTTGGTGCGCCCCCGGCCGGGATCGAGCACCGGCATCGTCGTCTCGTCAGCGAACAGCTTTGCCCGTTGCTTAAGTTTGCCAAGGAGGCGCTCATGCAACGGACGCAAATGGAAGGCTGCCTGCCCGACCCAGTCCGCCAGCGTCGAACGGTCGAGCTCAATGCCTTGGCGGGCGTAAATCTGTGCCTGCCGATAGAGCGGCAGGTGATCGGCATATTTGGACACCAGCACCTGGGCGACGGTGGCCTCGGTCGGCAATCCGCTCTCGATCAGCCGCGCTGGGGCCGGCGCCTGCATGATGCCGTCCTCGCAAGTCCGGCAGGCGTATTTGGGTCGCCGGGTTACAAGGATCCGGAACTGCGCCGGGACCAGGTCCAGCCGCTCAGTTCTATCTTCGCCGATCCGATGTAACTCACCCTGGCAGCAGGGACAGGTCCTATCCTCGATGTCGACGACGACCTCAATCCGGGGCAGGTGCGCCGGCAAGGCACCACGGTTGCCGCGGCGCTTACGAACCCGCACCTCACGGCCTTCAGGTGCGCTGACGTCCTGCGCCGTCTTGCCGTACGCGGCCACCTGCTCGACGTCTTCCAGGCCCAGCAGCATCTGATCTTCAGGCAGCGTCTCGGCTCGCGGGCCAAACCGATGCCGCTGCAATTCCTTGATGATCTGGCGCAGCCGTTCGCTCTCGCACCGCTCGGCAAGCAGCATCGCTTTCAGCATCTCGGGATCGTCAGGCAGGGCGTCGCTCACACCCAATTCAGAGCATATTCATCGCCATCTGGCGACGCGTCCGACGCTCCTGATTCACTTCGCCGCAGCGCTGCCAGCAACTATCCCGCTTGCGTTGGCGCCGACGTCTCCCGTGCCTCATGCACAAGCCGCCAGTCGAGCCCTTCCAGCAGCGCCGACAACTGCGCCGCCGACAGACGCATCACGCCGTCCTCGATCTTCGGCCAGCGGAAGATCCCTTCCTCGAGCCTCTTAGCGAACAGACACAGACCCGTTCCGTCCCAGAACACCAGCTTGATGCGATCCGCTCGCTTGGCCCGGAACACATAGACCGCACCCGAGAAGGGGTCAGCCCGCATGCTCTCACGCACCAGGGTCGCAAGCCCTTCCATCCCCTTGCGGAAGTCTACCGGTTTGGTCGCCACCATCACCCGGACAGCACCCGATGGGCCGATCACCGGTTTGCCTTCAGCGACTGCACGATCGACGCAATCATAGTCGCGTCCGCGCCACGACCGGCTCGGATCGTTATGCCGTCAACTTCGATCTCGATGATCCCGGAATCCGCCTTGGGCTTACAGCGCACCACCTTGCGCTCTCGGCTAAAGTCAGGTGTCGGCACCACGGCATCCACCACCGCCGGCACAAACTGTACTTCTTCTGTCCCGGATTGACCGCCCACGGCTTCTCTCAACTGGCGTCGCCAGCCAAACAATTGCTGCGGCGACAATCCATGCCGTCGCGCTACCGAGCAGACCGAGTCGCCACTCGTCACGATCTCTGCAACAATCCGTGCCTTGTCCTCGTCGCTCCACTTCCGCCGACGACCGGCTCCGGTGAAGACCTCCAGCCGCCGCGCCGGCTCGGTGATAGCATTATGCACTGTGTCCATTCTAAGCCTAACGGTCCAAACCGACCGCAGACTCGCAGATCACCCCCTCATCTGGTAGGTGGCCCCTGAACAGCGCTTACGCACTACCGAGGGCAACACGCTTTCATCCGCAGTCAACGCGTGTGGCGTCGATCATCCGAGCAATAGAGCGCCCCCGCCGACGACGAAGAACACTATCGCCAAGCCTATGAGGCTGTACTCAACGCCATCCACCTCGATCGACCTTTCGAACGAGTGACCCGGTGGGCCCCAGCCCAGGGGGTGAGCTGGGGCTACCGGGGCTAGGAAGCTGTGGCGGCACAGCCTCTGCGCACAACGTTACGGCTTTCCCGAACTTCATCCACAAGGAACCGCAATTGCTGCGGCGCGCTACTACTATTGCCCCACGCACACGGTCACATACTTCTCATACAGCGCACCGGCGCGGGTTACGGCGCTGCCGTTTAGCTCATTTTGATCAAGCCCATTGGCACAATTCGCATAACGCAAACAGAACTGCTGGAGCCTGTTACTGGTCGCTCCGCTAGCGCACCCGGGATAGCCTCGCTCAGCCGGTGAGAAATGCCTTGGCCGCCAGAAGGCGGAGAAGAGCGTGGAGGATCTGTTCGACAGCCGAAGGACCCGAAAGCAACGCCGGTAATCCCTGCCACCAGGGAGGAGCGTGACGTTTGGGTGCGCGCCCCTTGGGATGAAGCGAACGCCTTGCAGCGGCCGCTGTCGAATGACGCCGTCCAAATCCTCGCCCGCGGCGACACGAAGGAAGACGTCTCTGTATCGTCATGACGCAACTGGGCCGAGCGCAGCTTTGAGATCGAGCATTGCACGAAATGGTACGCTCGCCTTTCCTACAAGCGCCGTTCCGTCGACTGTGGCCGAATTATCACCGTAGGTTCCTGTAAAGCCGCAGGTGACTTCGCGGCCACCGAACAGAAAATTGACACCGATCGCATCGGTGTGCTGGACCGTTGTCAGTTCGCCGCGCCATTTGCCGTTTTTGAACGTGTATGTCCCGGAGTAATAGAAATTGCTATCGCCGCCCATGATGCGGCCGTCGAGTAGAACTATGACGCCGCTAGCATGCGCGTTGGATCCGTCCTGCATGATGATTTGGATCGAATACAAGCCATTCCTGACATCCGACATCCGGCGCCCTCCCCGCGACCAAAATAACGTCGTCTGACTACAGGGGCGATGACTTCTATCGTCGCATCGAGCGGATTACAGAACCGTCTCGATCAAACCCAACGTCATCGCCTCCTGCGCCTCCAAATACCAGTTTGACGGCGCCTTCTGCATGACCTCGTCGATCGTCACGTTCGATCCCAGGATGAGATTCTGAAAGCCCTCGTTCTGCATAGCGATCGAGCATTCGATTTCGTTGAGCGTTGCCCTTACAACTGCGATGCACGTCGTTAAAGGGCCATCGATCACCAAGCTCTTCGAAAGCTTGCGTTCGTGAATCATCAGACGCGTGCCGCGCGCAAGGTATCGGTTCGGCCGCGCGAAGAAGCTCATGAATGTAACGCCAGCCGAATAAATCATAGCCTTACCAAGGAAGACAAAGCGCCGTTGCGGCTCAGTCTCGCTCGCGAACCGCACGTCCTCCCCCATCATTCGGGCGACCTCCGGATCCCCACCTAAGGTCGACAGTTCGATGACAACAAGGTCTTTATCGGCCGCGTTGTCGAACTGCGTTCGAAAAGCGGTGTACATGTTATAGTCGACGACGCCAGAAAGGCTGATCGCCGGCGACTTAAAGGCGGTGGTCGGAAGGGTTGCGAGTTCCATCTAACAACCCCATCACGGCTTTGGTCTCTGACCACATGCAGGTGCCGTGCCGGACGGGATTAGCCTTCAGGGTCGCCATACAGCGCCCGATCGCGCCAGGCGACTGATTGCAACATTCGACAGGCGATCTGCGATGGATCGCCACAACTATCCGTCAAAAACTCCGCTGACGTCCGGCTTTTCAATCCCTGCGTCGATATCATCCGATCGGTTGCATTCGCAGCGCATTGCGGCGCCGCACTGGCAGCCGTTGGGTCACCCGTCCACGCGAGATGCGGATGGTCCTCGCACACCAGCCAAGGCCGTGCGCGCCGCCACTGCTTCGTCAATCCGTCTGTTCATTGGACCTCTCCTGCCTCTTAAACCGAGAGGAACTTCAGGCGTTCCTTCGGTTATGCGCCCCACCATGAGACCTTCGGAGAAAGACTGCCGCGACAGGCTCCGTACCAGGCAGACAATGCATGATTGGAACGAATATCCGTGAAGAAAGTCGATCTTCTGCACTTTATCGAAAGAGCAAACGATGACAAACGAGCCGGTGCAAGACACTGGTGGCCCAAGCACGATCAATAAGGCCACAGAGGCCGTTCAGGCCGTGACGAATACCGTCAGGGATACCACTCGGACCTTAGCCAACGCGATCGAAAGCGGGCGGCAGCCGGGTCGACCGCTCGACCGACTGGCGCATTGGGCGCGCGAGGCTCCTTTGCAAGCGCTTAGCGTCGCATTCCTCTTCGGCGTCCTGTTCGGCCGCCGGCGCGGCTGAGGGCAAAGTAGGAAATTATGACGAAGGCTAGTCACTGAAGACACCCCCTGCGCAAACTCGAATTGCACGAGAAATGTTGCGGCTGTGGCCGGACCAACTGTAGCCCGGAATCTACTGGACTTGTATCGATCGCGGCACCATCTCAGAGATATGGTTGTGGGTTGGTACGAGGGCATGAAGGATGGCGGGGCGATACGTTGGTCGCCGCTATCTCAACTGCCGTTGACGATCTCTGAAACCCCACCGCAACGCGCTTGGCAGGCAGTCACGATCGCTGTATCGGCGACCCCGCCGCCGGAAGATCAGCGCGATCTCGTTCGATGCGTCGTTCGTAGTGGGCCGCCAGTTGCAACAGCCGCAGCTTGATGAGGGGATCGGCCTGTTCAGCTAGCGCACGAACAGTCCGCGCTCTTTCCTTGCAAAACTCGTCGTCCATGGCGTCCCGCCAAAATCACCGCGGGATACTGCCAGTCAAACTGTCGGGTTGACTGTGACGTAGGTTACATTGCTGTCGCGCTTTCCCCGCAATTCACCGCGTCGTGATAGTCGGCTCGGTAACGAATGCAACGCCAATCCATGCGCCTTTTCGCCAAACGACGTTGCACGCGTAGGTCTTGCTAGGCGGAACGACAAGCGTGAATTGGTCAGGAAGGGGCGACGGCGGATCATCCACTTTCAGCGCCGCGCCGTTCTCTGTGATGTTGCCAACAACACAAGACAGTGACAGATCACCAACCCTGATCAACGCATTGTCCAACGATGGATTACGCACAGACTTTCGTCTGTCAGGAAGACCTATCATCTCCGAGCCCATCAATAACTAATGCAAATTCGACCGATGCTGCGCGAGAAGGATTGCGTTTCTGCTAACGATCGTAGTGCTGGGCTAAAGCTGGCGATGCGGCTCACGCCGTCTGCCGATTTGATCGGCCTTTGCCGCGACGACGCCGCGTTCGTTGACGACGGTTTCGAGGAGGGTCAGACAGCTTCGGCGCATCTGTCGCCTCCGGCGCGGCGGCTTCGGTGGCTGGCAGATCGTCCACTGACCGAAGTGGCGACCTTCGAACTGCGACGGCGGTTTCGAGCGCGGCGAGGAATAGCCGCCCCTGCTCCGTGATCTCCCAACCCGCGTCATCGCGCACCACGAACTTGGCCAAGAAGATGTTCAGGTCCGGCGCATGCTCCGCCAACCGCTTCATGCGATCGGTCCAGTCCTTGCCGCTATTCATCAGGATCGCAACAGCCTGCCGCAGGTCGGCAACGGAGGCTCGCCCGGCGGACTGGCCGGCCAGCACTTTCAAGACGGTCAGTTGGAAGGACACTTCCACGTCTCCGGTCTGGCTGGCCGTGCAGTATGACGGAGATTCGTTAATCGCCAGTCAAGAAGCCGGTGCGCGAAAGCTTCGCGATGAAAGCCGATGATGACTGTCGTTACCCGGATTTGGGCGTGTACGCATAAATCGGGGACGACCGCTTCGAGAGGTACGCGGACAGGTGGTCCTGCCGCAGAAGCGACCACGCCTCTTTGCACCGCCGGCGTAGAGGTGGGACAGTTTTTGCCATCTACGAGACACATTTCCAAGAGAGCTTCGCGATGCGCGAGGCTGCACCAAATGTCCGCACCTCGTTCATTTGCACATTCCCGTCGCCGGTCGCCCCCCAGCATCTCGGACAGCTTTTCTTGTCGCCCGCATTGCTCACCCAGGGAGCATTTTTGGCGCGGCGTAATGCTCGCGTTGGAGAACCGATGTCCATGCTATCGACGAGCCAAACATACTCCTAGCAGGAATGCGAGAGCGAGTGATCGAAGCGGAGCCGCTCTCGTCGCTTCAGTCATATGGCGGAGCCACCGGTCCTGCTGCGGTAGAGGTTCGAACGCGGCGTCTTCAGCCATTCGACGGATCGCTTCCGAGGCCTGATCTATTCGTTGTTCAGGCGTAGCAGCATGTGCAATGGGGTTTCCATCTGTCATGTACGCTTCCTCGCGGCCGGTCAAAGCGCTGGCCATTGTCCGTCATCACACGCACCAACGGACATCTCGCAGGAGCACCAACGTGCCGTGAACGCTGACTGTTCCTGTCGTTCGGGGTTCGCTCCCGGATATTCGCCTCAGGCCGATTCCGAGCCCGCAGTTGGGGCCGTCCGTAACTTGGAAAAACGGACGGCCCCTGCCGGCCACTTCCAATTGCCCTGCCTCAAAACAGAAGCGATAGCCGACCAACCAGAAACGTAAATGAGGCTGCCCCAGTTTCGCGCCGCAACGCGGCCATTCGTTTTCATCTGACCCATTTGAGTTAAGGTCGCTTCCGTTCGCCCAAGACTTGGAAGCCAAGAGGCTTCAGATGCACCGACGTTGAGCCCGCGCCTCAACTCTCTCTGCCTGGCCAGTATTTCGCCTTGGTGGCGATCCAACGCTCCGCATCGGCCAGTCTTGACCGCCACAAACCAACGACCATCCCTCGCCTTTTCAGGCTGAAAATAAGGCGTCTTGACCGTCATGCCGATGGATATGCGACGCTGACCATCAACATTCCAGAGCGTTGCGGCTGCGCGTGAGCATAGTCCATTTGGAGCATGACCTTATTGCACGAACTGTATGACCCAAACGGACTATCAGGTCGCAAGCACAACGTGCATGAAATTGGCCAGCTCCGTACTCGCACGGATACAACAAAAATGCATTTCAGGCCCATCATCGCTCGGCGAATAGCGTTTGGGGGACTTCGCTATGCCAACGATGTCCAGGCAAGAGACAGAAGCGCTCGCATGCAAATGTGAGGTTTGCGGTCGCCACATGGCCTTGTTGGCTGAGCTACCGTCTGTTGGCAAGTATGAAGCCGTCCACGTATTTCGTTGCTATGGCTGCAATTCGGTGAGGTCAGAGCATGACGTTCGGCGCTGGTTCGAATTGCTACGCCGATTGCGGATTGCGGCGCCAGGGCGCAATCGAGTCGCCCTACTGCAACTCTGCCTCCGCTGACGCGACCGATCTCTTCGCCAGGTTGCGGTGGTGGTAACCATACCGCCGCACGTCGTCGCGAATGCTTCGGCTGACGGACCGCACGAGACGCTTCCGTTTGCGCCATCGCCCGGAGATCGCCAACGGGATAGATCCGCCTCGAGCAACAACCAGAAGCTCGTTGCTCCTGCTCAGATAAACGTCATACATGGAATCCCCGCCTTTGTGCGCAAGCCCGGTAGTTGCGAGCAACTTCGATTGAGAAGCAGCAGATCCTGATTGGCCGATTATGCCGGACGGCCTTCCAGAAGTCCCCGCAGTGCCTGGCGGGCGACACGCTCGAGAGCTCCAAGCGTCTTCTTCCCTTGCGCGACTGCGCGCAGCAGCTTCCGCGCAATGAACTTCCTGGCCTCGTGGCCACCGCCGTTCGGGAGGTTGCGGCAGGCGTTTTCCAGAGCAACGTCGAGGTTAGCGGTCGTGCGCTCGTCAAACTTCTTCATGAAAATGCCCAATACGAAAAACAAACATACCGGCAAAGCACCAGGCGCTCGCTGCCTGTGGTGACACCGCCAGGTTCGACAACAGGTCCGCTAGCATGAGCCCGACGACGATTGGCTAGCCAGTTGGGAACGGCAGTTTTCCCCGCTCTCCCCATCATTCCCGCGCGGGGCAGCTTGGGGTATTGTTCCCGAATGAGCTCGTCGGACTGGGCGCGGAACAGCGGCGAGGCCCGCCAGCGCAAGATCATGCATATCGATATGGACGCGTTCTACGCGTCGGTGGAGCAACGGGACAATCCCGACCTGCGCGGCAAGCCGTTGGCCGTAGGCGGCTCCGCGGAACGCGGCGTCGTGGCCGCAGCGAGCTATGAGGCCCGAAAGTTCGGGGTTCACTCGGCGATGCCGTCGATCACCGCGAAGCGTCAATGTCCGGACCTGATTTTCGTGAAGCCGCGGTTCGAGGTCTACAAGGTCGTCAGCCGGCAGATCCGGGATATTTTCGCCGAGCACACGGAAATCATCGAGCCGCTGTCGTTGGATGAGGCCTATCTCGACGTTACCGAGAACATTCAGAATATCCCACTCGCAACCGAGATCGCGACCGCGATCAGGGCCAGGATCCTTGCCGAAACCGGTCTCACAGCCTCCGCCGGAATCTCGTACAATAAATTCTTGGCGAAGCTCGCCTCCGACCAACGCAAACCCGACGGCCAGTTTGTCATCTCGCCCAAGGTCGGCCCTGCCTTCGTGGAGGAGCTTTCGGTCGGCAAATTCCACGGCATCGGCCCGGCGACGACAGCCAAGTTCAACGCGCTCGGCATCTTCTCAGGGCTCGACATCCGCAATCAAACACTCGAATTCTTGAACGCGAACTTCGGTAAGTCGGGCACCTATTATTACTGGATCTCGCGCGGCGTCGACGATCGCCCGGTGCAGGCGAACCGGGTCCGGAAGTCGATTGGCGCCGAGAACACATTCTCGGTCGATCTGACCGCGTTCGATGCCCTGGCGGCGGAGCTACAGCCGCTCATCGACAAGATCTGGCGGCACTGCGAAAGCACCGGCGTCCGGGGGCGCACAGTGACGCTCAAGGTCAAGTTCTTTGATTTCGAGATCATTACGCGCAGCCGATCCGTATCAGCCCCGGTATCGAGCCGCGCTGACCTCGAGCGTCTGGCCATCGGCCTGCTGCAGCACGAAATGCCCTTCCCGAAGCCCGTCCGCTTACTGGGCGTCTCGCTCTCCGCGCTCCATGACCAAGATCAGGTGGGACCCCAACTGGACCTGCCAATTTGACGCGATCGATGAATGCGGTCGATTTCCTCGTGGTCACGCTGAATGTCGAACCATCGCGGCGTGGGACAGGCCGAGCATCGGGCCTTCACCCTGGATATCCCTGCGCCGCACAGTTCAACGGGCCACGAGTTCGTGGATGACCGGTCGCAGATTGTCAGACGTAACATCGAGCGTCGCAAGCGTGATCGGCAACTTGAAGCGCCCTGGCCCGGCGCTGCCGGGATTGACGTAGAGCACATTGTTGACCGTATCGACTTTCGGCACATGAGAATGGCCGGAGATGATGATGTCTATGCCGCGCTCAACGGGGTTGATTGGCAGCGTCTTGAGATCGTGCAATACGAAGATCGTCCGGCCCGCAAGCTCTATGAGCTCGGTGTCAGGGTATCCGCCGGCCCAATCGCCGTTGTCGACGTTCCCCCTGATCGCAGTGACCGGCGCGATCCGACGCAGCGCCGTGATGATGCCGGCCTGACCAATGTCACCGCCATGGATGATGCGGTCGACGCCAGCCAGCGCACGCTCCGCTTCCGGCCGCAACAGGCCGTGCGTATCCGAGATGATGCCGACCCTGAACGCTCTGGTGGTCGCCGGGATCGCGGTTTTCGCAGCGGGGGAGTCGATGTTGTTCAAAGGGATCGCCTAGATGGTAATGGTTGTGAAATCCGTCGCAATACGGCTATTTGGAAAGGCCCGCGATGCCTCCGCCAGGATCTCTTCATCCGGATAGCGTCCCGAGATGTGTGTCAGGACGAGTTGCTTCCTTCGCGCTGGACGGCCAGTTCGTCCATGTCCATCGAGTAAGAAACGTCAACAGCAATAACAAGCTCGAGATCCACCGACACGGAAGTTCCGCCGCCATCGCTTTGTTGAGAGCCGAGATTTCGCGGTCCGGCCGCGCCCGCCGAAATAGCTCCGACGATGAGGATAGCTCCGATTGACATCGCCCAGCGCATCGCAACCTCCAGCACGGGCCAATGGTGACACGGATGGCGGAACCATTCAAATCCGCCGTAAGGAAACCCAATCTCCAAGAAATGTGCGTCGCGCTTGTCTATTCGATGCGCCGCGAATTGCGCGCTCAGCGTACGAGAGACGTCGGCCGTTCATGCCGGACGAGAGCGCATGTATGGATATGACGAGACCGACGTTGATCCGCTCCGGTCTATTGCTGTTGTGATGACATTTTGGGTTCGCTACCAAGGGGATGGAACTTCACTGGCGACCCCGATCAGACGCCAGCACAGCCCCACATGAAGAAACGACATAAACTATAATTATTTCAATATCTTATTTCGATATCACATCGGGCGAGCCGTCCGTGGCTTTACACTCTTCCGTGTGCGGTTGAACGTGCTTGCCTCCCTGAACGACCATACTAGGAATGGATTGAACCTAAGATTGGTACCTGTGCTGAGGTTGGCCTTCCGACGCCCGCGGAGCTTAACGCGGCCGCATTTCTCCGGGGCCAACTTCGATTGAACTGGTTCGGGCGATTCTGGACGGTGGCCATGAGCTTGTACACGCACTTCAGAGTTCTTGTTTTACTTGCCGCTTCGCTTCTTCTGGTTTCGCAGCCTGCGTGGGCAACGAAGCGGGTGGCTCTGGTAGTCGGAAATTCGAGCTATCAAAATGCGCCCTTACTTCCGAATCCTGCCAATGATGCCACCGCTATCGCCGCGACCCTAAAGAACGCCGGGTTCGATTTGGTGGAGTCTCGTATCGACCTGACCTCGAGCGACATGCGGCGGGCACTGAGGGATTTCGCCGATCAAGCTCGCGATGCAGATATCGCCATCGTCTATTATGCAGGTCACGGAATCGAGATCGACGGGACGAATTATCTGATTCCGACGGATGCCAGACTTGAACGCGACACTGATATCTATGACGAGGCCTTCTCGCTCGATCGCGTCCTACTAGCAATCGAGCCCGCGAAACAGCTGCGCGTCGTGATCGTTGACGCTTGTCGCAACAATCCATTCGCCGACACCATGAAACGAACCGTCGCTTCGCGCGCGATCAGCCGCGGGCTCGCCCGGGTGGAACCCGCGGTATCCAATACGCTGATCGCATTTGCGGCCAAAGCCGGATTGACGGCACTCGATGGCAACAGCAAGAACAGTCCTTACGCGACGGCGCTAGTTAAATATATCGCAAAGCCTGGACTGGACTTGCGCAGGGCTTTCGGCTTCGTCCGGGATGATGTCTTGCAAGCTACAGGCAACCGACAGGAACCTTACGTTTACGGCTCACTTGGGGGCGACGACGTAGCGCTCGTACCAAAAGCAGAGGAGCAGGTGCCGCCGCCGATCAGCGCCTCGTCGGAAATTCGTCGCGACTACGAATTGGCTCTGCAACTCGGCAACAAGGCCGCTATGAGCGCGTTCCTCGCCCAGCATCCCGACGGCTATTACGCAAATCTTGCCAAGCTTCAGCTCAATCAGATCGACGCGGAGGACGCGCGCATTGCCGCGACCCAGAAATCGCAGGAAGCGGAGCAGCAGAAAGCTCGGCTTGCATCCCAAGGTGCCCAGCTGGCCGTGCAGGAAAAGGCAGCCGCAGATTTCAAAGCCGCAGAAGATGCCCGTATCGCGGCAGAAAGAACAAAGCTGGCAGCGCAGGAACAAGCTGCTGAGGCTGAACGGAATCGGACCGCATCCCAATCGTCGAAGGTTGCCATGCTTTCCGCTAATGGACCCGTCCCCGACGGTGCCAAGCCGGACAATCCTGCACCCGCTGTCCTATCCCCGAATAGCGAGGGCACGAAGGTTGCCGCCTTGAACACGGCGCCGCCGCAGGAGGATCTTGCCAAATCGGTCCAGAGCGAATTGAGCCGGGTTGGGTGTTTCACGGGCTCCATCGACGGTGAATGGAACGCCGCATCGCGTCGCTCCCTGAGCCTGTTCAACCGGCACGCCGGGACCAAATTTGACGTCAAGCTCGCAAGCCTCGATGCGCTCGATGCAATCAAGCTGAAACCGGCCCGGGTTTGCCCGTTGATCTGCGAGCACGGCTACAAGGCGGACGGCGATCAGTGCCGCAAGGTCACTTGTGCCGAAGGCTCGTTTCTGAACGACGATAACGAATGCGAGAAGCGCCGCGGGAAGAAGCCGCTGGCGAAGCGCAACATGGACGAGCGCCCTTCGCGCGCGGATCGTCCGGCACGCGATATCTCGGAGCCGCAAGCCGATTTCCCCAAGCGAAAGCAAGCGACTGCCAGGCCCGCTGGTGGCAGCGGCCAGATCGTGTGTGATGCTTATCTATGCCGCCCGGTCCGTCATGGGTGTCACCTCGATTACCGTGGCGGCGGAGGTCCTGGCGGCGGTACCGGTAATGTTGAGGTCTGCAACTAGGACAATGTGCACGGCGGCGCTCTCTCGAGACCCTGTACGGGCCGCCGTCTCCTCCGCAATTGATAATGCTGGCGGCAACAGAGCCAAACCGCAGGGCCCTGCACAGCAAGGAGCCGAACACCAGCTCGGCCACAAGAATATTCATCACATGATCGCGTGGGACGGTTTACTCAATCGCCCGAGTAAGCCGTATCGTCTCAACCGTTTAGCTACTTGATAGAGTATGATTTGATGTCGAACGACCAATTGTTCGCTACCAGTTTTCCGCTTCCGCTGTCCGGCACACGCAGCTGACTGGTCCAATCCGACAGATAGCTCAACGTATCGGCCGGCCCCTGAAGCTTGCGCTGAACATCTGGCAAATCAAGCAATTCCACGCGTCGCTCGCTCAGGATCGCAACGATCACAGCGGACCCGGCGGGCGGCGCGACGATATATTCAAATCCACGTTGCTGTGCCGCACGAGTCGGAACAATGAATTGGACACCAGGCCTCACAAGATTCATGTCGCGTTCGACCGACTGCGCCAATAGCTCGGCGGTCGGAAAGATCTGTGACATCCGGCCTTCTGCATCAACATCCACCAGCATCAGATAGCCAGGCCTTTTGGCGGTTACGCCGAACGACACCTTGCCGCCAATGTTAACGTTTGGACCCGGTAGGATTTCAAGCAACACGCTGGCAGCGTTTGCCGGGCCCCGGAGGGCCTGTACATGCCAGAGCAATGGAGTATCTCTCGCGGCAGATGGAAATATCGATGGCAGCGGCGCGGCGCCCGCTATGCCGCTTCCCGCCAGCGAGAGTACCAGCGCGAGCCATGATTGCTTCTGGAAAACCAGCTTCGCTGACGACATGACCTGCAGTCACAGTATTGTCAGGGAACGCTGAAAAAGCCGATAGACGCGATCCGCGCGTCCGCCGGCAGATAGCGCTCCAGACTCTTGATCATCTGCCCCGAGGCACGACGGCGGTTGAGCTGCATCAGGACCGTCTCCAGATCGACCATCCGCTGCTGCGAAGTCACAGCAACAATCTGCTCGGCACCGAACGGCTCGCCCACCCGGAGAGGCAGCCGCAGATTTGCCGATCGCGCCAGCGCGGCGTCAGAACCCACCGGATACAGCATTTGGATAGTTCCGTCACCGGACACGTTGAACAGCAGCACCGCTCGTGAACCGACGTCGGACAATTCGACCTCGACGGTCTGTCCGCTGCGCTGCTGACGATCATCCGGCCAAATGCGCATCACTTGCGGCGACTGCGTCGCCATGCGCTTAAGCTCCCGAATGGCTGCAGTTCGGTTGACTACCGTCGTCAAGCCGGCAACGTCAACACCATAGGCGACTACATCGCCCCACGCGATAACGTCATGCGATACGGGGTCCCAGATCAAGTCGGGATTATCGGTCGGTTGAACGGCCTGCACACTGGCATCCTGCGGCTTGACGCTGGCGAAATAGTTCATCTTGCCGTCAAGCGCCGCCAAACGGATCGGCGTGGTAAGGCAGAAGGGCGGCAGCGCGGCGCTCGGCGCGGCCGGACTGGCCGCGGCGACGCCGGTTGGAGCGGTTTGTGACGTGGCCGTAACGGCCGGCGGCGCGGAGGTTTGTTTGTCGACGGGCGTGACGGTAGCAGCCTGACCGGAGGCAGCTCTCGCGGCCGCCCCCTGGATCAGCACCACGCCGCGCGTCAATTCGAAGGCGACGTCGGTTTCCGGCCTCTGCGTCGGCGACGATACCGTCACGATGTTCTGGCGTTGGTCAGACAGTTGATAGACCACCTGCCGAACATTGCTGAAAAGCTCCTTCAGCGTCACTTTGCCATCATGATTGATGTCCGCATTGCCCTCCACTGCCCGCGCGACGGCATAACTCAGTGCGCCGCGCAGGCCATCGATCCCGGGGATCCGCACTTCCGGAGCCTTGGTGTTTCGATCGACGGCGGCAATGAATGCAGTGTGGTCGAGATCGAGTTCGGACTTCGGGTCGTCGCTGCTCGACACCGGCTTCAATTCATCAACCAGGAGCGTGTAGCGCGGCACCTGTCGAAAGCTCATCTCTGCCGCACGCGGATCGATGTCGCGCACCATTCCACCGCCGTGGCAGGTATCCGCAACGAAGATCACTTTCGCGCCACGCAATTCGAACTGCCGGATGAAATGGTTGAATTCGCTTCCCAGAATGCGCTCGGCTGATCCGGCCGGAGTGGTCGCGAATTCGGGCAGCAGGAACACGTTCTCCATTCCGTCCGGTTCGGAGCCCTTGACGCGCTCCGGCTCCTGCGTGCCGTGACCTGCGATAGACAGGAAGACGAGATCGTTGCTCTTTGTCCGCTCTACGAGTGAGCTGATCTCACGCAGCACGCTTGCCCGATCCGCTTGTGCATTGGTCAGTTCAACCACATCGCTGACGCCCATGGTCCTCAGGCTGGACACGATGTCATTGGCGTCGGCGACCGCGCCCTTTAATTTGCGTACATGCTGGTAGTCGTCGATGCCGATAACGAGCGCCCGAAGAGCCGCGCCGTCGGGATTGCTTATCGACAGTTCACCCGCCGCGTGTGCGCGCTGGAGTGGCAGGCCGATCAACGCTGCGAGCAGGATGGCTGCACACAGCCAACCGGTCCTTTGATCAAAGCCCCTGAGCCTTCGCATCGTGATCCACCTCGATATCAAGCAGGTCCGCCCTGGAACCGCATCGGCGTGGCAGAACGGCAGGATGCCGTCCGGACCTCCAGAAATCAGCACACAGGCGGTGATCCATGTTCATCTGTAGCCTTAGGGCGACCACAGGTTCAGCGCCGCTTGTTCGCCGTCTTGCGGCCCGTCGGCGCCTCAGTCTCCTGATAGGCGTTTGCGGAAACAGCGGTCTGATCATCTGCGAACGCGCGAAAACGGACCGGAACGTAACCGCGCGCGAGCAGGCTTGCGAGCGGATAGACGTTGCGGCAGACCCTGCCGTTGCAGCCACCCGTCGAGGATTCCATGACCTCCGCCTTGCGATCCGGCGTGAACCGCAGGAACAACATCACGTGGGAACCCGGCTTGTTCAGGGCGTCGCCAGGCTTGAGGTCCCAGGGGTTGGTCACGGGTGCGGCGATCGCGGGGATGGCGGCGGTCGTGTAGTGGACGGAAAGTCCCCATGTGGCGCTGACGAACGCCGAGCAGTCGACGCCCGCCACGTCCGGCCGCGGCTCGTTGCGGGTGCAGACATTGCCCGCAAGCGTCCCGCTTTCGATCCGCTGCCGGAAATTCGCGAGCGAACCATGGCAACCCCAGCAATAGGGCACGCCCCGCACTTCCTGATTTACCTTGCCCTGCAGATACCATGGCCGGCGAACCCGGCTGAAACCGGAGCACTGGCTGTCGGGATCGCTGCCGTAGTTCGCCGGGGTCAGCTTCCACTGAATGCCCTCAAAGGCGAAGGCCGTCTCGATCGCCTGCTGGCGATTGGACGGTCGCACGGCGACGGTTGCATTGAACTTGAAATCCGGCTGCGCCGCCGGCGCGGCCGCCGTGCGCGACGGCCTGACGTCAATGACGGACACTTTCACCAGCGGCCGGAAACCGACACCAACCACCTCGACACCTTCCGGCTTGGTGCGCAGAAAATAGACATCGCCGTCGCCCGAGATGGTGACGAACCGCCGGGTCACGGGCGTGTTCTCGAGTGGCAACTCGTAGATACCCTCAAGCCGTCCGTTCGCGGCATATCGCGCCACGAATGTGGAGGCATTCTTGCCCGATGGAGGAATGTCCTCGGCGAGCACGTAGAAGCGGTCACTGTTATCGATCTCAAGAAACTCCACGGTGCCGAGCTGGTTGCGGACACGCAGGCCAAGCTGACCTATGGTCTCGTTGGAGACCATGGTCTGGATTTCCACCCGAACGCTGTTATTCCCTTTGTCGGGAATGACATCGGCGATCACCGATCCCTTGCTGCGCGAGGCGATATACTGCCGGTCGGGCCGCCGCGTCGTCCTCACGATAGCCGCACGCGTATTCTGATCGAGCAGGTCGGTCGGGCTGCTCAACGCCTGCGAGCCCATCTGTGCGAAAGCCGAAATGGCGACCTGGTCGTCCGTTCCGCGAGATGAGACCTCCTCCAGCTGAATCACGTCCCCGCCCAGCCCGCGGGTGGACTGTCCTGGTGCGGCCTTCAGCATCCTCACGCCGCCGTCCCAAACCATGACGTCGTCATTGCGAACGACGAGGTCGGTGGGCTGGACATCCCTTGGCATCTTTAGGATGTCAGGAGCCGCGTTCGGCTGCTTAGGGTCGAACTGCAGAATGCGGCCGTTGATCTGATCAAGCACAAACAGGTTTCCCTGTCCGTCCGCGCTGAGCGCTTGCGGGCCTGCGAGTTCGACGTCTTGGCCGGCCGGGACGATCCCGACCATGGATGCAGCCGAACCGCCGGCAAAGCTTCGCACGACGGCATCGTCGGCCCTTGCCCCGCTAGCAACGCTGATCGCGCCGACGATAGAGAGCCAGATCCAGCTAGATCGACGAAGCATATCCGCCTCAATGTAACCGAACCGAATGCAGCGTCAGTCCGACTAATCCAAGACTGCGCGAGTGCAGCATCAATTAGTGGCGAGCAACCCCAATCCCGTTCAACTCTCTCACTGGACGGTGATAGTTCTAATCATTCAGCCTGCAGTGCAAAATCATGGCCAGAAACAGATTTGAGCAAGTCAGCGAAGTCCAGCCCGACGCGATTACTCTGGTTTTAAGGCGCGACGATGGAGGTGCCTCAGGGTCAATCGTGTTGTCGGCCGCTGCAAGCGGGGGACGCCTGAGCAGCGACCAGGTCAGCGCCCAAATGCCGGCCCAGGACGCCTTTCGCGGCGCAGTCCGGCTCGCCAATGACATGAAGCTAGCGATCGTGGTTTGCGACCAGGATGGCGTCTGGAAGCCGGAATGGGGAGACCTTTACCAGGCGATCGATTGACCCCACCCGGGCAGCCGCTGCGGCGCCGCAGGAGGCCGGCATGGCAAATGGAGCGTTAAGCGGGCGGTCGTTGAGGTCGCGAGCCTTGATGATCGCCCTGTTGGCCGCAACCAGCTGGCCCGCGCGAGCGAACGATTCCGCGGCCGAATTGTCCATCGGCGGGCTGCAATTCGTTCGCACCAAGGATGTGGCCATGGCGAGCGAGGAGCTTCGCATCGGGCTGGACAGGGTCAGCGTTCGCTACCAATTCGTCAACCAGGCGAGCAAGCCGGTTGCACTCACTGTCGCCTTTCCGCTGCCCGACATCGATTTGTCCGACGCCGAGAACATCGCTTTTCCATCGAACGATCCGGTCAACTTCGTGGATTTCGAGACCAGGATCGACGGCAACGCGGTGCTGCTGACCATCGACCAGCGCGCCATGGTCGGCAATAAGGATGTCACCGCCCTCCTCCGACAATTTAAGCTGCCTCTGCTGCCGCTCGGTGATCGGGATATCCGGATCGCCGACCTGCCGGCGGCAACTCGAACCAAGCTGATCGATGACGGCCTGCTGATGCCTGCCGGCATGAGCGACAACGGTCGCCAGCAATACATGGCTGGCTGGATAACCAAGACTTCGGCCGTTCGCGAGCAGGTGTTTCCGGCGGCGCGCACCGTCATCGTCGAACACCAATATCGCCCGAGCGTCGGTTCCAGCCCTGACACGGTCCTGCGCTCGGGCCTGCGTAGCAGCCCGGCGCTAGCTCCGGAAGTCGAGCGATACAGGAGAGATTATTGCGTTACGGATGCGTTCCTTGCCGAATTGGACAAGCGCACCGGTAACGGCCAGGCCAATACCTCAAAGCTGCAGGAGCGGCGTATTTCCTACGTGCTCAAGACGGGGGCGAATTGGGCGGGTCCAATCCGATCCTTCACATTGACGATCGATCCGGGCAGCGACGACAATCTGGTCAGTTTCTGCCCCGGGCGGCTCAAGCCGTCATCTGCCAACAACTCGCGTCAATTTTCGGCGAGCGACTTCAAGCCGGATGCCGACCTGAAGATCCTGATGATCGGCAAGTTCTGAAGAACGGCTCAGTTCGTGAGCATCACATAGCGAGCGGCCGCAGTCATGGTCACGTTGCCGCGCTGGGCTTCGCTCGTTGCCTGCAGGAAGAATGTGTCGGCGGCCATTGGTCGCGGCTGGCGCAACGAATCCAGAACCCGCGGGGTCGCAACGACCAACAGGAGTTGTGGACCGGTCGTACGCTCCATCGGCAGGGCAAAGGAAAGCGAATCGATGCCCGGCTTCAGGAGATAGGACAGGCTGCGCACCTCGCCGCGATCCGAGATCAAGAGCAGTTCCACCACCCGATTGGCAAAGTTCTCGACGGTCCCACTGAGGGTCTCGCCGGCTTTCAGCTCCGTCGCCGACAGGTTGATGCGCGGCGCACGCGCTTGATCGCTTCCGACCTGACTCAGGAACTTGACGGCCGGACATTGCGCCTGATTGACCTGCCTGACGCCGACCGAAGCCTCAAATCCCTGTTCCTTTCGAAACGCTTTGTCGAACGTATCAAACGGCGCGGTCGTAGCGCCGAAGCCTTCAATGACGGCTGCGCTTGAGCTCACTGCAACAGGTAGGATGAAGAAGCAATCGCCACCCGCATATTGGGCAACATATTTGCGGATGCGCTCGGCTCGACCCGGCCCATCGAGAGACGGAGACGGTGTCACCGCCGGCTGAGGCGGCAACTTCACCGGCTCCTGACGTGCCGGCTGTAGCGGAGCAGCCTCGCTCGGCGGCGCGGGGGTCCCGGCGAGTTTTGGAGGTGGCGGCAAGGCCGCCACGCCCGACGTCTTCCAGACAAATTTATAGAAGCTGTACCCGCCGCCTCCCAGCAGAAGCAGCAGCCCCGCGACGCCGGCGCCGAGCCAGATGCGGCGAGGCTTCCGCGTGGTTGGCGGCACCCGCTCCTGCTGCGCAGACGTCCCGGCTTCTAACTTCGCCAATGGATCGAAGCCGTAGAGCGGTGCGGCGGACGAATGAGCCGATGCCGATGGCATCCAGTTGGCGACCTCCGCCATGGTCGGGCGCAAGGCCGGGTCCGGCTGCAGCATCTTCTCGAGAAGCGGCCTGATACGCATGTCCACTGCGCCAAGATCGGGCACACGTCGACGCTTCTCGACCAGTTGAAACTGGCTCCCGCCCATATCGAGCTTCTGTCCGGTCAAGGCATGGAACAGCACGAGGCCAAAGCTGTAGACATCAGACTTCGCGGTGACATCGTTGCCGTACAAGCCGACCTGCTCCGGCGACGCGTAATTGTCCTTGCCGGCGAAGCCGGAACCGATGATGGTCTTGTCACCCATCTGCGTTGACCGGGCGATACCAAAGTCGATGATCTTCGCCCGCCTTACATCATCGAGCGGCACGATGATGTTGTCGGGGGAAACATCGCGATGGACAATACCGTGCTCATGAGCGGCCTGAAGGCCCAATGCGACCCGCTGCGCCAACTTGATCAGCGCTTCGAAGGTCAGCGGTCCATCGTCGAGCATGTTCGACAGCGAGCGCCCGTTCACAAATTCCATCGCGAGGTACGGGCGCTGCAGCACGGGTTCGACCGTGAACAGAAAGTAGCGAACGATTGCTTCATGCGGAAGATTGTGAAGTGCCGCTGCCTCCCGGCGGAACAGCGCAAGTGCCGCTTCATTGTCGACCATGTCGGGCAGCAACATCTTGACCGCAACAGGCGATCCGGTCTGGATCTCGCGGCATCGGTAGACCTCCCCCATGCCGCCTGACCCGATCATCGCTTCGATTTCGTAAATGCCG
The DNA here is from genome assembly GCF_054063295.1 of Bradyrhizobium sp. USDA 3240. NCBI lineage: Bacteria > Pseudomonadati > Pseudomonadota > Alphaproteobacteria > Hyphomicrobiales > Nitrobacteraceae > Bradyrhizobium > Bradyrhizobium sp. USDA 3240. The sequence goes on from NZ_JBSSGD010000002.1 coordinate 1,716,683, forward strand.
TTGAGCCGGGTGCCGGCCGGTACACCGCGGTAGTTTGACCGAAATGGACCGTTCGCGGTCATGGTCGCGGCTCCCGATCGAGCGGCGTCCTCGTGGGCTCCGAGGAGCGTGGCACGAGCAATCGCGCGATCACGATCGTAACGTTATCGAGCCCGCCGCGCTCGAGCGCGAGCGCGAGCATGTCTTCGCAGGCTGCCTGAGCAAGTCGACTCGCCGCGTACTGCTGGATCTCGTCATCCTGCACGTGTCGGGTCAAGCCGTCACTGCAAATCACGAAGACGTCTTCCGGTTCAGCCGGACCGGTCACCACCTCGAACTCGGGGTCGGCGACAACGCCGACTGCTCGGGTGATGGCACTGTTCGGCCAACCCTGGACCTCTTCGCGCGATAGCGCACCACCGGCGATCAGCTCCTCTAACTCGCTATGATCGTGCGACACCTGTTTGATGCCGCCGCGATTGATCCGGTATACCCGGCTGTCACCCGCCCATATACAGGCATAATGGCCGTCGCGTATGAGCAGAACTGCCGTTGTGGTCCCGACAATGGCGCCCTGCCTTGCATGGCTGAGTGCTAGGATCTGCTGGTTGGCGCTGAACAGACGCGCCTCGCATTGCGCCAACAGGTCCGCCGCCGAGTCCGGCGCGCCGATGGTATCAAGCGACTGCACCACGATGTTGCTGGCAAGATCGCCAGCCTCGTGACCGCCCATACCATCGGCGACGGCCCATAGGCCGATGTCGGTTCTTACGAGGCATGAATCCTCATTCCGCGCTCGCACCCGTCCGGCGTGAGTGACGCTACCGACATCGAACAGGGACGGGATGTGTACCATCGTGCGTCATCCCGTCTCGGATACTGCGCGGCCGATGTCACCGGTCAGCAGCGTGGAATAGTGAAACGGATCCGGTAATCCGCGGCAACAGAGCGCGGTCGGCGAGAACCCTTCGCCTCCGGCGGTCCACCAGAAACTGGCCGAGGCATAGACTTGAGGGTTCGCGCCGCAAAGCGTGCCGAACGAATCGGCGAACCCATCGACCGTCGAAACCATTCCAAGCGTCGCGCCGCTCGATGACACGTTTGACGGTCCATCAGTCCCCGGCGTCCGCAGACGCGGGAGCGCGAGACGATCGAGCACATCGGAGATCTGCTCGAACGTCGCAGCCCGGTCCAGGGTCGAGAGCAGGAACGTCTCCACTTGGCCAAACCACTCGTCCTGCGGATCGATGTGTGGTGGCGGCAGCGCGGTGTCGCCATCGGGCACCACATGCAGCGTCAACGGATAGTATCGTCCGACGCCGTCAAGCGACGGCATGATCGCTCCTGCGACGGTGGTACCGCAGATTGCGGCGCCAAGCCAGAATCGCCAAATTGGCGCGGTCAGGAATGCTTCCTGCCAGGCGGCGCCGAGTTGATGGCGGCTCGCTGAGATGGCAGCTTGCACCCACGGCTCCCAGGCTTCCAGGAAGCTCCGCGGCGTCGAGATCGCGATGAAATCACGCTTCGCTCCGATCTTGCCGAATAAGCCGCATCGCATGGTCATATTCCGGTCGGGCAACGAAACTCACGGAGCACTGACAAGTTTAGCGGATTGCGCAACGATCCGGTCGAAATCTGATAGTTGAGCTCACGTCCGGCGACAATGAAAGTTGCACTGGCGGTTTCCGCCTTGGCGACCAGCGAGCCGGCCTCCAGCATTCGGAACAATGACCAGGGGCCGATACGCTCAAGGACCGATGGCGAGCCGGTCTCGTTGCTGACCGAAATTGCCGTGCGCGGCGATGGGCCCGGCCAGAGCACCGTAGTCGGTGAATTGCTCTGCTGCGGCGGTGGAGCAGCGGGTTGCGGCGTACCGAACATGGAGGGAGCTGCGGCTGGTCCTTGCGTGGTGGGGCTGGTGATCGTCGTGCCACCGATCTCGGTCTTGACCGTGATGCCCGGTCCGGCCGCAGCCGGCGGCCGGATCGCAAAGGACACCGCCGGCACAGCGCCGCCAGTCTGGAAAAAGGCATCGCGGATATAGGCGGCACTCTGGAACTGCTTCAATGTGTCGGGCGAGAACGATCGGCCGACAGGACTCTCCTTTCGCCAAACCCAGTCCGAACGCGACGTATCTGCATAGGGCGCCAGGAATTGAGTGAAAAACTTGTCCATGATGCCGTTCGGGCTGAACAGCTTGGCGAAATCCGCGAGCGGCACTTCCTGACCGCTGCTCCGTACAAACGGATAGCGGTTGGTCACCGTCTGCTGACAGACCGGCGTGACTTGATCGCGCAACGACTGCAGGATCTGCCCGGCCGTGGAGGCGGCGATACTGCCTTCGAACTCCGCGGCCGCCGCCCGCAGCATATCGGAAAACGGTGGCGGCATGCGCGAGGCGTTGTTGCGCAGCGCTGCTACCTGGGTCTGAAGCCCCGCCGTTGCCTGCGCCGTCAGTTGCGGATTCTCGACCATCAGCGTCAGATTTTGCGCGATGTCGTTCAGGTTTGCGATTGTCGAGTCGATCGGTCGGCGGGTGCTCTCCCCTTCAAGCACTGCATGGTAGGGTTTGAACTGCGACTCGATCGCCGCGCCAGGCGTACCATCCTGGGCATTGTTGAAGAGCGCCGGCGTGGTCGCCGCAGGCGGCACGGCTGGCGTGCCTGCGCTCGCCGGCTTCGGGCGCTCCTTGGTCAGCATCGTCTCGTCACGCACCGACTCCAGGATTTGCCGCATTGGCGATGTGGGCGCCGAAAGCGCCCTCAGCACTTCGTATTTCGGCTTGTCCGCGAGCAATTTCTTCAGACGCAGACTACCAAGCGCAGTGCGCCACGTCGTTACGAACTCATTGGAGTAGATGCTGAGCAAATCGCCAGCCAGGTTGTCATACTGCTGGTCAATCGCCGACTGCTGGCCGGCGTCACCCAAGACCCACCGCTCCCGCTTCATGCGCTCTGACAATCCGGGCAGTCGAGCGATGAACTTCTGATTAAAGCCATTGTAGGTGAAGAACTCGGGTACCCGCACGTTGTCCAAGGGCTGTCCGGTCGTGGTTTCGAAGACAACTGCCACGTCCGGACCGCCTCGGCGGCTGACGATCCAGTCGCCGGCGGTCGATCCACGAGCCTCCGACTTCAAGAACTCGTAGGCACGTTGCGACACGCTGAGGCGCGCTAGCGAGTTCTGGGCCTGCTTGATCAACCGGCCGTCGAGCTCGACCAGCGGCGGCTGCTCGGTTTCAAGGTCGAACATCGCAGCAAGATTTTCATCGAGCAGACGCCGTCCTTCCGCATTGGTCGCGCCGGGATAGAGGTTGTCCGCCCAGTCGCGCTGCATCCAGGAGCGGATGAGCTCGCGGTCTGGGGATTGAAGGCCGCCGAGCATCAGGTAGACCTTCAGCGCCTCATAGACGAAGGCAGGCTCGCCGATCCGCGCATTGAGCTGCTCCTCCAAACGGTAGAGCAAGCGAGGCCTGAACATGCGCTCAAGCGCAGTGTGATAGGCTGCCTTTGCGGGCGACAACAGGCGCGCGTGCTGACTGAGCCCGTAACGCGCCGAGAGTGCTACCGGCTCGTTCCGTGAGGCATAGCCAGCCGGCGCGTTCCGCAGCCGATAAAGGAGCGGCAGCACCTTGTCGAGATCATGGTCGGCAATCAACGTTTGCTTGATCAGCGGCGCACCGGCGGCGGCATACTCGTTGTCCGCCTGCAAGCTCTGCTCGATCAGGTCGGAGTTGCGTTTGTAGCTGGTCAGCCACGCACCGATCAGTCCGATCGCCACCAAACCTATCACCGATAGTGCCGCGGTCTTGAGGATCAAGGCGCGGCGCACCGCGGCACGGTCGGTCGAGACCCAGTCGGCCTCGCCGATGATGACCTTCGAAATCAAATCGGCGAGGAAGTAGCTCTTGCCGGTCCCGGAATAGGCTCCAGCACCGACTTCTTCCGCACCGAATGTACGCGCCAACGATCCGATCAATTGATCGATCGGCGTACCCTGCTGGGTGCCGGACGTGAAATAGAACCCACGCAGATTGGCGTTCACGTGATATCGCGTCGGCTCAAATATCTGGTTGAGGAAATCGTGGATTTGCGGCTTGAGCCGCGCCATCTGCGCCGGGAAGCCAAACAACTGCACCCGGTGCTGCGGGGTCGGCTCGTCCTGCAAGCGGTCGAGCGTTTCCTCGCTCAGGCGCTCCAGCAGGCGATCGAACTCGACCGGGACCTGCCCCACCAGATTCTGGGTCTTGTCGGCGGTCTGGAAGGTGGCGCCCCATACCTGGCGCCGGCCGGCCTCGCCGAGATAGGCGAAATATTCGGTGAAACCGGCAACGAGATCGGCCTTGGTGAACAGCGCGTAAACCGGGAAGCTCACTTTCAGCCTTTGATGCAGTTCGAGCAGCCGCATCCTGATAGCATCGGCATGCAGCGCGAGTTCCTGCTTCGGCAGCGTCAGCACGTCCTCCAGACTGATCGCGACGAGAACGCCATTGATCGGCTGGCGCGACCGACTTTTTTTCAGGATGTCCAGAAAGGACAGCCAGCTCTCCTTGTCGGCCTTGCTGTTTGAGTCCTGGGTTGTGTAGCGACCGGCGGTATCGATCAGCACCGCTTCCTCGGTGAACCACCAATCGCAGTACCGGGTGCCGCCGACTCCGGCGATCGCCGCCGGCGTTGCCCCTCGCGCGAGCGGAAACTTGAGCCCCGAATTGACCAGCGCGGTGGTCTTTCCCGCACCGGGCGGACCGATGATGACGTACCAGGGCAGATCGTAGAGATACCCGGACTTGTTGCCGCTTGTGGTCTTGAGCGTTGCGAGCGCATCCTTCATGCGCTCCTTGAGCACCGGCTCGTCGCTGACAGCCTGGTCCGCACCGCTGACGCCGTCGGCGATCTCCTTAGCATTCTTGCGTCGCTTGAAGAAATGAAGACCGGTGACGCCTGCCGCCGCAGCGCCGAGCAGCAGAATCGCGATCTGGCGAATGATGTGATTCTCCAGCGGATGCCAGTCGCCGAAAGCAAGGAAGGGACCGGCAAGGTAGATCACCGCCCCAAGCGAGCTGAGCCCGACTCCATAGAGAACGATGCGTAGAATGTCCTTGGCGAGCATATTTGCCGGTACCTGTCGCTTACGCGTGAACTTGTGGCGTCCGCCTATTCGCTACGTTCGATGAAGATTTCGACCCGACGGTTCTTGGACCGTCCCTCCGGTGTCGAATTGCTGGCAATCGGTGAATCGAATCCCTTGCCGTCGACGTCGATGCGCGAACCATCCGCGAGGCCGGGTTTCAGCGCGGCGGCAACCGCCTTGGCGCGCTCGAGCGACAATTCGAAATTCGAGGGGAAACGGACGGTGCGGATCGGCGAGCTGTCGGTATGGCCAACCACTCGGATGCGGCCGGGCTCCTTGTCGAGCGTCGCCGCAACGCGGGCCGCGATCGGCTTGAAGCCATCCAGGATGGTTGCCTGGCCCGAGGCAAACAATGCGAGATCGCAGACCCTGATCACGATGAAGCTCGCCGTCTGATCCGCCGTCATGGCGCACGCCGTCTTCTCCTGTGCAAGCGCGTTGCGAATGCGCTGCAGCTGGGTAATGCGATCTGGGGGTGGCGGCGGCGGTGGAGGTGGCGGCGGCGCAACGACGCGGCGCTTGAGCTCGATTGGATCGCCGGGATGCAATGCCAGCGCGACTTCGGCGGCATTCTCTGCACGGCCAGCCAGCAATGTCCTCAGCACAAAATAGGATCCCGTCAGCAGCGCGGCGACCACGGCCGCCACCAGCCAAACCGGAATGCGCAGGTGCTTCCGCCGACCGGCCAAGGCCTGGCCGCGCCAGTGCGGCGACAAATCGTTGGTCGGCTTGGGGCGAACCCGGCGCAACGTCTCATAGAGGTTGCGCTGGATCACCTGGAGGTTCGCAAGCCCGCCCGGCGAGGTCCGGTGGATGCCCTGGAACCCGAGCGCAAGGCAGGCGTGCTGGAGTTCGAGCACCGGATAATTGACCAGCGGATCAGTCTTCAAATGGTCGAGAATCTCGAAGAAGCGTACGCCGCCGACGCGTTCGCCGAAGAACCGGCTGAGCATCGAGTATTGCGCCCAGACGTGCCGATCGTCGGTCGGAATGTGCTGCACGATATCGTCGGCGGTAGCGCACAGGATATACTTCGCGGTATTGGCTTGGTGTTCGGAAATGCCGGCCGAGCGGATATCCTTCTCGAAGAACTTGATGGCGTCGGCGACCTGCTCCATTAGGCTCGCGAATGACGCCCTCATCAGCGCTACTCGCAGCCGGCCAAGCAACTGCAGCAAGGGGCCGCCGGCGCGCATCACCGGATTGGCGTTTGGCGCGACCAGATCGTCGACACGCAAGGGCGGTCCGGGCGGCAAGATCGGTTGCTGCGCCGGAGCCTGCGCCGGTGTCGAAATCCATTCCTCCGAGGGCTGACTGGTCGGCGGGGCGGCGTAGGTTGCGCCCTGCGGTACGGGAGAAAATGAGGGCGGCGAAGGGCTACCCGGCGAGGCCACGGGCGATGGCGAGTACGCCGGACGGCTTGCAGGCCCCTCCCCTGCTGGAGGTTGAGGAGCCGGAGCAGGCGGCACCTTCCCGCCGGGGTTCGGACGGATGATGGTCCGCTCGCCCCGACCGAAAGGATTAACCGGCTTGTCCCTGTCGGTCATGGCCGCTCTTCCAGGATGGCCCAAAGGTACAACTCAAGCTCCGGCCAGTCGCCGGAGAAATGCATCCCGATCGAGGCAGCTGTGCTGAACTCCGGCCACAGCGGCGACTTGCGATCGAGATAGAAATAGACGTGGTCTGTGATGGCTCGGATGTGCCGGTGGCGGCGTCGGTAAATGCACCAAGGTCAAACCCGGCAGGTTTGCGTGTACGATCTCGGTCATCTTGGTGTTGGGCCCGACCTTGAACAGGTGCGGGAATTCATTCTGAATCTCGACGAGAGGCCGCCGCGCGGCAACCTCCAGAACCAAGGTAGCATTTCGGAACAACGCGCGATCACGGATCGGCGATACAAATGCGTTCTGGGCGCGTTCGATGATCTCCAGACGGATCGCCCGCCTGCCCAGCCGCGCGCTCAGGAAATCCTGGATGTCGCGCACCAGCGGCGTGAAGACGTATTCGAGGTTGTCGTGATCGTATGCCGGGTAGTCCCGCGCACGTCGTTCGGTGGTCGCGAAAGTCGCAAGCTCACCGGCAAACCTCAGCAGTTCTTCGTACAGCCGCTCGGGATGTACGCTGCCGGACCGCTTGAAATGAGTTAGCACGGGAATGGTCCGGTTCAGAACCTGCAGCACCAGGTAATCGACGCTCTGCAAGCCGCCGCCGGACGATGGATCGACCGCGTAGCGTGCAAGCTCGTCGAGTTTGGTCTCAACCCAGCCAATGATGCGATTGAGCCAACCATCGATAACCGGATGTGCGGCGCAGACCAGCATCGGCGGCACAAATTTGTCGTCGAACAGGATGTTCTTGTCGCGCACCTCGAGGATGCGGGCGATGCCGAGACCCATGTATCCCGGCTTGCTGGTTTTGCGCAGCTCGAACGACAGCCGCGGATAGACGATATCGATCTCTTCTTCGATGCGCAGCGCCGAGGTTGAATCGATAAACGTTTCGGAACTCCGAACGTAACGACTTGCGCTGTCAGTGCGATCCTCATCCACCTCCCGCGTATTGGGCGCTGCGACCGGCATCATCAGCCAGACGATCTGGCCTGCGGCCGAATCCGGCACTTCGATCGCTTCCGGGATCGGACTGTCGGCAGGGATATCGAAAGGCGTTCCATCGGGCATGACGCCGGCCGCACGGCGCACGGCGAATTTGCTCTGCTGAGTAAGATCGTTGTCGATCTCGAGCTGCGCAAAGCCCCATGGGTACGGTGTTGTGTAACGAACGCGCTTTTCCAGCAGATGCTCGAGATAGCGATCGCCCTGCTGCAGATGATGCGGCCGCAGAAACAGACCTTCCGACCAGAAAACTTTGCTGTACCAGGACATTCCTGCATCCACTTGGCAATGATCGGCGACGGCATCGTCACCGACAGTTCACTTTGACCCCGACTTGTCTGCGCGGTCGTAATATTCAGAGAAATGAAGCATGAAAGTATCGATCGGCGCGCTTTCGTCGCGACCAAGATGCGCCTTCCAGCGCGTCAAGAATTCATCCCACAACTTACTCTTGTTCGAGCCGAAAAAGGATCTTGCGCCGCGCTGAAGCTCGAGCTCGCGCGCCACCAGCGTTGGATCGATACTGGCGATCAGCCCCCCGACGGCATGCTGCATTGCCGCATAAGTCTTCAATTGATGGGATTTGAGATCTTTGAAGCCCTGCGCGAAGGCATGCGGCGCATCGAGGTAACTGCGCGTCGGCGGCCCGAACAGGATACGCATCGCGTCTTCCGCGGTCGGCGAGAATTTCAGCGGATTGTTCTCGATAGCCTGGATGGTGGTTTGACTGGTGCTGCGCGTCAGTTGCTTGGCCTGGGTCCGCGCCTGCAGCAGGGCCATCAGATTTTCCACGGTCATGCGCAGTATGATCCCCAGCTGCTCCGCGAGTTCGGCCTCGGTCTTGTCGGCAAAGAAATTCTCCGGCAGTCCGGCAGCACGGGCCACCAGGCGTGCGAATTCGGGATTGCCGATCGAGGTGGCCGAAGCCGGTACCGGCTCGGCCACCTGCGGCCGCGGCGCTCCCGCATGCCCTGCCGGTGGCGCCGACGGTGGCGGGACAGCTGCTTCATCGTCGACCCAGACCGATGGTCGGCGCGGCGTCGGCATCGCGCGCAGCACGTCGGCCGGCGGTTGAGGCGTGGCGACCGGACCGGCTGCCCAGCTCATGTCGTCGTGCGAAGGCGGCCCTCGTTGAGGCATCTGGGGCGAATGCCGGACGGGGTCGACGCCCGCCGGCGGAACGCTCGCCGCCCAGTCCAGGAACTCCGCATTGACGGGCCGCGCTGCTTCGCGCGGCTTTCTCAACTGCTGGGGGTCGATTGGCGGCGGCACGTCGCGGCCGGGAGCCCACAGCTCGTGGTAATCGGCGTGCTGCTGCGCGAGAGAAGCTTGCTGCTGCGTGCCATGGCTCGGAGTGCCCTCGGCACGCTCGTCCAGGTCCAGCGAAACGCCAATGACATAGTGGCCGATGACGAGGCGATCGCCATTGCGTAGCCGATGCGCTCCCCGCATGCGCTGGTCTGCGCCGTTAAGAAAGGTGCCGTTGGTCGAGACGTCGTGCAACCAGTAGCCGCCGTCGCGATAATGGACCTCACAATGCTTTCCCGAAATCATCCGAGACGGATCGGGCAAAGTCCAATCGAGATGACGATCGCGGCCTATATCGACCGAGCGCTGGCCGGTGACCGTAAATGAAACGGGTCCGCCATCGGGGAGGTTGGGCTCGTTCTCGATGTTGAAGCGAAGCACCATCACATCGTCTCGTCAGCGCAGAGGGCGCGGTTCGCCGCGGGCCAATTGAATACCATCCTCCAGGCAGGCCGTCATTATCCGGTCCCTGGACTCATGGGTAAGCCGGCAAAGTCCGATCAAAAGAGCCGCGCGAACCGCCCGCGCCGTCTGATCTGGCTTGGCTTCGACCGGGGCAAATTCCGCAGGGACGACGCTCCCGCCAGACCAGCCCGCCGCCAGCGCCAGCCAGGTCGCCGGCTGCTCGGGATCGTTGGCGTTGCCGACCGCCAACGCCTTGTTACGCGATTGCTCGTCTGGCTGCTGGACCCAGGTCTCGGCAAAGCTGAGTGACCTGCCTTCGTTGCCGTCGAAGTTGTCGAACATCTGCCGCAGCGAGCGACATCCCCAGGCGACGGCCACGCGCCTGGGGAGCAGGTACGCGCAGAAGGATACAGCCTGATGCCAGTTGCCTGCATCAGCGACCTCCTGCAGGAAATCCAACGAGAACTTGTCCGGGGTGGCGCTGCCGACGTCGTATCGCGCCAGCGGATAGGCTTCAAACAGATCGCGGACTGTGCTGAACCGAACTTGACCCATGGCCGTCAGCCGACAATGGTTGGTGTGCCGTGGGCAACCAACGGGCCGCCGGCCGCGAGCGTCATGGCGGCCTGCGCGGTCATGGTGATGGTCGGTGCGTTGATGACGATTCCGGCGGGGGACAGGATGATTTGGCTGGGACCAACCTGGAGGGTGATGTTGACATTGGCCGTGAGGGTGATGCTCAGCCCCGCGTTGACGGACTGATCCATCGCCAGCTTGATGTGCTGACCACCCAATTCGATATCAAGCTTGTCATTGCCGTTCTTGAGTGTGGTCTTGCGGGTATCGCCGCCGAACGCGGCTTCACCGATGGTCCTGGTCTCGGTGTCGCGGACCGTTACGTCGTAGTCCTTTTCGGCGTGCAGGGTGATCTTCTCGGACCCTTTCTTGTCCTCAAAGTTCCATTCGTTGTAACCGCCCCCTCCCTTGGTCGAGTCGGACTTCAACCCCGCGATCGTCTTCTTGGACGGTAGATCGTAGGGCAGCTTGTATTCATCGTTATACACCGTGCCGATCACCAAGGGCCGGTCGGGGTCTCCTTCCAGGAATTCCACGACGACTTCCTGGCCGACGCGCGGGATGATCTGACCGCCCCAGCGCTTGCCGGACCAGACTTGGGCCACGCGCAACCGGCACGACCGCTTCTTCTTTCGATCCCAGAAAAAGCGAACATAGATTTCGCCCAACGACTCGACGTCGATTTCCTCGCTCGAATTGTCGTCCTTGGTGACGACCTTGGCCGTCTGGATACCGTTGATCCTCGGCTTCGGCGTCATCATGGGAGATCGAAACGGCCGATCGCTTGGCAGAAATTCATAGCTGCCGAAGTAGACGTGCTGTCCGCCGTCGCCGGGACCGCCAGTGCGGTAGGACTCGATGGAAAACGAGTGAGCTGCTCGTACGACGAGATATTCAACGTTCTGCGAGTCTCTCGAATGCTTCTCGAGCTTGGTTAGTCCTCCCGGGAACAGGTTGACGGCGTCGCCGTTGCCGCGGCGGCGCCGATCCATCGCCTGCTCGGCCTGGAGCTGAATCTTGGCGTATCGCTCGCCGTCGGATTTCTCCTTGAACTTGCCGGGATAGTCGTAGAACTCCATCTCGGATCGCGTGTAGTGCTCAGAACCCTTGGCGTCGCTGATCATCTGCGCGTTGGGTTTCTGGTAGTTGTAGTCGTTGAGCTCGAACTTGCCGGTACGAAATCTGCGCTCGGAAACCCATTCATAAATATGCTGCTCCTCGCGGCGGTCGGATCCGGTCAGCGGGACATAAGGGATTTTTGCGAGACCGTTGATTGGGCTGTGCGAGGACTTGGAGTCAGCCAGCACCAGCGTATGCTTGCCACCCTCATGCTTGAAAAAGTAGTAGATGCCGTGCTGCTCCATCAGCCGGCATACAAAATCCAGATCGGTCTCGCGATACTGAACGCAGTACTCGAGCTTTGGACATGAGCCTTCTTCAGTAAGCTTGGACTCATAATCCGTGAAGCCGCGCTCGTTGAAGACCTCCTTGATGATGTCAGGCGCCTTTTTGTCCTGAAAAATCCTGCAATCGGTGGTGCGCGACAGCAGCCATAACCAGGGTCTCAGCACGATCCGGTAGTTGAAATAGTCGTTCTTGACCCCGAGCCACTGCGCTTCCGTGAGAATGCCACTAAACTCGCGCTCCTTCCCGTGCAACTTGATCGTAAGCGTGCACTGCTGGCCGATCGCGCGATCAAAGTCGAGATCGGCGTCCTCGCTGAAGCACTCGATACGATGTTCGAACAGTTCACTCAGACCTTCAGAGGACTCGAACCTGACAAAAACCAGAACGTCCTTGCCAAGGGGGGTCTTGAGCTCGCAAAGGCGGGTATCCTGGGTAAGCTGGCCCATGTGGGCGTTAAACTCCTTGGTTGACCGCACGATCCGCGCAACCGGCGCATCAGGTCGTCAAGCACGAAACAACCGAAATCCGAGCCAGCCATCGGTAGGACGACCGACCAGTCCGCCTGGGGTCGCCCGCTCCTGACGCGCCAAAGTACGCGCCCGATGGAACTATCCCGGCATTCATGTAGTCGGCTCCAAGAGCTTGTTGGTTCACGCGAAACGGTCCTGGCCGCCGGGAATGAACCGAGGTCATCGTTGATCTGACCAAACAGACGACGGGGTCATGATCCCCGTCCGATCCGCCACTTGTGACGGTCTTGGTAAAGGGGCTAGGGCCCGTAGACGGACCATCTTTGCATGCTCGATGTCACATCCCTGACCCAGCCCATAGCCCCGGACGATCCCTGCGGGCCTGACCTCGATGCGGCCGGGGATGTCCAGTACCTCAATTTCTTCGCAGGTGCGGAATCGCTGCTTCCGATGTCGTATTTCGAGGTCGTCAACGCCAATGGAGAGCGCGGACGATTCGACCCAAAGGCCATCGACATTGCCGGCCAATTCGCCGCTGCGCAGCCGCTCTTGGCACGCACCCGCGATCTGCGCCTGACCATGCTGCTCGCCAAATTCTCCATCTTGAACCGCGATCTCGACGGCTTTCTCAGCTGCCTGAAGGCGACCACCGTGCTGCTGCGTGAACAATGGGATGCGGTTCACCCGAGGGGCGAGGACGGCGACTATGCTTTTCGCGCCGTCACCGTCGAGGCGATCGACGTGTTTCCGACGGTGATCAACCCGCTCCAATTCCTTCCCCTGATCGAAAATCGCAGGCACGGCAGCCTCAACTACCGTGCCTATCAGATTGCCAAGGGCGAAATTCCCGCCGCTGAGGCCGACGTCGACATGCCCGATCTCGGAAGCATTGAACGCATCATCGGCGAGACCGAGCTCGACACCCTCAAAGCGGTGAGTACCCGCTGTTCCGCGGTCGCTGCCGAGATTGCCGGCATCAAATCGATTTGGCACGAGAAGTTGAATTCGGGGCAACCCATCAGTCTCGACAGGTTGGCGGGCGTCGCGAATGGCATGGCCAACTGGCTCGCGGCGCTGGTCACCGCACGCGATCCGGCAGCGGCCGCCCCCTCGCCGGACGAGGCTGCCCAAGACGGCCCGCAGCTTCCGATCGAAATCGCCGGCGCCGTGACCTCGCCCGGACAGGCATCCGCGGCGCTGGCGGCCGCTGCCGAATATTTCGCTCGAAGGGAACCGTCGAGCCCGGCACTCCTGCTGGTGCGGCAGGCACAGGACATGGTTGGCAAATCGTTTATCGAAGTGATGCGGATGCTGATGCCCGCCCACGTCGAGAGCGCCGCCATCAATATCGGTCGCGACAAGGTATTTGACCTGCCGATCGAGCGCATGGCGGAGTTCGCCACATCGCTCCCATCCACGACGGAAAACGACACCCAAGACGTTGTTTTTGCAACAGAAAACAGAGCCCAAGCGTTGGACTTGCTGAGCAAGGTAGCGTCTTTCTTCCGGACCGCGGAGCCGTCCAGCCCGATCCCCTTCCTGGTCGATCGTGCACGCGAACTCGCACAACGAGATTTCCTCAGCCTGCTGAACGAAGTCCTGCCAGAGGGCGCTCTGAAGGCGATCGACAAATCGAATTGAACCCGCCTTCCATTCGAAGGGACTAACTAAACGAAAGGAAGCTTTGCCGAAGAAGACCCGGGCACTTCCCTGCCTGCGTCGCGCAAGTCGGCTTCCGCAGAGATTTTTGTGAAGAGGGCACCCCAATGGCAACCGACAGCGGCCAAAAATTTATTCGCCGAAACCGCGCACCGCGCGTGCACATCACTTACGAAGATCCATACGACGCCGAACGCTTAATCGAACTGCCGTTTGTCATGGGCGTCCTGTCCGATCTTTCCGGCAACAACCCCGGCGTCGAGAAGGCGAAGGTCGAGGAGCGCAAGTTCCTTGAGTTCGACATGGACAATTTCGACAATCGCATGACGGCGATCCAGCCCGGCGTGACGACGCGCGTCGTCAATCGTCTGAGCGATGACTCTGACGAGAAGATCTCCGTCAACCTGCGCTTCAACAAGATGTCCGACTTCACGCCTGTGGCGGTCGCTCGCCAGGTGCCGGCGACGGCCAAACTGCTCGAAGCACGTGAACAGCTCGCCAACCTGCTGCGCTACATGGATGGCAAGGTGGGTGCCGAGGACCAGCTGAAGAAACTCCTCGCCGATCCTCAACTGATGGCCGCACTGCGCGAGCGCGCGGCCAGCCAGTCCACCGAACCCGACACCAACAGCTAAGGGAAGGATGGGGACCATGGCAAAAGAAGCTACCCATAAAGAGACCACCACCCAGGTCGGGACCGTCGAGGCTGACGAGTTTGCTGCCCTGCTGAAGCAAAGCTTCAAGCCGCGCACCGAACGTGCGGCGACCGAGGTCGAGAACGCGGTGTCCACGCTCGTTCAAGAGGCGCTCAAGGACACCAGCGTCATCAAGTCGGACGTGCTCGACACCATCGAGGAGATGATCGCGCGGATTGATCAGAAGCTGACCGCGCAGATGAACGAGATCCTGCACGCACCCGAATTCCAGGCGATCGAAAGTGCCTGGCGCGGCCTCCATTACCTCGTCTTCAGTTCCGAGACCGACGCCAACCTCAAGATCCGGGTGATGAACGTCTCCAAGAGCGAGCTGTATCGGAACCTGCGACTCTATCCCGATGCGCGCTGGGACCAGAGCCCGCTGTTCAAGCAGATCTACGAGTACGAATTCGGCCAGCTCGGCGGCGAGCCGTTCGGCTGCCTGATCGGCGACTACTATTTCAGCCACCTCCCGACCGACGTGCAGCTGCTCCGCGACCTCAGCAAGATCGCCGGCGCCGCGCATGCCCCCTTCTTCAGCGGCGCCGAGCCTACCCTGATGGGAATGGACTCGTGGACCGAACTGTCCAACCCTCGCGACATCGGCAAGGTGTTCGACACACCGGAATACGCCGCATGGAAGGGACTGCGCGATCAGGACGATTCCCGCTATCTCGGCCTTTGCATGCCGCGCGCGCTGGGTCGCCTCCCCTACGGCGCCAAATCGGAGCCCGTGGAAGAATTCGCCTTCGAAGAGGAGACGGACGGACACACCGGTGATAAGTACGGCTGGATCAACGCCGCCTATGCGATGGCAGTCAACATCAACCGCGCCTTCAAGGAGTTCGGCTGGTGCACGCGCATCCGCGGTGTGCAGTCGGGCGGCGAGGTCATCAACCTGCCGACGCACACATTCCCGACTGACGATGGTGGCGTTGACCTGAAATGCCCCACCGAAATCGCGATCAGCGATCGCCGCGAGCACGAGCTTGCAAAGGCGGGCCTTATCCCGCTGATCCACCGCAAGAACACCGACAAGGCCGCCTTCATCGGTGCCCAGTCGCTCTACAAGCCGAAGAAATACTTCGGCGAGAAGGGTGTGGACGCAACCGCATCCGACAACCTGTCGTCACGTCTGCCTTACATGTTCGCAGTGTCCCGCTTTGCGCACTACCTGAAATGCATGGTTCGCGACAAGATCGGATCCATGAAGGAAAAGGATGAGCTGACGGTCTGGCTGCAAACCTGGATCAACGAGTACGTTGATGCCAATCCGGCCCTATCGTCAGAGGCGCAGAAGGCGCGCAAGCCGCTGGCCGCTGCGAAGGTCGAGGTCATAGCAAACGAGGAGAACCCGGGATACTACAACGCGCGCTTCTTTCTCCGTCCACACTTTCAATTGGAAGCGATGGACGTCGGCCTCAGCCTTGTTTCCCGCCTTCCAGGCCCGAGCTCCTGACGCCGCGTTATCGCAACTGTCACTCATCCAGGTTTTTGAAAGGGCTATGATATGGCTGTCGATATCTTTTTGAAACTCGACCCGATCAAGGGCGAGTCGCTCGACGACAAACACAAGGACGAAATCGACATTTTGAGCTGGTCCTTTGGCGAGAGCCAGAGCGGCACCTTCCACAGCGGGTCAGGCGGTGGCGCCGGCAAGGTCAACGTTCAGGATCTCCACTTCACGCACTTCGTCGACAAGGCGACGCCTGAGCTGTTCAAGGTCTGCGCCAACGGCAAGCACATCGATACCGCGATCCTCACTGTCCGCAAGGCCGGTGAAAATCCGCTGGAGTATCTCAAGATCGAGATGAAGCACGTGCTGGTCTCCAGCGTATCGACCGGCGGATCCCATGGCGAAGATCGTCTCACCGAAAATGTGAGCTTGAACTTCGCGAAGGTGAAGATGACCTACAAGACCCAGACGGACAAGGGTGGCGCCGGCGCATCGCCGACCTTCGGCTGGGACGTTCCGGCCAACAAGGAATGGGCCTGATCGTAAGCTCCCTGTCTGGCGCCGGTTGCCAAGTATGGCAATCGGCGTTGGCCGTACGGAGATTGTCAATGACTGTTACGCCAAAGAAGGACCGGCTCTCTCCGCCATTGATGCTGGCCTTTCGTGCGGCTTATGACGCTCGTGATGCGCGCAAGCCACTCGAACTGCGCGATCAGTTCGGTGAGCGAGTCATAGCGGGACGGCGCAGCACTGGTCGTTTCCCGATCTCGGAGACGGTGCTACGGCGGGAGGTTTCGCATGACGTTGAAACGCTCCTTAATACCATTGCCCTCGAATCGACGCTCGATCTGACTGGCCGCGGCCACGTTCGCACCTCGATTTTAAACTATGGTTTTCCCGACATCGCAAACCGTTCGATCGACGAGGTCACGGACGAAGAGCTCAGCGACGCCCTGCGCATGTCACTTACGACGTACGAGCCGCGACTCGATCGCAGGTCCATCCGGGTGCGCCGTGACACCTCCGTGGGCCCCGAACAGCTCAAGCTGCGCTTTGTCGTGCAATCCGACCTGAAGTGCGAGCCGCTCAACGTGCCCGTAGAATTCGTCGCGGACGTTGACCTCGACAGCGGCGACATCCAGATCAATCGACTATAGCATGAATCGCGAATTCCTCGACTTCTACAACCGTGAACTGTCGCTGCTGTACGAGCATGCGGAAGACTTTGCCGAGGAATATCCTGGCATCGCCGAACGCCTCGGCGGGCTGATCCGCGATCGCTCAGATCCAATGATTTCGGGGCTGCTCGAAGGAGCTGCGTTCCTTGCTGCTCGCGTTCAGCTCAAGCTCAAGCACGAATTTCCGGAGTTCACGGCAAACCTGCTCGAACAGCTGGTTCCGAACTATCTCGCGCCAACTCCATCTGCCATGCTGGTCAAGGCACAGCCACCCTATGCCGATCCGGCATTGCGCGACGGCAGGAAAATCGCGCGGGGCGCCTACTTCGATGCGAGCTATCGCGAAAGGGAACGGAGCCTCGCCTGCCGATTCAGGCTTTGCCGCGATATCGTACTTTGGCCCTTTGACGTCACCGGTGCCGAATATTTTGCGACCGCGGGCGCATTGCAGGCCCTCGGGATTCCAATCGGCGGAGAGGTCATTGCGGGGCTCAGGCTCTCCATGACCCACCGTACCGCCGCGCGGCTCGACGAAGAGCCGGCGGACGCGGAGGCTCGCAACAAGCCGGAAACCTGGTTCGCGGGCTGCCGCACCAGCGAATTGCCCATCTATCTTACCGGCGCCGAATCCGACGCTGTCGCGCTCTACGAACAGCTGACCTCGAACTGCATCAGCGTCTACTTTCGCTATCTCGACGATTTCGGCGATCCGGTCGTCATCCGGGCCCCGAACGACTGTGTGCAACAGGTCGGCTTCGGCGAGAACGAATCCCTGTTTCCTAACGATAACCGGGTCTTTCGCGGCTCGGAGTTGTTGCGGGAGTATTTCGTGTTTCCGCGCAAGTTCCTTGGCATCAATCTGACGGGACTTCGCGCTGTGATGCCTCGGTTGCGCGGCAAGTCAATCGATATCGTCTTCGCGTTCGATGAGCACAACTCACGGCTTGCGGCCTACGTCCGGGCAGAGACTTTCAGTCTCTACACTGCCCCGGCAATCAACCTGTTCGAGAAAACCAGCGATCGCATCCCTGTCAAATCGAATACGCACGAATACCACGTGGTGCCCGACCGAAGCCGCTATCTCGAATACGAGCCGCACCAGGTACTGGAGGTTTACGCGCACTTCCCCGCAGAAAAAGACAAGCGGCAGGTGCGTCCGCTGTACTCCGCCGCAGTCGACCGCACGGCCACATCGGTCGAGGGACTTTATTTTACCGTTCGTCGGCTACCGCGGCGCCGCACCGTCGAGGAAAAGACATATGGCACGGCCTCCGACTACACCGGGACAGACATGTTCCTTTCGCTGCTCGAGCCTGGTGACCTGAGCGGCGACGGATCTGCCGCCGAACTGAGCGTCCGGGCGTTGTGCTCCAACCGGCATCTCACGGAACATCTGCCGGTCGGCCAAGGCGGAGCGGACTTTCGCCTGCTGGATGACACCTCGCTCGAGCTGATGTGCATCGCCGGGCCCACCCGGCCACGCGAGCCAGTGGTGGCGCAGTTGCGCAGTCGCAGTGAAATCGCCAATAGCGGTGTTGTCAGTTGGCGCCTGATCAACATGCTGAGTTTGAACTATCTCGGCCTCGTAGAACGCAGCGGCGGCAAGAACGCCGGAGCACTGCGGGAGATGCTGTCATTATTCGCCGACCAGTTCGACGACGCTACGGAACGAAAGATTCGTGGCGTGCGCAGCGTCGAGAGCAGGCCCGTGGTGCGGCGAGTGCGTGAGCGTACCGGCAGTGGCGCAGCGCGCGGCCTGGAGATCACCGTCACACTCGACGAGAAGGCATTCGAAGGCAGTGGCGTGTTCCTGCTCGGGGCGGTCCTGGAGCGCTTTTTCGCCGACTATTCGGGCTTCAACACTTTCACCCAAACGGTCATATCGACTTCGGAACGCGGCGAGATCATGCGCTGGCCGACCCGCATGGGCACCCGGAGGCCGCTGTGATGCTAATCGATCAAATGAAGGCCGAGCCCTGGCGGTTCGATTTCTTCCAGACGCTCCGCCAGCTCGAGCGATCCAATCCAGATCGACCGCGGATCGGCGACAGTGCCGCGCGTCGCGAGGAATTTGTTGACCTCGGTCAAACCCCCTATCTGGAATTTCCCGCGTCCAATCTGAGCTCAGTCGACGACCGCGATGGCAGGCTCAGAATCCTGGTCAAATTCCTCGGTCTCCTCGGACCGCAAGGCGCGCTGCCTCTGGCCACCACCGACGAGAGCGTCGGTTGGCAGTTGATGCGAGACGACGCCTTTCCGCGCTTTCTCGACCTTCTCAATGGACGCTTTCTGCAATTGTTCTTTCGTGCCTGGGCGGACGCGCGGCCGATCGCGCAGCATGACAGGCCATCGGATGACCGCTTCATCGCCTATGTGGGCTCCTTTGCCGGCCTTGGCTCTGATATCTTTACCAATCGAGACACGGTACCGGACATGGCGAAGCTCAGCTTCGCTGGACTGGTCGCACCCAGGGCGAAATCCGCGTCACGACTGGCCCGGCTGCTGCAGGGGCTGTTCGATGTCAGGGTTGAGATCGACGAATTTGTCGGCACCTGGCTCCCATTCGAGGCAAGCCACTGCAGCCGCCTCGGCGCGGCGCACGCCAGGCTCGGCCACGACGCGCTTCTGGGCTCGCGGGTGTTCAGCGTCGAAGACAAGATCAGGGTTCGCGTTTTCGTGAAGGATTTTGCTCAATACGAGCAGTTCCTGCCCACTGAAGCGCCTAACTTGTCCGAGCCCCTAGCTGACGCCGTGTACTTCTATATCGGCGACGAACTCGAGTGGGAGGTAGAACTTGCCATTCCGGCGGGAGCAGTCGTCCCGATGAAGCTTGGACAGAGCGGACGCCTTGGGTGGACCAGCTGGGTTTCACCGAACCGGGCCTCGACCGAGGAATATCGCCGCGATGCTCGCTTTCACCTTGCCGAGCGTCTGAGAGCCCGGCGAAGCACCGCGACAGACGCCCCGCCGATTTGAACCTAGGCACCGGTCCGACTGTCCTAACATCATGGAATTCGCGCCAATTTCCAAGATGAGCCGGGCATCGCCCCGGGGCAATTGAGCAGGAGGCCCACCGTGACCGACATCAGCCTCGAGGCCGTGACTGGAAAGCTGAACCGCGCCGGCTACGATGCTTTCATACAGGCCCTGCGTCACGCTAAGAGCGCGAGCAACCGCAACGTCGAGCTCGCACACTGGCTGTTTCACATCCTGCAACAGGAAAGGACCGACTTCAGCCTCGCGGCGGACCACTACAAGCTGGACCGCGCGCGGCTGCTGTCTGATCTCGCAGGCGTCATCAACGGCTTCCGCAAGAACGAAACCGATATGCCGGGGATCGCCAATTCGGTCATCGATATTCTCGACCGTGGCTGGCACTACGCCACGCTGTTCTTCGGCGAGACTCAGATCCGCACTGGCCATCTCCTGGTCGCCGGACTGAAATCGAATGAGATCCGTCGTGCCCTCAACAACATCTCGCAGGAGTTCGCCAAGATAAACGTAGACGCATTGGCAGCGGAGCACCGCGCCGTCTGCGGAGGCTCTGAGGAAGAAACGATGCGTCCGATGGACGGCACCGGATTGGCCGGTGCCGGCTCTGACGGTGCCGACCGGGCAAATCCCAAGGGAACAACGCCGCTCGACAGGTTCTCCCAGGATCTCACCGCCAAAGCCAGATCGGGCGAGATGGACCCAATCCTCGGGCGAGACGACGAAATCCGCCAATTGATCGACGTGCTGATGCGCCGGCGGCAAAACAATCCGATCCTCACCGGCGAAGCCGGCGTCGGCAAGACCGCCGTGGTCGAGGGATTTGCCCAGCGCATTGCCGCTGGCGAGGTGCCACCGCCACTGCGCAACGTCAGGCTCTGCGCGCTGGATATCGGCCTGATGCAGGCCGGCGCCTCGATGAAGGGTGAATTCGAGCAACGCCTGCGCTCGGTGATCGACGAGGTGCAGAACTCGCCGACCCCGATTATCCTGTTCATTGACGAAGCTCACACGCTGATCGGCGCCGGTGGCGCGGCCGGCACCGGCGACGCAGCCAATCTCCTCAAGCCTCCCCTCGCCCGCGGCACGCTGCGTACCATCGCCGCCACCACCTGGGCAGAATATCGCCAATATATCGAAAAGGATCCCGCGCTCACACGACGCTTCCAGCCGATCCAGGTCGATGAGCCGGATGTCGAGACCTGCTGCATCATGCTGCGCGGTCTCCTCGGCCCGATGGAAAAGCACCACGGCGTTCGCATTTCGGACGCTGCGATCGTGACCGCGGTCAACCTGTCGCATCGCTACATTCCGTCCCGACAGTTGCCGGACAAGGCGGTCAGCCTGCTGGACACAGCTTCGGCGCGAGTCGCCATCAGTCAAAGTGCGACGCCGGCTCTGATCGAGGACGCTCGCGTCGCTATCGCCGCTCGCGAAGCCGAACGGTCAGCGCTGGTCAGCGATGGTGACCTCGGGGACGAGAACAGCGAGCGGATTGCCGAGGTCGACGGCGACATAGCCGCGCTGAAGGACAAGCTGAGCGGCCTTGAAGCCGACTGGGCAATGGAACAGGAACTCGTCAAGGACATTCGCGGCATTCGCGAGATCCTCTCCGAGAACGGAGACGCCGATCGAGCAGCGAAACGCGTGGAGTTGCGTGGCAAGTTTGAGACACTGGAGGGCATCAATCCGGAAAAGCGGATGATCTATGCCCATGTCGACCAGCAGTCGGTCGCCTCTGTCGTGTCTGACTGGACCGGCATTCCGACCGGCAGAATGATGCGCGACGAAATCGAGACCGTCCTGAAGCTACCTGAAATTCTCAATCGCCGCGTCGTCGGCCAGTCTCACGGGCTGACGATGATCGCGAAACGAATTGAGACCAGCCGCGCCAAGTTGGACAACCCGTCCAAGCCGATTGGCGTTTTCATGCTGGCCGGACCGTCCCGGCGTGGGCAAGACGGAAACCGCCCTCGCACTTGCCGAAACCCTTTATGGCGGCGAGCAGAACATGATCACGATCAACATGTCGGAGTTCCAGGAGGCGCACACGGTCTCGACCTTGAAAGGCGCGCCTCCGGGCTATGTCGGTTATGGTGAAGGCGGTCGGCTCACCGAAGCGGTTCGCCGCAAGCCCTACAGCGTGATCCTGCTCGACGAGGTGGAGAAGGCCCATCCTGACGTCCATGAGATCTTCTTCCAGGTGTTCGACAAGGGGGTCATGGAGGACGGCAACGGCCGGCGAATCGACTTCAAGAACACACTGATCATTCTGACCACAAACGTCGGCACTGATCTCATCATGGGCCTGGCGCGAGACCCAAAGTATCGCAACGAGCCGGAAGAACTCGCCAGGCTGCTGCGGCCCGAATTGCTGAAGGTGTTCCCTGCCGCGTTACTTGGACGCATAGTTTCGATCCCGTACTTTCCGCTTTCGGACGAGATGCTTGCCGGAATCGTCAGATTGCAGCTCGACCGGATCGGACAGCGCCTCCGCGATAATCACAAGGCTGCCTTCGGCTACGACGATGCGGTCGTCGAGCACATCGTATCCCGTTGCAACGATCCGGACTCCGGCGGGCGGATGATCGATAACATCATCACCAACACGCTGTTGCCAGAACTGTCGCGTGAATTCCTCAGCAAGTCTCTCGCCAAGGAGGAAATCAAGCAGACGCGCGTCTCGATCGTGAACGACAAGTTTGCATACTCGTGGAACTGACTGCGATGAACATCCAGACCGAACACCGCCAGCCAACCACCGGCATCACACCATACGATGAGGTGTACTATCCCGGGCATGTCTACGGGCTCACTCACCCAAACCAACTGGCAACGATCGCGACCGTCTACGGCATGCAGCCGGCTCCGGTCGAGCACTGCCGGGTTCTGGAGCTCGGCTGCGGCGTTGGCGGCAATCTGCTGCCCATGGCCTTCCAATATCCGGATAGCGAGTTCGTCGGTATCGACCTGAGTGGCGTTACCATCGAACGCGGGCAGCGAAACATCGCCGCATTGGGCCTGAACAACATCAGGCTTCTGCATTGCGACATCATGGATGTCGACGCGGCCTTCGGACAGTTCGACTACATCATCGCTCATGGCGTGTATTCATGGGTACCGCCGATCGTGCGCGAGAAGATGATGACCATTTTCAAACGGAATTTGGCACCCGAGGGGCTCTGCTACGTCAGCTATAACGCGCACCCGTTCTCGCACCTTCGCGACATGGTTCGCGACATGATGCGCTACCACACCCGGAGCATAACGGGGATGAAGGAGAAGGTTGGACAAGCGCGCGCCATCGTGAAGTTTCTCAGCGAGGGGACGAAGTCCAACTCAGTGCACGGTGCGGTCATGCGCGATCAATGCAACCGTGTTCTCAAGGCTCCGGATGAATTGCTTTTTCACGACGATCTCGACCAGGGCGCGACAGCCTTCCTACTACACGAAGTCGTCGAAGATGCTGGCCGACATGGGCTGCAGTATCTGAGCGACGCCGATTTTTCACGACGCTATCTTGCGGGTTACACTGAAGAGGTGCGCGCCACGCTGCAGCGCTTTCCCGAAAACGAATTCATGGCGCGCGATCAATATCAGGACTTCATCGACGGCAACGGGTTTCGGCGTACGTTGCTCTGCCACGAGGGCATCTCCCTTCGCCGCCGGGTCGATCTCGACTTCATCACCCGGTTCTATCTGCTAAGCACCGCGAGCCAACGTCGACCCGACACCTGCCTGACCGACGATTCCGAAATGGAGTTTGAAAATCAGGACGGCAGCCAAATCACGGTGACCAATCCGCTCCTGAAGGCTGCACATCTTTGTCTCGGCCGGGCCTGGCCTCGCGCGCTCTCGTTCACTGAACTGCTCGATGGCGCCCGGGCGCTGTTGGAAGGCCGGCAAACAAGCGACGACCAACGGATATTGACGGATGCGCTCTATATCCTAGCTTGCAGCGGCGAGATCTCCTTTCTGAAATCACCGCCCTTTCTCGTGACGGAAGTCACGGATTGCCCGCAGGCGAGCCTACTCGCTCGCAGACAAGCGCAGACCGGACCGCTGGTCACCAACCTGCTCCACCAAACGGTGCAGTTGGAAGACGACAGGACGCGCCACTTCCTGCAACTGCTCGACGGCTCTCGAACGATCGAGCAAATCACGGCCGAAATGACCGAAACCTTCGGACCGACCATCCAGGTCAAGCAAGTGGATGATGCCGGGCAGCCCGCCGAGCCGTTGCTACTCTCAACCCGACAGAGTGTTGACCGCTCGCTGGCGACGGTCGGCAAACTAGGTCTGCTGGTTGCCTAACACCTTCAACGGCGGTTAACCTCGGCACGAACTGGCAGCGATTAGCCCGCCGGCCAGCAGTTTGTGGAGCGGATCCGGCCCCGTCCCATCAGCCGTCGTGGGTGTATTGTTGGCCGAGGAGCCATCCGGTGAGAATGCCGCCAGGCCCACTGGCATAGACCGAATTAAGGCCCACACCGGCGCGCAGCATCCGCCATTCATGTTCGCCGACCCAGGGAATGCCGGGATCACCTTTCTGATATTGTGATAGCAGCGTTCGGGCAACTTCGGCGGCGTTGGCGTAGATCGGGCCGTTCGCCCAGCGAGGTCGCGGTAGACCTGTCATGCGGCAATAAAGCGCAGTGCAGACATAGGCGGACGCCTCCTCCGCATTGGCGTCAAGGCCGGTGCGCAGCAGATCGTAAGCCGCATGCAAGGCCTCATGGACGATATAGGCTTCGTCCATCCGGCCCGTTGCCGACACCACCTCCAGCGTATTCGCCGCGACGACAGTACCGTCCGCTCGTGTTCGCGCGACATCGTTATATTGCGCCGCAACACCTGCCGCGAGGTCCGTCGGGACCCTGACGCTGACCTGTCCCAACCGGATCGCGCGCGCGACGTGATGGAACGTTTGCGGTGCAATCGTTACGTGGCTGCCACGGATCGGAAACCGGAAGCGCATGCGCGCGACCGCCGGGCCGTGGAGTACGTCTAGCACCCTGCTCCGAAGTGACATCGGATCGTCCTTGCTCTTTACACCGCTCCACGAATAGTGGTCGGCTTTTCCGGTTGGGAGGTTCAGTTGAACCCGGTCCCGTCCGGGCCAGACCAATCGGAGACAGGCTTTGCTCTGAGGATGGCCCCGTGACGACCACCGACCCGACAACGACCGACACCTACCGGAAGATCGCCGCGCGGCTAACCATGCTTCGGCCACAGATCGATCTGTCAAAATATTTCGCGGGGCCGAATCCCAATGTCCGCCTCTACGACGAAAAAGCCTATATCCGCCGTCAATTGGAGAAGTACGGCGTAGCGGCCGCGACGAGCACGCTCGACGGCGTCACGTTTCTGCCGAAGGATTGGGAAGACCTGGTCAAGGTGCTGCGGATTGCCAAGACGTCGGATGGATTCGACGCCTTCGCCGAAGGGAAAAGCCCGGAGAAACCGTCGCATTGGGCGCTCGATCTGTCGATGGCGGCCACGATCGGCAAGGGATTTCGGGAAATCTGGCGCCCAAAGCTGTCCGACCGGCCGCTCTCGGCGCGAGATCTTCCGGGCCGGCACGGCTTCGGGCTTGGGCGCGGCCGAGCGCAATGGAGCGACGACTACAGTGCGCAGTTCGGCAAGGACCCGCAGCCGCAAGACATCACATCGCTACATTTCGCGGTAGCGCCCGACCGCGTCAACGTTCACATCGACGAGACGGGCTTCGTGTTTGAGGGAGCAGACGGCGCTCTCACGGTCGGACCGAATTTCGGCCATCACGCCGTCAATGAGCTGTTCTGGAAGAGCAACCCCAATTTGCCGCGCTGGGCGATCGATCACATCGACCTGATCCTGCCGAACAGCGCCAATGACTTTTCGCGATTTGGCATATCGGTCGACCTGTATCAGCGCAAGGACCTGCGCGTCACCGTCACCGGTTCCTGCGGAATTTTCGGGGGCTTCGAGTGCTCGGGAACGTTGAGCGTCAGTGGGACGCACGATTTGCTCGGCTCCAAGCCGAGAGGCACGCGCTGACGCGGACCGTAGATCTGCGGTCCGGATCTGGGAGGCGATATGCCGCAGTTGAAAGACAAGGTCGGTCGGTTTGCGGCGACGGGTCGCAGCTGCCAGAACTGGAAGCAAGACCAGGAGCTGGTCATCTCGCTGCTCAACAAGATCGCCATTTCCGACGGGGGTGCGGAGACCACGCTCAAGCCGCAAGTGGTCGTGACAGGTCATGCCAGCGACAGCCTCTACACCTCAATTCTGTATTTCCAGCAAAAGAACTTCCCGGGCACGCCTGACGGCTATATTCGGCCTGGCGGGCCAACTTTCAGCAGGCTCGTTGACCTCTCGACGAAGGCGGCCGCCAAGCCTCCCTCTCCAAAAGGTCAATGGGATGGAATCACGACCCCATCCGTCGATGCCGCGCTTCGCAAGGGTTTGATCGACGATTCAAAGCTAGATTACGCGGAAGTGGTTGACATCATCAGGGCGACAGTCGCGGACGGCACGGTCACCGCATTCGAGCTGGACGACCTGATGACCATTGCGAGCACCTCCAGAACGCTCTCGCCGACTTCAAAAAAGCTCATCACGCTCTTCGTCGGCGACGAAAAGAAGAAGTGGCTGGGGGTTGGTCCGTACGACCTCAATTCGGATCAAAAGAAGCTCGCCGCGGAGATGGTCTGCGATTTCCTGAAGAACACGAGGACGACGTTCTTTCCGAAGCTCGACCCGCACCGCGTCGGGATAGGCATTCTCAGGCGCATTGCGAAGCCGAGCCTCATCGATCAGGATCAGGCAAGCCTGTGCGGACCGTCCGCATTGATGTTCAGCTACGCATCCGACAAGCCGGGGCAGTATGCGCGGTTCGCCATCGACATGTATCAGAAGGGGCAAGCGAGCCTCGGCCGCCTGCTGATCAAGCCTGGAAAGGACGTGAAGAACTACACGCCGCCCTACTCGCTGGACCACGTTGATTGGCTGACATGCGCCTCCATTCGCGACTCCGAAAATTGGTTCCTCGATTTTGACGACACCGGCAGAATAAGCGATGTCGCTGGAATCACCGTACCGAGCGAAATGGAGCAATGGTTCCGCAAGGCTGGATACCAGGACGTGCGCGAGGAGACCAATCTGAAATTCAGCAAGGGCATCGACAACGTCATGGAAGCCAACGCCCTGCTCGCCGGCGGATACCGCGTATGCCTATTCATAAGCGCCAATATGATCGAATATGACGACCAGTCTGACGAAGGCTCCGTGCTCACGCGGCACTGGGTCGTCTTGCGCGACAGGGTTCAAGTGTCGAACGGAAACGTGACGACAACGATCTTCACCTGGGGCAAGGGAGACTACGCGATCCCGCACCCGAGCAAGGGCGGGGCTCTGAAGCCCCTGCCCCTTGCGGATTTTCTGATGAATTATTACGGCTACGTTGCGGCCAAGGCGTAAGCGGCGCTCGCTGGCATTCGCCATCTACCGAGACGATTCCCTCAATCGTCCAGACCTCTCCAGGTGACATCGGATTCGCCGCGTAGCGCGGCGTCAGGCCTGCTGATCGGCAGCCTTGGTCGACGGCTTCGAGCCCGCGCGACGAGCCAATGGCCCGTTTATGTTGGAATCAGTCTTGCCGGGATCGCTCGGCCATAAACTCGCCGTCAACGTGGTGGCCCGGAGCGCCGTGACATTGCGGCTTCGATGGGAGATTTTTCACGGTCGACCGACCATCGGCCTGCGCGGCCGCGTCCGTCCTTTGATCCGGATTTGGTCGTACCAGTAAATCCAATTGTACTTCCTTACCAACCCGCCCATGGGTGGCAGATGGGCGAGCCTCCAGTACAGGTCGGGCTGGCTGAGCCTGAACCGCTCGATTAGCTGCACAGGCGATGGAGATGTGTTCTGCGGATTATCAAGGAAGACAGCCGCTTCCCACAACGCATCATCGGGCGCAGGATCCTTGCCTTTATAGGGGCCTTCGGTCGGCCCATAAAACGCTCTGAAGAGCGGGGGCCCGCCCTTATCGGACACGTATATGTTCGTCAAAATGACCGCGAGATACTCTTCAGAATCCTGGTACCAATGGTCTGCTGGGGCAAAGTTCATCACGCCGGCTATCATTCGTGAGGCGTGAACGAGTTCGTGGTACAGCACCTCGTCGGTTGCCATCGCGGGGGCATGGCCATGGTGAGCCTTCTTGAATTTCTTTCGAAGAAGCTCTGCTTTCTCGGGCGAAAACAGGACATCACAATTTGCGCCTCCGCCTTTCCCGACGACTTTGAACAGGTCCTTTTTCTTTGGATCGGCACTTAGGCGGGTACCGCGGGCAATAATATATTGCTGTTGATCAAGGTCGTCGGCCACCGTCAGTGCGTTGGCGTCATCCAGGTTATATGGGCGAATTCTCGCGAACGATGGTTTGCTGGTGCCGAATTCGTCAAGCAGGGCCCGGCCGGTCGGGTGGCTTTGTATTTGTTTCAGGAGACCGACAATCTGACGCCTGTAGCTGTTCTTGGCCGCCAAGTATTTCTGCTTCAGCGAATCGAATTTGCCGGCATGGCTGTCGGCAGTCTCATGGTTCACCACCATCCACGATCCCATGCTTCGGAAGGCGATGAGAATGCCGTTCGGCAGTCCTTCATCAACTTCGGGATCGCCTAGATCCCACTGCAACATCGAAGCATCGAGTGGCGATGCGTGCTTCTCGATATATTTGTTGAACTTTCTGTACTGCTCGTTCTGCTGAAAGGTAAAACCTAAGAAATCGTAATCCAGCTCCGTAAGATCAACATCGTCGGCCATGGCGGCTCTCCATATTATGCTTTCGACAACGCGATGGTCCGCCGAGAACTACGCTGAATAGTCGCAAATCAGACACCAACGGTTCGTCCGCTCACGAACACACGACCGTGATAGGCAACGACCCGGTTCCACGCCGGGTTGAACCGATTTGAACAAGGGCGAGACATAGATCTTAAGGACGTTGTATCGACCTTCTACGGGGGGCCGCATCGTGGCGTGTACGGAACCGGAGATTACGCCTTGGCCCGAACGGGTCCGGCGCACGGGTGAGCTAAAGATATTCCCTGGGCCGAGCTTCACCCCAAGCGTTTGGGTCAATGATCTCGATACAGCGATCACGACGATCAACGAGCTTCTCAAGCAGAACGGCGTCTATCTTGCGTTCAGAAAGGCTGACGGTGCAGCTGGCAGCCCGATCGTGGCCGAAACGTATCCGGGCTCCGGCCTCCACGGCAGCGCCGTACAGACCATCGTCGACTCCCGTAGTGGCCCTTCGATGAATTCAGTGAAGCTGCGGGTGCCTGCAACCCCGAAAGTCGGCCGCGCGGACGCTGGCCAGGCAATGCGGCTGCACATCCTTGTGCACGAACTCGTCCATTGTATTGGTCTCTCGAATTGCGCACATAGTAACGATGACGTCTTCATAGGGACACTGGTCATCGATAGCAGCGGCACGGTCCCGCCCCCGAAACTAGGCGGCCACACGATCTCAAGAATTAAGAAGGCGTGGCCAGAGACGTGGGTCAGCGTGCAAGGCGGCGCTCTCGCCAAACAATCGGCCGATGAGTTGAGAAAATCGATGGAAGGGATCAAACTCTAGTAGGAGTCACCGGTTCTGAGCTGGATGGCGAATTGGTACAGAGCAGCGTGCGGTCGAGGCTGCCCGAACCGGCAAAGCGACGGGCCGGAATGCGCATCAATCACGAGCTTAACGACAGGATCGGGCATGTTGGAGAACGGCAAGCCGATTGAGACATCGAAGTGGACCTGGCCTACATGGAGAGCCCGGTTATGTTGCGTCATATCGCCCAGGCTTTCTAACCCGTCTTATTCGTCAGAGGGCGCCTGAGAGGCTGGCGAGCGTGGTGTAAAGCGCTGATGAAGCGTAGGATTCGGTTGCGAAGCCAACCCCATCACCTTCCACCGCGAACGCCACGCCCGCCATGACCGATGATACGAGTCTACCCTTCTCGTTTCCAGCCGTTCACGCCAAGAAAGTCACAGCTGCCTTCGATGGCGGTCGGCTGACCTCGAACGGGGGCGTGATGCTTCTTGCGATGGCCGAGCGACGTCTCGGTTTGGCCAACAATTTGGCCCGGGTGTTCCCGGATCGGCGCGATCCGACGCGGGTCGTGCACAGCCTTGTCGATATGTTTCGCGCTCGCATGTTCGCGATCTGCTGCGGCTACGAGGACGCCGATGACCTCGATCATCTGCGGTCCGATCCCGCATTCAAGCTGGCCTGTGGACGGCTACCAGACAGCGGTCGCGATCTGTGTTCCCAACCGACGCTGTCGCGGCTGGAGAATGCTCCCCGCCTGCGCGACGTGATCCGACTGACCTACACTTTGGTCGACGCATGGATGGATAGCTACCCGCGCGAGCCTGCATCCGTCACGCTCGACATCGATGATACCTGCGATGTCGTCCACGGCCATCAGCAGCTCTCGCTGTTCAACGCTCATTATGACGAACGCTGCTTCCTGCCGATCCACGTCTACGACACGGAGAAGAGCCGGCCCGTGGCGGTCGTGCTGCGGCCCGGCAAGACGCCGGGCGGCGTCGAGGTGCGTGCCCATCTGCGCCGCCTGGTGCGGCACATCCGCACGCGATGGCACAAGACGCGAATTACGTTCCGTGGCGACGGGCACTATGCTCGGCCGGAGGCGATGACGTGGTGCGAGAACAACGGCATCGACTACATCTTCGGTCTGTCCGGTACCAGGCCGCTCGCCAGAAAAGTCGACGAGGTCGCCGACGATATCCGCACCCGACGCGCCATCGAGAACCTAGCTGTTCTGCGCGGCTATACCGAGACGCGCCACAAGGCAAAGTCCTGGGATCGCGAACGGCGCACCGTCGCCCGTATTGAGGCGACGATGCTCGGCCTCGACATCCGCTTCGTCGTCACCAGCCTCGATGTCGGCTCGGCCGAGTGGATCTACGACAGCCTGTATTGCGCGCGCGGCCAAGCCGAGAATCTGATCAAGCTGCATAAGACACAGCTCGCCTCCGATCGCACCAGCTGCCGTTCGGCGCTCGCCAATCAAGTCCGCCTCGTTCTCCACACCGCCGCTTATTGGCTGATGCTGACCGTGCGCGACGCGATTCCCAAAGCCCGGGAATTGGCCACAGCCGAGTTCGCGACGCTGCGTCTTCGTCTCTTGAAACTCGCTGCCCGTGTCGTCGAGACCACGAGCCGCATTCGCCTTGCGTTTGCCGCGGCATGTCCCGAAGCCGACCTGATCCGCGGCTTGCCAAGCGCGCTGCTGCCGCTCGGTCCTTGACCGGCGGGGCGTCCGCCCCCCGTTCGCCCAACCTACACCTCAAGCGCGTTGCAAAGTACCGGTCGTCAGGCGGTGAAAAGCCGAAGGCAATCCCGCGCGCCTCGTCAGAGCAGATGTGCGGCCACATCAATCGGACTAAAAAAACGCACTCTCACGAATAGGACGGGCTAAATATGCCCGCGGCTCAAGTGTCCGGATCGCCCTTCAGCACGTTTGCTGAAGCCGAGCGGGCCTGCAATGCGTTCCTGGGTCGCCTCATTATCGAGGGATAACTACCGGAGCCTCCCGATCACGGAAAAGGATCGGCGTTGATCGGGATTTCAGCGCCAATAGGATTGCGAGGCGAGAAAGCGAAGTGTGGCAGGATCACTGGCTTGTAGCGGGCCACCGTCGGCGCATAGTCCTCCGATGATCGAGCAGCGACCAGCCTTCATGGCTTGCAAAAATCCCGGCACCGGCTGGAGGATCGATATTCTGTGGCCCGATGGCGAAACGGAAGTTATCAAGGGTTTTGTTACGGAGCATGACGCGACCAGGTGGATTTCTGAGCACTCGACGACGTGGCAAGAAAATCCGAACCAACCGCGCTAGACGATTGACCCACCATTGGTGATCGCCACCCATAGGCGACCGATCCCTAGCGGCTTCTCTGCGAACGCGATCGACGCAGTCACCGGTAATTGCCGAGGTCCGGTCGATGATGAATGTTCAATGGCCCAGTGAGCTGACCGTTCCTACGCGGGTGATTCCGGGACAACACTGAGGCGGACCAGACAAAATTGCGCCGCCCGCTTGAAATAAATACGGACGGCGTTTCCCTAGCCCCGAGAGGGTACGAACAAAATCCCGGATAGTGCATCTTTCGAGTGCGATTACCTCTTTATTTGCGGAGCCTGTCCTTCTGTATCGCGGCAGAACTTCTGTCGGTCTGTCTGCTCCAGAAGTAATTCAGGACCGCCTTGATTGCCGTATCGCTCTTGTTCGCCCATCGCTTACGAAAATTGACTATCCTGCTCGCGCCGCTTTGCGCATTGGAATGGTATCGGCCCCTCATGTCGACGTTCGCAAAGCCGGCGACCGCAGCCAGTCGCTCAACTGTGAGCCGGTTTCGGCCAGACGAGCCTTGCGGATTAGGCGTTGGCGCTCGATGCCTGGGGGAGTTCCCCGAGCCTCCTTGCGGAGCCGCTCTGCCTGGATGCCAAGACGCTGTTCAAGTGATTGAGTGTGTATGAGATGTCGATTCATGGACATGGCGCACTCCATTCCGTTAGAGGAAGGCGGGAGCGCGATCGGGCGTTCTCGTCACCGACATAAGCCACGGGTTCGGGCGGTGATGGACTTACTGTCTGCCCGTCTAGAAGGAATAGCGAGTGTTTATTTCAGGCCTATTGTCGCAACTCGCAGAGCGAATGGCGCCCAAAGGAACTGGTGGGGCCGGAACATTTGCGGGGCTCTACGGTAAGGCCGCCAACTGAGGCGGCCTTAGGCGAGCAGCACGTAGACGAACCCGGCGGCGACTATCACCAGCCAAGCGAGCGAGAGACGGAAATAGAGTAGGTCGCAGTCCATGCCGCGCCCAGCCTAGATCGCTCGACTGACATGAGCCTTACGGGCTTGGATTTCATCCAACGCCCACGAGCCGTACATGTACGGATATGCAGCGCCAGAGTAAGAGCGTCTTATCTTCCATTGCTCGATAGGGATATATTCGCGTTCGCCCGGCGCTTTGGCAAAGGCGCCGGGCTTTCGCCCTCATTGCACGATAAAGGCGCCTGTGAGCGTTACTGCGGGCGAACAACGCCGCACCGACGATCGCGACGCCAAGACAGATGCGCGCCGGATCTTTCAACGATGCTGGCGAACTGCACGTCCGACAGCTTCAGGCGCCCGCGCAGGACCTTGACTTGCACTTTGTCTTTCAGATCAAGCGAATTACGACAATAAGTGAGATTGAGTCCGTTCCTGGGGCTACTCGCTCCTGGGGCTACTCGCTTATGGGTGGGGTACCGCCACCGGGCGGGCACCACGCCGCCTCAGTCGCTATATGGCGACCGTCCCGCTCCTCGCGAAGATCCCGTCGCCACGAAAGCAACAGCTGGTGGAGACCAAACGTTCCAGCCCATTTCGAAAGTATCTTCGCTCGAAAAGTGGACTGTCGGTGAGGCGGAAGGAATCAGCCGTGAAAGTTGTCAGGCCGAAGATGCGGCAAATAAAGCTGATTTGGCCGGCCCCCGCGCCTCGCAATTCGGCGAGCGGATACTTAAATTCCAAACATCACCGCCCGGCCCACGGCATTTACCGGTGACTGTGAGCTTCGCGCTCCCGCCTCACCCGAGCAGGCGGTTCGATGTCCGATACTCCAAAATTCAGTTTTCGTAGCTGGCTGGTACCGCCGGTTCTGCTGCCGATCTTGACGGCCCTGCTGGTCGCTATGTCGGTCATTTTGCACCGGGAGGCCGTCTTCAATTGATTGGCAAATCGCGAAGTACATCGCGGGACAGGAGACTGCATTGTCGAACACCGCAACGTTCAGGAACGCAAACGGACTTCCCGCGACATTCGCCGGATCAAAGACTGGGACGGATGATGCCCCATTTGTTTTTATCAAAGTCGGAGATGAAGAGCGACGCATGCGCTGGGCAGAATGGGACGCACTTCCCGCCTGGACCGGTCCACCTCCTCCACGAACTGTAAAGGACTGAAGCCAGCCGATTTTTCCTGCCATTCATCGCGCATACCCTATTCCGACGAACGGAGATACCAAGTTGGCAGTCGTAAATCGTATCGCGTTCATCGGAAACTCATTACCCCGGCGCTGTGGCATCGCGACCTTTACCACCGATCTGCAGTGCGCCGTTGCGGCCTCGCGAAGTGATCTGGAAACCGTCATCGTGGCGATGACCGATCACGGGCAGCTCTACGATTACCCGAGTACGGTCGGCCTTCAGATCAATGATGATCGGCCGGATGACTACGTCCGCGCCGCCGAATACCTGAACAGCGGTGGGTTCGGGGCGGTGTCTCTACAGCATGAGTTCGGCATTTTCGGCGGCGAAGCCGGCAGTCAGATCTTGAGCCTGCTGTCGCGCCTGACCATTCCGATCGTGACAACGCTACATACGGTCCTGCCCGAACCGACAAGGGCCCAGCGCGAGGTCATCGCACGGATCGTCGAGGCGTCATCCAAGGTCGTGGTGATGGCTGAGAAAGGCCGGGAGCTGTTACGCTCGGTCTATCAGGTCCCCGACGAGAAGATCGAATTCGTACCACACGGTATTCCGGAATTTGCATTCGCCGAACCCGACGCGGCCAAGGCGAGGCTCGGCTTCAGCAACAAGTCCGTCATCCTGACGTTCGGCCTGTTGTCGCCGAACAAGGGTATCGAAGTCATGATCGATGCGATGCCCGCGATCCTGAAAACCCGCCCAGATGCCGTTTACGTCGTGCTTGGTGCAACGCATCCGAATCTCGTGCGCGATCAGGGCGAGGCCTATCGCGAGAGCCTATTGGCGCATGCACGCCAAGCTGGCGTCGAGGATCACGTGATTCTTCTCAATCAGTTTGTCGACCAGAAGAGGTTGCTCGATTTTATCTCGATGGCCGATGTTTATGTGACGCCGTATCTGAACGAAGCCCAGATGACGTCGGGCACGCTCGCCTATAGTTTCGGGCTCGGCAAAGCCGTCGTTTCCACCCCGTATTGGCATGCCCGCGAACTGCTCGCTAATGGCCGCGGCATTCTGGTTCCCTTTGGCGACGCGGCCGCGATCGGCATCGAAATCGCAAAGCTCTTGACCAACGACGTGCTGCGGCAAGCGATGTGTAGGCGCGCCTATTCGACGAGCCGCTCCATGACTTGGGAACGGACCGCCGAACGCTACATGTCGGTGTTTGAAAATGCCGGCCGGAAGCATCGGCTGAAGACGATTGCGCGTTCGGATACCAGTTCGCTGTTGCGCGACAGCCGTGCTCCGCCGGAAATGCGAATCGACCACTTCCTGTCGATGTGCGACGACACCGGGCTGTTTCAGCACGCCATTCACAATGTACCGGACCGCACCCACGGCTACTGCGTCGACGACAATGCCCGCGCCCTGCTGGTCGCCTGTGCCCTCAACAACCCGGGTGAAGAGCGACTGCCAGAAGCCCTGACGGCCCGATTTGCCGCCTTCGTCCAGCACGCTTGGAATCCCGGCACACAACGTTTTCGCAATTTCATGGGCTTTAATCGCTGCTGGCTGGAGGACAAAGGATCCGAGGATAGTCACGGACGAACGCTTTGGGCCTTGGGCGTTTGCGCGCTTACGGACGCCAACCTGTCGCGGCGATCCTGGGCCGCATCGCTATTTTCTGAAGCGCTGACGGCGGCGGAGGGGTTTCGCTCACCGCGGGCATGGGCATTTGTGTTGCTTGGGCTCAATGCCTACTGCTCTGCCGTTCCGAATGATTTACGCGCGACCCGTCTGCGTACTGTCCTCGCCAATCAGTTGATCTTTATTTTCGATACCGTGGCAACTCATGACTGGGTCTGGTTCGAGGATGGGTTGGCCTACGATAACGCTCGATTGTCCCAGGCACTCATACTGACCGGTATGGCGAGCAAAACATCGCGGTATGTCAATATCGGACTGGAGTCGCTGCGCTGGCTTGTGCGCCAACAAACCTCACCGAAGGGGCATTTTCGCCCGGTCGGCACGGCGGGATTTGGTGATCGACGGCAGCCGCCGCAAGTCTTCGACCAGCAGCCGCTGGAGGCTGCGGCGACCATCGCGGCTTGCCTTGCCGCGTGGCGCGTGGATCATGATGTACAATGGAAAAACGAGGCGGCGCGGGTATTCGCCTGGTTTCTCGGCAGTAATGATTTGTCGGTCTCCCTGGTTGATCTGGAAACGGGAAGCTGCCGCGATGGCCTGCACCCCGATCGTCCGAACGAAAACCGGGGTGGAGAATCCGTGGTGTCGTATCTGCTCGGCCTTTCCGAGATCCGACAAATTGCCCGCTTGAGCGAAAGTCGCGGCAGGCCTGCCCCGCTGGTCGCGTGAGGGCGCGCTGCTAACCATTGCGCATTCAATCATTCGAGGACCTCTTGTCGAAAGTTCCTTTCCTAAACCGCCAAGCCATTCATCTGCGGCCTGATCCCGCACGTGTCATCGTTCGGTCTTTCAAGCCCGCAACGGAGCCGCGCGACCTTAATCCGACGGACAAAACCCGTGCCAACCATATCGTTGAACGGGTTCTCGCGCTGGCCCCCGACGCAGCAGACCGTCAATTGTCGGACGTTCTGGAGAACTTCCTCGGTCGTCACCGCAACCTCTTGCAGACCTTTGAGGCACGCGCCGCGGAGATGGAAGAAGCGTTGGCCGACCACGTAGCGTTCACGCAGATCCAGCGCCAACTCGTCGGCGCTTATTTCCTCAACGAATATTCGTTCGAAGCATCGGCCTTGTTCAATCCGAGCATCGTGGCACATCCCGATCAGTCAGCGTCGCCTGTTGGCAGTCTTCGCTTCATCCTCAGCCTTCGTGCCGTTGGCGAGGGTCATGTGTCCTCCCTGACATTCCGATCGGGGTTTGTCACGGCAGACGGCACCGTCAACATCGACCCGACGGCGCGTCTTGCGTCGAGCCCTGACGTCGTGAAGCTGACGTCGGGCGCAGGCAGCAACAATGTCGATGTCTCTTTCACGGTCGGAAACGACATCAGTGAGCGGGTGATCTTTCCAGTCACGGAAGCTCAATCAAACGGAATCGAGGACGCCCGCTTTGTGCAATTCGGCGGTGAACCGAAGATCTACTACGCGACCTACACCGCCTATAGCGGGCGGGCGATCCGATCAGAACTTCTCGAGACGTCCGATTTTGTATCGTTCCGGCTGACAAACTTGAAGGGTAGCGCCGCGCGCAACAAGGGCATGGCCCTATTCCCGCAGAAAATCGACGGAAAATACGCGATGATCGCGCGCCAGGACAACGAAAACCTATATCTGATCTACTCCGACGATCTTTATACTTGGGATGGCGGCCAACCAATCCTGAAGCCGCTCTACCCTTGGGAGTTCGTGCAGATAGGTAATTGTGGATCGCCGATCGAGCTCGATGAAGGGTGGCTGCTGCTCACGCACGGTGTCGGTCCGGTGCGCAAATATTCGATAGGAGCCGCGTTGCTTGACAAAAAGGATCCGTCGAAGGTGCTCGCGCGGCTGCGTGAACCGCTATTGCGTCCGCATCCTTCCGAACGCGAGGGTTATGTTCCGAACGTCGTCTACACATGCGGTGCGATGCGCCATCGTGACAAAATCATCTTTCCTTATGCCGTCTCGGACACCTTCTGCAATTTCGCGACGATCGATATTGCTTCTTTAATTTCAGCTATGGACAGAAGTGCACTGGGACAACGTTCCTCTTTCTTGAGCTTAGCTGGTCCGACGTGAGCCGGAGAACGCGTTGCCTTCGAGAAGCCTGCCTCGCTATCGGTCGATAGATCCGAATAGTCCCCGCCCCTTCTAAGTCAGCCTATCCCGAGACTGGTTAGTGCCAAGGGGCGAGGCGTCTCATGTCCGTTTGGGGTCAAACGGGTCGTTTTTGCAGTCGGCCACATACTTCCGGCCAACGCTCACTCTACCTGAGAAACTCAAGCTATCGTCAATATCGCGGGCGGAAGCCCTTGTGTCCCAGTGGCGCGGTCTTATGTGACGGGTGGCTAGCACTCGTCCATTGCGACTGCCAATCCAGAAAATAATCAAAAGGCCAAGGAGGATCGCATGCAATTCCGTCCGCTCCACGACCGCGTCGTGGTCAAGCGCATCGACGCCGAAGAGAAGACCGCAGGCGGCATCATCATTCCCGACACAGTCAAGGAAAAGCCCTCCCAGGGCGAAGTCATCGCCGTCGGCCCCGGTGGCCGCGACGAGGCCGGCAAGCTGATCCCGATCGACATCCAGGTCGGCGACCGCGTGCTGTTCGGCAAGTGGTCGGGCACCGAGGTCAAGATCGACGACCAGGAGCTCTTGATCATGAAAGAGAGCGACATCATGGGCGTGCTCACCGACGCTCCCGCCTCGAAGAAGAAGGCCGCCTAAGCGCGAAACTCGCCCTCACCCTGAGGAACCGGCGCAGCCGGCGCCTCGAAGGATGCGGCCGCAAGCTAAAATCTCATCCCTCAAGAGCTGGCGCGGTTGCGCGGCCCTTGGGATTGGGACAGCTGAAAACGGAGATCATTATGTCAGCCAAGGAAGTTAAATTCGGGGTCGACGCCCGCGACCGCATGCTGCGCGGTGTCGACATCCTCAACAACGCCGTAAAGGTTACGCTCGGTCCGAAGGGCCGCAACGTCGTGCTCGAGAAGTCATTCGGCGCTCCCCGCATCACCAAGGACGGCGTCACCGTCGCCAAGGAGATCGAGCTTGACGACAAGTTCGAGAACATGGGCGCCCAGATGGTGCGTGAAGTCGCCTCCAAGTCCGCAGACGCGGCCGGCGACGGCACCACCACCGCCACCGTGCTGGCGGCTGCGATCGTCCGTGAAGGCGCCAAGTCGGTTGCCGCCGGCATGAACCCGATGGACCTGAAGCGTGGTATCGACCTGGCTGTGGAAGCCGTGGTCGCCGACCTCGTCAAGAACTCGAAGAAGGTCACCTCGAACGAGGAGATCGCCCAGGTCGGCACCATTTCGGCCAACGGCGATGCCGAGATCGGCAAGTTCCTCGCCGACGCCATGAAGAAGGTTGGCCACGAGGGCGTGATTACGGTCGAGGAAGCCAAGTCGCTTGAGACCGAGCTCGATGTCGTCGAGGGCATGCAGTTCGACCGCGGCTACATCTCGCCCTACTTCGTCACCAACGCCGACAAGATGCGCGTTGAAATGGAAGATGCCTACGTCCTGATCAACGAGAAGAAGCTATCTCAGTTGAATGAATTGCTTCCGCTGCTGGAAGCCGTGGTGCAAAGCGGCAAGCCGCTTGTAATTGTCGCGGAAGACGTCGAAGGCGAAGCGCTCGCCACCCTCGTCGTCAACCGCCTGCGTGGCGGCCTGAAGGTCGCGGCCGTCAAGGCTCCGGGCTTCGGCGATCGCCGCAAGGCCATGCTGCAGGACATCGCGATCCTGACCGGCGGTCAGGCGATTTCGGAAGATCTCGGCATCAAGATGGAGAACGTCACGCTCGCCATGCTCGGTCGCGCCAAGAGGGTGATGATCGACAAGGAGAACACCACAATCATTAGCGGCGCCGGTAAGAAGGCCGACATCGAGGCCCGCGTGCAGCAAATCAAGGCGCAGATCGAGGAGACCACTTCGGACTACGACCGCGAGAAGCTGCAGGAACGTCTGGCCAAGCTCGCGGGCGGCGTCGCGGTGATCCGCGTCGGCGGTGCGACTGAGGTCGAGGTAAAGGAGCGCAAGGATCGCGTTGATGACGCGATGCATGCGACCCGTGCGGCGGTTGAAGAAGGCATCGTGCCGGGCGGCGGCGTCGCCCTGCTCCGTGCTTCCCAGCACCTCAAGGGACTTCGCACCAAGAACGACGACCAGAAGACCGGCGTCGAGATCGTCCGCAAGGCGCTGTCCTATCCGGCTCGCCAGATCGCGATCAACGCAGGCGAGGACGGCTCCGTAATCGTCGGCAAGATCCTTGAGAAGGACCAGTACGGCTACGGCTACGACTCCCAGACCGGCGAATATGTCAATTTGATCTCCAAGGGCATCATCGACCCGACCAAGGTTGTTCGCGTAGCCATCCAGAACGCGGCCTCCGTTGCCGCGCTCCTGATTACCACCGAAGCCATGGTGGCCGAAGTGCCGAAGAAGAACGCAGGCGCCGGCGGTATGCCTCCAGGCGGCGGTATGGGCGGTATGGATTTCTAACTCCAATCCGTTCAGTGCTTAAAAGAAAAAGAAAGGCCAGGCAGGGATGCCCGGCCTTTCTATCGTCGATGACGATAACGGGGATGGCAAGGTCTCAGGGGAGCAAGCCGAAATTTGAAAGCGCCCATTTTTCAAGGATGGTGCGGACAATGCAGACTGGACCATCAAGAAATGCGGGTGAAATCCTGGCGAGCGAGTGCGCCCCCTGCAACCCCTGCACTTCTTGGCGCTTCCGCGATCGTGCCGCCGGTCCGCTACCGATGCCGCTAACAGCTGGCAGCGGACAGAGTTTGCTTGCACCCGCTAGCCGACAGGATCGAAAGCCATATCTATGCGTTGACTCGTTAAGCCCAAATGGGAGGTCAACAATGACTAACGACCGAAGCCGACGGGCACCAACAGCTGCAGACCGCGAAGCCCATAAGATCTTCAAAACGGTCAGGGCGAAGGAAACTATGACCGAATACGCAAAAGCGCAAAAAGCACTCCACGACAATCGAGAGCGCCTAAAGGCGGAACGGCTGGCGCGGGATGCTGAAGCGGCCAACCGCACAAAAGCAGGTTAAGCGTCATCTGGATGACCGCGGAGGACCAAGCTTGGGCCCCTGCCTGGTGGAGGGTGAAAATGGCCCTGCACTTTCGCCGCGTGGAAACTGCTGAGGATCTGGAAATTTGGATCGCAAGCAGCGACGACTATTCATTCGTTATCAGCAGCGAGAGCCGAAGTGGACCTGGCCTACATGGAGAGCCAGGTTATGTTGCGTCATACCGCCCAGGCTTTCTGAATATGCCCGCGGCTCAAGTGTCCGGATGGCCCTTCAGCACGTTCGCTGAAGCCGAGCGGGCCTGCAATGCGTTCCTGGGTCGCCTCATTATCGAGGGATAACTACCGGAGCCTCCCGATCACGGAAAGGATCGGCGTTAATCGGGATTTCAGCGCCAATAGAATTGCGCGGCCAGAAAGCGAAGTGTGGCAGGATCACTGGCTTGTAGCTGGCCACCGTCGGCGCATAGTCCCCCGATGATCGAGCAGCGACCAGCTTTCATGGCTTGCAAGAATCCCGGCACCGGCTGGAGGATCGATATTCTATGGCCCGATGGCGAAACGGAAGTTATCAAGGGTTTTATGACGGAGCACGACGCGACCAGGTGGATTTCTGAGCACTCGACGACGTGGCAAGAAAATCCGAACCAACCGCGCTAGACGATTGACCCACCATTGGTGATCGCCACCCATAGGCGACCGATTCCTAGTGGCTTCTCTGCGAACGCGATCTGACATTTTCGGCCTTTTTTGCCTTTTGAGATCACTGCAGAATTTCCCTTGGTCAGAATGGGGGAGCAAGTGGTCGGGTTCCCCAAGGACAGCCGACAGAATCTAAAATCGATCACGGGCGCTGCGGCTGCAATGCGCCCGCAGTTTTGGCCGCGCGCACCAATTGAAGGAACTCGGAGCGATAGCCGTAAGGATCGTCGCCGCGTGCTGCCGAGGCGATGCGCAGCACGTCGTCATACCCGAACTGGCCGGTGTGCTTTCCGCCACGTAGAATCTCGCCGAACGCGGCCACACTGGTTGCAAAGCGGGCATCGAGTGGCGCGTTCTCGAAGCGAGCGTATTCGGATCCGCTATCGACGGGAGTGTTGATCAGCGCGCTTCGATCGGATCGCGGCAGCTTGTAACGAATCTTGACGAAAGCATATTCGGCCGGCGACGGCGAGCCGCTCGTCGGAGCTCGCGCACCGTATCGAAGATCGTCGACCAATCGAGGACCGCCGACAGGCACGACGTCGTAAAGCGCCGTCACGGTTTGTCCCGAGCCGACGTCACCGGCGTCGACCTTGTCGTTTGTGAAATCATCGCGATTGAGAAGTCGCGTCTCGTAGCCGATCAGTCGATATTCGGCGACGGTCGCAGGATTGAACTCAATCTGGATTTTCACATCCTTGCCGATCGGAAACAGCGTCGAACTCGCCTCTTCGACCAGCACCTTGCGGGCTTCGTTGATCGTATCAATGTAGGCAGCGACGCCATTGCCGTTCTGCGCCAGCGTCTGCGCCAACGCGTCGTTGTAGTTGCCGGCACCAACGCCGAGCACGGAGAGGAAAATGCCCTTTTCACGCTGACGCTCGACGAAGCCTTTCAATTCATCCTTGTTCGTAATCCCGACATTGAAGTCGCCGTCAGTGGCGAGGATGACGCGGTTGACGCTGCTGGCGTCAAAGTTCTGCTCGGCAAGCGCATAGGCTTTTCTGATGCCTTCGGCGCCGGCGGGGGTGCTGCCGCCTGCCTCGAGTCGATCGATCGCCGCCAGAATTTTCGCTTTCTCGGACACGGATGTGGGTTCGAGCGCCATGCCGGCATTCCCTGCGTAGGTCACAATCGCGATGCGATCCTCGGGCTGCAGCTGGGTCACGAGCATGGCGAGCGACTGTTTCACGAGCGGCAAGCGGTTCTGCGGCTCCATCGAGCCCGATGTATCGATCAGGAAAACGAGATTCGCGCGCGGTCGGTTTGTCTGTTGCAGCGCATAACCCTTGACGCCGATGCGAATGAGCTTGCGGCCTTCCGCCCAGGGGTTCGGAAACACGGCGACGTTGGCCCGGAACGGTTCGTCGGCCGATGTCGGCGCTTCATAGGCATAGGGAAAGTAGTTGATCAGCTCCTCGGTCCGAACGGACGCGGGTGGCGGCAGGATATTGCGGTTAAGCTGCGCGCGGACGAACGCGTATGACGCCGTATCGACATCAATGGAGAATGTCGAGACAGGTGTATCGCGCGCGACCTTGAACGCGTTTTCCGGCGCATTCGCAAACTGGTCGCGGCCGACAGGTTCCGAGGCGCCAGGAGCACGCTCGCGCTGGCTGCGCTCGCGCAAGACGTCGGCCGCTGCCGTCTGCTGCGCAGATGCTAACGGCGGCGCCCGCATGGCGCTCTGATCGATGTTGATATCCTCGCGGCTGCGCCAAGTGTAACCCTGCATGGGAGCGGGCGTCCGACCAGGCGCCGCCGCTGGAGGTGGAGGCAGCAGGCGCGTGACCTTGTCCTCCATGCGCGGCCTGACGGGAGCCGACGCAGCGGCCGCCGAAGGCAGGTTGCCCTGCGGGTCAAGCTTTCCAGCCTCGGTGACGGTTTGGATCTGCGTTTGCGGTGGGGCCTGGTTGTCGCTTTCCTTCTTCGCTTGCACCATTGACGCCGCTTGAGCGGCGTCGTTGCTCGCCGCCTTCTGTTCGACGGGTGCAGCGAAATGCGCCAATTGCGGTGACCGCGTGAGATGCAGATAGGCGCCCGATCCGGCAACAATGCAGGCCAGGCTGGCGGCCAGGAGATATCGCGTACGCTTCATGGAAGTCCTCTCGCGTGACGGCCGCAAGGACGCGGCGGTTCGCTCGATGAGACGGATGTCGGTCGACATTCCTTGGACGCTTCCGGCGTTTTTTTGATCGAAGCGCAGCAGCGCCTGTTGCACGGCCGCGGCATGCGCGTCCGGTGCAGGCGACGGTGGGTCGGGCAAACGCATGATGTTGTGATCAGAACTCATCGCTAATGTCCTTCACGAGGCTCGCCTGTCGTCTGACCTCGTGCATGCGGCCTGAGATCGTCGACTCGGAGACACCGAGGGCCGTGGCCGCCTCGGCATGCGTCATGCCTTCGCC
This sequence comes from Bradyrhizobium sp. USDA 3240, assembly GCF_054063295.1. Lineage (NCBI taxonomy): Bacteria > Pseudomonadati > Pseudomonadota > Alphaproteobacteria > Hyphomicrobiales > Nitrobacteraceae > Bradyrhizobium > Bradyrhizobium sp. USDA 3240. Next base: position 1,760,377 of record NZ_JBSSGD010000002.1, read on the forward strand.
CACCACAAGAACGACCGTCTCCCGCAGCAGCGGCGAAAGCCGCGCCAGTTCGCTCGCCAGCCAGCTACGACGAAAAAGATCCCGGCCATCTGGCGGCGCCGCTATTCCGGCAAGCACGGCGAGATGGCCTTTCAGGCGCATCAATGTCGAATGGCGCCGATGGTGGTCATGGCAGGCGTTGCGCACGATCCCGACCAACCAGGTTGTGAACTTCGCCTCACCCCTGAAAGAAGCGATCCGTTCCACCAGCGCGCAGCAGACATCCTGGCAAATGTCCTGCGCGTCGGTCTGCGAGCCGGTCATGCGCCACGCAACGCGGTGCATGAGGTCGTAGTGTCGCCGCAACACGGCTTCGAATGCGGCACGGTTGCCCTGCGCGGCCAGACTGACGAGGTCTTCATCCGTGGCGCCGCCATCCAGCGGCTCAGTCACCTCTGCGGTCATAAGCTGAACGACGTCCCCCATGCCCTTTCCTCAAGGTCGACGGGATTGAGCAAGAAAATTGGGACCGTTAGACGGTTCCTCGGCCAGTCCTGTCCGGGACCACGATCGCATGCGCCTTATCACGACCATAGTAACTCCCCCACGGACCGGGGCGCCGGGAAAGAGATTTTGCAAGCCTTCACCAATTGAGACGAACGAGGTGGCGGAATCCTTGGGCTAGATCAGAAAAAATTTCGGACGGCGCGACACCAGAGCCTTACGGCGCTCCGCGGACGTGGCAACCCAAGCGATCGCCCGCCGCATGGTCCCGTCGTTTCACCTGGCGGGCGGCTGAGTTTGGCCCGTCAATGTGGGATGCACGAAACAACCGATCGGAAAGCGAGCATCGGGGCATCTGGAGCAGCCCGCTTGTCAGAATGAATCCGCCTCTCGCTAACGCTATGAAGGAGCTTGGAGCGGGTGAAGGGAATCGAACGCTCGTATTCAGTTTCGAAGTCTTCGAATTTCCGCAATGTTTTCTAACGCCATTCCGACATCTTGCAGCCTGTCGGTCCGTTGAGATCATTAGAGATTTTCGCGTTGTCGGAATGCCTATGCGTGTCGGCAACAGGGATCGGACGATGCCCGCCAATCTCGGCGCGCGCGCCGAGCTCCGGATGGCGCCGACCCTCATCTTGGCAGCCACTTCATTGGGACGTGCCTCGCGACCCCCTTGTTAAGCTTTGATTAATCACGTGAGCTCCACGCTGCGCCCCGGCACAAGGAGTCGCAAATGGCAATGTTTCGAATTCAACTCGCCGATGGCAAAAAGAGCCTCAAGACCGACCTCAAGGCGCTTAACGAGGACGCGGCCCGCAGCGTAGCCGAGAAATGGTTCGACGGAGCGCGTTGGCGCATCGTCAAAATCCGGCGCTTGACCGACTAAGCAGCCTCCGTATCCGTCGCGCCAGGCCGAAAACCTTGCAGAGCGCCGGAAAATGAGGAGTCCGCCAACCGGGGCGGCGCGATTCTTTGATCTCAACGCGATCGGAGGTTCGCTAACTTCGCTCCGATTGCAGGTCAGCTTAACCCGGCTTGCTCATAACGGTCTGGTTGCAGGTTCGAGTCCTGCCGGGCTGACCAAGAAGATCAATATCTTACTGGGTCCTGGTAGCCGGCAGCGCGACTACCGCACCAGATACGTGCACTTTCCGTTCGCGCGCAGGTTCAGCACCGCAATCATTTGGCGGCGTCAGACAGATAGTCTGGGTGGACGATGAGTGTGCTGGGCGTCGGCCGAAATGGTCGACGCGTAGGTTCGAATCGGGGACGCGCAACCAACGATACCGACATCGTTGATAGTGGACGTTTGATCTTCGTGCTTGGTGGGGCGCACCGCGGCTCGAACCTGTGACCTGCCTCACTAAGAGTCTCGCGCTAGTGACGCTATTTGTCCTTATCGGTTGCGGCTTTGCTCAGAACTTGGCTGATACGTCGTGGTTTGACCTTTGCATGCGGTAGTTGCCCACCAAATCGCTTTTGATTGAAAGGCACGGCGCCAGAACCAGCAACGATCTCGACGTCTTCAAGCTGCAACGGCTCGCCGCGCGCCGACAGCAAGGCGGGATATTCGATCTTCTGCCCGCTCGTGCGATCCCTGAAGACCACCTGCGGTCCGGCCGGCTCCGCCAGCCAGTCGTCGCCCCATTTCTTGAGCGCGAGATAAGTCGGGAAAAAATCGCGGCCCTTCTCGGTCAATACATATTCGTACCGCCCGCCATGCTCCGGCAGCGGCCCACGCGTCATCATGCCGAGATCGACGAATTTCTTCAGCCGCGCGCTGAGAATGTTCGGCGCCACGCCGAGATAATTTTGAAACTCGTCGAACCGCTTGGTGCCATAATAGGCTTCCCGCAGCAGTAGGATCGACCAGCGGTCGCCCACCACCTCCATGGCGCGGGCGATCGAGCATTCCTTGTTGGTGGAACGGGAGCGCTTCACGATGTGTCTCGCAGTCTTTTGCTCCGGTGATTCCCGATCACTTATAGCAGGAGGGAAGTGCGGTCCGCCTCCCCTTCTTCGATCCTTAGGCCGTTGTGCCAGGGATCAAGCCGCCTGCCCAGCCGGCTGCGGTGGTTTGGCCGCGACTTCCGGCTCAAGGGCGCGACGGTGCGTCACGAGTACCCCGGTCTCAGAAAGCCTTTGCAGTTCCGCCTCGCTCACGCCGAGCTCGCGGAATACCTCCTTGTTGTGTTCGCCTTGGAAAGCCGGCGTGCCAATAGGTGTCAGTTCATCCCCGGAAAAGCGCCAGGGGCGGCCCGGCAATTTGTATTCGCCGCCGCTGCGATCCGGCACGAGCTGGACCGCTCCCCAGTAGTCGCTCCAGTCCGATTTCGTCAGCTCCTTGATCGAGCGAATTTCGCCCATCGCGATCTTCGCCTCGTCGAACTGTGCGTCGAGCGTCGCCATATCCGGGAATGTCAGCATCCAGGACTGGATGATCTGACGCAACGCGCCGAAATTCAGCCGCCGGGCCGCGGCGCTCGAAAACCGCGGGTCGTCCATCAGATCGACGCGCCGCATCGCACGCAGCCAGGACGGAAACGTCCGGCTGCCGATAATGCTGGTGGCGACGGTGAAATGCTCACCCCTCGGCCCCGTGAAAAAGGAGCAATCAGTGGCGCCGAGCACTGCAGGCTCTGCACCGATGTCCTCATCCGACAGATCGACATGCGCGCGTTCATTGACCGCAAGCAAGGTCGCTGCCATCGCCACGTCAATATACTGGCCCTGCCCGGTTGTCTGCCGACTGTGGAGTGCCGCGAGGATGGCGATCACCGCCTGCAATCCAGCATAGACGTCGGCATGCGACAGACTGTCCGTGCGCGGCTCTGTCAAGGCCTCGCCATAGTGCCGAACACTATTCTCGGTAAAGCCGGCCTCAGCCTGCACCGTCGGAGCATAGGCCATCCGGCTGCGCCAGGGGCCACCCTGGCCGTAACCAGTGATCGACGCGTAGATCAACCGCGGATTTCGCGTCGACAGGGTCGCGTAGTCAAGGCCGAAGAAGCCGAGCGTTCCCGCGCGAAAATTCTCCACCACGATATCGGCGCTATCGCAGAGCTTCAGCGCCAGATCATAGGCGCCAGGTACGTTCAGATTGATGCTGACGTTGCGCTTGCCGGCGTTCTGCTGCGCATAATAGCCCGACATGCCGTCGGTGGATGGAAACGCAAAGCGCGACACGTCCGGGCTTGGCGGCTCGACCTTGACGACCTCGGCGCCGAGGTCCTGCAAGGTCCGCGCGCACAGCGGACCTGCGAGCACACGGGAAAAGTCGACGACGCGAATTCCGCTGAGAGGACCACTCATGATCAGCGCCCCGCGAATTTGGCAAGGCCAGGGCCGTTCTTACGGAACGAGGCAAGGCCGGCTTTCAGATCATCCGACGCCCAGATCGGCGCCTGCACTCTTGCCATGGCCTCGTCGGCCGCGGCCACCCCGTCGTTGACGGCGATGTGGGCCAGCTCCTTGGTCGCCGCGTGGGCCAGCGTCGGACCTTGCGCGAATTCCTCGGCGACCGCCATGGTCGCCTTCTCCAGCGATTCTTCCGGAACGGTAAGATTGATCAGGCCCCACTTTTCCAGGGTTGGCGCATCATAGCGACGCGCCAGCATCGACATCTCCTTGGCGCGCAGTGCACCGATCCGCTGCACCTGACGCTGGATGCCGCCCAGCAATGGATGCAGTCCAAGCGTAGCCTCCACCGAACCGATCTTCGCCGACGACGCCGCGATGATGTAGTCGCAAGACAGCGCCAGCTCGAGGCCACCGCCGAGACAGACGCCATGGATGCTCGCGATCAACGGGATCGGCAGCAATTCCATGAAGCGGAGAAACTCGACACCGTTCAGGCGGCGGTTCTCGCTGCTTGATTCGCCACTGCCTTGCTCCACGCGCTTGTCGAAAATATCGAGATCGGCGCCGGCGGAAAAATGTCGAAGCCCGCTGCGAAGGACGATCGCCCGGCTACCGGCTTTTTGCGCCTCTTCGACCTGCTCGACGACGGCATTGATGAGCTTTGGTCCAAGCAAATTGTAGGGCCGATAGACCATGGTCAATACGGAAGTATTGCCGCGCTGCTCGCGCGTAATCAGTGCATCCTCGGACACCACACACCTCCCTGGTTGAACGCTACGATGCGCGCTGCTCTTTCGTTGCGGCGAGCTTACATCATGACTTTCAATTTGCAAGTCATGATGGCGAATTAAATGATACCAATCATTTCACAAAGGCTGTGCGGCGCGGCTTGCAGACCAGAGGCAGGTTCGCCGGCTCTTATTTCCGGAAATGGGTCAGGCGCCACCGCACCAGTTCATCGGCGCCGGGGCCTGCTTGCGGCTGCACGTCCTGAAGCCTGATGGCTTGCCCGGTCTCGCTGTCGACCCTCGCAAGCTTCACCGGGTGCCCGGTTTTTCGATCGACGAATTTGAGTGGCGGCCCCGCGTCCCCGGAAACCGCCCATTTGTCCCCCACCTGTAACAGCGCCTGCAGCACAAGGATGGTGTCCCGGCCCTTCGCAGTCAGACAGTACTCGTATCGCTCGGGATTGGTCTGGTATTGGCGCCGCTCGACCAATTCGTGGCCCTCAAGGTGCTTTAGCCGATCGGACAAGGTCGCGTTGGTTACGCCGGTGGAGCGGCGCAGGTCCTCGTACCGGCTGAGCCCGAGCGACAGATCGCGCAGGATCAAGACGGCCCAGCGATCACCGATCGCGTCCATGACGCCGGCGATCGAGCACGCCATCCCATCAAAGCTCTTCGACTTCATAAAACGCTTGCCTCTTATTAACTCTTATCATTAGAGTGACTAATTGTCGACGGCTATCTTCGCTTCCGCAGGCCAGCCCCCGTCTATGGGGGCCACCAATTTCGACGGAATGGAACCATGATCATGCGCGAGCTTCGCGACCTTGTCATCGATGCCCACGGCGGCATCGAACGCTGGAATAATGTGAAAGCCATCGAAGGCGACATGTCGATCAGCGGCGGCCTTTGGGCACGAAAGGGGTGGCCGGTGGCGCTGAAGAACGTCCGCGTCACGGCCGCCACCGGCAAACAATGGATCAGCTACCACCCCTTCCTCGGCGAAGGTATGCGCAGTTCATGCACCCCCGACCATACCGTCATCGAAACGCTCGACGGCAAATCCGTCAAGGATCGCAAAAATCCCCGCGCCGCGTTTGACGGCCATACCGTCGAGACCCGGTGGGACGAATTGCATCTTGCTTATTTCAGCGGCTACGCGATGTGGAATTACCTCAATACGCCCTTTATCTTCGCGCTGCCCGGATTTCGCGCTGAAGAAATCGAGCCCTGGGATGAGAACGGCGAAACACGCAGGCGGCTCAAGGTCACCTTTCCGGATCATATCGCGACGCATTGCGCCGAGCAGGTTTTCCACATCAATGGTGAAGGCTTGATCTGCCGGATGGACTACAGCGCGGCCGTTGCCGGTGGCGTACCGACGGCGCATTACCTCGACGACCATCGTGATTTTTCCGGAATCAAGGTGGCGACGAAGCGGCGAGCGGTCCGCCGGAATGCAGACGGCACCGCGGTTCCCGATCCGGTGTTCGTGGCGATAGATATCGCCGACGTCAGATTCTCATGATTGGACCGTCGGAGAAAACAATGACTGACCACACCGAAGAGCTTCACGTTGTGACAGTCGACGTGAATGGCGTACGCCGGACCGCTTCGGTTGAAGCCCGCAAGCTTCTGGTTCACTTGCTCCGCGACGATCTCGGCCTCACGGGAACCCATGTTGGTTGCGACACGTCGCAATGCGGTGCATGCACCGTCGATATCGACGGACAGGCCGTCAAATCCTGCACGGTTCTGGCTGTGATGACCAGCGGCTCGTCGATCACGACAATCGAAGGGCTCGCGCGCGGCGGCGGGGCGTTGCATCCGGTGCAGGCAGCTTTCCATGAGCACCACGCCCTGCAATGCGGTTTCTGCACGCCGGGGATGATCATGAGCGTCCGCCAGATGCTTGGGCAGAATCCGAATCCGACCGAAAGCGAAATCCGTCACGGCCTCGCCGGCAACATCTGCCGCTGTACCGGCTACAACAACATCGTTCGCGCGGTTCAATCCCTTGCCTCGGAGGCGCCTCGCCATGACTGACACAACCGCGATCAGATATGTCGGTCAGCCCTTGCGACGGCGTGAAGACTTCAAGTTCGTTACCGGCAAGGGACGTTACAGCGACGACATCAAGGCACCGGGCATGCTGCATATTGCCGTGCTGCGATCGCCGCATGCGCATGCAATCATCAAGCACGTCGATCTAATGGCGGCAAAAGCGGCGCCGGGCGTCCGCCTCGCCTTGTCAGGCACCGATCTCGCCGGCAAGATCGGCTCGATCGTTCCCAACTGGATCATACCCGGCACGAAGGTGCCAGACCGGCCCGTCGTCGCCATCGACCGGGTTCGTTTCGTCGGCGAATGCGTCGCACTCGTCGTCGCCGAAACCCAGGCGATGGCGCACGATGCCATCGGGCTGATCGATGTCGACTACGAAACGCTTCCCTCCGTCGTCGACGAGGAAGCGGCGATCCGCGACAGCGCGCCGCAACTCCACGACAACGTGCCCAACAATATCACCACGATCTACAAGATCGGCGGTGGCGACTATGGCAAGGCTGCGCGGGAGGCCGACCAGGTCATCACGCTTCGCGTCGCCAACAACCGCCTGATCCCGACCTGCATGGAGACGCGCTCCATCCTGGCCGAGCCAAATGTCGACGGTAGCCTGACAGTCTACCTCCAGAGCCAGGTGCCGCACATGCATCGCCGCTGGATCGCCGACACCGTCGGCATTTCCGAACATCAATTGCGGATCGTGGCGCCCGACATCGGCGGCGGCTTCGGCGCAAAAATGCACCTCTATCCGGAGGAACTCCTCTGCCCGTATCTGGCGCGGCTCCTCGGCGTGCCCGTCAAATGGTGGGAATCGCGCTCCGAAAGCCATCAATCCACCAACCATGGCCGGGCGCATACCGAGGCGCTTGAGATAGCCTTCCGCAACGACGGCAAGATCCTCGGTCTGAAGGTCGAGACACTGGGCAATGTCGGCGCCTATCTGTCGAACATGGCATCAGGCGGCCCCACCGTGAACACGATCAATTTCGGGACCGGCGCCTACAAGATCGAGCACTACGAGGCGCGCTCCAGGGTGGTTGTGACGAACACCGTGCCGGTTGATGCCTATCGCGGATATGGCCGGCCCGAGGGGGCCTACATCGCCGAACGCGCGATCGATGCGGTCGCACGCCATCTCAATCTCGACCAGGTAGAGGTGCGCCGGCTTAATTTCATTCAGCCCGCCGACTTTCCGTATCGGCCCTATAGCGGACCCGCCACGATCTACGACAGCGGCAATTATGAAGGCTGCCTCGTCAAAGCGATGGAAGCCTTCAACTACGACTTCCGCAGCGCCGAACGCGATCAATTGCGCGCCAAAGGCCGTTATCGCGGCATTGGCGTTGCGGCCTATACCCACATGTGCGGTATGGCGCCGTCACGCCGGCTCTCGCTGATCGGCTTCAACCGTGGCGGCTGGGAAAGCGCCCGGGTCAGCGTGGATTCAAGCGGCCGGGTGACAATCTTCTCGGGATCCATGAGTCAGGGCCACGGCCATGTCACATCACTGGCGCAGATTGCCGCAGACGTCCTGCAGATTCCGATCGAAGACATCGACGTGGTGCAAGGCGACACGCGGCAAGTCCAGGCCGGTCATGGCACTTTCAACTCGCGGTCGATGGCGGTGGGCGGATCCGGCGTTCACGTCTCCTCTACCCGCGTCGTCGCCAAGGCGAAAAAGATTGCCGCGGGCATGCTCGAAGTCGATGAAGCGGATGTTTCCTATCAGGCCGGCAAGTTCAGTGTCCCCGGAACCGACATCGCGTCTTTGAAGTTCGGCACAGTGGCGAGGATGGCGCATGTCGGCCATAAGCTTCCGGATGGAATGGAGCCGGGTCTCGACGAGACCGTGTTTTACGATCCGAAGGGCATGGGCGCGCCTTCGGGCGTCCACATGGCCTATGTCGACGTCGATCCGGAGACCGGAATCGTCGACATTCTCGATTATGTCGCCGTTGATGATGCCGGCACTATCATCAATCCGCTGCTTGCCGCCGGACAGATTCATGGCGGCGTCGTGCAAGGCATCGCGCAGGCGCTCTATGAAGAAGTCAGCTACGATGCCGATACCGGGCAATTGATGACGGGATCGCTGTTGGATTATGCAGTGCCCCGCGCGGAGCACGTTCCCAGCATACGATCGCTGTTTCAGGAGACACCCTCGCCGACCAACCCGATCGGCGTCAAGGGCATCGGCGAGAGCGGATCGATCGCAGCACCCCCATGCATGGTTCACGCCGTGCTCGATGCGCTTTCACCGTTCGGGATCAAACATCTGGATATGCCGATGACGCCGCCGCGAGTCTGGTCGGCGATCCAGAAGGCACGCGCCGGAGCAGACCGATGATCCCGGCCTCATTCGACTATGTCCGTGCAACGTCGCTCTCTCACGCCATCGGCCTGCTGCAAGACGACCCCGACGGCAACAAGCTCGTGGCCGGTGGCCATACGCTGATTCCGACGTTGAAATTGCGGTTGGCATCGCCCGCGCTGTTGATCGATATCAGCGGCATCGATGAGTTAAGAGGAATCGAAGTTGCCGACCGCATCAGGATCGGCGCCCTGACCACGCATGCCGAACTGCTGGCTTCAAAACCTCTGCGAGAGGTGCTGCCGATCTTCCATCAAGCCGCCGACATGATCGCCGACCCGCAAGTGCGTAATCGCGGCACGATTGGCGGTTCACTGGCAAACGCCGATCCTGCGGCCGACTGGCCGGCGGTCGTCATCGCGCTGAAGGGCGAACTGGAGCTGGCCGGCCCGACCAGACGCAGGCGTATCGCGGCAAGGGACTTCTTCGTCGATATCATGACCACCGCACTCGAGCCAGGAGAAGTGCTCGTTGCTATCCATATGCCACGTCCGAACCCCGGCGCGAAATTCCGGTATCGCAAGATACGCCATCCGGCCAGCGGCTATGCCGTGGTCGGTGTCGCCGCCACGCTGTGCTTGCGCGACGACATCGTTTCAGAAGCCATGATCGCCATCACCGGAGCGACTAGCCGGGCCTTTGCGGCCGATTCTGCGAGCACGCATCTGATCGGCAAGCCGCTATCGACTGAAAACATCGCAATGGCCGCATTGCTTGCCGGCGAACAGGCTGAGTGCCTGTCAGACCATTACGCCTCGGCGGATTATCGCAAGCATCTGGTTAAGACCGAGGTCAGCAGGGCGTTGGCATCGCTGAATGGTGCCTGAGCGGGCCGGCTGATCTGCGCCGTAGAAGTTGACGACAAGCGCAACTTGTCGGCCGAACGACGGTGTTACGTGCGAGCTCTTCGTGCGGCGTGAGGCGCAGTGAGACTAAACACCGTCCGGTCGATTCGCCCAGCGTGTCCTGGCGTCCTAGTGCTTTTGCCAGACGGTAGGAGAGAAAGTTTGATCCGCCGATACAACGCGCCTTTCCTGAGCGGACGATCGTATCCACGGGCCAGCGCATCGGCGCCTTTGAGATCGCGCACTATCGCCCCAAGGAGCGGTCCAATAGCGTGAAGATCGTGCACCCTAAGAATGGCGAGGAAGCCTGGTGGCCCCTGTTCGATGATCGGGGCGAAGCACTTTTCCCCGAACTGATGGCCGAGCTTGATGCCATCAAGCAGGTCACGGTTTCGGGTCTGGTCTTCAGGCGCGATCATGCGCACCGCAAGTCGCGTACTCCGCTACCGTGGATAACCGAGCGCAAGGATCTCCGATACCTGCGCAGCGTCGCGAAAGACATCGTCGCCGCGGCCGGCATTCGAGGTGAACTTTCATTCACCTCGTTCCGCCACGGCGGCTTCACCGAGGGGGCCGACAGCGACCTGACTGACGCGGAACTGCGCGCAGCCGGCCGCCACAGGTCTGCACGGCAATTGCCGACCTATGCAAAGCGAACCCGCAAACAGCTGATCTGGGGACCAGGAAGCGTCGCGAGGAGCGAACAAAAGCAGCCGGTTTGTCGGAATAACCGCGGCTGCTTGTCGGAATGACAACTACGAGGGCTAACCTAAGCTATTGAAAAGCTTGGTGGGCGCACCAGGGCTCGAACCTGGGACCCGCTGATTAAGAGTCAGCTGCTCTACCAACTGAGCTATGCGCCCGGAACTTGTCCGGAAATGACCCTCGCAAGAGAGGCCGTCGTTTAGCAAAGCGATTCCGCGATGTCCAGCAAGCTCAAGCAACTTTTCCCGACTTTCTGACAACCGAAAGGCCGTCGGATTCCGGCGGCCTTTCATAGGCTTGGCGAGGATGTCGGCGGCTGGCTCTCAGAGCCGGCCGGAGCGTTCCTGATCCGGACCGTCATCGCGGTCGAAATGATGGTCGCGGCCGCCATGCTCCCAGCGGTCCATGCCACGCTCGAGGCGATGGCGGCGCCAGCCCTCGGCGCCGAAGCCGCGTCCTTCCATGTGGGTGAGCATGGTCAGCCGCCGCTTCTGGTTGTCGTCGAGCGTCTTGTAGAGCGGATCGGCGGTATCGGCGATCTTCTTCAGCGACGTCGCGGTTGCGGCCATGTTGTCGGCACGCTCGCGCAGCCGCGTGATCGGATCATCCGGCTTGGCGGCCTTGTCCGCATCGCTCTTCTCCGCAGCCATCCGCGCGTTGGCGCGATCAAGCCGCATCTTGGCGAAGTCGCGCACCGCGGTTTCGACCGGCGGCCACAGCTTCTCCTGATCGGCGGTCAGCTTTAGCCCGGCGTGCACCGCGGCAATGCGCGCGTCGAGGAAAGCGGCCCGATCTTCGGGGCTCATCCGCGTCTGGCCATGGAACCACGGACGATGCTGGGCATAGACCGCGGTTGAACCGGCAATCGTGAGCGCCGCGATGCCGGCGAGCAGAACTTTCTTCATCCGAACCTCCTTTGAAGGTTGCTTGAAGATGCTGCCGCCGCCCCTCGCCTTCAACTTACGGATTGGACAGAGAGACCTTTCTTGCCAAGATGTAATCCGCTTCATTGCCCGTCAGAAACATCCAAAGCGCGAGATCGCGCTTTGGTTTCTTGTTGTCACTGGATCATTCCCAACAGCCGCGGCAGCCACAGCGAGATCTCCGGCACGTAGGTGATCAGGCCGAGGAACACCAGCATCGCGCATAGCCACGGCAGCACCGAGATCGTGATCTCGCTGATGCCCATCTTGGCGATGCTGCTCGCGATGTAGAGGTTGAGCCCGACCGGCGGATGGCACAGCCCGACCTCGGTGTTGACGATCATCAGGATGCCGAGATGCACCGGATGCACGCCGAGCTTGGTCGCCAGCGGAAACAGGATCGGCGCCATGATCAGGAGGATCGACGACGGATCCATCACGTTGCCGGCGAGCAGCAGGATGACGTTGACCACGAGCAGGAACATCCAGACCGAGAAATTCTTGTCGATGATCCAGGCCGCCATCTCCTGCGGGATCTGCTCATGCGTCATCAGGAACGAGAACAGCACCGCGTTGGTGATGATGTAGAGCAGCATCGAGCTCATGCTCGCCGCCTGCAGCAGCACCTTCGGCACCTCGGAGAGCTTCAGCTCCTTGTAGACGAACACGGTGATGAAGAAGGCGTAGGTGGCGGCGACCGCCGCCGCTTCGGTCGGCGTGAAGATGCCGCCATAGATGCCGCCGAGCACGATGACGATCAGCGACAGGCCCCAGATGCTCTCGCGGAACGCCTTGAATTGTTGGCCGATGGTCGCCTTCGGCATCTTCGGATAACCGTTGCGCTGGGCGACGAAGAAGGTCACCGCGGCCAGCATCAACGCCAGCAGGATGCCCGGCACGATGCCGGCCATGAACAGCGCGCCGATCGAGGTGTTGGTGGAGACGCCGTAGAGCACCAGGATGATCGAGGGCGGCACCAGGATGCCGAGCGCACCCGAGGTCGAGATCACGCCGACGCCGAACCGCTTCGGATAGCCATGATCGACCATCGCGGGCATCATGATCGAGCCGATCGCCACCACGGTGGCGACGCTCGAGCCCGAGATCGCCGCGAACATCGCGCAGGCCGCTACGCCCGCAAGACCGAGACCGCCCGGCAGATGGCCGACCAGCGAGGTCGTGAAATCGATCATCCGCCGCGCGACACCGCCGCGGGTCAGGAAGGTGCCGGCCAGGATGAAGAACGGGATCGCCATGATGCCGAAATTGTCCAACCCTGAGAACAATTTCAGGCCGACGCTCTCGATCGGCACTTCCGTCATCGTGAACAGGAAGGTGAGCACCGACAGGCCGAGCGAAATCGAGATCGGCATGCCCGTCAGCATCAGGGCAAACAGCAGTCCGAAAATAAGTGCGGCGCTCATCACGCTTCTCCAAGCGCGATCGGCGCGGTCTTGCTGGTCTCGACGCCATCGACATGGGCGGCGTCATGGTGCGGCAGCTCATTGGTCCGGATGTAATTCCAGCACACCTGCAGGAAGCGGAAAGACATCAGATAGGAGCCGAGCGGAATGCAGGCGTAGACGATCCAGCTTGGAATTTCGAGGTCGGGCGACACCTGGTCGGTGTGCATCAGCTCGTAGACGAACTTGGCGCCCATGGTGCCGACGATCCCGGTGAACAGCGCGCCGCCGAGCAGCCCGAACAGGATGACGATCTTACGCCAGCGGTCATTGAGGCGGTTGATCAGCACATCGACGCCGACATGGATGCCGGTGCGCACGCCATAGGCGGCGCCGAACTTCGCCATCCAGATGAACATGTAGATGCACAGTTCCTGCGACCATGCGAGGTTGATGCCGAACAGATACGGATAGAGAACCGGCACGTCGACCAGGAAGCGATGCACGACCGTGATGAAGGTCAGAAGCGTCGCAGCGCCCATCAGGCTCGCGATGATGATTTCCTCGAGCCGGTCCAGAATTTTCAGCAGCATTGATCTCCCCTGACATGGCCGCCCCCCGCGGCCAGAGCATTTGTCTCCCTCTCCCCGTTCTTACGGGGCCGGGACGAGCGAAGCTCGCCCTGAGAGGGTTGGGTGAAGGGTTCCCTCCGCGCGCACGTTGATAATTGCGTTCGCGGAGACTCCCCCTCACCCGAAATTCAAGCTGCGCTTGAATTTCGACCTCTCCCCGCACGCGGGGCGAGGTGCAAACACCGCCTTAGTTCATCGGGCTGCGGCCCGTTTCCTTCAGGAATTCGTCGATCAGCGGTTGGCCGACGCGCGAGGCCACATCCTTGTAGACCGGCATCATCGCCTTGCGCATCGCCTCGTCCTGCTCCGGCGTCAAGGTGATGATCTCGGTCTTGCCGGCCTTCTTGATCTCGGCGAGCGCGTCCTCGTTCTCCTTGGCCGACTGGTTGTTGCCGAACTCGGTGGCTTCCTTCATCGCCTTGTTGAGTTGGTCGCGGATGTCGGCCGGCAGGCCGTCCCAGAACTTCTTGTTCACGACCACGACGTAGCCGATGTAGCCGTGATTGGTGACGGTCGCGTACTTCTGCACCTCATGCATTTTCTGGGTGTAGATGTTCGACCAGGTGTTCTCCTGGCCGTCGACCACGCCGGTCTGCAGCGCCTGGTAGACGTCCGAGAACGCCATCACCTGCGGAATCGAACCGAGCGCGCGGAACTGGGCCTCCAGCACCTTCGACGACTGGATACGGAATTTCAGTCCCTTGTAGTCGGCGGGCGCGACCAGCTTCTTGTTCGCGCTCATCTGCTTGAAGCCGTTGTCCCAATAGGCCAGACCGGTCATGCCCTTGGAATCCAGCTTCTTGAGCAGCTGGGCGCCGAGCGGACCGTCGGTGACCTTGCGCAGCGATTTCAGGTCGGGGAGGATGTAGGGCAGATCGAAGACTTCGAATTCCTTGATGCCGATCGGGCCGAACTTCGAGTTCGACGGCGCCAGCATCTGCACCGCGCCGAGCTGCAGTGCCTCGAGCTCTTCCTTGTCCTTGTAGAGCGTCGAGTTCGGATAGACCTCGACCTTTACCTTGCCGCCGGTGTACTTCTCGGCGAGTTCCTTGAACTTGTCGGCCGCCTTGCCCTTCGGCGTATCCGACGCCACCACGTGGCTGAACTTGATGACGATCGGCGACTGCGCCGAGGCCTGCCCGACAAAGGTCAAAGCCGCGATCGATGCCGCAGCCAATATGAATTTACGCATGTTTCCTCCCGCGTATTGCGGAGCACGAATACCGGCCCCGAGACATCCGGTCGCACCATTACAGACAAGCAACGGTGATTGCCATTGCCCCTTTAGCAGGGGCTGATTTGCGCCATTGCTGCACTGCAAAATCCGATGCGGCGGTATCCCTTTCGGCTCTTGCGACCGTTCAATGACACCGCCCGCACGCTGTGCCCGGCCATGGCGGCGCGGTCAATGCGAGGTTTGGCAATGGCAAGTTCGCCGGGCGCGAATGCTGGTGCCCACGCTCACTGCGCGCGGTCATTAACTCCGTCACCCTGAGGAGCGCGCAGCGCGTCTCGAAGGGTCGACGGCCACCAGCCGGGCCGTGCATCCTTCGAGGCTCACCCAGCGGCGCAATTGCGCCGCAAGGCTCGCACCTCAGGATGACGGGACGGGTCAGTTCGCGTGATACGTTGCGTTCGCGGCAACAGCCGCCCGCATCCTCATTGCGTGATGGTGTTCGCGAGTTCCGTAAGAGGTCCCGGTTCGACCCGGACATCCCCAGCGAACGGACGCTCCTGCAGGCCAATGAGTCCCAGCGCCATCACCACGGCGATCGAGAACACGCTGAGCGCCGTGATCTGCGCACCGGCCTTGTTCAGATGCACCAGCCCGATCGCCATCTGCGTGACCACGCCGAGGACGATCACCAGGATCCATTTGGCATCGATCGTACGATCGGATGCCAGCGCAAGCCGTTCAGAGCGGGCGCTTCCTGCGCGAACCGCGGCATTGAGCAAGGCGGTCTGCACCGGTGCGCCCGCTTTCTGCGCGATCCTGGGATCGCTGACTTCCTGCAGCAGCGCGTTATAGGCGGACTCGGCTGTGCGGGCCTCATGGTCCTCCGTCATCGCCGGCCACTCATCGTTCACCAGGGCCGCGACGTATTTGGCAAGGACGGATCTGACGTTGCGCATGTCCAGGGCAGAGGCGATGCTGAGCGCATCGACGTTGCGCAACTCCCCCGCCTCCGCTTGCACCGCACGGGCCGCTTGACGGTTGCGATCGGCAATATCACTGGCGAGAAATCCGGTCAGCAGCGCAAACAGCACGCCGACCGCACCAAAGAACGGCGCCACGACGCCTTCGACGCGGCGCCTCGCCTGAGCGGTTGCCGGGCTGAAACTGGCGATGACGATGGCAGCGCCCGTCGCCGCATAGAGGACGACGAGAACGGCAAACAACTCGTATGTCGGAAAGTCCAGCCAGGCCTTGATCATCGTTGCGCGCAACGCCCCCCCGCGGCGACTGCGGCCAGAATAGGGTTGCGTGAAGCTCACGTCATCCAAGAACGCCAGCACCGGAAGGCGTACCCCTGAATGGAAGTGGCGATGTCCCGGCACCGTCTCCTCCAAGCCGAAGAAGACATCGGTCAGCATCGCCATAATGTCCGCGCCCTGGGCCACAAGCTGACATCGGAGGGCGCATAAAATGAAGCAGCCGTCAAACGATGCGACCTCGAGATGACTACTTCACTTCTTTCATCACGGGCTTGTCTTTGGCCTTGATGCGGATCACTAGCGTCTTTGAAGGTTTGTCCGTGGCGTTCCGACCGAAGTGCTTTGTGTTCGGTGGCGTGTACACAACCTCACCAGCCTTAACTATCTTGGTGCCGACGCCGTCGATTTCAAAAGTCTGCTCACCCTCGATCACGTAAACGAACTCGTGACCTTCCTCATGCTGGTGCAGTGGGAGCCGGAAGCCGGAAGGCCACTCCGATGCGTAGATGATCACCTCTTGCCCCGGTAGATTGACCAAGTCCGTCTTGAATACTTGCTTGGTCACGTATCCAGGCACCTGAGCACGGATGGTCTCGGGCAAGCCCAATCCAATGACGATGCCACCCACCAAAAGGCCAGCCGAGAGAAAAATGCGTTTCATTATGCGCTCCCGGTACGAGCCACCTCGTGCTGGCGCTTCCTGAAATTAGGACGCCCAAGAGTGGAACCTGAGACGCTAGTGCTCAAGGTGCCATTAAGCAAATCGGGCGAGCGTCCGGTGCGGGCACGGGCGATGTCCGTTCGGGGTCAAAAGCTGACATCGTTCAGTGCTGCCGCAACGTCCGCTTCGGGCCATCAAGCGACATAGAATTCGCCGGTGGAGCACTTTTTCCCCAATCATCCCGGGTTTTGCTGTCCGCTTCCCTTTAGGGCGCGTGCCAATTCGCGGACATCCTTCAGTTCTTCAAGGCCATCGACAAGTGACGCGACACGCTCCGCGCCTGCCTTACCAACGACAGGGACCGCAAGATTCATGAATTTGCGTTCGAGCGACGATCGCGATAGCGGGCGTACAGCGTCGCCTTCGGGAACTTCCACTGTCTCGCGCAAAGACTGACCGTCTGTGAAGATGATCTCTATGCTTGCGCCACGCCCCTTGGGGAGTTTGGCAATGAGCGCCTCTCCGGGCTTCACGGAAGTCTTCTCCACCAACGCCAATACGTCACGGGCTCGCCAGCGGTCCTTTTCGAATTGCGCTACCGTCACATCACCATCGAGGAGAGCCAGGGCGAGGCAAACGGGAAGACTGTGATCGGCGGTACCCTTCGTCTGCGGCCGAAATTTCGCGGCATCCGCGACGCGCTCGATTATCCCGGGATAGGTCTCAACCGTGATCGCCCGTATATCTTGTGCTCGACCTTTGATCCTCGCAGAGAGTGATGCGCCAGCTTCTGCCACGGCTTGCAACTCAATTTGGATCGGAAAGCGTTTGAATGCCACGCGCGGCAGACGGTATCGCGCAAGCTCAAGGTCGACGGCAAATCCCTCTTTGGCAGGCTTCATTTTCGACGCCAGCCACTCCAGCGTGCCGGACGGGCCGGTGAAGCCCTGCGCGGCAAGCCGCGTTGCGAAAACGCCGTCGGCCGCAGTGGCGGCGAGCCCCATGGCCTTCATCATGCTGATCGCGCCACTATTGACGACAAAGCTTGTGAAGCCACGGGCGCCCGAAATTCCAACCGCATTGGCGATGAGTTCCTGGGGAAGTCCCCAGGTCTTGCCCGCAATCACAGGGATCCCGTAGGAAGCCGCACACAAAGGATGAAAACCACGCTCAATGAAGGAAATGGCGTCATTGACGCGCATGCTGGTCTCATATCCAGCGACCATCGCCTCGATGAGATCACGGCCGCTTCGTCCGCTCTCCTCGCAAAGCGCAATGGCCGTCGGAAGCACCTCGCTCGGATGAAGTGGCTCAGTGCCTATATAGGTATCATTCAGGTCGAGGGAGCGAACAAGGACGCCGTTGACGAACAGTGCGCCTTCTGCGGTAGCGGATCGCGGATAGCCGATCACGGTGGCTGTATTGCCGTCTCCGAAAGTCTTGCGAATTGTCGCCTCGGCGATATTTGCGGGTTCGGATCCTACTGATCCAAGCGCGCAGCCGAGCGTGTCGAGAAGCACGCGCTTGGCCGACGTGATCACGTCCGTCGGGAGTGTTTCATATCTGATGGAAACTCCAAACTCGGCAAATTTCTGCTCAAGTGTTGCCTTCTGGTTATCGCCGTCGCCGGCGGCAAGTGCTGAACCGATAAGACTATAACTGTCGGACCGAACGCTCCCGAGAGAGAGACCGGCGGTAGCAGCAATTGTGGTTTGTTTCAGAAAATCACGACGTCTCATGAATGTCTCCATTCTGAAATTGCAGTCGCGGTAACGTTCAGCAAAACAGCGATTGATCTACCCGGGGAAGCCACCCCGATAAACGTCCAGTATGGGCACCTACCCCGAGTTTAGAAAGTCAAAGAAGTCGGCTATGGGTCAAACGGCGACGTCGAGCAGTGCCGCCCCGATATCCGGCCTGGGCCAACAACAGACGTGGCAACGGCTTCGGGCGAAGCAGTCCGCGTCCTCCCTGGCACCCATGTCAAGGGCGGTCATTGGCAGAAATTCTTTTGACCCTCAGTGGCCAAGTTCTGGAATTTCGGCTAGTTGAATCCACGTGGCAATGCAATTAGGACGGCATGTCTGTCATCGAGAGGACAAGGTCATGAAATTGTCGTCAAGGTTTGTCGCGCCCACCGCCGTCGCTTTCCTGTCAACTGTCTTGCTGTGCGGCCCTGCTGCGTCGCAAACCGCGACAGGCTCCAGCGCCCCGCTTCCCTCCATCACGGTCGACGCGCCGAAGCCGGCGGCAAGGCCAATCAGGCCGAAGGAAGTCGCAAGCAGCCGAGTGGCTGCTCGCCGGACATCGCTGGCCGGTCACTCGTCATCCCAAGGCGCGCGAACGCCGTCGCCTGCGCCGGATACAGTCTTGGGGAGGATCGCCAGTCTGGAGAAGGTCGCCAGCAACTGCAACGGTGGCTGCGAATCCAGCCTTCCCCACGGCAAAGACCCCTGGGTTGGGTGTAGCGAGTCGGGCGGCGGACAGACATATGGACCGTTCTCGGCAACGTGCCGAGACAACCTCACCTACAAATCCTACGTGGATTGCGTCGAGACCAAGGTGTTCCTGGGCGATTACCGAAATCGAGCTTACTGGGTTTGCAGCAGCCTGTCCGCCGCCGGGAAGTTTCAGGTCGCCGAGCTCAAGCGATCCAGACATCCGCGCTAGGCAACGCGCTCGCATGGACGCAGCGAACTTTGCTGCGTCCATGGATGCCGGACAGCAGGGCCGCCTCTCGGCTGGTCCTCAGCGCGACGCGGTGCTGATGTTCTCGCCAAAGAACTTCCATGTCTTGCCGTCGAACTTCGCGAGCTTGAACGTGTCGAAGGTGGAATAGTCGGTCGGCGACACCGAGACCGTGATGCCCGGCAGCAAGAGCGGCAGCGAGACCTTGCTCAGGTTGGTGGCCTGCCTCAACAGGTTCTCGCGCGTCAGCACGTCGCCGCAGTTCTTCAGGATGATAGCCGTGAACTGCGCCGACAGATAACCGATCTGGTTGCTGCCATCGATCGGATTGCCTTCCGGATACCACTGCTTCATGAATGCGAGATAGTCCTGCACGCCCTTGTCGGTGTCCCATGCGGGGTCGCCCACCACCTTGGTCGCCAGCGCCGTCATGAGGCCGGTGGATGCTTCGAGGCCTGCAGGCTCGAGCACACCGCCAATCGAGCTCGCGACGGAGACGATGAAGTGCGTCGGCTTCCAGCCGAGATCGGCAACCTTGCGGATCGCCTGCGCGCCGAATTTCGGCGTCGTGATCGTCATCAGCACGTCGGCGCCCGCAGCCTTTAGATTCACGATCTGGGAATCGATCGTGGGATCGGTCACCTCGTAGCTGAGCTCCTTGACGATGAGACCGGCCTTCGCTCCCAAGCCCTCCTTGAAGCCCTTCAGATAGTCCTTGCCGAAGTCGTCATTCTGGTAGATCACGCCGATCTTCGCGTTGGGCAGCTCCTTGAGGATGTACTTGGCGTAGATCTTCGCTTCCTGCGCATAGGGCGGATAGAACGGCGTGGTCCAGGGGAATTCCTTCGGATCGTTCCACTTGGAGGCCCCGGTGGAGATCAACAGATGTGGGATCTTCTTGCCGTTCAAATATTTTTGGATCGACGAGTTTGTCGGCGTACCCAGTGAGCCGATATTGGCAAGGATCTCATCCTGCTCCACGAGCTTGCGCGTCTGCTCCACCGTCTTCGGCGGGCTATAGCCGTCGTCCATGCTCAGCAGCGTGATCTTCCGGCCGTTGATTCCGCCCTGGCTGTTGATCATCTTCCAGTATGCGGCCTCGGCCCTGCCCTGCGTGCCATACGCCGAAGCCGGACCGCTGTAAGGCATGGTCTGCCCGATCTTGATTTCGGTATCGCTGGCGCCGGGATCGTATTTCTTGTCGGCAGAAAGAACCGCCGACGTGGAAACAAGGCTGAGCGCGGCGACGGCCGCGAGCGTGATGCAACGCATGTGTTCTCCCCATTCGCGTCGCTGTTTGCCGCGACGTCCGGCGAGATCATGAACATGCCGGCGCGAGATGTCGACCCCTGAAGTCGGGACATCGAACTGCCCTAACCGTCTGGTGTCACAGCCCCATCCAGTTCATCACCGCTCCGAACGTTGCCCAGAGCGTCCATCCGAGCCCAAGCAGGCAGATCATCGCCGCCGCCATCGCAATCGTCAGCAGCAGGCCGTCCTCCTGCAGGTAGGCGACTGCGATCAGGACGACCACCATTCCCGGAATGACGTTGACCAGAGGCAGCGGCCAGCCTGCCGAGAAGGCCAGCAGAAACACGACCAGTCCGACGAGGCGGTCGATCACGTCGCGACGCGCGTCCCAGCGCGGCCGGCTGATGCGCTCGATCGCTTGCAGCATCGGACGGACCAGGACGGTGAACCGCTTGAAGCGCTTGAAGTCGAACTGCCGCTTCGACAGGAAACGCGGAAACGACGGCGCGCTGCGGCCACGCATCATCTCGACCGCCGGAAACAGCAGCGCCAGCGTCGCAACCGTCGCAACGCCGGGGATGATCACCAGCAGCCCCAGAAGCAGCAGGAGCAGGCCGAACGACCGCTTATCCAGGTTGCTGAGGAGCCATTCGAGATCGACGGGGCCGTCCGGTGCTTGAGCGACGAGTTCCTCAAGAAGTTGGGACGTGTGCGTGGGCGCCAATGGGGCTCCGGACGAGGGGGACATAGCTGCCAAAGTGGTCAGACTCGGCATCGATTGCAACAGCTGCCGAAGCAGACTAGGAAGCATGGGTGACCAACGATTCCGATCAGGCATGGCAGCCCCATGCGCCGTCAAGCCCGATTCCCGCCACTCGCCGCCGCTGGCCGTGGTTCCTGCTGATCGTCATCATCGCCTGTGCGGGCGCCGGGGGCGTCTACGCCTGGCCCCAGATCGCGCCGCTGGTCCCGTCCCTGGGCAGCGCTGCGGCCAGCGACAGAGTGGCAGCAGGCGACAAGGAGACGTTGCCGGATCTGCTCGCGACCCAGCAGAAGCTCGAGGATGACATCGGCGCACTCGGCAAGTCGGTGGCGGACCAGCAGAAGCAGCTGAAGACCGTCGTCGACCAGCTGGCGGCCCTGACATCGAAGGTCGATGCGCTCCAGCGTCCCGCTCCGGCTCCCGTGCCACTGCCGGCCACGGCAGCGGCCGACCAGCCGCGTGCAGCACCGGTCGCACAGGCTGCCCCGAAGCCCCGAAAGCCGCCGCCGGTTCGGGCGCCGAAACCGGCAGGTCCGATTTCGACCGGTGGCGCGCCGCTCAACGTGGCGCCCGGTGCCGGGGCTCGCTGAGCCGCGCCGCGGTCAGCGGTACGATGAGATGCATCGGCGGCTCATTACCAAGAAGGTGAGCGCTGGACGTCAGCGCAAGGGCTGCCTATCCGCGCGGCCGCTCCATGCCCGCCCGCTTGATGGCCGCGCGCAAGATAGCGGTATCCGAGGAAAGGAAATCGATCAGGCGCCTGGCTGCGTCAGACGATTTTGGGTCGCTGACGATCGCGGCCGTGAAGGTCTGCACAAGCTGGAGATCCGGAGGCAGCAGACCGACAACCTCGATGCCGGTCTCCTGAACCAGTTCGCTGGTCGGCCCAATCGAGCAATTTGCCTTGCCCGCGCGCAGCGCTTCGGCGGCCTCGGTTCCACGCGCCTCGAGGGTGAGCCGCACCGTGTCCGGCAGGTTCAGCCTAGGGCAGACGTTGTCGCGGAAGAATTGTCCACTCGTGCTGCTTGGCGCCACCACCTGGCCCGCATCGATCAAAGCCTGCCTCAGCGCGACAGGCTTGCCGATGTCCGGCTTCGGAGCGCCTGAGCGAACCGCGGCCGCCAAAGGCGCCGTCGCGAGGCCGGCGTCGGATCCCGCACGAATCCGCCCGTCTTCGTTCAGCGTGCGAAGTCCCTCTCGCGACAGGATCACGACGTCCGCTTTGATGCCGTGCGCGAGCTGATGCCTGATCGTTTTCGGACCAGTGCCCTCCGATGCACCGGATCCGGTTTCCACCTTGATGCCGGTGTTGCGCTCGAATTCGGGCAGGACTTCCCGATAGACCGCTGCGAAGCCGCCGGAAATGATGACCCTGATCGTGTCCGGCGTATCGGTGCTTGCCGTCGTCAATGCTGCGGCACCCTGTCGGCGGCCCGTCTGCTCATTTCTGAAGGCTTGCGGCGAACAGCTTGGCCGCCTCGGCCTTCGATTCCTGATCGGCCTTGGCGTCGTACCGGAGCGGCAGGTTGAACTTCTTGCCGAGTTCGGTCGCTTCAGGGTTCGTGAATGCGTGCACGGCGCCCGGATACTCGATGATCCGGTAATCGGCCTTCGCTACGTCGAAATCCTTCTTCAGCGCATCGTACTGCTCGCGCTTCACGAACGGGTCGTCCGCGCCGTTCAGAATCAAGATCTTCGCCTTGACGGTACCCGGCGCCGGTGCGGGCGTATTGAGTCCGAGCGAAGCGTGAAAGCCCGCAACGGCGGCGAGATCGGCGCCGGTGCGCGCCATGTTCAGCACCACCGCGCCGCCGAAGCAGTAACCGACCGCGCCGATCCGCTGCGGATTGACCGAAGCCTGCTTGGCGAGCTGCTCGCGCGCGGCGTTGAAGCGCTGCTCCATCACCTTCGCATCCTTCATCACCGAGCCTGCGAGCGCGCCGGCGTCCTTCGGGTTGTCAGCGGTCTTGGCGTCGCCGTACATGTCCGCAATGAAGGCTGTGTAGCCCTGCTCGGCGAACTTCCGCGCCTCGTTGTGGATATGCGGGGTGATGCCCCACCATTCGTGCACCATCACGATGCCGGGCCGCTTGGCCTGGGTCGCGTCGTCATAAACGACGAAGCCCTTCATCGTGGTCTCGCCGTCGTTATAGGTGACCGGCTCTTCCTTGACTGCGGCGTGTGCGCTCGCGACCATTGCGATGGCGCAAAGGGCTCCGACGATGATCGTTCGCATGCTGATCTCCCTGCGGGTTGGCGTCGCCGCGTTGCGTTTGTTGTGGCCCAGACGGCTATTCCGCCGCCGTCCGGATATCGATCTTCTCGGCGCGGACGGCGCAGAACTTGAACTCCGGAATCTTTCCGAACGGATCGAGCGCCGGGTTGGTCAGCAAATTCGCCGCCGCTTCCGCGTAGCAGAACGGCATGAAGACCATGTTCTCGGGCACGTCGCGGTCGGCGCGCACCTTGACCTCGACCGCGCCGCGGCGCGTCTCGAGGCGGATGAAGTCGCCGGGCGCGAGCCCCTTCTTGCGCATGTCCTTCGGCGTCATGAATGCGACCGCTTCGGGCTCGATCTGGTCGAGCACTTGGGCACGGCGCGTCATCGAGCCGGTGTGCCAGTGTTCGAGCACGCGCCCGGTCGACAGCACCATCGGGTACTCGTCGTCGGGCAGTTCATCCGGCGGGATCACCTTGGCCGGCACGATCTTGCCGCGGCCGCTCTCGGTCGGGAAACCGGTGGTGAAGATGATCTCATTGCCCGGCTTGTCGGGATCGTCGACCGGATAGGTCACCGCGCCCTCACGGACCAGCCGCTCCCAGGTGATGTTCTTCAGCGACGGCATCAATTGCGCCATCTCGGTGAAGACCTCGCCCGGCCCGGCGTAATTCCAGGGCAATCCCATCCGCTTGGCAATTTCCTGGATGATCCAGAGATCCTGCCGCGCGTCGCCCGGCGGCTTGATCACCTCGCGCGCCAGCTGCACGCGGCGGTCGGTGTTGGTGAAGGAGCCGGATTTCTCGGCGAACGCCGAAGCCGGCAGGATGACATCGGCATGGAACGCCGTCTCAGTGACGAACAGGTCCTGCACGACGAGATGATCGAGCTTGGCCAGCGCCTGGCGCGCGTGCTGGAGATCCGGATCTGACATCGCGGGGTTTTCGCCCTCGACATACATGCCGTGGATTTCGCCGGCATGGATCGCGTTCATGATCTCGACCACCGTCAGCCCGCGCACCGGATCGAGCTCTTGCCCCCACAGCTTCTCGAACGCGCCGCGCATGTCGTCGCGGCCGACCGGCTGATAGTCCGGCAGGAACATCGGGATCAGGCCGGCGTCGGAGGCGCCCTGCACGTTGTTCTGGCCGCGCAGCGGATGCAGCCCGGTGCCGGGGCGGCCGACCTGACCGGTGATCAAAGCGAGTGCGATCAGGCAGCGCGCATTGTCGGTGCCGTGGACATGCTGGCTGATGCCCATGCCCCAGAAGATGATCGACGATTTGGCACGGGCGTAGGCACGCGCCACCTCGCGCAGCGTCTCGGCGGGAATGCCGCAGATCTGAGACATGCGCTCCGGCGTGAACTCCTGGATCTTCGCCTTCAGCTCGTCATAGCCCTCGGTATAGCCGGCGATGTACTGCTCGTCGGTCAGGCCTTCGGTGATGATCGTGTGGATCATCGCGTTCAGCATCGCGACGTCGCTACCCGGCTTGAAGGCGAGGTGCTGCGTGGCGTGGCGCGACAGCGTCTGCCGCCGCGGATCCATCACGTACAGCTTGGCGCCGCGCTTGGCGGCGTTCTTGATGAAGGTCGCGGCGACCGGATGGTTCACGGTCGGATTGGCGCCGATCACCCAGATCACCTCGGCGTCGGCGGCGGCCGAGAACGGCGCCGACACCGCGCCCGAGCTCAGTCCCTCGAACAAGGCCGCCACCGACGAGGCGTGACACAGCCGCGTGCAGTGATCGACATTGTTGGAGCCGAAGCCGGTGCGGACCAGCTTCTGGAACAGATAGGCTTCCTCGTTCGAGCCCTTGGCCGAGCCGAACCCGGCGAGCGCCTTGGCGCCCTTCTCGTCGCGGATTTTCTTCAAGCCCGCCGCGGCAAGATCGAGCGCCTCTTCCCAGGATGCCTCGCGGAAATGGGTGTAGGGATTGGCCGGATCGACCTGGTCGTTGGCATCCTTCTTCACGCCCGGCAGCCGCACCAGCGGCTTGGTCAGCCGGTTCGGATGATGGATGTAGTCGAAGCCGAAGCGGCCCTTGACGCAGAGCCGGTTGTGATTGGCGGGACCGTCACGGCCTTCCGCGTAGATCACCTTCTCGTCCTTGACCTCGTAGGTGACCTGACAGCCGACGCCGCAATACGGGCACAGCGAGTCCACCTTGCGGTCGGGATAGACGACGCGCGTTTGCTTGTCGTCGAGCATGACAGCCGGCATCAGCGCGCCGGTCGGACACGCCTGGACGCATTCGCCGCAGGCGACGCAGGTCGATTCTCCCATCGGATCGTCGAAGTCGAACACGATCTTCGAGCCGTGACTACGATAAGCCATGCCGATCACGTCGTTGACCTGCACTTCACGGCACGCCCGCACGCACAGGCCGCACTGGATGCAGGCGTCGAGATTGACGCGCATCGCCGGATGGCTGCTGTCGGCGTGCCAGCGTTCCGTGGCAGGGAAGCGGCTTTCGGTGACGCCGGTCTTCTCGGCCCAGTGCCAGAACTTCGAGTCCGGATCGTGCGAGGTCTCGCGCGCCGGCTGGTCGGCGACGAGCAGCTCCATCACCATCTTCTGCGCCGCGACGGCGCGCTGGCTGGCCGACTTCACTTTCATGCCGACCGAAGGCGTCCGCTTGCAGGACGCCGCCAGCACGCGCTCGCCTTCGATCTCGACCATGCAGGCGCGGCAATTGCCATCCGGCCGATAATCGGGCGCGGGCGAATAGCAGAGATGCGGGATCTCGGTGCCCTGGCGCTTGGCGACCTGCCAGATCGTTTCGCCGGCCCGCGCTTCGACCTGATGGCCGTCGAGCTCGAACTGGATCGTTGGGCCGGAGTTGTGATCGTTGCTCATTCAAAATCCTCGTCGAAGTTCGCCTGCTTGGTCCGCCTATTCGGCGGCTTGCTGCGGACGAAACCCGTCCGGAAAATATTTGATCACTGAGGTCAGCGGATTGGAGGCCGCCTGACCGAGGCCACAGATCGATGCATCGCGCATCGCCTGGCTCAATTGGTCGAGCAGCTCCTTGTTCCAGACCCGTTGCTGCATCAAGAGTGCCGCCTTCTCGGTTCCGGCGCGGCAGGGCGTGCATTGCCCGCAGCTCTCGTCCTCGAAGAACTTCATCAGGTTGAGCGCGGCGTCCCTGACGTCATCGGCCTGCGAGAGCACGACGACGGCAGCGGAGCCGATGAAGCAGCCGTATTTCTCCAGGGTGCCGAAATCGAGCGGGATGTCGTCCATCGAGGCCGGCAGGATGCCGCCGGACGCGCCGCCCGGCAGATAGGCCTGCAAGGTATGGCCGTCGGCCATGCCGCCACAGAACTCGTCGATCAGCTCGCGCACGGTGATGCCGGCGGGCGCGAGCTTGACGCCGGGATCCTTGACGCGTCCCGACACCGAGAAGCTGCGCAGGCCGTGGCGCTCGTTGCGGCCGTGGCTCTTCCACCAGTCGGCGCCCTTCTCGACGATGTCGCGCACCCACCACAACGTCTCGATGTTGTTGATCAGCGTCGGCAGGCCGAACAGCCCGACCTGGAACGGATATGGCGGCTTGTGTCGCGGCAGGCCGCGCTTGCCCTCGATCGATTCCAGCAGCGAGGATTCCTCGCCGCAGATATAGGCGCCGGCGCCGCGTCGCAGATGCAGCACAGGACCGCCGGGTGGAAGTTTTGCGATCTCGCGCGCGAGGATCTCGCGGCAGGCCGGGTACTCGTCGCGGATGTAGATGTAGACTTCCGGCGCCTCGACCACGTGGGCGCCGATCAGCATGCCCTCGAGGAAGCGATGCGGATCGCGCTCGAGATAGTAACGGTCCTTGATCGTGCCGGGCTCGCCTTCGTCGCCGTTCACCGCCATCAGCCGCGGACCGGGTTCGCCGAGCACGGCGCGCCACTTGCGCCCCGTGGGGAAACCGGCGCCGCCGAGACCTCGCAGCGAGGCATCGTCGAGCGCCTTCAACAGGTCTTCCCGCGGCAGCTCGCCCAAGCGCAGCCGCGTCAGCAGCTGGTATCCGCCGTCGGCGACATAGGCGTCGTAATCAACGTAAGGCGGGAGATGCACATGGGTGTCGCCGCTCTTCGCCGCAGCGAGCACGTTGCTGACCGTCGCATGATCGATGAAGTTGTGGCCGACCTCCGCAGCGGGTGCGGTGTCGCATCGGCCGACGCACGGCGCCCGCACGACGCGGATGCCGGGGCCGGCGCGGCTCTGGAGATCCTTCAGCAGCTTCTCGCCGCCGAGCATCGCGCAGGTGAGGGAATCGCACACCCGCACGGTGAGCGGCGCGATATCAGGCTCGCCTTCCTTCACGATGTCGAAATGCGCATAGAAGGTCGCGGTCTCGAACACTTCGGCGAATGACAGCTTCATCTCGTCGGCAAGCGCCGCAAGATGCTGCGCCGAGATCTGATGGTATTTGTCCTGGATCAGATGGAGGTATTCGATCAGCAGGTCGCGACGCCTCGGCCGGTCCGCGAGCAGCGCCTCGATCTCATGAGCGGCCGCGGGGTCGACCTGGCGTCCCTTGGGCGTGGCTTTCGCCCGCTTCCTGCCGGCTCCGGGATGCTCGAACGCGCGGACCTTGTGAACGTCGTCTCCACTCATGAAACCTCGCCTTGGAACCCGGCTTTGCGCAAGTTGCGCCGGTTCAACCCAACTCTATTCTCTGGCATGCCACAGGCAAGCAGATTTAGAACGCCTCTAGCAGCGTCGGGTTGCCGCGCAGGCCGTTGTTAATGTTTGCCTATCGATCGATCTGAATTCCCAATCACGCGAGCGGCCGGCTCGCGCGATCGCGACCGCATCTCGCGGCCTCAGAGCAGGTCGGCGTAGCCGAGAAAGCCGACCGTATCGCCCGGCTCGACCCGCACGATGGCTTCGCCGAGCTCGATCAGCCCATCCGTCTCGACCAGCGACGACAACAGGCCGGCCCCTTCGCGGGGAAACTTGGTCGCCTCCAGCGCGCCGTCCGCCGCCCGGCGCAGCGAGGCGCGGACATATTCACGGCGGCCGCTCTTCTTCTTGTAGCTGAAGGCGCCCCGGACCGGCATCGGCAGCAAGGCAGACGGCACGGCGCCCGACAGCGCCAACACCGTCGGCCGAACGACGTGGACAAAGGTGACGAAGCTCGCCACCGGATTGCCCGGCAGGCCGATCAGCGGCGTGCCGTCGATGATCCCCATCGCCACCGGGCGGCCCGGCTTGATCGCCATTCGCCATAGCACCAGCGAGCCGGCCTGTTCGATGCCTGCCTTGACGTGATCCTCTTCGCCGGTCGAGACGCCTCCGGTGGTCAGGATCAGGTCGTAGCGTTGCGCGGCCTGCTTGAGCGCAGCGGCGAGCCCGGCGCGCTCGTCGCGCAGGATGCCGAGATCGCCGACCTCGCAACCGAGCCGCCGCAACATCGCGATCAGCATGAAGCGGTTGGAATCGAACAGCTGCGCTTCGGCGCGCGGGCTCCCCGGCGCGGCCAGCTCGTCGCCGGTCGAGAACACCCCGACACGCAGGCGCCGCACCACATCGAGCGTGGTGAGCCCGAAGGCCGCGGCAACGGCGATGTCCTGCGGGCGCAGCCGCCGGCCCGCCGCCAGCGCGACATGGCCGCGCGCAATGTCTTCGCCGGCCGGACGCACATTGGCGCCGGCCTTCAGGCCTGACGGCAGGATCACGTTGCCCGCATCGTCGATCCGCACGTCTTCCTGCATGAACACGGTATCGGTGCCCACGGGCATCGGCGCACCGGTGAAGATCCGCACCGCACGGCCGGGCTGCGCGGGCGCTGCCGGCGCTCCCGCCTGCACGCGGCCGGCAACGGGAAACGCGCGCTCGCCGCTCGCCGGCAGGTCTGCACCTGACACCGCGTAGCCGTCGACGGCGGAATTCATGAAAGGCGGCAGCGGCAGCGGTGCGGCGACATCCTGGCTGAGGATGCGTCCATCGGCGTCGACCAGGGCAACGGTTTCCGTCTCGCCGACAGGCTTGACGCGCGACGCGATGATCGCGACGGCCTCGTCGACCGACATCATCGGTCCGCCGAACGCGAAGCAGTCGTCGGAAAGCTGCGCCATGATGTCCTCAGTCCTCGGCCATCGACAAGATTTGTTCGACCCACATCGCGAACTGCGGCGTTGTCCTCAAAGCCGGACCGTTCCTGACGAGTCCATGGCAGTTCCCGCAAGCCGGCGGAAAGTGGCCAGTCCGTCTCCGATCGTGCTTATATCCCCAGCTCCGTTGCCATGTGAACCCATTGGGACGCCGCCCTGTGACCGAGAAGACCACCGCTCCCCTTATTGTTCCTGACCCGGACGACCCGCGGCTGACGGAGCGCGTCACAGGCGTCGATCAGACCGGCGCGCCGACCGAGATCAGGGTACCGGTCGAGCGGCCGCTGACGCTGTACCTCAATGCGCAGGAGATCGTCACGATGATGACGATCAACGACTATCCCGAATACCTCGCGCTCGGCTACCTCCTGAACCAGAACATGCTCAAATACGACGACGCCGTCACCGAGGTCGAATATGACGACGATCTCCAGGTGGTGGTGGTCCGCACCGCGCACCACACCAATTTCGAGGCGAAGCTGAAGAAGCGCACCCAGACCTCGGGCTGCGCCCAGGGAACGGCGTTCGGCGACCTGCTCGAGGCCGTCGAGAAGGTTGCGCTGCCGAAGGCCGAACTGCGCACCTCGTGGCTCTACCGGATGACGCACACCATCAACACCATGCCGTCGCTCTATCTGGAAGCCGGCGCCATTCACGGCTGCGTGCTGTGCAAGGAGAGCACCCCGGTCTGCTACACCGAGGATGTCGGCCGGCATAACGCCGTCGACAAGATCGCGGGCTGGATCTACCGCCACAATGTCGATCCGGCCGACAAGATCCTTTACACCACCGGACGGCTCACCTCGGAGATGGTGATCAAGACGGTGCGGATGGGCATCCCGATCCTGGTCTCCCGCTCCGGATTCACCGCATGGGGCGTCGATCTGGCGCGGCAGGTCGGATTGACCTTGGTCGGCCGCGCCCGCGGCAAGCGCTTCATCGCGCTGTCGGGCCAAGAGCGGATCGTCTACGACCAGAACCTCGACTATGTCGAAGAGGAATCGATGCGGCACAAGCGCAAGGGCGAGGCCGACAATGACTGATATCCCGGGCGTGCTGCTGGCCGGCGGCCTCGCGCGGCGGATGGGCGGCGGCGACAAGCCGATGCGCAAGATCGCCGGCCGGACCATTCTGCAGCGGGTGATCGACCGTCTCGCCCCGCAATGCGGCGGGCTGATCATCAACGCCAATGGCGACCCCGCGCGCTTCGCCGCCTTCGGCCTTCCGGTCGTCGCCGACGATGTCGCCGATTATCCGGGCCCCCTCGCCGGCATCCTGGCCGCGCTCGACTGGACTGCGGCCAACCGCCCGGACGCGAAATGGGTGCTGAGCGCGGCGGGCGACTGCCCGTTTCTTCCGCGCGATCTTGTCGCACGCCTTGAGCAGGCGCGCGCCGCGCAGAATGCCGAGCTCGCGGTCGCCTCATCCGGCGGGCAAGTGCATCCGGTGATCGGTCTGTGGAGCGTGCGTCTGCGGAACGAATTGCGCCATGCGCTGGTCGAGGAGGATGTGCGCAAGATCGATCGCTGGACCGCGCGCTATCCGCTGGCCACGGTCGAATGGCCGACCGAGCCGCTGGACCCGTTCTTCAATGCCAACACCGTGGAAGACATCGCGGAAGCCGATCGCCTCGCCGCGCTGGACGGCGGATGACGACCGCCGCCCCGCTCAGCTGGGCCACCGCGTGTTGCGTATCCGGGTGCAGGCGTTCGGCCGGTGAAACGCGGGGTCACGCTCCGCGACAAAATCGAAATTGACCGTGCCGAACGTGGTCTGCGGCTTCTTCAGGGCCGAGCAGGTCTGGACCTCGATGAACTCGTTCTTGAAATCACCGCGCGGAAACGCGGCAATCACGCTGTCGCGCTGTTCGGCCGTGTAGTCGTCGTAGCCGACGCCGACGGCATCGACCAGAACGCCGGCATTAGTGAGCGCGATTTCCGGTCGCATGTATTGCGGGATGCCGGGCGTGGTGTGCAGCGCAATCGCTTCCCACACCAGATCGGCTTTCGGCTCGGGGATGCCGTGGCTCCTGAGAAATGCGCGCGCCGCATCGGCGCCGTCGACTTCAAACCGCTTGGTCTCGGTGTGGAAGTGATCGACCAGACCAAGGTCATGAAACAGCGCGGCGACATAAAGCAATTCAGGGTCGAACTTCAGATTCTGCCTGACGCCCTTGAGGGCGCCGAACACGAACACGCGAACCGAGTGATTGAACAGCATCTCGGTTTCGTATTGCCGCACCAGCTCGGCGGCCTCCCGCGCGATCTCGCTGTCCGGGATTCGAATGCCGGAAATCGTGTTCGTCATCGTCGCGCTCCTGTCCCCTCTGTCGCGTTGCCGGATGCGTGCCAACGGCGTCGCTGATCATGCGTACCGGCACTGCGCTGCAGTGCATCGTTGTCCAATACGTAACCCGCGAAGGAGCGACCGGAAGGCCCCTGCGGCATGAAGATTTTGCAGGGAGATAATGAGGCTGATGCAACGCCGAAGGCGCGATCGGGGATCAGCGGATCACGCGCGCTTTTGCGTTCAGTCCAGGCGGCGGCTGGCCAAGGCTCCGCCGGCTGTAGGCGATCGAAGCGCTAGCCGACCCGCCCGACCCGATCCGTTTCGACGGCGCGCAGATAGTCCAGCATCAGGCGGCCGGTCCCGGAAAGCCGCGCGGCATCGCGGACCACGATCTTCAGCTCGCGCCGCCCCCAATCGTCACGCAGCGGGATGGCACGAAGGCCCATACCGGCGCCGACCACCGCGAAGGCGCGATCCGGAATCAGGCCGAGGCCCATATTGGCCTGCACCATGCGGCAGACCGCATCGAAACCGGGCACGTTGATGCGCAGCCGCATCGTCTTGCCGGCCTGCGTCGCCGCGTATTGCGAACGCAGATAGATCGAGCTCGCGGTGTGCAGGCCGATATGGTCGAAATCGAGCGTCTCGGTGAACAGCAATTTCTCGCGACCGGCCAGCGGATGGTCCCCCCGCATCACCACCACCAGATTGTCGTAGCGATAATGGAAGGCTTCGAGCGCGCGGCTGTCGGCCTCGGCCGAGCAGATGCCGATCTCGGCCGCGCCCTCCTCGATGCCGCGGACCACCTGCCCGCTCGGCCGCTCCTGCAGATCGACGCGAAGCAGCTCGTGCGCCGCGAAGAAGGCGGAGAGGTCCTCGGGCAAATACTGCACGATCGCCGAGAGGTTGGCGAGCATGCGGACATGGCCGCGCACGCCTTGCGAATATTCCGACAGCTCGACCGCGATCTTCTCGACGTTGAGCAGCGTGACCCGGGCGTGATGCAGCAGCGCCTCGCCGGCCGGCGTCAACGCCATGCCCTTGGCGAGCCGCTTGAACAGCGTGACGCCGAACGCCAGCTCGAAATCATTCATCCGCTTCGACACTGCCGATGCCGCGATCCCCTCGCGCTGCGCGGCGCGGGTGAGATTCTGCTCGTCGCAGACCGCGACGAACAGGCGGAGCGTGGTGAGATCGACCCGGCGGGTGAGCGCGGTCTCCGCCGGCGTGGCGGCGCGCGGGATGTCGACGTCGATGGAGGCAAGCGGCATGGGCGGCGTCCCCGGGGAAGACCGCAGGGTAGCGCTGGAGGTGGCGCGGAAGATTCCAAAGCAGTGCGGGATAAAGCGGATTGTTGGGATGAGATTCCAACAATGGTCAAGTAAGGCGGATTTTATCCCAAGCAGATCACCCATAGCCGTCATTGCGAGGAGCGGAGCGACGAAGCAATCCATGCATCGGCAAGCCGTGAGATGGATTGCTTCGCTGCGTTCGCAATGACGGGAAAGCTCTGTTCCCCGTCACGTCCGCGCAAAGGCTTCGCCCTTGTCGCTTGAGGTGCGAGCGAAGCGAGCCTCGAAGGGCGACGGCGCGGGTCCTTCCGCGAAGGGATCGCGACGTGCTGAAGCAGTAGGGGCCGATTCATCCTTCGAGGCTCGCAAGAGCTCGCACCTCAGGATGACGGGTTTGAATGCGTGCGCCTCAAAACAAAAACGCGGCGCCAAAGCGCCGCGTTTCAACTTGTCGATCCTGCTCGCGTCGATCAGCCCACGACCTTGGCGGCCGGGACGTCGCGCTGGCGCTTCATCACGATCTTGTTCAGCGCGCCGAGATAGGCTTTTGCGGACGCGACCAGCGTGTCCGGATCGGCGGCACGCGCGGTCATCGAGCGGCCTTCGTGGGCGAGGCGGACCGAGACTTCGGCCTGCGCGTCGGTGCCTTCGGTCACGGCGTGAACCTGGTAGAGCTCCAGCTTGGCCTCGTGCGGCACCAGGCGCTTGATGCAGTTGAAGACGGCATCGACCGGGCCGTTGCCCTCGGCTTCCTCGATCTTGATCTGGCCGTCGACGTCGAGCTTCATGGTCGCGCGCTGCGGGCCATGGGTACCGGCGATCACGGTCAGCGAGGCCAGCTTGATGCGGTCGTGCGCGGCCGCCATCTCCTGGTCGACCAGCGCCTCGATGTCCTCGTCGTAGATGTCCTTCTTGCGGTCGGCCAGCGCCTTCATCCGTGTAAAGGCATCCTCCAGCTGGTTGGCGCCGAGCTTGTAGCCCATCTCCTCCAGCTTGTGGATGAAGGCGTGGCGGCCGGAATGCTTGCCGAGCACGAGCGAGGACTGCTTCAGGCCGACCATCTCGGGCCGCATGATCTCGTAGGTCGAGGCGTCCTTCAGCACGCCGTCCTGATGGATGCCGCTCTCATGGGCGAACGCGTTGCGGCCGACGATCGCCTTGTTGTACTGCACCGGGAACGAGGTGGCAGCCGACACCACCTTCGAGGCGCGGGTCAGCTGCGTGGTGTCGATCTTGTTCCAGTACGGAAACTTGTCGTTCCGCACATTGATCGCCATCACGATCTCTTCCAACGCGGCATTGCCGGCGCGCTCGCCGATGCCGTTGACGGTGCATTCGACCTGCCGCGCGCCGCCGACGATGCCGGCCAGCGAATTCGCTACCGCCATGCCGAGGTCGTTGTGGCAATGGACCGAGAAGATCGCCTTGTCGGAATTCGGCACCCGCTCGATCAAGGTTCGCATGAAGTGGGTGTATTCCTCCGGCACCGTGTAGCCGACGGTGTCGGGGATGTTGACCGTGGTGGCGCCGGCCTTGATCACGGCTTCGACGATCCGGCACAGATAGTCCATCTCGCTGCGGGTGCCGTCCTCGGCCGACCATTCGACGTCGTCGATCTGGTTGCGGGCGCGGGCGACCATCGCGACCGAGGTCTCGATGACCTCCTCGGGGGTCTTGTTCAGCTTCACGCGCATGTGCAGCGGCGAAGTCGCGATCACGGTGTGGACACGGCCGCGGCGGGCGAACTTGACGGCTTCGGCGCAGCGGTCGATGTCGGCCGGATGGGCGCGGGAGAGGCCCGCGATGACCGCGTTCTTGGAGCGGCGGGCGATCTCGCTGACCGCCTGGAAGTCGCCTTCCGAGGTGATCGGGAAGCCGGCCTCGATGACGTCGACGCCCATATCGTCCAGCAACTCGGCGACCTCGAGCTTCTCCTCGAAGGTCATGGTGGCGCCGGGGCACTGCTCGCCGTCGCGCAGGGTGGTGTCGAAAATGATGACGCGGTCCTTATCGGACTTATCAGCGGTGGCCATGTCAGAAATTCCTTTAAGCTTGGCGCCCGTCTCGTTGCTCCTTGAGCAATTACCTGGGCGATTGTCGGGGTCCGGTGATCTCGTACAAACCCCTGAGTGCCCAGGCGCAAATGCCCAGCCGGCCCTCAGGGGCAGGTAAGAAGCAGGCCGCCAATAAGCAGGGTGGGCCGTGCGGCCGGGAACGTGGCGGTAGCCTGGGCCACCTCCCCCGAAATCCCATCGATTTGGCCGCGAATCAGCATTGCCAGACCCTGTTGAGCGCCGAAATCCTCGGGCAAAACCGTTGACGGTTGGTTGCCGGGAGCGCTTGGACGCCGTCGTTCTAGACGATTATGGCAAGCTGCCGCAATGGGGAAAGATGGTCAGCGGGGTTGACCTATCGTGCCGCATGGCTCGGCCCTGTCCCCTCACCGCCGGCCGCGCGAGGACGCGCGCAGGCTCGACGGCGAGCGGCCGTAGAGACCGGCGAAGGCGGCGTTGAAACGGCGGACGCTGCCGAAGCCGGCACGGAAGGCGATCTCGGTCATCGCATCGTCGGTGGTGTCGATCAGCCGCTTGGCGCGCTGCACGCGGCGGGTGGTCGCGACCTGCTGCGGGCTGGCGCCGACATGGCGCTCGAACAGCCGCCCGAGGTGGCGCGAGGTGATGCCGAGCCGGTCGGCCAACGCAGCAACCGAGCCGCGCTCGAGCGCGCCGCCGTCGATCAGCTTCAGCGCACGCGCAACCGTGGAGCGGGTGCCGTTCCAGGCCGGACAGAACGGCGCGGTTTCGGGACGGCAGCGCAGGCACGGCCGATAGCCCGCCGCCTCGGCCGCGGCGGCAGTGGGGTAGTAGGTGACGTTGCGCGGCAGTGGATGCTTCACCGGACAGACCGGGCGGCAATAGATCCGGGTGGTCTTCACCGCGGTGAAGAAGCGGCCATCATAGCGCGCGTCGCGCCGCAGCCGCGCAGCGTTGCAGACCTCGAAGCTGAGCATGATCGGACACTAGCGCATCGCGCGATCAGGGAAAGTGGCCTGCGGTGATGAGGTCCGATTCCGGCCAGCGCGAACCGCAGCACTGACCTAGATCGAGCCGATCGATCACCCCCTGGAGACATCGCAATGACGAGCCCAACCAACAAGGAAATCGTCCTCAACGCCTGGCAGACGTTCAGGACCCGCGACGCCGACCTGATCGCTGCCGCCTTCGCACCGGATGCCGAATGGATCGCGCCGGCCCGCAACGCCACCGCGGTCGCGCTCGATCACACCGATCACATGATCGGCGCGGATGCGATCGCCCGCTTCATCGCAACCGAGATGCACCGCCTGTTCTCCGAGGTCGACATCGCGTTCCGTGCCGTTCATGCCGACGGCGACTGCGTGATCGTCGAGGAGCGCATGCGCGCGACGCTGCCGGGCGGCCGGCCCTACGACAACGACTATTGCTTCGTGTTCGTGGTCGAGGCGGGCCGCATCAAGCAGGTGCGGGAATACATGGATACGCGCAAGGGCTGGCAGATGGTGTTTGGAGAAGCCGCGGTGTGAGGACGGCCACTGCCGACCGGTGAGGGACGCGCTGCCGAAGGGCTCCCTCCCCTTTCGTTCCTGACATGGACAATCGGCGCCGGGGTAAAAGGCGGGGCGCGACCCGCTCGCAGCGAAACCTTTCCTACACCATGACTCCTCGCGTGGCTGCGGCGCCAACCGCAACACGTATGCGGCCGGGCAAATCAATCTTTGCTCAACTGGTTGCATCTAGTGTGCCGGCGGCGACCGGCTATTAGGGCGCGTCCTTTGGTTGGTTAAGGAGATATCAGGATCATGCCCACGACGAACCTGGCCGATGGGCCCAATCAGCGCCAAGCCGGCTTCAATCTCTTCCTGGTCGGATTCCTGATCCTGTTCCTCGAACTCGCCTGCATCCGCTGGTTCTCGGCCAAGGTCGTGTTCCTGCAATTCTTCACCAACATCGTGCTGCTCGCGGCCTTCCTCGGCATGTCCTGCGGCTGCCTTGCTGCGCGGCGGACCACCAACTGGCTTGCGCTGTTTCCGGGGCTCGCCCTCGTGACCTTCGCCGCCGTGGCCACGATCATGATGCTGTATTCCAACTGGGGCCAGTTCGCGGTCGACGTCGGCCATCAGGCCTCGCCGCAGGAAGTGTTTTTCGGCACCGAGTATCGCAACCCGGATCTCGCCAAATTCGTCGTGCCGATCGAGGCGATCGCCGGGCTGTTCTTCGTGCTGATCGCGCTGATGTTCGTCGGCCTCGGCCAGACGCTCGGCCGCGCCTTCGACGCCTACCCCAACCGCGTCGCCGGCTATTCGCTGAATATCGGCGGCAGCCTCGCGGGCATCGTCGGGTTCTCGCTGCTGTCGTTCGCACAGGCGCCGCCGGTGGTCTGGTTCGGGATCAGCTGCGCCGGCATCGTCTATTTGCTCTACCAGGACAAGGCGCTGTCACTGCTGCGCCTCGTGACGATCATCGTCGTGGTGGGATTTACCGCCTACTACACCGATCGCTCCGACAGCCACGACATCCGTTGGTCGCCCTACTACGCCGTCGACCTCAACAAATCGAACGGCGTGATCACCGTCAACAGCATCGGCCATCAGGAAATGATGCCGTTCAGCGAACGCGGCTCGTCCTATTCGTTGATCCATCTGCTGCAGCAGCACAGCGGCGGCGCGCCGTTCAAGGACGTCATGATCATCGGCGCCGGCTCCGGCAACGACCTCGCCCACGCCTTGCGCTTCGGCGTGGAGCGCATCGATGCGGTCGAGATCGATCCCGTGATCCAGAACATCGGCATCCACAACCATCCCGACAAGCCCTATCAGGATCCGAGGGTGGTGCCGCATCTCGACGACGGCCGGCATTTCCTTCGCACCACCGAACGCAAATACGATCTGGTGGTGTATGCGCTCGTCGACTCGCTGATCCTGCACAGCGGCTACGCCAACATCCGCCTCGAAAGCTATCTGTTCACCGAACAGGCGTTCCAGGACGTCCGCCGCGTGCTGAAGCAGGACGGCGTCTTCGTGATGTACAACTACTATCGGCAGGGCTGGATCGTGCAGCGCGTCGCCGAGATGGCGAAGCAGGTGTTCGGCTGCGATCCGCTGGTGCTGCCGCTGCCCTACAAGGAAACGCTGACCTCGTCCGAAGCGGTCGGCTTCACCACCATCATCGCGGGCTGCAATCCGCGCATCTCCACCGCGTTCCGCGACCGCGGCCAGTTCTGGCTGAACAGCATTCCGCCGGAGAATCTGGCGGTCGACGGCTTCGAGAAGCCACAGGACAAGGCAACCGCCCAGCACGGCGACTGGGTGCCGCTGGCGCCGGCGAAACTGGTGGTCGACAATGAAGGCGCCAAGCAATCGACCAGCGACGACTGGCCGTTCCTCTATGTCAGCGGCAGGCTGATCCCCGACCTGACCGTTCGCTCGATGATCCTGCTCGGCGTGCTCGGGCTTGGCCTGGTCTATCTGTTCAAGCCGAAGGGCGCCTGGCGGCCCAACAACCGGATGTTCTTCCTCGGCGCGGCGTTCATGCTGCTCGAGACCAAGGCAGTCGTGCAGATGGCGCTGTTGTTCGGCAGCACCTGGCTGGTCAACTCGGCGGTGTTCTTCACCGCGCTATTGTTGATCCTCGCCGCCAATTTGTACGTGATCAAGGTGCCGTCCACCCGGCTGGCGCGGCACTATGCCGGGCTGCTGGCGCTGCTGGCGGTCTCGGTGCTGGTGCCGCTGGACACGTTCCTCAGCGGCGGCATCGTCTGGCGCTACGTGATCCCGTGCGCGCTGGCGCTCGGCCCGATGTTCTTCGCCGGCGTGATCTTCGCCCGCTCGTTCCGCGACGAAGCCAATCCCGATCAGGCGTTCGGATCCAACATCGCGGGATCGGTCATCGGCGGCCTCGCCGAGTCGTGCTCGACCCTGCTCGGCTTCCGCTATCTCCTGATCGTCGCGATCGGCTTCTATCTTCTGTCCGCCTGGATGCCTTCGCGCAAGGGCTAGCGACTGGTGTGCTTGATGCCGTACGGGGGCGAGGGACCCGCCTAGGGTTGCCTCCCCCGTCGCAGGGGCGCATTGCCAAAATATCGAAAACAACCCCATGCACAGTAGCCGACGGCTGCCGGCGTTCGACATGGCAGCTTGACACGTCGGGCAAATCAGCAGTATTTTTCTATTATTCCGAAATCTTGCAAGCCCCGCGAGCGAGAGAAAAACGCGGCGCTACTTTTTCACCGCCTCCTTCTTCGCGGGCACCTTGTTTTCCACTGCGCCCTTGCCTTCGGCTTCCAGCGCCCCGCGGACGCGCTTGAATTCGCTCAGTTCGGCCTTGTCGACCTCGGGGAATTTCAGCTCGAGCCTGTCGAGCGCATTGACGATGGTCGAGCCGATCACGACGCGGGCGAACCATTTGTGGTCGGCGGGGACGATGTGCCAGGGCGCATCCCCGGTCGCGGTGTGGTGGATCATGTCCTGATAGGCCGCCTGGTATTTGGCCCACAGCGCGCGCTCGGTGACGTCGGCCATCGAGAACTTCCAGTTCTTGGCCGGCTCCTCGAGCCGGTCGAGGAAGCGCCGGCGCTGCTCCTCCTTGGAGACATGCAGGAAGAATTTCAGGATCATGGTGCCGTTGCGCGACAGATAGCGCTCGATCGCGGCAATGTCCTCGAAGCGCTCGCGCCAGATGTCCTTGGTCACCAGCTTCTTCGGGAGCTTCTGCTTGCCGAGCACCTCGGGATGCACCCGCACCACCAGGCATTCTTCGTAATAGGAGCGGTTGAAGATGCCGATGTGGCCGCGCTCCGGCAGCGCGATCATGGCGCGCCACATGAAGTCGTGGTCGAGTTCCTTGGCCGAGGGCTGCTTGAACGAGGAGACCTCGCAGCCCTGCGGATTGACGCCCTCGAACACGCTCTTGATCGCACTGTCCTTGCCGGCGGCGTCCATGCCCTGGAAGATCAGAAGCAGCGACCAGCGGTCCTGGGCGTAGAGCTTCTCCTGGAAGTCGTTGAGCCGCTTGCGGTTGGCCTCGATGA
This sequence comes from Bradyrhizobium sp. USDA 3240, assembly GCF_054063295.1. NCBI lineage: Bacteria > Pseudomonadati > Pseudomonadota > Alphaproteobacteria > Hyphomicrobiales > Nitrobacteraceae > Bradyrhizobium > Bradyrhizobium sp. USDA 3240. The sequence goes on from NZ_JBSSGD010000002.1 coordinate 1,800,659, forward strand.
TCTTGCCGCCGGCGTCCTTGTCGATGCCGCCCTTCTCGGCGGTCGGATACGACTTCAGGCGAAATTCGCCTGCGCCGTCGAAGCGGAACGGTGCGACAAAGGGTTTCAGTTCATCGGCGAGCGATGGGGACGGTTTGCTGCTCATGGCCTCTCGACGGCTTGCGTGGCGATTTGATCCGGTCGATCACGCTACCAAGAATGCCCTTGGGCAGGAAGATGATGAACAGCACCAGCAGCACGCCATAGACCAGATTGTCCCAGCCGACCGCCTTGGTGCCGAACGAGATGCGCAGCACCTCGGCCAGCACGATGGTGATGATGGCGCCGACCGTCGGTCCCAGCGCGACATAGACGCCGCCGACGATCGCGGCGAACACCATCTGCAAGGAGACCGCGATACCGCTCACGGTGTCCGGCGAGATGAACATCTGGTACTGGCAGTAGAGCGCACCGGCGAGCGCGGTCATCAGCGCACTGATCAGCGTGACCTTGAGCTTCTCGGCGGTGACATTGACGCCGGCGGCTGCCGCCGCATCCTCATCCTCCGAGATCGCCTCCATGGCGTGGCGGATCATGCTGCGGTCGATCGCGCGCCAGATCACGAGGCCTGCGACCCAGACCGCGAGCGCGATCAGATACCAGGTTATCTTGTCGTCGAATTGCAGCGCGAACAGCCCCTTGCCGCTCGGCGCGCGCTGCGGCGTATAGCCGAGCGAGCCGCCGGTATAGTCGCGGGTCGCGGTGATGACCTGCAGCACGATGCCGGACAGCGCCAGCGTCACCAGCACGAAATAGTGCCCGGTGATGCGGAAGCGGAAGCAGGGATAGGCGACGATCAGCGCGAGCACACCCGCGGTCGCCATGCTCAGGGGGATGCCGATCCAGGGCGAGACGCCGAGGTGATTCCACAGCAGCGCGGTGACATAGGCGCCGATGCCCATGAAGCCGCCATGGCCGAGCGAGACCAGGCCGAAGCGGCCCATGATCGACCACGACGTATAGGCGAACGACCAGATCAGGATCAGCACCAGCACGTGCAGGTGATAGGGATCACGATGCACGAAAGGCAGCGCGACGAGTGCGAGCAGCGCGATGATCCAGAAGGCCGCCTGCCTGTTCACGAGCGCCTCGCGAGCAGGCCCGCGGGCCGGATGAACATCATGACGATGAAGAAGGCGAAGGCCAGCACGTAGCCCCATTCAAGATCGGAGAACAGGCCGCCGAGCGAGATGATCTCGGCGAACACGAAGGCCGCAATGAAGCCGCCGATGAAATTGCCGAGACCGCCGAGCACACAGATCAGGAAGGTGATCGGTCCGAACGACAACCCGACGAACGGATGCACGTCATATTGGAGCACCAAGAGGCACGCCGCGAGCCCGGCGAGCCCGCCGCCGATCGCCGAGGTGACGAGATAGATGCGCCTGGGGTCGACGCCCATCAGCGGCATGATCTGGCGGTCCTGCGCGATGGCGCGGATCGCGGTGCCGGTGAAGGTGCGGGTCAGGAACAGATAGACGCCGACCATGCCGACCAGCGCTGCGCCGAACGATAATAGTCGCGCGTAGCTGAAATTCATCTCGCCGAGCGCCAGCACCGGCAGGCGGATGCCGAGATTGCGGAAGTCGATGCCGAAGGCGACGGTGGCGAAGCTCTGCAGGATGAAGAGCACGCCGCCGGTGGCGAGCAGCTGGTTGATCGGCGGCGCCGTCAACAGCGGCGCGATGACCAGGAAATGCAGCGCGGCGCCGAGCAGCGCCACAAGCAGGATGACGAGCGGCGCGGCGGCCCAGTACGGCAGATGAAAGACCTGCACGAGATAGTACATGCCGTACATGCCGATCATCACGAGCTCGGCGTAGCAGATCCAGGTGACGTCGATGACGCCGAAGATCAGGTTCAGCCCGAGCGCCAGCAGCGCCAGCACGCCGCCGAGCAGGATGCCGTTGATGATGGCCTCCAGCAGGTAGATGTCGAAGATGTCGAGGAAGGATTGCATGGCGGTTCTGCCCTACACCGTGACGTCGTCAGCTAGGTGAACCAGTACACCCGTCATCCTGAGGTGCGAGCGGAGCGAGCCTCGAAGGATGCACGGCCGCCAGCCGGGCCGTACATCCTTCGAGACGCCGCTTCGCGGCTCCTCAGGATGACGGGAGAATGAGTGAACGCACTTGCCCGCCAGTGTCATCATCCTACACCCCGAGATACGCCTGCTTGATGGTGTCGCTGGCCGCGAGCTCCGCCGCCGTGCCGGCGGCGCGGATGCTGCCGGCTTCCAGGAGATAGGCGCGGTCGACCACGCGCAGCACCTGCTGCACGTTCTGCTCCACGATCAGCACCGTCAGCCCGCTGGCGCGGATGCGCTTGACCAGCTCGAACACCTGCTGCACCACGACCGGCGCGAGCCCGGCCGAGGGCTCGTCGAGCAGCAGCAGTTTCGGGTTCGACATCAGCGCGCGGCCGATCGCGCACATCTGCTGCTCGCCGCCCGACATGGTGCCGGCCATCTGGTGACGTCGCTCCTTCATGCGCGGGAACAGCTCGAACACGAAATCGAGCCGCTCGGCGTAGTGCGCACGGGCGCCGGGCATGTAGGCGCCCATCTTCAGATTGTCGTCGACGGTGAGCCGCGGAAATAGCCTGCGGTTCTCCGGCACATGCGCAATCCCGAGGCTGACGATGCGATGCGCCGGCGTCCTGACGACGTCGACCCCCTCCATCGATATCTTGCCGTTACGCGGGCGGATCAGGCCGGAGATCACACGCATCAAGGTGGTCTTGCCGGCACCGTTCGGACCGATCACACCGACCGCCTCGCCCGCCTTGACGTCGAGGCTGACGTCGAACAGCGCCTGGAAGCTGCCATAACCCGCGTCGATCGATCGGAGCTCCAGCATGCTGGTCACGCCCCGATCCGGCGGCGCGCCTGCTCGGCGACGGCAGCAGCCAGGCTCGCATCCGCATCGGTGCCGAGATAGACCTCGATCACTTTTGCATCGCCGGCGACATCAGCCGGCAGGCCCTCGGCGATCTTCTCGCCGTGATCCAGCACCATCACGCGATCGACCACCCGCATCAAGACGCCCATGATGTGCTCGACCCAGATGATGGTGATGCCGAGCTCGTCGCGGATCCGGCGCAGCATGTCGGCGGCCTGGTCCATCTCGGTTTCGTCGAGCCCGCCGAGGCTTTCATCGGCCAACAACAATTTCGGTCCCGTGGCGAGCGCCTTGGCCAGTTCGAGCTTCTTCAGTCCGGCGGCGCCCAGGCCCTCGACGCTGGCGTGGCGATCGGTCGGCAGGCCGACCATCGCCAGCGCGCGTTCGGCCGCCTCCTCGGCCTTGCTGCGGCTGTGGCGACCCTGGCCGTAGAAGCCGGCGAGCACGACGTTCTCGAAAATGCTCAGCCGATGAAACGGCCGCGGGATCTGGAAGGTGCGGCCGATGCCGCCGACGATGATCCGGTGCGGGGCAAGCCCCGCGATCTCGCGGCCGTCGAACAGGATCGAGCCCTCGGTCGGCGGCAAGGTGCCCGAGAGCATGTTGAAGATCGTGCTCTTGCCCGAGCCGTTCGGGCCGATCAGGCCGAGGATCTCGCCCTGCTCGACGCGGAACGACACGTTGTTGACGGCGCGAAAGCCGCCAAACCGCTTGACCAGGCCTTCGACGGCGAGCACGGCGTCCCCTTCGCGAGCGAGCTATTTGTAGCTGTAGGTGGTGCCGGCCGGCAGCGGCAGCACGGTCTCGCGCTGCATCTGGCTCTTCGGCCACACCACATAGGATTTGTCATCGATATATTGCAGCACCACCGGGAACGAGCGCGCGTTCTGCCCGGCGTACTGCTCGCCCTCGCCGTAGAACTTCACACCGTAACCGAGCATGGTGCCGCCCTCTGGAATGTCGGTGTCGAGTGCCGCCTTGCGCAGGGCATCCGGATCGACGCCGCCATACTTCTTGATCGCGCGCGGCAGCACGTCGTCGAGGAACACATAGGCGTTGGCCGCGCCGATGCCGACATGGGCGGAGCGGATCGACACGCCGGGCTTCAGCCGGTCGAACTCCTCGCCGACCATCTTGATAACCGGCGGCAGCTTGGCATCCATGCCGCTCTGGTTGGCGAGCCAGATCGAGATCGGGTCGGTGTTGAAGAGATAATTGGCGTCGGCGCCGAGGCCTTCCTTCAGCTTCTCATAGACGCCGTAGCCCGCGCCGTGGCCGACGATGGCGCCGAACTTCAGCCCCTGCTCGCGCGCCTGGCGGAATAGGAGCGTAATGTCCGGATTGTAGCCGGTGTGGAAGATCACGTCAGGCTTGGCGCGCTTGAGCTTGGTGACCAGTGCCGACAGATCGGGCGCAGTCGCCGAATAGCCCTCCTTGAGCACGACGTTGAAGCCGGCTTTCTTCGCACCGGCCTCGTTGCCCTTGGCGACGTCGACGCCATAGGCGCCGTCCTCATGGATGATGGCAACACGGAGGTCCTTCGGCTCCTTGCCGAACTTGGACATGGAGTATTGCGCGATGAAGTCGGTCGTCATCATGCCGTACTGATTGCCTGCGGCCTGCGGACGGAACACATATTTGTAGTTCTTGCCGTCGAACACGCCCGAGGAGATGCAGGTCGTGATCCACATGAACTTCTTCATCTGGTCGACCCTCGCTGCCACCGGTACGCATTGCGCCGAGGAGAAGAAGCCCATCACCATATCGACCTTTTCCTGCTCGAGCAGGCGGACGGCCTCGTTGATGGCAATATCCGGCTTGCTCTGCGCGTCGGCATAGACCGCCTCGACCTTGTAACCCTCGACACCGGTCTTGGCGTAATGGTCGAGCATGATCTTGACGCCGGTATATTGCAGCTCGGAGCCGCCGCCGGCCAGCGGACCGGTCAAATCGAAGATCACGCCGATCTTGATCTTCTTGTCCTGCGCATGCGCGGCACCGACCACGCCCAACGCCGCAAGCGCGAGAGACAGACCCGCGAGCCAGCGGGCGGCCTTCCTGACCGGCATGAATCCCTCCCCAGAGATTGTGCACTGCATTTTTTGTTTTCGTTCGGCCCTATCACATGGGGAGCGGCCGATGATGTCAAGCGCGATGGCTGCGTCGCCACGGCGCAGGTGTGATCAAAGCTTCAGCAAATGGTTGCGGACGCATGGGCGGGTCGACAGCCGACCAGACCGAATACCAAGAGCGCCGCTCAGGGTTTCAGGGCTAGTCTACTGTGAAAAGAAAAGGACTGACTGAAACGAGCCGCGTTCCGTCGCTCGTTTGCTTCACTTGAAATTCTATCTCTTTTTCCGCGCTCGTATCCAGGACGCTAACGGACAGTATTGCAATGCAAGTGACTTCCCGCGTTGCCTTATCCTTGGACTTTACGAGTATCGTGCCGTCCAGGCTGTAGACAGCGCTTTTCTTTGCACCGTCCAAGATCGCCGATTTTTCGGTCTCCGATTTCGCAGCATTCATCATTGCTTCAAGCGAACTCGAGTATTTGAGAGTAAAAGTCACCAGCTTGTTGTTTTGATCGTCCGAAAATGTCCTGAGTACCGAACTGCGGGCATCCAAGGAACGACACTGCTGCTCCGCAATTTGATCCGCTTCGCCACAGCCGCTCAACAGCAGCAGCAGAACGAAGCGTGCCAGAAGCGCCTGCCCTTCCCTGATAGGTCTCATTGGACTGCCCGCGTCGGATTGCCCCGATACGCTTGCGCCAGACCGACGACGGAGCGTGACCGCGGGCAGATTGTTGTGCCGGAATTCCGGTCGGCCGTGCCATTGCACGGCCGCGATCCAAAGCGCGCCATCCCGGCGCCGCAACGGTCGGATTCCGCTTCGATCTGTGCCGAGCACCTCATCAAAGCGCCAGTCTACACTATTTGAATTCGGCGGCGTGGCGCTTCACGAAATCGCGCGTGTTCACCGGTACTTCGCCCGTGAGCGTGTATATGGTGTCCGTCATACGGTCGTAACGCCCCTGCCTGTTCAACTCGGTCATGGCCGAGAGATGGCTGACGACGTGCTCGGGAAATCCCGCCCGCCGAAGGCCTTCGCTCCACGCCGCGAGCGGGACGTCGCGATATCGGATGGGCCTGCCGAGCGCCTCGGAGAAAGCACGCGCATGGTGATTCAGATCGGCGGATTCGGGCCCCGTCAGATCGTAGATTCGTCCGATATGTGGTGCGGGATCGTCGAGGATCGCAGCGACCGCGCGCGCCACATCGACCGCCGAGATCGGCGAGGTCTTGCCATCGCCCATCGGACGCGCCAACTCGTCGGAGGCCCGCACGCCGGCGGCGGCGAGCATCAGAAAGAAGCCCTCAAGGAACACCGTCGGCCGCACCGTGACGACCGGCAGTCCCGACCAGGCCAGCGCCTGCTCCGCCAGCCAGTGCAGCCTCTGCTGCGGGCTGTCGGTGGTTTCGTTGATGCTCATCTGCGAGACCGTCATCTGCGACATGTTCACGAAAGCCTCAATGCCGTGGTGCCGCGCCACCGCGGCAGTGTTGATCGTGGCTTCCAGGTAAGCCGCCGAGACAGACATACCGAAATAGATACGCCGGCAACCTTCGATCGCGCGGTGCATCGAGGCGAGGTCCGTCAGGTCGCCCTTGACGACCTCGGCGCCGAGCCGCCGCAAGGCTTCGGCGCGCGCGTCCTCCCGCCGAACCAGGGCGCGCACCTTGTGGCCATTCCTGAGCAGGAATTCGGTGAGGCTACGGCCGATGCCGCCCACAGCGCCGGCTGCTCCGGTCACGAGAATCGGCTTGTCGTGCTTATGTTTCGTCGTCATGTTGCTGACCCTTGGGTTGCGTTCAAAGGACGAACTGCGTGATATCTGATGCCCGGGGGCTTGAACCGGGAGACGGTGCGCATTGTGCTGCGACCCGACCTCAGCGCGTCGACAACCCGGCCTGCCGCATGACGAAGCGCTGGATCCGCGGGATGACGATGATCAACATCGGGACGATCACGACGTAGCTCGTTGCTGCGGCCTTCAGCCAGCGCACGGCGAAATCGGGCTGGAACCCATAGTTCATAGCGAGACCGACGAACGACATGCTGGTCGACGTGATCAGGCCGGTGATCATGGAGATCGAGGGGCCAATCAGTTTCGGGGAAAGGGCCATTTGCCTGCTCCTGGGTTCGGGTTTATTATTTAGACGACGTATAACTTATACATTGTAAAAGCAAGAGAGCCAATGCCGAGAACTGCCGATCCGGAGCTGCCTCACAGGATCTTGAAGGCCGCCGACACGCTGTGGCAGTCGGGCGGCGAGGAGGCCGTGACGATCCGCGGCGTGGCCGCGGAAGCAGGCACGACGACGCCGACGGTCTATAGCTACTACGCCGACCGGGAGGCGTTGCTGACGGCGTTACGCACGCTGGCTTTTCAGCGCTTCTCGGCCTACCTCGCAAAATCCCGCGACTTTCAGGACACCTGCGTACGGCATCTCGAGTTCGGCAGCACCCACCCCCGCGACTATGAATTGCTCTACGGGCGCGGCTGGATGGAGCGTGTCACCACGGGTGCGCAGGCCGGCGAGATCGAGCGATACACCACCCATATCGTGCGCGCCGGTGTCGATGAAAACAGGGCCGCGCACATCGCCTATCCGATCATGATGATGCTGCACGGCGTGGTGATGCATCGGCTGTTGAACAAGAAGCCGGGTCCCCTCGGCCGGACGATTGCAGCAGCCTGCCTCGACGCCTGCATGACGCTGCTCGAAAGTGCGCGGCAGGGGAAATAGCGGAGCGCGGCGCCAGCCACGCCCAGCGCCGCAAGCGCGACAGACAGACCCGCAAGCCAGCGGGCGAAGGCCACAGCTCGGTGTGCCATTTCGGCAAGCGAGCTCCGGGCGGAGCCGGGTGCAGTGCGATCTCGGCGACTTGAGCCTATTCCGCGCTCGTACCGACTGCTGCGTGGATGGCACGGCAGTGCCGTACCAGCGCATCGTGCGAGACCACGAATTTCTTCAACGGCGTCTCGATGTCGTAGAAGTAGATGTTGGCCACGAAGCCATAGATGCTGGCGTCGATGCTCGTCGGTGTGTCGCCATGCACATAGCCTTGGCCCGGGATCAGGCTCGCCAGCGCGGCGAGATCGGCGAGCCCACGGGCCATCGCGGCGTCGGGCTCGAAGCGGCCAATGCCCTGGTAGTAATAGCGCTGCGCGTTGAACTCCTTGGCCTTCATCAACCCGTCATCGGTGAGGCCCGGATGCTCGCGCTTGAGCGCATCGCGAAACTGGGGCCAGTACCGCTCGTCCTGCCAGCGCGAATAGGACATCACCCAGTAGAGATCGTCGAGCGTGCGCGTGACGAGGAGATTGGTCGTGCGTTGCGCCGGCGTCAACGCCGCATCCAGCGTCACGCTATATTTGTCGGTGACATAGGCGAGGATAGTCTCGCTGTCGCCGACGGTGTCGTCGCCGTCGACGATATAGGGCAATTGCTGGCGCGGCGCCTTCGACGCATCAAAAATGTGCTCGTGCCGGAACGGCACGTCGGCGAGCTTCAGAAAGGCGAACACCTTTAAGCCGTAGCCGTTGTTGTCGGCGACGCCGAACAGCGGTGGATAGGAATAGAGCGTGAGCATGCTGGTTCGCCACGTTCGAGACGGCTAACGATACCCCAAGACTGGTTCGTTGGAAACGTCAGCCAGGTCCTGGCAACGACCGCCTCACCCCGGAAGCGGACCCCTATGCGCCTATGCCGGCAGCTGCGTTTCGATGAACGCGGTGACGAAGCGCGGCATTGCGGAGTTGAGATCGGCGCGGCTTCGGACCAGATGGATGCCGACAAGTTCGGGATTTTTCTGGTGCGCGAGGTTGGATTCGATGCGCGCACGCAGCGTGTCCGCGGGCATGTCGACGCGCAGGATCTGCATCATCGCGAGCGCAACGCCGGTGTAGATACAGTGCCAATCGGCATCCGCACGGCAATCCGCCGCGGTAAGCCCGGTCTCCTCCTCTAACTCGCGCATCACGCTTCCGGCGATATCGACGCTCTCGCCGCTGATGTCGTCGAGGTCGGGCGTGCCGGAAGGAAAATAGATGCGTCCGGCATTCGCGGTCCGCTCGCCCATCACGCCACACACGAAGGCGCCGTCGCTCGAGAGCAGCGCGCCCATGCCGAAGCCGTTGAAGACCTCAGTGTCCGGAAAGCCCCAGTCGCGCCAGGCGAGGAAGCTCGCGAAATCAGTCTCGAAATAGCGCGCGCTGAGCCGCTCGCCGGCAAACACGGGATCGCGCCCGAGCAGGACGCGGCCGTTCCACAGGTTCGGGTTGAGCCGCTGCTGCTCGGCGAAATGCGCGTCGATCTCGTCGCGCCGCTCGTCCGCGAACGGCCAGGGACGCTGCTGCAATGCCAGATCGAGCGTGGTGACGCGGCAAATCAGCGGAGACTGCATGTCGGGCACGTGCTCTTACTTCGCGCTTCCGGTCGTCTTCTTGACCTGATCCACGAACTTGTTGGTGTAGGTCTTGGTGACGTCGATGCCGGCCTTTGCGACCTCTGGCGAGCCCTCGCTGAACACCGCGAGCACCGCTTCGGCGCCCTTGGGATCCATCTTGCCGGTCTCCGAATACATCGGGATCGTGTTCTTCAGCGCGGCCAGATATTGCTCCTTGTTCTTGCCGACGAGTTCCTCCGGCATCTTGGCCATGATGTCCTCGGCCGAATGCGAATGGATCCAGGCCAGCGTCGCCATGATGGCATTGGTCAGCGCCTGCACTTCCTTCTCGTGGCCGTTGACCCAGGCTGTGGTCGAATAGAGCGCGCCGCCGGGATATTCGCCGCCGAACACCGCGAGCGTGTCGTGCTGGGTGCGGGTGTCGCTGAGAATCTTGAGGTCGGCGTGGCTGCCTTGCAGCACGGTGACAGAGGGATCGAGCATCACGGCGGCATCGATCTGGCCCTGCTCCATCGCGGCCACCGCGGTGGCGCCGAGGCCGACGCCGATCACGGCGGTGCCTTGAGGATCGAGGCCGTTCTTCTTCAAGAGATACTTCAGAAAGAAATCCGTCGAAGAGCCCGGCGCGCTGACGCCGACCTTCTTGCCGGCAAGATCCTTGATCGAGTTGATCTCGCCGGTGTGCTTCGGCGAGACCACCAGCACCAGGCCGGGATAGCGGTCATAGACCACGAAGGCCTGCATCTCCTGCTTCTTGGCGGCGATATTGACGCAGTGGTCGAAATAGCCGGAGACGACGTCGGCGCTGCCGCCGAGCACGGCCTTCAGCGCATCCGAGCCGCCCTTGAGATCGACCAACTCGACCGCAAGCCCGGCCTTGTCATATTCGCCAAGCTGCTTGGCCAGCACGGTGGGCAGGTAGCACAGGCAGGCGCCGCCCCCGACCGCGATGGTGATCTTGCTTTGCGCCGCGGCAAGGCCCGTGGACAGGGTCAGCGCGAGCAGCGTTCCGGCAAGCTTGCCCAGCAGTTTGTTCATGACGTCCTCCGTTCGCCTGGCCGGCAAGATAGAGGAGCAGGCCTGCCTTGAGAAGGCGACTTTCCGGTAACTGGTCAAGCCTGCGGCCACGGCATAGCATCGCGGATACAGGAAAACACCGAAGAATCGCCAAGAATATTTCAAGGGAAACACCAAGGGAGGTCTTCATGAATCGTGTTGCAACCGCGCTGTCGATTGCCACTGCCTTTGCGGCCGGCTGTGGCGTCACCCATTTGCTGCGGCCGGCGCTCGCGGCCGAGAGCATCACCGCGCAGGTCATCCACACCGGGGAAATGGAGGGCGACAAGCTCGGCGACGCCAACAAGGTCGGCTTCCGCTCCAAGACGTTCGTCTCCGCCGACGGCGCCACCGTCTCGATCCAGGACGGCAACGTGCCGAAGCACATGCACCCCAACACCAACGAGATGCAGTTCGTGCTCGAAGGCACCGGCACGGTCTGGCTCGGCGACAAGGAAGTGACGGTCAAGCCGGGCGATTTGATCGTGATCCCGAAGGGCACGCCGCATGGCGGCAACAAGCCGAACGGCCGCGCCATCAAGTCGATCGCGATCAAGACGCCGCCGCAGGCGCCGGATGATACCAAGCTGCTGGATTGAGGACGGCTTCGCCCGCCGTCATCGCGAGAAGGCTCCAACCATACAAAGCACCGTCACCCTGAGGTGGCCGCTTCTTCAGCGGCCCTCGAAGGGTCGACGGCCCGACTGTGGCCGATTCATCCTTCGAGGCTCGCTCCGCTCGCACCTCAGGATGACGGAGCTGAGATCGTTGCACGCTCAAAGCGTTCTCCAAGCATACGCCGATCTGTCACTTCGGCAGCGGCTTCCATTACATGATGCTTGACAGATAATTCACTTGCCTCATGTCCACTCTGAGGTGGTGCAGCCGCTGATCGACAAGGACGAGTTCGTCTATGTGATCCCGGATACCGATGCCGAGGACACGGTGACGCGGCGCTTTCCGCACAAGAAGGTCCAGCATGTCACGTCCGGCCGCCATACCGGCAGCATCCAGTCCTACATCTTCTCGCTCTCGCTCGGATTTCAGCGCGGCAGGGCGCGCGGCCTGGATTTCGTGACGCATCTGCGCTTCACCGGGGCAAACGCGCTGGACATGACGGTCGTGATCAAGGGCAAGGATCTGCAGGTGGTGCCGGGGCGTCATGTCGGAGATGCGGCTTTGAACATCACCGCCGACACCCAGGCATGGCTGCGCATCCAGAACCGCGACCTCGAACTGGCCGACGCGATTGCCTCAGAGCTGGTGAGCTATAGCGATGAGAAGCTGTTCGCGGCCTACATGCGGTGCTTCCCGCTCTGAGCCATTACGTGGGGCGATCTCCACGTCATTGCGAGCGAAGCGAAGCAATCCATCTGTCCGTGCACGCAGGTAGATGGATTGCTTCGTCGCTTCGCTCCTCGCAATGACGGCGTCGTGCGTCACACCAGCAGACCACCGCCATCCACCGCAAGAATCTGCCCGGTCACGTAGCTGTTCAGCATCAGATAGACATAAGCCGCGGCCGCCTCGCCCGGCGACGCCGCGCGCGGCAACGGCAAGCCTGCCACGTAGCCGCGCACCCTCTCCTCCGGCATCTGCTTGACGCGCTCGGTGAGAATGAGCCCCGGGCAGACGGCATTGACGCGGACCGGCGCAAGATCGACGGCAAGGCCGCGAGCCAGGCTCTCCATGGCACCCGCGGCCGCGGTAACAAACGGCATCCCCTTTTGCGGACGGTGTGCCAGCAGGCCGCCGGTCAGCGTGATCGATCCGTCGGCGGCGATCACACGGCTGGCGTGCTTGACCGCCGCGAGCGAGCCCCAGAAACGAAGAGTGAGAGCCTCGCGCGCCGCAACGAGATCGAGATCACGGGTGGCACCGAACGCCGGGAGGCCCTGATCGCCCGCCGTGATCGCGAGATGATCGAAGGCGCCGACCTGCTCGAAGAAGCGCGACACATCGGCTTCGTCGCGCAGATCGACGGTCATGCCCGCAGATCCCGGCAGCCTCGCGACCGCGGCATCGACATTGGCCGGCTTGCTGGAAGCAATCACCACCTCCGCGCCCTGCTCCCGCGCGAGCGCGGCGACGGCAAAGCCGATCCCCGACGATCCCCCGATTGCGATCACGCGCTTGCCGTCGAGCGACATCTTGGCGTCTGTCATGGTCGGAACTCCGGCGCGCTCACGCGAAATAAGCGGGGTGATCGATATCCGCGATCAGCCCGGGCTGCTGCGGCTGCCAGTCGAGCCGCGCGCGCGTCCGCGCGCTCGAGGTCGGCACATCGAAGGCGACGAACCTGCCGAACATGCCGAAATGCTCGGCCGCCTCCTCTGAAGACTTCGACACCAGGGGAACGTTGAGCCGGCGGGCGATGACCTCGGCGATCGCCTTGAACGGCACGCCCTCGTCTGCCACGGCATGGAACGGACCGCCGTCGACGCCGCGTTCGAGCGCGAGCCGGTAGACGCGGGCTGCATCGAGACGATGCACGCCGGGCCAGCGATTCTGTCCCTCACCGATATAGACAGAGATGCCCTTCTCGCGCGCAAAGGCGACAAGCCGCGGCACGAATCCGTGGTCGCCATGACCATGCACCGAGGGCGGCAGACGGACGACGGCGGCACGCACGCCACGCGATGCCACCGCCACCGTCGTCGCCTCGGACGCACGCGGATAAGCCTCGGAGACCGGAATCGGCGGATCGTCTTCGGTCGCGACGCGGCCCTGCGCCACCCGCGCGACGCCCGATGTCGTGATCAGCGGACGTCTCGAGCCTTCGAGTACGGCACCCAGCGTCTCGATCGCGCGCCGGTCGTCCGCGCAGTTCTGCGCGAACTTCGAAAAGTCGTGGTTGAAGGCGCAGTGGATCACGGCGTCCGCCTGCGCGGCACCGCTCCGCAGGCTGTCGTGATCCTCGAGCGTTCCGTAATGAACCTCGGCGCCGGCGGCAGCGAGCGCTCCCGCGCCCTTGTCGGAACGGGTCATGCCGAGCACCTGATGGCCGCCAGCAATCAGATCATTGGTAACAGCCGAGCCGACCCAGCCGGTGGCTCCAGTGACAAACACGCGCATCAGCAAGTCTCCAGGTTTTGCTGGAGACAAACCTGGGCGGTCCGGCTATCGTGGTAAAGTAGTGACCTTATCATGGTATAATGGCTAACAGGATGAGCGAACCGCTCGCGCATGAGAACCGGCTCGGCGCCTACCTCAAGGACCGCCGCAGCAAGCTCGATCCTGCGACGTTCGGTTTTCCGCCGGAGCGACGGCGCACGCCAGGCCTGCGCCGCGAGGAAGTGGCGCAGCGCGCCAACATCTCGGCGACCTGGTACACCTGGCTCGAACAGGGCCGCGGCGGTGCGCCGTCGGCCGATGTGCTCGACCGCATCGCGCGTGCACTGATGCTGACCGATGTCGAGCGCGAGCACCTGTTCCTGCTCGGCCTCGGCCGCACGCCCGAGGTGCGCTATCAAAAGAATGAAGGTGTCTCGCCGCGGCTGCAGCGTGTGCTCGACGCGTTGCTGCCGAGCCCCGCCGTGATCAGGACCGCGACATGGGACATCGTCGCCTGGAACCGGGCGGCGACCGTGATGCTGACGGACTACGGATCGCTGCCGCCGGGCGAGCGCAACGTGTTGCGCTTCATGTTCCTCGATCCGCGCGTCCGCGCCGCGCAGCACGACTGGGCAAGCGTGGCACGCTTCGTCGTCGGCGCCTTCAGGGTGGACGCAATGCGCGCAGGTGCTGCCGCCGAGGTGCAACCGTTTGTCGACGAGCTCTGCCGGCTCAGCCCGGAGTTCGCGGCGCTGTGGCGCGACAACGACGTGCGAACCCATGGCGAGGGCGTCAAGCAGCTCCGCCATCCGATCCTCGGCCCGGTCAAGTTCGAATATTCGGCGTTCGCGGTCGACGGCCGGTCCGACCTCAGCATGATCGTCTACAATCCTGTTGACGCCGACGTGACGGAGAAGATCCGCGGGCTGATGGATACCGCGCCGGCGGACAAACGCGCGTGACCGTCGCGCGCTTCTCACAAACCGAAACGCAAATTGCGTCGCTCCTCCGACACGACCTCAGGTATAGTCGACCCACCCACCGACCCAACGGTGGGATTTGGGAGAAGATAGCCATGAAAGCCTCGTTACTCGCCGCGGGCCTAGCTGTCGCAATCTTGTCGATTGCCCCCGCAATTGCTGAGAGCAAACCCAAACTCGCCAAGCAAGCGGCCTCGGGACCGGGCTGCTCAGTCTCCGGTACCTGGCCCAATCCTACGCCGGTGGTTTGCTGGCCAGCGGGCGTTAAACGTTTCCACAACTTCAACGAATGCAGGGAATCCTTTCTGAAGCTTGGCTTCGATACCGCCGGCATCTCGTGGTTCTGCACCAGCCAAGGATACAAGACCTGACGGTTTCGCGTCGAGAATACGTGGGGCCGCCAACGCTGGCGGCCTCTTCTGTTGCAGCTCGACATGATCAGCTCGCAGCGCCTGGGGCGATCGAATGAGATTGTTCTCGCACCGAGGTTGTTGCCCATGCGAGCGTTCACAATACACGCTCCCTTCGCGTCATGTCCAAATTGGGGATGTCGCACAACGAGGCCGACGATTTTGATCACCCGCGCGTCGCCGTATCAGATCCGCTCAGGCGGCAGGCGCTCTATCGTTTGAGGCGAAACGATTGGCTTGCCTTGGCCGGGCAACCACGACCGTCCACGACGTAGTGCGGAAGCGATTATGGCCTAGTCCCGCGCCACCGCAGTCGGCCGCCAGACCAGCAGCCGCTTCTCCACGGCAGTCACCGCCATGTCGATCAGGATGACGAAGGCCGACAGCACGAACATGCCGGCGAACACGCCGGCGACGTCGAACACGCCTTCGGCCTGCTGGATCAAATAGCCGAGGCCGGCGGCGGAGCCGAGATATTCGCCGACCACCGCGCCAACCACCGCAAAGCCGACCGAGGTGTGCAGCGAGGAGAACATCCACGACAGCGCCGAGGGCCAGTAGACGTGGCGCATCAGCTGCTGCTCGTTCATGCCGAGCATGCGGCCGTTGTCGAGCACGGTGGTCGGCACTTCCTTGACACCCTGATAGACGTTGAAGAACACGATGAAGAACACCAAGGTCACGCCGAGCGCGACCTTGGACCAGACGCCGAGCCCGAACCACAGCGCGAAGATCGGCGCCAGCACCACGCGCGGCAGCGCGTTGACCATCTTCACATAAGGATCGAACACCGCTGCGACGCGCGGCTGCCGTGCGAACCAGAAGCCGACTAGGATGCCGCTGCCTGAGCCGATCACGAAGGCCAGGATCGATTCCCATAGCGTGATCGCCAGATGCTTCCAGATCACCCCGCTCGAGAACCACTTTACGATTTGGCTGAAGACGTCGACCGGATTGGAGAAGAAGAACGGCGGCAGCAGGACCTTGCCGAAAACAGGCACGGTGGAAAACAACTGCCACAGCGCCAGGGTGACGACGGCGACCAGAACCTGCAGGGCCAGCAACGTGATGCGCGACATCAGGCGGCCCCCGCCTGCGTCGACTGCACATAGCCCTTCATCACCTCGTCCTTCAGCACGCCCCAGATCTCGCGATGCAGGGCATGGAAATCCTTCTCCATCCTGACTTCGGCGATATCGCGCGGCCGCGGCAGCGTGATGCGCCAGTCGCCGATGATGCGCGCGCTGGGCCCAGCCGACATGATCACGACGCGGTCGGCGAGCGCGATCGCCTCCTCGAGATCGTGGGTGACGAACAGCACCGCCTTGCGGTCGGCGGTCCACAATTCCAGCAGCAGATTGCCCATGATCTGCCGCGTCTGGGCGTCGAGCGGGCCGAACGGCTCGTCCATCAGCAGGATCTTCGGATCGCGGATCAGGACCTGCGCCAGCGCGACGCGCTTGCGCTGGCCGCCCGACAGCATATGCGGATAGCGGCCCGCGAAGGCGCCGAGCCCGACCGAGGTCAGCCATTGCTGTGCGCGCGCGAGCGCATCGGTGCGCGGCATACCGCGAATCTCGAGCCCGATCGCGACATTGTCGATCGCGGTCTTCCACGGGAACAGCGCATCGGCCTGAAAGAGATAGCCTGCGTCGCGGTTGAGGCCACTGAGCGGCCTGTCGAAAATCCGCGCCGACCCGGCGGCCGGTTTCAACAGCCCCGCGGTGACGTTGAGCAGCGTCGACTTTCCGCATCCGGTCGGGCCGACAATGGCGACGAACTCGCCATGATCAACCGTAAGATTGGCCTGCTCGACCGCGGTATAGACGCGTCCATCCGCCAACCGAAACGCCACCGTCGCACCATCAAGCGCGACCGCCGTCGGCTCAGTCATCGCCACCCATTCCTCCCGAACATCAGGCAGATGGCTTAGCGGTTCGCCCGGACAAGTTCAACGCAGGAAGAAGGCGCATGCTGCGGTCACGCAGTTTTCAGGCAGGCGGGGTTGCGCATCGCGCCGACATCGTCGAGGCTGCGGGCCAAAGCGTTGGACAAGGAGACAATCATGCGGATCGCAGTGGTCGGCGCCGGAGGCGTCGGGGGCGGTTTTGGTGCGGCACTGGCGCATGCCGGAGCCGACGTCACCTTTATCGCGCGCGGCGCGCACCTTGCCGCCATGCACAGCGAAGGTCTTAAGGTTCAGGGCGGCCGCGGCGAAACCCACCTGGTCCCGACCCAGGCGACCGACGACCCCGCAGGCGTCGGCCTGGTCGATATCGTGCTGTTCTGCGTCAAGCTGTGGGACGTCGAGAGCGCCGGCGCGCACATCAAGCCGATGGTCGGGCCCGACACTGCCGTGATCCCGCTGCAGAACGGCATCGATGCGCCCGACCGGCTGATCCCGATCCTCGGCCGCAACGCCGTGATGGGCGGCGTGGCGCAGATCTCCGCCTCGATCATCAAGCCCGGCATGATCAACCAGGTCGGCACCTTCATGCGGATGATCTTCGGCGAGCTCGACGGCCGCATCACGCCGCGCGGCAAGGCGCTGCTGGAGCTCTGCCTGAAGGCCGGCTTCGATGCCACGCTGAGCGAGCAGATCAACACCGAGCTGTGGATGAAGTTCGTCGGCCTCGCCACCAATGCCGGCATGACCGCCGTCACGCGCCAGCCGATCGGCAGGCTGCGCGACGATCCCGACCTGCGCCCGTTCTTCGTCTCGGCCTGCGAGGAGATCATCGCCGTCGCCTACGCCAGCGGCATCAAGCTGCCGCCGGACCCGCTTGCGAAGGTGCTCGACTTCATCGGGCACGCACCGCCGGCGATGAAAGCGTCGATGGCGCTCGATCTGGAGCGCGGCAACCGGCTCGAACTGCCCTGGCTAAGCGGCAAGGTGGTCGAGCTCGGCCGCAAGCTCGGCGTACCGACCCCGACGCACGATTTCCTCTATGCGGTGCTGAAGCCCTACGCGATGGGCGCGCCGTCGTAGGCAGCCGGCCGCGCGCCGGAGCAGCCGCGCCGCTCAGGCGTGTTGCGGCGGGGCAAGCGTGGCGACCTGATCGGGATGCACCGTGATGCTCGTGCCGCCATGTCCATCGCTCGCAGCGACGAAGGTGGAAGCCATGTAGTTTCCGAGCAGAGCGATGCTGGCGGCGTGCACGCCGTCAGAGACCGAGAGCGATCCGCCCGCGGTGTTGCCGGCAAAGCCCACGGTTTGCCCAGCCGCAAAACTGATATTGGCGAAATCGATCGCGTCGGCCCCCGTCATGCCGGCAACGGTGCCGGAGAAGCCGGCGGGGTCATCGAGCTTCAATGTGCCGGAGCTTGATGCAAAGGAGATTTGCGCCGAGCTCGAAGACGCAAGCTCGAGGGTCTGTCCGGCTGGAATGATCGAGGGATCGCTGATCGTGAAGGCGCTGGACCAGGCGCCCCAGACGGTTCCGTCATTGGCTTTGATCCAGAGCGTGTCGGTGCCCGATCCGACGTGATACGCGAGTTGGGAGAGCTGCGAGGCCGCGACGACGTTGTCCTGATTTGCTCCCAGCGCAACGCCGTTCAGCGTGAAGTAGCCGTTGCCGCCTCCGCTATTCCAGACATCATACGATGTCGCGGAACTGCCGAACGGATCCGAATAAGTGAAGAGCGAAGACACCGAAAACGTCTGGCCTTGAACGGACAGCGTGTTTGAACTGGTCGGAGTCAACACCGGACCCGTGTCCACCGGCGCAGTCACGGTGAAGGCACTTGACCATGCTCCCCAGACGGTGCCGTCGTTCGTGCGGACCCACAGCGTGTCCGCGCCCGAGCCGGATTGATAGCTCAGCGACGTCAGCTGGGCCGCCGTGACGTAGTTGTCCACGTTGGGCGCAAGCGCCACCCCGCTGAAGACAAAATGCCCGCCACCTGTGCCCGTGTCCCAGACGTCATGTTGTGTCGCGACGCTGTTGAACGGATCGCTGTAGGTGAACAGCGAGGAGGCCGCATAGCTCTGACCGTGACTGGCAACGATGCTCGACACCGTTTCAACGGGTCCGCTGTCGAAGGGACCATTGACGGTGAAGGCGCTCGACCACGCCCCCCAAACCGTGCCGTCATTGGCCCGGATCCAGAGCGTGTCGGTCCCCGAGCCGGATTGATAGGTCAATGACGACAGCTGCGCGGCCGAGATGTAATTGTCCTGATTGGCCGACAGCGCCCACCCGTTCAGAAGGAAGTGCCCGCCGCCCGTGCCCGTATCCCAGACGTCATATTGGGTCGCAGCACTGTTGAAAGGATCGCTGTAGGTGAACAGCGACGAGACCGCATAGCTCTGACCATGGATCGCAACGACGTTCGACACCGTCTCAACGGGTCCGCTGTCAAGCGGAGCATTGACGGTGAAGGCGTTCGACCACGCGCCCCACAAGGTACCGTCATTGGCGCGTATCCAAAGCTTGTCGATACCGGAGCCCGATTGATAGGTCAGCGACGACAGCTGGGCGGCCGTGATGAAATTGTCCTGATTGGCCGGCAGCGCCACGCCGTTCAGAACGAAGCTCCCTCCGACGGTGCCGCTATCCCAGACATCGTACTCGGTCGCGGCGCTATTGAACGGATCGCTGTAGGTGAACAGCGACGAGGCCGCATAGCTCTGGCCGTGCGGCGCGACGATGCTCGACACCGTCTCGACGGGCCCGGTGTCAACCGGAGCATTGACGGTGAAGCCGTTCGACCACGCTCCCCACACCGTGCCGTCATTGGCACGGATCCAAAGCTTGTCGATGCCGGAGCCCGACTGATAGGTCAGCGACGACAGCTGGGCGGCCGTGATGTAATTGTCCTGATTAGCCGGCAGTACCACGCCGTTCAGAACGAAGCTCCCGCCGACGGTACCGCTGTCCCAGACATCGTACTCGGTCGCGGCGCTGTTGAACGGATCGCTGTAGGTGAACAGCGACGAGGCTGCATAGCTCTGGCCATGAGCCGCGACAATGTTCGACACCGCCTCGACGGGCCCGGTGTCGACCGGCGCATTGACGGTGAAGGGGCTCGACCACGCCCCCCACACCGTGCCGTCATTGGCGCGTATCCAGAGCGTGTCGATGCCGGAGCCCGATTGATAGCTCAGCGAGGCCAACTGGGCGGGCGTGATGTAGTTGTCCTGGTTGGCGGCAAGAGCCACCCCGTTCAGAACGAAGTGTCCGCCACCTGTTCCCTTGTCCCAGACGTCATACAGCGTTGCAGGACTGTTGAACGGATCGCTGTAGGTGAACAAGGACGAGGCTGCATAACTCTGGCCATGAGCCGCGACAATGTTCGACACCGCCTCGACGGGACCGCTGTCGACCGGCGCGGTGACGGTGAAAGTAGCCCACTGTCCCCACACCGTGCTGTCGTTGACGCGGATCCAGAGCGTGTCCACACCGGAGCCGGATTGATAGGTCAATGACGATAGCTGCGCGGCCGTGATGTAATTGTCCTGATTGGCGGCAAGCGCCACCCCGTTCAGGACGAAGTGGCCGCCACCGGTGCCGCTGTCCCAGACATCGTATTCGGTGGCAGCGAGGCCGAACGGGTCGTAATAGGTGAACAGCGACGACACGGCAAAGCTCTGGCCGTGCGTTGCCGTAACGTTTGCGGCCGACACCATGGGCCCTTGCGGGGTTGCCGTAAATTCGGTCCAGGCGCTCCAGAATACGCCGTTGAACGCCTCCACCCACAGCTGGTCGCTCGCGGGACCGAACTGATAGGCAATGCTGAACCATTGTGAAGCGGCGACGTCGATCTCGACCCCGTTCGCCTGCGCCACCCCGCCTACGGTGAAGTGGCCGTTACCGGTGGAGTTCCAGAGCGCATATTCGATGATGGGTAGAGTACCGCCCGTCGTATAGAACATGGACGATGCTGTAACCGAGGTTTGCACGCGGCCGGTTATGTTTGACGCGACCACCGTCGGCGCGACGTCGACGGCGCCGGAATTGTCGATGACGAAGTCGCCGCCCTCGCTGGCGATCTGCGTCAGCGAGACTTCAAACTGCACATCCCAGTTTTGGCCGGGGTAGCTGTTTCCCCATGGATTACGGACGATGAAATTGCCCGTCGCGCTGTCATAGCCGACGACTCCGAAAGCATGGTCCGGGACCAGCTGGATATTTCCGGCGCTGTCATACGTGTACGGAGACGTTGACGGAATCTCGAGGATGACATCGTCGTGGTTGGAGAGTGCTGCGATATAGACGGACTTGTTGCTGTACCAGGAGGATGAACTGCTCAGATAATAGTTGACGCTCGTCGCGTCGGTCAGATTCTCGAAGACATCCGTCGGGGGATCGGCAGAGATGTTGTTGTAGCTATTGACGGCCGGGTGTCCAATCTGTCCCGACGAACTGAGCTGCGCGTAGGCCTTTTCCACCAGGGCAACCCACATCGCCGTGGGTTGCTCATTGTAGTTGTGGCCATAGTCAAGTTCGGTGCCCTTGACGACTGGAAACTCGTCATTGACGGTCTCCCATGTCTCCTGACCATTGACATAGAAGCGCACGCCATAGGTGCCGTTTCCATTGTCCACGATCATGGAGCTCATGACCTGAGGATGAAAGACGACGACGTCGATCAATCCCGACATCAGCTCGCAATCGCCGTCTGCTCCCTGACAGATGTCGTTGACGGTGGCTGCGCCCGCCGAAGAATACAGCGGTCCGGTAACCGTGCTGTAGCCCTGCAATGTCCAGCCGCTCGCGCCTGCATCGGGCGGCAAGGTTGGGTCCGGAAGATCGGTCCCCTGAAACCACTTTCCGATCAGTTCGGACATCTGCGTCGACGTCGTGCCGACCTGCAGATTGCCGAGCGTGACGTGAGCAGTGCCGCCCCCTGTCCAGGTGGCGTTCGCCGGATTCCCATCAACGAGCTGGTTGAAGAGATGGGAGACATAATCCGATGTGTAGAGGCCGCTGTTCAGATTGGCCGCAATCAGCTGCAGCGAGTTCAGCTCATTCGCGGTGACACTCCCGCGATTGGCGACATCCGCCAGCAACTGGATGGCTTCAGCATCGGTGAAAACGCCGTCCGCAGCAAAGTTGAGCATGTCGGACTTGAGGCCACTGTCGACCAGGGAATTGACCCAGCTTGCCGTCATAGAATTCCTTCGCAAATCATGACGCGATACGATTGCTGTCGGCCAGGACTGTCCTGGCATGGTTGCGCGCGTCCCGTCGCGACGAATGCAGCAATAGATTGCGTAACTATCGCCATAGTTGTGAACGAATTCGGGACGCGTGTCGATCTTGCCGACCGCTGCCGACAGGGAACCCGCATTATCGTGAAGATTCGTTAATGTCTGCCTGATACGGCGCCTACCATCGGAGATGGCGGCTGGGTCGGCTCCCCCGCCCCGCCACGGCAGGCGTTCGAGCTGCCTGGTGTTCCCGCATCAGTCAGCACGATGCCGTCCGCGATGCACCCGGCGCTTCGGAGGCGATGGCGGCGCAAAGAACGGATTCACCGAGCACATCGCACCCCGGCCCGACGCCGACACCTGGCACTGTGGGATCGAGGTGAAGCTGCAATCGATGTAGCTTCCGCCGAATTTGCCCTGAAAGACGTGCATGCACACCGGATAATTCGGGTCATAGGCCTGCCCGGCGGCAGGTCCGGCCAGGGCGACCGCAAATGCGGCGATCGCGAACAGTTTCAGGCGCATCGGTCTCTCCTTGTCGTTGCGAAGGTTTCCCCACAACTGCCGGAGTTAGTCAACTGTCCCTGCGACGCGACGGCCATGCAGGCCATCGCGGCTCGAAAACGCGCTAGTTGACAGGTTGACGCCGTCGTTGACCCCGCTCCCTGGTCGGCTTTTTTGGGCCTTTGTAGAACGGATTGACCGAGCATGTCGCCGATCGTCCCGACGCCGTTGCCTGGCATTGCGGAAGCGACGTGAAGCTGCAGTCGATGTACTCGGGCGTCAACCTGCCGCCGTAGACTTCCATGCAGACCGGATAGTTCGGATCGTACATTTGCGCGGCGGCGGGCCCGGCAATGCAGACGCCGATGGCGGCGATGATGGTGAGTTTCAAGCGCATCGAATTCTCCTCAAGCTTGGTCCGCAACGCGGCTATCGCTGTTCGCCGGCCGGCTTGCCGTCGTCCTCACCGAGACAACGGATCATGAAGGCCGTCGTGTCCCGCGGCAGAACCTGCGCGGCCCGCGCCTTGAGGCGGCATTCGAGCTGCGCGATCTGGCGTGCCCGCTGCCGCTCCGACGGCAGCGTCGATTGCCGCAGCCGGCGCAAGGTCATCGGCGAGCCATCCGACTCGAAGCTCAGCTCGTACCGCTTGCCGTTCTGGTCGGTGGCGGCGCAGGTGATGGTCGACACCTGCCGCGTGATGAAGCTTCCGACCTGACGGCAGGAGCCTGTCGACATCTCGACCAGCGGCACCGGCAGGCCATCGACACGCGGACGGTCGCTCGACTTCAGCAACATGCGGTCGACCGCGAGCTCGAACAGATTGTCCTGGGTGCGCTCGGTGCTCTCGCCTGAGAACGAGACGATGTGGCTCTTGTCGGCGGGATCGTCGAGCACCACGGTGAACTCGGAACGGCCGCGCAGGGTGTGGAAGTAGGCCACCGCCTTGCAGGTATAGCTGCGGCCGGCCACACTGACATTGCGGCAGGTGCCCGACATCAACGCATACAGGTCGACGTCGTAGACCGGGCCGGCGGCCACGGCGAGCGCGGGCCAGCACACGATAGCAATCGCAATCAATTGAGCGAAACGGGAGATCATGCTGAAACGATCGAGAACACGGTCAATGGAGAGGTCCATGGCGCAAGGTCGCCGATTTCCACGGACTGTGCAACGATGAAGCGGGCCGAAATGTGGACGCTCCGCAATCGACCGGGGAATGCAGGCGAGCCGTGCTGATAGGCCGCGTCGCTGCCGCCGTGCGTCAGATTTGCGGGCCGGACAGGGTGACCTCGCGCTCGGCGCGGAAGACGTTGCTGTAGAGGTTCGCGATCCACTGACGGCCGCTTGCCGTCATGTTCAGGCAGTTGATGGCGCCCTGGATGTGCGGCGCAACCATATTCCAGTAGAATTGCGGATAGCGGTCGACGATATCGGCCGGCGATTCATAGCCGAGCTGGCGGTTGATGCCGACCTCCTCGAACTCGTGATAGAGCGCGTTGGCTTTCCGGATGTAGTTGGGATCGCCGAGCTGACCGATGAAATCGGCGGCCCGGACGATCGCCGCCTCGTCGTCATATTGCTGGCCTTCGGGCGCCGGAAACCGCGTACCCTCGATGTTGCGTGCGACGCGCTCGCGATCGAGCGGAAGCACCGCCTCGAGCCTGTCGAGCACATAGAGCTTCGAGCGATCGACGTGATACGGCATCAGGCCGGCATCCGACGAGCCGCGCGGCAGCACCACCTTGTTGCCAGAGGCATCGATGACATAACCATCCGGTCCGTCGCCCTTCAGCAGGCCGCGCACATAGCCGATGTCGTGCGTCAGGCACGCGATGATCGTGTGAGTATAATCCTCCGCGGTGACATGGGTGTGCAGCGCGCGACCGCGGATGATGTCATGCCCGGCCAGCGTGACCAGCATCGTGTGCTCGACATTGTGATAGAGCGCATCGCTGTTGCCGATACATTCAAGCGCAATGCGGGCTGCGGCCGGCAGGAGTTCGCCAAAGCGGGCCTGCGAAGCCCCGAAGGTGCGGCTGACATGCGTGGCGAGAAACTTCTCCAAAGCGCCTGCCGCCAACTCAGGTAACGTCATCATCGATGCAGCCCCCGACAGCGCAACGTTCCTCACTCGCCCCCGATCTCACGTCGTAGTTGGGGAGAACTATAGCGTATCTGCGGGCGTGCGGCTACGCGCCGGCGAGCGCGTGATTCGGTTCGCCGTACTTTTCCGGTCTTGCCGGCTGTGACACCAAAGTCGCTGATAATGGCATGAACCGTGCATGATTCGGTTCAGACCGGGTTAATCCTACGGATAAAGACCATCATGCTTGTTACGCTCGTCGCCATCCTTTGCAATGCTCAGCTCTGCATGGAAAAGGTCGTCACCAACAGCGACCAATCCGGCATCACCATGGGCGCCTGCGCCGTGAACGCCCAAATCGGCATCGCCGACTGGCTCGCCAAGGGGCCGTATCACGATTGGCGCTTGCAGAGCTATAAGTGCATCATGGGCAAATACGTCCCCAAGAACGAAGTGTGATGTGTGCTCACAGCCCCCGAAGGGGCTGACCACTTCGCGCGCCCAACTGGAACAGCCTGCGAAACCGCGTGACGCAGCGCGTGCACCTCGAGTCAAAGTCCATTTTATGGGCTATCACTGTCGTTCACGATGGTGAGACGTGAGGTCGCCCAGGAATGGCCCGAGAATGCCTGCAACGCCGCTGATCGCCTACGCGCATGTCGGCAAGAGTTTTGACAATGGTCGCGTGGTGGCGGTCGACGACGTCTCGCTTGACGTCGCCGAGGGTGAATTCCTGGCTGTTGTCGGCGGCTCGGGCTCCGGCAAGACGACGCTGCTTAGGCTCGCCAACCGCCTGATCGAGGCCGACCGCGGCCGGATCGCCGTCGAGGGCGAAGACGTCAGCCGCATCGACCCGATCCTGCTGCGGCGCCGTATCGGCTATGTCTTCCAGAGTGGCGGACTGTTTCCGCATCTCACCGTCGCCGACAATGTCGGCATCACGCCAAAACTGCTCGGCTGGCCGCAGGCCGAGATCTCGGCACGGGTCGGCGAGCTGCTCGACCTCGTGCGGCTCGACCGCGCCCAACATCGCGACCGCCTGCCGCACGAACTCTCCGGCGGTCAGCGCCAACGCGTCGGCGTCGCGCGTGGGCTGGCTGCGAAGCCGCGCATCGTGCTGATGGACGAGCCGTTCGGCGCGCTCGATCCGCTGACCCGCGACGCGCTCGGCGACGATTATCGCACACTGCACCGCGAGCTCGGACTGACCACGGTCATGATCACCCACGACATGACCGAAGCACTGCTGCTGGCCGACCGTGTCGCGGTGATGCGTGGCGGCAAGCTGCTCGCTTTGGGCACGCCGGCGGAGCTCGCGGCCAACACCGACGCCTATGTCGGCGAACTCTTGCGGACGCCGCGGCGACAGGCGGAACGCCTCGGCGCGTTGCTGCCGCGGGACGGCACGGTATGAGCGATCCACGCTGGAGCGAGGCGCTTGCGCATCTGCCCGACTATCTCGGCAATCACGTCCGGGTCAGCGTCGCCGCGCTGGCGCTCGGACTTCTGATCAGCCTGCCGCTCGCGCTCATCGCGCGCAACCGGCCGGTGCTGCGCGGCACGCTGCTCGGGCTTGCCAGCATCGTGCAGACCGTGCCCGGTCTTGCGCTGCTCGCGCTGTTCTATCCGTTGTTGCTGGCGCTCACGGCGTTGACCGCGACGTGGCTCGGCTTCAGCTTCTCGCGCCTTCGGCTTCCTGCCGGCGGTGTTGGCGCTCGCGCTCTATTCGATGCTGCCAGTCTTACGCAACACCATCACCGGCCTCTCCGGCGTCGATCCGGCGGTGCTGGAGGCAGCCCAGGGCGTCGGCATGACGCCGCGGCAATCACTCACCATGGTCGAGCTGCCGCTGGCGCTGCCGGTGATGATGGCGGGCATCCGCACCGCGGCGGTGTGGGTGATCGGCACCGCGACGCTGTCGACGCCGATCGGCCAGACCAGCCTCGGCAACTACATCTTCGCCGGGCTACAGACCCAGAACTGGGTGTTCGTGCTGTTCGGCTGCTTCGCCGCCGCCGTGCTCGCACTCGTCGTCGACCAATTGCTGGCGCTGATCGAGAATGGCCTGCGCAATCGCAGCCGCGTCCGCACCGCACTCGGCGGGCTCGGCATAGCCGCCCTGATCGCGGCGACGCTGGTGCCCGCGATCGCACTGCCGCAAGCGCGCTACGTCGTCGGCGCCAAGACGTTCACCGAGCAATATGTGCTGTCGGCGCTGATCGCGCAGCGGCTACAAGCGGCCGGACTGCCGACGACGACCCGCGCCGGCCTCGGCTCCAATGTGATCTTCGATGCGCTCGCGGCCGGCGACATCGATGTCTATGTCGACTATTCCGGCACACTGTGGGCGAACCAGTTCCACCACACCGACATCAGGCCCCGTGCCGAGCTGCTGGGTGAACTGAAGACGACGCTGGCGAAGCAAGACATCACGCTGTTCGGCGAGCTCGGCTTCGAGAACGCCTATGCACTGGTGATGCCGAAGAAGCGCGCCGAGGAGCTCGGCATCCATTCGATCGCCGATCTGGCGTCGCACGCTGCGACGATGTCGATCGCCGGCGACTATGAAATCTTCTCGCGGCCGGAATGGGCCGGCATCCAGAAGGCGTATGGGCTGACGTTCCGCGCCCAGCGCCAGATGCAACCGGATTTCATGTATGCGGCGGTTGCCTCCGGCGAGGTCGACGTCATCGCGGGCTACACCAGCGACGGGCTGATCGCGAAATACGACCTGGTTGCGCTCGCGGACGACAGGCACGCGATCCCGCCCTATGACGCGATCGTGCTGCTGTCGCCGAAGCGGCGCGACGACGAGGTCCTCAAGGCGGCGCTGCGTCCGCTGCTCGGCAAGATCGGCATCGCCGAGATGCGCGAGGCCAACCTGCGCGCATCGGGCAACGACGCATCATCATCGCCCGACGCCGTGGCGCGCTGGTTGTGGGAGAAGGTCGGGGGAAAATAGCCTCTTGCCGTCATTGCGAGCGAAGCGAAGCAATCCACCTCTCCGCATGCGAGGAAAGATGGATTGCTTCGTCGCTACGCTCCTCGCAATGACGAAGTCTCAAAGTCCCTTGATGATCCCCCCATCGATCAACAGGCGATTGAAGCGGCGCGCTTCCGCGCCGTCCTTGCAGGAATAAAATGCGCCGTTGCAGCGAAGCATGATCGCCTTCTGCTCCTCGAACGACGGATCGAGCGGAATGCCCGCGGCTTCCTGGATCACCAGCGGCAGATAGGCGGCGTCGATCGTATCCATCACCGTCGGGCTCTTCACCGGTTCGAAGTTGACGGCGTCGATCGCGTAATATGTCGCGTAGTAGCGTGGATCGTAATCCATCAGCTTCTTGCCGATGCCGGCCTCGTCGAGCCCGGGATCGAGCAGCTGCGGCGAGAACTCCGGCTGATGATCGCCGTAGCGCACGATCAGGAACGGCTGCGCCGGAAACTTCTTCTTCAGCGCTGCAACGAAGCCAGCATAGTCGTTGGCGCTCATCGCCTGCCGCCGCAGATATTCGTCGACCGACGGCGTGTTACCCGGCCGCTTCCATGCCGGCAGCAGCTCGGGGCGGAATTTCGTCTCCCACGGGAAATGATTGGCGGCGAGATAGACGAAGGTGAACAGCGGCGTGCCTGATGTCTTCTGCTCGGCCATCAACTTCAGCGCCTTGTCGTAGAAGAAGCTGTCGGGCTCGACGTCCTTCGCGTGCAGATCATGCGCGTCGTAGAATTGCTGGATGCCGGTCGTGGTCTGGAAGCTGCGCGCGCTCATGAAGGCGCCGAACGCCGGATAGAGCGACAGCGTGTCGTAGCCGCAGCGGCGCAGCGCCAGCGGCAGGCCACGCGCGACGCGGCCCGATGCGATGCGGGTGACGAAATAGGCGAACCGGCCGAACGAGCGCGAGGACAATCCCGCCAGCACATTGTACTCAGTGAACCAGCTCGGCCCGCCATTGCTCTCGGCGAGGAATTTGCGCTCGACGCCGTCATAGGATTTGAACTGGCTGCCATAGCCCGGCGGGACCTTGACGCCGGACGCAGCGCGGATGTCGAAGCTCGATTCATCATGGATCATGATGATATTCGGCCGCCGCCCGGCGGGATGGCAGGCGTCGACCAGCGGCACCTTGAGCTGGTCGCTCGCACTCGGATCCGACTCCATGAAGCCATAGGCGACGAAGTCCGACACCGCAGTCACGCCGGAGCGCGCGAATTTCGACAGATAGCCGTCGTCGTAATAGCCGCGCCAGGCCTCGTCCGGCCAGGCGAAGGCATAGCCCGAGAGCGCCGCGGTGCAGGCAAGGCAGGCCGCTGCGGCCGGCAGGCGGCGGATGCGGAACGGATCGAGCCACCACAGCGCGTACATCAGCGGCAGCGTGACCAGGCCGGCGCCGATGATCGACCAGCGCAGGTTCGGAAAGATCGTGAGCAGAAACGACGCGGTGTCGCGATCGATCACCATCAGGTCGACGAAGTTCGCGGTCATCTGCACCACGTCGTGCTTGAACCGCGACAGCAGCACCAGCACCACGACCAGCGTCAGCGACAGCGCGCCCGACAGCGCCGGCCGGCGCAGCAGCGCGACGAACAGGAAGTTGAGGATTCCCCAGCTGAGCAGGAAGCAGAGCCGCGAACCGAAATCGGTCTCGGTCCGCAACATCAGGATCAGCGCGCCGAGATGGGGTGCGGCAACCGCCAGCAACCGCCAGATGCCGATCGCGGCGAGGCCACCGGCCAGCGCGGCAACGGAAGAGTTTTGCTGAGGCGCGGGCGCCATGGGTGGGACGCAATACAAACCCGGCGCAATGCCACGGCCTTGACTGGCAAAGGCCAGGAGGCACACCGCACAGCCGGAGTCTGCGCCGTGTCACAAAAACGTAATTGAATCGTCATGAACGCGCAATGAATTTGCCCGCCCGGAGCACGCCCGGCCGGCGCGGCGCGCCTCAGACCTTCGCAGCAGGCCTCGCGATGCCGGCGATGAAGAGGTCGACGACGTCAGCGGCCATCTGCTCGGCCTCCGCTTCGGCGACGCCCCAGCGCGGTAAATGGCCGTCGATATGCATCCGCGCAAAACCGTAGACAAGCGCGCGGCCGGCGATCTGGACCTGCTTCAGGTCGCGCGCCGCAAGCTGGCCGGCTGAAAAGGCCTCGGCCAGCGTCCGCTCGGTCAGGCCGATCAACTCCGCATTGTCACTGGAGACCCCAGCCGAGCGATCGTGGTCGAAGAAGCGGCGGCTGGAGATGATCTCGAAATGGGTCGGGTTCTTCATCGCCCAGCGCAGATAAGCGATCCCGAGGCAGCGGAAGCGGCCGAGCGGATCGCCGGGCGGTGCATCGGCCAGCGCCGCCACGATCTCGGCGCGGAAGCGGCGCTGCGCCTCCTCGGCCACCGCATTCATCAAGGCGTCCCGGCTCGGGAAATGACGGAACGGTGCACCCGGCGAAACCCCGGCGCGGCGGGCGGCTTCGCGCACGCTGACCGCCTCCGGCCCGCCCTCGCCGACCAGTTGCATGGCGGCCTCGATCAGGACCCGGCGGAGGTCGCCGTGGTGGTACGGCTTGGCCGCCGGCGCCCGCGCCGCAACGGCCGGACGCGGCTTGGCGGACCGGCGTCCGGCCGACGGGCTTTTGGCGGGCGGGGTTTTGGCGGGACGGCGCATGGCGCACCTCTAGCATCACCCGCTTGTGAATGTAAGCGGTGATTACACGGTTGACCACGCTCCACCGCGAAATGTAACTGGCGATTACATCAACGATGGGAGGCAGGATATGGCGACGCGTCGAAACTGGTTCGAGGGCTGGCGGCTGTTCGGCCTGCTCACACTGACCCTGATCGGGCTTTCGATCTGGATCGCCGCGATGCGGCAGTTCGAGGTCGAGGGCGTGCGGATGGTGATCCGCTTCACGGCGCGGACCTCGCTGCTATTCTTCTGCCTCGCCTTCTCCGCGGCGGCGCTGGCGCGGCTCTGGCCGAATGCCTGGACGCAGTGGCAGCGCCGCAACCGCCGCTATCTGGGCGTCACCTTCGCCGCCTCGCACGCCATCCACGCGGTCGCGATATCAGCGTTCGCAATGCTGGACCCGGCCGGCTTCGCCGCCGCCACCTCTATCGTCTCCTACATCTTCGGCGGCATCGGCTATCTCGTCATCATCGCGCTGACCGCGACCTCGTTCGATCGCACCGCTGCGCTGCTGGGCCAGCGCGCCTGGCGCAGGCTGCATCTGATCGGCGGCTATTATCTGCTGCTGCAGTTCATGGTTTCGTTCGGCAAGCGGATTCCCGAGATGCCGCTCTACGCGCTGTTCCTGGTGCCGCTCGCCGCGGTGTTCGCGCTCAGGATGATCAGCATGGCCGCGCGGCCTGCGCCACGTCAGGCACAGGCGAGCTGAAATCCGGCCGCTTCACACCAGGTGAAACTTGCGGCCGAGCCGGCGATGCACCGACAGCACCGCGCGGTCGACGTCGCTGATCAGGCTGTCGCCGAGCACGACGTTCGGGATCTCCCAGTTGCGGCCGATCTGCCCGTCGGGCAGCGCCGAGACCGCCCGCACGCGGGCGGTCTCGCAGCCGGGCTGGGCGCGCAGCGCCTCCTCGGCAAGCTGGGTCAATTCGTCCTGGCTCTTTCCGTCAGTCATGACCCCGGTCCTGACTCCGGAAGATGGCTCACTGATGGCCGAGGTTTTCCAGTTCCTTGGCACGGACTTCCGTCATGCTGCGCATGCATTCGCCGGCATCGAGCCGGGCGATGGTACCCTCGCCGAGGTCGTAATACAGGCAGTTGGCGTCGCGGTACTGGATCCATAACCGTTGCGCGGTGCGCAGCTGGTCGCGCTGCTTGTCGCCGGCGGCATCCTTCAGCGCCTGCTGATAGGCGACGTTCATCCGCTTGTCCCATTGCGCGGTCTTGGCCTTGAGGCACTCGACCATCAGGTAGGTGTTGCCGTCGCAGGACGGCTCGGGATCGCCCTGATCGCCGGCCCAGGCCGACGAGGTGGCGATGATGAAAGCGGCCGCAACCAAGCGCCCGAGCCTGCACAGGCCTGTCGTGAGAGCCGATTTCATGCCGCCTTCCCTTTCGATGGATGCCGTAGCTGGGCCATACGTTAGTGCGGCCGTAGCACATCCCGTTCATATCAGTCGCACCGCGGCTGGCCTTCCCGATCCGTGCAGGATATTTCATGGGCATGGAGGATTCATGCGGCGGACGGTGACGCCTGCAATCGTTTTGGCCGTGCTCGGCCTGCTCGTCGGCGGGCTGTTTCGCTACGTCTTCGACCAATCCGACGAGGCCTCGGTTGCGAACTATACGCGCAGCGCGCTCGAAGGCGCCGTCATCACCCTGATCGTCTGGGCCACGCATCTCTATCTGGCCGCGCGTGGCGGCTGGCTGCGGCGGCGGCCGCTCATCGTCGAGCTGATCGCCCGCTCCGTGATCCTCGCCGTTATCGTTGCGGTCGCTGCGATTGTGCTCGAGATCCTGCTGTACGGGCATGGGCTCGAGGCGAAGTGGATTCGTGAGACCTTCTTCAAGATCATCGGGGTCGGCCTCCTGCTGTCGATCCCGATCACGACGATCTACGAACTGGTCCGGATGATCGGTGGGCATACGCTGCTCAGCATCGTGCTCGGACGCTACCGCCAGCCGGTGCGCGAGGAGCGCGTGCTGCTGTTCCTCGACCTGGTCGGCTCGACGACCTTGGCGGAAGCGATGGGCGAGCTGCGTGTGCAAGAGCTCTTGACGCGCTTCTTCTTCGACATCGATGAGCCGATCGTGGCGCATGGCGGCGAGGTTCATGCCTATGTCGGCGACGAGGTCATCGTGACCTGGCCGGCCGGCACGGGCCAGCCGTCGCGGCGTTATCTCGACTGCGTATTCGCGATCGAGGACCGCCTCGCCAAGCGGGCCGATCGCTATCGCAAGGAGTTCGGCGTGGTGCCGGCGTTTCGCGCCGGGATGCATGCCGGCCCTGTCGTCATCAGCGAATGCGGCGACTCGCGGCGGCAGATCGCCTATTTCGGCGATACCGTGAACGTCACGGCGCGGCTGCAGGCGCATTGCAAGGAAGCCGGCCGGCCGCTGCTGATCTCGGGCGAGCTGCGGCGCCTGCTGCCCCGGGACCCGGATTTTGTCATCGAGCCGCTCGGCTCGACGCAGTTGCGTGGGCGCGCCGCTTCGATCGAGCTATTTGCCGTCGCGCGGCGCGCATCGTCCTAAATAATCTCTTAAGGCGCACCGCCATTGCGGCGAAAGCACCAATTGCGTCCTGTCCGGTCGCGCCCCGTTAAGGATGCGATGCGCCCGTATTTGCACCGGGTTCCACCTTAACGCAGGTGTAAGACGACGCCATGCATGGTGCACGGACAGGTGTCATTCAACAAAAACAAGGTCGCCCATCGATGGCGCAACAGGCGTCACAATCGATTATTGCCGAACTCGAGGATGCGGTCCGGGACGGGACGTCAGCCAAGCGCGTGCAGACGCTGCGGCAGGTCACCGATCTGTTCCTGAACGACGGCGACCGCCTCAACGATGAACAGGTCAAGGTATTCGACGACGTGCTTTGCCTGCTCGTCGCGCGCGTCGAGACGCGGGCGCGGGCCGAGCTCAGCAAGCGGCTCGCGCCGCTGGACTATGCGCCGTTTGAGGTGATTCAGCACCTCGCCTGGGACGACGACATCAGCGTCGCCGGCGACGTGCTGACCCACTCCAGCCGCCTCTCGAACGACGCACTGCGCGAGATCGCCGCCAGCAAAGGCCAGGACCATCTGTTCGCGATCTCGGCGCGGGAGAACCTGCCGGCGTCCGTCACTGACGTGATCATCGACCGCGGCGAGGACAAGGTGATCCGGCGTCTCGCCAAGAATGCCGGCGCGCAGTTCTCCGACAACGGCTATTCCTCGATCGTCGCCCGCGCCGAGGGCGACGACGAGCTGGTCGAGATCCTCGGGCTGCGTATCGATATTCCGGCCAAGCTGCTGCGCGACCTGCTGCAGCGCGCCAAAGATACGGTGCGCGCCCGTCTGCTCGCGATCGCATCGCCCAGGGCCCGCGAGGAGATCAGCCAAGTGCTGAACGACATCGCGCAGGAAGAGGCCGCCGCTCCGCGCCGCAACTACGGCATCGCCGAAGAGCTGGTCAAGCTGATGAAGCAGCTGAACGAGCTCGACGATGCGGCGGTCTACAAATTCGCCGAGGACGGCAAGTTCGACGAGGTTACAGTCGCGCTCGCCGTGCTCAACGACATGCCGATCGCGATGATCGAGCGCCTGATGCTTGGCTTGCGCTCCGACCTGCTCCTGATCCCCTGCCGCTCGGCGCGGCTCAACTGGCCGACGGTCGAAACCATCCTGCGCAAGCGGCCGCTGCCGCATCAGATCGACCATGCGACGCTCGAGATCGCGCACCGCGATTACCGGCGGCTGTCGCTGGAAACCGCACAGCGCACCGTGCGGTTCTGGCAGCTGCACAACAGGATCGAGAAGCAGCCGATGGCGGCCGGTTAGCTGCCGCTGCTTTGTCGTGACAAAGAAAGAAAAAGGGTGGGCAACGCGCCCACCCTTTTTCATCACAGCGTCATTCCGGGGCGCCTCGAAGAGGCGAACCCGGAATCTCGAGATTCCCCGATGCGCAATTGCGCATCTGAGGCTCGGTCCTGCGGACCGCCCCGGAATGACAGGCTTCGCCTGTCAGTTCTTGCTCTTGTCGACCAGCGCGCCCTTCTTGATCCAGGGCATCATGTCGCGCAGCTTGGCGCCGACTTCCTCGATCGGATGCTGGGCGAGCTTGGCACGGGTCGCCTTGAACGAGGTCTGGTTGACCTTGTTCTCCAGCATCCAGTCGCGGGCGAACTTGCCGCCCTGGATGTCGGCGAGCACGCGCTTCATCTCCGCCTTGGTCTCGGCCGTGACGATGCGCGGACCGGTGACATACTCGCCGTATTCGGCGGTGTTGGAGATCGAGTAGTTCATGTTGGCGATGCCGCCTTCATAGATCAGGTCGACGATCAGCTTCACTTCGTGCAGGCACTCGAAATAGGCCATCTCCGGCGCGTAGCCGGCCTCGACCAGCGTCTCGTAGCCGCCCTTGATCAGCTCGACCAGGCCGCCGCAGAGCACCACCTGCTCGCCGAACAGGTCGGTCTCGCACTCTTCCTTGAAGGTGGTCTCGATGATGCCGGCACGGCCGCCGCCGATCGCCGAGGCGTAGGACAGGCCGAGGTCATGGGCGTTGCCCGACGAATCCTTGGCGATCGCGATCAGGCAGGGCACGCCGCCGCCGCGCTGATATTCCGAGCGCACGGTGTGGCCGGGGCCCTTCGGCGCGATCATCAGCACGTCGAGGTCGGCGCGCGGATCGAGCAGGTTGAAGTGCACGTTGAGGCCGTGGGCGAACACGAGCGCCGCGCCCTTCTTCATGTTGTCGTGCAGGTGCTCGCGATAGATGTCGCCCTGCAGCTCGTCCGGGGTCAGCATCATGACGACGTCGCCCCACTTGGCGGCTTCGGCGACTTCCATCACCTTGAAGCCGGCGTTCTCGGCCTTCTTGGCCGAGGCCGAACCCTTGCGCAGCGCGATCGCCACGTCCTTGACGCCGGAATCCTTCAGGTTCAGCGCGTGGGCGTGGCCCTGGCTGCCGTAGCCGACGATGACGACCTTCTTGCCCTTGATCAGGTTCAGGTCGGCATCGCGATCGTAGTAAACTCGCATCGTGTTTTCCTCGTTTTGAAGGGGGCCAAAATCGGCCGATGAGTCAGGCTTTCGGAAGGTCAGAACCGCCGGGCGCCCGCGAATTTCCGGCGTTGTCTAGAGCATTTTTCCCCTCAGGGGAAACCCCCATCTCGCATGGCGCGGTGCGGCATCATGCGTCCATGAAGACCGGGTAGAGCGAGGCCAAGAGCAGGATGGCCATCAGCACATTGAAGACGCGGATCGCCCGGGGCGAGGTCAGGACCGGCCGCAGGGCGGTGCCGAACAGCGCCCAGACGATGCAGGACACCGTCCCGAGGGCAAGGCTCAGGCCGACCTGGATCGCGATGTTCCAGGGGAAGGCGGCAATCGCCGCATAGGCCGTAATGGTGCCGATCACCATCACCCAGCCCTTGGCATTGATCCACTGGAACATGGCCGCGCCCCAGAAGGTCATCGGGCCGCGGCCGGGCCTGTCGTCCTTGTCCGCCGAGGGCGGCTCGGCCATGGCGATGACGGCCGCCAGATACACCAGATAGGCGACGCCTCCATATTTGAGGATCGTCTGCAGCACCGGATAAGCGATGAAGACCGCCCCGAGCCCGACGCCGACCGCGCCGACCATGAAGGCGAAGCCGACCGTGATGCCGGCGATGTGGGGCACGGTGCGGCGGAAGCCGTAGGTCAGCCCCGACGACAGCAGCATGATGTTGTTGGGGCCGGGCGTGAAGAACATCACGACGGCAAACACGACAAAGGCGAACATCAGCGAATGCGACATGGTGCCCTCACGCGACTTTCGGCAGAGCTTTTGGCCGCTTCGACAGCAGCATCACGGCGATGCCGGCGATGACCGTGAGCATGCCGGCGAGCCGCAGCGGCCCGAACCTCTCGCCGAACACGATGCTGGAAGCGGCGGAGCCGACGAACGGCACCAGCAGCGCGAACGGCACCACCTGCGCCGCCGGATAATCCCTGAGCAGCCGGCCCCACAGCCAATAGGCGATGCTGGTGGAAACGGTGCCGACAAACAGCATCGAGACAATGCCGGCCGGCGACAGATGCGACAGCGCCTGCCACATCGGCTTCGCACCCAGCGTCAGCAGCGACAGGCCGAACAAAGGGATCGCGGCACACAGGCACAGCCATGCGAACAGGTCGAACATGCGTGCGCCCTGCGCCGGCCGCAGCAGCAGGTTTCCGATTGCGAACGAGATCGGCGAGATCATCAGGATGGCAAAGGCGGCGACGCTGAAATCGTATCCGACGGTGCCGCAGATCATCAGCAGGCCGATCGCGGCGATGGCGATGCCGACGGTCTGCAAACGCGACGGCAATTCGCCGAACAGCACCGCAGCAAAGCCGATGGTGAACAGCGCCTGGCTCTGCACGATCACGCTGGTCAGCCCGACCGGCATGCCATGGGCGATGGCGATGGATTGCGCAAGGAACTGGCCGAGGAACAGAGTGAGGCTGATTCCGACCAGAAGCGGCCACGACACCTGGCGAGGCCTGGGCAGGAACAGGCACGGCACCGCCGCTATACCGAAGCGCAGCGCCGTCATCAATTCGGGCGGCAGCTCATCGAGCGCGATCCGGCTCGCGACGAACGCAAGTCCCCAGATCACCGCGACCATGACGGCGATGCCAACATCGGCCCGCTTCATTGTTCTTCTTCTTTGGTTCGGTTTGGCTCTGTCGATGCAAGCTCTAGATCTGTTCGTCCGGCTTCGGCTTGCGCAGCAGATAGGTGCCGTGCAGCGGCGCATGATAGTCAGCGGCGACCAGGGTGAAACCGGTCTCGGTCAGCATGCGCTCCATCACCCAGCCGAAGGTCGAGTATTCGTCGCGCATATGGGTCATCACGCTTTCGCGCTCGAAATCGTGGTTCTTGATCGAGAAATCGGCCCAGCCCTCGACATCGCGATCGACCCCGTCGGGCATGCTGACGAACACCATGTCGCGCAGATAGAAATTCGCGCCGGGCTTCAGCGCGTTGAAGATCCGCGACAGCGCCACCGCCTTCCAGAAATCGGGCAGGTGGTGCAGCGTGAACTCGCTGACGATGACGTCGTAGGAGTTCGGCTGATAGGCAAAGGACAACAGCCCGGCCGGCTGGGTCCGGATCTTTGCCTTGCGGTCGCGCGCATAGATCTCGGCAAGCCCGATCATCGCCGGCGAGATGTCGATGGCGTCGACCTCGGCGCCCATCAGCGCCGCCTCGGTCGCCAGCACGCCGTTGCCGCAGCCGATATCGGCGATCCGCCAGCCCGGCTTGACGCCGAGCATGGTCAGCGCCTGTCGGGCACGGACATCGCTGTCCTCGCTGACGTCATAGATCGAGGCAACCGCAGTATCGAGACCGACCTGCCGCCGTTGCGTGTAGTACCAGTCGCGCGCCAACATGATTCACATCCCTTCCGGCCCACGCGTGATCGCGGCCACCCCGGTTCGTGACACCTCGACCAAGCCCAGCGGGCGCATCAGGTCGATGAACTGACTGATCTTGGACGAGTTGCCCGTGATCTCGAACACGAAGCTCTCGGTCGTGGCGTCGATCACCCGGGCACGGAACGCATCCGCCAGCCGCAGCGCCTCGACGCGGTGATCGCCGCCGCCCCTCACCTTGACCATCGCGAGCTCGCGCTCGATCGAGCTGCCGGTCAGCGTCATGTCGACGACGCGGTAGACCGGGATCATGCGGTCGAGCTGATGCTTGATCTGCTGGATCACCATCGGCGTGCCCGTGGTGACGATGGTGATCCGCGAGAGGTGTTTCTGGCTCTCGGTTTCCGAAACCGTGAGACTCTCGATGTTGTAGCCGCGGCCGGAGAACAGCCCGATCACGCGCGCGAGTACGCCGGGCTCGTTCTGCACGAGGACGGACAGCGTGTGCGTCTCGTTCGGATCGTGACGCTCTTCGAGGAAGTAGGCGGATGCGGGCTGGTTCATTGGTCGTCCCCTTGCATTCTTTTCACGCCACCGCCCGCTGGGCAGCCGGCGCAGCATCTGTCCCGATCCAGGTCCGGAACAGATCGAAATCGATATTGCCGCCGCTCAGGATCAGGCCGACCCGCTTGCCGGCGAGCTTGCTCTTTTCCTGCAGCGCGGCCGCGAGCGCCGCAGCACCTGCGCCCTCGGCGAGATTGTGGGTGTCGGTCCAGTAGGCACGGATCGCCTGCCCGACCTCGTCGTCGGTGACCTGCACGATGCGCGAGGCGCCCTTGCGGATCAAAGCGAATGCATCGGCGTCCGGAATCCGCGTCGCCATGCCGTCGGCAAGCGTGTTGCTGGTCTCGGTGGTGACGATCTTGCCGGCCGCGAACGACAGCGCGTAGGACGGCGCCTCGGTCGACTGCACGCCGACGATCTCGGTCTTCAGGCCGAGCAGGTCGCGCGCCATGATGCAGCCGGAGATGCCGGAGCCCTGCCCGATCGGCACATAGAGAATGTCGAGATCGGGCGCCGATCGAAACAGCTCCAGCGCGTAGGTCGCAACGCCCAGCACCAGGTCCGGGTGGAACGACGGCACCATGTGCAGGCCTGCGAACTGGGCGCGGCGTTCGGCCTCTTCGCGCGCGG
Organism: Bradyrhizobium sp. USDA 3240; assembly: GCF_054063295.1. Lineage (NCBI taxonomy): Bacteria > Pseudomonadati > Pseudomonadota > Alphaproteobacteria > Hyphomicrobiales > Nitrobacteraceae > Bradyrhizobium > Bradyrhizobium sp. USDA 3240. The sequence continues at coordinate 1,839,584 of NZ_JBSSGD010000002.1, forward strand.
CCTGAAAGTCCTCGCCGTGCTCGACGAGCTCGGCGCCGAATGCGTGCATGGCGCGGTTCTTCTCGACCGAGTTGCCGCGCGGCACGTAGATCACGGCCGGCACGCCGTGGCGGCTCGCGGCAAACGCCAGACTCTGGCCGTGATTGCCGCGCGTCGCCGAGATGATGCCGGGCACATCGGGCCGCTCGCGCTTCAGCCGCTCGAGATAGACCAGGCCGCCGCGCACCTTGAAGGCGCCGATCGGCGTGTGGTTCTCATGCTTGACCACGACCTCGGTGCCGAGCCGCTCGGCCAGCAGCGGCCAGGCATAAGCCGGCGTCGCCGGCACCGCGGTGCCGACGATCCTGTGCGCGCGCTCGAGTTCGCTGAGATCAAACATGATCCACCCTCACCTCACACCAGCGCCTTGCCGCCGGCGAAGGCCTTTGCGGTGGCCTCGTCGGTCGCTTCTTCCGGCAGCAGCATCTCGTTGTGCGCCTTGCCCGACGGGATCATCGGGAAGCAGTTCTCGAGCGCGGCGACGCGGCAGTCGAACAGCACCGGGCGCTTGATCGAGATCATCTCCTTGATCGCACCGTCGAGATCGGGCGGCTTGGTCGCCCGCAGGCCGACGCAGCCATAGGCTTCGGCGAGCTTGACGAAGTCCGGCAGCGCCTCGGAGTACGAATGCGACAGGCGGTTGCCGTGCAGCAGCTGCTGCCATTGCCGCACCATGCCCATGTACTGGTTGTTCAGGATGAAGATCTTGATCGGCAGCTCGAACTGCACCGCCGTCGACATCTCCTGGATCGTCATCTGCACCGAGGCGTCGCCGGCGATGTCGATCACCAGGCTGTCCGGATGCGCCACCTGCACGCCGACCGCGGCCGGCAGGCCGTAGCCCATGGTGCCGAGACCGCCTGATGTCATCCAGCGGTGCGGCTCCTCGAAGCCGAAGAACTGCGCGGCCCACATCTGGTGCTGACCGACTTCGGTCGTGATGTAGGTGTCCTTGCCGCGGGTCAGCTCGAACAGCCGCTGGATCGCGTATTGCGGCAGGATGATATCGTTGTTCTTCCGGTACGACAGCGAGTTGCGCGCGCGCCATTGCGCGATCTGCTGCCACCACGCCTTGATGTCGGGCTTCCTGGCTTCCGCCTTGAACACCTGCAGCAGGTCGCCGATCACGTTGCCGGCGTCGCCGATGATCGGCACGTCGACGCGGATGTTCTTGTTGATCGAGGACGGGTCGATATCGATGTGGATCTTCTTCGAGCCCGGCGAGAACGCATCGACGCGGCCGGTGATGCGGTCGTCGAAGCGCGCGCCGACGCACAGCATGACGTCGCAATCATGCATCGTCATGTTGGCCTCATAGGTGCCGTGCATGCCCAGCATGCCGAGCCAGTTCGGCCCCGACGCCGGATAGGCGCCCAGCCCCATCAGAGTCGAGGTGATCGGGAAGCCGGTCGCCTCCACCAGCTGACGCAACAGTTGCGAGGCCTCGGGACCGGAATTGATCACGCCGCCGCCGGAATAGATCACGGGACGTTTGGCATTGGCGAGCAGCGCCACCGCCTTGCGGATCTGGGTCGCATCGCCCTTGACGCGCGGCGTGTAGGAGATGTGAACGTCCGACTTGCGCGGCGGATGATAGGTGCCGGTCGCGAACTGCACATCCTTCGGCACGTCGACCAGCACCGGACCGGGGCGGCCGGTGGTGGCGACATAGAAGGCTTCGTGCAGCACCCTGGCGAGGTCGTTGACGTCGCGCACCAGCCAGTTGTGCTTGGTGGCGGGCCGCGTGATGCCGACCGTGTCGCATTCCTGGAAGGCGTCATTGCCGATCAGGTGGGTCGGCACCTGGCCGGTGATGCAGACCAACGGGATCGAGTCCATCAGCGCGTCGGTCAGCGGCGTCACCATGTTGGTGGCGCCGGGCCCCGACGTCACCAGCACCACGCCGGGCTTGCCGGTCGAGCGGGCATAGCCTTCGGCAGCATGGCCGGCGCCCTGCTCGTGGCGGACCAGGATATGCTCGACTTCGCTTTGCTGGAAAATCTCGTCGTAGATCGGAAGCACCGCGCCGCCGGGATAGCCGAAGACATGCTGCACGCCGTGATCGATGAGCGCGCGCACGATCATCGCGGCGCCGGTCATCTGATTGGGATCGTGGCTCTTGTCGGTCATGGTTCGCTCCGGATGCGCTTGTTTTTGCGCGGCTTTTGTCAGTTCTCGTCAGTTCTGTTTCGGGCAATAAAAAGGGGCCCCAGAGGCCCCATGCACACCGCCCGAATTTGGATGGCCGCTAGCCATCCCCGGCGGTGTGCCTGGGTACGACGGCGATAAGCAGTTTGGTAATAATGTTGCGCACGAGGTGACCCAGTCTTCCCAAAGGTTGCGCGAACATAGCGGCCAAAGCCCGAATGTCAAGGCAAGGCAAGCAGTTTCGCGATTTTTGAAGTGTAACGGGGTTCCAGCCGTTCGGCGAGTGTTTTTGCGCGGCGCAACGCGCATGGCAGACGGGCGCGCGGGCGGCGGCGCAGTCCGAGAGGCCGTAGCCCGGATGGGGGCCAACGGGGCTACGGGATTTGCGCCTCCAGCCACCCCTTCGCCGCCTCGGGCGCGACCCATTCGAATTCCGGGAGCTGGTGGCGAAACCAGGTGAACTGGCGCTTGGCGTAGTGGCGGGTGTCGGCCCGGCCGATCTCGGCGGCCTGCTCCCGGCTGATCTCCCCCTTGAGGTGCCGGATCAGCGCCGGGACGCCATGAGCCTTCATGGCCGGCAGCAGCGGATCGAGCCCGCGCGCCGCCAGCACCGCAACCTCGTCGAGCGCCCCGGAATCGAGCATCGCGCCAAACCGGGCGTCGATCCGCGCATAGAGCCGCTCGCGCTCCGGCGCCAGAAACAGCGCGTGGAATTGGCCCGACGGCAGCAGCGGCGGCAGGCCATCGCGATGCCAGTCCGGCAGCGGGCGGCCGGTGGCCTCGACGACCTCGAGCGCCCGCGCGATGCGGGTGCGGTCGCGCGGCTTCAGCCGTTCGGCCGACACCGGATCGCGCGCCGCAAGCTCGGCATGCAGCGCCTCGACGCCGTGCTGCTCCAGCCTTGCGCGCACGCCGTCGCGCACATCGGCCGGAATCGGCGGCACCGCCGACAGGCCGCGCGTCAGTGCCTTGAAATAGAGGCCCGAGCCGCCGATGAAGATCGGCAGCCGCTTGTCCGCCCGGGCCTCGCCGAGGACCCTGGCCGCGTCAGTCACCCAGGCGCCCGCGGAAAAATTCACGCCGGCGTCGACATGACCGTAGAGCCTGTGCGGAACCTGTGCCTCCTCGGCAGCGGTCGGCCGCGCGGTGATGATCCGGAGGTCGCGATAGACCTGCATGGAGTCGGTGTTGATCACGACCCCGCCGGTCCGTTGCGCAAGCTCCAGCGCCAGCGCCGACTTGCCGCTGGCGGTCGGCCCTGCGATAAGCACTGCCTTGTCCAACAATCCTGAATGCGCCTGCATGTCCCTCGTTGCCACGCTGATCTGCAATCCTGCAAGCCCCGCGCTCGACTCCACCATCGTCGACGGTGCGCGGGCCGTGCTGCCCTCACCGGGCCCGGCGCAGTGGCTGTTCAACGAAGTCGCCGTCGACATTCCGTTCGAGAGCCAAAATTCGAGCGGAGACGCCGGCAGGGACGAGATCAAGGCCATCGAGGAGCGGCTGCGCCAGGCCCGCGGTGACCTGCCGATCGACATTGTCGTGCAGCCTCGGCTCGGCCGGCGCAAGAAGCTTTTTCTGGCCGACATGGATTCGACCATGATCGGCCAGGAGTGCATCGACGAGCTGGCCGACTTCGCCGGGCTGAAAGCCCATGTGGCCGCCATCACCGAGCGCGCGATGCGCGGCGAGATCGAGTTCGAGTCGGCGCTGCGCGAGCGGGTGGCCCTGCTCAAGGGCCTGCCGGTCGGCGTCGTCGACGAGGTGCTGGAGAAGCGCATCACGCCGACGGCGGGCGGCCGCGCGCTGGTGATGACGATGCGCGCGCACGGTGCCTTTACCTGCCTGATCTCCGGCGGCTTCACCCTGTTCACCACGGTGGTCGCGAAGAAGATCGGCTTCCAGGAGAACCGCGCCAACCAGTTGCAGGTCGCGGACGGCAAGCTGACCGGCGAAGTGGTCGAGCCGATCCTCGGCCGCGCCACCAAGCTTGCCACCCTGGTCGAGCTGACCGAATCCTTCGACCTCGACGACATCGACACGCTGGTCACGGGCGATGGCGCCAACGATCTCGGCATGATCCAGGCCGCAGGTCTCGGCGTCGCCTATCACGCCAAGCCCGCAGTCGCAGCCGCCGCGGCGGCGCGGATCGATCACGGCGACCTCACCGCGCTGTTGTATGCGCAGGGCTATCGGCGGGATGAATTCGTCGAGGGGTAGTCTACGGTGTCGTCCCGGCGCAGGCCGGGAGGTGGATTCACACTCGAAGTGCAACACTTGATCGGCAAAGGACTCCGCAGGCGTGCGGTAGTCAAGGCATTTGCGTGGGGTGTTGTTGTAGGTGGCGATGAACTGGCGGAATCTGGCGGTCGAGAGGGTTACGAGATCCGTTTTGCGAGGGATGAAGCGGCGCATCCTGCCGATGGCGTTCTCGATACCACCCTTCTGCCAGGGCGCGTGGGGATCGCAGAAGAAGGTCTCGATCGAGAGGCGATGTAGCGCCAGGTGACCGGCAAACTCGGTGCCGTTGTCGAAGGTGACGGTCTGGCGCAGCTCTTGTGGAAGGGCAGCGAAGAAGCGGACGAGATGGCGTGCGACACCGCGCGCAACCTTGCTGGCAAGGCGGATGCCGAGCAGCAGGCGAGAGGTGCGCTCATGCACGGTCAGCACGGCCTGACCGTACTTCGAGAACATCATCAAATCGGCCTCCCAATGCCCGGCGACGCTACGGTCGGCAACCTCAAGGGGCCGATTTGCCAGGGAAACACGGCCTTCGATGAAGCTTGCGGGGCTGCCGCCTCGCTTGCCGCGGAGGCCGCGCTTGCTCTTGGCGCGCGGCAGGTAGCGTCGCCAGTTGAAGTCCGAGGTGCGCCTGAGTTGGCCATAGATGAAGCGGTAGATGGTCTCGTGGGAGATCACCTTGTGCCCGCACTCGCGCGCCAGCCGGCCGGCGATCTGCTCGGGCGACCAACCTCGGCGAAGGCGTTGCAACACCGCGCGGCGCAGGACGGGCTCCCGTTCGAGGCGTCCGCCCGTCCAGCGCCGCGCTCGCATCTGTTGCTGGGCATAATTTGGCTTGTAGCCAGCCTGAACGCTCCGATTACGGCTCAGTTCCCGAGAGATTGTTGATGGCGAGCGATCCAGAGCTGCCGCGATTTGCCGGACCGAGCTGCCATTGGCCGATAGACAGGCAATCTCGCATCGGTCGTCCAGAGAGAGCTGCTTGTAAGTCCGCCCCATGGCAACACCTCCTCAAGGAAGTGTTGCACTTCGTTTGTGAACTCAGGGGACCCATAACCACCGATGCAAGTTACTTGGAAAAGCCGTTGCCCACTTCCTCAACAAGAACGGCCCCGGCGTACTGGATCCCCCGCTTTCGCGGGGGATGACAGTGACGGGTGAGGCGTGAGCGCGCGCCTCTACTGCACGCCGAGCGCGACGAAGCGCAGTTCGCCGTCGCCGTTGGAAACCAGCAGCAGCACGGACTTCTTGCCGTCCTTCTTCAGCTGATCGAGGCGCTTCTTGATGTCGGCGGCGCTGGACACCGCCTCCTGCGCCACCTCGACGATGACGTCGCCGGCCGACAGACGCTTCTCGGCAGCATCGGAGTTGCTGTCGACGCCGGTGACGATAACGCCCTTCACGCTGTCCTTGATCTTGTACTTGGTGCGCAGATCCTTGCTCAGCGCGGCCAGGTCGAGACCGAGCGCCTTCTGGGTCACCGGCTTCTCGGCGGTGTCGTCCTTGGGCTTGGCGTTGGCTTGCTGAGCCTTGTCGTTGTCCTCGAGCCGGCCGAGCGTGACCTTGCGGGTCTCTTCGTTGCCCTTGCGGATGACGACGACGTCGACCTCCTTGCCGACCGCAGTGTCGGCGACGATGCGCGACAGATCCTTCGGATCCTTGACGTCCTTGCCGTCGAACTTGACGACGACGTCGCCCGGCTCGATGCCGGCCGGCTTGGCCGGACCCTTGTCGTCGACGCCGGCAACCAGCGCGCCGCGCGCCGGCTTGATGTTGAGGCTGTCGGCGATCTCGTCGGTGACCTGCTGGATGCGCACGCCGAGCCAGCCACGACGCAGCTCGCCGAACTTCTGCAATTGGTCGACGACGCCGGCCACCGTCTTCGACGGCACCGCGAAACCGAGACCGATCGAGCCGCCGGTCGGGGAGATGATCAGCGTGTTGACGCCGATCACCTCGCCATCGAGGTTGAACAGCGGACCGCCGGAATTGCCGCGGTTGATGGCCGCGTCGGTCTGGATGTAGCTGTCATACGGGCCCTGGCTGATGTCGCGGTTCTTGGCCGAGACGATGCCTGCCGTCACCGTGCCGCCGAGGCTGAACGGGTTGCCGATCGCGACCACCCAATCGCCGAGACGGATCTTGTCGCTGTCGCCGAACTTCACCGAGGTGAGCGGCTTCGGCGGCTTGAACTTTAGGACCGCGAGGTCGGTCTTCTTGTCGACGCCGACCAGTTCGGCCTTGATCTTGGTGCCGTCGTTGAGGATGACGTTGATCTCGTCGGCGTCGGCGATAACGTGGTTGTTGGTGACGACGATGCCCGCGGTGTCGACGATGAAGCCGGAGCCGAGCGAGTTGGTCTTGCGCGGCTGGAACTCGCCGCTCTTGTCGCCGCCCTTGCCGGGCGGGCCGCGGCGGTTCTTGAAGAAGTCGTCGAAGAATTCCTCGAACGGCGAGCCGGGTGGCAGCTGCGGCATCGTCCGGTCCTTGGCCTCGATCGTCTGCGACGTCGAGATGTTGACGACGGCGTCGATCACCTTCTCAGCGATGTCGGCGATGCCCTCGGGGCCGCGCGCGGACGCCGGCCCGGAGCTCAGCATGCTCGCAGCACCGATCGAGATCGCAGCTCCCATCATGCGGAGGCGACGGCTCAGGGCTGGTCTGGCAGCGATCATGTCGGAGTTTCTCCAGGCAAACGGGTTCAAATTAGTTGGTCGCAGTATGCGCCCGTGATCATAGAGTGCGCCCGAACGGGCATATGGCGCAAGCATCTCAGCCGGGCATTTCGGCGAAAAACCGGCCGCGAGAGGCTCACGATTATGTTCAGTCTTGTTTGTCATTCCGGGATGGTCCGAAGGACCAGACCTCAGGGGCGCAATTGCGCCCTGGGGAATCTTGAGGTTCCCCGGTGCGCAATTGCGCACCGGAGGTTCATGCTTCGCATGTCCCGGAACGACAGCTAAATCTAGCGCCGCACCAGCCAGATTAGGATCAGTCCCGCAACCGCCGAGCCGATGCCGACGATGCGCAGGATGTTGTCGGGCGTCGCCAGTGCGCTCTTCATCGCCCGGCGCATCCAGGCGGGGCTTGCCGCAAACAGGATGCCTTCGAGCACGAACAGGATTCCCAACCCGATGAGGAAGTCGCCGAACGCTATGGACTTCATCGGATGGCAGCCTCCCGCTCGATGCTTATTGTTGTTGAGTGGCGGCGACGCGTGTTCCGCATCGCCGCCAAATCGTTCAAGTCGTGATGTTCAGGTCGTGACGTTACTGTTTCGGCGCGGCGGCCGCCTCAGGCGACTTGCCGTTCGCATTGCCGAAGTATCTGAAGAATTCCGAGTCCGGCCGCAACAGGAAACGTGTATCGCCGGAGCGCAGACTATTCTCATAGGCCGTCATCGAGCGATAGAACGCGAAGAAGTCCTTGTCCTTGCCATAGGCTTCGGCGAACAGGCGGTTGCGCTCGGCATCGCCCGCACCGCGGGTTTGCTCCGCGGTCGAGTTCGCCTCGGCGACAATCACCGTTGCTTCGCGGTCGGCCTTGGAGCGGATCTCCTGCGCCTTCTGGTCGCCCTGGGCACGGAACTCGGCCGCTTCGCGCTGACGCTCGGACTTCATCCGGTCGTATACCGCCTGGCTGTTCTGCTCCGGCAGGTCGGCGCGGCGGATCCGGACGTCGACGACCTCGATGCCGTAGCCGTCGGCCTCCTTGTCGAGCTGCTCGCGAATCCGTGCCATCAGCTTCTCGCGCTCGTCACGCACCACCGTGATGAAGGTGACCTCGCCGAGCACGCGGCGCAGCGCGGCGTTCAAGAGCGTGGTCAGCTGCAGATTGGCGGCCTGGATAGAGCCGACGCTCGTGTAGTAGCGCAGCGCATTCTTGATGCGATAGCGCGCGAAGGCGTCGACCACCAGCCGCTTCTGGTCGGAGGCGATCACCTCCTGCGACGGGTTTTCGAGATCGAGGATGCGCTTGTCGACGTTGATCACCGAATTCCACGGCGCCTTGAAGTGCAGGCCGGGATCGGTGACGACTTCAACCGGCTCGCCGAACCGCAGCACGATGGTCTGCTCGGTCTGCGCCACGGTGAACATCGAGCTGTAGCCGACGGCGAGCACGATGAAGAGGACGATCAGGGACACAATGCCGGTGACAGGGGACCTCATCGGGTGGCTCCCTGCTGCTGGCCGGTCGTGGCCGGCGCTGCCGGCGGACGCCGCGGCGTCAGTTCGCCGAGCGGAAGATAGGGCACGATATTCTGGCCCTGGCCGCCGTCATAGACCAGCTTCTCGGAGCTACCGAGCACGCGTTCCATGGTCTCCAGATAGATGCGCTCGCGCGTCACTTCGGGTGCCTTCTTGTATTCATCATAGACTTTCAGGAAGCGTGCGCTCTGGCCCTTGGCCTCGGCGACCGCCTGCTCCTTGTAGCCCTCGGCGGCTTGCAGGATCTGCGCGGACCGACCACGCGCCTCCGGCACGATCCGGTTGGCGTAGGTCTGCGCCTCGTTCTGCTTGCGCTCGAGGTCGGAGCGCGCCGCCTGCACGTCGCGGAATGCGTCGATCACCTGCGCCGGCGGATCGACCTTCTGCATCTGCACCTGGGTGATCTGGATGCCCGCGCTGTAGTTGTCGAGCGTTTTCTGCATCAGCTCCTGGACGTTCTGCTCGGTGACGTTGCGCGCCCCGGTCAGGATCGGCTGGATCTGCGAGCGGCCGATCACCTCACGCATCGCGCTTTCGGCAACCGCCTTCACGGTGCCTTCGGGATTCTGGATGTTGAACAAATAGGCGCCGGCCCCGCCCGGCTTGATGCGCCAGAGCACGGTGAAGTCGACGTCGACGATGTTCTCGTCGCCGGTCAGCATCAGGCTCTCTTCCGGCACGTCGCGCATGGTGCGGCCGCGCCGTGCGGGATCGTCGATCAGGGTCATGCCGATCGAGATCGTGTTGACGCGCAGCGCCTTCGGCAGCAGCACCGTCTCGATCGGATACGGCAGGTGGTAGCGCAGGCCCGGCTGGGCATCGCGGACGTATTTGCCGAAGCGCAGCACGACGCCGAGCTCTTCGGACTGGACGCGGAAGATCCCGGTGGCGAACCAGATCGCCAGCGCGGCGACCAGCACCAGCGCGATGCCCATGCCGCTGAAATGACCGCCGGGCATCCACTGCTGCAGCCGGTCCTGGCCGCGCCGCAGCAGATCCTCAAGATCCGGCGGCCTCGGCCCGGCTGACTGCGGACCTGTGCCCCATGGTCCTTTCGGACCCGAGCCCCATGGCCCCCCGCCTTGATTTTTCCACGGCATCAAACATCTCCTCGACAAGTCCGGACGGGACGCCCGGCCTCGAATGTCCGGCCCGGTTATAGGGGACCGCTCAGGCCCTTACAACGCAAGCTTCCTTGCCGGACGAGCTATGCGCCGGGGCAAAATTGTCAATGCAAACATTGGTTAACCCCGGCCGCGCCGACGATATGTCACATAGGAGAAGTCCGCGCTGTCGTCCGGACCAGCCGGATTTCGCACGCGCGCGACCTCGTCCCACTCTTTCGCGTCGATAGTGTCGAACCGTGTATCGCCGTCGGGCCGGGCGTGAACCTCGGTGATCTCCAGCCGATCGGCCATGCCCATCGATTGCGCATAGATTTCCGCGCCACCGATGACGGCAATTTCAGTGGCGAAACGCCGCAGCGCGTCACCAAGCGCAATGGCGCGGGCATTTTCGAACGACGTAGTGACGATGGCGCCGCGCGCGCGATAATTCGTATCGCGCGTCACCACGATGTTGGTGCGCCCCGGCAGCGGCCGGCGCAGGGATTCGAACGTCTTGCGTCCCATCACGATGGGCTTGTTCAGCGTGATCGTTTTGAAGCGCTGCTGGTCGGATTTCAGCCGCCACGGGATTGCGTTGGCATTTCCGATCACGCCGTTCTCGGCGACCGCGACGACGAGCACGATCTCCATCAGCGCGCTCCTTGCGCGAGCGCCGACAGCGCCTCGCCGGAGACGCGGCAAATCGTCCATTCGTCCATCATCTCGGCGCCGAGCGACTTGTAGAACGCGATCGACGGCGCGTTCCAGTCGAGCACCGCCCATTGCAGCCGCGACCAGCCATTGGCGAGGCATTGCTTGGCCAGATGCACCAGCAGCGCCTTGCCGATGCCCTTGCCGCGCAGTGCCGGACGCACGAAGAGATCCTCGAGATAGATGCCGTGGCGGCCGGCGAAGGTCGAGAAGTTGACGAACCAGACCGCGAAGCCGGCCGGCTCGCCATTCCATTCCGCGATGTCGCAAGTCAGCCGCGGGTTGCCGCCGAATAGCGCCTCGGCGATATCGGCCTCGCTGGCGTGGACCTCGTGCAAAAGCTTTTCGTAGTCGGCGAGCTCGCGGACCAGCGAGAACACCAGTCCGGCCTCATTGGGCCGCGCGCGGCGGATGGTGAGCGACATCAGACCGCGACTTCAGCCTTGATGTGCGGATGCGGGTCGTAACCCTCGAGCTTGAAGTCCTCGTAGCGGAACGCGAAGATATCCTTCACGTCGGGATTGATCGCCATCGTCGGCAACGGCCGCGTCGGCCGCGTCAATTGCAGCCGCGCCTGCTCGAGGTGGTTCGAGTAGAGATGCGCGTCGCCGAGCGAGTGCACGAAATCGCCGGGCTTGAGGCCCGTCACCTGCGCGACCATCATGGTGAGCAGCGCATAGGAGGCGATGTTGAAGGGCACACCGAGGAAGACGTCGCCGGAGCGCTGATAGAGCTGGCAGGACAATTTGCCGTTCGCGACATAGAACTGGAACAGGCAGTGGCACGGCGGCAGCGCCATCTTGTCGACCTCGGCCGGATTCCAGGCGCTGACGATCAGCCGCCGCGAGTCCGGATTGCGCTTGATCATCTCGATCACGCCAGCGATCTGGTCGATGCTGCGGCCATCGGGCGCGGGCCACGAGCGCCATTGCGAGCCGTAGACCGGACCGAGATCGCCATTGGCGTCGGCCCATTCGTCCCAGATCGTGACGCCGTTGTCGTTGAGATATTTGATATTGGTGTCGCCGGCGAGGAACCAGAGCAGCTCGTGCACGATCGCCTTCAGCGGCAACCGCTTGGTGGTCAGCATCGGGAAGCCGGCCGACAGGTTGAAGCGCATCTGGTGGCCGAAGATCGACAGCGTACCGGTGCCGGTGCGGTCGTGCTTCTCGGCGCCATCGGCGAGGATGCGTTCGAGCAGGTCGTGATACTGGTTCATGGCGTTGGTTTCGGACCCTTCGGGGGAAGCGGCGAACTTAACGGTCGAGGCCGCCGGCCGACACGCTGATTCGGCTGATTGCACCGATTATACCCCGAAAAGTGAGCACCCTTGCGCCAAACGACAAGGGGCGGAACTTGTGTTCCGCCCCTGCCCTATCTGATTGATCGCGTTGGCTTAACTTGCCGGCTTGAGCACCGGGGTCCACTTCGCGATCTCGCTTTTGACGAGGGTCGCGAGCGCCTCCGGCGTGCGGTGGGTGGGCGCCGGGATCACACTGCCGAGTTCGAGCAGCCGCTTGCGCACGTTCTCGTCGTCGAGCGCCTTGATGACCGCGGCATTCAGCGTGGCGATGATCGCGGGCGAAGTTCCCTTCGGCGCGAAGATCGCGTTCCAGGCCTGGGCCTGGAACGCCGGCAGGCCGGCCTCTGCCGTGGTCGGGACATTGGGCAGCGACGGATTGCGCTCGGGGGTCGCGACCGCATAGGCCTTGATGGTGCCGGCGTTGATCTGCGGCACCGCGTTGACGATCTGGTCGCACATGTAATCGACCTGGCCGGCGACCAGTGCGTTCATGGCAGGGCCGGTGCCGTTGAACGGCACGCCGACCGGCTTGACGTCGAGGATCGAATTCAACAGCTCGCAGGAGGCGTGCGAGACCGAGCCGATGCCGGCATGCGCGGCGTTGACCTTGTCGGCATTGGCCTTCACGTAGGCGACGAATTCCTTCAGATCCTTCGGCGGGAAATCCTTGCGGGCAAGGATCAGGATCGGCGTGCCCGCGAGCAGCGCGACGGGCTCGAAATCCTTCTCCGGATGATAGGCAAGCTTCGGATAGAGCGGCACGGACGCCGCGTGCGTGCCCATATGTCCGGTGACCAGCGTGTAGCCGTCATTGGCGGCGCGTGCGGCGCGCGTCGTCGCCGTGGTGCCGCCGGCACCGACCACGTTCTCGATGACGATGCTCTGTCCGAGCGTCTGCGCCATGTGCGCGGTGACGATGCGCGAGATCACGTCGGTCGGACCGCCGGCTGCGAACGGCACGATCATGGTGATGGTACGGGTCGGATAGTTTTGCGCGGAGGCCGGCACGGCGAATGCGCCCAGCGCGGCAAATGCCGAAAGGCATGCGCCCGCAAGCGAGCGAACGGACATCATCTCAATTCCTCCCGGGAACGTTTTGACCAAATAAAAATGCCGGCCAAATCGGCCGGCATTTTCATTTCATGAGACGACATCGAGTGTCGATTCGACTTCCGCCTGCGGCGCGCCGACGCAGGCGAAGCACTCAGCCCTCGGACTCCACGAACACTTCGTCGCGCTTTGCACGCAAGGTCGGCAGCACGGCGAGCACCAGGAGACCCGCCGCGATCGCCAGCAGCACTGCCGACAGCGGCCGCGACAGGAACACGCTCCAGTCACCGCGCGAGATCAGGAGTGCACGACGCAGGTTCTCTTCCATCAGCGGGCCGAGCACCATGCCGAGCAGCAGCGGTGCCGGCTCGAAATCGTGCTTGATCAGCCAGTACCCGACCAGACCGAACGCGCCCGCGAGCACGACGTCGACCGGCGCGTTGTTCACCGAGTAGATGCCGATCGCGCAGAAGATCACGATCGAGGGGAACATCAGCCGGTACGGCACGCGCAGCAGACGGACCCAGATGCCGACCAGCGGCAAGTTGATGATGATCAGCATCAGGTTGCCGATCCACATCGAGGCGATCATGCCCCAGACCAGGTCCGGCTGCTTCACCATCACCTGCGGACCCGGCACGATGCCATGAATGGTCATCGCGCCGACCATCAGCGCCATCACCGCATTCGGCGGGATGCCGAGCGTGAGCAGCGGGATGAACGAGGTCTGCGCCGCGGCGTTGTTGGCACTTTCCGGCGACGCCACGCCCTCGATCGCGCCGCGGCCGAACCGCGACGGATCCTTGGCAATCTTCTTCTCCAGCGTATACGCGGCAAACGACGCGATCACGGCGCCGCCGCCCGGCAGGATGCCAAGGATCGAGCCGAGGATAGTGCCGCGCACGATTGCCGGCGCGGAATCCATCAGGTCCTTCCTGGTCGGCATCAGGCCGGTGATCTTCTGCTGCACCAGATCGCGGCTCATCCCGGCGCCGGCGTCGAGATTGCGGATGATCTCCGCGAAGCCGAACACGCCCATCGCAACGGTAGCAAAGCCGAGGCCGTCGGCAAGCTCGGGGATGTTGAAGGCCATGCGCGAGGCGCCGGTCTCGATGTCGGAGCCGACCATCGACAGCAGCAGGCCGAACACGATCATCGCGATCGCCTTCAGCACCGAGCCCTTGGCGAGCACCACCGCGAAGATCAGGCCGAGCACCATCAGCGAGAAATATTCGGCCGGGCCGAACGCCAGCGCGAGCTTGGTCAGCGGCGCACCGAGCACGGCGATCAGCACGGTCGCGACGCAACCGGCGAAGAACGAGCCGATCGCGGCAATCGCGAGCGCCGGGCCGGCGCGGCCTTGTCGTGCCATCTGGTGGCCGTCGAGCGCGGTGACCACCGAAGTCGCCTCGCCCGGAATATTGACCAGGATCGAGGTGGTCGAGCCACCATATTGCGCACCGTAATAGATGCCGGCGAGCATGATCAACGCGCCGACCGGCGGCAGGCCGAAGGTGATCGGCAGCAGCATCGCGACGGTGGCGATGGTGCCGATGCCCGGCAGCACGCCAACCAGCGTACCGACCAGTGCGCCGATCAGGCACATCAGAAGGTTAATCGGCGAAAGCGCGACGGCAAAACCGTGGGCGAGATTGGCGAACAGATCCATTGCGCCCTCACTGAATCAGGAAACGAGGGAACATCGGCATCGGAAGTCCCAGCACGTAAGGAAACAACAATGCGCAGCCCAGCGTCAGACAGGCGCCTACGATGGTCGCCTCCAGCCACTTCGTCTCCTCCGAGCCGAGTGCCGCAATCATGAAGCTGGCAAATGCCGTGACGACGAGCCCAAGCGGCCGGATCGACACCGCAAAGAACACGATCGCTGCCGATACGAACAGCGGCCCGCGCCATGAATAGGCCGCGATATGCGGGCCGTCGTTCAGGAGCCCCATCAGCGCGACAGCGCCGCCGAGCAGCAGCAGCAGCACGGCGAACATGCGCGGTGCGGTTCCGGCACCAAACGAGAATCCATGCATGCCCTGCAGATCGCTCGAAGCCCACAACGCAAACAGGGCAACCGCCATCATGACAAGCCCGCCGACAAAGTCCTGCGGACCGCGCACCCATTTCGGCAAGATCGATTTGACCGGCGCCTCACTTGGCGTATCGCTCATGACTGCGCTTCCCCCGTCAGGGCTGTCCCGCCCGTTGTGATTGAATGGCTTGGCTTGTGGTGCGTTGACCGAAAGCCTTGCTAGCGATTTTCGTCAGACAACGCCAGCAAAACCCAAGAGACCTCCGGCAAGCAGCATCCATAAGGGATTGATCCGTGTCGCAAAAGCAAGCGCGGCTGCGACAATGGTGATCAGGATCGCGATCCAACTTTGGTCTGATGTCTGCGCCACGATCAGGCCGGAGGCAGCCATCAAGCCGATCGACAGCGGAACCAATGCGGCCTGAATGATCGCCGGCCAGCGCGCGTCGCGCGAGCGATCGAGGAAACGGCTCACATAATAGGCAAGCAACGCGGTCGGTCCGCACATCGCGATCGTTGCGGCCAATGCCCCCGCGACGCCTGCGACAGAATAGCCTATCAGTGTCACGATCAGCACGTTCGGTCCCGGCGAGAGTTGCGAGATCGCGAACACGTCGGCGAACTGCTTGTCGGTCAGCCAGTGATGCACGTCGACGGCAGCGCGGTGCATTTCGGGGATCGCCGAATTGGCCCCGCCGACCGCAAACAGCGACATCAGACCGAAGGTCCAGACCAGCGCTGCGATCGGGCTGGGCTCCGAGCTCATGCCTTCACCATGCGTCGCACCAAAACTGTCGTCGCGATGCTGAGCGGGATCGCCGCCAGCAGCACGATCTGGAGCGGCCATCGGATCAGACCGATCGCGACGAAAACCGCCGCCAGAATGACCAGGCCTGTGACATCACGCCGCTTCAACAGCGGCATCATCATCTTGAGGACGACCGCGAACAGCAGACCGACCGCGGCACAGGCCACGCCGGCGAGCGTCCGGCGCAGGACGTCGATATCGCCGTAGCGGGCGTAGAGCGCGGCAAGGATTGTCGCGATCACCATCGGCGGCCCCACCAGTCCGGCGAAGGCCGCAAGGCCGCCGGCTATGCCGCGAAGGCGCGAGCCGAATACGACCGACAGGTTGACGATGTTCGGACCTGGCAGGAAATGGCACAGCGCGAAGGTCTCGTTGAACTCCTCCGCCGTCATCCAGCGGTGCTGCTCGACGATCGACCGCCGGGCCCAGACCAGGACCCCGCCAAAGCCGGCCAGCGACATCTTGGCAAAGGCCAGGAACAGCTCGAGCAGGCCGGGCTGGAGGGGCGCAGACGGTACGGAGGCATCCGGCGCCGGGGCGGCAACCGGCGGGGATTCCGGGGGCATGGCAAAATCTAGCCCGTCTTATTCATGATTGCCGGGCGGGGCAGCTGGAACATTTCCGGTCGGGGTGAAGGCGCGCGCGAACGCTTCGGCTTTTTCGCCGCTTTTCGACCCGACTTCGTGAACGCGTTGGAGGACGGCAGCGGGGTGACCGGGGCTCATGCCCCGCGCGTCAGGGTGCTTGCGGGACCAGAGCGTTTGCCAAGCCGCGGAACAGGTCGGCGTTGGGGCACGCCGCAGCGAAGGCGAGACGGACGCGGGTGGCGGTCTCGATGACGCGGGCTGCGATCTTGAGAAGCCTGAGCCTGATCGTGTTGAACTCGGCCGTTGCCAGATCGCGCGGCTTTGGGATGGCATCGCGCACGGCGAGGATGAGCCAATAGGCGGCGGTGTGGAAGACGAGGCGGACCTGGTTGGCGAGCGCCGAGCGGCAACTGGTGCGATCGGAGGCGAGCTGGGTCTTGTGCAGCTTGATCAGGTTCTCGGCCTGTCCGCGAGCGCAATAGAGGCTGTCATAGATCCACTCAGCCGAGCCGATATCCAGGCTGGTGACGACGTAGCGGACGTCGAGCCCTTGTTGGGTTGCCTCGATGCGGGCGACGACGCGGCGCTCACGATGCCAGGAGCCGGCCGCGTGGCGGGTCTCGGTGTAGCCGCGAACCACGATCTTGTTCTCGATCGCACGTTCGGTTCGAACTGCATCACAGACCTCGTCGACCTTTCTGGCGAGCGGCTTCGTGCCGGCTAGCGCGAAGATGTAATCGACGCCGTTTTGCTCGCAAAAAGTCATCGCCTCGGGGCCGGCGTAATGGCTGTCGCCGCGGAAGGTGATACGCGTATCGGGCCAGCGCCGGCGAATGCGCCGAACCAGGCGGCGCAGGTGTGCCCGCACCTCGCGGCCGCTCGGCGTCTTGCCGGGGCGCAGGATGACCGCAACAGGCCGGCTGTGCTCGGTGTCGTAGACGTGGATCGGCAGGAAGCAGTGTTCATCATAATGGGCGTTGAACAGCGAGAGTTGCTGACGGCCATGCACCACGTCGACCGTGTCGTCGATGTCGAGCGTGATTGCGCTCGGCGCTCGCGCGTAGCTGTCCATCCATAGGTCAACCAGCACAGAGCTCAGCCGGATCACCTCGCGCAGGTGTGGTGCATTCTCCAGGCGCGATAGGGTCGGCTGCGAACACAGATCCCGGCCAGTGTCCGGCAGTCGGCCGCAAGCCAGCTTGAACGCCGGATCGCCGCGTAAACGATCGAGATCATTGCCATCCTCGTAGCCACACGCGATGGCAAAGATGCGGGCGCGGATCATATCCGCAAGGCTGTGCACGATGCGTCCCGGATCGCGCCGCTCGGGGAATACGCAGGACAACTTCGCGGCCAAGCCGAGGCGCCGGTCCGCCATGGCCAGAAGCATGACGCCGCCATCCGACGTCAGCTTGCCGCCGTCGAACGAGGCTGTGATCTTCTTGCGGGAAACGGCTGGAAATGAGAACGGCAGACTCGTATCGTCGGTCATGGCGAGTGTGGCGGCCCGGATGCGCGGAGGGTGGGTGTCAGCAACCGAATCCTACGCCACCTCAGCGGCTTACGCCACGCTCGCCAGCCTCTCAACAAGCCGCTGATGAATAAGACGGGCTAGAACGGCGTCAGGACGCGGGCCAACCCAAATCGGCGTGTTTTCACACCTGAACAAGCCTGAATCGGCTCTATTTTTCTTCGTTCGTGCCGCCTATATTGGGGGTGCCGGTTCGCCGGCTATGGAAATAAATGGCCGTCGCAATAAACCATTCGGACCCGGGGGCGGTACCCGGCGCCTCCACCAAAACCCATCCGAGCCTCTAGCTTCGGTGGCTTTTGGCGGGGGCGAAATAGGATCGACGAGGGCGTAAAGGGCGTGTTTTTTCTCGGTATGGTTCCGCCGTTATCGGGCTAATGCAATAGTTGCCAACGACAACTTTGCTCCGGTTGCTCAGGCTGCGTAACGCAGTTTGAAAGACCATCTTAAAGTCCTAACGGGTTAAGCTCCGTTAGGCGGGGTTCGGAGGCACCTGGCAACAGAAGCCTCCACTTTATTTCCCGATCGGGCGTCCGCCCGCATTTTCCGCTGCCAGCCCTGCTGATTTCCGGGTCCCGGCGGGGTAGCATGGCCAAAAGGGCGAGTCGGACAGGTCCGACGAGGCCCTGCCGGCATTTTCGAAGCGACAGGAATACGATGGCGACCGATCACATCCGATATGACGTGCTGGCGCGCGACGCGCTGCGCGGGGTGCTGCGCCGGGTCTTGTCGGACGCAGCCGAACATGGCCTGCCGGGTGAGCACCATTTCTACATCACCTTCCTCTCGCACGGCGATGGCGTGAAGCTGTCGCCGCGGCTGCTCGCGCAGTATCCGGAGGACATGACCATCATCCTGCAGCACCAGTTCTGGGACCTGGTCGTGACCGAGGACCGGTTCGAGGTCGGCCTGTCGTTCGGCGGGATTCCCGAGCGGCTGAACGTGCCGTTCGCCGCGGTGACGCGCTTCCTCGATCCGTCCGCTCCGTTCGATCTGCGGTTCGACGTCTCGGAGGCGCTGTCCGAGGACGCCCCGCCCGCGACGGCACCGGCCTCTCCCCTTCCCGCGCCGGCCGCCCGGGCGGCCGAGCCCGAGACGGCCGAGACCGAGCAGGAGCCGGCGAAGCCCAGCGAAGGCGCCGAGGTCGTGCGGCTGGACCGCTTCCGCAAGAAATAATCTAAACACCGATCGATCCGCGACCTTGTAGGATGCTCGCGAGGGCCGGGATGACAGACCGTCATCCCGGACGATGTTCTGCATGAACGTGCCTCCGCGCGTCCGCTGTCGCGTGGCCGCGCCGGAAAGCTGGCACCCCGCCGGACCACGTTCTGATGACGCAATGGAGAGCATGCATGGCTCAATCGACGACACCGTCCAACGCCGCCACCCGCAGCGAGACCGACAGCTTCGGTCCGATCGACGTCGCCGCCGATCGCTACTGGGGCGCGCAGACCGAGCGCTCGCGGCAGAATTTCAAGATCGGCCACGACCGGATGCCGATCGCGATCATTCATGCACTCGCCATCGTCAAGCTCGCCGCAGCCGAAACCAATCGCGAACTCGGCCAGCTCGATGCACGCCGCGCCGACGCCATCACCGGCGCCGCCAGGGAAGTGATCGAGGGCAAGCTCGACGATCATTTTCCGCTGGTCGTCTGGCAGACCGGCTCGGGCACACAAACCAACATGAACGTGAACGAGGTGATCGCCAACCGCGCCAACCAGATGCTCGGCGGCGAGCTCGGCGCCAAGCAGCCGATCCATCCGAACGATCACGTCAACATGAGCCAGTCGTCGAACGACTCGTTCCCGACCGCGATGCATATCGCAGCGGCCGGCCGCATCATCGCCGACCTGATCCCTGCCCTCACCGAGCTGCATCAGGCGTTGCACCAGAAGCAGGAGGCGTTTGCCAGGATCGTGAAGATCGGACGCACGCATACCCAGGATGCGACACCGCTGACGCTCGGCCAGGAATTCTCCGGCTACGCCGCGCAGGTCGAGAGCGGCATCGCGCGGCTGCGCACTGCGGTGAAGGAGCTGTTTCCGCTGGCGCAGGGCGGCACTGCTGTTGGCACCGGCCTCAACTCGAAGCCGGAATTCGCCAACGCTTTCGCCAAGCACGTCGCCGAAATCACCAAGCTGCCGTTCACGAGCGCGGCAAACAAGTTCGAGGCACTCGCGTCCAACGACGCTTATGTGCTGGTGCATGGCGCGATCAATTCGGTGGCGACCGGCCTGTTCAAGATCGCCAACGATATCCGCTTCCTCGGCTCGGGCCCGCGCTCCGGCCTCGGCGAGCTGGTGCTGCCCGAGAACGAGCCGGGCTCCTCGATCATGCCGGGCAAGGTCAATCCGACCCAATGCGAGGCCATGACCATGGTCTGCTGCCAGGTATTCGGCAATCAGACCACGATCACCGTCGCCGGCAGCCAGGGCCATTTCGAGCTCAACGTGTACAAGCCCGTGTTGGCATATTGTATGATAAATTCCATTCAGTTGCTGTCTGATGTTGTCCGCTCATTTACTGAGCATTGCGTTGTCGGAATACGCGCCGACGAAAAGCGCATCAACGAGCTGATGCAGCGCTCGCTGATGCTGGTGACGGCGCTCGCGCCGAAGATCGGTTACGACAACGCAGCCAAGGTCGCCAAGTCGGCGCACGCGCACGGAACGACGTTGAAGGAAGAGGCTTTGCGGCTCGGATTCGTAACCGCCGACGAATTTGATCGCCTCGTGCAGCCGGACAAAATGACACACCCCGGCTGAAGTGAAGCGCGCAATGTCCGGATAATTACGGTCAGCGCGCGTGATATAATTATGGATCATAACGCCTAAAGGCTAAGGCTGTTTGCCTATCAGCTCTGCGCTGGCGCATGGTACAGACGTCTAGTTTTCGCAGAGCGAAACGGATTCTTTGATGCTATCACAAGCATCAAATGGGGATTCGGGATGGATATCGAGCCGGGCGCTTAGCGCGATCGCTCTTGCTTTCGTCACGATGCATCACCAATTCCGCTCTGGGGACGATGAGGACGACGAGCATGGGCGACGTGGTCAACCTGAAACGATTCAAGAAGCGCGGTGAGCGCGAACAAGCAGCAAAGCAGGCCGAAGCCAATCGTGCGCTATTCGGTCGCACCAAATCCGAACGAGCGCGTGACGAATTTCTCGGCGAGCGCAGTGAGCGCGTGCTCGATCAGCACCGCATCGAAAGTGGTGACGCATCATGAAGTCTCCGGTCGTCAAGCGGTCGATCGTCGTCGCCGGTCACAAGACCAGCGTCAGCCTCGAAGAAGCCTTCTGGAACGGCATGAAGGAGATTTCCGGTCTGCGGAACATGACGCTGTCGGAATTGGTCGGCGAGATCGACAGCAATCGTCAGCAGGGCAATCTGTCCTCCGCAATCCGGCTTTTCGTGCTCGACTATTTCCGCTCGCGCGCCACTCCTGCGGTACCGACGGATGTCAGGCCGCAACAGGTCGACACGCGCCAGCAAGCCTGATTGCCTTGCCGACCGTCGCTTCGGCAGACGGTCGTTCCGCCACGCGGACTTCAGCATGAAGGTCAATCGCATCGTCGCGAACGTTGCCGCATCAGATGTAGCGGCAGCGAAGTCGTTCTATCACGACATCCTCGGCCTCGACCCGCTGATGGATTTCGGTTGGATTGCGACTTACGGTTCATCCGAAACGATGCAGGTTCAAATCAGCTTCGCTTCCGAAGGCGGCTCCGGCACGCCGGTGCCCGATCTCTCGATCGAGGTCGACGACCTCGACGAAGCACTGCAGCGGATGAAGGGCGCCGGCATCGCGATCGAATACGGACCGGCGGACGAGCCATGGGGCGTACGGCGCTTCTACGTCCGCGATCCGTTCGGCCGGCTGATCAATATTCTCCAGCACCGATCGTAGGCTCTGGATTCCCGTTCCGACGCGTTTTCATCACGCGAACCGGGACCGATTTCGCCTGAAGACACTCGCTAGTTCTGCACCGCTGGCCGCGGCGGCGGATTGGCGACCTGCGGCGTCAGCGACAGCGGCGGCCGCAGCGGCCTCGACCTGGCTGCACCGGGCACCGGCTTGACCTCGATCGGCGGCGGCAGCGGCGCGAGCTGCGGCTGGCTCGCAACCGGCGCAGGCGGCGCAATGGCGGGCGCGGTGACGATCGGCGGCCGCGGCGCAACGACCTTCGGCTTCGCCGGCGCATGACGTGGATCAGGGCCCGGCACCGGCAGATTGGCAGAGGGCGCCCCCGCCGAATTTGGATTGGACGCATCCGGCGCCGGCGCGGCGGGCGGCGGAAGGGCAGCCGGGGTCGGCGGCGGCACTGGTTCGCCGCGCTCGATCGCGTCGAGCCGCTTGGTCTCCCGGTCGATCGCGCGCACCGCAAGCCATGACGACAACGCCGCAATGTCGATGCTGCGCGACAATCCGTCCGGCGTGCCCACCGCGAGCAGCTGGATTTCCGGGCGGCTGCTCGCAGTGCCGATCTGCGTCGGTGCCAGCGCGGCGCGGATGTCGGCCTGGTCGGCTGGAATATCATAGCCGCCGGACACGATGACGTTGGCACCGCTCGCCGCAAGCGTGGTGGTGCCGAACCGGACGCGGCCGTCACGGATGTTGAAGGGGATTTGCGCCGAAGCGACCGCCAGCCCGCCGGTTGCCAGCGCCGGTTCGACGATCTGCTTCAGCCGCGTGTCGTCGGTCGCCTGCCCGGAATCGCTGGCGCGGATCGCAACGTCGAACGCGCGCGGATCGAGCCCTGGAAGGTTCAGCCCCTCCAGCGTCACGGCGCCGCTGCCGGACAGCGCACCGATCAGCGCCGAGGCGCTGCGGCCTTGCGTCAACAACGTCATCTGCATCGAAGTGCGTGCCTTGGGCATCGCGAGGCTGCGATAGCGCAAGGCCGAGCCGTCGACACCCGAGAGCTGCACATTTGCATTCAAGGCAAGTCCGTTGACGCCCTGCCGCGCATCGATGGAGGCGGTCGCCTCGCCGCCGCCGATCTTGCCCTTGACGCCGTCGAAGGTCAGCGACTGGCCGTCCGACCTGATGGTGCCGCTGACCGGCTGCAGCTCGGCCCCGCCGGGCAGCAGGCCGTGCAGCGCTTCGAACGTGACCTTGCCGCGCCAGGCGCTCGTCAGGCCCTGGCCGAGCGGCTCCGTCGCATCGTGACCGGCCGCGCCGATCGCCGCCGTGAAAATCGGCGCCAGCGTGATCTGATCGAGGCCGACTTCGCCCTCGATGCTCTTCTGATCGGCGAGCGTCAGCGCCAGCCGGCCGCGCAGCCGCGAACCGGCGACGATGCTGTCGAGATCGTCGAAGGTCAGCCTGTCACCCGCAAGTGTGACCCGCGACGACAGGCGGATGTTTGCCGCCGGATCGGATGATTTCAGACCGAGCAGCGGACTGAGGTCGGCGCTGCGGACGCGGAGGCTGATGTTCGATTTGCTCTCCCCGGCCCCGTTCTTGGACCACGGCTCCGCGGTCCCTTCCGCATCCGCGTCGAGCCCGGCGCCCCAGAGCCGTGCCTTGAGCCGCAACGGCGCCTGCCACGCGCCGCTCACGTTGCCCTCGAACTGCGTCGTGCCCGCACCGGCTGCAACCGCACGGTCAAGCCCAAGCAGCGCCAGCAGTGCATTGCCCTCGCCGGCGGAGAATTTCGCCTCAGCCGTCACGTCGCTGCTGCGAAGTGCGTCGAAATCCAGCGCACGGATCGCAGTTGCCGGCGGCGTCGCCGAGATCACCGTATTGCCCTTGAGCTGCGGCGTGTCGAGATCGATCGTCGCGCGCGCGCTGACCCGATCGGCGGTCTTGCCTTTGCCGAGGTCGAGCGCAAGCCTGGCACGGACCGGACCGGCGTCCGCGCGCAGCACACCGAGCCGCGCGGCAAGCGCCGGCGCGAACGGCTGCACCACAGCGGTCAGCCGGCCGAGCGACGCGGCGGTCGCATCGACCGCGAGCTTGCCGGTCGCATTGGCGCGATCGAAATTGCCACTGCCGTCGAGCGTGACATTGTCGGGCTGACCGATCCTCACGCGCTCGAGCACGATGCTCTTCGGGCTGTAGGCGATCTTCGCAAGCAGCGGTCGCAATTCCTGCCCCGAAGAGATCGCGCGCCCGATATCGAGCGACAGTTGCGCTTCGTCCGGCCATTCGGCTTGCGGGCCGGCCAGCGAGCGGATGAAGGCTGCGGTCGCATCGAGATCGAGCCGCTCCGCCTTCAACTGCGCCTCGACCTTGGAGCCGCTCGCTCCCTCGCGATGCGCGACCGCGACGCGGCCTTCGATCGCGCCGCTCTCGATTTCCGCCTTCATCGCGTCGATCGAAAAGCCTGATGGCGACACCGTGACGTCGCCGCGCAACCGCAGCGGCTTCTGGCTGCGATAGGCGATGTCGCTCCGCCCCTGCAGCCAGCTCATCAGCGTATCGGGGTCGGACGATTCGATATTGAGCGCGGTCTTGAAGCTGTTGGCGACGCCGGTCTGCGCGCTGGCGCCGCTCATCGAGACCCGCGTCGATCCCGGCGCGCGAAACTCCAGCCGGCGCACGGTCCATGATTTCGCATCCGATTGCAGCTCTGCCGAGATGTCCTGCAACGGGCGGCCGCCGAGCATGATCTGCTCGGAGGTGAGCTCGACCTGCGCAGGGATCGGGCTTTGCGGAAGACCCGACAACACCGCGCGCATCGCCGGGAGCACGCGCACCGGCTCGACATTGCCGTTGCTGCCGTCCTTGGCGCTATCTTTGGCGGCGAACTTGTCGCCATCGAGCTGTCGTGCTGAAAGCGATGCGCGCAGCAGCGGCGACGCGCCGAACCGGAGATCGCCATTTCCTGCGAGCTTCAGCGCGCGGTCTTCGCCGCCATAGCTCACCTCGACCTGGTCGAGACGCGCCGCCGAATAATCCGATTTGATCCTGGCCGCGATACGCCAGGGCGGCATATCGCTGCCGCCGCGCTGGCCAGGTGTGCCCGCCAGCGTCACGCTCCCCTCGAACCGCGGCGCGCGGGCCTCGAAGGTCAGGATGCCGTCGAGATCGGCCGACACTGGCCGCTGCCCAGGATCGATGTTGAAGTGCAGGCGGGTGCCGCTGCCGTCGGCGCTTTGCCCGGACGAGATCCGAAACGGGTAGCGGTTGCCGTCGAACATGAAATTGCCGTCGCCGCGGATCGCGCCGGCAAGCGAACGAACATCGCCGCTGAAGGCAATGTCGTTCAGCTCGAGCGTGCTGCGGCTTGTGGCGTCATGCAGTGTGATGCGGCCGGTCAGATTGAGACGGTCGATCGCCAGCGAAGCCAGGTTGAAGCTCCCGCTCGACGGCGACCAGTCGATCCGCCCATTCGGATCGAGCCCGAGATCGAGCGACATGCCATTGACGGTGAGTTCGTTCGCGCGCCATTCGCCGCGCATCAGCGAGCTCAGGCTGAGCTCGACGTCGAGATTGGTGGCCCGGACCTTGCCGCGGTCGTTGGCGCCGCCGACGGTGACGTTTTTCAACCGCAGCGAAGGCGCAGGCAGCAGACGCGCGTCGAGATTGCCGGCGACACGAACCGGCATACCGATGATCTTGGACGCCTCCGTCTCGAACTGCGGCCTGAACTGGTTCCAGTCAACGAAATACGGACCGACCAGCGCGGCCACCAGCGCAAGAATGAAGGCGATTGCCAGGCCGAGCAGTGTCGTCTGCACGGTGTCTCCCTTTGAGCCCGCTCCGCGGCAGCCTCCTTATGCTGAACCCTTTGCCAACCCTTGGCCGGAGCAACCCAAATATAGAGACAAGTATGGCGAAGTCACAGCGGCTTTACCGCTGCGACGTCAAATGACGGTTTTCCGCTCAAGCGTGCGTGCACACCGGCCTTCCGCGGCAGGATTACTGCCCTGCCGCGCATCCCGGATGTCGCCACATCCCGGATGTCACCAGCTCGCAGGCAGCCGCTTCAACCCGCGCAGCACGAAGGTCGGCCGCCACTCCGGATTTTCCGCGTCATCGAGCCGCAGGTCGGGGATCCGGCGCAGCAGCGTCGAGATCGCGACTTCGGCCTCGATCCGCGCCAGCTGGGCGCCGAGGCAGAAATGGATGCCGCCGCCGAACGACAGCGGCCTCACGTTCGGCCGCTGGATGTCGAGCTTCTCGGGATGGTCGGGATAGACCGCCTCATCGTGGTTGGCCGAGCCCAGCAGACACAGCACGCTCTCCCCCTTCGGGATGCGCTTGCCGCCGAGATCCTCGATGTCTTCCAGCGCGACGCGGCCGGTCAGCTGCACCGAGGAATCGTAGCGCAGGAACTCCTCGATCGCATTGGTGATCAGGCCCGGATTGGCCTTCAGCAGCGCGAGCTGATCCGGGTTGCGGAACAGCGCGAGCAGGCCGTTGCCGATCAGGTTCACGGTCGTCTCATGGCCGGCGCCGAACAGCAGGATGATGTTGGCGGTGAGCTCCTCGTTGGTCAGCTTCTGGCCGTCCTCCTCGGCCTGCACCAGTTGCGTGGTGAGGTCGTCACCAGGCTGCTTGCGGCGCAGCTCGAACAGCTGGTGGAAGTACATCGCGGCCATCGCGTTGCCGGCGTTGCCCTGCTTGATCTCCTCCGCCGTCAGCGGCACCGGCTCGAGCAGGCGTCCGCCGTCGCGCGAGCCATTGTAGAAGGCATCGCGATGCTCCTCGGGGATGCCGAGCATGTCGCAGATGATCGTCACCGGCAGGCGGAACGCGAAATCCTCGATCAGGTCCATCTTCCCCTGCGGAATGATGCGATCGAGCGTTTCGTCGACGACGTGCTGGATGCGCGCGCGCATGTCCTCGACCCGGCGTGCGGTGAACGCCTTGACGACGAGGCCGCGCAGGCGGGTGTGGTCGGGCGGGTCCTGCTGCAGCATCCAGTGGCTCATGCTGCGGATGACCGGCTCGTCCATGATCTTGGGGCCGTAGCGGCGGATCGAGCGCTCGACATAGTCCTTGCCGAACCGCTTGTCGCGCAACACAAGGCTCGCCTCCGCGTGACGGCTGGCCACGAAGGCGCCGTGCGCGTTGACATGCATCGGATCGAGGCGGCGTAGCCGCTCATAGTACGGATAGGGATTACGAATGAATTCGGGCGCCAGGGGGTTGAAAAGCGGCTCGCCGCTGGCCGGCTGAACTTGCTCGTTCATGGTGACCTCGTTCGTGCGCTACGCCGGTGCCTGCACTCTGGCGCGCCTTGGTGTCATCCTCAAGACCGCACCAACACGGGTACGGCCATTCTGGTTTTAGCAACTCTCGTTTTATAAAGCGCAACTCGATACACTCTTGTATCGAGTTGCATTCTGCCCTAAAATGCGCCGATGTCAAGGGTTCGAACCAGACCGACACGCGACGACACCTGCGAGAAGCTGTTCGAGGCGGCGGCGCGGGTGTTCGAGGAACAGGGAATCGGCGGCGCCAGCATCGAGGCGATTGCGGCTGCGGCGGGTTTCACCCGCGGCGCGTTCTACTCGAACTTCAAGAGCAAGGACGAGCTGATCTTCGCGATGCTTGAGGATCACGTCGAGCAATCGATCCGGCGCAATCTCGATTTGCTCGCCAAGCACAAGGACCTGGCCGACTTCCTGGAGGCATTGCGCACCATGGACCGCAGCCGGCAGGATCCGCTCGGCCGCTCGCCTCTCCTGCACATGGAGATGATCCTGTTCGTGGCGCGCGCCGAGAAGCGTCGGCCCGAACTCGCCAAGCGCCTGCGCGCGCGGCGCAAGCTGATCGCCGACATCGTCGAGACCGCGCAGAAGAACAGCGGCAGGAACGCCAGGCTCAATCCGGACTGGACCGGCGCGATCGTGCTGGCGCTGGAAGATGGTTTCCGCCTGCACCGCCTGATCGATCCGGATACCACCCCCGCCGACAGTTGCCTGCGCGCGATCACCGACCTGCAGCGGGCGATCGGCGTTTCATCCGCCTGATGCGTCAGGCCGCGCTTGCGACCTTATGCATCTGGCCGGCGACGGCACGGACCTTGCGCGGCGAAGCCTGCCAGATCGCGAATGCCGACAGCAGGCTGACGGCAATGCCGAGCAGGAACGCGCTGGTATAGCTGCCGGAGAGATCGTAGAGCTGGCCCGTGATCCAGGGGCCGGCGGCTCCGCCGGCGAGCGCGGCCAGCATCACGGTGCCGAAAATGCTGCCGTATTGCTTGCCCTGGAAGATCTCCAGCACCACCGGTCCCATCACGGAGGTCAGGCCGTAGCCGAGCGCGCCCTGGGTGAAGACCATGAGATAGATCAGCGTCATGCTCGGCCAGTATTTCAAGGCGGCGAGCGCGGCAAAGCAGATCACGAAGCCCAAGCACGAGATCGCCCACACCCATTCGCGGCCGATGCGATCGGAGAGATGCCCGAGCCAGATCTGGCCGGGAATGCCGAGCAGGCTGACGACGCCAAGCGCCCAGACGCCGACATTGGAGCTGAAGCCGATGTCGAGCAGGAATTTGGTCTGGTGCACCTGCACGGCGTACCAGATATACAGGCCGCAGAAATAGCCGGTCGCGATCCACCAGAACCGCGCAGTGCGTAGCGCGCGCGACAACGTCCAGTCGGTGCCGGCCCACACCGGATCGACGATATTCGACGCCGGCCTGGCCGACGTCGCCGTCGGCGCCGCATCGCCGTCCGGCTGCAGCCCGATGTCCTCCGGCTTCTTGTGCAGCAACAGGTTGATCGGCGCGAGCACAACCAGCACCAGGATCCCCATGGCGGTGCAGGCGGTGCGCCAGCCGGTGTGCTCGATCATGTGCTGCACCCATGGCAGCAGCGTCACCGAGCCGATGCCGACACCGGCGAAGGCGAGCCCGATCGCGAGGCCACGGCGGCGCATGAACCAGTTCGGCACGAACAGCGATTGGCCGGAATAGCCGAGGCAGACGCTGCCGGAACCAACCAGCACGCCGATGGTGAGATAGAGATGCCAGGGTTGCGTCGTCAGCGGCGCCAGCAGCAGGCCGGAGCCCATCAAGAGCACACCGAGCTCCATCACCGCGCGCGGCCCGCCGCGATCCATCAGCCGGCCGATCAGCGGGCTCGCGACCGCGGAAGCGACAAAGCCGAACGAGAATGCGCCCGCGGTAACGCCGCGCTCCCAGCCGAATTCGGAGATGATCGGCGGATAGAACAGCGAGAATGCCGTCCTTGCGTTCACGCCGATCGCCATGGTGACGAAGGTCACCGCGACGATGATCCAGCCGTAGAAGAAGGGAAGTCGCATGGAGGCCTTCGTTACCAGGGTTGGAGGACGAATACCTGTTTCAGCCCGCGCCCGCTGACGGTCAAGTCCCATCGACCGGCAGGGTGGCTTCAAGGGCGAGTATTCCACCAGCCCGCGTCAATTCGCTCAATCAACGGTCCAAATTGTGTGAAGCAATTCATAGACAATCAGGCCTGGCGCGGCAGACTTGCGCGCGATGTCGAACGCCTCGGCCATATCAGTTGACCTTCTGTTGCCTGCGGGACTTCCGAGTACGCTCATCGGACGACTGGCAGCCCCGGATACGACGATGGCGATCGCTCCAGCGGTAACGCCGCGCTCCCGGCCAATCTCGCCCGTGATCGGCGGGAAGAAAGGAGAACACCGCTCCCGCATTGACGCAGATCAACGGAGACGAGTTTCGCCGCGGCGATGATCCAGCCATGAAGCCAAGGAACGCATTTGCGTGTTCAAGGCGCCAATGCCTGCCTGGTCCGCACCGTATCCACCCGTTGGGCGGATCGCGATTGCGCGCCCACGGACGCCCCCCTCAAAGGTTGCAAACATCACACTGTACCAGCGTACTTGGCTGGCACACCCATCCGGATGGAGCCTTCCTTTATGATCTTGATGAAGATATCCTTTTCGCGTTGGTGTTCTGTTTTTTTGTGCCGGATTTTAGTCGCCTATCAGTAAATTTTGCAGAAATATCAATCATATGATGACCCCATCGGTCCCGGAAGTTCGCCGACGCCTTGCGGCAATCCTCGCGGCAGACGTGGTCGGCTATACGCGCCTGATGGAGGCGCACGAGGAAAACACCCATACCCGGCTGATGCGTTTGCGCTCGGAAGTCCTCGACCCGGGCGTCTCGGCGCAAAACGGCAGGATCATCAAGAATACCGGCGACGGCTTCCTTGCAACCTTCGATACCGCGCGCGACGCGACGCGGTGCGCACTTTCGCTGCAAGAAGCTCTGGCCGTGAATACAGCCGGGATGCCCGCCGACGAGCGCATCAGCTTTCGCATAGGGCTGAATGCCGCTGACATCATCGTTGAAGAAGATGACGTCTATGGCGAGGGCGTGAACATCGCGGCGCGCCTTCAGAACTATGCGCAAGCGGGCGGCGTAGTGGTTTCGGGAGCCGTCGCGGAGCAGATCGGCCAGGACCTCGACGTCAGCGTGATTGATCTTGGCGATCTGCATCTTCGCAACATGGGTCGGCCAGTCCGCGTGTATGCGCTCCACCGCCCCATGCAGCCCGCGAAGCTTGTCGGCGAAGCCCCGGTGGGCTCGGAACCTCGCCCCTCGATAGCCGTTCTGCCGTTCCGAATGAACCTGGCCACTCCGGAAGAGGGGTATTTCGCCGATGGTGTTGTTGACGACATCATTCGCGGCCTTGCCGGGCTCAAGGAGCTTTTCGTCGTATCGCGCGGGTCCAGCCTTGGCTTCAGCGGCCGAAACATAGACGTGCGCGAGATCGGGCGTCGGCTCGGGGTTCGCTATGTCCTCTATGGAGGGATTCAGAGGACGATGACCTCGGTCCGTATCGTGACCGAGCTCAGCGACGCCGAGTCGGGCGAAGTCATTCGTTCGGATTTGCACGAAGGCGACCTTCGCGCACTCTTTGCGCTTCAGGATCGGATTGCCGTCAATGTCGTCAGGCAGATCGCGCCGCAGGTGCGCGAGCGTGAGCTGATGCGATCGATGCGCAAACATCCGCAGAACCTGACCGCCTACGATCTCGTACTACAGGCGCTCGATCTGTTGTTCCGGATGGACTACGATTCCTTCTCCAAGGCGCGGGGCCTGCTCGAGCAAGCCATTTCATACGACCCTAATTTTGCGCTGGCCTATTCCTACGTCGCGCTGTGGTATGTGTTCCGGATCGGGGAAATCGGATCGCCGGATCCCGAGGGTGATGTCATCGCCGGCGCCAGATATGCCAGGGAGGCTATCGATCGAGGCGGTGACGATGCATTCGCGTTGGCGGTGTATGGTCACGTCCAGTCATTTCTGCTGCATGACTTTCAAAGCGCAAGGATTGCCCTCGACCGCGCTGTTGCCGCCGGCCCGAGTTCAGCCATGGCCTGGACCATGGCGAGCGCAACATCCGGCTTTCTTGGTGATGGCCCTGCCGCCCTGCGCCAAGGTGAACAGGGCGTCCGGCTCTCGCCGCTCGACGCGCGCTCGTTCTGGCACGAGGGATTGTTCGCCCAGGCTCACTACGTGAATGGCGACTATGAGCAGGCATTGGAGTGGGTACGTGGCGCGCTGAACCGCAACGGACTTATTCGCTTCAATCATCGCCTGCTCATCGTCACGCTCGGTGCCTTGAGCCGTCGTGAAGAAGCAGCGGAGGCGGCGCGCCGCTACCTGGAAATTCAACCCGGATTCCGTATTTCGTCCTACGCGCCACGCTGCCCGTTTCGCGGCGAGGCATTGGAAAGCTGGCTCGGCCACCTGCGATCGGCGGGGCTTCCTGATTGACTGATACTGCTGACGACAACTGCCGAACAAGGGAGCGACGTCAATGACAGGCAACACAGGTAACACGGGCAATACCGGAAACACCGGCAATACGGGAAACACCGGCAACGTCGGAGGGGGCGGTTGGTTTATCTCAGACCGCGTCGACTTGCCGTTCGTGACGCGGCTCGATCCCTCCGGCACAAACGAGCTTGGCAGCCTGCGGCGGACGCCGCCGGCGCATTTCGGCAGCCGACAATGGTCGGCAAACTGGTATGCGTGGCGTGTCCTGCATCAGTTCATCGCCAATGCCCCCGGCTGGGCAACTACCATCGATGCTGACGCCACCCTCATACAGATTCGGACCGACCTGGTCACCGGCTATGCCGCCCAGATCGACAACCTCGTGCTCGCCGCGCGGGATGAACGGCCGGATGCCATGGGCCTGATCCTCTCGCAGGACGCTGAATTCTTCACGGATTTTCTGGCTGTGCTGACCGCGAGGCCCGGCTCGCATACGCAAACCTGGCGCCTGTTGAATATCGCGAGTTTGATTGGGTCCTTTGCGGCACTGTATTTCAAGGACAAGTACGATTTGCCTCGACCGTCACAGATTTGTCCCGCGTTGCTGCCGCCGATCCAGGTCCCCGGTCACTCATCCTGGCCGAGCGGGCATTCCACCCAGGCGCATTTCATGAAGAACTGCATGCTCAGGGTGTTCGCTGCGACGGCGATGTCTGCGGCAGACCAGACCGTCTGGAAATCCGACCTGTCCATCCTGGCGGATTCGATCGCCCGAAATCGCGAGATTGCCGGCGTGCACTATCCGAAGGATTCGGAAGGTGGCGCCAGAATCGCCGATCTGCTCGACACCGTCATTCTGACACCAAACGTCGTGCCGATGTTTGACGCCTCAATCGCGGCTGCCGCAGGCGAATGGCAATGAGCACCCGGGACGGGCGGAGCCCCACATACGACACCGAAGGCCTGAGGAAGGTCATCAGGGATTCGACGACCAGCGTGCTTCCTCCCACCGGATTTCGCACGATGGTCGCCTCGCAGGATGAGTTGAAGGCGCTCGGTTTTCCACGACGACCGGACCCGGTGCTGCAGCCGGCCGAGTATGCATTCTGGCAGAAGATGTTTAGTCCGACGGTGGCGTTCGAGGCGTTCGATTTCCAAGTGCTTTCCCCCGTCACGGCGGGCCTGCGCCGATCGTTCGACCAATCGCCACGGCGGGAAAGCAGCCTCAACTGGTCCGGTGCCTACATCACGCCGAGGGATGGCACGGTATTCTCGTCGGTCTGGGGAAAGTTTCAGGTGCCGACGCCAACCCAGCCGGCGAACGGCCGGGCCAGCGAGACCTATCACAGTTCGACGTGGATCGGCTTTGATGGACAACGTCGATATTACCGATCGACGTTGCCGCAAATCGGCACTGCGCAGAATATCGACCCCGCCACGGGCGCGGGCAGCCCGACGACCTCGTTCTCCGCGTGGTGGCAATGGTGGGTCAGGGGCGACCCCGCCCAGGCGCATCCGATCACGCTCGTGTCGCCGAAGATTCATGCCGGCGATCTGATCATGTGCCTCATGCAGGTGGCGCCGGATCGCACCGGCGTGTCGTTCGTGATCACGAACCTCACGACCAGTCGCTCTGTGCAGTTCTTTCAAACCGCACCCCTGACCCAGCTAGGGCAACCCTTCAGGATTCCCGGCGCAACGGCGGAATGGGTGATGGAGCGGTCGGCTCTCCCGGGAAATCCAACCCCGCTGCAGCTCCCGGACTACGGCACTGTGGTCTTCCACGACTGCGGCGCGTCGGCAATCAACATGGATACCGGAGCGACGGTGGAGCGCAATCTCTCCGGCGCGAAGCTCATCGACATGTACGTCGTGAAGGAGGGCCCGGAAAGAACCGAGAAGCCCTCGATTGCGAAACCGATCGATTCGACGGAGTTCCTTACCTACTTCCGCTAGCGCGGCGTTCGACACTGCGGGACTCGGCGCCGAAGAAATTGGAACTGCTACCTACCCCAACGCGTGGCTTTCATGGCCGAAATAAGCGCGCTCGAGCCGGCGTGCGAGGTCGCCCTCGCCGGTCACAGCCTCCAGCGCGATCGTCCCCTGCACCAGCGCGTAGACCCGATCGGCACACGCCAGCGCCTTCTCGAGCAGTTGCTCAACCAGCAGCACCGAGGTGCCCTGCTCGCGTAGCCTGCCGATGACGTTGAGGACGCGATCGACCAGCACCGGCGACAGTCCCGCGGAGGGCTCGTCGAGCATCAACAGCCGCGGCCGGCGGACCAGGCCCTGCGCCACCGTCAGCATCTGCTGCTGCCCACCCGAGAGTGCGCCGCCGCGCTCATGCCGCTTCTCGGCGATCGCGGGGAAGAACGACAACGCCTCCTCGATGCGCACGGCGCGTTCGGCGCGCGGCAGGTCGTAGCCGGCGAGCAGCAGATTGTCGGTGACCGAGATCTGCGTGAACACGCGATGGCCTTCGATCACATGCACGAGCCCGGCACGCGCGGCCTCGCGCGGCGTGGCGTTGGTCATGTCGCGTCCGCCGAACCGCACGAGCCCGGCAGTGACGGGCAACAGACCCGACATCGCGCGCAGCAGCGTGGTCTTGCCGGCGCCGTTCGGACCGAGCAATGCGACGACTTCGCCAGCGGCGATCGTCATGTCGATGCCGTGCAGCACTCGGATCTTGCCGTAGCCGGACTCCAGCGCGCGTACGTCAAGCAGAGGTTCAGCCGCCGAGGTAAGCACTGACGACCTCCTTGTGGACGCGGATCTCCGCCGGCGTTCCCGCCGCCAGGATGCGGCCGAGATTGAGCACGGTGACCTGGTGGCAGATGTCGAAGATCAGGTCGGCATGGTGCTCGACCAGCAGCACACCGGTGCCGCGGCCGCAGATCGCCTTGATCAGGCTGGCGAGCCGCTCGATCTCGTCATTGGAGAGGCCAGCCGCGGGCTCGTCGAGCAGCAGGAAGTCGGGATCGAGCATCAGGGCGCGTGCGATCTCGATGAAGCGCAGCTCGCTGTGCTGCAGGCGGTCGGCGCGGACATCGGCGAGCGCCTCGAGGCCGACGACGCCGAGCAGCGCCCGCGCCTTGGCGGCGAGCAGACGTTCGTCCGCGCCATTGCGCGGCAGTGCCAGCATCGCCTCGACGAAATTGGCCCTGCCTTCGATCGAGCCACCGATCATGACGTTCTCCAGCACCGAGGCTTCGCCGATCACGCGCGGCGTCTGGAAGGTGCGTGCGATGCCGCTGGCCGCGCGCTTGACCGGTGCGCCCGCGGGCAACATCGCGTCGCCTAGCGTCATGGTGCCGGCCTTCGCGGCGTAGTAGCCCGAGATCACGTTCAGCGTGGTGGTCTTGCCGCTGCCGTTCGGACCGATCAGGCCGTGGATCTGGCCGGGCGCGACGTCGAGGTCGAGGCCGTCGATCGCCTTCCACATTGCCGAAACTCAGCGCGATGCCGCGCAGCTGCAGCGGCTTGCCGCCATCGCGCCGGCGCACGATGTCGGCGAGCGCCGCCGGGCGCGGAACGATGGCGCGGTTGCTGGCGAGCGGCCGGCGGTTGCGGAAATCGAGCAGCGCCGCGATGCCGCCGGGCATCACCAGCACGATCAGCAGCAGCAGCACCGCGTAGAGGAAGGTCGACCACGCCGCGAGCGGCGCGGCGATTTCAGGCAGGATGGTCAGGATGATGGTGCCGAGCATCGGCCCGAGGATCGAGCCGCGGCCGCCGATCAGGATCGCGATGAAGAACAGCACCGAGAGATCGAAGGTGAAG
The DNA here is from genome assembly GCF_054063295.1 of Bradyrhizobium sp. USDA 3240. Lineage (NCBI taxonomy): Bacteria > Pseudomonadati > Pseudomonadota > Alphaproteobacteria > Hyphomicrobiales > Nitrobacteraceae > Bradyrhizobium > Bradyrhizobium sp. USDA 3240. Next base: position 1,874,840 of record NZ_JBSSGD010000002.1, read on the forward strand.
GCATCGGGCGTGATGTAGGTCTGCAGGGTCGCGAACAATCCGCCGGCGATCGCCGCCAGCGCGCCGGCGAACAGGAAGATCGCAATCAGCATGTTCGGCTTGGAGATGCCGCTGGCTTCGGCGGCGACCTCGGCGTCGCGCACCGCGATCAAGGCGCGACCGAACCGGCTGCGCGCGACATTGGCGCTCATCCAGGTCGTGAACGCGGCGAACGCGATACAGAGCCCGTAGAACCCCCACGGGGTGTTGAATGGCGCCGGGAATTCCGGACCGGCAATGCCGATGCCGCCGCCGGTCACGCTCTGCCAAGCCAGCGCGATCTGGGTCACGATGGTCGCAAAGCCCAGGGTCGACATCGCGAAATAGAAGGTGCGCAGGCGCAAGGCCGGCAGACCGACGATCACGCCGAACATCGCGCCGATCAGGCCCGCGATCGGCAAGGCGGCAAACACCGGAATCGCCGGCATCACGTTGCCGGCGACCAGCACACTGGTCGTGTAGGCGCCGAGTGTCAGCAGCGCGACATAGCCGATCGCAAGATGCCCCGCGAAGCCAACGACCAGATTGAGGCCCGACACCAGCACCCAGTAGATCGCGGCGCGGGTGCCGATCAGCACCCAATAGTCGTTGCTGACGAAGGGCAGCAGCACCGCCACGACCAAGATACCGAGGAACGGCACGATATGCGGCAGCGCGGCGCGCCATGCACCGCTGTCGGGTCGGGGCGGCGTGGCTGCGACCGACGTCATCACACCCTCCGCGCGGTCGAGGCGCCGAACAGCCCTTGCGGCGCTGCGAGCAGCACCACGATGAACAGCGTGAACACCGCGACCGAGGAGAAGATGCCGCCGACCAGGAAGTTCGCCGCCTGCTGGAACAGGCCGAGCGCCAGCCCGCCGATGATCGCGCCTCGGTTATTGCCGAGTCCGCCCAGCGCCACCGGCACGAAGCCGTAGAAATTGAGCAGCGCGCCATTGGCGAAGAAGGCGAGCAGCAGCTGCCCGCCGGAGAATCCGGCGATACCGCCGACCACGCCGGCAAGCGCGTAGCTCGCGACGCGCAGATTGCGCTCGGGCAGACCGAGCGCCCGCGCCGCGAAATTGTCTTCGGCGATGGCCAGGAACGCGCGGCCCACCAGCGTGCGCCGGTAGAGATACTCAAGGCCGATGATGGTGATCGCGCAGGCAGCGACTGGCAGCCAGAATTTCTCGTCCCAAACGCCCTCGCCGAATCCGGCGATGCGCGGGAACGGCTGCGGCTCAGTGCCCCATTTGATCGCGGTGACCTGCTGGATCATCAGTGCGACCGCCAAGGTCGAGAGCACGTAGAGATGCTGGTCGAGGCTCTTGAGCACCGGCCGCACCGCGACGAATTCGGTGATGATCCCGATCACCGCGCAGCAGAGCAGCGTCAGCACGAAGCCGACAGCGATCGGCAGGCCGAGCTTCAGCGTGAACAGCGAGCCGAACACGCCGCCCAGCATGGCAAGCTGACCGGCGGTGAAGCTCATCACCCGCGAGGTCGAGAACATCGTGTTGTAGGTGACGCCGACCAGCGCGTAGATCGCGCCCGCCGCGAGACCGGATGCAAGGATAGAGGCCAGCATCGGCTGCGCCCTCGGCCTGCTATGTGTATCCTGGCGCCAGCGCGAAGGTGCCGTTCTTGGCGGTCGAGGATTCCGACATCACGATCTCTTCGGTCAAATAGCCGTTGTGCTGGGTCGGCGAGAAGCGGTAATTGCCGAAATAACCGGGATAGGTCGACAGCGAATTCCAGTAGTTGACGATGCCGGCGCTGTCGGTCGAGCCGCTTTCCGCGACCGCCTTCGCGATCAGCTCGATGCAATCGATGCCGCCCGCGACCCACCACAACAGCGTGTCGTTCAGCGCGATATTGGCCTTGGTCAGGCGCGCGACGAGATCCTCGCTCTTCGGCGGCAGCTTGCCGGCGCTGTCATAGCTGCAGCTCTTGTAGCCGATCGCGTAGACCTCTTCCAATTCTCCGGTTTTGCGACGAGGCTCGCAAGCTCCCCCGACGCCATCGAAGGGTGGCCGACGAACGGAACGTCCCAGTTCATCGCGGCGCGGGTGTTGAACATCCGCGCCTCCATGCCGGTCGAGACGCTCCACACCACGATCGCCTCGGCGCCGGCGTTCTTGGCGCGCAGCATGTCCGGCGTCATGTCGGGCTGGGTGGCGTCGATATTGGCCTGATAGACCACTTCGGCGCCGTCCTTCTTGAATGCCGCGACCGACGCCCCGACCGCGGTGACGCCATAGCCGGTGGTGTCGCCGATCACCGCGACCTTCTTCACCTTGAGGATCTTCAGGCAATAGTTGCGCACGGCGTCGTCCCACTGATTGTTCGACGGCGCGATGCGAAACGCATTGGGGAACTTGACCGGATCGATCAGGGTCTCGACGACGCAAGGGTGCAGGTCGGGCATCTTGGCGCGCGCCATGATCGGCGTCGTCGCCAGCGCCTCACCCGAATTCAGCGGCCCCCAGATCGCGTGAACCTTGGCCTGGCTGATCAGTTCCTGCGTGGCGTTCACCGCCTTGGTCGGATCGCCCTGAGTGTCGCGCATCACGAGCTCGATCTTGCGGCCCCTCACCCCGCCCGCGCCGTTGATGGCATCGACCGCGAAGTTGACGCCTCGGTTGAAGCCGACGGTTGGCGCCGAGCTCGGGCCGGTAATCGCCGCGAGGCAGCCGATCTTGATCGGTTCCGATTGTGCGATGGCAGGAGCCGGGAAGGAGAATGATGCGGCGCCGAGTGCGCCGGCGCTGCCCAATAAAACGTCACGGCGTGAAATGGCCATGTGATGCACTCCCTGTTTCCCTCTCGGCGCCCGTCGTTTGTTGCGGGACGTCCGTTGATTGATTGTCCGCGCGCTCTGGGGCCGCGGTTGACGGGCTCAAGTTTGAGCTGGATGTGAAGGTCTTGTCCAGCCCCTCCGCGACATTGAGATCAGCGGAACGTTCATGGCTTCGGTCGCCGCGTCCAGTGCTCGGCATTGACGGCGCCGACCGGGATCTCGCCGGCGATGATCTTCGCGACCTGGCGCACGGTCTCCGACGATTGATGCTCGATCGCCTGCGGCGTCAGGCCGCCGACATGCGGGGTTGCAATGACATTGTGCAGCTTCGCGAGCTCCGGCGCCGGCATCTGGTCGGGCGCACGGCCGACATCCATCGCCGCGCCCGCGATGCGGCCCTCGCGCAATGCGGCCGCCAGCGCCGCCTCGTCGACGAGGTTGCCCCGCGACAGGTTGATGAAGAACGCGTGCGTCTGCATCCGCGCCAGCGCAGCCTGCCCGATCAGGTTCTCGGTCGCTGCATTGGCGATCGCAAGGCAGACGACGTAGTCGGCACGCGCCAGGAGATCGTCGAGCGGGACATGCTCGATCGCCGCATCATCCGGCGTCACGAAGGGATCGGCGACCAGCACGTTCATGCCGAGCACCTTGGCGATTCCGGCAAGATAGCGCCCGATGCTGCCATAGCCGATGATGCCGATCGTACTTGCCGCGAGCTGACGGCCCATCACGACCTCGGGCGCCCTGCCCGCGTGATAGTCGGCGGTGGCGCGCGAGACACCGCGCGACAGATCGACCATGAAGCCGAGCGCGAGCTCGGCGACCGACTGGACGAAGCCGGCGCTGGCCTGCGTCACCAGCACGCCGGCGGCGGATGCCGCAGCCACGTCGATGTTCCGGATATCGACCGCACAGCGCACGAAGGCGCGCAGTTTTGGCAGCCTCGGAAATATTTCGCCGGGCCCCGGCGTCACGCGGTCGGCGACGATGATGTCTACATCGGCTGCGGCCGCGACCAGCGCCGCCGCGTCGAGCGCCTCGTCACCCTCGTGCAACGAGACGTCGGCGACCGCGCGCAACCGGGTCAGGCTGCGCTCGCCATAATAGTCGCGGCGCATCTGCGGCGTATGGGCGAGCAGGACCTTCACGTTTCCATCCCCCTAGTAGCCGAGCGCATGCGGCAAGGCCGTGCTGATGGCGGGTACGAAGGCGATCACCAGAAGGCACAGCAACAGCAGGCCGAGATAGCCCGAGATCGGCTTGATGGTCTGCTCGATCGGCACATTGCCGATCAGGCAGGCGCCGTAGAGGCCAAGACCAAGCGGTGGCGCAAACAGCCCGAGCCCCATCGCGATCACAAGCACGACGCCGAAATGCAGGGGATCGATGCCGAGCTTGACTGCAACCGGCAGCAGCAGCGGCCCGAAGATGATCAGCGCCGCGGCGCCCTCAAGCACCGAGCCCATCACCACCAGCACCAGGATCGACAGCAGCATGAACAGCCAGACGCCGTGGCTGCCCGAGATCGCCAACATGAGCTCGCCGACCGCGTGCGGCACCTGTTGCAGCGTCAGGATGAAGGCGAGCGATTGCGCCGCCGCAACGATGAACAGCACCAGTCCCGAGCGAACAGCCGATTGCACGAAGCAATGTGCGAGGCTCTTGGCGCCGAGTTCGCGGAACAAGAGGCTGCCGACGGCGATGGCGTAGACCGCAGCGAACGCGGAGATTTCGGTTGCGGTGGCAAAGCCGCTCTTGAAGCCGAAGAAGATCATGAAGATCAGCCCGAACGAGGCGATCGCGCCGGTCCAGAGGCCCGACACCGCGGCGCGCGGCTCGGCTTCCTCAATCGCGGCGGGACGCTTGCCGAACACGATCGACACCGCGATCAGCGCCAGCGCCATCAGCGCGGCGGGCAGCATGCCGGCGACGAACAATCCGCCGATCGACAGATTGGCGACGAAGCCGAGGATGATCAGGTTGATGCAGGGCGGAATGGTCTCCGCCATCACGGCGGACGCGGCGAGCAGCGCCACCGCGCCGCCCGGATTCTGCCGCGAGCGGCGCGCTGCCGGGATCAGCACCGAGCCGACGGCGGCGACGTCGGCCATCTTGGAGCCGGAGATGCCGGAGAACAGCACCATCGACATCACCATCACGACGTTGAGCCCGCCGCGCATGCGTCCGACCGCACGCTGCAACAGCTCGATCAGCCGGACCGACATGCCGTTGGCTTCCATCAGATAGCCGACCAGGATGAAGAACGGGATCGCCAGCAGCACGAAATTGTCGATGCCGCGCGCCATCTGCTGCGCGAAGATCACGCCGGGCAGCGTGCCCTCCACCCAGATGAAGATCAGCGCCGCCAGCGCCAGCGCAAAGCCGATCGGCAATCCGCCGAACAGCGTGAGGAAGAAGCCGATCAGCATCAACGCCTGCGACGACGGCACCGAGGATGGCGCCAGCGCATCCCAGGCCAGATAGAGGCCGGCGATGATTGCGGTCGCGACGATGCCGGCCACCATGTCGCGCAGCGGCCGGGCAAAGAACGTCTCGAACGCGAAGATCGTCATGAATGCCGCACCGACGCCCATCGGATAGAACGTCCATTCCAGCGGCAGGCCGGAGCCGGAGGTCTGGCCGGTGGTCAGCCAGCCCATCTTGACGGCGTTGAACGCGACGGTGGCTGCGACGATGGTGACGAGCAGCGCCCCGACCGCGTCGACGACCCGCCGCACGCCAGGCGGCAGCATGACGACGAAGAAGGCGACACCGAGATTCTCGCTGCGCGCCAGCGCGCTCGCCGCGCCGAAGAAGCTCGACCCGACCATCAGGCCGCGGGCGACGTCGTCGGACCACTCGACCGGCGCATTGAACAGGAAGCGGGCCAGCACCGAGACGCACACCACCACGAGATCGGCGGCGAGCAGGACCGCGGCGACCGTGTCACTGATGGCGAGCAGCGGCGCCGTGACCCGATCGGCGCTGCTTCTCGTCGCGACTGCGGCGACTGACATGCGCCGACCTCAGGCCTGGGTGGCGCGGATCAGCTCGACGACGGCCTTCGCCTCGGGCCGCGCCTTGATGAAATTGTCGGTCTGCGGCAGCACGCGCTTGCGGAACGCCTCCTTGTCGCACTCGACGACGGTGACGCCCTTCTCCACCAGGGTCGCCAGCGCCTCTTTCTCCACCGCAAGGCCGTGCGCGCGGGTGTCGGTTGCGGCCTGCTTCGCCGCGTCGAGAAAGCCGTCGCGCAGCTTGGGAGCCATGCGATTGAACGTGGTGTCGCTGAAATAGACCGCGAGCGGCGAGAAGATGTGCTGGGTCAGCGCGTAGTGCTTCGCCGTCTCGTAGAATTTGCTGGCCAGGATGGTCGGCGGATCGTGCTCGAGGCCGTCGAGCACGCCGGCTTGCAGCGCCGTATAGATCTCGCCGAACGCCAGCGGCGTTGCCGCGGCCCCCATCAGGCGCAAACATTCGGTGATGATCGGGTTGGGCAGCGTGCGGATCTTCAGGCCGGCGAGATCTTCCGGCGTCTTGACCGGCTTTTTCGACAGCACGCTGCGTGCGCCGAAATTGTAGGCCCAGGCGATGATGTGGATGCTGCCGCCCTTGAGCAATGCATCCTCGATCGGCTTCGCGGCGCCGGCGTCGAACGCCTTGGTCTGCTGCTGGTAACTGGTGAAGAGGTAGCCGAGATCGAACGTCCCGACCAACGGCACCAGGTTCGCCGAGATCGACGAGCCCGAGACCATCAGGTCGATCACCCCGAGCTTCACCGAGTTGATGACGTCGATCTCCTGGCCGAGCTGGTTGTCGGGAAAGAAGGTGATTTCGATCTGCTCGCCGAGCCCGTTCGCCTTCAGGCTCTTGACGAGGTTGTCGTAGTAGACGCGGCCGTTGGCATATTTGGGGTCGTTCGGAAGCGACGACGAGCAGCGCATCTTCATGGTCGCGGCCTGCGCGCGGCCGATGATCGCCGGCGCGGCGGCGAGCCACGCCGCAGCCGCGGCCGACGACCGCAGCACGATGCGGCGGTTCACGTGTTTCGAGATCATGATGGTGCTCCTCCCCAGGAACAGATCTTGTTGTCTCAGCTACCCGCCCTGTTGGTGCGAGCTTGGCAGCTCTTTTGTCATAATGTATGACAAAAGACATTCGATTGTGCAAGAGTGCCGCGGCGGCGGCGCAGACAACCAACCGCAGCGAGGCTTCCGATGTTCCAGACCTCCAACGCGTTGCGCCGGAGCGTGCACAGCCAGGTCGCCGACCGGGTCGGCAGCAGCATCGTGCGCGGCGAGATCGGCGTCGGCGAGACGCTGCCGCCGGAAATGCAGATCTGCGCGATGATGGACGTCAGCCGCACCGTGGTGCGCGAGGCGATGCGGACGCTGACCGGCAAGGGGTTGATCGAGTCGCGCCCCAAAAGCGGCACGCGCGTGCGGCCACCCGAGCAGTGGAATCAGCTCGATCCCGACGTGCTGCGCTGGCACCTCGAGACCGCAGAGATCGATCGCTATCTGGCCAAGCTGTTCCAGTTGCGCTCGGCGGTCGAGCCCGCAGCCGCGGCGCTGGCAGCGAGCCATGCCGAGGCTGACGACATCGCCCGCATCCGCGCCGGCTGCGACGGCATGGACGCGGCCAAGACCAACGACGACTTCGTCGCCGCCGACATCATGTTCCATCAGGCGATCTATTTCGCGACCCGCAACGAGTTCTTCTGGCCGATCGCGCAGATGTTCGAGATCACCCTGCGCCAGAGCTTTACGATCGCAGCGCCCGGCTCGCACCGCCCGCGCGCGCTGATCGAGCACCGCGCGGTGCTGGACGCGATCGCCGCGGGAGATGCCGAGGCTGCGCGCGAGGCCACGGTCGTGCTGCTGACGCATTCCGCCGACGATCTTGTGCGGATTCGGGGACGGGAGTTCGAGACGGCACCGGGCAAAGGCGCGCGCAAGCGACGATGATGCTGGTGATGGTGGTCGTGATGAACTCACTGCTTCGCCGTCGTCGTCCTGGCGAAAGCCAGGACCCATAACCACCGCAAGTGGTTGTGACCGGGATCGTGGCCCCAGTGTCGCGCAAGAACTGACATTCGGGGTAATGGGTCCTGGCTTTCGCCAGGACGACGATGAGGATGGCTCTCGATTCAAGTAGTCACACCATGCGGTGTCATCGCCCGGCTCGACCGGGCGATCCAGTATTCCAGAGGCGCCGGTGCTTGAATCGAGAAGCCGCGGCGTACTGGATCGCCCGGTCGAGCCGGGCGATGACAGTGTGCATTGGGACGCAGCTTTGCATTCTCGCACCTCACTACGGCTTGCACACGCCGCTGCGCGAGCGCGCTATTTCGACCGCGCCACCGTGGTGCCGTCCCAATCCTCATCGCTGGGGTTGGCGAGCTGATGCCTGCATCGCGCGATCATCTGTGTCGAGGCCACGTCCGTGCCGCGGAGTTGCAAGGACCTCTCGAACGCAGCGATCGCTGCGGCGAAATCGCCGGCGCGCCAGGCCGCAAGCCCGGCCTCATAGGACGCGATCCAGTCGCGCGCGACGGCGCCCTCGTCGGCCATTGCGATCAATTCGTAGATCTCGAGTCCGCCGGCGCGGCCGTAGACGGCGAGCCGGTCGAGCTCGCGGACGACGATGCGGTCACCGGCCAGACGCCGTGTCTCCGGACCAATGATGATGGTCGATCCATAGACCTTGTTGGTGCCCTCGAGGCGGCTTGCGATGTTCACGGCATCGCCGATCACGGTGTAGTTGAGCCGCACCTCCGAGCCGATATTGCCGACCAGCATGTCGCCGGAATTGATGCCGATCCGGATTCTGACCGCCTCTCCCTTGTCGTCGGCGAGACCGGCCTGCGCGACCGCGCGCTGGCAGGCGAGCGCCGCCCGGCAGCAATCCACGGCATGGTCCGGATTGGCGGCGGGCGCGCCCCAGAACGCCATCACGGCGTCGCCGATGAACTTGTCGATGGTGCCGCTCTCCTGCTGGATCGCCGCGGAGACGATGTCGAAATAGCGCGACAGCAAGGGGATGATGCGGTCGCCGAGCCGTTCCGACATACCGGTGAAGCCGGCGAGATCGACGAACATCACGCTCATCGGCCGCACCGCGCCGCCGAGCCGCGCACCGTTGCCGTCGCTGACCAGCCGCCGCACCAGATCGGCGGGAATGTATTTGCGGAACGCGGCGAGCCCCTGCGCCATATCGCCGATCGCACCCGACAGGTTCTCGATCTCGGCAAGGCGCGACGGATGCCGCTCGACCTTGTCGAGATCGAAGCGCTCGACATGTCTGATCTCGCCGACCACCTTGATCAGGGGCGCCGCGATCAGACGCTGCGCCAGCCAGGCCGACGACAGCCCGGCGGCCGCGATCAGCGCCGCGAGCCCGATCAGCAGGTTGCGGATCGTCATCCGCACCGGGCCGAGGAATTCGGATTCCGGCACCACCGTCACCAGCGACCAGCCCGGGAACGAGATCGGCGTCAGCACCGCCTGGTAGGCCTGCCCGTCGCGATTGACCTGGGACCGGAACGCCTCGCCCTCGCCGGGATCGTAGGCCTTGCCGGCCTGCCTGACTGCGGCGACCGCAACCGGCAGCAGCGGGTGGTCGGTCTTCAGCGCATTCAGCTCGTCGGCGTCAGCATCGGGAGAGGCGATTACGCTGCCGTCGCGATCGAGCAGGAAGGCGCCCGCCGACTTGCCTACCGTGAGTTGCGAGAGGAAGTTCGACACCCGGGTCAATTCGATGATGATGGCGAGCACGCCGGTGCGCTCGCCGTCGACATCGATCGGCACCGCCAGCATCGCGGCCAGCCGCTCGCCGCGGGGCAGCGTCGTCAGCGTCGACCATTGCTGGTCGCGGGAAGCGATCGCATCGCGAAACCAGGGCTGCTCCGTGACCAGGTATTTGCCGTCCTCGACGGTGCTGCCCTTCGGCTTGATGTCGATGCCGGCATAGTCGTATTCATCGGCCCGCAGCTTGCGGTCGGGCGAGATGGTCAGCATCTCGACTCCGGCGTCGCCGAGCTTGTGGGCGCCAAAAAACGAGCCGTCCGGCCAGCCGAACGCAACCCACGAGATGGTCGGTTGCGACTGCAACTGCGACAGGAACACGAACTGCCGCTTGCGCGCGTCGCGGGCGTCCAGCACCTTCTCGGTCAACAGCGTCCGCACCGCCGTCATCGACGAGCGCGCTTCGGTCGTGATCGACTGCAATTCGTCGCCGACCGCGGACACGATCTGGTCGTTGATGGTGTCGGCCAGCGTCTGGCTCACCCGTTGTGCGGTGCGCCACCACAACAGATGCACGCCGACGGCGCTGACCACGATCGAGGTCAGGACGAGGGCGGAGATGGCGCTGCGGATGCCGATGCGCATCGATGAGGTCCGGTTCAGCGGTTGCTTTACCGCATTACGGAACATATCCGCGATTGTTTCACCAGCGCCGGACGCAACGCGGCCCCCGGACACGGGCCTGTGACCATAGTTGAATGCATCTGCGACGAAACTTCTGGATTGTTGGCAGCGTACACGCCAAGACAAGACAGCTATCTTCGAAGGTTCCTTGATGCACGACGTCACGATCCCGGCCGCCTTGATCGCCGGTCTAGTCAGCTTCCTGTCGCCCTGCGTGCTGCCGCTGGTGCCGCCTTATCTGATCTATCTGACCGGTGCGACCATCGAGCAGGTCAATCAGGACGGCGCCACCGCGGCCTCCAAGCGCGCCGTGATGACGGCGGCGGTGATGTTCGTGCTCGGCTTCTCGACCGTGTTCGTGGCGCTCGGCGCCAGCGCCTCGATCGTCGGCGGGCTGGTGCGCGCCTGGTCGGCCGAGCTCTCGATCCTGGCCGGCATCGTCATCATCATCATGGGCCTGCACTTCCTCGGCATCACCCGGATCGGCCTGTTGATGCGCGAGGGGCGGCTGACCGCGCCCAAGCCGGTCGGTCTGTGGGGCGCCTATGTCATGGGGCTTGCGTTCGCGTTCGGCTGGACGCCCTGCATCGGGCCGATCCTGGCTGCGATCCTCTCGATTGCGGCCGCGGAGGCCACGGTGACCAAGGGCGCCGGCCTGCTCGCGGTGTATTCCGCCGGGCTCGGCATCCCCTTCCTGCTCGCCGCCTTCATGGTTAAGCAGTTCTCCTCGGTGTTCGCGCGGATGAAGCGCCATCTCGACACCGTCGAGCGCGTGATGGGCGTGCTGATGGTGGTCACCGGCATCGGCTTCCTGACCGGCGCGGTGTCCGGCGTCAGCGTCTGGCTGCTGGAAACCTTCCCGGCGCTGCAAAATATCGGCTAGGGCCCGTAACAAGCCCGCCTCCCCGGCGAAACTCCCACCATGACGCAGCCGTAGCTTTCGGCTGTTGCCGATTGACGTGCGTTCGCACTGAACGCCGGCGCCGGCTGCGTGGCGGAATATTGGGAGGGTTTCGCATGAACTCCATCGTCAACCTGCTGATTCTGCTGCCGGCGCGGATCGCCGCGCATTTTGCCTGGGCCGGGCCGCTGATCGTGCGGATCATCGTCGGCTACACCTTCATGCTGGCCGGCTGGGGCAAGCTCACCAACCTCGCCCAGGTCACCGAGAACTTCGTCGGCTGGGGCATTCCCTTCCCGACCATCCTCACTCCCTTCGTGTCCGGCGTCGAATGCTTCGGCGGCGCGATGCTCATCCTCGGCCTGTTCACCCGCATCCCCGCCGCGATGCTCGCGGTGGTGATGATCGTCGCGATCAGGTCGGCGAAATGGGGCGACGTCGACTCGCTGGAGACGCTGCTCGGGTTCGAGGAAGCGACCTACTTCGCCGCCTTCATGTGGCTTGCGATCGCAGGTCCCGGCGCCGCCTCGCTGGACCGCCTGCTGGTCAACGCGACCGAAGGCCGGAAGGCGCCGACCTGAGAGCAGCCCGGAAGGCCGGCTCACAATGCCGTGACATGGCGAGCCCCGATCCCGGCAGCCCCGTAGCTCAAACGACCCTCGCCTCCGGAGCGCGCCATGAGACTTGTCCGCAGCATCGCAATTCTCATGGCGTTGAGCGCGTCGCCCTCACTTGCGGCGGACGCCCCGGCATGGACCGGCTGGAGCCACGATCTGTTCGCGCGCGCCACGACCGAGCAGCGCTTCGTCATCCTCGATCTCGAAGCGGTGTGGTGCCACTGGTGCCACGTGATGGAGAAGACGACCTACGCCGACCCCAAGGTGCAGGAGCTGCTTGCAGCGAAATATCTCCCGGTCCGCGTCGACCAGGACGCCAATCCGGATCTGTCGAGCCGCTACGGCGATTGGGGCTGGCCCGCGACCATCGTGTTCGCGCCCGACGGCAGCGAGATCGCCAAAATCAGGGGCTATATCGAGCCCGAGCGGATGCAGGCGCTGCTCAAGGCTATCATCGACGATCCCTCGCCCGGCCCGTCGGTCGGCGAGGCGTTCGAGATCAAGCCTGCCACCTCGGCCTTTCTCGGCAAGGCGCAACGCGCTGAGCTGACCAGGACGTTCGACGAATCCTACGACGACAAGCTCGGCGGCTGGGGCGAGAACCAGAAATATATCGACGCCGACAGCCTCGACCTTGCGATCGGCCGAGCCGAAGCCGGCGACGCGACGGCAACAAAGCGCGCAAGGCAGACGCTCGATGCCGCGGTCGCGCTGATCGATCCGGTGTGGGGCGGCGTGTTTCAGTATTCGGAAGGCGGCTCATGGAGTCACCCGCATTTCGAGAAGATCATCTCGTTCCAGGCGCAATATCTGCGGCAGTACAGCCAGGCCTATGCGCAGTGGAAGGATCAGAAATATCTCGCGGCCGCGCGCAACGTCGCGCGTTACCTGACGGATTTCCTGCTGAGCCCCGACGGCGCCTTCTATGTCAGCCAGGACGCCGATCTCAATCACGACGTCGACGGCCACGCCTATTATGCGCTTGACGATGCCGCGCGCCGCAAGCTCGGCCTGCCGCGCATCGACAAGAACCTCTATGCGCGCGAGAACGGCTGGGCGATCTCGGGCCTCGTCGCCTATTACGACGCGAGCGCCGATCCCAAGGCGCTCGCGATCGCCGAGCGCGCAGCCAAATGGGTGCTCGCCCATCGCGCGCTGCCGGACGGCGGCTTCCGCCATGGCGACAAGGATCGCGGTGGCCCGTTCCTCGGCGACACCGTCGCGATGGGACAGGCCCTGCTCGATCTCTACGCGGCGACCGGCAATCGCGACTGGCTGACGTCGGCGGTGCGAGCCGGCGACTTCGCCGCGACGTTCCGCGACGACGCCGGCGGCTTCTTCACCTCGAAGACGTCGGAAGGCCAAGCCGGCGTGTTCGCCAAGCCCGCCAAGCTGATCGACGACCAGATCCAGGTCGCGCGCTTCATGAACATGCTCAATCGCTATGTCGGCAGCGACGGCACCCGCGAACTGGCCGCGCATGCGATGCGCTATCTCGGCGCGGCTTCGGCCGAGATGCCGCGGCCGATGCCCGGCGTGCTGCTCGCGGATGAGGAGCTGGCCACGGAGCCAACACATGTCACCATCGTCGGACACAAGGACGACGGCCGCGCGCAACGCCTGCATACGATCGCCCGCGCCCTGCCCGCCCGCTACAAGCGGCTCGAATGGCTCGACCCGCGCGAGGGCAAGCTGCCCAACCCGGACGTCGACTATCCGGACCTCGGCGAGCCCGCGGCCTTTGCGTGCAGCAACCGCATCTGCTCGTTCCCGGCGTTCAGTGCTGAGGAATTGCAGGCGAACGTGGCGCAGATGGCGAAGCTGAAGTCGGCACGCGCCGCGCAAAACTGATTAAAATGCGCACAGTGCGATGCAGCAAACCGATCGGCCCGGCGCAATGAAATACTCTTTGGCCGACGGTGTTTGACATGGAGCAGGCGTCAGACCCGGCCCAAACAAAATTTTCTTTTGAAACGCTGTAACCAAATCGCCTGATACCCCGTAGCTGATCTTGGACGAGCACTCAAATCGCGGGAAGCACCGCGCCGCGGACGCCCCTGCGATCTGATTGCTCTCCGAATATCCACCCGTTGTGCGGTCCGGGATCGAACGATCGAAGGATGCTCACGGGCCATGTTCTTTGCTTTCAAACAATCACCGAGGAGATCGTCATGAAGTTGAGTTCGAAGTCCGGCGCAACGCTCGCCGTCGCTGCGGCCACCCTGTTCCTCGCCGGCTCCGTGGTTTCGACCACCTCGACGCCCGCGAATGCCGCCATGGGCAAGTGCATGGCCGGCAATGCCTGCAAGGGCCAGAGCGCCTGCAAGGGCGGCGCGAATTCCTGCAAGGGCCTGAACGCCTGCAAGGGCACCGGCTTCTCGCTGAGCTCGGAAAAGCAGTGCAACGCGACGGGCGGCAAGTTCGTCAAGGGCTGATCGCATCGCCCCAGGAAGGCCCGGCGACCGCGCCGGGCCTTCTCACGCCAAGGCGCGGATAAATGATCCCGGCATTGGTAACCAAAGCGGGACCACATCCGTAGCTAACTTTGGGTGCAGCCTTCGGCCAACTCACACAGCTTGCGGGCGGCGCACCTTCAACCATCTTGCACAAGGAGACGCTCATGAAGCTTACAACCAAATCCGGTGCCACTCTCGCCGCCGCTGCAGCGACGCTTTTCCTGGCCGGAGCCGTGGTGTCGACGCAGTCCTACGCTGCGAGCGAAGGCAAATGCGTTGGCGCCAATGCCTGCAAGGGCCAGAGCGCCTGCAAGGGCGGCAACCACGCCTGCAAGGGTCAGAATGCCTGCAAGGGCCAGGGCTTTGCGGAGATGACGAAGGCCGACTGCACCGCGGCGAAGGGCAAGTTCAAGGCCGGGTGAACGGATCGGACCAAGCGGGGCCCGGTGTAGGCCGGGCCTCGTTTCCATGATAGTTTTGAAGTTGGGCGCCGCGATCCTGGCGCCGGAAGCGCGGAGCCGCCATGAACGTTGCGAGCCGATCACCGGACAAGTCGGTGCTCGCAGAGCGCCCGCTGCAATCGGCCAAGCCACCGTTCCTCGGCTTCGGCCTCGGCCTGCGCGCCCAGCACTACGACGAGATCCTGAACGGAAATCCGCCGATCGACTGGTTCGAGGTGATCAGCGAGAACTACATGCTGCCGGGCGGCCAGCCGCTGCGCATCCTGGACCGGATCTGCGCGTGCTACCCCGTGGTGATGCACGGCGTCTCGCTGTCGATCGCCTCCACCGCGCCGCCGAATTTCGACTATCTGCAGGGCCTGAAGGACCTCGCACAACGCGTGCAGCCGAAATGGGTGTCTGATCATCTGTGCTGGACCGGCGTGCACGGCAAGAACCTGCACGATCTGCTGCCGATCCCCTACACGCAGGAGGCGCTCGATCACGTCGTGAGCCGCGTGCAGCTGGTGCAGGACTTCCTCGGCCGCGCCATCGTGCTCGAGAATGTCTCGACCTATGTGCAGTTCAACAATTCCGAGATGACGGAGTGGGAATTCCTCTCCGAGCTGTCGCGCCGCTCCGGCTGCTGGCTGCTGTTCGACATCAACAATGTCTATGTTAGCGCCTTCAACCACGGCTACGATCCGATGGCCTTCCTCAACGGCATTCCGCCGGATCGCGTGGTGCAATTTCACATGGCCGGCCACAGCCACATGGGCACCCACATCATCGACACCCACGACCATCCGGTGTGCGAGGACGTCTGGGACCTCTATGTTGCGGCGTTGAAGCGGTTCGGGCGCGTCTCGACCATGATCGAGCGCGACGACAACATCCCGCCGCTCGACGAATTGCTGCGCGAGGTCGAGCGCACCCGCGAGATCGCCGGGCAGGTGCTGCCTGTGGGCGCGCCGGCGGCATGAGCGACTTCGCGCGCCAGCAAGGTGACTTCCAGCGCGCCATCCTCAGCGGCGACGACGGCATCCTGAGCGAAATCCTCGACAGCCCCAAGGAGACGCGCGCGACGCTGTTCGGCGTCTATCGCTATGCCTACGGCTCGCGGCTGGTCGAGGCGATGCGTAACGACCATGAGCTGCTGCATCGCTTTCTCGGTGACGAGATGTTCGACGAGATGGGCCATGCCTATGTCAAGGCACGGCCGTCCGAGCACCCGAACCTGCGCTGGTTCTCACGGGGATTGCCGGATTTCCTGAGGGCCACCGCCCCCTACAGCAACCATCCCGTGCTCGCCGACCTCGCCGCGCTGGAGAAGGCGTTGAACGACGCCTTCGACGCCGGTGAAGGCGCCGTGCTCGCGCTGGAGGCAATGGCCGGTTTCGCGCCCGAGCAGTGGAACGACCTGGTGTTCCAGCCGCATCCGAGCGCTGCGAGGGTCGACCTGTCGACCAATGCGGCTGCGATCTGGATGGCCCTGAAGAACGACGAGACGCCACCCGAGGCGGAGGCGCTCGCCGAACCCGCCCGCCTCCTGATCTGGCGTCAGGACACCACGCCGATGTTCCGCGAGCTGCCGACGGAGGAAGCGATGATGTGGGACGAAGCCTCCGATGGTGTTCCGTTCGGCGTGCTCTGTGAGATGCTCGCGACCTATGACGATCCCGACAATGCCGCGGCGCGCGGCGCCGGCTATCTGCATGGCTGGATCACGGCGGGACTTCTGACAGCGGCTTCCATCGGCAAATAGAGGGCCCGCGAAATGGGCGCCGACCTCTCCGGCCATTGCATCGAACGCCTCACCTGGGACGAGGTCGCGCGGCGCGTTGCGGCCAAGCGACCGGCGATCCTGCCGATCGGTGCCGCCGCCAAGCAGCACGGTTTCCATTTGCCGCTGAACACCGACCGCCTGCAGGCCGAGTGGTTTGCGACGCATCTCGCCGAACGCTTCGACGCGCTGGTCTGGCCGACCATCACCTACGGTCACTACCCCGCTTTCGTCGAATATGCCGGCAGCGCCAGCCTGTCGGCGGCAACGTTCGAAGCCATGGTGCATGAGATCGCCGCCGGCATCCTCGACAGCGGCATCGGCACCTTGTTCGTGCTCAACACGGGGATCAGCACGCTCGCTCCGGTCGAACGCGCGCTGGCGCCCTTCGAGCCGGCCCGCGTGAGACATCTGCGGCTCTACCAGGGCCCGCGCTTCCGCCGCACCGCCGAGCAGATCTCCGAGCAACGCCATGGCAGCCATGCCGACGAGTTGGAGACATCCCTGATGCTGGCGCTGGCACCGGACGTGGTCGATCGGGACCGCGCCGAGGCGAGCCCCGCCCTGCAGCACGAGGCGCCCGGCCGCCTGACGCTATCGGACAGCACTTCGCCGAACTACAGCCGCTCCGGCAGTTACGGCGATCCGACGCTGGCGACATCAGCCAAGGGCGAGACGCTGCTCGCGGCGATCCTCGACGATCTCGGCGAACTAGTGACCGCGGCGCTTGGCGAGAACGCCATGTCACAGCGGCACGGCACGCCGCGATGAAGAGCATCCCGACATATCGCGTGATCGCCGCCGCGATGCTGGTCGCTGCGATCCTGATCGGCATCGCATCATGTCATGTCGAGGCGCAGTCCGAGTTCATGCGCGGCGAAGGCATGCCCTACGACGCCTTCGACCGGCTGCCCAAGACCGATCTCGAGGTCGCCGGCGCCACAATCCATGTCGGGTTCGCACCCGGCGAGATGGCGCTGCCGAAGGACCGGATATTCGACTGGATCAAGGCGTCGGCCCGCGCGGTCTCGACCTATTACGGCCGGTTTCCCGTCAGCTCGTTGCGGCTCTTGATCGTGCCGGTCGACGGTTCGCGGGTTCGCGGCGGCACCACATGGGGTTATCGCGGCGCCGCAATCCGGCTTCCGATCGGCCGCGACGCAGGCGTCGACGATCTCAAGCACGACTGGGTGATCGTGCACGAGATGGTGCACACCGCCCTGCCCGATCTCGACGACCGCTATGCCTGGCTGTCGGAGGGGCTCGCGGTCTATGTCGAGCCGGTCGCGCGCGTGCAGGCCGGCGGTCTCACGGCGCGCGAGGTCTGGCTGGCGATGCTGCGCGACATGCCCAAGGGCCTGCCGCAGGCCGGCGATGAGGGCTTGGACAATACCGACACCTGGGGCCGGAAATACTGGGGCGGCGCGATGTTCTGCCTGTTCGCCGATGTCGAAATCCGCAAGCGCACCGGCAACAAGTTCGGCTTGCAGGATGCCATGCGCGGCGTGCTCGCGGCCGGCGGCAATCACGAGAAGGACTGGCCGATCGCGCGCGTGCTGTCGACCGCCGACAAGGCGGTCGGCGTCGACGTGCTGACGCGGCTGCACGGCGAATGGGGATCGAAACCCGTGACGCCCGATCTCGCCACGCTGTGGCGCGACCTCGGCGTCAAGCTCCAGGGCGACAGCGTCGAATTCGACGACCGCGCGCCGCTGGCCGATATCCGCAAGGCGATCACCGCAGCACGCGCGGGATAGCGACTTGCTTCGCGGCTGCACACGGCCCAACGCCGCTGGATTTTGCCGGCGCGATATCGGACTATCGGGGAATCGCCATAATCCTCACGGGAGACCGATGGCCGACGTTCATCAGACACGCGCCAACTGGCCGATCTTCCGTTCGCTGGCCAGCTTTCGGCCGGGCGACTTGCCGGGCGATTTGATCGCCGGGTTGACGCTCGCCGCGATCGCGATCCCGGAGCAGATGGCGACCGCCCGGCTCGGTGGCTTCTCGCCGCAGATCGGCTTCTTCGCCTTCATGGCCGGCTCGCTCGGCTTTGCGATGTTCGGCGCCAACCGCTTCCTGTCCTGCGGCGCCGATTCCACCATCACGCCGATCTTCGCGGCCGGCCTGGCGCTGATGGCGACCGCTGGCTCGCCTGACTATCAGTCGCTGGCGATGGCGCTGGCGCTGATGGTCGGTGCGATCATGATCGCGGGCGGCCTGTTCAAACTCGGCTGGATCGCCAATCTGCTGTCGACGCCGGTGACCGTCGGCTTCCTCGCCGGCATTTCCGTCCACATCCTGGTTTCGCAATTGCCGGGCGTGCTCGGCCTGACCACCCCGGACGGCCCGACGCTCTACAAGCTCGGCGTCCTCACCGAGAAGATCGGCCAGACCAATGCCTACACACTGGCGATCGGCCTCGGCGTGCTGGCGCTTGTTGCCGGATCGGAGAAGATCAGCGCGCGGATTCCGGGCGCACTGATCGGCCTTGTCGTGGCCACCATCGCCGTGATCGCCGGCCATCTCGAGAGCAAAGGCGTCAAGGTGGTCGGCACCGTGCCCGGGTCGCTGCCGACGCCATCGCTTCCAAACATCGCGCCGGAGCGGTGGATCAAATTGCTGTCGCTGGCGATCCTGATCGCCATCGTCGTCATGGTGCAGACCGCGGCGACGACGCGCTCGTTCCTGTCAGATCCGGACAAGCCGGCCGACGTCGATCGCGACTTCCTCGGCGCCGGAGCCGGCAGCGTGCTCGCCGGCCTGTTCGGCGCTTTCCCCGTCAACGCCAGCCCGCCGCGCACCGGCATCGTGTCGGAGACCGGCGGGCGCACGCAGGTCTCGGGGCTGTTTGCCGCGGCCATCGTGCTCGCGCTGCTGGCGTTCGGTGCGACGCTGCTGCAGCACGTGCCCGATGCGGCGCTCGGCGGCGTCCTCTTGTTCGTGGCGCTGCGCATCATCCGCGTGAAGCAGATCGTCGCGATCTTCCGCCAGTCGTTCTACGAATTCCTGCTGGTGGTGGCGACGGCCGCCGCGATCATCGTGCTGCCGATCGAGCAAGGCGTCGCCGTCGGCATCGCGCTGTCGCTGCTGCACGGCATCTGGACCACGACGCGCGGCCAGCTGGTGGAATTCGTCCACGTGCCCGGCACCACGATCTGGTGGCCGACAGGCCCGCATGTCACCGGCGAGCGCAAGCCCGGCATTGCCGTGGTCGGCCTGCAGGCCCCGTTGTCGTTCCTCAACGCGGAAGGTTTTCACGGCGGCGTGCTCAAGACCATCGGCCACGCGACACCCAAGCCGAAACTGCTGGTGATCGAGGCCAGCGGCATGATCGAGATCGATTTCACGGCGGCGCAGGCGCTGCGCGACCTGTTTCGCGAGTGCCGCGATGACGGTGTGACATTGGCGGTGGCGCGGCTCGAATCCTCCCGCGCCCAGGAGGCGTTCGAGCGCTTCGATCTCTACGCCGTGCTGCCGAGGGACCACGTCTTCCACAGCGTCGATGAAGCGGTCCGCACGCTCGGCGGGCAGACGTAGCCCGGGTGAGCGCAGCGATACCCGGGAAAATCGTTCCCGCATATCGCTTCGCTCATGCGGGCTACTGGCTCTCCACTCAGCCGGAACAACTCAGGCCTGCTCGCCCTCGAGCGTCGGATGCTCCTTCAGCACCTCTGCCTTGATCGAGTTGGCGTGGATGGCGCGGAACAGCGCCCGCCCGGTCTTGACGTTGTTAGCCTTCATGCAGAGGCAGACGATCTCGCGCACCGCGGAATCACGCACCAGCTCGTCGGATATCCTCATCGCGGTCTTCATCGCGACCTTGGCGGCACGCTCGTAGCGATCGCGCTCGATCTGCTGCTGCTCCTGCGAGCGTATGTCGGGCGAAGAGATCGCCTCGGCACAGCCGGCCGCATCGCGGCAGATCGCACGGATTCTCTGCGCAGCCTCGATGTCGCCGAGCGGCTGCGCGACGGGGTCGTCCCAAATATCCTTGCGCTTGGCCTTGCTGAACCACGACATCGCAACGTCCTGTGGCCCCGGAATATCCGATTCGTCAGGCCACAGGAACGATCTTGCCGGGATTGAAAATGTTCTGCGGATCGAGCGCGTGCTTCAGCGCCCGCATCGCGTCGAGCGCCTCAGGGCCGAGCTCGGCCTTCAGATATTTCTGCTTGCCCTGGCCGATGCCGTGCTCGCCGGTGCAGGTTCCGCCCATCGCCTGCGCCCGTTCGACCAGCCGATGCATGAACTCCTCGCCGCGCGCCATCTCGTCGCTGTTGTTGACGTCGCAGACCAGCGAGCAGTGGAAATTGCCGTCGCCGACATGGCCGACGATCGGCGACAGCAAATTGAGCCGCTTCAGATCGTCCTCGGTCTCGGTGACGCAGTCGGCAAGCCGCGAGATCGGCACGCAGACGTCGGTTGCGACGACGCCGATGCTGTCGCCGGGACGAATCGCCTTCACCGACCAATAGGCATCGTGCCGAGCCTGCCACAGCTTGGTGCGGTCCTCCGGCTTGGTGGTCCAGGTGAACTCGCCGCCGCCGCACTCAGCGGCGATGTCGCGGAAATTCTTCGACTGCTCGGCGACCTCGACCTCGCTGCCGTGGAATTCCAGCAGCAGCAGCGGCGTCTCCGGCAGCGACAGCTTCGAATAATTGTTGCAGGCCTTCACCTGCGCGGCATTGAGCAGCTCGATCCGAGCGACCGGAATGCCGGTCTGGATCGCGAGGATGGTGGCCTGGCAAGCGCCCCGCACGGTCTCGAACGAACAGGCGGCGGCCGCGATGGTGTCGGGAATGCCGCGCAGGCGGATGGTCAACTCGGAGATGATGCCGAGCGTGCCTTCGGCGCCTATGAACAGATGCGTCAGGTCGTAACCGGCCGACGACTTCTTGGCGCGCGTGCCTGTCGTGATGATCTCGCCGTCGCCGCGCACCACCTTCAGCGCCAGCACGTTCTCGCGCATGGTGCCGTAGCGCACCGCGTTGGTGCCGGAGGCGCGGGTCGAGGTCATGCCGCCAAGCGAGGCATCGGCGCCGGGATCGATCGGGAAGAACAGGCCCTGGTCGCGCAGATGCTCGTTCAGCGCCTTGCGGGTCACGCCGGGCTGGATCACACAGTCGAGGTCCTCGGCGTGCACCTCGAGCACCTTGTTCATGTCGCGCAGGTCGATGCAGACGCCGCCGGCGGGCGCGTTGACCTGGCCTTCCAGCGAAGTTCCAGTGCCGAAGGCGATGACGGGCACGCGATTGGCGGCGCAGATCCGCACCACGTCCTGGATGTCGGCCGTTTCCTGCGCCATCACCACTGCGTCGGGCGGCTGGGTCGGCAGCCAGGTGGTGGTATGGGCGTGCTGTTCGCGCACAGCTAAAGACGTCACGAGCCGGTTGCCGAACCGCGCCGCCAGCGCGTCGATCGCGCGCTTCAGGGCCTCCGGCTCAGGTCGCGTCACATTGCTCGAAATCGTTGTCGCCACGTCGAATTTCCTCCCGGCTTTAGCCGACCGTGGCAAAGCTTGTATAAGGGGTCAAGAGAGCCTGACTTGAAAAAGTGGACGCCGGAGTCACAGAAAAGTTCATGCTCGAACGCCAACGAACCGGGGATGGATGATGACTTCAGTGACTGCCACGAGCGAGATGCCACTACCGGCCGCCCCGTTCAAATCTTCCGTGATGCAGATCGATCCGCAATGGATCGACTATAACGGCCATCTCAACATGGCCTATTACAATGTGATGTTCGACCGCGCCATCGACGAGATGTGGCTGCAACTCGGCATCGGGCCGGCCTACATGAAGGCGCGACGCTGCTCGACCTTCACTGCCGAGTGCCACATCCGCTATCTGAGAGAGATTCATCTCGGCGATCCCGTGCAGGTCTCGGTCTTCCTGCTCGGCGCCGACGAGAAACGGCTGCACACGTTCGAGGAGCTGCGCCACGCCACCGAGGGCTGGCTCTCCGCGACTTCGGAGAACCTCACGCTGCACATCGACATGGAGGCGCGCAAGGTGGCGCCGTTTCCGCCTGATATTCGCGCCCGCACTCAGAAGATCGTGGATAGCTATGCGGGCGTGCCGCGGCCCGAGGGCATCGGCCGCAACGTGGCGATGCCCTCGAAGAAATAGCCAGCCTTTCGCTAGACCCAGCCCTTCGCTAGACCCTTGTGCGGCCGCGCGCCAATCCGACCACCGCCGACACCAGGAACAGGATGATGGCGATGAAGAAGATCGCCTTGGCGATTTCGATCGAGGCGCCGGCGATGCCGCCGAAGCCCAGAATGCCCGCGATCAGGGCGACGACCAGGAATGTGACGACCCAGCTCAACATGATCAAAACCTCTCGCTTCGTTTCCTTGTTCGATTTCCTGACGCGGGCGATTAGCCGGCGCCGCATCTGTTGAAACAATCCTGCGGGGAAACGCTGGTTCCTGAGCGCGAAACCGGGAAATTTTCGCCGATTTCAGGAACCGGGCCTGTTGTGCGCTGCTGCCAAAAGCGTTCCAAGCGGCCACGATAAAACCTGTCAAAACGGCCGATCAGGCCCTATATGGCCTTCAATCCCTGTTAAGAAGGCTCCCCTTCACCGTCCCACGGTGCCATCGTGGGGCCGAGACGATTCGCCAATGACCGAGCCAAGCAAACTGCCCCACCACGGCGTTCCCGAGCACCAGCCGGTGGCTGGCGGCATCGCTGCGCGTGCGCGGGCTGCGGCCGGCGCTCCGCAATATCTCAACGGCCTCAATCCGGAGCAGCGCGAGGCGGTCGAGACGCTCGACGGGCCCGTGCTGGTGCTCGCCGGCGCCGGCACCGGCAAGACCCGCGTGCTGACCACCCGCATCGCGCATATCCTGAGCCAGGGCCGCGCGCGGCCGCAGGAAATCCTGTCGGTGACCTTCACCAACAAGGCGGCGCGCGAGATGAAGCTGCGGCTCGGGCAGATGCTGGGCCAGGCGGTCGAGGGCATGCCGTGGCTCGGCACCTTCCACTCGATCGGCGGCCGTATCCTGCGCATCCATGCCGAGCTGGTGCAGCTCAAATCCAACTTCACGGTGCTCGACGTCGACGACCAGGTGCGGCTGTTGAAGCAGTTGCTGCAAGCCGAGAACATCGACGACAAGCGCTGGCCGGCGCGGATGCTCGCCGGCCTGATCGACAGCTGGAAGAACCGCGGGCTTTCGCCGTCGCAGGTGCCGGCGGGCGAAGCCGCCTCGTTCGGCAACGGCAAGGGCGGCAAGATCTACGCGACCTATCAGGAGCGGCTGAAGATCCTCAACGCGGCCGATTTCGGCGATCTCCTGCTCGAGAACATCAGGCTGTTCCGCGAAAATCCTGACGTGCTCCGGCAGTACCAGAACCGCTTCAAGTTCATCCTGGTCGACGAATATCAGGACACCAACGTCGCGCAGTATCTGTGGCTGCGGCTGCTGTCGCAGGCGCCGTCGCGGCCGGGGCGATCGCTCGCTGACGTCATTCCGGGCGACATCACCTCTCCCGTCATTCCGGGGCATGCCGAAGGCATGAACCCGGAATCCAGAGGTCATGAGGACTCATCTCGAGATTCCGGGTCTGCGCCTGCAGCGCATCCCGGAATGACCGAGAATGCGGCGCCACTGAAAAACATCTGCTGCGTCGGCGACGACGACCAGTCGATCTATGGCTGGCGCGGCGCCGAGGTCGACAACATCCTGCGCTTCGACCACGATTTCCCCGGCGCCAAGGTCATCCGCCTCGAGCGCAATTACCGCTCCACCGGCCACATCCTGGCCGCGGCCTCGCATCTGATCGCGCACAATGAAGGCCGGCTCGGGAAGACGCTGCGCACCGAGGATGTCGACGGCGAGAAAGTCACCGTTACCGGCTCCTGGGATTCTGAAGAGGAAGCGCGCGCGATCGGCGAGGAGCTCGAGGAGTTGCAGCGCGCGGGCGAAAACCTCAACAACGTCGCCATCCTGGTCCGTGCCTCGTTCCAGATGCGCGAGTTCGAAGACCGCTTCGTGACGCTCGGCCTGCCCTACCGCGTGATCGGCGGCCCCAGATTCTACGAGCGCGCCGAAATCCGCGATGCGCTGGCCTATCTGCGCACCATCAACTCGCCGGCCGACGATCTCGCCTTCGAGCGCATCGTCAACGTGCCGAAACGGGGGCTCGGCGATGCCACCGTGCAGCTGCTGCACGACCATGCGCGCAAGCGCCGCATTCCGCTGTTCGAGGCTGCGCGCGCCGTGGTCGAGACCGACGAGCTGAAGCCGAAGGCACGCGGCTCGTTGCGCGATCTCGTGATGCAGTTCGACCGCTGGCGCGCCCAGCGCGAGGTCACCTCGCATACCGAGCTCGCCGAGATCGTGCTCGACGAGAGCGGCTATACCGAGATGTGGCAGAAGGACCGCTCGGCGGACGCCGCGGGCCGACTGGATAACCTCAAGGAACTGGTGCGTTCGATGGAGGAATTCGAGAACCTGCAAGGGTTTCTCGAGCATATTTCGCTGGTGATGGACCGCGACGGCGAGGCCGGCGACGAAGCCGTGTCGCTGATGACGCTGCATTCGGCCAAGGGCCTCGAATTCGACAACGTGTTCCTGCCGGGCTGGGAGGAAGGCCTGTTCCCGAGCCAGCGCACGCTGGACGAACAGGGCCGCGCCGGGCTCGAGGAGGAGCGCCGCCTCGCCCATGTCGGGCTGACCCGCGCCCGCCGCCGCGCCAAAATCTATTTCGCGACCAACCGCCGCATCCATGGCACCTGGTCGACCACGATCCCGTCGCGCTTCCTCGACGAGCTGCCGGCGCACAATGTCGAGATCACCGAATCCAAGGGCGGCTCGGGTTGGGGCGGCAGCGGCGGCTACGGCGCCTCGCGCTTCGACAACCTCGAATCATTCGGCTCGAGCTATTCGACCCCGGGCTGGCAGCGCGCCCAGGCCAACCGCAATCGCGGCGGCGGGGGACGCAGCGGCGGCTTCGAGGAGCGGCAATCCTCCTTTTCCTCCGAAAGCTTCAATCGCACCAAGCGCGGTCCCATGGTGATCGAGGGCGAGCTGGTGGCGAAGTCCACGGGCACGACGTCGGAATTTTCGCTGGACGACCGGGTGTTTCACCAGAAATTCGGCTACGGCCATGTGGTGAAAGTCGACGGCAACAAGCTGACCATCGCCTTCGAAAAGGCCGGCGAGAAGAAGGTGGTCGACAGCTTTGTGGAACGGGCGTGACAGAGCGACCTTGCTTGGCGACCTTCCCTTCGCGACCTGCCTTGGCGGCCTTCTCTGTTCGTAGCTCTTGACCATCGCTGATTTCACGGGTTGAGATGGCCCCATGGTCCGGGGTGGGTTTTTCCTTTTTGTCATCGCGCTCACTGCGCCGTCGCTGGCGGTCGCGGAGACGGTCAACTTTGGCGATTCCGCAGCGCAGCTCGCCAAGGCCTGCGGCGCCGACATCACCGCCAATTGCCGTGGCGTCAATCTCGACTCCAACCGCCTCAAGGAGTGCCTGTCGCGCAACCGCGACGTGATCTCGCCGCAGTGCAAGGAGAGCTATTTCTCCACTCTCGATGCGATCCAGAAGCGGATCGCGGCCCGCGTGACGGTTGCCAACGTATGCACCCGCGAGATCGTCAAGGTCTGCGGCGGCTCGACCAAGGAGACCAGCAAATCGGTACCCTGCCTCGTCACCGCCAAGGGCCTTAGCCGCAATTGCGCCCAGGCGATCAATGACGCGGGGTATCAATGATGGGCCTGACGACGCGAGGCTTGCGCGATCCTGGCCTTCTGGGGGTGCTCGGCACGCTGGTCTTGCTGGCGATGCCGATTGCGCCGGCTCAGGCGCAAACCGCCATCACGCGCGACGACGTCATCGCCAAGCTCAATCACTACGAGACCGACGCAACGATCGACGTCCCCGCATTGCGCCAGCAAGTGCTGGAGCGATCGCGGTCGCGATCGAAGAACGAGCCGCCGCCGCAAAAGCGGCCGCCGATCGCCCCCGACCTGACCAACCTGCCGACATTCAACGCCGACATCCAGTTTGATGTCGACACGCCGATCGTGCTGCCCGACTCCTACCAGTCCGTCGGGCGCATTGCCGATGCGCTGACGCACTCTTCGCTGTTGCCCTACACCTTCCTGATCGTCGGTCACATCGAATCGACCGGACGGCGCGAGAACAACGTGCTGCTGAGCCAGCGGCGCGCCGACGCGATCCGTGACATCCTGGTCAACACCTTCAAGATCACGGCGAAGCGCCTGCAATCGGTCGGGCTTGGCGAAGAGCAATTGCTCGACCCCGCCCGCCCCAACGCGCCGGTCAACAACCAGGTGCAGATCATGCTGGTCGGCAAGGTCGCCGATACCGCGCCGCCCGCGCACCCAGCCCCGGCGGCAGCCGCCAAGAAGCCGGCGAAACCGGCGAAGCGGCACTGATTGGAGTGAACAGCGGGGCGTCGGAACTGCATCCCCTCCCGCCCGTATGCGATGGCCCCGGAGGGGGGCGCCTGCACGACTTCGGAATACTAGAAGAGTACCGCTGATTTGCCCGACAGTCGGGGCTTGCTCTGGCCGGCAACCCCGATCATGCGAATGGCTTAGGGACTGAGCGGCGTGAGGGCGTTGCGGAGTGGCGCGCTCGAAATTTGCATCAAACCCGCAAATGGCTGACCCAGTTCCAGGACTAGGTAGATAGCCCCGGCGGCCGACAGTGCAAAAACGAACAGCGAGACGAAAACGGTTGCGCTGGGCTTGGCAAACAGGCCGAAGCTTCCAAAGATGATGGTGAGCCAGAAAATCAGCACCACCAGGAACGGCATAGGGATCGAGTTGTTCGTCTGTGCGAACAGCAGCAGGCGGGTTTGCGCAATGTCGGTGGCGATCTGTATGGCCCTGGCTTGCAGGGAGCGCTGGGAATCGTTCTGCGGCGGAAGCTGCTGAAGCTCCGCAAAGAATGCCTCGCTTGCGACGCTCGCCTCGAAGGGGTTGGTCTTGGCAGCCTCCGAACTTTTCTCGCGCCACATTCGATCAGCCAAGGTAGTGATACTGCGCCTTAATAGATTGCGTACATTGTTCGTCTCCGGTCCGTACTGCGCCAGCAGATTGTCGAGCAGGACAACATTACTCGTCATCTGCGTGACTTGAGTGCTCTGCGTGTCGTAGGATCCCTTCGCCGAAGCGATAAGCAGGCCGAGGACAAGCGCGGCTATCGTCCCGATGAGGCCCGTGCCCAGCCTGACCACATCCTTGTCATCTGTGCTCAGGTGATGCCCAGGAAGGAACATACCAATCAGGGCGCCGCCTGAGATGCATATGAACGTGATGCACGATAACGCGATTGCATTCATGATTCACCAGTGGTCTCTGTCTCGTATCGTTGACGGGGCATCCTCATGCATCGTGGCCTGTCAGTACGCCCTGTGCCGAACAACGGGTGCCCGCGGCAACCGCACCGGAAGGATGGACGACCGGCGATGTCACCAATCGCGTTGCCACGGCGTGTCGAGCGGTGCGTCGCCTAGGCCGCGGAGGCAACTGCGGGTCTCTTGCCGATCAATGTGCGTCGATCGTGAATCAAGCTCTCCAGCCGGTGAGCTGCCGCGGTGAGTGTGGCATCATCCACCGCGCTCTCGTCCCCGGCAGCAGATTTGGCACGTTCCGCCCTTAGAATGCCGTCGATTTCCTCTTCGATATCCGACAGTTCAGCCTCAGCCTCGACTTTCCGGATCCGACGCGCCAGGGCATAGAGAGAATCCAGCGGGCCTTCGGACGTGCGGTTGCCGATGCCGAGGAATTTCCACGCCGCCGCGAGCATGGTGAAGGCACCGCCCAGCACCATCGGCGTCAAATAGATCCAATTGCCGTACTCATCCATGAAGCTCTGCGTGGTGCTGTTGTAAACGGCTGCCGCTCCAGGGTGCAGCGTAAGGTAGGCATCCTGGTCGGTGCTGGGTGCGGTTATCTGGGCGAAAATCGGCTGCTCGCGCAGAAGATCCCTGCGTACGCGCATGATCGCCTGCGTGAGGCGGGTTACCAGATCAGTGCCGAGTTTCTTGTGCGCAACCAAGTATAGCGAGGTCCTCAAAGTCGTCAGATCGTCTTCCGGAACCGGCGGCGCCCCCCGCAGCGTGCCCTTCGGGACGTCGAAACTTTCAAAGGCACGATCGGCCTCTGCAATTGCAGCCGCGGACTCGATGGGGATCAGCACCGGCATCTTTTTATGGTCGAGCTGAAAAAATCCGCGAACGAGCGAGAGGTATTTTTCGGCGAGCGGGATCGTGACAAGCAGCGCACTGACCTGTTTTGACTGAACGGCCTGCCGGACATCCGTCAAAGCAAGGTTCTTAAACGTAACTCTTGCGCTCGCCAGATCATATTCCTTGGTCAACGCATCGACGATTCTGGCGTTCGCCACTCCGCCGACCACGCCGACCGTGCGTCCCTTCAGGTTGTCCATGCTGTCGATGGACGATCCAGGCGGCACGATGATCAGTATGACCATATGGCTAACGACGACAACGGCCTGCGCCTGCGACAAGTCACCAACATCGCCGCGAACCACGGCGAGATCGACCTTACCCGCCGAGAAGGCGTTAGCGGCCTCAAGCGCGGTGCCGCTGTCGACGACCTTGAGCCGCACCGGCGCGTTCGTCGAAACGAACTCGTCTGCTATTGCGGACATTGCCTTGGCAGCCTCGCCGTCGACCGAGCCGACCGCCACGGTCAGCGTTACCGGACGAGTGAAGTACCGATAGCCAAGGAGACCTGCGCCTGCCGCAAAGACGACGACACCGATAAGCAGAAAAAAGCGAAGCCAGACAGGCAGTTTCGTCGACATCATGCTCGTCACTCCACATTAGCCCTTTCGGTCCGAAGCTACGGCGGTGTCTACACGGGCCTCAAAAAACTCTGAAAGTTGTTGTTATTCGCGTAGCACTCTCGTTTGGCGCTTCTTCACCTCGATGGTGCCACTAAGGCACCGCGCGGATCGCTCGTGCCTTTCGGCTGACGACTTCCGCGGGACATCGTGCGCGATTGATGCTGCCTACGGGCCTGCTGTCAGGTGTGGAGTTGCCCGTAACATCGAAATAGACCGCGTCGCTCTCTTCCGATGACAATTGTGAATCCCTTAGAAGTGTAAGCCTCGCAACGCTGTAGAATGGCGCCTCGGCTTCGCTCCAATCGACGCTGGCATTTTCGATCCAGAAGCTGGCATCGCGGCGCCTGCCCCAATACTTCATTCTGCCCGTGTCCAGAAATTGAATGGCAAAATCGAACCGGCTCATCCTGTCGTCTTCCCTGATGTGCCGCACTAATTCGTGCTGCAAACCTCTTGGATTATTCCTTTGCAGGGGATGCGCCGCATTATCCGGAAACGGTATGGCGGAGAACTTTACCACATCGTCAGGCCCGTGACGAAATGGGACGGTGCTCCAATAGCGGAGCTGCTGATAGGGTCGGATTGTCTGCCGGGCCTGCAATTCAGCCAAGGCAAGCGTCCTCACGACTTTCAATTTGTCCTTGAAAGGCAATGACCAAAGGCCGGCGGCCGGATTCGAAGCCGTCAGCACCTTCATGGTAGCCAGAAACGCGGGAGAATCATTGATCGGCAGCGTTGTCGCATTTTGCATCGAAAAATCCTGCCGAGAGCAACCGATGGCGGGCGATGTACCGAGGTCGACCCAAAACGACAACGACCTCACGTCGGGCTTGAAATCGGAATTGATTTTGGAGTCTGCGTTCGCAAAACGCACAACGGCAGGGTACGCGGCGGGCCTCGCGAAAATGCCTCTTGCGAGCCGCGCCCCGAGTTCGGCCGGGTGCTTGGTGACAGTATCAAATATTTCAAATTGAGCACGTACACTGACGCCACTTGCATGAGTTCCACGACATAGTGAACGGTGCTGCGCCGTTGCGGCGTTCTTCTGCATCAACAGAGATCGGTCGGCGATTTCGTCGATGTCAGCTTTTTCCCTGGCGGGGCAGCGCTGCGCATCGGTCTCGGTCACTCCGAACCACCTGGTCAGGGCCATCGTGGGGGAAGTCCTCTGGTAGGTCCCGACATCAGGTTGATCCCAGGCCGGCGATGAACTTGACCGCCGTAACGCTCGGCAGAAAGCAGTAGGCGGCGGCGCGGGTCGCCACGAAACTGGAAAATCCCGTGACCTTGATCGGAGGCCCGCCGTTGGCTTGGGGAATAACAAAAACACTTTCCGCGGGGTCCTGCGTCCCGATCATCGGATCCTTCGACTTGGGATCAAGCCTGACCGATCCGGCAAACTCGCTGTCATTGACCCAATGCCCGAGCACAAATTCGTACTGGTTCTCGACGCTCGAGTTGATGAAATAGCCAAGCAGACCCCGTTCGATTCCGTCGTATGGCTGGGTTGGATCGTAGACCGGCCCGTAAGGCAGGCCACGGCGGATCAGCCGATGCGTATTGTTGCTGCCACCGGGCCGCCCCTGGCCCGTGACCGGCTGGCCGCGTGGATTGATGCGGCGCATATGCGCGCCGACCGGACATCGCAGGCCCTTAGGGTCGCCAGATCCATCGGCGTTCACATATTCGAAATTATTGAATTGCTCGGCGGCAAGCCCGCCGTCCGGGTTATCGCTCTCCGGAGACAGTGCCATTGGAACGCCATTGCGCCAGCGCCCGCAGATTTTGGCGGCAAGCAATTCGGGATCGATCCTGTCCTTGTTCAACTGAAGAAAATTCTCAAACCCCACGACATCTGTCCTGATCATCTTGAAGACGGCGAAGCTGCCGTTCAAACCCAGCTCCCTGGGTTCCGGCATCAAGTAATTCTCGGCGTCGTCCCGCAGCACGAATAGCCAGGGTTCGCAGGGCTGTTGGTGATCCGCTGGATATCGCTCGGGGCCGCCGCGAATCGTGGTCATGCTGATGCCGTCGGTGTAGCCGAAGTGAACCTTGAAGGTGGGGACCGGCTCGCCGTCCTTGATTTCCATCAATGCCATTCCGTCGGCACGCCAGATCTCCCGGAACGCGCCGCCTTCGGCGAACAGCGCGGACAACCGGTCGCTGTAGGTTGCCATCGCTGCGGGACCGATGGCGTGCAGGGTCAGCAGGACGTGGTCGCCTCCGCCGCCGAAACCGCCGATCCAGTGTTGTGGGCCGCTTTCGCCGGTGTCGCCCACCAGTTCGGCCCGTTCGGCGGCCCCCGCAACGAATGCACCGAACGACTTGAAGGAAAGTGCGGGAACGCGATCCCATCACTTCGAGGGCGACCAGCCCGGGCCACGTAATGCCGAGGTTGAGGCAATAATCCGGCTTGCGGCGCGGCACGGCGGCTGGATTATCGCCAGGGCCAGGCTCGAACCCGACGTGCCAGTCTTCGGCAGTCGTGATCTGCGGCGCATCCGCTTCGTTGCCGCTCACCAACCGTCCGAGAAGCTTGCGGGATTCGGCGGGCGCACCCACGGTCAGCAGGAAATGCCGTACCATGGGCATACGATACCCGCGCAGGATGAACCCCTGGATATCGGCGAGATCCAAGGCGGTCTTCGTGTCCGTCCGCTCTTGCACCGCGCCGCGTCCAAACAACCGGCGGAAGAATCCTCCACTCTGCCTGGCCGCCGGTGCCGATCTGTTGTCGGTTTCGCTCAACGATATCATTCCCATTTAGTGTGCATTCACAACCCGTCGAGGCCTTGGTGTGAACGAACTTCATTACCCGGCCGCAGCTGACAAGGATTTACTGTCGGAAATCAGAGCATGAATGTCCTGGACAGAGAGCCCCGGATAGGCCTGGTAAAAGCCGATCGGGTTTCGGTTTGCACCGGCCGCAAAGTCGATAAATTCCTGCAGATATTTTCGGCACGGCGACGGGGGCGCGTTCTTGGTAAACTTGAAGATAAGATCGAAGACCTCACCGATATTCATGGTAAAATCCGCGATGTATTTTTCGAACGAGCCGTCATAGACGGTAAAGAAGCCGATCTGATTGTCCTCAAGCGGAATGAACTGCGCGAAGTGAGGCGTGCCGACCTTATCGAGGTCCTTTGTCGTGCCCTTGCCGCGCGCGATCAGGATCAGCTTCACGACGATGAAATGAAGATACGACTTGATCGGCAGGATCACCAGAAACGGATGCAGCTCGCCGACGCCGCTTACATCAGCCGCCGCCGCTAGAGCCCTTACTTCCTTGGCGGTCACGCTCGGGTAAGCCGTATAGAGATTCACCGCGGTGAGAAGATGGGCCTTGGTCCATTTGACGAAAGCGTCAGCGTTAAGAGCAACGGGAGTTACCGGCGGATCGTCGACATGCTGGAAGATGGCGTCGAAAACCGGTCCCGCAAGCCGGGCGAGATCGCCCATCAGCTGATCGAAGTCGCCGTCGAAGTCGCCAAGAAAAAGCAGGGTCTTTTCGCTCAGCACTGTGAAGCGCGAGTAGTGAACCGTGCCGATCGTATCGTTGGCTCGAAACAACACCGGCATCAGTGGCGGAAGCTGTTCCGCCAGCAGCGTCGCACCTGCCGCCGATTTCAAGGGAAAGCTCAGAGTGAAGTGGTTCTGGCTCATGTGTCTGCCCCTTCGCTCGTTTGTCTAGGGCTTCGCTTCGTCGATGGGGTCAGGGTCAGGCGCTGCCATCGGTCCCAATTCTGCCTTGGATTCCGGTGCGTAGCCCGGGAATCCCGTGGATACTTCGCCGATCACTCCGTTGCCTACAAAGTGATGGTTACGTCCCGTAATAATAGCCGCCCGCGTCGGCGAGCAGAGCGCGGTGGAATGAAAATCGGTGCAGCGCAGCCCCTGCGCGGCGATGCGATCCATTGCAGGCGTCGTGACCACGCCCCCGAAGGTGCTCGGTGCACCGAAACCCTGATCATCGGTCATGATGAGCAGGACGTTGGGCGCACCCTTCGGCGGCACGACGCGCGGAGCCCACCAGCTTTTGGAGTCGGTGGCCTTCTGCTTGATTATCCAGCCGAACTCTGGAGGCCGCGGCGAAAGCTGTTTTCCGTCGATCGTGGTGGTGGCGCCGGGCGAACCTGGGACACCTGTGACCTGCTGAGCTAATGCCGAACCGCAACTGAGGACGAGAACACTCGCGCCCGCAAGCATGATGCGACTTATTTTCATGGCGGAGAGCTCCCGTCGAGAGCAGCTGTGCCTTGCCAAAGATAAGGTCTCGCAATCTCGCAAGGTGGTCGCCTTGAGCGAGCGTACCTTGACTCAGATCAAACGTGCAGGTTGGACAAGGTCGGAACGATTTAACGGAGAGAGAAGATTTGTGAGGCCCAGCAGTGGGATGTCCGCGGTGGGTCACTCGCTACACGGGCGATCCAGCGAGAAATCCGGCCATGTCCGTTATTGCGCCGAAGCAGAAGCAAATTCATGGCGTTAGAGGCACCGCTGCCGACCATTAAGACTTGATGGCGGCTCGAAACGTGATTCAAGCTCCAAAACCGGAGCCTCGAACCATGCGCTACGAACTCAGCGACTATGAGTGGGCCGCCATTAAGCCGATGCTGCCGAACAAGCCGCGCGTCGTCCGACGGGTAAATGACCGCCGAGTGCTCAATGGCATCTTTTGGATTCTGCGCTCTGGTGCACCATGGCGCGACTGCCGGAGACCTATGGTCCTCGCACCACCTGTTACAATCGCTTCGTGACGCCGCCTGGATCAGGGAGCTTGCTCGTTAGCAGGGAGCATGGGCGAACATTCCGCCGAAACGAAATCGCAGAGACCCGATCTGCTTCAGCCCGTATCCGTATCGCGCACGCGATCTGGTCGAGCGCTTCTTCAACAAGATCAAGCAGTGTCGGCGTGTCGCGACCCGATACGTCAAACTCGCGGCCAACTACCTGGCGTTCGTCAAACTCGCATCAATCCGAGTTTGGCTGCGTGCTAATGAGTCCGCGCCCTGGTCAAATTGCGATGTCCGCCGCCAGCCGCCGGCTCCTTTGCATGGGGTTGTTTTCGATATTTTGGCAGTGCGCCCCTAAGGTGGCCGGCCACCAGCCTCGTTCGATAGCCCGGCCACGGTGGACACGTCAGTTGCATAAGCCGCAAGCGCCGTATGCGATGGCCCTGCCCGCAAGCGGGAGTGGTGCACACCGCAGAATAAATTTCTCCCTCGCCGACCGATTGCAGAACGGGCCGTGCGTTCCTATCTGGGCTGAACCCGCATCACGCCCCCGCCCGGGCTCCAATCCGCGCGCGCCCTTCCCTCACGCTTCCGATCCTCCATGTCGCCGATCATCTCCGTATCCAATCTTTCAAAGACCTATGGCTCCGGTTTCAAGGCGCTGAAGGGCATCAATCTCGATATCGTCAAGGGCGAGATCTTCGCGCTGCTTGGGCCGAACGGCGCCGGCAAGA
Source organism: Bradyrhizobium sp. USDA 3240 (assembly GCF_054063295.1). Taxonomy (NCBI): domain Bacteria; kingdom Pseudomonadati; phylum Pseudomonadota; class Alphaproteobacteria; order Hyphomicrobiales; family Nitrobacteraceae; genus Bradyrhizobium; species Bradyrhizobium sp. USDA 3240. Next base: position 1,909,612 of record NZ_JBSSGD010000002.1, read on the forward strand.
CCACGCTGATCAGCATCATCTGCGGCATTGCCAATCCGAGCGAGGGCCGCGTTTCGATCGGCGGACACGACATCATCGCCGATTATCGCGCGGCGCGGTCGATGATCGGGCTGGTTCCGCAGGAACTGCACACCGATGCCTTCGAGACGGTCTGGGCGACGGTCAGCTTCAGCCGCGGCCTGTTCGGCAAGCCGAAGAACCCCGACCATATCGAGAAAGTGCTCAAGGACCTGTCGCTGTGGGACAAGAAGGACAGCAAGATCATCACGCTGTCCGGCGGCATGAAGCGCCGCGTGATGATCGCCAAGGCGCTATCGCACGAGCCGCAGATCCTGTTCCTCGACGAGCCCACCGCCGGCGTCGACGTCGAGTTGCGCAAGGGGATGTGGGAAGTGGTCCGCACGCTGCAGGCGGCCGGCGTCACCATCATCCTGACCACGCATTACATCGAAGAAGCCGAGGAGATGGCCGACCGCATCGGCGTCATCAACAACGGTGAGATCATCCTGATCGAGGACAAGGCGACCTTGATGCAGAAGCTCGGCAAGAAGCAGCTGACGCTGCAGTTGCAGAGCAAGCTCGACGCCGTTCCGCCCGCGCTCGCCGCCTATAGCCTAGAACTCTCCGACGACGGCCACGCGGTGACCTACGACTACGACACCAAGGGCGATCGCACCGGCATCACCAGCCTGCTCAACGATCTGCGCAATGCCGGCGTTCGGATCTCCGATCTCGATACCAGGCAGAGCTCCCTCGAAGACATCTTCGTCAGCCTCGTGAGGGCGCCATGAACTACCGCGCAATCCGGGCGATCTATCTGTTCGAAATGGCGCGCACCTGGCGCACGCTGCTGCAGAGCATCGTCTCGCCTGTGGTTTCGACCTCGCTGTATTTCGTGGTGTTCGGCGCTGCGATCGGTTCGCGCATCACCGAGGTCGAGGGCGTCAGCTACGGCACCTTCATCGTGCCGGGGCTCGTGATGCTGTCGGTGCTGACCCAGAGCATCTCGAACGCCTCGTTCGGCATCTACTTCCCGAAATTCGCCGGCACGATCTACGAGATCCTGTCGGCGCCGATCTCCTATCTCGAGATCGTCATCGGTTATGTCGGCGCGGCCGCCACCAAGTCGATCATCCTCGGCCTGATCATCCTGGCGACCGCCGGACTTTTCGTACCTCTGCACATCCAGCATCCGGTGTGGATGCTGACCTTCCTGGTGCTGACGGCCGTCACCTTCAGCCTGTTCGGCTTCATCATCGGCATCTGGGCCGACGGCTTCGAGAAGCTGCAGATGATCCCGATGCTGGTGGTGACACCGCTCACCTTCCTCGGCGGCAGCTTCTATTCGGTGAACATGTTGCCATCGGGCTGGCGCACCCTCACGCTGTTCAATCCGGTGGTCTATCTGATCTCCGGCTTCCGCTGGAGCTTCTACGAGATCGCCGATGTCAGCGTCGGGCTCAGCCTCGGCATGACTGCGGGCTTCCTGATCGCCTGCATGGTGATCGTGGCCTGGATCTTCCGGACCGGCTACCGGCTGAAGAACTGACTTGTGAAGCAAGTCACTCCGGGGCGCGCCCTAGCGCGAACCTCAGATGCGCAATTGCGCATCTGGGAATCTCGCGCCATCACCTTGAGATTGCGGGTTCATGCTTCGCATGCCCCGGAATGACGATGCCGATCAATAGCAATGGAAATGGCCGTGGCGGTAGTAGCCGCGGCAGCGGTGTCCACGGCGGTAGCCGCGATCCGGGATGCCGAACACGCCCTTGACCGCGCCCATCGCGCCACCGACCCCGGCGCCGACGGCACCGCCGACCACACCGCCTATCGGACCAGCGGCCCGGTTGCCCTCATAGGCGCCTTCATGCGCCCCGCGGACGATGCCCTGGGCATGGCAGGCTTGGGGGACAGTCACCAGCGCCAAAGCGAGGGCTGCGGCCGCAAGCAGGAGCCGCGCGGAGAGGCCGGCTGGGACGACGGTCGCGGTCTTGACCTTGGTGTTGTTCATCTTGGTTCCTTGGTACGCGGCGCGAACGCGCCGCCGGGGCGGGACTGTGAAACGCCCATGCGGCCAAATGGTTGCGTAGCAATGACCGGTTGGAGCCACTGTCCCGGCCTGCTCGCGAAAATGTCAGTCCGCCGTGACAGGAGAGCCCGGCTTCGGCCTTGTTTGCGCCGCGCGCGGGATTAACGATGCACGGGTCCGCAACTGGAACCAAATTCGGATTCCGTGCATATTGGTTGCGGGGACGGAGAGCCGCTGCAGCGATCGGGCCTGGAGGCCAAAGGTAAAATGCGTTCGTTCCTCATTGCATTCACTTCCGTGATGCTTTTCACGGCCGGCGCCGCGCAGGCCAAGGTCGATATCACCATCGACAAGGACAACCAGCAGATGACCGTCGCGGTCGACGGCGTCGCCCGCTATCACTGGCCGGTCTCGAGCGGCATCCCCTCGCGCGAAACGCCGAACGGCACCTTCCGGGCCTTCCGCATGGAAGAGGACCACTACTCCAAGGAATTCGACGACGCGCCGATGCCGCACTCGATCTTCTTCACCAAGATCGGACACGCGATCCACGGCACCGACTCGGTGAACCGCCTCGGCACACCGGCCTCGCATGGCTGCGTGCGGCTGTCGCGCGACAACGCATCGACGCTCTACGCCCTGGTCCAGAAGGAAGGCGTGCTCAACACCACGGTGACGCTGACCGGCTCGGCGCAGGTCGCGCTGGCGCGCAATCCGCGTGGGCGCAACGGCACCGCCGTCGCCCGCCGCGCGCCGCAGCAGGACGAGCAATACGGCACCGCCGCCGCCGGCGACCCTGTCGTCCTGACGCCGCGGCCGCGCGAATATCCGGCGCAGGCCCGCCCCGACGACGGCTACATCTATCCGGCCGACGGCAGCTCGACCGCGCAGCGCTACCCGGCGCCACCGTCAAGCCGTCGCGTCTACGACGCGCAGGCCTACGGCCAGCAGCAATACTACGGCAACCAGGGCTACGCGGCGGCGCCGCAAGGCACCTATCAGCCGCGGTCCTACTACCAGCAGCAGCAGCGCGGCTTCTACGGCAACAACTATCAGGACTGACGCAATCTCCTGATCCGCTGACGGCGCCGCAGCTGGCGCGCCGTCAGTTCACGCCCCCCTCACCCGCTTGTGACCGCCGCAAAACGCCCGCGACGTCGTCCGCCGTGGCCCGTTGTCGCGCTGTCATCTGATTGTAAAATTAGCCCGATATTCGGCGGCAAGAGCGCCCGCCTTGGCCCCTGGAGGCCGATTCACGCGGAATGCCCCGTGAAGCCAGGGCGAGAAGCGCGGGTCGCGTAGGCAATATCAGAGGTCGACATGAAACGGGGCATCATTGTCCTTTGCCTGTGCATCGTGGCGATGGCCGGTTATTTCACGACGGACAGATGGGCCATCCGTCACACCACGCTGACGTTCCACGACGTTCTGCGCGACGACCGCAACGTCACGGTCGAGGTCGCGGTCCGGCGCGACCGGCAAATGCAGGCGATGGCCGAGATGATCGAGCTCCCGGTCGCAATCCTGAGCCACGGCAACACCGTCAGGAACACCGAGTACTCGTTCCTCACCAACGTGTTCGCGTCACGCGGCTATCTCGTGGTCAGCATCCAGCATGATCTCGACAGCGATACGCCGATGGTGACCAAGGTCGGCGAGGAATATGTCGGCCGCCGCATGCAATATAATCGCGGCGTCTTCAACATCATGTATGCGATCGACGAGTTGAAGAAGCTCTATCCGAACGCAAATTATCACGCGCTGACGCTGATCGGTCACTCCAACGGCGGCGACATCTCGATGTACTTCGCCAAGCAGCACCCTGACCTCGTCAAGAAGGTCGTGACGCTGGACAATCTGCGCGTCCCCTTCATCACCGACAGCAAGATCAAGATCCTGTCGTTCCGCTCCAGGGACCCGGTGTTCAAGGCCGACCCGGGCGTCGTGCCTGACGATGAGACCTGCGCCAGACTCGGCATCAAGGTGGTCAGAACCGAATTCCACCACAACGACCTCAGCGACCGCGGCCCGGACAGCGCGAAATCGTCGATACAGGCAGGCGTGGAGCAATTCCTCGACGAGGACGCCGGCGAGACCACGCCGACGATGCCGCTGCTCGCCGCTTCGACACCCGCCTCCGCGACGACAGCAGCAGAGAAGAAATAGCTACCGCGGTGACGTCGACTGGCGCTCTCCGATGCTGCCAGGCGGCGCCTACGCACGGGCGCTGCGATGGGCCCCGGCAACGAGCCAGATTGCCGAAAGCAGGAAATAGAACGCGCCGAATCCCGCATAGGGCGCGACGTCCAGAATCGTCGGCGCCACGGTGCCGATCGATCGGCTGATCATGTAACCGCCGGCCAGTGCCGACTGCGCACCACTGAGGATCATCGCCCATTGCGCGCCAACCTGACGCCAGCGCCTGACGCCGGTGGACAATTGCAGCACTCCGGCGAGGATCGCCCAAACCCCAAACACCGCCAGAACGGCATAGGTGTCACGGCTGACCGCCACGATCACGGCGAGCGCCGTGATGGTGCTGGCCACGACATTCAATGCCTGGGACGGGTTGGCCTTCAGCCCGCCGTTGACCCGCGCGTCGGCCAGATTGGCGATCGCGTCCCATGCCGGGTAGATCACGAGCAGGAACGCGGCGGGGCCCGCTTGCCCGCTGAAAAGTACGGCGGCGGCAACCCAGGCGCTCGAGAAGATCGCGCGCCCGAAATAGTAGGATTGCAGCCAGCTGGATTGGGCCGAAAGTCGGCTTTGCATTGAGTGACTCCCATGTTTATCTACCTACTAGTAGGTAGATAAACACTTCAGGTCAACCGAGCGCCGGGACACCTTCTTGTGTCGAACAGGAGCGCGGCCCCGCCTTGACAAGCTACCTACCGGAAGGTAGGCGCCGCTATGAACTCAGTGATTTCGACCTCGGACCGGATTCTCGATGTCGCGCAGTCCCTCATCGTGGCGGGCGGCTATAACGGGTTCAGCTATGCCGACATCTCGGATGCGATCGGCATCAGGAAGGCGAGCATCCATCATCACTTCCCGACCAAGGCCGAACTGGTTTCGGCGCTGGTCGATCGCTACCGGCAGGAGACGGAGCTGGGCCTGAGGTCTCTTCGGGAGCAGTCCGTCGACCCTGCCGACCAACTGCGGTCCTATGTGAACTTCTGGCAGGGGTGCATTCAAGACGCCTCGCTGCCGTTCTGCGTCTGCGCGATGCTTGCCGGCGAGATGCCGAGGTTGCCGGACGAGGTCGCCGCGCGCGTCCGCGCCCATTTCGATCATCTCGCGGGATGGCTTACGTCGGTGCTGAAGGCTGGCGCAGATCAGCACCTGTTCCGGCTGGGCAGGCGGCCGAACGAGGAGGCCCAGATGCTGATGGCATCGGTCCATGGCGCCATGCTCTCTGCGCGCGCTTTCGACGATCCCGGACTGTTTGCCGCAATCGTCAAGCCCCAGGTCGCAAGGCTGCTAATGGCAGACCGCTAGAGCAAGATCGCTCGCCCCTACTGCTCGCCGTCACGCAGGCGCCGGTACACCGCCCCCAGCACGTTCGAATAATCGTCGGTCCAGACCCGCTGCTTCTCGTTGGCGTCGGTCTCTGTCCACACGTCAGACGATGCGAGCTTGCCGACATCGGCGTCCTCGCGCGCGGAGACCACGACCGAGGTCGAGAAGATGTACTCGTTGTCGCGCCCGGAATCCTCGCTATAGACCCAGCTCTTCATGTCGTTTGCGTCCGCAATGCCGACCACGACGCTGGCAAGTTCGAGATGCCGGTTGGAGACGTGCATCACGACCGCGCCCTGCGGCGCGAGCTTCTCCTTGTAGATCGCCATCGCCTCCTCGGTCGCGAGATGGATCGGGATCGCATCAGACGAATAGGCGTCGACGATGATGAGATCGTAGACACCGTCCGGCTCCTTGGCGAAGGTCAGCCGCGCGTCGCCGATCACAGGCTTGAGGTCCGGTTCGCAGTTCTGGATGTAGGTGAAGTATTTCGGGTCGCGTGCGGTATCGACCATCGACTGGTCGATCTCGAAAAATCGCCAGTCCTCGCCGGGGAGCGATGAACAAGTCAGCGTCCCCGAGCCGAGCCCGATGACAGCTACTTTCAGCGGCGCACCCTTGCGCTCGCGGATTGCGGTGATGGCCCGCCCGATGCCGCCGTCCTTGTGATAATAGCTGATCGGTTCCGGCTTTCCGGTGACCGGCGTGCCGTCGTCGTTCTTGAACTTCTCGGCGCCATGGATCGTGGTGCCGTGCATCAGCACGTGATATTGGCCGTTCGGCGTCACCACGATCTTGTGCACGCCGAAGAAGCTGCGCACGGTTTCGACGCGGCCATCGTCGGAGGGATAGGCGCGCAGCACCACCAGCGCGACGGCGACGGTGGCGAAGATCTTCCAGCGATTGGCGTTCAGTGCGAGCGCGAGCAGCGCCGAGAGCACGCCGACCGCGCCGATCACCCACACCCGGTGGTCGTCGAACCAGTTGAAGATGTCGCCGGCAGAATAGCTCGGCGCGATCAGCGCCACCGCCAGCACCGCAAGGAACGGCCAGTACCAGGCGCCCCAGCGCGGCAGCCGCTCCGCGCCGCCGGGCGGACGGCACAGCGCCGCGAGCGCCAGCAGGATCGGATATTCGGCGATCCACGAGAAGGTGAACGGCGCGATCAGCCCCGCGAACAGGCCACCGACCATGCCGCCGAACGACAGCGCGACATAGAAGCCTGTGAGGTATTTCGCCGCGGGGCGGGTGCGCGCGAGCTCGCCATGGCAGGCCATTGCGATGACGAAGAAGCAGAGCTGATGGCCGCCGAGCGTGAGCAGCAGGTTCTGCTCGCCGCCGACCGCGAGCAGGATCACGACGCCGGCGATCGCCAGCGGCTGCGCCAGCAGCATCCATTTGTGCGGCAGCAGCGGTCGCGACTGGAACACCAGCACCCAGGTCAACAGATACAGCGACAGCGGCAGCACCCAGAGCAAGGGAGCGGCCGCGACGTCGGTCGAGATATGCGCCGTCACCGCGATCAAGAGGCCGGACGGCACGGCAGCCAGGAAGATCCAGCGCGCCCGCCGCGACCAGGACGGCGCCGGCGCATCGGCATCATCGACTTGCATATTGCGTGCGGCGGCATAGGCCGGCGAGCGCAACAGCAGCACGCCGCAGCCTGCGATCAGAACGATCAACAGCCCATAGCCGCCGGTCCAGATCAGGTTCTGGGTGCGCAATGTGAACATCGGCTCGAGCAGCACCGGATAGGACAGCAGCGCCAGGAAGCTGCCGATGTTCGACGACGCATAGAGAAAGTACGGGTCGGGCCCGTTGGGGTGTCCGGTGCGCACGAACCAGGCCTGCAAAAGCGGATTGTTGGCCGCGAGCGCGAAGAACGGCAGGCCGATCGAGACCACGAACAGGCCGAGCAGCCAGACCGCATACCCCGAGGTCGGCGGCTCGCCCCAGCCGCTTTTGATCGAGAGCGGCAATGTCAGCAGCGCGACGACGAGCAGCACGAGATGCGCCACGATCGACACCACACGGCTGTTCAGCTTCATCAGCAGATGCGCGTAGGCGTAGCCGCCGAGCAGCAGCGACTGGAAGAACACCATCGCCACCGACCACACTGCCGGCGAGCCGCCGAGCCGCGGCAGCACCATCTTGGTGAACAGCGGCTGCACCGAGAACAGCAACAACGCGCTGACGAAGATCGCGGCGGTGTAGACAACCAGCACCAGCCGGTTTCGCGAAGCGGACGGCTCAGACGACATGAATACTCCCGGTCACGATCCGGCAGATCAACACCGGGCACATGCATTGCATTGAATCATAGCGCCACGCAGCGGGCAACACGGCCACCGATGCCAATCGCTTGAGCGGTTCAGCCTCTCACGACATCATCGGCCGAACTTGCCGCGCCGGTGAGCGATGCGGTTTCGTCCATCTGCGGCCGGAACGGCGTCCGTCCCATCCACGGCTGCATTTCCAGATGTTGCAGCCAATCCTTGACCGAAGGGATCCAGCCGAGATCGTCCTTGACGTGCTGCTCGCCGACGGTCCGCACCGGCACCTGCTTCCCGGCGCTATTGGTCAGCGTCGCACCGAAGATCCTCTCGCAGAGGAAGATGCCTTCGCTGTGGTGACGCAGCGCACGGTGCCGCACGTCGGCGAGATGCGCCTTGCTCTCGTCGAACCAGTCGTGGATCGGCAGGTAATCCTCGGCAGCACCGCCGAACAGGCGCGCGGAACGCACGGCATGATGATAGGGATGCGCCATCGCAGGCTACCTCGTGATCTCGACGTTGCTTGTGACCGGATCGGCGGCGGGGTCGTCGATTACGGTGCAACTGTCGAGATCGACTGCGAAGGCGCCGTACATGACGTACTCGCCGGTGCCGAAGCCGCGGCCAAGCAGCAAGGTCGCCCATTCCGTGCACAACCAATCGCGGACGAAGGAAGCAACCTGGTCGCGTTCACTGGCGCCATCGACCCGCTTCATCACGCCGTGGTCCACCAGTCGATCGAGAAGTTTCTGCTCGGTGAGCCGCTGCGCCAGCGCATCGGCGTCGATGCGCGTGCCTTCGCGGAGCGCGGCGCTGTCGAGCCAGGCGAATCCTTCGTCGTTGCCGCCGTCATAGCGGCAATACAGCCGTTGCACGCCGAGTTCGCGGAGCGCCGGCACAGCGACCGCGATCAGACGCTGGCGGGTAAAGACCTCCCGGGCAGCCCGCGCCGTCGCGGCGGCCCTGACCGCCGGCGTGATCTGCGCGGTCGGATACCGTCGGCCCCGCAGGCGATCCCAAAGGCTCGGCGGCTTCATGACCGGCGTGATCAGCGCCGGCGCGGGCGGCTCGGGTGGAACGTCCAGCGAGAAATGCACCGGCTCGCGTTCCCCGCCGAAATCCGGCGGCGGCAAATACACGAACTGGTCGGCACGCGGCGGCGGCAGTTCGGAATCGTCGTCGGGCCACTCGATTTGAGTTTGATCAAAAACAAACGGGCATTTGCACTCCACGGCTTGGCAACACGGAACGAACGAGGCGCCCTGCCTGCCCCGCGGGGGGCTCACGGCCCGCACCATCGCGGTCGAATTATCGTATCCGGATCGGTACGGTTTTGTGACCCGCCGGATGCGAGCGCATCGCGGACGGTGGCCGGATGAGATCATCCGGCCTATAGAAGCACCATGTCCAATCATGAAGTCGACGTCGTCATCATCGGTGCGGGGCACAACGGCCTCACCTGCGCGGCCTATCTCGCGATGGCCGGGCTCAAGGTCAGGATCGTCGAGCGCCGCAAGGTGATCGGCGGCGCCGCCGTCACCGAAGAATTTTGTCCGGGCTTCCGCAATTCGGTCGCCGCCTACACGGTGAGCCTGCTCAATCCGCAAATCATCTCCGACCTGAAACTTGCCGATCACGGCCTCAAAATCGTCGAGCGCCGCGCGCAGAACTTCCTGCCCGCACCCGACGGCAGTTATCTGCTGACCGGCGAAGGCCGCACCCAGCGGTCGGTCGCAAAACTCAGCCAGCGGGACGCGGCGACAATCGGCGTGTTCTCGGGGGAGCTCGAAGCCATCGCCGATGTGCTGCGCCAGTTCGTGCTGCGCGCGCCGCCGAACCTGGTCGAGGGTTTTGGCCTCGGTGCCATGAGTGAAGCCTTCAACGCACTCGGCACCGCCAACATCCTGCGGCGGCTGTCGCTCGAGCAGCTGCGCAATCTGCTCGACCTGTTCACACGCTCGGCCGGCGAGATGCTCGACGAGCGTTTCGAGAACGACCTCGTCAAGGCGCTGTTCGGCTTCGACGCCATCGTCGGCAATTATGCCAGCCCTTACGCGGCCGGCTCGGCCTATGTGATGCTGCACCATGCGTTCGGCGAGGTGAACGGCAAGAAGGGCGTCTGGGGCCACGCGATCGGTGGCATGGGCGCGATCACCCAGGCGATGGCAAGCGCCGCGCGTAGCCATGGCGTCGAGATCGAAACCGATGCTGGTGTCCGCGAGGTGATCGTCGAAAAGGATCGCGCCCTAGGGGTCATCCTCGACAATGGCGAGACGGTGCGCGCCAGGTATGTCGTCTCCAACGTCAACCCGAAGCTGCTCTACACGCGCCTGGTGCCGGAGGGCGCGCTGGCAAGCGAATTCCGCACGCGCATCGGGCGATGGCATAATGGCTCCGGTACGTTCAGGATGAACGTGGCGCTTGATACCCTGCCCTCGTTCACCGCGCTGCCCGGCACCGGCGATCACCTCACGGCGGGCATCATCATCGCGCCTGGTCTCGGCTACATGGATCGCGCCTGGCGCGATGCGCGCGAGTCCGGCTGGAGCCGCGCGCCGGTCGTCGAGGTGCTGATCCCATCGACGCTCGACGACAGTTTGAGCCCGCCGGGCCAGCACGTCGCGAGCCTGTTCTGCCAGCACGTCGCGCCGCAATTGCCCGACGGCAAATCATGGGACGACCATCGCGATGAGGTCGCCGATCTCATGATCGCAACCGTCGATAGTTACGCCCCCGGCTTCGCGGGCAGTGTGATCGGCCGCCAGATCCTGTCGCCGCTCGACCTCGAGCGGCAGTTCGGCCTGCTCGGCGGCGACATCTTCCACGGTGCGCTGACCTTGAACCAGCTGTTCTCGGCGCGCCCGATGCTCGGCCATGCCGATTACCGCGGACCGCTGCGCGGTCTCTACCATTGCGGTTCCGGCGCCCATCCCGGCGGCGGGGTCACCGGCGCCCCCGGGCATAACGCTGCGCGGGCGGTGCTCGCCGACCATCGCGCGCTATTCGCATAGAGCGAACGGCGCATCGGGCGCGCCGATGGCGTGGCAAGCTGTGGACATGTCTGTTGAGAAGCTGTGGGTCAACCGGGGGCAGATCTGGTGTCCCCTGGCGGGACAATCGGTGAGTATCCCGGTGGACTGCCTGTGGAACAGAGGCCGACAACCCCGGGACGACTGGCTGTATGTCTTGTGGACAGGACTACGCGTGGCGCTGTGGACAACCTGTCAAAAGAAAACACCGGGCCTCGTTGCCCGGTGCTTGCTCGAGAACGCCGTCTCCGAAATTACTTGAGCGAGCTGGCGACGGTGTTGAACGTCCCGCTCAAGTTGGTGCCGACGCCATTCACCGCAGCGATGATGGCGATGGCGATACCGGTCGCGATCAGTCCGTATTCGATGGCGGTCGCGCCGGCTTCATTCTTCAAGAATCTAACGAAAAGAGTCTTCATTGCAGCCCTGCCCTGGGTTGTGATGCCTTGGAACCGGGGAGTTCCCTGTTCCGGAACCGGTACTACTACGGTGAAATCTAAAGTTGCCTGAATCGGGAACCTATCGATTCTCGCGAAATTCGATTGAATACGGGTTGAAATTTTAACAAAAACCGCGCTACCGGCCTCCGATGACCCCGTCCACACACCGCGCCAGCGTCACCCTTCCGGACGAATCGACCGCAAAGCGGGTGGTCGACACGCTGTCCGAGCTGTTTTTTGAGGATCAGGCGGCTTTTGCCGCCTTCGAGCGGCCGGATGGCCGCTGGGACGTCACCGTCCATTTTGCCCAGGCGCCGGACCAGACCTTGCTGCGCGAGCTGGTCGGCCAAGCCGTGCGGCAGAATGTCGCATCGACTTTGGTATTTGACACCATCGAGGCGAAGGATTGGGTCAAGGCCAGCCTGGAGGACCTGATTCCGGTCGCAGCCGGCCGGTTTATCGTCCACGGCCAGCATGACCGGCACAGGGTACCTCCCAACAAACTCGGGATCGAGATCGAAGCGGCGCTCGCCTTCGGCACCGGCCATCATGGCACCACGCGCGGCTGCCTGCTGCTGCTCGACCACGTGCTGAAGGCCTATCAGCCTCGCCGGGTGCTCGATCTCGGCACCGGGACCGGTGTGCTGGGGATCGCCGCCGCCAAGGCGCAGCATCACAAGGTGCTGGCGAGCGACATCGACCCACCGTCAGTCAAGGTCGCCGAGGAGAACGCCCGGCTGAACGGGGCAGGACATCTGGTGGATGTGATCTGCGCCACTGGCTTCGCCGCGCCGCGGTTTGCCGAGGACGGGCCGTTCGACCTGGTGCTCGCCAACATCCTCGCCAATCCGCTGCGCCAGCTGGCGGGGCCGATGGCCCGGCACCTCGCATCGTCGGCACAGGTCATCCTCTCGGGTTTGCTGACGCACCAGGCGCCGGCGGTCATTGCCGCCTATCGCGCCCGCGGGCTGGTGCCGCTGCGGCATCTGAAGATCGAGGGCTGGAGCAGCCTGCTGCTGCGCTCGGTCAGGTGACATGACCGCCGCGGGCAGACAGTGCGGCGACTGCACGCTCTGCTGCAAGGTGATGGCGATCGAGGCGCTGGCGAAGCCGGCCAACGCATGGTGCGCGCATTGCAGGCCGGGGCGCGGCTGCCGGATCTATCCAAGCCGGCCGGCGGAGTGCCGCGCGTTCGGCTGCGTCTGGCTGGTCAACGAGCTTCTGGAGGAGCACTGGAAGCCCTCGAGATCGAAGCTCGTCCTGACCACGTCGGACGACGGGCTCGAGGTCAGATGCGATCCGGGCTTCCCGGATGCCTGGCGCAGGCAGCCGTTTCGCAATGAGCTCAGGGAATGGGCGATATCCGGCGAGGCGCTCGACATGACCGTCGTCGTGATCGTCGGTCAGCGCATCACGCTGCTGACGGCGGAGCGCGAATTCGATCTGGGTGTCGTCGGCTCCGATGAGCGGATCGTGCGTGAACTCGACGGCACCAGAGTCGTCAATGTAACGGTGGCGAAGGCGTCCGACCTCGCGCCCTGAGCGCGATCTGTGGGCTGGCTATTCAGGTGCTGCGGAATCGCGGCCGGCCGCCTCGACCTTGGCCTGACCGGCAGCGCGCCTGGCACGCGCCTCGACCAAACGGTCGAGCATCTGCACGATGACGCCACGCTGCTTCTGTTCGATCGGAGGGATCGGGCCGCGGGGGACCGGCGGCGAGATCTTCTCAAACGTGAATGCAGGCATCGTGCTTCTCCTCACCGTTGAGTTGAGACACTCCTGGACACCCCCCGTACGCTTGACCGTCGATGGTGGACATCGTCCAGTCACTTCAACTATGCCATGATTCAAGCATAAGTAATGCCAAAAATGTGGTCATGCCTCAGCGCGTCGGCGCGAAGATCATGCTGCATCCGAAGAGAGTGCCAAGGCAATGTTCGAAGCCCATTTCCAGACGTTCGAAGAGCCCGAAGGCGGCGTGGCGCTGACCGCGCGCTTGAGTGCACTGCGCGAGGAATTGGCGCGGCGCAAGCTGACCGGGTTTGTGGTTCCGCGCGCCGATCAGCAGCAGAATGAGTATGTTGCGGCGTCCGAGGAGCGGCTTGCCTGGCTGACCGGCTTCACCGGATCGGCCGGGCTCGCGATCGTGCTGAGCAAGGAAGCCGCCTTGTTCGTCGACGGACGCTACACGCTACAGGCCGGCAAGCAGGTCGACCGCAAGGCCTGGCAGGTCGAGCCGCTGGTCGAGCCGCCGCCGGAGCATTGGCTGACCCGGCACCTGGCAGCCGGCGACCGCCTAGGATTTGACCCGTGGCTGCACACTTCTGCGGCAGCCGAACGGCTGGCGGCGGCCTGCGCCAAGGCCGGCGCCGAGCTGGTCGCCGTCGACGGCAACCCGATCGATACGGTCTGGCACGAACGGCCGGCGCCGCCGCTCGGCCCGGTCGCCATCCACGGCGCGCAGTTTTCCGGCGAGATCGAGGCCGAGAAGCTGAAGCGCATCCGGCTCGAGATCAACAAGCTCGGTGTCGATGCGCTGGTGCTCTCCGACAGCCACGCGGTGGCCTGGACCTTCAACATCCGCGGCGCCGATGTCTCGCATACGCCGCTGCCGCTGTCCTACGCGCTGGTGCCGAAGGAAGGCCGGCCGCTGGTGTTCATCGATCACCGCAAGCTGTCCAACGCGACCCGCGACCATCTCGAGCAATCCGCCGATGTCGAGGAGCCGGAGGCGCTGACCCCGAAGCTCACCGAGCTCGCCAAACGCGGCGCCTCGATCGCACTCGACAGCGCGACCGCGGCCGACGCGTTGAGCCGGCTGATCTCCGGCGCCGGCGGCAAGCCGGTGCGCGGCAGCGATCCGGTCAGCCTGCTGAAGGCGGTCAAGAACCTCACCGAGATCGACGGCACGCGCACCGCGCATCAGCGCGACGCGGCGGCGCTCGTGCGCTTCCTCGCCTGGGTCGACCGCGAGGCGCCCTCCGGCCACCTCACCGAGATCGACACCGTCGAGGCGCTGGAAACCTTCCGCCGCCAGACCGGCGCGCTGAAGGACGTCTCGTTCCCGACCATCGCCGGCACCGGGCCGAACGGCGCCAATCGTGCATTATCGCGTGACACGCAAGAGCAACCGCCGCATCGCGCCCGGCGATCTGCTGCTGATCGATTCCGGCGCGCAATATGAGGACGGCACCACCGACGTCACCCGCACCATCGCGATCGGCCAGCCGACCGACGAGATGCGCGACCGCTTCACCCGCGTGCTGCGCGGCCATATCGCGATCGCCCGCGCGATCTTCCCCGACGGCACCACCGGCGCACAGCTCGACAGCTTCGCGCGGCAACATCTCTGGCAGGCCGGGATCGATTTCGAGCACGGCACCGGCCACGGCGTCGGCAGCTATCTCAGCGTCCATGAAGGGCCGGCGCGGATCTCGAAGCTCGGCACCACACCGCTGAAGCGCGGCATGATCCTGTCCAACGAGCCCGGCTACTACAAGACCGACGCCTATGGCATCCGGATCGAGAACCTCGAGCTGGTGATCGGCACCGACATTGCCGGCGCCGAGAAGCCGGTCAACGCATTCGAGACGCTGACCCTGGCGCCGATCGATCGCCGCCTGATCGAGGTCAGCATGCTGAGCGAAGCTGAATTGAGCTGGCTCAACGACTACCACGCCCGCGTCGCCCGCGTGGTGCGCCCGCATCTCGACGACAACGCCACCAAGCTGTGGCTCGACGAGGCGACGGCGGCGCTGACGTAGCGGCGCGCTCAAGCGTCCACACATTCGGTGTCATCCCGGTACTCGGTGTCATCCCCCGCGAAAGCGGAGGATCCAGTACGCCGCGGCCCATCGGTTCAAACACGCCTGCCTCTGGAATACTGGGTCCCCCGCTTTCGCGGAGGACGACAGCGGTGCTTGTTGCGCGAGACGAAACATCACCGCTTCGCCTCCCGAAATGCATGGCCGTATGCCGAAACACCCGTATTCCGCGCGAACCGGCACGCTACAGTCGATCCACAATGCTGGATCGGACCTGAATGCACGGCGTGATGGGCAAGCCGCCCGGCGCGGCCACAAATAACATCGCGACATCGAAGGTCATGTTGCTGATGCTCGTCGTGATGACGGGCGTCGCGCCGATCTCGCTCTACATGCTGGTTCCGGCGCTGCCGGTGCTGGCGACGACGTTCGGCCGCGACATTTCAATCGCGCAGATGACCGTGTCGCTCTACATGGTCGGCATCGCGCTGTCGCAGCTGATCATGGGACCGCTGTCCGACAAGTTCGGCCGCCGCCCGGTGCTGCTCTCCGGCCTCGGCCTGATGGTGGTGGCCGGCATCGCCTCGGTGTTCGCCGAGACCCTGCCGCAGCTGATCGCGGCGCGCTTCTTCCAGGCGCTTGGCGGCGCCAGCGGCATGGTGATCAGCCGCGCCATCATCCGCGATCTCTATCCGCGCGAGCGGGTCGGCGCCATGATCAGCCTCGTCGTCGCCGCGCTGATGATCGCGCAGATGGTGAGCCCGCTGACCGGCGGCCTGCTGGAGACCACATTCGGCTGGCGCGCGATCCTCTATCTCATCACCGCGGCGTCGCTGATCACCACGATCTTCATCGCGCTGGCGCTGCCTGAAACCCGCCGCGACCGCGCCGACAGCTCGAGCTTCCGCGGCGACCTCGGCAAGCTGATGCGAAGCCGCGCCTTCGTCGGTTATCTGCTGTGCCAGGTGCTGGCCTCGCAGATCATCTTCGCCTTCGCCGGCGGCGGTCCCTATATCGTCGTCACCCAGATGGGCCGCAGCAGCGCCGAATACGGCGCGTGGTTCGCGATGACCGGCTTCGGCTATTTCATCGGCAATCTGCTGTGCGTCCGCTTCGCACCGCGTCACTCGCTGGAGAAGCTGATCTGGTTCGGCCTCGCGCTGCAGGTCGGCGGCAGTCTCTTGAACCTGATCTGGAGTTTCGCCGGGCTGAACCAGGCGCCGCTGTGGCTGTTCGGCACCCAGATGATCGTGATGATCGCCAATGCCTTCGTGATGGCCAATTCCGCTGCCGGCGCCATTAGCATTCGCCCCGAGGCGGCCGGCACTGCCTCCGGCGCCATGGGCTTCCTGCAGCAGGGCATCGGTTCGCTGATCTCGCAGTTCGGCGCCTATCTCGGCGGTCACTCCACCACGACGCTGCCGCTGACATCGGCGCTTTTCGCGATCTCGCTTGCCTGCGCCTGCACCATGATCTTCGTGGTGCCGCGGCGAACCGTGGTGGTCAGCGAAGAGCTGATCGCGCAGGCCGAGGAGGATGAGCAGGGGATGATGTGAGGCGTGCGCAGCACCCTCACCTCGTCATTCCGGGATGGTTCGAAGGACCAGACCCGGAATCTCGAGATTCCGGGTTCGCCTCTTCGAGGCGCCCCGGAATGACGACAAGCGTCACTCCTCGATCAGCTTCAGCCACTCGTCTTCGGTCAACACCGCGACGCCGAGCTCGCGTGCCTTGGTCAGCTTCGAGCCGGCCTCTTCGCCAGCGACGACGTAGTCTGTCTTCTTTGAAACCGAGCCCGCGACCTTGGCACCGAGACGCTCGGCCATCGCCTTGGCTTCGTCACGGGTGAATTTCGTCAGCGACCCCGTGAACACCACGGTCTTGTCCGAGACCGGCGAGCTGTTGCGCGGCTGCTCGGCGGGCTTCACCTCGATCTGGTGCAACAATTCACCGAGCGCCTTGACGTTGCGCGGCTCGGCAAAGAACTCGACCACCGCATCGGCGACGATCTCGCCGACGCCATCGATATCGTTGAGGTCCTGGTAGGCCTCGGTGGTGTTCTCCTCATCCGTGCTGCCCTTGGCGGCGGCCAGCATCGCGTCACGGAAATTCTCGATCGTGTGGTAGTGGCGCGCCAGCAGCTTGGCATTGCCTTCGCCGACATGGCGAATGCCGAGCGCGAAGATCAACCGATGCAGTTCGATGTTGCGGCGAGCATCGATCGCGTCGAACAGGTTGCGCACCGAGGTTTCGCCGTATCCTTCGCGCTCCATCAATTTGCGGGTCGATCGCGCGTCCCGCTCGCGAAGCGTGAAGATGTCGACCGGCGACATCACCAGCCCGTCCTCGTAGAATTCCTGGATCTGCTTCTCGCCGAGACCATCGATATCGAACGCAAGGCGCGACACGAAATGCTTCAGCCGCTCGACCGCCTGCGCCGGACAGATCAGCGCGCCGGTGCAGCGGCGCACCGCCTCGCCCTCCTCGCGAATCGCGTGACTGCCGCACACCGGGCAAGTGTCCGGAAACTTGTACGGCTTTGCACTCTTCGACCGCTTGTCCAGAACGACGCTGACGACCTGGGGGATGACGTCGCCGGCGCGCTGCACCACGACAGTGTCGTCGATGCGCAGATCGACGCCATCCCGGATCGGATTGCCGTCGTTGCCGATGCCCTTGATGTAGTCCTCGTTGTGCAGGGTCGCGTTCGAAACCACGACGCCGCCGACCGTCACCGGCTCGAGCCGCGCGACCGGCGTCATCGCTCCGGTGCGCCCCACCTGGATATCGATGCCCTTGAGAATCGTCGTTGCCTGCTCGGCTGCGAATTTGTGTGCGATGGCCCAACGCGGGCTGCGCGACACAAAGCCGAGCCGCTCCTGCCAGTCGAGACGGTCGACCTTGTAGACCACGCCGTCGATGTCGTAGCCGAGCGAAGCCCGCTCCTCGCCGATCTTGTTGTAGAATTTCAGGACATCGTCGACGCTCTTGCAGAGCGTGATCAGCGGATTGACCACAAAGCCTGCCCTGTCCATCCACTCCAGCATGCCGTGCTGGGTGTCGGCGGGCGGCTCGCTCATCTCGCCCCATGTGTAGGCGAAGAATTTCAGCGGTCGTGACGCGGTGATCGAGACGTCCTTCTGACGCAGCGAACCCGCTGCCGAATTGCGCGGATTGGCAAACACCGTGTCGTCGGCCGCGGCCTGTTTCTTGTTCAGCTCAAGGAAGTCCTTCTTGAGCATATAGACTTCGCCGCGCATTTCGCAGGCTGCCGGAACGTGGCGTCCCTTCAGGGTGTGCGGAATGTCCTTGATGGTACGGACGTTGGCGGTGACATCCTCGCCGGTGAAGCCGTCGCCGCGCGTCGCGGCACGGATCAGTTCGCCATTCTCGTAGCGCAGCGAGAGCGACAGGCCGTCGATCTTCGGTTCGGCGACCAGCGCCGGAATATGGTCGGCATCCAGCTTGAGAAAGCGCCTGATGCGTTCGACGAATTCGGTGACGTCCTCGTCGCTGAACGCGTTGCCGAGCGACAGCATCGGAACGACATGCTGCACCTTGGCAAAGCCGCGGGCCGGCGCTGCGCCCACCGTCTGCGTCGGCGAGTCCTTGGTGACGAGATCGGGAAACCTGGTCTCGATTGCTTCCAAGCGCTGCCGCAGGCCGTCGTAGGCCGCGTCCGATACGGTCGGCGCGTCCTTCTGATAGTAGCGCTCGTTGTGCCCCTCGATCTCGAGTGACAGCCGCATGTGCTCGACCTTGGCCTGGGCCTTGGTGAGCTTGTCGACGTCGACCAGCGCTTTCTTCGCCTTGGTGGCCATGGGCGCAACTAGCTCGCCGCCCTGAGCAGCCGTTCCGCAGCGGCGCGCGCCTCCGCGGTAATCTCGGCGCCGGCCAGCATGCGCGCGATTTCCTCGCGGCGGTGATCGGCCGCGAGCGCGTTGACGCGGGTGGCGACGCGCTTGCCCTTGTCGAGCGCATCCTTGGAGATCAAAAGATGCTGGCTGGCGCGGGCCGCAACCTGCGGCGCATGCGTCACCGCCATCACCTGCACCTTGCCGGCGAGACGCGCCAGCCGCGAGCCGATCGCATCCGCTACCGCACCGCCGACGCCGGTATCGATTTCGTCGAACACCAAAGTCGGCGCCGAGCCACGATCGGCCAGCACGACCTTCAGCGCCAGCAGGAAGCGCGACAGCTCGCCGCCGGAGGCGACCTTCATCATCGGCCCCGGCTTGGTGCCCGGATTGGTCTGGACCCAGAACTCGACGCGGTCGATGCCCTGTGGCCCCGGCGCGGCGGCATTTGCCTCGACCTGGGTCATGAATTTCGCACGCTCGAGCTTGAGCGGCGCGAGCTCGGCATTGACGGCCTTGTTGAGCTTCTCGGCCGCCTTGGTGCGCGCCGCCGACAGCTTTGCCGCCGCGGCAGCATAGCGCTTGTCGGCTTCAGCGGCGGCCGCTTCCAGCTTCTTCAGCTGGTCGGCGCCGGCATCGATCAGCGCGACGTCACCGGCGTATTGCGCGGCCAGCGCGGCCAGCAGATCGACCGGCGTCGAATATTTGCGCGAGGCGGCGCGCAGCGCGAACAGCCGCTCCTCGATGCGCTCGAGCTCGGCCGGATCGAAATCGGTCGCCGCCAGCGCCGCGTGGAGGTGCTGGTCGGCCTCTTCGAGCGCGTTGATCGCGATGTCGATCGCCTTGACCGCCGGCTCGATCAGGCCGGGCGCATTGGCGGCACGCCGCTCCAGCCGCCGCACTGCGGCCGACAGGGCCGACACCGGCGAATGCGAGCCGCCGATCGCCTCCTGCGCCTCGCGCAGATCGGTCGCGACCTTCTCGCCCTGCATCATGGTGGTGCGGCGGTTGGCGAGCTCGGTCTCCTCGCCCTCCTTCGGCGCCAGCGCCTTCAGCTCCTGGGAGGCATGGCGCAGATAGTCAGCCTCGCGCGCGGCGCGCTCCATGCCGGCGCGATGCGCGTCGAGATCGGCGTTGGCGGTCCGCCTGATATCCCACAACGCTTCCAGCGCCGTGACGTCCTTCTCATGGCCGGCGAAGGCGTCGAGCAGCTGGCGGTGGGTGGAGGCGTCGACCAAAGCGCGCTCGTCGTGCTGGCCGTGGATTTCGACCAGAACCGCGCCGACCGCCTTCAGGGTCTGCACGCTGATCGCCTGGTCGTTGATGAAGGCGCGGGTGCGGCCGTCGGCGAGCTGCACGCGGCGCAGGATCATCTCGCCGGTGTCGTCGAGGCCGTTCTCGGCGAGGATTTTTGCTGCAGGATGCCCCTTCGGGACATCGAACGTGGCGGTGACCTGGCCCTGCTCGGCGCCATGGCGCACCAGCCCGGCATCGCCGCGGCCGCCGAGCGCCAGCGCAAAGGCATCAAGCAGGATGGATTTGCCGGCGCCGGTTTCGCCGGTCAGCACCGCCAGGCCACGGGAAAATTCGATATCGAGCCGTTCGATCAGGACGATGTCACGGATCGACAGACGGGCCAGCATGCGAGGACAATTCCTAGCCGAGACCTATCTTCTTGAAGGTCCTGCTGATCCAGGATCCCTGATTCTCGCTCGGCTCGAGACCGCCGGACTTTACTAGATTATACGCGTCCTTGTACCAGCGGCTGTCCGGAAAATTGTGGCCAAGCACCGCGGCGGCGGTCTGCGCCTCGCCGGCGATGCCGATCGCCATATAGGCCTCGGTGAGCCGGTAGAGCGCCTCTTCGACGTGGCGGGTGGTCTGGTACTGGGTGACGACGGTCTTGAAGCGGTTGATCGCAGCGGTGAAGTCGCGCTTCTCGATGTAGTAGCGCCCGACCGCCATCTCCTTGCCGGCGAGCTGGTCGCGCGCAGCCTGGATCTTGTTCTTGGCCTGGGTGGCGTATTCGGAGGTCGGATATTTGCGCACCACCTCTTCGAGGGCCGCGATCGCCTTCTCGGTGCGGCTCTGGTCGCGCGAGATGTCCGGGATCTGGTCGAAATGCGATGCCGCGATCAGGTACTGCGCGTAGGAGGCGTCCGGGCTGCCGGGATGCAGCGTCACGTAGCGGGTGGCGGAGCCGATGCAGCTGTCGTAATCGCCTGCCTGATAGTACGAATAGGCCGACATCAGGAGCGACTTGCGCGCCCAGTCCGAATAGGGATGCTGACGGTCGACTTCCTCGAACTTCTTCGAAGCGGCCTTCAGGTCCTTCTTCTCGTTCATCATGTACAAGCCCTCATTGTAGAGCTTGTCCGCGGGCTCATCGACGAACGTGTCGTCCTTGGACATGAACTTGTCCCACAGCGCGCCGGTGCCGCAGCCTGAGAGTGGCAGTGCAAGCATGATCAGGCCCGCCGCGAAACGCAGCGTGCGCACGGCCTTGGTCAGGCCGGAGACGTCAGAAGAAGAGCGTGGTTCGAGCGCCATACGCATTGCCGACATGGATTGTAAAACCTGACGCCTTTGATGCGGTTAACGGCGACCCCACTCCACCCATGAACCGCGATCATGGATGCAATATCACTCGCGCCATTGGCGCCGTATCAAGGCAACCGCAGGCCTGTTTAACCGAAAAATGACCATCGACCAACCGAATAGGGAGCCAATCCGCCGGGAATAAGGCGACCCGGCGATGCTCACAGCCTGCTGTGGTTATTGCGGAAATCGGGCCGACCGACCAAGCGATCAGGACTTGGGCGGATCAGGACACGTCCGGGCCGTAGGCCGGGGCGACGAGGCCGCCCACCGCGCTTGCACCGGCCTCGACATGGCCGCGGACCGGCCGCCGGGCGGTTTCCGATTCGACCACGCGCCAAGCGCTGCGGTCGGCGAGCAGCGCTTTGAGCACCGCGTTGTTGAGCTTGTGGCCGCCGCGGACGGAACGGTAGCTGCCGAGCAGCGGGAGGCCGGCCAGCGCGAGATCGCCGATCACGTCGAGCACCTTGTGGCGGGCACATTCGTTGGCGTAGCGCAGGCCCTCGGCGTTGAGCAGGCGGGCCTCGTCGAACACCACGGTGTTGTCGAAGGAGGCGCCAAGCGCGAAGCCGGCGCCCCACAGCCGCGCCACGTCGTTCATGCAGCCGAAGGTACGGGCCCGCGCGACTTCGCGGCGGAAGCCTTCCGGCGACAGATCGAAGGCGTAGGTCTGATGACCGATCACCTTGTTGGCGAAATTGATTTCGACTTCGGCGCGGAACCCGCCGGCGAACGGACGCAGCTCGCCCATCGCATCGCCGATCTTGACCTGCACCGGCTTCAGCACCTGGATGAAGCGGCGGACGGCGGGTTGGGTCACGATACCAGCCTGATCGATGGCCGCGACAAACGCCGCAGCGCTACCGTCCATGATCGGAACTTCTGCCGCGTCGACTTCGATCGTGGCGTTGTCGACGCCCATGCCGCGCAGCGCGGCGAGAACATGCTCAGCAGTCGAGACCAGCGGTCCTTCGCGGTCGCCCAGCACCGTCGCGAATTCGGTCGCGATCACAGCGTCGGCGGTGGCGGTAACTTCGCGGTCGGCACCGTCGAGACCGGTGCGGACAAAAATAAAACCCGCATCGACGGGTGCAGGTCCCAGCGTGAGACTGACAGGAAGACCGGAATGAACGCCTACGCCAGTCACGGTGGCTTGCGACCGAAGCGTTGTCTGACGGCTGAACTTCATTCGATAATGCCCACTACCCGACTTCGCTCAACATCAAGTGGCCAAACTTCCCCAAGGCCGACTCGCATGAGCTCCCCAAGTCCCGGCAGACCATAGTCACAGCCCCAAACCGCGCCAACTCACGCTTCTTTACCGATTGTTACCCCATCTCCGCCGCATTCGCGCCCAAGGTTAACCCAATTGCGGCGGCGAAAACGGCCCTCGGCGAGTGACTATCTGACCACCGAAATAATAATTAATCATTTAAAATCAGTTGCTTGTTTACCCGATGCAACCGCCTGCCCGCCAAAAGGAGAAGGCCCCCGCGGTTCCCCGCCGAGGCCTTCTCTGTGGTCAAGGTTGTAACAAACTTCAGTTTGCCTGCCGGCGCAGGAAGGCCGGGATATCAAGATGGTCGTCACCCTGTGGCGCCGGGGCAACAGTCGCCTGACGGCCATGGGCGTCCAATCCCTGCGGTGCCGGGCGCTTCGCATATTCCGATACCGGCGATTCGTTCGCCGAGATCTGCTGGGCAACGCTGCGGGCCGGCTTGCGATCGGGCAGCGGCGGCATCGTCGGCATCGCCGGACCCGAGGCACGGGCCGCGATCGGCGGCTCGGTCTCTTCGTCGCGGCGGCCGAGGCCGACATTGGCTAGCCGCTGCAGCAGCGACAGCCGGGTCTTCTGCGGGTGCTCCGCCTCGCCGTCACCGCTGGCCTGGCGGATCTCCGCCTGCGCCGGCATCGGCAGATCCTCGAACTTCGGCATCCGAGGGGCACGGACCGGCGACCGCTCGGCCGCCTGCGGGATGAAGGTCTCTGGCGGCATCGGCTCGTGCTGCTCGGCCCGGGCTGCCTCGTGGTCCGGGAACAGCGTCGGCTTCTGGGCGATCGGCCGCACAGTGACGTCACCGTAGGACCCTGGCTGCATCGGCGCCTGAGCCGGTGCGCTGTCCGGGGCAACCGCGGCGGCGATTGCCGCGAGCGCGGCGCGCTCGACGGCCGGACGCTGCTGGGCTGCGGCGGGAGCTGCAATCGGAGCAACCGTCACGCCGGTCGGCGGTTCCAGCTTCTGGGCGCGCTCGGCCATGCGCTGATTGTCGGCACGCAGGCGAGCGGTCAGGTCGGCCAGCCGGCTCTCGGGCGAGCCGCCCGTCTGCTGCGCGGGAGCCTGGGCACGGGAGGCGATCGCGGCCTGCTCGATACCGGTGGCGACCACCGACACGCGGATGACGCCGTCGAGCGATTCGTCGAAGGTGGCGCCGACGATGATGTTGGCGTCGGCGTCGACTTCTTCGCGGATGCGGGTTGCCGCTTCGTCGACCTCGAACAGGGTGAGGTCCTTGCCGCCCGTGATCGAGATCAACAGGCCGCGGGCGCCCTTCATCGAGCTATCGTCGATCAGCGGGTTGGCGATCGCAGCTTCGGCGGCGGTCAGCGCGCGCTTCTCGCCGGTGGCCTCGCCGGTGCCCATCATCGCCTTGCCCATTTCCCGCATCACTGCGCGGACGTCGGCGAAGTCGAGGTTGATCAGGCCTTCCTTGACCATCAGGTCGGTGATGCAGGCGACACCCGAGTACAGCACCTGGTCGGCCATCGCGAAGGCGTCCGCGAAGGTGGTCTTCTCGTTGGCGACCCGGAACAGGTTCTGGTTCGGAATGATCAGCAGCGTGTCGACCACCTTGTGGAGCTCGGAGATACCGTGCTCGGCGGTGCGCATCCGGCGCTGGCCCTCGAAGTGGAACGGCTTCGTCACCACGCCGACGGTGAGGATTCCCATCTCGCGGGCGGCCTTGGCGATCACGGGCGCAGCCCCGGTGCCGGTGCCGCCGCCCATGCCGGCGGTGACGAACACCATGTTGGCGCCGGTCAGGTGATCGCGCAGCTCGTCCATGACTTCCTGCGCGGCCGCAGCACCGACATCGGGCTGCGATCCGGCGCCGAGGCCCTGGGTGACCTGGGTGCCCATCTGAATGATGCGCTGCGCCTTCGACATGGTCAGCGCCTGCGCGTCGGTGTTGGCGACGACGAAGTCGACGCCCTGCAACCCGGCGGTGATCATGTTGTTGACGGCATTACCACCCGCGCCGCCGACGCCGAAGACGGTGATCCGCGGTTTCAGCTCGCTGATGTCAGGGGGTGTCAGATTGAGTGCCATGGTTGCCTCTCTCGATTATGCGCGCGTTGGTTCGTCCCGGCCGCTGGCCGCAGGATCTGGTGAAAATGCAATGAGCCGGGGTGTGGTCATCAGAAGCCCTCGCGAAGCCATCGTCCGACCTTTCCGAAGTAACCGTCTGTCCCTGTCCTGAGCTGCCGCGTGCGCCGCGGTTCGACATGTTCAAGATGAGCGTATTGCGGATAGACCAGCAGGCCCGTCGGCACCGAGAACGAGGCGCCCTTCGCCTCGTTCGGCAGCCGGCCGAAGCCGAGCGGGCGGCCGATGCGGACCTGACGGTTCAGGATACGGGTCGCAAGCTCGACGGTGCCGGTGAGCTGCGACGCGCCGCCGCTCAGCACGACGCGCGCCCTCGGCTCTGCCGCAAAGGGAGAATCCGCGAGCCGGTCACGGATCATTTCGAAAATCTCCTCGGCGCGATGCCGGACAATGTTGGCGATCGTGGCGCGGGACACGATTTGCGGAGTCTCCCGATCGTCGCCTGCAGTGGGAACGGACATCAACTCGCGCGAGTCCGAACCGCCGGTCAGCACCGTGCCGTATAAAGTCTTGATTCGCTCGGCATCCGCAATGCACGCGCCGATGCCGCGCGCAAGATCCATCGTGATGTGTTGCCCGCCGAGCGCAAATCCGGATGCGTGCACGAGGCGGCCGCCGGAGTACGTCGCGATCGTCGTCGAGCCCGCGCCCATCTCGACGACGGCAGCGCCGAGATCGGCCTCGTCATCGGTCAGCACCGACAGGCCCGCAACGTACGGGCTCGACGCCATGGCTTCGACGTTGAGATGGCAGCGCTCGACCACCAGCATCAGGTTCTTGGCGACCGTCGCATCCGACGTCACCACGTTCATGTCGACGCCGAACTGGCGCGCCACCATGCCTTTGGGATCGCGGATACCTTTGACGCCATCGAGCGCGTAGCCGACCGGCAGCGCGTGCAACACGGTGCGACCGGCGCCGGCGGCGTGGCGCATGCCGGCCGAGGTGACGCGGCTGATATCGTCCGCGGTCACCGAGCCGCCGTGGATATCGGCCGCGGCTTCGACCAGTTGGCCATGCAGCCTGCCGCCCGAGACCGACAGCAGGACGGATTCGACACGGACCTTGGCCATGCGCTCGGCCAGCGCCACGGCATGGCGCACCGCCTTCTCGCATTCGGCGAGATCGACGACGGAGCCGGCCTTGACGCCGCGCGACTGGATCTGGCTGTAGCCGATCAGTTCGACCGCATGGGTGCGGCCGCGCAGCGCCTCGTTCGGCGGCGACGGCCTGAGCCGCGCGATCATGCAGGCGATCTTGCTGGAGCCGACGTCGAGCGAAGCCACCATCGCGGTGCGCTTCTGCATCGGGCGGGTCTTCGGGGTCAGATTGCGATCGAGGCCGGTCATGCGGAGTCACCCGGCTTCTTCTTGGACTTCTTGTCCTTGAACAGTTCGTCGCGCGCCTTGCCGGCTTCGTCGGACAATTGCACGATCAGCCGGTCGGGCAGGCGCATGTCGACGGCGACGATGTCGCGCGAGAACAGCTTCTCGTCCTTGTCGAGCCTGGAGAGCGCGGCCAGCGCGTTGCCGACGTCGTTCTCCGGCAGGCGGACGTCGAGGCCGTCCTTGAGGCGCAGGTTCCAGCGCCGCTCGCCGACGAAGATCGCGGCCTTGGTCACCGAACGCACCTGCGGATAACGGTCGAGCAGCGCCAGGAAGTCCTGGGCGCGGGTGTCCGCACCCTTGCCCACCACCAGCGGCAGATTGAGGAAGCGGCGCGAGACGTAGGGCTCGAGTACCGCGCCGTCGGAGGCGATCACCGACAGGCGGCCGTTCTGCTGCCACAGCGCGAAGGCGGTGCGCTCGACGATGTCGATCTGCAGCCGGCCCGGATAGAGCTTGAGGATCGTGGCGTCGGCAATCCAGGGATTGGCCTTCAGCTTGGCGCGCACGGTATCGGCATCGAGGAACAGCAGCGAGGAGCGGCCGTTGACGCCGCCGATCGCAAGCACCTCGTCCTGGCTCAGCTGCTTGCGGCCGTTGATGCCGACGGTGGTGATGCGGAAGCCTGCGGAATTGGCCAGCGCGTTGCGGGTGTCGCTGAGCGCGGTGGTGAATTCCTCGAGATGGCCGCCCTTGACGATGCCGAAGCCCAGGCTGCCGAACAGGATCGCGAGCGTCGCGACCAGGCCGATGCGGCGCGGCAGATAGCGTTCGACCAGCATGATGTAGCGGTTCGGCGGCTCGCGATCGATCACCTGCGGCCGCCTGGCGGGCCGCCGGCGACGGCGCGCGAGATGGGCGCCGACATACTCGCGCAGCAGCATTGCCGCTCCAATAGCGGCTGCTTTCAGGTCAGCTTGAGGCCCCAGCGATCGCAGCGATCGGGTGAGGCGTCCTGCACCATCCATTGCACGAGCTCGTCACATGTTGCGCCCGCAAACCCTGCGGGATCTCGGCACAAATGTCGTCTCGGCTAGACCGGTGGGATTAGAGAGGCCCCCTGTTCCCTGGTTGCGATCCTCGAAGCGGTAATCCGCGACAGCTCACGCCCCGGCAGCCAAGCGCTACATGCGCCGCCAGCGTTAACCTTCGGGCTTCCTGGTAAACAAATGGTAAAGGAGTTCAGCCTGGAGTGTATTTTGATCAACGCTCTGAATACTTTGCCGCGAACCCGTTAGCATTTTAGCAACAGCGCCCGGGTTCCATCCGGCCGAGTCTGGCGGGTTCCCCGCCCGGTCGGCCTTAACTCCCGGCGCGGCGGCGGCCGAGCTCGATCTGGTCGGCCAGGAAATCGGCAAAGGCGATGCCCTGTGCTTTCAAGGCCTTAGGGTACAGCGATGCCGCGGTGAGGCCGGGCAGCGTGTTGGTCTCGAGGTAGACCGGGCCATTGGCCGACACGATGAAATCGCTGCGCGAATAGCCGGTGCAGGACAATGCGCGGTGCGCCCGCAGCGCATGGTCCATGATCGCGGCGCTGATCTCTGGGGCGAAACGGCCGGGGCAGATCTCCTGGGTCGACTTCAGGAGGTATTTGGCTGTGTAGTCGAAGCCCCCCCTCCGCCGGCACGATCTCGATCGGTGGCAGCGCGAACACCGTGCCGTCGGACTGCTCGAGCACGCCGCAGGTCGCCTCCACGCCCGATACGAACGGCTCGATCAGATAGTCTTCATGCTTCGCAGCATTGCGGACCGCGACGAGGTCCTGCTTGGCGTTGACGAAGATCAGCCCGTAGCTCGATCCGTCCTTGGCGGGCTTTGCGATCAGCCTGCCGTGCTGGGCGAAGGCATCGTCGAGCTGTGCCACCGTTATGCCCAGCGGCGCGTTGAGGCCTGTGATCGCGGCGAAGCGTTTCGCCGAAGGCTTGTCGAACGCCAGATGCGACGACGCCGAGCCGGAGCCGGTGAACGCGACGCCGCGCATCTCGCACATCGCCTGCAATTCGCCGTTCTCGGCGCGGCCACCGTGCAATCCGAGCACCAACACGCGCTGCTCGGCGCCTGCTCTGTCGAGTGCCTGGTCGAGCGCGAGGCCGGGACCGCCGGGCTTGAAGTCGACCTCGAACGGCCGCGTGTGGCCGAGCAGCTGTTCGGACGTCACCGCATGCACGGTGTCGTCGACGTCCCAGAACCAGAGGTCAGCGTCGGGCAGCGCGCGGTGCAGCGCCTGCGCGCTCGCCACCGAGACCAGCCGCTCCTTGTTGGTGCCGCCGAACAGAATGGTCACCTGCATGTTCTTTGCCTGTCGCTCGCTACTTCTGTCATTCCGGGGCTCGCGAAGCGAGAGCCCGGAATCCATACTCCCGATCGTGGTTATGGATTCCCCGATGCGCAACTTGCGCATCTGAGGCCTGCGCCTTTCGGCGCATCCCGGAATGACGACTACAATGAATTCCCGATCCGCTTGATTTCCCAGTGCAGCTCAATTCCGCTGGTGTGCTTGACTCGCTCGCGCACCGTCTCGCCGAGCGTCTCGATGTCATGCCCGGTGGCGTTGCCGGTGTTGATCAGAAAGTTGCAGTGCATCTCCGACACCTGCGCGCCGCCGACCTTAAGGCCGCGGCAGCCGGCAGCGTCGATCAGCTTCCAGGCGCTGTTGCCGGGTGGATTCTTGAAGGTCGAGCCGCCGGTCTTCTCGCGGATCGGCTGCGCGGTCTCACGATGGATCTGCACTTCATTCATGCGTGCGCGGATCGCGTCCGCATCGGTTATCCTGCCGCGAAAGCGCGCTGAGGTGAACACGATGGACGGATCGACGCCAGAGTTGCGATAGACGAAATTCATGTCGGCATTGCCGAACGTGTGCTTGGTGCCGTCACGGCCGATGCCGGTGGCCTCCATCAGCACGTCCTTGGTCTCGCCGCCATTGGCGCCGGCGTTCATGCGCAGTGCGCCGCCGACCGTGCCGGGAATGCCGAAGAAGAATTCCATGCCGCCGATGTTTGCCGCTGCCGCCGTCTCGGCGACGCGCTTGTCGAGCGCCGCGGCGCCGGCGGTGACGACATCACCGGCCGCGCTGGTCTCGCCGAACGCGCGCGGCGCCAGCCGGATCACGACACCCGGCATGCCGCCGTCGCGCACGATCAGATTGGACCCGACGCCGACGACATAGACCGGCAATTCCTGCGGCAGGCGCTTCAGGAAATAAGCCAGATCATCCTCATCGGCCGGCGTGAACAGCACCTGCACCGGACCGCCGACGCGAAACCAGGTCAGCTCCGCCATCGACTGGTTTGCCAGCAGCCGCCCGCGCAGCGCCGGCATCGCGGCTTTCAGGTCGGGCACGATGTCGGGGAAGGTCACGATCACCCCAGCGCCTTCAATTCGTCCGGCAGTGCGTAGGCCCATTGCGTGATGTTGCCGGCGCCGAGGCAGACGACGAGGTCGCCGGACTTGGCAAGGCCGTGAACGATCTTCGCGAGCTCGCCTGCGTTCGGCAGCGGGACAACGTTGCGATGACCGTGGGCGCGCAGGCCGGCGGCGAAATGGTCGCGGTCGATGCCTGCGATCGGTGCTTCGCCGGCCGGATAGACCTCGGCGACCACGACCGCATCAGCATCGTTGAAGCAGGTGCAGAATTCCTCGAACAGCGACTGCAAGCGGGTGTAGCGATGCGGCTGCACCACGGCGACGATCTTGCCGTTGGTGGATTCCCGCGCAGCCTTCAGCACAGCCGCGATCTCGACCGGATGATGACCGTAATCGTCGATCACGGTGACGCCGTTGGTCTCGCCGGTCTTGGTGAAGCGCCGCTTGACGCCGCCGAAGCCGGCCATGGCCTGGCGGATCACATCGTCGGACACGCCAAGCTGATGCGCGACCGCGATCGCCGCCGTTGCGTTCGACGCGTTGTGGCGCCCCGGCATCGGCAGCATGATATCAGCGATCTCGTGCGTCGCTCCCGACTGGCGATCGCGGATCGCGACCGTGAATTTCGAGCCCCCGCCCATCGGCGTCAGGTCCAGCAGCTGCGCGTCGGCCTGCGGATTCTGCCCGTAGGTGATGATGCGGCGGTCCTCGATCTTGCCGACGAGGGTTTGCACCACGGGGTGATCGGTGCACATCACGGCAAAGCCGTAGAACGGAACGTTCTCGACGAAATTGCGGAACGCGTCCTGGATCGCCTCGAAGGTCTTGAAGTGATCGAGATGTTCAGGATCGATATTGGTGACGATGACGACATCGGACGGCAGCTTCAGGAAGGTGCCGTCGCTCTCGTCAGCCTCGACCACCATCCAGTCGCCGGCCCCGAGCCGCGCATTGGAGCCATAGGCATTGATGATGCCGCCGTTGATCACGGTCGGATCGAGCCCGCCGGCATCGAGCAAGGTCGCAACCATCGTGGTCGTGGTGGTCTTGCCATGGGTGCCGGCGATCGCGACGCAGCTCTTCAGCCGCATCAATTCCGCCAGCATCTCGGCGCGCCGCACCACCGGAATGCGCCGCGCGCGCGCCGCCATCAGCTCGGGGTTGTCGCGCTTGATCGCGGTCGAGACCACGACGACGTCGGCGCCATCGACATTCTCGGCGGCGTGGCCGACCGAGACCTTGGCGCCCTTCTTGCGCAGCCGGTCGAGATTGTAATTGTCCGACGCGTCGGAGCCCTGCACGGTGTAGCCGAGATTGATCAGCACCTCGGCGATGCCGCTCATGCCGATGCCGCCGATCCCGACGAAGTGAATGGGTCCGATCTCGCGCGGCAGTCTCATGATCCGGTTCCTGATATCATCGTCTTTGTGCGCCTCACATTGGTCGCGCAGACTACTGGATGCCCCGCTTTTCCCATGCGTGACAAGGGCTTTTTCCACCCCGCGGCCGAGGAAATGTCGCTGTTGTCAGCTACCGGCCAGTGCTGGTGATCTGACATCACGGACATCTCCATCCCGGCCCGGCGGCTACGCCGCTCCCGGCCGCACGGCGCGCGCCGCGAACTCATCCTGCATCTCGATGACGCGAAGATAATTGCGCAGCCGGTTGGTCTCGAGCGCGCGCAGCAGCTTGTTCTGGTGATAGGGCAGCACGAGCTCGGCCAGCTGTGCACTCCAGCTGGCGTTCATGTCGAACAGCACCCCTAAGCCGAACACGGCGGGGATCTCGGCAAAGCCGAACTCCCTGCCCTGCGCAAGCTCCTCAGCCAGGAAATCGTCGATCGCGGTCATCACGCCATTGCGCGCGCCGCCGGCAACATTTGCGAATGCGGCGAAGCCCGCGCCGCGAAATCCACGGCCCTCGACCAGCGCCGGGCGATCCAGCGTGGCGCCGGCGTCGAAACTGTGCGGGTGACGAAACTCGGCGGGAATCTGGCCGGGCGCGTAGTACATGTCGCGCCGCCCGCAGGGCCAGCCGACATCGTGGAGGAAGACGAGCACGGGCTTGCCGTCACGTTGGCTGATCGCCTCGATCTGCCGGAGTTCGTGATAGACCGTGTACCAATTGTGGTCGCCATCGACGATCCAGGCGTCGGCGGCATCGAGTTCGCCGAACGCGTCGCGGCTGGGCTTCGCGACGTGACGCACATCCGGATTGGCGCTCACCCAGTCGAGGAATTCGCGCTTCGGCGCGGGATCGACGCTGGTGAACTGGCCGCCGCGGGCCCGGCAGTGATCGGCGAGCAGCGCCGACATGCCGCCATACTCCGCACCGATCTCGACGATGTCTTGCGCATCCGACAGGCGCAGCGCTTCGAGGATCAGGTCCGAGAATTCCGAGACGGAGTGAATCAAAAGACCCGTCATGATCTAGTCTCCCCCGGCCTCCTGCCGGATTGGCGCATCAAATCCCGGCCACCTTGGCAACCAGATCGGCCAGCCGCTCGGCGGCATCGAGCCGGCCGATACTGCGTGCGGCGTCCGCCATCGCGGTCAATTTCGATGGCTCGGCGGCGAAGGCCGATATCTCGGCCGCGAGCCGTTCCGACGTGAAGTCGCCCTGCGTGATGCGCAGCGCGCCGTTCGCCTGCGACAGCACACCGGCGTTGGCGAACTGGTCCTGATCGATCGCGCCCGGCAGCGGCACCAGGATCGAGGGCCGGCCGATCGCGGCGAGCTCGGCGACGGTACCGGCGCCGGAACGCGAGATCACGAGCTGGCTCGAGGCCAGCCGTGCCGGCAGGTCGGCGAAGAACGGCGCGAGCTCGGCATCGATCTTGAGCCGGTCATAGATCGCGCGCACCCGCGCCATGTCCTCTTCGCGCACTTGTTGCGTGACGATCAGGCGGCTCCACAGCGCCGGCGCGAGCTTTTCGATCGCCGGCGGCACGATGTCGCTCATCACCCGCGCGCCCTGGCTGCCGCCGACGACGAGCAGGCGCAGCGGGCCGTTCAACTCGGGCCGGGTGTATTTCACCGCAGCGGCGGCGAGGATCGCCGGCCGCATCGGCGTGCCGACGGTGGTGGCCTTGCCGGCGAGCGCAGGATCGCGATCGAGCACGCCGGGCAGCGAGGTCGCGATCGCGTTGACGCGGCCGGAGAGGAAACGGTTGGCGCGGCCGAGCACCGCATTGGCGTCATGAATGATGCCGGGGACGCCAAGCATCCGCGCCGCCATCAGCGGCGGCAAGGTCGGGTAACCGCCGAAGCCGACGACGGCCGACGGCTTCAGCCGGCGCACCACATTGGCGGCCACCAGCGTGCCGTAGCCGAGCATCAGCACGGTGTGCGCCAGCGAGATCGGGTTGCGGCTGCGCACGGTGGCGCTCGGCACCAGCTCGATGCTTTCTTTGCCGAACAGGCCGGAGTAGCGCAGCGCGCGGCCGTCGGTCGCCAGCCGCACCCGCAGGCCGCGCCTGATCAGTTCCACGGCGAGCGCTTCGGCCGGGAACAGATGGCCGCCGGTGCCACCGGCCGCCAGCAGAATCAGGGGGGACTCAGCCATGGCAACAATTTATACCGTCATTGCGAGCGAAGCGACTTGTCCGCCGAAGCCTTGGCGAGGCCGGAGCAATCCATGGCGCTCCCCGCAATGCCAACGGGAAGCTTCATGCGTAGGCGCGCCGGGCGCTGGCGCCTTCCATCGATTCGATCTCGGTGCGCGGCCGCTGCCGCGTCAGCGCCAGCATCATGCCGACGCCATAGGCCAGCGAGACGAATGAGGAGCCGCCATAGGAGATGAACGGCAGCGTCATGCCCTTGGCCGGGATCAGTTGCAGATTGACCGCCATGTTGATGGTCGCCTGCACGCCGAACAGGATCGCAAGCCCCGACGCCGCAAAGCGCGAGAACATGTCCTCGGTGGCGTACGCTCGCGTCAGCGTGCGGATCACAATGAAACCGAACAGCGCGACCAGCATCAGGCAAAGGATGATGCCGAATTCTTCGGCCGCGACCGCGAACACGAAGTCGGTGTGGCTGTCCGGCAGGCTGCGCTTGGCGATGCCCTCGCCCGGCCCGAGCCCGAACCAGCCGCCGTTCCAGAACGCTTCCATCGCGGTGTCGACCTGGAAGGTGTCGCCGGAGGCGGGATTCATGAAGCGCTTGATGCGGCCCGCGACATGCGGCACCAAGAGATAGGCGCCGAACAGGCCGGCGCCGGCGGCGCCGGCGAGCCCGAACACCCAGATCATCCGCATGCCCGCGATGAAGAACAATGCGCCCCACACGGTGAGGATCAGCATGGTCTGGCCGAAGTCGGGCTCCATCACCAGCAGCGTCACCAGCATCATCAAGAGCACCAGCGCCATCGAAGTCGCCGGCATCTCCGGCCGCTTGGTGGATTCCGCGAACAGCCAGGCCGCGACGATGACGAACGAGGGCTTGGCAGCTTCGGAAGCCTGGATGTTGACGCCGAGCAACGTGATCCAGCGCCGCGAGCCCTTGACCTCGGGCCCGATCAGCAGCGTCAGCACGATCAGCACGATCGAGACCGCGAACACGATCAGCGCAGTGCGCCGGATCTGCCGCGGCGTCATGAACGACACCCCGATCAGCACGATCAGCGACGGCACCAGGAACATGACGTGGCGGTTGAAGAAGTGGAACGGATCGAGCCCGATCCGGGTCGCGACCGGCGGGCTCGCCGCCAGCGACAGGATGACGCCGGCCAGCATCAACGCGGCGATCGCGACAAGCAGCAGCTTGTCGACGGTCCACCACCAGTCCGAGAACGGGGTGCGTTGGTCACGGGCGAGCATGGGCGTCCCCAGATGGCAGAGATAACGTTCATTCGTGGCGCAGGATGGTTTCCAAGGGATTAACGGGATCGGTAACTTTTGAGGGAGGTGGATTGGGAGGCCCGCGGCGCCTCCGGTGTCGCCATCCGGGCATGCGGTCGCCTCACACAGCCGTCGTCCTGGCGAAAGCCAGGACCCATAACCACCGCATTCAATGATGAAGAGGATGGCGGCCCTAGCGTCGCGCAACAATTGAGATTTGGGGTAATGGGTCCCCTGAGTTCACAAACGAAGTGCAACACTTCCTTGAGGAGGTGTTGCCATGGGGCGGACTTACAAGCAGCTCTCTCTGGACGACCGATGCGAGATTGCCTGTCTATCGGCCAATGGCAGCTCGGTCCGGCAAATCGCGGCAGCTCTGGATCGCTCGCCATCAACAATCTCTCGAGAACTGAGCCGTAATCGGAGCGTTCAGGCTGGCTACAAGCCAAATTATGCCCAGCAACAGATGCGAGCGCGGCGCTGGACGGGCGGACGCCTCGAACGGGAGCCCGTCCTGCGCCGCGCGGTGTTGCAACGCCTTCGCCGAGGTTGGTCGCCCGAGCAGATCGCCGGCCGGCTGGCGCGCGAGTGCGGGCACAAGGTGATCTCCCACGAGACCATCTACCGCTTCATCTATGGCCAACTCAGGCGCACCTCGGACTTCAACTGGCGACGCTACCTGCCGCGCGCCAAGAGCAAGCGCGGCCTCCGCGGCAAGCGAGGCGGCAGCCCCGCAAGCTTCATCGAAGGCCGTGTTTCCCTGGCAAATCGGCCCCTTGAGGTTGCCGACCGTAGCGTCGCCGGGCATTGGGAGGCCGATTTGATGATGTTCTCGAAGTACGGTCAGGCCGTGCTGACCGTGCATGAGCGCACCTCTCGCCTGCTGCTCGGCATCCGCCTTGCCAGCAAGGTTGCGCGCGGTGTCGCACGCCATCTCGTCCGCTTCTTCGCTGCCCTTCCACAAGAGCTGCGCCAGACCGTCACCTTCGACAACGGCACCGAGTTTGCCGGTCACCTGGCGCTACATCGCCTCTCGATCGAGACCTTCTTCTGCGATCCCCACGCGCCCTGGCAGAAGGGTGGTATCGAGAACGCCATCGGCAGGATGCGCCGCTTCATCCCTCGCAAAACGGATCTCGTAACCCTCTCGACCGCCAGATTCCGCCAGTTCATCGCCACCTACAACAACACCCCACGCAAATCCCTTGACTACCGCACGCCTGCGGAGTCCTTTGCCGATCAAGTGTTGCACTTCGAGTGTGAATCCACCTCCTGGCTTTCGCCAGGACGACGATGAGTTATGGGTCCCCGTGCGCAATCGCGCACTAGGCCGGGACGACAGCGAATGCGTGGCGCGATCTGATGGGTTCGCTACGCTACCCATCCTACAATTCTGCAGGCTCTCACACCACCGGCTTCACACCCGGCAGCGCCTGGACGATGTCGCGGAAGGCGGTCCCGCGGATTTCAAAATTGCGGTACTGGTCGAACGACGCACAGGCCGGCGACAGCAGCACGACGGCCTCTGTCAGTCCCGACGCTTCGGCATCGCGCGCGGCGCTGGCGATCGCGACGTCGAGCGTGCCGGACATCTCATGCGCGACACGGTCGCCGAGCGTGCCGGAGAACTCCTGCGCCGCCTCGCCGATCAGATAGGCCTTGCGGATGCGCGGGAAATAGCCGGTCAGGCCCGTGATGCCGCCGGCCTTCGGCTTGCCGCCGGCGATCCAGTAGATGTCGGCGAACGACGACAGCGCATGCGCGGCGGCATCCGCGTTGGTGCCCTTGGAGTCGTTGACGAATAGCACGTTGCCGCGACGTCCGACCTGCTCCATGCGATGGGCGAGGCCGGGGAAACTACGCAGGCCGTTCTGCAACACATCGGTCGCGATCCCCATCGCCAGCGTGCAGGCCGAAGCGCAGGCTGCGTTCTGCGCATTGTGCAGGCCGCGGAGCGAACCGATGCCGCCGAGACGCGCGATCTCGCTGCGCGCCGCGCCTGACGCGCGCACGATGGTCTCGTGCTCGACATAGAGGCCGTCGGGCAGCGGGTTCTTCACCGAAATGCGCACCACGCGCTTGCCGGCGCGATCGAGCCGGTCGGCGATGTCGCGGCACCAGCCGTCGTCGACGCCGACGATCGCGGTGCCACCTTGCTGCACGCCCGCGACCAGCCGCTCCTTGACCGCGGCGTAATGCGCCAGCGTGCCGTGGCGATCGATGTGGTCCTCGCTGATGTTGATCAGGATGCCGACCGAGGGATCGAGCGACGGCGCGAGGTCGATCTGGTAGGACGACATCTCGATGACATGGACGCGGCCCATCCGCGGCGGCTCCAGCGACAGGATCGCGGTGCCGATATTGCCGCCCATCTGGGTGTCGTAACCGGCCACCTTCATCAGATGCGCGATCAGCGCTGTCGTGGTCGACTTGCCGTTGGTGCCGGTGATGGCGACGAACGGCGCGTTCGGCGCGTGGCGGCGCCGCTCGCGACAAAACAGTTCAACGTCGCCGATCACCTCGACACCGGCCTCGCGCGCCTTCAGCACGCTCCAGTGCGGCGCCGGATGGGTCAGCGGCGCGCCGGGGGTCAGGATCAGCGCGGCGAAATTCGCCCACGACACGGTGCGCAGATCAGCGGTGGTGAAGCCGGCCTGCGCCGCCTTGGCGACGTTGTCGGCACTATCGTCGGCCGCGATCACCTCCGCGCCACCGGCCTTCAGCGCGTGGCAGCTCGCGAGCCCGGAGCCGCCGAGCCCGAACACTGCGACCGTCTTGCCCGAGAAGGAGGTGACGGGGATCATGATTGCCCCCCAGTCATTCCGGGACGATGCGTTAGCATCGAACCCGGAATCTCGAGATTCCGGGTTCGTGCTTCGCACGCCCCGGAATGACAGTAGGCGGCTCTTTTTATCATCAGCGCAACTTCAACGTCGAGAGGCCGGCGAGTGCCAGCATCACCGAGATGATCCAGAACCTGATCACGATCTGCGGCTCGGTCCAGCCCTTCTGCTCGAAATGATGGTGCAGCGGCGCCATCCGGAACACGCGTTTTCCCGTGAGCTTGAACGAGGTGACCTGCACGATGACCGAGACCGCCTCCAGCACGAACAGGCCGCCGATCACGGCGAGCACGATCTCGTGCTTCACCGCAACCGCGGTGGCGCCCAACATGCCGCCGAGCGCGAGCGAGCCGGTGTCGCCCATGAAGATCGAGGCCGGCGGCGCGTTGAACCAAAGGAAGCCGAGGCCCGCGCCAAGCACCGCGCCGCATAGCACCGCCAGTTCGCCGGTGCCGGCGACGTAATTGATCTGCAGGTAATCCGAGAACACCGCGTTGCCGGTCAGATACGAGATCATGCCGAAGCTCGCGGCTGCGATCATGACCGGCACGATGGCAAGGCCGTCGAGACCGTCGGTCAGGTTTACCGCGTTGCCGGCGCCGACCATCACGAAGGCGCCGAAGATCACGAAGAACCAGCCGAAATTGATCACGAGGTCCTTGAAGAACGGAATCACGAGCGAGGTCGAGGACACGTCACGCCCGAGCCGGACCAGCGCGTAGGTGGCGGCGAGCCCGATCGCCGCCTCGATCAGCAGCCGCAGCTTGCCGGCGAAGCCGCTGTGCGATTGCTTTGTGACCTTCAGATAATCGTCATAGAAACCGACGAAGCCGAAGCCGAGCGTCACCGCCAGCACGATCCAGACATAGGGATTGAGCGGATTGGCCCAGAGCAGCGTCGAGACCACGAGCCCGGACAGGATCATCAGCCCGCCCATGGTGGGCGTGCCCTTCTTGGAGATCAAATGCGACTGCGGACCATCGGTGCGGATCGGCTGGCCCTTGCCCTGCCGCAGCCGCAAATGATCGATGATCCAGGGCCCGAACAGGAACACGAACAGCGCGCCGGTCACCATCGCGCCGCCGGTGCGGAAGGTGATGTAGCGGAACACGTTCAGAGCGCTGCGGAATGCCCCAAACCCCGGAACGGTGTTGGACAGTTCGATCAACCAGTAGAACATTCAAAAAGTCCTATACCGCTTCTTCGTGCGCGGCCTTGTCGGGGAAGCGTTTTTCCAGCGCGCTGACAATGAGCTTCATCTTCGATCCCAGCGAGCCCTTCACCATGATCACGTCACCGGCACGGACCGCGGCGACCGCCTGTGCTTCGAGCGCCGCCGAACTCTCGGCATAGCCTCCCCGCTTGCCGGTGGAAAGGGCATCCCACAGATTCCGCATCAGCGGACCACAACAATATACGAGGTCGATGCGGTTGGCGGTCACGGCTTCGTTGAGGCCGCGGTGCAGGTCGGGCCCGGTCGGCCCGAGCTCGAGCATGTCGCCGAGCACGGCGATGCGGCGGCCATGCGGTCCGGTCTGGGCCTGGCCAAGCACGTTGAGCGCGGCCCCCATCGAGGCCGGGTTGGCGTTGTAGCTCTCGTCGATCAGCGTCGCCTCGCCGTGGCCAACCTCGAGCGTGCGGCGAAGACCGCGGCCGGTCGGTGCCTCGAGCTGCGACAGCGACAGCGCCGCGCGCGCGATGTCGGCGCCGAGCAGCGAGGCGCCCGCGAGCACCGCGAGCGAGTTCATTGCCATGTGGCGACCAGGCATGCCGATCTTGTAGGTGATGTCATGGTCCAGGATGTCGGCATGCACCGCCGAGCAGGTCGCGTGCAGCGAGAGGTCGATCAGCCGCGCCTCGGCGCGCTTGTCGGCCCCGAACGAGACGATGCGCGAGATGCCGGCCTTCTTCGCCTGCTTCTGCAGCCGCGCGAATTGCCCATTGTCGCGGTTGAGCACGACCGCGCCATTGGGCTCCAGCCCTGCGAAGATCTCCGCCTTGGCGTCGGCGATCGCCTCGATGCCGGAGAAGAATTCCAGATGCACCGGCTCGATCGTGGTGATGACGGCGACGTGCGGCCGTACCATCTTGACCAGCGGCGTGATCTCGCCGGCATGGTTCATGCCGATCTCGAACACAGCAAAACGCGCGCTCGCCGGACAGCGCGCCAGCGACAGCGGCACGCCCCAATGATTGTTAAAGGATGCCACCGAGGCATGGGTCTCGCCCTGCGCCGACAGCACGCGGCGCAGCGCCTCTTTGGTCGAGGTCTTGCCGACCGAACCGGTCACCGCGATGATCTGCGCCTTGAGCCGCGCCCGCGAGGCATGCGCGAGCTCGACGAGGCCGGCGAGGACGTCATCGACCACCAGCAGCGGCGCGTCGGCCGGAAATTTTTTGCGTTGCGCGGTCTCGACCACGGCAAGCCCGGCGCCGGCCTTCAGCGCCGCCTCGACGAAGGCATGGCCGTCATGGACGTCGCCCTTGATGGCAAAATACGCATCGCCCTTTGCAATGGTGCGGCTGTCGATCGAAAGACCGGTGACGCCGTTTGGCAATGCGCCTTGGCTGACTGCGCGCATCGCTTGCGCCATCGCATCCGAGGTCCACAACATCGTGCTCATGCGCCCTCCTCGGCCAATGCACTCGCGACCGCCTCATGATCGCTGAACGGCAGCGTCGTGTTGCCGACGATCTGCCCGACCTCGTGGCCCTTGCCGGCCACGACCAGTGCGTCGCCCGGCTCGAGGCCGGCGATCCCGGCACGGATCGCGGCGGCGCGATCGCCGATCTCGCGCGCGCCCTTTGCGGTTGCCATGATCGCGGCGCGGATCGCCTCCGGCTTCTCGCTGCGCGGATTGTCGTCGGTGACAATGATGTGATCGGCATTCCCGGCGGCGATCGCGCCCATGATCGGACGCTTGCCGGCATCGCGGTCGCCACCGGCGCCGAAGATCACGACCAGCCTGCGTTTCGCATAGGGCCGCAGCGCCTGCAGCGCCTTGGCGAGCGCATCGGGCTTGTGGGCGTAGTCGACGAAGATCGGCGCGCCGTTGTGCTCGCCGACGAATTCGAGCCGGCCTTTGGCGCCTTCGAGATGTTCAAGCGTGCCGAACACGTCATCGGCGAAGCTGCCGGTGCCGATCGCAAGGCCCGCCGCGACCAGCGCGTTCTCGATCTGGAATTCGCCGACCAGTGGCAGCCGGATCGCGTGTTTGCGGCCGCGGTGCTCTATCACGAGCTTCTGGGCAAAGCCTTCGATCGCAGCGTCCGTGAGCCGGATGCCTTCGCCCGTATCAGCGTTGCGGCCGACCGTAATGATGCGCAGGCCGCGCGCCCGCGCCGCATCGACCACCTCGGATGAGCAATCATGATCGGCCGAGATCACCGCCGCGCCACCAGGTGCGACGAGATCACGGAACAGCCGGAGCTTTGCATTCAGGTAGTGCGCGACATCGGGATGATAATCCATGTGGTCGCGCGACAGATTGGTGAAGCCGCCGGCGGCGATGCGCACGCCATCGAGCCGATACTGGTCGAGGCCGTGCGAGGACGCCTCGAAGGCGAGATGAGTGACGCCGTCGTGCGCGATCTCGTCGAGCTGGCGATGCAGCGCGATCGGATCGGGCGTCGTCAGCGAGCCGTAGACGGTTCGCTTGTCCGAGACGAGACCGATGGTGCCGATGCTCGCGGAGGAGTGACCGAGCCGCTGCCAGATCTGGCGCGTGAACGCCGCCACCGAGGTCTTGCCGCTGGTGCCGGTCACCGCCGCAATCGTCGCGGGCTGGCGCGGATAGAATTTGGCGGCGGCAAGCGCCAGCGCGCGGCGCGGATTGGGCGTGATGACGAACGGAACACGGCCGTGGCCTTGCGGCAGATGGTCGCTGGCGACCGCGACTGCGCCGGCGGCAATCGCCGCATCGACGAAGCGCGCGCCGTCGGTCCTGCTGCCCGCCAGCGCGAAGAACAAGTCGCCCGGCTTCACCGCACGGCTGTCGACCGCAAGCCCTCCGACGAGGATCTCGTCGGCACTTGGATCGCCCTTTGGATCGATCGTGGCATCGGCGCTGAAGAGGTCGCGAAGTCTCATGATCTTCCAGTCTGGCCGGCGCCGTTCTGGCGCCATCGTCTGAGCATGATCTGGTCCGGAAAACCGCTACGCACTTTTCCGGATCATGCTGTGATTATACGCCTTACTGGGTTGTTCTGGATGCCGCAAGAATAAGGCGGTCGGACGGCGGCAGGTCGAAGCGCGGTTCAACGCCCAAAAGCGGCGCAATTCGGGCGATCACGTTGCCGCCGGTCGGCACCGCATTCCAGCCCGAGGTGATGAAACCGTAGGTCTCCTTCAGGGGCTGCGGCTCATCGAGCATGATCAGCAGCTGGTATTTCGGATTGTCGGCGGGCAGGATCGCGGTGAAGGCGTTCAGCACGCGCTTCTTGGCGTAGCGGCCGTTGATCACCTTCTCCGCGGTGCCGGTCTTGCCGCCGATGTAGTAGCCCTTGACGTCGGCCTTCTTCGCGGTGCCGATCTCGGCATTGAGCCGCATCAGATAGCGCATCTTGTCCGAGGTCTCGGGCTTGATGACGCGCTTGGCCAGCGCCATCGCTTCCTGCTCGGTGCGCTTCAGGAAGGTCGGCGGGATCAGGTAGCCGCCATTGACCAGTGCGTCGATGCCCATCACCGCCTGCAGCGGCGCCACCGCGATGCCGTGACCGAACGAGATCGTGACGGTGTTCAATTCGCCCCACTTCTTCGGCACGATCGGCGAGGCGCTCTCCGGCAATTCGGTGCGCAGCCGCTCGAGTTGCCCCATCTTGCGCAGGAACGCCTTGTGCGCGTCGACGCCCATCGCGAGCGCAATGCGCCCGGCGCCGATGTTGGAGGAATAGTAGAACACCTCCTTCATGTTGATCATGCGGCCCATGTTGTGATCGTCATGGATCGCGAACTTGCCGTAGTGCAGCGGGCCGCGCGCATCCCACATCGAGTTGAGATCGAACCGGCCGCTGTCCAGCGCCATCGCCAGCGTGAACGCCTTGAAGGTCGAGCCCATCTCGTAGACGCCGGTGGTCAGGCGATTGATGCGATCGGGATCGTGCGCTTCCTTCGGATTGTTCGGATCGAAATCCGGCAGCGACACCATCGCCACGATCTCGCCGGTGCGCACGTTGGAGACGAGGCCGGAAGCGGCCTTGGCCTTGAACTTCTCCTTCGCCTTGATCAGTTCGTCGCGCAGCGCGTGCTCGACGCGCAGATCGACCGACAACTCCACCGGCTTCTGCAGCCTGTCGGTGGCGAAGCCCGCGCGATGCAGATCGGCCAGACCGTTGCTGTCCAGCCACTTCTCCATGCCGGCGATGCCCTGGTTGTCGATGTTGACGAGGCCGATCAGGTGGGCGACCTCGTTGCCGGTCGGATAGACCCGCTTGTTCTCGCGCAGGAAGCCGACGCCGGGAAGGCCGAGGCGATGGATGTCGAGCTGCTGCTTCGGCGTGATCTCGCGCTTCAACCAGACAAATCCCTTGCGCGACGACAGGCGGTCGCGCACCTCGCTGGTGTCGAGATCGGGCAAGGCCGCAGTCAAGAGCTCGATCGCCTCGTCCTTGTCGATCAGGCGGCGCGGCTCGGCGAACAGGCTCGGCGCCTTGACGTCGGTGGCGAGAATTTCGCCGTTGCGATCGGTGATGTCGGGCCTGGCGGTGGCGATCGCGTCCTGCGAGGCGGTGCGCCGTGCGCCATGGCTGTCGGCACCGACGGCAAACAGCACCAGCCGTCCGGCCAGCACGCAATAAACGGCGGCGAAGGCGAGGATCGCAAGGCCGACGCGCGCGCGCGCCTTCGCGGCGCGGTCGACATTGCTTCCGTACAGCAGCGTGCGGATCAGCCGCGTGCGCCAGGGTTCGGCGGATTTCGCGGCCGGCGTGCTGGCGGGTGCCGGATCGGTCATGGCAGGTCCCGTCATTGCTGGTCTCCCCCGCCCTGCTCGGACTCTTCGGGCGCGGGCTGGTCGGCGGCCGGCTGGTCGGTCGCCGGCTTGCCGATCGATCCGGTCGTGCTGTTCGGGCGCGGCGGCGGCCTCGATGGTGTCGATCATCGCTCCGATCGGATCGCGCGAGCCGGGCCGCGTGAAGCTCGGCGGCCGCTCCGGCAGGTTCTTCAGGGAATCATACTGATTGGCGTTGACCGGCTTCAGCGGCAGATGGCGTTCGGCAAGCCCTTGCAGCCGCAGCGGCGCGTCGAGCTTGGCCCATTCGGCGCGCAAGGTCGCGATCGCGTTGCGCTGCTCGCGGATCTCGGCATTGAGCTGCAGCACGCGTTCGACGCGCGCGGTCGATTCCATCTTGATGCGGTAGACATAGGATGCCGCGAAGATCAGCATGCCGATGACGAGGAGATGGAGGAGGCGCATCGTCAGCCTCCCCGCTTCAGGTCAGCGAGATGCGGCCATGACGGCAGGTCGTCGTCCGCATGCGCGGGCGCTGCGGTGCGTTCGGCTGCGCGCAGCTTGGCCGACCGGGCGCGCGGATTGGCCGATATCTCGGCCTCGCCCGGCGTCACCGGGCGCTTGGTCAGGATCTGAAAGCTCGGCGCGGATTGCGCCACTTCCGGCAGATGCCGCGAGCCGCCGGAAACCTTGCCGCGTTCTGTGAGGAAATTCTTGACGATGCGGTCTTCCAGCGAATGGAACGAGACCACGGCGAGCCGCCCGCCCGGCTTCAGCACACGTTCGGCCGCAGCCAGCGCGCGATGCAGCTCATCGAGCTCTTCATTGACGAAGATGCGCAGCGCCTGAAAGGTCCGCGTCGCCGGATGAATTTCGTTCGGCTTGGCGCGCACGACTTTCCCGACGATGTCGGCGAGCGCCTCGGTCGTCGTGATCGGCGCGTCCTTGCGCGCGGCGACGATGGCGCGCGCGACGCCGCGCGAGTGTCGCTCCTCGCCGAAGATATAGATGATGTCGGCGAGCTGCTTCTCGGACGCGGTGGCGACCACATCGGCCGCGGTCGGGCCGCTCTGCGCCATTCGCATGTCGAGCGGACCACCGAG
Organism: Bradyrhizobium sp. USDA 3240; assembly: GCF_054063295.1. Lineage (NCBI taxonomy): Bacteria > Pseudomonadati > Pseudomonadota > Alphaproteobacteria > Hyphomicrobiales > Nitrobacteraceae > Bradyrhizobium > Bradyrhizobium sp. USDA 3240. The sequence continues at coordinate 1,953,988 of NZ_JBSSGD010000002.1, forward strand.
GCGGAACGAGAAGCCGCGCTCGGCCTGGTCGAGCTGCATTGAGGAGACGCCGACATCCATCACGACGCCGTCGACCTGATTCACCCCCTGCGATGCGCAGACGTCGGCAAGATTGGAGAAGCGGTCTTCGACCAGCGTCAGCCGGCCGGCCGCGCCGTCGACCAGATCGAAGCCACCGGTTATCGCGGTGCGGTCGCGGTCGATGCCGATGACGCGCGTATCGGCGACATCGAGAATCATGCGGCTGTAGCCGCCGGCGCCGAAGGTCGCGTCGACATAGATGCCGCCGGCGCGCGGATCGAGATAGGCGACCGCCTCGCGGCCCAGCACGGAAATGTGACGGGGAGCACGTTCGCTCATGCGCCGCCCCCGCACAGGGCCGCGTAACAGGCATGCAAGCTGGCTGCGCGCCGACTCATTGCGTCTCGAATCCTCGCGCTGGCTGTTCCGGCAAAAAGGCCGCTGCGTGATCCCAGCGCCAACTCCCGTCCTCGGCCGCAAATCCTGATATCCGACCGGAATTGGGAGGGTTTCCATGGGATTTCGCGCAACAGCGGACCTTGGCCGTCCCCCGAAACCGGTTCGGCACTTCACCTCTCAGTAACGGCACTTAACGTTAAGAAAACGTTGATGATCGGTTAGCGGAATCGCACGACTTTGATCCGCATTCGAGTGATATTCTCGGCCCTCGCTTCGGGCATCATTGCGCGGCCCGTCATGCAGACCCTGGAACCGGCAGGCCGATTGCGGCGGCCCTCACGGTAAAGGAATAGTAAACGCCTATTTGTTTATCCATATGTCAAAATGCTTTCTCCTGGTTCGGGTTTTGAGTGATTCGTATGGCTTCTGGTTCGTCCTCGTCCGGCAACGCTGATTCGAAGCGTCAGCGCGTCCTTCCTGTTCCGAAGGGCGTGGCCGACGTGGAGACGTTCACGCCGGATTCCTCGATCGCCTCCGACGTGATCCCGTCGGTGAATTTCGGCGACCGCGCCAACAACCGGCAGCCCGACATGATCGTGCTGCACTACACCGGCATGCCCGACGTCGAGGGCGCGATCGCCCAGCTCTGCACCGCCGGCACCGAGGTCTCGGCGCATTACATCGTGCTCGAGGACGGCCGCATCGTGCAATGCGTGCCGGAGAGCAAGCGCGCCTGGCACGCCGGCGTCGCCGCCTGGGCCGGCGAGGACGACATCAATTCCTGTTCGATCGGCGTCGAGATCGTCAACCGCGGCCACGATTGGGGCTATCCCGACTTCCCGCTGCGGCAGATCGCGGCCGTCATCGCGCTGTGCCGCGGCATCATGCTTCGCCGCAAGGTGGTCTCGCATCGCGTGCTCGGCCATTCCGACGTGGCGCCGGGGCGCAAGAAGGATCCCGGCGAGAAATTCCCCTGGCACTCGCTGGCCAATTCCGGCGTCGGGCACTGGGTGCAGCCGGCGCCGATCGTGCGCGGCGACGCGCTGCAGCTCGGCGCGATCAGCGACAGCGTCTCCAACATGCAGGCCGCGTTCTGGCGCTACGGCTACAACATCCCGACCAACGGCAAGTTCGACGGCCCGACCATGGAGGTCGTCACCGCCTTCCAGCGTCACTTCCGCCCCGAGCGCGTCGACGGGATCGCCGATCGTTCCACCATGGCGACGCTGCACGCGCTGCTCGAGAGCCTGCCGCCGGATGCGACGAAGTAGGTCTCTCCATCGTCATTACGAGCGAAGCGAAGCAATCCATTGCTCCGCCCATGGATAGATGGATTGCTTCGTCGCTTCGCTCCTCGCAATGACGCGGAGACGTTAGTGCGTCACCCCATCTCGGCGATCCGGCGCGCATAGAGCCGCCGCAGCGGCTCGAGTTGCGTCGCGGCGGTGGCGGCAAGATAGGCCTGCCGCGCCTCGTCCTTGCGGCCGAGGCGGCGCAGCAGGTCGGCGCGCACCGCGGGCAGCTGGTCGTATCCCTTCAAGCTGCCACGCGCGTCCAGCGCATCGATCAGATCGAGCGCATGCGCCGGGCCATCGACCATCGACACCGCGGCGGCATGATTGAGCTCGATCACCGGCGACGGGCTGATGCGGAGCAGCACCTCATACAGACCGGCGATCTGCGGCCAGTCGGTATCCTCATAGCTCGGCGCCCGCGCATGCAGTGCGGCGATCGCGGCCTGCACCGCGTAGGATTGCGGCCGACCCGGCATCTGCAGCGCCTCCTCGACCAGCCTCACACCTTCGGCAATCTGCTGAAAATCCCACAGCGAGCGGTCCTGCTCCTCGAGCAGCACGATGTCGCCGCCTGCGGTCTGGCGACCGGCGCGGCGCGCATCGTGCGACAGCATCAGCGCCAGCAGGCCCTTGATCTCGCCGCGCGCCGGAATCAATCCGTCGAGCAGCCGCGCCAGCCGGATCGCCTCGCGCGCCAGATCGGGCCGCATCAGATCCTCGCCGGCGGTCGCGGCATAGCCTTCGGTGAAGACGAGGTAGATCACCGCAAGCACGCCCTCAAGCCGCGGCTCCAGCGCCTCGCGCTCCGGCACTTCATAGGGAATCCCGGCGAGCTTGATCTTCTGCTTGGCGCGCAACAGCCGCTGCGCCATCGCGTCCTCGCTCACCAGGAACGCGCGCGCGACCTGCGCCGTGGTCAAGCCGCACACCGTGCGCAAGGTCAGCGCAACCTGGACCTCGGCGGCAAAGGACGGATGGCAGCAGGTGAAGATCAGCCTTAGCATGTCGTCATCGAGCGTCGCATCGGCCGGCTCGGGCGACGCCTCCGCATCCAGCAGCAATTGATGCGTCAATTCCTGCTGCTTGCCGCGAAACGAAACCGCGCGGCGGACGCGGTCGATCGCCTTGTTGCGGCCGACATTGACCAGCCAGGCGCGCGGATTGGCGGGGAATTCACCGATCGGCCAGCGCTGCAGCGCGACCGCGAAGGCCTCCTGCAGGGAATCCTCGGCCAGATCGAAATCGCCGACCAGACGGATCAGCGTGGCGAGCGCCCGGCCCGCCTCGTCGCGGAAGATTTTCTCGATCTGGCGGGGGGTCATGGCCATCAATCGGCGCTCAGCGGCCGCGCCAGGCGACGCGGCCGTTGCATTCGTGATGCGATAATGGCGTCATCGCGGGTTGTCGTAGATCATCACCGGCCTGACTTCGATCGAGCCGGTCTTGGCGCCGGGAATCCGCGCCGCGAGGCCGAGCGCGGTGTCGAGATCCTTGGCTTCGACCAGATAGTAGCCGCCGAGCTGTTCGCGGGTTTCCGCGAACGGCCCATCGGTCGTCAGCGTCTTGCCCTCACGGACCCGCACGGTGGTGGCCGTCGACACCGGCTGCAGCCCGTCGCCCGCCTTGAAGTGCCCGCTCTGGATGATCGACTGGGTGTAGGCGCCGTACTCCGCCGTCACGGCCTTGCGGTCGTCAGCGGTCATGTGGGTGTATTCCGCGTCGCTCCGGTAGATCAGCAGCAAATATTGCATCTCGTCTCTCCTCTTGATCGGCTGGATCGCCGACACCCAGTCGAACGGGCGGCATGCAGGACGACAGGGTCAGGATAAATTATTTTGGCCGGCCCGCGTGAGCGCATCTCCGGCGCGCGGACCCGGCCGATGCTTATATCTGATAATCCGATACCAACAGCCAATATTATTCGTTTGTTAAATTCATGGCCGCGCGTAGCCTTGGGTGGAATATCAGGAGGACTGGCCATGACATTACTGCCGCAGTCAGCAACACGCCTTTGGCGGCTCCTGCTGTGGACGCTGTATCGGATGCTGCGCGGCCAAATGGTGGCGCAACCGGGCCACCGTGCCAGCCAGGTCGCCGCTGCGATCGCCGCGGCCGGCCATCCGCTCGGCGTGTGAACAGGCGATGCAAGGGGGCATCACGCGCCTGAAGGCGCTGCGTCAGCTAGTCGCCGACGAAGGGCTGACCATCGCAATCCTTGCGGCAGTCGCCTCGGCGACGGCAATCGCGTTTGGCTTCGGGGCGGAAGCCGACATTGTCGCGTCGATGCTGATCATCGGCCTCGTGACGGCGTTGGCGGAAGCCCGCCTGCGATCAGGGAAATAGCTGTCGCTGCCAACTGCAGCCTTATCAGGATGGCCCGCCCTGCGCGGCGCGGCGCCGCAGCTCCTTGAGCTCCTCGAAGCGCTTGGTCACATCGCGCATCACGGCCACGGTGCCGGCGACGCGATGCTCCGCGTCATGCAGCAGCACGATGGTGAACTCGACGGAGATCCGCGCGCCACTCTTGGTCAGCGCAGGCACCGACAATAGATCACCCTGGCCGTAACGGCTCGTCCCGGTCGCCATCGTGTGGCGGAAGCCGGCCCAGTGACGCCCGCGCAAGGCTTCCGGAATGATCAGGTCGAGCGATTGTCCGACGGCTTCCTCAGCCGTGAAGCCGAATACCCTGACGGCGCCGGGATTCCACAGGGTGATGCGGCCTTCGGCGTCGGTCGCAACGATCGCATCCGACGCGCCGTTGAGCAACGCATCTCCCACCGCTGCCGCAATGTCCATCGCTTGACCTCCTGCTGATCCCGATCCTGCTCTGGACTCCGATGGCCACGCTGACAAGCGAAGAATCCCGATGCAACCGATCGGCGATGCCGATAGCAATCGCGGTCAACGCCGCCGCCGCGCGCCGGGTCTCGACCGCGGGACCTCGGTCGCGGCGTGGACCTGGGATGCGGCGAGGCGATGCATGATCGCGACCGCGCGCGCCAGATGGTCGTCCTGGCGATCAGCCGGATAGGCGACATAGGCCGGCATCGCAAAGCTGGGTGCGCCGGCGACGGCGTGCAGCCGCCGCGCCTTCAGGAGCGGCTCCACGATGCGGCGCGCGAAGAAGCCGGAGCCGCCATTCTCCAGCAGATGCTGCAATCCGAGCCAGCCGATATTCACAGTCAGCGCAGGGCCGGTGAAGTTCGGAAACAGCGTCGCGTGACGCGCATAGAATTCCGGTCCCCAATCGACATAGACATAGCCCTGCCCCGGCTCCGGTGCGCTCTTGGGATCGGTCGACACCAGGATGAGCTGTTCCTCGAACAGCTGCTCGACCCTGAGGCCCGGGCGGCTCTGCGGCGTGTACATCACGCCGATATCGATGCGTCCCTCGACCAGGCCCTGCATCAGCTCGGGCTCGAGCGCGCTCTCGGCGCGGATCGAGATGTCGGGATGCGCCCGCGTCATCTGCGGCAGCCAGCGCAGCAGATACTCTTCCCAAAGTCCGATGCGGCCGCCGACCACCAGCGTCGCGGAAAACCCCTTGGGGATTCCGACATCGTGGCGCGCCTGCTCGACGGTGCGGACCAGCACCGAGGCATGGCGCTGAAACTGCCGGCCGGCCGGCGTCAGCGTGGTGCCGGCCTTGTTGCGCACGAACAGCACGCAGCCGAGTTGCTGCTCGAGGGTGTGAATGCGGGTGCTGACGGTCGATTGGCTGACGTGAAGCCGTTCCGCCGCGGTGATGAAATTGCCGGCGCTCACCACCGTCAGGAACGTCCGGGCCAGTTCGGTGTCCATGGCGCCTCAACTTTTGGTTCGATCAAATCGATATCAAAGGCTCCTCCTTCGCGGATGTCAAAATCGAGCGCTGGCGACCGGTTAACCATCGCAACCGCTTGACGCGGGCGGCCAAAGCCCGCATGCACAGGCCGTCAGTCGGCCGGACGGCCGCTCCCGCTGGTGCCGAAAGGCCGCGGGGGAGGAAAGTCCGGGCTCCATCGACATGCGGTGCCGGATAACGTCCGGCGGGGGCGACCCCAGGGAAAGTGCCACAGAGAACGAACCGCTCCCTCCTCGGAGGAAGCAAGGGTGAAAAGGTGCGGTAAGAGCGCACCGCGTTTCCGGCAACGGAGACGGCATGGCAAACCACACCGGGAGCAAAACCGAATAGGGACGGCAACGCGGTTAGTTCGCGCACGCGCGATAACACCGCAGGGCGATGTCAGGCCCGCTGTCCGGGTAGGTTGCTCGAGGCAAGGTGCAAACCTTGTCCCAGAGGAATGGCCGTCGCGTACCATTCGCAAGAATGGTGCCCTACAGAACCCGGCTTACAGGCCGGCTGATATTTTGGAGTATGAGGGGCTCGGCGCAACACGCCGGGCCCTTCGCCATTTTCAGTAAACTTCGTTCCAGCTACGCGCGCCCGCGGCCGGTCGAGCCGACCCATCGTCTTGCGTCAGAACGACCCGAACGCGGTGCCGATTGCAATCACCGCGGCGAGAGCAATGACCGAACTCACAATGCCGACCATGACGATGTCGAGATAGCTGTCGCGATGTTTGAGCCCGCAGATCGCAAGCAGGCTAACGACCGCGCCGTTGTGAGGCAGAATGTCCAGTGTTCCCGAGCCGATCACCGCGACGCGATGCAGAAGGCCGGGATCAATACCCGCCTCCGCAGCAAGACCCATATAGGTCTTGCCCAGCGCGTCGAGCGCAATCGTCAAGCCGCCGGAAGCCGACCCCGTCAGCGCGGCAAGGATGTTCGTCGCAACTGCAAGCGACACCAATGGGCCGCCCTCAATTCGCAATACCCACTCCCGCACCACGTCGAAAGCGGGAAGTGAGGCGACAACGGCGCCGAATCCGACAAGGCTTGCGACGCTCAGCGCCGGCAGCACCGACGCATTGGCGCCGGCATCCATGGTTCGTCGCAATGCGGGCAGTCGCGTCCAGTTGCAGAGTATGACCGTTACGATCGCTCCCGCCAGCGCCACGACAACCGACCAGACACCGGCCACGGCAGCCAGTGATGTATTTCCCCATCGCTGTTCGGCCAGGAATGAGAAATCAAGCCGGGGCAGGACAACGAGCGACATCAGCAGATTGACTACGACCACGACGATCAGGGGAAGGATGGCGTTGAAGACCGGGACGGCGGCGTCGCTGTGATGTCCGTGGCGGATCTCCGCCGGGTCGAATTCTCGCGCCGTCGTCGCCCGCTCGCGCAACAACTCATCGTCGGCTGCATCCGCCGAAACCGGCGGCTCGTCGCCATAGCCTTCATTTGCGCGACGCGCCGCTTGCTCTGCGCGAAGGAGCCACCACAGCCCGACACCAAGCATGATCATCGATGCGACAACGCCAAGACCCGGTGCGGCAAACGGCGTCGTGCCGAAGAAAGGCATCGGTATCGCATTCTGTATCGACGGCGTGCCCGGCAGCGCCGACATGGTAAAGGCCGAAGTGCCGAGAATAACCGCCGCCGGCACCAAGCGACGCGGAATCCCTGCCGTGCGAAACAGCGACTGCGCCATCGGAACGATGACGAAGAACGCGACGAAGAGGCTGACGCCGCCGTAGGTGACCAGTGCACCCGCGAGCACGACCGCGAGGATGACACGGCGTTCGCCCAGACATCGGGAGATGAAGCCCGCGACCGCACCGACCGCGCCGCTGTCATCCATGAGTTTCCCGAACACGGCGCCAAGCAGGAAAATAGGAAAGAACTGCGCGAGAAAGTCCGACGCACTGCCCATGAAGGTCTGCGTCCAGTTGGCAAGCAACGGCTCGCCACCGAAGGCTGCGGCCACCAACGCACAGAGTGGCGCGAGCAACAGGACGCTCCAACCGCGGAACGCAAGACCGACCAGCAGTCCAAGCCCGACGAGAATGCCGAGTAGACCCATCGGCTCAGCACTCCGCCAGCAGAATATCCAGATCGGCGGTCGAGCGCTCACCGATATCGGCGCCATGCGCGTCGAGGAATTCGCCGGCGGCACGCCGCCCTTCCTCGTGCAGCTTGGTCACGAACGCCCATTCGGCATTGAGCTTGGATGATGAACCGAACGTCGCAAGCATGTCGCTCTTGATCCGATGCGTTTTCATCTGGGCCCAGCGGGCGCCCTCTCCGGTGCCGGGGTCGGCAACCTGACGAAGCAACGCGATCATCCGCAGCTCCTTTGCCAGCGGCGAATTGAATGAGATCTCGTTGAGCCGGTCGAGAATGTCAGCGGCCGTGCGCGGCTGCTCCGGCCGCTCGGTCGGGTTGATCTGGACCACGACCGTATCGTGTGCGTCAGTCTCGCGGACCAGCGGCGTGATCGTGGGATTGCCCACATAGCCGCCGTCCCAATAGGGCTCGCCATCGATCTCGATCGCACGAAACATCGTTGGCAGGCAGGCCGACGCGAGCAGGACATCCGCGGCAATCTCCGCGTTGCGAAAAATCCGCCCCCGCCCCGTACGAACCCGTGTGGCGGTTATGAAGAGCTTGATCGGCGCGCGCGCAAGACGCTCGAAATCGATGCTGTCGTTCAATATGTCGCGCAGCGGATTGAAGCCGAGAGGATTGAGGTCGTAGGGTGAAAGCATCCGCGACATCAAATCCGTGAAGAGATAGGCCGGAGAGCTGTCGAGCGACCAGCGTCCCATCAGACGGTCGAGCGGCGAGCGTTGCAACGGACTGAATGCGGCGGCGCGCGAGACGCTTCGCCAGTATTTTTCAAGCGCTTCGCGTGCGCCCGCAGCGCCGCCCGCGGTCCAGCCATCCGCCAGCACGGCAGCATTCATCGCTCCGGCCGATGTCCCGGATATGCCCGCGATCTGAAACCATGATTCTTCGAGGAGCCGATCCAGCACGCCCCATGTGAACGCGCCATGCGATCCTCCACCCTGGAGCGCCAGATCTACGAGCACGGGGCTGCGGTTCATGAGGCCATGTTCACCAGCACGTGAGACGCTGATTATGTCGCGGTTTGGTGGAACATGCGAGACAAAGTTGCGGTCACCGTCCGGTTTCGATGGCGGACTTAGCGAAGGATGTTGCCTCATCGTTGGCGGCACCAACGCGATTGGTTCGCTTCGCGGCGTAGGCGCACGTTTCTTAAAAGGCGACATAATGGGTTGGCGGGCGTAAGATGCGTGCCTCGCGGAGGATCGCAGATGGACCTTCAGAAAATCATGGCGAAGGCGCGGGATATCGCCAAGAGCACCGGCACGATCACGACCGAACAACTCAACGGAATGTGTCCCAACAATATGGAGCCCGGAGACATCGCGGCTCTCTTTGCGGCTCTGCGAACTGAGGGGATTCGTCTCAAGGACGACGAAGCAGAAAAGTAGGAGCCACCGTACTTTGACGCTATCGCAAGGCGATCGATCGCTGCGATCGAAGCACTGTCCCAGTTTGGATGGTGGCAGATTGGCCATCGGGCGGCATTGCAGCTATGATCCGCTCGAGTTGGGCGTGTCCTTCTGCCCCCAGATTCAAGAAAATCAAGAGGAGGAATGATAATGTCGGTTGCCTGCAAGTTCGAGCGCAGCATTCTCAGCCACGAAGAATATGAAGCAATCCGCCTGACGCATCATCCCGCAATCTATGGCGTCGAGGTAGCCGAGCTCGAGGCCATGCGCCCCCGCTTGCGCAAGATGCGCGACAAGGAACGAACGGTCGGCCGGCAAAAGCAGCGAGAGAGCCGCGGAAAAGCCGAGGCTCGCGGGACAAGCTTTCCGGGAACCGCCACGCATGCATCAGAACGAAAGCAAGTATTCGCAGCGGCGTTGAAGCGGGTGAACACGGAGCTCAAGCGTCAGCACAATCTGGCGACCCGGACCGCGCATGTCGAAGCGGCTCGAAAAGCCCTCGCGCTGCACCGAGCTGCAAACTTCACAACCCGTCCCTCGGCCGGACCAACCGCGAGCGAAGGCATGGCGCCGAAGCCAAGCGAACGTCGAAGAAAGATCATTGCAGGCGCGAAAATCGGACGCGTGTCGCAGGCGACGAAAGTCGCTCAGGCCGCGCGCGACGCGCGTGGCGCATGACGCCGGGTGAACACACGCACCCGATCGATTCCGGGACGATGCTTCGCGTCGCCCCGGAATGACGGCTCGTCAGGAACCGATCTCCTGCTGCGGGCCGTGGGCTTAATCGGACAACGGCCACCGCAGCAAGGCTGCGCTAGCGACGGATCATTCCGGTGATACGTGCTCCCCCATAGGGAAACGCATAGCGCCGTCCCAAACACCAGACCGCATGCAGCCACGAAACACGCTCATGCAGACATCTTCGGACCCGATCGGACCAATGCGAAACCGGTAGGCAACGCACCGATCGCGCTGATTGCTGCAAGTACGGGGGCCCACATCGACCCGCGCCGCGTTGGCATCAACACTCGACAGCAGCAGCAGTCCGACGATTGCCGCTTTCAGAGCCAAGGCTAGTTTATGCAGCGACAACCTCCAGCTGAAACAAGCCGATCGAGTTGTTATATAGGCCAAAGCTGGTTTGCAAGAGAGATGCGGCTGCCTCGCTCGGGTCGGCTGCGAAGCCTGTCTCGTGGTAGCGTCGCGCACAATCGGCGACAGAATTCGAGATGCCGGGTGCGATGCTCCGCATCGATCGCTACGCCACGATCTCCTGCAGCAGCGCCGTCAGCGCCTCCGGCGCGGTGACGTTCGGCGAGTGGCTCGCGTCGATCCCGAAATAGCGCCAGCCGGGTTCATTCTTGATGCGCCTGGCGAACTGGCCGAACGTATCGGCTTGGGTGGTGCGGGTGGCGTAGACGTAGCTGCGCGGCAAATTCGTCTCGCCGTGCTGCAGCTTCAGCTTCTGCTCGAAGCATTTGATCGGCATGTCGACGCGGCGCGCGGTGAGCCATTCGACATCTGCGGGAGACGTATCCGGCGGCGTCGGCATCGGCGGAATGCGCCAGCCGTCGCCGTCGCTTGCGAGCTCGCGCATCATCTCGATGGCCGGCTCGTTGAGGTCGAACAGCGACTGGCCGTCGCGCGGCACGAAGGCGTCGATATAGATCAACTGTGCGACGCGCTCGCGCACCCGGTCTGCGACGCCCGTCGCGACCATGCCGCCATAGGAGTGGCCGATCAGCACGATGTCGCGCAGATCTTCGTATGAAATGACGCTGAGCACGTCCTGGATATGCGCCTCCAGGTCGAGCCCTTGATGCGCAAGGTGCGCGCGCTCGCCGAGCCCGGTGTAGCTCGGCGTGACCAGCCGGTGCCCGGCGGCCTGCATCAAAGGATGCATCTTCTTCCACGCCCATCCGGCCGACCAGGCGCCGTGACAGACCAGAAAGGTTTTTTGCGAATTCGCAGTCATGGGCACGCTTCCATTCCGATTGTCGTTGATGAGCCGCGATTTTGAAGTGTACCCGCCGCGCGCGTCGTGTAAACGTCGCGGCAAAACATGATCGTCATTCCGGGATGGTCCGAAGGACCTGACCCGGAATCTCGAGATTCTCAGGCGCGCAATTGCGCGCCATTGTTCGATGCTTCGCATCGCCCCGGAAAGACGATCGAAAGGCCACGATGAACCCGGCAAGCTACGCGGTCCTGTTCTTCGGCGCGCTTGCCGGCGGATTCGTTTCCGGGCTGGCCGGCTTCGGCACCGCACTGATGGCGCTCGGCATCTGGCTCTATGTGCTGCCGCCGACACTTGCGGTGCCGCTGGTGCTGGTCTGCTCGGTGATCGCGCAGGTGTCGACTCTGCCGTCGATCTGGAAGACCATCGATTTCCGTCTGGTCTGGCCGTTCGTCATCGCGGGCCTGGCCGGCGTGCCAATCGGCATCCTGCTGATCGCCCGCGCCGACCCCGAGGTCTTCAAGCTGACGATCGGCGTCTTCCTGCTGGTGTTCCCGACCCTGCTGTTCCTGCAACGCAAGCCGATGTCGATCGCTTTCGGCGGCAAATGGGCCGATGGCGCGATCGGATTTGCCGGCGGCATCCTCGGCGGCCTCGCCGGACTGTCAGGCCCGCTCCCGATCCTGTGGGCGAGCCTGCGCGGCTGGGGCAAGCAGCAGCGCCGCGGCGTGTTTCAGATCTTCAACTTCACGATTTTGGCGGCCGCGCTTCTGGTCCAGATCGCGAGCGGCCTAGTAAAGCCCGAACTGATCTGGCTCGTGGCTTGCGCGTTTCCGGGAACGCTGCTCGGTGCCTGGCTCGGCGCGCGCCTCTACCACGCACTCAGCGACCGCAATTTTTCCGACATCGTGCTGGTGCTGCTGTTCCTGTCCGGCGTGGCGCTGGTGTGGAACGGGCTGGCGCCGAGATGACCGACCGCCACCGCAACATCGGCTGAGCCGGTCATCCCACCGGCTCGAGACCAACGCGTTCCGTCGCGACGTCGCGCGCCGGCGGCACGAGACGCTTGCTGAATTCGCGACGCAGCAACCACAGGCTCAATCCGGCCTGCAGCGTCGTCGTCGCGATCGACAAATACCACACATGCTCGATCCGGAAGCCGGGCTGTCTCGAGAGCCAGATCACCGGCACCGCATAGGTGAAGAGACGCACGGCCGAACTCAGCAACACCGGCCTGGTGTTGCCGAGGCCCTGGAACATGCTGTTGCAGGTAAAGATCACGCCCTGCGCGACGAGATTCATGGAGACGAAGTGCAGGAACCCTCCTGCGACCGCCATGGTCTGTTGATCGTTCGAGAAGCCGTCGAGCAACAGTCCCGGCTTCCACTGCGCGACAATAGTGAAGACGATCATGACGACGGTGCCGATCGACACCGCCTTGACGAAGGTCTCCTGCACGCGCCTGCCATTGCCCGCGCCATAATTCTGTCCGGCGATCGGGCCGGCGGCGAGCGCCACCGCCAATGCCGGCATCTGGATCAGGCCGAGCACGCGCGTCCCGATGCCGAACCCGGCCTGGGCCGCCGGGCCGAAATCGCGCAGCACATAATAGATCACGCCCATCCAGGCGAAGATCAGCGCGAACTCGCCGCCGGCAGGCAGGCCGACGCTGAGGATGCGCGCCCACTGCCGCAACCGTGGACGCCATTGCGCGGGATCGAATCCGACATAGCGTTCCAGCTTGCGGAAATACGCGAACAGCATCAGCACGCCGATGAGAACGGCGATCGAACTTGCCAGACCCGCGCCGGCAACGCCGAGCGCGTGACCGGTGCCCCAGCCCGCGATCAGGACCGGCGCTAGCGCGATGTTGATGATGACGGCCACCGCCTGCACCAGCATGCTGGGCCGCACGATACCGGTTGCCCGCAGCGCGGACCCCATCACCTGGATGATGAATTGCAGCGCCAGCGCCGGCATGAACCACAGAAGATAGGTGGTGCCCGCCTCGATGGTGGCCGGGTCGGCCGCGACCGAGCGCATATAAGGGCGCGACAGCAACGCCCCTGCGGCCAGCGTCAACAGCCCGCAAAGCACGGACAACACGACCGACTGATTGAACACGAGGTTGGCGTCGCCGCGGTCCTTGCGTCCCACCGCATGCGCGATCAGCGCGACGCTGCCGACGCCCAGCACCTGCATCAGCGCGTTGACGAGGAAGCCGGCATTGCCGGCTGCGGCCACCCCGGCGACGGCCGCGTCGCCGAGACCCGCGACAAAATACAGATCGACCAGCTGGCAGATCATGATCGTGATCATGCCGACCACGATCGGGGGAGCCATGACCAATATGTGGCTCACAATGGAGCCGCGCGTAAGGTCCTTCATTTCAATTCCATTCTCAAATCGTCTCGTGTCAATTCGGGCGCGCGGCTGCCGGAGATCAATCCGTCAGCCACGCGCCGCTGCCTTATTCCGCCGCCGCCTGGCCGAACTCGGTCGCCTGCCGCTCGAACAGGCCGCGGTAGATACCGCCCTGCCGCGCGGCAAGCACCTCATGGGTGCCCTGCTCGACGATCTCGCCACGATCGAACACCAGGATGCGATCCATGCTGCGCACGGTCGACAGCCGGTGCGCGATCACGATCGAGGTCCGGCCCTTCATCAGCCGCTCCATCGCCTGCTGGATCAGCGCCTCGGATTCCGAATCGAGGCTCGAGGTCGCCTCGTCCAGGATCAGAATCGGCGCATCCGCCAGGAAGGCGCGCGCCAGCGCCACACGCTGCCGCTCGCCGCCCGACAGCTTGACGCCACGCTCGCCCACCAGCGTGCCGTAATCCTTCGGCAGCCGCATGATGAAGTCGTGCGCATTGGCAAGCCGCGCCGCCTGCTCGATCGCCTCCATGCTGGCGCCCGGCCGGCCATAGGCGATGTTCTCCGCCAGCGTGCGGTGAAACAGGATCGGCTCCTGCTGCACGATCGCGATCTGGCTGCGCAGCGATTGCTGCGTCGCCTTGGCGATGTCCTGACCGTCGATCAGGATCTTGCCACTGGTGACGTCGTAGAGCCGCTGCACCAGCTTGACGAAGGTCGTCTTGCCGGAGCCGGAGCGCCCGACGAGGCCGACGCGCTCGCCGGCATCGATGTCGACAGACAGCCCGTCATAGAGCGGCAAGCGATGGCCGCCATAGTGGAACGTGACGTCGTCGAACACGATGCGGCCGCCCTGGATGTCGATCGTCCTCGCGTCATCCGCATCGACGATGCCGAGCGGCTCGCCATGGATCTGCACCAGCTCCTCCATGTCGTTGACCGAACGCTGCAGGTTGTTGATGTGCATGCCGACATCCCGCAGATACGCGTGGATGATGTAGTAGCTGGTCAGCACATAGGTGACGTCGCCCGGCGTGGCGTGACCCTGCGCCCACAGCAGGATCGCGCCGCCGATCACCGAAGCGCGGAAGCACAACAGCACCAGGAGCTGCGCCGTCGAGGTGTGGTTGTAGCGCAACCAGGTCCGCCGCACCCGCCGGCGCCAGCGACTGATGACGCCGTCTAGCCGCATGTCCTCGCGCGTCTCGGCGCCGAACGACTTCACCACCGCGTTGCAGGTCAAGGCGTCGGCCAGTGTGCCGCCAACCTTGGTGTCCCACGCATTGGAGACGCGCGCGGCCGGCGCGACGTAGCGCACCTGGAACACCATGGTCATCGCGACATAGATCACCGAACCGACAGCAATCACCGCACCGAGCGATGGCCAGTGCAGCCCGAGCAGGATCATTGAGCCGAGCAGCACGACGAGCGACGGCAACAGCGCCATCAGGATGGTGTCGTTCAACAGGTCGAGCGCCCACATGCCGCGCGTGATCTTGCGCACGGTGGAACCCGCGAACGAATTGGCGTGCCAGTCGGTCGAGAAGCGCTGCACGCGCATGAAGGCCTGCTGCCCGACATCGGACATCGTCTTCAGCGTGAACGGCACGATGGTCTGGATACCGACCAGCCGCAGCATCAGCGACAACGCGCCGAGGCCGACGATGGCGCCGAATGCCAGCATCGCCGCATGGCGCGCGGCGGCATCGGTGGCACCCGCGGTCAGCGCATCAACCAGATGGCCGGAAAACACCGGCATGAACAGGTCGGCCGCGGTCGCACCGAGGAAGCCCGCCGTCACGGCGAAGGCGCGCAGCGGCTGCTCCAGCCAGTGGCGGAACACGAATGGCAGGACGATCCGGATCGCGGCCGGTCGCTTGGTCGTCAGAGAGGTCATGGCACATTCCGGCCACGCTTCTGCAGCGCAAGCCGGCTCCATCTGAGGCGACAGGCGGACGGAATCCGGCCGCTAATGTCGCTGGAAATTGTAGATAACGTGTTGGGAGGTTTGGGTGATCGGGGATCAGGCCCGATCAGCGCCGGGAGCTAACGCGAAGCTGCGTCAAGCACCATCGAACGCGGGCGCGCGATCTGCGAAATAAACGACTTCATGCGCATCTCCCGGGTTCGAGTAAGGAATGCGCTGCTTATAAATGCATCACGCGCAATTGGCAAGATGACAAGAACGTGAGTGCGTCAATGTGTCGGCGATGCAACGCTCTGCACGCGACCGGGCGCACATCACGCAAAAGCCGATGCGCTCAATGCGCGTCGCCGCCGCCCGCGGTCATCGACGGCGGCTTGTTGACGAACAGCACCAGGAGGCTGAGGCCGACATAGAACAGCGACAGCATGAAGAATGCGTCGCCATAGCTCATCACCTGAGCCTGGCGATGCACGAGCTGCGAGAGCTGCTTCATCGCCATGGTCGTGGCATCGCCCATGCCCTGCAGGCGCTGGGTGAAGTTGTTGAGGGTCTCGACCGCGGTTGCGTTGCCCCAGGTCACGCGGTCCTGCAGCCGCGAGATGTGCAGATCCGTGCGGTCGTTGAGCGCCTCGTTGATCACGGCAAGCCCGACGGCGCCGCCGAGATTGCGCATCAGGTTGAACAGGCCGGAGGCGTTCTTGACGCGGTCCTGCGGCAGCGTCGCGAGCGCGATGTTGTTGGTCGGCACCATCGCGCACATCATGCCGATGCCGCGCAGGATCTGCGGCACCAGGAGTTCGTAGAAATCGTACTCGCGCGTGATCCAGGTCATCTGCCAGGAACCGAGCGCGAAGGTGACGAGGCCGAAGGCGATGATGTAGCGCAGATCGACCTTCTGCATGAGACGGCCGACCACCGGCGCCATGAAGAACATGGTGACGCCGGAGACGAACATGGTCTCGCCGATCATCAGCGCGCTGTAGCCGCGGATCTCGGCGAGATAGCGCGGATAGACGTAGGTCAGGCCGTAGAGCCCGATGCCGATGCAGAACTGCAGCACGCAGCCGACCGCGAAGTTGCGGTTGGAGAAGGCATAGAGATCGACGATCGGCTCCTCCGCGGTCAGCACCCGCCAGAAGAAGGCGACCGCCGAGACGAAACCGATCGCGGCGCAGATCGCCACCGAGGTGTCCTGCAGCCATTCATATTGCGGGCCTTCCTCGAGCACATATTCCAGCGAGCCGAGGAAGCCGCCCATGAAGATCAGGCCCCACCAGTCGAAGCGCTCGAGCAGCGCGAAGTTCGGCTGGTCGAAATCGACCAGCGCCAGCACGCCGACGGTGATGATGATTCCGGGCACGATGTTGATGAAGAACAGCCAGTGCCACGACATCAAATCGGTGATGTAGCCGCCGACGGTCGGCCCAACGGTCGGCGCCAGCGTCGCGACCAGGCCGATGATCGGCGCCACGATGTAGAACTTGGAGCGCGGGAAGATGGTGTAGGCCGAGGCGAACACCGTCGGGATCATGCCGGCGCCGAGGAAGCCCTGCAGCGCGCGCCACAGGATCATCTGCTCGATCGAGGAGGCGAAGCCGCACAGCAGGCTGGACACCGTGAAGCCGAACGCCGAGATCGCAAACAACAGCCGGGTGCCAAGCGCGCGCGACAGGAATCCCGACAAGGGGATCGCGATCACCTCGGCAATCAGATAGGCGGTCTGCACCCACGAGACTTCGGTCGACGACGCCGACAGGCCGGCCTGGATCTCGGTGAGCGAGGCCGAGACGATCTGGATGTCCAGGATCGACATGAACATGCCGAACACCATGATGATGAAGGCGACGACCCGCTTGGGCTGGAGCCGCTCGGTCTCCGAGGCGCCGGTCATCATCGAGGGCGAAGCAGTGGTCGCGTCGGCCATGGGCTCGTCAGGCTCCGCGCTTCGAACCTGCGGTTCGAAGCTTCAAGGCATCACTGCGGATGGATCATCATCGGCGCGTCGAGGTCGGTATCGGCGTCGGCGTCGGCCGCGCCCTCTCGCGTGTCGACGGTGGTGTAGACCGACATCCCGGCGCGCAGCATGCCCTGCTTCGCGACGCTGTTCGGCACCCGGATGCGGACCGGCAGGCGCTGCACGATCTTGGTGAAGTTGCCGGTGGCGTTGTCGGGCGGCAGCAGCGTGAACACCGAGCCTGCCGCCGGCGAAATGCTGTCGACGATGCCGGTGAACTTGCGGAAACCGTAGGCGTCGACCTTGATCGTCACCCGCTGTCCGGTACGGATGCGCTTGAGCTGGGTCTCTTTGTAGTTGGCGTCGATGAAGACGCCGTCGAGCGGCACCACATTGCCGAGCCGCTGGCCGACATTGATGTAGTCGCCGGTGTTGACCAGGCGGTTGGAGAAGGTGCCGTCGACCGGCGCGCGCACCTGGGTGAAATCGAGATCGCGCTCGGCCTTGGCGAGCTGGGTCTGCAACTCGGCGAGCTGGGCGCGGGCCTCGGCCTGCTGCGCCTTGGTGACATCGACGTTGCTCTTTGCGGCGTCGTAGGCAGCCTGCGCCGACCGCACCGCGGCCGCGCCCTGATCACGGCCGGCTTCGGAGACTTCGAAAGTGGCGCGCGAGGCAAAGCCCTTGGTACTCAGCGCTTGCTGGCGATCGAAATCGAGATCGGCGCGCTTCAGGCCGGCTTCGGCGGAGACGAGTTGCGCCTGCGCCTGCTCGACCGAGCTTTCGGCCGCCGCGACCTGGCGACCGATGCGCTCGATCGTCGCCTGCTGGGTCGCGATCCGCGTGCGCGCGGCATCGACCGCGATGCGATAGTCACCGTCATCGATCCGGAAGATCACATCGCCAGCGCGCACCAGCGCGTTGTCGCCGGGCAGGATCGCCGCGATATGGCCCGCGACGCGCGCGCCGAGCATGGTGTTGTTGGCCCGGACATAGGCGTCGTCGGTCGAGATGTAGAAGCGCCCGACCATCAGGTAATAGGCGGCATAGCTCGCGGCGGCGAGCGCGAGCAGCCCGACCACACCCATCATCACGAATCTGCGCTTGCCCGATTTCGGCGCTGCGGCCGCAGGCGACGCTCCCGGCTTCTCAGGCGCAGAAGCGGGCGGCGCCTCGGCTGGACGCTTGTCACCAGGACCTTTGTCGCCGGGACTCTTGGCCTCGTCAGTTCTGGCCTGCTCACCGAGATCGACGGATGCGTCGCGCGCCATCGCGTCCTCGGCCATGTCAGGCTCGGAACGAACAATGCGTGCAGCCTGATCTCGTGCTGCGGCCATAACCAAGGCTCCCCAGAAAAAATCTCGACGCCCGCAATGGCGGAAGAAAGGCCGTGCGGCGCATCGCCACTCCCATCAATACCATTGACCGAACGGTTCGGTCAATCTATATTCCCGTCCAGCGGATTATAAGGCTTCGATTCTTCCCGGACTGATTCTGGGTTGGGTTCTTTCGTGAGAAGCTAAATCAATGGTTGCAGCGCCCCTAAACCCCGTCCACCTCGTCGTCGGCGACGAGGAATCCTCGAAGCGCCGCCAGATCCTGGACGGCGCCCGCAAGGTATTCCTGGAGCTCGGCTTCGACGGCGCCAGCATGGGCGAGATCGCCCGCGCCGCCGCCGTCTCCAAGGGCACCCTGTACGTGTATTTCCCCGACAAGGCCGGGCTGTTCGCGGCGATCGTCGAGGAGGAAAAGCGCGAACAGGGCAAGGTCGCGTTCAACTTCGATCCGGCGCGCGACGTCGACACCACCCTCCCCGAATTCGGCCGCGCCTATGTCGCGGTGCTGTGTCGCCCCGGCGGCGGCTCGGCGATCCGCACCGTGATGGCGATCGCCGAGCGGATGCCCGAGCTCGGCAGCCGGTTCTACACCCATGTGATCGCCCACACCGTCGACCGCTTCGCCGCCTATCTCGAGGCACGCGCCGCGCTCGGCGAACTGGTGATCGACGACTATCAGCTCGCGGCCTGGCAATTCATGCAGATGTGCCAGGCAACGCTGTTCCAGGCGTTCATCTTCCAGGCCAATCCGTCGCCCTCGCCGGAGCGGATCGCTGATGTCGTCGACAGCGCGACACGGGTGTTCTTCGCCGCATACCGGCCAAAGCAGGCGGATTGAACCCCGCCGTCGCAAGACGGGCGAGTGACGATCCAATACGACTATTTCCTTTGGCAGGACCGCAACTTAGCGCTTGTCGCGCGACGCCACCTCGCGCAACACTTCCCTGCATGAACGGGGATATCGACCCAGATCGAATGTCCAGCGTGACGGCGCGGCTGGGGGACGCAGTGGTCGACCCGACGGCGTGGACCGGCATCATGACGTCGATCTGCGAAGCGGTGGGTGCAACCGGCGCCGTGCTGCTGCAAAGCGACGTGCGGACCCCGGACGTGCCGCGCACGGCGTCGACCGAAGAGATGGTGCAGCACTACTTCGCACACAACTGGCACGAGCAGGATTCGCGCGCTCCGGGCGTTCCGCGGGCAATGGCCGGCGAAGTGATCACCGATCAGGACTTGCTGACGCCCGAGCAGATCCGGTCCGATCCGATGTACAATGAGGTGCTGTATCCGTTCGGCTTCAAATGGTTCGCCGGCATCGGCTTCTGGGCCGACAGCGCACCGTGGGTGCTGACGTTGCAGCGCACCGGAGAGGAAGGCCACTTCGATACACGCGAGACGCGGCTGCTGGCGCAGCTCGGACCGCGCCTGACGGAGACAGCGACACTGTCGACTGCGGTCGGCCGCATCGCGCTCGCCTCCATCACCGGCATTCTCGACCGGGTGCGGCAGCCGGCCGTCATACTCGACCGCGCGGGCCTCGTGATCGATCGCAACGAAGCCGCCGATGCCGGCTTCGATGCGGAGATCAGGATCAGGGATCGCCGGCTGATCGTGCGCGACAAAGCGGCACAGGCGCGGCTTGATCAAGTCGTCGATCTGATCCGGGCTGCCCCCGAGCGCGCGGCGCTGCCGATCGAACCGATCGTGATCCACCGCATGCACAAGGGGCCCGTGGTGTTGCGCGTGTTGCCGATCGACGGTGCGGCACGCAACGTCTTCCTCGGCGCGCGGGCGATGCTGATCTTCGTCAATTTGACGCCACGCGCGATGCCCGAGCCCGGCATGATCGCGCAGGCATTCGGCCTCACGCCGGCAGAAGCGCGGCTGGTGGCGCTGCTCGCGGGCGGCCTCTCGATCGACGACGCTGCCGAACGGCTCGGGATCGTTCGGGACACGGCACGCAACCAGTTGAAGTCGGCCTTCGCCAAAACCGGCACGCACCGCCAGCCCGAACTGGTCAGCCTCGTGCTTCGGATTGCCTGAGCATGGCGCCGCACCGGCGCGGCGCTTACCCTTCGAGACGCGCTGCGCGCGCCGTAGCGTCACGGGAGAGAGAGAGATTCGACTCAATCCACAATGATGGTTACCCGCCCGATTTCGCCCAGCACGGCCGGGCGTTGACCGCCGTACGCGCCGCTCTTGAGCACGGCCGTATACGATCCAGCCGCGCGATAGACGTGCGTCCGCCGAAAGCCGCGGATCGGTGAGATCGTGTCATCGGTCCGGCCGTCGCCGAAATCGAGCACGACCACCCCCTCCAGCATCCCCGGCCCCATGCCGGTGAAGGTCACCTCAAGCGGCGCGGCGCCCGAGATCGGCGAAGCGGCAAGTGCACTTGTCGCGTTCATCTGCGTCGTCGCGGTCATGTCGATCACACCAAGGGTGATTGCGGAGATGGCAAATATCGGCAAACGCCACGTCATTTCGAATGTCCCGATCACCCACCCGCCGCAAGCAGATTGCGGCGGGTGGTTTTATGAATCAAGCCGCAGGACGCCCTCCTCCGGCTCAGACCAGATGGAAATCGCCTGCGTGCGCTTGCAGCTCCGCCGCCTTGATCCCGGCAAAGGTGATCGTATCGCCGAACGCGGCCGTTATGACAGCGCCGGCGGCGGTATCGGCCGTGTGATTGGATAGCATGTCGTTCACGCTGGCGAAGATCGACTTGTCGAGTTGCACGGCGTCATTGTGCGCAACGAAATCGGTGATCACGTTGGTGCCGAAATGCGGGCGGAACAGGAACGTGTCCGGCTCGTTGTTGCCGGTCAACGTGTCACCATCGCCGCCGATCAGCACGTCCGGGCCATTGCCGCCGATCAGGATGTCGTGCCCCGCCGAGCCGTCGAGCACGTCCTGGCCGTTGCCGCCGTTCAGTGTGGTATGGCTTCCGGCCTGGTAATTGACGCCGGGATTGAACACGACGATGCTCAGCGTCGACGACGCCGTTGCGCCATGCGGATCGGCAATCGTGTAGGCGAAGGTGTCCTGCGCGACGATCTGCGACGGCAAGCCCCCCTTGTTGGCGACGTAGACATAGCTGCCGTCGGCATCCAGCGTCAGCGAGCCGTAGGTGCCGGCTATGGTGTGCCCGACATTGCCGGCCGCCCCGTCGACGGCGCTGACCACCGAGTGACCCTGATCGTGGATGTCAGGATCGGTGTCGTTGGACAGCACACCGTGCAACGCGTCAACCGACAGCGTCGACTTCTTGGCCGTGCCGTTGCTGTCCGCGACCGCGATCGGCGCGTCATTGGCGCCGTTGATGGTGAGGACGACATCCTGGGTGACGGCCCCGCCATGCGCATCGTCGATGATGACGGGCACCGTGACGGTGAGGCTCTCGCCGACCGACAGGAAATCGAGATCCTTGTCGACGATGCTGTAGCTCCAGTCGATCTTGCCTGCGTTGGTGTTGCCGGCCTCGGGCATGATCGTAAAGGCTGCCTCGAGCGAGGCGATCTGCGTCGGCGTGAGTTCCGACGTGTAGTCGTGCGTCGAGTCCTGCCAGGTCACCGTCTCGCCGGCGGTATTGATCGTCGCAGTCGGCCGGTCGTTGAGGTCGGGATCGGTGAAGGCGATCGTGCCGGCGGTCGCATCCGGCGTCGAACTTCCTGTGACGCCGGGCAATTCGCTGATCGTCCCCGTCAAGTTGGACAGTGCCGGCACTACCGACACGGGATCATTGATGCCGGTGAAGACGACCGTGATCTGTTGGGTCGAAGAGTCACTGACGCTCGAGCCGGTGTGGTGGTCGGCCACCGTGACGTCGTAGACCACAGTCAGCGTCTCGCCAGCCGCCAGGAAGTCCAGATTCTTGTCTGCCAGGTCGAACTGCCAGTTGAGCGTCCCGCTGGTGCCGTCGACGCCAATCGAATCGGTCAGCGCCGTTGCGAGGGCTGCCTGCGTCGCGAGCGGAATCGTGGCGCCGCCGGACCAGGTCGCGGTATCAAACGCCTCACTCGCGGTGTGGGTGTCGCCGGCATTCGCATCGGTGAACGTCAGTCTGCCGAGAAGTTCCTGCAGCGAGGCGGAATTGGTGGTGTTGGCCAATTCGGTCAGCGGATGCGGCGATCCCGGATCGGGCGACAGCACCGGCGGACGGTTCAGCACCTCAGTCTCGTTGAATGTACCGTCGGCGAATTCGAATTTCTGGATGTTGGTGACGGTGTCGGTCCCGTCAGGTGACCCGCCGCGCTGGTCGGCGATCAGGATCGCACCGCTGCCGAGCAGGGTCGCGATGTATTGCAGCCGGGTGCCGCTGTAGACGACCGTATTGGTGCCGCCCCCGCCATCGATCGTGTCGTTGCCGCCATTGCCGCGAAGCACGTTGTCGGCGGCGTTGCCGACGATCGTGTCGTTGCCCGAGCCGCCATTGGCGTCCTCGATCAGCGACGCGGTCTCGGTCGGGTTGTTCGGATCGATCAACGCATTGGCGATGTTGCCGCGCGCGAAATACTCAGCGCCGCCCGCCCCGTTATTGCCGAGATCGGCACGCTGCGCGTGCGCCGCGCTGGTGTCCAGAATGGTCCAGGCGCCGGGATTGAGATCGATGGAGAGGTTGGTCGTGTAATTGGAGAAGTCGTAGGTATCGGTGCCGCCGCCATCCCACAGCGTCATCAGCACGAAATTGCTTTGCGGCGCGCCCTGCCCGACGCCATCGATGAACTCCTCGCCGGTGGTCGGGCTCCAGGTGTAGGTGGTGTTGCCGTTGTGCGCCGTCGCACCATAGTTCGCGCCGTACATGTACTGGAGCGCGGCGATGTCATCCTGCATGTAGGTGGTCGGATGATCGGGCGCGTTGTCGCCATTGGTCGCATTGTCGCCAGGAAACTGGCTGTAGGTCATCACCGAGTATTCGTAAGAATTGTGATCAGCCGGCAGCGCAGGGAACGTCACGCCGTGCCCGTCCTGCGTGATGTGGCCGTGCTTCAATCCGAGATTATGGCCGGTCTCGTGCATGATGCCGGCCGCATCCTGGAAGCTGCCGAGCACCGGATTGGTGTAGCCGCCGGTGACGAACCATGCGTCGCCTTGCGCGCCCATCGCGGAGAACGGCGCGTTGCCGTTGTAGCCCAGTTCGGGCGGATTGGCCTCCGCGGTGCCGGGCGCGTTGCCAGGCACGTGCAGTCCGGTGTGCTGGGCGACACTGCTGTCGTCGGTGTAGTCAATCTTGTCGGCATTGGCGTAGCGCAGCGTCGCGCCGGCGCTCGTCGTCTCGGTGAAGGTGAGATTGGTGAAACTTGCGACGTTGGCGAGCGCCGTACGCACCGCCGTCTGCTGTGACGCGGTGAACGCGCCGAAATTGTCGATCTCCTGATAGCCGTATTCAGCGCTGCTGGTGGGAAACGAAAACGTCAGATTCTGCGCGCCGCCCGACCCCCACTCCCATCCCCAGAGAATGCCATCGATATCTGGATTACCGGACAAATTAACAACTTGAGTCATGGGAAAACTCCGTTTTGGGTGAAATGAAAAACGTCCCCAATTCCGTTCAGTTGTCTTGCTGACGCGCGATGCAATCCTTTCTGCTGAGGGTGCTTCCGATTTCAAAATTTGCGGCGCTAAGGCCGCTTGATTCGGGATTCACGAGCACCGCACCTGAAATCCGCGGCGGCGCGCGAGATTGTTAGGCTTGTGGCAACTACAAGTCAAACGTGTTTCTAATTATATAAAAACCATAAATTGTTAGACGAATTCGTTGAAAATTTTGTTCGGTTCAAGCACCGTCTGTGGGCAGCCTCATTCTGTGAGGGTAGTGTGATCGTCACAAACATGGAGGCACAGTCCGTGACTCCAATCACACGGGATTATCGCCGATGAGCGACCTCATCATCCGACATATGCGACCCGACGAGATCGCGCTCGCGATCGACTGGGCCGCGGCGGAGGGATGGAATCCCGGTCTCGCCGATGCGCCCTGCTTTGCCGCCGAGGATCCGTCGGGATTTTTCATCGGCGAGCTCGACCGAGAGCCGGTCGCGGTGATCTCCTGCGTCAATTACGGCGCAGGTTTCTCCTTCCTCGGCTTCTATATCGTGCGCCCGGATCTGCGCGGCCGCGGCTACGGTCTGAAGATCTGGAATGCGGCCATCGCGCATGCGCATCCGCGCGTGATCGGGCTCGATGGCGTGGTGGCGCAGCAGGCGAGCTACCAAAAGTCCGGCTTCGCGCTCGCTTACGCCAATGTGCGCTACGGCGGCACGGTCACTGCACCACCAGCGCCGAACGCCGGCATCGTCGCGCTGACCGAGGTGCCTATGGCGCTGGTCGAGGCCGATGACGCCACGGTGTTTCCTGCACCGCGTCCGGCCTTCCTGCGCGCCTGGATCAATACGCCGGGCCATGTCGGATGCGCGCTGATGCGCAACGGCAGGCTGGCCGGCTGGGGGGTGATCCGTCCGTGCCGTACCGGCCGCAAGATCGGTCCGCTCGTCGCCGACGACCGCGCCGGCGCCAAGACCATCCTGTCCGCATTGCTCGCGAGCGCAGGCGGCGGCGAGATATTCCTCGATGTGCCCGCGGTCAACCGCGATGCCGTCGCGCTGGCGCAAGGCCTCGGGCTGTCGCCGGTGTTCGAGACCGCGCGGATGTACACCGGCGCGATCCCGCCATTGCGGATCGATCGCGTGTTCGGCGTCACGACGTTCGAGCTGGGCTAGAGAAGCCTCTGCGTTCAAATGCCGCACGATCGCGGAACCGGTTCCTGTGAAGCGGCTCATAACGCGATCATTCAATACAGGAATACACCTCTGGTTGAGCGAGAGAGCCAGTTCAAGGCACTTCCGCACGCGCTGCGCTCGTCCGCGACAGAAGGAGGTGTCGCATGGCGTTCCTGTTCTTCAACTTCCGCAGCATGGGCCTCAGCGAGGCTCTCGCCAATGTCGGCGAACTCAAAGGCGTCGTCGCCAACAAACTGAAGCAGAACGGCTTCACCGATGTCGTCAATACCCAGTCGGAGGTCGCCGGCAACAAGAACGGCGTTCGCGTGTCCATCCTGCATCTGCACAATGTCGATCGGCAGTTCTGGCAGGTCTTCATGGCCGGCGGCGATACCGCGGCCACCAAGCAGACGCTCGACGACGTCGTGCACAAGGTGGAGCATCTTGCCTTCCTCTAGAGCTTCCGGTTCTGATCGAACCGGAGCTCCGAAGTCGTGCGAAATCCCCGCGGGCAAGCCGCGGGGGTTTGCGCTCCCTAATTCGCCGCGGCGTTGACCCGCGGGGTGGCGACGTTGTCCTGCTCCAGCTCCTCGGGCAGTCCGGCGAAACGCCTTAGCGCCTTCGCCATTTTCACACGGCCGCTGACGCCGGTGATGATGACGTCGACCATCACGAACGACGAGTGGAAGTGGCCTTGCGCCTTGAGCTGCTCGACCTTGACGCCGGCTTTCGCGAGCGCGTCGCCATAGGCATTGCCCTCGTCGCGCAGCGGATCGAACTCCGCAGTCGCGATGAACGCCGGGGGCAGGCCTTCAAGCTTGCCGCGCAACGGCGCGACGCGCGGATCGGTGCGGTCGGCGGGCGAGCAGTACAGGTCCCAGAACCAGAACATCAGCCCGCGGGTCAGGAAGTAGCCGGCCGCGTTGTCGACATAGGACTGCCGGTCGAACGAGGAGTCGGTGACCGGGCAGATCAAGAGCTGGCCCGCGATCTCGGGCCCGCCGCGATCGCGCGCGAGCTGGCAGGTCACGGCCGCGATGTTGCCGCCGGCGCTCCAGCCCGCGACCAGCACCGGCCCTGCCCGGCCGCCGAGCTCGGCGGTGTGGGCTGCGATCCAGCGCGTCGCCGCATAGCC
Source organism: Bradyrhizobium sp. USDA 3240 (assembly GCF_054063295.1). Lineage (NCBI taxonomy): Bacteria > Pseudomonadati > Pseudomonadota > Alphaproteobacteria > Hyphomicrobiales > Nitrobacteraceae > Bradyrhizobium > Bradyrhizobium sp. USDA 3240. The sequence continues at coordinate 1,980,472 of NZ_JBSSGD010000002.1, forward strand.
GTCCTCGGCCGCAGCCGGGAAGCGATGCTCGGGCGCGTGGCGATAGCCGACGCTGACGATGATCATGCCGGTGCGCCGGCACAGATCGCGGCAGAACGGATCGTCCGACAGCTCGTCGCCAAGCACCCAGCCGCCGCCGTGGAAATACACCACGATCGGATGCGGCCCCGGCGTCGCCGGGCGATACAGCTTGTACGGCAGCGGACCTTCAGCGCCCTGCAGCATGCCGGTGCCGACCTCGCCGACCGGGCGGCCGGCGGGACGGCCCTTGTTGAACTCGTTGAGGAAGTCGCGCGCGCCCTGCGCGCCCATCGTCTCGATCGGCGGCAGGTTCATCTCGCCGAGCATCCCGAGCACCAGCCGCACATCGGGCTGCAAGCGCACCACCTCGCCGTCATTGCACTGCTCGGCAACGCCGGGTCCTGTGAGCTTGAAGCCGAGCATGCCGCGCCCGACCACCTCGTTGCAGATGCTGCGATACGGACCGACGCCGCCGGTATAAGGCATCACACCCTGCGGCTTGCCGGGCACATTGGCGCCCGTGTACCAGGTGTTGGCGAGCCGGTGCAGCGTCAGCGTCGCGCAGTCGGCCATGTGCCGTTCCCAGCCGGCCTGCGCGGCCTCGGTTGCTTCCATCGTCGTGAAACCGGCGTCACGCAGCGCGGCGATGCGGTCGACCACCCAGTCGACATGCTGCTCGATCGAGACAGCCATGTTCGACAGCACCGACGGGCTGCCGGGACCGGTGATCATGAACAGATTGGGGAAGCCCGCGACGGTGACGCCGAGATAGGTCTGCGGTCCGTGCGCCCAGACATCCGACAGCGACTTGCCGCCGCGGCCGGAGATCGGATGCACGGCCATGATGGCGCCGGTCATCGCGTCGAAGCCGGTGGCGAACACGATGACGTCGACATCGAAGCTGCGCTTGTCGGTCGAGATGCCGCCGGCGGTGATTGCCTTGATCCGCTCCTGCCGCAGATTCACCAGGGTCACGTTCGGACGGTTGTAGGTCGCATAGTAGTTGGTATCGAGGCAGGGACGCTTGGCGCCGAACGGATGATCGTGCGGGGCTAGCGCCGCGGCGATCTCCGGATCCTTGACCACGGCACCGATCTTCTCGCGGATCAGATCGGCGACCAGCCGGTTGCCGTCGACATCAACCGCCTGGTCGGCCCAGAGCTGGGTCAGGATGTGGACGAGGTCGCCCGCCGCCCACGCCTTCTCGAACCGCTCGCGGCGTTCGGCATCGCTCAATTGCCAGCTCACCACGGTCTGCTGCGGATACGGCACACCGGCCATCGACCAGCGCGCCTGCTCGCGATAGGCCGCACGATCAGTCTCGAAGAAGGTCTTGCGATCCTCCGGCGCCGGACCGTTGCCGGCCGGCAATGCGAAGTTCGGCGTGCGCTGGAACACGGTGAGTTGCGCGGCCTGTTCGGCGATCAACGGGATCGACTGAATGCCCGACGATCCGGTGCCGATCACGGCAACGCGCTTGCCCTTCAGATCGACGCCCTGATGCGGCCAGCGGCCTGTGAAATAGATCTCGCCTTTAAAATCCTTGACGCCGTCGATCTCCGGCGGCTTCGGCGACGACAGGCAGCCGGTCGCCATGATGTAGTGGCGGCACGAGACATTGGCGCCGTTGTTGGTCGCAATCTGCCAGCGCGACGTCGCATCATTCCAGTTCGCCTGCGTGACCTTGGTGCCGAACCTGATGTCACGGCGCAGATCGTAGCGGTCGGCGACGAAGCCGAGATAGCGCAAGATTTCCGGCTGGGTCGCGTATTTCTCCGACCAGGTCCATGCCTGATCGAGCTCGGGATCGAATGTATAGCTGTAATCGATGGTCTGGATGTCGCAGCGCGCGCCGGGATACCGGTTCCAATACCAGGTGCCGCCGACGTCGGCGCCCTCTTCGAGCGCAACAACCGAGAAGCCCGCCTTGCGCAACCGATGCAGCAGATAGAGACCGGCGAAACCGGCGCCGACGACCGCGACGTCGACCTGCTGCGTGGTTCCGCTGTGCGTGGAGTCCGAAGCGCGTGCTGCAACTGCTGCGTCTGGCATGCCATTCCTCCCGTATGTTTTGATTTGACGGAAGGCTAGCGCTGCGCTTTCAGTTTGTCATCACGACAAACGCAATCTGAGGTCGCCGCAATTATGACGCGTGCAGCCTGGAGCACGATGCGTAGCGTGTGGACGCAAGTGGTGACATGAGTTGTGGCGACGCAACGAGTACGAATGGCGCCACACACTCATCGTCGTCCCGGCGAACGCCGGGACCCATACTCCGCGGCGGATGTTGTGGACGCAACTCGTCGTTCCGCCCACGCGCAACAATGACCATCGGTGGTTATGGGTCCCGGCTCCCGTGCGCAATTGCGCACTAGGCCGGGACGACACCGAATATTTGGTCCCGCTTGTGGATCACAAACTCACTTGTTCTCAGAATAACGGGACCCGCACTGTGCACTACACCGACCGCATCAAACCGCCATCAACCCGGATGTTCTGTCCGGTGATGTAGCCCGCACCGTCGGAGACGAGGAAGCTGATCGTCGCGGCGATCTCCTCCGCCTTGCCGTAGCGCTTCATCGGTACGCTGTCGCGGCGCGCGTCGGTGGCCGGCAGACTGTCGATCCAGCCCGGCAGCACATTGTTCATGCGGACGTTGTCGGCGGCGTAGCTGTCGGTGAACAGTTTTGTGAACGCGGCGAGCCCGGCGCGGAACACCGCGGAGGTCGGAAACATCGCGCTCGGCTCGAATGCCCAGGCGGTGGAGATGTTGACGATCGCCCCCGATTTCTGGGCCTGCATGTGAGGCGCGACGAGACGTGTCGGTCGGATCACGTTGATCAGATAGACGTCGAGGCCGGTGTGCCACTGCTCGTCGGTCAGTTCCAGCACACCCGCGCGCGGGCCGTGGCCGGCGCTGTTGACCAGCGCGTCGATGCGGCCCCAGCGCGCCATCACGCCGTCGACGGCGCGCTTCAGATCATCGTTCGAACGGTTCGAGCCGGTGAAGCCGATGCCGCCGAGCTCGGCGGCCAGCGCCTCGCCCTTGCCCGACGACGACAGGATCGCAACGCGAAATCCATCTGCGGCAAGCCGCCGCGCCGCCGCCGCTCCCATGCCGCTGCCGCCTGCGATGACGAGTGCGACCTTCTCCAAAGCCATGACCTGGTATCCCTGTTGATGACGAAGCTGGCGCAAGGTCTATCATCAGGGATCGCGCGGCGCGACACCCGGGGCGGCGCTCAGGACGAGGTCGCGGCGAGCGCGATCAAGACGACAAAGACGCCAAGTGGCACCAGGTGCGAAAATTCACGGTGGCGCAGAACGGTGAAAACCGCGGCCGCAATGATGACCGCCCCAAGCACGAGGCCAGGAACCCGACTGACGGGAATTGCAATCAGCGCAGCGCTTATCAGTTCCAGTCCACCGGTCAAAATGCCCCACCAGCGCGGGTAGCCCCACCGCGCGAAATCGCCTTGGGTCGCTGACGTGCTGATCGCGTTGAAGAGGCCTGCGCCAAGGAAGCCGGCCACGAGCAGCCAGATCGAAAGAGCGTGTATCATCTCAGGGCACACCAATGATCAGGGGCATTGCCGCAAGGACCATGATCACCGCTGTGAGACCGTGCATGCCGAGGGCGCTTTTGGTTGAGCCTTTCGCGGCAAGTATGAGCAGCATGTCGCCGACGGGGATGATGGCTTCAACCAGCAGGAGGATGCCGACCTCGCGCGGCGCGCCGAACACCATGAACGCCAATACGGCCAATCCCGCGGCAATGTCGCGCACCCCCTTGAGGCGAAGCCACCATGCGATGTTGGTGCCATTGTCAGGAAGCGGCAGCCCGAAACTGCGTGTCGCGGTTGTCGGGCTCGCGAGATAGCTGGTGCCGATCGCGATAATTCCCAGGGCCAGGAGCAATCCCGTTCCGAGCGCAAGCCAATGCATCACATCGTCCTCGTCTAGCTTTATAACAATATCTAGCAACGCTAGATATATAGCAACGCTAGAATGTCAAGCGCGGGTATGATATTGATGTATTTGGACCTTCCCGGTCCGGGAGATCGACGATTGGGTACCGCTGAGCGGAAAGGCAGGGACCGTGCCGAGCGCGAGCGTCGCATTGTCGCGGCAGCGCGGGCGATCGCAGAGCGCGAAGGATGGGATGGCGTTACAATCCGCCGCCTCGCCGACGAGATCGAATATAGCCAGCCCGTCCTCTACTCACATTTCAAGAACCGGGGTGCGATTGTTGCGGCAGTTGCAGTCGAGGGCTTCAAGGACCTCGCGGTCGCACTTCGCGAAGCAGCGAGCGGATCGACGGGACGAAACGCCCTCAAGAATGTCGCCCTGGCCTATCTCGCTTTTGCGCTGGATCGTCCCGCGCTCTACGACGCCATGTTTGTCCTGCCAACGGATTTGCGGTTCGCCGAAGCTGGCACCAGACCCGAACTGCGGGCCGGTTTCGAAGCCCTCGCGGCGGTCGTCGCGCCGTTTTGCGTCGACGTAGCTGATGTGACCGAGACTTTTTGGGCAGCCCTCCATGGGCTCGCTGCACTCGAACGTTCAGGCCGAGTTAGGCCCGGCGCGCGCAACCAACGCATCGCACTCGTGGTCCGGGCGATCGTCGTTTCCGGAAACAGCTCGCGTGCTCGCGGCTGAGACGTTCAGTTGAACGACTGCTTCGGCGCATCGAGACCGGCCGCTCGCTTGTCAGTCTGCGCGCTGGTCTGCCGCGCAGTGTCGCCCTACTTCCGGAACACCTGCTTCGAACAGGCGTCGAACCTGGCGACGGGCCGGTCCATCTGCCACAGCTCGACATCATGGCGGTCGACAAGACGGCTGGCCGATGTGACGGCCGCATCGTCGTCGCTGCAATCCATGTTGACCACGCCGATGGATCGGCTGTGCGGTCCGACAATATAGGCGCGATAGGTCGTCATCTTCGTTCTCCGGCTGGTGCGGCGAAGATGAGCGCGAGGGCGTAGGAATTCGAGAAGACCCGCGACGAGATCTTATAAAGACGGAATAGGTAAAGACGGAATAGGCGCCTGCCGCGAACAGCCCACCGGGCGCGGCAGACCGCTCCGAACCGCCGTCAGGCCGGCGCGCCGTTCTTGAGCAGCTTGGTCACGGCCGCGACCAGTTCGTCGGGCGAGAACGGCTTGTTCAGCAGTACGCTATCCGGCACACCCCGGGTCGGCCACTCGTCGCCGCCGCCGCCGGTGATGTAGAGCACCGGAAAAGATGGATCGATCTCGCGGGCGCCGCGCGCCACGCGCCAGCCGTCGAGCCGGCCAAGCAGGCGAATGTCGGTCACCAGCGCACTGTATTTGGTTCGGAACGCTTTCAGCAGCGTCAGGGCTTCCTCACCCGAGCCTGCGATCGCCGGCTCATAGCCGCCGTCCCTCAGGGCGTCCTCTACCATCATCTGAAGATCACGATCGTCTTCGATGACGAGAATGATCGGCACGTCTTGCAAAGCTATCCCCCAGAAATCAGCCGGGTGCGCCCGGCTCCGCGAGCATATGCAGCAAATAGTGGCTACCGTTTGCACGGCATCCCCAGTAAAAATACGGGTATCAGACGCGTCCTATTCGTCGGCGAATTCGTCTTCTTCGTTGACCCCCGCTTTACCCCGCGGGGCCGGCTTTCTGCCGCCAAGCGATCCTGTGACATAAGGTTCGCGCGCTGCATAGGGGCTACGGCCGCCGGCACGCGCCGCGACCTCGTCGCCGGAGACGGCAGCGGGCTGGCAGATCAGGCGCCGGCTGGCCCGGCGCATCAGATCCACATGGATGTGGTCGTAATGATAGACGTTGGAACCCGGCGCCAGCACCGTGGTGAATTGCTGGCAGGCGGCGGCCTGAACATCGCGCAGAAAGCCCTGCTCCTCCGGCAGGCCCTTCCAGCCGTCCTTCACCGAGATGCGCCGGCCGTCAGAGAGCGTGAAGGCCGCAATATCGAGCGCATTGCCGAAGGCGTGCTCGGAAATATGCGCGTGCGAATTGCCGTTCATGCCGCGGCAGGAATAGGCCGAGATCTGCTTGATCTCGACCACGCGCGCGCCGAACCAGCGTTGCGCCGCCGGCTGCACGGAATCGGCGAGCCAGCGCTCCAGCACCGAGACGATCGGACACGCCAGCGTTGCCGCAGGCTTCACTGCAACCGGGCCGACCGCCATCACCGGGTTGCCGTTCGACGGGCCGAGCCGCGGCGGCGGTGCTACGCCTGGCGGCTGCTGCGAATACGGCGCAGGTGAATAAAGCGCGGTCGCGCCCTCGCGCTGCGGATTACTGCGCAGGCCGGGATAATAAGGTCGCTCGCCGTTAGCATCGGGCGAGCCATCCGGCGGCAGGTCGATCTCGCCCTGCTGCGGCGGGACGCCGGGCGCCGACAGCGACACCGGTCCGCTCTGCTGGCCGCCATAGTTCGGCTGACCGACGGCTTGTTCGGAATACGGCGCCTGTGCGGGCGCCGGGCCCGGTTGACGATTGATCGGCCAACGCGGCTGGTTGCCGACCGACGCCGGCGGACGCAGGCTGTCGTCGGCAAATCCGTAAGCTGCACTGGCTTCGCCGAGCGCGGCGACCTTGAGCGGAAACTCGGCGCCGCAGACACCGGGGCCGGAAATCGGATCGATGCGGACGAGGTCCGGGCCTTCCTTGACCGCGCCTGATTTCAGGCATGCGGCCTCGGCCTCGGCCCGCCACGGTTCGCGCTCGGCAGTCTGAAACAGACCGCGGCCGCAACCAGCAAGCGACACAAGGACAAGGGAGCCGACGAGATACAAACGAACTCCACGCGTCATGGCGCGGAGGTTCTGCGAATTTGATTAAAGACTCTTCAACGCATTTCGATCGTTTGATTTCAGCTGTCTTTAACCATGCGGTGGAACCCGGCACGGCAATTCGCGCGACCGCATCGATCTCGTTGTCAGCAACTGTCGCGAATGCTCTGCGTCACGACACTGCAGCGCGAGGTGATTGCCACCGCGCTGTCGTGATCGAGAATGCATCGGGCTCAACATTCTGTGCCCGGCATCGTCATTCACCTTTGGATTGCGTTTCTAAACACCACAATCTTGCTGAGATCTGACAGACGGTATCCCGGGCCGGCGACCTGTCCGTAACCCGCAACGCAGCGGAATTTATTTGCGGACGCTTCAACATCTTGATTCGCCGCCTGTTTGAGCCAGACACCGCAATGCGGCATCACGCGGGAACATCGAGCTTGGCAGCAAGGCTGACTTTTTTGGCCAGGAACCACTTGCTAGCTTTTGTGTTAATGCGGGCAGCGTTGTGAACCAAGGGAGCGTCCCAATGGATTTCGCGAGTCCTCTGCTGAGCAAGCTGAGCATTGTGGCCGCGTACATCGCGTTCGCCTTCGTCGGCGCCATCGTCCTCGGCGTGTTCTAAAGTATTCGACTAGGCATGAGTTCAGCGCCCGGCGGCCGCCCCCGCCGAGCGCTTTTGCTTTTCTTGCGATAACTGATTCCGTCACCCTGAGGAGCGCGCAACGCGCGCGTCTCGAAGGGTCGACGGCCACCAGCCGGGCCGTTCATCCTTCGAGACGCCCGCAAGCGTGGGCTCCTCAGGATGACGGTGATAAGACGGTGATAGACTGCGCATCGCCTACATTCAAAAATTCGAACAGCTCGATCCGGTGATGCCGCCGATCGTAAAATCGTGGCAGACGAGGCCGGGATTATCAGGATGGGGATAGCCGTCGTCGCGCCGGCGCGGCTCACGGATGGTGTGGCTGAAGCGCCAGCCGCGGGTGCGCATGCAGCTCTTGTATTGCCGCGACGTCGGCGTGCCGTTCTGCGGCGCGCCGAGCTGCGCATCGCAGACCGCAGCGTCGGCATGCAGCGCGTCGTCGCCGCGCTTCTGTTTTGACATGTTGGTGTAGATGTCGTTGTCGGCATGGGCGGCGGCGACGCTGCCGGCGAGCAGCAGCGCGGCCAGGCTCAGGCGCTTCATATTTGCCTCCATCGCTTGCGAAGACAGTGTTGACCTCTATCGGTCGCGCGCGAGACCGCAAACGGTTCGACGGCGTCCGGTTACAAATTGGACAGCTGCGCGTTCAGGAGCGCGGCTCACTCCGGAGCTGCCCCTGCGTGATCACGCGGTGACGTGCGCGCGAGACGCGGACCCAATCGGCACCGGTGCAGTAGACGCGGCCGAGCGCGCAGGACAAGACCCGCAGTCTATCGGCCCCCTTCAACTCGAGCGTGCCGTAACGGATGGTGCCGCTGTCATGGCTGGTGACACCGCCATCCCAGCGCGCCTCCTGCTTAGGCTTCATGTTGATCAGCACCGCTTCACCGAGATCGCGCGTGGTCTTGTCGAGCGCATAGCCGCACAGCGCCGTGCCGCAGAGACGGATGCGCACCAGATCGTTGGCTTCGGTCTGCCAGTCGCCGATCGGACCGTCGTCGGGTTCGTCGGCCTCGCGCGAGACGCGCAGCACCGGCGGCGCCGGCACCTCGGCCGGCGGTGGAGGCGGTGCGGCGACAACCGGTGTTGACTGGGGCGTCATCACGCGAGGCGGCGATGGTGCTCACGGCGGCGGCGCGGCCGCGGGCGCAACTGGAGCGGGCTTGTACACGATGTTCGGCGGCGGCGCGGGAGGTGCTGCCGGCATAGGCGCGGGCAGCGCGCTCGCGGCCGGCGTGGCAGGGGTTGCCGCCGTCGCCGCAGGTGCGGGCACCGGCTTGATCGCGCGGCCGTTGTCAGCGTCGTCATCGCGCCTGGATGCGCCCGACACCGAGACGCAGGACAGCGAGCGGAACCGCGTCGAATCGAGATGGACGCGGTGGCCGCCAATCGAAAACGAGATGCCCTCGCCGGCATGGGCGAGCGGCATGAACAGCATCAGCGCGACGAGCAGGCAGAAGCGCTTCATCGAAACCACCAAACGTCCGATGACGCTAGGAGCGCGGCGTCCACGGCGCAGTGATCTCCGTCACCGTGGCGAACCATTCGGCTCTGCCTGGCAACGTGATGCACATCACCGAAACGGGAGCCGGCGGCGCGTAGCGTCCGGACCAATCGCTGCACCCCCGCTCAACGCCATGGAGACCAAGATGAAGAAGCTCGTTGCGATCGCCGCGCTGCTGATGGCCACCACATCAGCGCATGCCGGCGGAACCGGCATCACCTTCCAGATCGACGGCCAGCGCATCCATGTCGAGGCGCCGCGCAATTGCAGCGCGCTGTCCTGCATCCGAATCTCGGCGCCGGGCTATAACGGCACGATCGGCGGCATCAGCAAGAATCTGGGCTCGAAGTACGACGATGATGACGATGTCGCCCCGACGAACGCGCCACCGCCTGCCCCTGCACCCGCGCCGGTTCAGGCCACCGCGCCGCAGCCGGCTGCGCCGGTCGCAGCCGCCGTCCCGCCGCCCGCTCCTCCCGCCGCTTCGACGACGGTTGCCACCGCGGCTCCCGCGCCGGTCGACGCCGCACCCGCTGCGCCTGCCCCGGTCGCCGCACAGCCTGCGCCGCCCGCCGCAAGCCGCTCCGGTTGCCGTCGCGCCAGCTCCGGCGCCGACCGGACCGATCGGCGTCTGGGCCACCGAGGAGAACAAGGGCAATGTCCGCGTCGAAGCGTGCGGCGACAATCTGTGCGGCTACTCCGAGAAGACCAACGAGCGCATCCTGATCAACATGCGGCCCGACGGCAGCAAATGGAGCGGCCGCATCCACGATCCCGACTCCGGCCGCAACTACGACTCGACGATCGCGATGAAGGGCCCGAATGCGATGCGCGTGCAGGGCTGCGCCTTCGGCGGCATGTTCTGCGGCGGCCAGACCTGGAAGCGGGTCGGCTAGGACGTCAAAGCGGCACGGTCTGATGTCCGCTGCCGCGCAAACGGCGAGCGGACATCAGGTTTTCTACCGCCCGACGGTCGCTTCATGTCGATGACCGGACGCGCTATAAGCGTCGCAATGTCGAGGTTGAATCGAACCTGCAGGCGGCTTGCGATGGCGATGACGGCTCTTGAACTCGGTCTCCGGGGCGCGGTGGTCGCGCTGTTCCTGGTGGTTTGCGCGGTGCTGCTGCTGCGCTACGCGGCGGTGCATCGCGCTGCGCATCTCGGTGCCGCGATGGGCGTGGCCGGCGCGGCCTACGCGATCACGACCGCACCCTTCTTTCCCGCATCGTCATTCGGCTGGAGTTCTCCGTTCATCGCCTTCGCGATGGGCTCGCCGGTGATCTTCTGGCTGTGGGCGCGCGCGATGTTCGACGAGCGGTTTGCCCTGCGGCCCTGGCACGCGGCGGTGTGGACGCTGGTCGCAGGCCTCGGCGTCGTGAGCCACAATTGCTGGACGATCTGGCCCGATCTCGCCGGGCCGTGCGGCCGCGCCCTGGCGCTGGCAACGATCGGCTTCGCCGTGCTCGGGATCGCGCAAATTCCGAAGGGATGGCGCACCGCCGTGACGACCGCACGCGGCCGGATCCGGATCGCGCTGCTGATCGGCATTGGCCTTCAGATGATGTTCGCCGCGGCGGCCGGGCTCGCCGCAATGCCGACCCGGTCCATCGGCCTCAGCGCCGCACTCGCCCTTGCCGCATTCGCGCTGATCGCGATCTGGATGATGCTGTTCGATCCGCCCGAGAGCCAGCCGGCGGTAGCCAGCGTCGGCGGGCGGAGCCAGGCCGCGCCGGTCGCCGCGCGTTCGCTCGCCAATGCTGCTCCGCCGCCGTCCAGCCAAGCCGCGCTCAATCACCTCAAGCATCTGATGGCGACCGAGCGGACCTACCGGCAGGAGGGGCTGACCATCGGCGTGCTCGCGGTCAAGCTCGGCATGCCGGAATACCGGCTGCGGACGCTGATCAATGACGGGCTCGGCCATCGCAACTTTAACGCCTTCCTCAACCGCTACCGGCTCGACGAAGCCAAGGCGGCGCTCGCCGATGCCGGCCAGACCGAGGTGCCGGTGCTGACGATTGCGCTCGACGCCGGGTTCCAGTCGCTGGCGCCGTTCAACCGCGCCTTCAAGGTCGACACCGGGCTGACGCCGACCGAGTTTCGGCGCCGGGCGACGGCCGCGCAAACCACGGACGCTGCGGAAAACGCCCGGCCGGGGTGAGAATTCGCTCCTCGATTTCAGAAATCGATAGGCTTGCGGCCCCACAATCTGCCTAGCTGCGCCGACACGGGCGCAGATCGCGCTGAGGCGTGGCATGACAACGTGACCTGGCAACGTGACCTGGCAAGCGGAGTTCGACGGCCGATGAAGCATTTTTTCACTGCGGCAAAGTTGCTGGCCCTCGACCTGGCGTCGACCCTTGTCTTTCTCGTTCTGTTCCTGCTGACGCACAACACCGCGCTTTCGGTCGGCCTCGGCATCGCCTTCGGCGTCACGCAGATCGGCATCCAGATGGTTCGCCGGAGGCGGATCGACACCATGGAATGGCTGAGCCTGTTCCTGGTGGTCACCGCCGGCACCGCGACATTGCTAACGAATGACCCGCGCTTCGTGCTGTTCAAGCCGAGCGTGATTTACACCATCGTCGGCGTCGTGATGCTGAAGCCTGGCTGGCTCAACCGCTATCTGCCCGAGATCGCACAGACCGTCGTGCCCGATGTCGCCGTCATGGTCGGCTACGCCTGGGCAGCCCTGATGTTCACCTCCGCCGCCGTGAACGCCTTCGTCGCGCTGACCTGCGAGATCACGACATGGGCTGTGGTGATGCCGATCTTCGGTATCGTCAGCAAGATCGTGGTGTTCCTCGGCGGCTTTGCCGCGATCCGCTTCACCGCCAGGCGCCGCATCCGGGCCATGCCCGAGGCCCAGCGCGAGGCCGTGCTCGCGCTCGAGGGGGCTCCGGCGACGGCGACCCCGTAAGGGCTGACGTCAACCGCCCGCGTGTGGTTAACGAAACAAACCGGCGCGCGACGAAACCATTTTGCCGTGCGCACGAAGAATTGCCGAAACCAAGCCTCCCTACTGATGGCCTCGACGACGCGCTGCAACGGCGCGATCACCACAAGGGGGACATCATGGCTTTCACCGCTTCCGCGCTTCGTCACGGCAAACTGCTGGCGGCAACCGCGTTCACGATCGGCCTGTTGACCTCGGCGTCCTATGCTTACACCGACGAGCAGCAGCAGATGTGCACCGGCGATGCGATGCGGCTGTGCAGTTCGGAAATCCCCGACGTCGATCGCGTTACCGCCTGCATGGTGCGCCAGCGCGCGCTGCTCAGCGACGGCTGCAAGGCGGTGTTCCACTACGTGCCGCCCGCAACCGCCGCGCAGCCTGCAAGCTACGCTCCCGCGGCCAAGCCGGCGAAGCCACTCAACATCACTCCTCACAAGCGCGGCTAAGCAAAACCCCAACGACGACCAAGCACCGCGCCTCCTTCCGGAAGCGCGGTGCTTGATCGTTCGGGTCCGCCATGACAACAAGGCAGGACCGTTCATTCGGCATTCAGCCTGACGCGGCTCAATTGCCGATCCCCAATGCCTCCCGGGAATCGATGGTGATGCGCCGCGCCTTCCTTTATGCGCTTCTGCTTGGTGCCGGCGTGACCATCGGTTGGCATGCAGGGGCGAATGCCGCGCCGGACCTGATGCAGCTTGCGCAAGCACAGCCTGCAGCGGCCCCCTCGCCCACCCCGGCGCCGAGCGCGACACCGTCGACGCCGGCGCCTGCCACCCCCGCTCCGGCCGCCGCGCCGCAGGCGACGGCGCCCGAGCCGATCGGCAACGTCGCGACTCTGACCGGCACCGCCACCGTCACCCGCAACAACACCACGACGCCGCTGCAGATCCGCGACGACATCTTCGCCAATGACGACGTCGCCACATCCGCGACCTCCTCGCTCGGCATCACCTTCAACGACGGCACCACGTTCAACCTGCGGGCCAACGCCAGAATCACGATCGACAATTATGTCTACGAAGACGGCGGCCAGCAGAACAGCGCGCTGTTCAACGTCGCCAAGGGCACGGCGGCGTTCGTCGCCGCCGCCGTCGCCAAGACCGGCGACATGAAGATCTCGACGCCGACCGCGACGCTCGGCATCCGCGGCACCACCGGCCTTGTCGAGGTGCCCGAAGGCGCGACCGCGATCAGCAACAATGTCGGCATCAAGCTCTATCCCGACGCCGACGGACATGTCGGCCGCATCGAGGTCAACGACCGCGGCGGCACCTCGCTCGGCGTGCTGACGCACGGGGCGAGCGGGTTTGCGATTCGCCCCGGCACCGGCGGTGCCCGCTTCGCAGCCGTGCCGCTGACGATCTCGCCGCAACAGATGACGCGTGACCAGGGCTTTGTGCGCGCGGTGCATTCCGCGCAGACGCTGGGCCGCCAGGTGGTGACCGAGCAGCGTGACTTCCGCCGCGCCAATCCCGACTTCCGCAGGGCCAATCCGGCGGCGCCCTATCCGAATCGTGGCCAGCCGGTGCAGCCGAACCCGCAGCGCCAGAACGGCTTGCCGGGCCAGAACCGCAATGCGCCGCAGCAGCCGGGTCAGCAGAACCGTCCGGGCCAGTTGCAGCAGCCCGGCCAGCCGAACCGTCCGGGCCAGCCGCAGCAACCGGGCACGCAACCCGGCACACCTGGCCGGCAAGGCTCGCAGCAGCAGCCGGGCAAACAGCAGCAAGGCGGCGCGCAGCACGCGCTGCCCGGCCAGCCCGGCGGCACGACGCTGCCGCACGCGCCCGGCGTCCAGACGCCAGCCGGACAGCAGCCTGCGGGACAACCTGCGCGCCAAGAACCAACGCGCCAAGGCGGTGCGACGCCATCCGGCGGGCAACAATCACCTGCACGTCAAGGCGGCCTGCAGCCCGGACGCACACAGCCGCCGGGCGGCGTGCGCCAGCCAGGACAGCCCGGTCAACCAAGCGTGCCGCGACAAGGTGCGGTGCAGCCTGCGCCGCCGGCACCGGGCCAGGCGCGGCCCGGCATCCAGCAGGCCGCACCTGGCGTCCGCCCCGGCGCGCAACGGCCCGCAGTGCAGGCACGCCCCGCGTTCCAGCAACGGCGCGCACCGCCGCCGCGCGCCGCGAAGCCGCCGCCCAAGAACAAGCGTCAGTAACCGAACGAAGTGGCACCGGCGACAAGCGCCGGCGCCCCATTCCAAACTGCGAACCGCAGATCAGCGCTGCCTGGTGATCACCGCCTCCAGATATTCGCTGGGGATGACCAGCGTCCCATCCTTGGCGACATTGAACTGGTCCATCAGGCGGAACAGGTCGGCGGCGAGCAGTTGCTGCTTGACGGCATCGATCGCTCCGAAGGCTTTCAGCACTGGACCGTAATAGGTGCGGAAGATCTCAAGGAAATGCTCGCGCGACCTGTAACGGAAATTGAAGTGCTTGCGCTTGGCGTCGACCGTCGCCTGCGGGCCGAACAGCGCGGCGAGATGCGCCTCGGTGCCCCATAGCGCGGGAGACTTCACGCCCGGCGCCGGCGGCACATATTTGCCGATGGTCTTGAATACCTGGCCGATGAACCCCTCCGGCGTCCAGTTCGCAAGGCCGATCTTGCCACTGACGCGGCAGACACGGCGCAATTCATTCGCAGCCTGCTGCTGGTCGGCGGTGAACATGACGCCGAAGGTCGACAGCACGACATCGAAGCTCGCGTCGGCGAACGGCAACCTCTCCGCGTCCGCTTCCTGGAACGTGACGGGTAGACGCTCCGCGGCGGCACGCTCGCGGCCGCGCTCGAGCAACGCTCCGACGTAATCGGTCGAGACCACATCGGCAAAGCGCCGCGCCGCGGCCAGCGTCGCATTGCCGTTGCCGGCGGCGACGTCGAGCACCATCTGATTGCTGCGCAGGTCGACAGCCTCGCAGAGCGTCTCGCCGACGATCTGAAGCGTAGTGCCGACGATCGCATAGTCGCCCGAGCTCCAGGTGGCTTGCTGGCGTGCCTTGACGCCGGCGAGATCGACGGCCGGCATTTCGGTCTGAACGTTCATGTGCATCTCCTTTGAAAATGACGCGCGGCTCGCGGCGAAGCCGCTGGCTTCGCCTGAAGTCCGCGCGTTGCGCCAAAACGGCGTCATGCGGTGCAATGACTTCAATGTGCTGCGAACTATGTACGACGGTCGAGCAGGACCGGAATGCGAGACGCGGCAACCATGCTCCAATCCGAGCGATGCCTGCAGCCACTCTTGCTGCGCTGAGACCAAACGGCCTGCTGCGCCGGAGCTGCATGAAGCTCCCGAACCACAGGCTCCTCCGCTCGCGTGAACACGGGCGAGGACAAGCCCGCGATCATCAGCCCGAGCACAGCGCTTCGAATGATCGGCCGGGAGCAGCGGTTGCCGGCGTGCTTCAATCGCCGGTCGCCGGGCTCGCGCGGCATCAAGCGGGTGGCCTGCCGCTCGCGGTGTGCGAGCATGCCTGCGACCGATTGGTTGACGATCCGGCGGATGCGCAAGAGCAGGATGGAAAAATGTCTTCGTACCGGATTAGACACGGACTCCATGAATAAGATCGGCATAATCGTTTCCTTGATCGAAGTGTGATGGCGCCCCGGATAATGGTTGGGCCGGGATGCGCCATGCGACGCCTCGCAGGCGTCATTCGGCTGCAATGGGCGGTTCGACGGGATCAGCACGCACCACCACTGTGGTCGCGACCTTGTAGAATTCCTCGCCCGGCATGCCGACGCAGCGCGCATGATCCCGGATCGAGTCACCATCACGCGCCTCGTAGATGCAGAAAGTGCCAATGCGACCATCTGCCTCATGCACCACATAGCTTCGGATCCAGCGGACGCGGTCCGGCATCTGCTCGTCGCCGATCCTGGCTGACGTTGCGCCGGCGAGTTCCAGCTCGCCCATGTTTGCCCAGGCGCTCGGACGGCGGATGACATAGAGTTCCATCGAAATCTCCTCGGTTGCGACGGTTGAACGGCAGGCTGCGGCAATCGCGGCCATGCTCAGCTATAGGCGCGGTCAACGCCAACTGTCCTTACCGCGGGCTGATCATTGTCTGATCTTTGCCTGAACCTTTTCCGGCATCCCCGGACCCATACACATGGCATTCTCATTTGGACTGTTCGAGCTTGATGAAGCTGGACGCGTGCTGCTGTGCGCGCGGCAGGAAGTCGCTTTGCAGCCGCGTGTGTTCGATCTGCTGGTCTACCTTGTCCACCACCGCGAGCGGGTCGTCTCCAAGGACGAGCTGCTCGAAGGTGTCTGGCCGGATGTCACGGTCACCGACAACTCGCTGCAGCGGGCGGTGAGTTCGTTGCGCGCCGCGCTGCGCCAGGGCGGCATGGACGGCGCGATCCGGAATCTGCCGGGCAAGGGATATCGGTTCTTCGTTGATTCCAGGCAGCCGGAACGCATTGACCACAAGCAAGTCGATGGCACCGTCGGTGCAATCGGAGCAATCGGCCTCGCCCGACGTGCGGCGGTCGGACATCTATGGCTGCAGGCGGCAACGCTCTTTCAGAGCGCCGACGGAGACGGCCAGCTCAGCGCCGAAGATTTCCACGATTGGGCAATTGCCCTGCAATGCCTCGGCAGGACCGCGGCAGCGATTCCGGTTCTGGTTCGCGCAGTCGCCGCGCGCAGCGAGGCCGGCGACGCTGCCGGAGCAGCGGTCGACGCCATCGCGCTCTCGGGCCTGCATTTCGAGAGCGGTCAGGCCGCGATCGGAAAGGGCTGGCTCGCGCGCGCAGAAGACTGGGCCTCGATGCTCGACGATCCTCCGACGACGGCCCTGCTGTTATGGATGAAGTCGAAACTGGCTGCCTTCGATGGCGAGCCGGAACAGGCACTCGCATTGGCCGACGCGGCCTACACCGCCGTGAGATACAAGGACGCGCTCAACATCGAAGCGCTGAGCCTGGCCTATCGCGGCTTCTATCGGCTATGCCTCGGCGACACGCATGGCGGGCTGGCCGATCAGGACCATGCCGCCGCGGTCGCCCTGTCCAGCACCAATCTGGACCCGATCATGGGCGGCAGCCTTTTTTGCAACATTCTCTGGGCAGCCCGGATGTTCGGAGATTGGGCCCGGGCCGACCAGTGGACACGGAGCTACCAGAATTTCTGTTCGAGCAGCGGCATGGAACTGACAGGTTCATGCCAGTTGCATCGCTCCGAGGTGCTCGGCATCAGGGGCTCGCTCGACGAAGCGCTGGCTCGCATCCAGGATGCGCTCGCGCGCCTGACCAGCGATGCGCCATGGTCGATGGGCGATGCCAACCGGGTGCTGGGCGATATTCTTGCAGCGATCGGCAATGACGACGCAGCACTCGAAGCCTACGACAGGGCATACACGATGGGCTGGTGCCCGGAGCCGGGCCGCGCGATGTTGCTGCTCGCAAGAGGCGAAGCGGAAGCCGCCCATGCGAGCCTCGAACGGAGCTTGATCGGCAAGTCCTGGTGGACATTGCAGCGCCGGGGAATCCTGCTCGCGCACCTGGCGCTGGTCGCAGCACACACGCATCGGAGCGGCCAGGCGAAGGCATTGATCTGCGAACTTTCCGGAAGTGCGGATCGCTGGCCGATGCCCTCGATCCGCGCGCTCACCAACGAAGCGCAGGCGATCCTCGCTTTGTCTCGGCAGGATCACGAAGCAGCGATGCGGCATCTCCATCTCGCCCGCCAGCTCTGGTCGAGCATCGACGGGCGGGTCCAGATCGTACGGCTCAGACTTCAGATCTCCCGCCTCCAGCTCGAGCGTGGCGACATTCGCGGCGCCATGGCCGAGGTTCATGCGGCCCAGCTCGTGGCTGGTGAATTGGGTTCGCCCAAGCTCCGCGCTGACTGCACTGCCTTGCAGCATGACATCGACGGCTGGCAACCAGCCGTACGACGTCAAAGCATTGGCCGGTGATCAGGCTGCGCGGCGCAGCCAGTCGCGCACGCGATCGATCAGGTTCTTGCGCGGCTTAGGCCGAACGGCCATCGCAACCGGCTCGATCTGGCGCGCGGATGACGGCGGCGCTTCAGCGGCAGGCGCCGTCTCGACCACTTCGCCGGCGTCCGCAACGGAGTGTTCCGGCACCGTGGCGGGCGTATCGGATTCGCTCCGCGCCAACGCCGTCTCTTCGATGGCTGGTATCTCCGTCGGCACGGGCACATCAGCGACGTCAAGCGCGCTGGCGACCTCGCGCTCCTCGATAACCGGCGGCACCATCGCCGCGCGGCTGCGCCGTCGCTCCGCGGCCGCAACCCGCAACTGTGCACGCCGCTCGCGCTCGGCGTCCGCCGCAGCCTGCAACGCGATCGGGCCGACATTTTCCAGAAACGCACGCTCATAGCCGCGCGAGAGGCGATCGAGCGCTTCGTCGAGCGGCAGCCAGTCGACTTCCCTGACGTCGCTCATCAACGCACGCACCGGCTTGCCGCCGGCATCCATGCGCCAATAATGCACCACCTTCGAGCGCCCGCCTGAATCGTAGACCAGCGTGCCGAGGAATTCGTGCACCTCGACGTCGTGGCCGGTTTCCTCCAGCACCTCGCGTTCGGCGGCGTCGCGCGGCGTCTCGCCATCGTCGAGCTTGCCCTTCGGCAGCACCCACTCATTGCGCTTGCGCAGGCGCACGACGGCGAAGCGCTGCGGAGCGTCCCGCCGCAGCACAATGCCTCCCGCCGCCAGAACAGGCGTCCGCGCCATCTCGTGTCCATCAGGTTTGCGATTTAGGATCGTCGCGCGACGATCCCGGCTATTCTAAAGCATGATCTTGAAAAGTGGAAACCGGTTTTCCGGGCAGATCGTGCTCAAAGAAATGGCGCGAACGAGAAAGCGACATCAGAGTCCATATTTTGACGCGCTTTCTTCGCGCGAACCGGTGTCCACTTCGCTCGAAAGCGCTATGAGGACTTCCGCAACAACGGCTCGCCGCATTTGATCCGTGTTCCCTCCGCGACATTGTCGCAGAACTCGAAATTGCCGGGCGCGAGCACGATGATCGTCGAGCCATGCTCGAACCAGCCGAGCTCGTCGCCCTTCTTGACATGCGCGTCACAGGGGAAATCCACCGGGCCCCGCGACTGCGCGTTCAGCGTGACGTCGAGGAAATGCAGGCGGAGGCTGGCGACGAGGATCGCGGCGACCGGAACCAGCGTCAGCGCCTCGCCGGTCGGAAGCTTCGCGCGCAGCACCGCGCGCTCATTCTTGCAGAACAGCCGCTCGACCCGCTTCAGCGCGATCGGATTGACGTTCCAGACGTCGCCGTGAATGAACGTCACCTTGTCGATCGCAAGATCATAGGGCGCATGGAAGCGGTGATACATGCTCGAGGTCAGCCGCAGCGTGACGAAGCGGCCGTTGCTGTGCTGCTCCACCAGCGCGGGATCGCCGAGAAGATCGAGCAGCGAATAGGGCGCGCCCTTGACCTGGAACAACTGGCCATCCTCGATCCGTCCATGGGCGCCGATGATCGCGTCCGACGGGCTCGCGATGATGGCGGCATCGGCCACGGCCGGGCGCAGGCCGGGCTTGAGCTCGCGGGTAAAGCAATCGTGCAAACTCTTGAACTCGGTCTTCTTCGCCTCGGACAGATCGAGGTCGGAGAACAGCTTCCAGCAGGCAATCGAGGCGTCGCGCACCAGGGGGTTCTCGACCTTGGAGAACCAGCCCATGAAGCGAGTGATCGCCGCCCGCGGAATCCGGTTGGTTAGCAGGAAATTGAGGTCTTCCTGCTGGGTGAATGCCGAGATCAGCCCCTTGACTGTCATGAATTTGTTAGGTGCCGAGGCTAGCGCTTCTGTCATGGAAACATCCCTTCCGATTCTCTCGCTGTCCGCCGCCGCGCTTGCCGGCGCCGCCGCAGCATTCCCCAAAATTCAGGCCCGCCTCGCGCTGTCGCGCGCCAAGCACCGCTCGCTGACCGGACACTCCAAGATGTCCAAGATGGTGGCGCGCATGGTCCCGCACTACGAATTCGACATCGACGAGTTCTTCCGCTCCGACGGAGCCCCGAAGGACGTCGCGATGCAGCGCCAGGACGGCTTCTTCCGCCTCGCCGGCCTCTACGCGGATCGCTATCCCAAGGGCCGCGCGCTGACCGCCGAAGTGACCGAGCGGATCTCCGATCTGCAGTTCACCGAAACCTACCGCGTGCCGTTCCAGTATAGCCGCCTGGTGCGCGAGCATCTCGGCACCTCGGCCTTCGTCGAGGCCTCCAGCGGCGTCACCGTCACCGACCTCGACGGCAATGTGTCCTACGACCTGACCGGCTCCTACGGTGTCAACATCTTCGGCAACGACTTCTACAAGGAGTGCATCGCCGAGGGTGAGAAGCGCGCCCACGCGCTCGGCCCGGTGCTCGGCCCCTACCACCCGATCATCGCCGACAACGTCAAGCGCCTCTGCGAGATTTCCGGCCTCGACGAGGTTTCGTTCCACATGTCCGGCACCGAGGCCGTGATGCAGGCGGTGCGGCTCGCGCGCTACCACACCAAGCGGACCCATCTGGTCCGTTTCGCCGGCGCCTATCACGGCTGGTGGGGCGAGGTGCAGCCCGGCGTCGGCAATCCGGTGTCGCCGCACGAGACCTTCACGCTCGCCGAAATGTCGGAGAAGACGCTGCACGTGCTGCGCACCCGCAAGGACATCGCCTGCGTGCTGGTCAATCCGCTGCAGGCGCTGCATCCGAACGGCAACGCACCCGGCGATTCCGCGCTGGTCGATTCGTCGCGTTCCTCGAGGTACGACCGCGCCGCCTACACCGAATGGCTGAAGCAGCTGCGCGAGGTCTGCACCGAGCGCGGCATCGTCTTGATCTTCGACGAGGTATTCGTCGGTTTCCGCCTCGCCGCCGGCGGCGCCCAGGAATATTTCGGCGTCAAGGCCGACATGGCGACCTACGGCAAGAGCCTGGCCGGCGGGCTTCCGGTCGGCGTGGTGTGCGGCCGCAAGGACCTGATGCGCCGCTTCCGCGACGACCGGCCGGCCGATATCTGCTTCGCGCGCGGCACCTTCAACTCGCATCCCTACGTGATGACGGCGATGGACGAGTTCTTGAGCCGGCTCGCCAGCCCGAACTTCCGTTCGATCTACAACGGGCTCGAGGAGACCTGGAACGGCCGCGCCGAGGCGCTCAACGACCGGCTCAAAGCGCAAGACCTGCCGGTTCGCATCGGCAACATCTCGTCGATCTGGACGGTCTCCTACACCGAGCCGTCCCGCTACAACTGGATGCTGCAATACTATCTGCGGGCCGAAGGACTGGCGCTGAGCTGGGTCGGCACCGGCCGGCTGATCTTCAGCCTGAACTACACCGACGCTGATTTCGCCGAGGTCGCCGACCGGTTCGTCGCGGCAGCCGAGAAGATGAAGCGCGACGGCTGGTGGTGGCACCAGGAAGGCCTCACCAACAAGAACATCAAGCGGCAGATCCTGAAAGAGATGGTCGCCGTGAGGTTCGGGCGCTGAGCCCTCGTCGGCCCTGACGCATCCACGGCCTTCCGTCACCTCTCCCGCTTGCGGGGGAGGTCGGATCGCATCGAACGATGCGATCCGGGTGGGGGCTCTCTTCTCACGAAAATTGCCGCAAGCGGCGACACCCCCACCCCACCCCTCCCCCGCAAGCGGGAGAGGGAGCGCAGTCCCGTTGTTGCAAATTGCTCGGCCGAGTCTGTTCACAGGAACCCTAGAGACGTAGATGCCCGGGACAAGCCCGGGCACGACGCATATCGGAAAGATATTGGAGCAACGATCAGGCGTGCCTGACGTGCTTCTCCAGACCCGGATCGATCAGCTCACCCTTCATCAGGAACAGCGGCGCCTTGTGATAGAGCTTCAGGTCGTGGAAGGGGTCGGTGACGATCTTGGTCATCCAGACGAGGCCGGTCTCGACGTCACGGATGAAGAACAAATGGATGGTGCGGAACAGGAGGCCGCCGATGCCGACCACGAGCCAGACCTTGGCAACCTGACGGGTGAAGTCGCCCATGGTGACCCAGGGCTTGAACAGGCCGAACAGGGTCGGATCGAAGTACAGCACCATCGGCGACAGCGCCCAGATCGCCATCAGCACGACCTTGCGCTGCAAATTGTAGCCGACCTTGATGTCTTCCTTGTGCTCGTGGGTCGCCTGGTTGACGTGGTCATACCCCTTCGGCTCGAAGAAGAAGTGACCGGCCTGGCGCGAGGTCATCGAGACCAGCCAGCCGACCAAAGCCGACACGACCGGATCGAAGAACAGCATCACATAAGCGAACAGGAAGCTCAGCGCGCTGACGAAGTGCAGGCTCTGGTTGATCCGGCTGTGATGGTAGAAGCGATGGTCATCCCAGCGCTGGGTACGCAGCTCTTGCAGAAAATTCTTGATCATTGGTTCCCCCAACATCTTTCGGGACAGGATTTACAGGGATTCGATGTATCGCGTGTGACATCATCATAATGACATATGACAATGCGGAGCGACGCCTTGACGCAACCGGAGCAGGGTCTTGCCTCATCCCGGCGAGATTTGCGGGGATGAGGCGGAGGAAATCGTAGCCTCCTGGCTTGGGGGGCGCTGTGCGCCACCTCACCCGGGAGGACCGGCGGCTCTGGGCCGCCTTGGCCAAGCCGCCTCAGGCCGCCTTGGCGACGTCCGCCTTGCGGAAGCGGACCAGCGAGAAATGGCCGAGCGGCGGGATCAGGCGGCGCTCCGCGAGCTCCATGCCGCGCGCGCCGGCCAGCCACTTGGTGTAGCGCGACCAGGCGAATTCGGCGGTCCGGAACCCGAGCGGGCGCACCACCGGCTGCAGCTTCTGCTCGATGAAGCGGCGGACGCCGGCATCGGCGCTGACGCGGGTCAGGATGATCAATTCGCCGCCCGGACGCACCACACGCGCGAACTCGTCGAGCGCGGCTTCCGGATTCGGCACCGCCGACAGCACGTACTGCGCCATCACCACGTCGAACGAATCGTCGGGGAATTCGAGCTTCTCGGCGTCCATCACCGCGAGGCCCTCGACATTCTTCAGGCCCTGCTCGGTCACCCGCTTCTTGGCCTTCTCCAGCATCGCCTCGGAGATGTCGGTGCCGAAGATGCGCACGTTCTGGCTATAGAGCGGCAGCGAGATGCCGGTGCCGACGCCGACCTCGAGCACGCGGCCGCCGATCTTGTTGGTGGCCTGGATCGCGGCCTGCCGGCCCTTGCTGAACACGCCGCCGAATACGAGGTCGTAGATCGGGGCCCAGCGGTCATAGGCCTGCTCGACCGTTTCGCGGTCGAAGTCCATGGAACGGTCGGCGCCCAGCTTGATGATTTCAGCCATAGATTAGGTCTCTCGTCTTTCGTTCGTTTGAACCGTTAATTCGGAACCGCACTGCGGCTGGCGACGCGGCGGGCGGGCCGCGGCGCGCGGCTCGGCTGCAACGTGGCCAGATTGCCGATGAACTGACGCGCACTGTTTTCCCAGGAACGCTCCAACGCAAAATTGCGGCAGTCGGCGCGCGACATGTTCAGCGCGCGCAGGCAGGCGCTGCGCAGATCGTTGTCGATCGCGCCGATCGGATGATCCGCGATGACGTCCTTCGGGCCGGTGACCGGGAACGCCGCGACCGGCGTGCCGCAGGCCAGCGCCTCGAGCTGCACGACGCCGAAGGTGTCGGTCAGGCTCGGGAACACGAACACGTCGGCGGCGGCGAGGTGCGAGGTCAGATCCTGGCCCTTCTTCTCGCCGAGGAAAATCGCGTCGGGATATTTCTGTTCCAACGCCGCCCGTTGCGGGCCGTCGCCGACCACGACCTTGGAGCCCGGCAGGTCCAGCGACAGGAAGGCGTCGAGATTCTTCTCGACTGCGACGCGGCCCATGGTCATGAAGATCGGCCGCGGCAGATCGAGCAGCGCGGGCTGGTCCGGATTGAAAATTTTGGTGTCGACGCCGCGGGTCCAGAAGCCGAGCTTGCGGAAGCCGCGCTCGGCAAGCTCTGTGCGCAGCGAGTCGGTCGCGACCATCGTCATCGATCCGGACGCGTGGAAGTGGCGCAGCACGGCATAGCCGACGCTGTCGGGAATTCCGGTGCGCACCGAAACATATTCCGGGAAGCGCGTTGTATAGGAGGTGGTGAAGGCGAGCTTGTTGCGCTGGCAATAGCCGCGCACCGCCCAGCCGATCGGTCCTTCGGTCGCGATGTGGATCGCCTCGGGCGCGGCCTCCTCGATCCGGCGCGCAATCTCGCGGCGGTTCGGCAGCGCCATGCGCAGGCCCGGATAGGTCGGCACGCCGACCGAACGGAAACCGTCGGGGGTGAGGAATTCGATCTCGGCGCCGAGGGTCGCTGCGCTACGCGCAAGCGACGTCAGCGTCCGAACCACGCCGTTGACTTGCGGATGCCAGGCATCGGTCGCAACGAGTATGCGCATCGCAGGAGACCCAAATCGTTAATCTTGATTCTGCTCGCACGACGTTCTGACATGGATGTTTCAAACGTATGACGTCATCGAAATGTTAGGTTGTTTTTCACGGCGAACTGCCGGTTTTTCGTGTAACATGACAGTCAGATGTCAGAGCAGCAGAGTGAACATCCCGGCACCACGCGCCGCAGGCTCAAACGGCGAAACTCGTCGCTCCTGATCCTGGCGGCCGGCATCTTCGTGTTTGCCGTCGTCGCAGGCCTGCTGTTCTACGGGCTGCGTCCGGTGACGTTGAAGATCGCGGTCGGCCCGACCGGCAGTGAGGACGTCAAGCTCATCCAGGCATTCGCGCAGGCCTTTGCGCGTGACGGCCACTCGGTGCGGCTGAAGCCGGTCACGACACAGGGCGCCGCCGAAAGCATCGCGCTGTTCACCGCGAACAAGGTCGACCTCGCGGTCGTGCGCGGCGATCTCAGCCGGCCGGCGAGCGCCGAGGCGGTTGCGATCCTGCGCAAGAATGTCGTTGTGCTGTGGGCACCGTCGGGCGGCAAAGGCAAGCCGCGGTCTGCGAAGATCAAGAGCATCGACGATCTCCCGGGCCACAAGGTCGGTGTCATCGGCAGCACCCCGGCCAACGTCACGCTCTTGCGCGTGATCCTGACCGAGTCCGGCATCAACCCCGACAAGGTCACGATCAGCCAGTTCGCCGTCAACAAAGTTGCCGATCTCGCGCGCGATCCCTCGCTCGACGCCTACATGACCGTCGGGCCGCTCGACAGCAAGATCACGGCGGACGCGATCGCGGCGACGGCGGCTGCGCGCGGCGAACCGAAATTCCTCCCCGTCGATGTCTCGGAAGCGATCGCGCAGAAGCATCCGCTCTATGAGTCCGAGGAAATCGCCGGTAGCATCTTCTCCTCTTCGCCGGCCCGGCCCGAGGACAAGATCGAGACCGTCGGCGTCAATCACCTCATCATCGCGCAACATGCGCTGCACGAAGCAACCGTCGGCGCGCTCGACCGGCAGTTGTTCACGCAGCGGCTTCAGGTCGCGCGCGACGTGCCGGCGGCGGCCAAGATCGAGAAGCCGGACACCGACAAGGACGCCGCATTGCCGGCGCATCAGGGCGCGGCCGCCTACATCGACGGCACGGAGCGCACCTTCCTCGAAAAATACTCCGACTACATCTGGGGCGGCATCCTGCTGGTCTCCGGCCTCGGCACGGCGGGCGCCTGGCTGCGCCACTATGTGAAGCGCGACGAGCGCGAGCGTTACATCACCCATCGCGACGGTCTGCTGACGCTGATCTCGCGGGTGCGCGGCGCCGAGACGCCGGAGGAACTCGCGGCCATGCAAGGCGACGCGGACGCGCTGCTGCGCGAGGCGCTCGATTGCTACGACGACGGCGCGATCGAGGACGGCGATCTCTCGGCGATCGGGCTGACGCTCGAGCAATTCCATCACGCCGTCTCCGACCGCCGCGCGGTGATCAACGGCGACCGGCCGGGCGTGCCGAGGATACGCGCAAGCTAGGCGCACACGCCGATTGCACCGAGAGCAATATGCACCGAGAGCAATGTTTGGATTGCGCGTGCATGCGCGCGTGGCCATGTTGAGTACGACCACAACGCTCGGCACGACACCATGATCACGTCCATCATCGCCGACATGCCCGCGCCGTTTGTGTTCGCGGTCGCGCTGGCCGGCGTGTTCCTGATCGCCTTCATGAAGGGTGCGTTCGGCGGCGGCTTTGCCATCGTCGGCATCCCGCTGCTCTCGCTGGCGATGGATCCGATCGCGGCGGGCGCGCTGCTCGCGCCGCTGTTCGTCGTCATGGACATCACGGCGCTGCGGTTCTGGCGCCCCAATACGTGGTCGCGCGTCGACCTCGCGATGCTGCTGCCGGCGCTCGTCGTCGGCATCTGCCTCGGCTATTTCGTGCTGCGCGATCTCGACCGGCATGCCGTCGAGATCGTGATGGGCCTGGTGACGTTGGTGTTCGCCGCGCTGTGGTTCATCGGTGGCGGCGAGATCAAGCCGCGTCCGCGCTCGACGATCAAGGCAACGCTCGCCGGGCTGTCCTCCGGCGTCACCACGATGGTCGCGCATTCGGGCGGGCCGCCGCTTGCGATCTATCTGCTGCCGCTCGGCATGTCGAAGGCGTTCTACGCCGGCACCACCAGCCTGTTCTTCACGGTCGGCAATCTGCTGAAGGCCGGCCCGTGGCTGGTGCTCGCCACGCCGTCGCGCAGCCTGTGGATGCTGATGGCGTTGTGCGTACCGGCCGTGCCGGTCGGCGTCTGGGCCGGCTGGCGGCTGCACGAACGCCTCGACCAGCGCGCGCTCTACCGCCTCTGCTACGCCATTCTCGTCGTCACCGCAGCCAAGCTGCTGTGGGACGGACTGGCCGGATACGTTCAGCTCTGAGCGCGGCCGACGTTGTTGCTGCCCGTCAGGAAGATCGCGCGCTCCGGCTGCCGCTCACGCTGACGGCGAGTGGCCCGATCCCCTCGAGCGTTCGGGCCATATCGTCCGGCTCGAGCCGCTTGCGCGCCACGAACGAGAAATGGCGACGCAGCTTCAGGACCGGCTTCTCGATCCAGTGCCAGGAGAACGCCGCGAACGCCGTGATCAGCACCAGCGCGACGGCGAACTGGACAATCAGCGACGCGTACGGCAACCACACCTTCACCACCTGCTGCATCGGGAAACCGTACAGATAGATCCCGTAGGAATAGTCACCCCTCGAAAGCAGCGGCAGCCGCGGAAGCTTTGAGACACCGAGGAACACGGTGATGTAGACCAGCGCCGGAGCAATGACGGCATTGAGGACGGGCTGGGTCATCCAGGCCGCCGGCCCAAGCAGCACGGCGCCGAGGCAGAGCGCACAGCAGGCGGCGAGAATGCGCCCGTCATAGGGAATGCGGTCGCGGTAAAGGTAGACCGCGATTGCAAGCAGACAGGCGACCGGCAATTTCGCACCGCGCCCGAGGAACAACGCCGTGCTGAAGATCTTGTCATGCAGCGTGCCCGCGACGCCGGCAGGCAGCTGGGGCGGCGTTGCGGCATGCCCAGTGAACTGCACGGCAAAGCCGATAGCGACCAGCACGACGACACCGGTCAGGATCAGTGCCGGCTTGCGCAGCAGCCCGAGGCTCATGATGACTGCCATCACCGCGTAGCAGCCATATTCGAACGGCACGGTCCACAGCGAGCTGTTAACCTCCGGCGCGGGATTGTCGCTGAACACGCCCGGCAGGGTGTAGTTCACGAGGCCGACGACGTTCGTGAAATATTTCCAGGTGCCGGCGCTGGTGAAATAATCCCAGAGCGGCAGCGTCGTGAAAATCGGCCCGAGGATCAGCGCCGACAGCACGATCTCGACCGCCAGCGCCGGAATGATCCGCAATCCGCGATTGATCAGGAATTCCTTAACGCTGAGCCGCAGCCCGCTTGCGGCGATCAGGAATCCGCTCAATGCGAAAAACATCACGAGGATGGCAAACTGCGGAAACCAGAGGACCGACGTCGGATCGGTGTCACCGCGACCGGTGGCGACGTAGGGCGTATGGCCGGCGACGACGGCGATGGCGAGCGCAACGCGGAGAAAATCGAACCCGGGACCAAAGCCCTTCTGCTGATCCAGCATGCTCCCGATCGAAGGCGCTGGCATGACTTCCACTCCATTCCAAACCACGCCTTCGGACAGCAAGCCTCGTGCCGGGATAGATGTCCTGATGCGGTACAACCTACCCGGCAACGCTCCCTTAACCGTGCGACGAAACACCGACGAAACAAATCCCTAACGCCACGAAACCATTTTGGCGATTTCGTGCAAACGTCCTGAAACGCCTCACCTGTACTTGTTTGGCCCAACGACGCGCCGGAACCGGCGCGCAGGGCGCAAACAACAGGGGTCGACAATGTTCAATTCCATCAAGCTGAACGCACGTCTCGCTGCCGCCGCCTTCGGTGCGCTGGCGATCGGCGCCGTCGCTTTCTCGAATTCCGCCGCGGCCGCGCCGCTGCCGATGTTCCCCTTCATCCTGACGCCGCCGACCGAGGCGGTGCAGCCGCCGGTGCAGACGATGCCGCAGGCGCAGGAGGAAGACCGTTCCGTCGAATTGCCCGCCCGCCTGCGCCGCCAGGTCGTCGCCTATCCGACCCGCGAGGCGCCGGGCACCGTCATCATCGATACCCCGCACACCTACCTCTATCTCGTGCTGGGCAACGGCCAGGCCATGCGCTACGGCATCGGCGTTGGCCGCGACGGCTTCACCTGGTCGGGCACCCAGACCATCACCAAGAAGGCAGAGTGGCCGGATTGGACCCCGCCGCCGGAAATGATCGCCCGTCAGCCCTATCTGCCGCGCCACATGGCCGGCGGCCCCGGCAACCCGCTCGGCGCCCGCGCCATGTATCTCGGCGGCACCGTGTACCGCATCCACGGCACCAACGCGCCGGAGACGATCGGCACCCACGTCTCCTCCGGCTGTCTGCGCCTCACCAATGAGGACGTCACCGACCTCTATTCGCGGGTCAACGTCGGCACCAAGGTGATCGTGCTGCCGATGACCGACCGCCGCGCCGACCTCGGCTCGGCCGTCCGCTAGGTCCGACACATTCAGACATTGACGACGGCTCCGGCATCATGCCGGGGCCGTTGTTGCGTTCATAATCGTTAACGTCCGGGTCGTTAGCGTCCAGGTCGCTAACGTCCAAGTGATCTCGGGCGGCCGCCCCCGAAGCAGCTTGATCCCGCCACACTGGCGCCCTCGTCGGCGGGCCTGTACAACCCGTCAAGTTGATTTCATCCGGGGGAATGATGCGTCTACCGATGCATCCAAGAACGATCGCGCTCGGGCTCACGGTGGTGCTGGTCTCGTTCGCGATCAGCCTGAAGGCCATGGATTGGCTCGCGCCGAGCGTCACGGTGCAGGCGCCGCCGCTGGTGCAGCTGCCGCCGTTGCCGCAGGCGCCGCGGTCCTCGACGGTCGTGGCGCAGGTCTCGGTCGCGCTGTCGGCGATCCGCGATGCCGCCGAACGCGGCGCGCCGAAGACCTTCGGCGGCAAGGCCGACAACCCGGTCCAGCAAATCCTGCAAAATGCCGACATCGGCTGGACCGCCTCGCGCGGGCCGATCGCAGCCACCGGCGCGCAGGACGTGCTGACGCTGACGACGCCGATCAACGGCGCGCTGAAGGTCACCGGCTCGCTGTCGGCACAGGCGACCGGCGCGGTCAGCAACGCACTCGGCAGCCTGCTCGGCGGCAATGTCGCCAAGCAGATCGGCGCCGTGAACATCAAGAACATCAACGCCAATGCCGACATCAAGGGCAGCGTCACGCTGACCGCGCGGCCGAAGCTCGGCGCGTCCTGGCGGATCGAGCCGAACCTGCAGGCGCAGGTCAATCTCGGCGACACCAGCCTGTCGGCCGCCGGCGTCCGCATCAGCGTGCCGGCCCAGGTCAAGCCTGTCATCGACAAGGCGGTCGCCGACCAGATTTCCGTGGTCGAGGCGCGGTTGCAAAACAACCCGGTGTTCCAGAACGCCGCCCGCATGCAATGGGCCAAGGCCTGCCGCTCGATCCCGCTGCAGGGCACCGGCGGCACCGCGTCGATGCCGCCGATGTGGCTCGAGCTGCGGCCGACCCGCGCGATCGCCGCGCAGCCGAAGGTCGATGCATCCTCGCTGATCCTGACCATGGGGATCGAGGCCGAGACACGGATCACGGAGACGCAGACCACGCCGAACTGCCCGTTCCCCGATAAACTCGCGATCGTGCCGCCGATGCCAAGCAAGGTTTCGGTCGGCCTGCCGGTCGACATGTCCTTCACCACGCTGACGCAACTGGTCGAGGCGCAGTTGAAGGGCAAGACCTTCCCCGAGGACGGCTCCGGCCCGGTCGACGTGACCGTCAAGAGCGCGAGCATCGCCGCCTCCGGCGACCGGCTTTTGATCTCGCTTCTGGTGCGCGCCAAGGAGAAGAAGAGCTTCTTCGGCCTCGGCGCCGAGGCGAACGTGCACATCTGGGGCCGGCCACGGCTCGACCAGACGGCACAGACGCTGCGGCTGACCGACGTCGAGCTGGCGGTCGAGTCCGAGGCTGCGTTCGGCCTGCTCGGCGCCGCCGCGCGCGCGGCGATCCCGCATCTGCAGCAGGCGCTCGCCGATCGGCTGGTGGTCGACCTGAAGCCATTCGCGACCAACGCGCAGCGGAAGATCACTGCCGCCATCGCCGACCTGCAGAAGAACGAGGAAGGCATCCGCGTCGACGCCGACGTCAACAGCATCCGCCTTGCCGGCATCACGTTCGATTCGAAGACGCTCCGGGTGATCGTGGAGACCGACGGCACCATCAAGGCTGCCGTCAGCGCGCTGCCGGCGCTGTAGGGCGCGAATCCCGGCGTTCCATCCGCCCCGCACCCTACGCATGCCCAAAAAGTCGTCTTTGCGACAGCTTGCCGCACCGGATAGAAGGTGCCCCGTGGAAGCAACCTCGAACGAAAAATCAGGGAGAGAAACACGATGAAATCGCTCTTGGCCGCAGCAGCGGCCGGCCTCGCGCTGGCGGTCTCCGGCACCGCGGCGAACGCCCAGATCTCCGACGACGTCGTCAAGCTCGGCGTGCTCACCGACATGTCGAGCCTCTATGCTGACGCCACCGGCAAGGGCTCGGTCGCCGCTGTCGAGATGGCGGTCGCAGATTACGGCGGCAAGGTGAAGGGCAAGCCGATCCAGGTCGTCGTGGCCGATCATCAGAACAAGCCCGACGTCGGCGTCAGCATCGCACGCAACTGGTACGACAACGAGAAGGTCGATGCGATCCTCGACGTGCCGACCTCGTCGGTCGCGCTGCCGATCTCGGCGCTGACGCGCGAGAAGAACAAGATCCACATCAACTCCGGTGGCGGCTCCTCCGACATCACCGGCAGCGCCTGCTCGCCCAACACCGTGCACTGGACCTACGACACCTACGCGCTGTCGAACGTCGCCGGCAAGGCGATGGTCAAGCGCGGCGAGGACACCTGGTTCTTCGTCACCGCCGACTACGCCTTCGGCATGGCGCTGGAGCGCGACGCTGCCAACGTCGTCAAGGAGACCGGCGGCAAGGTGCTCGGCGACGTCCGCCATCCGCTCAACTCGTCGGACTTCTCGTCCTTCCTGCTGCAGGCGCAGGCCTCCAAGGCCAAGGTCGTGGCGCTGGCGAATGCCGGCGGCGACACCACCACCGCGCTGAAGCAGGCCGCCGAGTTCGGCCTGACCCAGGGCGGCCAGAAACTGATCGCGCTGCTGATGGAAATCACCGACACCCATGCGCTGGGCCTGAAGGCGACGCAGGGCCTGATCGTCACCGACGCGTTCTACTGGGACATGAACGACGAGACCCGTGCCTTCTCGAAGCGCTTCAACGAGAAGGTCGGCCACATGCCGACCATGATCCAGGCCGGCCTCTACTCGGCGACCATGCATTACCTGAAGGCGATCGAAGCGATCGGCACCGACGAGGCGCCGAAGGTGATGGAGCAGATGCGCAAGACGCCGGTCAACGACTTCTTCGCCAAGAACGGCCACATCCGGATCGACGGCCGCATGGTGCACGACATGTACCTGTTCGAGACCAAGAAGCCCGAGGAATCCAAGGGCGAGTGGGATCTCTACAAGCTGATCGCCACCGTGCCCGGCGACGAAGCCTTCCGCCCACTCGACAAGGGCGGCTGCCCGCTGGTGAAGTCGAACTAGCCAGCCGAGCGTCGAAGCATTCGCTCTGGGTGCGGCGGCCATCGAAGGTTGAATTTGGAGGATGCGGGTCGATCGATCCGCATCCTCTCTTTGTATGCGTAGCTGCGTGAGCCCTCAGCGCGGCGCACGATGCGCACTGCGGCGCGGTACATGAACGATGCCGATGCCGCTCTCCTGCGCCTGCAGCGCTTGCAGCACCCCGGGCGGCAGCAACACCAGCCTGGCGGCGGGGGTCGGCGCGCCGTTGTTGAGCACGTCGCGATACGGATACAGCGCCTGGTAGGCGGCCGGCTCGGAGATCGCGGCCTGGGCCGAGGCCGCCGTCGCCGTGATGGCCGACAGCACTGCTGCCAGCGCGACGGTTTTCAACGTCCTGGTCCTGAACGTCCTGGCGAGATGGGAAATCCTGGTAGTCATGGTAACGCTCCCGCGATTTACATCGCATACGATTAATTCGTTCGCGCCTGATAAAGGCATGGCACGACCGGGCTTCAAGTATCCCGATTTAATCGGATGCGATTTATTCGGACGCGGGGCTTCAAATATC
This sequence comes from Bradyrhizobium sp. USDA 3240, assembly GCF_054063295.1. NCBI lineage: Bacteria > Pseudomonadati > Pseudomonadota > Alphaproteobacteria > Hyphomicrobiales > Nitrobacteraceae > Bradyrhizobium > Bradyrhizobium sp. USDA 3240. The sequence continues at coordinate 2,013,071 of NZ_JBSSGD010000002.1, forward strand.
CGTGTGAACCGGGTGATCCTGCGCGGCTTGCAGGACAGGTCTGATCGCGCGGCACGGCTGCAGCGTCGGCGACGCGCGCAAGTGCTTCAGCCGCGTTCCTTGGGCATCGCCCCGAACACCGTCTCGTCAACGAGGCGCCAATACGCCTCGACGACCTTCGGGTCCGCGGAGGACAGTCCGCCGGTCACCTGCATTTCCGGCCCGAACTCGGAAAGCGTCGCGGTCAGGCTGACCATCATGTAGTGAAACAGCATGGGGTCGACGGCGGGGAGCAAACCCTGCTTTTGAACCGCGATGATCTGTGGCAGCAATCGCTCCAGCAGCGGAGCCAGGATCGCTTCCGCCACCCATTTCAGCCGCGGATTGTTTGTCAGCGTCTCCTGCCGCATGAAGCGGTGAAATTCAGGAAATGCGACCGTGTACCGGAACAGTGTCGTGTATTCCTGGCGGAGCCGCTGCAGCGGCGACAAATCGGAGGTTTCGGGCGCAGAAATATCCCAACCGGCACGAATCTGGGCGAAGGCGTGCTCCGCTGCCGCCCGCCACAGGATGTCCTTGCTGCGATAGTGATAGGTGATCAGCGGATGCTGCAGGCCGAGCCGATCGGCGATGGCACGAATGCTTGCGGCTTCGAACCCGCGTTCGGCGAATTCGGCGATGGCTGCATCGAGGATCGAGGCTCGGGTCTCGATCGAACGTTGTTGTTCGGCTCTCTGCCGCGGGCGGCCGCGACGCGCAGCCGCCTGGCTCGCTTTCTTCGTCATGCGGCCTTGGCCTAACATGGTTTCCGGTCCGACGTCACCCGACGTGTCCACGAGCCCATCGCCAGCAGCCATGCCATCCTTGTTGCGCAGTCGGTCTATTTGCCTTCGAACACCAGCGTCGGCGGCTCGATGTCCTTGTCGAAGGCCGCGGCGGTGTTGACAAAGCCGCGCTGGGCGTCAGGACCGTCGTAGAGCTCCATCGCGACATCGAGCATCACGAGATCGGCGGCGGCGACGCCGCCGCTTGACCACGCCTTGAGCAGGGTGCGCGTCGCGGCATATGACCTGGTCGGCCCCGTCGCGAGCTGCCGTGCCAATGCAGTCGCCGTCGCCGTCAACGCACTTTCGGGCACCACATGGGTGGCAATTCCGAACGTGCCCGCTTCGGCTCCGGAGATCGGCTCGCCGAGCATCGCAAATCGCGATGCACGCGCCCGCCCGGCGCGCTCAGCGATGCGCTGCAACGCGCCGGCGATCGGCAGCATCGCCGTCGTGACCTCAACGCAACGGAAGGTCGCGTTGTCGGCTGCAACGAGGAAATCGCACGCCAATGCGAGCTCGAAGCCGCCGCCGAAGGCTATCCCCTGCACCACCGCGACCGTCGGGATCTTCAGCATCTCGATGGCGCGATAGGCGATGTTCACGTCGGCAACGAAGGTCCTGAACCAGTTGACGTCCTTGCCCGGCCATTCCCGCACCTCGCCGCCGAAGCTGAAATGCGGTCCCTCGGCGCGTACCACCAGCACGCGAATGTCGCTTTGACTCGCCTCACGCACCGCCGCGCGCAGGTTCTCCGCGAAACGTGCGTCGAGGCGGTTGAATGGCGGGTTGGCGAGGACAATGTTGCCGACGGCGCCATCTCTTTCAAATCGGATCGTCTTCATGGTCGCGTCTCCTTCTATGAGATGTCAGGCCGGACGCCGGTCAGCGGACGAGGGAATGATCGGCAGCAGCAGATGGGACGGCCGCTCCGCATCGCGATAGATCTTGTGGGTGACGGTCCGGCTGCTGCAAACGTGGTACGGGATGTACTCGACGTTGGTCATGGCTCCCGTGCCGGTCGGGACATCCATCGACGTGATATCGAGGCAGATGCGATGGCCCGCCTTGAACTGGTTCGCGGTGGCGAGGATCTGGATCTGGTATTCGACCACGTCTCCCGGCGTCACGGGGGCGATCGCATCCTGTGTCAGTCTGTGGAAAGGCTCCCAGGTTTTCGAGCGCTGCTCATCGAGCGCGCGATAGGACGCCTTCAGCCAGCCCCGGGTCAGCTCACGCTCCGGCAACGTCGACGGAACGTCGCGTTCGCCCTCGCGCGCGGTGCGCACCGAAACGTCCGGCCCGACGTCCTTGAGCACGATGATCCAGTTGGTGTCGTCCTGGTCGATCGCAGCATGCAGCGTCAGCGTGATCGGGCCGGCGATGGTGACGTCGTGCGGCAGGGGCTCGGTCATGTAGCGCAGCCGCTCCACCTTGGTCGTCCGCGTCACCGGCATCTGCGTGAAGACATCGGGCTCGCGCGCCGAAGCGCCGACCTCCGCGGCAGGCCGCGGCGGCTCGGTCGACAGCGTCTCCCAATGTGAGAGATAGTATTTGGTCCACTGCGTCTCCGGCAGCGGCCAGTTCGTCCCGGTCCGCCACTCGTTGGCGCCCATCAGCCAATAGCGCACCGGCGGCTCGTCCATGATGCCGGTGTCGTGCCCCTTCAGCCAGTGATCGTACCAGCGGATGATTTCATCGTGGTGCTGATGGAACGGCCGCTCGAGATGCGCCGGCCCGGTGAACAGCAGCTTCTTCGGCGCATCGACGTTCTGGAAATAGTGCTGCGCTCCGAGCCAGTGCAGCTTGTAGGCATACGCATATGCGCCCGAGCCCGTGTAGAACGGAATCTTGATCTTCCGGAAAGTCTCTTCCGCACGCTCGACGGTGCCATCCGCCTCCCAGGGATGCGTCATCATGAGATACATGATGAAGGTGCGCTGTCCCTTCTGGGTCAGGATGTTGTAGAGGTTGATGTACTGCTTGAAGTCCGGGTTGCGCATGGCCCGGCGCCAGAGCTCTTCCTCGGCGGGCGGCAGCTCGGCGGGGCGGTCGCGCGATTCATGGACGGTGCTGAAAACGTCGAGCAGATAGGGAAAGCTGTGCAGCACGCCGCCGGGATTGAAGTCGCGGAATCCGAACATGCCGCCATAGGCGCTGCACGCGTCATAGGGGAAGATGGCTTTCAGCGCGGGATGCCCCTGCGCGGCCGCGCGCCATTGCTCGCCGGCAAATCCCGAGATTCCGACCATCCCGACCTTGCCGTCGGACCACGGTTGCTGCGTGATCCATTCGATCAGGTCGTAATGGTCGGTGTCCTCGTGGCCGTAATGCCCTTCCGACTTGGCTGAACCGCGCGGCTGCGCGATCACGTGGACGTAGCCATTGGCGATGAAGCGACGCGTATCGCCCGCCTCGATCGGACCGAACCATAACGGCGTGTGGGCCGGCTGCGGCGGCAAGACGTCCGCGATGTCGGGGCCCTGGATGTCCTTGTTGTGCAGCGCCGAGGCGTACAGCACGGGGTATCGGCCGGCTGCGTCCGGACGGTAGACGTCGACCGCAAGACGGGTCCCGTCCCTCATGGCGACGCTGATGTCGCGTTCCTCGATCATCGTTTCATCCCGGTGTTCGCGACCATTTTCGGTCGATGGCCCGTGGCGGTGGAGGCACCCTGCCCGCCCGGTCGAAAATACCATGGCATAAAACTTTACTATCGTAAAGTATAATTCTCATGCCCTCGGAACGCGACGGAACGGCTCGATATTCCCCGACAGTTCGAAAATCCCGGAATGATCGTAGTGGCGGACGCGGCTGGAGGGTTCGATGCGCCCGCCATCTCCATCTGCGATGGACGCCATTCCGTGCGCCACGCGCCGCGTCGGCAGCAGCGGACGCGGTCGCTCCGGTCAAATTCGAGCCGGATCGGACAGGCTGGCGAGGTTGGCAGGATTTAACATCCACGCCATAGTGAATGACTATCCTGGTCGTGAGCCAATGTGGGGTCAGCTATGGACGTGTCACCTTCTGGTAGCGAGAGCCGAAGCACGTCGGAGCCACCACAAGCACCGCGCCAGGACGCGCACACGGCAACGCGCATGCCGGCGATCATTGTCGGCGTGATTGCCGCGATCATCGTTGCGCTGTCGATCTATTATCTGCTGCGGCCCGAGCCGCTGCTCGTGCAGGGCGAGGTCGATGCGACGCGGCTCGATATCGCCGCGCGCGTCGACGGACGGGTCAAGGACATCCCGGTCGAGCGCGGTCAGAACGTGGCGGCCGGCGCCGTCCTGGTGAAGATCGACAATCCGGAAACGCTGGCAAAGCAAGATCAGATGCGGGCCGCCAAGGCCGTTGCGGACGCTCAACTCGCCAACATCCTGGTTGGAACGCGGGTGGAGACCATCGCCGCGCGGAAGGCGGAAATGGAGCGCGCGGAGGCCGCGCAGGTGCTGGCGCAGAAGACCTTCGACCGCGCCAAGACACTGACCGAGCAAGGCAACGCGCCGCAGGCGCGCCTCGACCAGACCACCGATGCGCTGCACGAAGCCGAGCGCGGGCTCGATCAGGCGAAATCGGCCTATGAGCAGGCGGTCAACGGCTACACCAAGGAAGAGCGCGCGATCGCGAAAGCCAATGCCGAGAAGGCCGAGGCCGACATTCAGAGTGTCCAATCGGTGATCGATCAGCTCGCGGTTTACGCGCCCGTCGCGGCGCAAGTCTATCAGCGCAACGTCGAGCCGGGCGAGTTCGTCTCGCCGGGCGTGCCGCTGGTGACACTGATCAATCTCGGCGATCTCTGGATCCATTTCGATCTGCGCGAGGATCTGGTGAAGGGCCTGAAGGTCGGCGACAAGTTCGACGTCCGCATTCCGGCGCTCGACGACCGTCATGTCACGGTCGAGGTCAAGCTGATCGCCACCAAGGGCGAATATGCGAGCTGGCGGGCGACGCGCGCCACTGGCGATTTCGATTTGCGAACATTCTCGATCCGCGCCTATCCGGTGCAGCCGGTGCCCGAGCTGCGGCCCGGCATGAGCGCCTATCTCGACTGGCGGTCGCGCCAATGAGGCTGGCATCGCAGCCCGGATTCTGGCGGGTCGCACAGCGCGAGTGGCAGTGGCTGGTGCGCGACCGCGTGGCATTGCTCCTGATCTTCGGCGTGCCGCTGTTCGCCTTCGTGGTGCTCACGACCGTGTTCAGCCAACCGGTGATCCGCGGCCTCGGCGTCACCATCGTCGACACTGACAAGTCGGATACCTCGCGCGCGCTGACGCAACAGGTCGCGGCGTCGCCGAGTCTGCGGATCGTCGACGATTCAGGCTCGCTGGCGTCAGCCGTGCAGGACATCCGCTCCGGCAAGGCGATCTCGGCGATCTTCATTCCGCCGAATTTCGAACGCGACCTGAAGGCGGATCGCCGTCCGCAGGTCGTCGGCTTCTACAACCAGCAATTCCTGACCGCGGCCGGCATCGCCTCGTCGGGCCTGAACGATGTACTGTCCGCCGCCGCGAGCGCGGCCGCTCCCGCCAACCGCGCCGCCCCCGCCCCGGCATCGATGGGAACGATGTCGGCGGAGACCATCGCGCTGGTCAATCCGCAGAAGAACTACGCGCAGTTCCTGCTGCGCGCGCTGCTGCCGACGATCATTCACGTGGTGATCACGCTCGCCGCGGGCTATTCGGTCGGCTCCGAATTCCGCCGCCGCAATGCGCGCGAGTGGCTCGAAAGCGCCGGCGGCGATCCGATCGCTGCGCTCGCCGGCAAGCTGGCGCCGCTGTTCGTGATCTTCATCCTGATCATGCTGGCCCAGCCGCTGATCCTCGAGGGCGTGCTGCAGATTCCCTTCAAGGGCGACGCGCTGCTGATGATCGCGGCGGGCCTGCTGCTGACCATCGCTTATCTCTCGCTCGGTGCGCTGCTGCAGCTTTTGGTCGGCGACCTCGCGACCGGGCTCGGCCTTGCCGGTTTGATCGCCTCCCCCGCCTTCGGCTATGCCGGTGTCGGCTTTCCCACCATCGGTATGAACACGTTTGCGCAGGTCTGGAGCGCGATCCTGCCGCTGCGCTGGTACATGTCGGTGTTGATGGGACAGGCGGCGCGCGGATTGCCCGCCTCGGAATCGGCGATTCCCTTCGCGGCGCTCGCGGGTCTTACGCTGCTGTTTGCCGCGCTTGCCTTGCTGCGCATGGCGAGCCTGACGCGCAGGGGCTGGTTTGCGAGGGCGCTGCCGCCCGAACCGCCGGTCAGCGAGCAGACGCCGCCCGGCATCGGCGGCGCCTTCGTGGCGGAGTGGCGGCGTGTGCTCGGGACGCGCAGCGCCTTCAGCCTGCTGTTCCTCGCTCCGCTGGTCTACGGCATCTACTATCCGCAACCCTATCTGAACCAGATCCTGCGCAAGCTGCCGATTGCGGTCGTCGACAATGATCTCAGCGATCTTTCGCGCCAGATCGTCGAGACGCTCGATGCCAGCGGCACGTTGAGCGTGACGGTGCGCGCCCGCACCCTTGCGGAGGCAAGCACCGCGATCGACCGCGGTTACGCATTTGCCGCGGTGCAGATCCCGCCCGGCACCGAACGCGACGTGCTCAAGGGCCTCACCGCGCACATCCCGGTCTACGCCGACGCCACCTATCTGTTCATCTTCCGGTCGACCGCAGGGGCCGTCGCCACCGCGATCGGCACGCTGACATCCGAACTGGTGTCGCGTGGCGCCCGCGCCGACGGAAGCCTGGTCAAGGCGAAGCTCGCGAGCCTCAGCCCGGCCAATGTTCTGTTGCAACCGATCTTCAACCCGGTCGGCGGCTATGCGAGCTACATCGTCCCGGCGGCGTTCATCCTGATCCTGCAACAGACGCTGCTGATCGGCGCGGCGATGCTGACCGGCACGGCGCTGGCGAATTCCCGCAACACTGTTGCGAACTCTCGCAACTTGGTCGCGGGCGTGTTCGGGCGCGGCGTGGCCCACCTGACCATCTATCTGCCGGCGCTCGCGCTCTATCTGATCGTGCTGCCGCGGATCTATGGTTTCTCGACGCTCGGGCATCTGCCGCAGATCTTCGCGCTGGCGACCGTCTTCCTGCTGGCGACGAGCTTCCTGGGACAGGCGATCGGCGCCTGGTTCACGCGGCCGGAGAACGCCACCATCCTGCTGCTGGCGACCAGCCTGCCGCAATTCTTCACCGCCGGCTTCGCGTGGCCGCGCGAGGCCATCCCTCCTGCGGCGACCGCGCTCGGGCGGCTGTTTCCGGCCGACTCGGCGATCGACGGCCTCGTGCGTATCAACCAGCTCGGCGCCAGCATCTGGGAGGTCTCGCATGACTGGCTCAGGCTGTGGTGCCTGGCGCTGGGCTATTTCGTGCTCGCCGTGATCTCCGCGCTGGTGTTCAAGAGAGGACAGCAAGATGCCCAACGCTAGGCGCGCAGCCATTGTCGCGATCCCGCTTGTGCTCGTCGCGGGTGCGTTGATCTACGCCGAGAGCCGCGCGACGCCTGTCCCCGCAATCGTCGGCGTGGTCCGCTCGACCGAGGTCAGGATCGAGCCGGAAGTGAACGGCCAGCTGGTGTCGATCGCGGTCGAGAAAGGCGCCAAGGTGCGCGCGGGCGACGTCCTCGCCAAACTGTCCGCGGTCGAGTTGAGCGCACAGGCGGACCAGGCCCGGGCCGCGCTCGCCGCCGCGGTGGCGAACCGCAACAACGTCTATGCCGGCGTACGCCGCGAGCAGATCGACTCGCTGAAAGCCGCGATCTCCAAGGCCAATTCGCGGCTCGACTATGTGGAGACCCAACTCAAGCGGATCACGACGCTGGCGAGCCAGAGCTTTGAAACCCAGCAGGCGCTCGACCAGGCCGAGAACGACGTTGCCGCTGCGCGCGCCGGCGTGGCGGCGTCCCAGGCGAACTACGATGCCGCCGTGGCAGGGCCGACCAAAGAGGAGCGCGCCATCGCCGACGCACAGGTGCAGGCGGCCGCGGCCGCCGGCGCGGTGCTCGAGCGCCGTCTCGACAAGATGGTGCTGCGCGCGCCGGTCGACGGCGTGGTCACCGTGATCGCCGCGGAATTGGGCGAGAACGTGCGTGCGGGTCAGCCGATCCTGATGATCGCGGCGGCCGGCAAGCAATGGCTGTCGTTCAATGTGCGCGAGGACCATCTCGACGGCCTCGCGATGGGCAAGACCGTGAGCGTGATACCGAACGGTTCCGGCGCCGCCACCAAGGCTCCCATCACCGAATTGCGGCCGCTCGGGGTGTTCGCCACCTGGCAGGCCGAACGCGTGATCGGCGATCACGACCGCAACACGCTGCGTCTGCGTCTCGACCCGACAGGCGCCGCGGAAGGTCTCGAGCCCGGCATGAGCGTCCGGATCGAGCGCTGACGACGCGCCGCGCCCGGCCGCGAGCCGCAATGACGCGCGGACTGTCGCCCTCCGGCGCGTCGCGGAAGCTTGTGTCTGCCTTCCTCGCCGAATAGTCATCGGACTGTCAGAAGATTGCGACAAAGAAGACAACAGCGGCGGCCCTATGCGGCTCGGCCCTTACGGCATCGCCCGATGCCACGCAAAGATGGAGATTTGGCCGTGAGGCAGATTCGTTCGCGACGGAAGATGCATGTTGGCGCGATGCTGCTCGGCGCGGCGGCTTTGGCGATGCTGCTGCCGTCGATGGCATCAGCGCAAACCGGCCCGGCGCCGGCCGGCGCAAAACCCTTCCTGACCGTCGACGGCAAGCTGCCGCTCGTGATCGGGCATCGCGGCGTGCCGGGCCTCGTGCCCGAAGAGACCGAGGCCTCGTATGAGCTAGCTGCCGACCTCGGCACCGACGCGCTCGAAGAAGATCTGCATCTGACCAAGGATTGCGTGCTGGTGGCACGCCACAATCCATGGCTCGGCGACAACACCAACGTTGCCGAAGTGGCGAAGACCAATGCGGAAGTCGCGAAACGCAAGCGCACGGCGCCGGGCGTTGCCGTCAAGGTGAAATGGGCGCAAACACCGACCAGCGGGCCGGCCGAATATCCCACCGACCTGATCGATCCGGCCGATCCCAAATCGGTGCTGAAGGCGCTGATCGTCGACGGCGACGACCACACCAATGATTGGTCGATCACCGATTTCACCATGGTCGAGCTGAAGAGCTGGATCGCCGGCACCACCTATGATGCGGCCAACGAACGGCCAAAACTGTTCAACGGCAAGTTTCCGATCATCAGCTTCCAGGACATCATCGATATCGCCAAAGCCAAGAGCAAGGCGACGGGACGTTCGATCGCGGTCTATCCGGAAACCAAGAATCCGACCTGGAACAATGCGCAGGCCATCGCCAATGGCTGCGGCGCGCCCGGCAGCCACCCGCTCGAGGATGCCCTGATCAAGATCATCAAGGAGAACAGCCTCAATGCGAAGGACGCTCCGATCATCGTGCAGAGCTTCGAGCCCGGCAGCCTGAAATACATGCGAAGCCATGGGCTGGAGACGCGGCAGGTCCAGCTGATCGACGGCAACGGCGTCGACTTCAAGACCGGCAAGGTGCTGCTCAACAACATCGCCAATTCCCGCCCGTACGACTGGACGGTCGCGGGTGACAGCCGCACCTTCGATGCGATGCTGACTTCCGCAGGCCTCGCGGAGATCAAGACCTATGCCGACGGCATCGGTCCGTGGAAGGCTTACATCGTCCCCTACAAGATCTCACCGTGGAAGGACAGCAACACCGACGGCAAGCCCTACAAGGGATCGACGGCGGAGGCTACGACGCAAGAACCAACCAGCGTCATTGCCGACGCGCACAAGCTCGGCCTGTTCGTGCATGTCTTCACGTTCCGGAACGAGAAGAAATACCTGGCTGCCGACTATCGCGGCGACCCGGGCCTGGAATATCTGAAGTTCTTCCGTCTCGGCGTGGATGGGGTCTTCACGGATTTCACCCACACCGGCGTCGCCGCCCGCGCGGCGTACTTGCGCGAACTGGGCTGGTAAAAACAGGCGCAGATTTCTTGCACCTTGCGACAAAATGCGCCCGGCATCGCCGGGCGCATTCGTCTTTCAGGCAACGCAATGCGCGTTACTCGGTCGCGTATTTGAACTCGGGCATCGCCTTCAGCTCATCCTTGGTCGCGCTGAACACCGCGTGATCCGGATACCAGGGATTAGGCTTCGACGCCGCCGCCGCGGGCGCCGCGCCGGTGGTGGTCGTGGACTTGGTCGTGCTGCCGGTGTTCGAGGCGCCGGTGTAGGCGACCGGCTCGTTGACGAATTTCACCTTGTCGAGCGGCACGGCGACCAGATGCTCGCCGACGCCAAGGAAGCCGCCGACGCCGATCACGACAGCCTTGATGGCGCCGCTCTTGTCCATCAGGAGATCGTTGATCGAGCCGACGCTCTCGTTCTTGTCGTTGTACACGCTGAGGCCGACGACCTTCGACGCGCGCCAGTCGCCATGATACGAGGTCGCCGACGTGGTCGACGTTGTTGTCGACGCCGCAGGTGACATCTTGTCGCCCTTGTCGGTGGGTGTCTGTGCAATCGCGACGGTTGCAAGCAAGGCGGAGCCGGCCAAGCCGGCGATGATGGATTTAACCAACATTGTTGCGCTCTCCTCAGTTCGCAAAATCGATGCTGGGAGAACCCGTGATTTGCGTGACCGTTCCTAATGCGCCTGCGGTCAAAAGCCGCCCCGATGCTTGGGAACACCATGCTGGCAACGCGATGGAAGCGATGCGGCAAGCCCGAGGATTGCGCAACGCATGGAACGTTGCGGTCCTTGACGAAAACGACCGCGATCTCTCAAGTGGGTTGCGGTCGAGCCTCACGACTGCGCCGGACGCGCAGTCCCCGATGTGACGATGTTTGGCTCACTAAGTCGTCCCGCGAACCGCGCTTGCGCAAAATCATCCGCACGCGCATCTCGCAGCGCGCCCCGCATCACGAAAGCCGATCGAGCGCGATGTGCCGTTCAGAAGCCGCCCCAATAGGGCGGCACGCCGTAGAAGCGATGCAGCTCGACTTCCTGCGAGCGGTCGCCCCAATCGAATTCCTTGTCGGCACGGAACGACGGCGCGCGCTTCAATTCGTCATCCTCGATGTCGAGCTCGTAGGCCTCGAACTTCGTATTGTAGTGCAGCCGGCCCCACGGCAGCGGAAGCAGATTGGTTCCGATCCCGAGGAAGCCGCCGAAGCTCAGCACCGCGTACGACACCTTGCCCGAGATCTTGTCGATCATCAGCCGCTCGATATGGCCGATCATGTCGCCATTGGCTCGGCGCACCGCCGTCCCCTCGACGCGATCGCTTGCAATGAGCTGATGCGGCCTTGCCATGACCTCGACAGCCATCTCACCCTCCTGGCCTGAAAGAGAAACAACGCGTCGCCTGGGAACGGGTTCCGGCGCTGGATATAACAGCCGCCCTACCCTTTTCCGGGCGGCCCTGGCGCCACGGACCCGACGTGCGGCATCGGGAACTTCCGCTCGTATTTCAACGGATTAGGCTTGATGACAGAACGATAACTTTTCTCCACAGCGCCGACCTGTTAACTCGTTATGCTGGGCAAGATTCCAGAAATGCACTGAAACAAAATTCCTGAGCCGCTTCCCCCGAATCACGGACAAAAGAGTCGGTATGACCCAGGCTGCGCCCAATATCCTCGTCGTCGAGGACGACCGCGAAACGCGGTCTCTCATCGCCAAATATCTCCGCACCAATTCCTGCCATGTCACGACCGCCTCAGACGGCCGCGAGATGGCGAAGGCCATGACCGACCACCGCGTGGATCTGCTGGTGCTCGACGTCATGCTGCCGGGCGAGGACGGCCTCAGCCTGTGCCGCAAGGTACGCGCGGAGTCGCAGACGCCGATCATCATGCTGACCGCGCGCGGTGAGGACGTCGACCGCATCCTCGGCCTCGAGATGGGCGCCGACGACTATTTGGCCAAGCCGTTCAACCCGCGCGAGCTGCTGGCGCGGATCAACGCGGTGCTGCGTCGGCAGGCCGCGGCGCGCAACGCCAGCGCGATCGAGGGCGCGACCACGCTGACCTTCCTCGGCTGGCGCATCGACATCCGCCTGCGCGAGCTGCGCAACCCCGAAGGGGCGCGCGTCGCCATGACCAGCGCCGAGTTCGACCTGCTGCGCACCTTCTGCGAACGGCCCGGCCGCGTGCTGTCGCGCGACAGCCTGCTCGACCTGACGCAAGGCCGCAGCGCCGGCTCGTTCGAGCGTTCGATCGACGTGCTGGTCAGCCGTATCCGACGCAAGATCGAGCCCGATCCGCAGGAAGCCACCATGATCAAGACGGTGCGTTCCGGCGGCTATGTGTTCACTCCGAGGGTGGAGGCGGTTGCCGCCACGAGCAACTGACCATGAAGCTGCTGCGCGTGCTGAGTCTGCGGGGGATCGGCGCCCAGATGGCGGCGCTGGTCGTCGTCTCGATCGTCGCGCTGCACCTGATCATCACTGCCACTTTCCTGATCCATCGGCCGGACCGGCCGGAGCCGTCCGATCGCTGGCACACCCAGCTCGCCGCCGCCGCGCAACTGCTCGGGCATGCCCCGGCATCGGAGCGGCCGCGGCTCCAGGCCGACGTCATCAGAGCCTTCCCGCAGCTTGCCATCGCTGACTTCACGTCCGATACCGGCGCCCTCACCGAGACCGACCCGCCGAGCCTGCACGCGCTGCGCCGGCTCGGCGCCGGCTATCACGTCTACTCTCTGCCGCGCGAGGCGGGCGGCACGCCGCATGACAACGAGATTCGGCGCGTCGCGATCCGCCTGCCCGACGGCAGCATGTTCGCCGCGAACCTGATGCCCGACCAGCACATGCGGCCGTTCTGGGGCGGGCCGTGGATGATGACGGTGCTGTTCGCCGTCATCAGCGTCACCCTGCTCGGCCTGTGGGCGGCATGGGCGCTGACGGCGCCGCTGTCATCCTTCGTCAAGGCCGCGGAGACCTTCAGCCTGAGCGGCGCTGCCGCGCCGCTGCCCGAACGCGGGCCCGAAGAGATCCGCTCGCTGGCCAAGGCGCTGAACCGGATGCGCGAGCGCATCACGGCATTGATCGACGATCGCACCAAGATGCTGGCTGCGATCAGCCACGACCTGCGCACGCCGATCACGCGGATGCGGCTGCGCGCCGAATTCATCGAGGACGAGACTCATCGCCACCGCATGCTGCGCGACCTCGACCAGATGCGCTCGATGCTGGAATCGGTGCTGTCGTTCCTGCGCAACGACCGCAAGCTCGAGGAGATGACGCTGGTCGACATCGCGAGCACGCTGCACCTCGTCACCGACCAGTTCGCCGACATGGGACACAAGGTCAGCTACGAAGGTCCGCAGCACGCGATGGCGACCGCGCGGCCGGCCGACCTGCATCGCAGCATCACCAATCTCGTCGACAATGCCGTGCGCTTCGGCGGCGAAGTTGCCGTTCGCCTCGACGTCAGGCCGGATCGCCTCGTCATCGACATCGAGGATGACGGCCCCGGCATTTCGGACGCGCACAAGGCCAGCGTGCTGGAGCCGTTCGTGCGCGGCGACCAGGCGCGCAACATGGATGAGGCCGAAGGCTTTGGCCTTGGCCTGTCGATCGCCAACGCCATCGTGCTCGCGCATGGCGGCACGCTGTCGCTGCACGATCGCAAGCCGCACGGGCTCGTGGTCCGGATCGAACTGCCGGCGCGGCAGCAGCAATTGCAGCCGCGGAAATCCGCAGCCTGATCAGCTGGAGCTGATCGGCGACGAAGCGGACCGATAACCTAGAGCATCAGGCGGCGAGCGGCGTGAGCTGCGCTGTGTCGTAGATTGCGATGGCCTCGAAGCGGTAATTGCAGGCGCGGCAATTCCACAGGAACGACGTGCGCCCCTCGCTGTGCTCCACCCAATCGGGCCGGGCGATCGGCTTGCCGCATTGCGCGCAGGGATTTTCGCGAGGCATATAGCCGGTGTCCTGACGGACCATGGCGCATCTCCCGAATGTTGTTTCTTGCGTGCTTTTGAATGGACAGACGTGCTGACTCAACACGCTCGCTGTCGCCGACGAGTGTAAACCTTCATCGCGTCGTTTGCACGACAATCCGCTGTGGATAGTGTGCGGTAAAACGCGGGCGAGAAAATCGTAGAAGAAAATCGGACGCAAAAACAATTTTCAGCTGAGACGATTGAAGCAAACAATTTGAAGCATCTGTCTGCGCAAAAGCGTCGTCCGCTTCACCCGCACCCGAACAATCACGGACGCAGAACGTTTCGCTGATGCGAAGGTTTTGCCACATTCCTGCCTGCTCGCCGTACCAATGAGACCGCAGAACCGACGCGCGTTTGATCACCCGGGCAACCCGAGATGAATATCCTTCAGAGCCTTAGCTGCCTTGCCGCCGCGATTGCGGTGCTGGCGTCCTGCGCCGGTGCGCATGCACAATCGCGGGCGCAATATGAGGCGATGGTGGCGGCCGAGGCCCAGGCCAATTTGGTGCCGGAAGAGCTGGTGCATCGCGTCATCGTGCGCGAGAGCAAGTACCATCCGCAGCTGATCGGGCGCGGCGGCGCCATCGGGATGATGCAGATCAAGCTCGCGACCGCCCGTGGGGTCGGCTACACCGGTACCGCCGAAGGGCTGCGCGACGCCGCGACCAACCTCAAATACGGCGTCAAATACCTCGCCGGCGCCTATCGCGCCGCCAATGGCGATTTCGATCGAGCCGTGCGTTATTTCGCGGGCGGGTATTACTACGTCGCAAAGCGGCAGCGCGGCGGTCACCTCAAGGAGGCGACGCATGGCGGCGCAGGTGCGCCACCGAAGGAACTCGCCAAGCAAGACCAAATGTCGGCCGAGACCGCCGAGCCAAAGCTGGAACAGGCTCCCAAATAGCTGCTTGCGTGTCCCGGACGCGGCGCATCGCTATCGCGCTGCGCTGCGTCGGGGGGACGCGTGTTCTGCGCACGCCGCGGTGCCGCTCCTGGCATACAAGTTGACACATCCGCCCATCAGCCTACATTAAGGGTGTTCCGAGGGGTGCTCCGAAGGAGGAGCTGAGATACCGCAAGCTTGGACTTCGCCATCACGGCGATCAGTTCGGGACCGCGGTGACCCTTTGAACCTGATCCGGGTCATGCCGGCGAAGGGACAGGGATGTATCAGACGTCACAACCGCGGGGGGATTCCCCCGTCTCCATCATCGGCGCAGGCATAACCGGCGCCTGGCACGCGTTGTTGCTCGCACAGGCCGGACGTGCCGTCACCCTGCATGAGCGCAGTGACGCCGCGATGACGCAATCCACAAGCCACTTCGCCGGCGGAATGCTGGCGCCGTGGTGCGAGGCCGAGGCCTCCGAGCCGGTGATCTCGCGGCTCGGCATCCGCTCGCTGGACCTGTGGCGGCAGCATCTCCCGGAGACGGCGTTCAACGGCTCGCTGGTGGTGGCGCATCCGCGCGACCGCGCCGATTTCGAGCGCTTTGCGCGCCTCACGTCAGGTTATCGCCGGCTCGACGCCGAGGGCGTCCGCGAACTCGAACCGGCGCTCGAGGGCCGCTTCGGTAGTGGCCTGTTCTATCCCGACGAAGGCCATGTCGAGCCGCGGCGCGTGCTGCCGCGGCTGCATGCCGCGATCGCCAAGGCCGGCGGCGACATCAAGTTCGGTAGCGACGCCGAGGCTGATGATCTCGACGGCCTCGTGATCGACTGCCGCGGCCTCGCCGCGCGCGGCCGCGAGCCGACCCTGCGCGGCGTCAAGGGCGAGATGATCATCATCGAGACCGCGGAGGTCGAATTGTCGCGCCCGGTGCGGCTGATCCATCCGCGCTGGCCGCTTTACGTGATCCCGCGCGGCGACGGCCGCTTCATGCTGGGCGCGACCTCGATCGAGGCCGAGGACAACGGCGTCAGCGTGCGCTCGGCGCTGGAACTGTTAGGGGCCGCCTATGTGGTGCATCCAGCGTTCGGCGAGGCGCGCATCGTCGAATTCGGCGCCGGCCTGCGCCCGGCCTTTCCGGACAATCTGCCCAAGATCAAAATCGAGCAGGAACGCATCACGGTGAACGGGCTCTACCGTCACGGCTTCCTGCTCGCGCCGGCGCTGGCCGAGCTGACGCTCGCCTTTCTTTCGCGCGGCGAAATCGACAATGAGGTGATGCAATGCGCGTGATCGTCAACGGCGAGCAGCGGGAGATCAGCGCCGTCAGCGTCGACGCACTGCTGGCCGAGCTCGACTACGAGGGCACGCATTTTGCGATCGCAGTGAATTACGACGTGGTGCCGAAGGGGCGCTGGGCCGACACCGCGCTCAAGGCCGGCGACGAGATCGAGATCATCACGCCGCGGCAGGGAGGGTGATGTGATGACATTTCATGCAAGCTCTCTCCCCTCGTCGTCCCGGCGAAGGCCGGGACCCATAACCACGACCGGTAATAGTCGGAAAGAACGTCGCCCAGCGCGCCACATTGAAGGGCCGCGGCGTATGGGTCCCGGCCTTCGCCGGGACGACGGCATAGTGTGAGGAGACACATGGTCACCTTCTACGGCAAATCCTTCCCCTCGCGCCTCCTGATCGGCACGGCGCTGTATGCCTCGCCCGCGATCATGCAGGGCGCGATCCGCGCTTCCGGCGCCAGCATCGTCACCGTATCGCTCCGCCGTGAAGCCGCGGGCGGCAAGAGCGGCGATGCGTTCTGGTCGCTGATCCGCGAGCTCGGTGTCACCGTGCTGCCGAACACCGCGGGCTGCCGCAGCGTGCGCGAGGCGGTCACCACCGCCAAGCTGGCGCGCGAATTGTTCGGCACGCCCTGGATCAAGCTCGAGGTGATTGCCGACAACGACACGCTGCAGCCCGACGTGGTCGGCCTGGTCGAGGCCGCCACCATCCTGGTCAAGGACGGTTTTGAAGTGTTCCCCTATTGCACCGAGGATTTCTCGGTCGCCTCGCGCCTGGTCGAGGCCGGCTGCAAGGTGGTGATGCCGTGGGCCGCGCCAATAGGAAGTGCAAAAGGCATCACCAACCGCGATGCGCTGAAACTGCTGCGCGACCGCCTGCCCGACATCACGCTGGTGGTCGATGCGGGCTTGGGCGCGCCATCGCATGCCGCCGAAGCCCTCGAGCTCGGCTACGACGCCGTGCTGCTCAACACCGCGGTGGCGAAAGCCGCCGATCCGGTTGCGATGGCCAATGCCTTCCGGCTCGGCGTCGAGGCCGGCCGCACCGCCTATGAAGCCGGGCTGATGGAAGCCCGCGACTTCGCCTCCCCTTCCACCCCTGTCGTTGGGACCCCGTTCTGGCATGCCGTATCCTGATCCGTTCTATCCCGTCGTCGACAGCGTCAAATGGGTCGAGCGACTGACCAAACTCGGCGTCGGCACCATCCAGCTCCGCGCCAAAGAGCTCGACGATGCCGAGGCGCTGCAGATCGTCACCGACGCGCTGGCGGTGACCAAGGGCACGCCGACAAAGCTTGTCGTCAACGATTACTGGCGGGCGGCTGTTGTCGCCGGCGCCGAGCATCTGCATCTCGGCCAGGAAGACCTCGCCGACGCTGATCTCGCCGAGATCCGCAAAGCGAAACTCACGCTCGGCGTCTCCACCCATGACGATGCCGAGCTCGACGCCGCGCTCGCGGCGAAACCCGACTATGTCGCGCTCGGCCCGATCTTCTTCACCACTTTGAAGTCGATGCGGTTCGCGCCGCAGGGCATTCCGAAGATCACCGAGTGGAAGAAGCGGATCGGCGCCATTCCCCTTGTCGCGATCGGCGGCATCAAGTTCGAGCACGCGGCCGAGATCTTCGCCGCCGGCGCCGATTCGATCGCCGTCGTCACTGATGTCACCCAGAACGCCGACCCCGACGCGCGGGTGCGGCAATGGCGCGGCATCCGTGCGGAGGCCGCGTGATGGCCACCAATCTCACCACCGTCATTGCGAGGAGCGCAAGCGACGAAGCAATCCATTCCTCCGCTTGCGAGACCATGGATTGCTTCGCTGCGCTCGCAATGACGAATTCAACTGACACGAATTAAACCGGAGGATCCCATGAACATCCGCTCCAACCCCGACACCACGCTCCCCGCCGTCACCACCGGCTCGCTGCCCTCGTCGCGCAAGATCTTTGCGACGCCGGAGGCCGCGCCCGACATCCGCGTTCCCTTGCGCGAGATCATCCTGTCCGAGGGCGCCGGCGAGCCGAACCTGCCGGTCTATGACACCTCGGGCCCCTACACCGATCCCGCCGTGACGATCGACGTCAACAGCGGCCTGCCGCGCAATCGCCTCGCCTGGGTCAAGGAGCGCGGCGGCGTCGAGGAATATGTCGGCCGCGACATCAAGCCGGAAGACAACGGAAATGTCGGCGCATCCCACGCCGCCAAGGCCTTCACCGCGCACCACACGCCGCTGCGCGGCCTCGACGGCCACAAGATCACGCAGCTCGAGTTCGCCCGCGCCGGCATCATCACCAAGGAGATGATCTACGTCGCCGAGCGCGAGAATCTCGGCCGCAAGCAGCAGCTCGAACGCGCTGAGGCAGCGCTTGCCGACGGCGAGAGCTTTGGCGCGGAGGTCCCCGCCTTCATCACGCCGGAATTCGTCCGCAGCGAGATCGCGCGCGGCCGCGCCATCATCCCCTCCAACATCAACCATGCCGAGCTCGAGCCGATGATCATCGGCCGCAACTTCCTGACCAAGATCAACGCCAATATCGGCAACTCGGCGGTGACCTCGTCGGTCGAGGAAGAGGTCGACAAGATGGTATGGGCGATCCGCTGGGGCGCCGACACCGTGATGGACCTCTCGACGGGGCGCAACATCCACACCACCCGCGAATGGATTTTGCGCAACTCGCCGGTGCCGATCGGCACCGTTCCCATTTATCAGGCGCTGGAGAAGTGCGAAGGCGATCCCGTCAAGCTGACCTGGGAGCTCTACAAGGACACCCTGATCGAGCAGTGCGAGCAGGGCGTCGACTATTTCACGATCCACGCCGGCGTGCGGCTATCCTACATCCACCTCACCGCGAACCGCGTCACCGGCATCGTGTCGCGCGGCGGCTCGATCATGGCGAAGTGGTGCCTCGCGCATCACAAGGAGAGCTTCCTCTACACCCGTTTCGACGAGATCTGCGACCTCATGCGCAAGTATGACGTCTCGTTCTCGCTCGGCGATGGCCTGCGCCCCGGCTCGATCGCCGACGCCAACGATCGCGCGCAGTTCGCCGAACTGGAAACGCTCGGTGAGCTGACCAAGATCGCGTGGGACAAGGGCTGCCAGGTCATGATCGAGGGCCCCGGCCACGTGCCGATGCACAAGATCAAGATCAACATGGACAAGCAGCTCAAGGAATGCGGCGAAGCGCCGTTCTATACGTTGGGCCCGCTGACCACCGACATCGCGCCGGGCTATGATCACATCACCTCGGGCATTGGCGCCGCGATGATCGGCTGGTTCGGCTGCGCGATGCTCTGCTACGTCACGCCGAAGGAGCATCTCGGCCTGCCAGACCGTAACGACGTCAAGGTCGGCGTCATCACCTACAAGATCGCAGCCCACGCCTCCGATCTCGCCAAGGGCCACCCCGCCGCGCAGCTCCGCGACGATGCGCTCAGCCGCGCCCGGTTCGACTTCCGCTGGCAGGACCAGTTCAACCTCGGTCTCGATCCCGAGACCGCGAAGAACTTCCACGACGAGACCCTGCCGAAGGAAGCCCACAAGGTCGCGCATTTCTGCTCGATGTGCGGCCCGAAGTTCTGCTCGATGAAGATCACCCAGGACGTCCGCGACTACGCCGCGACGCTCAACGACCCGACCGGCGTCGGCGCGTCGATCTCAGGCACCATCGAGGACGGCATGGCGACGATGAGCGCCAAGTTCAAGGAGATGGGCGAGAACCTGTATCTCGATGCGGAGAAGGTGAAGGAGAGCAATCGGGTGTTGTAAGGGCTCCTCCTTACCGTTCGTCATGTCCGCGCAGAAGCGCGTTCTCGCACTAGATGAAAGGCCGGGCGAAAGCCCGGCCTTGCTTCGAGGGCCCGCGCTCATCAACGATGCATAAGGCCAAAGGGCAGACTCATGCTCGTGGTTTTGAGCTTGATGAGAGCACAGTCACAAATTGCACCTTACGGATTGCGTTGGCGCACCGTAATTATATCGCCAATTTCGAAGGACGTTAAGTCCTCACCAACCTCCAGCGGCCCGCTATAAGTCTCGCGGGTGCCCGCCACGATGTCGTCAACGGTTGCACGAGGGATCTTGTCGCTGCCGAGAAAGACGAGATGGGAATAAACCGCCAGCTTAGGCTTGGCCAAAGAAAACACCTGTCCTGCTTCCCTGGGATTAGTATGGTGGTCCATCACGCGCCGCATGTACGGATTTGAGGAAAGCAATTCGGGTCGAGCGGCACAGACTTCGTGAATGAGCAGGTCAACGCCGGCGCCATATTTTATGACGTTCTGGTCGTAGCGAGTGTCGCCCGAAATCACCACCGCGCGACCTTTGTATTCGATACGGTAACCTACGGCAGGCTTGATGGCAGCCCCGTGATCGACCGTGAAAGCAATGACCTTGACGTCGTCCCTCTCATAGACGACGCCGTCCTTCTCGAATTCCTCCACGACAGTTGCGATGCCCTCAGGCAGCAGTTTCTCGTCCTCCAGCCGGATCTTGATGTCGAGGGCATAAGCGGCCTCTAGGCCGGTCATCAGCGACTTCGCGCCAACCGGGCCGATCAATCGGAATGGCTCCTTTCGACTGTTATTCAGCCACCCAGTAAGCCATAGGTCGGGGATGCCCAAGGTGTGATCCGAATGATAGTGAGTAAGGAAGAGTGCATTGATCTTGCTCATGATCGTGTTTTGCGTCGGGTTGATTTGCCGCAAGCGGATCGTCGCGCCGCGCCCAGCGTCAAACAGCAATCTCTGATTTCCCGCTTCTACTAGCGTGCTCGGGCCGAACCGATCGGCATCGGGAATTGGCGTGCCGGTGCCAAGCAGCGTGACTCTAAAATCGCTATCAGCTTTGACCTGCGCACTGACCGTCGCACCGAGTAGGAAGGCCAACAATCCGAAGAATGAAGCGAGCGTCTTAGACATCGTCGCAACCTTTCGCTATCGGCGAAACCAAAAGGCTGATCTTTAATTGTGGCGCAGTCAACGTCTGCTTTGGGTCACAAGCCGACATTCCGAAGTCGTGGCCGCTCTCCGTCGAAAGCGGACATCTCAATCTATGTATTCGCACGCACGGGGGGTTAGCCGAAGGCGTAACCCGCCGGCTGCTCGACGAGACAATGGTGGGACACGCTGCGCTAACCAACCCTACGACGCCGACGCGCCAACCGCCGCCTGCGTACCGACGGCTGCCGCCGCACCAAACTCAATCTCCCGATACCCCTCCGCCGCCACACCGTTGATGATCCCCAAGAACTTCGGCGTACCGCCGTTGTAGACGAAGTAGCGGACGGTGCCCTCCTCGTGGCCGGCGACGTTGGAGTTGTAGCCGGTGAACCACGACTTGGCTTTGCGCATCAGCATGATCTCGTACATTTTGGCGACATGCGCGGTCCAGCGCTGCTGTGCCTCCAAGGTGGCATCGGCGCGGGTCAGGCCTCGGTCCCACATGTATTGCAGCAGGTTGGTGCACCAGTTGACGCCGTTCTCGATGCCGCGCGGGAAGTTGGTCGAGGCGGAGGCGCTTTGCGGGCCGGTCGGCATCAACAGGTTCGGGAAGCCGTACACGAGCATGCCGAGGAAGGTCGACGGCGCCTGTTTCCATTTGTCCGATAGCTTCGCGCCGCCGATACCTTCGATGTCGATCAGGTCGTAGGCGCCGGTGATGGCGTCGAAGCCGGTGGCGTAGACGATGATGTCGAACTCGTAGTCGCGCGCCGTGGTGCGCAGGCCTGATGCGGTGACGCGCACCAGCGGCGTCTCGCTGAGGTCGACGAGATGCACATTGTCGCGATTGTAGGCCTCGAAATACCGGGTCTCCAGCGGCAGGCGCTGCACGCCGAAGCCGTGATCGCGCGGGATCAGCTTTTCGGCGACTTTCTGATCCTTCACGCGGCGGCGGATGCGGTCCGCGATATATTCCGACAGTTCGGCATTGGCGGCCTCATCCATGAAGATCTCGCGAAAATTCGCCAGCCAGATGCCGAAGCCGGGCTCGTCGTAGAGTCTGTCCCACAGTGCCAGCCGCTCCTCGCGGCTCACCTCGTAGAAGCCGCGCTTGTCGGGGCCGTGCACGAAGCTGCCGGGCGTCAGCGCGCAGGCGGCGAAGATCTCGTCATAGCGCGCGCGGATGTCGGCCATTTCAGCTTCCGAGATCGCGGAGTTGTTGAGCGGCGCGCTCCAGTTCGGCCGGCGCTGGAACACCGTGAGTTGGCCTACCTTGTCAGCGATCTCGCCGATCACCTGAATTCCGGTCGCGCCGGTACCGATCACGGCGACCTTCTTTCCCGTGAGATCGACCGGCTCGTGCGGCCAGTAATAGGTGTGGAACGAGCGGCCCTTGAAGTCATCGATGCCAGGCACGCGCGGCATGGTCGGCGCCGAGAGCAGGCCGATACCGAGCACGACGAAGCGGCAGGTCATCGTGCAGCCGTCACTGATCCTGAGCTGCCAGAGATCGCGCGTTTCGTCGAACTGCATCGCCTCGACCTTGCAGTTGAACTGCATGTATTTGCGCAGGTCGAATTTGTCGGCGACGTAGTTGAGGTAGCGCAGATTCTCGGGCTGGGCGGAGAAGCGCTCCTTCCAGTGCCACTCGTCGAGCAGTTCGCGCGAGAACGAGAAGCCGTAGGTGTAGCTCTCCGAGTCGAAACGACAGCCCGGATAGCGGTTCCAGTACCAGGTGCCGCCGAGATCGGGCGCGGCTTCGAGCACGGTGGCGTCGATGCCGAGATCGGCGAGCCGCTTGATCTGGTAGATGCCGGCGACGCCGGCGCCGACCACGATCACCTCGTAATGGGTCTTCGGCTCTCCCGTCATGTCCTGCTCCCGAAATTCTTCTTGATCTGTTGGGCCGGATTACAGACCCTTTTGCCTGATCAGGCAACCGGGCGCGACGTGGAACGATCGCATTCGTCATGGCCGGGCTTGTCCCGGCCATCCACGTCTTTCTTCGGCAGCAACCAAGACGTGGATGCCCGGGACAAGCCCGGGCATGACGATGAGTAAGAGAACGACGCCTACTGGCGGCGGTCACGCGACTTGCGTTGAGGCGCTGCCTGCACCACATCGATCACTGCAATTCGACGCGCAATCCGGACGAGCACATGACCGACAATCTCACCGGCGTCTGGGACGGCAGCTATGTTCAGCCAAGCGGCATGGTCACCTTCCTGGCGACGCTGATCGACGCCGGCGGCGCACTCGGCGGCAGCGTGACCGAACCCTGCGTGAGGCCGGGCTGCCCGCTCAGCACCCACAATGCTTCGCTGTCTGGACACCGCTCCGGCAGCGCGGTGTCGTTCGTCAAACGCTACGAGCCGCCGGGCTACGGCTATGACACCGTGCACTATGAAGGCGCCGTCAATGCCGACGCGACCGAGATCGACGGCCGCTGGAGCATCCGCGGCACGGCGTTCTCGGGACGGTTCTTGATGGTGCGCGCGACGGGGCCGGCGCAAGCGGTCGCGGCGGAAGACGAGGTCAAGGAGCCGGCGCGCTAGCACCTGATGAGATCAGGGCAATCGAGTCGCGACCTCGCCCCGCTTGCGGCAAGGCACGTCCCGTCGCGGAGGGTGAGGCGCGCCTGCGTCATTTCGGAATAATAGAATAATGTCACTGATTTGCCCGACATGTCAAGTGGCCACGTCGAATGCCGGCACGCCGCCGGCTACTGTGCATGGGGTTGTTTTCGATATTTTGGCAATGCGCCCCTGCGGACGCAGGACATACGGTTGGAGCCCCTCACCCCAGCGCCGCGATCTCACGCACGAGGTTGTCGCGGGCGCGGCGGTCGTAGGTTGCGGCGAAACCGGCATCGGGGAAGATCACCTGGCGTGCAGCAAAGTGGCGCAGCACCTTGGCGCGGCCGGCGCGATAGTCGGCGTCGCCGACATGGATGAACTCCTGCCGGATCGCCGCGGCATAGGCATCGTAGCGCGCGGGCTCGGCGCCGAGAATGCTGAGGTCGATCGAGATCAGGATCGCGCCGAGGCGATCATCGGTCTCAACGTCGTGCGTCTTCGTCAGACGGATCAGGCGGCCGACCTCGTCGCCGATCGCGGCGCGAACGTGTTGTTCGGCGAGCTGCGCGCTGCGCTCCTCATTATCAGGCCGGGTCGGATCGTACACGACATCGTGCCACCAGATCGCTTCCGACAGGATCTCGCGTTCGGCCGCGGAAAGACCATCGACGCGCGCCAGCGCCGCGAGGCAGTCCTCGATATGCGCGAGGTCGTGATAGTGGCGGCCGGGCGCCGTGTAGGCGGCGACCAATTCTTCGCGGGTCATCGCCGAGGTATATGACGGGAGCGGCGGAAATGGTAGCGGTCGGGTCCGTCACACCGGCGGCACCTTCCACGATCTCTCAATGCCCGACAACGACACTCACCGCCTCCCCGACCAGCTCCGCGCCAATCTGCGGCTGGTGTTCGTCGGCACGGCGGCCAGCACGCGCTCCGCCGCCGTCGGACATTACTACGCGCATCCCGGCAACCGCTTCTGGCGCGCGCTGCACGAGGCAGGCATCACGCCGCGGCGCTATCGGCCGGACGAGTTCGCAGCGCTGCTCGCGCTCGGCATCGGCTTTACCGATCTCTCCAAGACCGGCGCCGGGATGGATCATGAGATCGCGCGCGGCTCGTTCGATGTCGTGGGCTTCAGGACGAAGATAGAGATGGTTCGGCCGAAGACCATCGCCTTCACCAGCAAGAAGGCGGCGAGCCTGTTTTACGACAGGCCGACCAGTGCGCTTGCGCTCGGCCGGCAGCCGGCGACGGGCGGCTTTCCAGATGTGTTCGTGCTGCCGTCGCCATCGGGTGCGGCATCCGGGCACTGGAGCTTGCAGCCGTGGCGTGAACTGGCGCAGTGGATTGCAGAATCGTAGGGCGGGTTAGCGCAGCGTAACCCGCCATCTTCAATCGCGGATATAAGTCGGTGGGTTACGCCTTCGGCTAGCCCACCCTACGCACCGCGCCCGTTACTCCTTCAGCGTGATCGCAAGCCCGCTGAGATCGACATTGGCCATCAGCCCGATCTGCTTGCCGCTCAGTTCGAGCACCGCGCCGTTCTGATTGGTCAAGAGGATGCCACGCACGCCGGCGCCGACCGCAACGCCCATGCCCGCCGCGGCATAGACGCCGGCGATATCCTGGGCGCGGCGGATGTTGCGCACCCGCCCCTGCAACGTGGTCTGAGAGCCGCCGAACACGAGGCCATAGTCCAGCCCGCCGGCAGTGAGCCCGTAGGTCTGGCCGTGGAAGGTCAGAACGCCCTTGCCGGCGGAGCCGCCGAAGATCCAGCCGCCCTTGAAGATGACGAGCGTCACCGCGCCCTCGTCGGCCAGTGCGGCGGACGAGCCGGTGAGCAGCGCCAGCGCGAACAGCACGGCGCGGGCGACGGATGACAATCTCATGGGGAGTTCTCCGGACGAAGTGAAGCGAATCGCGGCAATCCGACCGAGCGGCGGCACGTTGAAATGCCGGCAAAACACGCGGGATTGCGCTTGTTCCTGTTATTGCGGAGTCTATCATCGCCGACGCAGCCACGCGACCACTGGCGCATGCGCGCCCACCGCTTTGCGCCATCGCTGAGGAGTTTGCGCAACAGGGACCGGCACCGATGCACGATTTCACCCCAGTTTCCGGCCTTCTCGGCGGCGCGCTGATCGGCCTCGCCGCGGCGCTGCTGATGCTGCTGACCGGGCGGATCGCAGGGGTCACCGGCATCGTCGGCGGCCTGCTCCAGCCCGATACCGCCGACCGCAGCGCCGATCGTTCCTGGCGCATCGCGTTCATCGCCGGGCTGATCGCAGCGCCCCTGATTGCGGCATTGTTCGGCGCGCCGCTGCCGCGGCCGGCGATGCATGCGAGCCTTGTCGTGATCGCGATCGCCGGCCTCTTGGTCGGGTTCGGCACAAGGATGGGCAATGGCTGCACCTCAGGCCACGGCGTCTGCGGCTTCGCGCGGCTGTCCGGCCGCTCGATCGTGGCCACGTTCATCTTCATGACGGCGGCGATCGTCACAGTTGCGATCGTCAGGCACGGGATCGGAGGCTAGCCATGCCGGTTCTTGCAAGCTTCCTCTGCGGCCTGATCTTCGGCGCGGGCCTTCTGATCTCGGGCATGACCGATCCGCAGAGGGTGCTCGGCTTCCTCGATCTGTTCGGCGCCTGGGATGCGACGCTCGCTTTCGTGATGGCGGGTGCGGTTGCGGTCGCAGCATCCGGCTTTGCGATCGCGCGGCGGCGTGCGGCGCCCGCCTTCTCGGCGCGCTTCCTCTGGCCCGACCGCAATGACATCGATGCGCCGCTGGTCGGGGGCGCCGTGCTGTTCGGCATCGGCTGGGGCCTCGCCGGCATCTGCCCCGGGCCCGCACTGGTCAATCTCGCCGGGCTCTCGCTGCCGATCGTGGTGTTCGTCGTCGCGATGCTGGCGGGCATGATCGGCCAGAACCTGTTCGGCAAGAATCTCTGGCGGCGGCGTACGCTGGCGCCGCGCCTCGAAAATCCTCCACTTCCATCTCGCGCAGACGGGTGATCCCATGACAACGATCAAGCACTTCCCTCCTCCGCCCGGCGTCACGGCGCCACCGCTCTCGTTCGGCGCCCGCGTCGGCGATTTGCTGTTCATCTCGGGCATTCCCGGCTTCGACGCCAGCCGCGAGCTGCCCGATGGCTTCGAGGCGCAGTTCGCCAACGTCGTCACCAATTTCAAGCGCGTGCTGACCGAGGCCGGCGCAACGATGCGCGATCTCGTCAAGGTCAACGTGCTGCTGACCCGCGCCTCTGACGTCGCGACGATGAACGTGCTGTATGCCGGCGCGTTCGCCCCGCGCCCTATCCCGCGCGCACCACCTGCGTCGTGGTGGCGCTGCCCAATCCGAAGATGTTGATCGAGATCGAGGGCGTGGCGTCCGTGAAGGGGTGACAGCGCAAAGGGCGCCGTCGCTTATCAGCACGGAGAGCGGTGGCGCCGGACAGCGCGTTGCGGATGTTGGCGATGGCGGTCGACCGGCGGCGATTGCAGCAGGTCTCGCAGCTTCACAACTCCCAGCAGCTTTGCATCCGCCCCCCAGAACGATTGAGGCGTAAAATGCTCGGCTGCCCTGGCAGCGGGCGCTGGATGAACAAGCGCGCAGGCGATGGAGCCCCAGATCAACCAATTGCCGTCGCGCCGATCCTGAACCATGGGCATGACCTCCGGCCGCAAGAGTAATCGGATTGTCATCCGTGCGACACAACAACCCGAAGGGACCGGGCGATCGAGTACGCCGCGGTCTCTCGGCTCAAGCGCTGGCGTCTCTGGCATACTGGATCGCCCGCATGCGCGGGCGATGACACCGAACAAGCTGTTTGACAGGTTGGATCGAGGGCCATCTTCATCGTCGTCCTGGCGAAAGCTAGGACCCATTACCCCGCATCTCGATTGTTGCGCGACGCTGGGGCCGCATTCCCGTTCACAAGCAAATTCGGTGGTTATGGGTCCCGGCTTTCGCCGGGACGACGATGTGGAGAGAGCTGGGCGCAAATCCACGCTGCATCGCGCTCCCTCACTCAGCCCTCAAAACAACGACCCCTGCCCGTCGTCCTCACGCACCGGCGCCTTGCGCGCTGCGGCCTTCTTCGGCGCCGGCGCGTCCTCCGCGGCAATCTCTTCCGCGCTCATCGGCAGCAATAGTTGCGCATCGTCGTTGGCGACGGCATTCACGCGCATCGTCACCTGGTGCCAGGCGAACTCGCCGACATCGGGCCCCTTCAGCATCGGCATCACGTCGTCGACATCGTTGGGCAGGCAGTCGAGCCAGCGCGCGAATTGCTCGGGCCGGATCGTGACAGGCACGCGGTGATGCAGTTGCGCGAGGTCGGGGCTCGCGGGCGCCGTGACGATCGCGACCGTGTCCTGCTCCTCGCCGTTCGGTCCCATCCAGGTCTCGGCGAGCGCGGCGAAGGCGAGCGGATGGCCGTCGCGGCGATGGATGAAGAACGGCCGCTTGCGGCCGCCGGCATCCTGCCATTCGTAATAGCCGTCGGCCGGGATCAGCGCGCGGCGCCGCTTGATCGCGTTCTTGAAGGCCGGCTTCTCCCGCACCGTCTCGGAGCGGGCGTTGATTAACAGCGAGAACGTGCGGGGATCCTTGACCCAGGACGGGATCAGGCCCCAGCGCATCAGTTGAAAATGCCGGCCGCCATTCTGCAGCAGCACGACCGGGATCGGCTGGGTTGGCGCAACATTATACCGCGGCGGAAAATTCGGCTGCTCGATGTAGCCGAACATCTCTCGCAAGGCCGCCGGCGGCGAGGTAATGACAAAGCGTCCGCACATATCCTGTCCAGGGTGGTATCCGTTTATTCCGCCTTAACTTGGACCGTTAAAGACTGCGACCAATGACCTCAACGGCCGCCATAGCGGGCTCTTCCCCGCGACCGACGTACCCCGACGAGGCGCGGGCGGCGTTGTTGCGCGCCGCCAACATCAATCCCCGCACCGGGCTTGCGACCGACTACCTCAATCACTTCAACGAAGCCATCATGCTGCTGGAGATGGTGCCGGACCTGCCGGAATGCGCCAGCGATTTCCTTGAATGGCAGCCACTGTCCTATGCCGAGCATTTCACCGCGTCCAACTTCAAGGCGCGCGACCTCGCGATCGAGGCCTATGAGACCGCGGACGCTCGAATCCGGGCCGAATTCGACCAGCTCACCGCCAGCATGACCAGTATCCTGACCGAGGTCGGCGCCGCGATGAGGCAGTTGCATCAGGACAAGAGCCGGGTCGCGCTGGCCGAGCAGGCCATCGTCTGGGTCAAGCCGCTGGTGATGCAGACCGCCGGTGTCATCAACGGCGCGGCCGAGGCCGATGTCGACAGCATCATGGCGGGCGCCTGATTTATCGGGCATGATGGTCGTCAAAACTGGTTGTCGTCTTGAGCTCTCCCGAACCTCCGATCCGCCCGCAGCTCGCCGTCTCCGGCGTGATTTTCCGCGACGGCAAGGTGCTGCTGGTCCGCCGTGCCCGCTCGCCGGGCAAGGGCTTCTATTCGCTGCCCGGCGGCCGGGTCGAATTCGGCGAGACGCTGCACACCGCCCTGCACCGGGAGATCGACGAGGAGACCGCCTTGCGGGTCGAGATCCTGGAGCTGGCCGGCTGGCGCGAGGTGCTGCCGACCGGTCCCGGCACCGGGCACTATCTGATCATGACGTTCGCGGCACGCTGGGCCTCCCGCGAGCCTGTGCTGAACGACGAGCACGACGATTTCAAATGGCTGGCGCCGGAGGAGATCGGCGATCTCAAGGTCACCGGCGGGCTGCACGAGGTCATTGCGACCGCCCGGCGGCTGGTCTGAGGCCCGTTTGGGGACGGTATCGGAGCCTTGCCGCCTTGCCACCGGCGCATTGAGGGGGCATACCACGGCGATTCCGGAACCCCTGATGATCAGAGCCTTTCTCGCCGTTGTGATCCTGATGTCGGCATGCCTCGCGACGCCCGCCCGGGCGCAGGACGCGGCTGCGCCGTTCGACGGTGACCTGCAGCGGCTGGCCGAGATCCTCGGCGCCCTGCACTATCTGCGCGGCATCTGCGGCTCCAACGAAGGCGCCAAATGGCGCAACGAGATGCAGGCGCTGATCGACGCCGAAACTCCCTCCGGCGACCGCCGCGCCCGCATGATCGCGGGCTTCAACCGCGGCTACAACGGCTTCCAGCAGACCTACCGGACCTGCACCCCCGCGGCCTCGGTGGCGATCCGCCGCTATATCGAGGAAGGCTCGAAGATCTCGCGCGACCTGACGGCCCGCTATGCCAACTGACCGCGCGATCTTCTTCGACCTCGACGGCACCCTGACCGACCCGAAGCCCGGCATCACAGGCTCGATCCAGTATGCGCTGGCAAAGCTCGGCCGGCCGGTTCCGTCGCAGGATGAACTGACCTGGTGCATCGGGCCACCGCTGCGGGCGAGCTTTGCGATGCTGCTCGGCGGCGAGGAGCTCGCCGACCGCGCCGTCGAGCTCTACCGCGAGCGGTTCGGCGATGTCGGGCTGTTCGAGAACAGCGTCTATCCCGATATCGCCGACGTGCTGGCGGAGCTGCGGCAGGCGCCGGGGCGCATCTTCGTGGCGACCTCGAAGCCTCACGTGTTCGCGACGCGGATCGTCGCGCATTTCGGCCTCAGCGCGTATTTCGACCACGTGTTCGGCTCCGAGCTCGACGGAACCCGGGTCAACAAGGTCGACCTGTTGGCCTACGCCCTGGCGCAGACCGGGGTCGATCCGAGCAAAGCGGTAATGATCGGCGACCGCAGTCACGACGTGGTCGGTGCGAATCGCAACGGCATCCGCGCGATCGGCGTCACCTATGGTTACGGCACGCCGGAGGAGCTGGTCGCAGCCGGCGCCAGCCATCTGTGCGCCTCGCCGCGCGCGGTGCTGGACCATATCCACAGCTCATTTGGTTGATCGCGGCGGCGACGTCAGGAATTCCCCTTTAAATGCCGTCCCGGCCGTTAACCTTTTCGAAAGATGTGGGCTAGGCGGTACCCGCATGCGTGATACATCTCGCGGGCCTCGCAGTGGTTCGCTCCTCGGACCGCGCGCATTCATTTTGCAGAGTTTCATGCGCCATCCAGCGTCTTCCCCCCATCACCAAGACCCTCGTCCCGATCACGAACAGAAGCAGGCCGCGCTGGGCTACCTGAACGAAGCCTGGGCGGAAGCGCGTCACGACGGCGTCGATGGCGACTGCCTAGCGCAGGCGAGCCTGTTTGCGGCGCTCGCCGAGTTGGTCGGCACCTATGGCGAGGACGCCGTGGCGAAGTTCGCCGAGGGCCTCGCCGCGCGCGTGCGCAACGGCGAATTCTCGCTGGCATTGGCCCGGCAGTAATCCCGCAAAGCGCTTTCGAGCCAAGTGGGCACCGGTTCGCGTCAAGAAAACGCGTCAAACAAGAATCTAGCGCATTTGATGCGCTAGGCCTTCAGCGTCTCGAGGAACCGGACCGGCTCGCGCGGTCGACGGCGTCGTGACCTCGCCCTGCCACATCACCCGCTTGCCGCGCACGAAGGTGCCGACCGGCCAGCCCTGCACCCGCACACCGTCATAGGGCGTCCAGGCTGCGCGCGAGGCGATCCATTTGTTGGTGATGGTCTCGCTGCGCTTGAGATCGACCACGGTGAAGTCGGCATCATAGCCCGCCGCGATGCGGCCCTTGCAGGCCATGTTGAACAGCCGCGCCGGCCCCGCGCTGGTGAGGTCGACGAACCGTGCCAGCGACAGCCGACCCGCGTTGACGTGATCGAGCATCAAGGGCACCAGCGTCTGCACGCCGGTCATGCCCGACGGCGAGGCCGGATAGGTCTTGGCCTTCTCCTCCAGCGTATGCGGCGCGTGGTCCGAGCCGAGCACGTCGATGATGCCCTGCTCGACACCGTACCAGATGCCCGCGCGGTGATCGGCCGAGCGCACCGGCGGATTCATCTGCGCCAGCGTGCCGAGCCGCTCGTAGCACTCCGGCGCGGCCATGGTGAGGTGGTGCGGCGTCGCCTCGCAGGAGGCGACATCCTTGTGGTCGCGCAGATACAGAATCTCTTCCTTGGTCGAGATGTGCAGCACGTGGATGCGCTTGCCGGTCTCGCGCGCGAGATTGACCAGCCGTTCGGTCGCCATCAGCGCCGCGGTCTCGTCGCGCCACACTGGATGCGAGCGCGGATCGCCCTCGATCCGCAGCGGCTTGCGCTCGTTCAGGCGGTACTCGTCCTCGGCATGGAATGCGGCGCGGCGCCGGATCACCTGAAAGATCCGCCGCAGACTCTCGTCGTCCTCGACCAAGAGCGCACCGGTGGAGGAGCCGATGAACACCTTGACGCCGGCGCAGCCCGGCGCGCGCTCGAGCTCCGGCAGGTCCCGCACGTTCTCGCGGGTGCCGCCGATGAAGAACGCGAAGTCGCAATGCATGCGATGGTGGCCGCGCTTGATCTTGTCGGTGAACGCCTCTTCCGTGACGGTCAGCGGGTTGGTGTTCGGCATTTCGAACACGGCGGTGACGCCGCCCATCACGGCGCTGCGCGAGCCGGTCTCGAGATCTTCCTTCTGCGTCAGCCCGGGCTCGCGGAAATGCACCTGGGTGTCCATCACGCCGGGCAGGATGTGCAGACCCTTGCAGTCGATCACTTCGCCGGCCGAGGCCTGGCCGAGCGAGCCGATCGCGGCGATGCGGCCATTCGTGACGCCGATATCGCGCACGCCCTCGCCGTCCTGATTGACCACGGTGCCGGATTTTAGAATGGTGTCAAAATGCTGATTCATCGGTCCTCGGCGCCCGCTTTCGGGTGTCGCGCGGGCCTTGTTCGGTGCACTGTAGCGCCTTAGCTTGGCTGGGGATATCCGCGCGCCGCGCGTTTCCCAAGGAACTTGGAAAAAGAGCCAATTTTGCGAATGAAAGCAGCGTTTCTTCCAGATCGGGGCGTGATCAAGGTCTCTGGCGAGGACGCCCGCAACTTCCTCAACGGCCTCATCACGACCGATGTCGAGCAGCTGGCCCCGGGACAGGCCCGGTTCGGCGCGCTGCTGACGCCGCAGGGCAAGATCATCGTCGACTTCCTGATCACCGAGATACCCACAGGTCATGGCGGCGGATTCCTGATCGACGCGCCGCGCGCCCTCGCCAAGGGGCTTGCCGACAAGCTCGGCTTCTACAAGCTGCGCGCCAAGGTCGTGGTCGAGAACCTCTCCGACAGCCTCGGCGTGCTGGCCGCCTGGGATGGCGAGCCGCCGGCGATCCCCGATCTCGCTTTCGCCGATCCGCGCAACCCGGCGCTCGGCTGGCGCGTCCTGATCCCGGAAGATCTGAAGCAGAAGCTCGGCGACCTGATCGGCGCCGATCTCGTCGACAGCAGTGCCTATGAGGCACATCGCATCGCGACCGGCGTGCCGCGCGGCGGGCTCGACTTCATCTATGGCGACGCCTTCCCGCACGAGACCAACATGGACCGCCTCAACGGCGTCGATTTCGACAAGGGCTGCTATGTCGGCCAGGAAGTCGTGTCGCGCATGCAGCATCGCGGCACGGCGCGCACCCGCACAGTGAAGATCATTCTCGACGGCCCCTCCCCCGAGACTGGCGCGACGATCCAGGCTGGCGACAAGCAGGTCGGCACCATGGGCTCGACCGCCGGCGACAAAGGCCTCGCGCTGGTGCGCATCGACCGCGTCGCCGACGCGATCGACGCCGGCCTGCCGCTGACAGCAGGCGGACTTGCGCTTCACCTCGCCGAGCCGGACGCTGTCCGCATCACACCCAAACAGACCGTTGCATGAGCCGTACCGCACAACTGCATCCCGACGGCAAGACGCGCTGCCCGTGGCCGGGCGAGGACGCGTTCTACGTCGCCTATCACGACAATGAATGGGGCGTGCCGGAATACGACGACCGCGCGCTCTACGAGAAGCTGATCCTCGACGGCTTCCAGGCCGGCCTGTCCTGGATCACGATCCTGCGCAAGCGCGACAACTTCCGCAAAGCCTTCGACGATTTCCAGCCCGAGAAGATCGTGCGCTACACCGACAAGAAGGTGCATGCGCTGATGAACGACGCCGGCATTGTTCGCAACCGCGCCAAGATCGAGGGCACGATCGCGAGCGCGAAGGGCTATCTGGAGATCATGGACAAGGGTCCCGGCTTCTCAAAATTCCTATGGGACTTCGTCGACGGCAAGCCGAAGGTCAATCAGTTCAAGACCACCGCGAGCGTGCCCGCCTCGACGCCGGTCTCGATCAAGGTCTCCAAGGAGCTCGGAGCGCGCGGCTTCAAATTCGTCGGCCCCACCATCGTGTACGCCTTCATGCAGGCGACCGGCATGGTCAACGATCATCTCGTGACCTGCTTCTGCCACGAGGCCTGCAGCGGCAAGCTCCGTACACCGCGGCTCAAGAAGAAATGACTGCGCGTCGATCGACCGAGACCACCCGCGCTTGGCAGCGAATGTTGTCGGGGCGCCGGCTGGACCTGCTCGACCCGTCGCCGCTCGATATCGAGATCGTCGACATCGCGCATGGACTGGCGCGGGTCGCGCGCTGGAATGGCCAGACCTCTGGCGCACACATCTTCTCGGTGGCCCAGCACACGCTGCTGGTCGAGGCCGTGATGCGCCAGCAGACGCCGCGCGTCGATATCAGCCATCGCCTCGCCGCACTGCTGCACGACGCACCGGAATATGTCATCGGCGACATGATCTCGCCGTTCAAGGCGGTGCTGTCAGGCGAATACAAAGCGGTGGAGAAGCGGCTGCTGTCGGCGATCCATATCCGCTTCGGCCTACCGGCGGTGCTGGCAGACGAGATCACCCAGCAGATCAAGGCCGCCGATCGCGGCGCCGCCTATCTCGAGGCGACGCATCTGGCGGGGTTTTCGCAAGCCGAAGCCAGGCGGCTGTTCGGCCGCGATCCGGAATTGCCGGAAGCCACCGAGCGCGACTATCTGACGCCATGGAGCGCAGCAAGGGCCGAAAAGCAGTTCCTCGAGCGCTTCAAGGCATTGCACGCGCAGTAGCTTCGCGATGCGAGATACGGCTGGTTTTCTAGTTTGACGTTTCGCAACCAGACCAAGGCTTCGGCTCTGGCAGGGCGACGAGAAGGTGAACCATCTGCCGCCGATATTCGGAATCTTGGCTAGCGCGAACAAAAACCGCCCAGCCGGGGCATTCCATACACGTAACTTGCTCGCCGCTTTCGAGAGTCGCGTAGCTCTGCACTGTTTGCAGACAGAATTCGCAACGCCTTGGTTCTCTCTGACTCATCGCACCCGCCCGTGTTCGGCCAAGATCGCCGCCCCAACTATAAGCGCAGAAATGGCCAGCTCAACGACGCACCAATTCGGATACTAAGCGCGTCATCGGTTGCGCTGCAATACGAATCGCGCGCGCGACGCCACGTGCCTTTGCCGACCCGCAACCAGCCGTTATAATCGGGCGCACCGATAACCAAGGACCATCATGCTTCACGTTTGCTCGCTTGCCGCGCTCTCCGACACGGTTCGTGCCACCGGCGCCAGCCATGTGCTGACCGTGATGGCCAATGTCGACCAGGTGCAGCGGCCGCCCTCCGTGCTTCCGGCCAACCATCTGAAGGTGTCGATGGATGACATCGTCGAACAGATGGACGGGTTCGTGGCACCCAACGAGACCCATATCGAGCGAGTGCTGAGCTTCGTGCGTGGCTGGGATCGCCGCGCGCCGATGGTGGTGCATTGCTACGCCGGCATCAGCCGCTCGACCGCAAGCGCATTCGCCACCGTCTGCGCGCTCAATCCGCACCGCGACGAAATGTCCATCGCCCGGCTGATCCGCGAGGCCTCGCCGATCGCCGCACCCAACCGCCTGATCGTCAGCCTTGCCGACAAGGCGCTGGGGCGCGAGGGCCGGATGCTGCGCGCGCTCGATGCGATGGGCCCCGGCAGCATGAGCGTCGAGGGCCGGCCCTTCCACATCGATCTGGACTAACGCGGCCTACCACGCCCGAGCGCTTGAACTTCCAGTCCGCTCAACTGCACTACTAGGTTGCGACGGGCGGCCGGCTAGCCGATGGTCCGGCGCGTCCTGCCGGAGGCCCGATGTTCGATTCGCCGTTCGATTTCCTCACGCTCGTCATCGCCATTGTCGCGATCATTTTCGCGCGCAAGGCGCTGAGCCAGATTGCGGTGCTGCAGCGCCGGCTGGATGCGGTCGAGGCCGCGGGCGTGTCCGCCGCGCGGACGGCCGTGCCGCCACCGCTGGCGCCGCTCGAGGCGTTCGAACAGACGCTACCGGCGGCGCCTCCCATCGCGCCGCCGCCGCTGCCCGAAGCGGCCGCGAGCGAGCCGGATGCGCATGCAGAGACAGCCGCGGCAGGCGCCGCGCCACCGCCGCTGCCAGAACCACCCGCCCCGCCGCCCCCGGCGCCCGGCTTCGAGGAGACGCTCGGCACGCGCTGGGTGGTGTGGATCGGCGGCCTGACGCTTGCGCTCGGCGGCTTCTTCATGGTGCGCTATTCGATCGAGGCCGGGCTGCTCGGCCCCGGCGTGCGCACGCTGCTCGGTGGATTGTTTGCGCTCGCTTTGCTCGGCGCCGGCGAGTGGACGCGGCGCAAGGAAAGCATCTCCAACATCGCAGCACTGCCGATCGCCAACATTCCGGCGATCCTCACCGCGGCCGGCACCGCAGTGGCGTTCGCCACCGTCTACGCCGCCTATGCGCTGTATGATTTCCTCGCGCCGGCAACCGCCTTCATCCTGCTCGGCATGGTCGCGCTCGGCACGCTCGCGGCCGCGCTGCTGCACGGGCCAGCGCTGGCGGGGCTCGGCATCGTCGGCGCCTTCGTTACGCCGATCCTGGTCTCGTCCGACAAGCCGGACTTCTGGTCGCTCTACATTTATCTCGCCATCGTCACCGCGGCAGCGTTCGGCCTCGCGCGGATCCGGCTGTGGCGCTGGCTCGCGGTCACGACGATCGCGTTCGCGTTGTTGTGGACCTTCCCCTGCCTGCAATGCGGGCCGGAGATGATCGCGCCGCACGTCTTCCACGTCGTCGCGGGCTTCGTGCTGGCGGCGCTGCTCGTGGTCTGCGGCTTCATGTTCGGCCCCGACGGCGATGGCGAGGAGATCGAGCCGATCTCATCCGGCTCGCTCGCGGCCTATCTGTTTGGTGCGATGCTGATCGTGCTCAACAGCGCGCATGCCGACAGCGCGATGATCGGCTTCGCGCTGCTGACGGCAGGCAGTCTCTTCGTGGCCTGGCGCGCGCCGGCCGCTGCCGGCGCGATCGCCGCCGCGTCGGCCTTCGTCTTCATCGTATTCGGCGAGTGGGCTGTCCGGCGCAACGTCGACATGCTGGTGCTGCCGGGCGGTGCGATCCCGGGCATCGGCCCGTCCGCGACCGACGGCTCGGTCTCGCTGCATCTCGTCACCGCTGCGCTGTTCGCGTCCGCCTTCGGCATCGCCGGTTTCCTCGCGCAACTGCGCTTTGCCACCACGAAGATCACAGTGACCTGGGCCGCGGCGGCCGTGTTCACGCCGGTCGCGCTGCTGGTCGCACTCTATGCACGTATCGCGCATCTCGATCGCTCGATCCCGTTCGCGATCCTCGCCGTGCTGCTCGCAGCCGCCTACGCGGCCGCGACCGAAGCACTGACCCGGCGCGGCGAGCGACCGGAGCTGTCGCCCTCGATCGCGCTGTCGGCCACCGGCGCCCTCGCCTCGCTGGCGCTGGCGCTGACCTTCGCGCTCGACAAGGGCTGGCTCACCATCGCGCTGGCGCTGGTGTCGATGGGCACTGCATGGCTTTCGGTGCAACGGCCGATCCCGTTCCTGCGCTGGCTCGCCGCGATCCTGGCCGGCATCGTGGTGCTGCGGATCGGCTACGAGCCGCGCATCGCGGGCGACGCCGTCGGCACCACGCCGATCTTCAACTGGCTGCTGTGGGGCTATGGCGTTCCGGCACTGTCGTTCTGGGCGGCAAGCCATTTCCTGCGCCGCAATGGCGACGACGTCCCGCTGCGGATGGTCGAATCCGCCGCCATCCTGTTCACGGTGCTGCTCGCCTTCATGGAGATCCGCCACGCGGTCAATGCCGGCGACGTCTATCGCGACAGCGCCGGACTGACCGAGGTCGCGTTGCAGGTCGGCGTGACGCTTGCGATGGCGATCGGGCTGGAGCGGCTGCGGCTGCGCAGCGGCAGCATCGTCCACAATGTCGGCGCGGTGCTGCTGACCGCGTTCGCAGGGCTTGCCAGCCTGTTCGGGCTGCTGGGGCTGGAGAACCCGATGCTGTGGTGGCAGGACGTCGGCGGCAGCTTCATCAATCTGCTGCTGCTCGGCTATGCATTGCCGGCCGTGCTGGCGCTGCTGTTGTCCTACGCGGTGGCGGGGCATCGTCCCGCAAGCTACGCCAACACGATCGCCGCCGGCGCGCTGGTGCTTGCGCTCGCTTACGTCACGTTCGAAATCCGCAGGCTCTATCACGGACCGGTGCTGACGCGCGGCGAGACCACGGGCGCGGAGCAATACACCTATTCGATCGCCTGGCTGATGTTCGGCGTCGCGCTGCTCGGCATCGGCATCGTCGTCAACTCAGAGCGGGCGCGGCTCGCCTCCGCTGCGGTGATCGGGCTTACGATCCTGAAGGCATTCCTGGTCGACATGTCGACGCTGTCAGGTGTCTACCGGGCGCTGTCGTTCATGTGCCTTGGCATCGTGCTGGTCGCGATTGGCTGGCTGTATCAGCGGATCCTGTTCCGCAGGCGGGCCGCTCCGCCTGTGCCGCAGGCTGAGGGTTGAAGTTAGTCGTCCTGAACGGCGAACGCCTCAGTCGACGGATTCGGCAACCAGCCGAATCCTGAACACGGGCTTGTGGCTCTCGTCGAGCAGTTCCATGTGCCATTCGCTGTCTTGCTTCATGTTGCGCGAAATGCTGCCAAGGAAATTGCCGCAGACCTTGGTCATCTCGGCCCAGGCCACGTCACGGCTCTCAAACTCCGTCGCGTGGTCGGACGCACCAGCGTAATCGCCATCACTGATACGGAAAAAATACTGCGCCATATGACTACTCAAATCGGTGTCCTCGTCATCCCGCCTGTCGGCGAACGCTAAGGTATTGAGTAGCTATCAACGCGTGGCGACCGCCATCCGTATGACTACGGCTCGGCAGCTATTCCCGCTAGCGCGCAGATGAAACGTTAGTCAGTGGAGCGACGTAGTTCCGGCGCGCTCTCGACCTTGGCGGGCTCGGCCTTGACCGGCTCGAGCTTAGCCCTTTCGACCTGCGGCGTCTCAACGCGCGACACTTCGGTCGGCGAGGCATCCGCGGATCGGGTGCGCGGGTGCAGCGAGCGCGGACGCGCCACCGCGCGTGCCATTAGCATCTGCTGGCCGCCCTGGTGATGGAAATCGCAGTAGGCGAAGCCCATGCCGGAGACCGAGCCGCGGAAGGTGCGGTCGTCCTGCTTGTCGAGATTGAAGCACGGCTCGAACGGAATGCCCTTCAGCGAGGCGCACACGCTCTGACCGCGGATTTGCAGCGTATTGCCGGGCAGGCGCACGTGGCGGATCGGTCCGGAGCCGGAGAACTGGATCGAGCCTGTCGCGCCCAGATCGTCGAGGATACGGCCGGCACCCCTTGTGCCGTCGAAACAGGTGAAGGCGAACACCTTGCCCGCGACGAACTTGCGGGCCTCATCGGCGTTCATGCTGCCTGCGAATGCCGGCACGACCATCGCTCCGGCCGTGACGGCCCCCAACACCAAACGCGCAAGCATGAGCTACTCCACTTACGAGCGCGGGCACCCGCTCCTTGTTGAGCATGATCCCCGCACCGACGCTTCTCGACGTCTGCGCGAGGACACCCGGCCCCCCGGGATCATGCCGCAAGTCTCTTTACCCGCTGCTTACCATACCAACCGTGGCAACATTGGAGCAGCTTGGTTGGTAAAGTCTGAACGTCCTCAGACTATTTTTACCACGATGCGGCCGCGGACCTGGCCATCGAGGATTTTCGCGCCATAACCCATGACATCGTCCAAGACGATTTCATGAGTGATATCAGCCAGTTTTGCCTTATCCAGATCGCTGGCAATACGCCGCCAGGCGGTCCTGCGGAGCTCGATCGGGCACATCACTGAATCGATGCCGAGAAGGCACACACCGCGCAAAATGAAGGGCGCGACCGACGACGGCAGGTCCATGCCGGCGGCCAGGCCGCAGGCCGCGATGGCACCGCCATACCTGGTCATCGAAAGCAGATTGGCGAGCGTGGTCGACCCGACGCTGTCGACGCCGCCAGCCCAGCGCTCCTTGGCAAGCGCCTTGGGGGCACCCGACAGTTCGGCGCGGTCGATCACCTCGGTGGCACCGAGGCCCTTGAGATAGTCGGCCTCCGACATCCGCCCGGTCGAGGCGATGACGTGATAGCCGAGCTTCGACAGCACGGCGATCGCCACCGAGCCGACGCCGCCGGCGGCGCCCGTCACCACCACCGGGCCGCTCTTCGGCGTGAGACCGTGCTTCTCCAGCGCCAGCACCGAGAGCATCGCGGTATAGCCGGCGGTGCCGACCGCCATCGCGTCACGGGCCGAAATCCCGTCCGGCAGCCGCACCAGCCAGTCGCCCTTGACGCGGGCCTCTTCCGCATAGGCGCCGAGATGGGTCTCGCCCATGCCCCAGCCGTTGCAGACGACCTTGTCGCCCGCCTTCCAGTCGGGATGGCTGGATTGCTCGACGGTGCCGGCGAAATCGATGCCGGCGATCATCGGGAAGCGGCGCACCACCGGCGCCTTGCCGGTCAGCGCCAGGCCGTCCTTGTAGTTCAGCGTCGACCATTCGACGCGGACGGTGACGTCGCCGTCCATCAATTCCGCGTCGTCGAATTGGGTCAGTGCGGCGGTGGTACCCTTGTCCGCCTTGTCGATCCTGACTGCCTTGAACGTTGCCATGATGTGCACTCCCCGTAATTCTGGTCTCGGGGAGTGTTTAACCCATCAGGCAG
This sequence comes from Bradyrhizobium sp. USDA 3240, assembly GCF_054063295.1. Taxonomy (NCBI): domain Bacteria; kingdom Pseudomonadati; phylum Pseudomonadota; class Alphaproteobacteria; order Hyphomicrobiales; family Nitrobacteraceae; genus Bradyrhizobium; species Bradyrhizobium sp. USDA 3240. The sequence continues at coordinate 2,053,503 of NZ_JBSSGD010000002.1, forward strand.
GCTGCGCAACCGGGCGCACGACCGGCTTTTCGACGATCGGCAGGTTGATCAGCGCCGACAGCACGCCGAACAGCACCGACAGCCACCAGATCGGCGTGTAGGAACCATACTGCTCGAACACGACGCCGCCGAGCCAAACCCCGAGGAAGCCGCCCACCTGATGGCTGACGAAGGCGAAGCCGTAGAGGGTGGAGAACCAGCGGGTGCCGAACATCAGCGCGACCAGCGCCGAGGTCGGGGGCACGCTCGACAGCCACAGCAGCCCCGAGACCGCGCCGAATGCAATCGCCGAGAACGGCGTCACCGGGAACGAGATGAAGGCCACGGTCGCCAGCGCGCGCGAGAAGTAGATCACCGAGAGCAAATAGCGCTTCGGAAAGAAGTTCTGCAGCCAGCCGACGCTGAGCGAGCCCACGATGTTGAACAGGCCGATCGCCGCAACCACCCAACCGCCGGTGGTCGCCGGAATGCCGCGGTCGGCCAGATAGGCCGGCAGATGGATGGTGATGAAGGCGAGCTGGAAGCCGCAGGTGAAGAAACCGAGCACCAGCAGCACGTAGGAGCGATGGCCGAAGGCTTCGGCGAGTGCGGTCTTGAACGACTGCTGGTCGGCGGCCGGCACGTTACCGGTCGCGGCCGGCGGCGTCGCAAGCGCGAGCGAGAGCGGCACGATCAGCAGCATCAGCGCGCTGAACACGACGAGCGCGGTCTGCCAGCCGAAATTGTCGATCATCGCAACGCCGAACGGCGCGAACAGGAACTGGCCGAACGAGCCGGCGGCGGTGCCGGCGCCGAGCGCGATGCCGCGCTTCTGCGGCGGCAGCAGCTTGCTGAACGCCGCCAGCACCAGATTGAACGACGAGCCCGACAGGCCGAAGCCGATCAGCACGCCGGCGCTGATGTCGAGCGACAATGAGGTGGTCGAGTAGCGCATCAACAGAAGTCCGGCGGCGTACAGCAAGGCGCCGACGACCATGACGCGCAGCAGGCCGAAGCGGTCGGCAATGGCGCCTGCGATCGGCTGGCCGAGCCCCCACAACAGGTTCTGCAGCGCGATGGCGAGGCCGAACACGTCGCGGCCCCAGGCGAATTCGCGGCCCATCGGCTGCACGAAGAAGCCGAGGCTGGAGCGTGGGCCGAAACTCAGCAGCGCGATCGCACAGCCACAGACGATGATGACGAGCGGCGTGCGCCAGGTGCCGGACGTCGGTCGGAGATCCCCGCTGCTAACGGCCATGTTGTCTTCCCCCGCAACTGCTGCGGGGGAACCGCCCCGCGAAACATTACGCGGAGTTAATGCATCTGCATGAAAACCCCAAGAGGCGGCGGAGAAAAATATTCGCTCGCAAGGCAGCCTTGCAGATTATGCGACTGTCATTCCGGGGGCGCGAAGCGCGAACGCGGAATCCCGGAGTTGTTTTGATACTTTCGCCCACAACGTCGGGATTCCCCGATGCGCTGCGCGCATCTGAGGTCTGACCCTACGGGCCATCCCGGAATGACGTATCAGCTGCTATCGCTTGGCGCTGGCCTGCTCGGCCGAGCTCTGGGCGGCTTCGGCGAGTTGCGCCGAGATTTTGGCGGTCTCGGCCGGGTTGCCCCAGCTCGGGGCGTCGCTGCCGTCGCCCCAGGCGCGCGGGCGATAGAAGGTGTGGACGCCGAACTTGTACGTCTTCTTCATTTCGCTGACCCAGGACGGCCGCACCCAATAGGCGTGGTAATGGGTCGAGCGATCGACTTCCGGCAGCCACAATTTGCCGTCGAGGATCGCCTTCGAGATCTTCTTGGCGCGGTCCCACATGTCGGGCTCGCGGACGACGTCGGGGATGTTGTCGCAGGCGAAGGTGAACTGACAGGCGTAGTGGCGGTTCTTGTTCTGGTAGACCACGCCGCACACCGTCTCCGGATATTTGCCGGAGAATGCGCGGTTCAGCACCACCTGGGCGACCGCGATCTGGCCGCGCACCGCTTCGCCGCGCGCCTCAAAATAGACCGCCTCGGCGAGGCACTTCTCCGACTTGGCGCGCGATTTCTCGTCGAACAGGCCGAGCCGTTCCGCCGGCGTCTTGGTGTGCTGATCGTCGGCATTGACCTCGCCTTTCGGCGCGATGCTCTCGCCCATCTCACCGGCCTTGACCGGGCCATCGGCATCGACCGGCAGTGACGCCATCACCTTCAGGTCGGGATCGGGCTGCGCCACAGGCGCCACGACGACCGGCGCCTCGCCGGGCTGCCAGCGCTCGAGATTCTCCGGCGTGCCGAGCGACGAGCCAAAAAAGAGACTGGCGGTCTTGAACGCGAACGGGTCGCGCGCATGCGTTGCATCGACGGGCGGTGCAGCGGCAGGCTTCGCGGGCACAGGCTTCAGATCGTCGAGCGGGCTGGCCTCGAGCGACATCGACACGTCGTATTGCTGCGGCGACGGCTTGACATATTGCGGCAGTGGCGGCGCACGCAGCGCCTCCTGCAATTCGGGATCGAGCGGCGCGTTGTCGGCGGGCGCGGTCGCGGTCTTCATGCCCTTGACCGACGCATTCGATGTCGCGGGATCCTCGTTCGCCGGAGCCGTGTTGGCGGGCTGTGCGGGATCGACCTGGTCGGGCCGTCCGACGACGAGACGATCGCCCTTCAGCGTGCGATCGACCTTGGGAAAATCCGATGCCTGGTAGCGCGGCGGCGTTGCTGTGATCGGATTGCGCGTCACCGTGCCGGTGATGTCGACGCTCGAACTGTCCAGCCGTGCGAGCAGGATTTGCGGATCCTGCGGCGCGGAAGTTCCGATCGGACGGCCGAAGCTGTAGGTCGCGACCTGGATGGAGCCGACCGCGGAGGCGAAGACGCGCTTCTGCCAGCGCTCGGCAACGCCGGGCTGCCGGGCCAGGAGCGAGGCAATATCCTGATATCCGAGCTCGGTCGGCATCAAGGCGAAGATGCTGAGACCGAGACCGAAGAGCGCAAGACGTGCGCCCTTCGGCTGGTTACGCGACACAAACATCGTACGCTCACGCAACGCTTACTGAGTGCAATCGAACGCGGTACATCCGCGCAGTTCGACCTTTCCCGTTGCTAACTTGTTTAGGTTGCCGCGGAGTTAATCGGCGTTGCCCGCGCGCTACACTCAAGCGATCGCAGATGCGACGCGCGCGGCATCACGCGGCTTGGTAAATGCGCAGCGCATGAAAGTCGTAAACAACAGGTCAACGGAGATGGTGAACAAAGTGTTGCAGGCCCCCTTCATTGCGAGGTGCGCCAGCGGCGAAGCAATCCACGTCACCGCAAGCGGCGCGATGGATTGCTTCGCTCCGCTCGCAATGACGATGTCTTCCGGCGGTGCTCAAACGAAAATGCCCGGGACAAGCCCGGGCATGACTTTGTTGGCCGCTGCGCGATCGCTCACGCCTGGCTGGCGATCTCCTTGCCGAGCGCGGCCTGGGCGGCTGCGAGACGCGCGATCGGCACGCGATAGGGCGAGCACGAGACGTAATCGAGCCCGACCTCGTGGCAGAACGCGACCGAGGCGGGATCGCCGCCGTGCTCGCCGCAGATGCCGACCTTGAGGTTCGGCCGCGTCTTGCGGCCGCGCGTCACGCCGATCCTGACCAGCTCGCCGACGCCGTCGCGATCGACCGAGATGAACGGATCGATCTCGAGAATGCCCTTGGCGACATAGGTGCCGAGGAAGCTCGCGGCGTCGTCGCGGCTGATGCCGTAGGTGGTCTGCGTCAGGTCGTTGGTGCCGAAGGAGAAGAACTCCGCGGTCTCCGCCACCTGGCCGGCCATCAGGCAGGCGCGCGGCAGCTCGATCATGGTGCCGACCTGGTAACTGAGCTTGACGCCGGTTTCCTTCATTACCGCATTGGCCATGGCATCGATCCGCGCCTTGACCAGATCGAACTCGGCCTTGGTCGCGATCAGCGGCACCATCACCTCGAGACCGACCGGCTTGCCGGTGCGCTTGCCGGCTTCGACGGCGGCCTCGAAGATCGCACGCGCCTGCATCTCGGCGATTTCAGGATAGGCGATCGCGAGACGGCAGCCGCGGAAGCCGAGCATCGGGTTGAACTCGGACAGTTCGCGGGCGCGGTCGGCGAGCTTGCGCGGATCGGTGTTCATGGCGCGCGCCACTTCCTCGATCTCGGCCTGGGTGTGCGGCAGGAACTCGTGCAGCGGCGGATCGAGCAAGCGGATCGTGACGGGCAGGCCCTTCATGATCTCGAACAGCTCGACGAAGTCGGCGCGCTGCATCGGCAGCAGCTTCGACAGCGCAGCGCGGCGCGACTGCTCGTCCTCGGAGAGGATCATCTCGCGCACGGTGCGGATGCGGGTCTCCTCGAAGAACATGTGCTCGGTGCGGCAGAGGCCGATGCCTTCGGCGCCGAACTTCACCGCGGTGCGCGCATCATCGGGCGTGTCGCCGTTGACGCGGACGCCGAGCTTGCGGACCTCGTCGGCCCAGCCCATCAGCGTGCCGAACTCGCCGGACAGTTCCGGCTCGATCATCGGCATGCGGCCGGCCAGCACCTGGCCGACCGAGCCGTCGATGGTGATGACGTCGCCGGTCTTGAAGGTGCGCGAACCGACGCTCATCGTGCCGCGGCCGTAATCGACGCGGATGGTGCCGCAGCCGGAGACGCAGGGCTTGCCCATGCCGCGCGCGACCACCGCCGCATGCGAGGTCATGCCGCCGCGGGTGGTCAGGATGCCTTCCGCGGCGTGCATGCCGTGGATGTCTTCCGGGCTGGTCTCGATGCGGACCAGAATCACCTTGCGGCCGTCGGCCTGCAGCTTGGTGGCTTCGTCCGACGAGAACACGATCTCGCCCGACGCCGCGCCCGGCGACGCCGGCAGACCGGTCGCCACCACGTCGCGCTTCGCGGCCGGATCGATGGTCGGATGCAGCAGCTGGTCCAGCGAAGCCGGATCGATCCGCGTCACCGCGTCCTTGCGCGAGATCAGGCCCTCATTGGCGAGTTCGACCGCGATGCGCAGCGCCGCCTTGGCGGTGCGCTTGCCGCCGCGGGTCTGCAGCATCCACAGCTTGCCCTGCTCGACCGTGAACTCCATGTCCTGCATGTCGCGGTAGTGCTTCTCGAGCTGCGTGTAGATCCGCGTCAGCTCCTTGAACGCGACCGGCATCGCGGCTTCCATCGACAGCTTGTCGGAGCCGGATTCCTGGCGCGCCTCTTCGGTGATGTCCTGCGGCGTGCGGATGCCGGCGACGACGTCCTCGCCCTGCGCATTGATCAGGAACTCGCCGTACAGCTTGCTCTCGCCAGTCGAGGGGTTGCGGGTGAAGGCGACGCCGGTCGCCGACGTCTCGCCCATGTTGCCGAACACCATCGCCTGCACGTTGACGGCGGTGCCCCAGGATTCCGGGATGTCGTGCAGCTTGCGGTAGGTCACCGCGCGCGCGTTCATCCAGGATGAGAACACGGCACCGATCGCGCCCCACAGCTGGGCGTGCGGATCCTGCGGGAAGTCGTGGCCGGTCTCCTTGGCGACCGCCTCCTTGTACTTGCCGACCAGTTCGACCCAGTCGTCGCCGGTGAGGTCGGTGTCGAGCGAATAGCCCTGGCCGTCCTTGAAGGTGTCGAGGATGTCCTCGAAGTGATGATGCTCGAAGCCGAGCACCACGTCCGAATACATCGTGATGAAGCGGCGATAGCTGTCATAGGCGAAGCGGCGGTCGCCGGAGAGCTCGGCCAGCGCTTCGACCGTTCGGTCGTTGAGGCCGAGGTTGAGCACGGTGTCCATCATGCCCGGCATCGAGGCGCGCGCGCCCGAGCGGACCGAGACCAGCAGCGGGTTCTTGGCATCGCCGAAGGTCTTGCCGGTCAGCTTGCCGACATAGTCGAGCGCCTTCTCGACCTGTGCTTTCAGTTCCTTCGGATAGGTCTTGTCGTGGTCGTAGAAATAGGTGCAGACCGAGGTCGGAAGGGTGAAGCCGGGAGGCACCGGAAGGCCGAGATTGGCCATTTCCGCGAGGTTGGCGCCCTTGCCGCCGAGCAGATTGCGCAGGGTCGCCTGGCCCTCGGCCTTGCCGTCGCCGAACGTATAGACCCACTTGCCGGCCTTGATCGCGGGCGGAGCCGCCTTTTTCGCAGCGGTAACGGCCTTTACCGGCGCCTTGCTGGCGGGCTTTGCAGCCGGCTTCGCAGTCGATTTGGCGGCGGGCTTCGGCGCCGGCTTCGGGGCGCTCTTCTTCAGCGCCTTGCGCGCCGGCGCGGCCTTCCGGGCCGGTGCCGAGGACTTTGATTTCGCTGCGGTTTTCTCGGCAGTTTTCTTGGACTTCGCGACGGCTTTGGCCATGTCAGACAACAATCCGAAAAGAGGGGTCGAAGATGCGCGCCTTACACCATTTTGGGGGGTTCCGCGCAAGCCGCGAAACCCCGCTTTCCCGCTACAGGTGCAGCCAGCGCAGCAGGCCCATTCCCACGAGCCCGACGAAGATCAGGTAGATCGCGACGATGTAGTTGAGCAGCCGCGGCATGATCAGGATCAGGACGCCTGCGATCAGAGCGACAATGTGCGGCAAATGCCCAGCGGTGATGACCATTGAAGTGTTTCTCCGGCGGTTTTTGGAGGAGCGAATCGAGCGGCAGTTTATCCGCTGCGGGGGTTTCCACATCAAGACGTCCGTCACGGCCTGCGAGTTCCCGCAACTCACGAAAATTGCTCCAAATTGCCGCGTATGTGGCGGCGGTTTTTCCGGAACATCGCCACACCAGATGCATTGGCTCGCCGTGCGCATCGGCGAAGGTCGGCGCGCGCGTCAAATGAATGGAGCGAGCCATGCGAAACAGAATACTTGCCGTTGCAGCGGTTGCTGCTGCGATCACGGTGCCGGCTGTTGCCGCACAGGCCCAGACCGTCGGCATTGTCCGCGGTGGCCCGCCGGTTGCCGTCGAGGATGACGAGGGCATTGCGGTCGAGCAGCGCCCGGCGTTCCGCGAATACATCGTGCGCGAGCGCGTGCCGAACTACGCCGTTCCGGATCGCGTCGTGGTCGGCACCGTGCTGCCGGATGCCGGCGTAACCTATTACGACGTGCCGCAACGGTTCGGCGCGACGCCCTATCGCTACACCGTCGTGAATGGCGAGACCGTTCTGGTCGAGCCGCGTTCGCGACGGATCGTTCAGGTGGTCGAGTAGCTCAGCGTCAGCATGATCGCCTGAACGAACAGTCCGGGCGCCGCGCAAGCGGATGTGCGCGCAGATCGACCGGACCAGAAAGCCCCGCCCGGCCTCCCCTCCGGGCGGGGCTCTTCTGTTCTGTCGCTGGAAATTCCAGATTCTTCTTTTGACGCGTTTTCTTCACGCGAAGCGGTACCTACTTCGCTCGAAAACGCTCTGCTGGCTTACGATTTGAGGATCGAGAGCAGCGTCGAGGTCGATTTGTAGTTCTTGATCGCGGCGTCCTGGAAATCCTGCGTCCAGTTGGCGGCCTGGCGTTCCTCCGCGCTCATCGAGGAATATTGTTTGAGGATGCCGAGGCTGAACTGGCGCGGATCGCCGGCGGACTGGCTCTGCTTCAACGCATCGAGCACCGCAAGGCGCGTCCGCGTGTTGAGTTCGTGCTTGGCCGCGAAGATCTCCTCGCCTGAAAACTTCTTGTCCTGGTTCAGCGAGATCGCCGACAGCGAGCGGTTGTCGAGCGAGGACAGGTCGGCGAGCTGTCCGGTCTTGCGGCGAGAGTCGTACACCAGTTCCTTGCCGCTCTTCGCCGCCTCGCTCTTCTGCCGATCGAGGAAGGCGCGCGCATCGCTCGCCACGCTGCCGAAATCGCGTGGCTTGCCCGTCGTGGGCGACGTGGTCCCCGCCAGCGCGGCCGCGACCGGGTCGCCTGAAATTCCCGTCGGCGCCTTGTTCGGATCCTGCTGCGTCGCCTGATAGCCTTTCAGCACCGCGGCGCGCTGGTTGGCCCAGGTCGCGGTTGCCTTTTCCTCGTCGCTGGCGCCGTCGAGATAGTCGAGCGCCGACTTGTAGCTGACGCTGTAGTCGCCGGTCAGGCGCGTGGTCGCAAGCGACGGCGCCAAGGCCTTGTCGAAGCGCTGCTTCAGTTCGGTGGCGGCGACCGCCTGCTCGTCCGGCGAGAACTTGCCACCATTGTTGGTCGAGATCGCAAACAGCGAGCGGCGATCCAGCGTCGAGAGATCAATCGTGGTCTTGCCGTCGACGATCGGCTTCTTCACGCCCGCGACCGTGTAGAGCCGATCGAGCGTGACGCGCGCGTCATGGGTGACAGTTGCAAAATCCGGCAGCGGCGCCTTGGCGAGCTGCGCGCGGGCGGCGTCCGACAGCGTGAGGTTGGTTGCAGCGCTCGATGTCGCGGGCGCCGACAGGTCGCCGGCGGTGCCGTCACCTGACAAGGTCGCCGCCAGCGAGGGCGTCGCGGCGGCCCGCGCATAGGCCGAGCCATATTGGGCGTAGGGATTGGGCGTGGTGCCGATCGAGGTCATCGGGGAGGTCCCTGCATTGGCGCGAGGGGCGATTTCTTAAGAAATCGTTGACTCGCCAGGACCCTCGCAGGGCATGGTTAATAAATTGCAAATTATTTACAGATATTTCTGGCGCGACACATCTCGCGGCGGTGGCCGCTTACCTGTCGACGACCCAGGCGTGGCGGCGCTGCGTGAAGACCGACTGCGACGGCGCCGGAAAATCCGGGTCCGCGAAGGCGCCGACCGCAACGCCGATCAGATCCGGTGCACGACCGGGCTCCCAATAGACCGACGATCCGCAATTCGGGCAGAAATGAAACACCACCGCAGACCCGCTGCCGCCGATACGGCTGTATTCGCGCGCCTCGCCCTGCGGCTCGACATCGGCGCGCGGAAAGAACGCCGCGACGCCATAGGTGCTGCCGGTTCGCTTCTGGCACTCCAGGCAATGACACAGCGATACTACGACAGGCTCGCCCTGACAGGTGACGCGGAGCTGTCCGCAGGCGCATGTCGCGAGCCGCGCCATCATCCCCTGCCCTTGCTGCCAACCAGCCGGTGAATGACCTTGCCGGACGAGGCGCTGACGACTTCCGAATCGAGCAGCAATTCGGCCACCGCAAGTTCAGCCCGCACCAGCGCGGTATCGAACGCCGCGTAGAGCCGGCCATGCGCATCGCGCGCATCGTCGCCGGCCGTGACGCGCCAGCTCAGATAGAAGATACCGCTGGGCTTCACGATGTCGAACATCCGGCGCACCGACGGCGCGATCAGTGCGTGATCGAGATGCATGATCACGGTCTCGCACAGCACATTGTCGAAACTGTCGGCGGCGATGCCGGATAGCTCGGGCAGTTCAGCGTGGGTAAAGCGCAGCGCGGGATAGCGGGTGCGAGCTTCCGCGAGCAGGCCCTCGGAGGCATCGAAGCCTTCGGCCGGAAAGCCCTTGGCATTGAGCCACGCCACCTCGCGGCCGCTGCCGCAGCCGATATCGGCGGTCGCGCCGCCCTTGATGAAGAATTGCCCGACGATCTCCTGCAGATCGACCGGCGCGGGCTGGTCGTGCCAGTCCTGCGCAAACGCCGCCGCCTCCTTGTCGTAAGCGGCGAGCGTTGCGCGGTCCATCGGTCAGCCCTCGATCCGGGAGAAATCCGCCACCGCACGCGTCGCGGCCCGGATCTCGTTGAGCAGCTTCAGGCGGTTTTCGCGCACCTTTGGGTCGTCGTCGTTGACCTTGACCTTGTCGAAGAACGCATCGACCGCGGGACGCAACTTCGCCATCGCGCTCATCGCACCGGCGAAGTCTTCTTTTGCAACCGCGGCAGAGGCCTCGGCCTTCACCTGGTCGATCGCCTTCGCCAAGGTCTTCTCTTCGTCGAGCTTGTAGAGCGCAGCATCAGGCGCACCATCAAACGTACGCTTGTCCTTCTTCTCCTCGATGGCGAGGATGTTGCTGGCGCGCTTGGTGCCCGCGAGCAGGTTCTTGCCGTCATCGCTGTCGAGGAACTTGCCGAGCGCCTCGACGCGGCGCACCACGAGCAGCAGATCGTCCTGGCCGCCGAGCGAGAACACGGCGTCGACGAGATCGTGACGCGCGCCCTGGTCGCGGAGCTGGACCTTGAGGCGATCGGCGAAGAAGGCGAGCAGATCGTTCGGCAGCGTTTCGGCGTCGGTCTTGACCGACAGTCCGAGCAATGCGGATTTGGCCGCCTTCAGGATCGGCAGGCGCAACGTGTTCTCGACGATCAGCCTGATCGCGCCCAACGCCGCACGGCGCAGCGCGTACGGGTCCTTCGATCCCGTCGGCTTTTCATCGATCGCCCAGAATCCCGCCAGCGTGTCGAGCTTGTCCGCCAACGCCACCGCGACGCTCACCGGATCGGTCGGCACGCGATCGGTCGGCCCCTGCGGCTTCCAGTGCTCCTCGCTTGCGGCAGCAACCGACGCATCCTCGCCTTGCGCCAGCGCGTAGTACTTGCCCATCAGGCCCTGCAGCTCCGGGAATTCGCCGACGACCTCGGTCAGCAAATCCGCCTTCGCGAGCCGCGCGGCGCGCTTGGTCTTCTCGATATCGGCTCCAACCAGCGGCGCGATCTCGGCTGCGAGCCGTTCGATCCGCTTGATCCGCGCGGCCTGGGTGCCGAGCTTCTCATGGAACACGATCTGCTCGAACTTCGGCAGCCGGTCTTCCAGACTGGTCTTGAGATCGGTCTCGTAGAAGAACTTTGCGTCAGACAGCCGCGGGCGGATCACGCGCTCATTGCCGGCGACGATGGTCTTGCCGCCGTCGGGCGCCTCGATGTTCGCGGTCAGCACGAACTTGTTGGTCAGCTTGCCCGTCTTGGGGTCCTTGACCACGAAGCACTTCTGGTTGTTGCGGATGGTGGCGCGGATCACTTCATCCGGGATGACCAAGAATTCCTTCTCGAACGATCCCATCATCACGACCGGCCATTCGACGAGACCGGAGACCTCATTTAACAGCACCTGGTCCTCGACCAGCTCGAGGCCCTGCGCGAACGCCAGCTCCTTGGCGTCCTCGAGGATGAGGTCCTTGCGCGCCTGCGGATCGAGGATGACCTTGGCGGCCTTCAGCTTGGCCTCGTAATCCTCGAAGCGGCGCACGCTGATCGCACCCGGCGCCATGAAGCGATGGCCATAGGTGGTCTGCCCGGCCTCGATGCCGTCGACCGAGAATTTCACAATGTCCGGCTCTTCGGTCTCGAGCCCAAAAGTCGCGGTGATGGCGTGCAGCGGGCGCACCCAGGTGAGCGCGCCTGATTTGGCCGAGCGCGCGCCCCAGCGCATCGATTTCGGCCACGGGAAGGTGCGGATAATCACCGGGATCATCTCCGCGATCACGTCGATCGCGGCCCGGCCGGGCTTTTCGATCAGCGCGATGTAAAAATCGCCCTTCGGGTCTTTTTGGATCTTCGCTTCATCCAGCGACTTGAGACCAGTCGCTTTCAGAAAGCCCTGCACCGCCGCATCCGGGGCGCCCATCTTCGGGCCGCGACGTTCGGTCTTCAAATCGGGCTGGCGCGCGGGAATGCCGTGCACCGTGAGCGCAAGCCGGCGCGGGGTCGCGAACGCCTTGGCGCCTTCATAGACTAGGCCCTCGGCGACGAGCTTGTCAGTCACCATGCGGCGCAGATCGTCCGCCGCCTTCGCCTGCATGCGCGCGGGAATTTCTTCGGAGAACAGTTCGAGGAGGAGATCGGGCATCAGACCGCCCTGCCCGTTTCAGTGTGGATCCACGCCTCGCCGCAGGCCTTCGCCAGATCGCGCACGCGCCCGATATAGCTCTGCCGCTCCGTCACCGAGATGACCCCGCGGGCGTCGAGCAGATTGAACACGTGGCTCGCCTTGATGCACTGGTCGTAGGCCGGCAAGGCCATCAGATGTTCCTTTTGATTGCCACCCGGATTCTTAGAATTCTCTTGCCAGCCGGCGGCGAGATATTTGCGGCAGGCCTCTTCCGCCATCCTGAATTGCTCGAACAGCATCGCGGTGTCGGCGTATTCGAAATTGTGCCGCGAATATTCCTGCTCGGCCTGCAGGAAGACGTCGCCATAGGTCACCTTCTCGGCGCCCTCGCGGCCATTGAAGTTGAGGTCGTAGACGCGGTCGACGCCCTGCACATACATCGCGAGCCGCTCGAGCCCGTAGGTGAGCTCGCCCGCGACCGGCGCGCATTCGACACCGGCGACCTGCTGGAAGTAGGTGAACTGGCTGACTTCCATGCCGTCGCACCAGCATTCCCAGCCCAAACCCCAGGCGCCAAGCGTCGGGCTTTCCCAGTCGTCCTCGACGAAGCGGATGTCATGGACGGCGGCGTCGATGCCGATCGCGGCGAGCGACTTCAGGTACAGTTCCTGAAGGTTCGGCGGCGACGGCTTCATGATCACCTGGAACTGGTAGTAGTGCTGCATCCGGTTGGGATTTTCGCCGTAGCGGCCGTCCTTGGGGCGCCGCGAGGGCTGCACATAGGCCGCGTTCCAGGGCTTTGGCCCCAGCGCCCGCAGCGTGGTCGCAGGATGGAAGGTGCCGGCGCCCATTTCCATGTCGTAGGGCTGCAGGATGACGCAACCCTGCTCGGCCCAGAATCGCTGGAGAGCCAGGATGAAGCCCTGGAACGAACGTTCCGGGCGCATGTGGTCAGGCAGGGCGTCCATCGTCAGCACAGGTCTCGCGAGGGGGTTTGAAGCGCGCGGGACCGTATCGGCGGCAGCCAATGGAATCAAGGCGATGGGAGTGAGATGTCATTCCGGGATGGTGCGCAAGCACCAGACCCGGAATCTCGAGATTCCGGGTTCGTCCGCTTCCGCGTACGCCCCGGAATGACCCCGGTGCTAGCCCGTCTTATTCGTCAGAGGGCGCCTGAGAGGCTGGCGAGCGTGGTGTAAAGCGCTGATGAAGCGTAGGATTCGGTTGCGAAGCCAACCCCATCACCTTCCACCGCGAACGCCACGCCCGCCATGACCGATGATACGAGTCTACCCTTCTCGTTTCCAGCCGTTCACGCCAAGAAAGTCACAGCTGCCTTCGATGGCGGTCGGCTGACCTCGAACGGGGGCGTGATGCTTCTTGCGATGGCCGAGCGACGTCTCGGTTTGGCCAACAATTTGGCCCGGGTGTTCCCGGATCGGCGCGATCCGACGCGGGTCGTGCACAGCCTTGTCGATATGTTTCGCGCTCGCATGTTCGCGATCTGCTGCGGCTACGAGGACGCCGATGACCTCGATCATCTGCGGTCCGATCCCGCATTCAAGCTGGCCTGTGGACGGCTACCAGACAGCGGTCGCGATCTGTGTTCCCAACCGACGCTGTCGCGGCTGGAGAATGCTCCCCGCCTGCGCGACGTGATCCGACTGACCTACACTTTGGTCGACGCATGGATGGATAGCTACCCGCGCGAGCCTGCATCCGTCACGCTCGACATCGATGATACCTGCGATGTCGTCCACGGCCATCAGCAGCTCTCGCTGTTCAACGCTCATTATGACGAACGCTGCTTCCTGCCGATCCACGTCTACGACACGGAGAAGAGCCGGCCCGTGGCGGTCGTGCTGCGGCCCGGCAAGACGCCGGGCGGCGTCGAGGTGCGTGCCCATCTGCGCCGCCTGGTGCGGCACATCCGCACGCGATGGCACAAGACGCGAATTACGTTCCGTGGCGACGGGCACTATGCTCGGCCGGAGGCGATGACGTGGTGCGAGAACAACGGCATCGACTACATCTTCGGTCTGTCCGGTACCAGGCCGCTCGCCAGAAAAGTCGACGAGGTCGCCGACGATATCCGCACCCGACGCGCCATCGAGAACCTAGCTGTTCTGCGCGGCTATACCGAGACGCGCCACAAGGCAAAGTCCTGGGATCGCGAACGGCGCACCGTCGCCCGTATTGAGGCGACGATGCTCGGCCTCGACATCCGCTTCGTCGTCACCAGCCTCGATGTCGGCTCGGCCGAGTGGATCTACGACAGCCTGTATTGCGCGCGCGGCCAAGCCGAGAATCTGATCAAGCTGCATAAGACACAGCTCGCCTCCGATCGCACCAGCTGCCGTTCGGCGCTCGCCAATCAAGTCCGCCTCGTTCTCCACACCGCCGCTTATTGGCTGATGCTGACCGTGCGCGACGCGATTCCCAAAGCCCGGGAATTGGCCACAGCCGAGTTCGCGACGCTGCGTCTTCGTCTCTTGAAACTCGCTGCCCGTGTCGTCGAGACCACGAGCCGCATTCGCCTTGCGTTTGCCGCGGCATGTCCCGAAGCCGACCTGATCCGCGGCTTGCCAAGCGCGCTGCTGCCGCTCGGTCCTTGACCGGCGGGGCGTCCGCCCCCCGTTCGCCCAACCTACACCTCAAGCGCGTTGCAAAGTACCGGTCGTCAGGCGGTGAAAAGCCGAAGGCAATCCCGCGCGCCTCGTCAGAGCAGATGTGCGGCCACATCAATCGGACTAAAAAAACGCACTCTCACGAATAGGACGGGCTAGCCCGGCCGATAGGCCCCGGTCACGGGGTCGCGGCGCAGGGTCTTGATTTCGCTCGCACGCGTGGGCTCGGCCACGCGGGACAATCGCGCCTCTTCCAGTTCCTGGTTGATCCGAACGGCCGTCTTGTATGCCCAGCGGACCACGGCCAGGCCACCCAGGACGCCTGCGAATGCAATCAGCGGCGGCATCGGTCGATCCTTGTCGTTCACGTCTGTCAGGCCCCCAATGGAAGGTATTCTTGCGCAAGGCGGCCTGCGCCGCAATCGCGCTTTTGGGGCAAAATGGCGCGCTCAAATCCCCGTGTTCAGAGCCCGAATCTGGCCCAAATCGCCCTTGTTTCGACCGCTGAGATCAAATCGTCCGGCAGGCTTGCCAGCCCGTCCAGCGCCGCCATCGACCCTGCCCCCGGCGCCCGCCGGCCGAGTAGGCCGGACAGCATGCCGCTTGCGGGCGCGATCACCGGGGTCAGCACCTTCTCGCCATACCGGGCTCGCAGCGTCGCGCGCAGGTCGCCGATGCCGTCGGCAAGCCCGAGGCCAACAGCGGTCTCGCCGGCCCAGTATTCGCCGGTGAACAGCACGTCGTCGGCAGCCTTCAGACGGCTGCCGCGGCTCTGCTTTACAAGGTTGATGAAGGTTGCATGGATCTCGCGCTGGATCGACTTCAGCCGGGCGACGTCATCGGGGTTCTCGGGGAGAAACGGATCGAGCATCGCCTTATGGCTGCCGGCTGTGTAGAGCCGCCGCTCGACCCCGATCTTCTTGATCGCCTCCTGGAAACCAAAGCTGCCGCCGACCACACCGATCGAGCCGAGGATCGACGACGGGTCGCAGTAAATCTCGTCGCCGGCACAGGCGATCATGTAGCCGCCGGAGGCCGCGACGTCCTCCGCGAACACCAGCACCGGCAGCTTCTTCTCGGCGGCCAGTTGCCGGATGCGCAGATAGATCTGGCGCGACTGCACCGGCGAGCCGCCCGGCGAATTGATCACCAGTGCCACCGCCTTGGCATTCCGAGTGCCAAAGGCGCGCTCCAGCATCTTGGCGACGCCCGCGAGCGACATGCCGGGCCGCAGCGGCGTCACCGCGCCGATCACACCTGACAACCGCACCACCGGCACCACGGCCATGCCGCGCCGGAAACGTGCCGGCAATATTCCCTGCACGCGTTCGAGCCATCCCGAACGTCCTCCAGAATGCCCCTGGCGATCACTTGTTTGTTCACTCATGCCGTTACCTCGAATTAACCACTTTTTATCACGCCAGTGTCATTGGATTTCGTGGAACGCGTTTTGCATTTTGTCATTGGGGTTGCAACGCGCGGGCGGAGAGGAAACCATGAAGATCTACCTGCTGATTTTGCTGATCGGTACGCTCCTCACGGCGATCCACTTCACATCCAGGCCTGAACGCCAGTCAGAAACGGCCCCGCAGTAACTTTGTGCCAATGCCGATGCGGGCAGCGCCTGCCCGTTAGCGCCGCGCCAGCGGCAATTCTCCCTTTCCAGCCAAAATCTCCTGCACCCATTTATTGGGCACACCTGACTCTTCATTGAGCAACAGCGCGGCATGCAGCCGCGTCGGCGCCCGGCCACCCTTGGTGGCCCGGACCAGGATTCGGATCGCCGGCGACGTCGCCTCGCCGTGAACCGGCAGGATCTCGAGGCTGCCAAAGCCGCGATCCAGCGCAGCCAGCACCTCGGCAATCCCGTCGGCCCGCCAGATCATCGCAAGCTGCCCGTTCGACTTGAGGATCCGCCGCGCCACGTGAACCCAGGCTGCGAGCGTCGTCGCGGTCGCGACATGGGCGCGCTGCCGGACGCCGTCCGGCGAGCCACGGTGCCTGGTGGAATCGTTGAACGGCGGGTTCATCAGCACGACGTCGGCGCTGTCGGGCGCCAGTCCGGCGTCATCGAACGCTGAAGCGCCGGCCTCGACATCGAGCACGATCACCTCGGCCATGATCGCGTTGGCGCCGGCGTTATTCCGGGCAAGCTCGGCCAATGCGGGGTCGATTTCGACCAGAACCAGATCGATCCCGCTGACCCGCCGCGCCACCGAAAGCCCGGCGGCGCCGACGCCGGAGCCAAGATCGACGACCCGGTCGCCTGATCGCGCCGGCGTCGCCGCGGCCAGCAGGATCGCGTCGTGGCCGGCGCGGTGGCCGCTGCGCGGCTGCCGCAGCCGCAATTGCCCGCCGAGGAATCCGTCTTCGGTGATCTCGGCGGCCGGAGACTGGTTTCTTGACGCGTTTTCTTGACGCGAACCGGGGCCCACTTCGCTTGAAGACGCCCTAGTCATCGGCCCGCAATTCGTGGCCCAGGCCGGCATCGGTCAGGAGCTGGCGGGCCTCGTGGTTGTCGTCCTCATGCACCAGAATCCGCCGCGGCAGCACGCCGAGCGAGCCCTCGATGATGCTCATGTTCTGGTCCAGCACCAGATGATGGATGTTAGCGCTGTCGAGCAGCGCTCCGACGGCGGAGACCAGCACCACGTCATTGGTCCGTACCAATTCCCGCAAAACCCACTCTCCTCTCCGCCCGGCTGTGCGGCCAATGCGTCACATGTCAACAACTTCGTGGCCTTGCCGCTGCACCGCGCAGTTTCTATTGTTATAGCTGAGCTAGTGCGAATTCGGCAAAATTGGAGACCAGCGTGGCGGTTATTGTACCCTTCGAAAGCCCGTCCAATGCTTCGATCGACGGGCTGGTGGGACTTGTCGCCGCCGACATGGAGCGCGTCAACGCGACCATCCTTTCGCGGACCGGCTCCGAAGTCACCATGATCCCCGAGGTCGCCAATCATCTGATCTCCTCCGGCGGCAAGCGGTTGCGCCCGATGCTGACCCTGGCAATGGCGCAGCTCGCCGACTACACAGGCGACGGCCATATCAAGCTCGCCGCCGCGGTCGAGTTCATGCACACCGCGACCCTGCTGCACGACGACGTGGTCGACGAGAGCGAGCTGCGCCGCGGCAAATTGTCCGCGCGGATGCTGTGGGGCAACGAGGCCAGCGTGCTGGTCGGCGACTTCCTGCTCGGCCAAGCATTCCGGATGATGGTCGAGGTCGGCTCGCTGCGCGCGCTCGACATTCTCTCCGCGGCCGCCGCCACCATCGCCGAGGGCGAGGTGATGCAGCTTGCCGCCGCCAAGAACACCGCGACCACCGAGGACGAGTATCTCGCCGTGATCCGCGGCAAGACGGCGGAGCTGTTCGCCGCCGCCTGCGAGGTCGGTCCCGTGATCGCCAACCGGCCCAAGGCCGAGCAGACCGCCTGCCGCTCGGTCGGCATGAATCTCGGCATCGCCTTCCAGCTCGTCGACGACGTGCTCGACTATGGCGGCAAATCCGCAAAACTCGGCAAGAATGTCGGCGACGATTTCCGCGAGGGCAAGATCACGCTTCCCGTGGTGCTCGCCTTCCGCCGCGGCAACGACACCGAGCGCCAGTTCTGGATCCGCGCACTGGAGCGCGGCGAGATCGGAGCAGCCGATCTCGATCACGCGATCGGGCTGATGACCAAGCACCGCGCACTGGAAGACACCATCAGCCGCGCCCACCACTACGGCGCCATGGCGGTCGACGCGCTGGCGCTGTTCCCGTCCTCGCCGATGAAGACGGCGCTGGAACAGGTCGTGGCGTTCTGCCTCGCAAGATCGCACTGATCTAGGCACTTTCGAGCACCAAAGACAGTGTCGTCCTGGCGAAAGCCAGGAGGTGGATTCACACTCGAAGTGCAACACTTGATCGGCAAAGGACTCCGCAGGCGTGCGGTAGTCAAGGGATTTGCGTGGGGTGTTGTTGTAGGTGGCGATGAACTGGCGGAATCTGGCGGTCGAGAGGGTTACGAGATCCGTTTTGCGAGGGATGAAGCGGCGCATCCTGCCGATGGCGTTCTCGATACCACCCTTCTGCCAGGGCGCGTGGGGATCGCAGAAGAAGGTCTCGATCGAGAGGCGATGTAGCGCCAGGTGACCGGCAAACTCGGTGCCGTTGTCGAAGGTGACGGTCTGGCGCAGCTCTTGTGGAAGGGCAGCGAAGAAGCGGACGAGATGGCGTGCGACACCGCGCGCAACCTTGCTGGCAAGGCGGATGCCGAGCAGCAGGCGAGAGGTGCGCTCATGCACGGTCAGCACGGCCTGACCGTACTTCGAGAACATCATCAAATCGGCCTCCCAGTGCCCGGCGACGCTACGGTCGGCAACCTCAAGGGGCCGATTTGCCAGGGAAACACGGCCTTCGATGAAGCTTGCGGGGCTGCCGCCTCGCTTGCCGCGGAGGCCGCGCTTGCTCTTGGCGCGCGGCAGGTAGCGTCGCCAGCTGAAGTCCGAGGTGCGCCTGAGTTGGCCATAGATGAAGCGGTAGATGGTCTCGTGGGAGATCACCTTGTGCCCGCACTCGCGGGCCAGCCGGCCGGCGATCTGCTCCGGCGACCAACCTCGGCGAAGGCGTTGCAACACCGCGCGGCGCAGGACGGGCTCCCGTTCGAGGCGTCCGCCCGTCCAGCGCCGCGCTCGCATCTGTTGCTGGGCATAATTTGGCTTGTAGCCAGCCTGAACGCTCCGATTACGGCTCAGTTCTCGAGAGATTGTTGATGGCGAGCGATCCAGAGCTGCCGCGATTTGCCGGACCGAGCTGCCATTGGCCGATAGACAGGCAATCTCGCATCGGTCGTCCAGAGAGAGCTGCTTGTAAGTCCGCCCCATGGCAACACCTCCTCAAGGAAGTGTTGCACTTCGTTTGTGAACTCAGGGGACCCATAGCCACTGAATTTGATTGTGAAAGAGATCGCGGCCCCAGCGTCGCGCAACGATTGCCATTTGGGGTAATGGGTCCTGGCTTTCGCCAGGACGACGATGAAGATGGTCCTCCGCTCAACCTTTCAAACAGCGCGGTGTCATCACCCGCGCATGCGCATACGGGTGATCCAGTATTCAGAGACGCAAGTGCTTGAGCGAGCGGCCGCGGCGTCCCGAGGCTCACGATATCCGCTTTCGCTCGGTAGCAGACACGCGAGCCGCCACCGAGAGCTAGTTGAAGGCAAACCAGGCCTTCGCAACGAACGTCGCGCCGCACCAATTCGAGACGAGGCCGTCAGGGTTGGTGACGGGATTCACGTGGCCACCCGAACGCGCATTCGGATCGCCCGTAAAGACAAAGCAGTTCTCCTTCGACAGATTGGTGTCGTAGTAGCGCAGATCGAGATTGAAGGCCTTGTGTGTGAAGGTCACACCCGCCTGCCAGTTGAGATAGGCAGGTAGCGGGAAGCCGCCGAGTTGCGCGGCCTGATTGCCGAACCAGGAATAGCCGGCAGCAGCCGTGAACGACACGGCCAGGTCCTGCGGCAGCAGCCGGCCCGGCACATCGTAGCCGATGCCGGCCGCGGCATACTGGCTCCAGGCGCCGGTGTTCGAGACGTCAGGCGAATAGGCGTAGCCGGCCGCAATATGGATGTCTTCGGTGATGCGACGATCGCCGCGAATAACCGCTTCCCAATAGTTGATGCCGTTCGTCTCACCGGGAAGCCGTTCACTGGGATAAGCGAAATAGGTGACGCCAAGATCGAAATCGATGTTTGCGATCTTCGGGCGGACCCCGCCGGCAAACGTCAACTCGGCGGCCGGCTGGGTCGGTAGCTTGACGGTGGCCACGGTAGTTCCTGCGTATACCGCACCAAATCTCGTTTCGAAGGCAGCACCTGCCGCGGGCCCATGATCGGAAAGCGTGGTCCCGCGATAGATGTAGTCGGATGCAACGCCCGCGCGGGCGCTGAATTCGAGTTCGTTTGTCGAGGTATCACGGTTGGTATCGGCCGCCGACCATCCGCGGTTACCAAGACCGATCGCATTGCCTGAACCTGGGGGATTGGCTTGTGCGAGAGCGCCGGTCACTGGTGCAAGGCACATCCCGACCAACGCGGCGCATGAGGCATCGCGTAACCGCCGAATCAATGCAGCACCGGGCCGCCTCACCGTCGCTATCCTCCAAGAGCCACCGCTATGCCAACCAGCGCACCACCAACTGCCACCATCGCAAGGCCAGCAGCCCAGGGCCGTAACCCGCTTTGAATTCCGAACACGTAACCACAGCAAAACAGCATGATGATAGCGACGGCGTAGGAGACGCGCAGCGCCAATCTGGCGTCGCTCAGGAATAGAAACGGGATGACCACCGGGAAGGTCGAAAGGAAGCTCAGCAAGCAAAGAACCAGTGCCCCGATCCAATCACGCTTCGTCAGTTTCGGGCCGCCGGACGTCTCGGGCAAACCTTGCAGTCTCTGCCGTATCGCTTCCAATTGCTGCGCAGGCAAGACCGCCGCCAATTCCGGTGGCAGTGCGTCAGCGATGACGCTGCGCGCGGTCTCGGAATCCGGCGCCTGCCGCACTGCCTGGAGCATTCGAAGCTTGCCTCCCCGACTGTTGATCCGGCCCAGCAGATAAAGACCGCCGTCAACGATACCCCAGGCAAGGTTGCAGCCGAGCGCACCGATCAGCATGGTCTTGAGATTGATGTTTGTCCCGGTTGCGATACCGAGCGAGCAGATAAAGGTGAGAGCCATGATCAGGCCGAACAGGGTTTCGGAGATCCGTTCCATCGGATCCAGCACGCTCCCGAATAGGGAATCCGAAGCCTCCGACATCTCAGCCCGCCGGTTCCGAGCCATCTGCCGAAATGAGAATATGCCGATCCATGCCCCACCTCCCGATCGCCTGGACGTATCGCTGGCTTGCGAGCAAGGCTGGGTCGGCATTTCGAATGGAGATTGAGATAGATCAATCCATCGGCCCATCGCGCTGAACGGAGGTCCGCAGTGCAGCAGTCCCAGTTGTTTCGGTTGGTTTCCGTGGCACAAAGTGCACTAGCTCGCCGAGTTCCACCGGGTGTAGGTTCCAGTCCCAACGCAGGAGTTGCGTCATGGACAGTGACATACTTGAGAGCGTTTGCATCGTTCTGATGGGGCTAAGCCCGCTCGTCATTATCGGCATTGCGATGTTCGTGTCGTGAAGGCGTCCTGTGCTGCTCCTGAGCCCGCGTGAAAAG
Source organism: Bradyrhizobium sp. USDA 3240 (assembly GCF_054063295.1). NCBI lineage: Bacteria > Pseudomonadati > Pseudomonadota > Alphaproteobacteria > Hyphomicrobiales > Nitrobacteraceae > Bradyrhizobium > Bradyrhizobium sp. USDA 3240. Next base: position 2,074,978 of record NZ_JBSSGD010000002.1, read on the forward strand.
AAGCTCCTGAGGCGCATGGCCCTCGGGCGGTGCGATGCTCAGATTGCCGCGCAGATCGGTGGGACCGAAGCGCAGATATCGGTCCAGCGCGTTCGTTTGCTCAGGAAGCTGCAAATCCACTCACATATTCAGATCAGGGATGCGGCCAAAAGATTGGCTCGGTGGCCCGCGTCGCAACAGCCGCCATAGCCTTGATCCAAGTGGAGCCCTCGCGAACCTGGCTCGGCGCATCGGGCCGGTAGATGGCCCCAGCAGCCGCCGCATCAGGCCCCCAAAGGCTGCTGGGGTCGCTCGAATGGCAACCGTTCCATGCTTGGAGAAAGCGCCCTACCCTTCGACGGGCACCCAGATCTCGAGCCCGCCGTTACCGCTGTTCTTGTCAAACTTCTCGTCATAGCGCTCGAAGTCCGGCCCGCCCGCGACCTTCGTCTACACCTCCTGCACGCAGTCGAGCACGGCGTTGAACACGGCTCCGGGAATACGCACCCGCTCATCACGATCAAGCGCACCGAGTTCATCGACGTGAGCATCGGGCTCGCGACTGACGCTTGCCAGCCGGTCGAAGAAGGCGAGGTCCAGTTCGTTGTCCTGCATGCGCATGGCGCCCCAAACGTCCCACGGCAGCATCTCGCGATTGTTCAGCGCGCCGATGTCGCGGACAAGATTGCCGGCGATGAACCAAAGTCCGTGCATGTCGAGGATGCCGAAGGCGCCGGGATCGCGGCTCCCCTCGCGGCAGAGCGACCAGGCATCGCCGGCGACCAGGAACTGATCTCGCGGCACATCCGCCGCATCGAACCCGACCCTGAACAGCTCGCGCTGCCGATCGTCGATCTGGGAATCGAACAAGACCCAGCATTTCCTGTCTTCGTTCCAGTACTCCGTCACCCAATGGTCGAGATATTTTCCCGCTTCGAAATAGCCGCCGAACCCGCAACGGGCACGCGCCGGAATGCCCTGGGTGCGCAACATCGCCACGTGAAGCAGCGTGAAGTGCCTGCACACGCCGACCTGCCGTTCGTTGACGGCACGCGCCACCGCAAGCGGCCGCGCATCACGCGTCACAATTTCATCCAGCATCGTCTCGACGGCACGGACCTGCGATTGCGCTTGCCGGTCACCGCCGAGCGTAACCCCATAGGCCGGAGCGATGTGCTGATGGATCAGCAGACCCTGCACGGTCGTCGCAAGCGCGCCGGCGCCCCGCGGCAGGCCATCGAATAGAGCGGCATGACGCCCCGGATCGCTCATGGCAACCGGCTTTTCATATCTGTCGACGTTCATCTGAAAGGTCTCCCGCAAGTCTCGCCTCCCGCGCAACCACCACACCAGCCGCTACTCCTCGACCGGCACCCAGATCTCCAGCCCGCCATTACCGCTGTTCTTGTCGAACTTGTCGTCGTAGCGCTCGAAGTTCGGCGCGTCGGCGACCTTCATGCCGGATTGCGGCAGCCAGCGATTCCAGATCGTGTTGACGGTGCGGCGGATGGTCGAGATGTGGTCGGCGTGGGTGAACACCACGTATTTCTGCGCCGGGATCCGGACCCGCGCGAACTCGCGCGGCAGGTCGGAGAAATCGGCGACCTCGACACCTGCGATGTAGTCGAAATTGCCGGCATCGTCGCCGTTGCAGCCGACACCATAGGCAACGTCACCGGCCTGGCGGGGAATATGCGCGAATTGCTGGTGGAAGCCGTGCCACTGGTTCGGAATGCCGGCCGTGCTGTCATTGGCGTGATTGTAGCGCTCGCCAACCCCGGCAACGAGAAAGGCCTTGCCGATCGCGATACGCGGCGGATCGATGTGATCGAGAGCGGTCGAGATCATGGTGATCGGCTCCTGCAGCTTGAGCTTGGTCAGACACGTCGTCGCGCGCACCGTCTCCGGCGTGACGCCGAAATGGTCGCGAAACGCCCGGGTGAATGCCTCGTGGGAGCCGTAATCCGCATCCAGCGCGAGCGTGAGAATGTCGGGCGCACCGGCCGCAAGCTCGCGCGCGGCCTCGCTCAACCGCCGGGCCCGCACGTAGCGCATCACCGAGAACCCGGTCGCCTCCGCGAACGCCCGCACCAGATGGAAGCGCGAGACCCCGGCCACAACAGCAATATCATCCAGCGTCAGCGACGTGCGCAGGTGGCTTTCGATGTACCAGAGCGCCTTCTGGGCTGGATTCATGGACGACGGCCTTCCTGCAAAGCTCGGGCATCATGCATGGCCGCAGCGCACGGCATTTGACAGTCCTTGCTGCGCAACGGCGAAACAATGGTTCCGCTCTGCGAAATTTTACCGCAAAGCCGTCGCTGGCAACACCGTTGCAATCGTGCATACTCGCGATTGCATCGATCCGACGGCTCACCAAGCTGCCCGAAAATCAAGACTGCACGAGCCGCGGCCAGCATGTCAGGGAGGACAATGATGCACCACCATCGCCTGAGCTATGTCAACTGCGTCAAGTCTGCGGCGCTTGCGGGCCTTTTGACGATCGCCGTCGCCAGCGCCGCCAACGCCCAGAAGAAATACGATCCGGGTGCGACCGACACCGAGATCAAGGTCGGCAACATCATGCCCTATTCGGGCCCGGCATCCGCCTACGCCACGATCGGCAAGACGGAAGCGGCCTATTTCAACAAGCTCAACAGCGAGGGTGGCATCAACGGCCGCAAGATCAACTTCGTCTCCTACGACGACGGCTACAGCCCGCCGAAGATGGTCGAGCAGGCCCGCAAGCTGGTCGAGAGCGACGAGGTGCTCTTGATCTTCAATCCGCTGGGCACGCCGGGCAACACTGCGATCCAGAAATACATGAACGCCAAGAAGGTGCCGCAGCTGTTCGTCTCCACCGGCGCCGCCAAGTGGAACGATCCGAAGAACTTTCCGTGGACCATGGGCTGGCAGCCGAGCTACCAGGTCGAGGCCCGCATCTATGCCAAATACATCCTGCAGAAATATCCCGGCAAGACCATCGGCGTGCTCTATCAGAACGACGATTTCGGCAAGGACTATCTGATCGGCCTGCATGACGGGCTCGGCGATGCGGCCAAGAAACTGATCGTCGTCGAATCCTCCTACGAGACCACGTCGCCGACGGTGGATTCGCAGATCGTGCAGATCAAGGGCGCCAACCCCGACATCTTCGTCAACATCGCAACGCCGAAATTCGCGGCACAGGCGATCAAGAAGGCCGCCGAGCTCGATTGGCATCCGGTCCAGTTCCTGACCAACGTCTCGGTCTCGATCGGCGGCGTGATGAAGCCGGCCGGCTATGAGGCGAGCCAGGACATCCTGTCGACCCAGTATCTGAAGGATCCCGCGGATCACGAGTGGAAGACCGATCCGGCCATGAACGAGTGGCGCGCCTTCATGACCAAGTGGTATCCCGAGGGCGACCAGAACGACGCCTCGACCGTGTTCGGTTACGGCGTCGCCAAGGGGCTCGAGCAGGTGTTGCGGCAATGCGGCGACAACCTCACCCGCGAGAACCTGATCAAGCAGGCCGCGAGCCTCAACTTCGCGATCGGCATCTATCTGCCCGGCACCAAGATCAAGACCGGGCCGGACGACTATGCACCGATCGAGCAGTTGCAGATGATGCGCTTCAAGGGCGAGAGCTGGGAGCGGTTCGGCCCCGTCATGAGCGGCGAGAAGAGCTCGTAACAGCCTTCTCCACAGGTCCGGAGTTCGTGATGCCCGGCGACTACGCCGGGCATCCACGTCTTCGACACGATTGACGCGCAAGACTTGTCAGGAGCAAGACTCGTCACAAGCAAGCCTGCGATCGGAAGGACAACAACAATGAAGATCACCGACGTCCGCGCCCACCACATCCGCATTCCCTATGACGCCGGCCCTGCGAGCTTCCGCCAGGGCGCTTCCGCGATCTCGGCGCTCGACATGGTGCTGGTCGAGGTTTCGACCGATGCCGGCCTGACCGGCTGGGGCGATGCCTTCGCCTATGTCTGCCCGAAGACGAGCTGCGCGGCGGTGGCCGAGATGATCGCGCCGCAGGCCCGCGGCCTCGAGGTGCCCAATGCGGCCAGCATTCCCGCCGCGATGGAGCAGATCCAGCGCAATCTGCATCTGTTCGGCCGCTACGGCATCACGATGTTTGCGATTTCGGCGCTCGACATCGCGCTGTGGGACCTCGCCGGCAAGGTGAAGGGCGTGCCGCTGCATCAATTGATCGGCGGCGCCAAGCGCAGCACGATTCCGGCCTATGCCAGCCTGATGCGGATCGGCAATCCCGCGCACATCGCCTCCGAATGCAAGAAGGCGATCAAGCTCGGTTACGCCGCGATCAAGCTGCACGAGACCACCGTGCCGGCCGTTGCCGCGGCGCGCGAAGCGATCGGCCCCGGCTTGCCGCTGATGGTCGACATGAATTGTCCGCTGGATGGGCCGGCGGCGATCCAGTTCGCCCGCGACTGCAAGCAGGCCGCGCCGATGTTCCTGGAGGAGCCGGTCTGGCCGCCGGAGGATTTTGCGACGCTCGCGGAGGTGCGCAGAGAAGGCCGGCTCGATATCGCCGCCGGCGAGAACGCCTGCACCGTGCATCAATTCCGCCAGATGATGACTGCGGGCGCAGTCAGTCACGCCCAGCCGTCGGTGATCAAGGTCGGCGGCGTCACCGAATTTTTGCGCGTGGCGGTGCTCGCCGACGAGTTCGGCGTCCAGGTGATTCCGCACTCGCCCTATTTCGGGCCGGGTTTCCTCGCCACGCTGCATCTGATGGCGATCCGCGACGAAGGCCTGATCGAAATGTTCTTCATGAAGCGCCCCGCCTGCCTGTGGGGCGACCGCATCGATGTCGACGCCAATGGCCATGTCGCCGTGCCGCAAGGCCCCGGGCTCGGCTACGAGCCGGATCGCGATGTGATGGAGAAATACCGGGTGGCGTGACGAGCCACACTCTCTGCCGTCATTGCGAGCGAAGCGAAGCAATCCACAGTACCGCACGTGCTGAAGCATGGATTGCTTCGTCGCTTCGCTCCTCGCAATGACGAAACTACTTCGTCCCGTCCTTCGCCGCAGGCGCCCCATCCTTGGCCGGTGGCGCGTCGGCTTTCTTCTTCATATCTTCGGTCAGTTTGACCTGCGCGGCCTGCAGGTCGGTGACGAGCTTCTGCAAGCCCGCGATTGTGCCCCTCAAGCTCTCGATCTGCCGGTTGGCGGCGTCGAGCTTCTGCTGGTGATCCGATGTGAGCTTGCTGATCGTCTTCTGCAGGAAATCGACATTGCTCTGCAGGCAGCTGGTGCGCCGCTCCATGGTTTTCTCGACGGTGCAGATCTCGATACCGGGAACGTCCTGCGCATGCGCGGTTCCGACGACGCCGAGTGCAAGCGGCACCAGCAAGGCAACAACGAAACGCGCGATCATCGGCATCCCCCAATCACATGCGTCATTCACAGATTTGTGCTCGCGACGCTGAAAGCCGGGCAGACATACCACACTGAAACCGCATTCGAGCGGTGTGCTTCACCCATTACGGGGACTACTCGTGGGGACGGGGGCCTTCGGAACTTGTTTGGTTCGACCCCTTTTGGCTCGACCTTGGGCAGTGGAGACAGATCGTATGGCTACGCGCGAAAAACGGCTGGCGCAATTCGACGGCAATGGCGAACCTTCGCCGGAACAACGCGTGGAAGTGCTTTGTGAGGATCACAGCGGAACGTATCAGCTGCCGTTCGCCTGCCGATTCATCGACGGCCAGTGGCGCAATGACACGACCGGTGGCCCGCTGGAGGTCAATGTCATCGCCTGGCGCACGCCGCGCGAGAAGCGTGCGGGCGTGGCCTGAGGGGTGCATTGGCGCGCGCTGTTTCAAAACGCGACGCGCGCACGCAGGCGCTTTAAGATTTGGAACGCGGATGGAACGAACCGCGTCCGAATCACTGATTGAGCGACGTACTCCGTTGTTCACGGCTAGATGTGGTCATCAGCCCGAGTCGGCGCACCACATACAGAAGCATGACGATCGGCCGCAGCCAGCGGCCGACGACAAAGGTTAATTCCTCCGCAGACGACATTTGCGCTCCCTCCTCTGATCCTCCTTGGCGATCATTTCCACGGCGTCACCGGCGGCACCGTCTCGGTTGCCGGCGGCACATCCACGGTCTTGAAATCGGCGGGGCTGACGATCTCGAGGTATTCCATGTCCTTCGAGTAATCGAACAGGTAGTGGGTGATGCCCGGCCGCTGATGGATCACGTCGCCGGCCTCGACCAGCGTCTCCTTGTCCTCGTACATGAAGCGCGCCCAGCCCTTGGTCATGATGACGATCTGAAAATCGCACAGATGCTTGTGCCAGCCGGTGCCCTCCTCCGGCGGCAGGTCGGGATTGGCCTTGACCAGATGGCAGATCACCTGCCCGCCGGTGGCATCGGCGATGCCGAGATCGCGATACAGGAAGAAGTCGCGCAAACCTCCGCCCTTGAACTCGGTGTCATCGGGTTTGACGTGGGAAAATTTGCTGACGATGGCGTGCTGGTTCATTTCAAGCCTCCACGGTTCTCGTGTTCGCGAGATCGCGGCGCGGGCTCAGCGTCCAAATTTTCGGCAGCGTCGCATCGTCGCGGTCACAGCTCGCTTGTTGCTATGCGAAATCCTTGCCAGCCCGATTGTGCTGCGGCATTCGGCTTCGCCATGCGTCGCCATCGCAGCGGAAGCATTTGGAGCAAGGCCTGAATTTGCGTTCGGCGCGGGTCGCGCCCGATCGCCGCGCGGCGCTCATGCCCGACGCCGACGGCACGTCCATTGAGCAAGGCTTGCCTGGAGCTTGAGCCGCCCGCGCCGGCAGGACCCGGCGCGCGCTGCCTAATATTCGACCTCGAGCTCCTCGACGTCGGCAGGCTCGGCCTTCGCGGCCTCGATCCATTGCTGCATCTCGGGCATCGCCATGATGGTCCTGGCGTATGCAGCGAGAACCGGGTCGAGCTTCACGTCATAGGTCATGAAGCGGGTCACGACGGGGGCATACATCGCGTCCGCCATGGTGCGGCGTTCGCCGAACAGGAACGGTCCGCCTGACAGGCTAAGGCAATCGCGCCAGATGGTGCAGACACGGTCGATATCGGCCTGCGCCCGCGACCAGATCTTGAAACCGGGAAAATGACCCTTGAGGTTGACCGGCAGCGATGAGCGCAGCGTGGTGAAGCCGGAATGGATTTCGCCCGAGATCGAGCGGCAATGCGCGCGCTGGATCCGGTCCTCCGGCAATAACCCGGCATGCGGCATGATCTCGTTGAGATACTCGCCGATCGCCAGCGTGTCCCAGACGGTCGCGCCCTCGTGGCGCAAACAGGGCACCAGGATCGACGACGACAGCAGCAGCAGCTCGGCCCGCGCCGTGGGGTCATCGGGCGCGGTGACCACCTCCTCGAACTCCAGCCCGGCGAATTTCGCCAGCAACCAGCCGCGCAGCGACCAGGACGAATAATTCTTGCTGCTGATGGTGAGTGTCGCCTTCGCCATGCCAGTCCCTCACGCCCTGAACGCGTCCTTACCCCCGGGCAGCGCGCGCCGGCCCAAGCCGCCGCGCCCCCGAAGCCGTTCATTTTTGCAGCAAGCCACGTGCCAATTTGCCGGGCAGCCCGCCCTCTCTCTGGCGTCGATATTGCATATCCATCCCTGCCAGAGGCGGATGCGTATGATGTCAATGATGTACCAAGCCTATCAGAACCACATGGACCTCACGGCGCCATGGCGGACCGGGGCTGCAGCGGCGCTGAAATACCTCAATCTGGTGCCGCAGGGCGCCGCCGACCGGGTGTACGGCCGGCTCGCGGCGGCGCTCGAGCTGATCTCGCGCTCCACCCTGACCTACGCCCGTCCCGACTACGCCATCGGCAGCGTGTCCTCCGGCAACCGGGAATACCAGGTGACCGAGGAGGTCGCCTATGCGACGCCGTTCGGCTCGCTGCTGCATTTCAGGAAGGTGGACGGACCGGAGCAGCCGCGGCTGCTGCTGGTGGCGCCGATGTCCGGACATTTTGCCACGCTGCTGCGCGGCACCGTGAAGACGCTGCTGCAGGACCACGACGTCTACATCACCGATTGGCACAATCCGCGCGACATTCCGCGCAAGGAGGGCCGCTTCGGACTCGAAGACTACACCGACCACCTGATCGACTTCCTCGGCCAGCTCGGCCCGCGCGCGCATATGGTAGCGATCTGCCAGCCTTCGGTGTCGGCGCTAGCGGCTGCCGCGATCATGTCGGAGGACAATCATCCGGCGCGGCCGGCGTCGCTGACCCTGATGGCCGGGCCGATCGACACGCGGATCCTGCCGACCAAGGTGAACGAATTCGCCAAGAGCAAGCCGATCAAATGGTTCGAGGACAATCTGATCAACTACGTGCCGATGCAGTGCAAGGGCGCGCTGCGTCAGGTCTATCCCGGCTTCGTGCAGCTGACGGCGTTCGTCTCGATGAACCTCGAGCGTCACATCAAGCAGCACATCGACCTCGCCGACCATCTCGCCAAGGGCGAGACCGCCAAGGCTGAGCTGATCAAGACCTTCTACGACGAGTATTTCGCCGTGATGGATCTGCCCGCGGAATTCTACATCGAGACGGTGCGCGACGTGTTTCAGGAGCATCTGCTGCCGCAGGGCATGCTGATGCATCGCGGCCGCCCGGTGAACCCGGCGGCGATCCGGCGCATGGGCCTGATGACGGTGGAGGGCGAGAAAGACGACATCTGCTCGATCGGCCAGACGCTCGCCGCCCAGGATCTCTGCACCGGCGTGCGCACCTATCGCAAGGTGCACCACATGCAGGCCGGTGTCGGCCATTACGGCGTGTTCTCCGGCAAGCGCTGGAACAACGAGATCTACCCGCTGCTGCGCGATTTCGTGCATGTGAATTCGTGAGAGACGCCCCGACGCTCTTTCCCCGTCATTGCGAGGAGCGCAGCGACGAAGCAATCCATCGTTCCGCGTATCTGGCGCGATGGATTGCTTCTCGGAGCCTGTCATCGGGCGCGCGTTCGCGCGACCCGTTGGCTCGCAATGACGGCGGCGCAATCCTAGCCACGCATCCCCTCGCGCAGTAGTCTCCCCAGCCAAGACGACCCGTTTCCCAAGAATCGTCCAGGGAGAAACTCGATGCGCGCCACCTTCCGCACCCTTACGCTCGCCGTCATCGGCGCCCTCGCCCTCGCGTCAGCCGCATCCGCCGCCGAAGTCCACGTCATGATCTCGGGCGGGCTGACCGCGGCCTACAAGGCGCTGGTGCCGGAGTTCGAGCGCAAGACCGGGCACAAGGTGGTGACCGCCTTCGGACCGTCGATGGGCACCACGACCAACGCCATTCCGGTGCGGCTGGCGCGCGGCGAGCCGGCCGACGTGCTGATCATGGTTGGCTATGCGCTGGGTGACCTGATCAAGCAGGGCAAGGTGGTGGCCGACAGCCGCGTCGACCTCGTGAAATCGCCGATCGGCATTGCGGTGAAATCAGGCGCACCGAAGCCGGATATCAGCTCGGCCGACACCGTCAAGCAGGCGCTGCTGGCAGCAAAGTCGGTCGCCTATTCCGACAGCGCCAGCGGTGTCTATGTCTCGACCGAGATGTTCCAGAAACTCGGCATCGCCGACCAGATGAAGGACAAGGCGCGGATGATTCCGGCGACCCCGGTCGGCGAGATCGTGGCCAAGGGCGAGGCCGAGATCGGCCTGCAGCAAATCTCCGAGCTGAAGCCGGTTGCCGGCATCGACATCATAGGTCCCCTGCCGGAGCCGTTGCAGAAGATCACGGTATTCTCCGCCGGCATCGCGACCGCCTCGAAGGAGCCCGACGCCGGCAAGGCGCTGATCAGCTTCCTCGCCTCGCCGGATGCGCGCGACGCGCTGATCAAGAGTGGGCTGGATCCGATTGGAGCAGGCGCGACGCATTAGGCGCAGCGGACTCAACTCTCCTCCCGTCATCCTGAGGTGCGAGCGCAGCGAGCCTCGAAGGATGAATCGGCCACCAGCGGGGCCGTCGACCCTTCGAGACGCGCTGCGCGCTCCTCAGGGTGACGGGAAAGGCCGGCGGATTTGGCCCTGCTACCGCCAATGATGCGCGCCGTAGGCGAGCAGCAGCACCACGACGAGCGCCAGCACCAGCGTGGTCGACTTCCAGAACAGCACCGGGTTGCGCTCGATCAGCGGCGTCGATGACGTCGTCAGATATCTCGCACTGGGATTGCGCAGGTCGAACAGAAACTCGGAGAAGCTGTCGTAGCGCTTGAGCGGATTGACGTGCACGGCGCGCTCCAGCGTGCCGTCGACCCAGTTCGGAATCTCGCGGCCGCCATGTGCGGCCGGACGATAGACCAGCCGGTTGAAGTCGGATCGGGTGCGGGCGCGCGCGATCTGCGCGCCGTAGGGCAAGCGGCCCGTCAGCATCTGATAGGTGACGACACCGAGCGAGAACAGGTCCGAGCGCGCGGTGCCGCCCTCGCCCAGGAAATATTCCGGCGCGGTGTATTGCTGGGTGCCCAGGATGTCCTCGACACCCGCCGGCACCGCCTCGGCGACGCCGGAGATCCGCGTCGAGCCGAAATCGATGATCTTCACCGTGCCGGTCCGGTCGATCATGATGTTGTCGGGCCTGACGTCCTGGTGCAGCATCTCCTTGCGGTGGAAGGCGCGCAGCCCTTTTGCGATCTGCTCGGTGATGCCGCGCACCGTCTCCAGCGACGGCGCAGGATCGTCGATCATCCACTGCGTCAGGGTCTGGCCGTCGATGTACTCCATTGCGACATAGAGGAAGTTGCGCTTGCGCTGCGGCAGAAACGGCTTCAGCACATGCGGGCTGTCGATCCGCCGCGCGACCCATTCCTCCAGCATGAAGCGCTTCAGGTAGGCGCCATCGTCACGCAGGTCGATCGAGGGGATCTTGATCGTGACCGTGGTGCCGCTCTCCTCGTCGACCGCGAGATAGATGTGGCTGCGGTGCGATGCATGCAACTCGCGGACGATGCGGTAGCCGTCGAACAACATCCGTGCATCGAGCAGCGGCGGCAGCGGCAGCTCGGTGGGCTGGCCGAACACCTCGCTGGCATCGCCGTCGGGCAATTCGTCGATCCGGATGATCTGCGCGGTGAGATTGTCCGGGCTTCCGTTCTCATAGGCCTGCGCGACGATCGACTTCGCGGCAGCATCGAGATCGGCAGCGCCATCTCGGATCGTCTTCGCCAGCTGCCGCGCGGCAACGTGCTCGTAGATGCCGTCGGTCACCAGCAGGAAGACATCGCCCCCCTCCAGCGGGAGATTCTGGTAGTCGATCTCGAGCTGCGGGTTCACGCCGAGCGCGCGGCCGAGATAGCTCTGCTGCGACGACAGCACGACGCGGTGGTCGTTGGTCAATTGCTCGAGGCTGTTGCCCGCGACGCGGTAGATCCTGGAGTCGCCGACATGGAACAGATGCGCCGTGGTCGAGCGGATGACCAGCGCGCTCAGTGTGCAGACGTAACCCTTGTCCTTGTCGTAGGGGTTCTGGCTGCGCCTGGTCTGCGCGTGCAGCCAGGAATTGGTCGCCTCCAGCACCCGCTGCGCCGAGGTCTTCACCGACCAGGATTCCGAGGTGCAGTAGTAATCGGTCAGGAAGCTCTTGACCGCAGACTCGGCCGCGATGCGGCTGACGCTGCTCGAGGAGATGCCGTCGGCAAGCACCACGGCGATACCCTTCAGGCCGAGCAGCGGCTCGTCGGGGATCAGCACGCCGTGGAAATCCTGATTGGTGTCCTTGCGGCCCTGATCAGAGAATTGCCCGACCGATATTGTCAGCGCGCGCGGCATCGACCGTCCCAATGCGAATGGGGCCCTCCGTGACAGGAGAGCCCCATAAGCCGCCCGGGATCAAGCCGCGAGGCGCTGGCGCTTCGGCGCCGTCTTCACATGCGTCGTGTAGAGCGTGAGCCCGGTGAAGGCGAGGCCGCCGGCGAGGTTGCCGAGCACGGTCGGGATCTCGTTCCAGATCAGATAGTCCATGATCGAGAACTTGGCATGAAGCATCAGTCCCGACGGGAACAGGAACATGTTCACGACCGAATGCTCGAACACCATGTAGAAGAACACCAGGATCGGCATCCACATCGCGATGACCTTGCCGGGCACGGTCGTGGAGATCATGGCGCCGACGACGCCCGTGGAAACCATCCAGTTGCAGAGCATGCCGCGGATGAAGAGCGTGGCCATGCCCGCCGCGCCATGCGCCGCATAACCCAGCGTTCGCGCTTCACCGACGTTGGCGATGGTCATGCCGACCTTGTCGGGCTCCTGCGTGAAGCCGAAGGTGGTCACGAACGCCATCATGAACGCGACTGTCAGCGCACCGGCGAAGTTGCCGACGAAGACGAGGCCCCAGTTGCGCAGCACGCCGCCGAGCGTGACGCCGGGGCGCTTGTCGAGCAGCGCCAGCGGCGAAAGGACGAAGACGCCCGTCAGCAGGTCGAAGCCCAGCAGATACAGCATCACGAAACCGACCGGAAACAGCAATGCGCCGACGAGCGGCTGACCGGTGTTGACGTTGATCGTCACGGCAAACCAGGCCGCCAGCGCGAGGATCGCACCGGCCATGTAGGCGCGGATCACGGTGTCGCGCGTCGACATGAAGATCTTGGATTCGCCGGCGTCCACCATCTTGGTGACGAATTCGGACGGTGCGAGATAGGCCATTCGTAAATTCCCCTTGCGCAATTCGGCCGCGCCGGCTGCCTGCCGGAAGCGGCGCGGGTTGGTTGAAATGCTCGTCCGTCGGGGAGATTGGGGTGCAACGATTGCTCGCGGCGCCCGAGCGGGGCGCCTTGATCCCCTCGCCGCGGCCAGCACTGGCTTCGGCGATCCGGAAGACGGCAGTCGTCATTGACTGGTGCTATCAAAAGCAATGGATGTGCCAACCGGAGACGCCCGCGGATGGCAGTAAATCCATGTGAATACAATGAGTTAGATAGACGACGTAGGAGCTGCCCCGCGCGATGGCGCGGAATTATGCAGCATGCCCAGATGTCACCCACGCCGGATGCGCGCCTCCACGTCATCCTGAGGAGCCGCGGAGCGGCGTCTCGAAGGATGGACGGCCCAGCTGGTGGCCGTCGACCCTTCGAGACGCGCTACGCGCTCCTCAGGGTGACGGGACAGGATGTGCGCTACTTCACCTCGGTGCGGACCGGGGAGCCCTTCAGCCCGTTATTGTCATAGGCCTTCCGCAGCGTGCCGTTGGCGATCGCATCGGTCATGAACCTGGTGGCGAACGCCGCAGCCAGCGGATGGTCGAGCGGCACCGCAACCGCGGTGACGGTCTGCTTGAAGGTCTCGTCCAGCACGCGGGTGCCCGGAATCTTTTTGGCCATCGCATTGAGCTGATCGCGCGACAACGCGAACGCGTCGATCTCGCCGCTCTTCAGGAGATTGAAGATCTCGTCATAGGTCTGATAGCCCGTGACCTTGGCGTGCTTGAGATGCGCGATCGCGCCACGCATCGTGGTGGTGGCGTTGACGGCAGCGACCTTGACGCCGTTCTGATCCAGTGCCGCGAAATTCGCGATCATCGATCCCGGCTTGACGATGTAGGTGGCGTCGGCGACCTCGTAGATCGGCCCGAACGTCATCCTGGACTCGCGCTCGGGATCCTTGGGCAGGAAGGTGATGTCCCAGGTGCCCTTCGCCGCCGCGTCGGTGATCTGGCCGGAATTCTGGTGCACGACATAGTCGACGGGAACGCCAAGCTGCGCCGCCATCTCGCGGCCGAGATCAACGGGAACGCCGGCATAGCCATTCTCGGTCCGGGTCGACCAGAACGCGCCGCCGGCCGGGCTGATCGCAATCGCGACCCGGAGCTTTCCGGTCGGCGCGATCTGATTCTTCAAGGCGTCGGCGTTGGCGGATACGGCCATGACAATCACTCCCAGAACGAGGCCAGCCAGACGCAGCAGTCGAGACAACATCGGACGTCCTCCACGCCGGGCCTTGCGCCCGGCGGCGCGCAACAAACCGCACGAGGCCGCTTTGCGCAAGCGGCGGTTCGCGCAAGGGAGCTATCCGTATCGGGCTATTTGACCCGGATGGTGATCTTCTCGGAGACGACCGGTGGGTTGAATGGATAGTGTTTGGCGTCGCCCAGCACCAGCTGCAAGGTATGCTTGCCGGGCGCCAGATCGAGCTGCGTCTCGGTCTGGCCGGCACCGAAGTGCTGGTGAGACTTGTCCGACGGGATCGGCTCATTCGGATTCAACGGCTCATTCACATCGATCAGAAGGTGGTGATGGCCGCTGTTCGGATACTCGTCGCCGGCATGGGTGACGCCCATGTTGCGCAGCCCAAAGCGGCACCAGAACGGGCTTTTGAGCCTGGCCCCGTCGTGCGGCCAGATGAAATACAGCTTGGTGTCTTTCCCCGCCGGTTTGTTTTGCGCGCCGGCCGGACCGGCGAGCAATGTCAGCGCCGCAGCGAGCGCGATCAAGCCTGCACTTTTCATAACCCCTCCAAACCTGGCGAATGCTCAGGGCGACAGCGCGACCCGGAAACCGTGGGTCGGGTAGCGAACATTGGTGTCGTAATTGTCGCGATTGGCCGGACGGACATAGCGCGCATCATTCTTCCAGGAGCCGGAACGAATGACATGGGAGCCGCAGTCGCCGCCCGACCACACCGCGCCGTCGGCCGGAGCGCCCTGGTAGTTCCTGTGCCAGCAATCCTCGACCCACTGATCGACACCGCCGCCCATGTCGTAGAGACCGAACGGATTCGGCTTGAGGCTGCCGATCTTGACCGGCTGTTCGGCGGCATCACCGCCGCCGCAATCCTTGCAACCGACGTTGCCCGATTGCATCTGGTCGCCCCACCAGTATTTCGATTGCGTGCCGCCGCGCGCCGCATATTCCCATTCGGCTTCGCTCGGCAGCCGGTAGGCCTTGCCGGTGCGCTTGGCCAACCATGCCACATACTGCTTCGCGTCGCTCCAGCTCACATTGGTGACCGGCACGTCGTCCTTTCCGCCGGCCGTGAAGCCGCACGCCTTGGCCGCCGCGCAGGCGTTCCATTCCAGCACCGTGACCGGATATTTGCCCATCGCGAACGGCTTGACCGTCACCCTGCGGATCGGCCGTTCCGAGGGATCGTCATTGCTGCCCATCGAGAAGCTGCCGCCCCGCAGCGAGACCATTTCGGGCTCCGGTACCGACGCGGCCGGAGCCGCAGAGGGTGCGGCTTGAGGCGAGGCTTGCTGCGTCGGTGCGGCACTCGGGACCGGACTTGCAGCTTGGCCTGGAGCCGGCGCCGGAGCCGGGCTCGGCGCGGGCTGCTGAACGGCCGGCGATGCGGCCGGTGACGGAGGCGCCCGCGCCACGTCGATCGGCTTGCTGCGCGGTTGCGCCAGCATGTACCAGAGCACGCCGCCAGCGATGATTGCGACCGCCAGTCCGAGCAGCGTAAGCAGGATGGACTCACGGCGCCGGCGCGTCCTCTGGTATGCGGCAGCGTCCGGCAACACGCGATAGACCCGGACCGGATCGGTGATGTTCTTGACCTTCTTGTCGCCGAGCGATTCGTACCCGCAGACCATCTTGTGCTTGATCTGCTCGTAGATGCCGCCGGAGATGAAGACATCACCCGGCGCCGCGATCCCTTCCAGGCGCGAGGCCACGTTGACGCCGTCGCCATAGATGTCGTCGGGCTCGATGATGACGTCGCCGAGGTTGACGCCGATCCGGTACTCGATCCAGTTATCTCGCGCGACCGCCGCGTTGCGGCCGATCATGTTCTGTTGAATCACGATGCTGCACCGAACGGCCTCGACCGGGCTGTCGAACATCGCGATGAAGCCGTCGCCGGTGGTCTTGACCAGCTTGCCGTGGTGTTCTGCAATGGTCGGTTCGATCAGATCGCGCACGGTCCGCTTGACGCGGCCATGGGTGCCTTCTTCGTCAAGTTGCATCAGCCGGCTGTAGCCGGCGATATCGCCGGCAACGATCGCAGCCAGGCGCCGCGGCACTGAATTGCCGGGAGGCTGTGTATTGTCGGACTGTGACCGACCTGACTTGAAGTCGCGAATCTCGCCCATGGCGCTCCGGCTGCTCCAAAATACGTGCAAAGAGGCGCAACCGACGCCTTCGTCCCCGAGGCCCAGCTAAAGGTACCACACCTGCGGGTTGGAACAAAGTTCGCGAAGCGTGACCAAGTCACGAATGCCGGCAGGCGCCGATCAGCGCACCCGCTCGCCGCCGGGTGCGCTTTGACTCGACCGCAAACGGCGCAAGACACCCGGAATCACCCCCCTTGCGCGGCCGGGGTACGGATCTCGCGCGGCAGGATGATCGCGGCCGCGATCGCCAGCAGGCACAGCGCGGCAAAGGCGCGCAGCATCATCGAGAAGCCGCCCTGGTCGTACAGCCAGGCCACCAGGCCGACGGAGGCGCCCGCCGCGGTGAAGCCGACGAAATAGCGCACCGCGTAGGCGCGCGAGCGCCATTCCTCGGTGGTGTACTTGCCGACCATGGCATCGTTCACGGTGACCTGGCCGAATGCACCCATCACGATGCCGATCGAGACCACGATCAGCGGCAGGTTGGACAGGCTCGCCGCCAGATAGAGGAACGGCGCCAGCATGAACGACAGCGGCAGCGCCACCGTCTTCAGCGAGTGTCTGTCGAGCAGCTTGCCGATCGTGTACTGCGTCATCGCGCCGAACACATAGACCCCGGCCGCGATCACGCCGAGCAGCGCCGGGCTCCTGGTCAGATCGGCGAGCCGTTCGGCGAACAGTTTTGGCAGTGCCACCGTCACCGCGTTGAATGTGGTCGAGATCGCGATCACCACGATCAAGAGCGACAGCACCACGCGCCACATGTCCTCCTTGGCAACGCGCACCTGGGCTGCGGCCTGTTTGGAGCCCTTGCGGTCCTCATGCACCACCGTCATCGCAAACGCGATGCCGACCAGCACGGTGACCGTGCCGGGCACGATGAAGGCCCAGCGCCAGCCGAGATACTGGCCGATCACGCCGGTGACCAGCGCCGAGGAGGCGACGCCGAGATTGCCCCAGACGCCGTTGATCCCCATCTGGGCGCCGAGCTTCTCGGCATAGGACACGATCATCGCAGTGCCGACCGGATGGTAGATCGAGGCGAAGATGCCGATCGCGAGCAGCGCGGCGCCGAGTTGCAGCGGCGTCTGCACGAAGCCGACCGAGATCATCGACAGGCCGATGCCGACGAAGAAGATCACCATCATGTGGCGGCGGCTCCAGCGGTCGCCGAGCCAGCCGGTGATCAGCGAGCCGGCGCCGAAGGCGATGAAGCCCGGCGTCGCATAAGGCAGCAGCTCCGAATAGGCCATGCCGAGCGCCGGGCCCATGATGATGACCGCGGCGGCGAAAATCAGCATCGCATAGTGGTCGATGAAATGGCCGGCGTTGACGAAGCTGATCACCCGGCTTGGATTGTTGCTTGGGCTGTTCGTTGGGCTGCTCATGAGGCACGTCTCTCGCGCGATTCTTCAATTGCTCGAAAATAGGTTATAGATGCTTGTCCTGACGGGATGTCGCCAATGACTATCGCTGAGCCGCCAATAAGAGCCCTCCACAAGGACCGGCGCGTCACCGGCGATGGCGTGCACATGGTCGCGCGCAGCTACCAGAAGGGCGTCCGCCTCGACCCGCACATGCACCGCGAGGCGCAGCTGGTCTATGCCGCGAGCGGCACCATGCAGGTGACGACGCCGAAGGGCCGCTGGCTGGTGCCGCCGGACCGCGCGGTGTGGGTCCCGGCGCTGCTCCCCCACGCGATCGACGTGCTCGCCGATATCGAGATGCGCACGTTGTACTTTGACCGGGCCTGGCTCGCGGGCGAGAAGCGCAGTGACAGCCTCGGCCATGAATTCGTGGTGCGGGTGTCGCCGCTGGTGCACCAGGCGATCCTTGCGCTGTTCGACGCTTCATGCGGACGCGAGCGCACCGATCTCCTGATCAGGCTCGTGATGCTGGAACTGCACCAGGCCGAGGATTCCGCGACCTTCGTCCCGCTGCCGCAGGAGCCGCGCTGCCGCCGCGCCGCCGACATCGTGCTGGCCGATCCGACCAGGGACCACGAAATCGATGCGCTGGCGCGCACGGTCGGCACCTCGGCGCGGACACTCTCGCGCCTGTTCTCGGCTGAGACGCAACTGTCCTTCAAGAGCTGGTGCCAGCGCGCCCGCATCGCGGCCGCGATCGAACGCCTGTCGACCAGCGCAAACGTTTCGGTCAAGCAGGTCGCCTCCGACCTCGGTTATGCCAGCGTGCCGGCATTTTCCCATGCGTTCCGCCAGGTCACCGGCAAGACACCGACCGCGTTCGCGGAGAAAACGTGAACCCGATTGGTCACCGGCGACGAATTATACCGTTGTCGTCCTGCGACATATTTCCGTACGATCCATGCGCTTGACTGCAGTCCTCCCGACCTTAAATCCCGTGTAAGGTCCGGCTTCACTGAATACGACCCGCTGGATACGAACTGCCCATGGCCAACGCCTTCTTCTCCGACCTGCTCTCGACGATTTCCGAACGCGGCCGCGTCCTGCTCGGCCGCGCCAGCCCGGCCGACGACAAGCAGGATGCGTCCGAACTGCTGGAATTGTGCGAGGCGCTGCTGTCCGGCCGCGGCGAAGCCTCCGGCACCGCGATGGCGCGCGAAGTGCTCGACCGCTACCACCACCTCGATGCCGCCGGCCGCCTGTCGTTCTTCCAGACGCTGGCGCGCGATTTCGGCCCCGATCACGCCAGACTGGCGCAGGCGATCGAGAGCTGGCGCGCCAAGGCCAATGGCGACGACGCCAGCGACCTGCATTTCGCCTCCGAGCCGCGCCGCCAGGAATTGATCCGCCGGCTCAATCGCGCGCCGGGCGGCACCGGCGAGCTGGTGTCGATCCGCTCGGATCTGCTTTCATTGATGAAGGGCAACAAGGACCTCGCCGCGCTCGATCGCGACGTGGTGCATCTGCTCTCGTCCTGGTTCAACAGGGGATTCCTCGTGCTGCGCAGGATAGACTGGTCGTCGCCGGCCAATATTCTGGAAAAGATCATCCGCTATGAGGCCGTGCACGAGATCCGCGACTGGGACGATCTGCGCCGCCGCATCGATCCGGTGGACCGCCGCTGCTATGCGTTCTTCCATCCGGCGCTGGCCGACGAGCCGCTGATCTTCGTCGAGGTCGCGCTGACCGAAGCCATTCCGGGCGCGATCGCGCCGCTGCTTGCCGAAGAGCGCGAGCCGGTGCCGGTCGAGCGCGCCCGCACCGCGGTGTTCTATTCAATCTCCAACACCCAGCGCGGGCTCGGCGGCATCTCGTTCGGCAGCTTCCTGATCAAGCAGGTGGTGGAGGAACTGCGCCGCGAGTTGCCCAAGCTCGACAATTTCGTGACGCTGTCGCCGGTGCCGGGCTTCATGCAGTGGGTGAAGCAGGCCGATGACGTGCCGCTTACCGATGAAGACCGTCAGCTCCTGGAGAGCCTCGGCAAGCCCGACTGGTTCGAGAACGCCGAGCTCGCCACGCAGCTCCGCGCCGTGCTGGAGCCGCTCGCCGCCTACTACTTCCTGAAGGCGCGCACGCCGAAGGGACGGCAGATCGATTCGGTTGCGCGCTTCCATCTCGGCAACGGCGCGCGGCTGGAGCGGATCAACTGGCTCGGCGACCTCTCGCCGAAGGGCCTGCGCGAATCTGCTGGCGTCATGGTCAACTACCTCTACCGCCTCGACGACATCGAGAAGAACCACGAGGCCTACGCCAACACTGGCGAGGTGATCGCCTCGAGCGCGGTGAAGAAGCTGTTGAGGGGCGAAGGCCGGCGGCTGCTGGACATGCGGCTGGGGTAGCGAGACCCAGTTCCATCCCGTCATAGCCAGAGAGTGTTCGCATTCCAACACCGTCATCCTGGGAGACCGTGAATGTATGACGGTCGGTGACGCAACATACTCGATGTCGTCCCGGCGAAGGCCGGGACCCATAACCACCGAAGGTCATTGTTGCACGACGCTGGGGCCACAGCCTTTTCTAACAACTCACCCCTGTGATTATGGGTCCCGGCCTTCGCCGGGACGACGAGGGGAGAGATTACACTGCATCCCCGTCATCCTGAGGTGCGAGCGGAGCGAGCCTCGAAGGATGCACGGCCCGGCCGGTGGCCGTCGATCCTTCGAGACGCCGCTTCGCGGCTCCTCAGGGTGACGGGGCGACAGCGAAGTGACCGCATTCATCATGGCCGGCGCCTAAAACCTCGCCCTTGCCATCAGCTTCACCGTTCGCCCCTGCCCCGGTGAGATATTGTTGTTGCCGTCGGCGGAGGCCCAATAGCCCTTGTCGAAGATATTCTCGACATTGAGCTGAGCGCTCCAGGTCTCGTCGATCTTGGCATAGACCGCCGCGTCGAAGCGGAGGAAGCTCGGCAGCCGCACGGTGTCGTCGGACGAGGCGAAGGAATCGCCGAAATAGATCACGCCGAGCGCGGCCGCCCACATCGGCGTGAACTGATACTTATTCCACCAGGCAAACTGATTGTAAGGCACGAGCTGGACGCGGTTGCCGGGAACGACCGTCGGAGAGGTGGCGCCGGTGATCCTGGCATCGGTATAGGCATAGGCCAGCGACGACTGCCACTGCTCGGTGACATGGCCGGTCAGGCTCGCCTCAACGCCGCGGGTCAATGTGCTGCCCGAGGGGAAGAAGAAGCCGGGATTGTTGCCGTCGGCGATCGGCTGGTTGGTGCGGTTCAGATTGTAGACCGCGGTCGAGAACAACAGCTTCGGATTGACGTTCCACTTCATGCCGAGCTCGACATTCTCGAAGCGCTGCGGCTGCAGGATCAGCGTGCCGTCGGTCAGCGAGCTGAACTGGTCGCCCGAGGCCGGCAGATAGGAGATGCTGTAGGCGGTGTAGACCGACATCTGCTCGATCGGCTTGATGATCAGGGCGGCCTGCGGCGACACCAGATTGTCGACGCGGCCGCGATTGGTGTTGGTGTTCATGTCGGTCGCCGACATGTCGAAGCGATCGAACCGCGCGCCGGCGATAATCTGCACCGCGCGGGAAATCTCGATGGTGTCCCTGACATAGCCGGACTGGATGTTCAGCGCATAGCGGCTGTTCGAGTCCGGCGTGGTGACGCCGTCGGTGTTGGTGCCGGTGAAATGGTGAAGGAACGTCACCGCGCCGAAATAGGTCGGCCCGAACGGGTTCTGCACGATGGTGTTGGTGCCGTTCGGGAACACGCCGGTGTTGCGGATGTCGACGCCGCTCTGGCGGCCGAATTCAGTGCCGAAGCCGACGGTATGGAACAGCGGACCGGTCCAGGTCTTGTAGGTGAAATCGGTCTGGTTGAAGACGTTGTCGCGGTTGGTGGTGTGCTGATAGGCGCCGAGATTGACCGCGGTGTCCGCCGGGTTGACCGCGCCCGCGAGCGCGCCGCCGGTCGGATAGATGTTCTGGTAGAACTTCTGGTAGTCGGCGGCGATGGTGCCGTTGCGCACCGTCAATCCGTTCTCGAAATCGTGCTCGATGATGGCCATGCCGGTCTGCACCGTCGCCTGCGCGGTGTTCAGGCGCGGGCTGCCGAAGAAGGTCGAGAAGTCGCCATTCGGCGCGAACGGCGCCGTCGGGTTGAAGCGGGTCGCGCCGCCGGGCACACCCTGCGAGGGATTGCCGCGGTCGGCGGTGCGCTCGTCGTGGAAATACTCGTAGCTCAGCTTGATTTTGGTGTTGTCGTCGGGCTTCAGCGTCACCGTCGGATTGATGCCGTAGCGCTCGAGATGGTTGAAGTCGCGGAAGGCGTCGGCGCCCTCGTAGAACACGTTGAGCCTAGCTGCGACGTTCTCGTTGATCGCCTGCCCGGCATCGAGGGTGACGCGGCGATCGCCCCACGAGCCGGTCTGCGCCGTCGCCTCGTAGACGCGGTTGCCGTCGGCCTCCTTGAGCGTGCGGTTGAGCAGGCCGCCGCCGGCGCCGCGGCCGAAGGTCAGCGCGCTCGGCCCCTTCAGCACCTCGATGCTCTGGGCGTTGTACATGTCGCGGAAATACTGCACGTCGTCGCGGAAGCCGTTGACGAAGAAGTTGGCGCTGGAATCGACGCCGCGGATCACGAGCTCGTCGCGATTGCCCTCGCCCTGGTGCACGGCAACGCCGGGAACGTAGCGGGTGACGTCGGTGACGCCCTGGTAGTTCTGGTCGCGGATCTGCTCGCGCGTGATCACATTGAGCGATTGCGGGATGTTGACGATGGCGGTGTTGGTCCTGGTCGCAACCGATGTGCTGTTGGCGAAATAGCCTGATGTGCCGGTGCGGGCATCCTGCGATTCCGTGAACGGTTTTGCCGCGGCCGCAGGCTCGATCCGCCGCGCGGTCTGGGTGCGGCGGCCTCGCGCGGCCGTCGTGCTGCGCGATGTCGATGGCGCGCTGCGGCGGCGTTGCGCGGCCGGCGGCGTGATGGTCACCGGCGGCAGCGTCGAGGCGCCGGCTTGCGAGGGCGTCGATTGTGCCTGCGCGGGCGACGTTGCGAGCGGTACGCCGAGTGCGAGATAACTCGCCGTGAGCAGCGACAGCCTCGCGAGCAAAACAGCGCGACGGCTGGTTTGTGATCCTGATGTCATGACTCATCCCCAAGCAACTGTCGCCTTGCGTGAAGGCGATGCGCCGTCCTCTAGAGAGGTGAGGCGCGGTGCGTCCAGACGATGGGCTTCAGAAAATTTTTGCGTGAGGCCGGAATAAAATCGCGACGAAAGCGCGCAGGCGCTGCGCGGAGCGCGCGCAGGGTTGGAAAAGTCAAGGATGCAAATGGTTTCTGTCGGCTTCCGGATTTGCGCCGGGAAACGAAGAACGGCGCTCACGCGCCGTGCTTCTTGTAGGAATTCCAGATTGTACCGGTTCTAAAACGACCTTTGATGCGCAGCCGCGTCACGCGGTGGCGGACCGCGGACGCAGCCCCGTCGGCAGATACACCTCGAGCAAGGCGGCGATCGCACGCTCGTTGCGATGGTAGAGCAAGCCTGCGGCGATCACGGCGATTCCGATCAGCGACAGCGAGAACGGAAACCACAGTGAATCCTTGAAGACGACGTCGGCGAGATGTCCGAGATAGATGCAGATGCCGAACGCGCCGAACACCGCATAGGCGCGCCGCATCAGGATCACCGCAATCGCGACCAGACCGACGTTGAGCAGGCAATAGACCGCTTTCGAGAGTTCGGTTGAACCTTCCGACGCGGTAATGCCGCCCCAGAACGCCATCAGGCCGAACAGATGCAGCCAGAACGCAAAGTCACCGTTGCGGCTGCGATAGTCGACGATCCAGGCCACCGCGAGCACGGCCAATCCGAACCACACCGACACCCGGCGCCGCGTCTCGAAATCGGCATAATTCGTGCCGCTGAACCACGGCGCCAGATCCATCGACATGAACCACAGCGCGAACGCAATGATCGCGACGATGAAGGCGAAGCGAAAATAGCGCAGCGCGACGACGCCGGCGACGACGGTCGCGATCTCCATGAAGATCCAGCTGCCCTTCACCCAGATGTAGAAGTCCTGCACGGTTCCCGGCTTGCCGAACTTGCCCCACCAGCCGAGCTCGTCCTGGATGCCGTAGACCGCAAGCGGCGCCATCGAGACCGCGATCGCGATCATCAAGCCGCCGGGAACCCGCAAATTCTTGCCGTACCAGAGGTGGTGACCGGCCACGGCGAAGGCGGTGGCGTAGGCGATCGCGCAGGCCGTCAGCGCCCGGCCGCCCATTTGCGTGAAGGCCAGGGTCGAGAGCAGGCCCATGGCGCCGATCACGATCAGCGCGCCGGCGTACCAGAGCACATGGGCGGCATCGAACCTGGCCGCCGGGCTTGCGTCGCCCACCGCGCCTTGCCCGTCATGGCTCGCCAGGAAGGCGAGAAGCCGATCCAGATCAGCGGCGCTGATCACCCCGGCATCGGCGGCGTCCCGGAGATTCTTCGCTGAATATGGCATGCGGTAATCCTCATGTCCGGTTGGGGCGCCTCCCCGGGGATCCGCGGAAGACGCCACTCCCGTATGAGTATATCGGAACGTGAGCAACGTTCAATATTTTATTGAGCAACGCTCAAAATATTTCGCAAGCGGACTCGAGCCTGCCGGGCTGGCCGGACGAGCGCCGCTTACGCCGCCAGCGCCTTCATTTCCGAATAGAGATCCGACTTGCCCTCGAAACCGATGCCGGGGAGATCGGGCATGACGATGTGGCCGCCCTCGACGCGCACGCCGTCCGGGAACCCGCCATAGGGCTGGAACAGGTCGGGATAGCTCTCATTGCCGCCGAGGCCGAGGCCGGCCGCGATGTTGAGCGACATCTGGTGGCCGCCATGCGGGATGCAGCGGCTCGGCGACCAGCCGTGGGTCTTCAGCACCGCGAGCGTGCGCTGATATTCGCAGAGCCCGTAGGACAGCGCGCAGTCGAATTGCAGCCAATCACGATCCGGCCGCATGCCGCCGTAGCGGATCAGGTTCCGCGCATCCTGGTGGCTGAACAGGTTCTCGCCGGTCGCCATCGCGCCCGGATAGAACTCGGCCAGCGCAGCCTGCAACGCATAGTCGAGCGGATCGCCGGCTTCCTCGTACCAGAACAGCGGATACTCCCGCAGCATCTTGGCATAGGCGATCGCTGTCTCCAGATCGAAGCGGCCGTTGGCGTCGACCGCGAGCTGCGCCTCGCGGCCGATCTCCTTCAGCACCGCCTCGATGCGTTCGCGATCCTCGGCGAGCGGCGCGCCGCCGATCTTCATCTTCACGACGTTGTAGCCGCGGTCGAGATAGCCGCGCATCTCCTTGCGCAATGCGCCGAGGTCCTTGCCCGGATAGTAGTAGCCGCCGGCGGCATAGACGAAGACGCGCGGATTGGCGGTCAGGCCATGACGCTCGGCAAGCAGCCGGAACAAAGGCTTGCCCGCGATCTTCGCCACCGCGTCCCACACCGCCATGTCGATGGTGCCGACCGCGACCGAACGCTCACCATGGCCGCCCGGCTTCTCGTTCGACATCAGCGTCGACCAGACCTTGTCCGGATCGAGGTTGGTGCCATCAGCATCGAGCAGCGATTTCGGATCGGCCTCGAGCAGCCGCGGCGCAAAGCGCTCGCGGATCAGCCCGCCCTGCCCGTAACGTCCGTTGGAATTGAAGCCGTAGCCGACCACCCGCCTGCCGTCGCGCACCACATCGGTGACCACGGCGACCAGGCTCGTGGTCATCTTGGTGAAGTCGATATAGGCGTTGCGGATCGGCGAGGAGATCGGCTTTGTGACCTCGCGAACGTCGACGATGCGGACGGACATGGTGCTGCTTTCAGAGTTGCTAGGCGCGTCATTCCGGGGCGATGCGAAGCATCGAACCCGGAATCTCGAGATTCCGGGTCTGGTCCTGACGGACCATCCCGGAATGACGGTCAGGATGGTTTCTTATCCCGGAAATACGGCTCGACCGGCCCGTGCACCTTGATGGTCAGCGGATTGCCGTAACGGTCCTTGGCGTTGCCGGCGGTGACCCGCACCCAGCCTTCGCTGATGCAGTACTCCTCGACATTGGTCTTCTCGGCACCCTTGAACCGGATGCCGACGTCACGCGACAGGATCGCCTCGTTGTAATAGGGGCTTTTCGGATCGATCGAGAGACGGTCCGGAAATTGATCGTTGGTGGTGTCGTTGTCGTCGCTCATAGCAGCGCCTCGATTTCCTTCTTCAATCCTTCGGGCCGGGCAGTCGGCGCATGCCGCGCCACGACCTTGCCGGTGCGATCGACCAGAAACTTGGTGAAGTTCCATTTGATCGCCGGCCCGAGCAGGCCCGACTTCTCACGTTTCAGGTGCTCATACAATGGATGCGCGCCTGAGCCATTGACGTCGATCTTGGCGAACATCGGAAACGTCACGGCGTAGTTGGTCTCGCAGAACGTGGCGATCTGCTTCGCATCGCCCGGCTCCTGCGCGCCGAACTGGTTGCAGGGAAAGCCGAGCACGGCAAAGCCGCGCGGCGAGAGACCGGCGTGCAGCTCCTGCAGGCCCTTGTATTGCGGCGTGAACCCGCAGGCGCTCGCCGTGTTCACGATCAGCAGCACCTGCCCCTCGAACCGCTGCAGCGGCACCTCGTCGCCGACCAGCGACTTTGCGGTGAAATCGTAGACGGTCGCCATTTTAAATCACCGGATCGATCGGCGCCGACGGCGTGCCGCCGGCTTCCACCGCCTCGCCCGCGGCAAGGCAGAGATCCTCGCGATAGCGCCCGGCCACCAGCTGCACGCCGACCGGAATCCGCCCGACGAGCCCCGTGGAGACGACAAGCCCGGGAAGCCCCATGAACGGGATCGCGATCTGCGGCAGCTGCGCGTGCCACACCCGCGCGAACGACGCCTCGTCCTTGCGATCGAGATGATCGGGGAACGGCAGTTCGCCGGAGACCGGCATCAGCAGCACCGGATATTTGTCGAGGAAGGCAAACCATTCGCGGGTCAGGGTCGCACGGCGGGTCAGCGCCTGCGACAGGTCGAACGGATGTACTTTCGAGCGGACGCCGCGCAGGCAGGCCAGCGCGCCGGGATCGCCCTCGCGCTCGGCGAACGCAAGCTGGGCCTCGTAGCCGTCACCGAGCCAGAGCCGGGTCTGGATCTCGGCCGCTTCGCGCAACGACGGCGTGTCGGCGATCTCCTCGACGATCCAGCCAGCCGCGCGCAAGCGCTTGCCAGCATCGGCCACCGCGGCGACCACTTCCGGCACCGGGTTGAGGCCATCGGGATTGAGGCACATCGCAACGCGCTTCTCGCGCGGCGGTCCCTCGAGCGGCACCGGCGCGTACCAGGGATCGCGATAGTCGGGCGCCGACATCGCCGCGAGCGAGATGCGCAGATCGTTGACGGTGCGCGCCAGCGGGCCCGACACCGCGCTGATCTGCGGGCCGATCGGACGCTCCGGCAAAGCCGCGTTGAAGGCGGGGATGCGGCCCAGGCTCGGCCGCAGGCCGTGCACGCCGCAGGCATAGGCCGGATAGCGGACCGAGCCTGCGATATCGGTGCCATGCGCAATGTGGCCGATGCCGGCCGCGACCGCGGAGCCCGCGCCGCCCGACGAGCCGCCCGGCGTGATGCCGGGATCGCGCGGGTTCTTGGTGTCGCCGTGAATGAGATTGGTGGTGAACCAGCGATAGGAGACCGCCGGACAATTGGTGCGGCCGAGCAGCACCGCGCCGGCCTTGCGCAGGTTGGCGACTACCGGATTGTCGACCTTGGCGATGAGGTCGCGCTGCGCCTTCAGCCCGTTGGTGGTGGCGTAGCCCTCCTGGTCGACATTGACCTTGATCGTGATTGGCACGCCGGCCAGCGGCCCGACCGCCTCACCGCGCGCAATGGCCCCATCGATCTTGGCGGCCTGTGCCAGCACGTCGTCCGGCCGGTGATCGACCACCGCGTTGATCTTGGGGTTGACCGCGTCGAGCCGGGCGAGCCCGGCCTCGGCCGCCTCCTTCGCCGATACCTTCTTGGATTTGATAAGGGAGGCGAGTTCAGCCGCCGACAGACGCCAAAGATCCTGCATGTGCTACTCCGTATGACGGAGGCGTTTTAGCGCCGCACGAAGGCCAAGACCAGCCGCCTGCCGCCCGATGTTTCAGCGGACATGCGCGATGTAATAGGCAAGGTCGCCGATCTGCTCCTTGGTGACCGTCTGCATCACGTCCGCCATGGTGGCGTCGTAGCCGTGGCGGCTGTTGTCCTTGTATTCGGCCAGCGTCTTGGCGAGGTAATCCTCGCGCTGGTTGGCGATGCGGGGGACGTTCTCCTTGCCCGAAAAATCGGTGTTGTGGCAGGTGTTGCAGCGGTTCTGCTGCGCCAGCGCCTGGCCACGCGCCATCCGCGCCGGATCGCCGGCCTCCGCGGGCGGCGCAGGCTTCGGCAAGGTAGCGATGAAATCCGAGAAGGTGCGCAAATCGTCGTCGGTCATCGACTTCGCGATCTCGTTCATCGGGTCGAATACCCGCAGTTTCTCGCGAAACATGAAGAGCTGGATCAGCGCATAGGGCGCCTGCTGGCCGCCGAGCGAGGGCGTGTTCTCGGTTTCCGACGTGCCATGCTCGCCATGGCAGGCAAAGCACGCGACAGTGCGTGCCTGGATGGTCTCGGCGTTTGCGGAGAATGCGATGAATGCAAACAAGAGCGCTGGAATCATGATCTTACGCATCGGTCGCTCCTGCCAATTCCGTCATTCCGGGGCGCCCGAAGGGCGAACCCTCAGGTGCGCAATTGCGCACCGAGAATCTCGAGACTCCGGGTCTGGTGCTGCGCACCAGCCCGGAATGACACTGTTGTCGTTACTGGTTGGCGACCTTCGGCTTGCCGTAGCTGATGCGATAGACCGCGCCGTTCCAGTCGTCGGAGACCAGCAGCGAGCCATCCTTCAGCAGCATCACGTCGACCGGGCGGCCGACATACTTGTTGTCCTCGAGGAAGCCGGTCAGGAACGGCTCCATCGACTTCACGGTGCCGTCCTTGTTCAGCTTGACGACGACGACGTCACCGCCCTGCTTCTGCGACTTGTTCCAGGAGCCGTGACGCGCGACGAAGATCGCGTTCTTGTAGGTCTTCGGGAACATGCTTCCGGTGTAGAAGCGCATGCCGAGCGAGGCGGTGTGCGGACCCATCAGGCCCACCGGCGCGGTGTAGTCCTTGCAGGACTTACCCCAGCCGAGCTCCTGGTCGATGATGTTGCCCTGGTAGCAGAACGGCGCGCCGAAATCCTCGCCCGCCTTGGTGACGCGGTTGAGCTCGTCCTCCGGCACAGTCTCCGACAACCAGTCGCGGCCATTGTCGGTAAAGTACATCTGCTTGGTCTCGGGATTCCAGTCGAAGCCGACCGAGTTGCGCACGCCGAGCGCGTAGACCTCGGCGCCGGAGCCGTCGAGATTCATGCGGCGGATCTGGCCGTGGTCGGCGTCATGCAGCACGTTGTTGCCGGGCTGGCCGACCGGGACATAGAGCTTGTTGTCCGGACCGATGGCGATGAATTTCCAGCCATGCGCCTCGTCCTTCGGCAGCTTGTCGTAGATGACGGTCGGCTTCGGCGGGTTGTCCAGATTGTCCTCGATCTTGTCGATCTTGGAGACCTTCGACAGCTCGGCGATGTAGAGCGTGCCGTCCTTGAAGGCGACGCCGTTCGGACGGTAGAGGCCGGAGGCGATCACCTTGACCGAGCGTTTGCCGTCCTTGTTGACGATCGCATAGACCTTGTCGACGAGCCGGCTGCCGACGAACACGGTGCCCTTGTCGCCGAGCGCCAGTGAACGCGCATTGGCCATGCCGGCGGCATAGACCTCGACATTGAAGCCGGCCGGCACTTTGAGCTTGGCGAGCGGCAGCTTGTCGGGCGCGGACGGCAGCGGCGGCGGCGCCACCGGCGCGAGCTTGGCGGCGGCTTCATTGTCCGGACGCCCGATCATGGGCGAGCCCGGCGGCAGCGGCTGGGCGGCCGGTGCGGCACCTGCGGCCGGCGCGGCCGCCGGCTGTTGCGCCGCAGCAGAGAGCGTGAACGCTCCCAGCATGGCCCCCGCGAGCAGCAGGCTGCGCGGAGCGAACGAGTGTTTTTTCATGATGATCTCCCCTGGGTGGAAGCCGTCGTTGATTGCGCCATTGACGTCGGCCGGCGCTATTCGGCTTTCCGTTCATAGTCTTGCGAATTTGTCCGGACAATTGCAATCGGAAACATGCTGACATCGGCCAACGCATGGTTGTGGCCACGAGACCGTGTCGGTGTGCCTCTGTCTCGGTGTCTCTCAGTGCCTTGTCATCGAGTGATCCGGGCGATCGAGAATCGCCTCGGTGAATGGAAACTCCAGCACGATCTCGCCCTCGTCGTCGGTCACCTCGATCACCGCGCTGAGCAGCGCGCCGTCGGCCCCCTCGGTCTTCAGCAGTTCGCGAATCATCGCCCGCGCCATCTCCCACGCGCGATCCGGGTCGCGCAGGATTTCGCCGTCGGGGTCGGAGATCAGCTCGTCGCCGATACGGGTATTGAAGAAATAGCGTGGCATCGGCAGAACTCGGCTCGGTTAGTCGCGTCCCGTCACCGGGAAGCACAGAATCGTCATCAGGACCTTCGGAGGATCACGTGGCCCCCACTCTTAGTCCAAGATCACCATTCACCGTGTGGCGAACAACAGTAAAAAGGTCTGATGCCACCGGGTTTTGACCGGAAATGCGCGCACAAATTTGTGAGTGGGCCGGATTTCTTCCCGCAGTGCAGCATGCGCTTCCGCAGGGCAGCTTGCGAAAAATTTAAGTGGCGAACTTTTCGAACCGCAGTAGTTTAACTGTAGGGCGGAAAGTTCGTCCGGTTGCAACAAGGAGAGCCTAATGGCCTGGAAAGCACCGAAGATCGTCGAAGTGTCGGTCGGCATGGAAATCAACATGTATATGTGCGCCACCAGCAAGTAAGCGGCAGCGCTCTATACACGTTTAGCGTTTTAGCGCAGGTGGACATCCGGGCGTAACGCGCTCCCGAGCATGGGGCTGTGTTCCAAGCCGGGGTCCACCTCGTAACGTTTCTGGGTCCAGGTTATTGGGCCGAGTTGATGGGTCCGAGTTAAACGTCTCCAGGGGACGGATCATGCTTCGTGTCGTCGTCCTGGGTGCCGCGGCGGGTGGCGGCGTTCCGCAGTGGAACTGCGGCTGTGCCGTCTGCAGGACGGCGCGAAGCGACCATCCCGAATCGCAGAGCACGCAAGCCTCGATCGCCGTCAGCGGCGATGGCGCGCACTGGTTCCTGGTCAACGCTTCCCCGGATCTGCGCCAACAGCTGATCGCGACGCCGCAGTTGCATCCGAAGCAAGGCGCGTTGCGCCACAGCCCGATCGCGGGCGTCATCCTCACCAATGGCGAGATCGATGCCGTCGCCGGACTGCTGTCGATGCGCGAGGGCTCGCCGTTTGCGATCTACGCCCATGAGCGGGTGTTGGCGATCCTGCGCGCGAACAGCATCTTCAACGTGCTGAGCGAGAAGAACGTTGCCCGCCGGCCGATCGCGGTCGACCAGCCCTTCGAGCCGGCCCTGCCCGACGGATCGCCGTCCGGTCTCGAGGTGCTGCCGTTCGAGGTTCCCGGCAAGGGCGCCTGGTATCTCGAGGGCAAGGCGCACCCGGCGGGCGCCGACGGCGTCGGCGATACGCTCGGCCTGCGTATTGCGGACAAGCGCAGCGGCAAATACTTCTACTTCCTGGCCGCCTGCGCCCGGGTGACCGACGACCTGAAATTGCGGCTCAAGGGCGCGCCGCTGGTGTTCTTCGACGGCACGGTGTGGCGCGACGACGAACTGATCGCAGCGGGGCTTGGCAACAAGACCGGCCAGGGCATGGGACATATCGCGATGTCGGGCGATCAGGGCGCGATCGCAAGCCTCGCCGGGCTCGACATCGGACGAAAAATGTTTTTGCATATCAACAACTCCAACCCGGCGCTGCTTGGGACCTCGGCCGAACGCAAGGCGGCCGAACAGGCGGGCTGGCAGATTCCCTCCGACGGAACGGAGATCGTGCTGTGAATGCCGTGCCTACCTCTGGAATGACCGCGCTCTCGATCGGCAAGGGCATTACGCTCGACAGTGCCGAGGCGATGGAATCCGTGCTGCGCACGATCGGCGCGACGCGCTATCACAGCCTGCATCCGTTCCACCGCCTGCTGCACGGCGGCAAGCTCAACAAGGGCCAGGTTCAGGCCTGGGCGCTGAACCGCTATTACTACCAGAGCACGATCCCGCTGAAGGACGCGATGGTGATCTCGCGCTTCCGCGACCGCAACACACGGATCGAATGGCGCCACCGCATCGAGGATCACGACGGCGATCTCGGCAACGAGGGCGGCATCGAGCGCTGGCTGAAGCTGACCGAAGGCCTCGGCCTCGACACGGCCTATGTCGAGTCCACCGAAGGCATCCTGCCGGCGACGCGCTTTGCCGTGGAAGCCTATGTGCATTTCTGCCGCGACCGCACGCCGCTGGAAGCGATTGCCTCCTCGCTCACCGAATTGTTCGCGCCGAACCTGCACGAGGAGCGCATCTCGGGGATGTTGAAGCACTACGACTTCGTCAATCCCGACATCATGAGCTATTTCAGCCGCCGACTGACCCAGGCGCCGCGCGACGCCGGCTTTGCGCTCGACTACGTCAAGCAGCACGCCAAGACGCCCGCCGAACGCGAGGCGGTCTGCAACGCGCTGATCTTCAAGACCAATGTGCTGTGGGTGCAGCTCGACGCGCTGTATCACGCCTACGTCGATGGCCAGATCCCGCCCGGCGCCTTCGTGCCGAAAACCAGCTAGAGACGTAACATGGCCAGCCGCAACATCAGCGTCAGCGAGACCAGCCGGCCGAAACTGCCGCGCCACACCAAGCTGAAATTCGACGAGACGCGGCAGGTGTGGGTGATCCTGGCGCCGGAGCGCGTGCTGGCGCCGGACGAAATCGCGGTCGAGGTGCTGCAACTCTGCGACGGCGTGCGCAGCGTCGCCGAGATGGTGGACCAGCTCGCCGAAAAATACGCCGCGCCGCGCGATGCGATCGCGACCGACGTGATCGCGATGCTGCAGGATCTGGCCGACAAGGGCTTTCTCACTGAAGCGCGCGAGAGCACAGCATGAGTGACACGCTCGCCGGCAACAAGACGACGACAGCCGGCCCGACCGACGGGCTCGCGGTGCTCGAGCAGACGCGCTCGGCGGCCGAGACCTACGGCATCCCGCTCGCGGTGCTGCTCGAGATCACCCACCGCTGCCCGCTGCAATGTCCGTATTGCTCGAACCCGGTCGAGCTCGACCGCGGCTCGACCGAGCTCACCACCGAGGAATGGAAGAAGGTGCTGAGCGAGCTTGCCGAGCTCGGGGTGCTGCAAGTTCATTTCTCCGGCGGTGAGCCGACCGCGCGCAAGGACATCGTCGAGCTGGTGCAGCACGCGACCGATGTCGGGCTGTATTCCAACCTGATCACCTCGGCGGTGCTGCTGACGAAGGACAAGCTGTCGGCGCTGGCCGATGCCGGCCTCAGCCATGTGCAGATCAGCTTCCAGGGCAACGAACCCATGGTTGCCGATCGCGTTGCGGGCCTCAAGGACGCGCATCGCAAGAAGCTCGAAGTCGCGAAATGGACCCGCGAGCTCGACATGCCGCTCACGGTGAATGCCGTGATGCATCGGCAGAACCTGCATCAGCTGTCCGACATCATCCAGATGGCGGTTGACCTCGACGCCGACCGGCTCGAGGTCGCCAACGTGCAGTATTACGGCTGGGCGCTGAAGAACCGTGCGGCGCTGATGCCGACCATCGCGCAGATCGAGGAGACCAGCCGTATCGTCGAGGAAGCGCAGGTACGCCTGAAGGGCACGCTCGCGATCGACTATGTGGTGCCGGACTATTACGCGCTGCGGCCGAAGAAATGCATGGGCGGCTGGGGCCGTCAGTTCTTCAACATCTCGCCGGCCGGCAAGGTGCTGCCGTGCCACGCCGCCGAGAGCATCACCGGACTGGAATTCGAGTCGGTGCGCTCGAACCATTCGATCGCCTGGATCTGGAAGAACTCGGAGGCCTTCAACCGCTATCGCGGCACCGGCTGGATGCCGGAGCCGTGCAAGTCCTGCGAATTCCGCGAGGACGATTTCGGCGGGTGCCGGTGCCAGGCCTTTGCGCTGACCGGCGATGCCGGCAACACCGACCCGGCCTGCGCGCTGTCGCCGCGGCATGAGGAGATCTTCAAGCAGGCCGAGCAGGAATCCGCCGGAACGCAGAACCGTTTCCTCTACCGCAACTTCGCCGGCGGCACGCTGGAGACCGAAGCCCCCCAGGAAAAAATCAATGGCGCCTGACGCCGATGCCGGCAAGGCCGCAAGGCGCGCCGATCCGTTCGCTCCGCTGACATCGGAATGGCTCGATGTCGGCGATGGCCACGAACTCCATGTCGAAAGCGTCGGGTCCGAGGGCGGCATCCCCGCGGTCTATCTGCATGGCGGCCCTGGCAGCGGCTGCCAGCCCGATCATCGCCGGCTGTTCGATCCCGAGCGCTTTCACGCCGTGCTGTTCGACCAGCGCGGCTGCGGCCGCAGCCGGCCGAAGGGCAGCCGCGACCACAACACGACGCAACATCTGATCGCCGATCTGGAAAAGATCCGCGAGCGTTTCGGCTTCGCGCGCTGGATGGTGGTCGGCGGCTCCTGGGGCGCGACGCTGGCCTTAGCCTATGCGCAAGCCCACCCTGACAGGGTCAGCGGACTGGTGCTGCGCGCGACGTTTCTCGGCACCCGCGAAGAGCTGGAAGACGTCTTCCTGCGTGCCCTGCCGCGCTTCTATCCCGGCCTCTCGGAGGATTTTCTCAACTTCCTGCCCGAGAACGAGCGTGCCGCACCGCTTGCGGCTTATTACCGCCGCATCCTCGATCCTGATGTGGCCGTGCATGGACCGGCCGCGCGGGCCTGGCACGACACCGAACGCACGCTGTCGGAGCACACGCCGAAGCAGACCCGGCTCGATCTCAAGGCATCAGGCGCCCTGCCCTCGACGCCGTTCATGGAGGCGCACTACTTCGCCAACAATTGCTTCATGCGGCCGCACCAACTGATGGACGAGGCCAATAAGCTCGCCGGCATTCCCGGCATCCTGGTGCAGGGCCGCTACGATCTGCTGTGCCCGCCCGCCACCTCGCACGCGCTCGCCGCGCGCTGGCCGGGCAGCGAGGTCCGCATCATCGATGGCGCCGGCCACATCCTCTACGATCCCGGCATCCGCAACGCCGTGATGAAGGCGATCGCGGATTTGGCGGCGAAGGCGAGATGAGATTTGGCCAGATAGCGGTCGCGATAACACGGCATTAAGCGGAGCCACTATTGGACACCTTCTTTGCCATATGGTTCGCGGTCGGATGGATGGTTTTTGCGTTGACCCTGCTAAGGATGCTTTGGGCGGCCTTTCAGGCAGGCGACCTGAAAGTGTCTTCATATCTG
The DNA here is from genome assembly GCF_054063295.1 of Bradyrhizobium sp. USDA 3240. Taxonomy (NCBI): domain Bacteria; kingdom Pseudomonadati; phylum Pseudomonadota; class Alphaproteobacteria; order Hyphomicrobiales; family Nitrobacteraceae; genus Bradyrhizobium; species Bradyrhizobium sp. USDA 3240. Next base: position 2,109,953 of record NZ_JBSSGD010000002.1, read on the forward strand.
GGCGGCACTTTTTTGCTGGCCGACTACAACCGCAGACATCTTCGTATTCTTCTTTGCGCTTTCGCTTGGTGCTTGATCGGCGTTTTCCTCTACGATGTGATCTTCAGCGTAATATATCCCGACGGAAGGATTCGAGCGGCGGCAAATAGGACTCAGATCCTTCAGATTTGATGCCGGCGAAGATGCGCTCGAGGCTGGCCTGCTCTCCCCGCCGGGGCGAGGTGAACCTTCGATGCCGCCCAGCTCAACCTAATCTCATCATGCTTTGGCGGTCAGCGCAGATAGTCGAGGTTATGGAACAGGGTCTGCCGCGACCTGGATTTGCTCGCCGGTCATGCGGCCGCCGCTGCACAATTTCTGAATAATAGAAGAATACCGCTGAGTTGCCCGACGTGTCAAGTCGCCGTGCCGAATGCTGGCGACCAGCTACTTTGCATGGGGTTGTTTTCGATATTTCGGCAGCGCCCCTTCAAACCAGGTTCAGGTCCTTCGGCTTGATGCCGGTGAAGATGCGTTCGAGGCTCGCCTGCTGCAGGCCGTAGACGTGCTGGATCAGACCGGCGAAGAACGCCTTGTAGTCGGTCAGAACCGGGAAATCGCGGTTCTGGAACAGCGTCGCCTGTGCGACCTGGACCTGCTCGCCGGCCATGCGGCCGCCATTGATGCCACCGCCCATCACCCAGTACACGCTGCCATGGCCGTGATCGGTGCCGCGGTCGCCATTCTCGCGGAAGGTGCGACCGAATTCGGAGATCACGACCACGACGGTGTCGCGCCACATCGCGGGACCGATCTCCTCGGAGAAGCCGGCGAGGCCCCTGCCGAGTTCGCCGAGACGATCGGCGAGATAGCCGGTCGCAGCGCCCTGGTTGACGTGGGTGTCCCAGCCGCCGACGTCGACGAAGCCGAGGTTGAACTGCTCGCGCATCAGCCGGCCGATCCGCCGTGCCGACAGCTCGAAGCCGCGCGGCGACACGGCGCCGCGGTTGGCCGCCATCATCTCCTCGGAGACCGACTTGTAGACGTCGTCGCGGACCCGAAAACCTTCCGACACCGAATTGGCGAGATCGCCCTTGGCATACATCTCCCGGATCAGCCGCGCCTGCCGATCGTCGACACCCGGCTTGCTGACGCTGGCGATGCCGATGTTCGGGATCTGGTTCTGGCCGCGGAAGATCAGCGGCAATTGGTCGGTGAAGGAGATCGGCTTCACCCGCGTCAACTCGGTCGCGAGCCGACTCATGAAGCCGGATCGGTAGTCGCGGCTGCCGCCGACCGCCTGCCCGAGCTCGATCGTGTCCTGGGTCTCGAAATGGCTGCGCGAGAGATCGTCGCTGGTGCCGGCGAACGGGACGAACGCGATCTCGCGCTTGGCCCACAGCGGATAGATCGAATCGCGCAGCGCCGGATGCAATCCCCATCCGGCGTCGAGCGCCAGCGCCGCATTCGGATTGCCGGCATCGGGCCGCGCGACCGCAAGCGTCGGGCGCGAGGCGTAGTAGAACTCGCTGCCGACCGGCACCACCACATTGGCGGCGTCGTACGCGCCGCGCAGAAATACGACAAGCAGGCGCGCGTCGGTCGCGGGTGCAGCCCAGACCCGGCCGGCAAGGGTGAGCGAAGCGGAAGCGGCGAAGGCCTTGATCAGTTCGCGGCGGTTCATTGGCGAACCTCCCTTTCAGTGCATGAACTCGGGGGACGACAAAAACAGCGTATTCCAGTCCTGCGGCGAGACGGCCTGCTCGAGCGCGGCGAGCGTGGTCGGGCTCAGCGTCTGCCTGATGTTGCTGAAATAGAGCCCGTTCATGACCAGCGGAAACGCCGGCTGGTCGACGGCGTTGGGCTCGTTCGGCTTGAACAATCCGGCCGATCCCGAGCCGATCGCGCGCGCGATCTCGAAACGCAGCATCATCTGCCCGGGGCCGTTCCAGGCCGCCGACAGCATCGAATAGCCGTCGGGCGTCTCGTGGTTGAACAGGCCCTCGGACAGGCGGTTGAGCCAGCCCTGGATCGGCAGCGTGTTGAGGACGACCTTGCTGTCGTAGGCGAGCCGCACCGACGACATCACATAGAGCATCGGGTCCTTGAATTTGGCGCCGCCCTTCAGGCTGGCTGCGAATTCCGGCGCATGAACCAGCGTCGACATCACGGCCGCGATATCGCCGTCGGTCTTCTGGAAGGTCTGCGCCATCTGCTGCACCAGTACGGCCGGCGGATTGTCCGACACGAAATAGGTCGCCAGCTGCTTTGCGACGTGCGTGGCGGTCGCGGGATGATGACAGAGGATGTCGAGAGCCTCATCGACCTCGGCAAGACCGCGGCCCTTGATCTGATGGCCGAGGAAGGTCTTGTCGCCGAAATCGTGGCGCGCCGGATTGAACTCGAAGGCGCCCTCGCGGACCAGCTGGGATTGCTGCTCGGGCTTCAGCTTCGGGTCTTCCGACTTGAAGTCGATGCCGACGCCAGTGAGGATCCGCGCCAGCGCCTCGACATCGGCCTGGGTATAGCCGGAGCCGACGCCCATGGTGTGCAGCTCCATGATCTCGCGTGCGTAGTTCTCGTTGAGATGACCGGCGGCGTTGTCGGCATTGTCGAGATAACGCAGCATCACGGGATGATGCAGCGTCGCCGACAGCAGGTTGCGGAATTTGCCGAGCGCGTTGGCGCGGATCGCGCGATCCTCGTAGTCGCCGACCAGCACGCGGATGTTGGCCTTGTACTGGTGAACATTGAAGTGGTTGAACCAGAACCAGGTCAGGCGTTCGCGCAGTTGATCCGGCGCGTAGAGCGCGTGCAGGATGGTGCGGGCCGCGGCCTGCCTGGCGCGGTCGTTCATGGCCTGCTGATAGACCTGTTGCGCCGCTTTCTTCTGCTCCGGATCGGCGACCTGGTTGGCGGATTTGCCCTGCTGGTCGAACGAGGCGGCAATGTCGAACGGGAAGCGATGCACGTCCGGCATCGCCTCGATCTGCTTCTGGACGGCGGCCGGCAGTGCGGTGTTGGCCGGATGCAGCTGCTCCTGCAACCAGCGTTCGGTGTCGACCTCGCGCAGATGCGCCGCGCTCGAGGCGCTGACACCCCAGGTGAGGCGATCGAGCAGCGCGATGTCCTGCGCTGCGAGTTCGGCCGCCCGCGCCGGCTGGTGGAACACCACCAGCCCCACGATCGTGCCGATCATCAGTTTCGCTGATGTCCGCGATCCGAGTGTGGCCGTGATGCTCATGAAGGCTGACCTGCCCGGCTCATGGTGTCATGCCCTCAGTGTTTGCATTTGCCGGGAGGGCATGCCGGCGCTGCCCGTGCTGCTGCTGCGGGCCTTGGCGGCGGTGCCGGCCGAGGCGGCGGCGGTGCTGCGCGTTGCGCCTGCACAGCCGGCCGTGGTGGCGGCGGCGCGGCACGCGGGACCGGTGCCGGATGCGGCGCAACGGCTGCGGCGCGGGGTGGCGGGGGAGCCGCGCGGGGTGGAGCTGCAACCCGCGCCGGCGCGGGCCGGGAGACCGGTGCCGGCGACACCGCGGCATGCGCGGGCGCCGAACGCGCAGCCGGCGTCTGCCGTGCCGGCAGCGTGCGGTTCGCCGGCGACGGCGCCGCCGCGGGCTTCACGTTCGTGGTCGGCGCGGTCGCGGCATGCGAGAGCGGTTGCGCGCCCGGCTTGCCGGCGGTCGCGGGCGAGGCCGGCGCGTTTGTCGTGGGGGCAGCGCCGGGCTTGGTCGGTGGAGCAGGCTGCGCGTTGGCAGGCGCCATGGCTGTTGCCGGCTTGCCTGGTGTCACCGCGTTCGGCTTTGCACCCGGCTGCGCTGCGCCAGGTTGCACGGTGCCCGGCTGCGCGGCGCCCTGCTGCTGCGCGGGATTGGCCGGCGCGGTCGCCGACTGCGGCAGCGGCGGTCCATTCTTGGCGCCCGGCAGAGTGTGGGCACCCGGCGCACCCATCGCGTTCGGCACGGCAGGAGCATTCGGCGCAGCGCCGGGCGCTCCCATGGCCGCGCCTTGTGCCGGCGTGACGCCGGCCGGCGTCAGATTGGCGCGCTGCATCGCCGCGGCCGGCAGCTGCGGTGCCGCCGTGACCGGTGCGCCGCCCATCGCCGCCGTCACCCCGGCCGCATGGAGCTGCGCCGGCGTCGGGTTGGGATTGTTGATCACAGTGTTGATCACTGTCGTGTTGTGGATGTTGTTGAACACGATGTTGTTCTGCGGCGGCACGACATAGGCCGGTGCGGCGACATAGGCCGGTATCGCCACGAAGAACGGCGTCGGCAGCACGAACAGGCCGATCGGCGGTGACGGCGGCGGCAGCACGACGAAGTCCGGCGGCGGCGGCGGCAGGAAGAAGATCGGCGGCGGCGGCGGTGGCGCGAAGGCGAACACCGGATCGCTGTAGTACAGCACCGGACGGTCGACATAGACGATCTCGTCGGGCGGCGGCGGCGGCACGTCGTAGTCGATTGCCGCGAACTGCGGCGGCGGCTCCAGCGCGGCCGACAGATAGGCGAGCCGGCGTCGGGCGTCATATGAATGCGGCCCGCGCGGATAACGGTGCAGATACGACCAATACGCATCAGGCGTGTCGGCGCTGTAGGTGCGCCGCCAGGTGATGGCCTCGCGCCGCGCCGCCACGATCGCGCGCACGCGCTTGGCCAGCGGATCGGTCGGATAGGCCTGCAGATAATCCTCGTAGCCCTGCAGCGTGTCGCGCTCCAGCGCCGCGGCATAGGCGTCCTGCGCCGGGAAATCGCGGATCGGCTTGGTGCGCAGTCCGGCATCGACCTGCTGCGGCGGCGCGTCCGGCTTGCGCTCGAAGAACATGAAGGGCGCGTCGACCTTCTGGGCATTCCACGGGATCTCGGCGCCCTTGGTCATCTCGTTGACGCGCAGGCGAACGCGGTCGAACACCTCGGGCAAGGTCAGGCCGCCGGCGCGAATCATCTCCGCCAGCGCCTGCGCGTAGGGTCCGTAAGGCGGCGCACCGTCAGGGGCGACGGTGCCAGGCGCCGAATTGAAGGCAATCAGCAGTTTCGGATCGGGATCGACCAGCGCAAGGCCGCCGGCCAGCGGCTGGCCGTCCTTGGCGAAGGGATTGCTGCGCGCCGCATCGAGCACGATGACGCCAGCCTTGATCGGCAATGCCGAGAGCTGATGGCTGTAGTCGGAGAGGCGGATCGCCTCGACCGGGATGTCGGTGTCGCGGGCGATCTTGGCGTCAACAGGCACGAAGTAGTTCTCGCCGGTGAGCTGCACGCCGTAGCCGGCGAGATAGACGAACGCCACCGCATTGGGCCCTGCATCCTGCACCTTCTGGATGAAATCGCGGAACGACTTGCGCAGCGTCTCGCTATCGAGATCGCGCGCCCCGACCACGTCGAAGCCGGCGGCCTGCAATGTCTGCGCGATCAGGCCGGCATCGTTTGCGGCGGTCTGCAACGCACCGGCCTGATAGGCGCCGTTGCCGACCACCAGCGCGAGGCGTTTCTCCTGATCCTGCGCATGGACGGGAAGCGACGAGAGCGACACCAGACCGACGATCAATGCCCACAGAATGCGCGTCATAGTGGTCGTCCCTTTTCTTCTCGAGAGTTGGCGTAACGGATGGAAAGGCTACTTCCGTGAATGCGCGCTGAACAGGATTGCGGCAATTGTGGCAATCCTTGGTCTGCACGGTCGCGGGCACCCCGGAATCGGCTTCCCGGGCGCGCGCGATCAGGCGATATTGCGCAGATAAAACAGGCAAAAAAGGAGCACTCGATGCCAATCGCCGGACAAGGCATGCTGCTGACCTCGATGGATATCGACAGCTTACACGAAGCTGAATTCAACCGCTGGTACGATCGCGAGCATCTCGAAGAACGAGTCGCGATCGACGGCTTCCTGGAGGCCCGCCGCTACGTCGCCCATGACGGCAAGCCGAAATATCTCAGCCTCTACTCGACCGCGACCTTCGAGGTGCTCGAGAGCCCCGCCTACCGCAAGGCGCTCGCCAACCAGACCGACTGGTCGAAGGCCAACATCGCCCGCTTCCAGAACATGATCCGCGGGGTCGCGCGCATCACCATCAGCCGCGGCGTCGGCAGAGGCGCAGCGCTCGGCATCATACGCTTGCGCCCGCAGGCCGACGCGGCCGAAAAGCTCCGCGCTGCATTGCGGGAGCAACTCGATCCAGCCGCGCGCGACGGCATCATTTCGATGCATCTGCTCGAGAATGACCCCGTGCTGTCGAAGCCGCTGACGCCGGACGCCGCGAAAGCCGATCCCGGTGCCGGTGACTGGTTCGTCCTGATCGATGCCACCGACGTCAGCGCGGTGCCTGCGGCCGCAGCAAGCATCACCGGCAACGCAGCCTTGAAGCCGCTGGTGGTCAGCAGCGGCGTCAACCGGCTGTTGTGGGATGTCGCGAAGAGCGATCTTCCGCGCGTTTGAAGCAAACGCGCACCGCTTGCGCGGAGATCATGCTCAAACACGAGCGGTATGCGGTGCAGATCATGCTGCACCGCCGCATAACGCAAACGAGATTAACGCTACACGCGCATCAGCCGCGCGAAAGCTGATGATCGGACAATTTAGCCTTTGCGTTCTCTGGAACGGCTCTAATAAGATAAGCCTATGATCCAATTCAAAAACCAGAACAACGCCACGTGAGCGTTTGTCGTCAACGATAAGGCCGCGCGGGCAGGCATTTTTCGCGCGGGTCAAAGGTAGGAATGAAACCGACTGATATCTCGGCGCCGGATTACTTTCATAAAGTAGTCGATTGCCAATGGGCTTGCCCCGCACACACTCCCGTTCCCGAGTACATCCGGTTGATTGCTGAGGGGCGTTATAGCGACGCCTACATGATCAATTGGCAGTCCAACGTGTTCCCCGGGATTCTTGGGCGCACCTGTGACCGTCCCTGCGAGCCAGCGTGCCGCCGCGGGCGGGTCGAGGACACTCCGGTCGCGATCTGCCGCCTGAAGCGCGTCGCCGCCGACTTCAAGGACGACATCAAGGACCGTCTGCCGAAGCCGGGACCGAAGAACGGCAAGCGCATCGCGCTGGTCGGCGGCGGCCCCGCCTCGCTTGCGGTGGCGCGCGATCTTGTGCCGCTCGGCTATCACTGCACCGTGTTCGACGGCGATCCCAAGGCCGGCGGCATGATGCGCAGCCAGATTCCAAAATTCCGCCTGCCCGACAACGTGATCGACGAGGAGACCGACTACATCCTCAACCTCGGCGTCGAGTTCAAGGGCGGCCAGCGCGTCGACAGCCTGAAGCAGCTGCTATCCGAGAACTATGACGCGGTCTTTGTCGGAAGCGGCGCGCCGCGCGGCCGCGAGCTCGACATTCCCGGCCGCAAGGAGGCCGCCGCCAACATCCATATCGGCATCGAGTGGCTGTCCAACGTGTCGTTCGGCCATGTCGACAAGATCGGCCGCCGCGTCATCGTGCTCGGCGGCGGCAACACCGCGATGGATTGCTGCCGCACCGCGCGCCGCCTCGGCGGCGAGAGCGTCAAGGTGATCGTCCGGTCCGGCTTCGAGGAAATGAAGGCGTCACCGTGGGAGAAGGAAGACGCGCTGCACGAGGACATCCCGATCCTCAACTTCATGGTGCCGGTGGCGTTCAAGCATGTGGCCGGCAAGCTGATCGGCGTCACCTTCCAGAAGGTGAAGGCGGAATACGACGCCAAGGGCCGGCGCAATCTGGTGCCCTCGGGCGAGCCTGACGAGACTGTGTCCTGCGACGATGTGCTCGTTGCGGTCGGCCAGGAGAATGCGTTCCCCTGGATCGAAGCCGATTGCGGCATCGAATTCGACAAGTGGCACATGCCGAAGGTCGACCCCAAGACGTTCGTCTCGACCAACCCGAAGGTGTTCTTCGGCGGCGATGCGGCGTTCGGGCCGAAGAACATCATCTGGGCGGTGGCGCACGGCCATGATGCCGCGCTGTCGATCCACCGGATGCTGTCCGGCGAGGACATCACCGAGCGCCCGCTGCCCGAGGTGCACGTCTCCTCGCAGAAGATGGGCATCCACGAGTGGAGCTATGACAACGACATCTCCGCCGACAAGCGCTTCAAGGTGCCGCATCGCGACAAGGTGATCGCGCTGAAGGACATCCGCGCCGAGGTCGAGCTCGGTTACGACCTCAAGCTCGCGCTCGGTGAGGCGCAGCGCTGCCTGAACTGCGACGTGCAGACGGTGTTCGCCGCGCCGCTCTGCATCGAATGCGACGCCTGCGTCGACATCTGTCCGATGGACTGCATCAGCTTCACCGAGAACGGTGAAGAGGATGATTTGCGGCAACGTCTGAAGGCGCCCTCGCCGCATCACGACCAGGCGCTCTACGTCTCCGGCGACCTGAAGACCGGCCGCGTCATGGTGAAAGACGAAGACGTCTGCCTGCATTGCGGACTGTGTGCCGAGCGCTGCCCGACCGGCGCCTGGGACATGCAGAAGTACCTCATCGATATGGTTCAAGCGGGATCAACATGTCAGTCCAAAGCCCGATCAGCAGCGTAAACGACTTCGTCGTCCGCTTTGCCAACGTCAACGGTTCGGGCTCGGCCTCCGCCAACGAACTGTTCGCGCGCTCGATCCTGCGTCACGGCGTGCCAGTTTCACCACGCAACATCTTCCCCTCCAACATCCAGGGCCTGCCCACCTGGTATGAGGTGCGCGTCACCGAAGACGGCCATCTCGGCGCCCGCGGCGGCGTCGACATGATGGTGGCGATGAACCCGCAGACCTGGGACAAGGACGTCGCCTCGATCGAGCCCGGCGGCTATCTGTTCTACGATTCGACCAAGCCGATGCCGACGTCGAAATTCCGCGAGGACATCACGGTGATCGGCGTGCCGCTGACCGCGATCACCAACTCGACTTACACCGATCCCAGACAGCGCCAACTGTTCAAGAACATCATCTATCTCGGCGCGCTCTGCGCCCTGCTCGACCTCGATCCCAAGGTCGTCGAACAGCTGATCGGCGAGCAGTACAAGGGCAAGGAGAAGCTGCTCTCCTCCAACGTCCATGCGCTGCATCTCGGCCGCGACTGGGCGCTGCAGAACCTGAAATGCCCGGTCGGGCTGCGGGTGAAGAAGTCCGACAAGGTCGGCGATCGCATCTTCGTGGAAGGCAACAGCGCCGCCGCGCTCGGCGCGGTCTATGGCGGCGCCACCGTGTGCGCCTGGTATCCGATCACGCCGTCATCGTCGGTGGCGGAAGCCTTCACCAGCCACTGCAAGAAGTACCGTCACGATCCCGAGACCGGCAAGGCGAAATACGCCATCGTGCAGGGCGAGGACGAGCTCGCCTCGATCGGCATCGTGATCGGCGCGTCCTGGAACGGCGCGCGGGCCTTCACCGCGACCTCGGGTCCGGGCATCTCGCTGATGACCGAGTTCATCGGCCTGTCCTATTTCGCCGAGATCCCGGCCGTGATCATGAACATCCAGCGCGCCGGCCCCTCGACCGGCATGCCGACCCGCACCCAGCAATGCGACGTGATCGCCTGCGCCTATGCCTCGCATGGCGACACCAAGCACGTGCTGCTGTTCCCGGAAGACCCGGCCGAGGCGTTCGAATTCGCCGCCGCCGCCTTCGATCTCGCCGAGCGGCTGCAGACCACGATCTTCCTGATGCTCGATCTCGACATCGGGATGAATCATCGGCTGTGCCGCCCGCTGAAGTGGGACGACGCCAAGCAATACGACCGCGGCAAGGTGATGACGGCGGAGATGCTCGAGGAAGGCCGCGACTTCGGCCGCTATCTCGACGTCGACGGCGACGGCATCCCGTATCGCACCTATCCCGGAACGCATCCGACCAAGGGTTCCTACTTCACCCGAGGCACCTCGCGCGACCGCTACGCGCGCTATTCCGAGGAAGGCGCGGTTTACGCCGACAACATGCAGCGCCTGGTGCGCAAGTTCGAGACCGCGCAGGACATGGTGCCGCGGCCGCTGCAGGCCAATGCGGCGAAGCCGACCAAGGTTGGCGTGCTGTATTTCGGCTCGACCTCGCCCGCGATGGACGAGGCGATCGGAATCCTGGAGGCGCGCGGCCATCAACTCGACCGCATGCGCATCCGCGCCTTCCCGTTCCACTCCAGCGTCGCGAGCTTCATCGCCGATCACGACTTCGTCTATGTGGTCGAGCAGAACCGCGACGCGCAGCTCCGTCAGCTGATCGTCAACGAGAACGGCATCGACCCGGTGCGGCTGGTGCCGATCCTGCACTATGACGGCACGCCGATCACCGCGCGCTTCATCGCCAACGCGATCGGCGACCACCAGGATCATCTCAAGGTGACCCCTCTCCGCAAGGCCGTGACATGACCTACATTGCAAAGCCGAAGTTTCATCATCCCGGCCTGAAGAAGAACGAGCTGGGCTATACCCATCGCGACTACGAGGGCAAGATCTCGACCCTGTGCGCCGGCTGCGGCCACGATTCGATCACCGCCTCGATCATCGAAGCCTGCTACGAGCTCTCGATCGAGCCGCATCGCGTCGCGAAGATTTCCGGCATCGGCTGCTCGTCGAAGACACCGGACTATTTCCTCGGCAATTCGCACGGCTTCAACTCGGTGCACGGCCGCATGCCGTCGGTGCTGACCGGCGCCAACCTCGCCAACCGCGACCTGATATATCTCGGCGTCTCCGGCGACGGCGATTCCGCCTCGATCGGCTTCGGCCAGTTCGCGCATTCGATCCGGCGCGCCGTCAACATGACCTACATCGTCGAGAACAACGGCGTGTACGGTCTGACCAAGGGCCAGTTCTCGGCGACCGCCGACCGCGGCTCGAAGTCCAAGAAGGGCGTCACCAACACCGACAACGCAATCGACCTGGTCGCGATCGCGCTGCAACTCGGGGCCACCTTCGTCGCGCGCAGCTTCTCCGGCGACAAGACGCAATTGGTTCCCTTGATTGCCGCTGCGATCCGCCACAAGGGCGCCTCCTTCATCGACGTGATCAGCCCCTGCATCGCCTTCAACAACCACGCCGGCTCGACCAAGAGCTTCGACTATGTGCGCGAGCACAATGACGCGGTGAACCGTCTCGACGTGCTGGTCGGTCGTGAGCCGATCAGCGTCGACTATGCGCCCGGCACCGTGCAGGTGGTCGAGCAGCATGACGGCTCGCGGCTCGCGTTGCGCAAGCTCGACGCCGACTACGATCCGCACGATCGGCTCGGAGCACAGACCTTCCTGCAGAAGCATGCGGCCAAGGGCCAGATCGTCACCGGACTGCTTTACGTCGATCCGGATGCCGAGGATCTGCACACCTATCTCGACACCGTCGAGACGCCGCTCAACACGATGGACGAGCAGGCGCTCTGCCCCGGCTCGGCCGTGCTGGACAAGATCAACGCCAGCCTGCGCTGACGGTCAATTCGGTTTCGAATCGGGCCTCCTGGCACTGCCAAGAGGCCCGATTTCTGTTTGGAGCTACTTGTCGCTCAGGACGTCGCCGAACAGCGCCCAGGACTTGCCGTCGAACCGAGCCATCTGGATCTGGCGGATCGGCGTCACATTGTCGGGCTCGGTCTGCACCTTGATGCCCGGCAGCAGCATCGGCAGTTCGAGCGCCTTCAGATTGGTCGCCTGCTTGATGATGTTGTCGCGGCTGTAATCGCCGTTGCAGTTCTTCAGCACCGCCGTCATGACCTGCGCGACGGTGTAGCCCTGCACGTTGAAGAGGTCGCCCGGGCTCGCATTCGGCTGATACTTCTTCATCCAGGCCGAGAACTCCTGCTGCGCCGGATCGTCGGCCCAGCGCGGGTCAGTCGGGTCCTTCAGATAGAGCCCGGTCACGACACCGATGACGTTCTCGAGCCCGGCCGGCTCGAGCACCGCAGAAACGGAGTTGGAGACGGTCGGCAGGATGGTGAGCGGCTTCCAGCCCATGCTCGCCGCCTTGCGCAGCGCTTGCGCCGCGAATTTCGGCGTCGCTTCGGCGAAGAACACGTCGGCACCGGACTCGCGCATCGTCACCATCTGGGAATCGATGGTCGGATCGGTCGTCAGGTAGGTAGTCTCCGCAACGATCTGGCCGACATGCTCGCCGAGCCCGTCCTTGAAGCCCCTGAGATAGTCCTTGCCGGCGTCTTCGTTCGGCGTGATGACGGCGATCTTCGCGTCCGGCTTGGTCTTCAGGATGTACTTTGCATAGAGCCGGCCTTCGAGCTCGTAGGTCGGATTGAAGCCGACCGTCCAAGGGAACTGCTTCGGATCGTTCCAGCGCGTCGCGCCTGACGACACGAACAGCTGAGGCACGTGCTTGATGTTCAGATATTTCTGCACCGAGATGTTGGGCGCCGTGCCGACCGCGCTGAAGATCGCGAGCACCTCGTCCTGCTCGACCAGCTTGCGGGTCTGCTCGACGGTCTTCGACGGCGAATAGGCGTCGTCGAGACTTTCGAAATCGATCTTGCGGCCGCTGATGCCGCCCTGGTCGTTGAGCATCTGGAAGTACGCGGCTTCGGCGCGTGCGATCGTGCCGTAGGCGGACGCCGGGCCGCTATAGGGTGCGGTGTTTCCGATTCTGATCGCGGGATCGGCTGCAACGGACGACGAGATCGACAAGGCCGTGAACGCGGTGAAGGCGAGAAAGCCCGCCAGGCGGGAGCGAGTTGACAAGGGCATATCCTTTTCTTGGTTTTCTTGACGCGGCGCACCTTATCAATCGCTCCCGCGCAGGCAATCACCAAGAGGACTGCAATGAGATTTCCGCATGCCGGCAATCACGTTCGCGCGTGGAACATGATGCGATTCAAAATCCGGAATGTTGCCGGGATGTTCGCGATGCGGGCCTTCGATGGACACGAAGGTTCATCATGCAAGACTCGCCTTCCGCGCGGCGGTGTACGCCGCGCTCATGTCAGCGAGAACGTTATCCTCAGGCAGCGACCGCAGCCGCGCGCGGGCTGACGACGTATTCCTTCAGCACCTTGTCGGTGCCGTCGAGTTCGGTGAGTGCCACGTCGTAGGACCACAGATCGGCGAGATGCTGCAGCACGCGCCGCGTGTCGGTCTCGTTGAGCTGCGCGCCCTTCACGGTGGTGTGACGCAGCATCAGGCGGCGGTCGCCGTCGAGATCGACATCCACGACCTCGATATTGGCATCGACGAAGCCGACATCGTATTGCCGCGCCAGCTCGCGGCGCACCCGGCGGTAGCCACGCTCGTCATGGATCGCATCGACCTTGATGCCCTGGCTTTCGGCGGGGTCGTCGTGCAGATGGAACATGCGGAAGCGCCGGATCAGCGCCGGGCTGAGGAACTGGTTGATGAAGCTCTCGTCGCGGTAGTTGCTCCAGATCTCGCGCAGCACGCCCTCGACGTCGCCCTTGCCGGCGATATCGGGGAACCAGGCGCGGTCCTCATCCTCCGGAGTCTTCACGATCCGCTCGATGTCCTGCATCATGGCAAAGCCGAGCGCGTATGGATTGAAGCCGGAATAGCGGCGATCGTCGAACTCGGGCTGAAACACCACATTGGTGTGCGACTGCAGGAATTCGAGGAAATTGCCGTCGGTGATCCGGCCCTGCTGATGCAGCCGGCTCATGATGCGGTAATGGACGTAGGTCGCGGTGCCCTCGTTCATCACCTTGGTCTGGCCCTGCGGGTAGAAGTACTGCGCGATGTGACGCACGATGCGAATGAGCTCGCGCTGCCAGCCTTGCAGCCGCGGCGCGGTCTTCTCGAGGAAGTAGAGGATGTTCTCCTGCGGCAGGCCGAGCAGCGCGCGGCGCCGCTCGGCAGTGAGCGTCGCCTTGCTCTTGGCCTTGGTGTTCGGCACCGTCCGCCACAGATCGTTGAACACGGCTTCCTCGTGCTGCCGGCGCTCGCCGGCGCGCTTCTCCTCGGCACGCAGGTCGAGCGTCTTCTTTCCGGGATAGCGGTCGACGCCATGCGACATCAGCGCATGGGCGGCATCGAGCGTCCGCTCCACCGTCTCGCGGCCATGACGATCCTCGCAGACCGCGATGTAGCCCTTGGCGAATTCGAGATAATCGAGGATGCCTTCGGCGTCGGTCCACTGCTTGAACAGATAGTTGTTCTTGAAGAAATGATTGTGCCCGAACGCCGCGTGCGCGATCACCAGCGTCTGCATCGTCGCCGTGTTCTCCTCCATCAAATAGGAGATACACGGCGAGGAATTGATCACGATCTCATAGGCGAGGCCCATCAGGCCCTTGCGATAGGACGCTTCCTGGAAGGCGAACTGCTTGCCGAACGACCAGTGCTTGTAGAACAGCGGCATGCCGACCGACGAATAGGCGTCGAGCATCTGCTCGGCGGTGATCACCTCGATCTGGTTGGGATAGACGTCGAGCCCGAGTTCCTTGCGCGCGACCTCCTCGCAGGCGTCGTGAATTCGCTGCAGCGTCGGGAAATCCCAGTCGGCACCATCGAACAGCAGTTCGCCGGAAGACCCCATTAAACTATACCCTTTCCTGACTGGTGCGCCGCTTGAACAGGTCCTGGAACACCGGGAAGATCTCGCCGCGCTCGCTCACCTTGCGCATCGACAGCGGCTGGCCCTCGTTGCGCAGCCGCTCATAGAGCGTCCAGAGCGAGGAGTCCGGCATGTCGAAGGTGTAGTTGGCGGCCTCACCGACCTCGAGATAGGCGAAGAACTGGCAGACCGGCAGGATCTTGTCGGTCAGGAGATGCCCGGTCACCCCACTGTCGGAGGTCATGTTGTCGCCGTCCGAAGCCTGCGCGGCGTAGATGTTCCAGTCGGCGGGACGGAAGCGGGTTCGAACGATGTCGTGCATCGCAACCAGCGCGCTCGACACCAGCGTGCCGCCGGACGCCGGTCCATGGAAGAACGTATCCTCGTCCACCTCCTCGGCGCGGTCGGTGTGCCGGATGAACACGATCTCGACGTGCTTGTAGCGCCGCTTCAGGAAGACGTAGAGCAACATGTAGAACCGCTTCGCCAGGTCCTTCATGTGCTCGGACATCGAACCCGAGACGTCCATCAGGCAGAACATCACGGCCTGCGCCACCGGCTTCGGCACCGTCTCGAAGCGGCGATAGCGGATGTCGATCGGATCGATGAACGGGATCCGCTTGACCTTGGCCTTCAGCGCTTCGAGCTGCGCCAGCAGTTCGCGACGCCGCGTCTCGTCGTCGCATTCCGCAAGCTCGGCCTCGAGCGCCTCGACCTCGTCCTTGCGCGGCCGGCGCAGCGCCACGCGTCGCGCCAGCGCCCGGCTTACCGTGCGGCTGATGGAAATGTTGGCGGGCGAGCCCGATGTCGCATAGCCCGCGCGCCGGATGCCCTCGCTCTCGGTTTCTGCGAGCTTGCGTTTGGCAAGATCAGGCAGTTCGAGGTCGTCGAGGAAGAGGTCGACGAACTCCTCGCGGCTGAGCACGAAGCGGAAGGCGTCCTCGCTGTCGCCCTCGCCAGCGCCGGAGCCCTTGGCGCCGCTCTGGTTCGGGCGCTGCAGCCAGTCGCCCTCGACGAATTTCTTGTTGCCGGGCAGCACCATGTCACGTGTGCCGCCCTCGCGCCGGAACCGCGGCTCATCCATGCCGTCCAGCGGGATGGTCACCTCGCCGCCCTCCAGGACATCCTTGATGTCCCGGTCCTGTGACGACTTCTTGACGGCTCCCTGCACCAGCGCCTTGGCGCGCCGCAGGAAGCGCTGGCGATTCTCCAGGCTCTTGCTACCCGGATTCAACCGCCGATCGACGATATGCATGACCACGTTGCATCTGCCTCACGCCGGATGCGATCATGACAGTCGCATCGCATTTTTATTAGACGGAACGAGACGAGACGGAAAGCCGCTGCCGGCTTTCCGGATCGTGCACTAGCCGGCCTGCTTCACCCGCATGTACCACTCGACGAGCCGTCGGACCTGGCGCTCAGTATAACCGCGCTCCACCATCCGCTCGACGAACTCGCCGTGCTTCTTCTCGGTCTCGCCGTCCTTCTTGGAGCCGAACGAGATGACCGGAAGCAGATCCTCGACCTGCGAGAATATCCGCTTTTCGATCACGTCGCGAACCTTTTCGTAGGAGGTCCAGCTCGGGTTCTTGCCGTTGTTGTGCGCCCGCGAACGCAGCGAGAACTTGACGACCTCGTTGCGGAAATCCTTCGGGTTGGCGATGCCGGCCGGCTTCTCGATCTTTGTGAGCTCCTGGTTCAGTAGCTCACGGTTCATCAGCTGGCCGGTGTCGGGATCCTTGAAATCCTGATCCTCGATCCAGGCATCGGCGTAGTCGACATAGCGGTCGAACAGGTTCTGGCCGTAGTCGGAGTAGGATTCCAGATAGGCCTTCTGGATCTCGTTGCCGATGAACTCGGCATAGCGCGGCGCGAGGTCGGCCTTGATGAATTCGAGATAGCGCTTCTCGGTCTCGTCAGGCAGCTGCTCGCGGCGGATCGCCATCTCCAGCACATACATCAGATGCACCGCGTCGGCGCCGACCTCGGTGGTGTCGTGATTGAAGGTCGAGGCCAGCACCTTGAAGGCAAAGCGGGTGGAGACGCCGTCCATGCCCTCGTCGACGCCGGCGGCGTCCTTGTATTCCTGCACGCTGCGCGCCTTCGGATCGGATTCCTTGAGGCTTTCGCCGTCATAGACCCGCATCTTGCCGAACAGCGTCGAGTTCTCGTGCTTGCGCAGCCGCGACATCACCGAGAAGCGGGCCAGCGTTTCCAGCGTTGCAGGCGCGCACGGCGCGGCGGCAAGCTCGGAGGTCTGGATCAGCTTCTCGTAGATCTTCTGCTCCTCGGTAACCCGCAGGCAGTACGGGACCTTGATGACGCAGATACGATCGATGAAAGCTTCGTTGTTCTTGTTGGTCTTGAAGCTCTGCCACTCGGCTTCGTTGGAGTGCGCGAGGATGATGCCGGTGAACGGGATCGCACCGATGTTCTCGGTGCCGATGTAGTTGCCCTCCTGCGTCGCCGTCAGCAGGGGGTGCAGCATCTTGATCGGCGCCTTGAACATTTCGACGAACTCGAGCACGCCCTGGTTGGCGCGGTTGAGGCCGCCGGAATAGCTGTAGGCGTCGGGGTCGTTCTGGGCGTAGGTCTCGAGCTTGCGGATGTCGACCTTGCCGACCAGCGAGGAGATGTCCTGGTTGTTCTCGTCACCGGGCTCGGTCTTGGCGACCGCGATCTGGCGCAGCCGCGAGGGCTGGATGCGCGCGACGCGGAATTGCGAGATGTCGCCGCCGAACGCCTCGAGCCGCTTGTAGGCCCACGGCGACATCAGCCCGCTCAGCCGGCGGCGCGGAATGCCGTACTTCTCCTCGATCATCGGCCCGAGTTGCTCGGGGTCGAACAGCCCGAGCGGGCTCTCGAACACCGGCGACAGCTCGTCGCCCGCCTTCAACACGTAGATCGGATGAATTTCCATCAGCGCCTTGATGCGCTCGGCGAGCGATGACTTGCCGCCGCCGACCGGTCCGAGCAGATAGAGGATCTGCTTGCGCTCTTCGAGGCCCTGTGCGGCATGGCGGAAGAAGCCGACCAGGCGCTCGATCGTGTCCTCCATGCCGAAGAAGCCGGCGAAGGCCGGATACGACCTGATCGTACGGTTCAAAAAGATACGGCCAAGGCGTGGGTCCTTGGCCGTGTCGATCATCTGGGGCTCACCGATTGCCGCTAATAACCGCTCGGCCGCATTGGCATATCGCATCGGATCGCTTCGACACGACTCCAGATACTCGGCCATCGACATGTCGGTCTGGCTTCGCGCTTCAAACGACCTTGCGAAGGCGTTGAACAAAGAATCGTTGTACATGATCCCTCTCTCCACGATATGTATCGCCGCACGACTGACACGAGTCGCAACCAGAGCATCCTAGGATCGAATCAGCGTCGGCACGCTGGGCTCATTGGACACTCGACCGACTCATTTCGGCAATGCACGGCGCGTGCAGCCTCTGCCTTATCAACAGGCAGGAAGCTTAATGGTTCATCAATATCCCCTTGTTTTTGGTGTCTGTAACCCCCTCGCCACATCCGTGGTTTACCGGGGCCCAGGCTTCCGAAGCGGACATCCGACCGGGGCAACTTCCCCGTCCGGCGATGAACGTTGGCTTCCCTGAAAAGGTGTGACTGTCCTGCCTTGGCGTCAAGATGTGCACGTCACAGACTCGCATGAACAAACTGTCAGGCAAGGTTGAACGTGCCTCCTTGTCGCCGCGACTAAGGCAACGAGCCCGCGCAGTTCCACGCGGCACCATTGCCGCGCTGTAAAGATGACACCTTGAAGGCGCGGGCTATTCCCGGGGCGGTCATGAAGCAGACGTTCCTTGTTGTCGCACTTGCCGCCGCAGCCTGCGCCAGCGCGGCGTTAACTGTTCAGGCGCAGGAAGGCATCGACAAGGCCAAGGCGGCCGCCTTCAACAACAGGATGTTCGCAGGCCCGCCCGGCGCGAAAGCCTATGCCTGCTTCGTGCGGCGATACGATGCAAATCATCTGGCGCAGCATCCGAAGCAGAAGGTCAACGCGATGAAGCTGCTCGTCGCCGCGGAAGATGCGCCGGAGGACAAGACCACCAACTACTCGTTCCGGCTCGGCGTCTCCTACCGCCATCGTCCCGGCAATTTCGACTCCAGCGGCTACTGCAACCATGCGATCGCGACCGAATCCGGACCCGAGATACGCTTCGAATGCAGCGTGGATTGCGAGGGCGGCGGTATCAGCGTGGCGTTGTCGAAGGACGACAAATCCGCGATCGCGCGCCTCAGCAGCATCAGGATGTGGAATCGCAACAAGCCCGACGATGACGCGGCCGAAGCGCTGCTCGCCGGCGCCGACGACAAGATCTTTCGCGTCGATCGGGCGGCCTTGAGCGGATGCGCCGAACTTGTGACCGACCGCAAGGAACTCGCTGCGCTCCGCCACAAGTGATAGGTTTTGCGCCGATCAACAATCATTGCGCGAGGGACGCCATGCACCGACGCAGCATCCTGTGGGGCACGCTCTCGGCGATCGGCGCGGCCTTCGCAGCATCGCGGGCGAACGCCGCTACCGAGACCCCACCACCGGGAAAGCTGACGGTGGTCTATCACCTCGACGACCTCGGCAAGGTCAATTTCGTGATCGGCAACATCCAGAACCATCTCGACGGCGTCGGCGGCCCCGGCAATGTGACGATCGCGCTCGTGGTGCACGGCCAGGCGTTGAGGGCGTTTCATACGGCAGCCGCCAATCCCGACCTGTCGAAACATGTCAGGCAGCTCACGAAGGACGGGATTGAACTCGCCGCCTGCGCCAACACCATGAAATCGCAGAACATCGGCCTGAAGGACCTGCTCCCGGGCTTCGTCGCCGCCGAACGCGGCGGCGTGGTCCACCTCGCCGAGCTGCAATCCCAGGGCTACCTCTACCTGCGGCCCTGACGCGCGGTCGCGCGCCGCAACGCGTCATAAAAATGTGCCGAGATCGAGGTCTGCTTGGACACGTTCCGAGGGGATCGAACTGTTGTGAATGGCGTTATCCCTTTGGAATGCTGATAGTCCGCCCCGGGCCCCCAGCCATGTTGACAATCCCCCTCCACCCCCGAAAGCTGCCCGGGAACCCAAAAATCGACCCTCGATCGAACGAGAACAGGCACCCATGAACCCCGTCAAAGCACTCGAAAATCACCGCCAGGCCGTCTGGCTGGACTTCCTTGCCCGCGGCTTCGTCGCCAACGGCGACCTGAAGCGGCTGATCGAGACCGACGGCGTCAAAGGCGTGACGTCCAACCCCTCGATCTTCGAGAAGGCGATCGGCAGCTCGGACGAGTATGACGGGGCGATCGGCCAGGCGCTCAAGAAAGGCGACCGCTCGGTCGCCGACCTGTTCGAACACCTTGCCGTCGTGGATATCCAACATGCCGCCGACGTGCTGCGCCCGGTCTATGACCAGAGCCATGGCGGCGACGGCTTTGTCAGCCTCGAAGTGTCGCCCTATCTGGCGATGGACACCAAGGGCACGATCGTGGAGGCCGAGCGGCTCTGGAAGGACGTCCACCGCAAGAACCTGATGGTCAAGGTGCCGGCGACGCCGGAGGGCCTGCCGGCGATCGAGTACCTGATCGGCGAAGGCATCAGCATCAACATCACGCTGCTGTTCTCGCAGAAGGTCTATCGCCAGGTCGCGGAAGCCTATCTCAAGGGCCTGGAGAAGTACGTCGCCAGGGGCGGCGATCCCTCCCATGTGGCGAGCGTCGCCAGCTTCTTCGTCAGCCGCATCGACTCGGCTGTCGACAAGCAGCTCGACGAGAAGATCGCCAAGGCCAACGATCCGCACGAGAAGGAGCGGCTCGCAACCCTCAAGGGCAAGGTCGCGATCGCGAATGCAAAGCTCGCCTACCAGGACTACAAGCGGCTGTTCTCGGGCCCGCGCTGGGACAAGCTCACGGCCAAGGGCGCCAAGCCGCAGCGGCTGCTGTGGGCGTCGACCGGCACCAAGAACAAGGACTACAGCGACGTGCTCTATGTCGAGGAGCTGATCGGCCCCGACACCGTCAACACCGTGCCGCCGGCAACGCTCGACGCGTTCCGCGACCACGGCAAGGTCCGCGATAGCCTCGAGGAGAATGTCGAGGACGCCCGCCACGTGCTGGAGGAGCTGGAGAAGTCCGGCATCTCGCTCGATGCGATCACCGAAGAGCTGGTCAAGGACGGCGTCAAGCTGTTCGCCGACGCGGCCGACAAGCTGTACGGCGCGGTCGCCCACAAGCGCGCGACCTCGCTCGGCGGTGGCATCGACCATCAGAAGCTTGCGCTCGGCGCCGGCATCGAGAAGGCGGTCGAGAAAAGCACCGAGGAATGGCGCGCGTCGGCCAAAATCCGAAGGCTCTGGCACAAGGACAAGTCGGTCTGGACCGGCGATGACGAGGACAAATGGCTGGGCTGGCTCACCAGCGCCGCCTCTGCCGACGTCGCCGACTACGAGGATTTCGCGGCGCGCGTGAAGGGACAGAACTTCACCGACGCCGTCGTGCTCGGCATGGGCGGATCGAGCCTCGGGCCGGAGGTGCTGGCGCAAACCTTCCCGCACAGATCCGGCTTCCCGCGGCTGCACGTGCTCGACTCCACCGACCCGGCGCAGGTCCGCGCGATGGAGGAGTATGTCGACATCGCCAAGACGCTGTTCATCGTCTCCTCCAAGTCCGGCGGCACCACCGAGCCGAACGTGATGAAGGACTATTTCTTCGACCGGGTGGCCAAGGCGATCGGCAAGGACAAGGCCGGCCACCGCTTCATCGCGGTGACCGATCCCGGCTCATCGCTGCAGAAGGTCGCGATCAAGCAGGGCTTTGCCCGCATCTTCTACGGCGACCCTGCGATCGGCGGCCGCTATTCCGTGCTGTCGCCATTCGGCCTGGTTCCGGCCGCGGCCGCGGGCATCGACGTCCGCAGCCTGCTCGGCCATACGCTCGCCATGGTGCGCTCCTGCGGCGCCGACGTGCCGCCTCAGGAAAACCCGGGCGTCCAGCTCGGGCTGGCGATGGGCATCGCGGGGCTCGAAGGCCGCGACAAGGTGACGATCTTCGCCTCGCCCGACGTCGCCGATTTCGGCGCCTGGGCCGAGCAATTGATTGCGGAATCGACCGGCAAGGACGGCAAAGGCCTGATCCCGATCGAGGGCGAGACGATCGGCGACGCCGCGGTCTACGGCAACGACCGCTTCTTCATCGACCTGCGCACCGAGGGCGAGCTCGACGCCGCGCATGAGGCAAAGCTCGCCGCGCTCGAGGCCGCCGGCCATCCCGTGGTCCGGATCGTGATGAAATCGATCGACCATATCGGCCAGGAGTTCTTCCGGTTCGAGATCGCAACCGCGGTGGCGGGCTCCATCCTCGGCATCAACCCGTTCAACCAGCCCGACGTCGAGGCCGCCAAGATCAAGACGCGCGAACTGACGGCGGCCTTCGAGAAGACCGGATCGCTGCCGGCCGAGCAGCCGGCGGTGTCGGCGGATGGAGTCGAGCTCTACACCGACGCGCAGAACGCCGTGGAGCTGCGCAAGGCCGGCGCCAATGGCGACCTCAATTCCTGGATCAAGGCGCATCTCTCGCGCTCCGGCCGCGGCGACTACGTCGCCCTGCTCGCCTATATCGAGCGCGACGGCGACACCATCGACGCCATGCAGGCGATGCGGCTCAAGGTGCGCGACGCGAAACACCTTGCGACCTGCGCCGAATTCGGCCCGCGTTTCCTGCATTCGACCGGACAGGCCTACAAGGGCGGGCCCGACAGCGGCGTGTTCCTGCAGGTCACGACCGACGATAGCAAGGACCTGGCCGTACCCGGCCAGAAGGCGAGCTTCGGCGTCATCAAGGCGGCGCAGGCGCGCGGCGATTTCGACGTGCTCACCGAGCGCGGCCGGCGGGCGTTGCGCGTTCATCTCAAGGGCGACCTCACCTCCGGGCTTGCGGCACTCGATGCCGCGATCTCGGCCGCACTGAACTGACGGAGGCGAGCAATGCAACTCGGCATGATCGGCCTCGGGCGGATGGGCGGCAACATCGTCCGCCGCCTGATGACCCAGGGTCACACCACCGTGGTCTACGACAAGGATCCGAAGGCGGTCGCGGCGCTCGTCGCCGACAACGCCACGGGTTCCTCGTCGCTGGAGGATTTCGTCCTCAAGCTGGAAGCGCCGCGCACCGCCTGGGTGATGCTGCCGGCCGGCAAGATCACCGAAGCGACCATCGAGGCGCTTTCAAAGCTGATGTCGCCCGGCGACGTCATCATCGACGGCGGCAACACCTTCTGGCAGGATGACGTCCGCCGCGGCAAGGCGCTTCGTGAGCGCGGGCTGCATTATGTCGACGTCGGCACCAGCGGCGGCATCTGGGGCATCGAGCGCGGCTACTGCATGATGATCGGCGGCGACAAGCCCGTCGTCGATCGGCTCGACCCGATCTTCAAGACGCTGGCGCCGGGCATCGGCGACATTCCGCGCACCTCCGGCCGCGAGGGCCGAGATCCGCGCATCGAACAGGGCTATATCCACGCCGGTCCTGTTGGCGCCGGGCACTTCGTCAAGATGATCCACAACGGCATCGAATACGGCCTGATGCAGGCCTATGCCGAAGGCTTCGACATCCTGAAGAACGCCAATATCGAGGCGCTCCCGCCCGAGCATCGCTTCGATCTCGACATCGCCGACATCGCCGAAGTCTGGCGGCGCGGCAGCGTGATCCCGTCCTGGCTGCTCGACCTCACCGCCTCGGCGCTGGCGCAGAACCACACGCTCGACAATTACTCAGGCTTTGTCGAGGATTCCGGCGAAGGCCGCTGGACCGTCAATGCCGCGGTCGACGAGGCCGTGCCGGCGGAAGTGCTGACCGCTGCGCTCTACACCCGCTTCCGTTCGCGCAAGGATCATACCTTCGCCGAGAAGATCCTCTCGGCGATGCGCGCAGGCTTTGGCGGCCACAAGGAGCCGCCGAAGAAAGCTTAGAAGCGTTTTCAAGCGAAGGTGGGCACCGGTTCGCGTGAAGAAAACGCGTCAAAACAAGAATCGAGAGCTCGGTTCCGATACAATCGGAACGGAGCTCGAGAGATAACCGCGGAAGGTCACGTGCAGAAGAAACCCGATCCTTGCTCTTTCATCATCTTCGGCGCCACCGGTGATCTGACACACCGGCTGGTCGTCCCGGCGCTCTACAATCTCGCCGCGTCGAATCTGCTACCGGAAAAATTCTGCGTGGTCGGCATCGCTCGCAAGGGCATGTCGAACGCGGAGATGACCGACAGCCTGATGCAGGGGCTTCGCAAGTACGCCACCCGCCCCGTGGACGAGGCGATCGCGAAGCGGCTGTTCGCATGCGTCACATCGATCGAGGCTGACCCGAGCGATCCTGCATCCTTTGATGCGATGGACGAGCAGCTCGACAAGCTTGAAAAGGCGCGCGACACCGGCGGCAATCGCCTGTTCTATCTCGCGACCCCACCGAGTGCGTTCCAGCCGATCAGCGAACAGCTCGGCCGCACTGGCATGCTAAAGGAGAACGGCGCCTGGCGGCGGCTGATCATCGAAAAGCCGTTCGGCACAGATCTCGCGTCGGCCAGGGCGCTGAACGCCGCGCTGCTGAAGCTGATGGACGAACACCAGATCTATCGCATCGATCATTACCTCGGCAAGGAAACCGTCCAGAACATCCTGGTGCTGCGCTTTGCCAATGGCATGTTCGAGCCGATCTGGAATCGCAATCATATCGACCACATCCAGATCACGGTCGACGAGAAGCTCGGCGTCGGCCATCGTGGCAGCTTCTATGATGCCACCGGCGCGTTGCGCGACATGGTGCCGAACCATCTGTTCCAGCTGTTGTCGCTGGTGGCGATGGAGCCACCGGCCCGTTTCGACGCCCATGCGGTGCGCTCTGAAAAAGCGGAGGTGCTCAGCGCGATCCAGCTCCAGAGCGAAGCGGAAGCGCTGAACAATTCGGTACGCGGCCAGTATCGCGCCGGCAAGATCGGCGATACCGAGATCGGGGACTATCTGAAGACCGAGGACGTCAAACCTGACAGTACCACCGAAACCTATGCCGCGCTGAAGCTGACGATCGACAACTGGCGCTGGGCCGGCGTCCCCTTTTATCTCCGCACCGGCAAGGCGCTCGCCGCCAAGCGCACCGAGATCGCGATCAAGTTCAAGCAGGCGCCGATTGGAATGTTTCGCGACACGTCGGTTGATCGGCTGTCCCAGAATTTCCTGATCATCTCGACCGAACCGACCGAAGGCATCGAGCTACAGTTCAACACCAAGGTGCCTGGCCCGGCCATCAACATCGACGGCGTCGAGATGAAGTTCCGCTACAAGGACTACTTCAAGGCCGAACCGTCCACCGGCTACGAGACCCTGATCTACGACTGCATGATCGGCGACAATCTGCTGTTCCAGCGCGCCGACGGCGTTGAGGCCGGCTGGCAGGCAGTGCAGCCCTTTTTCGACGCCTGGAAGACTGCCGGCGGGCGCGGCCTGCAACCCTACAAGGCCGGCAGCGAAGGCCCGGAGGCGGCCAACGCGCTGTTGACGCGCGACGGCCGCAGCTGGCGGAAGCTCAGCTGACCATGACCGCGAGCGGCGAGCGCGCAATCATCACGGTCGCCGATCCGGCCGCGCTGGCGCAAATGGCCGCCGAGCGGGTGATCGCCAGGATCGACCAGAACAGCGGCCGGATCGCGGTCTGCCTCACCGGCGGCTCCAGCCCCAAGGCGCTATACCAGCTGCTGGCGACGCCGGACTATCGCCGGAGAATTCCCTGGGATCGCATCGACTGGTTCATCGGCGACGAGCGCCTGGTGCCGCGCAAGGACGCGCTGCACAATATGAGCATGGCGCGCCAGGCCTTCCTCGACCGCTGCGCCCCGGCTGCGAATGTCCACCCGATCGCGACCGACACCGCCGATCTCAGGGATCCCGACGTCAGCGCCGCGCTGTACGAGAACGAGCTGATGGCCTTCTACGGCGCCGAGCAGCTCGATCCGAAGCGGCCGCTGTTCGACCTGGTGCTGATGGGCATCGGGCCCGACGGCCACACCGCCTCGCTGTTTCCCGGCTTCCCCGCGGTCGAGGAGACGCAGCGCTGGGTAGTCGGGGTGCCCAAGGCCAATGTCGAGCCGTTCGTGCCGCGAGTCTCCCTGACCCTGCCTGCGCTCGCCTCCTGCCGCGAGATGCTGTTCGAGGTGGCGGGCGAAAACAAGCGCGCGATCTTGACGCGCCTGTTCGCAGGCGAGAACCTGCCGGCAAACCGCGCGCGATCGCTGGGCGAAACCGTCTGGCTGATCGATCAGGCCGCGCTGCCGGAGGATTTTCGTGGATGATTTTCTTAGGTATTTTCTTGGGTGACTTTCTTGGGTGACGGGCAAAACCCCTGCGCACTAGTCGTGATGGGCGTCTCCGGCTCGGGCAAGAGCACCATCGCCGACCGCCTCGCGATCAGGATCGGCTGGCGTTTCGAGGATGGTGACAGTTTTCACCCGCCGAGCAATGTCGCGAAGATGCATTCCGGCCAGCCGCTCACCGACGAGGATCGCTGGCCCTGGCTGCGCGCGATCGCCAATGAGATCGACCGCACCTGCGGCGTCCGCGAACGGGCGGTCATCGCCTGCTCCGCCCTGAAGCGCGCCTATCGCGACACCCTGGTGCACGGCCGCAACGACATCCGCATCGTCTTCCTCGACGGCACAGAGGAGCTGATCGCCGCGCGGCTCGCCGCGCGCAAGGACCATTTCATGCCGCCGGGCCTGCTCGCCAGCCAGTTCAAAACGCTGGAGCCGCCGACGCCGGACGAACGCCCGATCACGGTTGCGATCGACCGTTCGGTCGACACCATCGTCGAAGACATCGTCAATCAACTGAGGCTGGACCTCTCATGACCCGCATCGCCCTTGTCGTATCCGATGTCGACGGCACGCTGCTCACCAAGGACAAGACCTTGACCGACGGCGCCAGCACAGCCGTGCGCAAGCTGCAGGAGGCCGGCATCGGCTTCACCATCGTCTCCAGCCGGCCGACCATCGGGATGGGTTTCCTGGTCGCGCCGCTCGCGATCACGCTGCCGATCGGCGCCTTCAATGGCTCCTCGATCGTCGATCCGCAATTGAAGCCGATCGAACAGCATGCGATCCCGCCGGCAGTCGCCAAGCGCTGCGTCGACCTGCTCCGCGAGCGTGGCATCGACATCTGGCTGTTCACCAACGACCGCTGGCTGACCCGCAGTCCCGACGGCGAGTACAACGCGCACGAGAAACGCGCGATCAAGCATGATCCGACCATCGTTGACGATTTCACGCCCTATCTCGACCAGGCCTGCAAGATCGTCGGCGCGAGCTCGGATGCACCCCTGTTGCAGCGCTGCGAGGCGGAGATGCAGCAGATGGTCGGCAATGATGCGACCGCGGTCCGCTCGCAGACCTATTATCTCGACGTCACCCCGCCCGGCCACGACAAGGGCACCTTCGTCGAGGGCATCGCGAAGCGTCTCGGCGTGTCGCTCGAGAATGTCGCCACGATCGGCGACATGCAGAACGATCTGCCGATGTTCGCCAGAAGCGGCGTCTCGTTCGCGATGGGCAATGCCAGCGACGACGTGAAGGCGCGCGCCACGCATGTCACCGAAACCAACGAGCATGACGGCTTCGCGCGCGCGATGGAGACGGTGCTGACGATGGGCCGCTAGACCGCGATCAGGTCGACCGCTGCACCGCCGGCTTCTCGGCGTCGGCCTTGGCGGCGCTGAGATTGTGCGCCGTGTTGATCAGCGCGATATGAGTCAGTGCCTGCGGAAAGTTGCCGGTCTGCCGGCCGGCGCCGGAGTCGAACTCCTCCGCCAGGAGCCCGAGATCGTTGGCGACCGCGACGACGCGGTCGAACATGGTTTGCGCCTTGTCGAGATCTCCCGCCAGCACATGGGCGTCGGCGAGCCACAGGCTGCAGGCCAGGAAGGCGCCCTCGATCGGCTGGATTTCGTCGGACACCTCGCGCGGATCGTGCCGCAGCACGAACCCGTCGCGCATCATGTGCCGCTCGACCGCAGCGATCGTACCGCGGATGCGCGGATCGGACGGCGGCAGGAAGCCGACCGACGGCAGCAGCAGCAGGCTGGCGTCGAGCAGCTTTGACCCGTAGCTCTCGACGAAGCTGTTGAGATCGGGATCGAAGCCCTGCCGGCAGACGTCGCGATGGATGGCCTCGCGCAGCACCCGCCATTTGACCAGCGGCCCCTTGAAGCCGAACCGCTCGGCGCTCTTGATGGCGCGGTCGAAGGCGACCCAGCACATCACCTTGGAGAACACGTAGTGTCTGGGCGTGCCGCGGCGCTCCCAGATGCCGTGATCCGGCTGGTCCCAGACATCGGCGAGATGACTGACGACGGTGCATTCGAGCGACCAGCTCTCATCATCGAGCTTCAGCTTGGCCATGCGGGACTGGTGGAAGGCGTCGATCAACTCGCCGTAGACGTCGAGTTGCAGCTGCGCATGTGCGGCATTGCCGACGCGGACCGGTTGCGCCCCCTCATAGCCGGGCAGCCAGCCGGCTTCCCATTCCAAGAGACGCCGCTGCCCCAGGATGCCGTACATGATCTGCATGTCGGCAGGAGCGCCGGCCGCGGCCCGCAGCAGCCAGTTGTGCCAGGCGGCCGCTTCCTCGGTGTAGCCCGAATTCATCAGTGCCAGCAGCGTGAAGGTGGCGTCGCGCAGCCAGCAGAACCGGTAATCCCAGTTGCGCGCGCCGCCGAGCTTTTCCGGCAACGACGTGGTCGGGGCCGCGACGATGCCGCCGGTCGGCCTGAAGGTCAGTGCCTTCAGCGTGATCAGCGAGCGCATCACGAGGCTGCGCTGATAGCTGCCGTCATAGGTCGAACGGCTGCACCATTCCTTCCAATAGTCCTCGGTATCCTTCAGCGCGGCCTCGGGATCGATCGGCTCCGGCACCGGCTGATACGACGCTCCGTAGGTCAGGACAAAGGGCACGGTGTCGCCCTCGCCGATCTCGAAATCGGCGATCGTGGTCAGGTCCTTGCCCGATGTCTTCACTGGCGTGCGCAGCAGGGTCATGTCCTGTCCGCTGATCGCCAGCAGCCCCTCGCCGTCCGGGTTCTTCTTCACCCAGGGAACATCGACGCCGAAGCCGAAGCGGATCACCAGCTCCATGTGCATCTTGACGCGGCCGCTGATGCCGCGAACCAGGCGGACCACGTCGGAGGCATTGCCGCGCGGCGGCATGAAGTCGATCAGCGCGACCACGCCGTCCTCGGTCTCGAACCGCGTCTCCAGGATCAGCGTATCGTCCCAATAGCGGCGGGAGATCCGCTTGATCTCGCCAGCGGGCGCCAGCAGCCAGCGGCCATTCCGCGACGTGCCGAGCAGCGCCGCGAAGCAGGCGTCGGAATCGAACGCCGGCCAGCACAGCCAGTCGATCGAGCCGTCGCGACCGACCAGCGCTGCGGTTTCGCAATCGCCGATCAGCCCATAGTCTTCGATTCGAGAGGCCACCGCCGTGCTCCGCGTTGTCAGGCGTGCGACCGCTCGCGGGTTGCACGCTTGAGCGCGTCGACGTCGATCGCCGATGCGAGATGCTCGATCGAGACCGGCAGCCGCCGTTTCCAGTTCGGATGCTCGTAGACGGTGCCGGGGATGTTCGGCTGCTCGACGATGCCGAGCAAATCCTCCATCGAGACCGCCATCATCCGCGATCGCGTCCGCGCCATAAAGCTCACCACCGAATAGAAATCATTGTGGTGAATGTCGTGACGGCGCAGCACGTCGTCGAGATGGCCGAGCGCATCCCAGCGCCCCTGGTCGGTCTCGCCGGGATCGATCCCGAGCGCGCGCTTGGTCTTGAGGTCGCTGAACGAGCGCCAGCCGGCATAGGTCGACAGGTCGTGGGTGTTGAACGTCACCAGCGCGTTCGGCAGATAGTAGTCGGCGTTGCGGAACACGCCCTGGTCGTCGGTCTCGAACATCATCACCAGATAAGACCAGATGCCCCAGCCGTTCATCTGCTCGCGGAAGCCCGGAGGCACGGTGCCGAGGTCCTCGCCGATCACGACGCAGTGGTTTGCTGTGCTCTCCTGCGCGGTCGCCGCCAGCAACGCCTCGAACGGCATCAGCACGTAGGCGCCATTGGCCGGACCGAATCCGCGCGGCACCAGATAAAGCCGCTTCAGCCCGAAAGCGTGGTCGAGCCTGATCGCGCCGGCATGGTGCATCGAGGCGCGCAGCATCTGCCTGAAAGGCTCGAAGGAACGCTGCTCGAGGCCCGCAGCGTTGAAGCCGGCGAGCCCCCAGTCCTGGCCGGCGGTATTGAGCGGGTCCGGCGGCGCGCCGACGCCGAGATGGCGCGAGATCGCGGTCTGTTCATTCCAGGCGTCGAAGCCGTCCGACTGCACGCCGACGGCGACGTCGAGATAGAGCCCGACCCGCATGCCCAGCTTGTGCGCGAGCGCCTGGCAAGCTCCGAGCTGCCGGTCCGCGGTCCATTGCACGAACTCAACGAACTCCACCTCGGCGGCGGTGTCGCGCGCCCGGCGCAACTTCGTGCACGCAGCATCATTGGGCTGCCGCCACTCGTCCGGCCATTCCCACCACGGAGAGTTGAATTTGTGCCGCATCACCTCGAAGCAGGCGAAGCGCGACAGCAGCACGCCCTGCTCCTTGCGATAGGCCTCGAAATCCTGCCAGCGGCCGAGGCCGGGATTGGCCTTGAAGGCGGCGAAGGCTGCACGCAGCGCCGGCCATTTCAGCGCCGCGGCACCGACATAGTCGACCATGTCGCGGCTGCGCAGCTGCGCCAGCGTGGCTTGCGCCTCGGCACCGACGTGGAATTCGGGAATCTTCGCGACGTCGATGTAGAGCGCGTTGAGGAACAGCCGGCTGTTCGGCGAATACGGGCTGCAATCGCCGGGCCGATCGTCGAACAGCGCGTGCAGCGGATTGAGTCCGATGCCGTCGGCGCCGAGCCTATGGGCGAATTCGAGCAGGCCCTGCAGATCGGTGAAGTCGCCGATGCCCCAGTTGCGCGCGGACCGCACGCCATAGAGCTGGACCGCGATCACCCAGCAGCGGTCGAACGCGCCGCCGAACGCAGCTTCCGGCGCCACCAGAAACGGCAGCTCCTCGCTGCCCGATGCGTCCTTGAGCTGCAACCGGTGCACGCCCTCAGGCAGGCCGGACGGCCACGTCACACTCCGTTCATGCGCCTCGCCTTGCGCGAGCAAGGTAGTGCCGCTGATGAGCTTCCATTGCACCGGTAGCCGGGCCGCCTCGGAGAGCTGCGTCTGCCCGCCATGGCCGCCTCTGACGACCACGGGATCGGCGACGATCCGCCGCGGCGTCTGGGGCGGCAGCGCCGCGAGGATCGCCGTCAGCGCCTCCGGGGTTGTCACACGGCGGTGACCGCTCCCATCGATATACTCGGTCTGGATTCCCAGGGTCTGGGCTTTGGCGTAAAGGTCCATTCGGCACGCTGCCTGCTCGCAACGGTATTGGGATCGTTGCTAAATTGTACAGATACGGGAAAGGGATAGTTGATGTTCAACGCTCTACCCTATCCGGCGTTCCCACCGGGAACCATTGCCCGGCGAGCGGCTTTCTATATGGGTCTGGCGTGCCTCCTTCCCGGCGCCGGGACTTCATTTGCCTATTCAATGGCGGCATCACCGTGAACAAAACCGCCCGGCCTGTCGAGAGTGCCAACGGCACTTTTCATATTACCGATGTCTATCCGTCGGTCGATGGCGGCCGCTTTGCGGTCAAGCGCATCGCGGGCGAGCCCGTCGAGGTGTGGGCCGACATCTACCGCGACGGACATGATGTGATCGCAGCGGCGTTGGTGTGGCGGCATGAGGGCGACGGCGAATGGCAACACGCGCCGATGATGCTGCACAGCGACGACCGTTGGGGCGGCGCCTTCGTGCCAGAGCGGCCCGGCCGCTACAGCTTCGCGATCGAGGCCTGGACCGACGAATTCGCCAGCTGGCGGCATCGCTTCGAGCAGAAGCAGCGCGACGGCGGCGACCACACACTGGATGCTGTCGAAGGCGCGGGCATGCTGACCCGGGCGCAAGCGGGGGGACCTGCCGCAGCCGCAATCATCATCAGGCAGTGCGAAATCTTCCTGCAGACCGGTGAGCCGGGCGCGCTGCTCGCACCGGAATTGCGGGAGGCGATGGCCGGCAGCCAGTTTCGCCGCGACCTGGTGCGATCGCAGCTCTATCCCCTCATCGCGGACCGGCCGCGCGCTCGCAGCGGCGCCTGGTACCAGATGTTTCCGCGCAGCCAGGGCAAGACACCGGGCGTGCACGCGACCTTCAACGACTGCATCGCGCGGCTGTCCGATATCGCGGCGATGGGCTTTGACGTCGTGCTGTTGGCGCCGATTCATCCGATCGGGCGGACCCATCGCAAGGGCCGCAACAATGCCGCCATCGCGCAGCCCGGCGATCCCGGCAGCCCCTATGCGATCGGCGCGGCGGAGGGCGGCCACGACGCCGTGCATCCGGAATTCGGCACGCTCGACGACTTCCGCGCTTTCGTGGCGGCATGCCAGGCCCACGGCCTCGAGGTCGCGCTCGATTTCGCCGTGCAATGCTCGCCCGATCATCCCTGGCTGACCGCGCATCCGGAGTGGTTCAAGCGGCGTCCGGACGGATCGATGCGCACCGCCGAACATCCGCAGCAGCGCTGGGACGATGTGGTCAATCCGGATTTCGGATCCGAGGATGCCGCCGCGCTGTGGCGCGCGCTGCGCGATGTGGTGCTGTTCTGGGTCGAACAGGGCGTCAAGATCTTCCGGGTCGACAATCCGCACACCAAGCCGCTGGCATTCTGGGAATGGCTGATCCGCGAGGCGCAGGACCGCGATCCGGACGTGCTGTTCCTCTCGGAGGCCTTCGCGCGGCCGAAGCTGATGAAGGGCCTCGCCAAGCTCGGCTTCACGCAGTCCTATACTTACTTCACCTGGCGCACGCAGCGCTCCGAGCTCGAAGCGTATCTCGGCGAGTTGATATCCTATCCCGATCGCGACTTCTTTCGGCCGAATTTCTTCGTCAACACACCTGACATCCTGCCTTTCCACCTGCAAAGCGGCGAATCCTGGATGTTCAAGTCGCGTCTCGCGCTGGCCGCGACGCTTTCAAGCAGCTACGGCATCTATGGCGGATTCGAACTGCTCGAGCACACGCCGGTGCCTGGCCGCGAGGAATATCTCAACTCCGAGAAATACGAGATCAGGGTTCGCGACTGGGATCAGGCCGGGAACATCAAGCCCTATATCGCGGCCCTCAACCAAATCAGGCGCGGCAATCCGGCCCTGCAACAATTCGCCGATCTGCGCTTTATCAATGTCGATGACGGCGGCGTGATCGGCTTCGTCAAGGAGGCGGCCGATCAGGGCAATGTGATCGCGGTCGCGATTGCGTTGTCGTCCGAGCCGCGCGACGTCTGGCTTCCGCTCGGCGACGTCACGGTCGGCCGCGGCGATGCCCGCCGCCCCGTCACGGCCGTGGAAGACCTTGTCACCGGCGAGCGTCATGCGCTCGAATGGGGAGGCATCCGCCTGCATCTAGATCCTGCGCGCGATCCCGCGTTGCTGCTACGCTGTGTCGCCTGAAGGAGCCGCCATGAACGTATTTTCCTCCGTCGACAGCGAGGTGAAGGTCGCGACCGAGACCGCGGACCAGCTGTGGTACAAGGACGCCATCATCTACCAGCTGCACGTCAAGGCGTTCGCCGACAGCAACAATGACGGCATCGGCGATTTCACAGGCCTGACGGAGAAGCTCGGCTATCTGCAGGAGCTCGGCGTCACCGCGCTGTGGCTGCTGCCGTTCTATCCCTCGCCGGGCCGCGACGACGGCTACGACATCGGCGATTATGGCGACATCAATCCCGATTTCGGGACGATGAAGGACTTCAAGCGCTTCATCCAGGAGGCCAAGCGGCGCGGCCTGCGCGTCATCACCGAGCTCGTCGTCAACCACACCTCGGACCAGCATGCCTGGTTCAAGCGGGCGCGCCGCAGCCCGCCGAATTCGAGCGCGCGCAGCTGGTACGTCTGGAGCGACACCGACCAGAAATACCTCGATACCCGCATCATCTTCACCGACACGGAGAAGTCGAACTGGACCTGGGATCCGGAAGCCGGTCAGTTCTACTGGCACCGCTTCTTCTCGCACCAGCCGGACCTGAATTTCGACAATCCGCGCGTGGTGCGCGCCATCGTGCAGGTGATGAAGCGCTGGCTCGACACCGGCGTCGACGGCTTCCGGCTCGACGCCATTCCCTATCTGTGCGAGCGCGACGGCACCAACAATGAGAACCTGCCGGAGACGCATGCCATCATCAAGCGGCTGCGCCAGGAGCTCGACGCCTATGCCAAGGGCAAGATCCTGCTGGCCGAGGCCAACCAATGGCCGGAGGACGTGCAGGCATATTTCGGCCATGGCGACGAATGCCACATGGCCTACCACTTCCCGCTGATGCCGCGCATCTACATGGCAATCGCCCAGGAAGACCGCTTTCCGATCACAGACATCCTCAGGCAGACGCCCGACATTCCGGCAGCTGCCCAGTGGGCGCTGTTCCTGCGCAACCACGACGAGCTGACCCTGGAAATGGTCACCGACGTCGAGCGCGACTATCTGTGGTCGACCTATGCCAACGACCCGCGCGCCCGCATCAACGTCGGCATCCGCCGCCGCCTTGCGCCGCTGATGGACAATGACCGGCGCAAGATCGAGCTGATGAACTCGCTCTTGCTGTCGTTCCCCGGCACGCCGATCATCTATTACGGTGACGAGATCGGCATGGGCGACAACATCTATCTCGGCGACCGCAACGGCGTGCGGACGCCGATGCAATGGTCGCCGGACCGCAACGGCGGCTTCTCGCGCGCCGACCCGGCGCGGCTCTACGCGCCGATGATCATGGACCCGGTCTACGGCTACGAATCCGTCAATGTCGAGGCGCAGTCGCGCAGCCTGTCGTCGCTGCTGTCGGCGACCAAGCGGCTGATCGCAGTGCGCAAGTCGACGCTTGCGTTCGGGCGCGGCACCATGACCTTCATCCGCCCGGAGAACCGCTCGGTGCTCGCCTATGTCAGGCAGTACCAGGGCGAGACCATCCTGTGCGTCGCCAACCTGTCGCGCTCGGCGCAGGCGACCGAACTCGACCTCTCCGCCTTCAAGGACCGCATTCCGCTCGAGATGCTCGGACGCACGCGCTTCCCGGCGATCGGCGAGCTGCCTTACATGATCACGCTGGCGCCTTACGGCTTCTACTGGTTCCAGCTGCAGGAGCGCGACAAGTCCGAGCCGGTGAAGCCGCGGGCGGTGCCGGAGTTCGAGACGCTGGTGGTGCCGCTCGGTTCGACCTGGACTTCGCTGGCGCGGGAGCGCGGCGTATTCGAGCACGACGTGCTGCCCGGCCATCTCGCCCGCACCCGCTGGTACCCGGAGCATTCCCCGAAGGCGATCCAGCCGACGCTGGTGTCTGCGATCCCATTCTGCGACATCGGCGACAACCGGCCCTGGCTGATCTTCTTCGAAACCACGGAGCGCGGCACCACCAGCCGCTACGTGCTGCCGATGCAGATCGAATGGGTGCGCTTCGACCGCGAGCGCTACAACCCGCGCGCCTTTGCCGCGGTCCGTCAGGGCGCGCGCGAGGGCACGTTGCTCGATGTCTCCACCGACCAGATCTTCACTGGCCTGTTCCTGCGAAACTTGCGGGAAAACCTCACCGTCGACGAGGGCGAGCAACGCCTGAAGCTCGAATTCCGGCCGACCAGCCGCTTCTCCGATCGCCCGGTCCGGCAGCCCGAACGGATCCGCGTGTTCGAGAACGATCAGCCGCATTCGACCGCGCTGGTCGACAATGAGTATGTCACCAAGATCTACCGGAAGCTCGAGGTCGGCATCAATCCAGAGATCGAGATGGGCCGCTTCCTCACCGAAGTGGTCAATTTCCCCAACACACCGGCATTGCTCGGCACATCGGAACTGGTGGAGGGCGACAATCGCAGCGCGATCGCAGTGCTGCACGCCATGGTGGTGAACCAGGGCGACCTTTGGACCGTGGCCGCTGCGCACCTTGATCGCCTCGTCGAGCGGCAGCGCCTGCTGGCGGTGAGCGAAAATCCCGATGAGAACGGCGATCATGCGACTTATCTGCGCCACCTGTCGCACAGCGGAAAGCGCCTCGCCGAGCTGCACATCGCGCTCGCCAGCAACCGCGACCTGCCGGACTTCGCGCCGGAACCGACCAGGCCCGAGGACCTGCAGCGCTGGAGCGATGAGATCATGGCGCGCGCCGAACGCGTGTTCGATACGCTGAGGCAGCGGCGCGGCTCCCTGCGAGAAGCCGACCGGCTGCTGGCCGATCAGTTGCAGGCCCAGCACGACATGCTGCCGGAGCGGCTCAAGGCGCTGCTGCCGCGCGAGACCGACGGGCTCAGCATCCGCCATCATGGCGACCTGCATCTCGGCCAGCTGCTGGTCGTCAAGGACGACGTCTTCATCATCGATTTCGACGGCGGGCCGGGCCGCACCATCGCCGAGCGGCGCCGCAAGGCGCCCGCGGCCCGCGACGTCGCCGGCCTGATCCGCTCGATCGACTATGCCGCGACCACCGCGCTGGAACGGGCACTCAAGGTCGCACCCGACGAGAGCGGCAGGCTGAGCCTCGCTTTGGCCGAATGGCGCGACCAGGCCGCGGATGCCCTGCTGGCGGCCTATCGCGAGACCGTGGCCGGCCAGCGGCTGTGGCCCGCCGACGCCAAGGCGGCCGACCGCCTACTCAACTTTTTCCTGCTTGAGAAAGCCTTCTACGAGATCGAGTATGAGCTGGCCAACCGGCCAGATTGGCTCCGCGTCCCACTGACTGGCCTGTTGAGACTCCTGGCCCAACAGCCGCACGAGGTTGCATGAATAAATTGCCCGCCGAGGCCTATGCCATCATCGAGGGCCGCCACTCCGATCCCTTCCACTATCTCGGCCTCCACGCCGAGGGGGATCGCAACGTCGTGCGCGCCTTCCTGCCTGACGCCAGCAATGTCGAGGCGATCGGGGAGCATGGCGAGGCGGCGCCGCTGGCCAAGATCCATGACGCCGGCCTGTTCGCAGGTCCCTTGCCGAACGGCTCGACGCGCTACCAGCTCCGCGCCCGCTTCGGCGACAACGTCGTCGAACTGGAGGATGCCTATCGCTTTCCGCCGATCCTGAGCGATTTCGATCTCTATCTGCTCGGCGAGGGTACGCATCTGCGGGTCTACGACACGCTCGGCGCCCATCCGATGACGCTCGACGGCGTCGACGGCATCGGCTTCGTGGTGCTGGCGCCGAATGCGCGGCGGGTCAGCGTGGTCGGCGACTTCAATTTCTGGGACGGCAGGCGTCATCCGATGCGGGTGCGCGGCCCGGGCTATTGGGAGCTGTTCATCCCGCGCGCCCGCGTCGGCGACCACTACAAGTTCGAGATCATCGGGCGCAACGGCCAGCATCTGCCGCTGAAGTCCGATCCGCTGGCGTTCGCCGCCGAGGTGCGTCCGAAGACCGCCTCGATCGTGCTCGACGAGCGCAAGATCCCGCATCCGCGCCCGGCGCCCGATCGCGTCAATGCGCTGAGCTCGCCGATGTCGATCTACGAGATTCATCTCGGATCGTGGCGCCGCAAGGGCCGCAATGAGTGGCTGACCTATCGCGAAATGGCGGAGCAGCTTCCGGCCTACGCCAGCGACATGGGCTTCACCCATATCGAATTCCTGCCGATCACCGAGCATCCGTTCGACGGCTCCTGGGGCTACCAGCCGACCGGCATGTTTGCCCCGACCAGCCGCTTCGGCTCGCCCGATGATTTCGCCGCGCTGATCGACGCCTGCCACGGCGCAGGCCTCGCCGTGCTGCTCGACTGGGTCCCGGGGCATTTCCCCGACGACCCGCACGGTCTCGGCAATTTCGACGGCACCGCGCTCTATGAGCACGCCAATCCGCTGCAGGGCCGTCACCTCGACTGGGGCACGCTGATCTACAATTACGGGCGCACCGAGGTCACCAACTTCCTGGTGTCGAACGCACTGTTCTGGCTCGATCGCTACGGCATCGACGGACTGCGCGTCGATGCGGTCGCCTCCATGCTCTATCTCGACTACAGCCGTCCCGCCGGCGGCTGGATCCCGAACAAATATGGCGGCCGCGAGAACATCGAGGCGATCGACTTCCTGCGCCGCTTCAACACCGAGCTGTTCGCACACTTCCCGCAGGCAACGACGGCGGCGGAGGAATCCACCGCGTGGCCGCAGGTGTCGCGTCCGGTCGAATATGGCGGGCTCGGCTTCGGCTACAAGTGGAACATGGGCTGGATGCACGACACGCTGAAATACATCGGCAAGGATCCCATCCACCGCAAGCACCACCACGGCGACATCCTGTTCGGCCTGCACTACGCCTTCTCGGAAAATTTCATCCTGCCGCTGTCCCACGACGAGGTGGTGCACGGCAAGCGCTCGATCCTCGGCCGCATGCCCGGCGACGACTGGCAGCGCTTTGCCAATCTGCGCGCCTATTACAGCTTCATGTTCGGACATCCCGGCAAGAAGCTGATGTTCATGGGCTGCGAGTTCGGCCAGGAGCGCGAATGGAACCACGACCACTCGCTCGATTGGCATTTGCTGCAACAGCCGAGGCATAGCGGCATCCAGAACCTGGTCCGCGACCTCAACCAGCTCTATCGCGCGCTGCCCGCGCTGCATGAACTCGACTGCGACCAGGCCGGCTTCGAATGGGTCATCACCGACGACGCCAGCAACAATGTGTTCGGCTGGATCCGCAAGGGCAACGATGCGCGCGCCCGCTGCCTCGTGGTCCTGAACTTCTCGCCCAACGTCTATCGCAACTATCGCGTCCGGGTGCCGCTCGCGGGCAAGTGGCACGAGGTGTTCAACTCGGATTCCTCCCATTACGGCGGCACCAATGTCGGCAATATCGGCGAGGTCCGTGCCTCGGAGGGCGCCACGCCCGAGCTGAGCCTGACCATTCCGCCGCTGGCAGCGATCTTCCTCGTACCGGAAAGCTGATTGATGCGACTGACCGGAGGTACGTCCGCACGGCTCGGTGCAAGCTGGGACGGCAGAGGCACCAACTTTGCGCTGTTCTCGGCGAATGCGGAGAAGGTGGAGCTGTGCCTGTTCGATGGCCAGGGCCGCCGCGAGCTCGAGCGGATCGAGATGCCGGAGCGCACCGAGGACGTCTGGCACTGCTATCTCAACGACGTCTCGCCGGGCCAGCTGTACGGCTATCGCGTCTACGGGCCCTACGCGCCGGAGCGCGGCCACCGCTTCAACGCCAACAAGCTGCTGCTCGATCCCTACGCCAAGCGGCTCGCCGGCCGGCTGGTGTGGAGCGATGCGCATTTCGCCTACCGTACCGGCAGCGCGCGCGAGGATCTCTCCTTTGACCGGCGCGACAATGCCCGCGGCATGCCGAAGGCGGTGGTGGTCGACGAGACCTTCAACTGGGGCCGCCGCGAGATCCGGCCGCACGTTCCCTGGCAAGACACCATCATCTACGAGGCCCACGTCAAGGGCCTGACCCAGAAGCGCGAGGATGTGCCGCCGAACCTGCGCGGCACCTATGGCGGGCTGTCGTCGCCCGCGATGATCGATCACCTCAAGCGGCTCGGCGTCACCACCATCGAGCTGTTGCCGATCCACGGCCTGATCGACGACCGCGTCCTGGTCGAGAAGAAGCTCGCCAACTACTGGGGCTACAACACCATCGCCTTCTTCGCGCCGGAGGCACGCTACGCCCAGGACAATGCGCTCGACTCGTTCCGCACCACGGTGGCGCGGCTGCATGATGCCGGCATCGAGGTGCTGCTCGACGTCGTCTACAACCACACCGCCGAGGGCAACCATATGGGCCCGACGCTGTGCTTCCGCGGCATCGACAACGCCTCCTATTACTGGCTGAACCGCGAGAACCCGCGCTTCTACGACGACTTCACCGGCTGCGGCAGCTCGGTCAACCTCACCCATCCGCGCGTGCTGCAGATGGTGATGGATTCGCTGCGGTACTGGGTCGAGGTCTGCCATGTCGACGGCTTCCGCTTCGATCTCGCCACGACCCTGGCGCGCGGACCGAACGGGTTCGATCGCAACCATCCCTTCCTCACCGCGATCCGCCAGGACCCGGTGCTGGCGACCGCCAAGATGGTCGCCGAGCCCTGGGATCTCGGTCTCGGCGGCTACCAGGTCGGCGCGTTTCCGTCGCAATGGTCGGAGTGGAATGACCGCTATCGCAGCGCTATGCGGCGCTACTGGAGCGGCGAAGGCAGCCTGATCGGCGACATCTCAGGCCGCATGACGGCGTCCTCGGACTTGTTTCACCACGACAACCGGGCGACCCGCGCCAGCGTCAACCACATCACGGTGCATGACGGCTTCACGCTCGCCGATCTCTTCAGCTACAACGAGAAGCACAATGAGGCCAATGGCGAGGACAATCGCGACGGCTCCAACGACAATCACAGCAACAATTGCGGCCATGAAGGCCCGACCGATGATCCCGCCATCATCGCGCTGCGCCGCCAGCTCAGGAAGAATGCGCTGGCCTGCCTGCTGCTCGCACAGGGCACGCCGCTGATCCTCGCCGGCGACGAGGTCGCCAACACGCAAGCCGGCAACAACAACGCCTATTGCCAGGACAATGAGACCGGCTGGATCGGCTGGGAGAACCTCGGCACCGACGACGACGCCATCGCCTTCATCGGTCATCTCACCGCGCTACGCCAGCGCTTCGGCCAGATCCGCTGCCAGAGCTGGCTCGACGGCCGCCGCGCCGACGGCAGCTATGGTGTGATCTGGCTGACGCCCGCTGCAGAGGAGATGAAGGAGTCCGACTGGAAATTCCCGGAAAGCCGGTTCCTGGCCTACGTGCTGGGCCCGATGGAACAAGGGCAGGCGCCGATCTTTATCGTGCTGAATGCCGCGCCGCAGGAGATCGTGTTCAGGATGCCGCGGATGGCGGAATACAGGAGCTGGCGGCAGGTCTTGAACACGACCAAGGCAGAACAGACGGCCGAGCAGTTTGCAGCCGGCGCCGACACCACGGCACCGCCGCGCTCGGTGCTGGCATTCGCAGGCTCCGCATGAACAGTGCGCAGCACTTCGGACCCGAATTGACCGCTGATGGCGCGCGCTTCCGGCTCTGGGCGCCGGCAGCCAAGCGCGTCGACCTCCTGCTCGACAAGCCGCATGCGCTCACGCGCGATGCCGCCGGCTGGTACGTCGCCGAGATCGCCGGCGCGCGCGCGCGCACGCGTTACAAATTCCGCATCGATGACGAAGTTGATGTGCCGGATCCAGCCTCCGCGTTCCAGCCGGACGACGTGTTCGGCCCGGGCGAGGTGATCGATCACGCAGCCTTCAAATGGCGCGCGACCGAGTGGCGCGGCCGTCCCTGGCATGAGGCCGTCATTCTCGAGGCCCATGTCGGGACCTTCACGCGCGAGGGCACCTACCGCGCTATGATCGACAAGCTCGATCATCTGGTGGCAACCGGCATCACCGCGCTCGAACTGATGCCGCTGGCGGATTTCGCAGGCAAGCGCAACTGGGGCTATGACGGCGTGCTGTGGTATGCGCCCGACAGCGCCTACGGCCGTCCCGAAGACCTCAAGACCCTGATCGACGAAGCGCATCTGCGCGGGCTGATGGTGATGCTCGACGTGGTCTACAACCATTTCGGGCCGGAAGGGAATTACCTCGGCCGCTATGCGCCTTCCTTCTTCAGCGACGCGCATACCCCGTGGGGCAGCGCGATCGATTATCGCGTGCCCGAGGTGCGGGCGTTTGCGATCGGCAGCGTGGTGAGCTGGCTGCGCGACTATCGCTTCGACGGGCTGCGCTTCGACGCGGTCAACACCATCGTCGAAGCCGGCGAAATCTCCATCCTGCATGACTTCAGCAAGGCTGCCGGCCAACTCGCCACGGAAACC
Source organism: Bradyrhizobium sp. USDA 3240 (assembly GCF_054063295.1). Taxonomy (NCBI): domain Bacteria; kingdom Pseudomonadati; phylum Pseudomonadota; class Alphaproteobacteria; order Hyphomicrobiales; family Nitrobacteraceae; genus Bradyrhizobium; species Bradyrhizobium sp. USDA 3240. The sequence goes on from NZ_JBSSGD010000002.1 coordinate 2,151,408, forward strand.
GGCCGGCACATCAACCTCGTGCTCGAGAACGGCGACAACATCGCAAGCCTGCTCGATGCCGCCGAGGACCCACCGCACGGCAAATTCCGCGGCCAGTGGAACGACGATTATCATCACGCCTGGCATGTGCTGCTGACCGGCGAAACCCAGGGCTATTACGGCGACTACAAGGCGCCGAAGCAGGACCTCGCGCGGGCGCTGTCGTCCGGCTACATCTATCAGGGCGAAGTCTCGGCGTTCTGGGGCGGCAAGGCCCGCGGCGAGCCGAGCGGTACGCTGTCGCCGACCTGCTTCATCAACTTCCTGCAGAACCACGACCAGATCGGCAACCGGCCGCTGGGCGACCGGCTCGAGAGCATCGCAAAGCCGCAGGCGATCGAGGCGGCGCTGGCGGTCACGTTGATCGCACCGACCACGCCGATGCTGTTCATGGGCGAGGAATGGGGCGCGACAACGCCCTTCCCGTTCTTCTGCGATTTCAAGGGCGACCTCGCCAACGCCGTCCGCGCCGGCCGGCGCAAGGAATTCGCCTGGGCCTATGCCAAATATGGCGACGACATTCCCGATCCGCTCGCCGAGGAGACGGCGCGGTCGGCCGTGCTCGACTGGGCGGCACTTGACCACGATCCCGCCCGCGTGCGGCTGACGCTGGTGCGTGACCTGCTCGCCGTGCGCCGGCGCAAGATCACGCCGCGGCTCGTCGGGGCACGCTTCGGCGGCGACCGCATCACGGGTGATCTCTTGACCGCGCATTGGCGGATGGGCGACGGCCGCACGCTATGGCTGACGGCCAATTTGTCGGATCGGGATGTCACTGGCGCGCCGGAAGCGAAGGGAACTGTGATCTGGGGCGGCGCGTTGTCGAGCGACCTCCCCGGCTGGGCGGTGCGCTGGCACATCGGATAGCACAATGCCTCCGGCGATCCCGATCGCGACCTACCGACTGCAACTCACTGCCGATTTCGACTTCGATGCCGCCGCCGCGGTGGCGCCGTATCTGAAGGCGCTCGGCATCAGCCATGTCTATGCCTCGCCGTTCATGAAGGCGCGCAAGGGCTCGACCCATGGCTATGACGTCGTCGACCACACCAAATTCAATCCGGAACTCGGCGGCGAAGAAGGCTTTGCGCGGTTCAGCGATGCGCTGAAGCGCCATGACCTCGGCCTGATCCTGGATTTCGTGCCGAACCATGTCGGCGTGCACTTCGCCGACAATCCCTGGTGGCTCGACGTGCTGGAATGGGGACCGGTGTCGCCGCACGCGGTCTCCTTCGACATCGACTGGGACCTCTTGCCCTATCGTGCGCGCGGCGGTGTGCTGCTGCCGATCCTCGGCTCGTCCTATGGCCAGGCGCTGGAACGCAGCGAGATCGAGCTGCGTTATGACGCGAGCGAAGGCAACTTCTCTGCCTGGTATTTCGAGCATCGCCTGCCGATCGCGCCGGAGCGCTATGGCGAGGTCCTGAGAACCCTCGTCCGCGAAGCCGGTGCGGAAGACAGTCCGGCCGGTCGCGCGCTGCTCGAACTCGCTGCCAAGTATCGCGGGCTGCGTCACCCGAACCGGCAGGAGGCGCCGACGCTGAAGGCGGCGATCCAGACGATCGAGGGCAGCGCCGAGATCATCGCGCGCGGGCTCGATGCCTATCGCACCAGTGAGGACCGACCGACCCAGACACTGGCGCTGCATCATCTGCTGGAGCGCCAGCACTACAAGCTCGGCCACTGGCGGCTTGCGTCAAGCGACATCAACTATCGCCGCTTCTTCGACGTCAACACCCTGGCCGGCCTCAGGGTCGAGGACGCCGCCACGTTCGAAGCAAGCCACAGTCTCGTGAAGCGACTGATCGCAGAGGACCGGCTGCAGGGTCTGCGGCTCGACCATATCGACGGCCTGCGCGATCCCGCCCAATATTTCCAGCGGTTGCGCCGCCTGGTCCGCACCGCGCAGGGCGCCAAGGCCAAGCCGTTCTACATGGTGGTCGAGAAGATCCTCGGCGAGGACGAGAGACTGACGAAATTCAGCGGCGTCCACGGCACCACCGGCTACGAATGGATGAACACGATCAGCCAGGCGCTGGTCGAAGGCCGAGGCCTCGATCCGCTCAACGAGATCTGGCGCCAGGTCAGCAACCAGTCGCCGAACCTGACGCCGGTGCTGCGCGAGGCCAAGCGGCGCGTGCTGGAAACCTTGCTGACCAGCGAATTCACCGTGCTGGCACGGCTGCTGGCGCGCATCGCCAGCGGGCACTACTCGACCCGGGACTTCTCCGCCGACAGTCTGCGGCAGGCGCTCGAGCTCTATGTGCTGCACTTTCCGGTCTATCGCACCTATCTCACCGCCTCTGGCCCGACGGCGCATGATCGCGCGCTAATCAGCGCGACCATCGAGCGCGCCCGCGCCGACTGGTTCGCTGCCGATGAAGGCATCTTCGACTTCCTGCGTGATACCCTGACCATGGACCTCCTGAAGCCCGGCCGGCCACCGCATAGCGCGCCGCGGGTGCGACGCTTCGCGCTGAAGGTGCAGCAATTCACCGGGCCGATGATGGCGAAGTCGCTGGAGGACACGACGTTCTATCGCTACCACCGCCTGCTGGCACTCAACGAGGTCGGCGGCGATCCGGCGGCCGGCGCGATCGCGCCCGAGACCTTCCACAGCATGATGCAGGTCCGCGTCCGTGAATGGCCGCACGGCATGACGTCGACCGCGACCCACGACACCAAGCGCGGCGAGGACGCCCGCACCCGCATCATGGCGCTCGCGGAAATCCCCGGCGAATGGACCAGCGCGGTGGCGCGCTGGAAGGTGCTGAACGCGCCGCATCTGGTGCTCGACGGCGAGACGCGCGCCCCGTCGGCGACATTCGAATACATGCTGTATCAGGCCCTGCTCGGCGCCTGGGACCCGGACGATGCGTCACTGGTCGGACGCATCCAGGCCTATGCCCTGAAGGCCGCGCGTGAGGGCAAGCAGGAGACGAGCTGGCTCAATCCGCACGAAGCGTACGAGGCGGGCGTGAAGACCTTCATCGCGCGGATCCTCGATCGCAAGGCCTCGCCGGAATTCCTCGATGCGCTGGAGACGCTGGCAGGGCGCACCGCGCTGATCGGGGCACTGAACTCGCTCAGCCAGATCACCCTGAAGGCGACGATGCCGGGCGTGCCGGATTTCTACCAGGGCACCGAAAGCTGGGATCTTTCGCTGGTCGATCCCGACAACCGCCGTCCGGTCGACTTTGCAGGACGCGCGGACATGCTCGCGGCACTGGAGACGCCGGACTGGGATGCGCTAGCGCAAAGCTGGCGCGACGGCCGCCTGAAGTTCGCATGGACGCGGCATCTGCTGCGGCTGCGCAACGAGCTGCCCGAGATCTTCACCAGCGGCGACTACCAGCCGCTCACGGTCAATGGCCCGCATCGCGATCATGTCCTCGCCTTCGCACGGCGGCATGGCCGCGAGGCGGTCATCGTCGCGGTGGCGAAATCATTTGCCCCGTTTACGCAGGGCGGACGGAGCTGGCCGCGCGCTGAAGCCTTTGAAGGCGAGATCGACCTGGCTGGCTACGCGCTCCCGGGCGGCGACAGCAGGATTCCGCTCTCGACGCTGTTCGCCAGGCTGCCGGTCGCGGTGCTGAAGGCGAAGACCACGGCGGGCGCGAAGCACGCCCCAAAACGCGCACGCGCACACGGCTAGCACTACGCGTCAGCGCTTGGTCAGCAGCAACTGCCCGCTCTTCTGAATGGCGGCCTGCGCGACCTCAGCAAAGCGTTGCAGCAGCCACGGCAGTGTCACCTCCAGGCGCACATGGCTATCCTCGACATCGAGATGTCCGGCCGCGACCTGCCCCAGCGCGCGGACGCGGAAGCTCATGCGGTTGTTGTCCCAGCGCTCCTCGTCGACGCTCATGACCGGAACGTTCGCCGCTGCGCGCGACAGGCCTGTCTTCAGGCGGCGCATCGCTTCGTCGCGGCCGAGGCTGTGGGGAATCGAGACGATCAGCGGAGCCGACATCGCGGTGCACTCCTCCATGGATTCCGTTGATGTAGTTCTGTTCCACCGCAAATGGAAGGACCACACAGGTTTATCACGTCGCCGAATCCGGAACCTTCGTAGTTCCCACGTGTTTCCTTTCCCGAAGGGCAGAGATCAATGGGCCCACGGGCTGAGGAGAGACTCAATGTCACTTGGAACGATCATTCTCATTATTCTGGTCATCGCGCTGCTCGGCGGCTTCAGCGGCATCGGCGGCGGACCGTTCTACGGCACCGGCTATTACGGCGGCGGCGGTCTCGGCCTCGTGATCGTGATCCTGCTGATCCTGCTCCTGCTGGGACGCCTGTAGCGCCCGGACGCGTGTTGCGCACCATCCGCATCAACAACTGTCATCACCCGCGAAAGCGGGTGATCCAGTATTCCAGAGGCGTTCGTGATTGAACGGATCAGCCGCGGCGTACTGGATACCCCGCTTTCGCGGGGTATGACGACCAAGCCAGCGGCACAAGCCTTCCTAAACGTTTGCTACTGCGCCGCGAGCTTGTTCATCGACGCCTTGATCGACGAGGCCGCATCCTCATAGCCGTCCCATGCCTTGCTCTTGGCGAGCAGCGCCGGCACCGACCGCACCGTATATTTCTTCGGATCGAGGTCGCCGCGCACCTGAGCCCAGGTCAGCGGCATCGACACCGTCGCGCCCGGACGCGCCCGCGGCGACAGCACCGCGACCGCGGTCGAGAGCCGGTCGTTGCGCAGATAATCCAGGAAGATCTTTCCGGTGCGCTTGGCCTTGGACATATTGATCAGATAGCGCTCGGGATCGTCCTGCGCCATCCACTGGCAGATCGCTTGCGCGAACGCCTTGGCCTCCTTCCACGTCACCTTGTCCTTCGCACCTAAGAGCAGCGGCGCCACGACATGAAGGCCCTTGCCGCCGGTGGTCTTGCAGAAGCTTTCGAGACCGACCGCAGTCAGCCGCTGGCGCATGTCCTTGGCCGCGTCGACCACGTCGGAGAACGCGACGTCGAGCGCGGGATCGAGATCGAACACCAGCCGACCCGGCGTGTCATAGGCATCCGGCGCGCAATTCCAGGGATGCAGCTCAAGGCCGCCGAGTTGCGCGACCGCAGCCAGGCCCTCGACCTGGTCGATCTGCAGATAGGGCTTGCGGTCGCCGGAGACCTTGGCGAGCTTGAGGAGCTTCGACGTGCCGGCCATCGGGTGGCGCTGGAAGAAGGTCTCGCCCTTGATGCCGTCAGGCGCGCGCACGATCGAACATGGTCGGCCCTTGAGGTAGGAGATCATCCAGGCGCCGACCGCCTCGAAATAATTGGCGAGATCGAGCTTGGTCACCGGCGCGCCGTCGCCGGCATCGGGCCACAGCGCCTTGTCCGGGTGCGAGATGACGACGCCCATGACCTCGCCGGATTTTGCTTTCGCCATCGGCTTCACCACTTTGGTTACGACCGGCCGTTCGGCCTCGACCTCGTGTGCCGGCTTGTCCTGGCGTAGGCCCTTGAACGCCGCCTGGCGGATGTTGCCGGCGTCGGTCCAGCCGGCGAACTCGATCTCTGCGACCAGCTCCGGCTTCAGCCAGTGCACGTCGCGGCCCTTCTTCGGCGCGTCCTTGCCACCGAACGGGCTGGTGTCGGACGCTGCCGCCTTCAGCGCCGGCATGATACGGCGGACGGTGTCCTGGCCGAAGCCGGTGCCGACGATGCCGACAAACTCCAGTTGGCCGCCGCGATAGACGCCCGCCATCAGCGAGCGAAATTTGCCGTTGGTGGTCTTCCAGCCGCCGATCACCACCTCATGGCCGGCGCGGATCTTTGCTTTGGTCCAGTCGTCCGAGCGGCCGGAGCGATAGGCGCCGTCGAGCCGTTTGGAGACGATGCCTTCCAGCCCGAGCTTGCGCGCGGAATCCAGCACGGCGTCGCCGCGCTCCTCGAAATGCTCGACATAGCGGATCAGTCTGCCCTTGCGCGCCGCGAGCAGCGCCTGCAGCAGCGCCTTGCGTTCGGCGAGCGGCAGCGGGCGGAGATCCTCATTGCCGGCAAACAGCAGGTCGAACGCGTAAAAGATCAGCTGGTCGGTCTTGCCGTCGGATAGTGCCGCCTGCAGCGTCGAGAAATGCGGCATGCCGTTCTCGTCGAGCGCGACGATCTCGCCATCGATCAGGGCATCCGGCAGCTTGCCGGCCTCCCTCACGATCGCACCGAACTTGTCGGACCAGTCGAGCCCCTTGCGGGTCTTCACCACGGCCTCGCCGTCCTCGACGCGAAGCTGCACGCGGTAGCCGTCGAACTTGATCTCGTGGCACCAGCCCGCGCTATTGGGCGGACTCTCGACCGCGGCGCAGAGCTGCGGCGAAACGAAGTCCGGCATCTCCGTTACCTGCTTCGGCAGGGCCTTCGGCCTCGTCTTCAATTGGGCCTTCAATTTTTCCTTGGGCGCCGGCGCCTTGGTCCGGGCGCGCGCGTCGGCAGCCATGCCGTGGTTGGATTGCCAGACCGCATCTGCTTTGGCTTTGCCATTGCCCTTCGCGAGCATGAACGGCTTCGGCGCCCGGCCCTTGCCGGCTGCGATCTCTGCCATCGAGCGGCCGGAGGCGACCGAGCGGTCCTCGTCGAGGACCGCCTCGCCATTGCCATCAACGGCGTATTCATCGCGGTGCTTGATCAACAGCCAGTTGGTGCGCTTGCCGCCAAAGCGGTCGTTCTTCATCCGCACCAGCACCCAGCTGCCGTGCAGCTTGTCGCCATGCAGCGTGAACTTGAGGTCGCCCTTCTTGAAGCCGCGTTCGGGATCGTCCGATTCCCAGGTGCCGCGATCCCAGAGCTGCACCGTGCCGCCGCCATACTGGTTTTCGGGAATCGTGCCTTCGAAATCGCCATAGTCGAGCGGATGATCCTCGACCTCGACCGCGAGCCGCTTGTCGTGCGGATCGAGCGAGGGCCCGCGCGTCACCGCCCAGGACTTGAAGACGCCGTCGAACTCCAGCCTGAAATCATAGTGCAGCCGTGTCGCGTCGTGCTTCTGGATCACGAAGCGCCGTTGCTTGCCAGGTGCCACCTTGACGTCGCCCGACGGCTCATTGGTCTTCTCGAAGTCGCGTTTCTTGCGATAGGTGGTGAGATTTCTCAGCGGCACGTGCAGGCCTCGGCGCAAACCACGGCCGCCGCAACCGTGCGGCCGTCAGGAACCAAAACCTACGGTATCCGTTCAAGTTCCAAACTCAAGCTGTTTGGAGACGATCATGGCCGCTCCCCGCGCCTATTGGAAAGGCACGCTCAAACTGTCGCTGGTGTCGTGCCCCGTGGCGCTCTACCCGGCCTCGACCACGGTCGAGAAAACCCGTTTTCACATGATCAACCGGGAAACCGGCAACCGGCTGAAGCAGCAGATGGTCGATGCCGAGACCGGCGACGTCGTCGAGGGCGACCAGAAGGGCCGCGGTTACGAGGTAACCAAGGGCAAATATGTCGAGATCGAGAAGGACGAGCTCGAGGCGGTCGAGATCGAAAGCAACCACACCATCGACATCGACAGCTTTGTGCCCGAGGGCGAGATCGACAAACGCTATCTCGATCACCCCTATTACATCAGACCCGACGGCAAAGCCGGCGCGGACGCATTCGCTGTCATCCGCGACGCCATGAAGGACCAGGACCGTGTCGCGCTGGCGCGCATCGTGCTGACCAATCGCGAGCACGTGATCGCGATCGAGCCGCTCGACAAGGGCATGCTCGGCACCACCCTGCGCTACCCCTACGAGGTACGCGATGCCGGTGACTATTTCGACGATATCAAGAGCCCGAAGGTGACCAAGGACATGATCGAGCTCGCCAGCCACATCCTCGAAAGCAAGGCCGCGCATTTCGATCCGTCGAAATTCAAGGACGAGTACGAGACCGCGCTGAAGGCGCTGGTCCGCCGCAAGGCCGCCGGCAAGCCGATCAAGGCGGCCGCGCGCGAGGAGAAGCCGAGCAATGTGGTGAACTTGATGGACGCGCTGAAGCAGAGCCTGAAGGACCGGAAAGGTGGCGCCAGGCGCTCAGGCTCCGCCGCACGACGCCCGGCCTCGCATCGCCGTACCGCCAAGAAGGCGCACAGGTCGAGCGCGCGGTCGCGCAAGGCCGGGTGAACTCCCGCTCCCGTCATTGCGAGCGGCGAAGCGACGACTTTGTCCGCCGAAGCCTCGGCAAAGGGCGGAAGTAATCCATCTTTCCGCAGTCGAGGAGAGATGGATTGCTTCGCTTCGCTCGCAATGACGATGGGAACGGCTGCCCCTACCTCTACTTCGCGGCCTTCCGCTTCTTGGCCGCCTTGCGCTTCGCCGTCTTCTTCTTGGAAACCTTCTTCGGTACCTTCCGCCCCTTGGCACGCGCCTCCGACAGACCGATCGCGATCGCCTGCTTGCGGCTCGTCACCTTCTTCTTGGAGCGGCCACTGCGTAGCGTGCCGGCCTTGCGCTTCTTCATCACACGCTCGACATCGCTTGATGCATTTCGCGAGTACTTTCTTGCCATGATTTCTCTCCCGCTAACGGAAAACAAGCCTCGATGGGAGTGAAAGTTCCGACGGTGCCGTCGCCCGGCTCGACCGGGCGACCCAGTATTCCAGAGACCGTAGCGATTGAGCCGAGAGGCCGCGGCGTACTGGATGCCCCGCTTGAAGCGGGGCATGACAACGCCTAATCCGCCGCGCGCAGCCGATAGCCGATGCCGGTCTCGGTCAGCACGAACTGCGGACGCTCGGGGTCGGCCTCGATCTTCTGGCGGAGCTGGCGCACATAGACGCGCAGATACTGCGCGTCGGTCAATTCGTCCCACAACTCCTTCAGCAGGAAGCGATGAGTCAGCACCTTGCCGGCATGCTGCACCAGCACGCGCAGCAGGTCGTACTCCTTCGGCGACAGCTTGATCTCCTTGTCGCCGACCTTGACGATCCGGCGCACCAGATCGACCGAGAGATCGCCGGAGCGGAACACCGGCCGCTCGCCCTGGACCTGCAGCTGGTGGCGCAACGCCGCGCGCAGCCGCGCCAACAGTTCGTCCATGCCGAACGGCTTGGTCAGGTAGTCGTCGGCGCCGAGATCGAGCGCCTGCACTTTGCCGGCCTCGTCGCCGCGGCTCGACAGCACCACGATCGGGACGCTCTCGTTGCGGCCACGGATCATGCGCAAGAGATCGTGGCCCTGGATGTCGGGCAGACCGAGATCGAGGATGATCAGCGCCGGCCCCTCGCCCAGCATTTCCAACGCAATTTTTCCGTTGGAGGCTTCGAGGATGTCGTAGCCCTGCGTGCTCAGCCCCATCCGCAGGAGCTTGCGGATCGGCGGCTCGTCGTCGATGACCAGGACTTTGATCGGCGTGGCGTTCATGCAGCAGTGTCCAGCGCGTTGGTGTCGGCCGGGATCGGCAGGCGGATGGTGATGACGGCGCCGGTCCGGTCGGAGCGGTTGGCCGCCGCGATGGTGCCGCGCATCGCCTCGACGAAGCCGCGCGAGATCGCAAGCCCGAGGCCCGTGCCGGGGCGGACATGGTCGCCCTTCTCGGCGCGGTAAAACTTGTCGAACACGCTTTCGAGCTCGGCGGCCGGAATGCCGTTGCCCTCGTCGAGGATCTGCAGCGCGATGGTGTCGCGGTCGCGCGCGCCGCGGATCGAGATCGTGGTGTCCGAGGGGGCGTATTTGGCGGCGTTGTCGAGCAGGTTGAACAGCACCTGCTCGAACAGCACGGCGTCGAGCTCCAGCATTGGCAGGTCGGCCGCAAGCTCCAGCGACACCCGGTGATGTACCAGGATCTTGGCGGCACGGCGCAGCGCGCTGCCGACGATCTCGCTGACATCGTGGCGCGCGGTATTCGGCACGATCGCGCCGGATTCCAGCTTGGTCATATCAAGGAGATTGGCGATGAAGCGATTCAGCCGCTCGGATTCGTCGATCACGGTCGCGAGCAGATCATGCTTCTGGGCATCGCTCAGGCTGGTGCCGAGATCGCGCAGCGCCGAGGCCGAGCCGAGCACCGAAGCCAGCGGCGTCTTGAGGTCGTGCGAGATCGAGGTCAACAGCGCGCCGCGCAGCCGGTCGGACTCCACCGTACGCTTGACGCGATCCATGTCCTCGACCAGCAGCACGCGCTCGATCGCGAGCGCGCCCTGGTCGACCAGCGCATCGAGCAGCCGGCGCTGGTCGGGCGTCAGCAGCGGTCCGGTGCGGTCGTCGTCGATGCCGATCACGCCGATCGGGCCGCGGCCGGTGCGCATCGGCAGGAACAATCGCTTGCCACCCGGCAGCGTGTCGGAGCCGCGGCCGGCCGGGCGATCATTGCCCCAGGCCCAGTTGGCGGCGGCGAGATCGGCCTGATCGAGCTGGTCCTCCGGCGGATAGCCGCTCTTGACGGTCAGCATGCCGTCCTCCGGCAGCAGCAGCACCACGCGCACCTTCAGCATCAAGGCGATCTGGTAGGCGGTCGCCCACAGCACGTCGTCGAGCGTCGCGGTGCCGGCGAGCTTGCGGCTGAACGCATAGAGCGACTCGGTGGTGCGAACGCGGCCGATCGCGGCGTCGGCCTGGACGCGTACCCGCGCCGCGACGTTGGAGACCAAGAGCGCGATCAGCATGAAGAAGAAGAACGCCGCGACGTTGGTCGGGTCGGTGATGGTGAAGGTATAGACCGGCGGCAGGAAGAAGAAATTGTAGCACAGCGAGGCGGCGACGCTGGCCAGCAGCGACGGCCACAGCCCGTAGCGCGCCGCGGCGCCGACCACCGCGGTGATGAACACGAGGTCGACATTCTCGATGCCGAAGAACGGCTGGATCAGCTTGGCCGCGCCGAGCCCGATCGCCGTCAGCAGCAGCGCCATCAGATAGGGCCGCGGATTGAACGGCTCCTGACGCTGTGCGGTCTGCACCGCCGCCTTGCCGACCGGCAGCTCGTCGCCGGCGATCACGTTGACGCTGATATTGCCGGCGCGGCGCACCAGATCGTGCACCACCGAACCGCGCGTCAACTCGAACCAGCGCGACCGCGTCGACTTGCCGATGATGATCTGGGTAACATTGTTGGCCTGGGCGAAATTGATGACGTCGTCGGCGATGCGGCGGCCGACACCGGGAAGCGTCAGCGCCTCGCCGCCGAGCGATTCCGCAAGCCGCATGGTGTCGGAAAGCCGGTCGCGCTGCTCGTCGCTCAGTTGCAGGCTGCGCCGCGTTTCGATGCTGACCGCGGTCCATTGCGCATGCAGCCGGTCGGCCAGACGCTTGGTGTAGCGCACAAGGCCGGCCGCGCGCGGATCCTCGCTCAGGCACACCAGGATGCGCTCGCCCGCGGCCCAGGGCCCCTGGATCGCATTGGCCTGCATGTGGGTGAGCAATTGCTCGTCGACCCGCTCGGCAGTACGCCGCAGCGCCAGCTCGCGCAGTGCGGTGAGATTGCCGGGCGAGAAATAGTGCTCCAGCGCCCGCTCCGCCTGCTTGGGCACATAGACCTTGCCCTCCTTCAGCCGCTGGATCAGGTCGTCGGGCGTGAGGTCGATCAGCTCGATGGCATCGGCGCGATCGACCACCGAGTCCGGCACCGTCTCGCGCACCCGCACATGGGTGATCTGCGCGACGACGTCGTTGAGGCTCTCGATGTGCTGGATGTTGATCGCGGTGTAGACGTCGATGCCGTGCGACAGCAATTCCTCGACGTCGAGATAACGCTTGGGATGCCGGCTGCCCGGGGCATTGGTATGGGCGAGCTCGTCGACCAGCGCGAGCTGCGGCCGTCGCGCGATCAGGGCGTCGAGGTCCATCTCCTCGAGCGTCTGGTCGCGATAGGCCAGCCGCTTCCGCGGTATCACCTCGAGACCCCTGAGCAGCGCCTCGGTCTCCACCCGCCCGTGGGTTTCGACGACACCGACCACGACGTCGACGCCCGCCTTGAGGCGGGCGTGGGCGCTCGAGAGCATCTCGTAGGTCTTGCCGACGCCGGGTGCGGCGCCGATGAAGATCTTCAGCCGCCCCGATCGATCGGTCTCCCGGCGCGCCGCTTCCAGCAGCGCATCCGGCGAGGGTCGTTTATCGAGGTCACGCTGATTGGCCATACCGCAATATAGTCATCCTGCGAGAGCGGGCCTACTCCCCTATTTCGCCTTTGCCGCGTCGAGCGCCAGGTTGAGTGCAAGAACGTTAACGCGGGGTTCGCCGATAATGCCGGCGAAGCGGCCCTGCGTGTTCTGCGTCACCAGCTCGCGCACCGCGTCCTCGGACATGCTGCGCGCCTTGGCCACCCGCGACACCTGGAACAGCGCGGCGTCCGGCGAGATATCGGGATCGAGGCCGCTGGCGGACGTAGTGACGAGATCGACCGGCACGCTGGCGGTCGGATTCTCCGCCTTCAGCTTCTCGACATCCTCCTTGACCCGGTCGTTCAACGCCTTGCTGGTCGGGCCGAGGTTGGAGCCGCCGGAATTGGCCGCGTTGTAGGGCGCCGGCACGGTCTTGGAGGCATCGTTCGGATCGGGCGCGACGGTCGCCGACGGCCGGCCGCGGAAGTATTTATCCTCCTTGAACTCCTGCCCGATCAGGGCGGAGCCGATCACCTTGCCGTTTTTCTCGATCAGGCTGCCTTGCGCTTGCTTCGGAAAGATGACGCCGGCGATCGCCGTCATGGCGAGCGGATAGGCAAGGCCCGTGATCGCGGTCAGCAGCACCAGCACGAGGATAGCGGGGCGGATTTCTTTCAACATGATAGGTCTCCTAAGTCTCTCTCGTCATTGCGAGCGAAGCGAAGCAATCCATGGCTCAGCACGGGGATCGATGGATTGCTTCGTCGCTTCGCTCCTCGCAATGACGGTTGTGGTTACGCAAGGCCCAAGGCGGCGACGATGAGGTCGATCGCCTTGATACCGATGAACGGGATGATGATGCCGCCGAGACCGTAGATCATCAGGTTGCGGCTGAGCAGCGCGCCGGCACCGACCGCGCGGTACTTGACGCCCTTCAGCGCCAGCGGAATCAGCGCGATGATGATCAGCGCGTTGAAGATGATCGCCGACAGGATCGCACTCTGCGGGCTCGCAAGGTGCATGACATTCAGCACCTGGAGCTGCGGGTAGAACGCGAGGAACATCGCCGGGATGATCGCAAAGTACTTTGCGACGTCGTTGGCGATCGAGAACGTGGTCAGCGCGCCGCGGGTCATCAAGAGCTGCTTGCCGATCTCGACCACCTCGATCAGCTTAGTCGGGTTGGAGTCGAGATCGACCATGTTGCCGGCCTCGCGGGCCGCCTGCGTGCCGGTGTTCATGGCGACGCCGACATCGGCCTGCGCAAGCGCCGGCGCGTCGTTGGTGCCGTCGCCGCACATCGCGACCAGCTTGCCCTTGGACTGCTCGTCGCGGATCAGCTTGAGCTTGTCCTCGGGGGTTGCCTGCGCCAGGAAGTCGTCGACACCGGCCTCGGCTGCGATCGCAGCCGCGGTCATCGGGTTGTCACCGGTGATCATCACGGTGCGGATGCCCATGCGGCGCAATTCGGCGAAGCGCTCGCGGATGCCGCCCTTGACGATGTCCTTGAGGTGCACAACGCCGAGCAGCTTGCCGTCCTTGGCGACCGCCAGCGGCGTGCCGCCGGCCTTGGCGATCTCGTCGGCGATCGCCTGGATCTCGCGGGCTTCCGCGCTCATCGTCGCTGCGACCGCGCGGACGGTGTTGCCCGATGCGACGGTGCGGGGCGAGCCGCCGTCGACATAGGCAAGGATGGCGTCGACCGCACCCTTGCGGACCGACGAGGTGCCGGCATCGATGCCGCTCATCCGGGTCTGCGCGGTGAACGGCACGAAGGTCGCCGCAAGCTCGTGCATGTCGCGGCCGCGGATGCCGTATTTCTCCTTGGCCAGCACCACGATCGAGCGGCCCTCCGGCGTTTCGTCAGCGAGCGAGGCGAGCTGTGCCGCATCGGCGAGGTCCTGCTCGGTGACGCCACGGATCGGACGGAACGCGGTCGCCTGGCGGTTGCCGAGCGTGATGGTGCCGGTCTTGTCCAGGAGCAGCGTATCGACGTCGCCGGCGGCTTCCACCGCGCGGCCGGACATCGCCAGCACGTTGAAGCGCACCAGGCGGTCCATGCCGGCGATACCGATCGCCGACAACAGCGCACCGATCGTGGTCGGGATCAGCGTGACGAACAGCGCCACCAGCACCACGACCGAGATCGAGCCGCCGGCATAGGCCGCATAGCTCGGGATCGTTACCGTCGCGAACACGAAGATGATGGTGAGGCCCGCCAGCAGGATGTTGAGCGCGATCTCGTTCGGCGTCTTCTGCCGCTCAGCGCCCTCCACCAGGCGGATCATGCGATCGATGAAGGTCGAGCCCTGCGCCGCGGTGATGCGGACGCGGATCCAGTCGGACAGCACCTGGGTGCCGCCGGTGACCGCCGAACGGTCGCCGCCGGACTCGCGGATGACAGGCGCGGATTCACCGGTGATGGCGGCCTCGTTGACCGAAGCAACGCCTTCGATCACCTCGCCGTCGGACGGGATGTTGTCGCCGGCCTCGACCAGCACGATATCGCCAACCTTCAGCGAGGTGCCGGGCACCATGCGGTAGGTCCGGTCGGTGCCGGTCAATAGCTTGGCCTGGCTCTCGGTGCGGGTCTTCTTCAGCGACTCCGCCTGCGCCTTGCCGCGGCCCTCGGCGACGGCTTCGGCGAAGTTGGCAAACAACACCGTGAACCAGAGCCAGAGGATGATCTGGAAGGTGAAGCCGAGGTTGGCGCCGCCGGTGACGAGATCGCGGACGAAGATGATTGTGGTCAATGCGGCCACGACCTCGACCACGAACATCACCGGGTTCTTCATCATCAGCCGTGGATCGAGCTTGACGAAGGCCGACCAGATCGCCGGCACCAGGATCTTCGGGTCGAGCATGGTCGACGCCGTCACCTGTTTCTGCAGTTTCATGGTTTCCATGGATGTCACTCCGGACGTATTCAATCAGAACAAGGTGTTGGCGTTCATGGCGAGGTGTTCGACAATCGGCCCGAGCGCCAGCGCCGGGAAGAACGTGAGACCGCCGATGATCAGGATCACGCCGATGACGAGGCCGACGAACAGGCCGCCGGTGGTCGGGAAGGTGCCCGCCGAGGCCGGGATCGACTTCTTCTCGACCAGCGATCCCGCGATCGCCATTGCCGGCACGATCATGAAGAAGCGGCCGACGAACATCGCCGAGGCGAGCGTCAGATTGTAGAACAGCGTGTTGCCGGTGAGGCCCGCGAACGCCGAGCCGTTGTTGCCGGTCGCGGACGTGTAGGCATACAGCACCTCGGTGAAGCCATGCGGACCGGCATTGGCCATCGAAGCCACCGCCGACGGCAGCACGACGCCGACCGCGGTCCAGCCGAGATACATCAGCGGCAGCACCAGGATCGCGAGCATCGCCATCTTGACCTCGCGCGCTTCGATCTTCTTGCCGACATATTCCGGGGTGCGGCCGACCATCAGGCCGGCGACGAAGATCGCCAGCACGACAAACAGCAGCATGCCGTAGAAGCCGGCGCCGACGCCGCCGATGATGACCTCGCCGAGCTGCATGTTGATCAGCGGGATCATGCCGCCGAGCGCGGTGAAACTGTCATGCATGGCGTTGACCGCACCGCAGGACGCAGCCGTGGTGACAACGGCGAACAGCGAGGACGCGACGATGCCGAAGCGGACCTCCTTGCCCTCCATGTTGCCGCCGGTGAGACCCAGCGCCTGTAGCGCCGAGGTGCCGTTGGCTTCCGCCCAATAGGTGACGGTGACGCCGGCGACGAACAGGATGCCCATCACGGCGAAGATCGCCCAGCCCTGGCGCTCGTTGCCGACCATGCGGCCGAACACGTTGGTCATCGCAGCGCCCAGCGCGAAGATCGATATCATCTGCACCAGGTTCGACAGCGCGGTCGGGTTCTCGAACGGATGCGCGGCGTTGGCGTTGAAGAAGCCGCCGCCATTGGTGCCGAGCATCTTGATCGCAACCTGCGAAGCGACCGGCCCGAGCGCGATGGTCTGCTTGCCGCCCTCCAGCGTGGTGGCGTCGACATAGGCACCTAACGTCTGCGGCATGCCCTGCCAGACCAGGAACAGCGCATAGACGATGCAGATCGGCAGCAGCACGTAGAGCGTGCACCGCGTGACGTCGACCCAGAAATTGCCGACCGTGCGCATCGACGAGCGGGTGAAGCCGCGGATCAGCGCCATCGCCAGCGCGATGCCGGTTGCCGCCGACAGGAAGTTCTGGTGGGTCAGGCCGAGCATCTGGACCAGATAGGACAACGTGCTCTCGCCACCGTAGTTCTGCCAGTTGGTGTTGGTGATGAAGGAGATCGCGGTGTTGAAGGAGAGATCCTCGGCAACCGCCGTCTGGCCGGCCGGGTTGAACGGCAGCACCGCCTGCAGCCGCATCAGGCCGTAGATGAGCGCGAAGCCGCCGACATGGAACAGCAGCATGGCGACCGTGTAGGTCAGCCAGTGCTGCTCGCGCCGCTCGTCGACGCCGCCGACCCAGTAGATGCCGCGCTCGACCGGGCGCAGCACGGGTGAGAGGAAGGTGCGCTCGCCGTTGAACACGCGGGTCATGTACCAGCCGAGCGGTTTGACCAGCGCGACCACGATCGCGCAGAACAGAATAATTTGAATCCAACCGATGACGGTCATTGCGTCAAACCTTTCGAATGGGGGCGAAGCGCAGCAGCGACGCGAACATGCCGAGCAACAGCCCGGTCAGCACCGCGTCGGCCAACAGAATTGTGCAGAGCGCTGACATCGCGAACCGCCTAGAAGCGTTCGGGTCGCAGCAGTGCGTAGGTGAGGTAGAACAGCAGGCCGAGCGAGACGAGGCCGGCGAGCGAGTAATCGAAGATCATCGCCGCCTCCCCTAAAGCCGTTCGCAGGCGTAGGCGTAGCCTATGCCGGCCGCGAAGAAGCCGATCGCGAGCGCCGCCATGAGAATGTCCATCATGAGAGACTCCTATGCGTCCGAGGGGCGCGGGCGACCGTATATGCGCTCCGCGCCGGATGACCGTGAGGTGCCATCCGGGGCATAGGTTTTCGAGATGTGACGCATAAGGACGTTATAGGAATCCTATAAGTGGCAAAGTGCCGGCCACGTTCTCAGCCGTCGTCCCGGCGAAGGCCGGGACCCATAACCACAGGGCGAAATTTTGCGATGGCTGAGGCCCCAGCGTGACGCAACAACCAAATTCGGTGGTTATGGGTCCCGGCCTTCGCCGGGACGACGGTTTGGTCTTTATGGAATCCCTATATCTCCGTCCCTCGGCTCATCTCGTTTTCAAATGGCTATCCGGCCATTTTGGGCCTGCGGCCAATATCTTCGGCCCGCATCTTCGACGAGATGACGCCATGTCCGTGCTATCCCAACCCACCTCCACCGATCTCGGCGAACGGCTGCGCGACGCCTATGCAGTCACCGCCGAGTTCATGGCCGACATCGTCAGCCAGACCTGCCGGCGGTTTCCGTCGGCCGGACAGAGCGGCAAGAGCGCCCGTGTCGAGCGCCTGATCCAGTCCGGCGCATGGACTGATGCAGCGATCGCGCTGCTCGACCTCGAGCTGCCGCAATGGCAGATCCGCCGCCTGGTCTATGACGAGGGCGAGTGGCACTGCGCGCTGTCGCGCGAACGCGAGCTGCCCGACTGGCTCGACCAGTCGATCGAAACCCACCATGCGGATCTCGCGCTCGCAATTCTCAGCGGCTTCGTCGAGGCGCAGCGGATCTCGACGCCCGAGAACCGCACCAGCGTCCCGACCGTCCATCGTAACACCAGCTCGCTTTACGAGCCGCTGCTCGTCGATAATATCGGCTGATGGCGGCGCCGTCGTGAACGCGAAACAACTGCCGCAGCAGCTGCAGTCGGTCCAGGTCATGGTCCGGTTCGGTTTCCGGCTTGCCATCATGATCGGCTTTGCCGTGTTCGCCGGCGCGGGCTTCGGCAGGGGTCTCGTCACGCTGCTGTGGATGTCGGCGCTGATCTGCGCGTTCGCCGGGCTCGTCAAGCGCGAGATGCCGTTCGCCGCAAATCTCAATCACTGGGACGAGATGACCGCCTATGTCGCGCTGTGCGCGCTCGGCACCGGCATCGTCCAGCACGTCTAAGCCCACCCCTCAAATCCTATGCCGCTCCTATGAAGTCGGCCGTTCGCCGCGCTCGATTTCATATCCGGCAATACAGACATTGAACGCGTGATTTCCACCTGAAGGACTGCAATCGTGAAACTCGTCGAACCTCCCTCGTGCAGCGCAGCGTCCACCATCGTCTTCATCGGCCGCAACCACCGCGGCCAGTGGGTCGCCCAGCAGCAGAACGGCCTCTATGGTGGTCTGTTCGTCAACCGCGCCCAAGCCGTCAAATACGCGCTGTTCGAGAACGGCCAGCACCCCGAAATGATCGTTGAGCTGTCGCGCGAGCTCGAGCTCGATATGCGCGGCGAGACCGCGCCCCTCTCCGCAAGCGGCGTGGCCTGAGCCACCCCCATGACTGCGAAAGCGACTGCGAAAGTCACCTTGAAAACGGCGGCGAAAGCGGATTCGGCGGCATGGCTGTCGGGCTTCATCCCCGATCTTCCGACCCCCTTCAACCATCGAGACGAAATCGACACCGATGCGTTCGGCCGGCTGTGCGAGCGTCAGATCGCGGCCGGCGCCTCGGCGCTGGTGGTCGGCGAGACCGCGGGCGAAAACTCGACGCTGGAGCCCGCGGAGCGCGCCCAGCTGGTTGGCATCGCAGCCCACGTCGCGCGCAGGCGGGTCCGCATCATCGCCGGCGCCGGATCGAACGCGACGGGTCGCGCCGTTACGTTCACCCGGGCCGCCGAGGCGGCCGGCGCTGACGCCATCATGTCGGTCGTGCCCTATTACAACAAGCCGATGCCACAGGGCATGGCGGCGCATTTCCGCGCCGTCGCCGCCGCTACGACACTGCCCGTGGTCCTGCACGACATCCCGTCGCGGACGGTGAAGGGGCTGGCCGACGAGACGCTGGTCGAGCTCGCAGCATCGCCACGCTTCATCGGATTGCGCGACAGCAGCAGCGACGTCGCCCGCCTCAGGCGCCTGCGTCCACGCCTGCCGTCGACGTTCCGGATGCTGACCGGCGACGACACGGTGTCGCTCGCCTATATGGCCGCCGGCGGTGATGGCTGCATCTCATCGGTATCGAACGTCGCGCCCGATCTATGCGTGGCGATGGCCCGGCATCTGCGTGAGGGCCGCCTGTATCAGGCGCGTGAGCTGCATCAGCGCCTGGTGCCGCTCGCGACCATGCTGGAGCGCGAACATCCCGCCGCCCTGAAATTCGCACTGGCGTTGTTGGGCTTCATGCAGCCGGCGACGCGACTGCCGATCGTCCAGCTGGGTACAACGGCAAAGGCGGAGGTCGCGCAGGCCATGGCTGAGCTTGCCGACGAGTACCTCGCCGCCGCGCAGTGAGCCTTACCGACCCGACGCCAGCCATCGCAACGCACAATGGAATCAACCCACCGCGTCCGTGACACCGCGCCGTATTGAGGTTCCGGAACGGCATCCCATATCCACGGCAAGGGAGTGCTTGCCGTGCAGACCTTCAAGGCGGCTCTCGTTGTGGCGATCGCCCTGGTCGCTCTGGTTGTTTCCATTGGTCCCGGTACGGCCGCGGACAACAACCGTCTTGCCCTGACCATTTCGATCGATGGAGCGATCGGGCCGGCATCGGCCAGCTACGTCAAGGATGGTCTGGCGAACGCCGCCGAGCGGCACGCCGAGATCGTCATTCTGCGGCTAAATACGCCGGGCGGTCTCAGCACCAGCATGCGCGAGATCATCACCGACGTGCTGGCCTCACCCGTCCCCGTCGTCGGCTATGTTGCGCCCTCCGGCGCCCATGCCGCGAGCGCCGGGACCTACATTCTCTATGCGACCCATCTCGCGGCGATGGCGCCCGGCACCAATATCGGCGCCGCGACGCCGGTGCAGATCGGCCCGATGCCGAGTCTGCCGGGCGGCACCCCGGACAAGGACGGCAAGGACCAGAAGGACGGCGGCAACCCGCCCACAACCAAAGACGCCATGACGGCGAAGATGACGAATGATGCCGTCGCCTTCATCCGCAGCCTCGCCGAACTGCGCGGCCGTAATGCCGACTGGGCCGAGAAGGCGGTCCGCGATGCCGCCACCCTCTCCGCCAATGCCGCGCTGCAAGCCCATGTCATCGAGTTCACCGCGCATGATCCGGCCGACCTGCTCAGGCAGATCGACGGCCGCACGGTGGAGCTCGCCGGCGGCAAGACGCAACGGCTGGCGACCAAGGATGCCGTGATCGAAGCCCTCGATCCCAACTGGATCTCGCGCGTGCTTGCTGTGATCACCGACCCCAATATCGCATTCGTGCTGCTGATGGTCGGCATCTACGGCCTGATCTTCGAATTCATGTCCCCCGGTGCCGTGGCGCCCGGAGTGGTCGGCACGATCTGCCTGCTGCTCGGGCTCTATGCGCTCAACATGTTGCCGATCAACTATGCCGGTTTCGCCTTGATGCTGGTCGGGATGGCCCTGCTCGCGATCGAAGCCTTCAACCCGACCGTCGTGATCGGCCTCGGAGGCATCGTCGCCTTTGTCCTCGGAGCCGCCATGCTGTTCCGGATCGAGGCGCCCGGATACCAGCTGTCATGGCCGCTCATCGGCATTGTCGCGGCGATGTTCGCAGGCCTCATTCTGGTCGTGCTCGGGGCGCTGCGCCGCGCGCGCAACGGTCCGCTCCGCACAGGTGCGCAAGCCATGCGCGGGCTACCGGCCGAGGTGCTCGACTGGTCCGAGACATCAGGTCACGTCTTCACCAACGGCGAACGCTGGCAGGCGCGCGGCACCGAGGCGTTCAAGGCCGGAGAGACGGTCCAGGTGGCCAACATCGTCGATTTGACGCTGGTGGTGCGGCGTGCGCCGGCTTCCGCCGGCGAAGGAGGTACAGCATGATGCTTGATTATTTCACCTATGCGGCGGTCGTATTGCTTGTCATCATCTTCCTGACCCAGGCCGTGCGCGTGCTGCGCGAATACGAGCGCGGCGTCATCTTCACGCTCGGCCGCTTTACCGGGGTGAAGGGCCCGGGGCTCATCATCCTGATTCCGGTGGTGCAGCAGCTCGTGAAGGTCGATCTCAGGGTGATGGTGCAGGTCGTGCCGCCGCAGGACGTGATTTCCCGCGACAACGTCTCGGTCAAGGTCAACGCCGTCCTCTACTTCCGCATCGTCGATCCCGAACGCGCCATCATCAAGGTCGGCGACTACATGGCTGCGACCAGCCAGCTTGCCCAGACCACGCTGCGCTCGGTGCTCGGCAAGCACGAGCTCGACGAGATGCTGGCGGAACGCGACAAGTTGAACGCCGATATCCAGGAGACCCTCGACAAGCAGACCGACGCCTGGGGCATCAAGGTCACCGCGGTCGAGATCAAGGATATCGATCTCAACGAAACCATGGTGCGGGCGATCGCCAAGCAGGCTGAGGCGGAACGGTTGCGGCGCGCCAAGGTGATCAATGCGATGGGCGAGCAGCAGGCCGCCGAGAAGCTCGTCGAGGCCGGCCGGATCCTCGCCCAGGAGCCGCAGGCGATGCAGCTCCGCTATTTCGCGGCGCTCCATGACATCGCCGGCGAACGCTCATCGACCGTGGTCTTCCCGCTCCCGATGAATCTGCTCGATCACCTGATGCGGCGAAGCGAAGCCACCTGACCCGGCTGATGCTTGGCCCGCCACGCCGGTCCTGGGCCGCGCATGTAATGCGCCTCGGGCCGGTAGCCTCTGATCGGCTCCTCGCCGATCCAGGCGAGGAATTTGAGCAGTCCCTCCGCGGCGCGACACAGCAGGGCAGAGATGAATGAAGCCGCGCGCATCTCAATAGTCCCACTTCTCGCCGAGCACGACCGGCGCGCGGGGATATTTCTCGGCATCGCCGCCGAGCATGCCGACATGGAGATGGGTGCGTGCCCAATCCTCATGGCCGCGATGCAGCAACAGCTCGTTGCGCAGCCGGTGGATCTTGGCGGCGGCGATGGCGCGGTGAACGGTCCTGAAGGCGAGGCCGATCCGCCGGATCGCCCGCCGCAGCGTCGCCGGCATGGCGCCGACCGAACCATGCGACCGGGCATCGTGGTAATGGAGCAAGGTCATGTCCCACCTTCCTGTTGGAGGCGCGCGAGCGCACCGCGTCAGGCCAAACATGCTGGCAAGACCGTAGGAATTCGAGAGGGCCCGCCGCGGTGCGGCATAGGCGCCGTATAAAGACCAGCCGCGCCGCCTGCTGTGACGGGGTGCCCATGGACCGTCGGAACAGGACGGACCCGCGCGTGTTGACCAGCGCCCATTCGGTGCTAGCCTTTTTGATCACGAATTGTCGTCAAGCGGATTCGATAACCGCGTCGAGGGTGGAGACCATGAACCTCGCATCGCCAACTGTCGCAACCGCCGGGCCCGTCCACTCCGATGGCGTCATCGCGGCAGGCGTCTACGTCGAGGGACGGCGCGTTGCCAATATCGCGATCGATGAAGCGGCGGACTGGCGCAACAAGCCGGATCACGTCGTGTGGATCGGCCTGCGCGAACCCGATATGGCAATACTCAGCAGCTTGCAGCGGCAATTCCAGCTGCACGACCTCGCCATCGAAGATGCGGATCACGCGCATCAGCGGCCGAAGATCGAGCAATACGGCGATGCGCTGTTCATCGTGGCCCGCACCGCGCAGCTCGACGGCGAAAGTATCGCATTCGGCGAGACGCACCTGTTCGTCGGCGAGGGATACATCGTCTCGGTCCGACACGGCGCCTCGACGTCCTACACGCGGGTCAGGGAGCGCTGCGAGAGCTGCCCGCGCGCGCTCGCCCGGGGCGAGGACTACATTCTCTATGCCATCCTCGATTTCATCGTCGACAACTACTCGCCGGTGCTCGAGACGATCCAGGACGAGGTCGAGGCGATGGAGGCGGAAGTGCTGGCGAGCGCGATGACGCGGGCGCAGATCGAGCGGCTCTATCTGCTGCGGCGGGATCTGCTGCGGCTGCGCAACGCGATTGGACCGCTGGTGGAGGTCTGCCGCAGGCTGGAACGCGACGATTTGCCGATGGTGCGCGACACGATGCGGCCCCTGTTCCGCGATGTCACGGATCACGTCCGCACCATCCAGGAGCGGATCGACTCGCTGCGCGAGGTGCTCGCCTTTGCGTTTGAGGCAAGCCTGTTGGTCGGTCAGGCGCAGGAAACGGCGATCTCCAAGAAGCTCGCCTCATGGCTTGCGATCGTTGCGGTGCCGACCGCCGTCGCCGGTATCTACGGCATGAATTTCAAGTACATACCGGAGCTACAATGGGAGTACGGCTATTTCGTCGTGATGGGCCTGATGCTGGTCGCATGCGGCGGGCTGTTCTGGCAATTCCGACGTTCCGGCTGGCTGTAGGCGGCGATCCGAACATCGAGCCATTCCGGTCCGGGCAGAGTGCGGCGGCGCATCGCGCGCTATGCCGCAAATCGCGAGATTTCGGACAATTTTACCCTCGATCGGCGGCGCGAAGGGCCGGTTCGAAGGGCCGGTTTACGGTCGGCGGCAAGACCGGTAACCTCGCCTGCCAATGCGACGTGGAGACTGCCGATGCGCCCCAAGGATCAGATCAACTGGATGCTGACCGATGCGATCGAGGCGCTCGCCCGCGCCGAACGGTTGCACCAGAGCTTCCTCAATTTGCACCCGCGCGCGGGCGGCAGCGAGCCGAGCTGGGAACCGCCGATGGACGTGATCGAGACCGAGGAGGAGATCCTGATCCTGGTCGCGCTACCGGGGGTCGACCCCGACGAGGTCGAGGCCGCGCTCGACGGCGGCACGCTGGTGATCTCCGGCCGCCGCATCCTGCCCGCTGAACTCCGCAACGCCCGCATCCTGCGCCTCGAGCTGCCGCAGGGCCGCTTCGAGCGCCGCATCACGCTGCCGACCGGCCGCTACACCATCAGCCGCTTTGCCGCGCATGGCTGCGTCGGCCTGCGGCTCGGAAAATCGAGCTGAGGGATTTCGACATGGCCGCTTCAGACATTTCAAATCCGGCGAGCTCGGCGCCGATCCCGAGCGACGCGACGATCATCGTCCCGGTGCGCAACACCGTGCTGTTTCCGGACGTCATCATCCCGATCACGATCGCGCGCGCGACCTCGATTGCCGCCGCCCAGCAGGCGGTGCGCGAGCAGCGGCCGATCGGCATCCTGCTGCAGCGCGATCCCGAGGCCAACGATCCCGGCCCCGACGGTCTCTATCGCGTCGGCACCGTCGCCAACATCGTGCGCTACATCACCGGCGCCGACGACAGCCATCATCTGGTCTGCCAGGGCGTGCAGCGCATGCGCGTGCTCGACTATCTGCCCGGCACGCCGTTCCTCGCCGCCCGCGTGCTGCAGATTCCCGAGCCGACCACCACCTCGCCGGAGATCGAGGCGCGCTTCCTCAATCTGCAGCGCCAGGCGCTGGAGGCCGCGCAATTGCTGCCGCAGACGCCGCCCGAGCTGATTGCCGCGTTACAGGGCACGACGTCGCCGGCGACGCTCGCCGACCTCGCGACCTCCTATATGGACATCAAGCCGGCGGAGAAGCAGGACATCCTGGAGACCGTCGATCTCGTGGCGCGGATGGACAAGGTCTCGCGGCATCTCGCCGAGCGCATCGAGGTGCTGAGGCTGAGCCAGGAGATCGGACAGAAGACCAAGGCGGTGTTCGACGAGCGGCAGCGCGAGGCGATCCTGCGCGAGCAGATGGCGACCATCCAGCGCCAGCTCGGCGAGGGCGACGGCAAGGCCGCCGAGGTCGCCGAGCTGACCAAGGCGATTGCGGATGCCAAGATGCCGCCGGAGGCCGAGAGCCAGGCGCAGAAGGAATTGCGCCGCTACGAGCGGATGCCGGAGGCCGCGGCCGAATCCGGCATGGTGCGCAGCTATCTCGACTGGCTGATCGACCTGCCCTGGAGCATTCCGGAGGAGAAGCCGATCGACATCGCCGAAGCGCGCAAGATCCTCGACCAGGACCATTATGGCCTGGAGAAGATCAAGAGCCGCATCATCGAATATCTCGCGGTGCGCAAGCTCGCGCCCGGCGGCAAGGCACCGATCCTCTGCTTCCTCGGCCCGCCCGGCGTCGGCAAGACCTCGCTCGGTCAATCGATTGCGCGCGCGATGTCGCGGCCGTTCGTTCGTGTCTCGCTCGGCGGCGTGCATGACGAGGCCGAGATCCGCGGCCATCGCCGCACCTATATCGGCGCGCTGCCCGGCAACATCATCCAGGCGATCAAGAAGGCCGGCGCGCGCAATTGCGTGATGATGCTGGACGAGATCGACAAGATGGGCCGCGGCATCCAGGGTGATCCGTCGGCCGCGATGTTAGAGGTGCTCGACCCCGAGCAGAACGGCACGTTCCGCGACAATTATCTCGGCGTGCCGTTCGACCTTTCGCGCGTCGTCTTCATCGCCACCGCCAACATGCTCGACGGCGTCCCCGGGCCGCTGCTCGACCGCATGGAGCTGATCAGCCTTCCCGGCTACACCGAGGACGAGAAGCTCGAGATCGCCAAGCGCTACCTGGTGCGCCGACAGCTCGAGGCCAACGGAATCAAGGCCGAGCAGGCCGAGATCGAACCGGACGCGCTGCGGCTGATCATCAAGAGCTACACCCGCGAGGCTGGCGTCCGCAATCTGGAGCGCGAGATCGGCAAGGTGCTGCGAAACGTCGCGGTGCAGATCGCCGATGGCAGCACGAGCCATGTCACGATCGCACCGAAGGATATCGTGTCGCTGCTCGGCCAGCCGAGGTTCGAGAACGAGATCGCGATGCGCACCAGCATCCCCGGCGTTGCCACCGGGCTTGCCTGGACGCCGGTCGGCGGCGACATCCTGTTCATCGAGGCCTCCCGCACGCCGGGCCGCGGCGCGCTGATGATCACCGGACAACTCGGCGACGTGATGCGCGAGAGCGTGCAGGCCGCGTTGACGCTGGTGAAGAGCCGCGCCGCCCAGCTCGGCATCGATCCCGCGGTGTTCGAGAAGAGCGACATCCACGTTCACGTTCCCGCCGGCGCCACGCCGAAGGACGGCCCGAGCGCAGGCGTCGCGATGTTCACCGCCCTCACCTCGCTGTTGACCGATCGTACCGTGCGCAGCGACACCGCGATGACCGGCGAGATCTCGCTGCGCGGCCTCGTGCTGCCGGTCGGCGGCATCAAGGAAAAGGTGGTCGCCGCCGCGGCCGCCGGCCTGACCCGGGTAATGCTGCCGGCGCGCAACAAGCGCGACTATGACGACATCCCCGCCGGCGCCCGCGCCAAGCTGGAGTTCATCTGGCTGGAGCGCGTCGACGAGGCGATCGCCGCGGCGCTCGAGCCCGCCAAGGCGACACCCGCGGCTGCGGAGTGAGGCCATCGCCGGCGGGCTAGGGGATGATCTGGAAGAGTGGAAACCGGCTTTCCCTCGCGACAGACGCGAAGGTGTTAGCGCGAGATCATGCTCAAAGAAGAAGATCGAGTGCGATGACGATTCAAAGAGAAGTCATCACGCCCCTCTCCAACGCCAGCAGTGCTTCGGCCAACTACTTGACCCTACGCCCCTTGAAAAAACCGGCGTTGGTTGTGTTCTGCTTGACGTTGGCGGTGTCGCCTTGCTCCGCAAAGTTATCGACCGCCTTCTTCGATGAGGTATCCTTCTTGACGTCCGCTTCGCCGCCCGTTCCCCTGTTGCTGCGATTGGCGGGCGGGATCGGCGGCATCTTGTTGTGACGTGACATGGCTAGGCCTCCATGTGTTGCCTGCTTCTGGGTGTAGTAGTCGCCGCGACTTCTCGCATGCGGACAGCACAGCCATAACGCCTTCCTGATGTCCGACGCCTCAACCTTATTCGCAGTAATGCGACAGCGTTACTGACTTGATTTTCGTATTGGCTCTCTCGTCGGCCGAGCCGCACGCCGTGACGGCGAACCGGACGGGGTCAGCTCTTGGCCATGCAGTCCGAGATATAGAACCAGCGGTCGTCGCCGGTCAGTCCCTTCTGCTTCACCTCTTTGCGGCAGGCCTTGAGCTTGGGCTTGTTGGCGCGCCACTGCTCCTTCATGGCTTTCAATTTCTCCATCGTCAGCTTGATCTTCGACGGCTTGGCCGTGGTGGTGGCGGCCGGTGCCGGCGCTGCCGGCGCCGCGGTCTGGGCCGACGCGGCATGCAGCCCTAGGGCGAGCAGCGCGGCGGCAAGGCAAATCCGGGTACGAAACATTGAAATCCCCCAATCCGATTTCTGTTCATGAAATAGAGCGAATGCCGCGGGCGCCGGGAATCGGCGGCCCGCGGCGATGATGGTCGCGATCAGAGGATTTTGACCGCGCTGAGCAGCGTCATGTAGATGCCCCAGGCCAGCGGAATGCCGACGAACAGCCAGAACAGCGCCGCCCTGCCGTCCAGACCGCCCTTGCCGATGCCGAACGATCCGGTCGCGCCGTTGCCGCCGGTCGCCGTCGCAGCCTGCAGTTTCGCCACCTCGGAGTCGCTCATGTGCCATTTCGGATCGACCGGCTTGATCATGTAGTTGCAGATGAAGCCGGCGATCAGCATGCCGCACAGGATGTACATCGTGGTGTTGTAGAGCTGATCGCGCGGCACGCCGGCAGCCAGCTGGAATTCACGGATGTAGTTCACCACCACAGGACCGATGATGCCCGCGGTCGACCACGCCGTCAGCAGACGGCCATGGATCGCGCCGACGAACTGGGTGCCGAACATGTCGGCGAGATAGGCCGGCACGGTGGCGAAGCCGCCGCCATACATCGACAGGATGATGCCGAAGCCGAGCACGAACAGGAGCTTCGAGCCCATCGCAGCGAAGGTCGGCGCCAGCGCGTAAAGCACGATGCCCAGCACGAAGAACGTGTAGTAGGTGTTCTTGCGGCCGATCTTGTCCGACAGCGACGCCCAGAAGAAGCGGCCGCCGATGTTGAACAGCGACAGCAGGCCGGCGAAGCCGGCGGCGATCGCCGCGATCTGCGCCTTCTGCGACACGTCGAGCGCGTTGAAGCCGACATTGGGCAGTCCGATCAGCTTGCCGGCGAAGATCTCCTGCAGCATCGGCGAGGCCATGCCGATCACGCCGATGCCGGCCGAGACGTTCAAGCACAGCACCCACCAGATCAGCCAGAATTGCGGCGTCTTGTGCGCATTGTCGAGATGGACGTTCTTGGTCGAGATCATCGCGTTGGTCTTGGCGGGGGGCGTCCAGCCGTCCGGCTGCCAGCCAGACGGCGGCAGACGGTAGCGGAACGCGCCGATCATCATGAACACGAAATAGATCGCGCCCATGGTGAGGAAGGTCTCCCAGACCCCCACCGAGGTCGGGGTCTTGAAATAGTTCATCAGTTTGTCGGCCAGCGGCGCGCCGATCATCGCACCGCCACCGAAGCCCATAATGGCCATGCCGGTCGCCATGCCGCGCCGATCCGGGAACCATTTCACCAGCGTCGATACCGGCGAGATGTAGCCGAGGCCGAGCCCGATGCCGCCGATCACGCCGGAGCCGAGCCACATCAGCCACAGCTGATGGGTGATGATGCCGATGGCGCCGAGCACGAGGCCGCCGCACCAGCACAGCGCGGCGACGAAGCCGGCCTTGCGCGGTCCGACTTTCTCGAGCCAGCCGCCCCACACCGCGGCGGATACGCCGAGCACGACGAAGAACAGGGTGTACATCCACCCCAGGCTCGCGACCTTCCAGTCGCAGGTCGTGGTGAACAATTCCTGCACCAGCGAGATGTCGGGGCACGCCTTCGGCGCGGTCAGCCCGATCGCGCGCGACAGCGGCAGCCAGAACACCGAGAAGCCATAGGCCATGCCGATGCACAGATGGATGCACAGTGCCGCCGGCGGCACCAGCCAGCGGTTGAAGCCGGCGGTCGCGATCGTGTGCTCCTTGTCGAGGAAACCTGCGCCTGCCGCGGATACGCGTTCGGCGCTGCTCACTGTGGTCATTGACTCCTCCCCTGCAGCCGCCGTTACGTCAGGCGCATCTGCGTCTTCGATCCCGTCTCAGCCCTTTCGGCCGCCGTCAGGCCGCTGCTCCGCACATTTCCTCGATGCGCCGGGACCAACCACGCGCATTCCGCAAATGCTAACCCCCAATACGACCCGATATGCCCAGCCGTGCAGCCCGTGATCCGGACGCAGGCCGACCGCCGTCCGTCGGTATGCCCACATCCGGGCACACCTCCATCTCCGCAACCCGGCGGAGATTATCAATTCGCGCAGAATGGAAAATAGGTGTCGATTGGCAAAAGGTAGATATTAAGCCGGATCTAGCGCATACGCGGCGCTGCAGCATTTGGGTTATCTATCGTTCCATTCGCCTTTTCGATCAGGAAAACGATCCGGACATCGCTTCGTTCGGTGATCTCGACCTTGTCGCCGGTCTCCTGGATGAGGGCCGGGATATCGATCACCGAAAGCGGATCGGTGCAGTGCACTTCGAGGAAATCACCCGCCGTCACGCTCTTCAGGGCCTTGCGCGTCTTCAGCGCGGGGAGCGGGCATTTCAGGCCGGTGAGATCGAGCTTTGTCGTGGTCATGGTTCGACCATGGCGAAGCCGTCATTCATCGTCAACGGCGGCACTTTCTCGTCCTGTTCAGCTTTCCGCCGCGGCCGAAGCCAGCACATCGTCGACCGCAATAGCCGAGCGCAGCATCAATTCGGCGACGTCCTCGATGTCATCGAGATGCACGACCGGCAGCCTGGTTTCGACCGCGACGTCGCTGGCGATCCCGACCACGCGCGGGTCGTCGGGGAACAGCAGCGGCTTGCCATTGGCGGCGCGATACACCTCGATCTTGTTGACCGGCTCGCGCTTGAAGCCCTCGACCACGACCAGATCGACTTGCGCCATCTTGGCGAGCAGTTCCGGCAGCCGCGGCTCGCTCGCGCCGCGCAGCTCGTGCATCAGCGCCCAGCGCCGCGTCGAGGATACCAGCACCTCGGTCGCGCCGGCCTGCCGGTGCACCCAGGAGTCCTTGCCGGGCACGTCGACATCGAATTCGTGATGGGCGTGCTTGATCACGGAGACGCGCAAGCCCCGGCCAAGCAGATAGGGGATCACCCGCGACAGCAGGGTGGTCTTGCCGGCTCCGCTCCAGCCCGCGAGGCCTATCACCTTCATACGCAATCTCCGCAGACATATAACGTCCAATGCTGCTTATATCAGCCTTGACGCAATGTCATGCCAGCCCCGCCGGCGGATGGCGATCGATCAGGCTCCCGAGAGGAGCGCCTTGGGAGCCGCCTTGGGAAGCTCCTGGAGCAGCTGCGCCCGCGGCAGCGCAAACGCCAGTAGACCGCCCCATAAGGGCAATATTAACGGCATTTGCCGTACCAGTTCTCCCGATCAATGGGAGGCCTGTCCAGTGCCCAATCGTGATGGTGTTCGAGACGCCATAAGCCTGAAGAACCGGGTTCTGGTCACCACGATCTTCCTGGCATCGGGCGCGGCATCCCTGATCCTCCAAGTTCTCTGGTTCAAGCAACTGCAATTCGTGCTGGGAAGCGCGACCGTCTCCGTGAGCGTCACGGTGGCGAGCTTTTTCTTTGGCCTCTCGCTGGGCAGCGCTGTCGGGGGCCGGATCGCCGACACCGTCAGCCGCCCCCTGAAAATCTACGGCTTTCTCGAACTCGCGCTCGCGGTCGTTTCCCTGGCGGTGACCGCGTTCCTGTCGCACTGGTCGACATGGGTGGGCTGGCTGTCGCCCATGCTGGACCTGGAGTCTCCGCTCCGGTTGCCGCTCATGGTCGCGCTGTCGCTCGCCATCCTGTCGCTGCCGACGATGCTGATGGGAGCGACCCTGCCCTTCCTCGTGAAATTCCTGACCCGCACGCAAACCGACCTCGCCAATCGCATCGGCCTGCTCTACGGGTTCAACACCCTGGGCGCCGCGATTGGCACCCTGGCCGTCGGCTTTGTCCTGATGGGCCTTTGGGGGATCACGGGATCGAGCCTGGTCGCGGCAGGCCTGTATGTCTGCGTCGGCGGCGTGGCCCTGCTCCTCGCGCGCGACGCAAGCCCCCTGTCGCCGGTCGCGGCCGAAGCGCCGATGCAGACCGCCGGGCCGGGGCATCGCGGGACGTCCATCCTCATCGCGATCTTCGCCTGCTCCGGATTCGTGTCCATCGCCTATGAAGTCGTCTGGTTCCGCTTCCTGACCAACGTCAGCACCTCGAGTGTCTACGCCTTCTCGGGCATGCTCGGCGTTTACCTGCTTGGGCTGGTGATCGGCGCCCTGATCTGCGCGAGGCTGCTCGCCCCGCGCAAGGATCAATTGCTGCGATACTTCGCCGTGACGCAGTTGCTCATCGCGGTTGCGGCCACGCTGACCATTGGAATCCTCGGCAAGGCGCGCACGGTGGAAGCGGTGCTGTCTCCCATCGTATCAGGCCTCGTTCCGGTACCGGCGCAGGAGCTTTTGGGAGGTGACGTCTCATTCTTCCTGATCTGTGCCGTTGCGCTGTTGCTGCCGACCACGCTGATCGGCATCAGCTTTCCCTTGGCCAGCGAACTGACCGTGATGCAGATGAGCGCGCTGGGCCGCCGGATCGGCACGCTCTACGCCTTGAACACGATTGGCGGCGTGGTGGGCTCCCTGTCGGCAGGGTTTCTTCTGATCCCCTATCTGGGCAGCCAGGGGGCGCTCACCGCCCTGATTGTTCTGAACGTCCTGCTCTTTGTCGCGACCACCGTATCGCAACCGGGTCTTCTGAAAGAAAGCAGCCTGTGGCGGCAAGGGGCAGTCGCCGCAAGCATCATCACTGCAGCGCTGTTGCTCTTCACCCCGCACTATCTGGAACGGGTCCTGACCGCGATCGAAGGCGGTAATGTCCTCGAGTTGCGCGAAACCAAACAAGCAACATTTGCAGTGGTCGAGTATCGCGAGAAGGCGGCGGGCACTTATCAGCAACTCGTGGTGAATTCGAAGAGCTATGCCAACAACCGTCCCGAGGGCCGACGCTACATGGCCGCGATGGGGCACTATCCCGTTCTGCTGCACCCGGGCCCGGTTGAAACGGCTGTTGTGATTTGCATCGGCACCGGCACCACGGTGGGTGCGGTCAGCACCCATCAGGAACTAAAATCCATCGACGCGGTCGATCTGGCCCCGACGGTTTTTGAATTCGCGCCTCACTTCGTGCCGATCAACAAGCAGTTCTATCAGAATCCCAAGGTCCATCAGATCGTAGCGGACGGACGCCACTTCCTGCTGGGAACCAACGAGACATTCGACGTCATCACCCTCGAGCCCCCGCCGCCCCATGACGCCGGCGTCATCAACCTCTACACAGAGGAATTCTATGCGCTGGCAAAGCAGAAGATGCGGCCCGGCGCCGTTCTCGCGCAGTGGGTGCCGCTGGACTTCAACCGCGGCATTCTTCCGAAGATGATCCTCAAGGCCATGATGGGCCAGTTCAAGCACGTCTCCCTGTGGTTGCCGTCCAGAATGGAAGGCGTGGCCATCGGCTCCGATGAACCGCTGACAATCGATCCTCGCGTGCTCGCCACGCGCATGTCGAAGCCGGGCGTGGCTGAAGACCTGACAGCCAACGGCCTGCGCTCGCCCGAGGATTTCCTGGCGACGTTCATCGCCGCTGATGAAAAGCTCGCGGCCTTTGTCAGGGATGTGCCGAGCCTCACGGATGATCGGCCGCGCCTCGAATATTACAACTGGTATCCGCTGAGTTCGGTCAGCGTGGACGAACTGAAGCGTCTCCGCGAGCCCGTCGAAACTTATCTTGCCGACAAATCCATCGACGAGGCCCGTCTCGACACCGCGCGCACGGTGGCCAATGCGATTCTGGATGAGCACCAGGCCACGGCCGAGGGCGACAAGTCCGCCGCCCGTGCCGCGCTTCGCCTGGCCGTCAAACTCGATCCGGATAATTCCTATGTCGGCTTCCTGGACCGCAAGCTGCGCGAGTGATCGGGCAACCTGCTCGCGGAGCGCCGTCGGAGACTTATCCAGCGGATATACCTCGAAGTTTCCAATGCACCGGGCGCCCGGAACACGATATTGTGGCGTACCGGAGCACCACCTATGCCTCGCTCGCCTTCGATCGTGCCGCACCAAATCGACCATGACACCTATCTGGTGCTAAACGATTTTGGCCGGCTTGGCCGTGCCTGGTGCGAAACCGATGAAGGCACCGACAGGAAAACGCTGATCCGCCGTCTGCTGGATGACCACTACAACCATCCGGTCCGCATCGTGGCCTTCAATACCAGCGAAGGATGGTCGCGCGACGTCACAACCGATATTGCCGATGAGCTGCGGCGCCGTTTCGTCGAATACGACGAGGTCCCGCGCTCCGTGCTGGAGTTCGTCGAGATGGCCATGCGGCACTGAGCCGGATCCGCGGGCGCAGCAAAGCTCGGCAATTAATGTCGCGAGATTGCGGGGCTGCATACCCACCACAACTGTCATCGCGTGGCGGGCAACTTGGATTGCGAACGATCCTCATCGTCGTCCTGGCCTTCGCCGGGACGACAGCGGTGGAGCTGGCGCGGACCGGCTACGCCGGCCTGAACCCCGCCTCCGTCAACGCGGCGCGGCCTCTATCCGATGCCAGCGCGTCGAGAAAGGCCTGCACCGCGGGCCGCTGCTTGCGCACTGTGACCAACGCGAAGTCGTAATGTTCCTCGGCCAGCGGAATGAAACCGAGCCCGGACGCACGGGCAACCGGCGCGATCGTCATGCCCCAGTCGGCGCGATGCTGCGCCACCGCGGCCGCGACCGCATTGTGCGAGCGCGGCTGATTCCAGTAGCCGTCGGGCCGGCTGCCCGCCAGCAACCGATCGATCAGGATGCGGGTGCCGGCACCCTGGTTGCGGTTGACCATGATGCAGGCGGGATCGGCGAGCGCGGCGCGCACCGCCGCTTCTGCGCTCAAGCCGGCAAAGCGCGTGTCGTCTTTGCGGAACACGATGCCCTGCATACGCCGCCAGCCCGGCACGAGCTCGAGACCGTCGGCCAGATACGGCGTGTTGTAGGTCTCGGTCTTGTCGTCGAACAGATGGATCGGAGCGAGATCGCATTCGCCGCGCCTGGCGGCGGCGAGCCCGCCGAGACTGCCGACCGCGATCGAACGCACCACAAGGCCCGCATGCGCCAGCGGCGCGGTGACGAGATCGAGTCCGGTACAATGGCTGCCGACGATCACGAGATCGGGCACCCGCACATGCGGCGTGAACAGCGTCACCTCGGCGTCGCTGCCGGCCGGCAGCTGGTCGGCGAGCGCCTCGATCTTCAGGAAGCCGTCGGCCTGCGCGAACGACGTGATCGCGCCCGAGCCCTTGCCGCCGGGATAGGCGATCAGGCCGTCGGCGCCTTCGACCAGCGACACCATCACGAACTCGGTACGCCCGAGCTCGGAGGCGATCCGCACCGGCACCTTCGCCGCCACCTTGGCATCCGACCGCGGCGGCAGCCCGGCCATCCGCCGCAGCACCGGCACGATCATGTCGTGGAAGGTGAACATCGCCGAGGTCGGAAAGCCCGGCAGGATGACCACCGGCTTGCCGTCGCAGACCGCAAGGCACAGCGGCTTGCCCGGCTTCAGCGCCACGCCATGCGCGATGATGCCGGGCTTGCCGAGCCGGGCAATGATCCGGTGCGAGACGTCGCCCGCGCCCTTGGAGGTGCCGCCCGACAGCACCAGCATGTCGCTGTCCGCCAGCGCCTTGCGCATCGCGGCCTCGAGCATCGCCTCATTGTCAGCGATCGCGCCGAGGAACGACGCGTCAGCGCCGTTCTCGGCAATCGCCGCGGTGACGATCGCACCATTGGTGTCGTAGATCGCGGCCGGCCGCAACGTCTCACCGGGCTGCACCAGTTCGTCGCCGGTCGAGAGGATCGCAACACGCGGACGCCGCACCACCGCGACTTCGGCGATGCCGCAGGCCGCGAGCATGCCGATCTCGCGCGACCCGATGATCGTTCCTGCGCGCAACAGCGCCTCGCCGCGCGCGATGTCGGAGCCGGCATAGGACACGAACTGCCCGGGCGACGCTGCGCGGCGGACCTCGATGGCGCCATTTCCGGCCGGCTGGGTGTGCTCGACCATCACGATCGCATCCGCGCCGCGCGGCACCGGACCGCCGGTCGCGATTGCGGTCGCGCTGCCCGGGAACACAGGCCGGGTCGGCGCGGTGCCGCACGAAATGATCTCGTCGTTCAGCGCGAGGTGCACCGGAGCGCCCTCGCCAGCGCTTGCGAGATCGGCGGAGCGCACGGCAAAGCCGTCGACATTGGAGCGATCGAACGGCGGCACGTCGATCGGCGCGACCACGTCCTCCGCCAGCGCACGCCCGAGCGCGTCAGCGAGCAGCCGCGTCTCGGATTGCAATTGGCGCGGGAACAGCGCCGCCTCGAAGCGCGCGATCGCCTCCTCGCGCGACAGGATGGTCAGGAATTGGTCCTGCTCGACGGATGGGTTGGGTTTCGGCGTGGAGATATTGGTCATCTCGGGAACTCACTCCCGCAACATATAGGCATCGACAACCGTGCCCGCAGCGAAGCCCTCCGCGGCGCCGGGCACGATCAGCAGGCCTTCGGCACGCGCGATGGCATCGAGCGACAGGTCGCCGATCGCAAGCGGGGTCCAGGAACCTTGCTGAGGACCCTGCTGACGCGTCAGCAGCACGACCTCAGCGATACCGACGCCGGAGGCGATCTTGCGTTCCAGCGGCAGCGCCAATGTCTGACGCGGCCGTCGGCCCGACAGGCGGTCGAGCAGTGGAAGCGCAATTGCCCACCAGGCCGCGAAAGCCTGATCCGGCGCGCCCGGCAAGGCAACGACCGGCGTCGCATCGACCCGGCCGACCGCTGCGGTGCGCCCGGGCTGCAGCGCAATGCCGTGCGCGATCAGCGTGCCGCACCTCGCCAGCGCATTCACCGCCGCATCGGTGTGACCAACGCCGGTGCCACCGATCGTGATGATCAGGTCGCCGCCCGCGGTCTCGAGTGCATCTGCAATTGCCGTCACATCGGGCGTCGCCTCGGCATAGACGATCTCAGCGCCCGCGAGGCGCGCGATGTCGGCGACCAGTTGCGCGGTCAGCTGACCGTTGCAGATGTTGACGATGCGAAGCCGAGGCCGCCGGACGCGCAACAGCTCCAGTCCGGCCGCGCGTGCGAGCAGCAGACCGCGCGGCAGCAGCGGTTCTCCCGCCGGCATCACGGCACGCCCGGCGGCAATGTCGCTGCCGGCACGCCGGACGCCCTGCCTCGGAATGGCTTCGGCGAGCACCTGCGGCAGCGGACCGGA
Organism: Bradyrhizobium sp. USDA 3240; assembly: GCF_054063295.1. Taxonomy (NCBI): domain Bacteria; kingdom Pseudomonadati; phylum Pseudomonadota; class Alphaproteobacteria; order Hyphomicrobiales; family Nitrobacteraceae; genus Bradyrhizobium; species Bradyrhizobium sp. USDA 3240. The sequence goes on from NZ_JBSSGD010000002.1 coordinate 2,187,778, forward strand.
TGTGTCGACGGCATCGGCATCGACCACGCAGTCGGTGCCATCGGGCATCGCCGCGCCGGCCGCCACCCAGACCGGCAGCCCGGCCGGCGGCAGCGGCGCATAGGACGACGCGCCGACCAAATCATTGGCGCGCATCGCCCAGCCGTCAGCGACAGCGACATCGTGCAACGGGTATGCGCGCAGCGCCGGCATCTCGGCTGCAACGCAGCGCAAGGCGTCGGCCGGCGGCAGCTCGACCGGCTGGACCGGTGCGAGGTCACGCAGCACGGCGGCCAGCACCGCATCGAGCGGGGTGAGCGAAGCCGGAAGGCGCTGGGCGGTGACCATGGCCCGCTATGGACTGAATCGGCCCCGAAAGAAACCGCCTCGGGCCGGTCCGGCCCTCCGTCATTAGACCGATGGCGCGTTGACGCGGACCCCAAACTAGTTGCAAAAGAAACCAATATGACCGGGTCCTGGAGGCCCGGCACAAACAAAATGGCCAATGCGCCAATTCAGGAGGGAGACAGAATGATCGCCACCAGACTAGCCATGTTCGGGACGCTCGCAGCCGCGCTGCTGGCCTCCTCGGCCGTATCGGCGCAGGTATCCGACGACGTCGTCAAGATCGGCGTGCTGACCGACATGAACGGCCCGGCCTCGACGCCGACCGGACAGGGCTCGGTCACCGCCGCACAGATGGCGGTCGACGATTTCGGCGGCAAGGTGCTCGGCAAGCCGATCTCTGTGATCGTCGGCGATCACCAGCTCAAACCGGACATCGGCGCGACCATCGCGCGGCGCTGGTATGACGTCGATCAGGTCGATCTGATCGTCGACGTGCCGGTGTCGGCGGTCGGGCTCGCGGTGCAGAACATCGCCAACGAGAAGAAGAAGCTGTTCATCACGCATTCGACCGGCGCGACCGATTTCCATGGCAAGTTCTGCTCGCCCTACGCGATGCAGTGGGTGTTCGACACGAGGGCGCTCGCGGTCGGCACCGCCCAGGAGGTGGTGAAGCGCGGCGGCGACAGCTGGTTCTTCATCACCGACGACTATGCGTTCGGCCATTCGCTGGAGAAGGACGCCTCCGCGATCGTGACCAAGAACGGCGGTAAGGTGCTCGGCGCGGTGCGGCCGCCGTTTGCGACGCCCGATCTGTCGTCCTTCATTCTGCAGGCCCAGGCCTCGAAGGCCAAGATCATCGGCATTGCCGGCGGACCGCCGAACAACACCAACGAAATCAAGACCGCCGCCGAGTTCGGAGTGTTCGCCGGCGGGCAGCAGATGGCGGCGCTGCTGGCCTTGATCACCGACATCCACTCGATCGGGCTGTCGGCCGCGCAGGGCCTGTTGCTGACCACCTCGTTCTACTGGGACATGGACGACAAGACGAGGGAATGGTCGAAGCGCTATTTCGCCAAGATGAACCGGATGCCGACGATGTGGCAGGCCGGCGTCTATTCCTCGGTGACCGCCTATTTGAACGCGATCAAGGACAGCGGCACCGACGATCCGCTCAAGGTCGCGGCCAAGATGCGCGAGAAGCCGGTCGAGGATTTCTTCGCCCGCAACGGCAAACTGCGCGAGGACAATCTGATGGTGCACGATCTCTGGCTGGTGCAGGTCAAGACACCGGCCGAGTCGAAGTATCCGTGGGACTATTACAAGATCCTGGCCAAGATCTCCGGCGAAGACGCATTCGGGCCGCCGGACCCGGCGTGTTCGATGATCAAGAAGTGACGACCGAAGGTCGTCATTTCGGGGCGATGCGTCAGCATCGAACCCGGAATCTCGAGATTCCGGGTTCGCGCTTCGCGCGCCCCGGAATGACCTCTGCATAGACGCGACGACGCGCCCATGCAGAGATCATTTCGCCACACCGATCTCCCTGAAATACTTCAGCACGCCGGGGTGGATCAGATTGATATCGGGCGCGGCAGCGACGGTGTTCGCTGCCGTCGTCTCGCACGCCTGGGCGAGCTTCTTGCAGAAGTCAGCCTCGACGCCGTGCAACGTCTTCGCCAGCCGGTAGGCGACATCATCGGGCAGGCTCTCGCGCACCAGGATGTAGCTCCAGGATCCGACCGAAGAAATCGCTGCGGTCTGCTTCGGGTAGCTGCCGGCCGGGATCGTCAGCGGCTTGAGGAAGGTGTGCTTGGCGCGGATGCGGGCGATCTCGTCCGCGGTCGGCGCGATGAAACGCGCTCCACTTGCGCTCTCGGCCATCTTGCTGAAACCGGGCCAGCCGATGCCGGCACCCCACAGCGCCGCGGCGCGGCCGTCCTCGACCATCGCAGGGCCATCGCCGGCGCGATCGAGATAGATCGACTTGAAGTCCTCGTCCTGCTTCAACCCGATGCCGTCGAGGATGTAGCGCGACAGGATCGGCAGGCCGGAGCCCTTGGCGCCGAACGCGACGGGCTGGCCGACCAGGTCCTGGATCGTCTTGTAGGGGCTGTCGGCCCGCACCATGAACATACCCGGGCTCGAATACATCGCGGTGAGGATCTTCAGCCTGGTCGCCTTCGGCCGGCCGATGCCCATGAAGGCCTCGTAGGACGGCTCGCCGGCAACGGTTGCGATATCGACGCTGCCGGCCTCGAGCAACGGAATGTTCTCGTTGGAGCCCTTGGTGTTGCGCGGCTCGATCGACAGCGTCGCATCGGCCGCGTTCATCACCTCGGCGAAGGCGTTGCCATAGAGCGGAAAGCCGCCACCCGGCGTCGCCGTGGCGAAACTGATCGTGGTCTTGGAAATGGTCTTGCTCCCCTCTTGCGCCGCCGCGCCGCCCGCGAGCAGCAGCGCGCCGGCGCAAATCATAACAGCGAATTTCATCCCGAGCCTCAAGCATTGCACGTGAGCGCGACTATCGTCGCACGGGCGTGGTCGTAGGCAAAGCCAGCGTTTTGTGAAACCATGAAGGCAACAGTCACAAGAAAATGACGGGAGAGACGATGTTCCGGTTCGCACGTGCCGCGTTGCTTGGTTTGATTTTCTGCCTTGCCTCGATTGCCCCCTCCTCCGCATCCGACTATCCGAACCGTCCGGTGCGTTGGCTGATCGGCTTTGCCGCAGGCGGCCCGGTCGACATCGTGGCGCGCATCATGAGCCAGTGGCTGTCGGATCATCTCGGCCAGCAATTCGTGGTCGAGAACCGCGCCGGCTCCGGCGGCAACATCGCAGCCGCTGCTGCAATCAACTCGCCGGCTGACGGCTATACGCTGTTGTTCGTCGCGCCCAACAACGCGATCTCGACCTCGCTCTACAAGAAGCTGCCCTACGACTTCCTGCGCGATACCATCCCGGTCGCCAGCATCATGCAGCTCACCAACATGCTGGTGGTCTCGAACGCGATGCCGGTGAAGACGGTTCAGGAATTCATCGACTACTGCAAGGCCAATCCGGGCAAGATCGCCTACGCCTCGTCCGGCAACGGCACCTCGGTGCACATGTCGGCCGAGCTGTTCAAGGCGATGACCAAATGCGACATGCAGCACGTGCCGTATCGGGGATCCGCGATCGCCTTCCCCGACATCATCTCCAACAAGGTGCAGCTGATCTTCGACAACCTGCCGTCGGCGCTCGAGCAGTCGCGCGGCGGCAGCGTCCGCGCGCTCGGCGTCACCTCGCCGCAGCGCTGGCCCGGCGTGCCCGACGTGCCGGCGATCGCCGAGACCGTGCCGGGCTTCGAGGCGGTCGGCTTCTACGGCATATCGGCGCCGAAGGGCACCCCGCCGGAAGTCATCGATACCCTCAACAAGGCGGTCGGCGAGGCCCTGAAGGACCCCAAGCTGGTGGCGCGGCTCGCCGAGGTCGGCGGCATCCCGAAGCCGATGACCCCGGCCGAATTCGGCAGACTGGTGACCGACGAGACCGAGAAATGGCGCAAGGTGGTCGAGTTCGCCGGCGTCTCGGTGGACTGAACTGCCGATGGTGCGGCGGCGCCGGGGCCTCGCGGCGGCATTGCCGAAACCCCACGCACCCTGTAAACGGAGCCCGCACCGTTGCCGGCCGCGCCTCGCGGCCCGCAAGGCGGCGGGGCCTGTAGCTCAATGGTTAGAGCCGGCCGCTCATAACGGTCTGGTTGCAGGTTCGAGTCCTGCCGGGCCCACCAACGGGATCAATGGCTTACTTCGTTCTAATTGCCTGCAGTGCGACTGCCGCACCAGAAACCGCACCAGATACGTCCACTTTTCGTTCGTGGGCGGTTTGCACTTCGCCCGCGATTAACCAAACTAAGAGGGGATGAACGAGCTAATTGCTGGTGAGAGCTCTGCGCTTCATCGCGGTGAAGAATCTCGCCTCGGGAAGATTGGCGGTTCCCAGCACCGCGATGTCGATCAGGATTTCGCTGGTGCCTGCCTGATGCAGAATCGCGCCCCGTCGGGCCGGCTCATCGCTTGCGATGCATCGCTCGGTGGCGCGAGCCTGCGTGCGGACAAGCTTGCATGGCCGCTTGGTGTGGTCGTTTCCAGCGACGGCAATGAGGTGTGGGTCGCCGAATCCTGGGCTCATCGCCTGACCGCTTTTCCACGCACCGGCGGTGACAGGCGCCAACCGCGATTCAGGCCAGCCCTCTGGGTCGAGCTCTATCAGCGGACAAGGCGAATAGACTTTCATTGATGAAAATATGAGAGCGTAAAATTTCTCCTGGCCGAATGCTGCGATGGCATTTTCGTAGGAGTCAGTTTTGGTGTCCGCGCTATAGTGTCCCGGCGCCCCAAAGCAACGACGGGTCTGATCCTCAAGACTGGGTCCCTCGGCTTCTTGTTGTTTCTTTAAGTCGCGCGCGAATTTGACCACCTGTGGAAAACAGACTTCAAATTCTGCGGCGGTCAGTTTTTCTACCACATCTTTTATTTCATCGGCGGTCTTATGACCGTTGGCCGTGGAGTACCGCGGATCAAAGTTGGCGAAATCGCGGATAAAATTCACGAAGTCATTGATGAAGGCTGCCGTTTTCTCGTTTGTGTATGTTCTGCCGACGTTGCGCTTTGCCTCGGCGAATGCGGTAGCCGCAAAGCCTTGGACCTCTGGGCGAATTAGGATGCCCTTGCATGATGGAGCTTTTGCTTCTTCGGAGCCGTCCGGTGCTTGATTGATCTCATCCGATTCTTGCTGCGAGATATGACATTCCGTATCGCCGATTGCTGCGCATTTTTCAATTTGGGCGATGATGAGATCCCATTGTGGAGCGCATTCCTTGATCTGTACGCGAGTGAGGTTGCGCAGCGATAATTCGTCTGAAGGGCCTCCAGCCATCTCGAAGGACCAGGACCATCCCGCTTCCAGTCCCTGCTACTAACAACAAAAGCCTCAAAGACGCTCCGGCAGTCAGTAGGAGCTTCGCGAGTGCGTGAGATGCGGTGACGAGAGCACCCGACGGTCTATCAGACTTCAACGCCCTGCGGGGCCGCGCCGCGACCGCGAGGTGGTACTGGTGGCGTTCGACCTGATCGAGCATGACGGCAGCGACTTGCGCGATCTACGCTTAATCGACCGCAAGCAGCGGCTGGCCGACCTTCCCCAAGGCGCATATCTAGCCACACGCAAAAACCCGCCAAGGTCTCCCTCGACGGCTCGTGCCGTTGCATTTGCGTAGAGGTACTGCGTCGAGCGGTGCTCGAACGCAGCCCGTGCTTACTCTTATTGGACGCACGCGCCTTCAATGAGGCGGTGGGTGCGTTGCCAGTGTGTCGGGCCAACGATCCCCGATACCCGTGACATGTGACTGGCGGCGATGCTCTTCAAGCCAGCGCTGCTGTCCCATTCGATGAAATGGCAATCGCTTTAATCACTCCACTGGTTTACTCGCTACCAGAGCGATAAACTTGAGAACTCTTTCAACGATTTGGTTTGGCGTTCCGCCGCGCTTCAATGCCATCAGTGCAGTCTTCAAACCCCGCACCCTAGGGAAATAATTGTCCAAGTCCGCCAAAACCTTCTCGTGGATCGTCTGCGCAACATGACCGGTCGAGCCTACGGGCACAACAAGCAATCCCTTGTTGTAGGCAATTTTGAATTCCTCAAGAACGCCATCGGCCGGCACCAAGCGTCCCGAAGCGTCAGTCCTGTTTCCAAACACGAAAATTGCAACTCCGGCTTTCGAGATCATTTCATCTCGATAACCCGCCCACCTCGCTTGCCGCTTCTCGGGATCGGAGATTGAGTATGGGAATGGCCTAAGCGTGAGGCGATCGCTTAGAGTTCGTGTTCCTTCGCGCTCCAACTCATCAAGAACTCCGTTGATCACGTGTGGGCCGACCCCTAGCCCAAATCCCGTGATAACATTCATGCCCCTTTGGGCAAGATGCATTCCAAGCAGAGTCAGGAATTTGTGGGCGTCGTCCTCAGACCAAGGTGCGTAAGAACTCGCGCTCCCAGAAATGAATACTTGCTGCCTTCGATAGCTCTTCTCCAAACGCCTCAGCGTCTCCGTGTGCTGAGCAAAACTGTCGAGCATGACGGCCATGATGCCGTACCGGCGCAAGTCCTTTACCTGCAATTCCTGCTTTGTCCGGGCATACTGATAGTCACCCCGCGTTTTGAAGTCGCTTCTCTGTACACTGCGCATCAAACAATAGTGCTCTCGCCGATTGCCTTCTAAGAGCACTCTTACTCGACCCAAAATGTAATCGACATTCGGATCACTGAAGCTGAACCCAAGGAACAGAAAGGTCTTCGAAACGAGGTCACCCCTCAATGTCGTCGAGAAGAGCTGACCGCGACGGCTGAAGCCATAAGATTCATAGTCGTCCTTCGAAACGACTGCGTTAGCGGCATCAGAAATATCACCGTGCATCTTATAAACAACAACATCGCGACGCGGTAAAGTGGTCGCGAGATTTTCTGCTGTTATCTTTACATCTACCCTTTTGCCCGACTCCCGCAGCGCGCTCTCTATCAACGTATCGTAATTAGTGGTCCAAAATACATCGATCGGAAGCCGGGCTAAAATGCGATGGTTGTCGGATATCTTTGCGCGCTCCGAGAATTCGCTAACGAGCGTCTGGTTTATTCGTTGGCGGCCGCCTCGTTCGTTTAGATGATATTGCGCAACCGCAACAAGATCACTTTCCTTCTCAACATCGAGCCCAATTTCGCGCGCAACAGATCGCATCAATCCCTTCCAATTTACCAGACCAGCAGGGATTGATAACCCAGCTCCCGCCAAGACGGCGGCATTGCGATCGGAAAGAGCTTGCGAGTAGGTACTGATAAATTCCTCAACGGTTGCCATTTGAATTCTCGAAAAGATCGGCCGGCCTATTTTCCTGCGGCTGATGCAGCTTCTTCTATGCGCGCCGCCAACTTCTCTTTGTCCACATACTTGTACACGTTGGCACCAGCGGCGGTAAGCTTCCCTGGGGTTTTGCCGACGGCATCAGTATTCCCGTCTTCATCCTTCAAGTGATGTATCTGAATTCCGACGAGGCCGTTTCCTCGGGCGATAGATTTCTCAATCTCATAGTCGATATACTTGCGACCAGCGGTGTTTGCGCCGATGAAAACGACGGTGACGCTGGTGTTTTTTAGTCCTTCATCAATCAATTTCTTGATCTCTGCGTCGCCTTTTTCCTTGGCCTCTTCCCACAATGACGCGTCATGAAAACCGGCAGCCGCTGACCCTGTGATGTTCGGTATGTTTCGAATCTGGTTTACGCGCCAAACGTCGCGTTGATAGTGAAAACTGAAAAATACCCGGCGGGCCATGCGTGTTTCCCCATTTCCAAAACAGCATTTAAAACAATTGTTACTTGCTGAGGGTATCCCGTCGCGCAGGTTTTGAATAAATGCCCGCCGCTAGCCGATCCAAGAACTGAAGTTCTCATAGCCGTTGTTGCTTACCCAATCGTACCGGGCGTACCACTGACTGAAGTTGAAACCCTTACCTCGATATTGCGGCTCAACGCCACCGGTTCTGTACGACGCGCTGCCATCGATCTCTGAGTATTCTTTCCACTCGCCCTTCACCTTCTCCCACAGAGTCCCTGTGTCACCGCTCTCCGAGAAAGTCACGCCAACGTACTCAAGAGGATTAGCACCGCTTGTCTTTGTCTTCTGATCCCGTCCCTTGATGGAATTGATGTCCACCGCGAGCAACTTATTGCCCTTTCGGAAGCTCTTCAGAATCTCGTAGCGAACCCAAGGTCGCTCGCACGTTTCGGAGCCGATCAACACACATGTCACAGACGTTCCTTCGAGCCCCGAATTGACGAGTCTCTTTACCGCGACCGATCCTGTGCGCTTTGCGCTTTCCCAAATTGAAGCGTCGAAAAAACCCGCATCTTCGCGATCCGGCTTCAACTGCCAATGCTGCCGAACCACATTTGCGCGGAAATCAATTACATCCTGATAGTGAAAACTAAAAAATACGCGTTTAGCCATTCTTGCCTTCGGACAGATTGCCGTCCCAGTGTTCGCACGCGCCAATGCGCGGGTATCCAAGATGGAACCTATGGGCGGGCTTAGAGGGGGTCAACCAGAAGTTGGAGGCGGACCACAGCACATTTGCTGATGCTGATTATTGATTTGCCGGCGGTCGAGGGGTGACGCAGCGCGCTTCAAGAATTAGGCGATAGCACCTGCCGACACGGCCCACTAAGTCCAACTTAAATCCGGGCTAGGAGGGGCCTCGACAGCCCGGAACGGTGCTGCCCGCGCGTTCTACACGAGCTAGCCGCGCGGCTCCGGGCTTCCCTACGGGCTTCCAATCGCCTAAGCGTCTCCGGGGGTTTTAGCCGAGAAGGCCTAAACGCTAAATAAAATCAATGTTTATGGCGGAGGGAGAGAATCTAGAAAAAGAATTGCTCGACAACAGCTGCAACTCGGGCCCTCTCCCTAGGCGAGGGTACCTTGCTCCAGGATGCAGCTTGAGCTCTCTCGGTCTAACTATGACGCTCGACCAGATCAGTTCTCCAAGCTTCTCCGTCTCCTCCGTTCGGACGACAAATCGGACGCAAGCCGCATTGCCGCAGCGCAAAAAGCCATAGGACTTGGCGTAACAGCGCCGTTGGGGCTCCTCGGCGGCCCAAGCCAAGGCCCCCGCCGTGGAAGGATGGATGCCTTTGACCGACAGCGCCTTGTTCGCATCCCGCTCAGTCTAGGTATCGGCAAGCGAGAACAAAAAAGCTAGGCCATTATCCGGTTGCGCGCGCCTATAAAGCACGTTATGGTCGAGATATTCAGAGCGGTACGAGGCCTACTTACTTATTTTCAGATGTGCGACACGGGGCGACGCTATAGCCCAGGGTGATGACCGCGAAATTATCGAACGATCACAAACAACCTAATCCGATTGAGCAAATACGGCTTACTGACAGGTCGGCCGGATCATAAAATCACAGACCATCAATTGACGGCAGACGTCTGGGTTATGTTTGCTGCCAGGGGATCAATCACGCGCCGTCGTTGATACGAGTTCGCTTCACGCATGTCGCCCGTCTCTGCCGCTGATACTATCGGAGAAGACACTTGGGCTTCTTGGTATGGACTGTGAAATCCCGAGCGGCGAACTGTTGACAAAACAAGCCAACTGCAAAGATGGCGGCTCAGGAGCGCCGAAAGAAGTGATCATCTAGCTTTGTCAGTGCAATGGGCCGCCCCGAGAAAGGGATGTCGATCATGCGCTTCCGTCTATCATCTACGACTGAGTTCGTCACTTCGACCGGCCTGATCCTGCTCCTGGCTCTTCCTGCCGGGTCGATTGCTCAGACGGCAGTTAACCCGACCGGCTCGCAAACCGCGAGCCTTCAATGCAACGGCACACAATTGTTCGATCCCTTCAAGGGCAAGCTAACTGGTTCCTCTCTCCCCCCAGAAGTCCTTGCGAGCGCAATCGCAAACAAAGACAGCATCTTGAAATCGGGGCTGCCTTGTCAGGAAAACGTGCGCACGGGTGCGCAAGGGGATCAAGCTGGAATTGAAGACTCCGGTCTGGAAAATCTGCAACGAGGCTTCGATTTTTATTCGTGGCGCACTTTTCTCGCGCTGAATGCGCCGGACGATGGAACGCCTATCGAGAACGCACGGGCGGACACGCCGACGCTTTGGGAGCATATGAACAACTTCAAGCAGCTGCTTGACGTCATGCTTCCGGCCGACTTGCAACCCCCGATATGGCCAACCGACACGGACGGGATGAAGGCGGAACGCGTGAGATTGATGCCAGAGGCATGCCGCGAACTCCTCAACAACAGGCCCGATCTGAAGGCAGATGAGTCCAATCGAATGATCGTGAAGATGATCGAGGAGAGCTTCAACGAGCCGTTCAAGACCGGTCCGTTGATCGATCAACAGGGGCGTTACGCCATTTTCGACATCCTGATGAACCGGCAGATGTTCGACTACATCAACGCGAACCATCTGAACACAAAAGCCGGTCAAGCCGCGAATGCGGACCTGGCGATCGACTTTCCACCGGGCCAGAATGCCCAGCCAGCCCAGGGCGGCAAGCCTGCCCAACCCGCCGCGTTCGGCTCCTTCATGCTCAAGGTCTCTTGGAAGATCCTGACGCCCGAAGAAATTGCGGCGAAGACGTACCACATGCGGAGAGCGCTCGTCCTGATGCCGCCGGGCGAGAAGCGGCCGTGTCTCGACAGGACCCTGGGTTTGATCGGCTTTCATGCAGTCCACAAGACCGCAGCTCGTCCGCAGTGGATCTGGACTTCCTTCGAGCACGTGAAGAACGTGCCGGACAGGAATGAAGTCTCGGCGAACAAGCTGGGTGCTTCGTACAATTTTTTCAGCGTCAAATGCAAGACGGACTGCCCGATTGAGAACGCAACACCGCCATTCCCGTGGGATCCCGATCCAGCGCTGGAGCTGCGTTTCAGAAAGGATGACTCGTTCAAGAGCCAGATCGTTCGCGAAACGCCGTTGACCGATGCGGCCAAGAACATGAACGCGGCTTTTCACAGCGTGCTTCCGACCAACAGCGTCTGGCAGAATTACATGCTGCTCAGCACGCAATGGCCGAGCGCGTTTGCCATTCACTGCACGGGGCTACGCTCGCAAAATCCTGGCGCTCCGGCTCCCGGGACCGATTTCGACAAGCAACCCGACATGACCTGCTCGCCGGCGCCGACTTACCTCGCAAATTCGACGCTGGAGACATACAGCCAGGCAGAAAAGCCAGGCAGTGATGCAGCCTTCCCGGATTCTCCGGCGGTTCCTCTCGCCACGTCCAGTTGCATCGCCTGTCATAGCAACGCCGTGGGCTTCCAGAGAACCGCCTCGAATCGAGAAGGCGGTAGGCCGAACCTGAACCAGTCTGATTTCACGTTCATGCTGGAAAAGGCGCAGTAAACGGGCCGGCGTCATCAACCACTATCAGTTGAACTCTTATGGTAGGGAGCATTATGGGCACACTACCGAATGATCATCAGAACGATCGACCGGGCGCGATGTCCTCGGAGCACGACGGCTCATTTTCACGCCGCGCCATGCTCGCCGCTGCGGCGGCGACGAGCGCCATAGCGGCCGTCGCTCCCATTTCCGGTACGGCCTATGCCGCAGGACCGGACGTGAATTCGCCGCAAGACATGATGGCGTTTCTGTTGCTTTCCGAAGCGCTCACCGGAGTCGACAAACTGCTTCTCGCGCCCGAGTTGGAGCTCAACCAGAACGATGCAATGAGTTCAAAGCCAGGTATCGATCCGATCAATATCAAGAATGACTATTTCAGCTGGATTAACTTGAAAGACACGACGCCGTCGTTCACCACATTGTTGAAGTTCGTGAGGGACAATCCCAAATCATCACGAAGTGACATCATCGCCTTTGTGAACGCGGGCAACGACGATATCAAATTCCTGGCACGGAGCATCGTCCTGCTGTGGTATCTCGGCTCGTGGTACGAGCCGAAGGATCTGCGAGCGCAAGCCGCCACGGCCAAACCCGACCGCGTTTCCTCGGAAGTCGTTTCCCCAAAGGCGTACACGCAGGGGCTGGTTTGGCAAATCGCGGGAGCTCACCCGATGGGCTACAGTAATTTGCAGTTCGGCTACTGGTCGCGCAATCCCCACGATCCCAATGATAAAAAACCCCTTCTACCCACCCCAACGGCTCTTTAAGGGAGGGATTCATGGCAGACAATTGCATAGAGTGCGATGTCGTGATCGTCGGATCGGGATTTGCCGGGTCTTTGATCGCAAAGGAATTGAGTCAGAAGCCCATCAATACCCCCAATGGGAAGCGACGACTCAATGTCGTTATTCTCGAGGCCGGTCCTGGCGTTCAGCCGAATATCAACGGCTTCATGAGGAATTTTTACAAGGCCAGCGCCAAGATCCCGGAAAGTCCATATCCCCCCGCGCTCTCGCGTGCTCCAACCGCCGTCGCCGCGGGCCGGCCGAGTTTCTCCGGGGCAACCTGGAAGGATCCTGACAAAGCCTACTTCGATCAGACGGACAGCACGCTTCCCTTCAAGAGCACCTACGAGCGTCTCGCCGGCGGGACATCGCACTGGATGGGCCTCACACCGAGGCTCGTGCCGAACGATTTCCGCATGAACGAGCAGTACAAGCTTCCGTTCCCGGATTGGCCAATCAGCTATGAAACGCTGATGCCATGGTACGAGAAAGCGGAAGCCGAGCTCGGCGTTTCCGGCGACGTGGCGGACCACAGTTTCGCCGGCCTGACGTTTTCCCCCGGCTACGCCTTTCCGATGCCGAGGATCCCGCCGTCGCTTTTCGACCAGCACGTGAACGAAACGCTTGCGAATTTCACCGACGACGAAACCGCATCTCTCGATTTTCTCGGAACGGCGGCGCCGGTGACCTCGCTCACGGTGCGGAGCCAGCCTGCGGCGCGAAATTCCCAACCCTACCGGAATCGCCGCGCCTGCGCGGGCAATACCAGCTGCATTCCGATTTGTCCGATCCAAGCCAAGTATGATCCGACCATTACGCTGAACGAGGCAACCAACAGCGGGGCGACGCTGATGGATCATACGGTCGCCAGCAAGATTTTGCTCGACGCAAATAATCGTGTCAGTGGAATCGAGTTCATCACCTACGAGGACGAGGCTGGTCCAGCCAAGGGAACTGGTTGTATCAAGGCCAAGGTTTACATCATCGCTGCAAACGGCATCGAGACCCCTCGGCTCCTGCGGATGTCGGACAACGGAGGCCGAACTCCAAACGGCGTGGCCAACAGCAGCGGTATGGTCGGACGGAATTTGATGGACCACCCCCAATTTCTCTCCTGGGGGCTACTGCCGGTGCAAGTATTCCCCTATCGCGGACCGCTCGTCACTTCGGCGATCGGAGACCTCTGCGACGGTCCGTTCCGCACACAGCGTGCAGCCTTCCGGATCAGCTTGGGCAACGAAGCGTGGAGTGCGACCGTCGGCGGCTCGGGTGGCGATCCTCACGTGACGACCATTGATTTTATCAACGGGGTGAACCTCAGCGGCCTCAACAATAAGGCCTCCAACAAACTGGCGGACAACAGCGCGCTCCTTGGCGACCAGTTGCGCGCCACTCTAGGCAATCTGATCTCACGGCAGTTCCGGATCGCGTTCGCTGTCGAGCAAAGTCCCGACGCCAACAATCGCGTGACGTTGTCTTCGGCCAGGGACTCTCTGGGTTTGCCGCGTCCCAAGATCGAATACAATATTTCGGATTATACCAGGCAGGGTATTGCCGCTGCGTTTCGCCTGAAGAACGTGATCTTCAAGAAGCTGGGCGCTGAGGACTTCACACATACCGCTGAGAGCGATCCCGGAGGCTTTGACCAGGTGGTCGACGGCAAGACGGTGCGCCTTACGTACGGCGGCGCAGGTCACGTCATGGGTACTTACCGTATGGGCAATGACCCCAAGACGTCCGTCGTCGATTCCTTTCAGCATTCACATGATCACGCCAACCTTTACCTGGTTGGAAGCGGCACCTTCCCGACCGTGGGGACCGCTAATCCGACCATCACTCTTTCGGCGCTGGCGCTGCGGACTGCGGACAGCATCAGCCGCAATTTCAAGGACATGTGAAAGCATCGCGGCCAAAATTTGCGGGAGTCTTTGCTCGATGACCTAGTGCTTTGCGGGTTCCACATGAAATATTCTCGTGGCACTCCATCGTTAGTGGAGCGCGTTAATAGAGCGGTCGACAGTTCAGTCCTGACTGGCAGCTCCATCCGGCCCCTGGACTTTCCCAGGAACAGCCGCGAGCTCCCCGTGACCGGATATTTTGGCAAGGACTGTGAACTCCCGCGTTGACTTAACTAATGGTTGTGCCAGCATCCCGTGACATTCTTAGCTATATTTGTATTTTTCGTCCGCATATTCAAAACCATAGCGTGCATTTCGCGAGTTTAACCGTGATAGGCAACCGAAGTCGGCGTCAAAACGCGAGCAGGTCCGTCGATCCCGCGAAGGCAAGCATCATGCATGGCTCCGGCGTCGTCGCACCGCCCGCAACTACCGCCCCCGTGCAAGCGGCATCGACGCAGGCTGCAGCCGTCCAGGCCGTACCCGCTCCAGCAGCGCCGAGCCGGCCGGACTTGACTCAAGGTGCTCCCAATGAAGCGGGAGCCAATGCCCGATCCTCGACCGCTGCGTCCGAGATCGAAGTCCGCATCACGCTTGTCTGCGGCAGCCTGACCAAGGTCAGGGCTCCGGTTGTAATCGGGGCCCGCTATGACGGGCTGCCTTTCGCTGGACCAACCAAGCAGTTCGACCGGGCGCTCGATATGTGGCTGACACGCGCGGTCGATCTAGGAATCATCGGTTCCGCATTAGGACAGATGTATCCGATCGAGCTGAAGCAATTTCACAAAGCGAGGAAGCTGCGCGCAAAGACGTTGCTCTTGGCGGGGATGGGAGAGCCAGGCCGCTTCGCCCAGGACAGCCTTCGATTCATCTTCTCCAACATCTTCCTCGTCATCAAGGCGATCGGCGTGAATGAATTTGCCTGCAGCATGCTCGGCACACGCAGGAACGAACTTCCGATCAGTGAATCAGTTCGCGGCATGCTGCAGGGCATCAGCGACGGTTACGAGCGCATCCAGGCGATCGTGGAGGGAGTAACCGAAGACAAGGAGAGTTTTCGAGCTGTCATTCATGCGCCGCTCTCGCTTGTGCTGGTCGATTCCGATCAGGACAAGATCAACTTGATCAGGAACGAGCTCGATCAGGCCAGGAAAGAGCTCGAACAGGCGGTGGGCCAGAAGCCAGAGCGGATCGTGAAGTTTACGGTCGATGTCGGCAAGCCCGTGAAGCCCGATCCGAAACCCAAGGATCATCCGCTCGCCGTCGAACCCGACGCGCATGTCAACTACCTGCGCGTCACTGCAGGCAAATCCGACGCGGCAATCGTACCCGTTCACCCGGCCGGCGCGCCGGCCTCGGCCGGGAAAACAGCGACCCCGCAGACGGCCGATCTATTCGATCTATTCCCCACCAGTGTGTTTGAGTTCTCGGCACTGGCCGAATTTGCCGTGGTTCCGCAGCGCGAGCAGGAAGTTAACACGCGGTTATTGCGCGACCTGGTCGATCGGATGACGAAGACCTGCACACCGCAGGAGCGCGCGCAGCAGAGCGATTACTTCACCAATATCATTATCCCGGACGACTTCCGCAAACTGATCGAAGGACCGGCAAGCGTCACGCTCGAGGTCGACGCCACCACGGCCGTCTATCCCTGGGAAATGGCAGGCTACAAGAAGATATCGAACGCATTCTTTCTCGGAACGAATATCGCGATCTCCCGTCAATTTCGTACCTTGCTATCGCCCCCGCCGACTTCACCTCCGGCGCTCAACAGCAAGCTCAAGGCTCTCATCATTGCCGATCCCGCGCCCGGCACCTGGTCGCTGCCCGGCGCCCGGGCCGAGGGCGCGGCGGTGGTCGAAGTGCTGCAACAGGCGCAGGTCGCCTGGGGCGACCAATATCAGGTGGAAGCCACCGTGCGCATCGGTTCAAAGGACGATCCGGCAAACCAGCGCGCCCAACAGATCCTGCAGGAGCTGCGCAAGAACTCGATCGTGAAGAGCGCCGAGCTTTGCGACCCGCTGCAACTCGCGATGCTGTTGGTGAACGATCAATACGATCTCGTCCACTACGCTGGTCACGGAATTTGCGATTCCGAGTCCGGACGGACCGGCTGGGTCTTTGCGGCGGATTGCGTGCTCTCGGCAAAAGATATTTTCAGCATCCGCCAGGTGCCGCGGCTGGTGTTCGCGAACGCGTGCTTCTCGTCCGTCGCCATCGACCGCAATGAAGAACGAGCGCATATGGCCGGCCTGGCGCAGGCGTTCTTCGGACGCGGTATTCCCAATTACATTGGTGCCGGCTGGAAGGTCGACGATCTTTGCGCGGTGGAATGCGCGCGATGGTTCTACGCCACCCTGATGGGCTTGAACGGTCCTCGCGCCGGCGACGGCATCGCGCCCAGCTGGTCCGAGGCCACGATCGGTAAGGCGCTGAAAAAGGCGCGCGAGATGGCGCAGAAGGCCAATCCCGGCTCCTCGAGCTGGGGAGCTTATCAGCATTATGGCCACGTCAGCGACCGGCTGGTTTCGACTGCCGATACCACGGACGCCAGCGCGACGCCCGGGACAACCGCCTCAACCGCCACCTCCACCCCCGATATCCAGCCCGCGACAACCAGTTCCGGAGTCACGCAAATGGCGCTCAACGGAGACAATGCGACCGCCCGTCCCGGTGCCGACGATCCGAACTTCATTTTTGTAAACGGCATCGACTTCAACACGGGCGACTACGCTTTCAAGCCGAGGACGATCGACGACATCGCTGCGTCGGTATCGGGCCGTCCGGGCCTGGAGAGATTCGACAAGACGCGGGGCGACGCGCCAAAGCCGTTTGCGCTCCCATCCGACAAGCTGGAGAATATCGGTTGGGGCATCGTTTTCCCCGCCGATATTGCCGCGCCGATCAAGGAAGCGCTCCGTCCCTTGATCGAATTTCGTCGTAACCGGGCCGGCGCCCGCCTCAAGGAGCTCGACTACAACCCAGGCGAACAGTTGCGCGATTGGTATACACGTCACGGAATTGCGCCGGCCGATCCCAGTTTCAGCAAAGTCCCCTACTATCTGCTCCTGGTCGGCCAGCCCGACCAGATCCCGTTCGAATTCCAGTATCTGCTCGGCATCGAGTACGGTGTCGGCCGGCTCGCGTTCGACAGCGTCGATGACTACAAGCGCTATGTCAGTTCGACGATCGATTATGAGGAGGCGGGATCCGTCCCCAACGCCAAGAAAATCTCGTTTTGGGGAACCCGTCATCCCGGCGACGGCGCCACCAAGCTCAGTTCGACGTTCCTGCTCGACCCCCTGATCAACGGCATTCCGGACGAGGACCCGGACCCCGTCAGCAAGCTGGCCGGTTACGATCAGGAGCTCTTCCTCGCCAAGAACGCAACCAAGGCAAATCTGCTCGCGACGATGCATGCCCCGAAGCCGCCCGCCGTGCTGTTCACGGCCTCGCACGGCATGGCGTTCGACGCGGGGCAAGCCGAGCAACTTTCCAGTCAGGGCGCGCTGCTATGTCAGGATTGGCCGGGCTTTGGCAGCGTGAAAGCGGACCATTTCCTGGCCGCTACCGATATCGCCGACGATGCCAACGTCAAGGGAATGATCGCATTCGTGTTCGCCTGCTTCGGGGCGGGCACGCCCGACAAGGATCAATTCCTGATGGACCTGTCGCAAGCCGGTACGGCGCCGCCGCTGGCCGCGAAGCCGTTCATTGCGGCGCTTCCGCGTCGCCTGCTCGCCCATCCCAAAGGCGGTGCGCTGGCCGTGATCGGACATATCGATCGCGCGTGGGGGTT
The DNA here is from genome assembly GCF_054063295.1 of Bradyrhizobium sp. USDA 3240. Classification (NCBI taxonomy): domain Bacteria; kingdom Pseudomonadati; phylum Pseudomonadota; class Alphaproteobacteria; order Hyphomicrobiales; family Nitrobacteraceae; genus Bradyrhizobium; species Bradyrhizobium sp. USDA 3240. The sequence goes on from NZ_JBSSGD010000002.1 coordinate 2,205,549, forward strand.
CTCGATGCAATCCCCCGGTGTCGCGACGCCGCAGATCGCTCCGTTCCGCAACAGCATCGGTTCTATTCTGGAAGGAACGGCGGTCGGGCGTGCCGTGTGCGGAGAATTCGGCCCGCGGTTCGCGGAATTATCCGCGCTTCTGCTGAGCGCGACGTCACCGACGGCACCGGCTGCGATGAAGCTTCAAGACCGTGCGCTGGTCAACGCCTGGATCGAACGCAACGATGCGCAGAATTACGTGCTGCTGGGAGATCCGGCGGTGCGTATCCGTAACGATATCCTCACCTGATCGTCACCGAGCAGTCACCTCGTACGTCAAATATTACATTTCATCATCGGGAGACCAATCATGGACGACACAGACACTCCCCAAATCTCCGACGCCACGAAGGCTTCATTTCAACCGATCATGAAAGCGATCGGTGCGGCGCGCGCACAGCTGACGGACGTCAAGGACGTCATCGCGATCCGCCCGGGATATCGATATCCGCCGCAAGGAAAGCCGGTGCCTGCCATCGTCGTAGCGATCCGGCCCGGCACCTCGCCGGTGGTGGCGAGCGAATTAGAGGCCAAGTTCGGCGTCCCGTTCACGGTGATCGACGCCACCGTGGAAGAACAGGTGGCGGCTGTACAAAAAGCCCCGGTCTCGTTCGGCACGCCCGGCGGGTCGATGGTGTCTGCGCTCGAAACGCTGCTTGAGGGAAACGCGGTGCTGGATTTCCTGCCGCCCAAAACCGGCAGCTACAAGGAGCCGGACGAGCCGAATCTCCCGCTCGTAAAGGAGAGCATGGAGATGACGATCTGCGTCAGTCCGGAAGCCGGCTGGAGTGAACTCGAGACGTTCCTCGGCGAGACCGAATCGACGCTGACGGTTGCGATGTATCAGTTCACGGCGCCGCATATCTTCGATGCGATCAAGGAGGCCGTCACCCCCGCCAAGCGCAAGTTCGAGTTGATCCTGCACCCGGTTCCCGAAAAGCCGCCAAAGAACGGTGTCAAGAAGGACGACCTTAACGAACAAGACGAGGTGATCGATCCGCTCGACGCGAAGATGAAACAGCGCTTCGAGCAGACCTGGGCCACGCTGATATCGAAGAAGAATCCCCAAGGTCTTTGGGCCTCTGCCTATCATATCAAGGTTGCGGTGCGCGACAGCAACGCCGTGTGGCTCTCCAGCGGCAACTGGCAATCGTCAAACCAGCCGAACGTGCATCCGTTCGTCGATAACCCGGCCCCTCTGCCCGCCGGTTTCCAGCGCAAATATAACCGCGACTATCACGCGATTATCAAGAACGACAAGCTCGCATCGACCTATGAATTCTACATCAAGCGGGACTTCGAGCTTTCCGCCGCCCAGGCCGATCAGAACGTCAGCTTCGCGCTGCCGGATATGTCCCCTGCACCCGATCTCTTTGTTCCGATCGACGAGCCTGTCGACTTCGTCGTCAAGGCGCCGAAAATGTTTAAGCCGCTGGAGCTGAACCGCGTGGTGAGCGTTCAACCGTTGCTGACTCCGGACAACTATGCGGAAAATGCACTAAAGCTGATCAAGTCGGCCAAGAAGAGTGTCTGGTTTCAAAACCAGTATATCAACTTCCGAGGCACCGACGACGATTTCGACGAGTTCAAGCTGCTGGTTGGGGCGCTCAAGCAGAAAATCGACGACGACAATATCGAAGTCCGCATCATCTGCCGGGACATGATGAAGCAGGAGAGCCTCGACGTTCTGATCGCGCTGGACTTTCCAAAGGAAGTATTCCGCTTCCAGCCGGCCTGTCACAACAAGGCGATCATCGTCGATGGCAAGGTCGTCATGTTCGGCAGCCACAACTGGTCCAACGAGGGCGTTAAAACCAACCGTGACGCCAGCCTCATCTTCGACGACCAGGAGATCGCGGAATATCTTGCCAAGGTCTACGACTACGACTGGACCACGCTTGCGACAGCCCATCCTACCCAGTCACGTCCGCGCGTCGCACAGGCAGGTGAGGCGACGCCGGCTGGCTTCCAGCGCGTCCCGGCATCCTCGGTTTCTGACGACGACGGCGAAGGCTGACGGCAACGGATGCTCTGCGGCACCGGTGACCCGGCTGAGAACAATGACGGAGGGAGAAAATCTAGAATAAATTTGCTCAACCACCGCAACTGGGTTTCTCTCGCTAGGAGGGTAAAGCTGAGAGTTTCGGGCCCTCTCCGTCCATGCTCCGGTACTCGAAGGTAGCCAACCTGACCTTCAGACGCGCCCGACGAGTGTGCATTGGCCGACAGCCACGTCGAGCAGCTCACGAGGGTTTACAACCATCGGAGCGCTCAACGCTCGACGGAATCATAGGTGGCATGCCGGCGATCAACGCGGCTTCCACAGCACCTCGCGTAAGATAATCCAGATCGCTCGCCCCGATGCGACCACGGAGCACAGCTTCTAGCCCGCCACGTCGGGCCGACTAGGCCGACTGGCAGCGGCAGGCACGCTCGAAGGCGTGTCGTAAGCGATCATCACCGCGCCTTCGGGAAGGTGGTGCTCGAGCTTGCCCTCGCACCTGCCGACCCGATTGGGTGGAGGCGCGATTTCCTTCACGAGGTCGTCTAAATCCATCCGGTTCTCCATCGGTCGGCCGAGTCGGTCGCGGCGTTCGCCGGAACGGTGTAGCATGCGGCATGGCGAAGAAGGCCGATGGCTTCGAACTGAAATTCACTCATCGCGGAAGTTGGATGGTTGAGCGGATCGTCGCCGGCCGCGCCATCGACGTGATCCCCGTCGCTTGGGCGCGCGACTTCCGCCCGGATTCCGGGACCGGGCGCAAGTATCAGAAGGTGAACTATCAAGACGCCGGCGACATGGAGGCGCGCCCGCAGGATCCGTCGCCGTTGGTGTTTGCGCTGGCGGAAGCCAAGGACTATAGCATCATCCCCCATTCGGTGAAGGCGTTCCAGGGCGTCTACGAAGGCGTGGTCACGGGGCGGACATTCTCGGACCGCAGTCTCGAAGTGGAAGTCCTGAGAAGACTGAAGGCAAGCTGAAGGATGCGATACGGTCCTATCGCAAATCCTCGGGAAGCTTTCCGGCGGGAGGAAGCGGCAGCGATTGTTTCCCGTCGCCTTCCCTCCGCCATTCCGACGGCCGGAGATCCTGAAGGTTCACCTTCTTCAGGGATGATGACGGGTCGTCGGACATGACCACTGGCATCCAGCCACGCTCGGCCAGGCCCAGAAGCCGCTGGTACCAGCCTGCATAAGTGTAGCTCCAACCCTCGCCCTCGTCAGCGAGCCTGGTGAACCGGGTCACGAACTTGTCGGCCAGGAATCTCGCGTCGTCGTTCTCCGCATCCTGCCAACCGAAGTAATGGTTCTCGTCTCCCGAGGTGTAGCGCGCGCTCAAGCTTTCCGACTGCACCTCGCTGAAATCCGAATCCCGAAGGCGGGCGCCGTGATTCCGATAGAAGAGCGTGTCGGGTCCGATCCAGCATCGCCAGTGATTTCCGCTCGGTGACATGAACGGCATGACCCTCAGTTTCTGGAAACCGCGTCGATGGAGCTCGCCGACCATGGCGAGGACTCGCACTGCGCGTCGGACGTGGGCCTCGGGGTGCTGCTGCATGTCTGCTTCTCCGGATCTTTCGGCGGTGATGTCCGTGCCTGTCGGTGCGGTTCGGTCCTATTCGGGCGGACCGAACATCCCGAGCGCCGCCGAGCGATGCTTGGCGTCCGGAGCCGCGAAGTGCAGGCACTCTCCGGTCTTGGCATCGATCCACAGGAAGAGGTCGATCTTTCGCGCGGCATCGCAGACCTAACTTTGCATCTTCCTGCCCAACATGAAGAGCGGCTTCCGACCGGGGACGGGTAGGCCGGCGATCGTGGCTATCAGATCCTTCCGCTCGATGTCGGGCGAGTGGCTGACGAAGACCATGACGTTCGGCTTCTCGCGCGCGCCGTTCACCGCGTCGAGCTGCTGGACCGCGCCGCGCAAGTGTTGGCCGAGCTTGCGGTAGTAGGGCAGGTTCTTCCTAACGGCCATCTCCCCTTCCGGCGGGTCTTCTATGACTCCCGGATCGAAGAGCGATTTGATCTCGCAGTAGCCGACGAGTTGACCGTCCTTCATCAGCTTGAAGTCGGGCGTTTTGCCCCGGTTGAGTTCGGCCTTGTCGTACGCTTCCAGCACGACACCGTTCTTGTCGCAGATCAGGGCGCGCAACCGCTGAACGTCGGCCGCCTCGTCCGGCGCCGGCGCGGCTGCTGCGGCCCTCGGCGCGGCCGGGTCGTGAGTGATCCTCACCAGGTGCCGTACATTGTCGATCATGCCGCGCGTGGCTGGCGTGTCGGGCAACCACGACACACGGCCGATCTTGTTCAGCTTGAGCCCGATCAGGGTCCGTCGCTGGTCTCGGTGCCGCCGGATCGGACTGCCTATCTGTTCGACCTCGATGTATCGCACGTGGATCCCCCCGAAGTGGCTTCAAGCCCTCGACGAAAATCGCGTGAAGGCGGTCAATGTCTGGAGTCGCTGGGCAACGTCGCGTTGGTTGACCTCCGATCTGAGGAATGCGATCTCCTCATCGGCCGAGGTCTCGCCGAGGTCGATGTACCATGACCTCGGGCGACCGTCGCTTCCGTCGGACCAGCGGTAGCCGCGCCGTTTCAACAAGTCCTTGACATCGAAGGGTGACTGCTCCGCCCAAATGCGCACCGTCGGCTTGCGGGCGGTTTCCAGCAGGAGCGCCAGCGCCCGACGCGCCCGTGGTCGGAAGTTCGAGCGCGAGGACCTCAAGCAGAGCATGGCAGTCGTGAAGCATCATCTTCCGGCGAAGATCGGGGCGATCCGGCGAATCCGGTGGAGTCGCACCATACCCATGGCGTCGGTCGCGAGGTACCGAAAAACGGTACGGTTTTTGGGACTTTCTGCGCCGGTCCATGGATTTCGGTCGCCTTGCGGGTCGCTCGCGTGCCGACGTCGACCTAAGTTGAAGGCGAACGGCGAAAAGGGGATTTCCGGCCGGCATTGTTTCGCACCATCATCGCCATCGACTCGAACTCGGAGCAGTCTTCGAGTCTTACGTACAGCCCGAAGAAGACGCCGGAACGATTGAGGACGAGCGGACGATAGCCTTCGTGAAAAGGTCTATTGTCGAGTTTCGCGACGATACGGAATCCGGCCAAGCCGAAGCCGTAGGCGTTCAACTCGCCGAACGGCTGCCGCGCCGGCTGGAAGTACCACTTCGTCGTGTCCATGTGGTCGCTGCGGTAGCGTTGAATGATCACTTCGTACGCGCGCAGGCTGGACAAAGGCGTCGGCCCGAACAGTACGTCCCTCGCCCGGTCCTCATAGGGCCCGAGATCAATCGCGGAGAAACTTCGGCGCCGACTGATCGATGCGCGCCACAGCACGGACAGAACGAATTTGCAGAAGCGCTCGCAATCGACGCCAGGAAGTTCGAAAATGCCCTGATCTAGCTTTCGGTGATCGGCCTCGAAGCGTTCGCAAATGCTCAGCGCGTATTCGTCATCGCGGCCCAGGAATCGGTCGCATGTTTCGCAAAGTATGTCGGGATCGAATTCTCCCAGTTGCGGCGTCGCCACGCCGACCCGTTTTGGCGTCATCTTCACGTTGGCGTCGGTGCCTCGGATGAATCGACCGAAACCGGCGGGTATGATGTGCGCCTTGATCAGTTCCTTGCTGGTGCAGTTCAACCCGTGGCAGGACATGGAAGCGAGCTCGTCTTTCTAAGCGTTGCCGTCCCACTCTATATAGGGAGATCGAATTGCGCGCCTGCCCGATCCTCGCCCTGCAACGACGAGAGCGAGACCCCCAAGAGCCGGACTGGCTTGTGAACGGGCATCTCTTTCTGAAGCAAGGCGACCACCTGCCGTTCGAGTTCGCTGCGCTCTGCGACCGCGACGGGCGCGGACCTGCTGCGGGTGATGATCTCGAAGTCGTTGAACTTCATCTTCAACGTCACCGTGCGTCCCCGCGTCCCCTTGTCCTCGCAGTGACGCCAGACCTTATCGATCAACGGTCGCAGTTCCGCGGCCGTGGCGTCGAACTCGGTCAAGTCGCCGGCGAACGTATTTTCCGCGCCGACCGACTTCCGGGTGCGGTTCGCTCGGACCTCGCGGTCGTCGACCCCGCGCGAGATCCAGTAATAGTACCTACCGGCCTTGCCGAAGTTGGCCTGCAGGAACTCGAGCGTCTGGCTGCGCAAGTCGAGCCCGGTGTGAAGACCTAGCGCATTCATCTTCGCGCTCGTCGCTGGGCCGATGCCGTGGAATTTTCCGACGGGCAGCGGCTCGACGAAGGCCGACCCCATCTCGGGCGAGATGACGTACTGGCCGTTCGGCTTGCGGTAATTGGATGCGAGCTTTGCCAGAAACTTGTTGTAGGAGATACCGGCGGAGGCATTCAGCCCTGTCACTTCCTTGATCTTGACCCGGATCGCCAGCGCCACGTCCCGCGCCAGCGGAATGTTCTGCAGGTTCTCGGTGACGTCGAGATAGGCCTCGTCCAGCGATAACGGCTCGATGATCGGCGTGTGCTCCTCGAAGATCCCGCGGATCTGCTGAGAGACCGCCCTGTAGATCTCGAATCGCGGCTTCACGAAGATCAGGTCCGGGCACTGCCGCTTGGCGGTGACAGACGGCATCGCCGACCGCACGCCAAATTCCCTGGCTTCGTAACTCGCGGCCGCGACGACACCCCCGCTCGCGGGATCCACCGACGGCGACCGGCTTCCCCCGAAGCTCGGGATTGTCCCTCTGTTCGACCGAAGCGTAGAACGCATCCATGTCGACGTGGATGATCTTCCGCTGGCGCGATGAAGGACCGGCTGTGTTTCGGCATGGAATAAGGACCCCGTTTCGGGGTGATCGGCATCCAATCGGGACCCCGGGATAAGGGTCCACAGTGGCTTCCATCGAGTCATGGAAGCCGAGGTTGGGATGCTGGTGGTGGAGACGATTGGTAAGATCCGTCGCGCCTACTTTGTTGATGGTCGTCCGATCAAGGCGATCTGCCGAGAACTTGGCGTATCGCGGAAGGTGGTTCGCAAGGTCATTCGTTCTCAAGCGACGGAGTTCCGGTACGAGCGCGAGACGCAGCCGCTCCCGAAGATGGGTGCCTGGAGTGCCGAGCTTGATCGGTTGCTGGCAGGGAATGAGAGCAAGGCGGCGCGGGAACGGCTGACGCTGATCCGGCTATTCGAGGAACTCCGCGGCCTGGGTTATGCCGGCGGCTATGATGCGGTTCGTCGATACGCCCGACGGTGGACCAAGGAACGCGGCACCTCGACAGCGTCGGCTTATGTGCCGCTGAGCTTTGCACCAGGCGAAGCCTACCAGTTCGACTGGAGCCACGAGGTGGTCCTGCTGAGCGGCACCACGGTGATGGTGAAGGCTGCTCATGTTCGGCTCTGTCACAGTCGCATGCTGTTCGTGCGGGCCTATCCGCGGGAGACGCAGGAGATGGTGTTCGACGCCCACGACCGGGCATTCGCCCTGTTCAAAGGCACCTGCACCCGCGGCATCTACGACAACATGAAGACCGCGGTGGAGACGATCTTTGTCGGTAAAGGCCGTCTCTACAATCGCCGCTTCCTGCAGATGTGCAGCCACTATCTGGTCGATCCGGTCGCCTGTACGCCAGCGTCGGGCTGGGAGAAGGGGCAGGTCGAGAACCAGGTCGGGCTGGTCCGGGAGCGCTTCTTCACGCCGCGGCTGCGGTTCAAAAACCTCGACGAGTTAAACGCCTGGCTGCTCGACAAGTGCATCGCCTACGCCAAGGCTCATCGCCATCCGGAGCTGGTCGATCAGACGATCTGGGACGTGTTCGAAGCCGAACGCCCCAAACTCGTTCCCTATGCCGGCCGCTTCGACGGCTTCCATGCGGTGACAGCATCGGTCTCGAAGACCTGCCTGGTGCGCTTCGACAACAACAAGTACTCGGTCGCAGCCAGTGCAGTCGGACGACCGGTCGAGGTTCAAGCCTATGCCGATCGCATCGTGATCCGTCAGGATGGACGTATCGTTGCCGAGCACCCGCGATCCTTTGGCCGCGGCGATACCGTCTACGACCCCTGGCATTATGTGCCGGTGCTCGCCCGCAAACCCGGCGCCTTGCGCAACGGTGCTCCCTTCAAAGACTGGGTGCTGCCGGCCGCGATCGAGCGGATCCGGCGCAAGCTGGCCAGCACCGACGATGGCAATCGGCAGATGGTCGACATCCTCACCGCGGTGCTGACTGACGGTCTGTCCGCGGTGGAAGCGGCTTGTGCCGAAGCGCTCAGTCACAGCGTCCATTCCGCCGATGTCGTTCTCAATATCCTGGCCCGTCAACGTGAACCCGCCCCACCGGCCAACATCATGACGCCGGCCGCACTGACGCTCCGTCATGCACCGATCGCCGATTGTGCCCGCTACGACAACCTCCGGAGGACCATCTGATGGAACGAACCCAAATCTTCGACCTCATGGGCGAACTTAAGCTCTACGGCATGAAGGCTGCCTTCGACGAGATCATGGCAACTGCCGTCAAGCGCCAGCACGAGCCTCAACGCATTGTCGGCGACCTGCTCAACGCCGAGATCAACGAGAAGCAAGCCAGGTCGATCAAATACCAGCTCACCATTGCAAAGCTGCCGCTCGCCAAGGACATCGCCGACTTCCAGTTCGACGGCACGCCGATCAATCAGACTCTCGTCAATGATCTCGCTGGCGGCGGCTTCATCGCCCAACAACGCAACGTCGTGCTGGTTGGCGGCACCGGTACAGGCAAAACCCACCTGGCGATTGCCATCGCCAGAAGTTGCATCCGCGATGGCGCCAGAGGACGCTTCTACAACGTCGTCGACCTCGTCAACCGGCTCGAGACCGAGACCCGCAACGGTCGGCAGGGACGGCTCGCCGAGCATCTGACCCGCATGGACTTCATCGTTCTCGACGAGCTGGGCTATCTGCCGTTCGCGCAATCCGGCGGTCAGCTCCTGTTCCATCTCATCAGCCGGCTCTACGAGCGCACCTCCATCATTGTCACCACCAATCTTGCGTTCGGCGAATGGCCCAGTGTGTTCGGTGATGCCAAAATGACCACCGCGCTACTCGACCGATTGACCCATCACTGCGACATCGTCGAGACCGGCAACGACAGCTGGCGATTCAAAAGCCGCGACGATGTTCAAACAACCCGCGCTCGCGCCGTCTCCGCAACCCCGACCAGCTCCGACGACCCGAGCGCTACCAGCAGAGCACGCCGATCAAAGGGGTCCCTTTTGGATGCCGATAGGGGGTCCCAGTCGAACGCCGATTGACACCCTTGGCGGCGATACTCGCCGCATAGCCCTCAATCGCCGCCTCACTATGCGGCGTCTTGCGCGCATTGTTCGGGGATTTCTTCAGCTTGTTGAGCGGAATGAGAACCTCCGTCCCGCTCGCGAGAACGACTTCAACTGTTTTGGCCGACATGATCATTCTTCCTTTTGCTTCCATGGGTGCAAGGCGCACCACGCGCCTGCACCCCTGCCCGTCGGCGAGACCGGGGGTAGCAAGTGCCAGGGCGACCCGAGCGGAGGGGTATCTCCCGCCCGTAAGGGCCGCTCGTGAGAGGCGGGTCTGCACAAGCGCGAGCCATGCAGTCCGAAGTCGGCAGATTGAAACGCGCGCGGAAGACCGGGGAGACCGCTCGGGGCGGCGCCGGCGACAGCCGGCGCTTTACCCTGGTGCGCGCGAGGGGCGGAGCCCCTTAGATCTCAAGCGTAGAATGTTGAGCAAGTCAGCGCAGGCCAAAGCAAGACCTCAAAACAAGAGCAAGAGTGAGAAAATCAAAAGAGGCACCCGCAAGAGGGTCAGCATAGCGCCGACGCGGAACGCGGCGGGACCCGGGACCGAGTGCAGTCGCGAGACCGGTTAACAAGGCACCCGCGCGACGGGCAGTGATAGCGGTGCCGCGAAGCGGCAGCCCTTCGTGCGAGTGCCTCCGGCGAGCGACACATTATATATCTCGTACTTGCGCGAGAGATCGACGCCGGAGGCCGAGACGCGACGCGGCTCGGTTCATATGTGGACGGCCCCCGACTTGCAAGGATTGGCTCGGGCAACATGCTCGGATCGCTTGCGCTCATATGTCCGGCCTGTTTATGGGTCTTGCGACCACCGGCCAAGATGGGCTTCGCGGACAGTGAGATCCAAACACAAGAGCGGCATTCTCTGCCGGTAAACCGAGCGGAGCATCTCACATGACCGGCTCGCGCCGAACGTACCACCCCTTCCTATCCTGCAAGTTCCGCCCTCAGCGTCAAACCTGCCGGTCTGGCGCCAAGCTCTGTATTTCGTTTGGGTCTATGTCGGCACTACGCTGCTTGCGGGTCGGTATCGCTCGCCGCTGATCATCAGCTTCCAGGCAATCCGCGCCAATTTGTTTGCTAACGCTATTGCCACAAGCTTTGGCGGCTTGCGCGTGATAATGTCTGTCAGCCAAGGCCAAGAGCGGCTCCCCCGTCGTCGCACATCCGCAATCACAGCCGTCGCGCCAGCTACCAAGACGGTTCGCAACATGCCGTCACCGGCGCGCGTTATGACGCCGAGCCGATTCTTGCCGGCCGTAGAGTGATTCTTTGGCGTCAGGCCAAGCCAGGCGGCAAAGTTTCTTGCCGATTTGAACCCATGCGCATTCACAACCTTGATTGACAGCAGCGTCGCACCGATCGGCCCAATTCCCGGAATGGTTGCCAGTCTTCGGCTCATCTCGTTGCTCCGATGGATTTGCGTGAGCTTCTTGTCCAACGTAATGATCTGACCGTCGACGCGCGCCAGTTCTGCAGCCAACGCCTCTATCAACTCTATCGCCAAGTCCGGCACTGTCGCATCAGCCTTGATATCGATCAGCAATTGCGGAAGCCGCGAAAGCCCTTTGGGCGCGATAAATCCGAACTCAGCGGCGTACCCGCGGATCGAATTGGCTAGCTGGGTTCGCCTACTGATGAACTGAGCCCGCACGCGCGTCAGCATCTGTGCGCCCTGCTGCTCGGGACTTTTGATCGGCACGAAGTTCTTGCGCAATTTTGGCCGGCTTGCTGCCTCGCAAATCGCTTCGGCGTCCGCAGCGTCGGATTTCCCTCGCTGCACATACGGCTTGACATATTGTGGTGGGATCATCGCCACCTCGTGCCCGAGCGATTGTAGCTCCCGCGCCCAATAATGCGACGCGCCGCAAGCTTCCATCGCGACAAACGCCGGCGGCAAACGACGAAAAAACTCCAGAACCTGGCCGCGCCTCAACTTGCGCCGCAAGACTGGCTGCTCCATCCCGTCAACGCCATGCAGCTGAAATACGCTCTTGGACGTGTCCAAACCGACTCGAACAATAGTTCCCACGGACGGCTCCTTCGTTTGAGGTCATCGACGCCCCCATCCTGCCACGCATACCGGCGGAAGGGGGCCGTCCACCCCAACACGAGAGCCGTGCCGGAGGCCGCATCCGTAATTTGCTTAATCTAGGTTTGCTTGAAGCGATTCGGGCTGATGCTTCTTGGGTGGCACGAACGCAAGAAAGTTCTTCAACAGGTAACTTGAGTTTCCATATATCTCCTGGGCCATTGCATCTTTGCTCAAGAGGCCATCGAAACTCAGCGCCTGCGCCGCAATACTCGCATCAACAATGTCGTTGCGAATTCGATCCTTACCCGCCTTTTTCGCGCCGCCGACCGCGATCCAGCGTAGCGCGTGCATGGTTGCAGAGATCGAGAAGCGGAATATGTAGCTGTGCATCAAGTCTTCCCAAGGCGGAATGGGCTTGCCAAGCGCTTCAAAAAAGCCGTTCGCAAAGTGGAAAACACGGTCCAATAGCTTGCCGACCATCTCGTCGGTAAAGGGCTCCTTGTTTCGAATGCGGCGAAGCTCCTCGTCTGTGAATTGCTTGGCCGCTTCTTCGAGGTCGACTGCAAACGTTTCGCTTCCCTGTTTGATCTCCTCCAAGCGAGCTTTCGCGTGTTTGCTCATACGTTCGAAATGGGCGATTTCGGCGGGTCGGCCTGCAACTAGTTTTGGTCGGGAATGCCGCAACCACCGCCGAAAAGTCCTCGTTCGCTTACCGTCCGAAAAGCGCTTCTTCGTCCCCTTGCGTCGCCCCCGTAGCGCTGCAAGCCGGTCCGCGGGTTTTGCGACAATGACCTGATTGGGGAATTCGGCGAGAATATTCGTCGATTGAATGACGTTCTCGCGCCCGGCGGCCATGATTTCCAGCTCCACTAACTCTGGAACGACAGAGCGATTCTTGGGCGAAGCAGCGAGGTACGCGCGCAGGTCGTCGTCCTGCAGCATATTCGTATCCACAACCTTCCGCATAAGGTTCTCCTTTGGCGCAAGTCGGAGCATCTAGAACTGAAACTTGAGCAAGCTAACCTCGGCGTGTTCGATAGCGCTCGTCTTGCGCGAATAAACGCCTGATGCGAAATAAATTCTCTGGTTCTGAAGCTAGTTCTTCTCAAGAAGGCGATCGGAGCCGAAATTGGTAGAGGAAATCCACTGCGGTCTGTCCCTTCAGTCTAGTGTCTTGACGGCGAAACCAGAAGTTTGCCGTGTCAAATCATTCCGTACTTCTTAAGAAGAGTCTCCAACCGGCTGATGTGCGGCTGGATACTCGGAAGCGTTGGAACGGCGTACCCAACCTGCGTGTGGTGCGCTGGGTCGCAAAAGTGAACCGTATCACGCAGCCCGGCATGCTCGGAAGGCAAGGTGCCGGTGATCATCTGGAAGAGCGGCAGTAATTCCTTGGCGCTTGCACGGTCGTAGGTCGGCGATGACGCGGGTACGCCCATGATTTGCAAGTGCAGCTCCCGAATGAATCGCTCCGACAACACGCGGATGCGATCGACGGCATAAGCGCGATTCTCTTCGTTGCCCTTTGCTGCGCCCTTGATCTCAGTCAAGAGCTTCTGTACCGCAATTTGCTCAGTGATGGCCGGGCCGCCCCGTGCGTAGCTATCGTAGTGATAGACCTTCATTGCACGAGCACCGTTTAATTCGCGAAGGCGCTCCGTGATACGCTTGACGTGCGAAAGGACGATCACTTGCTTGCCGTGATCATCGAGAAGATGCGGTACAACATCGGCAATAAATGCCTCGGTATGATCGTCATCCATGGATTGGACCGGGTCGTCCAGAAGCACAAAACCAAAGGGCGATGCAGCGGTGGTTGCTCGCATCAGCCACATGGATAAGCCGAGACAATTCAGTTGACATTCGCTCAAGTTTGCGGCGGCTGGCATCTTTGTGCCGAAGCTCGTTGCGTTGAGCTTCATCGAATCCGTTCCGGGCTCCATGCTGTCGAACACGACATCCGCGCCACGGTTAAGGCGGTCATAGAGCGCCTTTACCTCCGCGCCGCGCGTGGTGAGAAGCGCGGCTTGGCGGGTCTGCATCTCGGACTCGACGGAACGGATAAGTTCTTGACTTTCCTCCAGTACCTTTTCGTAACGGTCGAGCAAGTGCATTTTAGGTTCAAGCTTCAACGTCTTGCCGACGGCGTCGATGCGGGCGACAAAAGCGTCGGAAGAAATGAGCGACGAAAGCTTGGGCTCGAATTCTTTCCATGCTTGCTCATAACCCTGAAAGGCTTGAAGTGTCCCCGTGGCTGCGCCGTTGACGCTATCTTTGACAGTCGCTGCTTGGGCGACGACAGCGGCGATTCTGTCGGGGATTTCGAGTAGCGCAACGCTCGTGTCGAGAAACTCGATTGCTTTCTCCAAAAGGGTCTTGTCCGCTTCCCTTGCCGCCTTGAACGCCTCCAGCTCGGTTAAAAACGTCGCCAGTTCCTCGGGCTTTTGCGCGAAAAGACGGCGGAGTTGTTCAAGGTCTTTCTCCGCAAGCTCATCGACGCCGAACTCGCTCACATGGGATCGATAACTGGCAGTCCGTGCCTTGGCCGCTGCAACCGCTGCGACCAGCGCGTCATTCTTCTGCATGCGGTCGACATTGTCGGCCAAGCGCTTGGACAATTCCTCGCGCTTTGCGGTTGTCAGCGTATCCGCTTCGCACACGGGGCACTGATCACTGGACGGCGAAAGCTCAAGACCTGCTTTCCACAGTTCGAGGAACGCAGATTTATAGGTCGAAGCGGTCGTCGCTGCCGTGATCGCGATGGTGCGCTCAACTTCGGTCAAGGCATCCACAACGGCCTTCATTCCCACGTCCAAAGGTGAGGCCTTGCCGTCGTTGGGCGCGAGCTTACCCGCATCGAACACGGACCGACTGGCTTGTTGCCGTGTTTCACGCAGCGCTGCCAGCGCCTCATCGACCGTCGGGCAGGGCGCGCCGGTTAGCGCTTTCGCGGCATCGAGCAAGGCTTGAGTATCTTCGGCCGTTTTCGCCTGCACGGGCGAGAGTAACCAGCGCCGGGCGAGGTCTTGGGTTTCGGGGATCTCCGAGAGCGTCCCTGCTTGTGCAGCCAGCTCGCGGCGGGCATCTGAAACGCTGCGGGGTGGCGTGCGCTGGAAGGATGCGCGTGCGCTGTCGAGCGCATTTTTCAACGCCGTCAGCTCGTCTAGCCCGAAGGCGGCGCAGATGGCGTCGCGCCGGTCCTTCGGCTTGGAATGGATAAACGTCTGCAAGCCGTGCTGGGCGACAACGGGATAAAAGGCTTCAATCGGCGAAACATTGATCGAGGAAAACGCGGCGGGCGTGCCGTCGACAAACGTTGTCGACGCTTCTCCAGGCCCAAGTTTGCGCGAAAGTACGACTCGGCGGCCGGCGATTTCGACCGTTGCGCTGACTTCGGTCGGCGTGCCGCCATGGATGTTGGCAAACGAATTCGAATATTCGCTGCGGCTGTAGCCCTCGCCTTGCTGGCGGCGCTTTGTCATCCCGTAGAAAAGCCATTCAATGGCCTCGGCGAGGCTGGTCTTGCCAAAGCCGTTCGGCCCGAAAAACAGCAACAAGTCGCCTTCGAGCGGGATTGTCTCTCCGGTGGCACCAAAGCCCCGGAAATTACGGATTGTCAGGTTGACGAGCCGCATCGGGCTGCTCCTCGTCTAATGCGGCTTCCATCTCGTCCTTTAGGCGTTGAATGTGATCGGCCTTCGTAAGTGCGGGATCGCGTATTGCATCGCGAAACGTTTCCACGAGCCTGCGGGAAAGCGGCTTGCCAGTAGTCGAATGGATTTCGTCCAAATGCGTTCGATCGGTCATAGACTCTTAGATCAGCTCAGCGCGACGAAAATTGTCGCGGTTGTCGATGGCCATATGTCTTGCATATTTCCCACGACGCCTCAACTATAGGTTATCAATCCCGGTTGGACTATCCCTGTGCGACTGCCAGCGATAGTGGCGGTAAAGGCAAGAAAAGCGTCCTTCTCGCACGGGCTATTTCAGCGAGCGATGCCGTATGTACATATGAGATGATTATTGTCGTATGGCCGAGACGTTTCGGTGCGGCTGTGCAAGCCTCATGGCATAGCCCCGGCTCGTATTGGCCCCGATTCGCTCTATGATCTGTTTGCCTCGGTTGCCGCCGTAGCAAATCTGCTGATAAGTTCGTCGGTTGCGGCTATTGATGCTCGAAAGCGGGTGCTGTTGTAGAGTTTTCGGCATGGATAAAGAAAACGCACGCGCGCAACTGGTCGACGAAGAAAAGGCAGCCTACAGCCCGTCGGCATTTATGAGGGCGAGAAGGCCAGAGCAATTTTCTGATTCGCGCATGGCGGATGCTCCCCCACTCGAAAAGAGTTTCTTTGAATATCATCTTGAAACGCTAACGAGCCGGAGTGACGAAAAGCCCTTTGAACTTTTCTGTCGACGGCTTGCGCAAAAAGAACTCTGCCCGAACCTCATTCCTCAAACGGGGCCTACGGGAGGTGGCGATAGCAAAGTAGATACGGAAACATATCCCGTCGCGGCGGAGGTCGCCGAGCGCTGGTACGAAGGCAATCCAAGCGCCGCCTCCGAGAGATGGGCATTCGCTTTCAGCGCCAAGAAGGACTGGCGCGGCAAAGTCCGCTCCGACGTTAGAAAGATAGCCGAGACGAAGCGCGGCTATTCGTTGATCTACTTCTTTTCGAGCCAGTTCATCAAAGACCGGGATCGTGCAGCCACGGAAGATGAACTTACCAAGACCGTCGGCGTGCCGGTTCGAATAGTCGATCGTAGCTGGATCGTGGAGAAGGTATTCGAACGAAAGCATTTCGCTCTGGCTATTGACTCTCTCAATATCAACGTTTCCGCCCCGAAAGAGAGGGTAACGGGTCCGCGCGATGCCGGGAAGCGAGCGGAATTTGATGAGCTGGAACGACAAATTGCCGATCAGGATCGTTATACTGGCGTCGAGTACCAACTCGCCGAAGATTGCCTCGATGCCGCTATCCTCGCTCGTGAACTCGAATTGAGCCGTACCGAGATTGAAGGCTTGTTCGACCGTGCCAGCCGGATCGCCGATAAGGTGGGATCGGCGCAGCAACGCCTTCGCATCGGGTATCAACGCGCATGGACCGCGTTCTTTTGGTTCGACGACTTCGATACCGCGAATGACTTGTACGATGAAATTGAGGACCTCGCACTCAAGAGCGACCAGGCCGACGATCTAGAATATCTGTCGAACATATGGACCAACCTCGTAACCGGCGTGCGGGTTGGCGCATTAGCAGATCAAGCGGCGAGACTGATGGAGCGGTCGGATCGGCTGAAAGCGCGATTGAGCGATCTCATCAGCCAGACCGCTCGGCCCAACAACGTGGCTTTGGCTAGGACGTTGTTGTGTACGACGCGTCTCACAGAGGAAGGGCCGCTCGACGACAAGGTCGTGGCGGAGGCCTTGACGGAGCTGGCCGATATTTGCAGCGATGCTGAACATATGGGTGGCTACCCGTTTGATCGGTTCGCTCAATTGTTCGAAGAGATGGGGGCACTATTTGGATCGAATCCGGCCTACGACAAGGCCTTTGAGATCGTTCTGCCGATACTAGAGCGCCGCCGCAGTGAGGGGGTCGCAGGTCTGGCATTATTGACCCGTGGTCGCCAGAAGCTTGATGCGGATGACAACTATAATGCAATTCGCTTGCTCGGGCGGGCGCAGCAAAAGCTGATCAAGTATGAGCATCGCCATGATCTTGTTCATTGCTTGATGATTTGCGCCCTCGCGTATCAGAAAGTCGGCCTTCTTTGGGCGGCTCATTCGACGCTCTTGGCGGCTGCTTCACATTCACTATCAGAGTTCGTTCGCGAGGGCCGGGTCGAACTGGCCGCTCTACGCTGCGTTCAGCAGCTCGTATGGATCGAATTGCAACTCGGTCGGTTACCGCTCGTTCTCAATTACGCGAATTTCGGCCAGATGCTCGGCGACCTCCTGCAATTGGACGGTGAGCGGAAGGAATCGTTTGTCGCGCAATTTCGAGACCAAGACCGCATGCTGGCGATGCTTCTGTTTCGATCTTCCCTCCCGCAGCTTGCCGCGATGGATCGTCTGCCCAAGACCTTCGAAAAGATGGGGCTATTCGGCGCGTCAATGACGCTGCTCTATTTGCTCGGTGACAGTAAGGCGTTGGTTGCTGAAGGCTACGTGAAGGAAGGCACTTCCGACGATGAGCTAGACGAGACCTTCGGGCGTCTCGCACAGATGCCAGATAGTACCTATCTGCCATCGGCCGTCGAACTGTTCGACACTGAGACCGTTCCATTGAAATCCTCGGTACTGGGATGTCAATGGACAATAGCAGTCGACGCAAACGAAACTGGAATTCGGATTGGCGAAGCCTTCGTTGGGTTCATTGAGACGTTCTTCGCAACCAGCCTTGACTACGATGCTGTCGCACATCGGCAGCGCATCAATATCCGCATCGCAGGAAAGCCGATTGCAGACGGCCCAGACTTCCAAATCGCTGTAGATGACCGCGACTATCTGGCGCGGATCAGTTATTCAAATTCCTATGACGCGACGCGAGAAGCCGTCGATGGGAAACTCCGAAGCTTTTTGCGGGACGCGCTCGCCGTCCTGATACCGCGTGTTCTCTATGTGCCCGATCTTACGAAGTACTTCGAGCGGATCGCCGTCACAGAGGAAGGCTTTGGCCGTTCGCTTAGCTTTGCCGATGTGTTCACGAGTGCGAGTAATGTCGTAGGGACGACTCCCGTCTATGACCTTTCGGCGTGGCTCGATGAGAATTATCAGTTCCCGCTGAAACGCACGTCAATGCCTGTCTTCAGGAAGCAGCCCGAGCCAGCAATGACCCCCGAAGAGGTCAAATACGGCGCGGGAGAGCCTCCCCCGGAATTGCGCAGTACAGACAGGTTGAGGCATGAGCAACGCCGCATCCTGTCGGTGATCGAAGTGGAGCTCTGGGATGCGGCTCGATGGCGAGGTATGGCGGTTGGCATCTATGAGGATTTTCCGCCGGGTCTGCTCTTGCTGTTCGAGAAAGAAGAACCCGCTCGAAAGATCTTCGAGAACTGGCGAAAGGAGTTTGGTAATAAAGATGAGAAGGGAATTTTGCGTATCGGCCTCATAACGGGCGTCGACAAGCGCAAGCCGTCGTCATACTCGATCGTTGTAAGCACGGATGTCGAGAAGGCGCTCAAGGATCCAAAGCCATTTGAGCAGGCCGTTGTTGTGACTCGTGCAAAGCGGATGGATATGGCTGATCCAAAGAACTTAGAAAGGTTCTTTGCCGCTCATCGCGCATTTCGCTGCTATTTTCTCGCTCCCGGGATCCTACAAGGCGGAGGTCAGCCCCCTAAGATCATACACGACCTGCCGCTCTTTAAGGACGATATGACTGTTCGGGAGGCGTGGCGCGTTGGTGATCACGACCCAGACTTCATTGCATTGTATCCAGATGATGATCCGGTCATTCCGGAGGGAGTTGCCGACGCACCCGTTCTCCGCGCGCTTGAACGCCACCGACGAAGCCGAAAGCGGCGAGATTGATCGTGGGCGCGTGGCGACGATTAGTCCATCAAGACCGGGCTGACATTAGTGCGCAGCGTCGTGAAATCGTTCAGCGAAAGACCAACTTCTGCGGCGCGGTCTTCCTTATTGAAAGCCCCTTTGGCTTTTTTGTTGCCGCCCAAGAAAAAAGGGAAGAATAGAGTGAGGTTGGTTGACAGGTAATTTAGACTAGGCTTCCGAACAACCGGCGTACGTCATCTTCGTTCTCCGGCTCAATCGTTTTACCCTTCGAAACAGGTTGGTAGTCATCGTCCTCGTCAGAGTCGTCCGATAGGTCCTTTTTGAGCTCTTCGATTGCAACGCGTATCTTCTTGATCACGCGCTTAAATACCTGGCGATGTGATTTCTGGATGTCCTGCAACCCGTCTCTCATGCTCTCCAGATCGGACAGTTCTTCGCATTCCTCGACCTCGGCATAGACGCCCCGTCTTCGATACTCCTGAAAGTCGAGCGTGAACTGTGTTTCATCATCGCTGGACCATTGCTTTGAATCTGCGCGATAATTAAGGACCGTTCGCCAATCGTAAGCCCGAGCGCGAGGTAGGTTCTCGAACATCTTGTCGAGCATTTTGCGTCGAAGCGTTTCGCCGCCGTGAGCGCGTACCCACGGGCTATCTTCGAGCGTCTTCACAGCATTCAAGAGCCCGGGGATGAAGACTAATAGTTGCTGCCAGTACTTTTCGGCGTACTCATACGCCAACGCCACAACTTCCAGAAGATCGTTGGATTTCTGCTCCTCCGCCCACTCAATGATCGTGCGCAAGCGAGAATCCGGCGCATCGTCTATGTGCGTGCCAAGATAGCGCCCATCGGGTTCGATTCGCCACCGGACATGCGTTTGGGACAAGGTTCGTTTCAGCCCGTCTATGACTTGAGGGGTTAAGGCTAAGATGGCCGACAAGGCATCGGACGGCTCAGCATCGTTGAAGTCATGCAGCCTCCTGATTTGCCCGAAATGGACGGCAGCTTCTATCGTATCGAGAGCAAATTCTCCGTTACTGCGATAAAGCCCTTCCATAAAGTCCCGAATTGACGGATTGAGGAAAGCCACCCGCTGCTCTGCAATCTTTACGAATGATCCCTCCAAATCGTTCAACGCGCGACGAAAATCGAGGGCTGTCGTCGAAAAGTTATACTTACGGGATTTCAACTGATGAAGCGCGCGCCAGGCTGACTCAAGCAGTTCGACTTCCGGATTCCACAGCACGACCGCCAACGTGAAGAGGATGTTCCGTGCGGCCTCTGAGATTTGCTGTTCGAAGGCATGCGACCAGATCTCCTCCGGCGAGTCGAGTAGCTTGGTGACGTGATCCTGATACTCACTCGCGGGGACGGTTTTCACGCGATTAAAGCCTGATAACCATTCGATCAATCGCGGATTAAAATTCCGATGTCGGATGATGCGAAAATAGAACTCATGCGCAATGATTGCCGCCTTGTACTCAGTTGGCAGGTCGCTGAAGTAAAGATGATTGTAAAGGATTCGTGCCTTCTGTCCGAATGAATAGTCGTGCAATTCGAGGATGCAGCGATGGTCGAGGAGAGAACCGCCACGTAGCTTCTCTGAAGTGCTCAGGGCTTTGCGTAAGATATGTTCTCGCGTGGTCAAGATAAAGCGGCTCGCGTGCGACGAACGAATGGCATCGATGAAATGAATTAGCGCTGCGTCCTGGTTCTTGGCGAGCAGCTCAGGTCGCTCCTGCAAAAAGGTTTCGCCAAGAAAGTCGTCAAAGTAGAAGAGTTGCTTTTGGTTGCGATCGAAAAGACGCTTTGCTTCTTCAATTCCACCCTCGACAACAACGGGCGCGAAGCCCTGTTCGAGATGAGCGAATAGCAACATTTCGGCGAGCGTGGTCTTGCCGATGCCTGGCTCTCCTGAGATTACAACAACGCGGCTATCCTCCAAGATTTTTTGAGCGCGCGGAAAGGCATCGTTCTGGACGAAGAGCGGAACCTTCCGCGTGACCCGATCAATCTCGAATTGCGTTCGCGAGTGCTCGGCATTATGTAGCACGCGCTGGAGAACGGCGGTGCTGGTGAGCCACAGCTTGAAATTGTTGGTCTCAACGTCCTTGTGGCGTCGGAGCAAACCATTTATCCGGCTGCGGCCATACACGTCTGATTGCCGCCTCAGGAAGGGCTTGAATAGTTGAACAAGCGCCTTCGTATTCTCGGGCGTCAACCCGAGCGATGTCACGAAGACATATCGCTTTGGTGCCAACGCGCGAACCTTCGGATGCTCTACTTTCCGGAGGTGTGAAAGAAGCTTCGAGAAGCTCGTGTTTGGCATGTGCTTGCATTGGACGATCGTTTCTTTCTGCGTATCGGCAAAGGCGCGCAGATCGATGCCGCTATCACGGCCGGGCGTAAATACTTCCAGATCAACATTCCACTCTGCTCGAAGCAAGTCGGCAACAAGCTCTTCGAAATCGAAGCTGGAGAGGCGGCTGAAGTCGTAGGTGGGCATAGAGTACCGACAGCGGGAAGGTATGACGACAAATCAATAAGCAAATAGATAACACAGCGCGCACGACGGAGAAACAGCCCCAGAGCCTGTGCAACAGCTCTAACCGACGGGCATCTGGATGACCGGGGATGGGGACAGATCAACTCTTATAAGAGTGTTTGCATTTGAAAGCCTGTCCCTCCGTTTGGCTATATCTCGCTTCATAGCGAGAGCGAGGATTTTAAGAGCATCAACGATTAGTGGCGGGAAATAACCTGCCCTCCGCGAATTCCAATGGTTGCCGCTAATTGTTGCTTAGAAATTCGCGTATCCGAGTACGACTTGTTAAAAGAAAGCCAAGAACGCTGATGAATGCACCAAACGTGAAAGTGATTGTTGTGTTCTTCCATAACCAGTGAAGAAGGCTCGGCGTAAGAGTCGATTTAGTGCCTCGAACGTCTACGGCGTCGCCGTGAAATGCCGTAGTCAGCGTCGTAGCCTTAGCACTCAGCTCAAAAGCCCCGGTTGCTTCAATTAGCGAAAGTGCCTGCCCGCCGAAGGGGGACGTCTTTTCGTCGCCGAAGTCCAAGAATGCGACGGTCGCTGACTGGAGAAGGTTGTTGCGGCCATTCAGTGTACCATTAACGGGCGTCCGCTTATCGAACGCGACTAGGCCAATTTGACCGCTATATTGAATGACGGGCAGGCGTTCAATAGCTTTTGGCCGTCTCGTCAACAGCACTTCAAGTGTTGATCCACCCCGAAACTGGACATTCCTCTTTGCCGAGAGCGCCCCGGCTTGGACGGGCTTATCATCGTTATCGAGTAATCGAACAGCGGTACCATTGAGCGACAAGTCGATGCTGGACCCCGGACCTTGCAAGGACAGCCGCATTAGATCGGAACCGAAGAGCTCCACGGAAAGTTCGCTATTCTTCGCGATGCTGATCTCGGCGATAGCTGCGTCTGCCTCAACCTTAAGCCGCTCGTTCTTTACGCTTAGCGGTAACATGGTCCCATCTCGTGAGTCCATGACAGCTGCGGCTCCAGATATTTCGGTGATGTCGTACCCGACAAATGCAAGTTCTTCCCCCCTCAGCTTAACGTCTTTCTCGAAAGCGAGGCGAACGCCTCGGGACGACGCTTCCATTGAAATCAGTCCGGCGGTGGGATGAATGCTGAGCAACAGTGCAATTATCGCACATGCTATCCCGATAAGAAGAAGCCAACCCCTTAGTCCTAACTTGCTGTCGCTCGAACCCGGCGCTTCGTCACTCAGAGCAACTGCGAACTGGTTGAGGCGTATGAGTCTGGTGGCAGCTTCTTCAATCGCGTTGGCATCGTTGGCTCGACGGGCAGAATCGAATTCGGAAAGTGCCATTTGCGTCTGGCTTCGGGCCCAGTCCTTTGTGGCCTCCAGACCCATGCCGCGCCTCCCTTACTTTCGAAAGGACAAGTAGGAACTACTTTCGACGAACTTCCCGTCGAGATTCTTGGTGCTGAAGGTAACCTCGATACAAAACACTCGGGGAATGGCGGCGGGAAGCGTCAATTCTATGGGCGTTGAAGGCGACGATGATGCCAGGGTCAGAAGCCCGCGATCAACGGTGCACTTATTGGAGACGTCGGAGTGACCGACGCTGACAGATACATTTCGGGCCGGGGCTGTAAGCATCATCCGTAGCGCAATGTCTGACTGTTCGGAGGGATCAGCTGACTGTGGTTGGCGCAGAGCTACCGGGAAAAAGATCGTCTGCCCAGGTTGCGCCGGGTCTTGGAGACGTCCAAATAGGTCTAGGTTGGACAGAGAGACCCCAAGTGGTTTGGCAACACTGTCGAGCGGCCAAGCAACAGCCTTAGCCTTATCAAGCGCCGCGTCGAGACGATAGAAGTGTTGTGCTGTCCTCTCCGAAACGGTTGCAATTGCGCTTGCACCTTTTGGGATATCAGTGGTGCGAGTAATCGTAACGGTCGTGGCCGAACTAAGATCTGCCCTTGGTAAGACTTCCAGACGCAGAATTGCGACGCCAACCGAGCCGGCCTGATCTTCCCGAATAGTCCCCTCACATCGGTCCTCAGAGCGCCGTTCGTACGAACTCGCACCGTGTGCTGGTGATTGGTTGTCCTTCGTAAGCACGGCCCCACAATCCATGGCAGCTTGCGACCGCTGAATGGACACTGAGCTAATGATCGCGACCAACAACATGGTCACTAAGCGTGATCCTGTGACGCAGGTGGTCATAGATTCCCGCAATTCCGCTGCTGAATTTGAAAGTCGCGTGCTTGGCTGAACTGATTTTGTCTTAGTTTACTGCAGTAGTCCGTAGCGAGCTCTATTACCAAGCTCTTTGCCTGCTGTTGCTGGGCGTCTGTCAATCTATATAGGATAAGATCGTTGAAAATACGCTCCTTGCCGAAGCGGTACCCCAGCGGGCTGCCTCCTCGCTTGGCAAGCAGCCTTGCAATTTGGAAGTTGCCCCCAAAAATGGCCGATTCAAAAGGCGTCGGGCCATACAGCCCGCCCTGATCGTCGCGGAGGTCCACGGGCACCCCCATCGCGAGCAATCGCTCAACCAGTTGCGAGTTACCCACAAAGGCTGCGGCATGAAGTGGACTTCCCGTCGCGTCATTGCCAACTAACCCCTTTCCAGCGCCGCTGCTCAAGAGTTTTTCGACCATGCTCGACTGTCCCTTGAGAATAGCAGAGACAAGCAGCTTGTCCTCATCACCCAAACTGGCTGGCCTTAACTTGAACAAGCTCGCCGCGACATCTTCCCTCCCCGCCTTGATCGCTGCATTTGCCGGCGTGAGCCCTTCGCAGTTTCCCGTCACGAGCTCGGGGGAGTTTGCTGCGAGCATCATCTTGATTGAAGTTTGATCTCCATTGCTGAGCGCGGAGTTGAACGGGCAGGCGGTGCCCATGCCAGCGTCGAGCATGACCTTCAGGGCATCGTAGCGGCGCGCTGCCATTGCCGCGCCAATAGCGGGACCGTAGTGAGCACGTGCGCCGGACTTGATCAAGGTCACGGCCATGTCGATCTGGTTCGCCCAACCGGCAACAGCAAGCGGTGGGTACGGGCTATTCTGATCGTTGAACTTATATGATCGATCCAGATTGATGCGCTTGGCCACAACCGCTTTGAATGTTTCCCGGTCGCCAGTATTGATGGCCCGTCCCAACCTCTCGCCGAACTTGAGTTCCTCTGCGTCCGTGTAAACGTTCCACGGCACCCTGGCTTTCTCTGCAATTCTCCGAATCTCATCTAGCCTAAGTGCAACCGCAAGTGATTGATCACGCTCACCTAGAATGTTCAAGCCAACGACGTGTCCTTGCTCGTTGAAGACGACTGCGCCAGACGTCCCGACTTGGGTCGGCAGTCGTTCAACCAGCACTCCGCACACTTTGGTCGTATAGGCAGTATCGCAGGCATCAACCACGACGCCTAACTGTTGGGGGATGATCGGCCGCTCCAGATAACCAAGAAACGTCACAGCCGTACCGTTCGTTAATTCGGCCGCGTCCGCCATCAGGGTATGCTTCGTCGTCCAGGTTTGAGGCTTGGATACTGATAAGAAGGCGATATCCTCGGCGTCAGCGTTATCCGCCGCGGGTAATGCAATCGGGTCGGCGCGGCCAAGCCTGAATGACCTCCCGTCGCTGGAGTACCCTCCCAGTTGGACAGCTTCGGCAATCGGTGGAGTAAATACCTGACAGTGGATTACGTGATCCGGTACTGCCAAAAAAACCTTGTCGTCGCTTTCGCCGATAACAAATGCAAAGCCCTTCTTTCCGCCGCAGCTCGCGAAGCTCGCGTTTACCTGAATAAAGCTTGGTAGCAGAGAGGCGGCTGATGCCCTGAATGTGTCAGATGGTCGCTCCTGCGCGGCGGCACGGTCGCAAGAGGCTGACCAACTGGCAGCGAGGACCAGCGCAACAATAACTCTCTGGCGCAATAATTCGCTCAACAGCACAGCTTCTCCCCAAGTCAAATTGGGACAATCAATGCTCGGTACAAACTAGGCATTCAAGTCTATGAAATATCGTCGTATTTTAGCTTCTTGCCCTTGTTTGAGCCGCGACGTGGTCGTCTAATGTGGAGCTAAGCAAGCAAAGGTAGCATGTCCTATCGGCGTCAACCTTATTGCATTTTTGCGTGCCCGTCACGATTCGAACGCGTGACCCTTGTCTTCGGAGGATGGGCTAACGATTAGAGTGGTTGGTTCTACTGGCTTTCCGCTCGTTAGTCGTTTGATAGCGGCGGATAGATCGGCCGCGGAACGGATTGATAATTGAACTTGAGGCCGTAACTCAAGCCGTGGTTCTTTGCGCGGCGAGATCGAAAATACCTTATATCTCATTGGGTTCTATTAACGCGCTCTCTCCACTGAGGACAAGGCCCCCTGGGATCTCGTGTGAAAGCGTCCCGGCCGCACCTAACAATCCAAGTCCCTGCGAAACACATCTACTATTTGCGTAGTGGCAGCACCGAACCCAAGCTGCCACGATTTTCTTCGGTCTTACTCCCTCGCTTGGCAATCTTCTCGACGGCATCCGAGAGATAGTCGGGGTGATGATGGCCGTACGTATTGAGCAGAACGTCAAGCGACATGCCTAAGTAGCCCGCTGCTTGCCACGGATCGGCGCCACGCTGCATCAACCAAGTCGCTGCTGTATGCCGGAGCGTATGGGGCGAAATGCCCATGCCGAGGCCGGCGAGTCGCACGGCGCTTTTGAAGGCTGTCTTTACAGAAGTTACCGGCATTCCGTTGAACTCAACGAAGTGCCTGGCATGTGAGTCGAGCCGATGCCAACGCCGGAGGTGCACGAGCAGGCGCGGCGGGATTGGCACTGGTGGTTGCCGCTTATTCGTCCGTGCGTCACCTTGGCGGCGGCGATAATAAATGCCGCGATCGAGATCGACAAATGAACGACCGACGGCCGGGATCGGTGAGGCCGCCGCGATGGCGCCGGCCCGGGAGCCGCTATAGATCCCAATTAGGATGAACCTTGCCAAGTGTCGCAAGGGTCGCTTGTCCGTCGGCATCCTCAGACCTTTCATCGGCCCTCGCGACATCTTTTGGATCTCTCGATAACGCCAGCAAGTCCAGATCAGCTTCGCTGCGTCGGATCTCGTCAACCATTTGTCGCGAGGCTCGCCCTTGGCAGGCAATGTGATCTTGATCAGCCCTCGGTGGTAGCCTTCCGCAGAATGATGGTTGATGGCTGCGCGCAGATCCTCAAGATCGCGCCTCGAACCGCCTTTATTGCCGCGCTCCTTCGCGTATCGACGACACTGCTCGCCATCCACGTCGGCGAGCATTTTCGTGCCCCACCAGTCGTTCAGTCGGCCAATTCGCTTCTTGAATTTGCGTATGCCTGGAATGGTATCTTCGTCGTCTTCCGTGACCTTGAACCTGTCACGAAGCTTGGCAAGTTCTGCGTCGAGATAGATCGAAAGCACGTCCCCGATCGGGATCGATTCAATGTCCTGGGCCTTGCGTTTGGGAGTGTATTTCGATGCGATATAGTCCCTTAGCTTTTGTTCCGCGGCCGTAATTTCATCTGAAGTGCAGCCTGTGCTGATATCCCTGCCGTTATCCCGGATGATCCAGGTTGCTCGGTGGGTAACCCTGCAGGCCTTGTCTCGTCGAGCGGCTTTGAGTTGCAGCCTGGCTCCTTTGCTTTGACGCGGCATAATTCCCTCATTCTCTCTATATGAAAGAGTGTCGTGTAATCCTTGCCCGCAATTCGCTCGATGATGAGTCTTCCGCGTGCGCTCTCTCTGCGCAGCCCGGAAGCGGTCATCGAGCCATCGGGAAAAGCCACAGCCGCCGCTACGGCAAGACGGAGTGGATCGTGCGGACCAACGCCGTTTGGGCGCTTTGATACATCGATCATGTGAGCAACATCGCGATCTGCGAAGCGCTAACGGCGATCGAGTTCTTATACGGGCGGCATCGGCGCGATTCTATTCGTCCGGGAAATGCGCTTGCCGCGAAGTGTGGAGCGGGTGTGGAGATTCGAAGTGTCTGGCAGCGCTGAGCAAGGACAACACTCTGCTCACGGCGGCTGTCTTCGAGAATCCTTCCAGTTGCGCTATCCGCCTCGAGACCGTCAGTGCCCATTGGCACATACAATCAACGTGCGGGCGATAGCTCAATTGCGACGAGTGGCTGTTTGGGCCGACATGGGCCGACGCGGAGAATGTCTGGGTTGGCCGCGCCAGCGTCATCCTAACTGGGGGTATCGATCACTTTTGCGATATGCTCCATTTGCTTTTCGGTCCAACAGGGCGTTGTTGTTTACCGCTAGCGTTAGCCACGGCGCACGTGTTTGTGCGAAGCGGGACTATTGGTTTTGCTACTGATAGCGACCCAGCTGCTGAAGCGGCCAGCCCAACGATGTTCGCCGGTCGCTCGACATAGCTCCCGGATTCTAATGGGTCGGACGTCTGGCCGATACTGTAAGATTTAACAGGTTATGGATTGCCTCGGCGAGCCGGCTGGAGTCTTGGGTCTGGATCTCAAAGCCCGCGTGGCCTCGTGTTTCTGCATCTACGGCGCGCGCGGCAATAGCCGCACCGGGCTCTCGTGTTGGGGTGGACGGCCCCCTTCCGCCGGTATGCGTGGCAGGATGGGGGCGTCGATGACCTCAAACGAAGGAGCCGTCCGTGGGAACTATTGTTCGAGTCGGTTTGGACACGTCCAAGAGCGTATTTCAGCTGCATGGCGTTGACGGGATGGAGCAGCCAGTCTTGCGGCGCAAGTTGAGGCGCGGCCAGGTTCTGGAGTTTTTTCGTCGTTTGCCGCCGGCGTTTGTCGCGATGGAAGCTTGCGGCGCGTCGCATTATTGGGCGCGGGAGCTACAATCGCTCGGGCACGAGGTGGCGATGATCCCACCACAATATGTCAAGCCGTATGTGCAGCGAGGGAAATCCGACGCTGCGGACGCCGAAGCGATTTGCGAGGCAGCAAGCCGGCCAAAATTGCGCAAGAACTTCGTGCCGATCAAAAGTCCCGAGCAGCAGGGCGCACAGATGCTGACGCGCGTGCGGGCTCAGTTCATCAGTAGGCGAACCCAGCTAGCCAATTCGATCCGCGGGTACGCCGCTGAGTTCGGATTTATCGCGCCCAAAGGGCTTTCGCGGCTTCCGCAATTGCTGATCGATATCAAGGCTGATGCGACAGTGCCGGACTTGGCGATAGAGTTGATAGAGGCGTTGGCTGCAGAACTGGCGCGCGTCGACGGTCAGATCATTACGTTGGACAAGAAGCTCACGCAAATCCATCGGAGCAACGAGATGAGCCGAAGACTGGCAACCATTCCGGGAATTGGGCCGATCGGTGCGACGCTGCTGTCAATCAAGGTTGTGAATGCGCATGGGTTCAAATCGGCAAGAAACTTTGCCGCCTGGCTTGGCCTGACGCCAAAGAATCACTCTACGGCCGGCAAGAATCGGCTCGGCGTCATAACGCGCGCCGGTGACGGCATGTTGCGAACCGTCTTGGTAGCTGGCGCGACGGCTGTGATTGCGGATGTGCGACGACGGGGGAGCCGCTCTTGGCCTTGGCTGACAGACATTATCACGCGCAAGCCGCCAAAGCTTGTGGCAATAGCGTTAGCAAACAAATTGGCGCGGATTGCCTGGAAGCTGATGATCAGCGGCGAGCGATACCGACCCGCAAGCAGCGTAGTGCCGACATAGACCCAAACGAAATACAGAGCTTGGCGCCAGACCGGCAGGTTTGACGCTGAGGGCGGAACTTGCAGGATAGGAAGAGGTGGTACGTTCGGCGCGAGCCGGTCATGTGAGATGCTCCGCTCGGTTTACCGGCAGAGAATGCCGCTCTTGTGTTTGGATCTCACTGTCCGCGAAGCCCATCTTGGCCGGTGGTCGCAAGACCCATAAACAGGCCGGACATATGAGCGCAAGCGATCCGAGCATGTTGCCCGAGCCAATCCTTGCAAGTCGGGGGCCGTCCACATATGAACCGAGCCCTAAGGTCTCGGCCATTCGGCTTCGATCCTCTCACTATATACAAGATGTCGCTCGCCGGAGGCACTCGGGCGAAGGGCTGCCGTTCCGGCACCGCAATCACTGCCCGTCGCCCGGGTGCCATTTTAGCCCGGTCTCGCGACTGCACTCGCCTTCGGGTCCCGCCGTTCCGGCGTCGCTATCACTGCCCCTCAGCGGGTGCCTCCTTTTCGAAACGTGGCAATCCGAGCGAAGCGCTCTCGATAACTAATTAGGACTTCGTTCCCGCCAAAATGCCATCGTCGGCGCTTTCGTCCAGCCAATCGACGATCGCATCTAGCCGACGAACCGCCTCCACGAACCCACTATGCCAGATCGCAACTCGATTGGGCGAACACACTTCGAAGCCGTTCTTAGCAATTAGTTCGGCGATGTCAGGCGAGGCGGCATGACCTGGCTCGCGATATTGCGCGGGAGCGTGCAAGACAAGTCCAACCTTGAATCCCCATTCGTCGCGCCTCAGCTCCATTGGCAGGGTATCGGAAGAGGATCGCGTTAGCACCATAACTGGCGGGCGAGGATCGGAGCCCTCAAGCCGATTTTGCAATGCGCGATTCACATGCACGTCGCCGAAACCGTAACCACCAATCAGAATCGCGTCGGCTTCGTAAACGCGCCGGATCAGGGCCGCATAGAGTGATTGAAACGGCTCGGCCAGCAGTTGATCGAGCTTGAATCCGCCAGCGATTAGGCTCGTCTTCGGAAATGCCCGATTGTCCGATCGTATGTCGTTGCTGTTCCCGACATGCCCATCGAAGAACGTCGCATCAAGGTCGGAGCGCCAACCGATCCGATTTCCGAAGGGCTGCTCAAGATCGTGATAAATGCTGCCGTGCAGGTGGTAGGCGAAATTCCAAGCTGATCGCCGATGTACTTCGGCGGCATCAAAGCGCCCGTCTGGGCCAAAGCCAGTTGATACGCCAGGCATCGCAGTCAGTGCGGCGTCATCATAATTCAGATTGAGCACGCCGATCTCGAAGCGCCCTCGGAGACCGTCAAAGACCGCCTTGTAGTCCCCGAAATTGGCGTGCCGCGCGACAGCTCCGCCCTTGCACTGCGAGCGCATATGCTTTGCCAGTTGGATGAGCAGGTGTGTGAGCTGGTCATTCACACTGACCGTCGCGGCATAGCGCCCATCGTGGAAGGTCATTCCGATGGGCGCGCCCGATGGCGAAATGAGCTGCCTGAGCGCATTCCCGAGTGGGGAAGGCGTCATCCAATGCGCGAGACCCACCATCTCGCCCAAGACCTTCTCGAAATTCGGCCATGGCTTGATGCTGTCGGGGCTGGACGCGTAATATTTCTCGACCCCGTTCCAGACTGCTCGGTAATAATTTTCCAATCCGGGCGCTGGCGACCAAGCATCGCTCCACTCGAACATTTTCTTGTCAAAATCGGAGACCGAGGGCATCCCGACCGGAATGCTACTGCCAGCGCCGAGAATGATCAGGAGCTTTTTCATGCCGTTGGACCCACCAATGAATTGGCCTGGATGCCATATATAAGTGTACGGGCCTGCGGCCCCCGCCCGTCAAGGCCAAGGCGAGCGCCGCAAGAGCGGCGACCTTGACGGCCTATCCCCGCTCATTTGCGCTAGCCTAGTCGGGTTGCAGCGCAACCCTCTTGAAAAAGATTAGCTCTTATCCTGCTTCGAGCGCCGCGCTACTTCGATGGGCGCGAATTGCGGAGGGCCGAAACCTTCCGTAGCCATGGTCTGCCGTGCGTCTTTGAATTGTTCAGCCAATTTCGCAACCGCATCGTCATTCCGATCGACGAACAAGTAGCGATCTGCATGGACGGCGCGAATTGCGTTTACATAGGCGACGCGATCTGCGTCAAGCACCGCATGCTCGGGCGCTTGTTCGTCCATGTGAGAATCAGGCAGCGCGAGGGCGAAATCGGACACGTTATCTCCGCCGTCTTGTTGAGAAAGCCGTGATCCCCAAGAGCGGGGTGCCTCGTTTTAGGATCAACCTCACGAGCGACCGGATTGTCGCTTGTGATGAAGGTCAAGCCAGCTTGAGCCTCTGCTAGCGACCATTTCATCTTCTGAAACACCTGGTCAGGGCGTCGGCGATCTTCAATACACCCAGCGTGCGCTGCTGCGGAATCTCCATGACGTAGCCGGTTGGATTCAGCATGCGTTGCCGGATTTCCTCCTTCACAGCGGGATCAATCGGGCCGCCCTTCGCGGCTTCCGCACGACGGGTTAGCGCCTCGAAAGCTTCGGGGTCGCTGGCATAGGCAAAGTGAAGAATTTGCGCGCTTTGGCCGTGAACTTGCGCAGCCATGCGGCGCATCGCTGTCGTACGGCAGTATAGGAGAGCAAAGAACCGCGCCAAGTCTGCGCGCTCTGCGTCGCTCGTTGGTTGACGCCCTTCAGACAACGTTTGATAGACCGGCGCTGCTTGGCTCTCGATCTTCGACAAGAAACTTCCAACTGGGTATCCATCGAGCCATCGCCGCGCTCGACGGAATAGAAGTGCGTTTGTTTGCACGTCTCTTCGGGGACAGCCGACCATCTCCGGCCGTTAGCGGAATCGTAGGTCCAGACCTGACCGGCAGGCTGCGCTCCAGCAAAGTGCTGGAGAGGAAGGCGCGGAATCGTGTGTTGGCCTTTGGCTGCCATAGCCGCTCTTAGATGGCATTCCGTCAGAAAGGTGAAACTCTGCGAGGAGCGGAATTACACACTTTCTTACACACAAATTCGAATTATACTTTGGAACTTCAATACGTTACGGCATCAACCACGGGACTCAAAATCGAGTTCCGCAAGGAGTGTGCTGGTTCGATTTGGCCAAGGACAGATCACGGCGTTGAAGTACAATAGAATTCCAGCAGTTGGTATCAAATGCGTTCCTAATCAGACCGCGGCCACCGCAGGAATCGAATTGCAATGCAAGAGGCCGACGCCCTCAAGTCTTGCACCGGGTAACCTTCGTAAGCGACTTTGCAGGTGATCAGCTGCGGCCTAGACGCGAAACGCGCACTGGCCAACCGCACCAGTTTCGCACCAGAAACGGCGTGAACGAAGCGCAACAAACGCGATCGAAATCGAACGAAAGCTTAGGAAAATCAACGAAGCTGATCGATAGTCTGCCGCTCATAACGGTCTGGTTGCAGGTTCGAGTCCTGCCGGGCCCACCAATGAGTTCAGAGGGAGGCAGGCTAGGCCCAAGCGCGGCCAGAGCCGGCGTGCCCCGAATCCGCCGGCCGACTTTGCTAGCCATTATAGCTTTTGATGGGGCCATAGTTCTCGATAGTTCGATCAGGCATGGCGAAGCTTTTGCTCATGCAAAATTTACCCAATTTTGATTTTTTGGTTGACGACGACGGCCTGCGTGTTCGGGCACAATTGGCGATGAAAAAGAATTCATTGGAAGATATCGAAGAAGTTTGCCGGCTGACCACGAGAGCGGCCTGCCGGGCTTTCGATTCTTGTCGAACGATTCGCATTCGCGACGACCGTGGACCATTGCTGAAGCGACGAATCGGGCAGGCTTCGCGAATGGGAGCGGTCGCACTCTTCGTTGCCGTGGCATCCAGCTATCAAACGTTCGCCCAGGCCGGCACATCGACCGCAAACTTGACCGTTCAGATCACCATCACGGCGGCTTGCACAATCAACGCTGCTACGCTCAATTTCGGGAGCGTGTCCGGAACAACGCTCGCGACCACCTTGCAGTCGGGCAGCACAACCGTCTCGGTCACCTGCACCAATGGCAGCCCGTACTCCATCGCCATGGACAACGGAGCAAATGTGTCCGGCAGCCAGCGGCGGATGACGAATGCCGGGAATTTCATCAACTACAATCTCTATACTGATTCAGCCCATACCAACCCCTGGACCACGGCCACCAGCAGCACCACCTGCACGACCACGAACGGCTGCTTTCTCGGCACCGGTAACGGATCGGCGCAGACGGTCAACATTTACGGCACCGTTCCCGCGACCGGCACCGCACCGAGCACCGGCACCTACACGGACACGGTGGTCATGACCATCACCTATTGAAGAAGGGGCCGCGGCAGCGGCCCGCTGTACCGTTGCATCTGCGTATCGACGAAACGCCTTCTTGGCGCACGATTTCGAAATCGATTGGGCATCGCGATGCATCAAAATTCGACTCTACTGGCCGCGTTTGCCGCAAGCCTGGCATGCATGGAGGTTGCCCATGCCACCGCGCTTCGCGTTGAACCCGTTCTCCTGGAACTGAATGCGCCGGCGGCGGCGGCTTCCCTGACGCTACGCAATGACGAAGATGCCGACGTCGAGGTCCAGACCCGCGTGCTTCGCTGGTCGCAGTCCGACGGCAAGGAGAGTCTTGAACCGACAACCGATGTGGTGGCATCACCTCCGGCCGTCAGGATGGCACCTCATTCAGACTACGTCGTGCGGGTTGTGCGGGTGTCGAAACAGCCGGTCAATGGCGAAGAAAGCTATCGTGTCATCGTCGACCAATTGCCGCGAGCGGGCGGCAGCCAGGGTCGCAGCGTCAATCTTTTGGTACGACAGTCGATCCCGGCGTTTTTTCGTAGCCGCGAGTTCAGTCGGCCACAAGTTAACTGGGCGCTCCGTACCGAAGCTGGCCAACTAACCGTCGTGACCAGCAATGCCGGCGACGAGCGGCTACGCATCGCAAACCTGCGGCTTAAGGATTCATCGGGAGCTACCTTGTCCTTTGGCAACGGTCTCCTCGGCTATGTCCTCGGACATTCCTCAATGAGTTGGGCCACGCCGAAATATCCTCGCGGCTTTGGATCTGGCGGATCCATCTCCGTCACGGCGGAAACGGACAAGGGCCAGACTCATGCGGTTATTGAGTCGCCGACTCGGCGGTAGACGAGGCTCCGCGCTTGTGTCCATCCTAGCACTCCTCGGCATGGTCCTCTGTGTCGGGCGTTCGCGCGCGGGGGAAAACCAGACAAATCTGCAACTCGATGTCGTGATCAATTCCATGCCCGCCCGAACAATCGGATCATTCGTACGGTTCGACGACGGTCGTATCGGCGGAACGGTAGAGGAACTCGAAAGCCTCGGCCTGCAACCGGGCCCGTCGCATCGACCGGGCGAGATCATCGCACTGGATGATATCCCGACCCTAAAGTATCGATATGAGGAGAGAACACAGCGGATATTCATTGCCGTCGACGGAGCCGGACGCAAGCCGCAGCTCTTTGACGCAGGCGGCTCCAGCGGGAACCTGCCAAGGGCGCGGGCCGATCCCGGTGCGGTACTGAATTATGACCTGTTGAGTTCAACCAGCAACGCAGCGACCCCGAGATTGATCGGGCTCGGTAACACATCGCTCTTGCTCGATGCTCGGGCGTTTTCGCCTTACGGCACCGCCGAACAGTCCGCGATCGTCCGCACTGGTCCGCAGCAGCCTGCGCAGGCGACACGGCTGAATTCGTCTTTCCAGTATTCCGACCAGGACCGGATGATCGGCTACGTTGCTGGGGATACGATCAACGGCGGACTGGCCTGGTCACGGCCGATCAGGATCGGTGGCCTCCAGGCTCAACGCGATTTTACCCTGCGGCCCGACCTCATCACTGCGCCGCTCGCGACCATCGGCGGTAGCGCGGCAGTGCCGTCAACCGTCGATGTCTATGTCAACAACATCAAGACATTTTCTCAGGACGTCGCGTCCGGCCCTTTCAGCGTGAACAACGTACCGCTGATTTCCGGCGCCGGTACGACGCAACTCGTGGTGCGGGACTCGGCAGGTCACGAAATCCAGACGTCGGCGCCGTTCTATGCGACCTCGAGCCTGCTTGCGCCCGGGCTGAGCAGCTGGTCCGTGGAGGGCGGATTGCCGCGGCTGTCCTACGGCTCGAGCAGTGACGTCTACGTCGGCTCGCCGGTCGGCTCTGCAACCCTGCGACGAGGTATCTACGATGGCTTGACGGCGGAGGCGCACGTCGAAGGCGGAGCCGGCGTCATCAACGGTGGCATCGGTGGTATCTTCAGGACCGGGACGATCGGTGTCGCCGCCGTGGCCCTGGCCGGCAGCGGAAGCGGCACGAACCGCGGTCTGCAGAGCTACGCTTCCTATGAGACCCGGCTCTTCGGCGTGAGCATTTCGGCGAGTTCGCAACACACCTTCGGCACCTATGACGACCTTGCCTCGGCGACCGCAAGATTGCAAAGCATCGTGACGTTGAACGGCGGCCTGCAAAACCTGAACGGTCTGTTCAACTACCTGCCCGGCAGTATCGCTTCGTTGTCGAACTCGTTTGCCTACGTGACCGGCATCTATGGCAGCGCCCGTGCGCCGGTCGCACTCGATCGCATCACTTTCAGCGCTCCGATGCCGTTCGACCCCCGGGCCAGCCTGAGTGCAAGCTTTGTCGGTCTGCGCGATGACTCAGGCCATCGTTCCAATATCGTGACGGCCTCTTACTCGCGTTCGTTGCCCTATAATGCGTCGATATTCTCCACCGTCTTCCACGATTTCCGCTCCAAGAAGAATACCGGCGTGTTTGCCGGTTTGAGCATCCCTTTTGGCGACTCGGCATCGATCACGACCGGGGTTTCCAGAGGACGGAGCGGTACAACCGGTAGCGTTGATGCCGTCAAGTCGCTTGGTCCGGAGCCCGGCAGCTATGGCTGGCGCGTCCACGATTCCGAGGGATCATCGAGGTACCGGGAGGCCACGGCTTCCTACAGGTCGAGCTACGGCACCATCCAGGCAGGTGCAAGCCAGGCCGGATCCGGCAGCATGGGATCACTGGAATTGCGTGGGTCGATCACGACCATGGGAGGTGGCGTTTTCCTTTCGAACTGGATCGACGACAGTTTCGCGGTGGTCGCGACTGGCGTGCCGGATGTCGAGGTCCTCAGCGAGAACCGCCGGGCGGGTGTCACCGATTCCAGCGGCATGCTGCTGATCCCGACGCTCCGGTCCTACCAGAAGAACAAGATTGCGATCGACCCGACGAACCTTCCGGTCGACGACGAAGCAGCAACGACGCATGACATCGTCGCTCCGGCTGATCGCGCCGGGATGCTCGCCAGATTCGACGTCCGCAAGGAGACGACGGCAGCGCTGGTTACCTTTGTCGGGCCTGACAATCGCATTCTGCCGGCCGGGGCCGTCGGCCACATGACCGGCGGAGGCGAGTTTGTCGTCGGCTACGACGGACAAGCCTATATCAAGGGGCTATCGTCACTGAACGAAGCCGAAATCGAGTTGGCTGACGTCCGCTGCCACGCAACGTTTGCGTTTGTTCCGAGGCCTGGCGAACAGGTCCGGATTCCTGGCGTCGCGTGCCGATGATGCAGTCATTCATACGTAAACAGTGTCTTCGTACATCAATCTCGTCGATCATCCATTCCGACCAACGCGCATTGTGAGATCGAAATCGTGGTCATCGGCTCAAAGCGAACATTGCTCGTCGCCTTGCTCCTGCAAGCGGCATCGTTTTCGGCCCACGCCCAAAGCTGCTCCGTTACCTCGGCGTCCGGCAACTACGGATCTGTCGACATTCTGGCGGGCAGCGCCGTCGATACGACCTCGACATTCACCGTAACATGCAGCGGCTGTGCGCTCGGCTGTACGGTCAATGCGTGTGTGCAATTCAACCAGGGGGCGCCCAACAGCAGCAGCTCGGTTCGATCGCTGGGAAGTGGAGCGAATACGGCAATACACGAGCTCTATTCGGATTCCGGGCGCACGCAGGTCTGGGGATCCTGGGGATACGGAACCACCGCGTACGGCTCCGGTGGCGTCAGCATCAATCTCAGCCTTCCTCTTTTGGGTGGGCCCGCGCAACAAAGCCTGACCGTCTATGGGCGCTTCCTTGCCAATCAGCAGGCAACGATACCTGGGACCTACATCTGGAGTACGACCTCTCCGGTCGTCGCCTACGCGGCCTATCTTCTTACAAGCCCGAATTGTTCGTCGAACCCGGGAACGACGACAAATGCGGGCTCCTCGCCGTGGACGGCGACAATCGCCGGAAATTGCATCGTTTCGACCACGCCGCTCAACTTCGGTAACGCTTCGCTGTTGACGTCGAATATTGACGGCGTTGGAACGATTTCGGTGAAGTGCACCAATACGACCCCCTACTCGATCGGCCTCGACAACGGACTACACGCAAGCGGCAGCCAGCGGCGCATGCAGGCAAGCTCCAGCTTCATCAATTATAATCTTTATACGGACGCGGCGCGGACCGGCGCCTGGACGAGTACGACATCCGCTACGACCTGCACGTCCGGCGCCAATACCTGCGTGCTTGGCACAGGAACAGCGTTGAACCAGAACGTTTCAGTCTATGGGCGCGTTCCACCGCAAATCTCGCCCCCTCCAGGAGCCTACGCCGACACCATCGTCGTCACCGTGACCTTCTAGCCCGATCTTCCCGGACCAGCGGTTTGAAAATTCGAAAGATAAAATCGACACGCCCGCTGCATCGAAGCAGCCGTTCGGCATCGCCGGCCAGAATCATCGCTGCGGTCAACTCACTCCCAAGCCGCCTGGAAAATGGCGCGGTAGCCGTCGGCATCCACAGGACGCGGATTGGTGGCGGTGGAATGATCCCTCGCCGCCTTCTCCGCCATGTCGTCCAGTACCGAGGCCGGCACACCCATGGCGCGCAGGCCGCGCGGCAGATTGAGCTCGGCATTGAGCGTATCGAAGAACGCGGCGACGTCAGCATCATCGGCCAGACCTAGCGCCAGCCGCAGCCGCGGCAGCTTGGCCGCGATCGCCGGACCATTGTAGCGTATCACGGCCGGCATCAGCACGGCATTGAGTGTGCCGTGATGCAGGCTC
Source organism: Bradyrhizobium sp. USDA 3240 (assembly GCF_054063295.1). Taxonomy (NCBI): domain Bacteria; kingdom Pseudomonadati; phylum Pseudomonadota; class Alphaproteobacteria; order Hyphomicrobiales; family Nitrobacteraceae; genus Bradyrhizobium; species Bradyrhizobium sp. USDA 3240. The sequence goes on from NZ_JBSSGD010000002.1 coordinate 2,243,727, forward strand.
GGCGACGCAAGGCTGCCAAGCGCATGCGACAACCCGTGCACCGCACCCAGGCCTTTCTGAAAGCACAGGCCGCCCTGCAGCGCGCCCATCATCACTTCGGCGCGGGCGTCGCGGTCGTCGCCCGCCGTCACGGCATGCTTGAGATGGCCGACGATGCGCGCCGCGCCATCGAGGGCGATCGCATCCGCCGGCGGATTGAAGCGCGGCGACAGATAGGTCTCGACGCAATGCGACAGTGCGTCCATGCCGGTTGCGGCCGTCAACGCCAGCGGCAGGCCGAGCGTCAGCAACGGATCGCAGATGGCCCGCGCCGGGATCAGATGCGGACTGATCAAGCCGACCTTGCGGCCGTCCTCGAGCGTGATGAGGGCAGCGCGGCCAACCTCGCTTCCGGTGCCGGCGGTGGTCGGAATCGCGATCACCGGCGCGACGGCGGCGGTGATCCGCGCGACACCGCCGTCGATCGCGGCGTATTGCGCGAGCGGGCCTTCATGGGTGGCGAGCAGCGCCACCGCCTTGGCGAGATCGATCGGCGAGCCGCCGCCGAGCGCGACGAGGCCGTCGCATCCGGCCTCACGATAGCGTGCGAGCGCCTGCTGCGTCGCACGCTCGGTCGGATTCGGCGGCGTCGCGTCGAACACCACCGGCGCAGTGCCGAGCGAGGCGGTCACGCGCGCCGCCAGGCCGGCCGCGACAATGCCGCGGTCGGTAACGAGCATCGGCCGACGGATACCGAGCGCTGCGATCTCATCGCCGAGCGCGTCCGCCTCGCCGAAGCCGAAGCGAATGGTGGTGAGATAGGTGATCAGCGCCATGGCCTGTCGTCCGTTGCGTCGATCGATCAGAGATCGGTGCGTTCTTCGGCGATGTCGCGACGCTGCTCCATGTTGAAGCGCCCCGCATAGATCGGCCGCCCACCGGTGGTCGGACCGGGATATTGCACGATCAGGATATCGCCGCCGGTCGCGGTCTCGAACCTGCCTTCGAAATGCGGGTCCGGATGAAAGATCATCGTGCCCGCCGTGTAGAGATTGTCGTCGATCCTGAATTCGCCGCGGAGGATGTACCAGACCTGCGCGAACTCGTGATTGTGGATCGGGTGATGTGCGCCAGGCTCCAGCCGCAGGATGCCCGCGTTCGGTTCGGTCGGCCGCTCCGGCCGCGGGTGGAACAGCATCTTGCCGGTCTCGCCAGGCCAGCGGATCGTCTCCCACTCCACATCGTCGATGTGCTTCGCCTCATACGGCAGGTGCCTGCCAGTCGCGGTTGCAGTCTGCATGGATCAGTCTCCTTGGGGCTTGCTCTTGGGTGATCGAGGTGGAGCGGCGGCGCTCGGCACGCGCCACCAGTCGAAATGCTCGGCCTTCTGCGGCGACTTCGCGACCACCATCAGGATGCGCGCTTCGTCCTCGCTGATGTTGTCGGCGCGGTGCGGCAGCTCGGAATTGAGGAAAATGCCTTCACCGGGCGCGAGATCGAACACCTCGGCGCCGACGTGGAAGCGGATGCGACCGCTGATCACGTAGCAGTATTCCTGTCCCGGATGCGACACCATGAGGTCCATCCGGTTCTTGCGCGGGAACGAGAGGTGAAACACCTCCAGATCATCGTTCGGCATGCCGCCCGCGAACAATCGCCAGCGATAGCCGGTGCTCGGGATGCTCTGGTCCTCACCATCGTCGCCATGGCGATGCAGCGTGACGTGGCTGCGCGACTGGTCCTGCGGTGCGGCGAACAATTCGCTGACGCCAATGTCGAGCGCCTGCGCGATCTGGATCAGGTTGGCAACGGAGCTCGACACCTGGCCGCGCTCGAGGCGCGACACGAAGGCGTCGGACAGCCCGGTGCTGTCGGCCAGATCCTTCAGCTTCATGCCACGTTCCTCCCGCAGCGAGCGAATGCGTGCTCCAAGCCTCGCCAGCGTCTCGTCCTGCGTCTTCATTGCTCCGACCCTCTCTTCAATTTGCTTCCTTGTCAATAAAAATTGCTCTACAAGCAATTTTTATTGCGCCCGATGTTGAGACTGTCGCAAATCCCGGTGGTTCTCCGCATCGATACACAAGCGAATTGCGTATCACGCAACAAAAGCAAACCGCAAACAACACGACCACCGGAGGAGCACCCGACCATGACAAGCACTCTCAGGATCCTATGCGCGGCAATGAGCGCGACGTTGCTACACATTCACATCGCGCACGCCGCGATGTCCGACAATGTGATCCGCATCGGCGTTCTCAACGACCGCTCTGGCGCCTATGCCGACCTCGGCGGCGAAGGCTCGGTCATCGCGGCGAAGATGGCGGCCGAGGAATTCGGCAACAGCATCGGCGGTGTGCCGGTCGAGATCGTCTCGGCCGATCACCAGAACAAGCCGGACATCGGGCTCGGCATCGTGCGGCGCTGGTTCGACACCGAGAAAGTCGATGCCGTTGCCGACATTTCCAATTCCGGCGTCGGTTTCGCGGTGACCGCGCTCGCCAAGGAACGCAACAAGATCGTGCTGAACGCGTCGGCCTCCTCGGACTTCACCGGCAAGGCTTGCACCCGCACCTCGTTCCAGTGGGTCTACACGAGCTATACCAATGGCTACGGCCTCGCACGGGCGCTCACCGCGCAGAAGCTCGACAGTTGGTTCCTGATCACGGTGGACTATTCGTTCGGCCACGCCTTCGCCGCCGACATGCGCCGCGCGGTCGAGAGCGGCGGCGGCAAAGTGATCGGCGAGGTGCGCCACCCGCTCAACACCGCCGACTTCAGTTCGGTGCTGCTGCAGGCGCAGGCGTCCGGCGCCAAGGTGATCGCGTTGGCCAACGCCGGCGCCGACATGACCAACTCGGTGAAGCAGGCCGCCGAGTTCGGCATCACCCGCGGACAGGCATTGGTGGCACCGACCGTGTTCCTCACCGACGTCGACGCGATGGGCCTCGCGGCCGCGCAGAACCTGCAATTCGTCACCGCGTATTACTGGGACCGCGATGCAGAGTCGCGGGCGTGGGCCAACAGGTTCTTTGAGAAGGTTGGGCGGATGCCGACCATGACCCAGGCCGGCGTCTATTCAGCCGTGCGTCACTACTTGCGCGCGGTGCAGGCCGCAAATTCCGACGATGGCCTCGCTGTCGCGGCCAAGATACGCGAATTGCCGGTAGCCGACGCGTTCGCGCGCGGCATGGTCCGTACCGACGGCCAGTTCGTGCACGACATGTACCTGGCGCGCGTCAAGACACCGGCGGCCTCGAGCCGACGATGGGACTACTACGACATCGTCGCGACGATTCCCGCCGAGCAGGCCTTCCGCCCGCTCGGCGAGGGTGGCTGCGAGCTGGTCTCGCAGTAACGACGCAGGCGGACGGTGACAAACGCCATCGTCCGCCATCATGGACTCAATCCAACGGACGACCACGCGTCTCCGGCACGAAGCAGATCGCGACAACAAATGCGAAGCCGGACACGATCACGGGGTACCACAATCCGAAGTACGGATTGCCGGAGTACACATTCATTGCCGTGACGACGAAGGACAGCATGCCTCCGACCCAGCCGGCGCCCACATGGAACGGAAACGAGAGGGACGTATATCGAATGCGCGCCGGAAACAGTTCGACCATGAAGGCCGCCATCGGGCCGTATACCATCGCCAGATAGAGCACGAGCACGAACAAAAGCCCGAATACCGCGGGGCGGTTGATCTTCGAAAGATCGGCGGACGACGGCCATCCCGCCGAGACCAACGCCTGCCTGAGGCTGTCAGGGTTGAAGCCTTCGACCACCTGTCCCGCGATCTTGACCGTGGTCGGTGTGCCGGGGGCTGCTGGCTCCGATCGATATTGGACACCAAGATCGGTCAGAAAGCCGGTGACCTTGTCGCATTCCGTGGTCGCCTCGGCAAACAGACGGAAATTGCAGTCGCGCGCCGTGACGACGATATCGGTGCTCTCGAGGAAGCGCTCCAGGGCCGGGTTTGCATAGTGGGTCAGACCTTTGAAAATCGGCTGGATGGTGACAGCCGCGAGCAGGCAAGCCATCGCCATGATGGGCTTGCGGCCGACGCGATCGGACAACCAGCCGAAGAAGACATACAGCGGCGTGACCACCACGAGGGCCGGCCCAATCAGCAATTGCACGTCATCCATCGGCACTTTCAGGGTCTTGTTGAGAAAGAACATCGAATAGAAGTGTCCGGTACCGAAGATAGCGCCAAGACCTGCAGCAACGACGAACAACAGAACGACGTATTTGAGGTTCGCGGCGCGCGTAAAGCTCTCCGTGACCGGCGCCTTGGACGTTGCGCCGGCAGCCTTCATGCGCTGGAACGTGGGCGATTCATTCAATTTCGCCCGGAAATAGACCGACACGACCAGCAACAGCAGCGACAGCACGAATGGCAGTCGCCAGCCCCAACCGTGGAACTGCGCATCGGAAAGAATGAGCTTCAACCCGAAGACGACGATAATGGAGCTCAGAAGCCCAAGCGTCGCTGTGGTCTGAAGTGAGCTGGTGTACGCGCCACGCCGGTTCACCGGCGAGTGCTCCGCGACATAGGTCACGGCTCCGCCAACTTCGCCGCCAAGCGCGAGACCCTGCAGCAAGCGGCAAAGCACGAGCCCGTACGTCGCGGCTATTCCGATTTGATCATAGGTCGGGAGCAATCCCACGCCGACCGTGGCGACGCCCATGAGGATGATGGTCACCAGAAACGTCTTCTTGCGTCCGACCATGTCCCCCAGGCGGCCGAAGAACAGCGCCCCGATCGGGCGAATGAGGAAGCCGGCGCCAAACGTTACGAGGCTTGCGAGGAATGCCGCCGTCTCATTGCCCTTCGGAAAGAAGAGGTGCCCGAGCTGAACGGCAAGGGCCGCGTAGATGTAGAAGTCGTACCATTCGAGCAGCGCGCCAAAGGACGATGCCAGTACGACCTTCTTCTCCTCGGCGGTCATTGCGGAAGTCGCGCGAATAGTGCTCGCAGAATGCAGCGTGTCCGTCATCGTCCCCTCACCTCTCATCTTATGTTGTGTAATTGAGATGTATACTGAGCATATCACTTTTGCGAAAGCAGACAATACGGAATCAACGCAGGTTTTATTCAGCTGAAATAAGCATATATTCCGCGACATAACCCGATCAGAACAAGTTGGATGCACCAATATTTCATCAGTATACAAACGAATTACAGACCCTGATCGACGCCTGACGACTGACCTCTGCGTCAAACCTCGACAGCGCGGGCAAAAAAAATCCGCGGAGACGCGGGATAGGCAGGGAGTTTGTCGTCGAAACGTGCGGGCACGATCGGCGGCTATTGCGCAGTCGATTCTGCCGCCGAGCGGGCGTCGATATCGCTAGCTGATGCCTGCGCTGCCACTCACAACGGCAGAACCAGCAGTCCTGGCTTCCACGAGCTTCAAGGTATCGGCCAGGTCCATGACGACCGCGTACTTCTCCGACATGTCGAACAGGTTCGCCTCGTGCGGACCGATCGCGCGGTCCCCGACGCAATCCCTGACCACGAGCGGAAGGAAGCCCAGCGACATCGCGTCAACGACGCTTGAGCGGACGCAACCGCTGGTCACGCAACCGGCGATCACAAGCGTGCGGACGCCACGCTGCGTCAGCCATGGTCCCAGTCCTGTCGCAAAGAATGCCGACGGCACGGTCTTTCGGACGACCAGCTCACCCGACTTCGGCGCAAGCTGCGGAACGATCGCACTGTTGGAGGACGACTCCTTCAGCGTGAGCAGCCCCGGCACCTTCATCGCGAACACGTTGCGGTCGGCATCGTCGTCGACGAATACGATCCTCGAATGCGCAACCGGCCACCTTCGCCGACGCGCTTCGCCCAGCAATCCGACCGTCCTCTCCATCGCGGCAGCGATGTTGCCGCCGCCGAAAACGGCGGGATCGAGGAATCCGTTGACGAAATCGACGATCAGCAACCCGAACGGTGCCTCGAGGTCCAGATCCTGACCGAAGCCCTGCCGGCGATATGTCGACGTGTCGTCGGTCATTCGGCGGCCTCACGAACCGGTCCGCCATCGAGCACCTTTCCGTTTCGGACGACCTCCTCCCCGTCGAGCGCAATCGTGCAATTCCGCATCGGAATATCGATGTGGCAGGCCGTCGTCCGGCTCCCGCCGGCCTCGTTGTTCGGCCCGAACGAGAACAGGAAATTGCCCTCGAACGCCCGCGCGTCCATGCCGATCGTGGCCTCCCGGTCATAGAGACCGAGCGTCGACCACTTGGCTCTCGGCTGCAGTCCCCAGCCGATATGCGACATCGCATATGCGTCTCGATCGTTGTACGAGGCCATGTACTCGCTCAGAATCTCGGCATCGACGCCGCCCTCGATCGAGGTCACAAAGCCCTTCTCGATCCCAAAGTGGATACGATCCTGGATGTAGGACTTCATCGGGAGCAGGATATCGCCCCGCTCCATCACGATCGTTCCATCGGCCTCGCCCTCATTGGCCCAGGTCAAGGCGAAACCGCTCGGCCAATGATCCCACCGCCCGGGCTCGTCGACGAAGCCATATTCGCTGATGGCCGGGAACTGACCGAGCTTGAAGCGGACGTCCGTGCCGGCCGGCGACGTCACATGCATCTCCTTCGCTTTGCCGAGCTTGGCACTCGCGGTGGTGACGCGCGCACGGTCGGCCATTGTCGGCACCATCCGAACCAGGACTTCCGGTGGTTCGACAGCCAGCAGGATTTTCGTGCCCGCCTTCAGGATGTCGTGCTGCTCGGGCGAGAACAGCAGGGTCATGAGGTCCAGGACGAGGTCGCTCTCCTTCAGTGCAGCGATCGCCGCGCGATTCCCGGTCAGGGGTGTCGTCCCGAGATAGGCCAGCGAGTCGCGGCTCAGAGCCTTCTCGCCGTTGACCGGAAGCAGATCGAGCCGGTTGACGATTGCACCCATCGATGCAGCCGCGAGAATCGCGGTCGACAGGGTCTGCGGATGCGTCGACGAACTGGTGAGCACAGTGACGAGTTGGCCTCGCTCCAGCTTGGACAACGAGAGAACCTGCTTCCAGGCCTGTATCAGATCGTGATCACTGACCGACATGTTGCTTCTCCTTGCTGATTGCGGCGTCCAGGCGGGCGCCAAGAAACTCCTCGAAGGCAGCATAGAATCCCGCCTCGTCATCCCATGGAATCATATGTCCTGCGTCGACGACGCGCGTGGCCGAAGCGCTCGGCAACAGCCGCTGGATTTCGGCGATGTCCTCATCGCGAATGACGTCACCACGTCCTGCAGCGATCAGTCGGACGGGAACGTTGATCCTCCCGAGATCGCTGTGAATGTCGTCATTGTGGAATCCGTCAAAGCTCTCGCGCACCGCGCGCTCGTCGCAGGTGTGCAGCCACTCCGCACGCAGCCTCAATTGATCCTCGGTCCAGGTCGGGCAGAACGCCCGCATCTTTTCAGCGTTGCAACCGGCGACCGCGAGCCGGATGGAATCGATGTACCAATCGAGCTTCGCCGGATAGGCGCGCCGGCCCGGTCCCGAGACCGGCGGATCCACCAGGACGAGTCCGGCCAGTCCGGGCAATCCGCTGCGTGCCGCACGTACGGCAATGCGGGCCCCCATCGAGTGGCCGACCACGGTATATCGCCGCAGTTTCAACGCCGCAGCCAGCGCGGCCAGATCGGCGGCCTGCGCGTCCAGGCTGTAGTCGAGCATGGGGCCAGATTGCGACAGCCCCCGGCCCTTGATATCGAGAACATAGGTCTCGAACTCGCGTCCAAACCGCTCGCCGACGAACCCCCAGGTGATGGCTGGACTGGTGATGCCCGGCAGGATGATGACCGGATTACGTCCCGCTCGCGCCTGCCCGTAGAGCAGATAGTGCAGCCGCACGCCGTTGGCCTCGACGTTTGCGCCGTATCGGAATGTACTCATCCGGCGACCTGCAACTTTGCGTTGGGAGTGGCCGCTGCATTGTTGCCAAAGGCGCCCGAGAGCAATGCGCCGGCACCCGGCACTCGCGTGTTGAGGTCGAGCGCCGTCAGCATGGCGTAAGTGGTCGCCACCGCTGCGGTGATCACGGGTCTGCCGGTTCTTGCCTCGACCTCGGCGATCGAAGGCAACGACGGCATCTGCACGCACGCCGACAAGACGACCGCGTCGGCATCCTTGAGGTCCATCCCCGCCACGATCTTCGGCAGGTTCGCCGGGTCGTGCCGACCGACCATGATGTTGTCCGGAATCTCGAGCGCGCGGGAATCGCAGACCTTGACCCCCTCATGCTCGATGTAGTCGATGACGAGTTGCGTCAGCGGCTTCATATACGGCGCGACGACGGCAATACGTTTGGCGCCGATGACATGCAGCGCATCAACCAGGGCGCCGGCGCTGGTCACAACGGGAGCCGGCGCGCCGTTCTCGACCGTGCGACCATGGAGCCGCTGCTGCGAGACGCGGTGATACGACTTCCCCATGCTCATGATCGCGACCAGACAGGCGTAGCCGAGGACGTCGACACGCGCATCCGAGAGCTCGAGCGCGCAGCGATCGGACTCGCTGTCCATCGCCGCGAGCTCTTCCTTCTTGACCGTCTTCATCCGCATCCGGCTCGAATGGAAGGTGAAGCGCGTGCCATGCGCGAGCGAATGCGCATTGAGCATCGTGGGAATTTCAGTCTCCATGGTCGTGTTCGAGCTCGGAACGATCTGACCGATGCGATAGACCTTGTGCATGTGGTGTCTCCTCGGCCGATCAGGCCAGCTTCAGAATGCGTTCGGCGTTGCGCGAGCAGACCTGCACGCGGACGTCCTCGGATATCGGTGCCCGTTCGATGAAATCCGCGGCAATTGCCGTCGACTCGTAGGGGTAGTCGACCGAAAACATGACGGCGTCGTTGCCCATCTCGGCAAGCGCGCAGGCAAGCGCCGCAGACGAGCAGACGCCTGACGTCGTGATGAAGATATTGCGTCCGAAGTATTCGGACGGCTTGTGCGCAAGCCGAACGCCATGCGGGTAAACGGCGAACCGGCTGTCGAACCGCCAGAGCAGCATCGGCAGCCCCTCACCCATATGGCCGAGGATGATCTTCAACCGCGGAAAGCGATCGAAGATTCCCCCGAACAGCAATCTGAGCGCATGGGTCGCGGTTTCGACGCCCCACCCCCACACTGCGCCGGTGAGTTCAGGATGGCCGTCATAGGCTTTCGGAACCGGGCTTGGGTCCGTCGGATGCAGGTAGAGCGGCACGTCCAAATGTTGCATCCGCTCCCAGAACGCATCGTAGGCCGGATCATCATAGTAGATCCCGCCGGTATGGCCGTTGACCAGAGCTCCCTTGAAGCCGAGAACTTCGACGGCACGGGTCAGTTCGCTCGCAGCCGCCTTCGGGGAATGCATCGGCAGCGATGCGAAGCCGGCATAACGAGCCGGATGCCGCTGAATCTGCTGCGCCAAATAGTCATTGCCTTCGGCAGCGCGCCGGATGGCAACGTCTATGTTGGTTTCGCCCTGAACGCCTGGTCCGGTCTGCGACAAAACGACCTTGTCGATTCCGGCCCGGTCCATCTCGCCCAGCCGCAAATCTTCGAAGTCCCTGAGTTGGGACGACAGCTTTGATTGCGCCGCGGAGTCCATGTGCTTGGTGAAGACCTTCGAGTATTCCTCGAAGCCCGGCGCCGTGAAGTGCTCCTCAAGCGCGATCTTGCGGATTCTGGACGACATGAATTGCTCCTTGCGGATCTCGACATACGCGGATCCCGGTCACGGTTGGGACGGACGCGACCGGGACGGCCCTGACTGTTACTTCACCAGCGGGCATTCGCTTTCAGCCAGAGGCTTGAACGCCTCGGCCGCGGGAATGGTCGCCAGAACCTTGTAGTAGTCCCACGGCGCCTTCGACTCCGACGGCTTCTTCACCTCGACGAGGTACATGTCGTGGATCATCCGTCCGTCGGCTCGCACCGAACCGGTCTGCGTAAAGGCATCGCGCACAGGCAGCTCGCGCATCTTTTCGGCGACCGCCATTCCGTCGTCGGTGCCGGCCTCCTTCACCGCCTTCAGGTAGTGGAGCACGCCGGAATAGACGCCAGCCTGCGCCATCGTCGGCATCGCTTTACGCTTCTTGTAGAATTTCTCCGCGAACGCGCGGGTCTGGTCGTTCAGATCCCAGTAGTAGCCGGTCACGAAGGTAAGCCCCTGAGCGACCTGAAGACCGAGACTGTGCACGTCGGTGATGAACGTGACCGGCGTGACGATCGTCTGCCCGCCTTGCACGATCTGGAATTCATTGGCTTGCTTCACGGCATTGACCGTGTCGCCTCCGGCGTTGGCGAACGCGATGACTTTTGCCTTGGAGGATTGAGCCTGGAGCAGGAAGGAGGAGAAATCCGGTGTGTTCAGCGGATGGCGCGCGGCGCCGACCACCTTGCCGCCGGCGGCCTTGACGGCTTTCGAGGCTTCCGCCTCGAGCGAAAGACCGAACGCATAGTCGACCGTCAGGAAATACCAGGTGTCGAACCCCTTCTTCACGAGCGCAGAGGCGACGCCCGCAGCATTCGAATAATTGTCGTAGGTCCATTGAAACCCGGTCGGCGAACAGGCCTTGCCGGTGAGGTCCATGGTTGCAGCCGTGGAGTAGATCGCGATCTTCTTCTTTGCTCTTGCGACCTCCTGCACGGCCAGCGCCACGCCCGAGTTGGGGAAGTCGATCACCATGTCGACGTGGTCAACGTCGAACCATCGACGCGCCAACTGCGAACCGACGTCGGCCTTGTTCTGGTGATCTCCCGACATCAGCTTGATCGGCTTGCCGATCACGGTTGGCCCGAACTCCTCCACCGCGATTTCCGCGGCCGCAACGGAGCCGGGCCCACCGAGATCCGAGTACACGCCACTGAGGTCGTTGAGGACACCGATCGTCACGGCGTCCGGGCCAGCCTTGGCCGGCCCCAGACTAGATATGAGTGTCAGCGCGAGAATTGATGATGCGAGCCTGTTCATGAGCCATCCTCCGTTTGCCTCGCGCGCCGCCATCTTATTGTTGTTATTCTCAGGTCAATCCTGGAATCGGCAGTACCGTTCGCGATAAAGAGATGTATACTGAGTAATTAAGCCGCCCGTCAAGGGGCCTTCGGCTCATTTGCTGACCGCGGACGGCTTAAAGAATGGAAGGAATGCACGTTGAAGAAGCAATCATCCACCAATTCCACGAGGTCCGAGGTCAAGGTGGAGATGGCGCGGATGCCACTGGCATCGCGCCCAGGCTACCTGGTCCGCCGCCTGCATCAGATCCACTCAGCAATCTTTCTTGAGGAGTGCCAGGAATTCGGCATCACGCCGGTGCAGTACGGCCTGATCACGACCCTGCTCAACAACCCCGGGATCGATCAGGTCACGCTGGGTGGTGAAGTGGGCATCGATCGCACGAATGTAGCAGATGTTCTGAACCGCCTGTCGGAACGCGGCTTGGTGAGGCGCGAACGCAGCCAAACCGACCGGCGTTCGATGGTGGCCTTCCTGACCAAGGAGGGCGAGGCGGTCGCCGACAAGATGTACGACAGCATGCGCCGTGCGCAGGATCGCTTCCTCGCGCCCCTGCGGCCCGAGTTCAGGGCCGCGTTTCTGGCGATGGTGACCGAATTGATCGAGGGCAACAGCAAATACAGCCTGCCCGAGAGCAACTCAGCATCCGGACGGCGGAAGTCGACGGCCGACCGGGATGAATAGCCGGAAGCGACTCAATTTTAATCAGTATACATCGTTATTACAGGAGTAAGCCTGGCAGTTGTACGGTCGCTAGGGCCGCCTCGGCGGTCCTAGCTCCCTGAGAACAGGCGCGCCTTGATGACGGACCAGATCAATCCGAGGCCACCGAGCGCCTTTCGGCGAGGCGGAGCCGCCCCGGTAATGGCGGCTTCGAGATTCTCGGCGAATGTCGCCGCCAACCGACGCACAACGTCATGCACCAGTCCGGCTCGGTTGAATTGCGCGAGCGGCCCGCTCAGCTTCCAGGTCAGGACGACCGCAATCACAGACGCGCTTGCCCCGTCAGCGACGACGGTCCAGCGCGCGCTGCCCTCCGCGGACGAGCCCTGCCCGGCATCACGCCCGCGGCCGGTCAGCCATCCCTCCCGCTTGGAGGGATCCATCCCGACCTTTGCCTGGCCGTTGAAAGTGACCTTGATCGGGCCCAGTGCGATCCTGACCTTGCCGACAAGATCTTCTCCGTCGAGCGACGTGATCTCGGCTCCGGGCACACACGGGGCCACCCGTTGGAGGTCCGAAAGCAGGCTCCAAACCTTTTCGGCCGGCGCAGCAACCCGCACCCGTTCCTCAATTGAGGTGCCGCCTGCGGATTCACCAACCGATGCCGCCATGGCTGGAACAGGCGTCCGCGTCACCGGGCCATTTGTCTGTGGAGACGACGGCGCCGGCGGCGACCTTGGGCCGTCGAGCCTGCTGATTACCGGAGCCGCAGCCGCCGCGACGTCGGGCTTCTTCCCAGCGGCGACTTTCTTGACCGCGGCGACGATCCCGACATAACCGGTGCATCGGCAGAGATTGCCGGAGAGTTCCTCACGCAGGGCGCGCTCATCGATATCGCCGAGCCGAAGCACGATATCTCGTGCCGTCGTCAACATTCCCGGCGTGCAAAAGCCGCATTGCAGGGCGTGGTGCTCGGAAAACGCCTCCCGCAGTTCCTGCATGGTTGGATCATCGTCGAAGCCTTCGATCGTGGTGACGTCGGCGCCATCGCAATCGGCGGCAAATGTGATGCACGACCGCTGGACCCTGCCGTCGAGCACAACGGTGCAGGCGCCGCAGACACCCTGCTCGCATCCGAGATGCGTTCCGGTGAGTTGCATCTCGCCGCGCAAGAAGTCCGCCAATAGCGTGCGCGGTTCAACGTCCGCCACGACGGCGCCTCCGTTGACCGTCATCGACACCTGCGTCATCGGCGCTGTCCTTCACCCAAAGTCGCCAGAGCCCGGCGAACCGCGACCGCATGCAATTCCTGCGTGTCGAGATCAAGATTCGGCAGAACGGCGCGGATTTCCTCTGCGACGATCTCGCATGCCGCACGCGGCCCCGCCTCGGCGAGACGTGCGGCGGTATTAGGCAGCAGCACCGGTGAACCGCTGGTCGCTCCGGCAAGCACCCGCTGCAGGCCTGCCTTCAGATCGAGAACGACAACGCCGATCGCATTGGCGAATTCACCGGTTTTGCGGCAGATCTTGTGATAGGCCCAGGATGCATCCGCCGACAGCCGCGGGACCTCGATTGCGGAAATGATTTCGCTCTCGCCGAGCTTGGTCGCAAACGCTCCGTCGACGAAGCTCTCGGCGGCATGGCGCTTCGGCCGTTCGCCGCCGCCGTGAACGACGATCGTTGCCCCCAGCGCCGCCAGCGTCGAGACCCAGTCGGCGGCCGGATCGGCATGCGCCAGGCTTCCGCCCATGGTGCCGCGATTGCGCACGGCTCTGTAGGCAATTCCGTGTGCGACCGATCGCAGCATCCCGCGCGTCGGATCCTCCAGGACACCATCCTCGATTTCGGCATGAGTCCATCCGGCGCCGATCGAGAACACCCTGTCGTCGGCCGCAAGCTCGCGAAAGCCGGATGCGCGCTTGATGTCGACCAATAGTTTGGGCCGGGCCAGCCTCAGGTTCAGCATCGGCACCAGCGACTGGCCGCCAGCCAGCACCTTGGCGTCGCCATCGGCCGCGGCGAGGAGTTCGGTTGCCTCACCGAGGGTCCGTGCATGCTTGAGCTCGAACGCCGACGACTTCATCGCGCGACGCCCGCCTCAGGAGCTGTCGCACGCGACGGACGCGCGCGCCGAATTGCCTCGCGAATCCGCCGTGGGCTTGCAGGCACCTGCCGTATCGCAGCGTTGAGCGGCGACAAGGCATCGTTGATCGCATTGACGATCGCAGCAGGCGGCGCGATCGCGCCGCCCTCGCCGACGCCCTTGATCCCGTGAGCCGAGTAAGGCGATAGCGTCTCGCGATGGTCGATGCGGAAGCTCGGCAGCTCGGTCGGACCAGGCAGAATATAATCGAGCAGCGTCGAGGCGAGCGGTTGAGCGTTGTCGTCGTACGGGCTCTCTTCGAACAGCGCGGTGCCGATACCTTGCGCCGCCCCTCCATAGGTCTGCCCCTCGACAATCATCGGATTGACCATGCGTCCGCAATCCTCGACGATCGCATAGTCGAGGATCTCGACGAGACCGGTCTCGGCGTCGACCGCGAGCCGCACGGCGTGCGTGGCGTAAGAAAACACGCCCGTATCGACGTCCGGCTTGTATCCTTCGGTCGCCTCGAGGCCTGCCGTGTTCACGGTCTCGGGAAGCTGATCCGGCCGAAGATACCAGGCGCGTCCGACATCCTCGTAGGAGACACTGGCGTTCGCCGCAAAGATCCGCCCCTCGGCAAATCCGACGGCGGCCGGCTCGACTTGCAGCAAATGCGCGGCAATCGACTTGATCCGGCCCGCAACGACCTCGGCCGCCCGCGAGACCGCACCGCCCGACATGACGATCCCGCGCGATGCGTAGGCACCGGTCGAGAACGGCGTCATCGCCGTATCGCCGAGCGTGACCCTGATGTGCTTGAGCGGAACACGCGTCTGTTCGTGAGCAATCTGTGCCAGCGTGGTTTCCAGGCCCTGCCCGATGGTATGGATGCCCGCCGCGACTTCCAGCGCACCGTCCGGCGTCAGCTTCACATGCGCCTGATCGAACCCCGGCACCAGCGGCAATCCCCAGGATGCAAACACCTTGGTACCGTGCGCTGACTGCTCCGTGAAACTGGCGAACCCGATGCCAAGGTAACGTCCCTTGTCGTCGCGCTTCGGTCCTGCGCGGAATGCCTCGAGACCGATCATGTTCTTGGCGGCAACGAGCGCCTCCGGGTAGTCACCGGAGTCGTAATGCTTGTTCGTGATGTTGGTGTAGGGCATCGCCGAAGCCGGGACCAGATTATCCCGGCGGACCTCCCATGCTTCGCGACCGACCTTCTGCGCGATCGCGTCAATGACCTGCTCCATCGCAAAGCAGACGCCCGGCCGCGCGACACCGCGATACGGCGCGAAAGGCGGCTTGTTGGTCGCAACCGAATAGGTACGGCACCGGTACGCAGCCAGATGATACGGTCCGGGCAGGTTTCCTCCAGCCTGCGCAGCTTCCAGGCAGGCGGTGAATGGCCACACCGAGTAAGCGCCGGTGTCGACGGACACTTCCGCGTCCAGCGCGAGAAGTCGCCCCTGCGTGTCAGCATAGGCCTTGATATGGTATTCGTGCTGCCGTGCGTTGGCGCCGGCGACGAGATGCTCCCTGCGATCCTCGGTCCAACGGAATGGCTTCTTGAAGGTCGCAGCCAGCCAGGCGACCGCAACCTCCTCGGGCTGCAACAGGCACTTGTAGCCGAAGCCGCCTCCGACGTCCGGCGGGGCGACCCTGATTTGCGCCTGCGCAATCCCGAGACACTCGGCGAGCCCGGCTCGTATCAAGTGCGGCACCTGGGTGGAGGTGTGCACCACGAGCTGATCGGCGCGATCATCCCACCAGGCCAGCACGCCCTTGCCCTCCATGGGATGCATCGCCTGCCGGGCGCACGACATCTCGAGCTCGACCGAGACCGGCGCGGTGGCGATGACCTGGTCGACGCCGCTGTCGAAGAAAGTCTCCAGGAACAGGTTGTCGCCCCACTCCGGATGCAGAAGTTCCGCGTTCTCGCGACGACCGCCCGCGCAAGAAGCGATCGCCGGCAGTTCGTCGTAGCCGATCTCGACTTTCTCGATCAGGTCTTCCGCGATCGCGCGATTTTTTGCCACGCACATGGCAACGGGCTCGCCGACGAAGCGCACCTTGTCGGTGGCCAGGATCGGATATTGCGAGACCTTGTAGCCGGGAATGGACGATCGCGTAACGATCGGCGCGACCCCGACGAGATCGTCGGAGAAGAAGGTATCGACGGCGTGATCCGGCGATTTTGTCTTCGACAGTATCCTCGCATGCGCGACTGGACTGCGCAGGAATGCCACTTCCCGCAGCCCCGGCATGTGGATGTCACCGACGAACCGGCCCCGGCCGCGCAAGTGCCGGGCATCCTCCTTGCGCCGCGCTCGCGCCCCGATACCTTCACCGACCGCCCCGTCCCCGCTCATGATGATCCTCTCATGCGCTCTGCCAAAACGTTCCCGACGTCACAAAGGTCACAGTGATTGTCCCCTGATCGCAAGCGGCTCTACACCGGAATGCAAAGCGCGTTGGGAACGAGCAGATTGTCGTAAACGCAGCGCCGTTGCTTGAGCTTGAGGCCCTCGTCGGAACGCCGAAACACGTCGTGATAGGTTCCGACCTGGTGAATGGTCGCGTCAGGGCGATCGAACAGGACCTGCAGGACGATATAGTTCGCCCGGGCCTTGATGTTTCCGTGCTCATCTTCGCCGAGCAGCTGCAAATTGCTGATCAAGTGACGAAGGTACCGCGGCGCAAACATGGCGGTCTTCTCCAGCGCGAACGCCCGATCGCGAATCATGCCCCTATTCTCGCAATAGATGAGACCGACCGGATGGCCGCGATCTTCATTCTCGCGCGACAAAACGACATAGCTGGCGTCCGGCGTGAACATCTCGCTCCAGTCCGAGAGCCGCTGCTGGTCGAGGGCGGCCGCATATTCGCAGTTGAACTGCTCGATTGCGCTCCGAAGCAGCAGCTGGTGAATTTGTGCCGTGTAGGTGGGATCGGTGGCCAACATCTGAATAGCCCGCATCTCTCGTTAGAGTTCCATCGCGCTGCGCCAATGCTGATACATCGCGCGTATCGACGCCTCGGAGATCAAGGTGTTTGCGGTGCCGATGACCCCGGGGTCCAGTTCGACCACATGTTGGCCATCGGGGACCGCAAGCATGCCGTCCTGCACGAACTTGATGGCTTCATTGTCTTCGAGGCCAAGGAAGCCTGCCGGCCCCATCAGATTGCCTTGCCGCAACCGATGACGGGTCATTTCCTCATCGTCACCCTCGAAGCCGAACATGGTCCACTTCATGATGAACTCGTTCGGTCCCGTCGGGACGATCTGCCGAACGCCCAGGGTGTTCATCTCCCGTTGCACGATGAGATTGGGCCAGATCGTCGTCATGGTCACCGACCAGGGACTGTCGAACTCATTGACGAAATCCATGAAGCGCGGCTCCTCGAGCTGCATGCCTTCCTTGTAGGCGCGCATCTCCTTCTTGGTGTTGTCGTCGAGCTTGCTGACGTCCGACTTTGCCGACGCCATCACGCCATGCCGGCCGGAGGGGTCGGCGATCATGGACGACTTGTTGCCGGCCACCAGCAGGCCGAACGTCACCAGAAACGTGTGCAGCAGCGTTGCGTGATACGGGTCCTTGAGGTTCTCGTGATAGAGCTTCCAGTTTCCCGGAAGACTGTGGCGATAGTGACCGAGCACCTTGGGCTTCCGCCCGTCGAAGGTCGCCTCGAACTCGCGCAGAATCTCCGGTCCAAGATATTCGGCCAACGGCTCCATGTCGTCGCAGTACGACGCGAACACCACACCACGATGGGTCGTGACTTTCAGCTGCCTCAGCCCATGGTCTGCATTCTTGAAATCGCGCGGCATTCCGCCCTTGCCGTCGACCCCCCGGCGGAACGGCACCCCCGCCAGATTGCCCTTCAGGTCGTAGGACCACTGATGATAGGGACAGACGAACTCCTTGGCGTT
This sequence comes from Bradyrhizobium sp. USDA 3240, assembly GCF_054063295.1. Classification (NCBI taxonomy): domain Bacteria; kingdom Pseudomonadati; phylum Pseudomonadota; class Alphaproteobacteria; order Hyphomicrobiales; family Nitrobacteraceae; genus Bradyrhizobium; species Bradyrhizobium sp. USDA 3240. Next base: position 2,261,413 of record NZ_JBSSGD010000002.1, read on the forward strand.
GCCGCTCAGTTCGCGACAGAACTCGGCCGCGCGATGAGCACAGCGATTCTCGAAGACGTTGATCGAACCGTCCTCGGCGCGCGATACGACGACGGGCGTCGGTCCCACATTCGACCGGATGAAATCGCCAATTTCGGGAATCTCGCTCTCCAGCGCGACGTAATTCCATGTTCGCCCGTGAAAGATCTTTTCGACTTCGCGCCGGTAGATGTCGTTGTCCGTGTAGACCCAATCAGGCACCCTGGTGAGTCCCTCGGATGGCCAGACGAATTGCTTCGACGTCGTCGTCACCGACCTCTCGTTCACCACCTGGGTATTCTCCTCTTTGCCGTCACTCGTGAGCAGAGCAGCGGAAACCTTGGCGATATCGAACATGTCAGGGTTTTCGAGCTCCTTGCGCGCCTGCCGTATCGCGGCGGGATTGGAAAACGCGACCACGCTGGTAAGCCGTCCGGTGTCCGGATCAATCGTGCGGTAGACGGCGCCGGGTTCGCCATCGCGACCTGTGAGCGCGACCTTGTCGCCCGGTGACGAGACCCCGAGTATCTGAATGTTCAGGCCGAACTGGTCGGTCCAGAACCAGGGAGCCTGCGCATCCGTGTTCGGCGGCGCCCCGGCGATCGATTGTCCCGCGGCTGCACCTTGCTGCTCCGCATTGTGCCAACTCTCAAAACGGCGGGAGCGCCCCCTGACCGGACGGCAATGCAGCGCGCAGTCGCCCGCTGCCCAGATTCCCGCGATGCTGGTCCTTTGCTCGGCGTCGACAACGATCCCGCCATCCACCGCGCAGCCGGCCGCGGCTGCCAGTTCCGTCTCGGGGGCCAACCCGACACCGACGCAGATGGTATCTGTAGCGAAGGCGCCGGTGGAGGTATTGACCACCAGACCCTCACCGTCGTGGCGGATATCCTGAACCTGCACGCCCCGCAAAACGGTAACCCCATGGCGCTCGGCAAGAGAACGAAAACTCCGCCCCAACGATGGAGGCAGCACGCGGGCCATCAGTTCGGTTTCGCGTTCGAGGAGGACGGTGGCGACCCCGAGCGTCGCAGCGACCGAAGCAAGTTCAAGACCAATGAAGCCGCCGCCGACGATGACGAGACGCTTCGCGCCTGCAAGCGATTGCCTGATGTAGTTGGCATCCTCGATCGTGCGCAGATAGTGCACTCCCGGCAGATCGGCGCCAGCAATGGAAAGCCGCCGCGGAACGCCGCCGGTCGCCAGCAGAAGCGCATCATATCGAAGCTCGGTCCCGTTACTCAGGAATGCGATCCTGGCGGCCGGATCGATCCGGGCAACGGAGCACCCGAGATGGGTCTTCACGTCGAGAGAACCAACATCGGCCTCAGCCAGACGCCGGCAGGATTCGATCGCCGCTTTTCCAAGCAGAATATCCTTTGAAAGCGGTGGACGTTCGTACGGCAGATGCTCCTCTTTGCCGACGAGATTGATCGTGCCGGTGAAACCACTGGCCCGCATGCTGCGAATCGCCACTGCAGCCGCCTGACCGGCGCCCACAACGACGACCGCCCCGCGGGACGGCGCCCCCCTGTGGGTGTAGGCCTCCGCCTGATCCTTCGGCGCAGCCTTCTTGTTTCCATCGAGATCGACAAATACCTCGCCATCCCTGACCTTGACCGCATAGGTCTCGAGGTCCTGCGTGACCGGCGAGCACAGCGCCTTTCCCGATCTGATATCAAAGATGCCCTGGTGCAGCGGACACTCGATCGTGCCGCCGTCGACGAATCCATCGGCAAGAAAGGCGAGCGCGTGCGTGCATATGCCGTGCGTGGCGAACACTTCGCCATCAAGCAGATAGAGCGCAACCGGCTTGCCGTCGATCTCGACGCGCGCGACTCCGCCGGGCTTCAACTGGTTCACAGCAATTGCTTTTCGCCACGCCATCCCGCACCTCGGAACCGTCTCTGGATTTTAGTCAGTATACATCTCTTTATAGAGGATGCAAGGAGAGATCAGCTCTTCCAAGTCAGGCGCAGAAAATCGGCATTTTTGCTTTGTTTTACCGCGTGAATATTCAATCAACCGACGGAGAAAATCGCCACTATGTGGCGTGCATATAAAGAGCTATACTGATTATGTAGGCCTAGCCAACGGAGACCAACGCCCGAGCGTCTTGACCGCAGCCGGGGTTACCGCACCGAGCTATATGCGCTCGTCATTCGTGGGGTAGGTTCGCGCTCGGTGCCATCAACTTGACAGCGAGCGGCGCCTCCTCGGCTACGTCAGGCGTGCGTTCGCCATCGAAGCCCAAATTCGATAGACCGGCATCCAGCGTTCAACTGCCGAAGTCAGTTGCGCGCGTCGCGCCGCAAAAATTGTGCAATCGGCGTCAAAGCATCGATCGACGGCAAACCTGTGCGCGCCTCACCGTATGATGACCAGGGATAGGGGATCGCCGAAAGCCATTGCAGGACAGGCGCCTGATAGCTCGCTGGCAGCACACACATGAACTCAATCTTGATCAGCAGCCGCTTGACGCGACCGTCTCCGGCTGCATCAAAATCCCAGGTGTACTCACCGCAACCGACACGTACGTCACCATCGGACTTGTTTGACATCCCCACCAGCCAGTCGCATTGAAAGCGCGGGAGGCGATTGAACTCGGGGCGCGACAGGCAGAAGGTGCGCACATTCTCATACTGCAATCCAAAGTTCCGCACGAGAACATCGGTCACGCTCTCCAATCCATGAGCGGAGCTTGGAAACGAGATCGCTTCGGTCAGGAGCTCCATCTGAAGCTCACACTCCTGTACGAATGCACGCTTCATGAGCTGGGGCCGGTTTCGGTCCTTTGCCTCGATGTACGTGCTGATCGCCTCGGCCGCCGTGATCGATTGGGACTGACTCAAGCATTCTCTCCAGAGTTGCGCGACCAGATGCCAGGTGATGCCGCAGGAAACAGCAAGGTAGGCATCGCTAAGCCGTGCGTCACGATACATCGCAAGCTTGATGCTGTAACCCTTACAGCTCCGCGAAGACGATTGCGATCAGCCTACCGGAAATACCGAGCACCGATCTGCTTGAATAGCAATGCCGACAGGCGCCCCCATGGGCCAGCGCAGAACGGCCTGCTCCCCCGGGGATCGCACCAGCAACCGATCCCCGCCGCCTCCGGAGCACTCGATCTGAAGATCAACGTGGCCACCCTGGTAGATCTGGGCAACAACGCTCCCCTTGATCGCGCACGGCTCCTCGGGCGCCACAATACTGAACTGCTCGGGGCGGACGTAGAGGTCAACCGCCGCAGACTTCTCCAGCCCGGACAGGCTCTCGCCCGGCACCTTCACCAGGGCATCGCCGAGTGCGACGATCGCTTGCTTCGCGTGCACACTCACAAGCTGGCCGCGCAGCCTGTTGTTGTCGCCGACAAAGCTGGCCACGAATGGGTCCGCCGGGCTGCGATAGACGTCGACAGGGCTTCCGAGTTGCCTGATACGCCCCTCGGACATGACAGCCACGCGGTCGGACATGCTCAAGGCTTCGCCTTGGTCATGTGTCACGAAGATCGTGGTCAGACCCAGCTTGCGCTGAATTTCCCGCAGCTCCACCTGCATCGAGGTCCGCAGGCTCTTGTCCAGCGCCGAGAACGGCTCGTCGAGCAGCAGGACGGTCGGATTGATGACGAGTGCGCGCGCAAGCGCAACGCGCTGCTGCTGGCCGCCGGACAATTGCCGGGGCTTGCGGTTCTCCATGCCCTTCAGCTTGACCAGCTCCAGGGCATCGGCGACGCGCTTGTCCCGCTCAGCCCTGGGGACCCGTCGCGTCTTCAGGCCGTAGGCGACGTTTTCCGCCACGCTCATGTGCGGAAACAGCGCGTAGTTCTGAAACATCATGCCGATGCCGCGCTGGTAGGTCGGAATGTCATTCACGCGCTTGCCTTCGATTGAAATCGAACCGCCATCCGGCCCCAGAAAGCCCGCGGCCAGCTTGAGCAGCGTTGTCTTGCCGCATCCGGATGGACCAAGCAGCGTCACGAACTCGCCGCGGCCAACGCCGAGCGTAACGGCGCTCAGGGCCACGACATCATCAAATCGCTTGGTCACGGCGTCGAAATGGACCGCCGTTTGTTCACCTTCAGCACTCGCAGACGGCTTCAAGATCCGTGCCCCCTAGTGAGACTGCTCGATATTGAGAACCTTGCCGAGACCCAGGAACGCATTGGCAAAGGCGATCAAGGCGGCGGTGCCGACGATGTACATGACCGACAATGCCGCCATCGACGGATCGGCGAACTCGCGTACGTAATTGTACATCGCGACGGGAAGCGTTTGGGTACGCTGCGAAGTCACGAACAGCGAGGCCGTGAACTCGTTGAATGAGAGGATCGCCGCGAACAGCCAGCCGCTGACCAGCCCAGGCAGCAGCAGCGGCAGGGTGACGGTGGTCAGGACGCGAAGCGGTCCGGCGCCGAGGCTCGCTGCAGCGTGTTCGTAACTCTGATCGAGATTCCTCAGCGACACATACACACTGCGCAGCACGAACGGCAGCACCAGGATGACGTGGCAGATGACGACGACCGCAAAACCACGGCTCAGGCCGACTTGCGCCGCGAGGATGAGAAAGCCGAGCCCTACCGTGAAGTGCGGAATCACCAAAGGCGAGATGAGGATTCCCTCGATGGCGGACTTGAGCGGAAACTTGTAGCGGTCGATGACAAACGCAAACATGCCGCCAACACACAGCGCGATCGTCGAGCTCCAGGTCGTGACGATCAGGCCGTTGAGGAACCCTTGCCGGAAGTCTTCATAGGCGAGGGCTCGACCGAACCATCGCCACGACCAGGTCTGCGGCGGAAACGACAGGATCGGCTTGTCGTTGAACGCGGCGATCGTCACGACCGCCGCAGGCAAGACGAGAAAGGCGACGATGGCGAGCACCGTCAGTAGCCCGACCCAGCCGAGCACTCTTTGGTAGGTCGAGCGCGGCATCATCAATGCACCTCGATCTTCTGAAGCGGGCGGGAGGCGAGCTGAAGAAAGCCCAGCACCAGGGCCGTCAAAGCCAGCCCGGCCACACACAATGTCGCGGCGAACGGGAAGTTGAAGCTCGAGAACCCAAGCTGGTAGACCAGATTGGAGATCATATTGACGCGACCGCCGCCGATCAGCTGCGGCGTGGCGAATGCCGAGAACGTCCAGGCGAATGCCGTCGTGGTGCCGGCGACCACGCCGGGCAAGGACAGCGGCAATGTCACGGTCAGGAACACGCGAATGGGACCGGCTCCCAGGCTTTCAGCCGCTCGGGAATAGTCGCGGTCGATATGGGATAATCCGGCAGCCAGCATGATGACCATGACCGGCAGCGTGACGTGGACAAGAGCAACCACAACGCCGAATGGCGTGAACATCAGCTGGAGCGGCTTGCCGATGAGGCCGAGCGACATCAGCAACGAATTGATGAAGCCGTTGTTGCCAAGGACGATGATCCACGCATAGGTGCGAACGACCTCGCCCAGAAACAGCGGCGTCACGACAATCACGAGGAGAATGGAGCGCAGGATCGGTTGTTCGACACGCACAAGCGCATAAGCCAGCGGATACCCGACGATCAACGTCACGACCGCGGTCATCGCACACACGACGACGGTATCGAGAAACACGCGCGCGTAGAGCGGCTTGAGAAGGTCGGCGAAATTCGCCAGCGTGAACCCGCCGGGATCCAGCGATCCCGGCACGTAGGCCCTGAGGCTGTACTGCAGAACCGCAACCATCGCCGCGACGAATCCGACGGCACACAACGTCGCCGGCGCCGTGAAGATGCGCAGAAATGGCTGCTGATTCATGATGCGAGGCCGATCTGGCAACGGATCAGTTCATGATGTTTTCGGCGAACCATTTGCGCCATTCCGCCGTCTTGTTGGCGCGCAGCTTGGCGTCGATGTTGATCTGCTGCTTCCATTGCTCCGCCGACGTGAAGACGCCCGGAAGCTTGGCGATTTCAGGATCGATCTTCGCGTTGAGGACCGCCGGGCTCCCCTTCTTCTGCTTCGAGATCTCGGCCTGGATGTCGGGGTCGTAGAGCGCGTTGATGAACTTGTATGCGAGGTCAACCTTCTTTGACCCCTTCATGACCGCGACGGTGTCGATTCCCAGCACCGCGCCCTCTTTCGGCATCGCGAGCGTGATCGGAATGCCCTGCCCGATCATGTAGTAGGCGTTCATCGAAAGCACGATCTGCACCGGCGTCTCGCCGCTCGCGAGCAGTTGCTGGCTGTTGGCGTCATTGGTGTAGAACGCCTTGAAGTTTGGCTTGAGCGCCTTGAGCTTCTCCTCGCCCTTTTCCCAGTGGGCCGGGTCGGCGCCGGCAAGAATGGCGGAGACCGCAATGATGTGGCCGGGATCGAAATCCGGCGCGGCAAGCTTGTCTTTCAGCTCCGGTTTCCAGAGGTCATTCCAGCTCTCGAACTTGGTGTCCTTGATCAGATCGGGGCGGTAGCCGATCGTGTAGACATAGGCCCAGGCGCCGAGGTGGTAGGGACTGATCCGCGCCTCGTCCGCGAGATTCTTCGCATTGGGGATCTTCGAGGTATCGATCGTCTCGAACAACCCGTCATTGGCATAGAGCCACCCGACATGCGACGTCGTGAACGTCACGTCGCTTTCGGGATTTCCCTTGGCGAGCTTTTCCTTGTTCAGCCGATCGATAGTGCCGCCGGTGATGAATTCGACTGGGACGCCGGTTTCGGCGGTGAATTTCCTGGCAACCGTCTCGGCCACCAGATCACGCCAGCTGCCGCCCCAGATACTGACAACGAGCTTGTCTTGTGCGTGAGCCGGCAACGCAATCAGAACAGCGATCAATACAGACCAAAGGCGAAGCATAGGTGCAGTCTCCCTCCAGCGACGAAATGCAGTGGCCGGCTCCAGCTGCAATCCTCAGTCATGAAATTAAACTTATCATCTGCTTAATAGTACCTTTTATCAGGCACCTCATCGGCCTGCAATAGGTTTGTCTTATCGACAATAGTACCTTTTGCGATTAGCCTGCGTCGCACGTTGGTTGAAATCACGGAGGCAGTCGATGACGACATCGGCGGAATCTCTAGAGGCCCATCGGCCGTCTGCCGTTCTCAATACGCTCAAGCGTCTTGGTTTCGGCACCGTCGTCTCCGTCCCCGACAGCTGGCTGGGCGAAATCCTTATTCGCATCGACCAGGAGCCGGGCATGACGCTGGTGCGCGCAACCCATGAAGAGGAAGCGCTCGCAATCGCTTGTGGAAGCCGGCTCGGTGGCGTTCGCACCGCCCTGCTCGTGCAGAATGCCGGCGTCCTCAGCATGGGCGCGGGCATGGTGTCGCTCGCGCAGCGTTATCAATTTCCGCTTCTGATGCTGGTGTCCTACCGGGGCACGCCCGATGATCCGGTGTTCTATCATGTGCCGAAGGGCCGAGCGACAGAGCCGGTCTTCCGCGGCATCGGCCTCGCCCATGCCTGCACCGATCGATACCGTCCGATCGGTCCCCAGGTCGAACATGCCGCAACCTATGCGGAAGAAGCTTCGTGTCCGTTTGCCCTGCTGATGGGTCGGGAGGATATCCAGTGGTGACCAATGCACGACCGACCCGGGCGGATCACTACAGGGCGCTTGCCGGCAGTCTGCCTCCCCGCGCGCTCGTCGTGACGTCGCTCGGCAATGCTTCGTATTTGTGGGCATCGCTGCACCACGCGCCGGAGAGCTTCTACTTCGAAGACGCCATGGGACTGACACTCCCCCTGGCGCTGGGCCTCGCCATCGCTCAACCGGACCGTCCGGTCATTGCGGTCGAAGGCGATGGCGCCCTGCTCATGCATATGGGTGCGCTCGTTACGATTGGCGCGATGAACCCGTCAAATCTCACCATCCTCCTGATCCAGAACGGTGTTCACGCAGCTTCGGGCGGCCAAGCCTTGACCAACGCCACGCTCGATCTGGCACAGCTGGCGCGCGCCTCGGGAATCAAGCACGCCGAGAACCTGAATGCGCCGAGCGTACTCGCCGCCCGCATCGCCGCGGCGGAAAAGCGAGACGGCGTCGGAGTCCTGGTTCTGGCGACGGAGCCCGACATCGAAGTCGTGCGGCCGCCGATTTCGCTCGATCCGGTCGCGACAAAACATCGCTTCATGGCTGCGATTGAGGCGCCACGTTACATCCCGACAATGTTCGGCGGCGGGATGCTCGAGCAACCCTAGCCGACCAGCATTTGCATTGTGCAAATCCATGCCGGTCCGCTTCGTTGCGGATGCGGACCGCTTTTTTTAGTCACTCCGACATACCGCTAGGCTTTCGGACCACGCTGCGATCTTAGGCACGGGACGTCGAAATTTTGAACTTGTCGGTCGTTCGTCACATAGTACGATGTGTAGGACCATGGACGGTGGCTCGCTCGATCTTGATGAGGACGACGACAACGATGCATCGCAACCACGACGCCCTGCGGATCGATGTGGCCGCGTCGATTTCCGTCGGCATGCCCGTTATTCACTTCAATGATGGCGGCTCCCCGGTCCAGACGAATGAGTTTGGTGAGACAGCGGCTACGGGTCAACCGCAACACGGCGAGCCTCGAATGCCGGTGTCTCAGGCCTTGCTGATGTGGATTTGCTCGTCATCCGGTGAGGCATGGCCTTCTCTCGAGCTCATCCTGGGCCGCACTCTGTCGACGCGGAACCCGGTCGGATCCGGCGCTTCATAGGCCATCTGCTTCCGGCTTAACCAGCCGCTAGGCTCTGGCACAGGCGAGCACCATCCGCCGCCAGCCCTACATCGCCTTGACGATGTTCTCGGTGACCTTCTTGGCGTCGCCGAGCAGCATCATGGTGTTGTCGCGGTAGAACAGCGGATTGTCGATGCCGGCATAGCCCGAGGCCAGCGAGCGCTTGATGAACATCACGGTGCCGGCCTTCCAGACCTGCAGGACCGGCATGCCGTAGATCGGCGAGGTCTTGTCCTCTTCCGCCGCCGGGTTGGTGACGTCGTTGGCGCCGATCACAAACGCGATGTCGGCCTGGGCGAACTCCGAGTTGATGTCCTCGAGCTCGAACACCTCGTCGTAGGGCACGTTGGCTTCGGCCAGCAGCACGTTCATGTGGCCGGGCATGCGGCCCGCCACCGGGTGAATGGCGTACTTCACCTCGACGCCTTCCTTCTTCAGGATGTCGCCCATCTCGCGCAGCGCGTGCTGGGCCTGCGCCACCGCCATGCCGTAGCCGGGCACGATGATGACCTTGGAGGCGTTCTTCATGATGAAGGCGGCATCGTCCGCCGAGCCGAGCTTGGCGGGTTTCTGCTCGCCCGAGCCGCCGCCGGCCGCCGCGGTCTCGCCGCCGAAGCCGCCGAGGATCACCGAGATGAACGAGCGGTTCATCGCGTGGCACATGATGTAGGACAGGATCGCACCCGACGAGCCGACCAGCGCGCCGGTGATGATCAGCGCCGAGTTGCCGAGCGTGAAGCCGATGCCGGCCGCGGCCCAGCCCGAGTACGAGTTCAGCATCGAGATCACGACCGGCATGTCGGCGCCGCCGATCGGGATGATCATCAAGACGCCGAGCGCCAGCGCGATGATCGTGATCAGCCAGAAGTCGAGCGCGCTGCCCGACATCACGAGGCCGACGATGAAGAACACCAGCGCCAGCGCCAGTGCGATGTTGATGACGTGGCGGAACGGCAGGATGATCGGCGCGCCGCTCATCCGCGCCGACAGCTTCAGGAACGCGATCACCGAGCCGGTGAAGGTCAGGGCGCCGATCGCAACGCCGAGCGACATCTCGACCAGGCTCTGCGGATGGATGTTGCCGGGCGTGCCGATGTCGAACGCCTCGGGCGCATAGAACGCGCCGGCGGCGACCAGCACCGCGGCCATGCCGACCAGCGAGTGGAACGCAGCGACGAGCTCCGGCATCGAAGTCATCGGCACCCGGCGCGCGATCACGGCACCGACGCCGCCGCCGATCGCGACCGCGAGGATCACCAGCAGCCAGGCCACGCCGTCGGCCGGCGGATGGCTCGCCAGCGTGGTGCCGACCGCGATCGCCATGCCGATCATGCCGAACATGTTGCCCTGGCGCGACGATGCCGGGCTCGACAGGCCGCGCAGCGACAGGATGAACAGCACCCCCGCCACGAGGTACAGAACAGCAGCCAGATTGGCGTTCATCTCAGGTCCCCCTTTGTCTTCGTCACCCCGAGGTGCACGCCGCTCACTTGGCTTTCTTCTTGTACATCGCCAGCATGCGCTGGGTGACCAGGAAGCCGCCGAAGATGTTCACGCAGGCGAAGATCAGCGCCACGAAGCCGAAGCCGCGGGCCCAGCCCGAGCCGCTCGACACCATGCCGACCCCGACCGCGAGCAGCGCGCCGACCACGATCACCGAGGAGATCGCGTTGGTCACGCTCATCAGCGGGGTGTGCAGCGCGGGGGTCACCGACCACACCACGAAGTAGCCGACGAACACGGCAAGAACGAAGATCGACAGCCGGAACACGAACGGATCGACGGCCTGCGCGAGATGCTCCATGGCTTCTCTCCTTACTTCGGCTGGAAGTTGGGATGGATGACGGCGCCGTCCTTGGTCAGCGCGGTGGCCTTCACCAGCTCGTCGTCCCAATTGACCGCGAGCGCCTTGCTGGCCTTGTCGACCATGGTCTCGATGAACGAGAACAGGTTGCGCGCGTAGAGGCTGGAGGCCGAGGCGGCGACGCGGCCGGCGACGTTGGTGTAGCCGACGATCTTGATGCCGTCGGTCTCGACCACCTCGCCGGGCCTCGCCCCCTCGACATTGCCGCCGCGCTCGACCGCGAGATCGACCAGCACCGAGCCCGGCTTCATCGACTTCACCATCTCGCCGCTGACGAGCTTCGGCGCCGGACGGCCCGGGATCAGCGCGGTGGTGATCACGATGTCCTGCTTCTTGATGTGCTCGGCGGTCAGCGCGGCCTGCTTGGCCTGGTACTCCTTGGACATTTCCTTGGCGTAGCCGCCGGCGGTCTGGGCGTTCTTGAACTCCTCGTCCTCGACCGCGAGGAACTTTGCGCCCAAGCTCTCCACCTGCTCCTTGGTGGCGGGGCGCACGTCGGTCGCGGTGACAATGGCGCCGAGACGGCGCGCGGTCGCGATCGCCTGCAGGCCGGCGACGCCGACCCCCATCACGAACACCTTGGCGGCCGGAATGGTGCCGGCGGCGGTCATCATCATCGGGAAGGCCCGGCCGAACGCTTCGGCGCCCTCGATCACCGCGCGGTAGCCGGCCAGATTGGCCTGCGAGGACAGCACGTCCATCACCTGGGCGCGGGTGATGCGCGGCATCAGCTCCATCGCGAAGGCGGACATGCCGGCATCGGCCATCGTCTTCAGCGCGGCCTCGTTGCCGTAGGGGTCCATGATCGCGATGACAAGCGCACCGCGCTTGTACTTCGCAAGCTCCGAGGCCTCGGGCCGCTTCACCTTGATGATGATGTCGGCATCCCTGAGCGCATCGGCGCTGACGATGGCGCCGGCGGCCGTGAGCTCCGAATCGGGCAGGCCCGACTTGACGCCCGCGCCCGGCTCGACCGCGACCTCGGCACCCAGCGCCTTGAACTTCTTGATGGTATCGGGCGAGACCGCAACCCGCGGCTCGGACGCATCGATTTCCTTGGCAACGGCGATCTTCACACTCACAGCACCACTCTTTGAGAACCCAACGAGGTCATTTACCAAATCGGCGACGCGAGCACGGCATTGCCCAGAGGATCGTCCTCGATCCAGGGTAACCGCCTGCGTCGCAGAATTTTTCGGCTTGCCAACGCCGACGCATCAATCGCGCGGCGTCTCGAGCCCAAAGGAGACAATTCCGCCGGATTCGAAATAGGCGCATCGTTGCGCGAACTTGACGATCTCAGCGCGAGCCTTGCGATCCCGCACCCTCATGAAAGACGCGAGGAGTGCCAGGCATTCGTCGGAATGCACCTCGCCCTTCGCTCGCGCCGCATCCTCCATGAGGGCCGCATCATCCTTGCTCACGTCTCGTCATCCACCCAAGTAAGCGGATCGCACATGCTCATCGTCGATGAGATCTTTGCCGCTGCCGGAAAGAACGATCGAACCGGTCTCCAAAAGGTAGGCGTAGTCGCACATCTCGAGCGCCGAGTAGGCGTTCTGTTCGACCATCAGGACCGTCGTCCCGGATTTCCTGATGCTATCGATGATCGAGAACACCTGTTCGACGATGTTGGGCGCCAGGCCGAGTGATGGCTCGTCGAACATCATGAGCCTGGGCTTGGACATGATCGCGCGGCCGATCGCCAGCATCTGCTGCTCACCGCCGGATAGCGTCCCGGCAACCTGATGCCGGCGCTCGGCCAACCGCGGAAACATCCCGAATATCCGCTCCCGATCCGCCGCGATCTCCCGACGGTCGGTCCGCAGATACGCGCCCATGTCGAGATTCTCGTCGACGGTCATGTCAGGAAATACTCGTCGCCCCTCGGGGCAATGTGCGATTCCCTTGCCCAGGATCTCCCGCGCCGAGCACTTCGTAATGTCGTGCCCATCGAACGTAATCCGTCCGGCGGCCGAAGGCAGGATGCCCGAGATCGCCCGCAACGTCGTGCTTTTGCCGGCACCGTTCGCTCCGATCAGCGCGACCAGCTGCCCCTGCCCGATCGACAAGGTGACGCCCTTGAGGGCTTCGACCTTGCCATACCGGCAAACAAGACCGTTAATGTGCAGCATGCCGGCTGGCTCCTTCACCCAGATAGGCACGAATGACCTCGGGATTGCCGCGGATCGCCGCGGGCGGCCCTTCGGCGATGATGCGGCCGTAGTTGAGCACGACGATGCGATCGGAAACGCCCATGACCATGGGCACATCGTGTTCCACCAGCAATATCGACATACCGCGGCCGTGCAGCTTGTTGAGCAGCTCCATGAACCGGGCGGTTTCCGTCGCGTTCATGCCCGACACCGGCTCATCCAGCAGAAGCATCGACGGGTCGGTCGCGAGGGCAAGGGCAACGCCGAGCAGGCGCTGGTCGCCGTAAGACAGCGACCCGGCGAGTTCGTCGGCACGGCGCGCGATCCCGACGGTCTCGAGCAGTTCGTGCGCAAGGCTCCTCAACTCCGCCTCCGCCCGCCCTTCGCGCGGCAGCGCCAGCAGCGTATCCAGCAGCGTCGACCGGCTGCGTCGATGCAAGCCGATCATCACGTTCTCGAAGACGGTCACGCTCTGGAACACGCTGGTACGCTGAAAGGTCCGCGCCAGGCCGAGCGAGGTGACTTCATGCGGCTTGAGGTTGCTGAGCGAGGTATTCTTATAGCGCACCTCGCCCTTGGTCGGCCGCAGAAAGCCGGTGATGACGTTGAAGGCCGTCGTCTTGCCGGCGCCGTTCGGTCCGATCAGGCTGACGATTTCACCCTGGTTGACGACGAAGCTCATGTCGGTGATCGCAATCAGTCCACCGAAATGCACGGCGATATGCTCAACGGACAGAACCGGCTGCGAAGCGTTGGAGGGCATGGTGCTCATGGCGTGTCGTGCATCTTGGCTTGGAGAGGCTCCGGATCAACGCTGGTATTCGGCGCGGAGAACCACTTCTCGACGGCGGGGACAATTCCCTTCGGCAACACGAAGACGATGATGATCATCAGCAGGCCATAAAGAATCCACTGAATCTCGGGGGTGGCGAAAGATCGAGCGGCGACGGGAATGAAGCCGAAGATGAGACCGCCAACGATGGGTCCCGCAAGGGTCCCCTTGCCGCCCGAGATCACCATGATCACCATCGTGACCGTGTAAAGGAACGCAAACACGTCAGGGTCGATGATCTTGAGGTAATGTGCGTAGAGGCTGCCGGCGGCCCCCGCGATGCCGGCCGAAAAGATCGCGGCCAGCACCAAATAGCGGGTCACGTCGATCCCGACCGAGACTGCGAGCGACTCGTTCTCCTTGAGCGCGATCATTGCGCGCCCGACGCGGGAGTAAACCAGACGCTGGATGACGATGTAGGACACCACAAGGACGGCAAGCACGAGATAGTAGTTGGATTGCTTGCTGTAGAAGTCGAGATAGCCGACTCCCGGGAATCCCAGCGTCATCGGCGGGATCGAGGTCAAGGCGAGCGGGCCTTGGGTCAACTCGACCCAGTTCAGCGCGACCAGCCGGACCACTTCCGCAAAGCTGATGGTCACGATAACGAAGTAGGCACCCCGCACCTTGAAGGACAGCTTCCCGACGGCATAGCCGCAGAGCGCTGCCACCAGTGTGCCGATCACGAACCCGGTCCAGACCGGCCAGGGCTCGTGAACCACGCGGATACCGCCGATCAACTCGACATCGAAGCCCAGCGATACCAGCGCGCTGGTGTAGGCTCCGATGCCAAAGAAGGCGACGTGACCGAGGCTCAGCTGCCCCGTGTACCCGAGCAGGAGATTGAGGCTCATCGCCGCAACAATGAGGATACCCGTCGTGATGAAGGCGTTCAGCAGATACGGATCGTGCAGCCAAAGCGGGACGGATGCGAATGCTGCGAGCGCGATATAAGGGACCAAGCGCTTCATCCGATCCGCTCCGCGCGTGCAAACAGGCCGGTCGGCTTGAAGAGGAGAACGACGATGATGATCAGAAAGCCCATGGCATCGCGGTAGCCCGACGAAACGTAGCCGGCACCAAGCTCCTCGGCCAACGCCAGCAGGAAGCCGCCGATGGTGGCCCCGCCGATGCTGCCGAGGCCGCCCAGGATGACGATGGCGAAAGCCTTCAGCGAAGCGAGATTGCCCATTTGCGGGGAAATGACGTAGACGGGCCCGAGCAGTGCACCCGCCGCTGCCGCGAGGCTCGAGCCGATCGCGAACGTCGCCATGTAGATGAACTGGATGTTGACGCCCATGAGCGAAGCAGCGTCACGATCCTGGAAGGTGGCGCGCATCGCCTTACCGAGCTTTGTGCGGTTAATCAGGAGATAGGACACGCCGATCAGGGCAAGGGCCGCGCAGAAGACGAACAGGCGCAACCAGGACACCGAAATCGAGCCAATAACGAGCGGAAGCTCCGGGAACGGTGTCGAAACCGACTTCGCGACACCACCCCAGACGAACTGCTCGCCATTCTGCATCACAATCATGGCGCCGATCATGACCAGCATGGTCGTATCGATGTCCGCGCCACGCATCGGGCGCAGCAGGACGACCTCGATCAGCGCACCGGCAAAGCAGCCGAGGACGACCGCGACGATCAGCGCAAGAAAGAAATTGAGGCCGAGCATCACGCCGACGAAATACAGCGCATAGGCCCCGAAAGAGTAAAGCTCACCGTGCGCAAAATTGACGACGCGCATGATGCCAAAGATGAGCGTAAGCCCAATGCCCAGCAGGGCGTAGGTGCTGCCCAGAATGAGCGTGTTGACGATGTGTTGCAGAAGCTCGGTCATGCTGATTTTTTCGGCCGGAAGACCGCTGATCCTCTCTTCAGAGCATGTTCAATGGGCGAGGCAATGCCAAGGCGCCACCAATTATGGTGGCGCCTTCCGCAATCGTCGAGCTCAGGAGCCCGACAGGACGATCTTTTCGTTCACGATCTTGATCAGATAGAGGTTGGGCATGCTCTGGGCCGCTTTCCTTGCCGGCCGGCCCCTGCTTCTGGAACTTGATCTGGCCATTCAGGCCGGGAAAGTCGGTCGTCCAAAGCGCATCGGTGATCGCCGCGGGCTCTGCCTTGCCGGCCCGCTGGATCGCATTGGCGATCGTGCGAATTCCGTCGTAGCCGCGGAAGCTTTCAGTCGCGCCGGCGATCGCGTAGCCACGCTTCTTCCACTCGCCGAGGAAATACTTCGTTGCCGCCGGGTCCGGGGTCTTGTCCGGATACCAGGGCGCGAAGGTCGTCAGATGCATCGAGCCGTTCGCTGCGGCGCCGGCCTGCTCGATCAGCTGATCCGGATTCTGCGAGCCGCCGGTGGTGACGATCCGCTTGGTGATGCCGAGCGCCGCGGCCTGCTTCAACACCAGGGTAAGCTGCTCGACCGCGGTCGTGACCATAATCGTGTCCGAGTCGGTTGCCTTGATCTTGGCAAGCTGTGCGCTCATGTCCTGGGCGGCCTGATCCATGATCTCGACGAGGCCGACCTGAATGTTCTGGGCCTTCATGATCTTGCCGAAGTCCTCGGCCGATCCACGGCCCCAGTCATTGTTGATGACGAGGAAGTCCGCTTTCTTGATGCCGAGCGACGGCATGATGGCCTTGAACTCGGTCGCCTCGACCGACGACGGCGGCGAGATGCGGAAGATGTAGGAATTGCCCGACGTCGTGATCTTGCTCGAGGAGGAGGTCTCAACCACCATCGGGACCTTGTATTCCATGAGCTTCGGCATCACCGCGAGCGTCAGGCTCGAGCCCCAGGCGCCCATGATCACGGGTACCCTGTCGCCGGTGATCAACTTCTCGGCGACGGCGGCAGCCTCCGTCGGATTGCTCTTGTTGTCCTCGATGACCAGCTCGATCTTGCGACCGAGCAAGCCGCCCTTGGCGTTGATTTCGTCGGCGGCAATCTTGGCGCCGTTCACGACATAGGTACCGGAGGCGGCGAACGGACCGGTGAGCGGCTCATTGACACCGATCTTGATGGTCTGTGCCGCGGCGCCCGTCGCCAGTGCGGTCGACATTGCCGCGGCAAGGGCCGCGCCCGTAATCAATCCGTGTGCTCGCTTCATCTTTCCTCCTGTGCTCGCTTGAGCCATGCCTAGGGAACGAAACACCAGTGCAGCGCGCCAGCTTATGGTTGCTGGCCATTCGTCACCGCCGGGATGATCCTATCATCCTATTCTTAGTATCTTAGAGATACTTCTAATCCGTCGTCAAGCAGGCGCCCTGCTCTATTTTTGTTTTCGCAGTGCCCTCATTTGACGCAGCCGCTCATCATTTGCGCGATTGCTTTCGCCTAGACCAATTTCGAAACTCCTTCGACGGACACGATGCCGCGCGTGCCGATCAGGCGTTCGCCAAACTCGCTTCCTTGTTGAACTCGATGGTGAGTTGGTCCCATTCGCCCAGGCTGTCCTGAATTTTGCACCAGAAGGACTGCGAGCGGCGCCGCTCGAAATCGGCAACTGAAACGCCCTGCTGCTCGACCCAGGTGTAGTAGCCGAGGTTGAAGACGGCCCGGCGCGACAGCTCCGTCAGCTCGACGACATTGTCGGAGGCGGCCCCGAGCAGGCAGGCGCCGAATATTTCGGCGGCGTTCACCTGATCAAGGCCACGCGCATAGTACTTCTCTTCGAATTGCCTGCGTTCGCTGCCGTACATGGCAGCACTGTCCGTCGCCACGGTGACGATGGCCTTTTCGGGCCCGTAATTCATCTGCTTTGCGAGCTTGATCGAGGCGATGGTGTTGGCTAGCCCGGAGATGCCGATATGGTCAAAGGCGCGCACCAGCGTGGGGTCGAGACCGCGGCGCGTCTCGAGATAATCCCGGCCCGCCGTCGAGCCAAACAGCAGATTGAGTTGGTCCGTACTTCGGTCCGAGACCCCGACAACGAAGTCGAGGTTCATGACATTGTGGATGAGCGGGATGTGCTTGTCGCCGATCCCCTGGATGTTGTGCTCGCCATAGCCGTTGTTGAGCATCGTCGGACACTCGAGCGCCTCGACGGCAACGACTTTCGAGCCCCAACGTCTCTTGAGGAAATCACCCGCGGCGATCGTTCCCGACGACCCGGTTGCCGAAACGAAGGCCGCCAGTTCGTGGTTATCGTCCTGATTGAACGCCTTGAAGGCGTCTTCCGCCGCGCGCCCCGTGCATTCATAGTGGATGAGATAGTTCGAGAACGACGAGAACTGGTTGAGAATGACGTTGCTGTCGTCCCGCCTGAGCTCCGCGCACTTGTCGTAGATCTCCTTGACGTTGCTCTCGGTGCCGGGCGTCCGGATGATGTCGGCTGGATCCGTCACCCACTTCTCGAGCCATTCGAAGCGCTCGCGGCTCATCCCTTCGGGCAAGACGGCAACGCCGCGGCAGCCGAGGATCCGTGAAACGGCGACACCGCCGCGACAGTAATTGCCGGTGGAAGGCCAGACCGCCTTCTGCTCGGACGGATCGAACCGCCCGGTCACGAGCTGCTCGATCAAGGCGGCATAGGCCGGCAGGACCTTGTGCGCGCCGATCATCGGAAAGCGATCACCGAGCAGCACGATGATCTTGGCATCGACGCCGGTGATCTCCTTTCGCAGCACGATATGGCCCGGCACCAGGTCCCTGCCCCTGCGGTTTTCCGCATTGTACCAGTGCATCCGCCAGAGGTTCGCGGCGCTCGGCTCATCCGGCCCGACCGCCGCGATGTCCTCCCATACCTTGGCCGACGGAAGCGGTGGATGCGCGAGCTGAGAGAAGGTCGGCAGCGTCAGGTTAAGTTTGCGCGCTTGCGCCGCGGCCCGCCGCCAGCCTTTCCTGTCGACAACACTCGGCTCGATTACAAACGCCATCTTCAAATATCCCTGTTGGAGAGTTCTCTGCTCTCTTGGCCTCGCCCGGGGGTCCTTTAGCACCCCGCGGATCGCATCCCCGTGCCTGCCTGCCGCTCGCGGACCGCGTCAAATGAGCGCTGACGCCGAACGTCATCCGCGACGCCGTACGTCGTCGTGCGCTGACGCGGCACACGGCCTGCAGAAATGATGATCGATTCGAGCTCCTGCGGCGTCATTTCCTGACCGTGCGACGCACCGGCTGAGCGGGAGATGCTCTCATCCATCAGCGTGCCGCCGAGGTCGTTGACGCCGGCCGAAAGGCAGTGCCGCAGCCCTTCCGCTCCCATCTTAACCCATGACGCCTGGATATTGGTGATGTGTGGATTGAGGACGAGCCGCGACACCGCATGCATCAGGACCGCCTCGCGGAAGCTTGGCCCCGGACGGGCCCGGCCCTTGAGATAGACCGGCGCTTCCATGTGGACGAACGGCAACGGCACGAGCTCGGTAAATCCGCCGGTCTCGGCCTGCAAGCGCCGCAGCCGGAGCAGATGCCGCGCCCAATGATCGTAGCGCTCGATATGGCCGAACATGATGGTGGCCGTCGACCGGAGCCCGATCGAATGCGCCGTGCGCATCACGTCGAGCCACTGCTGGGTCCTGATCTTGTCCGCGCAAAGCGTCTCACGCACCTCGTCGTCCAGGATCTCAGCAGCCGTTCCTGGCAAGGTGCCGAGGCCTGCCGCCTTCAGCTCCTGCAGGAATTCGGCGACAGAAATGCCAAGCGTGTGCGCGCCTTGATGGATCTCGAGCGGCGAGAACGCATGGAGATGCATGGCCGGGACGGCGCCCTTCACGGCCCGGCAGATATCCAGATACTTCTGCCCCGTATAGGAAGGATGGATGCCGCCCTGCATGCACACCTCGGAAGCGCCGCGGTCCCAGGCCTCGGTGACCCGCTGCGCAACTTCGGACATTTCGAGGTCGTAAGGCCGGCCGCGCAAATTCTCGCTCATCTTGCCCTTCGAAAAGGCGCAGAACTGACATTTGAAGGAGCAGATGTTTGTGTAGTTGATGTTGCGGCATACGACGTAGGACACCACGTCGCCGTTGACGCCGCTCCGCAATTCGTCGGCTGCCCGGCAAATGCTGGTAAAGTCGCTCTCGTGAGCGCGGAACAGCCTGACGATCTCGCCCTCCGAAAGCTCGTCGCCGCGCTGAGCCTTGGCAATGACGGATGTGACCTCGCCGCCATGCGCGGTGCGCGGAGCGGATTTCAGCCATCCGAGCTCGCGCGACGGAACCCCGCCGATGTGACCGGGATGCCAATCGTCTGTGCGCGGAAATCCATCCCCGTCGATGCGATCGAGGACCGACTTCAACAGCTTGTTATCGAGCCAGCGCGAGGGATAGCGCGCGAAACTCGGATAGATCGGCAACCGCTTCTCGAGCCGCTTGCCGGTTGACCGAGTTGCAGCCTCCAGCAGCCGCAGATGCGGCCATGGTGCTTCGGGATTGACGTGGTCGGGCGTGACAGGCGACACGCCGCCCCAATCGTTGATCCCTGCCGCAACGACGCGCCCCAAAGCCGCCGGGCTCAAGTTCGGCGGCGCCTGAATGTTCATCTCCGGCTCGAAGATCAAGCGGGCGACAGCGATGGTCCAGAGATGATCGTCCACGGAAGGCGCCGGCGCATCGGCCATACGCGTCCCAACCTTCGGCCGGAAGTTCTGGACGATGATCTCCTGCAGATGTCCGTGCGTATCATTCAGGTCGCGCAGCGCGAGCAATGCATCGATCCGTTCGGCCCTGGTCTCCCCGATGCCGATCAGGATTCCGGACGTGAAGGGAATGGCCAGCTCACCGGCAGTCTTGATCGTCTGAAGCCTGACGGCCGGCACCTTGTCCGGCGATCCGAAGTGGGGGCCGCCCTTCGCGCAAAGCCGATCGGAAGCGGATTCCAGCATGATCCCCTGCGAGACCGATACCTTGCGCAGCATGGCAAGATCGAGCGCGCTCATGATCCCGGGATTGACGTGAGGCAGCAGGCCGGTTTGCTCGAAGACAGCCCTGGCGACCTCGGCGAGATACGACAGCGACGATTCGTAGCCCAGCCTTGTCAGCTCCTCACGCGCGACGCGGTAGCGAAGCTCGGGCTTGTCGCCGAGCGTAAATAGCGCCTCGTGGCAGCCGGCCTCCTTGCCGGCCTTCGCGATGGCGACCGCTTCCTCGATCGAGAGATACGGCTTCACGTTCGAACGCGGCGCGTGAGCGAACGTGCAGTAGTGACAGACATCGCGGCAAAGCTGGGTGAGCGGGATGAACACCTTGGGTGAATAGGTGATGACATCGCCGTGCGCGGCATCCCTTCGGCTGGCTGCGGCCGTCAGGAGCACGCCAGTATCAGCAAGATCGATCAGCTCGTAGGCTTCGCTTCGCGACAGGCGACGGTCGAACGGGAGATTCAAGACGGACGTCATCAGAACAGCCTCACGGGAACGGGATGGTCGTCGCTGCAGAAGCGCTCGGCAATCTTGAGCTCATCAAGAAACGAACCTGTCGTTCCGAGGTTCTGCGACGAGATCAGATACGGACCAAAATCGATTGGGCAGTCGATGTCCTTGCCGATGCCATGGGACTTGAACACGCTGCAGCTCAGTTGCCGCTGCCGCGCCAGGGCACGGTGCGCGCGGAAACTCTCTTCGCCAAATCGAGGCTCCAGCATGTCCGGCGACCGCATCGCCAGAGCATTTGTGCCACCGTCGTAAAGCGCCGGCACGAGCACGATCGGCGTGTGGTCCAGCAACCGGATGACGTGCTCGAAGTCCTCCGGACGAGCGAACGGAATATCGGCAGGGACAACAAGAACCCGCCGCTCATACGGTTGGAACGCATCGAGACCGCGCCGCACTGCGGCGTTAACGCCGGTCTCGACCTCATCAAAGATCATGGCCGCGCCAAAGCGCTTGGCGATCGCGAACGCTTCCGGATCGGCGCTCACCACGGCGATGCCAGCCAGCGAGCGCGTATCGCGGAGATTTCCGAGGACATCGCACAGCATGGCTTGCGCCAGCTTTGCGCGCTCGGTCGCCACCAGGATGTCGCCCAGCCTGCTCTTTGCCTGACTGAACCGTTTGACAGGCACCAGGGCCCAGGTTTCGGAATCGTCCATCGCTTCGCTCAGCTTTTTAGTCGATCAAGAAATCGGAGACACTCGCGTGCCAACTGAACACGCTCATCCTTCGAGCGCATGATCGTGTTCGTGACATGCACGGGAATGCCGACCGCATCGGCGGCGGCCTGGTCTTCGTGATCCATCACCAAACCATCGAGGAAGCCATAGTGCCTGACAATCGAGGCGCAGTTCGTCGCGACGCCGAGCTCGTTCATGATCTTTGCGGTCGGCCCCTTGATGGCGCGGCCGCCGACCAGCGGCGAGACGGCAACGATCGGCGCCCTGGTCGCATCCAGGGCCGCCCGGATACCGGGTACAGCCAGGATCGGATCGATGCTGAGATACGGATTTGACGGACAGACAATGATGGCATCAGCCGCGCCAATGGCCGCCAATGCGGCGCTGGTCGCCGTTCCACCGCTGGGGCTCTGGAATTCGATCTTCCTGACCTCGGGCCGCGCCTGCTGCTCGACGAAATAGCGTTGAAACGCGAGCTTCTGATCGGCCGTCACCACGATGGTGGCAAACGGATCGTCGGTCATCGGCAAGATGCGCGCTTCAATGCCGAGATGCGATGCAATCCTACCGGTGAAATCGGTCAAAGTTACGCCGGCGCTCAGCGCGCGCGAGCGCAAGACGTGCATGGCAAGGTCGCGGTCTCCCAAACGAAACCACGTCTCGCCTTTCAGGCCGCCGAGCGCCTCCATGAAATTCCAGCTTTCGCCGGCTCGCCCCCAGCCACGCTCTTCGTCGGCAAGCTCGCCCAGCGTATAGACGACCGTATCGATGTCCGGCGAGATCGTGAGACCGAGATGCTCGAAGTCGTCACCTGTGTTGACGATGACGGCGAGCCTGGTGCCCAACAAGCGATTGAGGCCATAGGCAAGCTTGCCGCCGCCGACCCCGCCGCAAAGCGCAACAACGTTGAGGTCAGCGCCGCTCATCGGAACATATCCTGGCTCTTGGGTCGCGCGAGCGCGGCCGCGGGTGAGGCCGCTCCATCAAGCGTCAGGCCACGGACGAGGATGATCGGCATCCCTTCGCCCGCCTGACCCATCAGGAGCGAAGCGGCGCCGGCGATCTCATCGGCGATGGCGATCTCGGTGACGCGCATTGCCCGGCCGAACATGTCGGGGACGCCGATCTGGCTCAGCAGCGAGGGAACGCCGGCAGCACCGATCGCCACGCCGACGACACCATTGCGCCAGGGGCGGCCAAAACTGTCGTTGATGATGATTCCAAGATTGAGGTCGCCGGCAGCGTCCAGCGCGAGCTTCAGCTTCTGCGCTGATCCGTCGGGATCTTTGGGCAGCAGCAGCACGCGCTCTTCGCCTTCACCGTGCTCGATGTTCGATTGATCGATGCCGGCGTTGGCCATGACGAAGCCGAGCCGGTGCGCGGCGATGACGACGTTCGGCCGTGTCTTGACCACTTCGGTGGATTCGCGCAGCACGACCTCAAGGAAGCGCGGGTCCTTGCCGATCGTCACCGCCAGTTCGAGCGCCTCCGGGGACGGCTCGACGTCGTTCAGCCGTACGTACCGCCCTTCCGATTTCGAGACGATTTTCTGCGCAATGACGAGGATGTCGCCGCGCTGCAGCTCGAGCGACATCCCGGCGAGGCTCTGCCCGATGAGCGCGGCAAGATCCTCGCTCGGCTCGACGCGCCGAATGTCCTGCAGGGCGATGTATTCGACTCGCGTCCCCACAGGCATGGATCAGACACCCGGGCTAGTGGACAGGCCGGTGATGCGGATGCCGGCGCCGGGCACCTTGTAGCGCCGGTTGATCCCGATCAGCACGGATGTGAGCGCCTCGGCCGCCGCCGAGTTTGCCAGCACGCCGCCGTCGATACCGGCGGATGCGACTTCGTTGGCGAGACCGATGACGACGTCGCGCGCTGCCTTGTCGTCGCCGAAGACCAGAACGTCGCAATCCGCCCGGCTGCCTTGATGCAGCTTGGTCGCGCCCACATTGTGGAAAGCGGAGACGACCCGCACGCCGGGTCCCAGCAACTGCTGCGCGATCTGCGCGGCCGAGCCGGCGGACGGAAGCTGGACGACGGACACTTTCGGCGGCACCAGCGGGACCGCGGCATCCACGACGATCTTGCCTTGAACCACGTCCTTGACTTCGTTCAACGTCGCATCATGGCTTGCGAACGGCACCGCAACGACCACGATGTCGGCGGCCCGGGCGGCGGCGGAATTGTCGTCGCCTGCGACGTCGCCGGTCATGGTCGCGGCCGTGCTCCTGGCCTTCTCCGCAGAGCGTGAACCGAGAATGACCTTGTAACCGGCCGCAAGCCAGCATTTCGCGAGGCCGGATCCCAAGTCGCCGGTTCCTCCAAGGATGGCAATCGTCGGTTTCGTGTTCATGTCTCGGTGGCCTTTCCAGGATTAGTCGAGGGGCATTTCGGTGAGCGGCACGAGCTTGACGCCGGCCTTCTCGAGGCCTTCCCGCACCGCACGGGCCGTGGCGACGCCCGTGGGCTCGTCGCCATGGACGCACAGCGAGTGGACCTTGCATGAGATCTTCTTGCCGTTGCGGGAGGTGATGGTGTTGTTCAACACCATGTCGAGCACCTGCCGGGTGGCGACCGCCGCGTCCTTGATGACCGAGCCCGCGATCTTGCGCGATGTCAGATTGCCGTCGTCGTCGTACTGGCGATCGCAGAAGCCTTCGATAGCGACGGGAAGTCCGAGCTTGCGGCCGGCCTTCTCCATCTCGGACCCCGCGAGAGCCACATAGATGATGCGCGGATCGACGGCCTTGATGGCACGGCCCATGGCCAGCGCATATTCGGCGTCTTCGGCGGCCATGTTGTTGAGTGCGCCGTGCGGCTTGAGGTGGGTGACCCGCTCGCCTTCGTAGGCCGCCATCGCCTGCAGCGCGCCAATCTGATAGGCGACCATGTATTCGAGGTCATCGGGACGCATATCGATGCGCCGGCGCCCGAAGCCCCAAAGATCGTTGAAACCGGGATGGGCACCGATCGTGACGCCGAGGCGCTTGGCTTCGCGCACGACGTTGCGCATGACCCGCGGGTCACCGGCGTGAAAGCCGCAGGCGATATTCGCCGATCCGATGATCTTGAGGATTCCGGCATCGTCGCCGACGTCGTAGGCGCCGAACCCTTCGGCCATGTCGGCGTTCAAGTTGATCGATATGGTCATCCGTCACCTCGTCTGCTTGAGCTATAATGTCCTATCATTAGTACGACAATCCCTTTTGCAAACAATTTTTCCCGCTTTTCCGAAGGTCGTTTTGCAGCGGCGACAGCAGGCGGCCGTTTCACGAGATCCGTATTGAACCATCATCCCAATGATAGTATGTATCCCCAACCCTGGCAAGCTACGCTGCCCAATGACGACACGTCCGATCGGCGGCGGCAGCTCCCACCAAACAACTCATCGCGAAGGCCGGTTCGAATGTTCCTGTCGAATACAAGTTCATCTCACGACCAACCGCTTGACCCGGCGGATGCCGCCACGCTGGCGCGTGAAGAAGCCAGCGAAGTCGAGCGCTTTCTCACCTTCCGACCGAACCACGCGGAAACGCCGCTGCGATCGCTGCCGGCGCTCGCCCGCGAATTCGAGGTGAAGTCCATCCACATCAAGGACGAATCGCATCGGCTCGGCCTCGGCAGCTTCAAGGCTCTGGGCGGATCCTACGCCGTCGTCAGGCTACTGCTGGAGCATGCCGGCAACAAGCTGGGGCGCGCGGTGGATATCAGCGAGATCGGGACGCCTGCGATACGCGAGATCGCGCGCGGCCTGACGGTCGGCTGCGCCACCGACGGAAATCACGGGCGATCGGTCGCGGCCGGTGCGCAGATGGTCGGAGCCAAGGCGGTCATCTTCGTGCATTCCGGAGTTACCGATGAGCGCGTGCAGGCAATTGCCCGGTTCGGTGCGGAAATCGTGCGGGTGCCCGGCACTTACGACGACTCCGTCGCGGTCGCCGACAAGGTCTGCCAGGACAACCATTGGATCGTCGTCTCTGATACGTCCTGGCCCGGCTATGAGCGCATCCCCGGACTGGTCATGCAGGGCTATACGGCGATGCTGAACGAGATCCTCCGGCAGCAGCCGGAGACGCCCACCCACGTCTTCATCCAGGCCGGCGTCGGCGGCCTCGCAGCCGCGGTCGCCGGTTACTTTGATGTCGTCTTCGGCAAGAGCCGGCCGACATTCGTGGTCGTCGAGCCCGAACGGGCTGCCTGCCTCTATCAAAGCGCCATCGCGGGCGCGCCGATCAAGATCGCGCATGGCGAGCCGACGATCATGGCCATGCTCGAATGCTACGAGCCTTCTCTGGTTGCGTGGCGTATCCTGTCGCGGAAAGCGGACGCGTTCATGATGGTCGGCGAGGAAGGTGCTGCGGCAGCGATGCGCCGGCTCGCACATCCGACGGGCGACGATCCGGCCATTGTGGCCGGCGAAAGCGGTGCTGCCGGATTGGCCGGCCTTTGGCGCACCGCCAAGAGCAGTGCCGCGCGTGAATCGCTGGGCTTGAACCAGGCGTCGCGCGTGCTGCTGATCAACACTGAAGGTGCGACCGACCAGAAGCGCTACACGGAAATCGTGGGCGCTTCGCCGGCCAGCATCCTCGCCTAGAGCATTTTCGGTTCTGATTACATCAGAACCGAAGCTTTGGATTCTTGTTTTGACGCGTTTTCTTCACGCGAACCGGTGGCTACTTCGCTCGAAAACGCTCTAGCAAGGATCGGGAGCGGGCCTCCCGCCCGCTCCATCCTCAGGCCTTCGTTCGCTTCTTCGACTTTTCGAGAAGATCGGAACGGAGCGCGAAGCAACTGCGATGATAATGGATATTGGCGACATAGATGGCGATGTCGTTGCTGTCGACCAACACCAGGCGACAATCGGCCGTTGGTTCGCCGAGACCGATCTTGAGCAGCTCGGCCGTCTCGGGATCGGCCACGCCGATCGTCACGACCTGATGAGCATGGGCGAGCGTGATGTCGTCCATCTCCATGATCTTCGTCAGCGCAGCGGTGTGGGTGAAGCGCTTGCGGTCCTTGAGATAGAGGTTGCGCGCCAGATGGAGGTTGACGACCGAAAACGGCTCGTCCTCGTTGTATTGAACGCTTCTGAGAAACGCGTAGTTGGCGGCGGGCTGCCCTTCATGCGCAGCGAGCCGGGGTGGCTCCGCGTTCTCCTCGACGTAGACGCGCTTGAGGACGTTGTTCCTGACGGAGTCGACCATCGACTCAAAATCATTGGCGAGGTTCAGCCAGTGACGATTCTTGGGTCTTCCGGACACGAACGTCCCGCGTCCCTGCTGCGCGTCGAGCAGACCCTCGTTCCGCAACATCTCGATCGCCTGCCGAACCGTAACGCGCGCGACGCCGAATTCGGTTTCCAGCTCCTCGATGGTCGAGATCTTGTCGCCCTCTTGCCATCGCCCGGACTCGACCCGTTGACGCATGACCGATGCAACCTGCACATAGAGGGGGACCCGGCTGCGCTCGTAATTTGGGACTAGCTTATTCATGATAGTAAGATAGTCCATTTCATCGCTGAAGGCGAGTTTTTATCGCCGAACAACTAAGGTCGTCGCAAGAGCCATCGCAGCGCTCGTCTCATATAATCCAACGCCATCGATCGCATGAGCGCGCCGGCGTCGAATTCCCTGACCATGGCCGGCTCGCCCTCGCCGCCTCCCGATCGATGGGAGAGCCGCGTCTCAAGGTTCTGGACAAAAACAGCGATGATTCGTCCGGCCACGTCCTGGATCAAGCCCGAGCGGCTGAACTGCGCCAGGGCCCCGGTCAAGGTGAAGCCGATGCTGAGATCGACCCTGGTTTGGTTTTCCACGTCACCCGGCTTGACGGCATAACCGATCAGACCGCGGGTTGAGGAGTTGCTGCGCTTATCCTTGCCTGCGCCGACAATCGTGCCCGTGCGGGTCGCATCGTCGCGCGCCACATCGGCGACGCCTTGAAATTCGGCAGAGATCGGCCCGACCTTGATCTTGATCTGGCCATCGACGTGACCGTCGACCGGCTCTCCCGCCAACGATGTGCCCGGCAGGCAGGCGGCGACCGCGCCGATGTCGGAGAAGAAATGCCAGACGTCATCGACCGGATGTCCGACGGTGAAGCTCTGCGTGAAGGTCGTTTGCGGCTTCCAACTCGTATCCCTGAGCGAGGCCGCCGCTGCCGGAGCTTCGGCCTTTTTCACAGCTGGTGCGGCGTTTGCCTTGGGCCGAACGGGGGCCGCGGCAACCGCGGTCGCGTTGCCGGAGCCCGACGGTCCAAGACGCGTCCGGTTTCCATTGGGAATCGCCGCGAGCCCTCGCCCCCTGCGGTCGGCGATCACACCCTGGATGGCGCGGACGATGCCGACATAGCCGGTGCAGCGACAGAGGTTTCCGCTCATGGCCACGCGGATATCGCGCTCGCTGGGGTCCTGCATGCGCAGCACCACATCGCGCGCCGACACAACCATCCCCGGCGTACAATAGCCGCATTGAAGGCCGTGTTCCCTCGTGAACGCCGCACGCAATTCGCACGTGATCTCGTCGTCGTCGAGTCCTTCGATCGTCGTGACGTCGGCCTGCTGGCAAGCCATCGCGAAGGTGATGCAGGAGCGCGTGGGCACGCCGTCGACGAGGAGAGTGCACGCGCCGCAGACGCCGTGCTCGCAACCCAGATGGGTGCCGGTCAGATTGAGCTTCTCGCGGAGAAAGTCCGCAAGATGCGTCCGCGGCTCGATCTCCGCGCTGACGGCGCTCCCGTTGACATTGAGGTTGCAGGTGCTCATTGCGGCCGTGCCTGCTCGATCGCGCGGCGCAGCGCGACGACATGGGTTTGCTTGTCCAGGGGATCGACCATCCCTGCCTTCTCCAGAATCTCGTCGACGGCCCCGCCGTCGAAACTATCGCTTAGCCGCGGAGCGCGGCCGTCTCCGATCACGTTGCCTGCCTTGGCAATGACGATCGGACGGCTCTCCGTCGCGCCGATCACCGCACGGCTGATGCCGCGATCGGGGTCGGTCACGAAGGCGCCGATCGCGTGAGCAAATTCGCCGGTCTTGCGGCAGCTCTTGTAGTAACCCCAGCGCGCCGATTTGCTCAGTCGCGGCACCATGACGCGAACGAGAACTTCGCCGGGGCGCAGGTCGGCTTCAAGCGCGCCCACCATGTAGTCCTCAACGGCCACGGTCCGCTCGCCGGCCGGGCCGCGCAGCACGACCTTTGCTCCAACCGCGGCGAGGATAGAGTGCCAGTCGGCCGACGGATCGGCATGCGTCAAGCTGCCACCGATGGTGCCGCGATTGCGCACCGCGCGATACGCGATGCCGTTGGCCACCGTCGGTAGCGCACCGCGCGTGACGTCGGTGACGCGGAGGTCCTCGATATCGGCATGCGTGACGCAAGCCCCGATCGAGATCTCGTCGGCCCTGTCACTGGAACAACGGAGCTCTTCGATCCCGGTCAGGTCGACGATCAGATCGGGCTGCACCAGCCTGAGATTCAACATCGGCCCGAGCGACTGGCTCCCGGCCATCATCTTGACGGTCCGGCTGTCGTCCGCGATGAGCCTGATCACCGCATCGACCGCATCGGGGCGTGCATAGTCGAAATTGACAGGTTTCACGCCGGCAACCCTTCCGCCAGTTCGGGCGCCTTCGCCTTGCGGCTCCCGGCTGCGGCCCGAATGGCTTCGAGAACACGCCGTGGCGTCATTGGCGTGTGCAAGACCTGGGCTCCGAGAGGCCGCAATGCGTCATTGACCGCGTTGCCGATCGCTCCGGGAGGCGCAATGGCACCGCCCTCGCCGATGCCTTTGACACCGAACTCCGTATAGGGCGCCAACGTCTCCATGTGGCCGAGCTTGGGCGCCGGCACCTCGGTCGGGCCCGGCAGCAGATAATCGGCAAAGGTCGATGCGAGCGGCTGCCCCGACGTATCAAAGTTCATTTCCTCATACATTGCGGTGCCGATGCCTTGCGCCAGCCCGCCATAGATTTGCCCATCGACGACCATCGGGTTGATCAGCTGGCCGCCGTCTTCGACGACCACGTAGTCGATCAACTCGATATCGCCCAACTCCGGATCGACGGCGACCACCGCGATATGGGTCGCATAGCTGAACGTGCCGGAATCACGCGCCGGCTTGTAGCCGATGGTGACCTCGAGGCCCCTCGGATCGACAGTCGCCGGCAGATCCTGCGGCCTGCGATACCAGGTGTGCGCAATTTCATCGATCTTCACGCTGTTGGACGGACCAACGACCGCGCCGTTCTCGAGCTTGACGTTCTCAACTTCGGTCTGCAGCAGATGCGCGCCTATGCCTTTGATGAGCTTGGCGAGTTCGCGCGAGGCCGTCGCAACCGCGCCGCCGGACATCACCGCGCAGCGCGATCCCCAACTGCCCGTCGAGTAGGGCGTGTACTCGGTGTCGCCGTGAACCAGCTTGATGCGCGCGACGTCGATGCCAAGGATCTCGTGCGCGACCTGCGGAAGCGTGGTCTCCATGCTCTGACCATGCGAATGCGCGCCGATCCGCAGCTCGAGGCCGCCGTCGGGGGTCATGCGGGCGGTTGCCTGTTCGTGCCCCGGAACCATCGGGATGCCCCAGCCCGCGTAGACCGACGTGCCGTGCGCGCCCTGCTCGCAATAAACTGATAGACCGACGCCGATCAAACGACCGTCCGGCTCGCCCGCTTTCTGGCGCGCACGGAGACCGGCCAGATCGATCTTTGCCAGAGCCTGCCGCAACGACTCCGGATAATTTCCGCTGTCGAAATGCTTCTTGGTGATGTTGTCGAACGGCATCTGCTCCGGCCGCACCAAATTCTTGAGCCTCACCTCGTACGGCTCGAGACCGCATTCGTGTGCGATGGCGTCCATCATCAGTTCGATCGCGTAGCAAACGCCAGTGCGGGCAACGCCGCGGTAAGGCAGGATCGGGCACTTGTTGGTGGACACCGACCAGGTGCGGCAGCGATAGGACGGGAAATCGTACGGGCCAGGCAGGATGCTCGCGATCTGCGCAGCCTCCAGACAGGCCGAAAACGGATACGACGAATAGGCGCCGGAATCGACCGAGGCCTCGCACTCGACACCGCGCAATTTCCCGTCGCGATCGGCATAGACGGTGATGTTATAGTGATGCTCGCGGCAATTCGCGCCCGCCGTCAAATGCTCGCGGCGATCCTCGATCCAGCGCACCGGATAGCCGCAGCGCATGGCGAGCCAGCCAAGACAAACATCCTCCGTCAGCACGATCCCCTTGTAGCCGAATCCGCCGCCGACATCGGGCGAGACGATACGGATCTTCAGCTGCTCGAGATTGAGGCACTCCGACAGGCCGTTGCGCACGATGTGCGGTTGCTGATTGCCGGTGTAGAGGACGAGCTGGTCCATCCGCTTGTGCCAGACCGCAACCGTGCCGCGGCCTTCCATCGGCGCCATGCTCTGCCGCGCGGTCGATATCTCGCGCGTGATCTTGATCGGAGCGTCGTAGGCCGCTTCCATGTTGATGTCGACAAACGTCTCGAGGAAGACGTTGTCGCCCCACTCCTCGTGCACCAGGGCGGAGTCCGGACGCCGCGCCAGCAGCATGTCATGCACGGCCGGCAATTCCTCGAAATCAACTTCGACGGCGGCCGCAATGTCCTCGGCTTCCGCGCGGGTATCGGCGACGCACATCGCGATCAATTCGCCGACTTGTCGGACCTTCTCGAACGCAAGGATCGGCTGATCGGAAGGCTTGAAGCCTGGCAGTCCGGAAACGGCGCGAATCGGACGCGTATCGGCCGCGATATCCGACGCGATGAACACGCTGCTGCGAAGATGTGGCGGGATACGGATGTCCTTGATCCGCGCATGGGCAAGCGGGCTACGGACGAACGCAACGTCGCGCATGCCGGGCAAACGAATATCGCCGACATATTCGCCCCGTCCGCGGAGAAAGCGATCATCTTCCTTTCGGGGAACGGAAGCTCCAACGCCCTGCTTTGCCACTCCGTCTCCCCTCTTGTCGCCCGTGTCCGGAGCGATCGACGGCTCGAACACAAATTCATTCTATTATCGCAAAGATAGCATCACTAGAATTGAGCGTCGAGTCTCGAGAACCCTCCCGCGTGCGACAATAGCGAGTTCGCACCACCGACGCCGCCAAAAAAGCAGGGGCCCAAACCTTGGGCCCCTTCCCGATCGATCCGGCCCTTGATTACTTGGCTGGGGCGGAATTGCACCAGTCGTAGATGCTGAGCGCCATGACCTTGATGGCCGTCAGGTAATCATCGATCGAGACATACTCGTCGTTCGCATGCATGACCGCCGTCGAGCCGGGCCCGAAGATCACGGTCGGCGTATTCGCGTACTTGTTCAAGAACCGCGTATCCGCCGCACCCTGGCGTCCCGAGATCGTCGGCTTCTTGCCGGTCACTTCGGTATAGACATCGCAGACGGTGCGCACGATCGGATGCTGGACCGGAATCTCGGAAGCCTCGGCGTCGTAGCCGACGAACTTCACCACGGGCGGATGGTCCTTCATCCAGGGATCCTGCGACGCAACCTCGGCAATCTTCTTGACGAGGCTCTGCTTGACGCCCTCGTGGTCCTCGCTCGGCACGGTACCGATCGATCCCTTCAGAACTGCGCTCGCCGGGAAGGCGCTCGGATAGTTGCCGGCCTGGAAGCTGCCGATGATGCAGGGCAAGGAGTCGATGGCGCTCGGGTAGAGTGCGTGCTTGACGTTCGCAACGCGCTCGTCTTCCAGCTCCTGCACGGCCTTCACGATCTTGTTGCCGAGCTCGATGGCGCTGATGCCGAGGTAGCGCTGCTGGATACCGGCGGGCTTGCCTTCGATGTCGATCTGGAACCAGATGCGCCCGATGCAGGCCGGCTGCACATAGAGGTCGCTGGTCTCGCCGGAAATGCCGGCGTCCGCCTTGTAGCCGCGGATCACGGTGTCGAGCGTGCCGTGCCCGCTGACCTCCTCGTCGATGACGATGTTGATCATCACATCGCCCTTCGGCGTGAGCCCAAGCTCCTTCAGGTACTGGACCGCGAGCACGTGACTGGCAACGCCGCTCTTCATGTCGCACGAACCGCGGCCATAGATGCGCCCGTTCTTGATCGAGGCCGACCATGGATTGTCGCTCCACCCCTCGCCGTTGCCGACGGGGATCACGTCCGTATGACCGTTGAGAAGCAGCGAGCGGCCGCCGCCGGTGCCCTTCAGGGTCGCAACGATGTTGGGACGGTTCTCGTAGCCGCGGTCGACCGGGCGATAGCCGGGATGTTTCTTCAGCTCGTCCCAATTGGTCTCCCACATGTCGACCTCAAGACCGACCTCGGTCAGGTAGCCGTGCATATGCTTCTGGATCGCGGCTTCGTCGCCGGTCACGCTCGGGATCGCGACCATATCCTGGAGGAACTTGATCGCGTGATCTTTCGAAGCGTCGACCTTGTCGATGATCTTCTTGCGTACGGGGTCAGTCATCTGCTTGTCGCCTGTGTTGTACGTTTTCCGGTTTCGTTACTTGGCGCGCAGGCGCGGGATGATCTCACGCGCGATGGTCTCGACCTGGTCCGCCTGATACTTGTACGGAACGAAGATGATCTTCTGGACGCCCAGCGCGATATGCTCGCGAAGCTGGGCGACGCACTCATCGACCGAGCCCATGATGGCGCTCTCGCGGCTGCAATCGCTGTGAGCCGGGAAATCCCACTCCTTGTTGAGCCAGTCCATCATGTCGGCTTCGACTGCCTGCCGCGATTTGCCGATCATGATCGGCAATTGCGAGGCATTCTTCAGAGTCGACGGGTCCTTGCCGCCCTCCTTGGCGAAGTTGATGATCTTGTCCCAGGACTTCTTGAAGTCGGCAGGACGATAGAAGTAGGTCAGCCAGCCATCCCCGTTCAGGGCGGCGCGCTTCAGCACGGGATCGGCGTATCCGCCGATCAGCAGCGGAATTTGCGGCTGCGCCGGCTTGGGGTACATCACCGCCTTCGAGATGTTGTGGCGCATGTATTCGCCCGAAACCGACTCTTCGGTCCACAGCCGGCGCATGATCTCAAGATTTTCATCCATGATCTTGCCGCGCTTCTCGAAGGGAATGCCGAGCGCGTCGAACTCGCGCTTGTACCATCCGGACGCCATGCCCATGATCAGACGGCCCTCGGACAGCTGATCCATGCTCGAGAGCTGCTTGGCGAGCGCCACGGCGTTGCGGAGCGGCAGCACCAGGATGCCGGTGCCCATCTTGATCCGCTTGGTGCGCGCGGCGATGCCCGTCAACGTCGTCAGGGAGTCGATGATCGGGAAATTCGGATCCACGCCGAGAAGCATGTGATCCCAGACCCAGACCGAATCGTAGCCGAGCTCCTCGACCCGAACGCCATACTCGACGAGCGCCCGGGCGTTGGGCATTTCGGGATAGGCAGTGAAGTTGCGCGCGGCAATACCAAACGTGTTGGCGAGCGTGGTCATCAATAGATCTCCGGACTTGGTGTAGCTTTAAGCGGTGAAGAGACGGTCGGGATCGAGCATCCGCAGCGTCTCGAGTTCGTGATCGGTCGGCGGCGACGTGACGTGGAGCATTTCGTCGAAGTCGAGCCTGAAGCCGGTATTGTCCTGCACTTCCTCGCGGCTGACGCCGGGATTGAGCGCCAGCACCTTGATGCGACGGGTCCTGTCGTCGAAGCCGAACACGGCGAGCTCGGTAATCACGCGCCACATGCCGCCGCTGGGCAGGCCGGAGTCGCGCCGGCTGGTGCCGCCGCGGATGAATCCGGGGCTGGTGATGAAATCGACCTTTTCGACGAAGCGACGCTTCTCGTGCTTCATCGCGACGATCATGTTGGTCAGACTGGAGATGTCGTTGCCGCCGCCGGTACCAGGCAGGCGCGTCTTCGGCTTCGCCGGATCGCCGATGAACGACGAGTTCAGATTGCCGAACTGATCGATCTGGGCGCCGCCCATGAAGCCGACATCGACATAACCGCGCTGGAGCAGCAGCAAGACATCGGCGCTGCCGAGGACCATGTTGGCGCGCTTGGTGCAGCGCTGGTCGTTGGTCGACGGCGGCAATTTGCCCGGCTCGACGAAGGCGCCGACCACGCCGCCCTCGAACAGGATGGTCAGGGCCGGACAGCGGGTGCGCTGGGCCAGGGTTGCAGCGAGCAGCGGCACGCCGATGCCGGCGAACACCACCTGCCCGTCCTGCAGCTGGCGCGCGCTCAAGATCGCGAGGATTTCGCTTGCGGTGTAGCGCTGCGCCTCAGTCATTATAGATGCTCCTGCCCTTCTGCGTTGCCTCCAACACCTCATCCATGCCGATCAGCGAGAGATATTCGTTCCAGGACTTCGGGCTGTAGAAATAGCGGTCTAGATATTCCTGCATGCCCTTCACGGGATCCGCGTTGACCTGCGCGACATAGGCTTCCATGTGCCGCATCATCGGCTCATAGAGGCCGTAGCACTCGTGCGGCGCCGACCCGTAGGGAACCTCGACCACGGCGTCGACGCAGAAGAACGGGATCTTCGTCTGGTCCGGCGCGCGCCTGATCTGGTCGTTCGAGACGATCCGCTCGGTCGTGAGGATCACGCTGTTGGCAGCGAGCGCGAGATCGATGTCCATGAACTGCAGGCCGTCGATCTGGGCGTTGCCATAGGGGTCGCAGCGCTGAACATGGATCAGCGCGACGTCGGGATTGAGCGCGGGAACCAGCAGCAGCTTCTCGCCCGTGAACGGGCAGTCGATTTGCTTGGCCTCGGGACGCTGACCAACGATATCCGACCCCAGCATGGCGCGGGTCGGCAGGAACGGAACACCCATGCCGCCGGCGCGAAAGCGCATGCCGACCGCCATGTGGCTCCATTCCTCATAGCGCTTGCCGCCATTTTCCACGTGATGCCGCATCACCTTGGACAGGCCCCAGAGAATCCCCTGGGCGAACCAGCTGGTGACGACGTGGTTCGCGATGCCGGACCCGAACACGAGGTCGCCGTCCGTCGAGACGATGCAGCGCGAGATCGAAAGATCCTTGCGATGCTGGCGGATCAGCTCCCAGAGCATCGCCATCGGCGTGCGGGACATGGTCGACCCGCCAATTCCCACCTTCATGCCGTCTTGGACGAAACCTGCCGCTTCCTCGAGCGACACCACCTTCTCGCGCAGGCTGCGGTCGCGCTGCGCCATCTTCTCTCTGAGCCGCGTGTACGGCTCCACCAGGGTATCCGGCAAAACATCCTCCTTGTCGGCAACCGGCAGCGGCTGAGGAGCGAACCGCAGGCCCTTCCTGCCAATTGAACCTATCGTACTAATGTTAGTCCCATACGTCTAGCGGAATCTTCGCACCGTCCAATCGTGACGGATTCAGCCTCCGCGAGATGCCTTGGGTTTGCGATCGCCAGGCGCACAGTAAAGCGACGAGCAATGCCTACCTTTGCAGCCTGATCTTCCCGACTTTCACGGCTCTCGCTATCCGCTGTGCGAGCTGCCGGAGCCGCCGCAGTGCTGACCTGGTCAGCACCGGATGCGGGCTCGAAATGACGGCATAAGGACCATAACCCGATAGATAGGATGTCCTGCCCTGCATCGCGGCCATTGGCACAGATCATGCTTATGAGCCAGCGTCGCTTTCGAGAGCGTCGCATGCAGCGCGCTGCTTCGATGGCGATCGCCCGGTTGAAGCGACCGCGTGGCGCGGCAGCGAGCGCAGAGGCGTCAACAAGAACCAATAAGAAAGGATGGACCGTGGAGCACTATCTTACCTCGACACCTGATCATCTTCATTGGGGACTGTGGGATGGCCGACTCAGCCCCGTCATCAGAATTGCGTCTGGTGATCGGGTGACGATCGAGACTCTATCGGCCGAGCCGGACGAAGCACTCGATCTCGCGAGCGATCTCGCCGGACCGCTTGGTCGCAGCGACATCCCCGCTTCCCACGGAACAGCGCCGCAGTTGCTGACCGGGCCGATCCATGTCGAGGGGGCCGAACCGGGTGACGTGCTGGAGGTTCGTGTCCTCGATGTCCGCCTGCGATCGGACTGGGGTTGGAACATGAGGGCCCCGACGAGTGCCGCGCCGGAAGCGTCATTGGACTTCTGCTGCCGGCATGTCCCGCTCGATCGCACGCGCAATATCGCGCGCTTGCCCTGGGGACGGGAGCTGAGGTTATCGCCGTGTTTCGGCGATTTTGGTGTCGCGCCGCCGGCGAACTGGGACCCCCGCGAGCCTAACGAAGCGAATGGTTTCAGCGGGCGCATCGACGACAGGGATCTCGGCGTCGGATGCACCGCCTATTTCCCGATTTTCGTGGCAGGCGCACTGTTCTCGGCGGGCCATGGCCATGCGTTGCTCGACGATGGAGCTGCACAGCTCTCCGCCATCGAAACGGCGCTCGCCGGCACGCTCGAGTTTCATATTCGCCGCAATCTGCGTCTTGCGACCCCGCAGGTCGAGATCACATCCGCGTCGGTCGGCTCATCGATCGTCAATACGCATGCACCGCAAGGCCGCAGCCGCCGCGCGAACTAGTGCTGCGCGCCGCGCACAGCGTCTCGGCTCAGCGCCGCCAGCGCCATGACACCACCGTCTATTGTTGCTGCAACGCCCGCTCAACGATGGTCACGGCTTCCGGAGGTGCCTTGGCCTTCCACATTGCGATGGGCGCCGACGCGCCTTGCTTGAGCGCGGCGAGAACAGGAGCCGGCGCCGGCTCCGTGATCTGAACCCCGTTGGCCCGCATGCGTGCGTAATTCTCGGCCGTGCGATTGGCCAGGAGCTGGAACTGGCTTTGTTCCGTCTCGGCAGCCACCTGCATCACCTGCCGTTGAACCGATTCCGGGAGCGCTTCAAACGCATCGGCCCTCACGAAGGCAATCGAGATCGGGATCGCGTAGTTGATTGCCGTGAAATGGGTGAGATCCTCCCAGAGCTTTCGGCCGGCACCGCCGTCGCCCGACGTCAGGATGGCATTCAGCAGATGGCTTTTTACCCTGGCGATTGCCTCGTTGAACGGAAGGTACTCCGCCGTTGCACCGACCGCACGCATCACCTCGGCCGAATTGTAGTCATACGTCCGCGCGGCAATGGATCGCAGGTCCGCGGGCGTCGAGATCGGCTGGGCACTCCAGAGGCCGGTGGACGGCCAAATGGTGATGTACAGGAGCTTGAGGCCATGCGCGGCCAACGCCTTCTCATAGAGTGGCCGCGCCCGCTCGTTGATGGACCGCGCCGCCTCGATGGACTGGACCACAAACGGCAGCGACGGCAGGCCAAACACCGGATCGGACGCTTCGAGCGGCCCGGCAAATGCGTCGCCCCCGGCAATCCTTCTCTCCTGAGCCGCACGCAACATTTCGCCGGAGCTGATCTTCAGCTCATTATCGAATGCATTGCGGACCGCAACATATCCGTTCGTCTGCGCGGACACGAGCTCCGCGAATTTTGCCAGACCGACACCGGAGATATTGCTTCGAGGATATTCCGTCGCCATTTGCCACGTCACTTGAGCGGACGCAGGTACGCTGAAGATGACCGTCGACGCGACAAGAAGCGCCGCCATGACAGAGCGCACGCCTGCCCAGTTGGTCGACGAAGGCAAAGCAGAATCCGAATTGAGCACCGGAATGTCCCGCGAGCACGGTTTGACTTCGATCAGTCTTGCCTATGCCGCCGGTGCCGTCAAATGACCCAGCTATCTGCGGCTCGTCGCGCGCTCGTTCCGTTCAATCGGTGCCGGCTTTCTCGCCACTCTGCACATGCCGTCCTAGATAAAACTCTCGAAGGCAAGCCGCTCCGCCGGCGTCAAATGCAGGCCATGCTTGGTGCGCCGATCCAGGAAATCGGCCGACCTCCTGGCCCACTCCTTGTCGCGCAGATACACCGCTTCGCATTCATAGAAGTCGCCGCCGAAATGCCGGCCCAGATCGACCGAGCTGCGGGCCGACCCCAGCAGCTCACGCGCACGCGTCCCGTAGAGGCGCGCATAGTGATGGATGAGCCTCTGCGGCAGATCGGGATAGTCGCGCGCCAGCCCATGCGAGAAATCATCGAAGCTGCTGCCGATGTCGCCGCCCGGCAGCGGCCGTTCCGCGGTCCAGGCCGGCGACAGCTTTGGAAACCACGGCGCGATGCGCTGCATCGCCTGCTCTGCCAGCCGGCGATAGGTCGTGATCTTGCCGCCGAAGATCGAGAGCAGCGGCGGTGTATCCTGTGCGCCATGAACCTCGAACACATAGTCGCGCGTCACCGCCGACGGATTGTCGGCGTTGTCGTCGTAGAGCGGCCGGACGCCGGAGAAGGCGTGCACGATCTCGCCCTGCTGCGGCGGCGTCCGGAAATAACGGCGCAGCACCTGCAACAGATAGTCGGTCTCGTCCTCGCCGATCGCGACGTCCTCGGCGCGGCCTTGATAGGGAATGTCGGTGGTGCCGATCAGCGCGAGATCGTTTTCATACGGGTTGACGAAGATCACCCGGCGGTCGGTGTTTTGCAGCAGATAGGCCTGCGGCCCGCTCCAGAATTTCGGCACCACGATGTGGCTGCCCTTGACCAGCCGCACGCTCTGGGCCGAGTTCAGTCCCGCCACGCCCTGGATGACGTCCTGCACCCATGGCCCGGCGGCGTTGACCAGCGCGCGCGACCGCACGATTTGCGCGGTGCCGTCGTCACCCTGCATCTCAAGCAACCAGACCTCGCCGTCGCGGCGCGCGCGCACCGCCCGCGTGCGCGGCAGGATGCGCGCACCGTTCTGCGCAGCATCGATCAGATTGAGGATCACCAGGCGGGCGTCATCAACCCAGCAATCCGAATATTCGAAGCCTCGGCGGAATTCTCGATGCAGCGGCGCGCCCTCGGGAGCCCGCGACAGATCCAGGCTGCGGCTCGCCGGCAGCTGCTTGCGGCCGCCGAGATGGTCGTAGAGCAACAGTCCGGTGCGGACCAACCAGGCCGGCCGCTGCTCCGGCGAATGCGGCAGCACGAAGCGCATCGGCCAGATGATATGGGGCGCCGACGCAAGCAGCACCTCGCGCTCGATCAGCGCCTCGCGGACCAGGCGAAACTCGTAATATTCGAGATAGCGCAGCCCGCCATGGATCAGCTTGCCCGAACGCGACGAGGTGCCCTCGGCAAAATCGTCCTTCTCGCAGAGCAGCACGTTCAGGCCGCGGCCGGCTGCATCGCGGGCGATGCCGGCGCCGTTGATGCCGCCACCGATGACCGCGATATCGACCAGCCCGTGATCCCTGCCTGCGACCGGCGCAGTGCCCGTCATCGCTTGCTGCTACGCCGTTTCTCGGCGCGGCGCGGCGCCGCCTTTGCCGTGGCGCGGGCCTTGCTCGGCTTTGGCGCCTGCAGCCCGTAGGTGGAGAACCCCTTCGCGGTGTCGGCGATCTCCTCGTCGCTCAGGATGATCCGCGAGTCGAGCGCAAGCGAGAGGTAGTATTGCCGCGCGATGGTCTCGAGCTCGACCGCGAGCAACATCGCCTTGTCGAGATTGGCGCCGAGCGCGATCATGCCGTGATTGGCGAGCAGGCAGCCGTTGCGGCCTTCCAGCGCGGCGATCGCATGATCAGACAATTCCTTGGTGCCGTAGCGCGCGTAACCGGCGCAGCGGATGTCGGTGCCGCCGAATGCCGCCATCATGTAGTGGCAGGCCGGGATCGGCTTGCGCGCGATCGCAAGCACGGTCGCATAGGTCGAGTGGGTATGGACGATGGCGCCGACATCGGGGCGGGCGCGCGTGATATCGAGATGGAAGCGCCATTCGGTGGACGGCTGCAACGGCCCCTCCCACGTCCCGTAGTCGCCTTCGAGCGGCATCGACGCGATCATCTCCGGTTTCATCGAATCATACGGGGTCGCCGAGGGCGTGATCAGCATCCGGTCCTTGTAGCGGACGGAGATGTTGCCTGATGTGCCCTGGTTGAGACCCGACGCATTCATCCATCGGCACTTGGCAATGATCGCCTCACGCAATTGTCGTTCCTCACGGGTCATACGGACTGCCTTTCTTCTTCAGCACGGATTGCGTGGCGGCTCGCCGGCCAGGAAGCGGCGAACCTCTTCGGCCGCCTGCTCGGCGGCCACGGTGACGGTACGCACGGAGGCGCCGGCGATATGCGGCGTCAGCGTGACGTTGGGAAGTCGCAAGAGCGGCCAGTCCGCCGGGACCGGCTCCACTGCGAAAGTGTCGAGCATGGCGCCGCCGAGATGTCCCGATGCCAGCGCATCATGCAGCGCATCGTAATCGACCAGCGGACCACGCGCGGTGTTGATTAGGAACGCGCCCTGCTTGATTTGCGTCAGCGCGTCGCGCCCGATGAAGCGGGTGGTCTCGGGCGTGACCCGCGCATGCAGCGTGACGACGTCGGCGCGGCCGAGCAGTTCGCCGAGCGCGACATGCTCAACGCCGTCATTGCGGTCCTGGGCGCTGAGCTGGACATAGGGATCGGCGACCAGGATCTTGCTGCCGAAGGCTTTCAGCAGCTTCACCACACGGCTACCGATCGCGCCGTAGCCGATAATGCCCACCGTCATCTCGCCGAGCTCGCGCCCGGTGCGGTCGGCGCGATAGAGATCGCCGCGCCATTCCCCGCCGCGCAGTGCTTCATGGCCGCTGCGGAGCAGCCGGGTCTCGGCGAGAATCGCGCCGATAGTGAACTCCGCCACCGCGCTCGCATTGCGGCCGGGCGTATTGACCACCAACACGTTGTGGTCGCGCGCCGCCTGCATGTCGATGTTGACCGGACCGCCGCGCGACACCGCGACGAACTTCAGCTTCGGCAGCCGCTCCAGCATCGACCGCGAGATCGGCGCCAAATGGGTGACGAGCAGCTCAGCATCGCCGACAAAGCCGATGATCTCGTCAGGCTGTCCCATGAATTCCTTCAGGCCATCGAGCTTCGAGCCGGCGTAACCGTGTTCCATCGGCTCGTCCGGCCAGGGCTGCTCCAGGGTGCGGATGTTGACGCCGTTGCCGCAGGCTGTCCGGATGTGCTCGGCGAACACCGAAGGCAGCATGAAGCGGTCGCCGACGATAGCGATGGACTTAGACATGGTCGCCTCCGGCACGCAGCGCGGCGAGTTGCTTCCAGACCGGCCGCGACGCCAGCCTCGCATCGAGATAGGTCGGGAAGATGCTGGCGTAGCGCTTCGCCAGCGCGGCGTCAGGCGATTGCGGCGCGCTCAGATGCGGCGCAACCCACTGCTCCGCACAGGCGCGCATGTCGGGATAGGCATCGATGGTGACGGCCGCGATCATCGCCACGCCCGCGGCGCCGGCCTCGCCGCGGCTACAGATCCGGACGTCGCAATCCAGTGCGGCTCCGAGGATGGCGCCAAGCGCGCGGCTCTTTGCCGCGCCGCCCGTGATCCTGACATCGCGCGGCAGCGCCCCCATCGCGGCGTAGCAATCCCGTGCGGCGAAGGCCAAGCCCTCCATCACGCCGCGCATCAAATCTCCGTAGCGGTGGCGCGAGCGCAGGCCGAAGAATTGCGCGCTGGCCTCATGCGAGACGAACGGACCGCGCTCGCCGGCATCGGAGATGAACGGATGGAACAGCACCTCGCCCGGCCTGGCCCGCAGCACCTGGTCATCGAGCCGCCGGATCAGTTCGGCGCGCGTGCGCGTCACGCCCTCCGCCGCCAGCAAGTCGCATGCGAGATCGAGCATCCAGTCGATGTTCAGCGTCGCCGCCATGTTCGACTGCATCTGGGCATAGTGACCCGGCACCGGGAACGGCATGGTGTAGCCGGTTGCTTCCCGATTCAGCGTCACCGCATCTGCGCTCGAGACCAGCCGCATGTGCATGCCGGTCGAGCCGATGATGGTGCAGCCGACATCGGGTGACGGATCGTAGAGCCCGGCACCGAGCGCATTGCAGATCACGTCCACATAACCAAGGCAGACCGGCACGCCTTCCGGCAGGCCGATCTCGATCGCAGCAGCAGTGGTGAGCGGATGCGTCATGACCGCGCCGTCAACCACCGGCGGGAACAGCCGTGTCAGGTCGGCGATACCGATCAACCGCGCGGTCTCCGCATCGAAGCCTCGCTTGCGGAAATCGCCGCAGGAGAACGTGGCCTCCGACGGATCGGTTGCCCGCTCGCCGGTGAGCAGGAAATAGAGCCAGTCCTTGCAATGGAAAGCTGTGCTCGCGTTGGCGATCGCCTCAGACCTGTGCGCATGCAGCCACGCCAGCTGCGGCCCCTGCTGACAGGCGTTGAGCCCGGAGCCGGTGCGGCGGTAGAGCGGCGTGTTGCGCTCGCTGGCGCGAATCTCCTCGACCAGCCGGCCGGCGCGCGAGTCGAGCCACAGCAGCGCCGGCGCCACCGGCCGGCCGTCGTCATCGATCAGCCAGGTGCCGTCGCCCTGCCCGGTCACCGCAATCACCGCGATCCGTGCGGACAAGTCAGGCACTGACTTCGCCAGCGCACGAATGACCGCGACCGTATCGGTCCAGGTCCGCGCCATGTCCTGCTCGACATGTCCGCCGGTCAGGCTGTTGTACGCATTCGGCTGCGAGACATCGGCAAGTTGCTCGCCGGTGAGCGTAAACGCCACCGCCTTGATCAGCGAGGTGCCGGCGTCGATGCCGATGATGACGTCGCGGCTAGCGGAAGCGGTCATCGTCAGGACACCTCCGCATGGCGGATGCAGGATCCGTCGCGGCCGAAGATGTGCAGGTGACGCGGCTCCAACGCGAACGGGACACTATCGCCCGGCCGCGCGGCGACCCGCCCCGGCATCACCGCGATCAGCATGCGGCCGCCGCAATCGCCGGCGACGTGCGACTGATCGCCGAGCCACTGGTTGGAGACGACCTTGACCCTGACGTCGCCGGTCCCGACCGCGATCTTCTGCGGACGAATGCCGATCCGCACCTGTGGTGTGCTGGCGAGCGCTTTCGCCGCCTCGCCGTCGAGCCCGGCGCCATCGATATCGAAACGCATATCCGTTCCGACCGATAGGCGGTAACCGCCATCCGACCGCGCGACGCCCGCCTCGAGCAGGTTCATCGGCGGCTCGCCGATGAAGCTCGCCACGAACAGATTGGCGGGCCGGCCCTTCAATTCCTTTTCGCTGGCGAACTGCTGCAGCACGCCGCCTTCCATCACCGCGATACGGTCGGCCAGCGCGCTGGCTTCGGTCTGGTCGTGGGTGACGAAGATCGCGGTCATGCCGCGCTCGGCGAGCAGGCTCTTGATCCGGCCGCGCAGCACCGCGCGCAGCTGCGGTTCGAGCTGGCCCATCGGCTCATCGAGCAGATAGAGATCGGCATCGCGCACCAGCGCCCGCGCCAGAGACACGCGTTGCTGCTGGCCGCCGGAGATCGCGCGCGGATAGCTGTCGAGGATGTCCTCGATCTCGACCAAACGGG
Organism: Bradyrhizobium sp. USDA 3240; assembly: GCF_054063295.1. Lineage (NCBI taxonomy): Bacteria > Pseudomonadati > Pseudomonadota > Alphaproteobacteria > Hyphomicrobiales > Nitrobacteraceae > Bradyrhizobium > Bradyrhizobium sp. USDA 3240. The sequence continues at coordinate 2,305,396 of NZ_JBSSGD010000002.1, forward strand.
CAATCTCGTCGACACGACGCGTCACTTCGTTGCGCGATAGCTGGGTGGATTTCAGCGCGAACGCGATGTTCTCGCGCACCGTAAGCGGTGGATAGAGCGAATAGCCCTCGAAAGCCATCGCGACCTTGCGCCGCGCCGGCGGCAGTTCGTGAATTCGACGCCCGCCGAGCGCAATCGACCCGGCCGAGACGTCCTCGAACCCCGCGATCATGCGCAAGGTCGAGGTCTTGCCGCAACCCGACGATCCCAACAGCGCGACGATCTCGCCCTTCTCGACCGCCATGTCGAGCGCGCGCACGGCATGCACCGGCGGCTTGCCGCGGCTGCGGTAGACCTTGTCGATGCCTCGAAGCTCGAGCATGTCCATGACCATCTGCTCCTATGCCGCCTTGAGCCGGTGCGACGGCCCGATCCGAAGCCCGGTCGCGCGATCGAACAGCATCGCCGCATCGGGCGCGAAGCGGACGAAGACGGTGTCGTCGGCCGCACCTTGCGGTGCATCCGGCGGCAGCGCCGCCAGCCATTCGGTCCCGTCGGCAAGACGGAGCAGCAACACCGCCTTCTCGTGCATCGGCGTGATCGCAAGGATGCGCGCCGGGATGGCGTCCTCCGTGGATGCGGACGAGACCGCGAGATCCTCCGGCCGGACGCCAAGCCAGCACGCACCGGCAGGCGCGGCGCCATCGGCAGCGCCGAGCCGCATTTTCGCGCCAGCAACCACGGCAGACTGCATGCCGTGCTCCGCGACCGGCGAAACCTCGGCGAGGTTGATGGTCGGATCGCCGAACAGTCGCGCGACCGCAACCGACGCGGGCTGGGCATAGATATCGGCTGGCGTCGCGACCTGCGCGAGCCGGCCATCGATCAAGACCGCAATGCGGTCGGCGATCGCCATCGCCTCGCGATAGTCCTGGGTCACGTAGAGCACCGCGGCAGTGCCGCGCCTCAGCAGGTTCGGCAATTCGAGCCGCATCTCGTAGCGCAGCTTGGCGTCGACGTTGCGCAGGGGATCATCCAGCAGCAGCACATCCGGATTGCCGATCAACGCCCGCGCCAGCGCGGTCCGTTGCTTCTGTCCGTTCGACAATTCGCGCGGCGTGTGGCCGAGCACGTGCTCGATCTTGAGCAGCTTGCTGATCGAGGCAACCCGGCCCGCGACATCGCCTCCGCCAGCCCGAGCGCGCAGGCCGCTCGCAATGTTGTCGCGGGCGGTCATGTGCGGGAACAAGGCGAAATTCTGGAAAGCCATGCCGATGCCGCGCCGCTCCGGCGGAGCACCGACGACCGAGCGGCCGCCGACCAGGATGTCGCCGTCGTCGGGCTCGAACATGCCCGCGATCATACGCAGCAACACGGTCTTGCCGCTGCCGGACGGCCCGAACACCGCTACGATCTCGCCGGGCTCGACGGCCAGCGACAGCCCGTCGGCGGGCCGCGCCGCACCGAATGCCTTGCTCACCGAATTGATCTCGAGACGTGCCATCCGATCAGCCTTTCACCGCGCCGAGCGAGAGACCCTCGACCAGATAGCGCTGCGCGTAGAGCGCGAGCAACAGCGTCGGCGTCACCGACAGCACGATCGCCGCAGCGATCTGGCCGTACTGGATTCCCGACGCGGTGACGAAGGCGAGCGCGCCGACCGTCACCGGCTGCTTGTCGGCGGAGGCCAGGATCAGGGCAAAGACGAAATTGTTCCAGCAGAAGATGAACGACAGCAGCCCGGCGGCTGCGATCCCCGGCCCCGCCAACGGCACCGCGATCCTGGTGAAGGCCTCGCGCCAGGAATGCCCGGCCAACCGGTAGGCATGCTCGATATCAGGGCTGATGTCCTCGAAATAGCCGCGCACGATCCACAGGATCAAGGGCAGCGCGATCAACTGATAGACCCAGACGATGCCGAAGTAGGTGTCGTTGAGGCCGAGCTCCTGGTAGTACAGCGACAGCGGCAGCAGCACGAGCAGCGGCGGCGCGAAGCGGAACGAGAGCAGCGTGAATGCGATGGTCTCGCCGAGCCGAAACTTGAAGCGCGCAAAGGCGTAGGCTGCCGGCACCCCGAGCAGCAGCGCCAGCAGCACCGCCGCGCTCGACAGCACGACGCTGTTGAAGAGGTTGCGCATGAAGGAGATCTGCAGATTACCGGCCGCGGTGCGCAGCTGGCCGGAGATCAGCGCCTCGTAATTCGCAAGCGTCGGCTCGAACAGGATCCGCGGCGGAATCCGCAATATCTGATCGTTGCTCTGGAACGACATCAGGAAGATCCAGACGATCGGAAACATGAAGAAGATCAGGATCAGCGAGAGCGCCACGCCGCGGAAGATGCGACCGGCAAGGCTTGAATGTTCCATCGCGCCCTCCCCCTCACGCGTGGCCGTGCGCACGCGCGCGCAGCCGCAGCCAGTTCTTGATGAAGATGTTGGACAGGATGTTGGTGATCAGCCAGAGGATCATCAACAACGCCGCCGACCTGCCGACATTGGTGTACTGGAAGAACTCCAGATAGGCCTGCACCTGGAACACCATCAGCCGGTCGCCCGGCCCGCCCTGCGTCATCGCATAGATGATGTCGAACTGCTGGATCGAATCGAGCAGGCGAAACAGCGACGCCGTGATGATGTAGGGCGCAAGCATCGGCAGCGTGATGCGGAAGAAGACGAAGCTCGCCGGCACGCCGTCGAGCGCCGCGGTCTCGAACGGCTGCCGCGGCAACGAGCGCAGGCCGGCCACCAGCAGGATCATGATGAAGGGCGTGTAGACCCAGACGTCGACCAGCACGACCGTGAACAGCGCGCTCGACGGGTCGGAGGCCCATTTGAAGTCGGTGACGCCGAACAGGCTGACCAGATAGGACAGGATGCCGAAGCTCGGATTGGTCATCAGCTTCCACATCAGCGCGGCAATCGCCGGCGCTGTCATCAGCGGCAGCAGCAGCATGATCGACACCGCATTGTGGAAGCGGCTCGGCCGGCGCAGCAGCAGCGCGATGCCGAGGCCGAGCAGGAGCTCGACCACGACCGTCACCGCGGTGTAGGTGATCGAGATCCGGAGCGTATTCCAGAATGCCGGATCGGACAGGAAGTCGATGTAGTTGCCGAGGCCGATGAAGCCGCGCAGGTAAGGCAGGTTCAGCCGGTAGCGCTGCAGCGAATAGACCGCGGCAGTCACGAACGGAACCAGGATCGCCACGCAGACCAGCAACGCCGGCAGGCTCAGCAGATAGGGCAAGAGGCGCACGCGCGGCCTTGGCTTGGCCGGCGCCGCCTGGGCGTTCGTCTGGAGAAGTTGGACCATGCTCATGATGATAAGAGATCGCGTTCGGCTGGCAAACGCCGCCGGCTCGGATGGGACAAGGCTCCGAGCCGGCGGATGGGTGCGGTGCGGGGGATCAAGCACCGCACAGTTGATCCATCAGCCGAGACCAGCTTGCTTGAGCTGGCGGTTGATGCTGTCGGCGAGCTTGTCGAGCCCCTCGTCGACGCTGACCTCCTTCGCGACCATCTTCTGCAGCGAGGCGGCCCATTCCGTCGTGAGATCGAAGAACAGCGGTTGCGCCGTGAAGTAGATCTTGGCGCCGGGCGACGACATGTCGTGCTGTTCCAGATAGCCGGGATAGGATTTCGCGATGCGGTCGCGGAACTCGCTGTCCTTCCACACCGAGGTGCGCACCGGATTGACGAAGTCCATCTTGCGCGCACCGAACAGATCGTGCTCGACCGAAGCCGCCCACTGCATGAACAGCCATGCGGCGTCCTTCTGCTTGGAGAAGGTCGACATCGCGAGCGACCAGATCCAGACGTTCGGGGTCGGCGCCTTGGCGGCCGGGTTGGCGGCAAACGGCGCGTAGCCGAGATTCCCCTTCTCCTTGTTGTCGCCGCCATTCATGAAGTAGCCGAGGATGTCGGCGTCGAAGATCATGCCGGAGGCGCCGGCGCCGAGATCGGTGCCGACCTGGTACCAGGTGTAGGTCGACCAGTTCTTCGGGCCCGAGGTCTGGATCATCTTGACCCATTTGTCGTGGAAGTCCTTCGAGGCCTTGGTGTTCATCGCGGCCTTCAGCTTGCCGCCCTCCATCACAAAATCCTTCTGGCCGAAGTTCGAATAGGCCGACAGGAAGCCGGGATGGATGGTCGCCCAGGAGCGCGAGCCGCGCACACCGACGCCGTAGGGGCCGCCGGCGTCCTTGGTGATCTTGGCAGCGACGTCCAGCATCTCGTCGAGGTTCTTCGGCGGCTTGACGCCGACCTTGTCGAAGACGTTGCGGTTGTAGGTGATGTTGTTGAGCTCATAGCCCCAGGGGATGCACCACTGCTTGGCCTTGCCCGAGCCGAGCTCGGAGCCGGCGACGCCATCCCACGCCGTGGAGGCGCGCAGGCCCGGCAGCACGTCGTCCCAGGCGAAGGCCGGATTGGTCTTGGCGGGATCCTTGATGTAGGTGTTGAGGTCCTCGATCCAACCCGCCGGACCGTAGGTCCAGGTCATGTAGGCGCCGGTCATGAAGGCGTCGTACTGGTCCGACTTCGACGACAGCGCTGCCGTCACCTTGTCGAAATAAACGTCCTCCGGGAAGATGTCGTAGGTGACGTTCATGCCGGTCAGGGTCTTGAACGCCTCAATGTCGCCGATCATGGCGTCGACGTAAGGGTGCTTGTTGAGCAGCAGCTTGACGCTCTTGCCGCTCTGGGCCTTCCAGTTGAAATCCGCGGCCATCGCCTTCGACATCGAGGAGGCGAAGGCGGCGTTGGCGGCGATGCCCGCGATGCCGAGCTTGGCGGCGCCGTCGAGGAGATCGCGGCGGCTGATGCGTTTGGCAGCGTAGGAGTCGAACAGATTCTTCTCGCGATCGAACATGTATTTCCTCTCCTTGTTGACGCTTGTTTTATGTGTCCTTCCGGGTCTTGCTTCTTGGCTTGCCGGATGTGGTCTCCGGCTTGTCTGTTGCGAGCGCCTTTGCGGTCACCTCGTCGATGATGAGGCCGTGCAGCACGCCGCTGCGCAGCACGCCGCGCAGCGCGGTCACCTTGGCCGGCCCGCCGGCGATGGCGACGATCCGGTGCTTCCTGAGATCGGCCATGCTCATGGAGGTGGCGCGAGCCGACAGATCGGTGTCCAGCACCGTTCCGTCGGCACTGAAGAAATGCCCAAGCAGATCGGCGCAGGCGCCGACACGCTTCAGCTCGGCGACCTCGTCGGGCTTGATCATGCCGCTCGACACCAGGAAGCCGTCGCGGCTGACTTGTCCGATGCCGACGAACAGCAGCGAGGCCTTGCGCGCCAGCGCGAACACGTCGGCGATGCCGAACTGCTGCATCAATACGGCGCGATCGGCGACCGAATTGGCGAACACCGGCACCGGCAGCAAATAGGCTTCTGCGCCGGTGCGCTCGGCGAGGCGATGAATCACGTCGAACGGATTGGCGGCGAATTTCCGCGTCAGTCCGCCGAGCAGCGAGACGAATTGCGCGTCGCGTGCCGGCGTCTGCGGCATCTGCTCGACCACGGCGGCGAGCGTACGGCCATGGCCGACGCCGATCACCTTGTCATCGCCGCGCTCGAGGGTCTGGCGCAGGAAGCTCGCGCCTTCCAGCGCCAGCGCCTTCAGCGGCAGGTCGCTCTCGCCGAGATCGGGCGCGACACGGCAGAACGAAAGGCCAAAGCGCTGCGTGAGGTCGTTCTCCAGCGCGACGCATTCGGCGACCGGCCCCTCGACGAAAACACGGATCATGCCCTCGCGGCTGGCGCGCGCGATCAGGCGGTGCGCCTTGGTGCTCTGGATGTTGAGGCGATCGGCGACCTCCGACTGCGTCAGCCCCGCCGCGAAATACAGCCACGCCGCGCGGGTCGCGAGCGACGCCTCGCCGTCGATGATCGGCAGCCTGTCGGGCGGTGTGGCCATGTCCGGAAAAGTCCGCTTGCAAAATTCTTCACGTCCTGCAAAAAATTGCAGAGGCCGAACGGGGCGTCAATCCCCCAAACGTGCTGCAGCGCAACCAACGTCGATGCGCGCGCACCAGAGAACGGTGAAGTCGGATGGGAGGTTTGTATCTCGGCATCGATGTCGGAACCGGCGGTGTCCGCGCCTGTGCGATCGATCCGCAGGCCGGCATTCGCGGCTTCGCTTCCGTTGCGCTGCCCGCACCGCGCGTCGACGGCAACGCCATCGACCAGACACCGGAGCTCTGGTGGCAAGCGGCAGTCGCTGCAATCGGCAAGCTCGGCGAGACCGTCGCTCTCGGCGACATCACGCGCATCGTCGTCGACGGCACGTCGGGCACGCTGCTGCTGGTCGATGCGGCCGGCCGCCCCTGTTCGCCCGGGCTGATGTACAACGATGCGCGCGCCACGCATGAGGCCGCGCGCGTAGCTGCAATCGCTCCGCTCGAAAGCGGCGCGCATGGTGCGAGCAGCGCGCTCGCCAAGCTGCTCTATCTGCTGAACCACGGCTATATCGGCGATGCGCGCCACGCCGTTCACCAGGCGGACTGGATCGCGGGCCGGCTCGCGAACCATCACGGCATCAGTGACGAGAACAACGCGCTGAAGCTCGGTTACGACCCGGTCGCGCGCGCCTGGCCGCCGTGGCTCGACCAGCTCGGCGTGCGCGACGATCTGCTTCCCGAGGTGCTGGAGCCGGGAACGCCATTCGCCGAGCTGGATCCGCAGGTCGCGCGGTCGCTGGGACTGCCGCCCACAGCGCAGGTCGCAGCCGGCACCACCGATGGCGTTGCGGCATTCATCGCGACGCGGGCCGACCAGCCGGGCGATGCCGTCACCTCGCTCGGCACCACGCTGGTGGTGAAGCAGCTTGCGACCCAGCCGATCTTCGCGGCCGACCAGGGCGTCTATTCGCATCGGCTCGGCGCGCGCTGGCTCGCCGGCGGCGCCTCGAACTCCGGCGGCGCCGCGCTTCTGGTGCACTTCACCGCCGACGAGATGGAGCGCCTGACGCCGCAGGTGACGCCGGAGGCGCCGACCGGGCTCGACTATTATCCGCTTCCGAAACCCGGCGAACGCTTCCCGATCGCCGATCCACAGCTGGCCGCACGAATCACGCCGCGCCCGGCGGAAGATTGCCGCTTCTTCCAGGGCCTGCTCGAAGGCATCGCCTCGGTCGAAGCCCTCGCCTACCGGCAGCTGGCGCGGCTCGGCGCACCACGCTTGCGGCGCGTCATCGGGATCGGCGGCGGAGCGAAAAACGATGCATGGACCAGGATCAGGCACCGCCTGCTCGGCGTTCCCGTCTCGGTCGCCGAACAGACCGAAGCGAGCTATGGCGCCGCGTTGCTCGCGCTGAACGGAGGTCCGCCATGAAGGCCGATGCGACCGCGATCGCCGGCCTTCACGCCATCGTGGACCACTTCGACCACGTGCTGCTCGACCAATGGGGCACGCTGCACGAGGGGCTGGCGGTGTTCCCTGCAGCGCTGGATTGCGTGGCAAGGCTGCGCGAGGCCGGCAAGCGGATCCTGATCCTCTCCAATTCCGGCAAGCGCGCGAGCAGCAACCAGCGACGGCTCGCCGCGCTCGGCCTGCCGCCGGAGGCCTATGACGGCGTGTTGTCATCGGGCGAGGTGACCTGGCGCGGGCTGCATGCGCGCGAGCAGGCCCCCTTCGCAGATCTCGGACGCGCCTGCTTGCTGATCTCGCGCGACGGCGACCGCTCGATCGTCGAAGGCGCCGATCTCACGATCGCTTCGACCGTGTACGAGGCTGATTTCATCCTGCTCGGCGGGCTCGACGATGATACGGCGGAGCCCGAGCGCTGGCGTGCGCTGCTGACGGCCGCCGCCGCGCGGCGACTGCCGATGCTGTGCGCCAATCCGGACCTGGTCATGTTCGGCGCTGCGGGCCTGATCCCCGCTCCGGGCGCGCTTGCCGCGTTCTATCAATCGCTCGGCGGCACGGTGCTGTTCGTCGGCAAGCCGTATCCGCCGATGTTTGCCGCCGCGCGCGAGCAATTGGGGCATCCGCCGCCGGAACGGATCCTCGTCATCGGCGATTCCCTCGATCACGATATCGCCGGTGGACGTGCCGCCGGGATGCTGACCTTGCTGATCGGCTCCGGCGCGCACCGCGCGACGCTATCGCAGGCGAGCGATCTGCCGCAGGCGGTCAAGACCGCGGCCGGCGCAGCGGCGCGGATGCCGCACTGGACGATGGACCATCTGACCTGGTGAGAACAGCCCGATGCGACCGCCTCAAACGCTGAACGAACTGCGCCGCATGTCGGCACGCGTCGGCAACAATATCCTGCTGGTGCAAGGCGCCGGCGGCAATTCGTCGGTCAAGGATGGCGACGTGCTGTGGGTGAAGGCGTCAGGCACCTGGCTGGCGGACGCAGAGGAGAAGGACATTTTCGTGCCGGTCGCCTTGTCGGCCGCGCGCACAGCACTGACGCAGGGCGACGAACGCGTGCCGCTTGCGCCGAATGCCGCAACGACGCTGCGCGCCTCGATCGAGACCTCGCTGCATGCTCTGATGCCGCACCGGATCGTGCTGCATGTCCATTCCGTCAACACCATCGCATGGGCAGTGCGAACCGACGCCCGCACCGAATTTGCCCGGCGAATGGACGGACTGGCCTGGCGCTACCTCACCTATCACCACCCGGGGCTGCCGCTCGCACGCGCGGTCAGCGAGGCGATCGCAGAGGATGCGGTCGACGTCCTGATCCTCGGCAATCACGGCCTGGTGGTCGGCGCGGACACCTGCGACGCGGCGGAGGCTTTGGTCGCCGAAATCGAGCAACGCCTCGCGCTGGAGCAGCGTCCGGCGCCGGCTCCCGATCACAATGCGCTCCGCAACATCTGCGCAGGCACGAACTATCGCCTGCCCCAAGATCCGCGAGCCCACGAAACGGCCACCGACCGCTACAGCCGCGCGATCGCGACCAGCGGCTCGCTTTATCCGGATCACGTCGTCTTCCTTGGCCCGGGCCTGCCGGTGCTGGAGCATCGCGAGAAGCTGAGCACCATGATTGCGCAAAGCACCGCGAGCGGGCTGCCGCCGCCGGTTGCGCTTCTCGTCCCTGATATCGGCAGCCTCATCCGCGAGGACGCGAGCGACGGCGCGGAAGCCATGCTGAGCTGTCTCGCATTGGTCACCTGCCGGTTGCCTTTGACCGCACGCGTCAACTATCTGACGGCAGAGAATGAGCATGCACTGCTGAACTGGGACGCCGAGCGATATCGCCAACAGCTGACAGCGGACCGCTGATGCGAGACGCGCGCTGCGTCATCCCTTCTCGGCGGAGAGGAACAGCCGATAGGCCGGATTCTCGCTCTCGTTCCAATAGGGATAACCGAGTGCGTCGAGCGCCTGAACGAACCGCGCGCGCTCCTGCGGCTTGACCTCGATGCCCGCCAGGATGCGTCCGTAGTCGGCGCCGTGATTGCGGTAGTGAAACAGCGAAATGTTCCAGTCGGGCGCCAGGCTCTCGAGGAATTTCAGCAACGCGCCGGGTCGCTCCGGAAACTCGAAGCGGTAGATCACCTCGTCCCTCAGAAGCGGCGCGCGGCCACCCACCATGTAGCGCACATGGTCCTTGGCCATCTCGTTCTCGCTCAGATCCAGGATCGGATAGCCCTCGCGCCGCAGCAGCCCCATGACTTCCCGCTTCTCGGCCTCGCCGCGGCTCAGCGCGATGCCGACGAAGAGCTGCGCCGGCGCGGTCGTCTCGGCAAAGCGGTAGTTGAATTCCGTAATCGCCCGCGAGCCGAGGATGCGGATGAAGTGGCGATAGCTGCCCGGTTTCTCCGGCACGGTCACCGCAAGCAGCGCCTCCCGATGTTCGCCGACCTCGGCGCGGTCGGCAATGGTGCGCAGCCGGTCGAAATTCAGATTAGCCCCACTGTTGACAGCAATCAGGCTGCCGTCGCTCAGCGCGCCGCGTTCGGCATAGGCCTTGAGGCCGGCGAGCGCCAATGCCCCGGACGGCTCGGCCACCGATCGCACGTCATCGAAGATATCCTTGATCGCCGCGCACATGGCGTCGGTGTCCACGGTGACGACCTCGTCGAGCAGGTCGCGGCAGAGCCGGAACGTCTCGGTGCCGACCTTGCGGACCGCGACACCGTCGGCGAACAGCCCGACCTGATCCAGCGCAACAACGTTGCCCTTGGCGAGCGCGGCCGCCATCGACGCTGCGTCGGCGGGCTCCACGCCGACGACCTTGATCGAGGGATTGAGGAACTTCACGAAGGCGGCGACGCCGGCCGCAAGCCCGCCCCCGCCGATCGGCACGAAGATCGCCTCGATCGGATCGGGATGCTGGCGCAGGATTTCCATCCCGACGGTCCCTTGACCGGCAATCACGTCCGGATCGTCGAACGGATGCACGAAGGTCAGGCCGCGGGCGACCTCGATCTCCCTTGCCTTGGTTTGCGCGTCGTCGAACGTGTCGCCATGCAGCACAACGTCGCCGCCCAGACGCCGGACGGCTTCGACCTTGATGGCGGGCGTCGTCCGCGGCATCACGATCGTCGCGGGAATGCCGAGCTTGCGCGCCGACAGCGCCACGCCCTGCGCGTGATTGCCCGCCGACGCGCAGATGACGCCCTGTCTTCGCTGCGCGTCCGGCAGCCTGACGATCTTGTTGTAGGCGCCGCGAAGCTTGAAGGAAAAGATCGGCTGAAAATCCTCCCGCTTCAGCAGGACGGCGCGCGACAGGCGCTCGGAGAGCCGCGGCATCGGATCGAGCGGCGTCTCCACCGCCACGTCGTAGACACGGGCGGTCAGGATGCTTTGGGCGTAGTCGCGGAGCGCGTTGGCGGCAGCGGTCATCGGGTCGCTTCTGTCGATGGGGAGGCAATCCATATCGGTTGCACCTGCCCATCATCGGCGCCGACCTGGCGAGCAGACGGCACGGAGCCGCCGCTACATCCAGCGCGAAGCATCGCATGGCCGGAGGCTCGCGTGAAGCAAAGACCGCCGGATCAATCGCCTGGCCGAGCGCATATGAAGTCGTCCGGGCCGTCGCAGGGGGCGCTGCCAAAATATCGAAAACAACCCCATGCAAAGTAGCCAGCGGCGGCCGGCGTCGACCGCACCACTTGACACGTCGGGCAACTCAGGAATATATTTCTAATATTCCGAAATTGACCGACGAGCGCCTCCAGCACCGCAGTTGAATTGGTGACCCAGCCAAAAATGCCGCCTTGGCGGTGACCGCTTCACGCCATGAGACGCGACGAATTCCATCCCCTGCCATGGTCACCGGGCGCTTCCCAGCCCACCTCGGAGACGAGCAGCGTATCCTCCAGCTTGATGTAGCCGCGCGCCGGATGCAGCAGCGCGGTTTCGATCGAGATCACCATCCCGGATTCGAGCGGCCGGTCGGCGTCATAGGGCGCGTATGGTACCGGGCCGGTCGCGGTCAGGCGCGGCGCTTCGTGACTGACAAGCCCAATGCCGTGGGCGGTGAAGTCGAGCACCGCGCGATGCGGCGAGGTTTTGACGGCAGCTTCGCCCGCCGCGATGATGTCGCCACCCATGGCGCCCGGCCGGATCGCGCGTCGGGCCACCTGCTGAATCTCCTCGACTCCTTGCAGCAACTCGCGGAGCTCGTTGTCGGGCTCACCTAGAAGTCCCATGCGGCTGAGATCGCCGATATAGCCCCGGTAGTTTCCGCCGGAATCGATCGAGATCACGTCGCCCTCCGCAAGAAGCTGGTTCGACGGAGCGCGGTTATGGCTCTTGCCCGCGGCAATCAGGCAATACTCGAAGACAAGATCGCGTTCCTGCTCCTCACGGCGCAGACGAGCGACGACATCGTTCTTGGTCATGCCCGGCGTGCAGCCCTTGAACGTGGCCATCATCGCATCGACGACCCGTTCGGAAGCCTTCTTGATGAGATCCAGTTCGGCCGGAGACTTGACGGCGCGAAGCCGCTCCAGCGTGAAATGGGCCTCGCGGACCTCGACGTCGCCAAGCCCGGCAAGCAGATGATCTCTGGCGTCGGCCGGCAGGAAGCCCGCCTCGATGCCGACGCGCCTGGCGGCGCCCCCGAGCTTTCTCACATGATCAATGGCGAGGCCGATCGCATCGATCGTTCCCCATGCGCCGGCTTTAACGTTCGGCGCCGATATCCGTCCGAGTTCATGCTCGAACTTTTCCATGCAGTTGCCGATATAGGCGGAATTTTCAGGATGCCCCTTCTGATAGACGAACACCGGCAGATAGCGGCTGGTGCCGATCGCCTCCATGACGTCGAAGAAGAAGAAGCGATATCCACCGAGCAGGTACTGCACATTGTGACGCGAGGTGACGATCAGGACGTCGAGCCCCGCCTCATCCATCAGCCGGTCGAGTTTTGCAGTATCGAACGGCGCCGTTGTTGCGACCACGTCGTGCGCATTGTCCATGGTAAAACCTTCCGTCTTTCACTGTCCCGCGGCCGCTTTTGCGGCCAGCGGCGTCGGTGCGGCGCTCGAGCCCGCGTTTTCACCAAACAGAGCCACCGGGCGGCCGTGCGGCTCGACGCCGAGGAACGTAAAGGCAAGTCCGATCAGGAGGCCCGCGCCGGCAAGAAAGAAAAACGCCGGCATCACCGCCGCTGCGGTCGCGCTGGGATGCACGACATTATCCGCGCCGGCGATCAATGCGAGACATAAGGGACCTACGATCTTGCCGACCCCGTTCGAGAGCTGGGCAAGGCCGACCGCGCGTCCCGAAAGCTGGACCGGAAAGATCTCGGCGGGATAGGGCCCGATGTTCGAAAATCCACCGTCGAAGAACACGGCGCCGATGATCAGGAAGACCAGAAACAACGGGACCGAGGCGGCAAAGTCGGCGTGAAAATAGGCCGCCAGCGCCAGCGATACCGCGGTGCCATAGCCCATCAACTGGCCGCACGGCTTGCGGCCGATCCGATTGGCGAGAAAGGCAAAGCCGGTTCGGCCAACAACGCCGGCGAGGCTGACATAGATGAACATCTTCGCCGCGTCCTGGGGCGCGACGCCAAGCAGTAGCGCCACAATCGTCGGTCCCCACAGGAAGACGCCGTAATTCGCTGTGCTGGCGCCGAACCAGACCAGGACCGTCAACCAGAAGCGCCGCTGCTCTGCAAAGAGATCGGCGAATGTCGCCGGGTTCGCTGGCGGCAGCGTGGGCAGTACAAATGACTCGCCGCCGACCCGGTAGAGCTTTCGGATGGCCGCCTGCGCCTCGCGCACGCGGCCCTTGCTGATCAGCCAGCGTGGCGATTCCGGCATGATGATCATGGTCAGAACCGCGAGGATGATCGGCAGAAAGCCGACCGCCGCCAGGCCGCGCCAGCCGACCAGCGGCAACAGGAAGCTCGCCGTCACCGAAGCCGACAGTACGCCGAAGGCGACTGGAACGACGACGAGGCTCGTGACCAGCGTGCGGTGACGGGTCGGTGCGAACTCAACGATGGCAGGAACTGCCGCCGCCGCACCCGCGGCAAGGCCGAAGCCGACGAAAAAGCGCAGGATCGCAAATGCAACCCAGCCGTCTTCCGGAATGAACGCGATCGCGCCGGAAGTCAGGCCGCACAGCAGAACGCCGGCAACCGCCAACGGCTTGCGCCCGAAGCGATCGGCGAGGACCCCCGCGGCGAATGCTCCCAGCATCGCCCCGATGCCGGCGCTCATCAGCATGATCGAGGTCTGCCCGAACGTCAGGTGCCATTTCGGCGCCAACACCGAGACCAGAAACCCGACCACGAAGAAATCGAAGAAATCGACCACGCCGGAGATGGCGAAGATGATGATCGATAGCCAATAGCGCGTCGTCACCGGCGCTTCGTCGAACGGCACTGCGCTCGCTTGCTCTGCCATGGTCTCCCCCTGTTGTTGTCAAGCCGCCTTCTTTTTTGAATTCAGAAATGTCGCCACCGCTTCCGCGACCCGCTCGGGGGCCTGGATCGACGCGACATGGCCGACGCCTGCGATGGTCCTGGTCTCGACGTGCGCAAGGTCGCGGGCGAGCGCAAATGTCTCCGCGTTCGGGATCAGCCGGTCGTCGCCGCCCGCGAGCAGCAGCGTCGGGCGATCAAAGCCGGTCAGATCGGCGGCGACAGGCTGTGCGAGCAAGGCGCCGCGTCGTGCCTTCTGGCCGTCGTCGCGGTTGGAGCCACGAAAGATGTCGATCAGTTCGGGCCGAACGCGCAGATACTCAGGCGGAAAGAAGAACTCCGCGATCTTCGGCGCGTTGCCTGCGGTGTCCGCGCGAAACGACGCAAGTGTGCGGAACACATCCGCATTGACCTCCAGTGGGCTCCTGTTGACCTTCCAGGTGCTGCTCAAGATCAGGCGATCGATGCGGCCGGGATGGCGGGCCGCCAGCACTTGCGCGATCTGGCCGCCCAGCGAGGTCCCGAAGACATGGGCACGATCGTAACCGAGCCCCCTGATCAAGGCCGCGGCATCATCAGCCAGGTCGGCCAGCGAATAGGACGACGGAGTATTCCTGGTGGCGCCGGAGTCGCGCTGGTCGTAGGCGATCACGGCGAAGTTCGCCGCGAGGACAGGCGCAAGGCCGTCGAACATCGAATGATCGGCCTCGCCGCCGTGCAGCAGCACGATCGGTTCGCCGCGTCCGCTCTTCTCAAATGCCGTGACGACGCCGCCAGATTCGAACGATTGCATGGGAGCCTCCGCTAGTGCAGCAACGTCGAAAGCGCGCCGGCCAATTCCTTCGCCGGATCCGGCGGCACCCACGGCATCCGCCACGCCACATGTCCATCAGGGCGCACCAGCACGGCGCCGCGCATACCCAGCTGGAATCCGTCTGCCGGGTCGGCTGACGGCAGTTGTTTGAGCGAGAGCGGCAGGCCGGTCTTCTTCGACACCTGCTTCCCCGCCTCCAGCCACTCGCTGCCGAGCGGACCGGTGACGACGGTGAATTCCTTGTCGAACCAGTCGAGCGTGGATTTCTTGCGCGAAGGCTCGAGCCACATATGCGGAAAGCGCGCGCCGGGACGGTCGGACGGCGTGTAGTAGCGGGAGTTCAGCGCCTTCGCGACGGTGCCATCGGGGATGACAGCGCCCTCCTCGTAATTGTGTCCGAGGTTCTGCCCGATGCTGTGCAGGTGATTGTCCATATCGTTGATCCAGAACCTGATCCGGTCCGGATTGCGCGATCGCACGGCATCATCCGTCAGCCCAAATCGCAGCCGATTGCCGTAGCTGAAACTGGCATTGGATTGCGCGATCGGGCGGCGTTCGCTGGAATAGCTGTCGAGCAGCTTTTCGTCCGCACGGCCCTTCAGCACGAAGGCGAGCTTCCAGGCGAGATTGTGCGCGTCCTGAACGCCGGAGTTCAGGCCGAAGCCGCCGGTGGGTGGAAAGCGGTGCGCGCAGTCGCCGACCAGAAACACCCGGCCCTTTCGAAAGGTCTCGGCCACCTGCATGCTGACGCGCCAGATCGAACGGTTGAGAAGCGTGACGTCGAGGTCCGGGATGCCAACATGGCCGCGCGCGATCTCGATGAACTCCTGGTCGGTCCACGGCCGCTCGCGATCGTCCTTGGTCAGGCCGATTTGCGTCACGGTGAGCCAGCGATCCCGGCCGTTGGTGTTCAGGATGCCGGCGCGCGGCAGATCGGGCCTATCCGGGATGATGATGAAACCGGCAGCCTCGCGCGCGATCGGCAACCGCGACAGATCGGCCCGCCAATACTCGTTCGACATCACCGCCAGCGTGGACGGCCCGACCATCTCGATCCCCGCGCTGCGCCGCGTCTGGCTGCCCGCGCCATCGGCGGCGATCAGGTAGGTCGCCGTCCACTGCGTCACCTCACCGGTCTTCTCGCAACGTGTCGTGACGTTGACGCCGCTGTTGGTCTCCTCGAACGATTCACAGGCCGTGTTGAACAGGACCGTGGCGTGTTTGGACTTCTCGACCACCCGCAGAATTTCCTCCTCGACGGCGTCTTGGGCGACCAGGCTCTTCCAGGCAGGGTATGCCCGACATTCGGCTCGGGACGGGTGCGGCCGAACTCGTGACCCGCGATGCTGTCGAGGAACACGAACATGTCGGAGTTGTCCTGCAGGCCGCGATCGCGGATCGCCTGCTCGATCCCCCACTGCCGGAAGATCTCCATGGTGCGGACCCAGCAGCCGCGCGACTTGGGATGATCCGTCGTCGTCGGGCTCTTCTCGACCACGACGCAGTCGATGCCGAAGCGATCGAGCAGCAATGACATCGCAAGGCCGACCGGGCCGCCGCCGGCGATGAATACGGACGTCTGGCGTGCCTCATCGGTGGCGATGCCCATGCTCGTCTCTCCTCCGTTTGATCGTTGGGGAGAGACTGCTCTCTTTTTGGTATCTCACAAGAATATGTTTGATATGGTATCCATCTCGAATTGAGATGGAGCGCCCGTCATGGACCTGCGGCAGATCCGCTATTTCGTTGCCGTCGCCGAGCGTGGCGGCTTTGCCGCCGCAGCGAGCACGCTGAACGTCGCCCAGTCGGCGCTCAGCCGCCACGTCAAGGAACTCGAAGACGAATTGGGCGGCGCCCTGCTCGAACGCGGCGCGCGCGGAGTCTCGGTTACGGAATCCGGCAAGGTGCTGCTCGCGCGCGGGCGCTGGCTGCTCGGCACGATCGACGACATCAAGGCCGAGGTGCGCACGGAAAATCGCGAGCCCAGCGGCACGGTGCGGATCGGCGCGCCGCCAAGCCTCGGTGATATCCTCTACCCGCCGCTGGCCCAGACATTCGTGAAGCAATTTCCACGCGTGCGGCTCGAGCTCAGTGAAGGCTTGACGGAAAACGCATCCGAACGCCTGCTGCGCGGTGAGCTCGATCTGGCGATCGTGACGACGCCGCCTCCCAACGATCACCTCGACTATGAACTGCTCATGGTCGAGCAGGTGTTCCTGATCGGACCGGCGCGCGATCCGCTGCTGAAGCGTGGCAGGCTGACCCGCAAGGAGTTCGACGCCCTGCCATCCGCCGTGGGCCCGCTCAGCCGCAACCCGTTCCCATCGACCATGCTCTGCGCGGTACGGGTCGACAACAGCACGCCGATGAAGCGCATGGTGGCATCGGGCCTCGGCTATGCATTGCTACCGTTCTCCGGCATTCACCAGGAAGTCGCTGCCGGTACGCTGGCGGCAGCGCTGTTGCCGTGGATGCGCGCCGACCGCATCCTGGCACTGCCGCGTGGACGGCCGGTGAGCCGGGCAACGCGTGAAGCGATTGCAACGTTGAAGAATATCTGCCGCGCTTTGATCGATGACGGGATTATCCTGACCGCGCCGGCGCGCAAGAGCTGAGCATGATTCCGCGCTGCACGCGCGGGCTCAATTCGCGGCATCCCGCCGCCCGTTCCAGGCGGCCCGGCCTAACCGCGTCCGCTGCGGGCCACCAATCGCCTTGACCATAGTTGTCATGACAACTATAGAGTCGTTCCAAGATTGGCGATCAAGCCGGCTGTTCCCGCCGTGGAACGCGCCTTGCAGCCGGCGGCAAGTCGAAGGGAGGACGTGATGAACGCTGCTTCGCAGAACCACGCGACACGGCTGCGGGAGATTTCCCGGCTGATTGATGACCGCCCCAGCGAACGCATCTTCCAAGTCGATCGCCGGATATTCAGCGATCCCGACGTGTTCGACGCCGAGCTGCGGCATATCTTCGAGGCCACTTGGAATTTCATCGGCCTGGAATCCCAGGTCGCCCGACCCAACGACTTCTTCACCACCCATATCGGCCGGCATCCGATCCTGGTGATGCGGAGCGCCGACGGCAAGGTCGGCGCATTCCTCAACACCTGCCGGCATCGCGGCACGATGGTCTGCCCCTTCAAGCAGGGCCGGCAGAAGTTTCACGTCTGCCGCTATCATGGCTGGGCCTACGACTCGAGCGGGCGCAACATCTCGGTGACGGAGGAAGCCAGCGGGCAGTATCCGCCGTCCTTCTCGAACCAGAATCACGACCTGCTCCCGGTCGCCCGGCTCGGCTCGTACCGCGGATTCCTGTTCGCAAGCCTCTCAACCGACGTTCCGCAGCTGGAGGAGTTTCTCGGCGACACCCGCGCCTTCCTCGACCTCATCATCGATCAGAGCGACAGCGGTGAAGTCGAGTTCGTGCCGGGCGCCAGCACCTACACGTTCGATGCAAACTGGAAACTGCAGTTCGAGAATGGTCTCGACTATTATCATTTCGCGACCACCCACAGCTCCTACGTCGATATCCTGAAAAAGCGCAACGCTAGCGCCGGGCCGAACGCCGGCTTCACGGTGGAGCCGGAAGGCGAACAGGAAGGGCAAGGCAGCTTCAGCTTCGACTATGGTCACGCCGTCAACTGGTCGATCAAGCGCACGCAGCTCTATGGCCGTCCGCTCGGCATGGATCCGGCGCGTCTCGATGCCGTGCGGCAGCGCGTCGGCAGCACCCGTGCCAAGTGGATGCTTCGGCAACGCAACCTCACGATCTTCCCGAACCTGCAGGTCATCGACATCCTGTCGGCGCAGGTGCGGACCTGGCGGCCGCTGGCGCCCGACAAGACCGAGATGGTGTCGCATTGCCTCGCCCCCGTCGGCGAGAGCGCTGCGGCGCGCACGCTTCGGATCCGCAACTACGAAGACTTCTTCAACGCCTCGGGGCTCGCGAGCTCCGACGACAACGTGATGTATGAATTCTGCCAGACCGGCTACGACGCGACGTCGGCCGCACCCACGCAAGGCTATCTGCGCGGCCTCGCCGACGTCGGCCACGGCAAAAGCGCGCATACGCGCGAGCTCGGCATAACGGCGTCCGAATGGTCGTTCGGCCCCACCAGTTTTGGCGGCGAGACCAATTTCCACCCCGGCTATCGTGAGTGGCGCAGGCTGTTGCAGCACGCCGCGGGGGAGACGGCGTGATGGCTGAAAGCGTAATCAAGCAAACGGATGCTCACGCGGTCGCCGCCGCTGTCACCTTCCGCGAGGCCCGCCTGCTCGACACCGGCGAATGGACCGACTGGGTCGCGATGTACAGCGAGGATGCCGTCTATTGGGTGCCGGGATGGCTCGATGAATACACCACCACCAATGATCCCGATACGCAGGTCTCGCTGCTCTACCACGATGCACGGCGCGGACTGGAAGAGCGGATCGCTCGCATCGAGTCGCGCAAATCGATCACCGCGCTGCCGTTGCCGCGCACCGTGCACCAGATCTCGAACCTGGAGGCGTCCGAGAGCGGACCTGACGAGATCACCTGCCAGTCGGTGTTCTCGGTCCACGTCTACGACCCGCGCGTCGCCAAGGAACATCTGCGCCACGGGCGCTATCAGCACACGCTGCGGCGTGAAGGCGACACCTGGAAGATCGCACGCAAGGTCATCACGCTGGTCAATGACCGCGTTCCGACCGTGCTCGATTTCTACAGCATTTGAGAAGACACATGACGGATCAGGGAATCTGGCACGACGCTGCCGCGCTCGGCGCGTTGAACGAGGGCGAGCCCCACGGCATCGAGATCGCCGGCCACCACATCGCGCTCTATCGCGTCGGCAATGAGTACTACGCCACGAGCAATATCTGCACCCATGCGGAGGCACTGCTGTCCGACGGCATTCTGGACGGCTGCGAGATCGAGTGCCCGCTGCATATGGGCCGTTTCGACATCAGGACCGGCGAGGCGCTGACCAGTCCGGTCGAGATCGACATCCGGACCTATCCCGTCCGCGTGGCGGGCGACCGGCTGGAAGTCTGCGTGTCCGAATAAGGCCACCATCAAAAATCAAGAATCGGGGGAAGCTGGGATGACCGAAGTCGTGATGGACAAGGCGGTGAGTGCGACCGCCGATCCGGAGATCGAGCGCAGCACGGTCCGCAAGGTCGCGCTGCGCCTGATGTGGTTCGTGATGGCGATGTACTTTCTCGCCATTCTCGACCGTGGCAACATCTCCTTTGCCGCGTTGCAGATGAACAAGGAGCTCGGGCTCAATGCCGAGATGTTCGGCATCGCGGTCGGGATCATGTATTTCACCTATTCCATCTTCGAGATCCCGAGCAATCTGATCCTCGCCAGATACGGCGCACGCGTCACGCTGACGCGGATCGCGATCCTGTGGGGCATTGCCACGGTGCTGATGGCTTTCACGCAGGGTCCGCTCAGCCTCTATGCATTCCGCGGCTTCCTTGGCTTTGCCGAGTCCGGCCTGTTTCCCGGCGTCATGCTGCTGCTGAGCCTCTGGTTTCCGTTCAGCTACCGCGCCCGCTACAATGCGATGTTCAACTATGCGGTGCCGATCTCCTACATCTTCGCCTCGCTGATCTCCGGCGTCATCCTCGAGCTGAACGGAACGTTCGGGATTTCCGGCTGGAAGTGGCTGTTCATCCTCGAAGGCGTGCCGCCCATCATCCTGGGGATCGTCGGCATCTTCTATCTGACCGACCGCCCGCAGCAGGCGACGTGGCTGTCGACGGCGCAGCGCAACTGGCTGACCGGCGCGCTGGAGCGCGACGCCAAGGCGACCGGGGTGGTGCATGCCGAGGGCGTGCTCAGGACCATCACCAAGCCGATGGTGCTGCTGTTCGGCCTGTGCAATTTCGGCCTGTTCTGTGGGCTGGCTTCGCTGTTTCCCTGGCTGCCGCAGATCATCAAGTCGTTCGGCCTGCCGAATTCGCAGGTCGGCTTCGTCACCGCGATCCCGCCGATCGCCGGCCTGATCGGCATGATTGCATTGTCGCGGCACTCCGATCATGTCGGTGAGCGCTTCTACTATGCCGCGACGACCTTCGTGATCGCCGCAGCGGGCTTCGCGATCGCTGCCTTCTCCACATCGCCGGTCTGGATCATCGTCGGATTCATGGTTGCCAATGTCGGCGTCTATGGTACGCAGGCCGTGTTCTGGACCATTCCGCAGTCCTACATGTCGCGGCAGAGCGCGCCGGGAGCGATCGGTCTGGTCAGTACCATCGGCAGCATCGGAGGTGCGACGATCCCGATCGTGATCGGACGCGCCAAGGATGCCTCCGGCAGCTTCACCACCGGCTTCCTCGTGGTATCAGGCGTTCTCCTCGTCGCGGCGGTCCTGGTCTTGATCGCGCGCACACAACTCGTGAAAGAATGAAAAGCCGGACTGCTCCAAGTCGTACCAAAGTCGCTGACGCGCGCCGCGCCCAACAGGAGGACGCGCGCTCGGAACTGGTGGTCGATTTCGAACGCTATGTGCCGACGGTGCTGTCGAGCCTGGTCGCGAAGTTGCGCGCCAACGCCAATGCCTTCTTCCCGCAAGCCTACGGCGTCTCGCTCGCGGAATGGCGGGTGCTGTCCTTTCTCAGGGAGCATGAGCCCGCCAGCGCCTACGACATCTGGACCAACGCGCAGCTGGACAAGGCCGTCGTCAGCCGCGAGACGACGTCGCTGAAGAAAAAGGGGCTGATCGAGCTGACGCCGGTCCGAGGCAGCGCCCGGAACCGGAGCGAGATCCGCCTGACGGCTCAGGGCGTGGCGCTGCTCGACCGCAGCCTTGACGAAATCCTGCGCCGGCACAGCAACCTCACGGCCGGCCTCGATGCCAGGACGCTGGACACCTTCTTCCGTGTCGTTGATCACATCGAGCACCGCATTCCTCACATGGCCGATCGGTCCGAACATGCCGCGCCGGCGCATGCGCCGGTCAAGCGCATTGCGAAGCGGAGATCGCCGAGCGGCGGCTGAAAGCGGCAGACCGGGAAGCGATTCGATTCACGGTGCGGTGAGCGCGTGAAGGAACCGGGCGTAATTTAGGTTTCAGTAAGCAAGTTGTAGCTAGAGTCGATCAGCGCGTTGCGTATAGGAGACTTCCAGTGATCGACTTTGACGAACTTCGTAGTATCGCCGCGGATGTTCGTATCTTTATCGATGCCTCGGAAGACAAGGGCAGCGCCCTGAAGGCCATCGTCGAGGCCTACGATGTCGTCCTCGGCATTTTCCCGGCCGGCCCCGGAATGGACCTTCACGTGGTCAAGGGCACCGAAGTCCTCAATCACATCGCGCAGACCCAGGCCTCGTCGGGTTTCACGCACACCGCCATCGCATTCCAGACCCGCGAGCAGGCTGTTGCGCTCGAGCACCTGATGGCGGCCTAGCGACCGGCGCAGACGCCTGGCGGCTGCGCAATTTGCTTTAAGATCAACCGATTGCCCGCCATGCGGCGGGGACGATATGCACTTTGTGCCAGTCTCGTCTCAGGGCGCGCGGCCCTGGCAAAACGACGTCCCGACCCATCAATTCCGTGCCGTCGTCCACGTTGCCTTCTCGAGCAAAACCGGCAAAAATCCCGCCGACGATTCCGCCGTGGGACGCATGGATATGGGCCAGCACCTGACGGTTCACAGCGGCGAGCTTGACGGCTTCGAGGGACTCCACGACGCCGTCAAGGGCTCGCATGTCGAGGTCATGCAGCTTGAGCGCGGCAAGCTGCGCGGAACGTTGTCCCATGTCGGGATCGGCGATTTTTCGCTCAGCATCGGCGCATTCAACGTCGGGGTCCGCACCCAGCGTACTTCGGCCGACAACAAGCTGATCATCGGAATGCTGCTGAACGCCACGGATCGCGTCACGCATTGGGCATTCGACATGCAGCCGGCCGACGTGCTGGTGATCCCACCGTCGGTCGAGCATGACGGCGTCTTTCACAAGGCCTCGTCCTATGCCGCCATTCGCTTCGACATGGCCGATCTGCCCGACATATTCGGCGGCGAGCCGCGGCTCGCCGATGCCGAAACCTGGCAGGCAAAGAACCACTTTCGCGCCGACCCCGCGCTCGGCATGGCCGGGGCGGCCAGGCTGCCGCAGATCGTCGCGCATCTCGCCCGGTATCCGGACGCGCTGTCGGACTCCTCGTCCGAGTTCTGGAAGCGCGCGATCATCGAATGCGTCAGGCCGACGGCCATCACATCGCTGCCGTCAGACGGAACCAGCTATCTGCCGTCGGCGATGAGGCTGGTGCGCCACGTCGAGGACTATCTGCACGCCGCGGGCGCTCGCCCGGTCCATGTCTCGGAAATCTGCACCGAGCTCCGGCTGTCGCGACGCAGCCTGCACCGCGCCTTCCACGAGGTGTTCGGCGTCGGCCCGGTGACGTTCCTGCGCTACAAGCGGCTCTGCATGATCCGTTCGATCCTGCGCGAAAGCACGCCGGAGCAGACCACCGTTTCCAAGGTCGCGATCGAACAGGGCTTCATAGAGCTCGGGCGCTTCTCGCAATACTACCGCGCGATGTTCGGGGAGTACCCGTCGCAGACGCTCGGCTACGCCGGCTAAAGCAAGCTCATTTCGAGCGTCCCGGATCGCCATTGCCCGACAGCACCTGGGCGGCGCCGCCGACGCCACGCCGGAAGGCCTCATCGAAGGTGACGCCGCGGAACCGCCATGTGTAGTCCTTGCCGCGCCACGCCATCCGCCATTGCGTGACCCAGCCGAGATCCTTGTCATCCCAGACCAGTTGCCCGACCAGGATGGCCTCGCCGCCCTGCGGCGCCACGATCGCACTGAGCTGCGCGGGCTGCATCTTCAGGAGCCCGGCGGACGTGACATTGGCGCGTGTCAGCGCCGCCGTATCAGGCAGCACGAAGCGTATGCCGCGCTTGCCCGCCGCAGCCGCGAGTGCATCCCGCTGCAGATCGGACTGCGTCCCGTCCGATGTGACGATGAAGTCCTTTGGGCCGTGCAGCATCTCGACGAACACGCCGAGCGCCGGCCGCTGCGATCGCCACGGCTTGAGGCCGAGCTTGGCGAGAACGCCGTCGATCTTGCTCTGGTCGAAAGCGACCGTCAGGTCGTAAGGCCGGTCGCGGGTGCCCTGCTCGTCATGATGCGGCTTGCCGGCATACTGGTCGTGATAGTCGAAGCTGCTGACGAATTCTCTGGCGCTGGATTTGTAGCCTGCGAGACGGCGATCGCCTGCCAGCATCGGCTGACCTGACACCTTGATCAGCACGTCCTCCAGACATGCACCGAAGCCGATGATGCGATTCGGCTCGCCCTGGCCGGTGACGACGGTCTGCGCGCGATAGAGGCTGTCGTCCACCGCCATCGCAGCGCTGCAACAGATCAATGCGGCGGCAAGCAGCGTTCGGGCCACACCACGCGCGAACGCCGCGATCGGATTGGGTTTCGCCTCAAGCAAGGCAGCCATGGTCACCTCCGCTCGCTCACTCTATCAACGGTACATTGGCGGTATTTTACGGCAGCGCCAACATGTTCGGACATGGGCGCCATTCCATCGGCCGCACTGCACGCTATGGCCACGCGCGGCAGGCCTGACATATGCTCGGTGAATGCGCGGCGGCGCCCGGAGCGCCGCCCATGACAACAAGCCCCGGCAGGAGACGTCCCGTGAAATGCTATGAGTTGCAAGGCCCCGGCGGCGTCGACGCGCTTGCGCTGGTCGACAAGCCGGTTCCACAGGCCGGCCCCGGCGAGGTCCTGGTACGGCTGAAGGCGGCGACGCTGAACTATCGTGACCTGCTCACGGTCAAGGGCGGCTACGGTTCGCGGCAGAAATTTCCGCTGGTGCCGGTGTCCGACGGCGCCGGCGTCGTCGAGGCAGTCGGCGCCGGGGTCGGGAGTTTCGCGGCCGGCGATCGCGTGATCGGCAGCTTCTTCGAAAGCTGGCTCGGCGGCGAGCCCAGCGAGGCGCGGATGCGCGCGGCGCTCGGCGGCAGCGTCGACGGCGTATTGACCGAATACCGCGTGTTCCCGGCGCACGCGCTGGTGCGCACACCGGAGCATCTCAGCGACATCGAGGCCGCGGCGCTGCCGTGCGCCGGCCTCACGGCATGGAGCGCGGTGGTCAAGCTCGGCGACATCAAGCCGGGACAGACGGTGCTGACCCAGGGCACCGGCGGCGTTTCGCTGTTCGCGCTGCAGTTCGCCAAGATGTGCGGCGCCCGTGTCATCGCGACCTCGTCCAGCGATGCCAAGATCGTGCGGCTGAAGCAGCTCGGCGCCGATGTCACGCTCAACTACAAGACCACGCCCGACTGGGGCAAGAAGGCGCGCGAGCTGACCGGGCGCGGCGTCGATCTCGTCGTCGAGGTCGGTGGCGTCGGCACGCTGAACGAGTCGATCCGCGCGACGAAAATCGGCGGCACCATCGCCTTCATCGGCGTGCTCGCCGGTCCCGCCTCGTCCGACACCAGGTTGCCGCTGATGGTGATGCAGCAGCAGCGGCTGCAGGGTGTCACCGTCGGCTCGATCGAGGATTTGCAGGCGCTGTGCGACGGCATCAGCATGCACGGCGTCAAGCCCGTGATCGACAAGGTGTTCGCGTTCGACCAGGTCAAGGACGCGTTCGCCCACATGGCGAGCGGCGCGCATTTCGGCAAGATCGCGATTGCGATCGGCTGACTTGCCCACCGGCAAGGCCTAGCGCCCCGTGAACTGGGCCTTGCGCTTCTCGACGAAGGCCTGACGGCCCTCCTTCGCGTCGGCGCTTTCGCGGATCACCATCTGCAGCTCGATTTCACGGCGGAACTGATCGGCGTAGCTGGCGTGCTCGCTCTCTTCGAGCAGCTGCCGCGTCGCGACCAGCGCGTGCGTCGGGCCATCGGCGAGGCGGCCGGCGAGTGCTTTCGCCTCGTCGAGCAGCCTTGCGTCATCGACCACGTCGCGCACCAATCCCCACTCTTTGGCCCGCTCAGCCGACAACGGCTCGTTCAGCAGCATCAGCTCGAGCGCGCGCTGGCGCCCGATCAGGCGCGGCAAGAGCCAGGTCGAACCGAGGTCGGGCACCAGGCCGATCCGGCTGAACACCTGGATGAAGCTCGCCGAGCGCGCGGCCAGGATGATGTCGCCGGACATCGCAAGGCTGAAGCCGCCGCCGGCCGCGACGCCGTTGACCGCGACCACCACCGGCATCCGGCATTCGCGCAAGGCCTGCATCGCTGGCCAGTAATGCTTCATCACTCCGGTGTAGATATTGTCGCCGAGCGAGTTGAACGCCTTGAGATTCTGCCCGGAGCAGAAGCCGCGCCCCTCCCCGGTCAGGACCAGCGCACGGATGCCGGGCTCGACGCCCATCTCGCCGATGGCGCGTGCGAGATCGCCGAGCAGTTCCGGGGTCATGGCGTTCAGGCTGGCGGGATCGTTGAGCGTCAGAATGCCGACCTTGCCGTCCCGCTCACGCTTCACACTGCTCATTTTCCGCTCCCCGAAATTGGTTCTTGTTGCACTGACAGTGCCATGCTTGGCATGCTACGCCAACGCGACCCGCCCGCAACAAGAACAGCGAAAGCAACGCCATGTCCGACCAGTTCTCCAACTCGCAAGTGATCCGCAAGCCGGCCGTCAGCGCCAAGGGCGGCATCGTCGCCGCGCAGTCGCGCAAGGCGGCCGAGGTCGGCGCGGAGGTATTGGCAGCGGGCGGCGATTGCGTCGACGCCGTGATCGCAACCACCTTCGCCCTCGGCGTGCTGGAGCCGTGGATGAGCGGCGCCGGCGGCGGCGGCGCGATGGTGCTGTATCGCGCCAAGGAGAACCGCGTCGAGGTGATCGACTACGGCATGCGCGCGCCGGACGGCCTGCGCCTCGAGGACTATCCGCTGACCGGCGGCGCGGCCTCCGACCTGTTCCCCTGGGCGCGGGTCAAAGACGACCGCAATCTGCACGGACCGGGTTCGATCGCGGTGCCCGGCGTCGTCGCCGGCATGGAAGAGGCGCATCGCCGCCACGCCAAAATGCCGTGGAAGGACCTGCTGGCGCCGAGCGTCAAGCTCGCCGGTGAAGGCCTGCTGGTGGATTGGTGGACCACCGACATGGTCGCTAGCTCCGCCGCGGATCTGCGGCGCTATCCGGCCAGCGCCGCGGCGTATCTGCTGGACGGCCTGCCGCCGAATGCGCAATGGGGCATCAAGTCGGTGGTCCGCATGCCGCAGGACAGGCTGCAGGCGACGATGGCGCAGCTTGCCGCGGCCGGCCCGCGCGATTTCTACGAAGGCGATCTGGCGCGCAGCATCGCCGACGACATCCAGGCCGCTGGTGGCGCACTGTCGGTGCGCGATCTCGCTGCCTTCCGCGCCCACCTGCGCGAGCCGCTCAAGATTCCCTATCGCGGCGGCACGGTCTACGCGACGCCGGAGCTGACCGCGGGTCCGACCATGGCGCGCACGCTCGGCCTGCTGCAGAAGGCGCTCGCGCCCGCGCAGGGCGGCCCGGATGCGACCGCCTATGCTGCCTACGCCGAGGCGCTGCAGGCCGCCTATCGCGAGCGGCTGAAGGACATGGGCGACGTCGACGGCCGCCGCGCGCTCGGTGCCGAGGCGATCGCCCCAAGCTGCACCACGCATTTCTCGGCGGTCGACCGCGACGGCAACATGGCCGCGGTGACGCAGACGCGGCTCTCGACCTTCGGCTCCAAATTCGTGACGCCGAACACCGGCCTCACCATGAATAACGGCATCATGTGGTTCGATCCGACGCAAGGCAATCCGAACTCGCTCGCGCCCGGCAAGCGCTGCCTGACCAACTACACGCCAGTGGTGGCTGAGGCCGCCGACGGCCGCCGTCTTGCCGCCGGCGCATCCGGCGGCCGCCGCATCCTGCCCGCGGTGTCGCAGCTGCTCTCCTTCGTGATGGATTTCGGCATGGATCTCGACGCCGCGATCCATCAGCCACGCATCGACGCCAGTGAAGGCAATGTCGTGATCGGCGATGTCCGTCTGCCGCAAGCTGTGCGTGAGGTGCTGCGCGGCAGCTTCGACTATGCGGAGGCGCGCATCCAGACCCAGCCGAAGAAGTTCGCCTGCCCCAGCATCGTGCTGCGCGACGGCACCACAAACAGCGGCGCCACCGAGCCGTTTCATCCGTGGAGCGATGCAATCGCGGAGGCGTGAACCGATCACGGCGCGCATAACAACAAGCATCCCGGGGAGGCCGTCATGAGTTACGAACACATCACGTGCGACATCGACGGCTCCCTGATGATCGTCACGCTCAATCTGCCCGACAAGCTCAATGCCTACACCGGCACGATGGGCGTGGAGATCGCCGACGCGTTTCAGCGCGCCGATGCGGACGACGGCGTCCGTGCGATCGTCGTCACCGGCGCGGGCCGTGCGTTCTGTGCCGGCGCCGACGTCTCCGGCGGCGCCAAGAGCTTCGACACGTCCGGCAGCCACGGCGCAGGCGTGTTCGCAAGCGCCGGCCAGCGCAGCGGCCGCTTCGTCGAGGCGATCTTCAACTGCCGAAAGCCCTCGATCGCCGCGATCAACGGCGCTGCAGTCGGCGTCGGCATCACCATGACGCTGCCGATGGATATCCGCATCGCCGCTCGCGGCGCCAAGATCGGCTTCATCTTCGCGCGCCGCGGGCTGGTGCCGGAGGCCGGCAGTGCGTGGTTCCTGCCAAAGCTCGTCGGCCTGCCGCAATCGCTGCGCTGGTGCCTCTCCGGCCGCACCTTCGATGCGGACGAGGCGCTGGCGGGCGGCCTCGTCAGCGAGGTGGTCGAGCCTGACGCCCTGCTCGAGCGGGCGCGGCAGATCGCCCACGAGATGACGGCCGAGACGTCGGCCGTGTCGGTCGCGCTGACCCGCCAGATGCTCTGGCGCTTCGCCGGCGCGCCCGATCCGTTCGAACTGCTTGCGATCGACAAGCCGATGTCGGTCGAGCGCGGCGGCCACGCCGACGTGCGCGAGGGCGTGCAGTCCTTCATCGAGAAGCGGAAGCCGGCCTTTCCGGGCAAGGTCTCGCAGGACATGCCGAGCCAGTATCCGTGGTGGCCGACTTCGGAATGACGCGTTGTCGCGGCGCGGAAACCGTCGTGCTTCGAGACGGCCGCTGCACGGCCTCCTCAGCATGACGGTGCTAGAGTCGAGCACGTGATTCTCCCGATCGTCGTCCTGGCGAAAGCCAGGACCCATAACCACCGCATTCGCTGATAAACGGGATAGCGGCTCCAGCGTCGCGCAACGATTGAGATCTGGGGTAATGGGTCCCTGTGTCTTGGAAGTCTGTCATGATGGGGTGGGCGGGAAGCCGTTGGGTCCTTGGCGCTTGACGCCGTGAGCCGGCTCGGTCTCCCGCCCGTTCCATCTACAAACCTGAACAGTTGCACGAGGCTGCGCCAACAGACCTCGCATCACAGGGACAGGCACCGTGATCTTAGCTCTTCGTTACGTCGGAATCGACATCTCCAAAAAATACCTCGATATCTTTGATGAAGCTGACGGCGTGCCGAGGCGCATTGCCAACGCGACACAGGCCATCACACAGCAGGTGGCGCGTTGGCAATGCGATGCGCTGGTCGTCTTCGAGGCGACGGGTATCTATGACCTCGCGCTTCGCGAGGCGCTACGTCAGGCCGGGATCCGGTTCGCACGGATCAATCCGGCCCGTGCCCGCGACTTTGCGCGGGCTAGCGGCCTGCTCGCCAAGACCGATCCGATCGATGCGCGGATGCTGGCAGCCTTTGCGCGGGCCATGCAGCCCGCCCCCGAGCAGGTCGCCGATCCTGCACGCAACGCCTTGGCGAGGCTTGCAAAACGGCGGGATCAGCTGGTCCTGATGCGCGCCCAGGAGAAGAACCGGCGCAGCGAGGCCGACGATCGCGCCATGGCCGAACGCATTGGCCGCCTCATCGAGGTCCTCGACAGCGAGATCGCCGAGATCGAGGCCGACATCAGCGCATTGATTAAAGCCGAAGCGGAGATCGCGGACGATGCGAAGTTAATGCGTTCGCTGCCCGGCGTGGGTCCCGTGGCCTGCATGCAGCTCATCGCGCAGATGCCGGAACTCGGGCGGGTCGGACCGAAACAACTCGCAGCGCTCGCTGGCCTTGCTCCCTTCAACGTCGACAGCGGCACCTTCCGCGGCAAGCGCAAGATTGCGGGCGGCCGAAAGCGCGTTCGTGACGCCCTTTATATGGCGGCCCTCAACGCAGTCCGCAGAGCTGATCCGTTCAAGGCCTTCTATGCACGACTGCGACAGGCCGGAAAACCAGCCAAACTCGCCCTCATCGCCGTCGCCAGGAAGCTGCTGACGGTCCTCAATGCCATCATGCGAGACCGAAAGCCGTACCTGCAAACCAAACCAACATAACAGTTGCCGGCCTTCGCCGGGACGACGACGAGGATGGTTCTCGATTCAAGTCGTCACATCACGCACCACCGTCGTCCCGGCGAAGGCCGGGACCCATAACCACAGGACTGTGTTGGCGAATGAGCTGTGGCCACAGCTCCGCAAGACAATTCGCATTTGTGGTCATGGGTCCCGGCTCCGTGCGCAACCGCGCACTAGGCCGGGACGACACTGAAGATGTGGCACGGCTGGTGAGTCATATGTAGGCACTCTCGCGACACACGAGCGCGGTCAGATCAGCAGCGCGGGATCCGAAAGGTGAACCGTGTTTCGGCAGCGGAGGACGTCACCTCGATCTTGCCGTTGTGGGCGCGCGCAATTTCCGCGGCGATGTAGAGGCCCAAACCCAGGCCTTCGTAGGTCGACTGGTGCGCAACGCGAAAGAACGGCTGGAACAACCTCTCGATCACCGCCGGAGAGATCGGCGCCCCGCCATTGGCGACCGACAATTCAAAGCCCTCGCTGTCGGTTACCGCAGACACCCTGATCGGCGAACTGCCATCGCCGTGCTTCAGGGCATTGCCGAGCAGGTTGGACAGCAGTTGCGCGATCCGGGCCGGATCGGAATTGATGCCGCGATCGATGGCGAAATCGGTCTGGATCACGCGATCGGGCCATGCCGCACGCAATTCATTCACGACCTGCTCGAGCGCCGGCAGCAATTGCGCGTCGGCACTGCGCTTCAGTTTGAAGCCGCCGCCCAGACGAGCGCGCGCGAAGTCCAGGACATCGTCGATCAGGGTCGCCATGCGCTTCACGCTGTTCTGAAGCAACCCGACATAGGTTATCGACTTTTCGTTGAGCGGCTCCTTCAGCAGCAGCCTCATGCCCGCGTCGATCGAGGCGAGCGGATTGCGCAAATCGTGCGCGAGCACCGCGATGAACTGCTCGCGAAGCTCGTCCGCCTGCTGGTGGTTGAGCAGCGCGGCCTCGCTGCTTGCGACCCGCTCCTGCGCCTCCAGATGAAACGCGATCAGCGACGCGAACAATTTGAACATATTGACGACTTCCAGCGTGTTCAGTTTCGCCGGGTGCGGATCGATCGCGCAGAGCGTCCCGAAGAATGTGCCATCGGCGAGCACGATCGGAATCGAGATGTAGCTCTGAAATCCGTACATCGCCGGCGTGCGGTGGTCGCGAAAGGCCGGGTCCTCGGCAACGTGGTCGATGACGACACCGTGTCCGCGCGCCCGGATTTCGTCGCAGATCGTGGTCTCGACCTTCAGCTCGCCGCCGGGCTTCAGTCCGAACGAGATGTTGTCCCGAACTGCGCAGGCAATCCAGCGGCTTTCCGTGACCCTCGCCACCGCGGCAAAGCCCATGCCTGTGCTGCGGCACACGACGTCGAGGATAGTCGGAACTGCATCGATCCGGCTAATCGCCAGGATGTCAGCCTTCAGGTCAGCGGGGAGCTCTGTCGTCGCGGCGGCCGACGAGCCTTCCAAGTCCGTGGCAATCAAATCGGGAATTCGGATTTACCTCACGCAAACACCGGGAGCAAAAAAGCCCGATCTTGGGTCACACACGATGCGGATCGTCAATGATCTCAGGATGGCCCTAAACGTCGACAGCTGTCCACATCAAAAGATGGTTCCCGGATTTCCCCGCCTCGGATCGCACCGACGCCGCAGGGGCTTGTCGGTCAAATCAGTGATTGACGCTTTCGCGATGGCGCGCCGGGGACATTGCAGGACGCAAACAGGCTGATACATTTCGACGCAACAACGGACAATGGTGACCGGCTTGAGCGATGCAAGCGCAGACGTGCCGCCCGGCGCCCAGCTCCTTGGACGCGAGTGGCTGGGCTTCGACGGCGAAATCGCCTCGATCCGCTTCGCGGCGCAGCCGCTATTCACCAACCGGCACGGAACGATCCAGGGCGGCTTCCTTGCGGCGATGCTGGATTCGGCCACGGGCCTCGGCGCCCTCGCTGCGCTCCCGTCAACGAAGACCGTGGTGACCAGAACCCTCACCACCCGGTTTCACAAGCCGGCGCGCGTCGGTCCGATCACGGCCAGGGCCAAGGTCGTCTCGCAGACCAACCGCGACATGATCGTCGAGGCCGATCTGATCGACGCCGACAATGTGACGGTTGCCAGCGCCACGGCCGAATTGCGGATTCTGGACAAGCGATAGCCATGCGTTGTGCTCCCTTCGTGTTGTCAGCCCTGTTGCTGCTTGCGGCCTCTGCCGCGCACGCGGCTGGACTGCGGCACTTCGACGTTCCCGCCGGTCCCGACGGGCCTGCGATCAGAGGGGTGGCCTGGCACCCCTGCGCCGAGCCCCCGCACGAGATCGATGCCCGCGGCGGCAGAACGTTCTTCGGCGTCAACGATTGCCCGATCGTGGGCGACAAGCTGCCGCTGATCGTGATCTCGCATGGCCGGCGCGGCTGGCTCGGCGGCCATCACGACACCGCCGCGGCGCTGGCGGATGCCGGCTTCATCGTCGTGACGATCAACCACCCGACCGATACCGAGCGCGACACCAGCGGCACCGACAGCCTTGCCGTCACGGTCGAGCGGCCCGTCGACATCAAGCGCGCGATCGACTATGCGCTTCAAGGCTGGCCCGATGCGGTTCACATCGATGCCGGACGCATCGGTCTCTATGGTTTCTCCTGGGGCGGCTATACCGGCCTCGCGGCGATCGGCGGTGAGCCCGATCTCCGCAAGGGCCTGCCGAACTGCCAGACATCGAGCTTGCGTGCCTGCAAGGAGCTCGAAGGCGGAGAGAAGCCGAACGGACCGGTCGTCCACGATCCGCGGATCAAGGCCGCGATCATCGTCGATCCCTTTCCCGTGCTGTTCTTTGCCACCGAGAATCTGAAAGCCGTGACGATCCCGATTCAATTGTGGAGCTCGGACCCCGCGCAGAATGGCGACGGTCTCTCCGGGTGCTGTGCGGCTGCGATCAACGACAGGCTTCAGTCCAAACCGGAATTTCACCTGGTGAAGGATGCCAAGCACTTCTCCTTCCTCGCGACCTGCACGCCTGAGGAGACAGCCAAGATGGCCGCCATCTGCACCGACGCGCCGGGCTTCGACCGCGTCGCGTTTCATCAGCGCTTCCACGCCGCCGCCATCGCGTTCTTCAGAACTCACCTTGGCGAAGCCGGAACGCGATAGCGGCAGCTAGACCCCGAGCTTGTCCCTGACCCGCCCGGTCAGCACCGCCGTGGTGACGCCGACGCGCCAGAAGGCGTGCATCGGGATCGGCTTGATGCCGGTCACGGGCATGTCGATCTCCGCTTTGGGACCTCCGATCAGGCGGCGGGCGAGTTGTGCGCCCATCGCGGTCGAGAGCGCGACGCCGCGGCCGTTGCAGCCGAGCGAGATCAGCAGATTCTCCTCGGGAGCGTGGACATGCGGATAATGATCGGCGGTGATGGCGAGGCGGCTGTTCCAGCCATGGGTCCAGCTGACGCCCTTGAGCTGCGGCCACAGCCGCTCGGCGTAGCGGATCAGATAGGCGACGTCGGTCGGCTTGCTGATCCACCGCATCGGGCCACGGCCGCCCATCAGCAGCCGGTTGTGCTGGTCGATACGGTAGTAGACCGTGATGTGGCCGCTCTCGTAGAGCACCGGACGGCCCGGCATGATCGAACGCGCGACCTCGTCGGACAGCGGCGCGGTCGCCGCGATCGAGGAGAACACCGGCACGATGGTGCGGCGGAGCGCCGGCCAGAGATCATCGGTAAAGCCATTGGTCGCGAGCAGCACCTTGTCGGCATGCACGATCGCGCGCGGGGTTTCGATCCGCCAGCGATTGCCGTCACGGCGCAGAGATAGCGCCGGCGTCTCGCCGTGGACGGCAACGCCGGCCCCGATCGCGGCGCGCGCCAGGCCGCGCGCGTAACTCAGCGGATGCAGATCGCCGCCACGCGCATCCAGCATGGCGCAGAGGTAACGGTCGCTGCCGGTCATCTCACGCATCTCGGCGGCGTTGAGCAGTTTCACCGGCATGCCGCGCCGGATGCACTGCTTCGCCGTGGTCTCGATCGCCGCCGCGCAGGCCTCATTGTAGGCGGCGCGCAGCGTACCATTCTGCCGCGCCTCGCAGGGGATCTGGTAGCGGCGGATCAGGTCGTGCGTGAAATTGGTGGTGCCGTAGGAGAATTCGATCATGCGGCGGCCGAGATCGGCGCCGAAATCCGCTTCGATCTGATCGGGGTCGTGCTTCAACCCGGGATTGGTCTGCCCGCCATTGTTGCCGGAGGCGCCCCAGCCCGGCTCCTGCGCTTCCAGCACGGTCGCGAGCACGCCTTGCTCGGCGAGATGCAGCGCGGTCGACAGGCCGGTGAAGCCGCCGCCGATGATCGCGACCGGCACGCTCCTGTCTGACGTCAGCGGTGGTGTCGGCGTCGCCTCCACCGCGGTGTCGGCGTAGAGACTCGGTGGCAGCGGAAGGCGGGTGGGCGCGTTCATTGGGCGGGACCGGATCAAAGCGGATGCAGCACGCGGCGCAGGAAGTCCTGGGTGCGCGGGTGCTGCGGTTGGTTGAGGACGGATTTGGCGGCGCCCTGCTCGACGATGACGCCGCCGTCGATGAACAGCACGCGGTCGGCGACGTCGCGGGCAAAGCCCATCTCATGGGTGACGACGACCATGGTCATGCCGTCGTCGGCGAGCTTGCGCATCACCGACAGCACCTCGCCGACCAGTTCCGGATCGAGCGCCGAGGTCGGCTCGTCGAACAGGATCGCCTTCGGCTGCATCGCCAGCGCCCGCGCAATCGCGACGCGCTGCTGCTGACCGCCGGAGAGCTTTGGCGGATGCACCTCGGCCTTGTCGGCGAGCCCGACCTGCGCGAGCAGCGCACGGCCACGGGCGATCGCCGCCTCGCGCGGCTCCTTCTTCACATAGAGCGGCCCCTCGATGACGTTCTCGAGCGCGGTGCGATGCGGAAACAGGTTGAAGCGCTGGAACACCATCGAGACCTGGGTGCGGATCGCGACGATCGAGCGATTGCCCTGATCGACACGCGCGCCCTCGACGCTGATCTCGCCGCGATCGTAGCTCTCGAGCCCGTTGATGCAGCGCAGGATGGTCGACTTGCCGGAGCCCGACGGGCCGATGATGCAGACCACCTCGCTCTTGGCGACTGACGCGGTGATGCCCTTCAGCACTTCGACCTTGCCAAAACTCTTGTGGACGTCGTTGAGCTCGATCATTTGCGGTTCGCCTTGTTCTCGAAGTGCCGAACCAGCAGGATGAGCGGAATGCTCATGGTGAGATACATCAGCGCCACCAGGGTGAACACGCTGGTGTTCTTGAAGGTCGAGGAGGCGATCAGCTTGCCTTGCAATGCGAGCTCGGCCACCGTGATGGTGGAAGCCTGCGAGGAATCCTTCAGCATCATGATCATGATGTTGCCGTAGGGCGGCAGGATGATCCTGACAGCCTGCGGCAGCACCACGCGGCGCATGGTGAGCCACCAGCCCATCCCGATGGTCTGCGCCGCCTCGATCTGCCCCTTGTCGATCGCCTCGATACCGGCGCGGAAATTCTCCGCCTGATAGGCCGAATAGGCGATGCCGAGCCCGATGATCGCGGCCTGCAGCGCCGACAGCGCGATGCCGAAATCAGGCATCACGAAATAGATGTAGAACAGCAGCACGATGATCGGGATGCCCCGGATCACATTGATCACCGCAGCGCTGAGGCCTGTGAGGACGCGAATTCCGGACACCCGCATCAGCGCCCACACCAGCCCGAGCACGGTCGAGAGCAACAGCGAGCCGACGGTGACGACGATGGTCAGCCAGACACCCTGCAACAGGATCGGCACGAACTCGACGGCATCATGGAAGAATTTTTGCATCGGCTAAATGCTTCCAGTCCAGTCACTTGTTCGAATGCAGTCACCGTCACCCTGAGGAGCGCGTAGCGCGTCTCGAAGGGTCGACGGCCACCAGCCGGGCCGTGCATCCTTCGAGACGCGGCGAAGATGCCGCTCCTCAGGATGACGGATCACCTCGGGGCGCACGCTCAGGACGCGCTGGCCTTCTGGCCCCATTTCTCCAGGATCTTCGCGATCGTGCCATTGGCCTTGAGCTTCGCCAGCGAGGCGTTGATCTTCGCCAGCAGCTCGTCATCGCTCTTGCGGATGCCGATCGCGACCGTGCCGACGGTGACGGGCTTGTAGCCATCGACCAGCCGCACGTCGGCGAAATTGCCCTGCTGCAGATTGTAGGCGAGGATCGGATAATCGGCGAAGCCGGCCTTGAGGCGGCCCGCATTCACGTCGCGCAGGATGTCGGGAATGGTGTCGTAGACCTTGACCTCGCTGAACAGCCCGGTCTTCTTCAGCGCATCGACGAACGCGGTACCGACCTGGGCGCCGACCACCGTGCCTTTCAGGTCCTCCTGCGAGGTGTAAGCCTTGGTGTCGGCCTTCGGAACCACAAGGCCCTCACCATAGGTGTAGACCGGCTCGGAGAAGTCGATCACCTCCTTGCGCGCGGCGGTGGCGAACATCGCGGCCGCGATGATGTCGATCTTGTTCGCGGTCAGCGAGGGGATTAGCGCAGAGAACTGCATCGGCTCGATCTGCACCGAGAAGCCGGCGTCCTTGCCGATCTCGGTGGCGAGATCGACCATGATGCCCTGGATCGAATTGGTCTTGGTGTCGAGGAAGGTGAAGGGGATGCCGGTCGGCGTCGAGCCGACCTTGAGCACCTGCTGCGCCCCTGACGGTGCGCTCAAGGCAAGGGCAAGCGCCGCGACGGCGGCCTGAACGAGAC
This sequence comes from Bradyrhizobium sp. USDA 3240, assembly GCF_054063295.1. Taxonomy (NCBI): domain Bacteria; kingdom Pseudomonadati; phylum Pseudomonadota; class Alphaproteobacteria; order Hyphomicrobiales; family Nitrobacteraceae; genus Bradyrhizobium; species Bradyrhizobium sp. USDA 3240. Next base: position 2,342,155 of record NZ_JBSSGD010000002.1, read on the forward strand.
GCTGAAAGGACATCGCACACCTCCCAAGAACTGATGCCAAACTGGAGCCGGCGCCACCTCGCCCGCTGTGTCAGCGCTTTTGGTTGCGGGCGACGCCGTTCCGGCCTATTTTCACCAATATGAAATTGTGGTCACGAAACCGCGGCCAATGCAAGCGGTTTTCATGCACATGAAGGAAGCGGACTGACGTGAGCGGCGGCAAGAGAATGCGCAAAGGCGCGGCAGCGAAGCCCGTGACGCCACGCCGCGCGGCCAAAGAGCCCGTGAAGAAGCCGGCCGAGCCGGCGATGGATCTCGCGGTCGGACGCCGCATCCGCGACCTGCGCCGCACCAAGCAGATGTCGCTGGAGGTGGTCGCTGCGCGCACCGACCTGTCGATCGGCTTCATCAGCCAGATCGAGCGCGGCCTGTCGTCGCCCTCGCTGCGCGTGCTGGCGACGCTGGCCGACGTGCTCGGCGTCGGCATCGCCGCGCTGTTCGGCGCGACGCCGCGGGATGACAACACCAATGGTGTTGTCACCCGGGAGGTGCAGCGCGCCGAGCTGAAACTGTGGCGCACCGGGATTTCAAAGCAGTTGTTGAGCCCAGCCGGCAGCGAGAGCCGGCTCAATCTGTTCCTGGTGCATCTCGAACCCGGCGGCAACACCGGCGACGAGTTCTATACCCATGACGGCGAAGAGGCCGGCCTCGTGCTGTCAGGCGAGATGATTCTGACGGTGGACACCGAGACCTGGACGCTGAAGCAGGGCGACAGCTTCCGCTTCGCCAGTCGGCGTCCGCATCGGTTTTCCAATCCGGCCACGGATGCGAAGGCCATGGTGCTGTGGGTGAATTGCGTGACGGCGGCGGGGTAGTAGCACCACCCATCCAATGTCGTCCCGGCGAAGGCCGGGACCCATAACCACAGGGTTGTGTTGTTTAAGAAAGCTGCGGCCCCAGCGTCGCGCAACAACTCCCATTCGTGGTTATGGGTCCCGGCCTTCGCCGGGACGACACCGTGGATAATTTGTCGCGAAACGTCAGCTAGCCTCCCAATCCCATCACGATCTCCTCGATCTTGATCGGGAAATTCCGCACGCGGATGCCGGTGGCGTGGAAGACGGCGTTGGCGACTGCGCCGGCGCTGCCGGTGATGCCGATCTCGCCGACGCCCTTGATGCCGAGCGGGTTCACATGCGGATCGTGCTCGTCGACCGTGATCACCTCCATCGGCGGCACATCGGCATTCACGGGCACATGATATTCGGCGAGATTCGCATTCAGGATGCGGCCCGAACGATAGTCCATCACCGCCTCCTCATGCAGCGCGAACGACAGGCCCCAGATCATGCCGCCGTAGAGCTGGCTCTGCACCATCAACGGATTGACGATGCGCCCTGCGGCGAATGCGCCGACCAGCCGCGTGGCGCGGATCTGGCCGAGTTCCGGATCGACCTTGACCCCGGCAAAGACAGCGCCATGCGCATGCATCGCGTATTGCGACTGCGCCGCCGCATCAGCTGCGCCGCTGCCTGTCGCGTCGACCTCGGCGAGGCCGGCGCGCGCCAGGATGTCGGCGTAGCTTTCGCTGCGCGCATCGTCGTCGCGGCGATGCAGCCGCCCGCCCCGCGCCACCACGCCGGCATTGCCGGCGCCGAACAGCGGCGAGCGCTGGTCCGAGGTCGCAAGCTCGGCGAGCTTTGCGATCACGGCCGCACCTGCGTTGTGGATCGCGGCACCGACGGTTGCGGTATGCCCCGAACCGCCGGCGATGCCGGCATCGGGCAGATCGGAGCTGCCGGAGCGGAACGTCAGCTGATCGAAATCGAGACCGAGCGAGTCGGCCGAGATCTGCGCCAGCGCGGTCCAGGCGCCCTGCCCCATGTCGTGCGCGCCGGTCTCCATCACGCCCTTGCCATCGGCGCGGATCACCGCACGCGCATTGCCCTGGAACATGATGGCCGGGAAGGTCGCGGTGCCGACGCCCCAGCCGACCAGAAAGCCGTTCTCGTCGCGCATCTGCTTGGGCTGCAGCGGACGCCCCGCCCAGCCGAACCGTTCGGCGGCCTTTGCGTAGCACTGGCGCAGCGCCTTGGAGGAAAACGGCTTGCCGGTGGTCGGCTCGACCTCGGCGTAGTTCTTGAGCCGAAATTCCAGCGGATCGATGCCGCAGGCGAACGCCGCCTCGTCGATCGCGCTTTCCAGCACGATCGATCCGGTGGCCTCGCCCGGCGCGCGCATGAACAGCGGCGTGCCGGTGTCGACGCGCACCGCCTCATGCGCGGTGCGGATCGCAGGGCTGGCATAGAGCGTGTGCGAGGCGTCGGCGGCGGGCTCGTAGAAATCGTCGAAGCTCGACGTCGTGACGCGCGCCTCATGGTTGATCGCGGTCAGCGCGCCCGCATCGTCGGTGCCGATCCGGATGCGCTGGCGGGTCGGCGGACGATGGCCGACCGGGCCATACATCTGGCTGCGGCGCAGCACCAGCTTGACCGGACGGCCGATCAGTTTAGCGGCCATGATGCCGAGCACCTGCGGCCCGGAGATCAGCCCCTTGGAGCCGAAGCCGCCACCAAGGAACGGGCTGTTGATGTGGATATTCGCCGGCGGAATGCCGAATAGCCCGGCGATCCGCATCTGCGCGAACCCCATGCCCTGGCTCGGCGTGTCGATGAACAGGCGGTCGCCGTCCCACACCGCGACGATCGCATGCGGCTCCATCGCATTGTGATATTGCGCCGGCGTCTCGTAGGTCGCATCGGTCAGCTTCGCGGCCGCAGCCATGCCGGCGTCGATGTCGCCGTGGCAAACTTCGGCGGGATTGCCGATGCCGACCGCCGGCGGCGCATAGGCCTCGCCGGCGTCGAGGCCGACGCGCGCGATCTCGACCTGGTAGCGCGGCGACAGCAGCGCTGCGCCTTCGGTCGCGGCTTCCAGCGTCTCGGCGATCACGACCGCGATCGCCTGGTTGGCGTAGCGCACCTCGTCGCTCTGCAACAGCTCCATGCGGAAGGCGAACGGATTACCCTTGGCGTCCGGGTCTTCCGCCAACTCAGGCTTGTGCGCCGGCGTCATCACGTCGATGACGCCGGGATGGCGCTTGGCTGCGGCAACGTCTAGCGCGGTGACGCGGCCGCGCGCGATGCAGCTCGTCGCAATCACGGCATAGACCATGCCGGGCGGATGATTGTCGGCGGCATAGCGCGCCTTGCCGGTGACCTTCAGCACGCCATCGGTGCGGGTCATCGGCTGGCCGATGTTCGAGCCGTGCCTGATATGGGCGGGGTCGCGGGTCAGACTGAGTTCAACCGTCATGCGTTACGCTCCTGCAACGGACGAGAAGGGAGAGCCGGGCAACGCGGGAATACGATCCGGCGTGCCTGCGGCGGCAAGGGTGAGCGCGCGCACGACGATGCGCTGCGCGAGCTCGATCTTGAAGGCGTTGTCACCTGACGGTTTTGCGTCGGCGAGCGCGGCGCGCGCCGCCTCGCGATAGACCGCTGCATCGGGCGCGGCGCCGGCGAGCACCTGCTCGGCCTCCCGCGCCCGCCACGGCTTTGCCGCGACGCCGCCGAGCGCGAGCCGCGCCTCGCGGATCTTGCCATCCTCGATGCGCAGGCTAGCTGCGGCCGAGACCACGGCGAAGGCATAGGACGTGCGCTCGCGCACCTTGATGTAGCGTGCATGCCCGGCAAAACCTTGCGCCTCGGCCGGCAGCTGCAGCGCGACGATCAGGTCGCCCCGCTCCAGCGCGGTCTCGCGCTCCGGCGTCTCACCGGGCAGCCGATGCAGCGCATCGAGCGGCAACTCGCGCCGGCCGCCCTTGCCCTCGATCTCGACGATTGCATCGAGCGCAACCAGCGGCACGCAGAAGTCCGACGGATGGGTGGCGATGCAGCCCTCGTTCCAGCCGAGCACCGCGTGCAGGCGGTTCTCGCCTTTCAACGCGTCGCAGCCGGCGCCCGGCCAGCGCCGGTTGCAGGCGCTGCCGGCATCGTAGAAATAGTCGCAGCGCGTCCGCTGCATCAGATTGCCGCCGACGGTCGCGGCATTGCGCAGCTGGGCGGAAGCGCCCGACAGCAGCGCCTCGGCGACCGCCGGATAGTTGCGCGCGAACTCCGTGTCATGCGCCAGATCGGCGTTGCGCACCAGCGCGCCGATGCGCAGGCTGCCGTCGGAAAGATGCTCGATACGATCGAGCCCGGGCAGGCGCGTGACGTCGACGAGACGGCTCGGCCGGCTGACGCCACCTTTCATTAGATCGAGCAGGTTGGTGCCGGAAGCGAGATAGCTTGCGCCCTTTTCGGAAGCGGCCGCGATCGCATCCGCGACGCTGGCCGGCCTGACATAATCAAAATTCATCATGCGGAGCGCCTCTGCTTGCTGGCGGTCATGTTGGATTGTGCCTCGAGCACGGCTTCGGTGATGCCCTGATAGGCGCCGCAGCGACAGAGATTGCCGCTCATGCATTCGCGCACCCGCTCCGGATCGTCGCCGGCCTGCCCTTCCTCGATAAGGCCGATGCCGCTCATGATCTGCCCCGGGGTGCAGAAGCCGCACTGGAAACCGTCATGGGCGATGAAGGCGGCCTGCACTGGATGCAACTCGCCGCCGCGCCCGACGCCTTCGATGGTGGTGATCTCGGCGCCGTCATGGCTGACGGCGAGCGCGAGGCAGGAATTGATGCGACGGCCGTCGACCAGGATGGTGCACGCGCCGCACTGGCCGCGGTCGCATCCCTTCTTGGTTCCGGTGAGGTCGAGCCGCTCACGCAACAGGTCGAGCAGGGTGACGCGGGGGTCGTCGAGGGCAATGTCCCGGCGGACACCGTTGATGGTGAGGCTGATGGGGAGATTCATGCAAGGCGCTCCGATCCGTGTATGGTCGGGTGGAATCGAGGCAACGCGAACCCGTGGCCGCCGATGCATGATCGGCGCGCCTTGTCAGGCCCGGTGCTGGTCGCCATATACGGAGGCATCCTCCGTTTACAAGGGAGGGTGAAAAGAAAAAGGAATGGCCGGTTCATCACCAGAAATTGTCCGCAAGCCGCGCGCCGACGCCGTGCGCAATCGCGAGCGCGTGCTGGAAGCGGCCAAGGCCGTGTTTTCGGCCGGCGGCAGCGAGGCGAGTCTGGAGGCCGTCGCGCGCCATGCCGGCGTCGGCATCGGCACGCTCTATCGCCACTTCCCGACCCGCGAGGCGCTGTATGAGGCGGTCTATCGCCGCGAGGTCGAGCAGCTCGGCGATCTTGCCGAGCAACTGCAATGCGCCCCCGAGCCGGTCGAGGCGCTGCGGCGCTGGCTGCGCGCCAATGTAGAATTCGTCGCGACCAAGAAGGGCATGGTCGCCGCACTCGCGCTGGTCGCGCACGGCTCGACCGAGCTGCACGCCTATTCGTTCGACCGCCTCACCAAGGCGATCGGCACCCTGCTCGCGCGCGCCGTCGCCGCCGGCGCCATCCGCAACGACATCAGCGCCGAGGACGTGCTGCGCGCGCTGATCGGCATGTGCTACATGCACGACCAGCCGGGCTGGCAGACCACGGCACTGCGGCTCCTGGATGTGTTCGTGGATGGCTTGCGGGTGCAGCCGACCGACAACACGACGGAATCGCGCAAGCCAAAACCGGCTCCAAAGAAAGCCAGCTCCAAGCCGTCACGCTAGCCGGCGGTGTGAAGTAGCCCGCATGAGCCAACGGGTCGCGCGAATGCGCGCCCGATGACAGGCTCCGCGACATGCGGGACCAACTGCCCCGGATATCGCGGTGCTGATCCAGGCTACGCCATCGAGGCCGATCGCCGACCGCCGCAGTGAAATCAGGGACGTCCGGTGCGTGGGCTCAGCCACCGCATGATGATCATGTGTGGTGTTCGCCGGCTGCGCGGCAGGCCGTGGCGCTGCAGCGCAGCCTTGGCAAAGGCTGCTGCCTGCTCGCTGGAAGACCGCTTCTCGCGCGTCAGCAACATCCATTCGCGAATGACGGCGCGCCGGACCTTGGACATGAGAATTTCCTTTCAGGACGAGCGACGTTCGCCGTTGCGTACAATCAGCAGCGCTGTCAGGCCGCCAGCCGCAGCGGATGAGCCTGCGATCGGCGAGCCGACAGCGCACAACCGCATTCATGCACGATGCCCTGCTCGACGACGAAGCCGCGCCGCTCCAGCGACGCCCGCAGGCTCTGGTTGGCCGAGGCCTTCTGCGCATCGACCCAGACCACCAGCACCGCGCGGGCATTAAGGAAGGTCGTCAACCAGTCCAGCGACGGTTCGAGTGCGAGAAGCGTGCGCCGCCGCCAATCGACCAGCGCGACGTCATACTGACCGGCCGGGCGACCGCAATTGCCCGATGACGCCGCGCGCGAAAAGCCGCGCCGGTGCAATTCGAACATCAATTCCGTGCTCTTCGCGCCGACCACGACGATGCGCTGCTGGGTCGAACAACCGGCCAGCGCAATCATCGGGTTAATAATTCTGTCACCGGCGGCAACCTGAAGCGAAGACATGACATCACCTGTACCCGTTTGCTCTCGCGCGTCCGGCCGAGCCTCAGCGGCTTGCCGTTCGCGGGAACGTTTGCATGGGGCTCAATATCTTCAGGACGGGATATGAATTCGAGAGCGCTGCCGGCGCCGCGGCATATGAGCGGCATAAGCCCGCGCCAATCTGCCGGTGGAGATACCGGACCCCTCGCCGGCCGAGCCCATTGCCACAAACATATCGCAATCAGATATTCTTCGCGCAGAGGACACGTTTCGGGCGTGCGAATTCCGGCCATTGAACGAAGGTCGAATGGGCGATCCGGTGTTTCCATTCGCGCGCCGTCCCCGGGAATGAGTATGCTGGCAAAAAACAGGTAGACGCGAACTCCGCGATCTGCCGATTGGCCATGGCGAGGAAACGCGCGTTCGCGCTCGAACTTTTCGAGCACGAGTCCCGGCATTCGGGAAAAGATGCGCCTGCCGTTCATTTGGATTGCAGAAATGAACGAGAGCATCTCATCTCCGTTTATCCGCTACCCTATTGGCACCTCGCTGCTGATGGCCGGCATTCTGTTCGTCGGCATGGTGGCCTATCCATTGCTGCCGGTCGCACCGCTGCCGCAGGTCGACTTTCCGACCATCCAGATCTCGGCAAGCCTGCCCGGGGCCAGCCCCGAAACCATGGCCTCCTCGGTGGCGCAGCCGCTGGAGCGGCAATTCGCGCAGATTCCCGGCATCGCGCAGATGACCTCGACGAGTTCGCTCGGGTCGACGGCGGTCACCATCCAGTTCGATCTGAACCGCAACATCGACGGCGCCGCCAACGACATCCAGGCGGCGATCAATGCCGCCGGCGGCCAGTTGCCCAAGAACCTGCCGTCGCCGCCGACCTATCGCAAGGTCAACCCGGCCGACTCGCCGATCCTGCTGCTGTCGGCGACCTCGGACACCTTGCCGCTGATCCGGGTGAGCGATGCGGTCGACGCCCAGCTCGGGCAGCAGATCAGCCAGATTTCCGGCGTCGCCCAGGTGTTCATCGGCGGCCAGCAGAAACCCGCGATCCGCGTGCAGATCGATCCCGCCAAACTGGTCGCCAAGGGGCTCTCGCTGGAAGACATCCGCAGCCAGATCGCCATCACGACGGTCGACAGCCCGAAGGGCAACATCGACGGCGCCAGCCGCGCCTACACGATCTACGCCAACGATCAGCTCCCGGATGCCAACGACTGGAATGACGTCATCGTCGCTTACCGCAACGGCGGTCCGTTGCGGATTCGCGACATCGGCCGGGCCATCGCCGGGCCGGAAGACATGAAGCAGGCGGCCTGGGCAGACGGCAAGCGCGGCGTATTCCTCGTCATCTTCAAACAACCCGGCGCCAATGTCATCGGCACGGTCGACAGGATCAAGGCGCAGCTTCCGAGACTGATTGCCGCCATTCCGCCCTCCATCAAGATCAAGATCATCAGCGACCGGACATTGACCATCCGCGCCGCCGTCGAGGACGTGCAGATCACGCTGCTGATCACCATCGTTCTGGTCGTCATGGTGATCTTCATCTTCCTGCGCAGCTTCTGGGCCACGGTGATTCCTGCCGTCACCGTGCCGCTCGCGCTGCTCGGCGCCTGCGCGCTGATGTGGGTGTTCGGCTACACGCTCGACAACCTGTCGCTGATGGCGCTGACGATTGCGGTCGGCTTCGTGGTCGACGACGCCATCGTCATGCTGGAGAACATCACGCGCTACGTCGAGCAGGGCGAGCGGCCGCTTGCCGCGGCCCTCCGAGGCGCCGGCGAGATCGGATTCACGATCCTGTCGATCAGCATTTCATTGGTCGCGGTGCTGATCCCGCTGCTGCTGATGGGGGGCGTCATCGGCCGGCTGTTCCGCGAGTTCGCGGTGACGCTCGCGATGGCGATCTTCGTCTCGCTGGTGGTGTCGCTGACGCTGACGCCGATGATGGCGTCGCGCTTCCTGCGCGCGCATGGCGAAACCAGGCACGGCCGACTCTACCAATGGAGTGAGGCGGCATTCGACCGGATGCTGCATGGCTATGAGCGCGGGCTCGATCTGGCGCTCGGCTGGAGCCGGACCACGCTGTGCATCTTCTTCGCGACGCTGGCGCTGTCGGTCTATCTGTTCGTGATCATTCCGAAGGGATTCTTTCCGCAACAGGACAACGGCTTCCTGAACGCCGTGTCGGAGATGGCCCAGGACATCTCGTTTGCCGACATGAAGCAGCATCAGGAGGAGCTCAGCCGGATCGTTCGCGCCGATCCGGCGGTCGACAGCATGGCCGAGTTCATCGGCGGCGGCGGCACCGCGCTGAATTCCGGCCGCATGTACATCACGCTGAAGCCGCACGAGGAGCGCGATGCGGACGCGCAGCAGATCATCGCGCGGCTGCGGCCGAAGCTCGAGGCGGTCGAGGGAGCCCGGCTCTACATGCAGGCCTCCCAGGACGTCCGGCTCGGCGGCCGCGCCACCCGGACGCAATTCGAATACACGCTGCAGGATGCCAACCTCGCCGAGCTGAACCAATGGGCGCCGAAGATCCTGGCCAGCATGAAGACCCTGCCCCAACTGCGCGACGTCGCCACCGACCAGCAGACCGAGGGGACGACGGTGACGATGACCATCGATCGCGACACCGCATCGCGCTACGGCATCCAGCCGCAGCTGATCGACGACACGCTGTATGACGCGTTCGGCCAGCGCCAGGTGACCCAGTACTTCACCCAGCTCAACAGCTATCACGTCATCCTGGAGATCCTCCCCGAATTGCAGGGCAAGCTCGACACGCTCAACAAGCTCTACATCAAGTCACCGACGACGGGCGACGAAGTGCCGCTCTCGGTGTTCTGCAAGTGGACGACGGTTCCGGTGCGTCCGCTCGCGATCGCCCACCAGGGGCAGTTTCCCGCAACCACGATCAGCTTCAACCTCGCGCAAGGGGTCGCGCTCGGCCAGGCCACCGATGCGATCCAGGACGCCGTCGCCAATCTGGGGGCGCCGGCCACGCTCAGCTCGAGCTTCCAGGGCACCGCGCAGGCCTTCCAGCAGTCACTGAGCTCGGTGCCGCTGCTGATCCTGGCCGCACTGGTCGTGGTCTATCTGATCCTCGGCATGCTCTATGAAAGCTACATCCATCCGCTCACGATCCTTTCCACGTTGCCGTCGGCCGGCGTCGGTGCGCTGGCGATCCTGATGGCGTTCGGGTTCGACTTCAGCCTGATCGCGCTGATCGGCATCATCCTCCTGATCGGGATCGTGAAGAAGAACGGCATCATGATGGTCGATTTCGCGATCGCCGCCGAACGCGAGGAGCATCTGTCGCCGCGTGAATCGATCCGGAAGGCGGCGCTGCTGCGTTTCCGCCCGATCATGATGACGACGATGGCCGCCCTGCTCGGCGGCGTCCCGCTGATGCTGGGCACCGGAACGGGATCGGAAATCCGTCAGCCGCTCGGCTATGCGATGGTCGGCGGCCTGATCGTGAGCCAGGCACTGACGCTGTTCACGACGCCGGTCGTATATCTCTATCTCGACAGATTCTCGAACGCGCTTTCGAACTGGACGGCGACGAAGCGGCACGACGATGCCGAACCGCCGTTTAAGAACGCCGCCGAATAGCCATTCGCGTGCGCCGACGAGACCTACCCGAAGCGGTGATCGTAACGGGTGATCGACAGCTCCTTGGTGTCGATCTCGGGCTTCTTGCCGGAGAGCATGTCGGCCAGCACCCGGCCCGAGCCGCAGGCCATGGTCCAGCCGAGCGTGCCGTGGCCGGTGTTGAGGTGCAGATTGGCAAACCGCGTCGCGCCGATCACCGGCGGTCCGTCCGGTGTCATCGGGCGCAGGCCGCACCAGAAGGTGGCCTTGGGCAGGTCGCCGCCGCGCGGAAACAGATCGGTCAGCGAATGGTCCAGCGTCGCGCGGCGCGCGTCGTAGAGCTTGGTCGAATAGCCCGAGATCTCGGCGGTGCCGCCGACCCGGATGCGATCGCCGAGCCGGGTGATCGCGACCTTGTAGCTCTCGTCCATCACGGTGGATTCCGGCGCGCCGCTCGCGTCCTTGATCGGCACCGTGATCGAATAGCCTTTTACAGGATAGACCGGCAGCGAGATGCCGAGCGGCCGCACCAGATGCGGCGAGTAGCTGCCGAGCGCAAGCACATACGCGTCCGCGGTCATCAGACCGGCGCTGGTCGCAACGCCGGTGATCCGGGTGGCATCTGCGTTCAGGCCGTCGATGCCGACATTGAAGTTGAAGCGCACGCCGATCTTCTCGGCTTCCAGCGCTAAGGCCTGCGTGAACATGTGGCAATCGCCGGTCTCGTCATGCGGCAACCGCAGCCCGCCGGCGAATTTCTGCTTCACGCCGGCCAGCGCCGGCTCGGCTTTGATGCAGCCCTCACGGTCGAGCACCTCGAACGGCACGCCGTATTGCTTCAGCACCGCGATGTCGTCGCCGGTGTGATCGAGCTGGGCCTGCTCGCGAAACAGCTGCAGTGTGCCCTGCGCACGTTCGTCGTAGCGGATGCCGATCTCGCTGCGCAGCGCCTGCAGGCAGTCGCGGCTGTATTCCGCGATCGGGATCATCCGGCTCTTATTCACCGCGTAGCGCGACGTGGTGCAGTTACGCAGCATCTTCAGCAGCCACAGCCACATCACGGGATCGAGCCTCGGGCGGATCACCAGCGGGCCGTGCTTCATCAAGAGCCACTTCACCGCCTTCACCGGCACGCCAGGGCCGGCCCAGGGCGACGAATAGCCGGGCGACACTTCGCCGGCATTGGCAAACGACGTTTCAAGCGCAGGCTTCGGCTGGCGGTCGATCACCGTCACCTCATGGCCGGCACGCGCAAGATAATAGGCCGAGGTGACGCCGATCACGCCACTGCCGAGAACAAGGACCTTCACTTTTCCTCACATCCTGCAGCGAAAACGCAATCGCCGCTGCGAAACCACTCTGCTTCGCAACGGCGACAGCAATTTGTAGAGCTAGCTAAAGTTTAGCTAGCAATTATCAGGCCACGCGCTTGATGGCGTCGCCGAGGATCGAGACGATGTCGTCGATATGCGACTTCTCGACGATCAGGGGCGGCGACAGCGCGAGCGAATCGCCGCTCATGCGGAAGTAGAGGCCGCGATTGAAGCAATCGACCATGACGTCGTAGCCGCGCGCACCGACGGCACCATCGCGCGGCGCGAGCTCGACCGCGCCCATCAGGCCCTGGTTGCGGATGTCGACGACGTTCGGCAGACCCTTCAGCGAATGCAGGCCATCGCGCCAGTAATCGGAGAGCGAGGCACCGCGAGTCAGGAGCCCCTCGTCCTTGTAGATGTCGAGCGTGGCAAGACCCGCCGCGCAGGCCCACCGGATGCGCCGAATAGGTGTAGCCGTGGAACAGCTCCATGGCGTTGTCCGGGCCGACCATCAGCCCGTCATGGACCTGGCGGCTGGCGAACACCGCACCGCACGGCACGGTGCCGTTGGTGATGCCCTTGGCGGTCGTCATCATGTCCGGCGTCACGCCGTAGAAGTTGGCGGCGAACGGCGTGCCGAGGCGGCCGAAGCCGGTGATGACCTCGTCGAAAATCAACAGGATGCCGTGCTTGGTGCAGAGCTCGCGCAGGCGCTGCAGATAGCCCTTCGGCGCCGGCAGCACCGCGGTCGAACCGGGCACCGGCTCGACGATCACGGCGGCGATGGTGTCCGCGCCATGCAGCGCGACCATCCGCTCGACATCGTCGGCGAGTTCGGCGCCATGGTCCGGCTGGTCCTTGGCGAAGGCGTTGCGGGCGAGATCATGGGTGTGACGGATGTGGTCGACACCCGGCAGATGGGTCGCGAACTGGCGGCGGTTGGCGACCATGCCGCCGACCGACAGACCGCCGAAGCCGACGCCGTGATAGCCGCGCTCGCGGCCGATCAGGCGGGTGCGGGTCCCCTGCCCGTTGGCGCGATGATAGGCCAGCGCGATCTTCAGCGCAGTGTCGACCGATTCAGAGCCCGAATTGGTGAAGAAGATCCGATCCAGCCCCTTCGGGGCGATCTCGGCGAGGCGCTCGGCGAAATCGAACGCCAGCGGGTGGCCCATGTTGAAGGAGGGCGCGAAGTCCAGCGTGGAGAGCTGGCGCTCGACGGCGGCCGCGATCTGCGGGCGGCCATGACCGGCGTTGACGCACCAAAGACCGGCGGAGCCGTCGATCACCTGCCGGCCGTCGACCGAGGTGTAGTACATGCCCTTGGCGGAGGAGAACAGCCGCGGCGCTTTCTTGAACTGCCGGTTGGCCGTGAAGGGCATCCAGAACGAATCGGTCTTGATGGTGTTCGGAATCTGATGAACGGTCACGGCGCACTCCATGGGCTGGGGATGCGTAGTCGGACCACTCTTCAGGGCACTCAACAAGTCCTTTTCTGTCGCAGCGCAAGCCATTGATCTTGTTGGGGCGCTCTGCCAAGATTTGTTCTATCCGCAACACCTGCAACAGGGATTTGTGATGAGCGTCGATATCGGCGGACGGCTGCGATTCATCCGCGCGCGGCACAAGCTGTCGCAGCGCGAGCTCGCCAAGCGCTCCGGCGTCACCAATTCGACGATTTCGCTGATCGAATCCAACCAGATGAACCCGTCGGTCGGCGCGCTGAAGCGGATCCTCGACGGCATCCCGATGGGGCTCGCCGAATTCTTCGCGATCGAGCCGGAGCGGCCGCGCAAGGCGTTCTACCGCGCCGATGAGCTGACCGAGATCGGCAAGAAGCCGATCTCCTACCTCCAGATCGGCGACAGCCTGTTCGGACGTGCATTGCAAATCCTGAAAGAGCGCTACGAGCCCGGCAGCGACACCGGCCGGGTGCCGCTGGTGCATGAAGGCGAGGAAGGCGGCATCGTGGTCTCGGGCCGGCTCGAGGTCACGGTCGACGACGAGCGCCGGGTGCTCAACACCGGCGACGCCTATTACTTCGAAAGCCGCCGCCCGCACCGCTTCCGCTGCATCGGCGCCAAGCCGTGCGAGGTGATTTCGGCCTGCACGCCGCCGACATTTTGAACCCGCAGCAGGCGGCGGGCGACCCAAGCCGCAAGGGCCGCATGCCGCGGCCTCGCGGGTGACGTCGATGCCTTGCTCCCCACGGCTTGCGGCCGCCGTCGCGGCCATCTCGGCCCTCGCCTCCGGGCCGTCTCTTGCGATGGACGATTTCCTGCGCGCATCGAGCAGCGCGCCGACCGCGATCAGCCTGTGCGGCGACGGCGGCGATAACAAGATCAAGACCGCCGACTGCAGGAAGGCCGGCACCGACAGACTGGTGGCGCAGATCGACAAGGCGTTCGACGCGGCGCTCGGCAGGCTGCCGGCCAACGTCAAACCGCTGTTGAAGCGCGACCAGGCCTGGTTCAACGAAATGATCATCGACGCCGCGGACGTGCTCACCGAAACCGATGAGGACGAGCTGAAAGCAAACTTTGCCGCAGCCTTGCGCCGTCGCGCGGCCGCGCTTGACGGCATCGCATCGGGCCGTCCGGGCCTGTCGGGCAACTGGGTCAATGCCTTCGGCAGTATCACGCTGACACCAACAGAGGGCGGCGCCTATCGCCTCGCCGCCGACCTGCGCGGCGACTATGGCGGCGACCGCCGGCGAACCTGCAAGCTGAGCGCCGACCTGAAGCCTTCCGGGACTGGCTGGCTCTGCGGCCCCGTGGCGATCGAGGCGGACGCATCCACCGACAAGCCCAAATCCGACGCGGCTGCTGCTTCCGCCAAGCCGCCGTCGATAAAACTCCGCCGCCAGGGCGAGACGTTGCGGATCGTCGGCACCATCGATGACGAGGAGTTCGGCGGGCTCAACGACTGCTCGTCGATGTGGCAGGTCACCGGCAGCTACTTTGCCGCCGGCAAGGATGCGGCGCCCGACAAGGCCGACACTGCGTTCGTCGCGCCGACCTTCGACTGCACCAGGCCCGAGACCGCGACCGACGAGGAGATCTGCGCCGATCCTGATCTCGCCGACAACGACCAGCGGCTGAACCGCGCCTGGAAGGCGTTGCAGCCGCGGCTCGACGAGGCGACGCGGCGCGCGCTGATCGACGACCAGCGCAACTGGGTGAAAAGCCAGACCGAACAATTCCCGGAATTCCTGCATCCGGCCTGGAACAAGCAGAGCTCGCAGGTGCACTTCACCGTCGATGCGCGCGATCATGTCAACGGCTTGCAGCGCGAGCGCCTGGCGCTGCTCGAGGGCTTTGACGACAGGCGCAGCGGGCTTCCCGGCGTCTGGCTGGCCTATAATGCCATCATCAAGGTCACCGCAGAGAAAGACGGCACGCTGAAGGCTGTCGGATGGAAGTGGGACCAGGGCGACTGGAAGGCCGGCTGCGACTACGAGATGACGGGCAAGATGGTCGGCGGCGCGTTCCGCTCCGACGAGCAGCGCAAGAATCCGGATACGCTCGAGCGCGACCATGCGATGCTGATCGTCAACCGGCAGGACGATGCCTTCGCCAAGAAGCGTACCGGGAAGGACGGCACCGAAGACAGCGACGACGAGGCGAAATGCAAGCGCCGGCTCGATAACTCCTCGACCGCGCGGCTGTTTCCCGCACGCCCCTCGCCCGACATCGACAAGTTCAAAGGCTCGATCAGATAGAGCGCTCTCAAGCGAAGTGGGTGCCCCGTTTCGATTCAAATCGGAGCGGAAAGGCTCTGGTCACACGAC
The DNA here is from genome assembly GCF_054063295.1 of Bradyrhizobium sp. USDA 3240. NCBI lineage: Bacteria > Pseudomonadati > Pseudomonadota > Alphaproteobacteria > Hyphomicrobiales > Nitrobacteraceae > Bradyrhizobium > Bradyrhizobium sp. USDA 3240. Next base: position 2,357,330 of record NZ_JBSSGD010000002.1, read on the forward strand.
GCTATCACAAATCGCGGGTCTGCCGGTCGCCCCACGCAATAACGGCGGCAATGGTGGCGAACATCGCGGTGACTGCGATCATGACGAGGATGGTGTCGAGAGGCATGGGTCGTCTCCTTATCGTGGAGAGACCTAGCGCGTCTGCGTGCGGATCGCCTTGTGCTGGATCAAAAGCCGACGCCGTAGCGTCAGCTCGCGCCGCTCAGCCGGAGCCGTTCGAGATCGAGCAGCCGCACACCATCGGGCACGATCAACACCACCTTCTCGCGCGCAAGGCGGGTCAGGGTGCGGCTCACCGTCTCGATGGTGAGACCGAGATAGTCGGCGATGTCCTGCCGGCTCATCGGCAGCGGCACGGTGACGGACACGCTTCCGATCCGGGCGTATCGCGTCTGCATGTTGAGCAGGAATGCGGCGATCTTCTCCTCGGCAGTGCGCCGCCCGAGCAGCAGCATCTGGTCCTGCGCCAGGCTCAGCTCGTGCCCCGCGAACTCATGCAGGCGGCGCAGCAGATGCGGCTTGCCGTCGACATAGGTGAGGAACGCCGATCGCGCGAAACGGCAAACCGCGACCGCGTTGACCGCCTCCGCGGTGACGCCGTAGCGGTCCTGCAGCGCCAGCCCGAGGAAATCGCCCGGCAGCGCGAAACCCACGATCTGGCGGCGACCATCGGGCAATGATTTGTAGAGCCGCACTACCCCATCGGTAACGTTGAACACGCTCCCCGCCAGCGCACTCTGCTCGAACAGCGTCGTTCTTGCCGAAACCTGCTTCGCCTGGCTGATCCGGTCGAGCTCCTCGAGCTCGGACGAATCAAGCGCGGCGCAGACGCTGAACAGCCTGACCTTGCAATCCTCGCAGCCGTTCGTGGCATGGCCGTGCCTGCAGTCGCACGGAGTCGCGCCGGCGCACGAATCCAGCAGTGGTTCGGCAATGCTCATGGCTTCGGGGGTCCGCGAGGTTAGAATCTCGACACTATCAACCAACCCCGATTTGATCTGGATCAACCGCCGGCCGCATTGATGCAGATCAATGCTGCGCCGCCGTTTCCCCAGCAGTAGTGCCCATCATCGGGGAAATCCGGCGATGAATGAGCAATTCCAAGCACTTCCGATCGACCATCAGCATGCGATCGCGGCCTATCCGCTGGTGTTCATGCATGATGCCAGTATTACCACGGAGCAATGGCTGCGGTTCGTGCGCCGGCGCTCCCGTGGCAGCTCGCCCGAGACCGGGCTGATCGCGATCCGCGATCGCCGTGGCGTGATCCATGCCCTGTTCAGTTACCGCATCGACAACGACCTGCGCGTCCGCAAGCGGCTCAGCATCAGCGACCTGATCGTCGCGCATCTGCCCGGCTCGCGGATCGACGACGCGGTCTCGAACGTCATCGCCGAGGTATCGGCGCAATATGGCTGCCAGAACGTCACCATCGAGCAGCCATTCGCAGCCCGCTATCCGCGGCGCGCGCGGTGCCCGACTGCCGAGGCGCTGCGGCATCGCCACCGGCGCGTCAACTGAGATCGCGCGGCTCGATCCGGTTCGGCCCACGCGGCCGGATACGTGTTCGGACTTGGCCGACGAACGCGCCCTGCTCCGTTGCCGCCACAGCTGCGCGGGAGTAGCCTTGCGGCGGCTGGAAGGTCCGATTGCCGACGGAGCCATCGCATGCGCATCATCCTGCTGTTGGTCGCCATTCTGCTGGGCTCGTTCGCTCCCGCAGCAGCCGATGACGTCGCCACGGCGCAAGGCGTGATCCGCGCCCAGGAGCAGGCGTTCGGCCGCGACGACGCCGCGACGGCCTATTCCTATGCCGCACCCGCGATCCGGCAGATCTTTCCGCAGGCCGATATCTTCATGTCGATGGTGCAGAACCAATACGCGCCGGTCTATCGCCACAGGAGCTTCGAGTTCGGCGCGGCGCAGAGCGCTGGCGACCGGATCGCGCAACGCGTTCAGATCGTCGACGCCAATGGCGAGGCGTGGGAGGCGCTCTACACGCTGGAGCGACAGGCCGACGGCAGTTTGAAGATCACCGGCTGCTCGTTGCTGAAGGCCGGTCAATCGGTGTGACCGCACGGATCGGGTCCGCAACCTGAAGACAGCCGCTTCAGGCCAAGCCCTTTCTCGGCCGGAGCCTGTCTTCAAGCCAGTCGAATATGACTTCATTGGCCAAGGTCGGGTTATCGATGTGTCCCTGCATCGACGCGGTTTCAGCGCGCCGGAACAGGATCAGCCGGGCGTCACGATGAATGCTGCTCAACTGGTCGCCGAATTTGGTCAAGGCGCCTGGCAGAAGCCAGCCGGCTTCGCCGGCAGTGACGAGCAACGGACATTCGATGCTTCGTGAAATAGGGTTGGCTTCTTCAATCCAGCAGATTTGCGCGTCGTCGCCCGCTTGCCGATGGAAGAAGCTTCTCTCGTGCGAGTCCCAAATTCCGGCGTCGCAAACCGCCGCGGCAAACCGGGCATCACTTGCGGCCGCCCGGGCGACCAGGGACGAGTTGCAGGCGTCCGCCACGATGGCGATCCGCGTGCTGTCGACACCGGGCTTCTCCGAAAGAAAGTCGAGGATGCGGCTCATGGCCGCTTCGAACTTGTGGCCCTCGAGCCGTTCCGGCGACAAGGCCGTCTCAGTCCCCAGCAGATCCACGGCGAGCAACGAGAATCCGCGCTCGTTGGCATGACCCGCGTATTTGGTGATCAACTCTTCCTTGTAGGAACCCGGCTCGCCTATGCACACGATGACGGGTCCATCGTCGCGCAAGGCTAACGGCAAATAGTAGGCCTGCAGCGACAGGTCTTCCGTCCAGGGAATCGAGAGCACCTGGCCGGCCGGAAGGCGGGTCTTCAGAAAGCTGGTCGCGCATCGCCGCATGCCGGCGACGGCGCGGTTCAGCAAATCGTTGGCGTATCCGGGAGGCCTTACCGCGGCGTGAAAGTAAGTGGTCGCCCGGAGCCAGTTGCGACGGGCCGTGACCAGATTGTTGTTCAGCAACGAAAGCTCAGCTCTTGCCTCGTTCAGCTCGGCGGTCTTGATCCACTCTTCCGACCACGAGCTCTCCGATGCGAGGTTGATCTTGCTCAAAGTCAGCCAGCATTCGGAGACCGTCGAACCGCCTTCCTGTGCGGCGGCCAGAAGCTTGATGAACTCCGCGGACAGATCCTCGCGATCCGGCCAGGCAGGCCAGCCCTTGTCATCGAACTCGACGCTGCTTGACGAGGCTCCACGCGCCCCAAAATGGTCATGCATGTTTCGTCAACTCGTTCGCACCCGGCTTCGCCGCCGGTACGCGTGAAAAGTACGAGTCCGCCCGTTGAGGTCGACGAGCCGCCGCTTCGGTCGCCGCGCAAAATTGGCGCCGAAATCGCAAACGCCAACCACGCGGCTCTCCCAAGAAAATATTCCAATTCGGCTTCATATAATTGAAGTAATTCGGCGGCGGCAAATGTTGATATGGCGGCGCAGGAATGCGTTGCGCTTATGCCTGAGGGCCGAATGTTGCTGCAGCAATCGTTGCCGAGCAAATGCTCGGAAATGTTCCGGATGCCGCCAACTTGCCTATCTCGCGTGGCGAACGTGCTCACGGAATCGCGAGAACCGGCATGCAGCTGCTCACTCGGCCGTGACTTCGTGAGGATGGTCGGCTTGAGCGCGCGCTAGCTTATCCCCGCACCGCTAAATGGGTGCGCTGTCGCCGCTTCAAATGAAGAACCTCCGGCAGGGCATTGCCGGAGGTTCTGGAGGTTAGTTCATGAAGAGTCTGATATCTCCTCGTCATGGTCGGCAGAGCAACCGACATCCGGTTTGTACATGATAGACTAATATTAGTAAATCATACAACAGACTCTTCTTTCAAAATCAAAGCCTCGACAGTTTCCCGTCGAGGCTTTGGGTCGCGATCAGGTCCGGATCAACCGGGCTTTACCAGTTGCGCTGCGCGCGCAGCAGCAACATGTAGGTGTCCTGGTTGCTGAGCGAGTAGACGGCGGCCGGCTTGCCGATCGCAGCGCTACCCGGGTAGGTGATCGTGCCCGCGTAGTTCTGATCCAGATGGGTGTAGGTGAAGTCAGCCGAGAAGGTCAGGTTCTTCACCGGGGTCCACTGGGTCTGCGTGCCGATCTGAGCAATGCTGTAGTCGGGGTTGCACGAGGTCAGATTCGACGTTGCGCCGATCAGGACGCCGAACGATCCGCCCACGCCAGTCCCGCCCGGGCCGCAGATGTAGCCTTTGGCGGTGCTGTTGTAGTTAACCTGGGCCCACGCGCCGTAGACACTGGTGTTCCAATAGGGATTCCAGTTGTGGACGTATGCACCGCGCACACCGTACGTCGTGATCAGCTGCTGCGAGCCGCCGCTGACGAACACGCTGTCCGGCGCGATGCCAAAGCCGATGCTCTGGTAGGCACCGGGAACGCTGGTGTTGCCGAAGTAGGTGAACGCACCGGCACCCGAGAGATCCTGGATGTTGTAGCGCGTTGCGCCGTTGGTGTAGACGCCCTGGACGTTGATGGTGTCGCCAGGTCCGGTCGGGATGTTCTTGATCGACAGGGCCAGCTGACCGGCCCAGCCCCACTTGTCGTCCGGATGACCGGTCAACTCGGTGGCGCCGTAGTAGGCCGCATGATTGTCATGCGCCGCGAACGACGCCTGGAACAGACCCCAGGCCTGGTCGACGCGGAGTGACGCGACCAGATCCGGAGCAATCGTGCCGGCATAGTCGCTCGCGCCGTAGGGACCGAGAGCGCCGGTACCGACCACACCGAGATTCTGCACGCCGGCCTGATAGTAGGCCGACTGATCCTGGGCCGACAGGGCCAGCGACACGCCATTGCCGAACTGCGCGGTGTAGGTGAACTGGTTCACACCGGTGATCGTGCCGCCACCGCCGACGAGACCGTCGAAGTTGTTGCCCGGATAGTTGGCCCACGGCGCCGAGAACTGCGACACCGCCTTACCCATGGTGAAGCCGGCGAACTGGACGAAGGCGTAGTAGACGCCGACCGTGCCGGCGGCGACACCGCCTGCACTGGCGTTGTTCGGGGCGGCAGACGTTCCGATCGGCGAGTAGACCGTCGAGCCTGCTGCGGCGCCCGCACCATAGCTGTCCGAGGTCCAGCTGAAGGTCGCATCGAAGAAGGTACGAACCACGCCGTATTCGGTCGCGGTGCGGGTGTCGACGTTGAGGTCTTCACGCGAGCGCCAGGTGTAACCGTTGGTGAAGCGGTTCTGTGCGCCGCCCGCGCCGGCGTAGTTGCCGGTGTGGTCCGAGTTGGTGTTCGCCAGAACGTCCATGCGCAGGTAACCGCCCAGCTTGATGCAGGTGTCGGTGCCCGGAATAAAGTAGAAGCCCGGACCATAGAGCGAGCAGACCTTCACGTACTCGACTGCCTTGGCCTTGACCGGAAGGTCGGCCGCCATGGCTCCGCTGCTCGCGGCGAGAGTTGCCACCGAGCCCAACAAAAGGCCCTTTACGATTTTCATGCTATCCTCCAAGTGATGCCTTGCACTGCTGGCAAAGCGACAAACGTTCCCCTCCCGAAAACCGCTGCGGCGCAGCCATTTTCAAGATGCTCGTGGTCAACTCGGCCACTGCAGGCGTGAGATGGTGGATGCCCCCCATCTACGATGCGGAACAATGCAATCGGGTAGTCACATATTCAACTTATATTAGTTAGTCATTCGATGTTTGCGCAGCCATGTGTCATTCAGGCAACGCATCGACGAACATTTTCGTCACGGCGCCCGCTTCAAAAATTGCTCGATATCTGTGAAGATGAATTTTTGTTAAGGTGCGTCATGACCGAGCGCAAATCGACCGACAAACTCCAGGACGCGGCTGAGCGATTGGCTTGGGAGATCGTGTCGACCAGCGTTCGCCTGGACGAGTTGCGCAGCATCTGGGCCAAGATGATCGGAATCACCGGCCCGCAATGGATGATCATGACGGTCCTGGCGAATGCCGAGGACCGCAGCGTCGGCTTGCCCGTCGGGGCGGTGTCGAGGGCACTGCGCGTCGACCAGTCGTTTGTGGTGACGCAGTCGAAGCTGCTCGAAAAGAAGAACCTGCTGCGCCGCAAGAGTTCGACCGAAGATGCCCGGGTCGTGAACCTGTCGCTGACCGAGCACGCCAAGAAGCAGATGGCGAACCTGTCCGCGCAGCGCAAAGAGCTCAACGAGTTCGTCTATGCCGACCTCGATCTGCGGGAGCTGCTGCAACTGACCGGCAAGATGGATTCCATCAAGAACCGCCTGGAAAAGGCGATCGCCAGAATCTCGGTCGATCTTTAGGAGGTTACCGAACCCGCAATCCGGGATCAGGCCATGGCGAGCCGCTGCCGCGACCGCATCATGAGCAGCAGGATGATGCTGACATTGAGCAGGTTCCACGCCAGGCCATTGGCGAAGGCTGCGGCATAGGAGCCGGTGGCGTCGAAGATCACGCCCGAGATCCAGCCGCCGAACGACATGCCGAACACCGAGGCGAAGATCACGATGCCGATCCGGGTCGCGGCCTCGGCGGCCGGCATCGCCTCGCGCACGATGATGGCGTAGCTCGGCACGATGCCGCCCTGGAACAGGCCGAACATCGCCGAGATGACGTAGAGCGAGGTCAGGCTGTCGAAGAACAGGTAGAACAAGAGCGCCGCGCCCTGCGCGATCGAGCCGATCAGCAGCGTGCGGATGCCGCCGATCCGATCGGCGAGGAAGCCGGAGCCGATCCGGCTGATGATGCCGAAGCCCAGCATCAGCGACAGCATCTCGGCGCCGCGCGCCACGCCGTAGCCGAGATCGCCGCAATAGGCGACGATGTGAACCTGCGGCATCGACATCGCCACGCAGCAGGAGATCGACGCCAGCGACAGGATCGCGGTCAGCGCATTGGTGGAGAGCCGCATGTCGACCCGCGGCGGCGCCGCGTTGACGTGGCTGCGCCGGGTCGCCACCCCCATCAGCAGACGCAGCACCACGAGCGCAAGCGCCATTGCGATCGCAGTGAAGATGCCGATCGCGATATGGGTGGTGCGCCAGCCGACGCTCTGCATCCCGAAATTGACCAGCGGCGGCCACACCGTGCCGCCGACATAATTGCCGCTGGCGGCGATCGCGACCGCCAGGCCGCGGTAGCGCTCGAACCAGTGCGAGGCCTCCGCCATCAGGGGGCCGAAGGTCGCAGCCGACGACAGGCCGATCGCGAAATGCACCAGGATGAAGGCCCAGATCGACGTCGCGTAGCCGGCGCAGATATAGCCGAGGCCGAGAATGCCGATCCCGGCGCCGATCGCCGTGACGATGCCGTAGCGATCGCTGATCTTGCCGGTCACGACCTGGCCGAGGCCGAAGCCGAGCATCACCATCGTGAAGGCGAGCGAGGCCGTTCCACGAGTCGCGCCGAAATCGGTCTGCACCGCCGGCAACGCCACCACGACCGACCACATGCCGACGCTGCCGAGCGAACCGATGACCACGGCTATGGCAAGGCGCAGCCATGCCCGGCGCGAGTCGGGAATGAACACTGCGGCTTCAGGGGAAAATTCAGAAGAAATTACCACGGCACGCGGAACTTCGTCGGCATTTGCCTTCGGGTCAAGCCACATTGCCGAGAGATTAGGCATGCGCCAGCAAGGGGGCGCACCACTCCGCGTGAGGCGGCTCAATTGCCGTAGTTCGGATCCTGCGCCTGGAACGGACCGCACTTCGCACCGATGCCGAAGCGCTGATCGAAATCCACGGTACCGCCGCCGACCGGTATGCGGGTCGGCGGCAAGCCGCGTGTGTACTGGTCGACGGTGACGGACTTCTTGTCCGCACTCATTGTCACATGCACCGGCTCGAGGTCCTTGCCCTTGTTGAGCTCGGTCAGATCGAGCGTGTAGTAGCCGTCCGCCGTCTTGCCCGCGGCCATGCCGCCATGCGGCGCGAAGACGACGGATTGCGGCAGGTAGACCTCCATCAGGACACTGTTACCCTTGCAGGCGATCATGCGGATCATCCAGGCCCGGTCGTCCGGCAACGTCACGGCGGACGCCGGCACCGACAGCAGCGCGATCGCGGCAGCAAACCCTGCTGTCATGGTTCGACCTGCCCGGTTCGACATCGATGCCTCGAATGGCTGACTGGCGTTGCTGCCGTTTGGTCGAAGGCCGGGCCGCGAAAGTTCAATCAGCATCGTGCACCGCAGCGATCGCAGCGGACCGATCGAGCGGGAATATCGTCCGTCGAGCCGTGATCCATGCTGATGAGAAAAACTGCTACAATGCGAGCCGGTTCACATTGGCGGCTCGCCGTCCGGACCTATCATCCCGCCCGGATGGCGCGCAGCTCGCAAGGTTAAAGGATCGAAGCGCACATCGTCGGAGGATCGTCATGCATTCGTCGTCAGCAGAGTGGTTGCCCGTTGCGTCAGCGCCGTCGGACCGGGAGCTCGAGGTCTGTGTCCTCGACTATGACGGCATGGTGCACGCGCTGATGTTCCCGTGCCACCGGGACGGTGCCGAATGGATCGACCATGCCGGCAGCAGGCATCTCGACATCCAGCCGACGCATTGGCGCAAATGGATGCTCTCAACCAATTGACGCCGCCATGATCGGTCTCGGGCAGCCGACACCGATCTCGCGCCGGTCGGAATATTGAGCTAGACTTGCCACGTGAGGTTCAAGGGTGGGCCAGGAGGCTCGTCATGGAATCACACGTGATCCCCTTCGAAAATCGCTGGACCAACGGCCGGCATGCCTGGGAGTGGCATTGCGAGCTCGAGCGGCTGGGCGTGCCTGCGGTCCGGACGATGTACTGCGAGCATGAGACGCACTATCGCGACGAGCCTGCCGTGGTGTTCGACATCCCCACGGGCTTTGTCCACGACTGGCTGGCCTTCCACGACCGGCGCGCTGCCCGGCAGCAATTGCTGTGGCGCGCCAGCGTCATCACGCTCGGCCTCATCGCCGCATCGGGCGCCGTGCTCGGCGCGCTGAGATAGAGGCCGCGAACCCGCCCCGAAGCACAGCCGGGCGCTCCGACCCGCCCACCCCGGCCGGGAATCTCCATGCCCGACCGCCTGCGACGACCCGCGCACCCCGCAAAACGCACCTGTTAACCCTTTGCTAACCATACACCCGGCAAGAATTGCCGAGTGAAGTCGAGTGTCGTCGAACGCGTATAGCGGGTGGAGATCCCCGTGGACGCCAGCGCGGTGCCTCACTTTCGGAACGGCGGCCCTGCGGCCGTCGCGCAGACGCTTGGCGGCCGTAGCCGCCAGTCGCGGGGGGGAGCGGCTACCATGGTCGACGTCACGGCGGGTCAGGGCACGGCAGGCAAAGGCGGATTGCCTGGTCTCGGCGAGATCGGCGACATCCTCAAGCGCGGCGATCTCGCGCTGGCGCTCGGCGTCCTCACCATCCTGGTGGTGCTGATCCTGCCGCTGCCCTCGATCGTGCTCGACCTCTTTCTGGCGGTCTCGATCACGATCTCGATCCTGATCCTGATGACCTCGCTGTTCATCCAGGCGCCGCTGGAATTCTCGTCGTTTCCGACCATCCTGCTGATCTCAACCATGATGCGGCTGTCGCTGAACATGGCCTCGACCCGGCTGATCCTGAGCCACGGCCACGAGGGCACGGCTGCTGCCGGCCATGTCATCGAGGCGTTCGGCAACTTCGTGATGGGCGGCAACTTCGTGATCGGCATCATCGTGTTCGCGATCCTGGTGATCGTGAACTTCGTGGTCATCACCAAGGGTTCGGGCCGTATCGCCGAAGTCGCGGCGCGCTTCCAACTGGACTCGATGCCCGGCAAGCAGATGGCGATCGACGCCGACCTGTCCGCCGGCCTGATCGACGAGAAGGCCGCCAAGGAGCGCCGCAAGGCGCTGGAAGACGAAAGCGGCTTCTTCGGCGCGATGGACGGCGCCTCGAAGTTCGTCCGCGGCGACGCCATCGCCGGCCTCCTGATCGTCGGCATCAACATCGTCGGCGGCATCATCATCGGCGTCGCCCAGCAGGGCCTCTCCTTCGGCGAAGCCGCCCGCACCTACACCGTGCTGACGGTCGGCGACGGCCTCGTCACCCAGGTGCCCGCGCTGATCGTCTCGACCGCCGCCGGTCTGCTCGTCTCCAAGGCCGGCATCACCGGCGCAGCCGACAAGGCGCTGATGCGCCAGCTCTCCGGCTATCCACAGGCGCTCGGCATGTCGGCCGGCGTCATGCTGGTGCTGGCGCTGCTGCCGGGCATTCCGACGCTGCCGTTCATGGCGCTGGGCTCCGGCGCCGCGGCGCTGGCCTGGAACGCGCGCAAGAAGAAGCGGGTCGCCAACGCCGCCGAGGCCGCCGCCGCTGCAGCCCCCGCTGCAGCCGCTGCCGCTGCCGCCGCTGAGGAGCCGATCGCCGCCGCGCTGAAGATCGACGACCTCAAGATCGAGCTCGGCTACGCGCTGCTGCCGCTGGTCAACGGGCCCGACGGCACCGACCGCCTCACCGAGCAGATCAAGGCGCTGCGCCGCTCGCTTGCGATCGAGATGGGCTTCGTGATGCCGGCGGTGCGTATCCTCGACAATGTCCAGCTCGAAGCCAACAGCTACGCCATCAAGATCAAGGAAGTCGACGCCGGCACCGGCAAGATCTGGCCGAGCCAGTTCATGGTCATGGACCCCGCCGGCAACCAGGTGCAGCTGCCCGGCATCCACACCATCGAACCGACCTTCGGCCTGCCCGCGACCTGGGTCGATGCCGGCCTGAAGGAAGAGGCCGCGCTGAAGGGCTACACCGTGGTCGATGCCGCGACCGTGCTGTCGACGCACCTGACCGAGCTGCTCAAGACCAACATGTCGGACTTGCTGTCCTACGGCGAGGTGCAGAAGCTCTTGAAGGACCTGCCGAAGGAGCAGGGCGAGCTGATCAAGGACATCGTGCCGAGCCAGGTCACGGTGTCGGGTATCCAGCGCGTGCTGCAATTGCTGCTCGCCGAGCGCATCTCGATCCGCGATCTCTCCACCATTCTCGAGGGCATCGCCGACGCGCTGGCGTTCTCGCGCAATCCAGCCACCATGGTCGAGCATGTCCGCGCCCGGCTGGCGCGGCAGATCTGCGCCCAGAACACCTCGCCGAACGGCTATCTGCCGCTGATCGCGCTGTCGGCGCGCTGGGAGCAGGCGTTTGCCGAATCGATCGTCGGTCAGGGCGACGATCGCAGCCTGGCGATGCAGCCCTCCAAGCTGTCGGAATTCATGACCGCCGTGCGCAACGCCTTCGAGCAGGCGGCGCGTGAAGGCGAGGCGCCGGTGCTGGTGACCTCGGCCGCGATCCGGCCGTTCGTTCGCTCGCTGGTGGAACGGTTCCGCTCGCAGACCACCGTCTTGTCGCAGGCCGAGATCCATCCGCGGGCCCGGCTGAAGACCGTCGGCAGCGTGTAGAGCTTCTCGTTTGGGCGCGTTTTCTTCACGCGAACCGGCGTCCATCCCGCATCGGGTGCGGGACAGGCTTCGCTCGAAAACGCTCTAGCCGTCGCAAATCATTTGCGTTTTCGCCTGTGCTTTCTCGCAACAGGCAACTGATTTGTGTGGAACAGTCCGGAACGGCCCTATCTCGGGTAACATGATCCGGATTTCAAGCAAGTGGCTGATATTACGTCCAGTTAATGTAGATTTCAGGAGCCGGAGGCGGTTTTTGATCGCGCCCGATCACGTCTCATCACGCCCTTGTGATGACCTCTAGGGAACGGAATCGGCAAATCCTACGTTGGTGGGGCACGAGACGTTGAACCGGGCAAGAGACCAAACCGACAGATTACTGAGAGCAGGAAGGCGGCAGGAGACTTCCATGAACCACTCGATCTACAGCGCCGATCGTATGACGCACCTGAAGATTGTGGTTGTGGCGTTGTTCGCCGGTATCCTGGTCGCGGGCTTCGGCATCGCGGCACACAATTCGTCGGACGAGGGTTACACCCAGACGGCACGTGTCATGAAGGCCGGCAAGCCGGTCGCGATCACGAGCACGAGCAACTCGCTGGTCCGCTAACAGGAGAGTTTCACGAATTCACGTAGTGTTCTTTACAGCCCCCCAAAGTCGCTGCGTGGATATTTAAGACCCCCAACTACCCCCAAGTTGACTATCGAAAACGCCCGCTCCCCACGGGCGTTTTCTTTTTGTGCGGGTGGTGCGGCTTAGCTGCGCAGGTGACAGGCCCGCGCGCATTCCGGCGTCATTGCGAGCGAAGCGAAGCAATCCATGTCACCGAGCATGCGGAATGATGGATTGCTTCGCTTCGCTCGCAATGACGGTGAATGCCGGCCATTCACGGCCCCTAACGACGGGGCGCAAACGCCTATCGTGGCGTCGAACCCGACGCGGGCGGCACGGTCTCGATCAGCTTGCCGGTGAAGATCGGCGCCGAGGTCGGCTGGCCGTTCGGCGAACCGCCGGCCTGCTCGACCGTCACCGCGTAGGTGGCGCCGTTGATCACGTCGGGATCGTAGCCCGATAGCACCGGACGCGCGGTGAAATCATCGGCGCCGATCACGCCGAGCGAACGCGGCTGCGGCAGCCTGTCGGAGATCAGCCAGAGCTCAAAGCTCTTGCCGGGCTCGGACGGAGCGCCGACCTTGCGCACGGTGAAATTCTTGGTCGCGCCGTCGATGGTCATGATGAAGGCCGGCCCGCCATTCTGTCCCTGCAGCAGCGCGACATATTGCGCCGACGGCGCGAGCGCCGGCGCCGGTGTCTTGACTTCCACGGTCTGGATGCGCGGCTTCGGACGGATTGCATTCGGCAAGGCGTCGGGCCGGTAGATCTGCAGGCCGAGCGTGACCAGCAGCGCGGCTGCGATCGCGGTCGCGGCCGACGCAATGCCGCGCCAGCGCTTCACGCGGCCCGCAAGCGCGATCATGTTGGTGCTGTCGTTGACGCCAAAACGTGGCTGGATTGGTGGCCGCCGAATCTCGGCCGGCTGTGGGATTTCTGATGGCTGCGACGGCTCCGGATCGAAGGCCGAGCCGAATTGCGGATCGTCGGTTATCGGCGGTGCCACAGTCGCTTCCGGCGTCTCGGGCAGCACCAGCGGCGCCTGCGGCGCGCCGGCATGGCCGATCGCCGCCTTGATGTTTTCCCAGACCACCGGGCGCGGCTCGACCAGGCCGACCATCTGGTTCAGCGGCCCGAGCCTGAACTCCCAGGCTTGCACGAGCGCGGCGAACTCGGTGTCCACGGCCATCATGGTCTCGACCTGCGTGCGCTCGTCGGCATCGAGCGTACCGAGCGCATATTCCGCGGCGAGCGCGATATGGTCTTCGCTATAGGCCATCAATCAGAGTCCAAGACACTCCCGGATATCCATCAGGCTGCGGCGCAGCCAGGTCTTCACCGTGTTCACCGGCGTCTCGAACTTTGCGGCGAGCTGCTCGCGGCTCCAGCCGTTGTAATAGGCGAGCAGCACGAGCTTCTGACGATCGGGCTCCAGACGACCGACGCACTCCAGCAACCGATTCAACTCTTCCGTCATTTCCCGCCGCGCCAGCGGATCGGGCGAGTCGGCGGCGACTTCCATCGCCGCAGGCTCATCTTCCAGCGAGGTTTCGCCTCGCTTGCGCACAACATCGATGGCGCGGTTGCGCGCGATCGACGCCATCCACGTGATCGGGGACGACAGGGCCGGGTTGAACTGCCCCGCGCTGTTCCAGATCTTGACGTAAGCCTCCTGAATGACCTCCTCGGCGAGGTCCTGACGCCGCAAGATACGGAGCACGACGCCAAAGAGTTTCGAGCGGGTCGCGGCGTACAGCCGCTCAAAGGCGGCCTGATCGCCCTTCGCGACGGCGGCGATCAGCCAGACGAGCTCAGCCGGCGTCAGCATTCAGCGCCCTCCAAGCCTGCATCCCCCAATCGCCCCATTGCCACCGCGCCGCCGATCATCATCTGGTCCGCACCGGTGGTAGCATATTTTGGGACAGCACGATCCGCCAAGTGGCCGACGAGAGGCCGGCTTGTGGACAGCGCCCAACAAAAAGCCCGGGCGATCGGCCCGGGCTCTCAAGACGGTCAGCGAAGGGAGCGAGAGTTCAGGCGATGACGCCGAGGCGGGCCCGCATCAGGCCGATCGAATCCATGTCGGCTTGCTCGCGGGCGCTCTCCTCCGCGCGTTCGCGCGCCTGGTCGCGCTCGTCGAGCAGCTCGACCTTCTTCAGTTCCTCGAAGGCTTCCGACAGCAGCGCCTTGGCGTCGTCGAGCTGGGCGCGCAGTTCGTCGGCCGAACGGGTCAGGTTCTCGCGGCGCTGGATCGCGGCCTTGGCGTAGGTCGGATAGGCGAAGTGCGAGGGATCATTGATCCCGGCGCGCTCCTGCTCGGTCTGGATCTCGCGCTCGAGCTCGACGGACATGCGCTGGAAGTCCGCGATCATGCCCTCGATCTGGGTAACCCGACGGCGCTTTTCATCGACCTGAAACTTCTTCAGGCGGATCAGCGTTTCACGTGACTTCATCGACTCATACTCCCCAGAAGTCCCAATTCTGAACGCGGGACAGAACCGGCTCCCCCCTGGGCCCCGCCGGCATAGCTATGGTGTGCCGGGGATGATGGCCTGACAAAGTTAGCGTTCCGTTTCCAAACCCGACAGGATTTGAGCGAGTTGCCGGTAGCCGTCGCCCAGGCTCGTGGCCTCGTCCTTGGCCTGGCGCAGGAAGCTTTCCAAGGGCTCGTGCAGCCGGATCGCCTCGTCGACCTCCGGGCTGGAACCCGGCCGGTAGGCGCCGAGCCGGATCAGTTCCTCCATGTCGGCATAGGTCGCCATCACCTGCCGCGCCTTGTTGATGAAGGGCAGGAAGTCGGGGTCGGCGGACCGCGGCATGGTGCGCGAGACCGACTTGAGGATGTTGACCGCCGGATAGCGGCCGCGCTCGGCGATCGCCCGCTGCATCACGATATGGCCGTCGAGGATGCCGCGCACCGCGTCCGCGATCGGCTCATTGTGATCGTCGCCATCGACCAGCACGGTGAAGATCGCGGTGATGGTGCCGACGCTGGTGCCCGGCCCTGCCCGTTCCAACAGCTTCGGCAATTCGGTGAACACGGTCGGCGTGTAGCCCTTGGCGGTCGGCGGCTCGCCGGCCGAGAGGCCGATCTCGCGCTGCGCCATCGCAAAGCGCGTCACCGAGTCCATCAGGCACAGCACGTCCTGGTCCTCGTCGCGGAAATACTCGGCGATGGCGAGCGTCAGATACGCCGCCTGGCGCCGCATCAGCGCCGGCTCGTCCGATGTGGCGACCACCACGACCGAGCGCGCCAGCCCCTCCTCGCCGAGATCCTCCTGGAGGAATTCCTGCACCTCGCGGCCGCGTTCGCCGATCAGCCCGATCACCGAGATCGCGGCATCGACATTGCGCGCCAGCATCGACAGCAGCACCGACTTGCCGACGCCGGAACCCGCGAAGATGCCGAGCCGCTGGCCGCGGCAGCAGGTCAGGAAAGTATTAAGTCCGCGCACACCGAGATCGAGCGGCGCACCGACCCGCTTGCGCGAATGCGCCGGCGGCGGCGAGTTGCGGTAGGACATCGGCGAGGCGCCCTGTTGCAGCGGCCCCTTGCCGTCGATCGGTTCGCCCATCGCATTGACGACGCGGCCGAGCCAGGCCGGCGACGGCCGCACCTGGCTCGCCGCATTGGCGATCACCGCGCGGCAACCGCGCCTGACGCCCTCGAGCCCGCCGAACGGCATCACCACCGCGTTCTCGCCGGAGAAGCCGATCACTTCGGCCGGGATGAAGCGGCCGGCGCCGACATCGATCACGATGCGGGCGCCGACCGACATCGCGTGAATGGGGCCGGCGATCTCGACCATGAGCCCGCGGACGCCGACCACACGGCCATAAATATTGACGCCGTCGATGTCCCCGATCTGCTCCGCGAGCGCCTTCATTGCGAAAACCTTAAGTTTCGGCAATTTTGCGCCGGCCGCTTAACTTCGTGTTTACCCGCATCATTAATCATTGCGTCACTGTCTTTGGTGACTGAGGTCGCTCGCCCATCAGAAGAAGGGCGAGTCGCGAGAGTCGGTTAGGCCCGGCTCTTAATGTGGAGACTGAACGAGCGCGGTTAGGAAAAGCTTCTTCTACGCAATATCTTAGGGCGATTCGACAAAAATTGCACGGTTAGAGCTTGCGTCGATGAATCAGTTTTTGTTAACCATATCTCGTCAGGATCCGAATCAGTTGTTCAAAGGCGTTTTGAGTGCCGCAAGTGCGGCCGACCTGACGCCCGGAGCGGCGACTATAGGGGACTGGCATGCGCGTTTTGCTGATTGAAGATGATAGCGCCGTCGCGCAGTCGATCGAATTGATGCTTAAATCCGAGAGTTTCAACGTCTACACGACGGATCTCGGTGAAGAAGGCGTCGATCTCGGCAAGCTTTACGACTACGACATCATCCTGCTCGACCTCAACCTGCCCGACATGTCCGGCTACGACGTGCTCAAGCAGCTCCGGGTTTCGAAGATCAAGACTCCCATTCTGATCCTCTCCGGCCTCGCCGGCATCGAGGACAAGGTCAAGGGTCTCGGCGTCGGCGCCGACGACTACATGACCAAACCCTTCCACAAGGACGAGCTGGTCGCCCGCATCCACGCGATCGTGCGCCGTTCCAAGGGTCACGCCCAGTCGGTCATCCAGACCGGCGATCTCGTGGTCAATCTGGACACCAAGACGGTCGAGGTCGGCGGTCAGCGCGTGCACCTCACCGGCAAGGAATACCAGATGCTGGAGCTGCTCTCGCTCCGCAAGGGCACCACGCTCACCAAGGAAATGTTCCTCAACCATCTCTACGGCGGCATGGATGAGCCGGAGCTGAAGATCATCGACGTCTTCATCTGCAAGCTCCGCAAGAAGCTCGCCAACGCCTCCGAGGGCCGCAATTTCATCGAGACCGTGTGGGGCCGTGGCTACGTGCTGCGCGAGCCGCACGAGGCCGACGAACGCATTCCCGCCTGACACTTCGCTTTCTGCAGCTAACCTCCTGGACCCCGCCGCAAATGGCGGGGTTTTTGTTTTTGGGAGGTTACGCTACCGGGATCGCAGTCAAAGCGGCGAGGAGATCCGCGCCCTTCGGGACGCCGAGCCCGGTGCAGGCGCTCCAGCCGGGACCGGCATCGTAGCCTTTGCCGCCGACGCGGTTGTTGCCCTGCACGACCGCACGGAATGCGCCGGGGTTGGAATAAAGCGCGGCGTTGAGCAAGCCGATCTGCTCGCCGCGCGCGGCGATCGCAATCGCGACCAGAGCGGCCCATAGCGGCGTCGCGGCGCTGGTCCCGCTCATCGCCATCGCCTCTCCGTTGACGATGATGCGGTAGCCCGGGCTCGCCGCGGCCGCGCAGGCGACATCAGGGACGCCGCGCCTGATCGCGCCGTCGTTCTGCGACTTCGGCAGCGTCAAATGCGACTGATAATCGGGGACCGGAAACGCGTCGCTGATGCCGCCGCCGGTGCCGATCGCGCCGGCGTTCCAGACCGCCTCCGCTGCAGCCGACCCGTTACCCGCGGCAGGCACCGGCTGGGTGCCGCCGCAGCTCGTCGCATAGGGGCTCGAGGCGGGAAACCAGACATGGAGCTTGCCGTCGGTCAGGCCGCTCGTCGCGAGCTGATCACCTGAGGCGAACAGCACGCTGACACGCAGCCGCGCGGCATCGGCCAGCACCGCCTGCATCGCGTCACGGCCCGGCTCGGTCCAGTATTTCTCGGCACTGCCCCAGCTGACGGAGACCACCTGCGGCGCATGCTCTTCATCGAACACCGCCTGATGGATCGCGTCGGTGAGACCCGCGGCGGAGTTCTCGGCAAAGTAGACCACGATCTTGGCCTTCGGCAGCAGGCCGGCGAGCACCTGGAGATCGAGCGCGATCTCCTGATCGGCGACATCGTTGCTGCCGAAGCTGCCGTCATTGCCGGTCGGCGGCACGTTGACGACAACCGGCGGCGGACGGTTCATGCCGGCGACCGCCATGGCGAGATCGCTGGCGAGATAGCCGCCGCCGAGCGCGATGATGCCGACGCAGATGGACGACACGTCGCGATCCAGCGGAATGCCATAGAGCGCCGCGATGTCGGTCGGCCACAGCCCATTGCCATCGCCCGGCTCAGCCTGGGCCTGCACCAGCGGCGTCCTGGGCCGCAGCGGCCGCTGATCGAAGCCGAGAATTGCGCGGGTCCATGGCGCGATCTCGGCCGGCACCGTCAGGCCGCCGACGCGGGCGCGAAACGCGCGCTCGCCGTCGCGGTAGGTGCGCAGCGTCGCGCCGAAGATCTCGGCCATCTGCCGCGCGGTGCCTTCCAGCTCGACCGTGCGTGCGACCGGATCGCTGCGGCCGACGGTCAAGCCCCGCTCCGCCGCCAGCCGCACCACGCGGGCGATGGCGCGGGCATGGCTGCGATGGCGCTGGGTCGCGAGCTGGTGCCGCGTGATCGGCGCGGCGAGCCGAGCCAAATCACCGGCGCTGCCCGGCACAAACTTGTCGGGGGTGCGCCGCTTCACATAGACCACGATGGGGATCCGCTCGTCGGGATCGACATCGCCGACCAGCGTCGCGCCAACAGGCGCGGCACGGTTGCTGCCAGCAAGCGGAACCCTGCGCTCGGAGGTGCCCGCCATCAGTGCGGTCTCACTTTCCGGCGCACGGGCTCGGCTGCGCCGGATTCTGTGTATCGTCGTAGGCGCAGAACGGGATCGACCACACGAAGTCGGCCGCGGTCGCGATGCGCGTGAGACCCGGCTTGCCTTCGAAGATCGGCGGCTGGCCCGCGAACTTCCAGTACCATTCGGGCAGCAGCGGCCCGAGCGGAGCAACCGGGCCATTCGGACCGAACGACAGGAATCCCGCCTGCGACGCCGGCGTGCCGTCCGCCTTGAAGGCCGCCCGGCCGTGGCAGGTAATGCAGGACGATGTCGCGACGAAGCCGTCCTCGGTGACGGAATTGCCGACCCTGATGTCGAGCCCGACATTGTCGACGAAATCCACCTGCGACCCTTTCAGGCAGTAATTGTTGTAGACCGGATCGATGTCCGCGCTCGACAGCATCGTCGTCAGCGCGGCCGTCTTCACGCAATCCGGATAGCCCTGGCCGGCGGTCCGGTTCGACGGCACGAACGCGGTCTGCGCGCCGAAATTGTCGCGGCAGCCGATGATGTCGCAGCGGCCTGGATTGAACCGGTGCTCGAATGTCGCCCAGGTCCAGTTCGGCACCTGCTTGCTGATCACATGCATCGAGACCAGGGCGTACTGCACACCGGCCGCGCTGTTGACGTGATAGAGTTGCGGCACCTGCGCCAGCGTCACCTTGTTGTTGGTGAATTGCGGAATGTCGCTGACCGGCAGCCAATTGCCCTTCACCTCGATGGAATCGACCGGGAACGACAGCGCCTTGCCGAAGGCGGCCTTCACGCCCGACAGCTTGTAGAGGTTGTTCTGGACGATGAAATCGAACGTCGGCTTGTTGTGACGCGTCTCCTCCATCTGCCCCTGCGCGGCGCCCGGCGGCAGCGCCGGCAGCAATCCGCCGCTCTGCTGCACGCCTTCCCGTGCCACCTGCGGCAGGATCGGCGGGCGCAGCGACGGCGGCGTCGGAGCCGCCGGGAACTGCGGATTGGGCTGGAACAGATCGGTATCGCTCGCCCAGGTCTCGAACGTCGAATTGCTGCCGCCGGCGCGGGTGTTGGCCTGAATGAAGAGCTGCCAGGCGACCTGATCGGGCGCGGTCATCGCCGGATTCGGCGGCGATTGCGCCGCGGCCGGAAGCGCGGGAAGCACAAGCAGACCACAGACGAGCAGCGTGTCGATCGACCTTCTCATCTTGCTCTCCACATCGGGTTCATGGTTGGAATCCGTCCCCCATCCAGCTCGCATAGACATCGAGCGAGTCCTGCGACCACCGGTGACCGGGCGGCATGAAGCCCGACGACAGCGCAGCGAAGACGCGGCGTGCATTGGCGTGATCGGCAAAGTCGTCATTGCCCGCCGGGTCGCAGATCCAGTCGGCGTCGCCGAGCCGAACGCCCTTTGGGTCATGCAGGCGACGTCGCCCGGTCGAAACATCGGCAGGATGTCGTTGCCAAAACTGGTCGTCATCGGGATCACCGAACCCATTCGCGACATGCACTTCTGGTTGCATACCGTATAGACGGCTATCGCGAAGGCCGCTGTGAAGCGGCTCACACCGCCGCGCAGCAATTTTCCGCCGGCCGTCCGCGGCCACCGGAGCCCACAGCTCAGATCGAACCGAAGCTTCGCGAACCGCGACCAATCAGCTATAGGATGACGATCTAGGGCTGTTCGGGCGCATCACATGATCCTGCAATCCCTCGCCGGCCTGCCGGCGTTCCTGGTCTATTTCTGCACGGCGCTGATCGCCGTGGTCGCCTACCTCTTCGTCTACACCCGCGTCACCCCGCACGACGAATTCCAGCTGATCCGCGACAACGATCCGGCGGCGGCAATCGCGCTCGGCTTGAGCCTGCTCGGCTTCGTGCTGCCGGTGGTCAGCGCCATCGCCCATTCCGCCAATGTGGTGGACTGCCTGATCTGGAGCATCATCGCGCTGATCGTGCAGATCATCGTCTATTACATCGTGAAGATCCCGGTGCCGAACCTGTCGGCGCGGATCGCCTCCGGCGAGATGGCGGCGGCGATCTGGCTCGGGCTGTCCTCGCTGGCCGCAGGCGCGCTGAACGCCGCCTGCATGATCTACTGAGCCATTGAGCCGAACCATGGCGCGCAAACCAAACCCGGAATTCGGCAAGCGGCGACCAAGCGTGCCAGCGGTGGCGACGCGGCCGGAGCCGCCTTCCAAGCGCTCCAATCATGTCGCGCTGCTGATGATGGGCACGCTCGCGGTCGGCGGCGGCGCCTACGCGGTGATGCCGCGGCAGAATTGCCAGCCCGTCCCGCCACCGCCTCCGGGCGTGACCGCGCCGGCCCCCCTGCAACCCGGCGCCGATTGCGCGCCGCGCAGTTCGTCGTCGGGGTCGGGCAGCGGCGGTGGTGGCGGCGGCTCGTCGCGCAGCAGCTTCTACAGCAGCAGCTCCTCGTCCGGCGGCTCTTCATCCTCGTCGAGTTCATCGTCAAGCTCGTCGGTCAGCCGCGGCGGCTTCGGCTCGTTCGCGCATGCGTTCGGCTTCGGCGGTGGCTGACACGCACTTTGCCGTGTCGTCATGCGCTTTCGCTTGCCCGGCGATCGGCGCTGATGGACACTCGGCGCGGCTCCGCAGAAGGCAAGGATCGCGTCCATGAAACGCTCGCGACGGGTCTGGCTGAAAATGATGGGAAGCGTCGCGATCGGCGCAGCCTCGATGGGCCTGTCGCCAAGCCAGGCCCGCAGTCATCACCATGCCGGGCACAAAGCCAAGCGGAAGCCCGAGCAGTTATCACCCTCCGGTGGCTTCGGCGGCACGCCACGCACCATTGCCCGCTACGACAACGCACATAGCGGCGGCTGACACCGAGCTGACACGCATCGTCTGAAGATCACGGACCCCTTCATGCAACGCATCGCATGTTCCGAGCGCGACGATTGGCAGGCAACCGCCGAAAGCGCCGGCTTCACCTTCCACACCATCGACGGCGAACGCTACTGGGACGAGCGCGCCTATTACGCCTTCACGCTCGACGAGATCGAACGCGATATCGAGGCGCCGAGCGGCGAGATCGACGCGATGTGCCTCGAGCTCGCCGGACGCGCGCTCAAGGACGAACAATATCTGCGCCGGCTGAAGATACCGGAAGCGTTCTGGGACCTGATCGCAGCAAGCTGGCGCCGCAACGAGCCGAGCCTCTACGGCCGGCTCGACCTCAAATTCAGCGGCAGCGGCCCGGCCAAGCTGCTCGAATACAATGCCGACACGCCGACCTCGATCTTCGAGGCGGCGGTGTTTCAATGGACCTGGCTCGAACAGGCGATCGAACGCAACATCATCCCGAAACGCGCCGACCAGTTCAACTCGATCCATGAGGCGCTGATCGAGGCCTGGAAGACGATCGGCGCGACCCAGCCGCTGCATCTCACCGGACTGACCGGCAATGCCGAGGATGCCGGCACGCTCGCCTATCTCGAGGACACCGCGGCGCAGGCCGGGCTGAAGACCACGCTGCTCGACATCGAACAGATCGGACTGCGCAATGACGGCCAGTTCGTCGACCTCGACGAAAGCCCGATCGCGCTCGCGTTCAAGCTCTATCCATGGGAGTGGATGTTCCACGACGCGTTCGGCAAGAACCTCGCGACGGCGCCGACGCAATGGATCGAGCCGCCGTGGAAGGCGATCCTGTCCAACAAGGGCATCCTGCCGCTGTTGTGGGAGCTGTTCCCGAACCACCCCAATTTGCTGCCGGCCTATTTCGAGGACGACCCGCAGGCCGCGCAGCTCGGCACCTCGTTCGTGCGCAAGCCGATCTATTCGCGCGAGGGCGCCAATGTCGAACTGGTCAGCGCCGGCATCACGCTGGTCGCGGAAGAAGGCCCCTACGGAGCCGAGGGCTTCATCCGGCAGGCCCTCGCACCGCTGCCGAATTTCTCCGGCCAGTACCCCGTGCTCGGCAGCTGGCTGGTCGACGGCACGCCCTGTGGGCTCTCGATC
The DNA here is from genome assembly GCF_054063295.1 of Bradyrhizobium sp. USDA 3240. Taxonomy (NCBI): domain Bacteria; kingdom Pseudomonadati; phylum Pseudomonadota; class Alphaproteobacteria; order Hyphomicrobiales; family Nitrobacteraceae; genus Bradyrhizobium; species Bradyrhizobium sp. USDA 3240. The sequence continues at coordinate 2,379,932 of NZ_JBSSGD010000002.1, forward strand.
CGCGAGGACGAGAACCCGATCACCGGCAACACATCGCGCTTCCTGCCGCACGCGATTTTGTAGCGCGTCGACGCGGTTGCGGTTTCATCCGTCATCCTGAGGAGCGCGTAGCGCGTCTCGAAGGATGAACGGCCCGGCTGGTGGCCGTCGATCCTTCGAGACGGCCGCGTTGCAGCCTCCTCAGCGACTGTGTTCTTCGTCAAGCGGGTTGCCATGGTTTTTGGTCCCTGAGCATGGCGTTGAGGGTGGTGAGAACTTTGCGCGCGACGGCGATGAGGGCGACCATCTTGGGCTTTCCAGCGGTCACCAGGCGCCGATAGAAGACCTTGAGCTGCGGATGGTATCGGCTGGCCGACAGAGCGGCCATGTAGAGCCCGGCGCGCAGCTTGGCTCTTCCGCCGCCGATCATGCTCTTGCCCTTCCAGCGGCCCGACTGGCGGGTGAACGGGGCAAGACCGGCGAGGCTCGCGATCTGGCGCCGATTGAGTGCGCCGAGCTCCGGCACCTCGGCAAGGAAGGTCCGCGCGAGGGTGTTGCTCACGCCAGGAAAGCTGACCAGCAGTTCCTCCTTAGCGCGCCAGACTGGCGAGCCGCGCACCAGCGTGTCGATGTCGTTGTCGATCTCCGGCAGCTCCTTCTCGAGGACCTTGATATGGCGGGCAAGGCTCTTGCGGACGCGGACATTCTCGGCCCGCTTCTCGCGCTGACGCTCGGCAACGATCATCTCGATGATCTGCCGTCGGCGACTGACCAGTTCAGCCAGCAGCCGGGCTTCCTGATCCGGCATGGCACGTGGCTCCGGCTTTACGGCCTCGACAAACCGCGCGATGACTGCCGCATCGATCGGGTCCGTCTTGGCACGCTGACCAACCGCCTGCGCGAAGTGCCGGATCTGGGCCGGATTGACCACCACCAGCGGCAGCTGAGCGCCCGCCAGCGCAGCAGCGACGATGGTCTCGAAGCCGCCGGTTGCCTCCACCGCAATCAGCGCTGGCGAGATCACCTGCAAGCGCGCAACGAGCTCTTCCAAGCCTTTGCCGTCACGCGCCACGGCAAAGGCTTCCCCGCTCGGACGCACATGCACGTCCAGCCGGTCCTTCGACACATCAATGCCAACGTAGATCGCGTCCATCTGCACCCCTCCTTGCGCAACCGGGCTCGCCAGGCGGCCCTCGCGACTGTTCGGGTTCAATGGAACAACGGACGGGGCGCCGCGCTGAGGATCGGGCTTCAAAGCCCTGGGATGAAGCGGTCTCCCGTCCGCTACCGCACCGGACACTCTATCCGATCCGGCGATTCGAGACTTACAAGGATGACGGACCAAGCAGTATCGCGCTGCTAATCGGAGAACTTCAGCTAGCGCGCAGCGGACGCGACCGCCTTCAGCACATGCGCGGCGCCGGCGCGCGCGACTGGTGCGGTGCTGGGCTGATAGAGCCCGCGGCGGTCGGGATAGGGCCTGAACAGATTGGTGATGCCGACCACGGATTCCGCCGCACCAAGCGCCAGCACGCCGTCGGGCTCGAGCATCCGGGAGATCTTGCCGAAGATGCCTGCCTTGGTCTGCTGATCGAAATAGATCAGCACGTTGCGGCAGAAGATCACGTCGAAGGTGCCGAGATGCGAAATGTCCTGCAGCAGATTGAGCTGGCGGTGCTGCACCATGCCGCGGATATCGGCGTTGAGCTGCCAGAGCTCGCTCTTCTGCACAAAGTGCTTGACCAGCAGCTGGATCGGCAGGCCGCGCTGCACCTCGAACTGGCTGAACAGACCGGCCTTGGACTTTTCCAGCACCGCCTGCGACAGGTCGGTGGCGATGATCTCGATGCGCCAGCCGGTGAACAGCGCGGTCATTTCCTTCAGCAGCATCGCGATCGAATAGGGCTCCTGCCCGGTCGACGAGGCCGCGCACCAGACGCGCAAGCTGCGGCGCGCGGCGCGCGCCTGCGCCAGCGCCGGCAGCACCGCTTCCTTCAGATGATCGAACGGGATCTTGTCGCGAAAGAAGAAAGTCTCGTTGGTGGTCATCGCCTCGACCACCTCCGACGTCAGCATCTCGGCGCCGCCCTTCATCTTCTGGACGAGCTCGGGAATGCCGGCGAGGTTCGACCGGCGCGCCAAGGGCAGCAGGCGGCTCTCGACCAGATATTGCTTGTCGGCCGACAGATCGAGGCCGGAACGTTCCTTCAGCAGCTTACGCAGATACTCGTAGTCCAGCGGCGTCACGAACGGTCTCCCGCAAACACGCGAACAAGCTTCGATGCGATCTGGTTGAGCGGCAATACGGCGGCGCAGATGCCGGCATTGACGGCCGCACCGGGCATGCCCCACACCACGCTGCTCGCTTCGTCCTGGGCGATCACGCTGCCGCCGGCGGCGACGATGTCCTTGCCGCCGCGCATGCCGTCGGAGCCCATGCCGGTCAGGATCACCGACATGATGCTGCCCTGCCAGACGTCGATCGCGGAGGTGAACATCGGATCCACCGCAGGCTTGCAGAAATTGACCGGCGGCCCGTCGTCGAGCGCGATCGTGGCATCGATGCCGTGGCGGGCGATCCGCATATGGCGTCCGCCCGGCGCCAGATAGATCTGACCCGGCCTGATGCTCTCGCCGTCGATCCCCTCATGCGCCGGCCGCTTGCTGGTGCGCGCCAGATGCTCGGCGAGAATGGTGGTGAAGGTCGGCGGCATGTGCTGGGCGATCAGCACCGGGACGCGGTCGATCACCGGGCCGATCTCTGCGACCAGCGACATCAGCGCCTGCGGGCCGCCGGTGGAGGAGCCGATCAGCAGCACCTTCGGCTGGAGCAGGCCGAACGAACGGCGCGTGATCTGAGCGGGCGCCGCGGGCGCTGCGACGGGGGCCAGCCCCGTGCGCGGCTTGTCGTGCCCGGGCGCGAGCGGCGGGCTCGCCGTCGTATGCACCGGGCTGCGCCGCGCCTTGGCGCCGAGATGACGGATCTTCTGGATCAGGTCGTGGCGGAAGGTTTCCGCGGCGGTCGCCTCGCGCGTGCTCTCCGGCTTCGGAATGTAGTCGGACGCGCCAAGCGACAACGCCTTCAGGCTGATCTCCGCATTGCGGCGGGTCAACGTCGAGGCCATGATGATGACGAGGTCGCGTTTCTTCGCCAAGAGCTGCGGCAGCGCCGAGATGCCGTCGAGGTCGGGCATCTCGATATCGAGCACCGCGACGTCGGGGTTGAAGCGCTCGAGCTGGTTGACGGCGTCGAGGCCGGTGCGCAGCGAGGCCACAACCTCCATGTCGGGCTCGGCGCCGATCCAGCGCGAGATCATCCCTCGGATGACCACGGAATCGTCGACGACCATCACCCGCACCTTGTCGGAACGGGTCGATGTCGGGACCGCAGCACTTGTCAACGCAACACTCATGACTTCACCAGCAACGCAACACGACGCACAACAACAACCGTTGAGCCGAAGGCTTCTGCCGCCGGATCGAAGGTAGACCTTAAATGAGCCCGACTTCCTGGAACTTCGCGGTGACGATGTCCCGGTCGAACGGCTTCATGATGTATTCGTTGGCACCGGCATGCAGCGCGCGTGCGATATGCGCGACGTCATTCTCGGTGGTGCAGAACACGACCTTGGGCTGATCGCCGCCGGGCATGCGGCGGAGATTGCCGAGGAACTCGTAGCCGTCCATGACAGGCATGTTCCAGTCGAGCAGCACGGCCTCGGGCATCGCGCGCTTGCAGGCCTCGAGCGCCTTGGCGCCGTCCTCGGCCTCGACGATCTGGAAATCGAGCCCTTCCAGGATACGGCGGGCGACTTTGCGAATGACGCTTGAGTCATCGACAACAAGACACGTTCTCATTTGCGACCTCTACTTCCTCATCCCCGGTGGGATGTTTCAGTTCTTCGATTCTGTCGGCCCGTCTCAGGCCGCTTTGGCATCAGGCACCAGTTCGAGCACGCGATCGACATCGAGGACGACCATGAGCTGTCCGTCGAGGCGGTGAACGCCGCCGGCGAGCCTGGCCATGCGGGGATCGAGGTTGACCGGGTTGTCCTGGCGGCTGTCGTCGGACAGCCTCAAGACCTCGCCGATCTGGTCGATCAGCAGGCCATAGGATTCACCGCGCTGGTCGACGCCGACCGCCATCGGCGGCTTGCCGTCGTCGGCCTTCGGCAGGCCGAGCCGGGCGCGCATGTCGACCACGGTGACGATGCGGCCGCGCAGATTGAGCACGCCGGCGATCTCGCTGGAGGCCAGCGGCACCCGCGTCAGCCGCTCCGGCATGAACACGTCCTGCACCCGCGAGATCGGCAGGCCGAACAGCTGTCCGCCGATCACCGCGGTGACGTATTCGGCCATCGCGCCTTCACTGGTCTCGGTCTTGCTGGTCATCAATTCGTTTCCTTGCATCCGGTCACGCGGCGCGGCGCAGTTCGGCGGTCTGCTCTTTCAGCGCCGCGATCAGCCCGGGACGGTCGAACTTGGCGACATAGTCGTGGAAGCCGGCCTGCCGGCCGCGCTCGATCGCCGCCGGCGACACCATCGCCGACAGCGCGATGATCGGCAGCCCGACGAGGTTGTGGTCAGAGCGGATGTTCTCGGCGAACTCAAAGCCGTTCATCTCGGGCATCTCGATGTCGGTCAGCACGACGTCGAAGGCCTGCCCCGAGCGCAGTGCGGCGAGCCCTTCCTGCGCATTCGGCGCGGTCCGCACCTTGTAGCCGGCGGCCTTGAGCACCGGCGCCAGCATGTTGCGGAAGAACGCACTATCGTCGACCAGCAGCACCGACTGCGCCGACGCCGACGGGCGCATCTCCTTGCGCGAGAACCAGTCGGCAAACGCCATCGGCAGGAAGTGGCCGACGTCGATCACCTCGGTGGCCTGGCCCTTGATCACGGCCGAGCCGAGGATGCCGTCCTGGGAGCCCGCGACCTCGATGTTGAGCCGCTCCTCGACGATGTCGATGATCTCGTCGACCACGAGCCCCATCGAACGGCCGTCGTCGGCGAACACCAGGATCGGCTGCGCGCCTTGGGTCTGCACCTCGACGCCTATCATCTGCACCAGCGGCATCAGCTGCTCGCGGTACTGCACCATGTAGCGGCCGTTGGAGAGCTCGATCTTGTCGGTTGCGATCTCCTCGAGCCGCGTGACGAGGCCGAGCGGCACCGCCTTGGGCTGGCTGGAACCGGCGCGGAACACCAGCAGCGAGGTCAGCTGCTCGCCGCTTGAGGCATGCGCCGCGGCATTGTCGTCGGCCATGTCATGGGCCGAGGAGCCGGAGGCGCCGAGCGCTTTTGCAATGCCGTTGGGGTCGATGATCATGATGACGGCACCATCGCCCAGGATGGTGTTGCCGGAGAACATGTCGATGTGGCGCAGCTTGGTCGACATCGGCTTGACCACGATCTCCTCGGTGTGGAACACGCCGTCGACCACGATGCCAAAAGTCTGGCTGCCGACTTGCGTGACCACGATGAAGCTGTTCTCGGCATCGGAGGTCGCGCCGTCGTCGATCTTGAGCAGCTTCTTGAGATGGATCAGCGGCAGCAGCTTGTTGCGCAGCCGCAGCACCGCGGTGTCCTTGATCCGCTCGATGCGGTGCTCGGAGTTGGCGCGGGCCCGCACCAGCTCGACCACGGACAATTGGGGAATCGCAAAGCGGTCGCCGCCGGCTTCCACGATCAAGGCGGAGACGATCGCCAGGGTCAGCGGGATCTTGATGGTGACCGAGGCGCCCTCGCCGGCCACGCTCTTGATGTCGATGGTGCCGCCGATCTGGTCGATATTGGTGCGCACCACGTCCATGCCGACGCCGCGGCCGGACACCGAGGTCACTTGCGCTGCGGTCGAGAAGCCCGGCGCGAAGATGAACTTGTGGATCTGGGCTTCTGTCATCTTCTCCAGCTCGGCCTCGGTGACGAGACCGTTCTGGAGCGCCTTGGCCTTGATCCGCTCGGTGTTGAGCCCGCGGCCATTGTCGGCGATGCAAATGATGATGTGGCCGCCTTCGTGATAGGCGGACAGGCGAATGGTGCCCTGCTCGGGCTTGCCGCTGGCGACCCGCTCGGCGGTGGTCTCCAGGCCATGATCGGCGGAGTTGCGCACCATGTGCGTCAACGGATCCTTGATCAGGTCGAGCACCTGGCGGTCGAGCTCGGTGTCGGCGCCGTGCATCTCCAGCTCGATCTGCTTGCCGAGTTCGCCGGAGAGATCGCGGACGATGCGCGGCAGCTTCTGCCAGGCATTGCCGATCGGCTGCATGCGCGTCTTCATGACGCCTTCCTGCAGCTCGGCGGTGACGTTGGAGAGCCGCTGCAGCGGCACCTTGAACTCGGTATCCTCGTTGCGCCGGGAGATCTCGAGCAGCTGGTTGCGGGTCAGCACCAGCTCGGAGACCATGGTCATGAGGTGTTCGAGGGTATCGACATTGACCCGGATCGACTGGTTGGCGATCTTGTCGCCTTCCTGGACAACATCCTCGGCGGCGGCCTTGCGGGCCGGCTTCTTCGCGGCCTCGGCCGGCTCGGCTGCGGGGGCAGCGGCGACGGGCTTCGCGACCGGCGCAGGTGCCGGTGCAGCCAGTTCGGTCTCGGTCTCGCGGAAGGCGCGCTCGAGCTCGTCGAGCGAGACCTCGCCCGGACGCAGCGGACGCTCCAGCGTCTGCACCACCAGCGTGCCTTCGGTCATTGCCGCCTGCACGGATGGAGATTCAACGACTGGCATATCTTCAGCAGCAGTCTCGCCGGCAGCCATCGCGGCCATGCCGCGCTCGACCATCGCCTCGAGCTGATCGATCAGATCGCGGTCGTTACCCTCGGGCTCGGCCTCGGTCGCCTCGAGCCCGCCGAGGATCTCCTTGATGCGGTCGATCGAGGACAGGATCAGCGTCACGGCTTCCGCTTTCACCGGCATGCCGTCGCGGAATTTGCCCATCAGGGTCTCGCCGGCATGCGCCAGCGCTTCCAGCCGCGGCAGCCCGAGGAAGCCGCAGGTCCCCTTGATGGTGTGCACAAGGCGGAAAATGTTGTCCAGGATCTTCGCGTTGTTCGGATCCTGCTCGAACTGCACCAGCTGGTTGTCGACCGTATCCAGGCTCTCGCTGCTCTCCGTCAGGAACTCGCGCAACAGATCGTCCATGAAACCAACCTTCGAAAAACGCCGAAAACACTGCGGCGCGCGACATCGACGCGCCGGCCGGAACTTAGGTCAGCTTCTCCGCAAAGCGTTTAAGTTTGGTTGAGTAATTGGAAAAGAACGGGATCAACAAAGAGATAAGACCGCACGATCGAATCGTGCGGCCGGTCGTAACCTTTGCTTAATGATGTTCCCGCAGCCGCGTTCAGGACGCCAGGATAATGACCTTGTCGCCGTCGAGCGCGAGCGTCACTTTCAACCCGCAGGCATCAGCCAAGAGCCGCGTGTAATGCGGCTGCACGGCATGTGCATCGACCGTGTTCGACGAGCTTGCATTGAGCAGGTCGACGATGTTCTGCGGCACCCGCGCATGGAGGCCCGCGGCCAGGATGCGGAAGCTCATCGTCTCGCCCTCGCCGACCGGATCGATGGTTAGCGTGCCGCTACGCGGAATCGTCTGCTGCGCGATGACCAGCATGTTCAACAGCAGCTTGACCCGGTTCTTGGGCAGCAGCAGCCGCGGCAAATTCCAGGTCAGCGTCACCTTGCCGTCCTCGATATGCCCCTTCGCCATGTTCTGGGCATCGCCGAGGTCGATCTGCGCGCCGGAGGAACCGGCCGCACCGAACGCCAGCCGGCAGAACTGCAGCCGCGCCGAAGCGGTCTTGGCGCTCTTGCGGATCAGATCGAGCGCGAACTCGCGGTCTTCGGGCTTGGGATTGTCGTCAAGGACCTCAAGCCCATTGACGATCGCGCCGACCGGGCTGATGAGATCGTGACAGACCCGCGAGCACAGCAACGCTGCGAGTTCGAGTGCATCGGGAGCGGGAGCGGGAGACGAAGTGCCAGACATCAATTGTTTCCTGGAAAGCCGCACGCCGCGGGAGGAGTGCGAATCACGCATGCCTGTGGGCTTGATACACCGCTCAGACGGATGCTGCCAGCTTGCGGCGGGACTGATAAAGCATGATCCGGAACAGCGGAAACCGGTTTTCCGAAAAGATCATGCTCAAACAAGGGGATGAGATCGCGATGCGATGCCTTGCATCGCATCGTGATCTCAGGGAATACAAACAGGATATGAGACCCGCCCATGAATAAGGCACAGCCGTCCCTGATCGGCTGCGAAGCTGCCGCCACGCTGCTCGAATCGCTGACCGAACTGGTGATCCAGGCCGGCGAGGCTATCCTTGCGGTCAACCGATCCGCGATGAATGTCACCGGCAAGAGTGACGGATCGCCGGTCACCGAGGCCGATCTCGCCGCCGACCACATCATCGTCGAAGGGCTGACGCGGCTGACGCCGCATGTGTCGCTGCTGTCGGAGGAGCGCGTTCATCTGGCGACGCCGCCCTACAAGGACAGTTTCTTCCTGATCGATCCGCTCGACGGCACCAAGGAGTTCGTCGCCGGCCGCAACGAATTCACCGTCAATGTGGCGCTGGTCACGCAGGGCGTGCCGCTGCTCGGCATCGTCGGCGCGCCCGCGCTCGGCTTGATCTGGCGCGGCATCGTCGGCAAGGGTGCGGAGCGGTTGACGCTGCAGAATGGCGCGGTTTCGCAGGCGATGCCGATCAATAGCCGTCCGTGCCCGCCACGCGGCGCGCCCTGGACCGTTGCGGTCAGCCGCTCACATGGCGATGCGCGCACCGAAGCCTTCATCGACGAACGCAGCGGCGCGGTGCGCGCCGTGCTGGGCTCGGCCGTCAAGTTCGGCCGTGTCGCAGAGGGCGAGGTCGATATCTATCCCCGCCTCTCGCCGACATCAGAATGGGATGTGGCGGCCGGTCACGCGGTCGTCGTTGCCGCCGGCGGCAAGGTGACCGATTCGAACGGGCGCCCATTGCATTTTGGGTTAGGTCGCGAAGACTTTCTGGTGCCCGAATTCATTGCGTGGGGCGACCCGTCCGCGGCGGCGTGATTATTGCGCGAGACTTTCTTCCAGCTGGGGCCAGCGCGCCGCAGCTTCCTTCAGGAAGCGCGCGGGATCGGCGGCGAAGGCATCGCGGCTATGTTCCCGGTTGAACAGATAAAGCCTGTTGCCGACGACGGCCCAGAATCGCGGATTGCCGGCGCAGGTCACGCCCCGCACCAGATCGGTCGGATCGTAGCCGCCGAACTGCGGGCCGTAGACTTCAGGATGCGCGACGAACGAAGCGCGGTTGCCTTCGTTGCGGAAGCGCCAGACCGCGCCGCTGACGGCGGCCTCGTATTCCTGCCGCCCCTGGGTGGCGGCAGCATCGGTGAAATAGGCAACGGGATCGAATCCCTCGATCGCAAGACCAGAGTAGCGGTTCGTCACCACGCGCTCGGTCGTCGTGGCCTGAACAGGCAAAGAGGGCCCGATGGCCGTCAAAATGCCCGCCAACAGGCCGAAAAAGGCCATGCCCCGGCACGATCCATATCTTTCCTGCCGTTGTGCCGTCATAGTTGATACCGATAACATCCGAGTCGAGGGGACACCGGGCGCAACCTAGAGCCGTGCCTGTTGGCATCAGGTTAAAGGGCAGCGCCCGGATTTCGATAGCAGGGGTTCTTTATGACTTTCGCATCACGCCTTGCCGCGGTCGCGTTCGCCGCGCTGATGTGCTGGAGCGCAGGGGCGTCCGCGCAGCAGGGCCCACCACCGCAATATCCGCCGCCGCAGCGTGAGCCGACACCGTATACTTACGGGCCCGACGAACTGGTCGGCGCCGGACACAAGTTCTTCGGCAACGTCTCGCGCGGGCTCGCCTCGGTGATCGAGCGCGCGGTCAGCCAATGGGGCCTGCCCAACGGCTATGTGCTCGGCGAGGAAGGCTCAGGTGCTTTCGTGGCCGGGCTGCGCTATGGCGAAGGCACGCTCTACACCAAGAACGCCGGCGACCTCCGGGTCTATTGGCAGGGTCCTTCGGTCGGCTTCGACTGGGGCGGCGACGGCGCCCGCACCATGACGCTGGTCTACAATCTGCCCTCGACGCAGGCGATCTATCAGCGCTTCGTCGGCATCGACGGTTCGGCCTATATCGTCGGCGGCTTCGGCATGACGGCGCTGACCGCCAACAACATCGTGCTGGTCCCGATTCGCTCGGGCATCGGCTTGCGGCTCGGCGCCAGCGTCGGTTATCTCAAATTCACCCCGCGCGCGACCTGGAACCCGTTCTAGATCGCTGCGCCGATCGGGTGATTGCGCCGGGCGCTCCGGGACGGTTAGCGATTCAGGTTAACGCGGCAAACGGGCTGGCCTTTGGCCGGCCCGCCGTGGCATTGTGATTAACAAATCCTTCTTTCCTTCTGCTTTCTTTGGAGTGACCCTTCATGATCGAGCCGATCATGTACGCGGCGATCGGTTTCCTGATCTCGATGCTGTGTGGCCTGATGATCGTTCCGCTGGTGCATAACCGGGCGGTGCGGCTGACCACGCGCCGCATGGAGGCGGCGACCCCGCTGTCGATGGCCGAGATCCAGGCCGACAAGGACCAGCTCCGCGCAGAGTTCGCGATGTCGGCCCGCCGGCTCGAGATGAGCGTCGACCAGCTCAAGAGCAAGACCACGAGCCAGCTCGCCGAGCTCGGCAAGAAGACCGATGCGATCAACCGCATGAAGATCGAACTCGGCGAGAAGAACGCCGCGATCTTCGCGCTGGAAGCGCGCGAGAAGGCGATGAAGGAGCAGCTTCGCGCCACCGAGGAAGAGTTTTCCGCCAAGACCGAGCTGTTGCGCAACGCCGAGCAGGCGCTGACCGACAAGCAAAGCGAGCTTGGCAAGATCAACGCCGAGCTCAACGACCGCGCGATGACGGCGGACAGCCGCCAGGTCGAACTGGTCGCGGTGCGGACCCAGGTCGAGGAGTTGAAGAACCGTGTCGGCGATGCCGCCAGGGAGTTCGCGGCAACCGAAGCCCGCCTCGCCCAGGAGCGCAACCAGTCGGAGACCGCAACGCGCGATCTCACCGACGCGCGCGGACGGGTCGAGAATCTGAGCCAGCGGGTCACCGATCTCGACCGCCAGCTGATCGTCCAGGTCAAGGAAGCCGAGATGCTCGGCAACCGCGTCACCGACCTCGAGACCCGGCTTGCGACCCAGGGCAAACTGCTCGCCGAGCGCGAGTTCGAGAACGGCCAGCTCAAGCAGGCCAACGCCGCCGCCGAGCGGACGCTGCAGGAGCTGCGCGAGGAGGTCGCCGCGACCAGCGGCGGCAAATCGTCCGTGCTCGAGAAGCTGCGCCAGGAGAAGGCTGCCGTCGAGGAGCAGCTGCGCATCGCCCGCGACGATCGCGGCAAGCTGCAGCGCGACATCAACGCGATCCAGCAGCAGGCCGAGAGCTCCTGGGCGACCGAGCGGATGGAGAACGCGCTGCTGCGCGAGCGCATCAACGACATCGCCGCCGAGGTGGCCAAGCTCGCGATCCAGCTCGAAGGCCCCAATTCGGCGATCGAGGCGATGCTGGCCGCGGAGCCGACCGTGCCGGCCAAGGCGGCGGCCAAGCCCGCAAACGGTGCCGCAAATGGCGTCCCGCCGGGCAGCGGGATGCCGGAAGGCGGCGGCACGCTCGCCGAGCGCATCCGGGCCCTGCAGTCACACGCCTCCCGCGCCCGCCAGCAAGGTGCCTGATTCCCGCAGGGTTTGGCTTGACACCCCTACCCGGCACTTCGTAAATCGCACGCTCTGACGAAGCGCCCATTTTCGATCGGCCGGCAACGGCCCTTGGTACGTCAGATCCCGGACGCATAGCTCAGCGGGAGAGCGTTCCCTTCACACGGGAGAGGTCCAAGGTTCGATCCCTTGTGCGTCCACCATTCCCCTTTCTGAAGCGCCGGGTGCGAACGATTGTCGACATTCTGGCGCCCTTCGGGGACGCCTCATCAAAAATGTCGAAAACAACCCCATGCAAAGTAGCTGACGGCCCGGCCAATCCGGCTCACTGCCGGCGGCGCTGCGGCGCAGATGATGGATTGGTGTTGCGCCGGCCGAGTTCGCCGAGCAGGTCGCGAACCGCGCCGTCGAGTTCGTCCGGCGGCGGGGTGGCTTGATCGGCGGATTGCGTGACGGTCGGCCGATACCAGCCGCGGGCGGAGATGTCGTCATTCGCGGCCCGGACCGTCGGTGCGTGCACGCGTAGCGGCGACCGCCGTCTGCGGCGAGAGATCAGCTCGCGCACGCCGTACCCCGATACGAAGCCGATCCCGGTGACCAGCACGACAATCAGCAATTCCAGCATTGTGTCGTCCCACCATCGCCCTGCCGCAATGCAATAAGCGCGACAATGCGGCGGCGGCTTGACCGGGCCGGTTCCTTTTCACTGTGCCGAGCACAACGCTGACCCTCGGAGTCGTACGGGGTTTTGTTTGCAGGCCTCCTCGGCTACCTTCCCGGAACTCGCGGAGGCCGGGACGTCTCGATGCGCAAGGGCAACGACTACATTCTGAAGCTGCGGCCTTGGTCATTGTCGACATTCGTCGTCGCCCTGCTGGCCGTGGTGTTCGCCACCGCGACGCAGGAGATGTTCGCAAGCTTCGGCATGCAGTTCTATTTCGCGGCCTTCGTGCCGGCGATCCTGATCGCCGGGCTGATGGGCGGCGCGCCTGCCGGCGCCTTCGCCACCATCATCACGGTACCGATCGTGTGGTGGGTGTTCATGCCCCCCTATTTCGAGTTCGCCTGGCCGACGGCCGACGACTATGACAGCATCGCGACGTTCCTGCTGTCGAGCGCGCTCCTGCTCGGCTTCTCGCAGCTCTACCGGGAAGCGCTGGCCATTCTGCGGAAATAGCTGACCGTCGCAGGCCGCGACCGCCCCGCCAGCGCCGGCAAGCCGGTTGCCTGCACCGATCGTTTGCCCTCAGATCCCGAACATCCAGACCGCGACGACGGTGGCCAGTGTCGCCAGCCCGCTGATGGTCCAGCCCACCGTGTAGAACGTATCCTCGGGGGCGGTGTCGAGCACCGTATTGGTGGTTTCCGTCACTGATCGCCAACGCATGGCGCCTCTCCTCGGAACTCCTGCCCAGCGACATAACGCGGCTCGCGGTTCCCGGTTCCGGCCCTTTCGCGGCGACTGCGCCGTTCACGCACAGCTCACGGACTGCTGATCGCCGCCGCGGAACCTGCGACATTCTGTCCCGTTGAGGGGCGCCGGAAACCAACTTGGGAGAACCATCCGATGCGAACACTGATCCTCGCCGCCACGGCGCTTGCCTTCGTCTCGTCCACCGCGCTCGCGCAGGACAAGGCCGCCAGCCCGGCACCCGCAGCGCAAAGCGGCGACACGGCGACCAAGGGCGAGACGACCAAAATGGCGCCGAAGAAGAAAGCGAAGACCGCCAAGAAATCGAGCGCCAAGGGGGGCACCAAGGCTGGCGCCGCCACGACCGGCGACGACGCGGCCAAGCAATAAACAGAAACAATCGCGGTGGCCGGTCACGAATCTGGCGATCACGGAAAAGGCCGCCCGAAGGCGGCCTTTTTGTTGCTGTCTCGGTGCGGATGCCGCCTCGCCCATCGCGTCGCGATCAAATGCGCCGGCCGCTTGGGGCAGTGAGTGTTGGGGCCGTGAGAACTGAATTCAAGTGCGGGAGAGGGAGCGAAAGAGGCGCAGAGCCGATAATCCGCACCGCCATTGGATCGTTCTGAAAATTGACCACCAGCTCCAGAAATTGCTCCACCTCCCGCACCTTCTGTTGTGACGCGCGTGCAGCGGCAACGCATGATCCAAACGGGCTATCACTGCGGTGCGTTGGAAGATTCATCGACAGGCCTAATGCTGAGCGCCGTCGTCGCGCCTGCCTGCGAGCCCGCTCTCGCGTATCCGCGCCGCAAACCAGCGCGACGTGGCGCTGTCGACGGCGCCGCCGGCATAGATTTCGGAAAAGCTCACGCCGTTCTGTCCGACGATCACCAGAATGCCCATCGCATAGGCAAACCACACATTCGGATCGGTCAGCGCCTGCAGCTTGCGTTGATCGTGCTCGAGCGGCTGGTGGTTGCTGTCCTTGCGCAGCTCAATGGCCAGCAGATTGTTCGGGATGTCGCGCTGATGCACGACGATATCGGGATAGATCGACTTGCCGAGATGGTCATCGGTCGAGCTCCCCGAGCCACGCGGCAGCCGCAGCGTGCGCTCGCCGAGCCGATCATAGTTGCAGTCGATCTGCCAGCCGGGAAACTGCCGCTCGACATAGACCGCCAGCCGGTGAGTGAGCGTTCGCTCGCCGAGATCGCGCTCCAGCAGGAATGTCTCCTGCGCGTAGAATTCCTCGATCGCGGCGATCACCTTGTTCAGCTCGGTCTGCATTGGCGCCTCCGACTGGACTAAAGCGCGATGAGGTCAGGTTGATCCATCATCGCGCTTTGGCTCTTTTGTTTGAGCATGATCTCCGCGCAAACGCATCGCGCTTGTCGCAGGGAGAACCGCTTCGCACTTTGCGCTAACGCGGCCGTTCCGGTCCGGATCCTTCTCGGCCGCCGCCGCGGCCCCGCAACAGCGCTGCTACACCTGCACTTCGATCAGCCGCGGGCCCGGCTCGGCGATGGCTTCCGCCAAGGCCTTGTTGAACTCGTCCGCGGTGGTCACCGCCCGGCCCGGCACGCCCATGCTCTTGCCGAGCGCGACGAAATCCAGCGTCGGGCTGTCGATCCTCAGCATGTCCTGCGCCCGCTTGCCCGGTTCGCCGGCGCCGACGCCATCGAACTCGCCGCGCAGGATCTGGTACATGCGATTGGCGAACACGATGGTGACGATGTTGAGCCCTTCGCGCGCCTGCGTCCACAGCGACTGGATCGTGTACATCGCGCTGCCGTCGCCGACCATGCAGATCACCTTGCGGTCCGGACAGGCGATCGCGGCGCCGGTCGCGACCGGCGTCGAATAGCCGATCGAGCCGCCCAGGTTCTGAATCCAGTCGTGCGGAGCGGCGCTCGCCGTCAGCGGAAAGAAACCGCGCCCGGTCGTGATGGATTCGTCGACCAGGATGGCATTGTCAGGAACCGCAGCCGCGATCGCCTGGGCGATCGACGCGTGGTTCAAGGCACCCGTCGGCTTCACCAGTTCGACGGTAGCCTGCGGCTTCACATCGGCCGGCTTGGCGCCAACCGCCGAGGCCAGCGCCTGCAGCGCCGCCACCGAATTCTCCCCGCTCGAGGTCATGCGATGCACCTCGCATCCCTCCGGCTTCAGCAGGCTCGGCTTGTTCGGATAAGCGAAGAACGCGACAGGTTCGTTGGCTTCGACGAGAACGATGTGCCGAAAGCCCTTCAGCGCCGCGAGCGCCAGCTCGACCACGTAAGGCACCCGCTCGATCGAAAACCGCCCGCGTCCGCGCGCCATCCGCGGGCTCGCCAGCTGACCCATGACCTTGCAGCCAGTCTTGCCGGCGATCTGCGCCGCCAGCGCCAGCCCCGGCTCTGTCACCGCGCTGCCGGTCATCAGCAGCAATGTCGGTTCACCGCTGCGCAGCACCTTGGCGGCGCTCTCGACGGCCTGTGGCGAATAGTTCCGGCGCTGCGATTCCACAGGCACCTGGGCCACCTCGTCGGCCTCATTCCACGCGGTGTCGGCAGGCAGGATCAAGGTCGCAACCTGCGGCGGTGCGCCGCTGGCGGCGGCGATTGCGGCCGCGCCATCACGGGCGACCGACCTGGCGTCCGGCGAGGTGCGCACCCAGGCCGACATCGGCCGTGCCAGACCTTCGATGTCTGATGTCAGCGGTGCGTTGTATTCGATGTGATAGGTGGCGTGCTGGCCGACGATGTTGACGATGCCGGAATGCGCCTTCTTGGCGTTGTGCAGATTGGCGAGGCCGTTGGCAAGGCCGGGCCCGAGATGCAGCAGCGTCGAGGCGGGCGTTCCCTTCATGCGGAAATAGCCGTCGGCCGCACCGGTCACCACACCTTCGAACAGGCCGAGCACGCAGCGCATGCCGGGCACCTTGTCCAGTGCTGCGACGAAATGCATCTCCGAGGTGCCCGGATTGGTAAAGCAGACGTCCACGCCGCCCGCGACCAACGTCCGCACCAGACTTTCCGCACCGTTCATGCTCACGCTCCCGTTTCGAGATGTTCTTGAGGTCGCTTCAGAGCATGATCCGATTGAAGCGGACCATGCTGGTATCCCTTGTTTGGTCGCGTTTCTTGACGCGAACCGGTTTCCACTTCGCTGGAAAACGCTCCAGATCAACCATTCTTCGTCCGCTTCGTCAAAGGTTTGGCGGGACAATGCAGGTATCGCTTCCGGTCTGTTGCCTTTTTAAACCGTCTTGCTCGAAAGTGCATAAAGTCACGGCTTCGTCGCTTGCGAAAGGCCGGCGATTGTGGCCTTTTTGGCTGCATATTTGATTGTTCGCGAGGACGATGACGATGCGCCCGATTGCCTTGATGTTTGCCGCGCTCACGATCCTGGCAGGTGCCGGCCAGGCCCAGGCCCAGCTCTTCGACTCCCGGGGCTACCAGTCCGAAGCCCCAAGCTTCTTCGGCGGTGGCGGCGCCAGCCCGATCCCGCGCACCACCGTCAACTACGAGACCAACTATGCCCCCGGTACCATCGTGGTGAACACCGCCGAGCGCCGGCTTTATCTGGTGCTGGCCAACGGCCAGGCGCTGCGCTACGGCATCGGCGTCGGCCGCGATGGCTTCCGCTGGGGCGGTGTCCATCGCATCAGTGCGAAGAAGGAATGGCCGTCCTGGACGCCGCCGTCGGACATGCTGCGTCGCCGCCCCGATCTGCCGCGCCACATGGCCGGCGGCATCGAGAACCCGCTCGGCGCGCGCGCGATGTATCTCGGCTCGACGCTGTATCGCATCCACGGCTCGAACGAGCCCGAGACGATCGGCCAGGCGGTCTCGTCGGGCTGCTTCCGCATGACCAATGAGGACGTCAAGGACCTCTATGATCGCGTCTCGGTCGGCGCCACCGTGGTGGTGAAGAACTGATCGCGTCGATTTCGACGGAACCAGGCGCTGCCACCCGGCAAGATCGCTGATCTTGCCTTGCGCTGCCGGGCGCATTGCGGCAGCGTGGTTCGAATGCGCCAACCTTGCTCGCCGATCCTGCTGCTGCTCGCCGCGGCGCTCACCACTTCGCTCACCGACGCCATCGTACCGGCGACGGGTGCAGAGATTCCGGCCATCACCTCGCGCCAGCGCAACGAGAAGAAGGTCTTTACCGACGCCGAGATCCTCGAGGGCTTTCTGAAAACCGCGTTCGGCGCCGAATATCATCTCGCCGGCCGAGTCGACCGCATCCGCAAATACGACAGACCGGTGCGCGTGTTCGCCGACGGCAACCGCGCCGACCGCAAGGTCCAGCTCGCCAAGGTCATCGCCGACATCCGAGCCAAGGTACAGCATCTCGACATCGCGATGACCGAGGACAACGACGCGGCCAATGTCGTGGTCAAGCTGGTGCGCGACCGTGAGCTCTATCGCACCATCGCGACCTTCTACGGCCAGGAGCGCGCCAAGGAGATCCGCACCTCGCTCGACCCGCAATGCCTGTCCGGCTTCCGCAAGAACGAGAACTACGAGATCGAGCATTCCGACGTCATCCTGACCGTCGACAATGGCGATTTCGTCTTCCTCGACTGCGCCTATGAGGAGCTGCTGCAGTCGCTCGGCCCGATCAACGACACTGCGACCGTGCCGTGGACCATGTTCAACGACAGCGTCTCGATGGGCTTTTTCGACGTCTACGACCAATACCTGCTCAACCTGCTCTACGACCCCCGCATCAAGCCCGGCATGAACGTGCAGGAGGTCAAGGCCGCTCTGCCCGAAGTGCTCACCGACGTCCGCGCTTGGGTGGCGAAGGTGAACCATCTGGAGTGAGGGTGGCTGTCATCGGTGCATTGTGCTCGCCAGGAACACCGCTGTCGTCCTGGCGAAGGCCAGGACGACGATGAGGATAGGTCTCGACTCCACCGGTCAAACAGCTTGTTCAGTGTCATCACCCGCGCATGCGGGTGATCCAGTATTCCAGAGACAGCCGTGCTTGAGCCGAGAAGCCGCGGCGTACCGGATCGCCCGGTCGAGCCAGGCGATGACAGTTGTGGATGAGGACGCAGCTTCGCATTCTCGCGCAACGCGCGCGTAAGAGACGCACCAGCGGCAGGGTTCCCTCCCCCTTGACCTTGCCCCTGCGGCCGCCTCCATAGAGGTGCGGTCAGACCATGCGAGGTGATTCGATGAATGCTCCTGCTGCCCGTTTCCTCAGCCCGTCCGAAGCTGCAAGGCAGCTCGGAATTTCGGCGAAAGCGCTGCGCCTTTACGAGGAGCGCGGCCTGATCGCGCCCGGCCGCACGCCGGCTGGATGGCGTGCCTATGGTGTGGCCGAGATGGCGCGCGGCGCCGAGATCGTCGCGCTCCGCGCGCTCGGCCTCAGCATCAATGAAGTGGCGCGAATCCTGAGCGGCGACGCCGTCATCCTCGATCGCGTGCTGGCGGCGCACGAGGCCTCGCTCGAAGCGAGCATTCGCCAATCCGGTGACAGCATCGCCAGGGTGCGCCAGCTGCGCGCCGACCTCGGCAGCGGCAAGGTGCCCGAGACGAGCGATCTCATCGGGGCGGTCAGGGCGCGGCCGGCGATCGGCATCGCGTTCGATCTGCCGTGGCCGTGGGGCGGCGAGCGCTTCGAGTTGCGCGACATCAAGCTGCTGAACTACATCGTCGGCCCGCTCGGCAGCGGCAAGACGCGCCTCGCGCAGCGGCTCGCCGAAGTGCTGCCCGACGCCAGCTTCATGGGGCTGGAGCGCACCGCCGACGGCGGCGCGGCGGTTCGCGCGCGGCTCGCTGCCGACCCGGCGCACAAGGCGAGGGTCGAGGCCAGTCTTGCCGGCCTCCTCGCCGACGGCGCGGTGGACTCGGCCGCGCTGACCACCCTGCTCGCCGCGCTCGAGGCCGACGGCGACGCGATCCTGGTGATCGACATGCTCGAGCACGGGCTCGATGCCGCCAGCCAGGAAGCCGTGATCGCGCATCTGCGCCGCCGCGGGCCCGAGGCGCGGCCGCTGTTCTTCCTGACACGCTCCAGCGCGATCCTGGACCTCGACGCGGTCGGCGACGATGAAGCGATCATCCTGTGCCCCGCCAATCACAGCCGGCCGATCTGCGTCACGCCCGTGCCCGGTGCTCCCGGCTATGAAGCGGTCGCGACCTGTCTCGCCTCGCCGGAGGTGCGCGCGCGCACCGCAGGCATGGTTGCGTGGCGGCCATCCTGATTTCTCGCATTGGTTGTATTATAATCACGCGACAAGGTCGGATGCACGGCAGGAAAAGTGTGCTATAAGCTCACACAATGACCGAGCTTCCCCGTACCCAGGCCTTGCGTTGCTTCATCACGGTTGCCCGTGAGGGCACTGTATCGCGCGCTGCAGCGATGCTGAAACTGACCCAGCCGGCGGTCAGCCTGCAACTGAAGGCGCTGGAGGAAAGCACCGGACTGCAGCTGTTCAACCGCACCCCCAGCGGCTTCACGCTGACCGAGGCCGGCGCGGCGCTGCTGCCGCTGGCGCACCGGGCGGTGGCCGCAGCATCCGACTTCAAGGCGATGGCGGATTCGCTGAACGAGGCGCAGCGCGGAACGCTGCGCGTCGGCACCATCCTCGACCCCGAATTCACCCGGCTCGGGCCGTTCGTGCGCAGCCTTGCGATGTCCTCGCAGCGCACCGAAGTGTTTCTGCGCCATGGCGTCAGCGACGACGTGCTGGCGCAGATCGGCCGCGGCGAGCTCGACGTCGGCTACTATGTCGACGCCACGCCGCCGGAGCAGCTCAACCATCAGAGCTTCACTGAGCGGACCATCGCCGACGGCCGCTACCAGTTGGCGCCGCTGCTCAGCTACCACTACCGCGTCATCGCGCCGATCGGCTGGCGGGACCGGGTGATCGGCAAGGACTGGGCGGAGCTTGCCGAGCTGCCCTGGCTTGCAACACCGCCGCATTCCGGCCACCGCCGGCTGCTCGACGACATCTTCCGTCCGCTCGGCGCCTTGCCAAAGCGGGTCGGCTACACCGATCAGGAAGAGGCGATGATCGACTTCGTCGAATCCGGCCTCTGCCTCGCCCTCGCGCGCGACAGCGTGCTGGCGCCGCGGATGGCACGCCCGCATCAGTTCGTGGTCTCCGACAAAGTGAAGCTCAGCTGCGATCTCTCGTTCGCCTGCCTCGCCGCCCGCCGCCAGGAGCCGGTGATCGCCCACGCCTTCGCAGCCGTGCGCGCGGTGTGGAATATCAAGCCGGCGATCGCCGGCGCCGGCGCGACCCGAACGCGCAAGGTCGCGAAGAACGTGTGACGCGAACGCTCGAAGAACCGCGCTCCCCGGTTCGAGCTTGCTTAGAAGCGGTAGTCGAGAATTGCCGGAAACAAATCATCCAGGCATCGTCGGCCTTATAACCTTGGATTTTGAGCCGGCAAGTCGTGCTATTCACGTACCTCTGATCAACGCGGCCGCCTTGGAAAGGGCTACGGCATGACGTCGTTAGTAGAGAAAATCACACTCGCGATTGCCGCATTGCTGATATCGATCCCGATTGCTGCGCGAGCTCAGTCGACTGATCCAGCCACTGAGAGGAACGCAATCGACAAGCTGATGCATGAATATTTTGAGACGTACAGCCGCGGCGACATGGCTGCAGTGGCACAAGACATCAGCATTCCCTTCGTCATAGCAGGATCGCAGGGCTTCACCGCCTTTTCGACGAGGGATGAGGCGATGGATTGGTACAAGAAGTATCGCGAAGCGGCGGTCAAGCAGGGATATGCAAAGACGGAGTGGATTGATTTCGGAGTGAAGCTCCTTGGCCCTACGCATGCCATCGCAGGTGGTACATACGTGCGTTACAAGTCGGACGGTAGCGAGCTTAACAGATCAGGCGGGACCTATTTGTTGAGCAAGATAGATGGCGCCTGGAAGATTGGTGTGAATTTGGGTTATCCCGCGAAAGATGCCTTTCGACTCGAGTAGCTGTGATCGCCCGCAGGATACAGTCAGCAACATGGCTTGAGCAGGACCGGTCGGAGATATTGGCCGTTACGGCCCGTCACACTATGGTGTGACGCTGGGGGTTGTTGCCCGGCGTGGACGGCAGCGGAGCGAGAGACGGTTTCGTGAGAAGATATCGAAGCTCGCGCATCACCGCGTTCTGCGCCGCGCTTGCGATGCTGGCGCTGGATCAGCTGACCAAGCATTGGGCCCTTCGATCGCTGGAAACCGGCGCCACCGTCAAGCTGCGCGGTCCCGTTGATCTCACCCTCGTGTTCAATCGCAGCAACGCTTTCGGTCTCGTTCCCGACTACGGTGCGTTGTCGCGGTGGGTGCTCGCGTCCATCGGCCTTGCCGCAGCGGCGGCCCTGCTCGGATCCATCCTGCGGCGATCGACGTCGACCATCAACGCCTTCGGATTCGCCTTGATCGGCGCCGGAGCCGCCGGAAATGCGATCGACCGTCTTCGATTGGGTGCCGTCGTCGATCTGTTCGATGCCTCGAAACTTCGATTTGTCTGGATCTTCAACGTCGCCGACGTTTCAATCGATTTGGGAATCGCGCTTATTTTGCTTGCTGTGCTGCTGCCGCCGCCGGAAGCGCCCAAGGCAGAGGCAGCAGGCCTCGGCGACAGCTAGGCTGAAACCCTAGGCTGCGGCGACCAGCGGCCGAATCATCTCCGCCATTGCCGGCACCAGCGACGGCGCCTCGCAATCCTGCAGAGCAAGCTCGTTGACGAGTTGGCGCAGCTTTGGCGGCAAATCGGCGTAATCGTCGCGCAGCACGTAGCGCAGCCGCTCGCCGATCTCTTCGCAGATGGCGCGCGCGTGCTCCGCCGCGATCGGATGATGCTCAATCATGGACGTGCACCGCTTGCGACGAGCGCGCGCCGTCCAACTGCACGCCTGCAACCACGGATCCCGCATGCCGAGATGCGATCAAGACGAGGATCCGAACAATGCTGAACATGGTTCGTACTCCCTTTTCCCGCTCTTCATTAACAGGAGGACGTTGCCGCCCGATTAGGGAAACTGGTTCCCGCGACCTTTACGGGATTGGTAAACGCGAGGTTCAGAAGTGCGCCGCAGCCGCTAGTGGCGCCGCCATCCGGGCCTGGCGGCGCGTGCCCTTCCAAGGCGCAGCCCGGATGTCCCCAATCAGGGGGACAGACGCATCAGGCGGAATCAATATGATGCGAAACCGGACGCCGGTCGGCTATCATCCGCCGCACTGACACAAAAAGAACCTGCTGGGAGGAATTGCAATGAAGCTGGCCATGGCCGGACTCTGGGTACTCGCGGGCGCGCTGCTGGTTGCGCCGGACGCGCGTGCCGACATCAAGGTCGGCGTCGTGGTGTCCGGATCCGGGCCGGGCTCGGCGCTCGGCCAGCCGCAGATGCGCACCATCGCCGCACTGCCGAAGGAGATCGGCGGCGAGAAGGTGGTCTATATCGCGCTCGACGACGAGTCCGATCCCACCAAGGGCACGCAGAATGCCCGCCGCCTCGTGATCCAGGACGGCGTCGACATCCTGATCGGCTCCTCGCTGACCCCCGTGACCATGCCGATGCTCGACGTCGCCTTCGAATCCAAGACGCCGATCATCTCTCTGGCGGCAGCGACCGCGATCGTGCGGCCGATGGACGAGCGCCGCCGCTGGGCGTTCAAGGTGGTCCCCAACGACGACCTGATGGCGGCGGCGATCCTGAAATACATCGCGAAATCCGGCATCAAGACGCTCGGCTATATCGGCGTGTCCGACGGCTATGGCGAAGGCTACTACAGTGAGGTGTCGCGGCTGGCACCCACGCTCGGCCTCACCGTCACGACGCATGAGGTCTATGCGCGCGCCGACACCAGCGCGATGGGCCAGGCGCTGAAGGTGATCGCGACCAACCCGGAGGCGGTGTTCATCGCGTCCGCAGGCACGCCGGCCGTGCTGCCGCAGGAGGCGCTGCGCAGCCGCGGCTATGCCGGCAAGATCTTCCAAACCCATGGCGTTGCGTCGGAGGAGTTCATCAAGCTCGGCGGCGCCAATGTCGAAGGTGCGATCTTCACCGGCGAGGCCTTCACGATCGCCGACGATCTACCGGCGGGCGATCCGTTCCGCCAGGCGCGCGACGAGTTCGTGTCGTCCTACGAGAAGGTCAACGGGCAAAAGCCGAACATCTTCGGCGCCCACCTGTGGGACGCCGTCACGCTGTTCAAGCGGGCGGCGGCGAGCGCGCTGAAGACGGCAAAGCCCGGCACGCCGGAATTCCGCGCCGCGCTGCGCGACGAGCTCGAGCGCGGCAAGGACGTCTATCTGAACAACGGCCTCTCGACGATGAGCCCGACCGATCATAATGGCTATGACGAGCGGTCGGCGTTCCTGATCAAGGTCGAGGGCGGCAAGTTCAGGCTGGTGAAGTAGCGGTTGGAAAATGGGTCAGTCGCCGCCCCAGCGCCAGCGCGGCGGCTCGCCCTTCCACCAGCACACCGCGATGAGCAACAGGCTCAGCACGACCACGCAGGCGATGAAATGCGCCGGAGACTGCGGCAGGTTCATCGCGCCGCCGACCGCGACCAGCGCCACGAATCCTGCCAGAACCGACCAGCCCTGCCAATTGTTCGGAGGTCCCCAGCCCCAGCCGTAGCGCTTGGCGGGAAACCAGTATCCGTCGTTACGCGGCATGGGAATTGCTCCAGTCTCGAAATCCCAATTCCGAAAATCGTTGGCTTCACACCTTGCCCTTGCCCGATCCGCAGATGCTCTTCAGCGCCTGCCATTCGGCTGATGACAGCAGCGGCTGGCCGTTGGCCGGGCCGGCGGCATCGGCCTTGTCCATGCGCGCGAGGCGGTCCTCGGTCAGTGGATGGCTGGAGACCAGCGAGAGCCCCTTGCCGCCTTCCTTGCCGGTGACGCGGAACATCAGTTCACCCATCGGCTTGGCCGGACGGCCGAGCTTGTGCATGGTTTCGATCGCAAAGGTGTCGGCATCGGTCTCGGCGTCGCGCGAATAGGATGACGTCACCAGCGAGCGCGAGGCGAACACCAGCGCGCCGGACCCGGTGATGTCGCCGAACAAGAGCCCGATCAGGAACGAGGTGCCGCCATTGTGGATCAGTTCGCGCATGCTGTCGCGGTGGCGGAGATGGCCGAGTTCGTGCGCCAGCACGCCGGCGATCTCGTCGGGGTTCTCGGCCTTCTCCAATAGCCCCTCGAACAGATAGACCTTGCCGCCCGGCAGCGCGAAGGCGTTCGGCACCGAGGTCGCCAGCACGCCCGACTGCACCGAATTGTCGAGGCCCGCGGTCTCCCGCAGCTTGCCGACCAGCTTCTCGAATGCCGCTTGTCCTGCCACGTTGCTGCACGGCTTGCCGTCGAACACCACCTTGACCTGCGCCTCCGCGACGTCGCCGAGCCGTCGCTCGAAGGAATCCGGCACCAGCGGCGTCAGCCGCTCGGCGGCGAGCGGCACGCCGAACAGCACCACCATCACGATCGACACCGCGGCCGCGAGCGACCAGCCGACGATGCCGGCGACGCCCTTGCGGTTCGGCAGGTCCTGCTCGAGCCTGTCGCAGCGCGCGACCAGCGCCGCCATCAGCTGCGCGTCGCGGATTTCGAGCCGCGCCAGACTAGGCGCGGTCAGGCAGCTCAGCCGCAACAGACCGGATGGGCTGTCGGCGCGGCGGATGTCGGCAAACGCCCAGCGCGCGAGCAGCGTTCCGTCTTCCCTGATCTCCAGCGCATCGGACAGTTTGAGCGCGACGAAGCGCCGGCGGCTCGATGCACCGTCGAAGAACACCGCGCCCGGGACCGGCGGCGCCGCGGAATTGGCCTGGCTGACGTCGGCTTCCATGGCGCTAGAATCCCGCGACGTCGAGGCCGTCGGCGAAACCTTCGCCGAGCGCATTGGCGAGCTCGCCGCGCGCGGTGACGTTGGCGGCCGCCTCGATGTTGTGCACGATGGTCGACGACAGCACCCGGACCCAGAGGTCGCGCATCAGATAGACCCGCATCACCACGTTCATCGCGAGCGCAAGGGCAAGATAGCCGATGCCGAGCAGGGCCATCAGGGGAATGCTCCTGGCAAACGCCTCGGTCCTGAAGAAGTCCGCGATCGAGGAGCCGTTGATGCTGGCGGCCAGGAAGATGCAAAGCGCGAGATAGGCCGAGAACAGCGTGCCGAGCATTATGGCCCAGCCGATCACCTTCCAGTACAGCCCGATCAGCGCGCTGCGGCGCATGGTGGATTCCAGCCTGACCTCGCCGAAGCGGATGCCCGACAGCCACCAGCGCCACTCGATCGCCTTGAACGCCGCATAGGCGAACGGGCCGAACACCGAGACCAGCGCGAACGGCATCAAGAGCCAGAGCCACCAGCCGCGCTTGAAGAAATCCCAGCCGCGGCCCTCGAACGAGCCTTGAAGATCGCCGTAATAGGAATGCCGCATCTTGTAGCGCTCGAGCGCCGCCTCGCGCCACGGCAGCGCCAGGCCGAGCGTGATCACGACCAAGAGGCCCCACAGCGAGGCCTTCAGCGCATAGATCCAGCCCGAGCCGCTCATCCAGAAGCGGACGCCCCGCCACACCGTGCGGGTCAGCCGATAGCGCCGCGCGCGATAGATCGCGAACTGGCCGAACAGATAGAAGAAGGCGACCAGCGGCAACGAGGCGAACGCCTTGAGATGCTCGGCCTCGATGCCGATCAGGAAGTATCCGAGATAGATCGGCATCAGGATCGCCAGCGCGACCAGAAAGCCGATCAGGAGCTCCTTGCCACGGCCGGTATATTCCGGCGCGTCGCCGTCGATCACAGTGTTCGACCAAAGGTGACGGCGGATGTCGGTGGTGAGCCAGAACCGGTAGAAGCCGAGCGTGACGAGTTCGAGCCCTGCGCCGCGCGCGACCAGGCGGAAGAACTCGTTCCGGGTCCCTGAAAACGCCACCGGCATCGGCGGCGGAACCGGTTGCGGGGGCGGCTGCGGCGGCCCCGGCGGGGTCCAGCTCATGTCGTTCACGGGATAGCTCCAGGACGGGACAATCTCTGCGCATCAAAAGCACAGGTTTGTCGCTGCGAGTGTGATCCAGGTTTCACAGGAGGTCGAGAGCGCGGGCGCCGGATTTGGCGGGTTGCGGTTGGCGTTGCCTTAAAGGGACTGCTGGAGATCGGCCGCTAGCCGAACTGCCGCCCCTTTCCCGTCCCCGGGTCACGAGCTTCGAACCCAAAGCGGCAATTTGCCGACTTAACCGACAGGCCGAACGGCCGCCGCAGGAGCGAGGAAATCCCAGCGATGATCAAATGGATATTGTCGGCGTGCTTTTTGGCGCTGACCGCAGCTCCCGCCGCTGCCGTCGACGTGCGGCTGGATTCCTATCGCAATCCGAAGAATGAGAACTTTCGCATCTTCAATCATATGTACCTGGATGGCGTCAGGGGCGGCCTGATGGCCTCCAATGCCTGGTTGACACGGCACGGCGGACAATTGCTGTTCTGCATGCGGGGCGACCTCGCGCTGAGCAGCGAACAGACCGAAGAGATCATGCTCAAGTCGGCCGACAAGCGGTCCGCGAAAGGCGAGATGGTGGTCGCTCTCCTGCTGCTCTGGGGCCTGCAGGACACCTACCCCTGCGAAAAGCCCGCCAGCCAACAGGCGGCGCCCGCACCGGCCGATTAAATCAAACGCCGTTTCAAACGGCGTTGGCCGCCGCCCCGCCCGTCCATCGCGGGAAAAGCCCGGATTCGGCCGCTTTGACCTGACATCAATGCGGCCAAATGCGCGTTGAGAGCCCTTGCGCAAACCACGGAATGAGAATGTAATTCGGTAAAACATGCCGCGCCGGCGATGCCCGGCAGCGAAACGGTTGAGGAGCCGCTCATGCACGGGACCATCGATCTGGTCGACGACACCAATCTGGATGCCGCACGCGAACGCGCCAACACGCTTCCGCTCGCGGACTACGATCCCGGCCATCCCGAGCTGTTCAAGACCGATACCTTCTGGCCGTATTTCGACCGGCTGCGCCGCGAGGATCCGGTGCATTACTGCAAGGATTCGATGTTCGGTCCGTACTGGTCGATCACCCGCTACAACGACATCATGGACATCGAGACCAACCATTCGGTGTTCTCCTCGGCCGCCTCGCTCGGCGGCATCACCATCCGCGACGTGCCGCCGGACCTGCGCCGTGAAAGCTTCATCGCGATGGACCAGCCGCGCCATTCGGCGCAGCGCAAGACCGTGGCGCCGATGTTCACGCCGACGCACCTTGACGAGCTCGCGACCAACATCCGCAACCGCTCGACCGAGTGCCTCGACAATCTGCCGCGCGGCGAGGTGTTCGACTGGGTCGACAAGGTCTCGATCGAGCTGACCACGCAGATGCTCGCGGTGCTGTTCGATTTCCCCTGGGAGGACCGCCGCAAGCTGACGCGTTGGTCCGATGTCGCGACCACCCTGCCCGGCGCCGGCGGCCTCGTCGCCACCGAGGACGAGCGGCAGGCCGAACTGATGGAATGCGCGACCTATTTCGCAAGGCTGTGGAAGGAACGAGCTGACCAGCCGCCGAAGAGCGATCTGCTCTCGATGATGGCGCACAGCGACGCCACGCGGAACATGGACCCGAAGAATTTTCTCGGCAACCTGATCCTGTTGATCGTCGGCGGCAACGACACCACGCGCAACACGCTGTCCGGCAGCATCTACGCGCTCAGCAAGCATCCGGAGCAGTACCGCAAGCTCAAGGAGAACCCGGCGCTGATCGACAGTTTCGTGCCCGAGGTGATCCGCTGGCAGACGCCGCTGGCCCATATGCGGCGCACCGCGCTCGCCGACTTCGAGTTCCGCGGCCGCCAGATCAAGAAGGGCGACAAGGTCGTGATGTGGTACGTCTCGGGCAACCGCGACGAAGAGGCGATCGAGAAGCCCTACGAGTTCCTGATCGACCGCGCCCGGCCGCGCACCCACATCTCGTTCGGCTTCGGCATCCACCGTTGCGTCGGCCTGCGCCTCGCCGAGCTGCAGCTCAAGATCATCTGGGAGGAGATCCTCAAGCGCTTCGACACGATCGAGGTGGTCGAGGAGCCGCAGCGGGTGTATTCCAGCTTCATCAAGGGCTACGAGACGCTGCCGGTGCGCATTGCCGCCTGACGCCTCGCCAGCCAACCGGGATCAAGAATCATGAACGTCCAAACCGCCATCCGTGCCGACAAGGCCGAGTTGCAGCGCCTCGCCCGCGAGGAAGCCTATGCGACGCCGCTCAAGGATTTTCACCCCGGCGCGCCGCGGCTGTTCCAGAACGACACGTTGTGGCCGTGGTTCGAGCGGCTACGCAAGGAAGAGCCGGTGCACTACTGCACCAACTCGCCGATCGAGCCCTATTGGTCTGTCGTCAAGTACAACGACATCATGCATGTCGACACCAGCCACGGCATCTTCTCCTCGGACTCCACGCTCGGCGGCATCTCGATCCGTGACGTGCCGCCCGGCTACGACTATCCGAGCTTCATCGCGATGGACCAGCCGAAGCACGCCCATCAGCGCAAGACCGTGTCGCCGATGTTCACGCCCAATCATCTCGACGAGCTGGCGAAGCTGATCCGCCAGCGTTCGGCCAGCGTGCTCGACAATCTGCCGCGCAACGAGACCTTCAATTTCGTCGAACGTGTCTCGATCGAATTGACCACCCAGATGCTGGCGACGCTGTTCGACTTCCCCTGGGAAGAGCGGCGCAAGCTGACGCGCTGGTCCGACGTTTCCACCGCGCTGCCGAAGAGCGGCATCGTCAATTCGCCGGAAGAGCGGCGGCAGGAAATGGACGAGTGCTACGCCTATTTCTCGAAGCTCTGGAACGAGCGCGTCAACTCAGCCCCGCGGAACGACCTGCTGTCGATGATGGCGCATAGCGACGCCACCCGGCACATGGACCCGGACAATCTGATGGGCAACATCATCCTGCTGATCGTCGGCGGCAACGACACCACGCGCAACACCATGAGCGGCTCGGTGCTGGCGCTGCACGAGCATCCCGACCAGTTCCAGAAGCTGAAAGAGAACCCCGCGCTGATCGACACCATGGTGCCGGAGGTGATCCGCTGGCAGACGCCGCTCGCGCATATGCGGCGCACCGCCCTTCAGGACACAGAGGTCGGCGGCAAGACGATCAGGAAGGGCGACCGCGTCGTGATGTGGTACGTCTCCGGCAACCGCGACGACGAGGTGATCGACCGTCCCGACGAGTTCATCATCGATCGCGCCCGGCCGCGCATCCATCTGTCGTTCGGCTTCGGCATTCACCGCTGCGTCGGCATGCGGCTCGCCGAGTTGCAGCTCAAGATCGTCTGGCAGGAGATGCTGAAGCGCTTCGACCGCATCGAGGTGGTCGGCGAGCCGAAGCGGGTCTATTCCAGCTTCGTCCGCGGCATCGAGAACCTGCCGGTGCGGATTCCGGGCTGAGCCTCGCCCTAGTTGCGCTAGTCCTGTCAGGTACTAGTGACCGTGCTGGCCTTGCTGGTCGGCAGCGGGCAATTGGTGCAGACCCGGTCGTCGCACATCCGGCAGATCGTGAAGCGATCCATCTCTGACGTGTCCTGCCTTGCCAGCAGTTCGCGGATCAATGTCGCGAGCTGCTTGCGTTCGGCCGGTGACAGCACGTCGAGCAGCGACGTCACGGCCGAAATCCGCGACGCCAGCAGTTCGTTCCGGGATGCAGCGCCTGATGCCGTCAGGTGCAAGGCGACCTCGCGGCCGTCCTTGCCCGGACGGCGTTCGACCAGCCGATCCGAAACCAGACGATCGACCAGCCGGACCGTTCCGGAATGCGACAGGCCGAGGATCCGCCTCAGCTTGTCATTGGTCATGCCCTGGCCATAGCCGATGACGATGAGGGCGGCAGGCGTCTCGCCGCCGCGGCCGACCACCTCGCGCGCGCCATGCTCGATCCGATCCATGACGGCGAGCGACAGCGCGCCCAGCAGATTGGCGATTCCGTTTTCCATGCCGGGAATAATATGTGCGCTGCGCACAAAAAACAACTTGACCTGATATGTGCGCTACGCACATATTTATCCGGGAGAGCAACAAACGACGAAAAAGATGGAGAGAACGATGACGATCCGAAGCGCCGCACTGGCCACGCCTGACGCCGCCAGCAGCGAGCCCACCCTGAAATACGTCCACGCCAACGGCGTGCGGTTTGCCTATCTCGAACAGGGCAGCGGACCGCTCGTCATGTTCATGCACGGCTTTCCCGACAACGCCTGGTCGTATCGCAAGCAACTGCAGGTGTTCGCGGATGCCGGGTATCGCGCGGTCGCGCCGTTCCTGCGAGGCTATGCGCCGACCGAGATTCCGGCCGACGGCATCTTCGATCCGATCGCGCTGGGCCAGGATCTCGAAGCGCTGATCGCGGCGCTCAGTGACGACGGACAAGCGTGTGTCGTCGGCATGGACTGGGGCGGCACGTCGACATTTCAGGTGCTGGCTACGGCGCCGTCGGCGATCAAGGCTGCGGTTGTCATGAACACGGCGCACCCGATCACGATCGCGAGCCTCAGGAGTGATCCCGATGCCGTTCGATCGGTCTTCCATGTCTATTTCTTTACGGTGCCCGGCGCTCACTCGGCGGTCAACATCGAGGGACTTCCCTTCGTCGACTACCTTTGGAAGTTGTGGTCGCCAGCCTTCGAGAACGACGCGCATCTCCGCTCTGTCAAGGAGACGCTCAGTTCTCCCGGCACCATGAAGGCGGCGCTGAAATATTACAACGGCCTGGTCGATGCGGGAGTTGCGGGGCGGCTGCCGATCAATGACATGCATACGCCGACGCTGACGATCTATGGCGGCAACGATCCGACAGCGCGGTATTCGCTAAAGGAAGAACCGCTCTTCAAGGGGCCCCATCAGCGCGTTGTCCTGCCCGATGTCGGACACTTCCCGCACCTCGAGCGTGAGGCCGAGGTCACCGGTCTGATCATGGACTGGTTCAAGACCCACGCCGCCGGCTGAACAGCCGTGCCGCAACCAGCCGCCACGTCACGACGTCTTTCAAATTTTCTCTGAACAGGAGTGCGCGCAATGGACGCCACGACACAGCAGCAATACGCCGAAGCGTTTCACGGTCTTCACAGGACAGGCGATCCACTGGTCCTGTTCAACGCCTGGGATGTCGCGACCGCCAAGGCGATCGCGAAGACCTCGCCGGCCATCGCGACCAGCAGCGGCGCGGTGGCGTCCGCGCTCGGCTTTGCCGACGGCGAAAATGCCCCGCTCGACATCGTGGAAGGCCTGGTCTCGCGAATGACCGCTTCGGTTTCCGTTCCGGTCTCGATCGATCTGGAGGCGGGATACGGCGACACTCCAGATGCCGCCGCGCATTCGGCGGCGAGGATCCTGAAGGCCGGCGCGATCGGCATCAATATCGAGGACGGGCTTGCCGGCGGAAAGCGGCAGCTCGTCGATCCCGAGCAGCATGCCGCGAAGATCAGGGCCGTGCGCAACGCCGCGCAGCAATCCGGAGTTCGTCTCTTCATCAATGCCCGTACCGATCCGTTTCTGCTGAAATTCGGCTCGCCGGAGCAATGCCTGGATGAAGCGGTGCGGCGCGCGAAGCTCTATGCCGATGCCGGCGCCGATGGCATCTTCGTACCGGGCTTGACCGACCTTCCGCTGATCGAGCGGCTCGTTCAGCTGACGCCGCTGCCGGTCAACATCATGGTGACGCGGGGCGTTCCCGAAATCGGCGAGCTCGCCCGCGCCGGGGTGCGCCGGGTCAGCCTTGGGCCGTGGCCGATGATGGCGGCGATGCGCGTCATCGGAGAGGCAGCCGCCGCTGTGGTCGCGAGCAAGCAGTACGGCACGTTCCTGCAGCCGAACGCGTGACACCGGACGTTGCCAGGCCGAACAGGGGCTGACCGTCCGGCCGTCCTGTTCGGCCATGGTGGCTTACTCGATCACTTCGTCTGCGCCGCTGACGACTGAAGCAGAGAATTCGCGGCCAAGCAGCTTGGCGGTCTTCAGGTTGATGACGAACTCGACCTTGGTCACCAGCTGCACTGGGAGATCGGCCGGCCTTTCGCCCTTCAGCACCCGGCCGACGTAGATGCCCGTCCGCCGATGCGACTGCATGAAATCTCCTCCGTAGCTCATCAACCCTCCGGCCATCGGGAAGTCTCGGGTTTGCGTAATTGCTGGAACGCCATATTCCATCGCGAGGTCGGCCAACCGCCTACTGCGAAACGCAAAATACGGATCGGAGGTGAAAACGAGTGCGTTTACCGACTCCTTCGCCACGGAAGCGAAAACGGATTCGAACTCATCCTCCTTGCTTGCACTCATGATCTGCAGACGGACTCCCAGGGTTTCCGCAGCGGAGCGAAGCCTCTGCAATTGTGAAGGCGCGGTTGGACTTGTCGGGTTGGCAACGACTCCCAATGTGGTCGCCGCCGGCAGGAGTTCGTGCATCAACTCGAGCCGCTTCGGCGACACGTCGACGCTCAGGCTCGAGACTCCCGTGATATTGCCTCCCGACCGCGACAGGCTGTCCACCACACCGAGTTGAACAGGATCGCCGCCCATCTCAAAGACGATTGTCTTGGTGACACCGGCGGCTTTCGCGGCGAGCGCAACCGGAGCGCCGCCGGGCGCAACCACCAGATCGACATTGCGCTCGATCAATTCGCGGGCCAATGCCGGAAGCCCTGCATATTGCCCGTTGGCCCATCGGTACTCGATCGCAACATTTTGGCCTTCGACGAAGCCAGCTTCGCGAAGTCCCTGGTGAAAGGCCCTCAGCCGGCTGCCAAACAGATCCGGCGATTCCGGGCAGAGATAGCCGATGACCGGCAAAGACGGCTTCTGCGCGTGCGAAGATGTGGTCCACGCGGCCGCACTCGCCATCATCAGAAGGAAATCACGCCGCCTGGCGCGTCCGTGCGACGTTGCTGCACTGGAATGAGCGTAACTCATGCGCTGCCAACCCGCTGCCGTTCCGCATCTGGCACAGCATATCGCACGATGCTGGGCCAGTCGTCGGCGGATTGCGCCAAGTACCCCCGGTCGCCTCGGCTAGAGCGCGCCACAGGAAATTCCAAATACCGGAATTGCCTCGTCGAAGCCCTTGATTTGTCGGCTCCCGATATCCTCCAGGGCACGCTTGTCTCTCACGCTGCCGGCGGTGCCGGCATCCATCAGGATTTCCGCATCTGCGGCAGATGCGCACAGGCGCGCCGCGAGATTTACGACGCTGCCGATGGCTGTGTAATCGAGCCGATCATCATAGCCGATCCGGCCGACGGTCGCCGGTCCGCTGGCGAGCCCAACTCCGAAGCCAACATTGTAGCCTCGCGACCGCCAACCGCCGATCAGCCCTTGCACGCGCTTCTGCATTTCGATCGCAAGGTCGACGGCTCTCAACGCAGGCTCCTCAACGGGAACGGGCGCGTTCACCAGCACCATCAGCCCGTCTCCGGAGAAGCTGATGAGCGTCGCTTCAAACTGCGCAATGACCCTGCCCAGAACCTCATAATATTCGGACAGCACGCTCATGACTTCCTCAGGTGCGACGCCCGCGGAAAACGCGGTGAACCCTCGCAAATCGCAGAACACCACGACGACATCGGTACGGCGGCCATCCAGCACGCTGTCGTCACCGGTCCGATCGACGAGATCGGCGACCTGAGGCGCGAGAAACCGCTTGAGCTTCGCGATACGCTCCTGGTGTTGCTGTGCAAGCGCAAGCTCACCGGCCATCCTGTTGAAGCTGTTTGCGAGCCGCTGAAACTCGTCTCCGGTCTGAATCGAAATGCGGTGCTCGAAGGACCCGGCGCCGATCCGTTCCGTCCCTTCCTCAAGCAGCTTGATCGGCTCCGTCATCCGGTGCGCAAACGCATAGGCGAGAAGTCCTGCGAATATGGTACTGCCTGCGAGAAGCACTGTGGTCCGCCGCAACGCGGCGTAGATCGGGGCGTAGGCCTCGGAGAGCGGCTGTGCCACCACAACGGTCCAATCGGGCCCCGCCACAGGAGCCTCACTGGCAGCAACTTGACGCCCCTGTGCGTCACGGCTCGTTGCAAAACCGGCTCTGGGGCCGATCGCGTCGCGTATGGCGCGAAATGGCTGCGAAGTCGTCTCCTCCACGCCGCGGAGGACGAGGCTGATGTCAGGATGGGCGATGAGACGGCCCGGCCGGTCCAGGACAAAGGCAAGGCCGGTCTCTCCGACCTTGATCGCCGAGACAACATCCCAGATCAGCTTGAGATTGACTTCGGCGATGACTGCGCCGACCGCGGACCGGTTACCCACCAGCGCAATCGTCAAATAAGGTTCTGAGCCTCGGTTATAGCTGACATCGCTGAACCAGACCTGGCGCGCGTGAGCACCGACCAGCGCAGGTTCAGCCGAGCGGTCGGTACGGCTTTCAATGCGATTGAGGCCGACCCGCGAGACGTGGAGGCGCTCCAATCCATTGTTGTCGACGAGTGTCACGCTGACGATGGCAGGCGCCTGGCGAAACAGACGTAAGGCATCGGTCCGCCGCTCCTCGTCCACCTCGTCGGACCATGGCTGTTGGACCAGCCAGCCAAGCTGACTTGCTATGTCGGAGATGAAGTTATGAATTTCAGCGGCAGCGGACGCCGCCTGAACGCCGAGCAGTTGGTCGAGCCTCGCGCGCTGATCGCGGTAACCGAACCAGGCTTCAATCGTCCCATTGATCACAAGCGGAAACGCGACGGCCAGGAAGAGCGCGAGAAAATATTTGGGAAAGAGGCCACGAAATCGATCTCGGACAATCATGCTCCGATACCTGAAAATGCGACTGAAATATCAATAAGCCCCAAATGAAGGCTTGAAATGAAGCCTTGCCTTGCGGCCCGGCACTGCCACTATCTGCGCCCTGACACATAGGAAGCCGGGTTTAGGCTGCAATGCGGTCGTTGCCGATCCGGCCAAAAGACGCAGTTGCTCCAGCCGCCATTCGTTCACTTTGGCGTGTGCTATAGAATTCCGGCATAGCTGCGCAAGACAGATGCGAAGAGAGCCAGGTCCGTTCGCACGCTAATGCTCTTGGTGAGGACGCGCCAATGCGCGTCCCTTGTTTGACGCGTTTTCTTCACGCGAACCGATACCCCCTTCGCTCGAAAACGCTCTAGCCGAGGCCATGATGGACCAGATTGCCGCCCACCAGGACAGCGCGACCAGCCAGGACTGGCCGGTCGCGATCTACCGCACGCTGAAGGATTTTGGCGTCGCGCAGGTGTCCTACGTCCCCGACGCCGGCCATTCCAAGCTGATTAAGCTTTCGCACGCCGATGCCGACATCAAGACCACGGTGCTGACGACCGAGGAGGAAGGCGTCGCGTTGTCCGCCGGCGCCTGGCTCGGCGGCGATCGCGCGGTGCTGTTGATGCAATCGAGCGGCGTCGGCAATTGCGTCAACATGCTGTCGCTGATGGCGAGCTGCCGCTTCCCGCTGCTGACGCTGGTGACGATGCGCGGCGAATGGGCCGAGTTCAATCCCTGGCAGATCCCGATGGGCCGCGCGACGCCGCAGGCCTTCGAGATCATGGGCGCCACCGTGCTGCGGCTCGAGAACCCCGACGACACCGAAGAGGTGATCTCGGCCGCTGCCTCGCTCGCCTATGACGGCGACCAGCAGGTCGCGGTGCTGATCTCGCAACGGATGATCGGCCGCAAGAAGTGGACCAAGGAGACGCATTGATGTCAGCGCCAACAGGCACTCTCGATCGCCGCACCGCCGTGAAGGCGCTGCTCGCCGACCGCGGCGATTTGCTCGTGATCTCCGGGCTCGGCTCCTCGTCCTACGATCTGTTCGACGCCGGCGAGCACCCCGGCAATTTCTATCTCTGGGGCGCAATGGGCGGCGCCGCGATGGTCGGGCTCGGCCTCGCGCTGGCGCAGCCGAAGCGCCCGGTGCTTGTTGTCACCGGCGACGGCGAGCAGCTGATGGGCATCGGCAGCCTCTTGACCATCGCCACCAAGCAGCCCGGCAATCTCTCGATCGCTGTGCTCGACAACGGCCATTTCGGCGAGACCGGGATGCAGCTCAGCCATTCCGGCTTAGGGGCGAAGCTCGAGGTGATCGCAAGCGGCGCGGGCATCGGCAATGTCTCCGATATCGCCGACATGGCCGGCATCGAACGCTTCCGGAATAGCTTGCGCGATCTCGCTGGCGGCCCGCGGCTGGCGCGGATCCGCATCGCAGCCGGTGAAGTCGAGCGCGCCCTGCCGCCGCGCGACGGCACGTACCTGAAGAACCGCTTCCGCGGTCATCTCGGCTTCAAGGTGAGCTGAGAACGTACAATGTATGCGCCACCGTCATTGCGAGCGAAGCGAAGCAATCCATCGCGCAGCATTCGCGGACGCATGGATTGCTTCGTCGCTATCGCTCCTCGCAATGACGGAAATGGTTTCAGCCGCGCTCAGGCGAGCTGGATATCCCAGAGCCCTTCGGCGCGGCACGCGGTGACCTCGTCGCGCAGCAATTTGGCGATCAGTGTGATGGCATTCGAGCCGGGATGCTCGACCGGCGAGGCCAGCGTCAGCTCGCGCCGCGGCGCCGGCCGCGCGATCGGCGCGGTCTCCAGCCGGCCGTCGGCGACCTCGCCGCGCACCGAGGACGGCGGCAGCATGGTGTATCCGAGCCCCTCCTCCACCAGGCTCGTCAGCACCCGGAACGAATCCGCCTCGAGCTTGACGTCGAGCGTGACCTTCTTCTTCGCCGCCGCATGCTCGATCATGGCGCGGAGCCCGTGCGAATGACTTGGCAGCACCAGGCGCTGGCGCAGCAGCCATCCGATATCGACCTGCTTCTTCTGCTTCAGCCCACTGCCGCGCGGGCCGACCGCGACGATCGAGTCGCGGCCGAGGCTCTGCACCGCCAGATGCAGGTCGACCGACGGGCCGTAGATCACCGCAATATCCATCTCGCCGCGATGCAGCCACTCGATCAGATGGCCGCTGTAGCTTTCGACGATGCAGAGCGAAATGCCGGGATAGCGTTCCACCGTGCGCCGCGCCAGCCGCGCCGAGATCACGCAGCTCACCGTCGGCACCAGCCCAAGCACGACGCGCCCGGACGGCGCGCCGCCCGCGGACTGGATGTCGTCGCGGATCTGGTCGATCTGCCGCACGATACCGCCGGTGCGCGCCAGCAGCAGCCGGCCGGCATCGGTCAGCACCATGCCGCGCCCGTTGCGCGTGAACAATTCGGTGCGCAGCTCGTGCTCCAAGAGCTTGATCTGCCGGCTCAGCGCCGGCTGCGCGACCCGCAAGGTATCAGACGCCTTGCTCAGACTCCCGAGTTCCGCGACGCACGCAAAGGTCCTAAGCTGGCGGAAATCCATACTTGCCAATCCTGGAAGGCAGGTTCATACGCTATAACAAAACAGCATAGGGAGTTTACCGGGACCCCACAACAGCGGGAGTTTTCTTCACGCGAACCGGTTTCCGCTTCGCTCGAAAACGCTCTGGCGCAACCTCTCGGCAAAACGAAATCATGACCGCACACGAACAGCACACCGACGACCACACCGACATCCGCGACGCCGTCGCAAAGCTCTGCGCGCAGTTTCCCGGCGAATACTGGCGCAAGCTCGATCGCCAGATGGCTTATCCGAAGGAGTTCGTCGATGCGCTGACGGAGGCCGGCTATCTCTCGGTGCTGATCCCCGAGGAATATGGCGGCGCGGGCCTGAAACTGTCGGCTGCGGCGGCGATCCTGGAAGAGATCCAGCGTGCCGGCTGCAACGGCGGCGGCTGCCACGCCCAGATGTACACGATGGGCACCGTGCTGCGGCACGGCAACGACGCGCAGAAGGCGAAATATCTGCCGAAGGTCGCGACCGGCGAGTTGCGGCTGCAGGCGTTCGGCGTCACCGAGCCGACCAGCGGCACCGACACCTCGTCGCTGAAGACTTTTGCGCGCCGCGACGGTGATCATTACATCGTCAACGGCCAGAAGATCTGGACCAGCCGCGCCGAATATTCCGACCTGATGGTGCTGCTGGCGCGCACCACGCCGAAGGAACAGTCGAAGAAGCGCACCGACGGGCTGTCGGTGTTCATCGTCGACATGCGCGAGGTGAAGGGCAAGGGGCTGGAGATCCGCCCGATCCGCACCATGATGAACCATGCCACCACCGAAGTGTTCTTCACCGACATGAAGGTGCCGGCGGAGAATTTGATCGGCGAGGAAGGCAAGGGCTTTCGCTACATCCTCTCCGGCATGAATGCCGAGCGCATCCTGATCGCCGCCGAATGCGTCGGCGATGCCAAGTGGTTCATCCAGAAGGCGACCAACTACGCCAAGGAGCGCAGCGTGTTCGGCCGGCCGATCGGCCAGAACCAAGGCATCCAGTTTCCGATCGCGAAGGCCTACGCCTCGATGCGTGCGGCCGAATTGATGGTGAAGGAAGCGACCCGCAAATATGAAGCCGGGCTCGACTGCGGCGCCGAGGCCAACATGGCCAAGATGCTGGCGGCGGATGCGTCCTGGGAAGCGGCCAATGCCTGCGTGCAGACCCATGGCGGCTTCGGCTTCGCCGAGGAATACGACGTCGAGCGCAAGTTCCGCGAAACGCGGCTCTATCAGGTGGCGCCGATCTCGACCAATCTGATCCTGTCGTTCGTCGCCGAGCACGTGCTCGGCATGCCCCGCTCCTACTGAGTTCTCAGATCATGCTGCCGCTTGAGGGATTGACCGTCATCGCCGTCGAACAGGCCGTTGCCGCGCCGTTCTGCTCGTCACGCCTCGCCGATGCCGGCGCTCATGTCATCAAGATCGAGCGGCCCGAGGGCGATTTCGCCCGCGGCTACGACGCCGCGGCGAAGGGCCAGAGCAGCTATTTCGTCTGGCTCAACCGCGGCAAGGATTCTGCCGTGGTCGACCTCGCCACCAAGGAAGGCCGCGCGCAGCTCGAGGAGCTGATCGCCGGCGCCGACGTGCTGCTGCAGAATTTGAAGCCGGGCTCGATGGACAAGCTCGGCTTCTCGCGCGAGCGGTTGCGCAAGGAATATCCAAAGCTGATCATGTGCACGATCACGGGCTATGGCGACACCGGCCCGTACGCCGACCGCAAGGCCTATGACCTCTTGATCCAGGCCGAGAGCGGCCTCGCCTCGATCACCGGCGGTCCCGAGGGTGCCTCGCGCGTCGGCATGTCGATCGTCGATGTCGCGACCGGCGCCACCGCGCATGCGTCCATTCTCGAGGCGCTGATCGGCCGCGGCCGCACCGGCCAGGGCGCCGATATCCGGATCTCGATGTTCGACGTGATGGCCGATTGGCTCACCGTGCCGCTGCTCAATGCCGAGGACGGCAAGTCGCCCAAACGCATCGGCCTCGCCCATCCCTCGATCGCGCCTTACGGCGTGTT
Organism: Bradyrhizobium sp. USDA 3240; assembly: GCF_054063295.1. Classification (NCBI taxonomy): domain Bacteria; kingdom Pseudomonadati; phylum Pseudomonadota; class Alphaproteobacteria; order Hyphomicrobiales; family Nitrobacteraceae; genus Bradyrhizobium; species Bradyrhizobium sp. USDA 3240. Next base: position 2,419,380 of record NZ_JBSSGD010000002.1, read on the forward strand.
CCGCTCGAAGGACGGCAAGGAGATCCTGATCTCGATCCAGAGCGAGCGCGAGTGGAAGACGCTGTGCGCCAAGGTGCTGGGCCAGCCCGGCCTGCCCGACGATTCGCGCTTCGCCAATATGGTCGAGCGCGTGCGCAACCGCGCGGTTACGGACCAGATCGTCAGCGACAGTTTTGGCAGGCTCACGCGCAAGGACTTGCTGGCGAAGCTCGCCGAGGCCGACATCGCCTTCGCCGAGGTCAACAGCATGGACGACCTCGCCGGGCATCCGCATCTGCGCCGCATCGAGGTCGACACGCCGAACGGCAAGGTCAGCTATCCGGCGCCGGCCGCGATCGTGGTCGGCGAGAACAGGCACTACGGCAAGGTGCCCGCGATCGGCGAGCGCATCAAACGATCCTGAGATCCCTCCTGCCCGGACAACCCAGTCATGACCGATAAACTCGACCTCGATCATCTCCGCCAGTGGATCGGCAAGACCACGGAGGCCTCGGACGTCGTCACCAAGTATCTCGTGATGGGACTGCGCGGGACGCTGTTCCAGGAGATCGGCGAGCCGAAGGCCGGCGACGCCGCGCCGTGGACCACACATTGGTGCCTGGCGCAGCCCGGTGTTTCCGATGTCGCAGCTTGGCCCCGACGGCCACCCGACCCGCGGCGGCTTCCTGCCGCCGGTGCCGCTGCCGCGCCGGATGTGGGCCGGCGGCGAGCTCGAATTCTTCGACGCGCTGCGCATCGGCGATGAAGCCAAACGCAGCTCGAAGATCGCCGACGTCACGGTGAAATCCGGCTCGACCGGCACGCTGTGCTTCGTCTCGGTCAATCACGAGGTGACGACCTCGCGCGGGCTTGCGGTCCGCGAGCGGCAGGACATCGTCTATCGCGAGATGACGACCACGCAGAGTTCGGCGCCGGCCAAGGCACCGCCGCCTCCCCCGGTCGCGCAGCATCGCGAGAGCCACGTCTCCGATCCCGTGCTGCTGTTTCGTTATTCGGCGCTGACCTTCAACGGCCATCGCATCCATTACGATCGCGACTACGTCACCAAGGTCGAGGGCTATCCGGGCCTGATCTTCCACGGCCCGCTGCAGGCCTCCTTCATCGTCGAGCTCGCCGCGAAACTCCGTGGCGGCAAGCCGCCGAAGAAGCTCAGCTATCGCGGTGTGCAGCCGCTGTTCGAGGGCAGCGAGTTCTCGATCAACGCCAACGACAAGGATGGCGGCCTGGAGCTGTGGACCGCGAATGCCGAGGGCCAGCCGACCATGAAGGGCACGGCGACCTGGTAAGTCGCGAGCGCGAAACACATCAGAATGCGACGGGACAACGAGGCGCTTTCATCAGCGCCTCGTTTTCCGTATTGTGATCGCATTCATCCTTGGACCTGAGATCATGAGTCGCTTCTGGAGTTCGGTCGTCCACAATCTGTCGCCCTACGTGCCCGGCGAGCAGCCGAAGATCGATGGCCTGATCAAGCTCAATACCAACGAGAATCCCTACCCGCCGTCGCCGCGCGCGGTAGCGGCGATCACGGCGACCACCGATCGGCTGCGGCTCTATCCGGACCCGCGCGCGACCGCCCTGCGCGAGGCGATCGCGGCGCGCTATGGCGTCACGGCAGACGAGGTGTTCGTCGGCAACGGTTCGGATGAGGTGCTGGCGCACGCCTTTCCGGCGCTGCTGAAGCACGACAAGCCGCTGCTGTTTCCCGACATCACCTACAGCTTCTACCCGGTCTATTGTCGCCTCTATGGTGTCGGCTACGAGACGATCCCGCTCGATGCCGCGATGCGGATCAACCTCGCCGACTATCGGCGACCCGGCAGCACCATCCTGCTATGCAATCCCAACGCGCCGACCGGCATCGCGCTGCCGCGTGCCGCGATCGAGGCGCTGGTCACCGAGCATCCCGACCGTCTCGTGGTGGTCGACGAGGCCTATGTCGATTTCGGCGCCGAGAGCGCCGTGCCGCTGGTCGCGCGCCACGATAATCTCCTGGTGATCCAGACGCTCTCGAAGTCGCGCGCGCTGGCGGGCCTGCGCGTCGGCTTCGCCATCGGCCAGCGCCCGCTGATCGAGGCGCTGGAGCGCGTCAAGGACAGCTTCAACTCCTATCCGCTGGATTGCTTCGCGATCGCAGGCGCAGTCGCCGCGATCGAGGACGACGCGTGGTTTGACGAGACCCGGCACCGCATCATCGCCAGTCGCGAGGCGCTGGTCCGCGGCCTCACCGAGCTCGGCTTCGAGGTGCTGCCGTCGCACGCGAATTTCGTGTTCGCCCGCCATGGCGCCCATCGCGGCGCGGATCTCGCCGCAAAACTGCGCGAGCGCGGCGTCCTGGTTCGGCATTTCCAGAAGCCGCGGATCGAGGATTTCCTGCGCATCACGGTCGGCACGGATGACGAGTGCGGCCGCCTGATCAGCCTCCTGCGCGGCATGGTCTGAAAGCTGTCGGCAAACCACGCAACTTGCGATCGATGCTCCCAACCTGCATAGTGACCGCGCGGCAAGATGCACGGTTCTCCGGGAAGGAGTGGTCATGCGATTTGCGATCGGCGACGCCACGGTCGACGTCATCGTCGACGACGATGATTTCGGGCTTCCGCTGTCTGAATTCCTGCCCGGATACGATCGCGGCCTGATCGAGGCACATCGGAACACACTGGAGCCGGTGTTCATCGATCTCGCGCGGGACGTCGCGAAGCACGCGATCCAGAGCTTTGTGGTGCGAACCGGCGTGCGAACGCTGCTGATCGACGCCTGCATCGGAGAGCACAAGGACATCCCGGAGATCCCGGCCTGGCATCGGCGGCGCGGCAGCGACTTCCTCGATCGGTTGCATGCGTGCGGTGTCGATCCGGCCGACATCGATCTGGTGTTCTGCACCCATCTGCATGTCGATCACGTCGGCTGGAATACGCGCCAGGACAATGGCCGCTGGCGGCCGACCTTTCCCAACGCGCGCTATCTGTTCGGCCGCCGCGAGCTTGCCGACTGGATTGCGCAGCATGACGCCGGCCGCGCGCCGCCGATCCACGCCCGCGCGCTGGAGCAGAGTGTCATTCCGATCGTCGAGGCCGGCCGCGTCGATCTGGTCGACGATGGCCATGAGCTCGGTCCCGGCTTGCGGCTCGTGCCACTGCCGGGCCACACCAGCGGCCAGATGGGACTGTCGGTGGACTACCCGCAGCACCGCGCGATCTTTTGCGGCGACGCCGTGCACAATCCGGTGCAGATCTTCCAGCCCGGCCTGTCGACGTCATCCTGTACCGACCCGCAGTTGGCGTGCGAGACGCGCACGAATATCCTGGCAGAGGCCGCCGACAGCGGCCGCCTCGTCATCCCCGCCCACTTCCGCGGCTCACGCTGCGCCCATATCCGCGCGGACGGTGGCGGCTACGCGCCAGTGTTCGACGCCGGACCTCGGTGAGGCTGCGATGCGCGGCCATGTGACTTGCCACAATGATGAGGATACTCCTGTTTGACTGTTCACTCCGGCAGCGGCTTGCCGGCCTGCTCGCGGACGATGTAGTCGGCGTACCAGTCCGGCCAGTTCGCATCGTGGCCACCGGTCCGCTTCTCGTGCTCGCCATGCGCGGCCGCCGCGCGGCGGAGTGCGGCGGCGAGATCGGCTGGTGAAGAAAAATTGGTGCTGTTTCCGTCGACGCGGCCCGGCAGGCGCTGCGTGACCTGCTGGAGCAGCCAGACATTGCCGTCGGGATCGCCGAACGTCGCGAGCGAGCCGTAGCTCGGCCGCTCCGGATCGGGCCCCTTGATGCGGCCTTCCGCGCCACGGTGAAACACCTCACTGACATCGGCGCCGCGCGCAATCAGCTCGGCGCGCGCCGCTTCGATATCATTGACGATCAGGAAGCGCGGCAGCGCGGATCCCGAGCCGAGATGGATCGAGGTCGGCGAACCCGGCGGCGTCAGCTGCACCGCGCGCGAACCGTCGGCCCTGACGAAGTCGGCATCAAGCCGCCAGCCCAGGTCCTGGTAGAAGCGCTTGGCGCGGTCGACGTCCGACACCGGAATGACGACGACCTCGAGCTTCAGATCGACTTTGGCCGCTGTCGGCCCCTGTTCGGTGGTCATGGCTCGCTCCGCGATGATGAGAGACCGGGCCAAATTCGGCCCATTGCAATTGCGCTGGTGCTCGGCCATATTTACTATGAAATTCATAGTTACAAGTCCGATGAAGAAATCGTGATGACCAAAATGATAGACAACACGCCTGACCAGACGCTGTGCCCTGTCGCTCGCGCCGAAACCGTTGTGGGCGACCGCTGGACAGTACTTGTTCTGCGCGAACTATTCGCGCGGAATCATCGCTTCGAGGAGATCCAGGTGCAGTCCGGGGGCACGCCGCAGATGATCACGGCACGGCTGAAAAAGCTGGAAGCGGACGGTCTGGTGAGGCGGCGCGTCTACAACAAGCGCCCGTTGCGCCACGAGTATCACCTCACCGAGAAGGGCGAAGCGTTCTTTCCGGTGTTGATGGCGCTGCGCGCCTGGGGCGAGACCTGGTGCAAGTCACCGCGAGAAGGCCGCGCGATGAACTACACCCATCTCGTCTGCGGCAAGCCGGCCGGGCTCGGTCCGATCTGCGAGTCCTGCGGCGAGCCGGTCCGTCGCGCCGACATGGTGGGCGAGCGAACGCCCAAATATCAAAGAGAGCGCGACGCGCGATGGGAGGCCTTCAAGGCGACCCGCTGAATTCCCGACGCCGCCGGCGCAAGCGGACGAGGCGAAAGCATTCGCACCGTCGCAGCGTCTCGATCCCACGGGGCCGATCCGGCTGAGCCCCGCACAAAAACGGAGACCACCATGCCATTCGTTCGTATCGACCTGAAGCGCGGCAAGTCCGCCGAATATCGCAAGACCCTGGGCGAGATCGTCTACAAGGCGATGCGCGAGCTGATCAACGTGCCCGAAAATGACAAGTTTCAGGTCATCACCGAGCACGACCGCGGCGACCTCAACTACGCCGACAACTATCTCGGCAACAATTACAGCGACGATCTCATCTTGATCCAGATCACACTGAATGCAGGGCGCACGGTCGAGATGAAGAAGGCGTTCTACAAGCGGATCGTGGATGATTTCCAGAGCCAGCTGCAGGGACGTCCGGACGATATCTTCATCAACCTGGTCGAGGTCGCCAAGGAAAACTGGTCGTTCGGCAACGGCATCGCACAATACGCGAGCTGAACGCGGAACAGGCATGCGCCGGACAGGCAGTGGCATGTCCGGCGGCTAGCCGTCCGTGGCTTGCGATCGGCGTTGCCGACACGCATAGTGCGCTCCCACAAACAACAACAAATGGGGAGGCAACCATGAGGACGATCGCAGCCGTGCTGTGCGCACTCGCGCTGATCACAACCGGGGCGCGAGCACAGACGCTCAAGGATTTCATGGCTGTTGTCATGAAGAAATGGACTGCGCCGTTCGAACCGTACGAGCTGATCGACAATATCTATTACGTCGGCACTGACGGGATCGCGGTCTACATCATCAAGACGTCGCAAGGGCTGATCCTGATGGATACGGCGATGCAGCAGTCGACCGGCATGATCAAGGACAACATCGCGAAGCTCGGCTTCAAGGAAGGCGACATCAAGATCATCCTCAACACCCACGCCCATCTCGATCACACCGGCGGCTTTGCCGAGATCAAGCAAGAGACCGGCGCACAGCTGATCGCGGGCGAGCGCGACAAGCCGCTGCTCGAGGGCGGTTACTATCCGGGCGACGAGAACAACGCCGATCTTGCCTTTGCGCCGGTCAAGGTCGACCGCACCGTCAAGGAAGGCGACAAGGTGACGCTCGGCGACGTGACGCTGACCGCGCACACCACGCCCGGCCATTCGCCCGGCTGCACCAGCTGGGAGATGACGGTGAAAGACGGCAGCCAGCAGCGCAATGTGCTGTTCTTCTGCAGCGGGACAGTGGCGCTGAACCGGCTGGTCGGCCGCCCGACCTATTCTGGTATCGTCGACGACTACCGCTCGACCTTCGCCAAGGTCAAGGCGATGAAGGTCGACGTGCTGCTCGGACCGCATCCGGAGGTCTACGACATGCAGGCCAAGCGCGCGGAGATGAAGGACGGCGCGCCGAACCCGTTCGTCAAGCCGGGCGAAAACGCCACCTATGTGGCGGGGCTGGAGCAGGATTTCGACAAGCAGCTCGCCAAGCAGACCGCCGCACTGCAGAAGGCGAATTAGAGGGTACGGCAAAAGGTCGTACCGTCATCCTGAGGAGCCGCGAAGCGGCGTCTCGAAGGATAAACGGCCCGGCCGGTGGCCGTGCATCCTTCGAGACGCGCTACGCGCTCCTCAGGATGACGGGATAGCCGCCCACGCAAATTTCAGCCGTTGCCGCGGCAACTATGGGCGCAGCGCGGCTTGACATCGCCAGGCAATCCATCGAGAGGTGGATTGCCTTTCCGCTTTTCCGCCCGCAATGACGGAACGTAACAAGACAGAAATGGGAGCCGCCCGATGTCCTCGCGCAAACCCGCCGCCGGCAAAAGCAAGACCGTCACCGTCAAGGACGCCACCTTCGGCCTCCTGCGCGCGTGGGGCATCAAGAAGGTGTTCGGCAATCCCGGTTCGACCGAGCTGCCGTTTCTAAGCGACTGGCCCGACGACATCGACTACGTGCTCGGCCTGCAGGAGGCTTCCGTCGTCGGCATGGCCGACGGCTATGCGCTGGCGACGCGCAATGCCGGTTTCGTCAACCTGCATTCGGCGGCCGGCGTCGGCAATGCGCTCGGCAACATCTACAATGCTTATCGCAACCAGACCCCGCTGGTGATCACCGCCGGCCAGCAGGCGCGTTCGATCATGCCACTGCAGGCCTTTCTCTATGCCGAGCGCGCCTCCGAATTCCCGCGGCCTTACGTGAAATTCGCGGTCGAGCCGGCACGCGCCGAAGACGTGCCCGCCGCGATCGCGCGCGCCTATTACGTCGCGATGCAGCCGCCCTGCGGGCCGACTTTCGTCTCGGTGCCGATCGACGACTGGGCGCATGCGACGCAGCAGCTCGACGCGCGCCAGGTCAGCCGCGAAGTCGGCCCTGATGCGACCGCGATGCAGGCGCTGGCGGCCGCGCTCGGCGAGGCCAAGCGCCCTGCCCTCGTCGTCGGCCCCGCCGTCGATCGCGCCGAGGCTGTCGACCTCATGGTGAAGCTCGCCGAGAAGACCAAGGCCGCGGTCTGGGTCAGCCCGTTCTCGGCGCGCTGCTCGTTCCCCGAGCGGCACCCGCAGTTTGCCGGCTTCCTGCATGCCGCACCGGGCCAGCTCTCCGATGCGCTGCGCGATCACGATCTTGTCGTCGTGGTCGGCGCGCCGGTGTTCACCTTCCATGTCGAGGGCCATGCCGCGATCTTCGACGGCGCGACCACGATCTACCAGATCACCGACGATCCCGACGCCGCCGCGATGACGCCGACCGGCCACAGCATCATCGCCACCATGAAGCCGGCCCTGTCGGCACTGCTCGAGCTGCTGCCCGAGACCAGGCGCACCGCATCGCCGGGCCGCGTCCTGCCGCCGGCGCCTGCGGCCGGCGACCCGATCCCCGCCGAATACGCGCTGCATGCCCTCGCAGCCGCGATGGGACCGCACGATGCGCTGGTCGAGGAGGTGCCGTCGCATCGCCCACTGATGCAGAAGGCGATGCCGATGCGCGGCCAGGACAGCTTTTACACCATGGCAAGCGGCGGCCTCGGCTACAGCCTGCCGGCAGCGGTCGGCATGGCGCTCGGCCGCAGCACAGGGCGCACAGTCTGCCTGATCGGCGACGGCTCGGCGATGTATTCGATCCAGGCGCTGTGGACCGCCGCGCAGCGCAAGCTGCCACTGACGGTCGTCGTGATGAACAATTCCGGCTACGGCGCGATGCGTTCGTTCAGCCAGGTGATGCAGGTGCGCAACGTGCCGGGCCTCGACCTGCCCGGCATCGATTTCGTCAAGCTCGCCGAAGGCATGGGCTGCGACGCAGTACGGGTGACGAAATCGGTCGAGCTTCCGGGCGCCTTCAAGCGCGCGCTGTCGCATCACGGCGCCAGCCTGATCGAGGTGATGGTGGATTCCGCGGTGCCGCTGCTCTACGCGCAGAAGGAGTGAAGTCGGGTCTCGCCAGGTCATTGCGAGCGAAGCAATCCATCGTGCAGCAAGCGGAAATATGGATTGCCTCGTCGCTGTCGCTCCTCGCAATGACGGCTGGATAGCCTCACGCCCGTTACTGCGAGGGCACTGGCTCCAGTTCCGGCGCCGCCGCTGACGGCATCGGCACCTCGCAGCCGGTGGCGCAGCAGCGGCCGGGCTGCTTCGAGACCCGCTGTCCTTCATCAACAAGACCGCGGCCGAGCAAATTCTCGACCAGCTCGGCCTTCTCCATCACCGGATAGTTGCGCCAGATCTCGCGCTTCATCGCTTCCGGCGAGCCGCCGCCGTGCAGCGAGATCACCGAGTACCAGCCTGCTTCGTGCGACACCGTGAGGTCCTCGATCAGCCGCGCCACCTCGGCGCGCTGCTCCGCCGGAATATCGGGCCGTCCGCCCATGACGGCGGCGAGCGAGGCGCCCGTCTCTGGATTGTGGTCCTCGTCGGGGCCCGGCAGCGCGACGATCAACCCGCCCGAGACGTAATGCGCGACGCGGTGCATGTCGTAGATCTTGGTCGCCAGCAGCAGCTTGCCGATGTTGGAGAATACCGCATCCGGCATCACCGAGCCCGCCGAGTCTCTGGTGCAGTACACAGATGAGGCGACGCCGCAGGCGTAGAAACTCTCGGTGATGGTGATCAGCTCGACCATCGCCTCGCGGATATGCGCGTGCTTCTCGGCATCGAGCCCGTTGGCCTCGATCATCAGCGCGCCGGCGCCGATCAGGAGATCACCGAAGCCGGCGCGCGCACCGATGCAGGAATGGCGATGATGCGTGGCGTAGGACGTGGTGAGGACACCGCCCTCCTCGGTCTCGCCGGCGAGGAAGACGCGGTCATGCGGCACGAACACGTCGTTGAACATCACGACGCCGACCGACTGGCCATACTTGGCCGAGAATTTCGCCGACGCATCGCCGGGCCGGCCCGCCGGGCGCGCGATGATGGTGACGCCGGGTGCATCAACCGGCACCGCACAGCAGACCGCAAAATCCTTGTCGGCGGGCACATGGGTGCGGCACGGCATGACCAGGAATTCGTGCATGTAGGGCGCGCCGGTCACGATCGCCTTGGTGCCGCGGATCACGATGCCGTCGGGGCGGCGCTCCTTGATGTGGACATAGACGTCCGGATTGGCCTGCAGGCCCGGGCGCTTGGAGCGGTCGCCCTTGGCATCGGTCATCGCGATGCCGAGCGTCAGGTCCTGGTCCTGCACCTCGTGAAGATAGTTGAGGAAGCGCTGGCTGTAATCAGTGCCGTGGCGATCGTCAGTCAATCTGGTCGCCTGATAGAGGCCGTTGAGCGCATCGTGGGTGAGGTAGCGCTGGGCGCAGCCCGATGTCCTGCACACCAGCCGCACCGCCTCCAACTTGTAGAGCAGGTCCTGCGAGCTCTCATTGATGTGGAGCATCCGGTTGACGGTCTTGCCCGAAGTGCCCTGCCGCGCCGTCATGATCGGCACATGCTCGGGCCGGTGCGCGAAATCGTAGGTCACGCCGACACCCGCCACGCCCGGCGCCAGCAGCGGCTCGTCCGCGACACACGCCACGGCCGTGCCGTCGACGAACACCCGCGGCTTGTAGCGGCGCAGGGATTCCCGGTAGTCCGCAGCCGTCATCAGCATGGCGCTTCTCCCTTGCTCATTTATTCTAACAGCGTTAAATTATCTGACGCTGTTGGAATTGAGTCAAGAACGGATTCGCCGATGCAGATGCGCGAGAGCAGGAAGGAAGCGGTCAGCCGCCACAAGCGGGAGCTGATCCTCGATGCCGCGCGCAGCGTGTTCGCCGAGGAAGGGCTCGAGGGCGCAAGCCTGCGGGCGATCGCGACGCGGGCCGGCTACACCCCGGCGGCGCTGTATTTCCACTTCGACTCAAAGGAAGCGATCTATGCCGAGGTACTGCGGCAATCGCTGGCCTCGCTCGGCGAAGCCGTCAGCGCTTCGGTCGCGACGACGCGCGGCGCCAAACAGAGGCTGCACGCCGCCGGCATGGGCTTCTTCCGCTATTACGCGGACCATCCGCGCGATCTCGATCTCGGCTTCTATTTGTTCCGCGGCGGCATGAAGCCGGCCGGGCTCGGCCACGACCGCGACCATGAGCTGAATGCGGCGCTGGAGGCCGCGCTACACCCGATCGCCGAAGCCGCCGAGGCACTCGGCGCGTCGAGGCAGAAGGCGAACACGGTGATGGTGGACTGCTTCGCGCACGCCACCGGTCTGTTGCTGTTGCTGCACACCGGCCGCATCAGGATGTTCGGCGCTTCCGCACCCGATCTGATGGACGCCTATCTGCGCGACAGGATCGCGCAGATAGGCAAGGCATAGGCAGTTGCGAGAGGCGATCGCGCGGATCAAGTGACGGTAGGTTACCTCCACGTCATTGCGAGCCAACGGGTCGCGCGAACGCGCGCCCGATGACAGGCTCTGCGAAGCAATCCAAGTCTCTGCGTGCGCGGACAGATGGATTGCTTCGTCGCTGCGCTCCTCGCAATGACGGCGAGAGCAGCGTTCGTTGCCTGCTGCCGACACTCCGGGACGGTCCGAAGGACCAGGCTCGGAATCTCGAGATTCCGGGTTCGGTCCTTTGGACCGCCCCGGAATGACCTTCGGTCACTTCCCCTGCGCTTCCCGCATCTTGGCCTGGATCTTGGCCATGCCGCCGATCCAGCGGTCGTAATTCTCGGTCTTCTTGCGCATGTAGCCGAGCACCTGCGGGTGCGGCAGGATCAGGAACGTCTCCTGCTCGATGCCCTTGAGCGCATCCTGCGCGACCTGATCCGCGGAGAGGTCGCCGTCGCCGGATTGCGGGCCCCTCGGGATCGAGCGCAGCATATTGGTGTCGACGCCCTGCGGGCAGAGGATCGAGACCTTGATGTTGTCGGCGCGGTGCGAGATCGCGAGGTTTTCGGCAAAGCCGACCGCGGCATGCTTGGTGGTCGAGTAGGCCGGGCTGCCGACCTGCGACAACAGGCCCGCGGCCGAGATCGTGTTGAGGAAGTAGCCGCCGCCGCGCGCCTTCATCCGCGGCACCAGATGCCGCGCGGCATAGACATGCGCCATCACATGGATCGCCCAGCTCCGCGACCACGGCTCGTCCGAGGTGCCGCCGGCATTTTTCGACAGCGGGTCGAAGCCGCCGCCGATGCCGGCATTGGAGCAGAACAGCGCGATCGGGCCGAACATGCGTTCGCTCTCCTCGATCACGTGCAGGATGTTCTTCTCCTGTCCGACGTCGCATTTGAAGGCGGCGCCGCCGACCGAGGCCGCGACGTGCTCGGCCGCCGCATGATCGAGATCGACCACCACGACCTTGGATGCGCCCGCGGCGTGGAACGCCTCGCACAGCGCCCTGCCGATGCCATTGCCACCGCCGGTGACCACCACGACTTTACCTGCCACCTGCATGGCTATCCTCCCGATATCTTTGCTTGCACACTGTCGCTTTGCTCACCCTGCCCCCTATATCCCGTCATCCTGAGGAGCGCGAAGCGCGTCTCGAAGGATGCACGGCCCGGCTGGTGGCGTCGACCCTTCGAGACGCGCGTGCCGCGCTCCTCAGGGTGACGGGAGAGAGCAGGACCGGCTTACGGGCTTATGATAGCCCATCCGCCGCGGATGGCGAGAACTTCAGCTCGCCAGCACCACGTCGAACACCGCCGTATAGTGGCAGGCGGCCCCGAGCAGCACGAAGCCGTGCCAGATCGCGTTCTGGAAACGCAGCCGCCGCCAGGAGTGGAAGATTACCCCGAAGCTGTAGAGGATGCCGCCGGCCAGCACGAAGCCGAGCGCCTTCGCCGGCAGCGCCTTGACGACGGCGTCGTAGAGCATGATGCCGCTCCAGCCCATCGCAAGATACAGCCCGACCGCGAGCCGGTCGAACCGGCCGGGATAGGCGAGCTTCAGCCAAATCCCGACGATCGCCACGCACCACACGCCGATCAGCAGCGCGATGGCAAAATAGCTGTCCTTCAGTTCCACGATGAACGGCGTGTAGGTCGCGGCAATCAGCAGGTAGATCGCGGAGTGATCGAAGCGCCGCAGCACCCATTTGGCGCGCGACACCGGCCAGAGATTATAGGTCGCCGACAGCGTCAGCATCGCGAGCAGGCCCGCGACATAGACCGACACCACGGCAACGTCGAACGGGCCGGCATAGACCGCGGTCAGCACGATCAGCGCGGTGGCAGCAACCAGCCCGAAGCAGACGCCGACCAGATGGACGACGCCGTCGGCGATCAGCTCGGCGCGGTCGTAGTTCCACAGCGCGGCGCCGGCCGCGTGAATCGAGGACGAGGCAAGTTGCTTCAGGCGAAAGACCGTCATGCAGGGCTTTCCTGTAGGCCGATGAACTATGGGTAACGCGGGTGGCGTGGCGCGTTCAATCCCCTTGGTATTCCACTCGCCTGCAAAGGCGCCGGAAATGTGAAACTTGATTTTGGCCCGATAATCGCCACCTTGCGGGTGATCGCCCGCCTCTTTTGGCTCCTCCTGCCGGACCTTTTCGTTAACCCTCCATGCCCCCTCGCTTCTCTGATATCGTCGAGGAAGCGCGTCTCTCGGCGCGGGCGCTGCTCGACTATAGCGAGGGCCTTTTCAAGCCGACGGTGCGGCTCGGCGTCACCGGCCTGTCGCGCGCCGGCAAGACCGTGTTCATCACCGCGCTGGTGCATGGCCTGACCCGCGGCGGCCGCTTCCCGGTGTTCGAGGCCTATAGCTCGGGACGGATCGCGCGCGCCTATCTCGCCCCGCAGCCCGACGATGCGGTGCCGCGCTTCGCCTACGAGAACCACGTCCGCACCCTGATCGAGGAGCGGAGCTGGCCGAGCTCGACCACCGACATCTCCGAGCTCCGCCTCGTGATCGAGTATCAGCGGCAAAATGGCGCGGACCGCAAGCTGACGCTCGACATCGTCGATTATCCCGGCGAGTGGCTGCTCGACCTGCCGTTGCTCAACAAGAGCTACGAGCAATGGTCGGCGGAGAGCCTTGCGCTGTCGCGCGAGCCGTTGCGTGCAAAGCTCGCGGCGCCCTGGCACGCCCATCTCGCAACGCTGAAGCCCGAGGCCAAGGAGGACGAGCAGGCCGCGCGCACCGAGGCAAGACTGTTCACGGATTATCTGCGCGCCTGCCGCGACGAGCGTTTCGCGATGAGCCTCCTGCCGCCCGGCCGCTTCCTGATGCCGGGCAACCTCGCCGATACGCCGGCGCTGACCTTTGCGCCGCTCGACGTGCCGGCGGACGGCAGCGCGCCCGACGGCTCGCTGTGGGCGATGATGCGGCGGCGCTACGAGGCCTACAAGGACGTCGTGGTGCGGCCGTTCTTCCGCGACCACTTCGCGCGGCTCGACCGCCAGATCGTGCTGGCCGATGCGCTTGCCGCATTCAACGCCGGCCCCGAGGCGCTGCACGACCTCGAGGCGGCGCTGGCCGGCATCCTCGACTGCTTCCGGATCGGCCGCGGCACGATCCTGAGTTCGCTGTTCCGGCCGCGCATCGACCGCATCCTGTTCGCGGCGACCAAGGCCGACCATCTGCATCACCAGAGTCACGACCGGCTGGAAGCCGTGCTACGGCGGATCGTGGCCAGGGCCGCCGAGCGCGCCGAATACGCCGGCGCCGCCATCGACGTGGTGGCGCTCGCCGCGGTGCGTGCCACGCGCGAAGCGCAGGTCGCACGCGGCCGCGACAAGCTGCCATCGATCCTCGGTACACCGGCGCCGGGCGAGGTGGCCAATGGTGAGACGCTGGACGGCAAGACTGAGGTCGCGACCTTTCCGGGCGACCTGCCCGACAATCCGGAGGAGCTGTTCAACGGCGGATTCCGCGGCCTCTCGAGCTCAGGCGCCGAGGCCGCCGACTATCGTTTCCTGCGCTTCCGCCCGCCGAAACTGGACCGAAACGGCGATGCGGAGCCGGCGCTGCCTCACATCCGCCTTGACCGCGCCCTCCAGTTCCTGATCGGAGACAAACTGCAATGAACGAGAAGACGCCCCCGCGGCGGCCGGCGACGTTCAAGCTCGACGATCCCGGCGTGGTCGTGATGGATCCGGACGACAGCGGCCGCCTCACCCGCGGCACGATCCAGATCGTGCCCGAGGCCGAACCCGCGCAGCTACCGGTGCCGGCCGATACGCCGCTGCTGCCGGCGCGCCGTGGCTTCCGCTGGGGCACCCTGTTCTGGAGCGCGGTCGCGGGCCTCGTGGTGCTCGGCACCGGGCTTGGCGTCCTCAACCTGGTCGAGGATCTGTTCGCGCGCAACGAAGGTCTCGGCGTGCTCGGGCTCGGGCTCGCGGTCATCGCCACGGTGGCGCTGGCGGTGATGACCACGCGCGAGCTGGTCGGCCTGGCGCGGCTGGCGACCATCGAGAAGCTGCACCAGCGCGCCGACGAGGTGCTGATCAGCGACGACCGCGCCGCGAGCCGAGCGATCGTAGCCGACCTGCTCAAGCTCGCGCACCAGACCCCGCAGCTCGCACGCGCCCGCAGCGCGTTGCAGAGCCACACCGACGACATCATCGACGGCGCCGACATGATCCGCCTCGCCGAGCGCGAATTGATGACGCCGCTCGACGAGGAGGCGCGGCGGCTGGTGTCGACGGCCGCGCAGCGCGTCTCGGTCGTCACCGCGGTCAGCCCGCGCGCGATGATCGACGTGCTGTTCGTGTTCGTGGCGAGCCTGCGGATGATCCGGCAGCTGGCGCGGCTCTATGGCGGCCGGCCCGGCGCACTCGGCATGATCCGCCTGCTGCGCCACGTCATCGCGCATCTGGCGATCACCGGCGGCATGGCCGCGAGCGACAGCCTGATCCAGCAGATGCTCGGCCACGGCATCGCGGCAAAACTCTCGCAGCGCCTCGGCGAAGGTATGCTCAACGGCCTGTTGACCGCCCGCCTCGGCCTCGCCGCGATCGATGTCACCCGCCCACTCCCCTTCAACGCTTTGCCGCGCCCGGCGCTGACCGATCTGGCGAAAGACCTGATCCGCAAGCGCGAGGAAGAGGAATAGCTTTGCTTTCCATGTGGGTCACGAGCACTTCGACGCGGGAAGCGCCCAACGGTCATTGTTGGTTCGGACGGATACATCATCCTCGCGACCATACATAGTCGCAGATCGACCTGATCTACTGCTGAGAAAGGTCAAGGCTCTGGAAAGAGCCTCGACAAAGGTCGATGTCGGATAGCCCGCCATCTTCGCCGAGCGCGGTCAGGCACTTGCGAGCTCGGCCGACCGCATATAGCGGCCGTTCTCGTACAGAAGGGGAGCGATCTTCTCCGAGACCAGAACTCGATCGACTGCGCCAATAATCACCGAGTGAGTTCCAAAAGGAACGACCTTCTGCGCGGACGCCACTATGTTGGCTTGAGCGTCCGTCAGAATGGGAATTCCGTCGAACGAGAGGCTCCAGTCCCCCACACCGAAGCGGTCCCGCCCCTTCAGCTTTCCGCCAAAAGTCGCGGATATCTCCTGTTGGTCGATCCGGAGTACGTTGACGCAAAAGCGTCCACTCTCAACCAGGGGATTGTGGATGGCCGCCGCTCCGTTCACGCAGACCAGGACAGTCGGAGGATCCGCGCAGACGGAAGTGATTGCAGTCGCAGTCATGCCGAACCACTCGCCGTCTCGTGTGCAGCTCACGACAGATACGGTTGCGGTCAGTCGCCGCATGGCTGATTTGAAATCGACCAGAGGTGCGTTCATGTCGTCCTCCCAATCGCACCGCCAACAAAATCCGGTTCGAGTGGAAACGTGATGATCGTTACGCCGGCGGTCGCATAGTTGGGCACATCGGCCGCCGCCGCCTCTCCTTCCGGAGAGGCGAGCGCCGCCCGCAGCGAGGCCTCGTCGTCGAATTCGCACTCAACGACCGCATAATATGGCGATGGCTGGGATCCGGCTTCGACGCCGAATCCGTACCGAAGAGATCGAAGTTTGGGGAACTTGGCGACCAGCGGAAGATGAACTTTCACGAGGTGACTTCGAAAGTCCACTTCCGACTTTGGCGGATGATAAAGCGCGATGAGCTTATGCATTGAATCCCCCTGCTAGTACGGCTGGATCAGTTCTTCGATGCCGAACAGCGCGCGGCCATAGATAAGGCTGGCCATTTCCGGGTGGACGAACGCGTGCCTGCTGGCGATCTCGCTGTCCCGCCAGATCCGCTGTAGCGGGTTCGCAAGGGCAAAGCTTCCTGCACCGTTCACGCTGAGGAGTTTATTGATGGACTCGCGGCACAGCTTGGCGGCGTGACCCGTATCCATACGGACCCGTGCGCGTGTCATCAGGTCGAGCTTCTCGCGCCGGAGCGCGGCGCCGTCAATGTCGGCGCAGGCTCGTGCGACGAGCAGATAGGCGGAGTCGATGTCGCACATTGCTTCCGCCAATTTGATCTGGTGCGCCGGGGATTGGCGGGCTTCGCTGAATACCGTGTACGCGACGGGCTTCCCGGCCCCCTTCTGGAGGGTCAGATCTACCGCATGTCGCGCCAGCCCGATTTAAACAGCCACGAGAACGATCTCGGCAACCGGCACGAACGAAGCATGGTAATTCGGCTCTTCGGCCCACTCGCGCGCATAGTTCTCGGCTGCCATGTCAGCGAAAGCTTGTACCCGGTGGTCGGGGACAAACACGTTATCCGCAACCAGCGTATTGCTGCCCGACGCCCGCATTCCGGCCACATGCCAGGTGTCGCGAATTGTGAGGTCGCTTAGCGGTATGAGGGCGAGCGCAGTGATCGGCGAACCATCGGCGTTCTCTCCGATCTTGATGCCCAAGGTACCCCATTGTGCATGCAGAGAACCTGAGCCGTACCACCATTCGCCACTCACGCGATATCCGCCATCAACGCGCTCCGACTGCACCGGCATCGTAAACACACCGCAAACCCTGGCGCCAGGCGTCTTGCCAAACACCTCTGCTTGGGCGCGTTCAGAGAACAACGTCGCGAACCACGTACAGACATTCAGAAGCGCGACAGCCCAACCGGTGCCGCCGTCCGCCCGACCGATCTCCGAAACGGCATCGATGAAGGTTCGGAAGTTCGCGCCGGCGCCTCCGAGACGCTCCGGCACCGCGATGTGGAACAGGCCTTCGCGTTGCAACGCAGCAATGGTCTCATCACCTACGCGGCGCGCGTCCTCGGCGGCTTGCGAGTTCGCCTTGACCAAGGACTGCAATCGCGTGGCGCGCTCGACGATTGACTTTTGAGGTCCTAGCGGATCGATATACGAGGCAGTTGGCTCGGAAACATTCGACTTTTGAGCGACTGATTGCACAGGCATCTCCTCCTGATGTTGCTTTGATAGTGGCGCGACCCGTCGGCGTGACGATGCGCACAACTCTCGTAAGCAGAAGGTGTGCCAACACTGAAAACTGTTCGTACTCGTTTGAGTTTACTAAGCGATTCGAAATGTGGTCCCTTGGACTGTCGACGGATGGTGGTTGAAAATAGCCAATCTCAACGGCTCGATCGGCTGAAGTCAGCCATGTTGGAGATCGATCATGGCGAGATACCTGGCGGCTAGTGCGTAAATGTCGGGAGAAGGGAGAACGTAGTGTCGCGGTTCACAAGCTTCGCGTTGAAAGAGAACATCGCTGATCGGACTGGCACCGGTTCATCCGCGCGAAGCAGCGTCTTGCCCGACATCTCCGATCTGAGTGCGTGCGTCCACTTCTCGCCTCACGACGGGCAGATCTGGTTGGCTGACCAAAGAGCCGTGCTTCTGAATCTGGACGCCATGGTGGCGCTGCGCCGCGAACTGATCGAGGCCAACGGCCCCCTGAAAGCCAGGCAAATTCTGTTTCGCATGGGGCATGCTGCGGGAACGCGGGAAGCGCAGGTCGCGATGAAGGTTCGCGTAGATCGCCCGCAGATTGACGCGTTTCTTGTAGGGCCACAACTTCACGCGTTGCGTGGCGAAGTCTTCGTTGAGCCAGTCAACATAGAAGCAAACGTCGAAACCGGAGAATACTTCAGCGAACTTACATGGCGCAATTCTGCCGAGGCTGAAGCTCATGCTGCCTCGTTTGGTGGAAGCTCTGAACCGGTTTGCTGGATGCAGATTGGCTACGCGTCCGGCTATACGAGCGCCATCATGGAACGGGCGATCTTGTTCAGAGAGGTGGAGTGTATCGCCTGTGGGTCCCCACAATGCCGGATCGTTGGAAAGCCTGTCGAGGAGTGGCCGGAAGATTATGCGTCACAATTCATGCCTCGCGATCATTTACGGGAAAGCGGGTGGGCCCCTCGATCGACGCGAAGGCAGCGGAAAAGCCGGTCAGCTCCAACGTCGTAGGTACTTCGCCCGGATTCCTCGGCGCGTGGCATCTTCTACGGTGCGTCGCGCCTCTGGACACAACCGTGCTCCTTCTTGGCGAAACGGGCGTAGGAAAGGAGATCTTCGCGCGCGCCTTGCATAGCGCGAGCTCGAGGTCAAAAAAGCCTCTCTACAGCATCAATTGCGCGGCTTTTCCTGAAACGCTGATCGATGCGGAGCTCTTCGGCGTGGAGAGAGGTGCGTACACCGGCGCGCACCAGGCGCGAGAAGGGTGGTTCGAAGCCGCCGATGGAAGCACGCTTTTTCTGGACGAGATCGGGACGCTAAGCCCAACTACCCAAGCGAAGCTCCTGAGAGTGCTGCAGGAGGGACAACTGAGCCGTATCGGGGGCACCAAGACCAAGCAGGTCAACGTGCGTGTGGTCTGCGCGACAAATCTGGACCTTGATGCCGAAGTGGCAAAGGGCACGTTTAGGGCGGATCTGCTGCACCGATTGAATGTCTTTCCGATAAAGCTCCCGCCTCTCAGGGACAGGCGGGACGACATCCCCCTGCTTGTCAGTCATTTCCTCCATAGGTTCAACAAGAAGACCGGGAGGCACGTGACCGGCTTTACGGCCGAAGCGATTGAGGCACTTCTGGTCTACGAATTTCCTGGCAACATCCGCGAGCTTGAGAACATGGTGGAGCGTGCCGCGATCTTAACTCATGACGAGGAGCCCATAAGTCTATTTCATCTCTTCAGTCACTCGCAGATATCCAATCGAACGGTCTTCAAGCCCCAAACTACGGGGAAGCTTGGCGCTCTTTCGTACGCAGACGAGCAGATCGCAACCGGCGATCCAACCGAGTTGGTGATTCCTCGCAAACTGTCTCTTGGAGAAATCGAAAAGTTAGCAATCCAGAAAGCGCTGGCCTCATGTAAAGGAAATATCTCAGAAGCGTCCCGAACCTTGGGAATCTCTCGGTCGAAGCTGCGCTACTACATTCAAAAGCAGCAGAGCCGGTCTCAGTGATTCCGGGTGAGCGGGAGCCTCCGCGTCACCGTCTCTCGCCGTCCGCGCGGAAGCTCCCTCTTATCCCAACCTTCTTCCCGCACGCGGGGACAAGGAGAAGGCCAACACGCGCCAGCGGAAGAATGTGGTGTCCGGCGGCGGCGACAGACTGGGGTGTCCAGCCGCTGATCTTCTCCAGCGCATAGGCGTCCATCACCATGCCGCGCCAGCCTCGCGTCACGCGCTCCAGTGGCTGGCGCACCGCTGATGTCTCGCTCCATAGCGGCAGGTTGTTCTCGGGCTCGCGCCCGACATAGATGCCGACGTGATCGCGGATCTTGCTCATGCCTGGATCGCCAAAGCCCTGGAAGCGGCCGCGCTCATTGACCTCGATGACAGGCACCCGCCCGCGCAGCATCCAGCGCAGCATGGCATAGGTGCGATAATCCGTGGTCGCGACCCAGGTCGCGCCAGTCGCCTGCACCTGGGCCAGGGTATGCGCAGCCACCACATCATAGCCCGCCTCGGTGCCGATCGGATCGGTGCGGCCGATCAGATTCCATGGCGCGAACATGTAATAGAGGAAGACGCAGACGACGAACACGATGCCCGATGTGATCGCGCTCCGCGCCCACGAGACGGTCGATTTGATCAGCCCGAGCGACCAGCCCTCGAACGGCATCCGGGTGACGTTGATGGCAACCGCCGCGAATCCCGCCGGCCACAGGAACATCGGCCAGGTGTCGCCGACCCGCAACGTCAGCGACTTCCAGAGGAAATAGACGAACGGCACCAGCACCGCGGTTGCCAGCAGGATCGCGACCGGCTCGCGCCTGAGATAGCCACGCCATGCCGTCAGCACTGTCCCGAACAGCGTCACCGGCAGCAGCACGAAGCCGACCAGGCCGAACTGCATGCCGATGAACTCGCCGAGCGTGCGGAAGGTGAGATCGCGTTCGGCAGTGGCGCGCACCGCCTGGAAGCGGAACGAGGCCCAGTCGTGCTCGGCGTTCCAGATCAGCACCGGCGAGAACACGACGATCGCGATCAGCGCGGCGAGGTAGGGATACGGGCTGCGCAGCCAGCGCCAGCGCCAGTCCGGCACCAGTGCGAAGGCGAGCACCGCCGGCGCGAACATGATCGCGGTGAATTTCGACAGCAGCGACAGCCCGGCAAACAGCCCCGCGGCGAGCCACCAGCGCCCGTCATTGCTCTGCGCGAGCCGCACCAGCGACCACAGCATCGCAACCGAAAACGGGATCAGCGCAGTGTCCGGCGCGACCTTAGCCATTAACAATCCGTAATACAGCGCCGCTTCCGGCAGCAGCAGCGCGAGCATCACGGCGCGGACATTGTTCGATGTCACGCGGCGGACGATGTCGGCGAGCAGGAGCTGGGTCGCGAGCATCGCCACGATGCCACCGAGGCGGACGCCGAGATTGGTGTCGCCGAGAACAGCTGTGCCAAAACGGATGAACCAGGCGACCA
Source organism: Bradyrhizobium sp. USDA 3240 (assembly GCF_054063295.1). NCBI lineage: Bacteria > Pseudomonadati > Pseudomonadota > Alphaproteobacteria > Hyphomicrobiales > Nitrobacteraceae > Bradyrhizobium > Bradyrhizobium sp. USDA 3240. The sequence goes on from NZ_JBSSGD010000002.1 coordinate 2,440,304, forward strand.
TCGGGGGATGGTCGAGGAACGACAGCACGTTTTCCTTCGACCAGGTCCAGTAATAGGCCTCGTCGGTGCGCAGATCGAGCGCATGGGCATAGACCAGCCGCATCGCGGTCATGGCGACGATCACGGCGACGACGCCACGCCAATCCGGCGCGCGCGAACGGGCCGGCTTGACGCTGATGTTATCGGCTCCGGATTGGGCTGGGGCTATCGTCACGGCGCTTTTTGTTCGACTCTTAACGGAGTGTCAACGTGCCGCACGGCCAGCTACCGCGGCCCGCCCGGACCCGCGGTGGTGTTCAGCGCGGGAATTAAGCACTAGAATTGCTGATATGAATCACATGGCCTCCCCCTCGCGCGAACATTTGCAGGACATGGCCCGCGGCATCGGCCAGCGGCAGGTTCGCCTTGTCACGGGGGCGATCATGTTCGCCTACCTGATCAGCCATTTCCTCAACCACGCGCTCGGCAATATCTCGACCGAGGCGATGGCGATCGGGGTGCATTACCACACCGAGTTCTGGCAGTTCCTGCCGGTCGCGATCGTGTTCTATTCTGCGTGCCTGGTGCACACCGGCCTCGGGATCTGGGCGCTGTACCAGCGCCGCGAGTTCCACTGGAAGGCGATCGAGCCGCTGCAACTGACGCTCGGCCTCAGCATTCCGATGCTGATCGTCGCGCACGTCGTCGGTGTGCGGCTCGGCCAGACCCTGTACGGGCACGAAAAGCTCTACCCGCAGGAGCTGTACACCTTCTTCATCGCCTCGCCGAACCGGCTCTGGACGATGCTGGCGGTGCTGGTAATCGCCTGGGTGCATGGCTGCATCGGCCTGTATTTCTGGCTGCGGCTGCGGGCATTCTTTACGCGCGCCGCACCGTTCCTGCTCGCGACGGCGGTGCTGATCCCGACACTGGCGATACTCGGCATCTATCAGGCCGGCCGCGCCACCATCGCCGACTATCAGGATCCGGACTGGCGGCGCGAGGAGCTCTCGGTGCAGAAGCTCGGAACGGCGGCCCAGGGGAGCACGCTCGAGAGGATCACCGATGACCTGACGATCGGCTATCTCGGCCTGCTCGGCCTCGTGCTGCTCGCGCGCTGCGCGCGTGCGCTGCTGGAACGCCGCGGCGGCATGATCGCGCTGTCCTACGGCAACGGCCGCACGCTGCGGGTACCCAAGGGGCTGAGCGTGCTGGAAGCGAGCCTGCGCTACAACGTGCCGCACGCGAGCGTCTGCGGCGGCCGCGCGCGCTGCTCGACCTGCCGCATCCGGATCATCGGCGATCACGCCCAACTGCCCGAGCCGTCGCCGCGCGAAGCCTTCGTGCTGCACCGGGTCGGCACCGACGATCCGTCGATCCGGCTGGCCTGCCAGCTGCGGCCCACCGGCGACCTGACCTTCTTCCAGCTGTTCCTGCCGCACACGATGTCGGCGAACGCGCACGCCGCCAATCCGACGCGGGTCGGCCAGGAGCGCTATCTGGTCAGCATGTTCGTCGACATGCGCGGCTCGACGCAGCTTGCCGAGAAGCGGCTGCCGTTCGACACCGTGTTCATCGTCAACCGCTTCCTCGGCGCGGTGTCGCAGGCGGTGCTGGAAGCCGGCGGACGGCCCAACCAGTTCATCGGCGACGGCATGCTGGCGCTGTTCGGGCTCAGCACCGACCGGCAGGTGGCCTGCCGCCAAGCGCTGCGCGCGGCGGCGCTGATCGCAACCAATATCGACGAGCTGAACCAGTTCCTCAGCCACGATTTGCGCGAGCCGATCCGATTCGGCATCGGCATCCATGGCGGCGAGGTGATCGTTGGCGACATCGGCTATCGCGACCACATGGTGTTCACCGCGCTCGGCGACGCCGTCAACGTCGCGGCACGGCTGCAGGATATGACGAAGGCGCTGGCCTGCGAGGCGGTGATCTCCGACGAGGTACGTGCCACCGCAGGGCTCGCCGACGATGCCCTGCCGGCGCAAGAGGTCGCGATCCGCGGCCGCAACGAGCCGATGACCGTGCGTACCGTCGAGGCGACGCGCGTCCTATCCGCGCTGGTCGACGACCGGCGTGCCGTCGCCGCCTGACCGGGTTCACCTTCCCCTTCACTCAATGTGACCTGCCGCACATCCGAAGCTGCGTTCAGCAGAGATGCTCGAACGTGCCCGGTGCCGGATGCGACTGACTGGCGATGGGTAACACTGCAACCGCGCCGCGACAGAGTTCAACGCGCATCTGAAGGAGACGACCATGCTTCGCAAAGTCACGCTTGCTCTCGCGACTGCCGCAACGCTTGCTGCCGCCGCGCTGGCGCCGACCTCGGCTTCGGCCAAGCCGTTCTTCTGGCATCCCTACCACCACCACTTCTGGGGCGGCCCGGGCATCTCCGTCGGCTTCGTCGACTCCGGCTGCTACGTCACCCGCCTGGTGATGACGCCCTACGGCTATCGCTATCGCACCGTGAACGTCTGCTACTGATCGCACCTTCGATCCGGATGGAAATGCCCCCGGTCGCCTGACGCGGCCGGGGCTTTTCGTTGTTGCGTCGCAACGCTGGTGGACGCTGCGAAAGCTCAATTGACTTGAAGTTGCCCGATGCGACATTTGTCGCCGCGCGCATTCCATGATGCGAAGGCGCGCAAGGCAGAGTGAGCCTGGTGATGACCAGCTCACAACAGAACAGCTTCGGAGGAAGCGGAATGCTCGATCGACGAGACTTGATGAAGCGCGCCGGGTTGGCCGCTTTGGTGACGGGGCTGGGATCAAGGGGCGCATTCGCCCTCGACACCGTGACGATGCCCTTCGGCAACGGCGAACGGCCGCTGGTGCGCTACCCGCAGAAGCGCCCGATGATCGGCCTGACCGCCCGGCCGCCGCAGCTGGAAACGCCGTTTGCGGTCTTCAACGACGGGCCGCTCACGCCGAACAACGCGTTCTTCGTCCGCTATCACCTCGCCGGTGTCCCCTACGATCTCGATCCGGACAAATTCACGCTGGAGATCAAGGGCAAGGTCGACAAGCCGCTGAAGCTGTCGCTGAAGGAGATCCGGAAGCTGAAGGCGACCGAACTCGTCGCCGTCAACCAATGCTCCGGCAACAGCCGCGGCTTCTTCAATCCGCGCGTCGCCGGCGGCCAGCTCGGCAACGGCGCGATGGGCTGTGCGCGCTGGCACGGTGTGCCGCTGAAGACCGTGCTCGACATGGCCGGCGTGCAGGCCGGCGCCAAGCAGGTCACCTTCAATGGCATGGACGGTCCGGTGATGGACACCACGCCGGACTTCGTGAAGGCGCTCGACATCGAGCATGCGCGCGACGGCGAGGTGATGCTGGCCTGGGGCATGAACGGCGAGGACCTGCCGTTCCTCAACGGCTTCCCGCTCCGCCTCGTGGTGCCCGGCTATTACGGCACCTATTGGGTGAAGCACCTCAACGAGATCACCGTGATCGACAACGTGTTCGAGGGCTTCTGGATGAAGTCGGCCTACCGGATTCCGGATACGCCGAACAATGCGGTCGAGCCCGGCACCGCACCAAAGGCGACGATCCCGATCAATCGATTCACGGTGCGCTCGTTCATCACCAGCGTTGCCGACGGCGCCAAGCTGAAGGCCGGCCGCACCACGCTGCGCGGCTTCGCCTTCGACGGCGGCAAGGGCATCAAGGAGGTCGTGGTCTCGACCGACGGTGGCAAGAGCTGGACACCGGCCAAGCTCGGCAAGGACCTCGGCAAATACGCCTTCCGCGAATGGAAGCTGAAGGTCGCGCTCGCGGCCGGCGCCTCGGAGCTGAAGGTGCGCGCCACCAACAACGCCGGCGACACTCAGCCGATGGATCCGTTGTGGAATCCGGCCGGCTATCTGCGCAACGTCGTCGAAACCGTGCGCGTCACCGCGGCCTGAGGAGAAGCATCATGACCAGCAAGCTGCTTGCCTCCCTCGCCGCGATCGCCGTGCTCTCGATCGGAGCTACGATGGCCGCGCCCGTCAACTACACGCTTCCCGAAGAGACCGCGGCCTTCAAGCCGGGTCCCAACCTCGAATTGGTGCAGAACAACTGCACCGCCTGCCACTCGGCCGACTACATCAAGACCCAGCCGCAAGGCGAGAAGTTCAAGAAGGACTTCTGGCAGGCCGAGGTGACCAAGATGATCAAGGTCTACGGCGCGCCGATCGACCAGGCCGACGTCGGCAAGATCGTCGAGTATCTTTCCGCGACCTATTGAGACGCGGCCGATCGATCCCCCCGCGCGCTGACAGAAGGCCCGCGCGCGGGGGCCCTTAATCCAATTCGGTTCACTGGAACCGATCTTTTTTGCAGCGCATCAATTGACCACGAAACAGGCAATCCGGCAGCAAAACCCTGCAAAGCAGGTTGTTTCCGGGCAAAAACACACCGCGGTTTGATCTACCCAGCTTTTTTCAAACTGCTATCCTGTGCGGTACGGACAAGCCGGTTTGTGCGGGGACCGACTGGTCTGTTTTCGATTGATTCCGCGGAGACGACTGGAATGCCCAAAGGTACAGTGAAGTGGTTCAACCCGACCAAGGGTTACGGATTCATCCAGCCCGCATCGGGCGGCAAAGACATTTTCGTGCATATTTCAGCAGTTCAGAAGGCCGGTCTTCAAAGCCTCAACGAAGGCCAGTCTGTTGAATACGAAGAAATTGCCAATCGCGGCAAGACATCAGCCGAAAACCTCAAGGTCTAGCGCACCGCGCCGGATCCAGCGGCGCACTCTCGGACACGATCCGGGAGTGAGGGCCGATCCAACATCACACGACGTGACGTTCGGCGGGGCGGGCACGGCGCCCGCGCGCCACGGCGTTGAACTTTTTTCGGTCGCCTTGGACGCGCGCGGCACGAGCGCTCAGCCGTTCAGTCTTCCGTCACCCATTTGGCGACGGTCATGACGTCAGGCGGTTGCAGATAGCCGCGGGGCCAGAGATCGACGGCCCATTCCACCTTGGTGGCGCGTTCGAGCAGAACGGCGGTGTTGTGCGGCGTTTGCCCCAACGAAAATCCACGATAGTGGGGATCGCCGACGTCGTGGAACTTGAACAGGTTCCACGACTGCATCACCAGCATCAAGCTGGTCGTGTTGCGCGTGGTGTCCCAGCAATCGAAATTGTGCTTGTCGTCATTGGCGCGGAAGTCCGCTTTCGCCACGCGCTTGTCGGTGCCGAGGATCGGCCCCATCCGGCGATCGAACCAGATCACGGCCTTTTGCACGGCCGCACGTTCGGCGGCGGCGTTGGCGCGGCCCGTGGCCATGATCCTGGCCAGGGCCGCCCTGTCGGCCGCACCGAAGTCGAGCATCTCGCGGCGCCGGCAGACGAAGCCGTAGCACACCGTCATCGCCGAGGCTGACGGCGGATAGATCGAAACCGACGTATAGAGCTGCATGATGCCGGAGCTGAACTCGGCCGCGTGGGACGACGTGATCGCAGACAGAGACAAGACGGCTGCGCATATCGCGCCGGCAGCCCCGGTTCGCTTCCCACGTATCGGCTGATTGACATCCATGTCGCGGCCCCCAACTGTGCGCAGAATTATCGCGGCTGCGCCGCGATGCCAATACATCCTGCGCATGGCTGTGGATCAAATCGGAGCCTATCAGCCGACCGGCAGCGGCGCGTCGCGCTTGACTTCCTCCATCACCGCGTAGGTTCGCGTCTCGCGCACGCCCGGCAGCGCCAGCAGGGTCTCGCCGAGAAACCTGCGATAGGCGGTCATGTTGGCGACGCGGGCCTTCACAAGATAGTCGAAGCCGCCGGCGACCATGTGGCACTCCAGTACTTCCGGAGCGTTCTGCACCGCCTTGGCGAAGCGCTCGAACACATCTGGCGTGGTCTTGTCGAGCAGCACCTCGACGAACACCAGGAGGCCGAGGCCGAGCCGGTGCGGGTTGAGCCGCGCGCCATAGCCCTCGACGAAGCCGTCGCGCTGCAGCCGCTTCAGCCGTTCGCCGACCGAGGTCGGCGACAGGCCGATCCTCTCGGCCAGTTCCACATTGGCAATCCGGCCATCCCCTTGCAGGATCGAGAGGATTTTGCGGTCTATCTTGTCTATCTCTGTCATATCCACGGCAATATATGAGACGATCCGGATTTTCTAAGGCAAATGGGCTAATTTGTCTATCGAACTGCGGTCCACGGGCGCGTAGGAGATCCCGTGCAACCCTCGAGGAACCGCCATGCCAGACCCGTCCCCAGACCCGTCCCTGTTCCCGCCCCCGTTCAGCGCGCCCTACGCCCCCGATGACGTCGCAATCGCCGGCCGCCTGCGCCAGGACGCCGGGCTTGGCGACGACCAGGAGGTGAGGGTCGACCGCACCGCGCGACGCCTGATCGAGGCGATCAGGGCCAACGACGATCCGCTCGGCGGGGTCGAGGACATGCTGCGCGAGTTCGCGCTGTCGACCAAGGAGGGCCTGGCGCTGATGGTGCTGGCGGAGGCGCTGCTCCGGGTGCCCGACGCGCGCACCGCCGACCAGTTCATCGAGGACAAGCTCGGCCAGGGCGACTTCGTCAACCACGAGACCAGATCGAGCGCCTTCATGGTCAACGCATCGGCCTGGGCGCTCGGCATGTCGGCCCGCGTGATCCAGCCCGGTGAAACACCGCAAGGAACGATAGGTCGGCTGACCAAGCGGCTCGGCGCGCCGGCGGTGCGTGCCGCAACCCGGCAGGCGATGCGGCTGATGGGCAGCCATTTCGTGCTCGGCGAGACCATTGAGGCGGCGCTGTCGCGGGCGCAATCACATACGGCGCGCGGCTCGCGCTATTCCTTCGACATGCTTGGCGAGGGCGCCCGCACCGCCGACGATGCCCGCCGCTATTTCGAATCCTACGCCCGCGCGATCGACGCGATCGGCAAGGCCGCCGGCGATCAACCCCTGCCCGACCGGCCCGGCATCTCGGTCAAACTCTCCGCGCTGCATCCGCGCTTCGAGGCGGTCAGCCACGCTCGGGTGATGACCGAGCTGGTGCCACAGCTGATCGATCTCGCGCGCCGCGCCAAGGCGTTCGACCTCAACTTCACCGTCGATGCCGAGGAAGCCGACCGGCTGGAGCTGTCGCTCGACGTCATCGCCGCGGCCTTCGCCGATCCATCGCTTGCCGGCTGGAGCGGCTTTGGGCTTGCGGTCCAGGCCTATCAGAAGCGTGCCGTTGACGTGATCGATTATATCGATGCGCTCACGCGCGCGCTCGACCGCAGGATGATGGTGCGCCTGGTCAAGGGCGCCTATTGGGACACCGAGATCAAGCGCGCGCAGGAGCGCGGGCTCGACGGCTATCCGGTGTTCACCCGCAAGGCGATGACCGATCTGAACTACGTCGCTTGCGCGCGAAAGCTGCTGGCGCTGCGGCCGCGGCTGTTTCCGCAATTCGCCACCCACAACGCGCTGACGGTCGCGACCATCCTCGAACTGTCAGACGATCCCACGAGCTTCGAATTCCAGCGGCTGCACGGCATGGGCGAAGCGCTCTACGCACAGCTCGGCGACGACAGGCCGGAGATCGCCCATCGCACCTATGCGCCGGTCGGCAGCCACCGCGACCTGCTCGCCTATCTGGTGCGCCGGCTGCTCGAGAACGGCGCCAACTCGTCGTTCGTGGCGCTGGCGGCTGACAATCGCGTCTCCATCGTGGACCTGTTGCGCCGCCCGGCCGAGATCATAGGCACCGACAACAACGCGGCTCACTCCGGAATTCCGCTACCGGCCGATCTCTACCGGCCGCAGCGCGAGAATTCGCACGGCATCGAGTTCGGCGAGCGAAAGGCGCTCGACGCGCTGACGTCTTCGATTGCCGTCGAACCCAAGGCGGCGTCCGGCATGGTCGCGACATCGACGGTCGAACAGGCCAATGCAGCGGTCGCCGCTGCCCGCGGTGGCTTCAAGGCTTGGAACGGCACGCCGGCCGCCCAACGCGCGGCGATCCTCGACAAGGCCGCTGACCTACTCGAGCAGCGCCGCGCGCACTTCCTCGCTCTGCTGCAGAGCGAAGGCGGCAAGACGCTCGACGACGCACTCTCCGAGGTGCGGGAGGCGATCGACTTCTGCCGCTACTATGCGGCGCTCGGCCGGAAACTATTCGGGCAAGGCGAGGCGATGCCCGGGCCGACCGGTGAAAGCAACATGCTCGAGCTACGCGGCCGCGGCGCCTTCGTCGCGATCTCGCCATGGAATTTCCCGCTCGCGATCTTCCTCGGCCAGGTGACGGCGGCGCTGATGGCCGGCAATGCGGTGATCGCGAAGCCGGCCGAGCAGACCCCGCGCATCGCAGCCGAAGCCGTTGCGCTGCTGCATCAAGCGGGCGTGCCAAAATCGGCGCTGCATCTGGTTCAGGGCGACGGCACGGCCGGTGCCGCGCTGGTCAGCCATCCCGGCATCGCCGGCGTGGTCTTCACCGGCTCGACGGAGGTGGCGCGCGCGATCAACCGGACGCTGGCGGCCAAGGATGGCCCAATCGTGCCGCTGATCGCCGAGACCGGCGGCATCAATGCGATGATCGTCGACGCCACCGCGCTGCCCGAGCAGGTCGCCGATGATGTCGTGACCTCGGCGTTTCGCTCCGCCGGCCAGCGCTGCTCGGCACTGCGGCTGCTGTTCGTGCAGGACGACGTCGCCGACCGCATGATCGAGATGATCGCGGGCGCCGCGCGCGAACTGAAGATCGGTGATCCCATGCAACCGTCGACGCATATCGGCCCCGTGATCGATGCCGAGGCCAAGCAGCGGCTCGACGCGCATATCGCGCGGATGAAGCAGGAAGCACGCGTGCATCTCGCCGGCGACGCGCCGGCCGGCAATTTCGTCGCGCCGCACATCTTCGAGCTGTCGGCGGCAAGCCAGCTGCGTGAGGAGGTGTTCGGCCCGATCCTGCATGTCGTGCGTTACCGCGCCGAGCGGTTCGGCGACGTGCTGGCGGCGATCGAGGCGACTGGATTTGGGCTGACGCTCGGCATCCACTCCCGCATCGACGACACGATCGAGCACGTGATCGACCGCCTCCAGGTCGGCAACATCTATGTCAACCGCAATATGATCGGCGCGGTCGTCGGCGTGCAGCCGTTCGGCGGCAGCGGCCTCTCCGGCACCGGCCCCAAGGCCGGCGGCCCGCATTACCTCACGCGCTTCGCGACCGAGCAGACGGTAACGATCAACACCGCCGCCGCGGGCGGCAATGCCGCGCTGATGGCGGGCGTGGAGTAAGCGCTTCACCCTCCCCTGGAGGGGGAGGTTCGGCTCACAATGAGCGAAGCGAATGTGAGACGGGGTGGGGTGATCTCTCAACACAGGCACTGTTCACGTGGAGAGACCGTCACCCCACCCCGTATCGCATCTCGCTTCGCGCGATGCGATACGACCCTCCCCCTCCAGGGGAGGGTGAAGCGAGGGTAAGAAAGTGCCGTTGCATCGTGCCCCTGACATGGGTCAAATGGCGGTCCGATCGGGATCATCGCTTGCGATTATTCCAGCTACCGGAAAAACACCAACAAGCGCCACGGGAGCGACGGCACGATGGAAAAAGGCATTTTTGACGGGCTCAAGGTCCTGGATTGCGCGAGTTTCATCGCGGCGCCCGCGGCCGCCACCGTGCTGTCCGACTTCGGCGCCGACGTCATCAAGATCGAGCCGCCCGGCGCCGGCGATCCCTACCGCAATCTGCCCAATTTGCCCGGCTATCCCGCGAGCGAGCACAATTTCGCGTGGATGCTGGAAGCCCGCAACAAGAAGAGCCTCGCGCTCGACCTCACCAAGCCTGACGCGCGCGAGGTGCTCTACAAGCTCGTCGCCGAGGCCGACGTGTTCATCACCAACATGCCGCCGCAGGTGCGGGCGAAGCTCGGTATCACCCACGATCACCTCGCCCATCTCAACGACCGGCTGATCTATGCCTCGTTCACCGGTTACGGCGAGAAGGGCGAAGAGGCCAACAAGCCCGGCTTCGACTCGAACGCCTATTGGGCCCGCTCCGGCCTGATGGATCTGGTGCGCGCCGACGAGGACACCACGCCGGCCCGTTCGGTGGCCGGCATGGGCGATCACCCCTGCGCGATGGCGTTCTACGGCGCGATCGTCACCGCGCTGTTCCAGCGCGAGAAGACCGGCAAGGGCTCGCATGTCTCGACCAATTTGATGGCCAACGGCGTCTGGGCTAACGGCGTGCTGGCGCAGGCCAAGCTCGCCGGCGCCAAGTTCAAGAAGCGCAAGCCGCGCGAAGAGGCGCTCAACGCCGTCACCAACCACTACAAGTGCAAGGACGGCCGCTGGCTGATCCTGTCGCTGCTCAACGAGGACCGGCAGTGGCCGACCCTGGCGCGCTGCATGGGCCGCGAGGACCTCGTCGCCGATGCGCGCTTCGCCACCAAGGCGGATCGCCATGCGCGCTCGGTCGAGCTGATCAAGATCTTCGACGAGGTGTTCGCCGGCAAGGACCTCGCCGAATGGCGCAAGATCCTCGACGGCAACGGCCTGGTGTTCGGCGTCGTCGGCATCCTCGACGACATCCCGAACGACAAGCAGATGATCGAGAACGAGGTGCTGGTGCGCTTCGAGAACGACACCATGCTGACCGTCAACAGCCCGATCTTCATCGATGGCGCCAAGAAGGTGCAGCCGCGCAAGCCGCCCGAAGTCGGCGAGCACTCCGACGAGATCCTGCGCCAGGCCGGCTACGACGAGGCCACGATCCAGAAGCTGCGCGCCTCCGGCGCGGTGGCGTAAGGCCGCCCGACGCGACGGCCTGCTAGGCCCTTGCGCCGATCAGGCTCCTGATCAGCGCAAGCAGGCTCGCTGCCATCTCTCGCCGAAATCCGCGGCGGGGGTTTGCGAGTTGTTGCAGCAGCATTCCGATCAGCGCGGACACGAACAATTCCGCATGCCGGCGCGGCTCTGCTGAGCCGCCCGCGCGCAAGGCGAGCTCGGCGCTTTGCCGCCAGACGTCGAACCACGCCTCGACCACGGTCCGGTAGCGCTCGCTGCGCGCTGCGGCCAGGAAGGCTTCGTAGCAGGCGATGTGGATCTCGGCCCGCGTCTTCAGCTCGTGATCGTACCAGCCGACCAGGGATTCCAGCCACGCCTCGACATCGAACGCCTTGCCTTGCAGGCTGAGCGCCAGCGCCTGCAGGCGGCCGGTCTCGCGGGCCAGGGCGAAACGAAGGGCGCCATCGATCAGCGCGTCGCGCGTCTTGAAGTGATGGGTGATCGCGCCGAGCGACAGGCCCGCCTCCGCCGCCACCGCCCGGTGGGTCACGCCGTCGAGGCCCTTGCGCCCGATGATCCGAAGCGTCGCTTCCATCACCGGACGCTCTCGGCCTCCGCTCTCCGGTTCGCTGCGCTTCATCGATTGCCGCTCAGTCCTGCCATGCAAAATCGACCGAACAAATGTTCTGTTTTGCGGATTATACGTATCGTCGAGTAAATCGACAAGCGTCTGAGGACCTCGACGATGCCCCGTTACCGCCTGCATTACTTCCCGGAATCCGGCAACAGCTACAAGCTCGCGCTGATGCTCACGCTGTGCGGCGAGACGTTCGAGCCGGTGTGGACCGATTTTGGCGGCGGCGTGACCCGGACCGCGCAATGGCGCGCCACCGTCAACGAGATGGGCGAGATTCCGGTGCTCGAGGTCGACGGTGAGCGCCGCACCCAGACCGCGCCGATCCTGCTGCAGCTTGCCGAGCAATACGGAAAATTCGGCGGCGAAACGCCGGCGGAGAAGTTCGAGCTGCTGCGCTGGCTGTTCTGGGACAACCAGAAGCTCTCCGGCTACATGGCGACCTATCGCTTCATGCGCACCTTCACGGCGTCAGCCGATCCGAAGGTGCTGATGCATTTTCGCGCGCGGCTCGACGATTTTCTCGGCATCCTCGACCAGCATGTCGGCAACAACGCCTTCATGATCGGCGCGAGGCCGACGGTGTCGGATTTCTCGATGATGGCCTATCTGCACTATCCCAGCGACGAGACCGGCTACGATTTCGCGACCAGCCATCCCAACATCAGCGCCTGGCTCGGCCGTATCGCCGCCCTGCCCGGCTGGAAGTCGGCCTATGACCTGCTGCCCGGTCCGCGCCTGAAGCACTATGCTTAAGTCTTGACGCGTTTTCTTCACGCGAACCGGTGCCCACTTCGCTTGAAAACGCTATGGCGGATCAGCGCTTCAGCCAGGACCAGACAACGGCCACAACGACGATGCCGATGATGACCGCGAGCCCGATCGCCCAGCTGCTGACGCGGACGGCGCTCACCGCCTGACGCTCGGCCTCGTTGGCCGCGATCTCGCGGTTGCGCTGCTTGTCCTGCTCGGGAGCACTCATCGGCCGGTCTCCGCTCAAGGGCTGGGCTGTTCGGGTCGTGGTCGCGAACCGCAATGTAGCATCAAATAATGACGCGCAACCGCTTCGGTTCCAGCTGGAATCACCGCCCCTTCACGAAGCACATCCCCATCCGTGAGGTCTTCCCCGCGACCTGGCAGGCGAGGCCTTCGGCGCAGGTCCAGCCGCGAAAGCTTCGGTCGGTCTCGGCCGGCCTTTCGCCCGGCAGGTAGCAGTGCGCGCCCCAGCCGTTGCTGTACTCGGTGCCGGCAAGCTCGGCGCTGGCGCGCAGTTGCGGCCGGTTGGAGAAGCCGCGCGAGAAGTCCGGCGCCTTGCCGTCGCGGAAGCTCTTGAGAATGTCGCGGCGGCGTGGCTGATCGCCGAAGAAATGCGGCGAGGCCGGCACCACGGTGGAGTTCGACGGCTTTGCCGCCATCCAGTCGACGCCGGGGAAATGGAAGCCGCCAATGCCGCGGGTCTGGTGGCAGCCGGCGCAGGTGACGTCGTTGAGGCGCCGCTCGAAGCCGGCCAGCGACTTGATGTTTTGCAGATTCGTCCCGTCCGCCGCGGCCTTCTGCAATGCGCCGACAACATCACTCTCCGAGAACACCGCCGTGCCGGCCGAGCCCTCGCCCTGCACCATCCCGAACTCCGGCTCCAGGTCGCCGACGTCGAAACCGGTCGGCGTCGGCGCGACCGCGCCGCGCGCGAGGAATTTGTCGGGAATCAACACGGTGCCGCGATCAAGCTCGGCAAAATGCCTGGGATCGAGCAGCCACGCCTTGAAGTCACGCTTCAGCGCCTCGTCGGCCAGAATGCGATCGCGATCGATCTGGTTCTCCAGCGGCGCCTCGGCAAAGCGTTTTGTCGTGCCATCATAGTCGAACACCTTCAGGAGATAGTCGGTGCGGAAGTCGCGCACCGCGGATTTCGGCGCGTGAGCGATCTGCAGATTGGTCTCGATGCGGTCGATATTCCGGGCATCGATCAGGTCGAGCGGGCCGTCCTTGCCGAACAGCCTGTCCATCGCCGGCGGTGCGCTTGCGGTCGCGAGCCAGCGCCGCGCGAGGTCGCGGCAGGTCAGCGACACGTCGTTGCCGTCACCCTTCGCCTTCAGCACCAGGTTCAGCGTCATCGGCAGCCGCTGCGACACCGCGTTCTCGCCGATCAGCGGCACGTCGGTGCGGGTCAACCGATAGATCAGCCGGATCTCGCCGCAATCTTTCGGCGCCACATAGGCGCGATCCATGCGGTTGACGATGCCTGACAGCACGAAGCGAACGTCAGCGGATTCAAACAGCGCGCGATCGAACAGCTGGAACGCAAAGCCGTCGCCGACGCCGATGCTCTCGTTCGGCAGGCCTGCCTTGTGCTTTCCGACATAGCCATTGAACTCGCGATCGAGCGCCTCGCGCACCGGCACCATCGCAGGCAACCCGAACAGATCGCGGTTCGACAGCGGCGTGGCGGCGGAACGTTCCGGCGCGAGCATCCGGCCGAGGCCAAAGCGGTCATGATCGAGCTCGCGCAGGATCGCGGGATCGATCACCGCCGCGCCGCGCTCGAGCGCGCGATCATCCGCGGCGCGTACGGGCACGGCGCCACCGAGCAGAACGGACATCACCAGGAGGCATTTCAGCACGCGGCTCATGCCCCACTAACACCGCACGGCAAACCCTATTCAAGAAAAAAGGCGCTTCGCATCGCGGTGAAGCGCCTTGGTATCGTCGCGTTCCGCAGATCAGCGGGAGACGATCAAGCCTTTGCTGGTGACCACCACCCAACGGCCGTCCTGCTTGCGGATCGCGTCGACGCGGCCGAGGCCGGGGACGGGATCGCCGGCGTAAACCTCGTAGATGCCGCCGCGGCCTTCGATCAGTGCGCCGCCATTGCCGACGTCGCGCAGCGACCAGCCGTCGACCACCGGCATACGGCCGACCTCCGGCCTGGGGGCGGCCGGTGCTGCCGCGGCAGTCGCCGGCGGGATCGAGCCGGTCACCTCGCGGACCGGCGTCGCGGCGGCGACGGTCGTCTGCGGGGCGCGGAGCTTATCGACGGTCTCGCTGAGCTTGTTGAGCCTGGCGATCGGCTCGGCCTGGGCCTTCTCGACCTTCTCGATCCGGTCGCTGGCCTTGCTGAACTGGGCCTGGCCGGCCTTGGCGGTTTGCTCCACGCTGGCCTTCAGCGCCGTGATCTCGGATTCGATCCGGGCGAGCGCGGCATCGGCCGCTTCCTTGGCGGCGGCGTCCTTGGCAGCGTCGTTGGCAGCCACATCCCTGACGGAGGCAGCGGCGGGGGCGGCGAGATGGCCGAGCCCGGCGGTCGCGAGCGCGCCGCCGATGGCCCCTGCCACGGTCGCCAGCGCAATTACGGCGGCCATGGCCCCGAACCGGCGGGTGCCGGCCGGTTTGCCTGCTGTCTTGGCGCCCTGCTCGGCGCCCGGCTTGGAGGCGGATGCCTCGTGGTCCCAGGTCCGGTCACCGGGCGCCATGATCATCAGCTTGCCGGGGAAACGCGGCTCTTCCCGCTTGCCGGTCTCGACCTTGGGCACGTCCATGTTGGTCGGGTCGATCTTCGCGTCGATCTTGGCCTCGATCATGGGATCGAGCTTGGACGGCTCAGCCTTCGGGGATTCAACCTTCGGCGCGTCCATCCTGGGCGCGTCGGCCTTTGGCGAGGTCTCTTCCTGCTCGGGCGCAAGCCTGGGAGCCTCGACACCGGCCGCCGCCATCACGGGCTCGCTCTTCGCCGCCGTCTCGGCGCCGGCTTGACCGCTGACCGGCTCGCTCTGCTGCTCACTCACGTTCAAAGTCTCCAGACTGGGTTGACAATTCGGTAACTTTTATTGCTTGCGAAATGGTTACCCCGCTCCGCCATTACCTAAATTTTAGGGAGTTTTCCGGGCCGGATTTGGGCGATGTTGCCATGCGGCAATCTGCGTCAGCTCCGTTTGCGCGCGGCGTTTTCCCGACTAACATACCGCCGTCTTCCAGCCAGAAGGCAGGAGAGCGCCATGACGATCGAGAAGTGCATCAACGAATTTGATGTCGATGACGTCATTTTTGAGGAAGGATCGACCGGCCGCGAGCTGTTTGTCGTGCTCGACGGCACCGTCGACATCGCCAAGATCGATGGCGGAAACAAGACGGTCATCGTCAGCCTCGGCAAGGGCGAGTTCTTCGGCGAGATGGCCGTGATCGACGGCTCGGCGCGCTCCGCAACCGCGATTGCCTCCGCGCCCGCGACGCGGGTGATGCGGATCAACCACGCCCGCTTCGTCTATCTGGTCAGCCAGCAGCCGGCTTTCGCGCTGATGGTGATGGATGCGCTCTCGAAACGCCTGCGCGCGTCCAACGCCGTCACCTACCGAGCGGCGGCCACCCCATGAGCGAGCGCAAGCCGAGCCCGTTCAAGACGCTGTTCGAGGCCGACGTCGCCACGCTGATCCAGGCGGCCGACGACGTCTACCAGATCCGCTTCAAGAACCGCGCGGCGAACGCCTATCTCGTGCGCGGCAGCAGGCGGACCATCATGATCGACGTCGGACTGTCGACCAACTATCCGTCGCTGGTCGCCTGTCTCGACCATCTCGGCATAACGCCCGGGATGATCGACATGGTGGTGCTGAGCCACGAGCATCTCGATCATATCGGCGCAGCCTATCATTTCCATGGCTCAGCCTACATCGCCGCGCACCGGCTCGCCGCCAACAAGATCATGCTGCGCGACGACTTCTCGATGCTGCGCAAGATGTTCAACGAGCCGAACGTGCCGATCGACATCGACATCTGGCTCGAGGAAGGCAATCTGATCGACCTCGGCAATTTCCGTCTCAACGTGATGTACACGCCGGGCCATACCTCGGCCTGCATCTCGCTGTTCGATCAGGACAAGGGGCTGTTGTTCGCCGCCGACACGCTGATGCCCGGCGGCGTGATGGGCGGCGTGTTCGGCTCCGGCTCGATTGCCGACTACATCCAGTCGCTGGAGCGGCTGAAGGGCCTCAATTCGAAGATCCTGCTGTCGGGTCATGGCCGGCTGTCCGACACGCCGCAGGACGACGTGCGGATCGCGCTCCAGCGCTCGCATGCCCTGCTGGAAGACACCGCGCAACTGTTCGACGCGCTCGATGCGCGGTCGAATTTCGAGCCGATCATGCAGTCGGTGCGCGATCTCAACAAGCTCGACGATTGACGCCCGGCCCCGGCAAGCCGCCCGTTGTAGCCCGCCATCACTTTGCATTAGGATCGGCTCAACGACAAAAAATCATGGGCTCGGCGATGCAAGCCGTTGCCGACAGCGGGGAGACGAAACCAATGCAGGCTGACACGATGGCGCAGATGCGCCGCCGGGTGGTGATCTCCTCCACGATCGGCAACGCGCTCGAATGGTTCGACTTCACCGTTTTTGGCCTGTTCGCCGGCATCCTGAGCAAGCTGTTCTTTCCGGCGGACAATCCGCATTCCTCGCTGCTGCTGACCTTCGCGACATTCGGGATCGCCTTTGCGGCCCGGCCGTTGGGTGGCCTGGTGTTCGGGCTCTATGCCGACAAGCACGGCCGCAAGAAGGCGCTGGTCGTGATGATATCGCTGATGGCTGTCGGCACTGGCCTGCTCGGCTTACTGCCGACCTACGGCGCGATCGGAATCGCGGCGCCGCTGCTGCTGCTGCTCGCCCGGCTGATCCAGGGCTTTTCCGCGGGCGGCGAGTTCGGCAGCGCCAGCGCGATGCTGATCGAATTTGCGCCGCCCGGCCGGCGTGGCTTCTACGGCTCGTTCCAGATGGTGTCGCAGTCGCTGGCATTCGGCCTTGGTGCCGCGATGGTGATCGGTCTCAATCTCGGCCTGACGCCCGACGCCTTCGCGAGCTGGGGCTGGCGTGTGCCGTTCATCCTCGGCATTTTGATCGGGCCGACGGGATGGTATCTGCGCCAACGGTGCGACGAGTCACCCGAATTCAAGGCGTATCTTGCCGAGAAGGCTGCGACGGCGCAGCCGAGCAAGCAGACCACGCTCGGCCAATTGTTCTCCGAACATCCACGCGAGTTGATTGCCTCGTTCTGCCTGATCGCGGCCGGTACGGCGATCAATTATGTCAACGCGATCTTTCTGCCGACCTATGCGGTCGCCGAGCTGAAGCTGCCGATCCTGAATGCACAGCTCGGCCTGCTCGTCGTCAGCCTCATCAATGCGGCGGTGGCGGTGGCCAGCGGCGCGCTCTCCGACCGGATCGGTCGCCGCGCAGTGCTCGTTCCGGCGCTGATCGTCTACAGCCTGCTGTTCTATGTGATCCTGCAGCGGCTCGTCGCCGCCCCGACCACCGCGAACCTCTGGCAGTTGCAGATCGTCGCAGTCCTGCTCGGCGCCCTGGCCGGGCCGATGCCGGCCTTCATGACCGAGATATTTCCCGTCGGCGTGCGCTCGACCGGAGCATCGCTGATGTACAATCTCGCCGTGATGCTGTTCGGCGGACTGGCGCCGTTCATCAACACTTGGCTGGTCCAGGCGACGGGCGACAAGGCTGCTCCCGTCTACTACATCCTGTTCGCCGCGGCAGTGGGTCTCGTGGGTCTGGCGGTCTATCGCGGGCGGCCGTCCGTGCCGGGGATCGCAACTCAACCGGCGCAATGATCTCCACGTGCGCGACCGCACATACGCCGCTGCATTTGACAAATCCGCGCGTGGCCTGTTCAACAACGGCAACAACAACGCTGAAGAACAGGGAGCGAGGACCATGAAGCTTTACGACTCGATCGGACCCAATCCGCGCATCGTGCGCATGTTCATGGCGGAGAAGGGCATCGAGGTACCCAAGGAGGCCGTCGACCTGCGCAAGGGCGAGAACCGCGAGGAAGCGCATCTGAAGCGCAATCCGCACGGCCAGATGCCGGCGCTCGAGCTCGACTGCGGCAACTACCTCTCGGAGATCACGGCGATCTGCGAATATCTCGAGGAGAAGCACCCTTCGCCCGCCATGATCGGCAGCACGCCGGAAGAGCGCGCCGAATGCCGGATGTGGACGCGCCGCGTCGATCTCAACATCGCCGAGCCGCTCGCCAACGGCTATCGCTTCGGCGAGGCGCTGAAATTCTTCGAGAAGCGCATTCCGGTCGCGCCCGAGGCCTCGCCCGGGCTTAAGATGATCGCCGCCAACCGCATCAAATGGCTTGATAGCCAGATGGCCGACGGCCGCGACTACATCTGCGGCAAGCGCTTCACGCTCGCCGACATGCTGCTGTATTGCTGGCTCGATTTCGGCAACCAGGTCGGCCAGCCGGTGGACCAGTCGAACGCCAACATCGTGGCCTGGTTCAACCGCGTCGGCGCGCGGCCGTCGGTGAAGGCGTAAGGCTCTTCTTATCCTCCCCTGGAGGGGGAGGATCGGTTCGCATGAAGCGTAGCGCAATGCGAACCGAGGTGGGGTGATCTCTCCACTCGGGCAGCGTTCACGCGGAGAGACCTTCACCCCACCTCGCCGCTCATTGCATTCGCGTCGATCCTCCCCCTCCAGGGGAGGATGAAGACCACCGGACCCAATCGTTGATCGCTTAAATCACCACCGGCTTGTCCGGCAGCTCGTTCGGACCGCCGGCGACATGCGGGAAATATCGCGCCAGCTCGCGCGACACCGCCTCGATCCCTTTGATCACGCCCTGCTCGAACCGGCCGGCCCGAAAGTCCGTTTCCATTGCGCGGCAAATCGCTTCCCAGCCGGCGTGGCCGACCTTCGCGTCGATGCCACGATCGGCGACGATCTCGACGTCGCGGTCGGCAAGCAAGAGATAAACCAGAACGCCGTTGTTATGATGGGTGTCCCAGATCCGCAGATGCGCGAATACGTCGAGCGCCCGCTCCCGCGCCGGCTGATTGCGGAACAGCGGCACGCCGTCCAGCGCACCCTCAACGACGAAGCGGATCTGGCCCGAATGCGTGGCCTCGCCGGCCTTGATCGCCTGCTCGATTGCATCGAGCACGCGCGGCGGAAACTCGCGCCGCACGCGCCAGCGGTGTTCGAGCAGATGCTTGCCGATGCGCTTGATGCTCATATGCCTACCAGCTCCCCGAAGCGCCGCCGCCGCCGAAGCTACCGCCCCCGCCGCTGAAGCCGCCGCTGTCGCTCGAGCTCGAGCCGCTGCTCCAGCCACCACCACCGCCGCCCGACCAGCCGCCGGAATAACCGCCGCCACGCCGGTACGGTCCCGAGCCGGCCGCCGGACCGCCGAAATTCAATCCGCCGAAAATCAGCGCTGCAACGGCAGCGAATAGCCCGATCACCATGGCGGTCGCGAGCGAGCCGGCGACCATCCAGGTGAAGACACCGACGATGCCGCCGGTCGCCGCCGAGCCCAGCAGCCGCCCCAATATCGCGCGCAACACGCTGGCCACGATGATGACGACGAAGATCACGACCGGATTGGCAAAGTCGACTAGGTTCGGCCCCTGCCAATGTTCGGGCTCCGGCGCCGGCAGCTGCTCGCCATTGATCAGGCGGATCATGCGGTCGACGCCGGCCGAGATGCCGCCGGCGAAATCGCCGGCCTTGAATTTCGGCGTGACGTCCTCGTCGATGATGCGGTGGGTGACGACGTCGCTCAGCACGCCTTCGAGGCCGTAACCGACCTCGATGCGCAAATGCCGGTCGTTCTTGGCGACGACGAATAGCGCGCCGTCGTCGATCTTCTTGCGCCCGATCTTCCAGGCCTCGGCAACGCGAATCGAGAACTGCTCGATCGTCTCTTCGCCGGTGGTCGGCACGATCAGGACCGCGATCTGGCTGCCCTTGCGGGTCTCCAGATCCTTCAGTCTGTCGTTCAGCGATGCCACGTCACTCGCCGACAGCGACCCGGTCTGATCGACGACGCGGCCGGTGAGCTGAGGCACCGCGACCTCGGCCCACGCCGGGCACACGAAGCCCAGCAGCAAGGCGAGCAGGATGATGCGTGCGGCGGTCATCGCGCTGGTGGGCACGCCGACGCTATTTCGACGGCGCGGGCGCCGGCGCCGGATTGAAATCGACCTTCGGCGCGGTCGAAATCTCCTTCTCGTTCTCGACCGAGAAGTTAGGCTTCTCCTTGTAGCCGAACACCATCGCGGTCAGATTGTTCGGGAAGGTGCGGATGCCGACATTATAGTCCTGCACCGCCTTGATGTAGCGGTTGCGCGCCACCGTTATGCGGTTCTCGGTGCCTTCGAGCTGCGCCATCAGATCGCGGAACAGCGCATCCGATTTCAGCTGCGGATAATTTTCGGTGACGACCAGGAGCCGTGACAGCGCGCTGGTCAGTTCGCCCTGCGCCTGCGTGAACTTCTGGAACGCGGCCGGATCGTTCAGCACCTCGGGCGTCGCCTGGATGCTGCCGACCTTGGCGCGCGCGTTGGTGACGCCGAGCAGCACGTCCTTCTCCTGCTGCGCAAAGCCCTTCACCGAGTTGACCAGGTTCGGCACCAGATCGGCGCGCCGCTGGTACTGGTTCACCACCTCCGACCAGCTCGACTTTACCGTCTCGTCGTTGGTCTGGATCGCGTTGTAGCCGCAGTTCGTCAGGCTCAATGTCGCCAGCGCTGCCAGCACGGTCCAAAGCTTGCGCATGAAGATGGTCCTCCCGGTGGATTCTCGTTCAGAGTAACAGATTTTCGGCCGACAATCCCGTGTGGCGGGATTCGCGGCCGGTTTTGCAGATGATGGCCCTTGCCTATCCCTCCCTGCGCCGTTCATCATGCCAAGAAAATCGATCCTGGGAGGATCCATTGGCGTCTGAACAATTCGAGACGATTGTCGTCGAACGGCCTGATCCTGCGATTGCGCGGATCGTGATGAACCGGCCCGAGGCGCGCAACGCCCAGAACCTGCAGATGACCTACGACCTCAACACCGCCTTCGACCAGGCGGTGCAGGACGACGCAATCAAGGTCATCATCCTCGCCGGCAACGGCCCGCATTTCTCGGCCGGTCATGATCTCAGGCCTGGGGCCAAGAACCAGGCGGGCGTCGATTTCCCGCCAGTCGGAAATTGGGGTGGCTTCGCCGAACCAAACGCCCATGGGCGCTTCGCGCGCGAGCAGGAGATCTACCTGCAGATCACACGGCGCTGGCGCAATCTCGCCAAGCCGACGATCGCCGAAGTGCATGGCAAGTGCATCGCCGGCGGGCTGATGCTGGCCTGGGCTTGCGACCTGATTGTCGCCAGCAGTGATGCCGAGTTCTGCGATCCCGTGGTGACGATGGGCGTCTGCGGCGTCGAGTGGTTCGTACATCCCTGGGAGCTTGGCGCGCGCAAGGCCAAGGAGATGCTGTTCACCGCCGACGTCTGGAGCGCCGACGAGGCGCATCGCCTCGGCATGGTCAATCACGTGGTGCCGCGCGGCGATCTCTCCTCCTTCACGCTGGCGCTGGCGGGCAGAATTGCAGCCAAACCCGCCTTTGCGCTGAAGCTGTCCAAGGAGGCGGTGAACCGCTCGATCGACATCATGGGCCAGCCGGCGGCGATCGATCAGGCCTTCGCGCTGCATCAACTCTGCCACGCACATAATCTTCAGGAATTCGGAATGGTGGTAGACCCCGCGGGTCTGCATCCCTCCGTCAAGAAAAACGCCAACGTGAAGTGACCAGATGGACCTTACCCTCAGCGACGAGCAGCGCCTGCTGCGCGAAAGTGCCGACCGCTTCGTAGCGGAGACCTTTACATCAGAGCATCGCAAGAAGGCGGCGAACGATCCGCTGGGCTATTCGCCCGCGATCTGGAAACAATTTGCGGAGCTCGGCTGGCTGGCGCTGCCGATCAGCGAGGCCCATGGCGGGCTTGGCGGCGGCGCGATCGAGATCGGGCTGTTGATGGAGGCATTCGGACGCGGACTGGTGTCCGAACCGTTCCTCTCTACCGTCGTGATCGGCGCCGCGCTGGTTGCCGAATGCGGCACCGAGGCGCAAAAGCAGGCGATCCTGCCCAAGGTCGCCGAAGGCGCGCTCACGCTCGCCTTCGCGCATTCGGAGCGCGCCGCGCGCTTCGACCTCGGCCATGTAGACACCACCGCGACGAAAAACGCCGACGGTTGGCGGCTGAGCGGCAGCAAGATCGCGGTGCTCGACGGCGCTGCGGCGAGCCAGATCATCGTCGCGGCCCGCGTTGCCAATGCCAACGGCGCATCCGGCAAGCTTGGCCTGTTCCTGGTGCCGGCCGGTGCGCCTGGACTTGCTTTGCGCGACTATGCGCGGCTCGGTGGCGGCCGCGGCTGCAATCTCGATCTCAGGGATGTGCAATTGCCGGCCGACGCGCTGCTCGGCGACGGCAAGGATGCGCTGCCCGCGATCGAGACCGTGGTCGACCGCGCGATGGCCGCGCTCGGCGCCGAGGCGGTCGGCATTATGCAGACGCTGCTCGACACCACGCTCGAATACGCAAAAATCCGCAAGCAGTTCGGCCGGCCGCTGTCGGCCAATCAGGTGATCCGCCATCGCCTTGCCGACGTCGCGATGCAAGTCGACGAGGCGCGCTCGATGGCACTGCGCGCCGCGCTGATGGCCAATGTCGAGCCGATGGCGCGCAGCCGCGCGGCGTCCGGCGCCAAGGCGAAGATCGGCAAATGCGCGCGCTTCGTCGCCGAGCAGGCGGTGCAGCTGCACGGCGCCATGGGCGTCACCGAAGAGCTCGACATCGGCGCCTATTTCAAGCGGCTGCTCGCCTTCGACACGCTGTTCGGCGGCAGCGCCCATCATTATCGCCGCCACGCCGCGCTGAGCGGCCGCGCCCACGCGTAGACGGAGAGCGCACCATGGATCTCACTTTCAGTGCCGAGGAACGCGCTTTCGAAAAGGAAGTTCGCGACTACATCGCCGAGAGCCTGACGCCGGAAATGAAGCGCGCCACCGCGCTGACGCCGTCGGTGTTCTCGGATCCCGATATCGGCATGGCCTGGCAGCGCGCGCTGCACGCCAAGGGCTGGGGCGCGCCGGGCTGGCCGGTCGACCATGGCGGGCCGGACTGGACGCCGGCACAGCGCTGGATCTTCGAGGCCGAATGCGCCCGTGCCGGCGTGCCCAATGTCAACGTGATGGGCGTCAAGATGGTCGGCCCCGTCATCATCGGTTTCGGTTCCCCGGAGCAGCAGAACTTTTATCTCCCGCGAATCCTCTCGGGTGAAGACTATTGGTGCCAAGGCTATTCCGAGCCGGGTTCGGGCTCCGATCTTTCGTCGCTGAAGACCCGCGCGGTCCGCGACGGCGACGACTACATCATCAACGGGACCAAGATCTGGACCACGCATGCGCACCACGCCAACCGCATGTTCGCGCTGGTGCGCACCAATGACGGCGAGCGGCAGCAGGATGGCATCAGCTTCATCCTGATCGACATGAAGACGCCGGGCATCACCACGCGCCCGATCCTGACCATCGGCGGCGACCACGAGGTCAACCAGGTGTTCTTCGACGACGTCCGCGTGCCCGTCGCCAACCGCGTCGGCGAGGAAGGCAAGGGCTGGACCTACGGCAAATACCTGCTCGAATTCGAGCGCGGCTCCGGCATCGCGTCGGCCAAGCTGCGCGAGGCACTGAAGACGATCTCCGATCTCGCGGAGTCTGACGTCACCGGCCGCGCCATCGAGGATCCTGATATCGCGATGCGGATGTCGGAGGTCGAGGTCGATATCGATGCGCTCGAGATGACCGAATTGCGGGTGCTGTCGGCGCTGCAGACCGGGCAGAATCCCGGCGCGGTGTCGTCGCTGATCAAGCTGCGGGTCAGCGAGATCCGCCAGGCCGTGACGCGGCTTGGCGTCGACGTGATCGGCCAGGACGGTCTCGCGGTCGAGCCGGCGCGGCCGTTCTATCGGCTCAACCACGAGCCGGCGGTCCCGGAAGAGCTGCTGCCGGTGGTGCCGGAATATCTCAACGGGCGGGCCTATACGATCTTCGGCGGCTCGTCGGAGATCCAGCGCGACATCATCGCGAAGATGGTGTTGGGGCTGTAGGCCGCGTTTGAGCGAATTCGCCGTTCCCCATACCCTCCCCTGGAGGGGGAGGGTCGACGCGACTGAAAGGAGCGGCGGGGTGGGGTGAAAGTCCCTCCTCGCGAGCACTGCCTCAGTTGAGAGATCACCCCACCCCGTCACGCATCTGACGATGCGTGACGACCCTCCCCCTCCAGGGGAGGGTGACGGCATCGGCGCGCTTAGGTCCCCGCCTTCGCGTCCTGGATCGCCTGCCAGATCTTCACGGGCGTCAGCGGCGTGTTGAGCTGGGTGATCCCGACCTCGCTCAACGCATCCATCACGCCGTTGGTGATGCAGGGCGGACCGCCGATCGCACCCGACTCGCCGCAACCCTTGGCGCCGAGCGGATTGGTCTTGCACGGCGCGGAGGGATCGAGCGTCACGGTGATGGGCGGAACGTCGGAGGCGCGCGGGATGCAATAGTCCTGATAGCTCGCGGTCAGTAGCTGGCCTTCCTCGCTGTAGGCCACGCCTTCGTACAGGGCCTGGCCGATGCCCTGGACGACACCGCCATGCACCTGCCCGGTCACCAGCATCGGATTGACCGCGACGCCGACGTCATCGACCGTGGTGTAACGCACCACGCGCGTCACGCCGGTCTCGGGATCGATCTCGACCTCGCAGATGTGGGTGCCGTTCGGCCAGCTCGGGCCGTCGACATTGCCCTCGCTCTCGACCGAGAGCTTGGCGCCGCTTTCTTTCTTCGCGATCTCGAACAGGCTGATGCGCCTGTCGGTGCCGACCACGGTGAGGAAGCCGTCGCGATACTCAATGTCGCCGACGGAGGCTTCGAGCAGGTGGGAGGCTTTGTCGCGCGCCTTGTTGATCATGTCGTTGGTGGAGACCGCAACCGCGGTGCCGCCGACGAACAGCGAGCGCGAGCCGACGCTGCCGAAGCCGGTGGCAAGATCCGTGTCGCCCTGGATGACGTCGATCTTGTCCATGGCGATGCCGAGCGTATCCGCGATCATCTGGGTGTAGGTGGTGGCGAGGCCCTGCCCCATCGCCATGGTGCCTGAATGCAGGACGATGCGGCCTTCGGCGGTCGCATGCAGCGAGACGTTTTCGGTGTGGGCGCGGCCGCCGGTCCATTCGATGTAGCTGGTCAGCCCGCGGCCATAGAGCAGGCCCTTCTTCTTCGCCGCCTTCTTGCGCGCGGCAAAGCCGTTCCAGTCAGCCAGGTCAGACGCGCGTTCCAGCATGTGAGCGAAGGCGCCGGAGTCGTACACCTGTCCGACCGCGTTGGTGTAGGGCAGTTGCGCCGGCTTGATGTAATTCACCTTGCGGATGCTGCGCGGATCCATGCCGATCTGGCGCGCGGCAGCATCGAACAGCCGCTCGACGATGAACACCGCCTCGGGCCTGCCGGCGCCGCGATAGGCGCCGACCGGCGCGGTGTTGGTCATGACAGACTTCGCCTCGAAATGCACCAGCGGCAGATCGTAGACGCCGGTCTGCACGAACGGGCCGAGCACCAGCGGAATGATGTTGGCGGTGCCCGACGAGTAAGCGCCGGTGCCGCCGATCGAACGCACGCGGTAGGCCAGCACGCGGCCCTTGGCGTCGAGCGCGAACTCGCCGGTCGAGGTGAGGTCGCGGCCGTGGGTGCCGCCGACGAACTCGTCGGTGCGGTCGCCGCGCCAGCGGATCTTCTCGTTCAGCTTGGTCGCGGCATAAGCGACGATGCCGTCTTCGGGATACAGGCTGGTCTTCTGGCCGAAGCCGCCGCCGATATCGCCGACCAGCACGCGCACGCTGTCCTTCGGCCGCTTCAGGATCGATTCCGCCAGGAGATCGCGGGTCGAGCCCGGGGTCTGCGACTGCACATGGAGAATCAGCCGGCCGGTCTTCTTCTCGATCTCGGCAATCGTCGAGCGCGGCTCCATCGCCGACGGCACCAGGCGCTGGCTGACCAGGTCGAGCGACACCTTGTGCGCGGCGCTGGCAAAGGCTGCCTCGACCTTGGCGGCGTCGCCATAGCTCATCGCGGCCACGATGTTGTCGGGCGCCTCCGGCCAGACCGCCGGCGCGCCCGGCTTGATCGCCTCGACCGGATCGACCACCGAAGGCAGCACCTCGTAATCGACCTCGATCGCCTCGGCCGCGGTCTGCGCCAGCACCCGCGAGGTCGCGACCACTGCCGAGACTCCCTCGCCGGCGTAGCGCACAACCTCATGCGCCAGCAGGCGCCGCGGCGGCACAGTCATCGGCGAGCCATCGGGGCGCTTGAAGATCGCGAGCGTCGGCAGCGTGCCGATATCGTCCTTGACGAGGTCGGCGCCGGTATAGACCGCCTTGACGCCCGGCATCTCGAGCGCCGCCTTGGCGTCGATCGACTTGATGTTGGCGTGGGCATGCGGCGAGCGCAGCACGTGCAGCCAGAGCGCGCCGTCCTGCGGCTTGTCGTCGATGAAATGCCCCTTCCCGGTGAGCAGCCGCTGGTCTTCCAGACGCTTGACCGGCTGGCCCGCACCAAAACGCATATTGCCGGGAAGAATGTTCATCGGAGGGTCCTTGATTTCAGAAATTTCGGCGGGTTTTAACGGATTTTCGGAGCTTCACAACTGGCTGTCATTCCCCGATGCGCAATTGCGCATCTGAGGGCGCGCCCTTCGCGCGAGCCCGGAATCCATACTCCCGATGGTGGTTATGGATTCCGGGTTCGATGCAAACGCATCGCCCCGGAATGACGAGATGGTTAGAGCCGATGCAACGCGCAAGCCGGCTTCAACCGAGATCGCGCAGCGCGTCCTCGACCACCTTGCGCTGCTCGGCCGTGAGCGGCGCCTGCGGCGGCACGGGGTCGCCGACATCGTAGCCCTGGATCGCGAGCCCGGCCTTGATGCAGGCCGCCAAGTTGAAGCGGGCGAACGCCTCGTTGATGCGCCAGAGCTTGCGCTGCAGGGCCATCGCCTCGTCCCAGCGGTTGCGCCGGCACAGATTGTAGAGCTCGACGCTCTGGCGCGGGATGATGCAGGCAGGTCCCGCCATCCAGCCATGGCCGCCGATCAGCATCACCGCGGCCGGAATATGGGCGGAGGCCGCGAACACTTTCAGGCTGTCGCCGCAGCGGTTCATGATCGACAGCAGCCGGCCGGTGTTGGTCGACGCATCCTTGATGTAGCCGATGCGCGGATGCGCGGCGAGCCGCGCGATGACGTCGAGCGTGAGGTCGGAGCGCTGGAAATTCGGATTGGTGTAGATCACGACCGGAATGTCGACGGCGTCGGCGATGGCGCGGAAATAGGATTCCACCTGCGCGTCACCGAGCGGGAAATACGCCTCCAGGATCGCGAGAATCCCGGCAGCACCGCGCTTCTGGTAGGCCTTGGCCTGCGCCACCGCATCGGCCGTCGAGGTCGAGGCGACCCCGGCGACCACAGGCACGCGGCGCTGCGCGGCCTCGATCGTGGTTGCCACCACCTGCATGCGCTGCGCATTGTTGAGATAGGCGAATTCGCCGGTCGAGCCGAGCGGCGTCAACCCATGGACACCGGCCTTGACCAGGTCGTCGCAGAGCCGGCCCAGCACCTCGGTGCGGACATGGCCGGCGGGATCGACCGGGGACACCAGATACGGAAAGACGCCGTGGAAATCAGCCATTTGCAAGCCTCGCTGACGGCGAGACATAATCGGGATCGTGCGCAAAGGGAAGCGGCTCGCCGCTGCGCAGGGCGCCGAGCACCGCTGCAAAGTCGGTTACCGCGCGGAAACCGAGCAGCCGCTCGGCCTTGCTCGCATCGTAGATCCGGCCGATCGATTTCGGCAAATGCCAGCCTTGGCGCTCGAACAGCGCCGAAGCATCGGGGAAATGGCGCGCGATCACGCCGGCCGCGTCCGTCTTCAGGTCGGCCACATCGCTGCGCGCAAACGGCGTCGGCGCGCTGATCACGAACACCTCGAAGCCGCGGATCTTTTCCAGCGCCACGACATGGGCGTCAGCGGCCTCCTCGACCGTGAGGCGGCGATACAGCAGCTCGGTCGCCTTCAGGTTCTCGCCGTGGATGTCGCGGATGGTGTCGTCGTCCTCGGGAAAGAAGCGGCTGGTGCGCAGCACCGCGCAGTTCAGCCCGTGCTCGCGGCTGTAGAGCCGGCACAGCCCTTCGGCGGCGAGCTTTGTCACCCCGTAGATGTTGCGCGGCTCGAGCGGACCCGTCGTCTCGTCGAGCCACACTGCCGCATGGCCTTCCTCGTCGCGAATGGCCTGCGAGATCATCAGCGAGGTCGTCGAGGTGAAGACGAAGCGATCATGGCCGGCCGCGGTGGCCGCCTGCAGCAGATTGAGGGTGCCTGACACGTTGACGTCGACAAAGGCCTGCGGCGCGAACCGCGCGATGTCAGGCTTGTGCAGCGCGCCGCCATGAATCACGGCCTCGATGCCGTGATCGCCGAACACGCGATCGACCACCGATCGCTCGGCGACTGACCCTATGACATCGGTCGCCTCGCCCGGGACAACATCGAGGCCGGTCACGTCATGGCCGGCCTGTCGAAGCCGCGGCGCAAGGAAACGGCCGAGCCAGCCGGAGGAGCCGGTCAACAATACGCGCATGTATCCCGCCCGGCCCTGTGCCCCTCAGAACACCTTGGCGATCGCGGCCTGCGCGTCGCCCTGGATCTTTTTCAGATGATCCGGCCCGCGGAAGCTCTCGGCGTAGATCTTGTAGACATCCTCGGTGCCGGAGGGACGCGCGGCAAACCAGCCGGCCTCGCTCTCGACCTTGATGCCGCCGAACGGCTGATCGTTGCCCGGCGCCTTGGTCCTGACCGCGCGCACCGGATCGCCGGCGAGCTCGGTCATGTTGAGCTGCTCGGGCCCAAGCGCCTTCAGCGCATTCTTCTGCTTCGGCGTCGCCGCGACATCGATGCGCTCATAATAGGGAACGCCGAGTTCGGCGGTCAGCTCGTTGAACAATTCGCTAGGATCGCGACCGGTCTTGGCGATGATCTCCGCGGCCAGCAGGCCGAGGATGATGCCGTCCTTGTCCGTGGTCCACGCCGAGCCGTCGCGCTTCAGGAACGATGCGCCGGCGCTCTCCTCGCCGGCAAAGCCGAAGCCGCCGCTGCCGAGCCCTTCGACGAACCATTTGAACCCGACCGGCGTCTCGACCAGCTTGCGGTTCAGCTTCTTCGCCACGCGATCGATGATCGAGCTCGACACGATGGTCTTGCCGATCGCCGCGCTCCCGCTCCATTGCGGCCGGTGCGCAAACAGATAGGCGATCGCGGTGGCGAGGAAGTGGTTCGGGTTCATCAGCCCGTTCGAGCGCGTCACGATGCCATGGCGGTCGGCGTCGGTATCGTTGGCAAAGGCAACGTCGAACCGGTCGCGCATCCCGATCAGGCTCGCCATCGCATAAGGCGACGAGCAGTCCATCCGGATCTTGCCGTCCCAATCCGCGGTCATGAAGCGGAAGGTCGGATCGACCGCCTCGTTGACCACTGACGCGTTGATGCCGTAGCGCGCAATGATCGGCTGCCAGTAATGCACCGCGGCGCCGCCGAGCGGATCGATGCCGATCCTGACGCCGGCGGATTTGATCAGCGCGAGATCGACGGTGTTGCCGAGATCGGCGACGTAGGGCGTGATATAGTCATGCAGATGCGTGGTCGCGGCCTTGCGCGCGCGATCATAGGGCATTCGCGCGACGCCCTTGAGGCCGGCCTCGATGGTGCGGTTGGCATTCTTCTCGACCACGGCCGTGACATCGGTGTCGGCCGGGCCGCCATGCGGCGGATTGTATTTGTAGCCGCCGTCCTCCGGCGGGTTGTGTGACGGGGTGATGACGACGCCATCGGCAAGGCCCGCGCTGCGACCCTTGTTGTAGCTCAAGATCGCGTGCGAGATCACAGGGGTCGGAGTGTAGCCGCCCTGCGCATCGATCATGATCTCGACGCCGTTCGCCGCAAACACCTCCACCGCGCTGGCCAGCGCCGGCTCGGCCAGCGCATGGGTGTCGATGCCGATGAACAGCGGCCCGGTGAGCCCCTTCTCGCGCCGGTAATCGCAGATCGCCTGCGTGGTGGCGAGGATGTGGTCCTCGTTGAAG
This sequence comes from Bradyrhizobium sp. USDA 3240, assembly GCF_054063295.1. Classification (NCBI taxonomy): domain Bacteria; kingdom Pseudomonadati; phylum Pseudomonadota; class Alphaproteobacteria; order Hyphomicrobiales; family Nitrobacteraceae; genus Bradyrhizobium; species Bradyrhizobium sp. USDA 3240. The sequence goes on from NZ_JBSSGD010000002.1 coordinate 2,470,653, forward strand.
GAATTCTTCAGCGACGAGCCGCGATGGCCTGAGGTGCCGAAGGCAACCCGCTGGGTGGGATCGCTGGCATCGGGCTTGCCGGCAAAATACGCCGTGACCAGCCGCGGCACATTGGCAAGCGCGGAGGGATCGATGGGTTTGCCGGCGGCAGGATTTGGTGCAGTCACGTGACCTCTCAGATCTGGTATCGCCGACCATCAGCACAACGAGTGATGCTCATTGCGTAACATCTGGGCGTGCTACCATGGCGGCTTACGTTCAATCAAGCCGACGGCATTTCGTTCCGTGCCGTCTGCGGCAATCCGCTATTCGACGTCGATCTGCTTTACTTTCTCGCGCAGCTCGTCGACCAGCACCCGCTTGTTCTCGGTATAATCGACCGGCACCACGACGAGATGCACGCCGCCGCCGGAGAAGGCGCGCTCCAGGGTCGGGACGATCGCCTCCGTGCTCTCGATCCGCGAACCCTTGGCGCCGTAGCTCTCGGCGTACTTGACGAAATCCGGGTTGCCGAAGGTGAGGCCGAAATCCGGGAAGTTGTCGACCGCCTGCTTCCAGCGGATCATGCCGTACGCGGAATCCTCCAGGATCAGGATCACCAGATTGAGCTTGAGGCGGACCGCGGTCTCGAGCTCCTGCGAGTTCATCATGAAGCCGCCGTCGCCGCAGACCGCGAGCACGCGGTTCTTCGGATACAGCATCGCCGCCATCATCGCCGACGGCAGGCCGGCGCCCATGGTGGCGAGCGCGTTGTCGAGCAGCAGCGAGTTCGCGAGCAGCGTGCGGTAGTTGCGCGCGAACCAGATCTTGTACATGCCATTGTCGAGCGCGACGATGCCGTCCTCGGGAATCACCTGGCGCACATCGTGCACGATGCGCTGCGGCGTCGGCGGCCAGCGGCCCTCGGTGGCGCGATCGGTGATCTTCGCCAGGATGCTTTCACGCAGGCTGAGCAGCGCGCTGGCCGACGGCAGCTTTCCCGCGACGCGGTCGGCCAGCAGTTCGAGGCTCGGCCCGACATCGCCGATCACCTCGCATTGCGGGAAGTAGACCTGTTCGACATTTGCCGCCGTGTAGCTGACATGGATCACCTGCGGGCCCTTCGGCCCCATGATGAAGGGCGGCTTCTCGATCGTGTCGTGACCGATCGCGATGATCAGGTCGGCGCGGTCGATCGCCTCGTGCACATAGTCGCGCTCGCTCAGCGCGGCCGTCCCCATATACTGGTTGGTGCCGCCGGAGACCGTGCCCTTGCCCATCTGTGTGGTGAAGAACGGGATCTTGGTTCGCCGCACGAAGTCGCCGATGCCGGCGGTCGAGCGCGGGCGCGATGCCGCAGCACCAAGCATGATCAGCGGGCGCTGCGCCTTCAAAATCATGTCGGCGGCGCGGTCGAGCGCGGCGGCATGCGCGATTGGAATTTCGATCGGATGCGGCGGCACGATTTCGACCGGCGCGATCTCCTCGCGCGCTATATCCTCCGGCAGTTCGAGCAGCACCGGCCCCGGCCGCTCCTGCGTCGCGATCCGGAACGCGTCGCGGACCAACGTCGGAATGGTGGCGCCGCTGACGATCTGCAGCGACAGCTTGGTCAGCGGACGGAAGGTGTTGACGATGTCGACGATCTGGAACTTGGCCTGCCTGCTGCTCAAGATGCCCTTCTGCCCCGTGAGCATCACCATCGGCATCGCGCCGAGCAGCGCATAGGCCGCACCCGTGGTCAGGTTCAGCGCGCCGGGGCCGAGCGTCGTCATGCAGACACCGGGCTTTCCGGTCAGCCGGCCATAGGTCGCCGCCATGAACGCCGCCGCCTGCTCGTGGCGGGTCACGATCAGCTTGATCGAAGATTTGCGCAGGCTCTCGACGACGTCGAGATTCTCCTCGCCGGGAACGCCGAACACCCTTTCCACGCCCTCGTTCTCGAGGGCCGCGACCAGCAAATCGGAACCTTTGACCATCTCAGCCTCGCATTGTTGATTGCATGCCGCGCACGGAGCATAGCCGCATCGCGCGCCGCCGGAAACTCTCTTGCGATGTCACGGCTTGTGCGCCCTGATCCAGGCGTCGGCGGCGGGTAGCACACGTGCGGCAAGATCGGCCGAGATCGCGATCGCTTGCAAGGAGCGCGCCACCGTCACCCGCCCGCCGCTGGTCGATTGCGACGGGGCAAACGCGGCGAGCTGTGCCGCGTGGTCCTGATCGGTAAAATTGATCATGAAGTTCGGCACGAACTGGTCGCGGAAATTCGGCCCTTGCCTGGCCAGCAACGTATCGAAATTCGCCTGGACGAAGTCCCAGGCGAGCTGCGGATGCTCGCCTGTGGACGCAACCGAATTGATCATCCCTGTGACGATCGTGTCGGGCAATTCGTTGGTCAGCGTCAACGCCAGCGTTGCGCGCGCCAGCTCAGCATCGCGGGCGCTGGCCGCCGCGAAATAATAGCGCAGCCGCTCATTGGTCGCCGTGCTGTTGCGCGCGAGCGCCAGCAGCTTGTCATACGTCGCCCGATCGGCCGTGATGCCGACGACATGGGTGACCGCATCGCGCAGCGAGGTCGGCAGCGATTTGGGATCTTCGAGGAACGCAGCAAAGCGTCGCTTCGCCTCGGCGACGATTGCCGCGTCGCCGAGGTCGCCGAGCGTCGAGATCAGGCTCGCGCGGAGCAGCGCGGTGTCGTCGTCGCCCGAGCCGCCGCCATGCCATCCGATCCGGTCGAACACCGGGCGCAGCTTGGCGCGGGCATAGGCCTGGATCACACCCCGCTCGCTGCGGTCGCGCGACAGGCGGTTGAGCGCAGCGAATGTCGAGATGACCTGATCCCACACCGCGCGATGGTCGCCGGTATCGAGCGCATCGAGCAACGCGAGATAGGACGGTGCTTCAGCCCGGCCCGCTTGCACCAGCGCCCAGCTGTCGGTGACGACATTGAGCCGGTCGACGACCTGCATTTGCGGGAATGCGTTCAGCAGCGCAGCACGGTTCTTCGGCCCGTATTCGACCCTGAAGTAACCGACGTCGCCGAGATTGACCTTGATCGCATCGCCGCATGCGCCGGCCGGAATATCTGTACTGCCTTTCAGCAGGATCTCGTCAAACGGCTTGCCCTGCGCGGGTCCAGCCGCAACCGGGATCTGCCAGTCGTGGGTCGGCAGCGGCGGATCGTTGGCCGGGGCGATCACGAAGCGGTCCTGCCGCAACATCAGGCGCTGCGCGACGCCATCGCAGGCCGTCTCGGCCACGACCAGCGGCACGCCATCCTGCTCGGTGAAGGAGGCGGCGATGCCGGTGATCGCCTTGCCGCCGGACGCCTCGAGAGCCTGCCAGAGATCGACCGTGGTGGAATTGCTGTAGGCATGCGCGGCCATGTATTTGCGGATGCCGTCGCGGAACGCCTGCTCGCCGAGATAGGTCTCGAGCATGCGGATCAGCGCCTGGCCCTTGTTGTAGGTGATGGCATCGAACGCCGTGACCGCTTCGCTGTGATCGGCGATCGGCTGCTGCACCGGGTGCGAGGTGCGGCGCGCATCGAGCGCCATGGCAAACTGTTTCGCGCTGGTGCCGTTCAACCAGCTCTGCCATTGCGGATAGAACTGCTCCGAGGCCTTGGTCGCCATCCAGCTGGCAAAGCCCTCGTTGAGCCAGAGATTGTCCCACCACGCCATGGTGACGAGGTCGCCGAACCACATATGCGCCATCTCATGCGCGATGATGGCGAAGATGCCGCGCCTGGCGGTCTCCGCGTTGGTCGCGGGGTCGAACAGCAGCCGGCTCTCGAAGAAGGTGATGCCGCCCCAGTTCTCCATCGCGCCGCCGAACCCGCCGGGGACGGCGATCAGATCGAGCTTCGGCAGCGGATATTTGACGCCGAAATAGTCGTTGTAGTAGGCGAGCAGCTTCACCGCGCTGTCGAGCGCAAACCGGCCCTGCCCGCTCTTGCCCTCCGTCGTCACCACGCCGACGGTGACGCCGCCGGCATCCGCCGTGACGCGTTCGAGCTCGCCGACGGTGAGCACGAACAGATAGCTCGACATCTTCGGCGTCGGCGCGAACGTGACCTTCTTGCGATCGCCGGCTGCCGGCTCCTCGCTCGCCACAGGCATGTTGCCGACCGCAAGCAAATTGCGCGGGATCACGACGGTCAGCGCAAAGCTCGCCTTGAACGACGGTTCGTCCCAGCACGGAAAGATCCGCCTTGCATCGGCCGGCTCCAGCTTGCTGGAGATCAACCGCTTGATCCCGGTCGGGGTCGGATAGTCAACCGAGAACAGGCCGGTCCCGAATTTGTTGATCTGCGCCGTGAAGGCGATGCGCAGCCTGTGCCGGCCCACCGCAAGCGGCTTGGCGAAGGTCAGCATCGCGGTCTGCGCGGCGGCGTCGGTCACGACCTCCGCGCGCTGTGCGCCGTCATCGATCGTGGCCTCGGCAAACGTCGTGCTGATCGCATTCAGCGTCAGCTGCGCCGTCGGCTCACGCACCTCGATGTCGACGGTCTCCACGCCAGGCAGCGCCAGGCCGGTGATATCGGGCGTCAGCTCGATCGCATAACTCAGCGGAACAACCGTCTTCGGCAACTTCCCGGGTGTGCTGTCGAACGAAAATGTCTGCTCGGCCAGCGCTGCAGTGGCCGTCGCCAGCAGCAAGCCGATTGCCGTGGCAAGACGACGCAGCAGCGCGGTTCGGACATGGGTTGCAGGCTTGTTCATCGCGCAGCTCACCGGGATCTCGGGATTTTCTGATGTCGTTGCGGAGGGACTTAGCAGGCAATCTAGTAGAGAACATGTCGCCACAGAACTGACAACTCCGCGACATCTGACATCGCAACGGCCCGCGTCGATTGGTGCGCCGCTTGCTACGGCCTCTCGGCTCTTGTTGCTCAACGGCAGGACGGAAGGTTAACTTATGGCTGGCATTCCAGCCGAAGCGTCCGGCCACGGGAGACAATGATGTTCGGAAAGTTCTCGCGCCGGCAGTTTGCGGGCCTTGCTGGCCTCTCGGCGCTCGGTTTGACCGGCCCAGCCGAGACCGCGAACCACGCTCAGCGGCCGAATGGCACCAGCTTTCCCCCGGGCTTCGTCTGGGGCACCGCGACCTCGTCCTACCAGGTCGAGGGCGCGGTCAATGAGGACGGCCGCGGCCCGTCGATCTGGGACACATTCACCCACACATCGGGCAAGATTGAGGACGGCTCGACCGGCGATCGCGCCAACGACCACTACCACCGCTACAAGGAAGATGTCCGCCTCATCAAGGATCTCGGCGCCAGGGCCTATCGCTTCTCGATCGCCTGGTCGCGGGTGTTTCCCGATGGCACCGGCACACCGAATCCGAAGGGCCTCGACTTCTACAACCGCCTGGTCGACGAGTTGCTCGCCAACGGCATCGAGCCCTATGCCACGCTCTATCACTGGGACCTGCCGCAGGCGTTGCAGGACCGCGTCGGCGGCTGGCGCTCGCGCGACACGTCGAAGGCTTTCGGCGACTACGCCGGCTATGTGGCGCAGCGGTTGACCGACCGGGTGAAGAACATCTTCACCCTCAACGAGGTCGGGCGTTTCCTCCCCTTCGGCCATGCGCTCGGCGTCGACGCGCCGGGGCTGACGCTGCCGCCGGCCGAGGTGAACCAGGCGGGCCACCACGTCGCGCTGGCGCACGGTCTCGCGGTGCTGGCGATCCGCGCCAAGGGCCGCGCCGGCACGCGGGTCGGTCCCGCCGAAAACATCACCGCCTGCGTGCCCGCGATCAACACGCCGGAGAACATCCGCGCTACCGAGATCGCGACCCGCGAGCTCAATGCGGGCTTCCTCGGCGTCCTCCTCGAAGGCAAGTACACCGAGGCCTTCCTGCAATATGCCGGTGCGGACGCGCCCAAATTCACCGCCGAGGAGCTGAAGATCATCGCGCAGCCTAACGATTTCGTCGGGCTCAACATCTACGCGCCGCACTGCTATGTCCTCGCTACCGACACCGCTCCCGGCTGGAAACCGCTGCCGATGCCGGGCTCGTTCCCGCATATGAGTTCGGACTGGTTGCGGATCGCGCCGGAGACAATCTACTGGGCGCCGCGGATCGCCGCCAAGCTGTGGAACATCAAGAGCATTTACATCAGCGAGAACGGCACCTCCGGCGAGGACAAGGTGCAGCCGGACGGGCAGATCTACGACCTCGACCGCATCATGTTCCTGCGCAACTACCTCGCCCAATTGCAGCGCGCGACCGCCGACGGCGTCCCGATCCACGGCTATTTCCTGTGGAGCCTGATGGACAATTTCGAATGGATCTTCGGCTACGCGAAGCGCTTCGGCCTCTATCGCGTCGATTTCGAGACCCAGGCGCGCCTGCCGAAACTGAGCGCGGCGTTCTATCGCGACGTGATCGCGCGCAACGCCATCGGGGTGTGATCTATCCGGCCTGCGGCCGCGCGCCCGACCACGCCCGCCGGAGCAGGTCGCAGATCGCGCGCTCCTCGATCGGCCGCGGATTCCAGTAAGGATTTTTGGTGGCGAGTGCGGCCGCTTTTGCGATGCCGTCTTCGGGCATGCCGATTTCGGCGAGCGAACGCGGCGCGCCGAGCCGTTCCGACAGATCGAACAGGCCATCGGCCGCATCGGCAACCCCGAGCGCCCGCGCGGCGCGGCCGATCGCCTCGCGCGCGGCCGGCGTGTTGTAGGCGATGGTGTGCGGCAGCAGCACCGCATGGGTTTCGGCATGCGGCAGGTCGAACAGCGCGCCGACGGTGTGGCAGAGCTTGTGATGCAGCGCCATGCCGACCGTACCGAGACAGACCGCGCACAGCCACGCGCCGTAGAGCGCGTCGGAGCGCGCGTCGAGATCGTGCGGCCGCGCGATTACCTCCGGCAGCGATGACGCGAGTTTTGCAATCGCCTCTTCGGCCATCAGCGAGGTGATCGGATTGCCGTCCCGCGCATACAGCGCCTCGGCCGCATGGGCGATCGCGTTGAGGCCCGAGATCGCCGAGAACTTAGCCGGCATCGAGATCGTCAAATTGACGTCGTAGATCACGGCTTCGGGCAATATCTTCGGCGACGATTGCGTGGTCTTGACGCCGTCTACGGTCTCGCCGAGTACCGGCGTCATCTCGGAGCCGGCATAGCTGGTCGGCACGATCAGTTGCGGCAGGTCGGTACGCAGCGCAATCGCCTTGCTCAGGCCGGTCGCGGCACCCGCGCCGATCGCAACCACGCCGTCGGGCTTCAACTCGCGAACCATCTGCATCGCACGTTCGGTGACTGCGACCGGCGTGTGCACCACAGCGCCGTCGAACGCGCCGGCCATGCGGCCGCCGGTCAAACCTCCGAGATCGCCGAGCTCGGCCTGCTGCCGCCGGCTCGCCAGCACCAGCACGCGGCCGATGCCGAGCCGGCCGAGTTCGTCCGCCAGCTGTGCGACCGTGCCGGTCCCGAACACGACCCGCATCGGGCTGACTTGATAGGTGAATGATTGGGGCATGACGATTTCCAGAACGGTTGGTCAGCCGCGGCGCCAGTCGCGCGGCGTGCAGCCGAAGCGATGGCGGAAGCGCCGGGTGAAATGCGACAGATCGGAGAAGCCCCAGTCGAACGCGATGTCGCCGATCGCCCGCCCGGCGATCGCGGGATCCTTCAAGTCGCGCGCCGCACCATCGAGGCGACGGTCCATCACATGGCTGGCGAATGTGGTGCCGGCGCGCTCGAACAGCTTGTGGACGTAGCGCTCGCTGATGCCGATCCCGGCCGCGATGGCGGCTACGCCCAAGCCGGGCTCGCGCAGCCTGCGGTCCACGGCACGGCGCAGCGCGAGCCACGTCGCATCAGCAAGACCCGCGCTCTCGGCTACGCCCGCGCGACCGGTCCGCGACAGGCTGAGCGCGACAAGGTCAAGCAGCACGCCGAACAGCCGAGCGTTATCCGTGTCAGACGCGCGGAGCGCCGAATTGTTCAGCACCTGCGCCGTCTCCGCGATGAGATGGCCGACGAACGGGTCGTCTGATACCCGCGCCGGGGCGACCTCCGGCGCCGACGGCAGCCGCTCATCGAGCGCCTCGGCCGGCACCCAGAACGAGGCGACCTGCAGCGCGGGGCCGCGGTCGTGCAGCAGCGAGAAGCGCTGTCCGCTGTCGAAGATTCCGACCTGGCCCGGCGACAGGCTGACCTCGCGCCCGGCCTGCTGGATGCGGCAGCGGCCGGCCAGCTTGAGATTGAGGTAGTAGCAGCGCCGTGTGGACGCGGCGATATCGGCGGCCGAGCGCCGCACGACATGCTCCGGGAAACTGACCCGGTTGACCGCGCCGTCGCCGAGCCCAACGGTCTCGACCCGGGCCACGAAGCCCGGCGTCGCCGGCGGCTCCGGCGTCAGGTTCATGAAGGCCTGGCAGATCGCCTCGCGATAATAAGCGAACTGCTCGCCCGGCCGTGTGTCCGCGGTATTCCAGCTCAGCCTGCGCCAGCGATCCGCGGCGGCGATTTGCTGCATCAGTTCACTCCGAGCCCAATCCGGTTCGGTTACAGCCAAGCGCGTTCCGTGGCCCCGGGTCAATATCCATCAGGAATTGCATGACGTCAGCGCGTATGGCCGACCGTCCGAACCGCGCAATCGATCTAACCAAACCACAGAGAGAGGTACAACATGTCGACCTATGTTCTCGTCCATGGTGCCTGGCATACCGGCGCCGAGCTTGAGCCGATTGCGGCTGCGATCCGCAAGGCCGGCCATGTCGTCCACACCCCGACCATCAAGGGCAACCGGCCCGGCGACCGCAAGGACTCCGGCCTTGCCGAGGCCATCCAGTCCATCGTGGATTATCTCGCCGAGCACAATCTGAATGACATCGTGCTGGTCGGGCACAGCTATGGCGGCATGGTCATCACGGGCGTTGCCGATGCCGCCGCCAACCGCATCCGCCGGCTGGTGTACTGGAACGCCTTCGTGCCCAACGATGGCGAATGCCTCAACGACATGGTGCCGCCGCACTATCGCGGCCTGTTCGATGCCATCCATGCCGAGCGCGGCGACGGCTCGGTGGTGCTGCCGTTCCCGATCTGGCGCGAGGCCTTCATCAACGACGCCGACCTCGAGACGGCGCAGCGGGCCTATGACAAACTCAACCCGCATCCGCTGAAGACTTTCCAGGACAAGATCGCGTTGCGGACCAATCCGGCCGAGATGCCGATCGCAAAGTCCTACGTCAACTGCACCGAGGATACCGCGATGCCGCACGGCCTGCCCTGGCATCCGCGGCTGTCGGAGAAGCTCGGGCTATTCCGCCTGGTCCAGGTGCCGGGCAGCCACGAGCTGTGCTTCTCCAATCCGGAGCGCCTGGCGCAGGCCTTCCTCGACGCCGGCCGCGATTAAGCCACGGCCTTGTACTCCGGCGCGGTCGCAAGGAAGCGCGCATAAGCGTCCGCGTCCGGCGGCGTGAACTTTTCGACGAGCGGGTTGCGACGCGACGCCTTGGTGCCGATGTCCGCCAACAGCTCGTCGAAATGCTTGAAGTGGTAGGGCGCGACGCACAGCCCGCCATAGACGCCCGCCGCCGGACGCTCGACGCGCTTGAAGTTCAGCATCATCGCGATGTTGTCGTGCATCTCGGCCGCGCTCGGCTGCCGTGCGAGCTGGCCGTCGGCGTAGCGCACCAGCCAGTTCGCGGCGAGATCCGCGCACAGCACGGTGCAGAAGCTCGAATTGAACCCGACAAATCCCATGTCGGGCAAATCGGGATTGGCGATCAGCCGGTAGAGCCGATATTGCCCGTCGGGCTCGACCAGCTTGGTCTGATACTCCTGAGGCAGGAACGGCACACCGAGCTTGTAGCCGATCGCGAGCACCGCGACGTCGGCCGCGACGCGCTGGCCGCCGCTCATCACGATGGTCTTGCCCTCATAGTGATCGAAAGTACCCTGCACCGCCTTGATCCGGCCATCGGCAACCATCGGATAGAAGCCGGGGGTCGCGATCGGCACCGAGCAGTTGACGCCGTCCTCGATCCGCTCCTTCGGCACCATGCCGCACTGCTTCAGCTTGAGCTGCATCTTCAGCATGCTCTCGAGCCCGCGCCAGTTCGCCCAGACGAAAGGTTTCGCCACGACATGGGCGAGGCGCGCCATCGGACCGATGCCCCAGCTTGCGAACATCTGCTCCTGGGCGCGGATGTAGAGGATGCGCTTGAAGTTGACGAGGCCGCCGACGAAATAGGGAATTCGCCAGACCGGCTCGCGAAACACGATGGTGACTTCGCTGGCGCCCGAATTGACTGCATTCACAGCGATGTCGGTCGCCGATTTGGAGCCGCCGAGCACCACTACCTTGCGGCCCTTGGCGAGATCAGGATCGCTGTACTGCGACGAGTGCAGGATGTGGCCGCCCTGCGCCTTGAACCCGTCCTCGCCGGAAAGCGGCAGCGACTGCGGCTCGTTGAATTGTCCGGTGCAGACCGCGACGAAATCGAAATCCTCGTGCCCCGTAGCGCCGTCGGTCGAGCGTAGTTCGAGCGTCCAGCCGGGTTTGCCGTCGGCGCGACGCTTCATGTCTTCGACCCTGGTGTCGAACCGCATTGCGCCGTCGAGCCCATGGCTGCGCGCGTAGTCGCGCAGGTAGGCATGGACCTGCGGACCCTTCGGCCATTCCGGATAGGATTCCGGCATCGCCTTGTCGGTGTAGCGATAGAGTTCCTTCGGGCTCTGGGTCTGCACGTCGGGATAAGAGCGCGCCGGCTCCCAGACCCCGCCGAGATCGCCGCTGCGCTCGATGATGGTCACCTTGTGGCCGCGACCGGCAAAGGCCTTGCCGGCGGCGAGCCCGGAAATGCCGGCGCCGATGACGCACACATGCTTTTGCTTGACCATGAAACGTCTCCGCGATGAATGAACAAGCCCATTTCCCTAAGCGCACGTATCCCCGTCATCGCCGGAGCCAACTCCGGCGATTGCCGCCTCACGTGCGTATTGTGTTTAGTCGGCCTACTCGTTGGCTTCCGGCGGCAGGAAGTCCACCTCGTGCTCGGCGGAAATGCGCACCACTTCGACCGGGTCCTGCAGATTGTGCAGCTTCTCGAACAGCGCCTCGAGCTTCTGCATCGGCGACACCCAGAACAGCGCCCGCGCCGGCTTGTCGGACTTGTTGAAATAGCCGTGCGGGATGCCGCGCGGCATGCGCACGAGGTCGCCGGCCTTGGCCTGCACCCAGACGCCGTCGAGCTTGAGGTCGAGCACGCCTTCCTGCACCAGGATGAATTCGTCCTGGGTCGGGTGGATGTGGACCGGCACGAACTGGCCGGGATCGCTGTTGGTCTCGAACGCGAAGGTCGAGTCGGTGATCGCCTTCGGATAGTAGACCTGGCCCAGGATATTCCAGGTCTTGCCGCCGTAGCCGGTGCCGGTTCGGGTAATGCCTTTTTCGAGCGTGCCCATGTCAGCCTCTCCAGTTTTGGATGCGTATTGCCGACACGGAGCCTGTCGCCAGCCGGTGAGGCTGTCTAGCCGATAAACGAATCCGCAGCCGGCGCGACCATGCTGCAATGCGGGAGCGCCGGGCCGGCGACATCTGCCCAATGCCTTCGCATCTTCCTGACTGTCGATCGGGCAGATTGCGCGACGAAACGGCGTTCCCCTTTGCCGGCGGATGCACTAGGCTGCCTGATATTTTAGACCTCAAACAACTCCGGACGGCCGGCGTGACAGCTGTTGGCAACGAGGTTTCGGCAAGGACAAGCTCGACAAGGGCAAGGCTCAAGGATTTCGCGCGCGTCGCGACTGATCGCGTCGACGACGCGGCTGAAGCGATCGGCCGCATCTTCTGTCCGCACGATCTGACGCCGGTCGATCGTTCGGAGCGCGATTTTTCCGCGCACCACAATTGCGCCGGGTTCGACGGCTTCTCGATCAACTATGTAGCCTATGGTGGATCGGTCGCGATCAACCCGGGTTGCCTCGACCGCTTCTTCCTGTTGCAGATGCCGTTGTCCGGCTCGGCCGCGGTGCGGACCGCCGCGCGCGAGCTCACCACCGGGCCGCAACACTGCGCCTCACTGCTGTCGCCGACGATTCCGACCGAAATGACCTGGCGCGACGACTGCGCCCAGCTCATCCTGCTGCTCGATCGCAAGCTGGTCGAGCATCGCGCGGCAGCGCTTGGCGGCGTCGCGGTCCAGCCGGTCGAGTTCGATCCGGCCGTCGCGCTGAGCGGGCAGCTCGGCGAGACGCTCTCCGCCAGGATCGAGGCGCTCGTGGCGACAGCCGAGCAGCTCGAGCCGCACAAATCCTTATCCGCGGTCGCGGCCGCCGATTGGCGCGAGTCGTTCCTCAATGTTTTGCTCAACGAGCAGCGGCACAGCCTGAGTTCGGCGATCGACGTCTTCAACGGCCGCACCGAAGCCCAGCCGGCGGCGCTGAAGCGCGTGCGGGCTTACCTCGAGACCCGCGCGACCGAGCCGCTGGATCTCGTCGAGCTTGCGGAAATCGCGGGCACCGGCGTCCGCGCGCTGCAACTCGGCTTCCGCCGTCACTTCGGCACCACCGTGTCCGAGATGCTGCTCGACATCCGCCTCGCCCATCTCAGCGCACGTCTCAAGACGGCACGGCCGGGCGAACGCATCGTCGATATTGCGTTCGATCTCGGCTTTACCCATCTGAGCCGGATGGCAAGCGCCTACCGCGCCAAGTTCGGCGAAAGCCCGAGGGCAACGCTGCGCCGGCTGAGTTGAGCGGCGGTTCCGATCGGCAGGGCCGCGCCCTGCCCATCCGGCCAGTTTCATCGCCGGCCGCAACATCCCAGATTGGGGGAAGCCAACGGAGTTTCCCATGACCGAACCGACCACACTCGCCTCGCTGTCATCAGCCCTTTCCGAGACCATTGCGCGCGCGGCGCCTGCAATCGTCTCCGTACATTCGCATCGCGCGCGCGCCTCCGGCTTCGTCTGGAAGACCGGCCTGATCGTCACTGCGGACGAAGCGCTCGCCGACGAGGGCGAGGTCGAAATCCAGTTTGCCGACGGTAGCCGCAGGCAAGCCGTTGTCGCCGGACGCGACCACACCACCGACATCGCGCTGCTGCGCGTCGATGGCGACGTCGCGCCGATCAAGCTGTCGACCGAAATCCCAGCGCTCGGATCGCTCGCGGTGATCGTCGCAGCCGACCGCGGCGCGCCGATTGCGCGGCTCGGCATGGTCTCCCGGTCCGGCGCCGCCTGGCGCAGCCTGCGCGGCGGCGAGATCGACGCGCGGATCGAGCTCGACGTCCGGCTGCGACACAGCCAGCAGGGCGGGCTGGCGCTGAACGCCGCAGGTGCGCCGTTCGGCATGGCGGTGCTCGGCCCGCGCCGCGTGCTGACGATCCCTGCCGCGACCATCGAGCGGGTCGCGGCCCAGCTCGAGAAGAGCGGCCGCATCGCGCGCGGATATCTCGGCGTCGGGCTGCAGCCGGTCCGTCTCGACGACGGCCTCGGCGCAATGGTGATGAATGTCGACAAGGCCGGCCCCGCGGCCGCCGCCGGCATCCGCCAGGGCGACGTGATCATTGCCGTCAACGGCGAGAAACTGTCGGGCGTGCGGGCGCTGTCGCGCGGTCTCGGACCGCAGAGCGTCGGCAGCGTCGTTGAGCTCACCGTGCATCGCGGCGGCGAGCCATTGAACTTCAAGGTGACGGTCGGCGAAAGGCCTGAGACGTGAGCAGCGAGCCTGCCTCCGACATCGTCATCGCACTCGAGATCGACGATCCCGCCCTCGCCGACCGGCTGGCGACGTTGCTCGGCAGCGTCGCCGGCCTGCGGCTTGCCGCGCCGGGTGAACAGGCGACGGCGACGATCGTCGCACGCAACCGGGACACCGCGGGCGGCGGCGACTTCGAGCTGACGCCGCGCGAGCTCGACGTGCTGGCGCTGCTGGCCGAAGGCGCATCCAACAAGATGATCGCACAGCGGCTCGGGATCTCGGTCCACACCGCCAAGTTTCACGTCGGCTCCCTGAGCGACAAGCTCGACGCCACCGGCCGCACCGACGCGGTGGCGCATGCGGCGCGGCGCGGGGTGATCAATTTGTGAGTTCTCACGTTCTGCTGTCATTGCGAGCGAAGCGAAACAATCTATTCACCCGCGTGCGTTGAGCGATGGATTGCTTCGCTTCGCTCGCAATGACGATTGGATCTCAAGCCACTCACCTCCGGTGTCATCACCCGCGCATGCGGGTGATCCAGTGTTCCAGAGACGCCAGCGATTGAGCCGAGAGGCCGCGGCGTACTGGATCGCCCGGTCGAGTGTTCAGCCCGGGGACATGACCGACGGGTGTTCGGAGACATAGCCGACACTTTTTCCGCTCGCCAAATCAATGATAGCGACCTGGTGGGCGGCGAAGAAGACCCCGTATTGCGCACTGTTTGGCGAGGGGCGAATGGCAAGGCGCTCACCGCGGAAGGCCTGCGGGACCTTCCAAAGGCATCCCTTGAAGCTGATGTAGGCCTTGGTCGTGGAGACGTGGCGCACGATCTCGTGGCTGTCATATTCGACCTCCGGCAAGCGATCGGGCATGGCCCGCTGGCTCGGCCGGTATCGACTGGCCGGCACCTGCTGTCCAAGCGCCTCATGCGGCCGTTCGAAGTTGTAGACCTCCCGCCAGGCGTCAAAGGCGCGCTGTGTCTCCGCGAGATCACGGAACTGCCGTAGCGCGAAGACCTCAGCGGCGAGCGTGCGATGGAACCGTTCGTTCTTGCCACGGCTTTGCGGGTGATAGGGGCGACTGTGGATGACCGCGATGCCGAGCTTGAGCAGCCAGACCGAGAACCGCGTCCACCGCTCGCCAGAAGGGTCGCCCCACGGTGAGCCATTGTCGACGAAGAAGGCCTCCGGCAGACCGTAATGACGGAAGGTCTTCTCCAGGCGACTACGCACCGTATCGGTGCGTTGATCGGCGCAGGCCTGCAGGCACAGATCATAGCGCGAGTGGTCGTCGACCACGGTCAGAGGATGGCATTGAGCGTCATTGCCGAGCCGAATCCAGCCTTTGAAGTCCATCTGCCACAACAGATTGGGGGCCGGCATCTCGAAACGCTGGCTTGCCACTGCGCCGCCGAGCGGAGGCTTGATGCGGCCTGCTCGACGCAAGATCTCATGGACCGTCGAAACTGCTGGCGCATGATAGCCTTCCCGTTCCAGACAGCGAGCGATCTTGCGAGCTCCCCACGCCGGATGAGCATCGCGTACTGACAAAATGCGCTCTTCGAGCTTGCAATCGGTTCGTCCTGGGCTCGAATGCGGCCGGCGCGATCGGTCCGCGACGGACTGATCCGCCTGCCATCGTGCGAGCCACTTGTAAGCCGTGTCGGGATGAATGTTGAACCGACGGCAGAGCTCGCGTCGGTTCGCGCCCTCCTGCATCGCAAGCCGTACAAACTCGCGCCGTTGATCCATCACCGACACCTCACGCCATGGCATGGACTTGGCCTCCCACTTTGCCAAATCCCTGCACTATGATGTGTCGGCTATGTCTCCGAACACCCGTCGGTCATGTCCCCGGGCTGAACATCGAGCCGGGCGATGACAGTTGAGAATGGGAAACAGTTCCGCGTTCTCGCGACAAGATTTGCCCGAGCTTGCGTAACCACTGGACAAGGCCCCAACTCAGTGAGTGCGAAAAATTCCGTCGCGCGGACACTTAGACCAATTGTGTAAGTAGTCGTCCGGATACAGACGCCTTCTTGATCTCGCCATGCAATCTTCAGCCAACAAGAAGAAACGGCATGAAGAAGCTGATCGATCGTCATCGGGACATTCAATACACGCTCACCAACATCGAGCCTGACCTCTGGAGCTGGTCATTCGAAATCAACGGCAAGATCAAGCACGGCACCACGCGCGCGCGGCTCGGCTTGCTCGCGCAGCGGCGGGTCTGCACGCTGATCGATCGCGAATTGAAAAGCGCAGAACGCGACAAGCCGAACAAGCCTGACTAATCCACCCGCTTCCTTGCTCCGCGTATCAGCCGGGCGGTCGCCGCCGACTTTGGCTCAAGGCCATGGCTCAAGACAAAGCGATCACGGTCGCAGCGACGTCGAGCCGTGGTCCGGCATATCGCCTGTCGTCCGGTCCACGCTCGCCGCACCCGACGCTCCAGAGCGCGGGCCACGACAACCGCTCGAGCCCCGTCGCCGATATCGCCGCGAACGACGTCCAGCTGATGTCGCCGCGGCGTCGCCACAGTACGCCACCCGGCCCCATATCCGGATAGAAGGCGATGTCGAGGTCGAAATCCCGCTCGTCACCGAGATCGGGACCGACCCAATAGTGCGGGCTACGCCCGGGTTCACGCCCGAGGATCAAGGTGAGCGTCTGGTTCGGCCCACGCAGGCCGAGCCAGAGCGGTGCGATGGTGTCAGGCACCGGCGTACAGAGCAGCGTCTGCGGCGCGGCGCTTCCCGCGGCGGTGCGGCCCGACAATTTCAGGGCGACCACCGTCGCAGGCGCCGGCATTCCGGATAGTGGCGCGGGGCTGGTCCCGTGCGGCAATGGCGACCACGCGAGGTGGTCGAGCGACGGCAGCGGCCACGCGAACTGCTCGCGCACGACGCCCTCGGTGTCGAGCACCTGATAGCGAAGGCCGTCCTGATCGAGCGCCGCCTGCACGCAATGCAGATACTCGACGCCCTCGGGCATCCGGTGCGCGGTGCCCGCGCCCGCGGTGCAGATCTGCAGCACGCCGCGATGGATCTGAACATCGAATGCGAGGATGTGGCTGCACAGATAGGCGGTCACGCCGGCGCGGACCAGGAGATCCCAGAAGCGCGCGCTGTATTCGTGGCCGATCTCGCGCTGATAGCTGCCGCTGAAGCCGTTGATCGGGTACACGGGATGATGACCCAGCACCAGTTTGTGCCTGGCATCCCTGTGCTGTGCGAGGACTGCTTGCAGCCAATCGGTCTCGACATGGCCCTCGCCGCCCAGCCCGCTCCACAGCGTGTGCACGAACACCATCAGGAGATCGTCGCGGCGGACCCAGTAGGACAGACCCTCCTGACCGGGCGGACCATTGCGCGGCAGCTTGAGCACCTCGCGAAACACCGCCTCGCTCATCTCGTCGTAAGTCGTGTGGTTGCCGGTCGTGTGCCACAACGGCACCGCACGCCGGTCGAGCCAGGCCATCTCAACCTCAAGCCAATGCCGCCATTGCGCACGCAATGCGTCGGCATCGGCGGTGAGGCCGATGATCTCGTCGCCGGGAAAGAGGATGAATTCGGGTGCAGGATTGAGCCGGCGGACTACATTATTGACCGAGGCGAAGGTGCGCTCATGCAGCGCGCCGGGAATGCCGGAGCAGGCGTCGGCATAGATCACGAACTGGTGGCCCGGATTTCTCGGCAACAGAGACGGAATTGCATCATGCATGGTCGGACCACGTCCTCGCGAGCCATATCATAGAGGAAGGCAGGCCGATCGCTCAAGGCAGACACTTGTGCGCAAGGTCGTGGCGGAGTGGCGCCTCTATATGCATTGCGTCCATCCAACGAGAGCAGTTTTGGCGCGGCAGACATGTTTCTCGCACACCGAGACGTGACGCTGCCGAAAAGCTGGTCTGCCGCGACAAGCTAGGCGGCGTCGCGCCAAGCTGCTAGCCTTTCGTGCTTCAGATTGCTTTTTAAGGATCGGAGCAAATGGACAACCGTAATGATGTTTGGCGCGGCGTCGACACGATCAAGCCGCGTTTCATCGAATTGAGCGACCGGGTCTGGGCGATGCCCGAGGTCTGCTACACCGAGGCGCGCTCATCCGCCGAACATCTGGCCGAACTGCGCCACCAGGGTTTCCGCATCACCGAGAACCTCGCCGACATCCCGACCGCTGTCATGGGCGAATGGGGCGAGGGCGGACCTGTGATCGCCTTCCTCGGCGAATATGACGCCCTGCCCGGCCTCAGCCAGGAGGCCGGCATCGCCGAACCTCGTCCGGTCGAGAGCGGCGGCCACGGCCATGGCTGCGGCCATAATCTGCTCGGCTCCTCCGCGCTGCTCGCCGCGACCGCGGTGAAGGACTGGCTCGCCGCCAACAAGGTGCCGGGCCGGGTGCGTTATTACGGCTGTCCCGCCGAGGAAGGTGGCGCGGCAAAGGCCTTCATGGTGCGCTGTGGCGCGTTCGAGGACGCCGACATCGCCATCACCTGGCATCCGCACAGCTTCTGGGAGGTGGCGGTGACGCCGTCGCTCGCCAACACCCGTGCCGATTTCATCTTCACCGGCCGGACCTCGCATGCGGCGGCCTCGCCGCATCTCGGCCGCAGCGCGCTCGATGCGGTGGAATTGATGAATGTCGGCGTCAACTATATGCGCGAGCACATGCCGAGCGATGCCCGCGTGCATTACGCGCTGCTCGACACCGGCGGCATTGCACCCAATGTGGTGCAGGCCCATGCCCGCGTGCGCTATTCGATCCGCGCCCGCGACCTGCCCGGCATGAACGAACTGGTCGAGCGCGTGAACAAGATCGCGCAGGGCGCAGCCCTGATGACCGAGACCAAGATGGAGATGAAGATCATCTCCGCGGTCTCCAACATCCTGCCCAACACCCCGCTGGAGCAGACGCTGCACCGGATCATGGAAGATCTCGGCCCGCCGCATTTCGACGATGCCGACAAGGATTTCGCCGGCAAGATCCGCGCGACCCTGACCGACAAGGACATCGCCTCGGTCTACTACGCGATCGGCATGGATCCGACCGAGCGGCCGCTGGCCGATTTCCTGGTGCCGATCGACGCCAAGCGCAATCCGCTGGTCGGCTCGACCGATGTCGGCGACGTCAGCTGGGTGGTGCCGACGGTGCAGGTCCATGCACCGACGGTTGCAATCGGCACGCCGTTCCACACCTGGCAGGTTGTGGCGCAGGGCAAGACGCCGGCCGCGCACAAGGCGATGGTGCAGGCCGCCAAGGCGATGGCCGGCCTCGGCGTCAAGGCGTTGATGGAGCCTGAGCTGATCGCGGCCGCCAAGGCCGACCTCAAGAAGCGGACCACCCGAACGCCCTATGTCAGTCCGCTGCCGGCGAATGTTGCACCGCCGTTGGACATGTCGGTCGCCTAAGCGCCGCATCTAACAGGCCGGGCCTGCGCTTCGATGCGCGGCCCGGCGAGCGCCTTTCCCGCTCCGATTTTGACCGGAGCGGGGCACGGGATTCTTGTCTTGGCGCGGTTTCTTGACGCGTGCCGGCATTCACTTCGCGCGAAAGCGCGTCCGTGTGGCAAGAAAGCATCTCGGAACAAAGGATAACGAACAAATTTTCCGCACTGCGAGGCGCGCGCAGCCGCGCTTTGGCACCGAAATGCCGAACCGATGTGCGGCCCGGCGCGGTTCTGCACAAGCGATAGCCAAAAGACCTAGGCCCTGTGGCGTTGGAGACGTTGACCTTCGCGGTCATTCGGTGTGGCATCTGCCGCCAGCACGGCGGCCGGTTCCAAGGCCCGCCGCAATCACACGTGAGCCGGACCGAGGGGACAATGTTCGATAACAATCTGCGCGGGATGATCGACGACGTAAGGGACGGACGGATGGACCGCCGCGCCTTCGTCAAGCGAATGATTGCCGTCGGCGTCACCGCGCCGTTGGCGAACCAGATTCTGGCGACCGGCGGCGTCGCGATGGCGCAGAGCCCCAACCCCTACAAGCCGACCAAGCGCGGCGGCGGCGGTCCGCTGAAGCTGTTGTGGTGGCAGGGCCCGACCCTGCTCAATCCGCATTTCGCTACCGGCACCAAGGACCAGGACGGCTCGCGCATCTTCTACGAGCCGCTGGCCAGCTGGGACGTCGACGGCCATCTCAACCCGATCCTCGCCGCCGAGATTCCCTCGCTCCAGAATGGCGGGCTCGCCGCCGACGCCAAATCGGTGGTCTGGAAGCTCAAGCCCGGTGTCAAATGGCATGACGGGAAACCGTTCAGCGCCGACGACGTCGTCTTCACCTGGGAATATGCCAGCGATCCCGCGACGGCCGCGGTCTCGAGTGCGACTTACGCCGGCATGACCGTGGAGAAGGTCGACGACCTCACGATCCGCATCAAGTTCAAGGATCCGACACCGTTCTGGGCCAACGCGTTCGTCGGCGCCTATGGCTGCATCATTCCGAAACACCTGTTCGCGGAATTCAAGGGCGGCAAGTCGCGCGAGGCGTCGACCAATCTGAAGCCGGTCGGCACCGGACCCTACAAGTTCATCGAATTCAAGCCGGGCGACCTGATCCGCGGCGAAATCAATGCCGACTACCACATGGCGAACCGGCCCTATTTCGACACGATCGAGATGAAGGGCGGCGGCGACGCGGTGTCGGCGGCGCGCGCGGTGATTCAGACCGGCGAATATGATTTCGCCTGGAATATCCAGGTCGAGGACGAGGTGCTGCTGCGGCTGGAGAAGGGCGGCAAGGGCAAGACGCTCTATGCCGTCGGCGGCGATATCGAATTCATCGCCATCAACTTCACCGACCCCAACACTGAGGTCGATGGCGAACGCTCGTCGATGAAGACCAAGCATCCGATCCTGTCCGACCCGCGCGTGCGCCAGGCGCTGGCGCTGCTGGTCGACCGCGAGTCCATCAAGAAGGTGATCTACGGCCGCGCCGGCCGCGCCACCGCCAACTATCTCAACGGCCCCGAGGAGTTCGTCTCCAAGAACACCAAATGGGAGTTCTCGGCCGAGAAGGCGAGCGCGCTGCTCGAGCAGGCTGGCTGGAAGGTGGGCTCCGACGGCATCCGCGAGAAGGACAGCAAAAAGCTGAAGCTGCTGTACCAGACCTCGATCAACGGACCGCGGCAGAAGACCCAGGCGATCGTCAAGCAGGCCTGCCAGAAGGCCGGCATCGACGTCGAGCTGAAATCGGTGGTGGCCTCGGTGTTCTTCTCCTCCGACGTCGCCAATCCCGACACCTACGCGCATTTCTATGCCGATATCGAGATGTTCCAGATCCCGATGACGCAGCCCGATCCGGCCCTGCACATGCGCCGCTATCATTCGCGCAACGTCTCTACCAAGGAGAACAAGTGGCAGGGACCGAACTTCCCGCGCTGGGTCAACAAGGATTTCGACGCCGCCGTCGATGCCGCCGATACCGAGACCGATCCGATCAAGCGCGCGGATCTCTACATCAAGTGCAACGATCTGATGTGGCAGGACACGGTGATGATCCCCGTGATGCATCGGCTTGCGGTGGAAGCCTGCTCCAACACGCTGCGGCCCGCGCTGTCTGGCTGGGCCAACCAGACCGACAATCTGCAAGACTGGTATCGCGAAACCTGAGACACGGGGACAGGTTCGGAGTTGAGTGGGTGCATGTTCTCCCTCTGCCCGTTCTTACGGGGAGAGGGGCTCCAACCGAAAATACCGTGCGAGATGAGTTCTTGGAGAGTCCCCCTCACCCGGAATTCAAGCTGTGCTTGGATTCCGACCTCTCCCCGCACGCGGGGCGCGGGGTGAAGCTCGCCTTTCGACTGGAAGCAAGATCAACGTGCTCAAGGTGCGAGCGTTAGTCAGATGATCTCTCGATGAGTCAGTATATCCTGCGCCGTCTGATGATCGCGATCCCGAGCCTGCTCGGGATTTCGGTCGTGCTGTTCGTCGTGCTGGCGCTCGCGCCGGGCGATCCGTTCAGCGAGCTCGCGACCAATCCGAACGTGCCTCCCGAGGTGCAGGCCGCGCTGCGCACCAAGTTCGGTCTCGATGATCCGATCTATCTCCGCTACCTGCATTGGCTTGCGGCGATGGTGCAGGGCGACTGGGGCTTCTCCTTTGTCAGCCGGATCAACGTCGACACGCTGATCCTGCAGCGGCTGCCGACCACGCTCTACGTGATCGGCTCGGCGCAGCTGCTGGCGCTGCTGATTGCGATCCCGGTCGGTGTCTATGCCGCCACCCGGCCGTATTCGCTGTTCGACCAGCTTGCCAATACCTTTGCCTTCATCGGCTTCTCGCTGCCGACCTTCTTCACTGGCATCCTGTTCATCCTGGTGTTCTCGGTGAAGCTGGACTGGCTGCCCTTCGTCTACACCGACGTGCCCGGCAGCGGCATCCCCTGGCTATTGGAGATGATCCGGCAGGCCATCATGCCGGTGATGGTGCTCGGCCTGTTCCAGGCGGCGTCGATGACCCGCTTCGTGCGCTCGGCGATGCTCGACGTGATCCGGCTCGACTATGTCACCACCGCGCGCGCCAAAGGGCTCGGGCAGGCCAAGGTGATCGTCAAGCATGTGATGCGCAATGCGATGATCCCGGTGGTCACGTTGATCGCGCTCCAGATGCCCGCGGTGTTCGGCGGCGCCATCGTCACCGAGCAGATCTTCCGGATTCCCGGCATCGGCTCGCTCCTGATTTCCTCCATCCTCGCCAACGATACGCCGGTCGTGATGGCCGTGACCTTCGTCTTCGCGTGTCTCGTGGTGCTCTTCAACCTGATTGCAGATGTCCTCTATGGCTGGCTTGACCCTCGCATCTCCTTCCGCTGAGCGGCGCGGCTACTCGCCCTGGCGCGAAACCTGGCGGCGCTACCGCCGGCACCGGCCGGCCGTGGTCAGCGCCGTGCTGCTGCTGTTGCTGATCGCGGCCGTGGTGATCGGCCCGTTCATCTGGCGCGTCTCGATGAGCGACATCGACGTGGTGGCAGGCATGCAGGGCCCCTCGCTGGCGCATCCGTTCGGCACCGACGATCTCGGCCAGGACCTGCTCGCCCGCATGATCTATGGCGGCCGCATCTCGCTTGCGGTCGGCCTCGCCGCGATGCTGGTCTCGGTGTTCGTCGGTACGCTGATCGGCGCGCTCGCCGGCATGTCGCGCGGTCCGCTCGGCTACGCGCTGATGTGGCTGACCGACCTGTTCCTGTCGCTGCCGCAACTGCCGCTGCTCTTGATGCTGATCTATCTGTTCCGCGACGGGCTCAAGGCCATGTTCGGTCCCGAAGGCGGCATCTTCATCCTGATCGTGCTTGTCATCGGCGGCCTGCGCTGGATGCCGGTCGCCCGCCTGGTGCGCGCCCAGTTCCTGTCGCTGCGCGAGAAGGAATTCGTCGAGGCGGCGCGCGCGCTCGGCGCGAGCCCGGTGCGGCAGGTAGTACGCCACATCCTGCCCAATGCGCTGGGACCCGTGATCATCGCCGGTACGATCGACGTCGCCGCCGCGATCATCGCGGAATCGACGCTCTCGTTCCTCGGCCTCGGCTTCCCGCCGGATACGCCGACCTGGGGCCGCATCCTCTATGACGCCAAGGACTTCCTCGACATCGGCCCGCACTGGGCGCTGTTTCCGGGCGGCGCGATCTTCATCGCGGTCGTCGCCATCAACTTCATCGGCGACGGGCTGCGCGACGCGCTCGACGCCCGCAAGGTGATCTGATGGCGCTGCTCGACATCAAGGGCCTGAAAACCCATTTCACCACCGACGACGGCATCGTCCAGGCGGTCGACGGCGTCGACATCAGCATCAACCGCGGCGAGACGCTCTGCGTGGTCGGCGAATCCGGCTGCGGCAAGACCGTCACCGCGATGTCGATCCTGAAGCTGATCGCGATGCCGCCGGGCAAGATCGTCGCAGGCGAGATCATGTTCGAAGGCCGCGATCTGGCGCCGCTGACCAGCCATCAGCTCGACGACATCAGGGCCAAGGAGATCGGCTTCATCTTCCAGGAGCCGATGACCTCGCTCAACCCGGTGCTGACGATCGGCGAGCAGATCGCCGAGAGCCTGCGCCGCCACGAGGCGGTGACCAGGAAGCAGGCGCTCGAGCGCACCATCGAGATGCTGACGCTGGTGCAGATCCCCAATGCCGCGGGCCGCGTGCATCACTATCCGCATCAGTTCTCCGGCGGCATGCGGCAGCGCGTGATGATCGCGATGGCGCTGGCCTGCCGGCCCAAGCTCGTGATCGCCGACGAGCCGACCACCGCGCTCGACGTCACCATCCAGGCGCAGATCCTCGACCTGCTGCAGGACATGAAGGAGCGCCTCGGCATGGCGGTGATGCTGATCACCCACGCGATGGGCGTGGTCGCGGAGACCGCGCAGCGCGTCGTCGTGATGTATGCCGGCAAGGTGGTGGAAGAGGCGGCGGTCGACGAATTGTTCGGTAATCCGAGCCATCCCTACACCCAGGGCCTGATCCGCTCGATCCCGCGCATCGATCTCGACGCCGAGCACAAGACCCGGCTGGAAACGATCGGCGGCTCGGTGCCGATCCTGATCAACCCGCCGCCCGGCTGCCGGTTTGCTTCCCGCTGCAAACACGCCATGAGCATCTGCACCGAGCAGGAGCCGCGGCTGCGCCAGATCGCGCCCGGCCATCGCATGGCCTGCCACCTCGGAGACGCGTCATGAGCGAGCCGCTGCTGCGCGTCAGCAATCTGAAGAAGCACTTTCCGGTGCTCGGCGGTCTCCTGTCGCGCGAGGTCGGGCAGGTCTATGCGGTCGACGGCGTGTCGTTTGCGGTCAACCGCGGCGAGACGCTGGGGCTGGTCGGCGAATCCGGTTGCGGCAAGTCGACCACCGGCCGCTGCGTGCTGCGGCTGATCGAGCCGACCTCAGGCGAGGTCGTGTTCGACGGCCAGAACGTGATCGGGCTCGGCGGCGGCGACCTGCGCGCCATGCGGCGCAACATGCAGCTCGTCTTCCAGGACCCGTTCGCCTCGCTCAATCCGCGCATGACGGTCGGCGCGATCCTCGCCGAGCCCTTCATCATCCATAATCTCGTGACGTCAGCCAGCGAGCGCGAGGACCGCGTCGCGCGCCTCCTGGTCAAGGTCGGGCTGAAGGCCGAGCACATGCGGCGCTATCCGCATGAATTCTCCGGCGGCCAGCGCCAGCGCATCGCGATCGCCCGCGCGCTGACCCTGGAGCCGAAGCTGATCGTGTGCGACGAGCCGGTCTCGGCGCTCGACGTCTCGATCCAGGCTCAGGTCATCAACCTGCTCGAGGATCTGCAGGCCGAGCTGAACCTCACCTATCTGTTCGTGGCCCACGATCTCTCTGTCGTCGAGCACATCTCCGACCGCGTCGCCGTGATGTATCTCGGCCGCATCGTCGAGCTCGCCAAGGCCAGCGATCTCTACCGCAACCCGCAGCATCCCTACACCAAGGCATTGTTGTCGGCCGTGCCGGTGGCCGATCCCAAGGCGAAAAAGCTGCGCATCCGTCTGAAGGGCGACGTGCCGAGCCCGATGAATCCACCGAAAGGCTGCCACTTCCACACCCGCTGCCCGATCGCCGAAGAGCGCTGCCGCCAGACCGCACCTGAGCTGCGTGAAGGCAGCAACGGGCATTCCGTGGCGTGCCATCTGGCGTAGGTGGCGGCGCCCCTGCTCGATCAGGTCGAGCACGTAGCTGGCTGCAGCGCTCTCTGCTCCCTCACCGTCACCCTGAGGAGCGCGAAGCGCGTCTCGAAGGGTCGACGGCCACCAGCCGGGCCGTACATCCTTCGAGACGCCGCTTCGCGGCTCCTCAGGATGACGGGGCTAGATGAACTTCGACTAGCGTTGCCGCTTCTTCGCAGTCTTTGTCTTGGCCTTTGCTTTGGCTTTCCGCTTGGGTCGCGCGGCAGGCACGTGCGGCGCATCCTTCACCTCTTCGCTCTCACTCACCTCCGCCCGCAACACCTCCAGCAGCCAATCCCGAAACGCGCGCATGCCGGGCGTGACCTCACGCGACTTCAGCCAGGTCAGCCAATAGGACCCCGCCGGCACTTCGGCCGCGAACGGCCGCACCAGCCGGCCGGACACCAACTCGTTGTTGAACATCGCAATCGGCACCAACCCGACGCCGACGCCGCGCGCCGCGGCCTCGGCCATCGCAACCGAACTGTCGAAGATCGGTCCCTGGATTTTCGGGCACGGCGCGCCTGCGACCGCAAACCACAGCGGCCATTCCTCGGCGCGGTAGGAGCGCAGCAAGAATTCCTGCGTGAGATCGGACGGCTTGCGCAATCGGCCCGCCACGTCAGCGCAGCACACCGGCGAGAGCGGCGCGGACAGCAGGTGGATCGCCTCGGTGCCATGCCAGGAGCCGTCGCCAAAGCGCAGCGCAAGATCGAGCCCGTCGCCCGCGATGTCGACGCGGTTGTTGTTGGTGAGCAGGCGCAGGTCGATATAGGGATGCGCGCGCTTGAAGCGATCGACCCGCTGCAGCAGCCATCCGGTCGCAAACGTCGTGACGCAGCCGACGGTGACGACCTCGCGCGTGCCCTTGGCCTCGATGCGGTCGATCGCCGCACCGATCCGTTCGAGCGCGTCTGACAGCACCGGCAGCAGCGCCAGCCCTTCGTCGGTGAGCACCAGTCCGCGCGGCAGGCGGCGGAACAGGCTCGCGCCGAGCGTATCCTCGAGCTGCTTGACCTGGTGGCTGATCGCAGTCTGCGTCACGCGCAGCTCCAGCCCCGCGCGGGTGAAGCTCAACAGCCGCGCGGAGGCCTCGAAGGCGCGTAGCGCGTTCAG
Source organism: Bradyrhizobium sp. USDA 3240 (assembly GCF_054063295.1). Lineage (NCBI taxonomy): Bacteria > Pseudomonadati > Pseudomonadota > Alphaproteobacteria > Hyphomicrobiales > Nitrobacteraceae > Bradyrhizobium > Bradyrhizobium sp. USDA 3240. The sequence continues at coordinate 2,497,074 of NZ_JBSSGD010000002.1, forward strand.
CGGGAGGTGCCGGCGCATGGCGTCATGACCAAGTTTTCCTCATGCCTCGTTGTATAAATGATTGTTTGTGCTCCGTCACGCCGCCCGGCAGGTTCGCGCCGCCAACGGAGACGAGAAATGCTGACGAGACGGACATTCGGATTGCGCGCGCTGGGCCTTGCGGTTTCCTGCACTTTGCCGCGGCCAGGCGCCGCGGCAGGACAGAGCGCCGTAGCAGGACAGAGCGCCGTAGCAGGACAGAGCGCGGCGGCGGGACCAGGCGAGCCGGCAAAGCGGCTGCAGGAAGAATTTGCACGCATTGAGCTCGCGACCAGCGGCCGGCTCGGCGTCGCCGCGCTCGACATGGAGACCGGATTGCGCGCGAGCCGGCGCGGTGACGAGCGGTTCCCGATGTGCAGCACCTTCAAGGCGCTGGCTTCGGCCGCGGTGCTGCACCGGGTCGACCGCGGCGAATCCAGCCTCGACCAGCGCGTGCAGGTTGAGGCCAAGGATATCTTGGCCTACGCGCCGGTGGCCAAGCAACACGTCGGATCGAGCATGACGCTGTCCGAACTCTGCGAGGCCGCCATCACGCTCAGCGACAATACCGCCGCCAACCTGCTTCTGCGCGAGATCGGCGGGCCTGCCGGCTTCACCAGCTTCTTCCGCACCATCGGCGACAATGTCAGCCGCCTCGATCGCTGGGAGGTGGCGCTGAATGAAGCCGTGCCGGGCGATCTGCGCGACACCACGAGCCCGGTTGCGATGCTGAAAAGCTTGCAGCGCGTGGCGATCGGCGATGTCCTGCAACCCGCCTCGCGCCAGAAACTCGTCGACTGGATGGTCGCCAACAAGACCGGCGACACGAGGCTGCGCGCCGGCGTGCCGCGGGATTGGCGGGTTGGCGACAAAACCGGCACCGGCGATCGCGGCACCTATAACGACATCGGCGTGTTCTGGCCGCCCGGCCGCAAGCCGATCGTGGTGACGGTCTACCTGACCGGGGCAAGTGCTCCGATGGAGAAGTGCAACGAGGTGATCGCCAATGTCGCGCGCGCCGTTGCGAATGCGAGCACCGGGCAGACCGGCTAGAGCTGGATAACGCCGCGCGGCATCCCGTCGCCGCGCGGCTCGACTTCGCTGCGCGGCTTCAAAATCGCTGCGCGGCTTGGCAGCATCCAAGGATCATGCGACGCTCAATCCAAATGGCTGACCTGTCAGCAGGCCATACGGAGGACACGTCTTGTATCGCCGCATCGCCCTCGCCGCGCTGTTTGTTGCGGGCCACGCTCACAGCAGCTCTGCTGCGGCCGACCCGGCACGCTGCCGCGAGCTGACCCGCAAATACGAAACCGACAAGGCCCAGCTCAGCGCAGTCGAGATCTCGCTGACGCTATTCTCGGCCGCCAATGCCGATTGCATAAACCTCGCCACCGCGCTGCTCGATGGCGGCGCTTCGGTCGATGCGCGGGACCGGCTCGGCGCAAGGCCGCTGAGCCATGCCGCCCGCTCCGGCCATCTCGACATGGTCGACCTGCTGCTGGCCCGCGGTGCGCCGGTCGATGCGCGCAACCTCGCGGGATCGACCGCGCTGTATCTTGCCGCCGAGCGCGGCCATGTCGCGATCGTGCAGCGGCTGATCGATCGCGGCACCGACGTCAATCTCACCGGACGCAGCGGCGCTTCGGCGGTCGCGGCCGCCGCCTATGCCGGCCGGGACATGGTGGTGCGCATGCTGCTGGCGCACGGCGCCGACGGCCGCAAGGCCGACGACACCGGCAAGCCGCCGGTCGTGTATGCGGCCGCCGGCGGCCAGCTCGGCATCGTCAAGCAGCTGCTCGCACTCGATATCGACATCAACACGCGCTACGCCAACGACCTCACGCTGCTGATGTGGGCGGCCGGACCGGATGAGACCGTGCCGGAGGCGCAGGCGCTCGAGGTCGTCGCGTATCTGCTGGACGCAGGCGCCAGGGTCGACGATCGCGACGCGCGCGGACGCACGGCGCTGATGATCGCCGCCGAAGGCAACCACCCGGCGATCGCGAAGGCGCTGCTCGCCCACGGCGCCGATGCGGCGCTGGCCGACAAGGCCGGCAAGCACGCCGCCGATCTCACGATCCTGTCCGCGCTGCGCGAGGAGCTGACGCCGCGCTGAAGCTTGACGCGATGGACTCATTGGTTGCGGAAGGTCCGCAGGTCGGCTAAATTCTCCTTTGCGAAGAGTCTCCGTGCTCATTCGTCCTATCGCGCGACTGGCGAGCTAACGTGGAATAGACCACGGGGAAGCGCGAAGGGTTCCGACGCCGATCGCCTGGGCAACCAATCTGCTGGAAAAACAGCGTGTTGAGGAGCCCGATCATGCCGTCGTTTCGCAACGAACTGTCCATCAACGATCAAGAGATCGCCGCTGCCCTTGTCGGGGAAGAGCGCCGTCAACAGGACGGCGTCGAACTGATTCCGTCCGAGAATTACACCTATCCGGAGGTGCTTGAACTGCTCGGATCGGTCTTCACCAATAAATACTCCGAGGGATATCCGGGACGCAGATACTACGGCGGCCAGCAGTATACGGACGACGTCGAGAACCTCGCACGCCAGCGGGCCTGCTCGCTTTTTCGTGCCGAGCACGCCAACGTTCAGCCGCTTTCCGGATCACCGATGAATCAGGCCGTCTACCTCAGCCTGTTGCAGCCCGGCGACACGATCCTCGCCATGGACCTGTCCCACGGCGGTCATCTCACCCACGGCGCGCCGGTGTCCCACATGGGGCGTTTGTTCAACTTCGTTCGCTACAAGACGGCACCGTCAAACGGCGCGATAGATTTCGATGGACTGCGCGCGATTGCGCGTGAAGCGCGTCCGAAGATGGTGTTGTGCGGCTACAGCTCCTATCCGCGCGACCTGGACTATGCGGCGTTCAAGAATATCGCCGACGAAGTTGGCGCGCTCACGATGGCTGACGTGAGCCACTATGGAGGGTTGGTTGCCGCGAATGTCATGCGCAATCCGCTTGATGCCGGCTTCGACGTCATGACGACGACATCCCACAAGACACTGCGCGGCCCCCGCGGCGGGATCATCCTGTGCCGGAAGGAAAATGCCGGTCGGATCGATGCTTCCGTCTTTCCCGGGTTGCAGGGCGGACCTCACATGAACGTCGTGGCCGGGACTGCCGTGACGCTCAAGAAGGCGGCGACCTCGGATTTCCAGCTTTACGCGCGACAGGTTCTGCGCAACGCGAAGGTTCTTGCCGGCGCGCTGATGGAACGCGGGATGAAGCTGGTCACGGACGGGACGGACAATCACATGATGGTCGTCGATACGATAGCGTCCGTCGGGCTGGACGGGCGAGCAGCCGAGGACGTGCTCGATGCCATCGCCATCACCACAAACAAGCAAGTTATTCCAGACGATCCGCGTCCGCCGCTCAGGCCAAGCGGTATTCGAATTGGGACACCGGCAGCGACCACGCGTGGCATGGGAGATTCCGAAATGCGCCGTATCGGCGAGTTCATTGCGGGGGCTCTGCAGGCGAACGGAGACGATGCGATCCTCGCGCGTCTCAGGTCGGAGTGCATCGAGATGTGCCGAGCTTTTCCTGTTCCAGGCGTGGTGTCCGGGTCTCGACCGAACTGACCGGAACTTTGACGCTCAGATACGCGGAACGGGGTCGGGCGCTCGCGCCCGACCCGACCGCCAAAAACGCATATGCGACAGCCCTGCGCGCGCGTGAGGGTCAACCTGCCCGCCGCTACAACCCCGCCAGGTAGTCCACCAGCGCGTCGAGGTCGTCCGGCGACGTCGCTATCATGAGGTCCGACATGCCGGGATTGTTGCCGCGGGCGCGGGTGCGGAAATCGGCGATGGTCTTGGCGAGGTAGTCCCGTCCCATCCCGGCGAGCCGCGGCACCGTGCCGTCGCCCTGGAAGCGATCGAGGTGGCAGGCCGGGCAACCGACCGAAGCGCTGGCGCTGAGTGCCTTCGCTGCGACGTCCTTGGGCGCGCTCGGCTGGCCGAGATTCGGCCACGGCTTCTGCGAAAAATATTCCGCGATCGCCAGCATGTCGTCGCGCTCGAACTGGGTCGCGATCGGCTGCATGATCTCGCTCTTGCGATCGCCGCGCTTGAAATCGCGGAGCTGGATATAGAGATAGCCGGCCTGCTGGCCCCAGATCGTCGGAATGGTCTTGTCGACGGGCTTGCCGTCCTCGCCGTGGCAACCAGTGCAGACCTGCACCTTCTCCTCGATCGTCTCCGCGCGCGCATGCGCCGCAATCAGCAGCAGCGCGGCGCCGCACATCATCAATTTACCAAGCATCTGCTCATCCTAAGGCGCAGTATCCGTCCACCTGCGTCATTGCGAGGAGCGATAGCGACGAAGCAATCCATGCTTCCGCATAGGTGACACGATGGATTGCTTCGCTTCGCTCGCAATGACGCGGTTAGAACTTTCATCAAACAAAGCGAAGGCGGGACCGAACCGGTCCCGCCAATGCTTGCACGTGCGATTATGCATCCCGTCTCGGCTCAGTCGAGCGTGAAGGCGATGATGTTGTTGCCGCGCTTGTAGTCGAGCTGGGTGTTTCCGCCGGCACCGACCACGACATATTGCTTGCCGCCGATCATGTAGCTCGACGGCGGCGCGTTGACGCCGGCGCCGGCGCGGAAGCTCCACAGCTCCTTGCCGCTCGACGAATTGTAGGCCGCGAACTTGCCGTTGCCTTCACCGGTGAACACCAGGCCGCCGGCCGTGGCGAGGATGCCGCCGATCATCGGCTCGGGCGTCTTGACCTGCCATTTGATCTTGCCGGTGTTGTAGTTCACCGCGGTGATGTTGCCCGACTGCTTCTCGCTCGGGATCACCTTGAAGGCGCCGCCCAGCCACAGCTTGCCGTTCGGATAGGCGGAGCTTTCGACGTGGTAGGTCATCGGCTGGTGCAGGTTGATGGCGTAGGCCAGCTCCTGTCCCGGATCGGTCGCGATCGGCGACCATTCGACGCCGCCATTGGCGCCGGGCAGCATGCGCGCACCTTCCTTGGTCGGCAGCACCCACATGTTCTCCTGCGGCACCATCGCCTCGGAGAAGCGGATCAGGCTGCAGTCCTTGCGATCGTGCACATAGATGTGCCCGGTCTTGCCGGCATGGATAACACCGGGAATCGTCTTGCCGTCCTTGTCCTTGACGTTGACCAGCACCGTCGGGCTGACCGCGTCGAGATCCCAGACGTCATGGGCGATATACTGGAAGTGGCAGACATACTTGCCGGTGTCGAGATCGAGCGAGACCAGCGAGTTGGTGTAGAGGTTGTCGCCGGGCCGGTTCGAGCCGTCGAGGTCGGGCGACGGATTGCCGACGACGAAGTAGATCCGGTTGGTTGCGAGATCGACCGACGGGTTCTGCCACACGCCGCCGCCGAGCTTGGCATAGGGATCGCCGATCTTGGCGAGCACGTCCTTCTCGGCCTGGATATTGCGATGCATGTCGCGGCCGGTGGCATCCTTGGTCGCCCAGACGCCGACGGAGTTCTCCGGAATGGTGTTGAAATTCCAGAGCTGCTTGCCGGTCTTGGCGTCGTAGGCGCGCACGAAGCCGCGGATGCCGTATTCGCCGCCATTGGTGCCGATCAGCACCTTGTCCTTGACCACGGTCGGCGCCATCGTCTCGCTGTAGCCGAGCTCGGGATCGGCGATGTTGGTGGTCCAGACCACCTCGCCGGTCTTGGCATTCAGCGCCATCAGCTTGGAATCCAGCGTCGCCAGATAGACCCGGTCGCCGAGCACCTGGACGCCGCGATTGTTGGGACCGCAGCAATAGACGGTGATCGGGCCCATCTTGTGGGCATAGTGCCAGAGCTGCTGGCCGGTCTTGGCGTCGAGCGCATAGACATGGCTGAACGACGTCGTGACATACATCACGCCGTCGACCACGATCGGCGATGTCTCGAGCGACTCCTTGCCGTCGGTCTGGAAAATCCAGGCGACGTGCAGGTTCTTCACATTGTCCCGGCTGATCTGCTTGCCTGGATAAAACCGCGTCTGGGCGTAATTTCCGTTGGTGAGCAGGAAGTCCTTGGCGTTCTTGTCAGCGGCGTTGAGCTGCTCCTGGGTCACCGGAGGCACATTGGCGTTCCCAAGGACCGACTGCTTCTCCTGCTTGACTTCTTGTGCGATGGCGGCACCGGACAACAGGCCAACGCCGACCGCTGCGGCAAATGCCGCAAGCCCTTTCACGTACATAGTCTCCCCCGTTATTTCTTGGTTGCAGTATCAGGGATGGTGTTTGCTACTTCCCCCTCGAGGCCTGGCGTAGCCAGCGCGTACCGTGGTGGCCTTGGTTGCGCTGCAATAGGTGATCAAAAAAGACAACGACAGGTATCGATGGACGGGTTCCATGTTAGCGCTGTCGTTCACAAAGACAACCGATGCGCTCAATGCGAAGCCGGAACCGCATGCGTTCGCGCGCCTGAAGTGCTGCGACCGCGGGCTTGCATCAATGTAAGCAATATCGGTGGCTTCCGACGTCCTCGCGCATCGCCGGACACATTCGCCTTCGCAGGCGCAGCACGCAAAATGAGACTAAGCGTCAAGCGGCAGCGACGCGCGAGGTGCGGCGCCGGCTGAGGCCATTGCTCTCCGCCGGCGCGATCGCCTGCTCCCGGGTTACTCCCAAGTTACTCCCAAGTTACTCGCAAGTTACTCCCAAACCCAGGTCGAGAAATCATTCTCGAACTGCGGCACGTCCTTCCAGACGCCCTTCAGCTTCTTGTTGGCGATCGTGATCAGTTGCGGCTGGAACAGGAAGCCGGCGACGGCATCGGTTGCCAGCATCCGCTGCGCGTCGCCGAGCAATTTTGCCCGGCCGGCCTCATCAGGCGTCGCCATGATCTGCTGATAGAGCGCATTGAACGCCTCGGATTTGTAGCCGAGATAATAATCCGGCTCGGTCATTTTCACGAGGTCGAACGGCTCGACATGCGCGACGATGGTGAGGTCGTAATTGTGCGGGCCGGTGAAGACCTGCGACAGCCACTGCGCCCATTCGACGTTCTCAATCTTGGCAACGATGCCAATTTTTGCGAGCTGGGCCGCGAGCACCTCGCCGCCCTGCCGCGCGTAGGACGGCGGCGGCAGCTTGAGGCTGAGCTCGAGCGGCGTCTTGACACCGGCCTCGGCCAGCAGCTTCTTGGCGAGTTCCGGATCATAGGGGTTGATGCCGGTGGTATCGACATAGCCGAGCGATCCCGGCGTGTAGAAGCTGCCGATCGGCGTGCCGAAGCCGTCGACCGCGCCGTCGATCATCGCCTTGCGGTCGATCGCGGCCAGGATGGCGCGGCGAACGCGGACGTCGTCGAGCGGCTTCTTGCGCTCGTTGATGCCGACGATGGTTTTCGTTCGCGAGCCGCCGATCAGCACGTTGAAGCGCGGGTCGGCCTTGAACTGCGCCAGACTGCGGGCCGCGGCAACCCGCGGAAAGGCGTCGACGTCGCCCGACAACAGCGCCGCGACCTGCGCGGCGGGATCGCCGATGAAGCGGATCGTCACCTTGGAAAGCTTGATCGCAGCGGCGTTACGATACTCCGGCCATTTCACCAGCGTGATCGACGAGCCCTTGGCCCAGCTGCCGAGCGTATAGGGCCCGGTGCCGACCGGCTGCGTCACATCGGTCGGCGCGCTCTTCGGCTCGACGATCGAGCCCGATGCCTGGCCGAGCAGGAACGGCAGGTTCGGTTCGGAGTACTTCAACGCGACGACGATGGTCTCCGGGTCGGGCGCCGTCACCGACGCGAACGCCTGGTACAGGCTCCTGTCCTTGTTGGTCGAGGTCGGCGCCGCGGCACGGTCGAACGTGAACTTGACCGCCGCGGAATCGAACGGCTCGCCGTTGTGGAATTTGACGCCCTTGCGGAGCTTGAACGTATAGGTCTTGAGATCCGGTGAGGCTTGCCAGCTCTCGGCGAGCAGCGGCGATACCGAGCCGTCCTCGTTGATCTTGGTCAGCGTCTCATAGACGTTGTAGAGCGTGACTTCGGCGATCGCTGCGGCCGCCGCGTTGGTGGGATCGAGTCCCGGCGGCTCCAGCGTCATGCCCATCACGACGCTGTCCTTCTTGCCCTGCGCGAGGCTCGGCAGCGGCGCTGCGGCGAGTGCGGCAGCAGCCGCGATGACGCACAATTTCCTCAACATTGGTCTGCTCCCCGGACGTGCTCTTTCATCAGCCTGGGCTGGTCCCGCACAATAGACTAACCGGCCTTCGCGACCACTGGCGGCAGCGTCATCACGGATTCGGCATAATGGCAGGCAGCCAGATGGGCGTCTCCCACGCTGCGTAGCGCAGGCGCGGTCTCGCGACAATGCTGGTCGGCGAGCGGGCAGCGCGGCGCGTAGGGACAGCCGGTCACAGCGGACGCCTGCGAGCCGATCGCCTGCGCGCCGCGGCGGCGCCGGACGCCACCTGCCCGGGCGCGCGGAACCGCATCCAGCAGCGCGCGCGTGTAGGGATGGGCGCTGTGGGCGAACAGATCGGCGGGCCGCCCTTGCTCGACGATCCGCCCGAGATACATCACCGCGATCTCGTCGCAGAGCAGATCGACCACGGCGAGGTCATGGCTGATCAGGATGTAGCTCAGACCGAACTCGTCCTGCAGATCCTGCATCAGATTGAGCACCTGCGCCTGCACCGAGACGTCGAGCGCCGAGACCGGCTCGTCGGCGACGATCAGCTTCGGCTGGGTGATCAGCGCGCGTGCAATCGCGATGCGCTGGCGCTGGCCGCCGGAGAATTCGTGCGGGAACTTGTCCATGTCGGCATCGCGCAGCCCCACCTGCCGCAGCACCGTGGCGACGCGCTCGCGCAGGCCGGCACGATCCATGCGCCCGAGCGCAGTCAGCGGCTCGGCCACGATCCGCGCGATGGTCTGCCGCGGATCGAGCGAGCCGTAAGGATCCTGGAACACCATCTGGAAATCGCGGCGCGCGCGGCGCAGCTCGTCGGGCGGCATTCGGTTGAGGTCGCGGCCCATCATGACGACCTGCCCCGATGTCGGCCGCTCCAGCGCCATCACCAGCCGCGCAAGGGTCGATTTGCCCGACCCGGATTCGCCGACGACGCCGAGGCTCTTGCCCGGCATGACTTGCGCAGTGACGCCATTGAGCGCGTGCACCTGCGCTGCGGGCTTGAACAGGCTTTCACGCGGCAGGGTGTAACGCTGCGCGAGGTCCTTCACCTCGAGCAACGGCGTTGCGGATGATGGCTGTTCCAGTACCGTCATGCGCCGACGCCCCCGGCGGACATCGAGACGTCGGTCCTGATGCAGCGCACGCCATGCCTTCCGCCGACATCGACCACAGCCGGCAGCGCCGCGCGGCAACGCGCCTCGACGATCCCGCAGCGGTCGGCGAAGGTGCATCCCGCGGGCAGGTCGGCCAATTCCGGCACGGTGCCGGCGATGGTGGTGAGCCGCGTCCCCTTGCGCGCGCCGAGCCGCGGCCGGGCGCGGAACAGGCCCTGCGTGTAGGGATGGCCCATCCGCGTGAACACGGCATCGGTGGCGCCGCTTTCGACGACGGTGCCGCCATACATCACCATCATGCGCTCGACATTCTCGGCGATCACGCCGAGATCGTGCGAGATCAGGATCATCGACATGCCGCGCTCCGCAACGAGATCGGCGATCAGATCGAGGATCTGGCCCTGGATCGTGACGTCGAGGGCCGTGGTCGGCTCGTCGGCGATCAGCACATCGGGCTGGCAGGCCAGCGCCATCGCGATCGTGATGCGCTGGCGCTGGCCGCCGGAAAACTGGTGCGGATAGGCATCGACCCGCTTCGCGGCATCCGGCAGGCCGACGCGATCGAGCAAGGCGATGGCTTCGCCGCGCGCCTCCGTTGCCGAGATGCCGGTGTGACGCCGCAGCGGCTCGGCGACCTGGTGCCCGATCGTGTGCATCGGATTGAGCGCCGTCATCGGCTCCTGGAAGATCATGCTGATGCGATTGCCGCGCAGCTTGCAATAGGCCGTATCGGGCAGGCCGACGAGCTCTGCACCATCGAGCCGGATGCTGCCGCTGATCACGGCGCTGTCCGGCAACAGCCCCATCAGGGCCAGCGCCGTGACCGACTTGCCGCAACCGGATTCGCCGACCAGCCCGAGCGTCTCGCCGCGGCGAAGCGCGAAGCTGACGCCGCGGACGGCCTGCGCCGGGCCGCGGCTGGTGTTGAGCCGGACGCCCAGGTCCTTCACCTCGATCAGCGGCGCGTCACTCATGCTCAACGCTCCCGCGCCAGACGGGGATCAAGCAGGTCGCGCAAGCCGTCACCGAGCAAATTGAGCCCGAGCACCGCGATCGCGATCGCAACGCCGGGATAGACCGCGAGCATCGGCGACTGGAACAGCAGGGTCTGCGCGTCGTTGAGCATGCGGCCCCAGGACGGTTGCGGCGGCTGGGTGCCGAGCCCGAGATAGGACAGCGCGGCCTCGGCGAGGATCGCCAGCGCGAATTGGATCGTCGCCTGCACGATCAGGATCGACAGGATGTTCGGCAGCACGTGCTCGATCGTGATGCGGAATGCGCCCTTGCCCGCGGCGCGCGCGGCCAGCACGAATTCGCGGGCCCAGATCGCATTGGCCGAGCCGCGGGTGACGCGGACGAAGGTCGGGATCTGGAAGATGCCGATCGCGGTGATCGACGTCACCATGCCGGGGCCCGCGACCGCGGCCAGCATGATGGCCGACAGCACGGCCGGGAAAGCGAAGGTGAAGTCGCTCATCCGCATGATGAGCTCCTCGGTCCAGCCCTTGCGGGCCGCCGCGATCAGGCCGAGGCCGACGCCGAAGGTCAGGCCGATGCCCACCGCGATGACGCCGACCATGATGGTGGAGCGCGCGCCGACCAAAAGCAGCGAGACGATGTCGCGGCCGAGCACGTCGGTACCGAGCCAATGCGCCGCCGACGGCGGATGCAGCTTCGATGCGACGTCGATGTCGTAGGCCGACCACGGCGTCCAGACCAGCGACAGCAGCGCCGCGACGAGCACAACGAGGCTGAGCACCGCGCCGAGGACGAAGCTGCGATGACGCAGCGCGCGGCGCCAGAAGCCGGTCGCAGGCGTTTCGCCGGGTGCGAGTGCCGGCGCGCCGGCGGATGCGGTCAGCGGCGCGCTCACAGGTTGGCCACCTTGATGCGCGGATCGATGAAGGCATAGAGCACATCGACCACGAAGTTGACTGTCACGACCATTGCAGCCAGCAGCATCACGCAGTTGCGCACCACGATCAGGTCGCGGTTGGCGATCGACTGGAAGATCAGCCGGCCGAGGCCCGGCAGATAGAACACATTCTCGATCACGATGGTGCCGGCGAGCAGATTGGCGAATTGCAGGCCCATGACCGTCATGACCGGGATCATGGCGTTGCGCAGCACGTGGCGCCACAGCACCTCGCGCTTGCCGAGCCCTTTTGCACGCGCGGTACGCACAAAGTCCTCGCGCAGCACCTCCAGTACGGCGGAGCGGGTGACGCGGGCGAGGATCGCGGCCTGCACCACGGCGAGCGAGATCGCGGGTAGCAGCAGCGACTTGATCCCGGCCCAGACGCCGTCATCCCAGCCGGCAAATCCGCCGGCGGACAGCAATTGCAGCTTCACCGAGAACAGCAGGATAAGGAGGATCGCGAACCAGAAATTCGGCAGCGCGATGCCGATCTGAGTCAGCGACATCACGCCGACATCGCCGATCTTGTTGTGATTGGCGGCGGTGTAGATGCCGGCGGCGAGCGCCAGCACCACCGTGATCAGCATCGACATGATCGCGAGCGGGATCGTCAGCACCAGTCGCTCCGCGATCAGGCCGGCCACCGGCGTGCCATAGACATAGCTGTTGCCGAGATCGCCGACCGCCATGCCCTTGATCCAGAGCAGATAGCGAACGGTGAGCGGCTGGTCGAGGCCGAGCTTGACGGTGAGCGCGCGCACCGCATCGGGCGAGGCGTCGGCGCCCATCAGCATCTGCGCCGCATTGCCCGGCAGCGCGTCGAGCACCAGGAAAATGATCAGCGAGGCCGCGAACAGCGTCGCCACCAAGGTCAGGATCCGCCGCAGGAAGAATACGCTCATGCCCGCCCGAAGGGTTGGGAACAGGCCGCAGGTTTCAACATGTTCGCGGACGAATGCAAGCCCTTCGCCGCGCCATTCATCATGTCAGCGCCGGCCAACGGCCGAGCAGATCGCTCGCCTCTTCGAACAGCGCGGCGACGCGCAGCAGTTCCGCATCGGCCCGGAAGCGACCGACCAAATGCAGGCCGATCGGCAGGCCGTCGCGGCCGAAGCCGGAGGGGATGCTGACCGCGGGATGTCCAGTCATGTTGAACAGCATGGTCCAGGGAAACCAGTGCGGCCGCACGCTGTCGAAGCTCTGGCCGTCGATGTCGATGCTGCCGAACAGATCTTGCTCGATCGGCAGCGCCGTGCGGGTCAGGGTCGGCATCGCCAACAGATCGCCGCGCGCGAACAGCGCCTGCACCCGGCGGAACAGCGCGGTGCGGTCGAACATCGCCTGCTGGTACTCGACGCCGCTCACCTTCGCGGCCAGCGCGAGTTGCTTCAGGAAGGTCGGGCTGAGGTCATCGGGATGGTCGGCGGCGAGCTTCCCGAAACGGGTGCGCCAGACGGTGTGATTGATGGCGCGCCAGATCGGCTCGATGTCGAAGCCATCACCGGAGAACTCCTCGAGTTCGGCGCCGAGGCTGGCCAGCCGGTCAAGGCTCGCCTTGAAGTTTGCGGCGACATCTGATGTCACCGGGCGGCCCGGTGGCGACAGGCAGTACAACACCCGCCTGCCCCGGAGATCACCGCGCGGCGCCGCGCGATCGAGATAATCGGGCACCGGCACGCCGATCGACCACGGATCGGACGGATCCTCGCCGGCCATCGCCTGCATCATCAGCGCGGTGTCGGCGACCGTGCGCGTGGTCGGCGTGACATAGGTCTGGTTGCCGAAGGCGTCCTGCACCTGGCTGTGCGGGATCACGCCGTTGCTCTGCTTGATCCCGACCACGCCGTTGCAGGCGGCGGGAATCCGGGTTGAGCCGCCACCGTCGGTCGCAACCGCCAGCGGCGCGATCCCGCTCGCGACCGCCACCGCCGCGCCGCCGCTCGAGCCGCCGCTGGAACGCGCGGCGCTCCACGCATTGCGGGTGCGGCCGAACAGCGGCGAGTCGGTCAGGCACTTACTGCCGAACTCCGGCGTCGTGGTCTTGCCGAGCAATATTCCGCCCTGCGCACGGAGCCGGGCCACCGCCACGGCATCATGGTTCGGCACATTGTTCCGGTAAGGCACCGCGCCGAAGGTCGTGCGCACGCCTTTGGTGCTGACGATGTCCTTCACGGTGAACGGGATGCCGTGCAGCAGGCCGAGCGGCTCGCCGGCCATGACCTGCCGCTCCGCGGCCTTCGCCTGCGCCATCGCCTCGTCGGCGCAAAGCGTGATGAAGCAGTTCAGCTCGCCCTGCAGGCGCTCGGCGCGGGCGAGCACCGCGGCGGTGAGTTCGACGGGAGAGATTTCCCTGGCGGCGATGCGCGCGCGCAATTCGGTCGCCGGCAGAAGACACGGATCTCCACTCATCCCCAAACACGCTCTCTAAAGGGCCGGACGACACGTTCGACCGCATTGACAGCCAGAATGCCTCCCATGTTAACTCGGCGTCCAATACGAATTTGAAGGCCAACCCATACGTTTTCGGTATGCCTATGGATTTGCGTCGGCTTCGTTACTTCGTCGCGGTGGCTGAAGAGCGTAGCGTCGGCAAGGCCGCCGAGCGGCTGCGGATGGCCCAGCCGCCGCTGTCGGTGCAGATCCGCAAGCTCGAGGCCGAGCTCGGCACGCCGTTGTTCCGGCGCGGCACGCGCGGCATGGATTTGACCGAGGCCGGCCTCGCTCTGCTGTCGCGCGCGAGCGAGGCGCTGGCGCTGGCCGAGGAAGGCATCGAGGCGGCGCGCGCGATCGCTTCCGGACAGCGCGGCAGGCTCGCGGTCGGCTACATGTTCGTGCTGGCGAGCGCGGTGCTGCCGCGCCTGGTGCCGGAGCTGCGCCGGTCGCTGCCCGGCGTCGATCTCGATTTCGTGGAGCTTTCCGCTTCCACCCGCGAGACGCTGCTGCTCGACCGCGCCGTCAGCGTTGCCTTGTGCATGCCCGCGATCCATCACCCGGAAATCCAGGTCGCCCAGATCGGCACGCAGCCGCTGATGCTGGCGATGCCCGCGCGCTCGCCGCTCGCCCGCCTCCCTGCGGTACCGGTCAGCAGATTGCAGGGGCGTCCGCTCATCGCTTTGCCACGGCCGGAGGAGCCCACCTCGTCGGCGGTATCGGCGATGCTGCGGCGGCATCAGGTCGTGATGCCGGTTGTCAGCCGGGTGGAGACCGTGCACTCGGCGCTCAGCCTCGTGCTCGCCGGCGAAGGGCTCGCGATCCTGCCGGCCTGCGCCAAGCTCGGCGCGCCGCCCGGCATCGCGTTCCGGCGCTTCGTCGACATCGCCGACACGATCGAGATCGCGGCCTGCTGGCGGCGCGATTCCGCCAGCCCATTGATCCGAAGTTTCCTCAAGTGCGCCGAGAAGGTCGTTGCACATTTGTGACGCGCGGTGTTTGCCGCTGCCGAGCAACTACCAGGTGTCCGCAGGCAACTCCCGGCTCCGCGGCGGATCGGCGCCGGCGCGCGTGCAGGTGAAAGCGGCGCATTGGCAGGCAAACGACAGCGCACGCGTGAGCTCGGCCGCGTCGACCTCGCGCAGTTGCTGCCGCGCGATCCGATCCAGCCGATGCAATGCGGCGAGCAGCGCGGCCTGAAAACTGTCGCCGGCGCCGATCGTATCCACGACATTCACCACGGGCGACGCGACCTCGATCGGTCCGGCCTGGCGATGCCAGGCAGAGGCGCCATCATTGCCGCGCGTGATGACGACGAGCGATGCGCCGCCCGACAGCAGCGCCTCGGCCCTCCCCGCATAGGCCTGATCGCCGAACAGATAGGCGAAGTCGACGTCGGACATCTTGACGATATCCGCCTTGCCGCAGAACGCCAGCATGCGGGCGCGATAGGCGTCCTTGTCCTTGACGAGGTTCGGCCGGCAATTCGGATCGAGCGAGATCGTCACAGTCGCCCGCGCATCCTCGATGAAGGCCAGCGTCTCGGCCGCGCCCTTGTCATGGACCAGCGTGGTCGAGCCGGTGTGCAGGCATGTGATGCCGTCGAGCGCAATCGCCTCGCGCCGATAGGCCCAGTTCCGCGACGCCGTGTCGGCGTCGTAGAAAGCGTATTGCGTCTCGGTGCCGGTGACGCGCGCAAAGGCGAGCGTGGCCTGATGGTCGCTGCGCGTCGCGCGGCTGAGATCGACACCGGAGGCCGCGGCATGATCGGCGATCATCCGGCCAAAAGTGTCGGTCGAGATGCCGCCGACGAAGCCGGTGGGAACGTCGAGCCGGGCGCTGCCGATTGCGATGTTGAGACAGGAGCCGCCGACGGCGGGCGACAGGGCCTCGCGTCCGTCCGCCGTCCGCGACGGCAGGAAATCGATCAGCGCATCTCCGCAACTCAGCAGCATGCAAACACCTCAACCCGGCGCCGCGCCGGGAGCCCGCTTCATCGCCTCGCGGCTGTCACGATCGAGCTGGCGCAGCATCTTGTGCACGCCGCGCTTCTTGCGATGGAAATCGGCCAACTCGGGCCTGGTCGGCTCGCTCAACCGCCCGAGCGCCGACATGCCGGCCATCGCCGCATTGATCGAGCTATGCGCACCACTGGCGACCGCGCCCAGCATCGCGGCGCCGAGCAAGACGGGTTCTTGCGTCTGCGGCAGCGCCACCGTGTAACCGGTGGTGTCGGCCATGATCTGGCGCACCAGGGGGCTGCGGCTCGCGCCGCCGCCGATCACAATGGTCTTGCCGCTGACGCCGTGGGCCTGCAGCGCCTCGATGACGTCGGCAAGGCCATAGGCCAGCCCGCACAGGCCGGCGATGAACAACCGCTCCAGCGCCGACACGTCGGTGTCGAGATCGAGCCCCGCGATCACGGCGCGCGAGCCAGGATCGGCATAGGGCGACCGGTTGCCGAGGAATTCCGGCAGGACATGAACGTTGCGTGCAAGCAGCGCCGCGGCCCCGGCATTGCCGCTGCGCGCCAGGATGCGCTTTTCGAGATACTCGATGACATCGACGCCGTCGTGCTTCGCAGCCAGCAAAACCTCGGCATGCGCCGGGTGCGATTTGAGCAGATGATCGATCGCGGCACCGGCCGCAGATTGACCGCCCTCGTTCAGCCAGAAGCCCGGCACCATGCCTTCGAAATACGGGCCCCAGACCCCGGGCACGAAGCAGGGATCGACCGTCGTCGCCATGATGCAGGCCGACGTTCCCATGATGTAGGCCAGTCGCTGGCAGACATCGACATCGGTGCCTGAGCCGTCGCGGCCGCCGATCGCGCCGACGCCGCCGGCATGGGCATCGATCAAGGAGGCGCCGACCGCGGTTCCCGGCACAAGGCCAAGATCGCGCGCGGCATCTTCCGACAGCCCGCGGCCGAGCGGCGAGCCGGGCGGAACGATCTCGGTACCGATGCGGGCGAAGCGATCGGCGGCGAGCGCCTCGAGCCCGACTCGCTTCAGGAACGATTCGCTCCAGCCGCCCTCACCGGCCACATAGGTCCATTTGCAGGTCACCGTGCAGGTCGAGCGTGCCAGCGAGCCGGTAGCGCGGAACGAGAGATAGTCGGCGAGATCGAAGAAATGCCCGGCGGACTCGAAGGTCGCGGGCAGATGCCGCTTGAGCCAGAGGATCTTCGGGATCTCCATCTCCGGCGAGATGGCGCCGCCGACATAGCGCAGCACGCGGTCGCCGGTCGCGTTGACGAACTCCGTCTCATCCATCGCGCGGTGGTCCATCCAGACCACCACATTGCGCGCGGGATCGCCGGACGGGCTGACGGTGAGCGGCCGGCCGCCTCTGTCGAGCACGACCAGCGAGCAGGTCGCGTCAAACCCGATGCCCTTGACGTGCTCGGCGGCGACCGCCGCCTCCCGCATCGCGTTGCGCACGGACGTCACGCAGGCCGCCCAGATGTCATCGGACGATTGCTCGACGATATCGCGGGGCTCGTGCCAGACCCGGATCGGATGCCGCGCCGAGCCTAATAGCTTACCGGCCTCGTCGAATACCCCCGCCCGGGCGCTGGTGCTCCCGACGTCCACCCCGATATAGGCTTGCCGCATGGCCGCTCCGCTATTTCCGGCGCGATCCTACCAACAAGTGTAGCCGCCATCGACCAGAACGATGCTTCCGGTCATCAGGCTCGCCGCCTCGGAGGCCAGGAACAGCACGACGGAGGCGATCTCGTCGACCTGCCCCATCCGCGCCATCGGGGTTCCACCGATCCAGGCGTCGTACATGCGGGGGCTGTTCTTCACGAAGGCGTTCAGCGGCGTCTCGATATAGGTCGGCGCCACGGCGTTGACGCGAACCCCGCGCGCGCCCCATTCGGCGGCGAGCGATTTGGTCAAATGGTGCACCGCGGCCTTGGACGCATTGTAGAAGCACTGTTCCTGCGGCTTGTTGACGATGAAGCCGGACATCGAGCCGACATTGACGATGGTGCCGGACTTCGCCTTCAGCATGTGATTGCCGAACGCGCGGCAGCACCAGAAGGTGCCGTTCAGGTTGACGTCGATGACGTTGAGCCAATGCTCGTCGGTCACGGTTTCGGCCGGCGTCTCGCTGCGCGCGATGCCGGCATTGTTGACGAGGATGTCGACCTTGCCGTACTTGCGGACCAGTTCGTCGGCGACTGCCGAGACGCGGCCGGAATCGGTCACGTCCATCAGCGCGATATCGGCGTCGAAGCCCTTGGTCTTCAGCTCCGCCTGCGCGTCATGGGCCGCCTTGGCGTCGCGGTCGCCGATGATGACCTTGGCTCCGGCCTCCGCCAGTGCCTCGGCGCAGGCGAGCCCGATGCCCTGACCGGCGCCGGTGATGATGGCGGTCTTGCCGCCGAGCCTGAATTTCTCGAGATACATTTTCTTCTTCCTTACGCGTGAATCGACTTTCCGCTGTCGTCGAAACGATGGATGCGCGCCGGATCCGGGATCAGCGACACCTTGTCGCCGGGATGCAGGTCGAGCTCGCCGACATAGCGCGCGGTCAGCATCCCGAGCGGTCCGGCATCGACATAGAGAAAGGTGTCGCTACCGAGATGCTCGGCGACCGCGACCGTGCCGTGCCAGCCGCCCAGCCCGTCGCGCTCGACCTTCAAATGCTCGGGCCGCACGCCGATGGTGGCAGCGCCCTGCTGCTTGGCGAGTTCCCCGGTGACGAAGTTCATCTTCGGCGAGCCGATGAAGCCGGCGACGAACAGGTTGTTGGGCTTCTCATAAAGCTCGAGCGGCGAGCCATATTGCTCGATCTTGCCGCCGTTCAGCACCACGATCTTGTCGGCCATGGTCATGGCCTCGACCTGGTCGTGGGTGACGTAGATCGCCGTGGTGCCGAGCTGCTTCTGCAACCGCGTCACCTCGAGCCGCATCTGCACCCGCAGCGCGGCGTCGAGGTTCGACAGTGGCTCGTCGAACAGGAAGGCCTTCGGCTCGCGCACGATGGCGCGCCCGATCGCGACCCGCTGGCGCTGGCCGCCGGAGAGCTCGCGCGGCTTGCGCTCAAGATAGGGCGTGAGATTGAGCGTCGCCGCGGCGGCCTCGACCTTGCGATTGATCTCGTCCTTGGCGATCCCGGCCATCTTCAGGCCGAAGGCGATGTTGCCGCGCACGCTCATGTGCGGATAGAGCGCGTAGGACTGGAACACCATCGACAGGCCGCGCTTGGCCGGCGGCACGTCGACCACATTGCGGCCGTCGATCAGGATGGCGCCGCCGGTGACGTCCTCGAGCCCCGCGATCAGCCGCAGCAGCGTGGTCTTGCCGCAGCCCGACGGACCGACGAAGACGACGAAGGAGCCGTCGGTGATCTCGAGGTCGGCGCCCTTGATGATATGGACCGGCCCGAACGATTTTTGCACACCCTGCAGCGTAATCTGACCCATGGGACAAGCCTTTCTGCTACTTGACCGCGCCGAAGGTCAGGCCGCGGACGAGTTGCCGCTGACTGAACCAGCCGAGCACGAGAATGGGCGCGATCGCGAGCGTCGACGCCGCCGACAATTTCGCCCAGAACAATCCTTCCGGGCTGGAATAGGACGCAATGAACACGGTGAGCGGCGCGGCCTCGAGCGTCGACAGATTGAGGGTCCAGAATGCCTCGTTCCACGCCAGGATCAGGTTGAGCAGCAACGTCGAGGCGAGCCCCGGCACCGCCATCGGGGTCAGCACGTAGATCAACTCGCGCCCGATCGTGGCGCCGTCCATCCGGGCCGCCTCAAGAATGTCCTTCGGGATCTCCTTGAAATAGGTGAACAGCATCCAGATCACGATCGGCAGATTGCCGAGGCACAGGATGAAGATCAGGCCGCTTCTTGTGTCGAGCAGGCCGAAGGTCCGGTAGATCAGGTAGATCGGCACCAGCACGCCGACCGGCGGCATCATCTTGGTGGAGAGCATCCAGAGCAGCACATCCTTGGTCCGCTTGGTCGGCGAGAACGCCATCGACCACGCCGCCGGAATCGCGATCAGCATCGCGATCAAGGTCGAGCCGCCGGCGATGATGATCGAGTTGAGCGCGTGGTGGAGGTAGTCGCTACGCTCCTGCACCGTGACGTAGTTCTCGGTCGTCCAGTGGAAGAACAGGAACGATGGCGGGATCGCGAAGGCCTCAAGCTCGGTCTTGAAGCTCGCCAGCACCATCCAGAGGATCGGGAAGAAGATCAGGAAGCCGACCAGCCAGGCCGCCGCCGTCGAGATCACCTTGTTCCGGGTCGTGACCATCCGCGCCATGACGTTACGCCTCCAGATTCCGGCCGACGATGCGAACGAGGAAGAACGCGACGATGTTGGCGAGCACCACTGCGACCAGGCCGCCCGCCGAGGCGCTGCCGACGTCGTACTGGATCAGCGCCTGCGAATAGATCAGGAAGGCGATGTTGGTGGTCTGCAGCCCGGGGCCGCCGCCGGTGGTGACGAAGATCTCCGCGAACACCGTGAGCAGGAAGATGGTCTCGATCAGGATCACCACCGTGATCGGGCGCGCGAGATGCGGCAGCGTGATGTAGATGAAGGTCGAGATCGCGCTCGCGCCGTCCATCTCGGCGGCCTCCTTCTGTTCCTCGTCGAGCGATTGCAGCGCGGTGAGCAGGATCAGGGTGGCAAACGGCAACCACTGCCAGGAGATGATCAGGATCACCGAGAACAGCGGCGCGTCGTTGAACCAGTCGATCGCCGGCAGGCCGAACAGTTGTGCGATCCAGGCGAACAGGCCCGACACCGGATGCATCAGGAGATTCTTCCAGACCAGCGCGCTCACCGTCGGCATCACGAAGAATGGTGCGATCACCATCAAGCGGACAATCGAGAGCCCGACCACCTGCTGGTCGAGCAACAGCGCCAACGGCACGCCGAGGATGATCGTGATCGCGAGCACCGAGCCGACCAGCACCAGGGTGTTCTGCAACGAGGCGAGGAAGGCCGGATCGGTGAGGAAGTAGCGAAAGTTCTCCAGCCCGACGAAGGATTCAGAGCCGGGATCGAGCAAATTGTAGTGCAGGGTCGCGAAGTAGATCGTGAGCGCCAGCGGCACGATCATCCAGATGAACAGCAGTGCCACGGCGGGCGTGAGCAGCGTGCGTGCGAGCAGTTGGGTCTGCTGGGTCGCCATCCCCGCCTCCTTCTCTCGAAAGGAGCGACCATCCCGCTGCGGGACAGGATGGTCGCAGTGATCCAGCTCGGGAGGTTTGAGCTGGTCGGGCGGCCAGGGCGCGTGCTGCGCCCTGGCTTTGTCTGGGCGTGGATTATTTGATGTAGCCCGCGCGCTTCATCTCGCGCTCGGTCGCGGACTGCGCAGCCGAGAGCGCCGCATCGACGGTGGTCGAACCGGACAGCGCGGCCGAGAACTGCTGGCCGACCTGGGTGCCGATGCCCTGGAATTCAGGGATCGCCGCATACTGCACGCCCACGTAAGGCACCGGCTTGACGGTCGGATGGCTGGGGTCAGCCGCATCGATCGAGGCCAGCGTCATCTTGGCGAACGGTGCCGCCTTCAGATAGTCGGGATTCTTGTAGAGCGAGGTGCGTGTTCCGGGAGGTGCGGCGGCCCAGCCCTGCTTGTCCGCGACGAGCTTGGTGTAATCCTTGCTGGTCGCCCACGCGATGAACTTCTCGGCCGCATCGACCTTCTTCGAGCCGGCGGGGATCGCGAGGCTCCATGCCCACAGCCAGTTGGCGTTCTTGCCGAGCCCGGTGTTCGGGGCCAGCGCGAAGCCGACCTTGTCGGCGACCTTGGAATCCTTCGGGTTGGTCACCATGGACGCCGCCACCGTGGCATCGATCCACATCGCGCATTTGCCGGCGCTGAACAGCGCGAGGTTCTCGTTGAAGCCGTTGGAAGAGGCGCCGGGAGGTCCGGCCTGCTTCATCAGGTCGACATAGGTCGTGAGCGTCTTCTTCCATTCCGGCGAATTGAACTGCGGCTCCCACTTCTCGTCGAACCAACGCGCGCCGAACGAGTTGGACATCGCGGTCAGGAACGCCATGTTCTCGCCCCAGCCGGCCTTGCCGCGCAGGCAGATGCCGTAGACGCCGCCAGCCTTGTCGGTCAGCTTCTTGGCTGCATCGACCACGAAGTCCCAGGTCGGGCTTTCCGGCATCTTCAAGCCGGCCTTGTCGAACAAATCGGTGCGATACATCACCATCGAGCTCTCGCCGTAGAACGGTGCGGCATAGAGCTTGCCGTCGACCGAGACGGCATCCTTGATCTTCGGCAGCAGGTCACCGACGTCGTAGTCGGCGCCGAGCTTGTCGAGCGGCACCAGCCAGCTCTTCTTGGCCCAGATCGGTACCTCGTAGGTGCCGATGGTGAGCACGTCGAACTGGCCGCCCTTGGTGGCGATGTCGGTGGTCACGCGCTGGCGCAGCACGTTCTCCTCGAGCGTCACCCATTTCACGGTGATGTCGGGGTTCTTCGCGGTGAATTCGCTGGTGAGCCCCTGCATGCGGATCATGTCGCTGTTGTTGACGGTCGCCACCGTCAACGTGGTCTGGGCGATCGAGGGGGCAGAGATCAAAAGAGCAGCCGCGCCCGCAACGGCGCAAAGGACGTTTTTCAAGGTGACCTCCCTTATGTCACGTTGAGCATATGCCCACGTGTTGGGCGTATGTTCAACCTGTCGCTAAAATTTGTCAAGCACGCGGGTGCGCCGTCCCGCGCGATCGCGGGTTCCATCACAGCCTGGGAGGGAGGTGTTTGCGGAGGCGACCGGGAAACGGCTGGCAGTGAAATGGATGAGCTGGATCGGCATCGAAGGTTCACCCCTCCCGCTTGCGGGGGAGGGAGCGCACCCAATTCGTGACTGCTAGCGATCCAGCACCGCGCGCGCGGTGGCCTCATCCGTGATGAGGCCGTTGATCACCCGGCCTGCCAGCGCAGCCTTGATCGACGGCACCTTGGCGGCGCCGACGGCTGCGGCGATCGTGGTCGATACCGCAGGGATCTGCGGCGGAATGCTGGTCAGGCGCTTGTTGGTGCCGCCCTTGATCAGTTTGCCCCTGGCGTCATAGGCCCAGCCGGTCACCTCGCCGATCGCGCCGAGCCGCATCATCTCCAGCAACTCCTCGCGGGTGACGAAGCCGTCGACATGGACCTGGGCCTTCTGGTCCATCTGGCCGATGCCGATCAGGCGCAGATCGGCCTTGGCGGCGACCGCCCTCACCCGCGCGATCGGATCGATCCGGATCATGCGGTTGCGCTCATCCTCGCTCGACATCAGGAACGGCAGCGGCATCGGGTAATGCCGTGCACCGGTGCGGTCGGCGAGCCGTCCGACCGTGTCGTAGAAGCTCGCCGAGCCGTCGGCGGAGATGTTGCCGACCAGCGAGACGATCTGATGATCGGGCCGCTCGATCGGCGAGACCCGCTCGACCGCGGCGCGCACCGCGCGGCCGGTGCCGAGCGCCACGATGACCGGCGTCTCCGAGCGCAGCGTCAGCTCCAGCAGATTGGCGCTGCGCTCCGCAATCCCGGCATTCGACAGCGGCGCCGCCGGATCAGTCGGCACGACGTCGCAATGCACCAGATCGAACCGCTCCTTCAGCCGGGAAGCGAGCTCCATGCAGGCCGCAATGGGGTGCTCGAGGCGAAACGTGATCAGCCGCTCGGCAAGGCACAGCGACACCAGGCGCTGCGCCGAGGCGCGCGACACCTGCAGCATTTTCGCAATTTCGTCCTGGGTGTGGCCCGCGATGAAATACAGCCAGCCGGCGCGCGCCGCATCGTCGAGGCGAGACTTTTCGTTATCGGGCGCAGCCATGATTGTGCGTCAGCCTTCGTTCCAGAAATCCGTCATCGCGCCGAAGATTCGATCCGCCCCAGCCTGCTTCAGCAGAGCACTGCCGTCCGCCAACCGATAGTGGGCGCCGCCGACAAATCCCCACACTTTCATGCCCGCGGCCTTTGCCGCCGTTACCCCGCTGACGCTGTCCTCGATGACCAGCGTGCGGCGCGGATCGGTTGCCATTTTGCCGGCGGCAAACAGGAAGAGATCCGGCGCCGGTTTGCCGTGCAAGACCATCTGCGCGGTGTAGAGCCGCGGTCCGAAGCTCGCGGCAAGACCGGTCAGCTCCAGCGAATACTTCACCCGCTCGAGATCACTCGATGAAGCGACACAATACGGCAGCTGCAATTCCGCGAGCACGGCGGCGATGCCCGCAATCGGCTCGAGCTGCGATCGGAAGGTCTCGCGCACCTGCTGCGCCAATTCAGGCAGGAAGGTCGCCGGCAACGGCTTGCCCACGCCCCGGCAATACGCGACCAGGGCCGTGGTGCTGCGCCCGAGGAAGAGTTCGAGCGCCCGCTCGGTGCTCATCGCGATGCCGGCCTTCGTCATCGCCTCGGCGAGACAGCGGCAGCTCAATTCCTCGCTGTCGACGAGCACGCCGTCACAGTCGAAGATGACCAGATCGGTCTGGGGCAGCCGCAGATCCATCCCGACATGAGATCATATGCTCACGTCATGAGCAATAGATCACAGTTCCGCGCGCGGAATGCCGCGCCTCAAATGGTCGCGGTGCACCGCCAACCATGCTGTGCGACAAGGCGAAATGCCGCATGACACACCTCTGATCGCGACCATCGTCGCGGGCCTTGGACTCGCTTTCGTCTTCGGAACCATCGCGCAGCGCTTTCGGGTTCCGCCACTGGTCGGTTATCTCATCGCGGGCGTCGCCGTAGGTCCGTTCACGCCGGGCTTCGTCGCCGATCAGGCGCTGGCAACCGAGCTCGCCGAGCTCGGTATCATTCTCCTGATGTTCGGCGTCGGCCTGCATTTCTCGCTGAACGACCTGCTGTCGGTGCGCGCGATCGCGGTGCCCGGCGCGATCGCGCAGATTGCGGTCGCCACACTGTTGGGCCTCGGCCTCGCGCTGTTGATGGGCTGGACCGTCGGCGCCGGCCTGGTGTTCGGGCTCGCGCTGTCGGTCGCAAGTACCGTGGTGCTGTTGCGCGCGCTGCAGGAGCGCCGGCTGATGGACACCGAACGCGGCAAGATCGCGGTCGGCTGGCTGATCGTCGAGGACCTCGCCATGGTGCTCGCGCTGGTGCTGTTCCCGGCGGTGGCGAGCTTCCAGGGCGGCGATGGCGCCGGGCTCGTCTCCGATCCGCTCGCCACCCGCTTCGGGCTTGGGCTGACCGGCGTGCTGGTGCTGACGCTGGTCAAGATCGCCGTGTTCATCGCGCTGATGCTGGTGGTCGGACGCCGGCTGATCCCGTGGGCCCTGCACTACATCGCACACACCGGCTCGCGCGAGCTGTTCCGGCTGGCCGTGCTCGCAATCGCGCTCTGCATCGCGTTCGGCGCGACCAAGCTGTTCGGGGTTTCGCTGGCACTCGGCGCCTTTTTCGCCGGGATGATGCTGCGGGAATCGCCGCTGAGCCAGCGCGCCGCCCAGGAGACCCTGCCGCTGCGCGACGCATTCGCGGTGCTGTTCTTCGTCTCGGTCGGCATGCTGTTCGATCCGCTCAGCGTGGTGCGCGAACCCTGGCCGTTTCTCGCGACGCTGTTCGTCATCGTGGTCGGCAAGTCGCTCGCCGCACTTTTGATTGTCGTGCTGTTCCGTCACCCGATGGCGACCGCCCTGATGATCTCGGCGAGCCTTGCCCAGATCGGCGAATTCTCCTTCATCCTGGCCGAACTCGGCGTTGCGCTCAATCTGCTGCCGAAGGCCGGCCGCGACCTGATCCTGGCCGGCGCGATCTTCTCGATCATGCTCAACCCGCTGGTGTTCGCGGTGGTCGACTGGCTGACCTCGCGGCTCGAGAAACCGCAGGCCGCCTCGCCGACCGTTGCGACCGCCGAGGCGATCCCGGTCACCGACTTGCAGGATCACACCATCCTGGTCGGCTACGGCCGGGTCGGCAGCCTCGTCGGCGACGCCCTGCATCAGCGCAATGCGCCGTTCCTCGCGGTCGAGGCGTCCGACGACATGGTCGCAAAGCTGAGGCAGCGCGGCTTCGAGGCCCTGATGGGCAACGCCGCGCGCGCCAGCGTGCTGCGCGCGACCAATCCGGCCGGCGCACGATCGCTGGTCATCGCCATTCCCGAAGCCTTCGAGGCCGGACAGATCGTCGAGCAGGCGCGCGCCGCCAATGCCGATATCCGGATCATCGCACGCGCGCATTCCGACGCCGAGGTCGATCATCTGAAGGGCCTCGGCGCCGACATCGTGATCATGGGCGAGCGCGAGATTGCCCGCGGCATGATCGAGGAACTCGACCGCAGGCACGCTGGCATTGCCGTGCAGACTGCGACGACCGCGAGGGAAGATTCTGCGGCTTGAGATAACGGCGTCCACTGCGCGACGAAAGGAGATCAAGACGTGGCATTCAAGAGCCCGCACGTTTCACTGGTGTCGTTCTCGATCGAGATCGG
This sequence comes from Bradyrhizobium sp. USDA 3240, assembly GCF_054063295.1. Lineage (NCBI taxonomy): Bacteria > Pseudomonadati > Pseudomonadota > Alphaproteobacteria > Hyphomicrobiales > Nitrobacteraceae > Bradyrhizobium > Bradyrhizobium sp. USDA 3240. The sequence goes on from NZ_JBSSGD010000002.1 coordinate 2,523,118, forward strand.
CGCCGAGGCCACGACCAATGTGATGCAGATCGAGACCGACCTGCATCTGAACACCCGCCATCCGAGCTATGACGCCGCGGCAATAGAGCGTCTGGTGCGCGACGCGCAGGCCTATCTTGCCGGCAATGCCTACCAGATCACGCAAATCCGGCTGGTCTCCAACCGCAGCGGCCAGACCTGAAGAAATCAGCCGCCGAGGAATGCGGGCGCCAGATCTTCCTGCACGATGATGTTGGCGGCCTCCGTCGTCAGCTCGCTGCCGACGAGGTCCAGGTTTTTCGCGGCCTCGAACAGCATCGCGCGGACGTCGTCCGGCGTCAGCACGCCCTTTGCGATCAGCTTGCGCACCAGCGCCTGCAAGATCAGAACGTCGATCTCGCCATGGGCCAGCGGCGTCGGCTTGTCCGTCATGATCGTCTCCCGGGACTGAGGTTCGCGGCTAGCGCGGCGATGACGCGATATCCTTGTGCAACTCCTCGAACGCACGGCGCAGGCCGTGCAGCTGGTCGACCAGATGCAGGATGACGTCGATCCCCTCGTCGTTGACGCCGAAATCGCCCTTCAGATCCCGGATCAGATGCGCGCGCGCCACGTCGGTGTCGGAAAAGCTGATCTCGTGCGTGGTCTCGTCCGGAACCAGCCATTGCTGCTCGATCCAGAACTCCAGGGTCTGCACCTCGAGACCCGCATCGATGAGGAACTGCTGCCTGTTCATGATGCACCATCATCGCGTGGATTGAATCCCTTGCGATCCCAGCTCGACACGAACGCCTCGAGCGCGGGATCGGGTCCCTTGGGCAGGACCACCTTGAGCTTGACGAACTCATCGCCGTGACCGCCGCCGACCTTGGGCGCGCCCTTGCCGCGCAACCGCATCGTCGTGCCGGTGTTCGATCCCTTCGGAACGGTCATGGTGACCGCACCCGTCGGGGTCGGAACGTTGACCTTGCCGCCGAGCACAGCCTCCGACAGCGAGATCGGCAATTCGAGCGAGATATCGTCGCCCTCGCGGGTGAAGCGCGGATCGGGGCGCACCTCGACCTCGATCAGCGCGTCGCCGGGACCGCCTTTGCCGCTGCCCGGCATGCCCTTGCTGCGCAGACGAATGACCTGGCCGTCGATGAGCCCCGGCGGGATCGTCACGTCGAGCGTGCCGCCGTCGGGAAGCGTCAGGCGCTTGCTCGCGCCGGTGATCGATTCCGCGAAATCGATCGAAAGGCTGTAGTGCAGGTCGCGGCCGCGCCGGTTGGCGCGGGCCTGCTCGCTGCGCCGGAGCAATTCGGCGAACGCATCGTCCTGGTCCATGTAATCGGCGTAACCGGAACTGTCGGCATAGGGATGCCCCTCACCTGCGGTGGCGAAATCCCGGTAGTAGCGATGCTCTGGCCGCTCGGCGCCGCTTTCATCGATCTCGCCGGCGTCGAAGCGCTTGCGCTTGTCGGCATCCGAGAGCAAATCGTTCGCCGCAGCGACTTCCTTGAACTTTTCTTCGGCCGCCCTGTCGCCCGGATTGAGATCCGGATGCAGCTTCTTCGCCAGCTTTCGATAGGCCTTCTGGATATCGGCCGAGGACGCCGTCGGGGCAACGCCTAGAACCTCGTACGGATTTCTCACAACCTGCTCCGCAACACCGTGAGGGCACCTGCAATCATGAGGGCGCAAAAGCAGCCGATTTGCAAGTGCGCTCGCACATCGCCCGGCAATGAGCGACGCAGCACGCGCTCAGATCGCGGCCCGCTATGACGTATGTCCGGGATCGAGATAATTCGGAATGTTCTTTTTCTGCTGCGGCGTCATCCTGGCGGGATCCGGCTTGCCCGGTACGCCCCGCGGACCGAGCAGGGCTCGCTGCATATCGTCTTCGCTCAGGCGTGGCTTGCCGTCGTCAAGCTGTCCGCTACCACCGTGACTCTGTGCCATGACCGACCTCCTGTGATGATCGCTTGCGCACGGGCGGAAGAGAGTGCGCGCTCCGCCGGGACGAGCCGGCGGAGCGCGATCTTACCTCAACGTTGCTCCCCCCGCTTCTCCTCTGCAGGGTGACCTGCGGCCGGCGCAGCATGCGGCGGCGCCTGAACGTGCGGCGCGGCCTGAACGTGCGGCTCCGGCCGGGCTTCCGGCCTTGCCGCAGGCTCCGGTCGTGCTTCGGGCCGTGCTGCCTGCTCCGGCCGTGCGACAGGCTCCGGCCGCGGTTCCTCCTTGCGCACCTCCTCGGGCCGCCTCTCCGGCGCGGCAGGCCGCGCCGCTTCCGTTGCAGGCCGCGGCTCGACCTTGGGCTCGGCGGCGGGCGCTGCGCGCTTCTCCTCGACCGCAGGCTTGCTCACCTCGGCGGGCGGATGTCCCGCAACGCCCTTCTCGGGGACCGGAAGCGCATGGGATTCGGCAGGCGCCGGTGCAGCGGGATGCGGCTCAACCTTCGTCTCGGGAGCCGGAGCTGCGCGCTTCTCCTCGGCTGCCGGCTTGTTCTGCTGCGCCGCCGGAAGCTCCTTGCCCGGCACCGGAAGCGCGTGCGAGTCGGCCGGTGCAGCTGTGGTTCCCGGGCGCGCAGGCTCCCCGGCCGCCGGCCGTGCAGCGTTGGCCGGCACCGCCTCGCCGGCCGGCCGCGCGCGGACCACGCCCGGCCCCTTCAACTCGCCGGGACGCGCCGTTGCGGCGACCGCGGGCACGCCGTTGTTGGCCCGCTTGAACAGGCTCGGATCCTGGCTTGCGGTCTCGACCTGCTTGCGTTGCAGCGGCGTCGCCGCGAAATGCTGCTCCTTGGCGATCGTACGTTCGGCGGGAGTCGGCCGTACCTCGATGCCGCCGCGGCCGCCATTGTAGCTGACGTTGTTGATGGCGGTCTGATTGATCGTGACATTCTTCTCGTAGACGTTGGTGATCCGCGCGCCCTGCAGATTGTTCACGGTGCGGTTGTAGAAGAAGTTGCCGTGATCCCAGCGGCCGCCTTCGTAGCCTGAACCGCCGTAGCCGAAGCCGTAATTGACGCCGCCGTAGAAGCCGACGCGATCGCCCCAATAGCCCTGATGGAAAATGAAACCGCCGCCGAACGCGCCCCAGTAACCGGGGGTCCAGAGCAGTCCGACCCGCGGCGGCTGCACCCAGGTGCCCGGCACCCAATAGTAATCGCCGCGATCCTCGTCCCACGACCAATTGCCCGGTGACCACATGTAACCCGGCCCGGGCACCGGCGGCTGATCGTAGGTCGGCAGCGGCGGCGGCGCGGTGTCGACGGCAGAGACCGGCGCGCATGCCGCATCCTGCGCGATTGCCGGCACGGCAGTCGCAGTGAACAGCGCCGTGGCGATCGCGGCGCACGACGCGGTCGAAAGAAGACGAGTGATCATTGGGAGCCTCTTCGATGAGCACGTTCAACGTGAGAACCGGAACAAAAGTTCCGGTGCATCGGCAATGCACCGACACACTTCATCGCTAGCGCCTTGACCTTACATCAACCTGAAACAGCGCCAAACGCATCGCGCAGCTATTCATCGACCGTTCAGAGTGTGCAGGGACTCATCATCGCGCGATTCAGCGGAACAGCGCGCGATGCACGTCTGCATCATCGCGTGCATTCCGCGAGGTGCGAGACGACAGTTACTGAAATCGCAAACATGACTTCGGCTCTCGCACGATTGCAACGATCCGGGATCGTCGCGCCGCTCGCTTCGCAAGCACCGCGATCAGCCGAGCCACCACCGGCGTGATGCGGACCCCGATTTGTCGGCGCGTCCGTAGCATTGCCGCCGATGAGTGCCAGAAGCGAACACCGGCAGTCGCAACACCTCGAAAGCGGTATGCCGGCGGCCGCGCTCCGCGATTGACACACCCCTGAAACGACCACACGATACGACCTGCGACAGCGTCAGGCCCGCGGTTTTCCGCCGGCGCGATTGCAACTCGGCTGCCGCATGATGGATGTCATCGTTCCGCCATCTGTCGCCGGCGGCAATGCGTGGCGTGACTTGATCTCGACGAGCCTGTGCTGCCTTGAGGTGCCACCATGAACATTGAAAAATATACCGATCGCCTCCGCGGCTTCATTCAATCGGCACAATCGTTGGCGATGCGCGAGGGGCATCAGCAGTTCTCGACGCTCCATATCCTGAAGGTGCTGCTGGACGACAATGAGGGCCTCGCGGCCGGCCTGATCGACCGGGCCGGCGGCAACTCGCGCGCGATCCTCAAGGCGACCGAAGACGCGCTGGCGAAGGTGCCCAAGGTCAGCGGCGCCGGCTCCGGACAGATCTATATGGCGCCCGAGACCGCGCGTACCTTCGCCGCCGCGGAACAGGCCGCCGACAAGGCCGGCGACAGCTTTGTCTCGGTCGAACGCATGCTGCAGGCGCTGGCAGCCGACAAGGACAGCGAAGCCGGCAAGCTGCTCGCCAAGGGCGGCGTCAATCCGCAGAACCTGAACGCGGCGATCAACGCGCTGCGCAAGGGCCGCACCGCCGACAGCGCGTCGGCCGAGAATGCCTATGACGCGCTGAAGAAATACGCCCGCGACCTCACCCAGGCCGCGCGCGACGGCAAGCTCGACCCGGTGATTGGCCGCGACGAGGAGATACGCCGCACGATTCAAGTTCTGTCACGCCGCACCAAGAACAATCCCGTCCTGATCGGCGAGCCCGGCGTCGGCAAGACCGCGATCGTCGAGGGCCTGGCGCTGCGCATCGTCAATGGCGACGTGCCGGAAAGCCTGCAGGACAAGGCGCTGCTCGCGCTCGACCTCGGCGCGCTGATTGCCGGCGCCAAGTATCGCGGCGAGTTCGAGGAACGGCTCAAGGCGGTGCTGCAGGAGGTGACGTCCGCCGAGGGCGGCATCATCCTGTTCATCGACGAGATGCACACCCTGATCGGCGCCGGCAAGGGCGACGGCGCGATGGATGCATCGAACCTGCTGAAACCCGCGCTGGCCCGCGGCGAGTTGCACTGTATCGGCGCCACCACGCTCGACGAATACCGCAAGCATGTCGAGAAGGACGCGGCGCTGGCGCGGCGGTTCCAGCCGGTGTTCGTCTCCGAACCGACGGTCGAAGACACCATCTCGATCCTGCGCGGCCTCAAGGACAAATACGAGCAGCATCACGGTGTGCGCATCGCGGATTCGGCGCTGGTCGCCGCCGCCACGCTGTCGAACCGCTACATCACCGACCGCTTCCTGCCCGACAAGGCCATCGACCTGATGGACGAGGCCGCAGCGCGGCTGAAGATGCAGGTCGATTCCAAGCCTGAGGAACTCGACTCGCTCGACCGCGAGATCATCCGCCTCAAGATCGAGCAGGAGGCGCTGAAGAAGGAGACCGATCTCGGCTCCAGGAGCCGCCTGCAAACCCTCGAGAAGGATCTCGTGGATCTCGAGAAGAAGTCGGCGGACATGACGTCGAAATGGCGGTCGGAGAAGAGCAAACTCTCCGACGCGCAGAAGATGAAGGGCGAGCTCGAGCAGTTGCGCACCGAGCTTGCCAATGCGCAGCGCAAGGGCGAGTTCCAGAAGGCCGGCGAGCTGGCCTATGGCCGCATTCCCGAGCTCGAGAAGAAGCTCGCATCGGTCGAGGCCAGCGAGACCTCGTCCGCCAGCGAGACCGTGACCGCCGACAATATCGCGCAGGTGGTGTCGCGCTGGACCGGCGTCCCCGTCGACAAGATGCTGGAAGGCGAGAAGGACAAGCTCCTGCGCATGGAGGAGATGCTCGGCAAGCGCGTCGTCGGCCAGGCCGAGGCCGTGCGTGCGGTGTCGACCGCGGTGCGCCGCGCCCGCGCCGGCCTCCAGGATCCGAACCGGCCGATCGGCTCGTTCATGTTCTTAGGTCCGACCGGCGTCGGCAAGACCGAGCTCGCAAAAGCGCTCGCCGAATATCTGTTCGACGACGAGACCGCGATGGTCCGTCTCGACATGTCCGAGTTCATGGAGAAGCACTCGGTCTCGCGGCTGATCGGCGCGCCGCCCGGCTATGTCGGCTACGACGAGGGTGGCGCACTGACCGAAGCCGTTCGGCGGCGGCCGTACCAAGTGGTGCTGTTCGACGAGATCGAGAAGGCGCATCCCGACGTCTTCAACGTGCTGCTGCAAGTGCTCGACGACGGCCGCCTGACCGACGGCCAGGGCCGCACCGTCGATTTCCGCAACACGCTGATCATCATGACATCGAATATCGGCGCCGAGTACCTCGTCAACCAACCGGAGGGACAGCCGACCAGCGCGGTGCGCGAGCAGGTGATGAACATGGTGCGGGCGCACTTCCGCCCCGAATTCCTCAACCGCATCGACGAGATCATCCTGTTCCACCGGCTGCAGAAGAGCGACATGGGCCGCATCGTCGAGATTCAATTCTCGCGCCTGCGCAAGCTGCTCGAGGATCGCAAGATCGATCTCGAACTCGATCCGAAGGCGCGCGACTGGCTGGCCGAGAAAGGCTGGGATCCGGCCTATGGCGCCCGCCCGCTGAAACGGGTGATCCAGCGCAGCGTGCAGGATCCGCTCGCCGAAATGATCCTAGCCGGCGACGTCCGCGACGGCTCGCAGGTGAAGCTCTCCGCCACCAAGGCCGGCCTCACCTTCAACGGCAAGAAGCCCGAGAACGCCGCGGCGGACGAATTCGAACCGGTGTGAGAGAAGCCCGGATGGCCAACGACGCGCCGTCATCGCCGCGTCGTCCAGGCGCATCATATGCAAGCTGAATGTACAAGCCGACCTGCAACCAGGGAGAGCGTCATGACGCAGCAGAACATCAAGGACAACATGGAGGTCATCGGCGCCGACGGCGTGCATGTCGGCACCGTCGATCACGTTGAAGGCAACCGCATCAAGCTCAAGAAGAGCGAAAGCGACGGCTTCCACAAAGGCCATCACCATTATATCGAACTCGGCTTCGTCGCCGGTGTCGAAGGCTCCAAGGTCCGGCTCTCCGCCAACGCCGCCATCGCGGTGACCCTCGAGGAGGAGAAGTCCGGAAAGCCGGTTGGTCCGTCCGCGGAAGCCTAGCAATCCGGGCTCTTGTAAAGGCTCCGATGGCATGCTCCTCTGCCCTGTCTGGACGTCGATCCGGCGTCCGGTCCAGACCTTTTTCGCGTGAAAGTGCCGTTAGTTAAGGAGAGATGCGTGCCATCAGCCGTTCCGCAACCGGTCGCTGCGAAGCTGACGCGCGCGGCCATCTTCCTTGCGGTCACGATCAAGCCCAATCCGGAATTTGATTCCGTGGTGCGGTCGCTGTGTGCGGACGTGGCTGCGCTGGTACGCGCGGTCGGCTTCCGCGATCTCGAGGGCCGGCTGTCCTGCGTCATGGGCATCGGCTCGGATGCATGGGACCGGCTGTTCGGCGCGCCGAAGCCGCAAGGCCTGCATCCGTTCCGCGAGATCAATGGCGTCCACCACGCCGTCGCGACGCCGGGCGACCTGCTGTTTCACATCCGCGCAGTGCCGATGGACCTGTGCTTCGAGCTCGCGACACAGATCATGTCGCGGCTCGGCGATGCGGTTGCGACCTCGGACGAGGTGCACGGCTTCAAATATTTCGACGAGCGCGACCTGCTCGGCTTCGTCGACGGCACGGAGAATCCGGAGGACCAGGCGGCCACTGACGCCACCATCATCGGCGACGAGGACCCGGCCTTCGCCGGCGGCAGCTATGTGGTCGTGCAAAAATACCTGCACGATCTGAAGAAGTGGAACGAGCTGCCGGTCGAGATGCAGGAGAAGATCATCGGCCGCACCAAATTGTCCGACATCGAGCTCGACGATGCCGTGAAGCCGAGCTACGCGCACAATGCCCTGACGACGATCGTCGAGAACGGCGAGCAGCTCGATATCGTCCGCGACAACATGCCGTTCGGCAACATCAGCAAGGGCGAGTTCGGCACCTATTTCATCGGCTATGCCAAGTCCCCGCACCGGATCGAGCAGATGCTGGAGAACATGTTCGTCGGCAAGCCGCCGGGCAATTACGACCGCCTGCTCGACTTCAGCCGCGCCGTGACCGGCACGCTGTTCTTCATCCCGTCGGCGACCTTCCTGGAAGATGTCACCAACGAGCCACTCGCGGCGGCTGAGCCGTCGCTGGATGACGCCGGGGCTGACGAGGCACCTGCACAAAAAATACCGCCGTCCGACGGCTCGCTCGGGATCGGCTCACTCAAAGGAGAGGCTGGACATGAATAATCTTCATCGGGGACTGGCCCCCATCTCGGACGCGGCATGGGCCCAGATCGAAGAGGAAGCCTCGCGGACGTTGAAGCGCCATCTGGCGGCGCGCCGTGTCGTCGATGTCGATGGCCCGAAGGGAACGGACTTCTCCGCGGTCGGCACCGGCCATCTGAAGAAAATCGCGACACCCGGCGACGGCGTCGAGGCAACGCAACGCGACGTCCGCGCGCTGGTCGAGCTGCGCGTGCCGTTCGAGCTGTCGCGCCAGGCGATCGACGATGTCGAACGCGGCTCCAATGATTCCGACTGGGATCCGCTCAAGGACGCCGCGCGCAAGATCGCCTTCGCCGAGGATCGCGCGGTGTTCGATGGCTACACCGCCGCCGGCATTCAGGGCATCCGCCAGGGCACCAGCAACCCGGTGCTGACGCTGCCGTCGAGCATCAAGAATTACCCCGCTGTGGTCGCGCAGGCGGTCAGCCAGTTGCGGCTCGCCGGCGTCAACGGTCCCTACACGTTGCTGCTCGGCACCGAGCCCTACACCGCGATCGGCGGTGCGACCGACGATGGCTATCCTGTGCTGCAGCACATCCAGCGCCTGATCGACGGCAAGATCATCTGGGCGCCTGCGATCGCGGGCGGCGTCCTGCTCACCACCCGCGGCGGCGACTTCCAGCTCTCGATCGGCCAGGATCTTTCGATCGGCTATCTCAGCCACTCCGCGACCTCGGTCCAGCTGTATTTCCAGGAGACCATCACCTTCCTGATGCTGACCAGCGAAGCGTCGGTGGTGCTTGCGCCGGAGGCGAAGAAACCCGCCTAGTCGTACCGGCGTTGACTCTTCCAGGAAGCCTCCGGCCGATCTGTGCCGGAGCTTCCGTTGAACTTCAACGAAGAGGAGGCGCGCAATGGACTACGATCTCTACATCAACCCGAAGAAGGCGTCGGTCGGCCTTTATGTTCGCAAGGGCGCCGGCCTGCCCGATCTCGGCGACGCCAAGGACTGGGTGTTCGACGGCACCTCGGCGCAGGCCAACCTGCCGCCACAGCTCGTGAAAGAGATCGAGGCCAACGGCCACGCCTTTCGCGACATGGACTGAGTTCAGCGGTTACTTCTCGCCGACCTTCACCGGGGCGGTCTCGGGCATCAGGCTCATGGCCACGATGCCGACCGCCGCCGCGAGCAGCAGATACCAGGACGGCGCCAGCGGATCTCCGGTCACGTGCAGCAGCCACGTGACCACGAGCTGCGCAGTGCCGCCGAAGGTCGCGATCGCGACCGCGTAGATCGTCGCGAACACACCGCCGCGGATATTCTGCGGCAACGCTTCGGTGAAGGCGGCGTAGAACGCCGTGAACGGCAGCGATCCGATGAATGACAGGATGCCGAAGCCGAACAGCAGCGACCACGCGCCGGGGTCCCGGACGATCCACAGGAAGGCCGGATAGGTCAGCACCAGCACGACGAGCTGCGGCCAGATCATGATCGGCTTGCGTCCGAGCCGGTCGGCAAGCCAGCCGCCCAGCACCGCGCCGATGATCTGAAGTCCGTTGCTCACCAGCGATACGGTGAACGCCAGCGACGGCGACACATGCAGCGTATTCTTGGCGTAGGTCGTCATGTACTGCGTCACGTAGGTCGAGATCGTGCCGCTGGCCAGGATCATCACGGCCAGCAGGATCACGCGACTGTGCCGGCGCGCCAGCGTGATATGGTTCGCGCGCTCAACGCCCGCCGCGGCGCGGTCGCTGTGAGAAACCGTCTCCGGCAGCGTTCGACGCATCCAGATGCCGAACGGCAGGCAGACCGCCCCGAGCAGGAATGCGACCCGCCATCCGTAAGCCTGCAGCATGTCGGGCGCCATCGTGCTGCTCAGGATGACGCCGACAAGGGCACCGACGGTCGCCGCGATCTCCTGACTGGCCGGCTGCCAAGCCACCACCAGGCCGCGATTCCTGGGTGCCGCGATTTCGATGAGATAGGCCGTGGTCGGTCCAACCTCGCCGCCGAGCGCGAATCCCTGCACCATCCGCGCCAGGATCACGATGATCGGCGCCACGACGCCGATCGCGGCATAGGACGGCGTCAGCGCGATGGTCAGGATCGCGCCACCCATCAGCGCAAAGCTCAGCAGCATCGCCGGCCGCCGGCCGACCCGGTCGGAGAAGATGCCGAGCACGACGCCGCCAATGGGGCGCGTCAGGAAACCGGCGCCGAAGGTCGCAAGCGACAGCATGAGGCTGCCGTATTCGCTATGCGCGGGGAAGAAGGTGCGCCCGATCTCGGTCGCAAAGAAGCTGTAGGTGATGAAGTCGTAGAACTCCAGCATGTTGCCGATGGTCGCGGCAAAGGCTGCGCGCTTGACATCGAACTGTTCCGTGCTCGCAATGTCCGGCAACGCTCTCGGTTCCCTGGGGCTGGCTGTCCGGAGCGAGTATCATTCCTCAGGCCATGCAAGGCAAGCCATGGCCTATCGCGCGTCCGCGTGCAACGCGAGCGATGATATCTTGTGCTGCGCGCATCGAATGGGCTTGCAACGGCGGAGGATCGGCCCGGAACGCAGCTTGCGCGCGCTAGCGAGTTCAGTCCCTTGTCGACGAGGACCCGGTACCGTTGAACAGCAGATACAGGGCGTGTGGGTTGGTCGTCAGATAGCGCCAGAACAGCCGGCGCGGCTCGAGCCAGACACGCCAGGCCCATTCGAGCCCGACGATCTGCATCCATCTCGGCGCACGCGGCCGCGATCCGGACAGGAAGTTGAACAATCCGCCCGATGTCTTGATGACGCCGACATTGCCGAGCCGCGACATGAATTCGTCGACGAAGGCCTGCTCGTAGGGCACGCCAAGCGCGACCCAGAGAAAGTCCGGCGCCAGGGCATTGATCTCATCCACCTTGGCGCGAAGCGCGTCGCCGCGCAGATAGCCGTGCGAATGGCCGACGATCTTGAGCGCCGGATAGGCTCGGCGGACATTGGCGATTGCCGCCTTGTTTTCGGCCTCGTTCGCGCCGAACAAATAGAAGGTCAGCCCGAGTTCTTCCGCCTTGCGCGCGACGTCGTGAAACAGATCCGTGGTCGCAACGCGCTCGGGAAGCGGGTTCGGCGACCGCAGCTTCGACACCATCACCAGCGGCTGTCCGTCGGCATTGATCAGGTCGGCGGCACGGAACAGCCGGTCGGTCATCGGCTCGGTGGAGCAGCGCGACAGCACCTCGCCATTGGCTGATGTCAGATAAAGCGGCCGATTGATACGCCGGTTCGGATGCACCGCCTCGACCATGAAGTCCGCGGTCTGCTCGCGATCGAGCACGGCGAGCCGCAGCCCGCCGATAGTCGCCCGGAGAACGCCGGCAGTCGCAGCCCTGCCGACAGGATTGATGCGACGCTCCACGCCGCTCGATGATCCGGCTGGCACATCCGAGGAGGAAACCGGTTGCCCGGCGCTCGAAGTGTCGCAAATCCGGACAGATGGAGCAGCCACATCCGAATTGAGACGCCGGGGCCGCTCGCGATCGGCCTGTGGGGGCGAAATCGCGTCGGAAACGCGGGCGTTTTGGCTGTTAGTCAACATTTCGGCAGGGCTCCAGTCCTTACGAGCCCTAAACTGCAATATCCGGTCCAGACCGCTTGCGATCTCGCGTGGCAGTTTGATGTAAGACGAGCCGCAAGAGATTGTTAACGAAATCTGGCGGCACCGCGACAGCATCACACTGGATCCTGCCAGGCCGGCGACGTTCGAGCAGCAACACTGCGCAAAGGTCGAGGGACCGCATTAATACAAATCGCATTCTCCCGGTGCCCGAGGTCGTCAGCCTTTGCTATAAGGAGATCACGGCGGCTCGACCGACGCTTTTGAAAACCCGTTTGTTTGGTTTCACATGAATAAGAATGATGACGCGTTCGATGTCTGCATCGACGACGCATTCGACTTCCTGTCTCAAGAATACGCGACATTGTTCGAAGGCTCGGACGCGACCGCCTTTCAGCATCCGCTGTGGCTCGACAGCCTCTATCGCAAGCTCGCTCCCGCCGCGGCGGCGAAGCCGCTGGTCGTCGTCGTCCGTCATCGCGCCAACAAGGCGCTGGCGGCCGTGCTGCCGCTGTTGCGCGTGCGCCGCGGGCCGATGCGGACGATCGAATTCGCCGACCTTCGCGTGTCCGACTATTTGTCGCCGGTTTGCGCCGCGACGACGTTCGCCGAACTGCTGCAGGACCGCCAGGCCTGCGAGAAGCTTCGCAAGCTGGTCCGGCCGTTCGACCTGCTGCGCATTCCCAAGCTGCTCGATGCCAGGATGCCGATCGAGAATCTGCTCGGGGCGCCTCACCGCAGTCTGATGGATACCAATGCCTACGCGACGGTCCTGTCCGCGCCGTTCGAGCAATGGCAGATCAACGCGCTGGGCAAGTCCTATGTGAAAGAGCTGGCGAAGAAGTGGCGCCAGATCCACAAGAAGGGCACACTCACCTTCGCATGTTGCACCGACAGCGCTTCGATCGGCGAAGCCATGGACGTGATGAGGAAGTTTCGCGGTCCGCGGTTCCACGCACACGGCGATGGTGACCTGCTGCAGCGACCGGAATATTTCGATTTCTATTCGAGCGTGGCGCTTCGCGGCATGGGCGCCTTTACCCGGCTCTACACCATGAAGATGGATGGCGAGGTCATCGCCACGGCACTTGGCCTCGCCCACAGCGGCCGCCTGCTCATCGTCATGACGGCTTTCGACATCGAGGGATACAAGAGCCAGTCGATCGGCGCGCTGACGTTCGAAAGTGTTGCCAAGGATTGCATCGAGCGCGGAGACCGGGTGCTGGATTTCACCATCGGTGACGAGCCCTACAAGATGCAGTTCGGAGGCCAGCCCACGCCGATGTCGAGCGTGACGCAGGCCGGCAGCGCGGCCGGATCGCTTGCATTGTTTGCGCTGAAGCAGGCGCCCTGGATCAAGCAGGCGGCGAAGCGGGTGACCGACCTCAGGCCGATCCGCACTTCGACCGGTACACGCTAGATCGTGATGAGATCAGATTGAGCTGGACCGCGTCGAAAGTTCACCCCTCCCTTGGGAGAGGTGAACCGAGACCGCACCAAGCCGATTTCAATCAAAACTCATCCGGCCTTAGAGCCGTTTGAGACGCGCGCCCCCTTAGCGGAGTGCGCTGCGGACGCGCATGACCCATCCCGGATGAATCCGGTCCACCTGATGCGTGACCATGCGGCGCAGGAAGTGCAGCTTCCGCTGCATGGTCCAGCGTACATCGGTGTTGGAGGTCAAAGCCTCGCGGAAGCGCGCCAGCTGCAGCGAATGCCGGTCGGCGGCGAGCTTGTCGTGATCGGAATAGAACTGCGCGATCTTCTCCGTGCCCATCCCGTCTGTCTCGAGCCAGCGCGGCACATATTCGGTGCAGAGACGCTCGACATCCACCAGGAGCCGGCTCACGCCGGTACCGGCCGCGGGACAATTGGTCTGGTAGGCATCGCCGATCAGCACGACGCCGGGCTGCAGATGGCCCTCGGTCACCGACAGGTCCATGACCCAATTGTGCACCTGGCCGACGATCTGGAAATCGCCGAGGTAGCGCTCCAGTCCCGGCATCAGGCGGAACAGCGTCCGCCTGGTGTCGCGGCGCAGCTCGCGCATGATCGGATCGGTCGGATCGCGGAACATGAACAGGTTGGCGCGCATGCCGCCCGACATCGGAAACATGCTGAGATAGTCGACGCCGTCAGCCGCCTGCTTGCCGTAGCAGGTCAGCGCGTCGAAGCCGAAAGGCGCGTTGTCCGGCTTTGCAATGGTGAACCCGAACGAAATCGAGTGGCGCTCGGCAAGCATTTGGCGGCGCATTCCGAGATTATAGCCAAGCGCGCCCGCCATGCCGGTCGCCAGGACGACCAGGCGCGAGACGACGCGCTTTCCGGAGGCCAGCGTCAATTGCTGGCGATCCTCGCTGCAGCTGACATTGGTCACCTGGTCGAGCAGGAAGCTGGACGCATCCGGCGTCAGGCCGCGGGCCATATTGACGAGGTTGGCGTAGGAAATCCCGTAGGACCGGCCGACACCGATATCGACCAGTCTGCCGTCCCTGATGTTGAGCACGCGGTCATAGGGCGCGGCGACCGCCTCGACGTCATCGATGAAGCCCAGGCGTCGGAAGATATCGATCTGCCGCCCGGCGATCTTTTCGACCCGAAATTCATCCGGCGGGATCGAGCGCTTGTCGATCAGGACGACGCGATAGCCGGCCCGGGAGAGGACGGCACGCGCGAGCGAGCCCGCCAAACCGGCGCCGACAATGGCGACATCCGCTTCGATCGTTTCAGCCTCGCAGGTTGCGATCGGCTGGGTCATGCTTTCCTCGGCAATCATCTTTGTCCGCTCCGACGGCTAATTGGTCACGGAACTGCAATTTCCTTGCCTGCCCTGCCGCTGCGCAGAACGGACACGACGAGTTCCAGTATTGAGGTTAACGACACCGCCCGTACCGCGATCAGCCCCTTCCCGGCACGTGGCTTGCAGCCACAGAGGTCGTGAAACTGATGTTTTGGACGCTCCACAGCAGGCTGGCGGGACGATCGGCTGGCCGTGGAGCTTCGGCGGGTGCGGTTGACGCGCTAACGCGGTTTCAACCAGCAGGGTCCACGCTGTTGAACCGAGCGGCGGGGAACAATCCAATCTGCACCGTTTGGACACAGCAAGGACGGCAGCGTTCCAGAATGGAGCAGCGCGACATATTGGCCAGGTTCACGGCTGCGTGGCGCCTGAAGGCTGAAAGGAACGGAATTTTAGCAAGAGAACATTAACACTCCTGACCTCACCGATTGCTAGGGTCAGCAGCCTGACAGGATATTGAGACCTCACTTGTGATTGCCTCTGTTCTTCAAATGCTACGGCGCGATGTCACGCGCGGCGTTGCCGGCACCATCCTCCTCAAGGTTGGCAGCGGCGGACTCGCGTTCGCCCTGTTCTCGCTGGCGGCGCGGACGATGACGCCCGACGCGTTCGGAGACTTCGCAACCTTGCTCTCCGTCGCCCAGATCGCGGCGGTCGTGGGCCTGGTCGGTCAGGAGCTGCTGCTGGTTCGCTTCCTCAATGAGTACGAGGTGCGCGGCCAGGCCGAGCTCACCAAGGGTGTGCTGCTGTCGAGCCTGAAGTACTCGGCGATCGGGATGCTGATCTCGATCGCCGCGATCGCCGCGGTGGCAGGCATTCGCGGCGAATGGTGGCTCTTGATCCTCTCGGTCTCGGCGTTCACCGCCGTCAATGCCGGGCTGATGCTCGGCAGCCAGATCGCACGATCACTGGTCAGCATCCTGATGGGCGAAGGCAATCGCGAATTCTTCTGGCGGGTTGCCGTCGTCCTGGTCCTGATCGCGGTGCTGTTCAGCCACCGCCAGCTCACCCCCGCCGAACTGTTCACCGCGATGACGGTCGCGATGGCGTTGGGGCTGGTCGTGCAGATCGTGTCGATCATGCGCGTGCTGCCGAACCTGCGTACGGTCACGGCGCGCTTCGAGACGTCGCGCTGGAACCGCAGCGCGTTCCGCTTCTGGCTCGCCTCGATTCTCGAAGCAGCGAATCAGTATTTCGACGTCATCCTGGTCTACTGGATGCTGGATCCGGCCACTGCCGGCGTCTATTTCGCCGCCTCGCGCCTGGCGAACATCTTCGCGATGCTTTCCGCTGCGCTCTACACGTTCGGCGCGCGCCGGCTGCCGTCGCTGTATTTCAGCAAAAATCACCGCGAGCTCGAACATACGCTGAAGCTGATGGCCGAGGTGACCGCGCTCTGCGTGCTCAGCGGGCTCGTCATCGTCTGGGTCGGCGCTCCCTACCTGCTCGGCCTGTTCGGACCGCACTTCGCCGCGCAGCAGTGGGTGTTGATCGTGCTCGCGATCGGAACGGCCTTCCAGGCGGCAGGCGGGCCGTCGGCCGCGGTCCTGCAACTGACGGGGCATGAGCGCGATTATGTTCCTGTGGTCGCCGCCAACGTGGCGTTGCGGCTGGTCGGATTTGTTGTGCTGATCCCGTGGCTCGGCGTGCTCGGGGCGGCGATCTCGGCGACGGTTTCCCTGGTGCTCGCCACCATCGCGCTCAATGTGCTGTGCCGCCGGCGGACCGGCGTCGACCCCTCAATTCTGGTGCTGTCGCATCTCTCGTCGTCGAAGGCCGGCGCTTACGCCGTCCGTGTTGCGGATGGCAAGGACTAGAGCGTCTTCAAGCGAAAGCCTGTCCCGCACGTGATGTGGGATGGACGCCGGTTCGCGTGAAGAAACCGCGTCGAACAGGAATCCCGAGCTTCAGCTTGCCAATCCCAGGGCTTCGCGCTGGGGATTGCTCACGGCGGCATTGCCCGCCACGCGATTGACGACGAGCGCAATCGGGACCGAACCGAACCTCGACAGATCGGCCCGCGCCTTGCCGATCGCAGCCGTGTTGGCGGCGCCCTCGCGAACCACCAGGATCACGAGGTCGGCGTGGGCGGCCAGCGCGACGGCGGCCGGCTGCACGGCAAGCGACGATGCGTCGACGATGATCAGGCCGAAATCGGCGCGAATGTCGTCCTGCGGATAGGGCGGCTCCTTGCTGCTGGCGCCCAGCAGTTCGACGACCGACGGCAGATCGGCCTTGATGATCCCAGCACCTTGCGGCGGCGCGGCTTCGGCGCGGCTGGTTTCCATCTCGATCAGGACGCTGAGCATCCCGTTCTTGACGGCGGACCGGTTGAGCGACCGTGCGACGGTGCTGCCGCCCGTACCGGTCTCGACCGACAGCAGCAGCGCCACCTTGCCGTGCTCACCCGGAAGCTGCTCGATGTTCTCGATCAGCAACTGAAGATGCGGACTGAGATCGGGCTCGGCCGTCGTCGAAATCGGGGTCTGCCAGACGCTCCTGACCGCATCTGGCGACACTAAGTTCGGAATGCGGGCCAGCACCGGCAGGCCCGGCGGCAGCGCAGATTGCGGCGCGGCCGGAGCCGGCACCGGTGCGGGCGCAGGCGCCTCGGCGCGGCGAAGCGGCGGAATACTCTTGATCGGGAGCTGCTTCAGATCGAGACCGGGAACAGCGACGATCGCCGTCGACGTCAGCAGCGAGACGATCGCGAGCGCGACGAGCAACAAAGGAAGCGGCGGAAGCGTCGAACGAATCGGCGGCGTCGCCGGAGATGCGATCTTGGTTTGCGAGTTCTGAAGCCCGCGCTGCTCGTCGGTCGTCCTGTAGCGCGACAGGAACTGCTCGTAGATGTTCTTGTTGGCGTCGGCGTCGCGCTGCAATTCCTGCAACTTAACGAACGCCTGGCCGTCGACCAGGATCTGCGACTCGGCCGCCTTCAGCTGGTCCTCGAGCGCCTTCTGCTGGTCGCGCTGCGCCTCGTATTCCGACTTCGCGGTGTCGATGTTCTTCTTGCGCTCGATCTCGATCTGCCGGTTGAGATCGCTCAACTGGCTGAGCGCCATCACGAGGTCGGGATGACGATCGCCGAGCACCCCGCGCTTCTGCGCAATCTGGTCGTTGAGCGCGGAGCGCTGGGCCCGCAGCGCGCTCAGTAGGTCCTGCTTGGCCGGCCCGTCGACATTGGCCTTCAGGTCGCGTTGCAACTGCTCATAGCGCGCCTTGGCTTCTTCAGTGCGGGCGCGCGCCGCGGCAACCTGCTGCGTCAGGTCGGTGACGCGCAATTGCTGTGTGGTGGATTCCTTGCCGGCGTTGACGATCCGGTGCTCAAGCTTGAACTTGGCAACGGCATCTTCCGACGTCCGCAGCCGGTCGTTCAAGGTCTTCAGCCGGCTCTTCAGCCAGTCGGCGGCCTCGTCGGTTGCCACGCTGCGCGTCCCGCGCTGGCTGGCGACGAACGCCTCGGCCACCGCATTGGCGTAGTACGCCGCGCGCTGCGGGTTGTCGGATGTGAACTTGATGGCGATAACATAGGTTAGTCCGCGCCTTGAGATATCGAGCCGGCTGCGAAACCGGTCGAGCAGACGCGTCGTGTCGGTCTTGCCTCCGGAGATGTCGTTGTCCTCGGCGACCTTGAGCTGATCGATCAGCGGCCCGAGAAATCCATCGGACTTGGCGATCTCGACGTAGCTTTGCAGTGCTGCGGCATCTTGACCGATGCCGGGCAGGACGTCCTGATCGGCGGTTACGCGCTGCTCGCGCGGGTCGACGACGACGAGCGCCGTCGCGGCGTAACGCGCCGGGATCAGCATCAACAGGATGATACCGACCGCGAAGATGACCGCGGCCAGCATCAGGATCCGTTGACCCTTCTCACGAAAAAAGGCCAGCACGCCAGGAATGCTAAGCACGCCCTTGGTGGTTTCCGCCGAAGATTGGCCGGCCGGCACGCCGGCAGTTTCCCACGACGCTGCGGGTTCCGTGACTTCGGAACGTCTCGGGCCTATGCGGCTACCGAACTTCATGGGCTCTGACTCGAATTCAACTGACACTACTGCTCCAACGTAAATATCTATGGTTAATCGCCGGTTACCCCCCCTTCGCGTTGCCGTAACCAATTAGTTAACGAGCCGGCGGTACCCTGTCCGTGAGATAATAGCTCTCGATTGCCGACACATGTCTGATTGCTAAATGAGCAGTAACCTCAACACGCGCTACTCGATGCACGAGCGCGCTTCGCGTGATAGTTACGCGCGCAAAAATGAAGGGGGCGAATCCACTCCTTCAACGGGTGAGGAATCCGTGCTCCAGCAGACGCCAAGCACAGAATTGCGCGAGGCATCGACCGCATCGCGCGATCGACCGAACGAGCGCAAGCGAAAGCTGCGCGTTGTCCTGGTGCAGACCCAGGCCGAGAACGCCGGCGCGCAGGAGATCTCGCGGCTGCTCGGCGCCGGCCTCACCGCGCGCGGCTATGACGTCGCCAACCTGTTCTTCTTCCGCAAATCGGATTCCTTCGACGAGCCGCCCAATACGTTCTACTGCGCGCAGACCCGTCCGGGAAACCCGGTGGCGCTGCTGCGGATGCTGTGGGCGCTCGCCGGTCATCTCAGGACCATCAAACCCGACGTCGTCCTGACCTTCCAGCACTTCGGCAATGTGATCGGCGGCGGCGTGTCGCGCCTCGTCAGCCGCGCCCCCGTGATTGCCAACCAGGTATCCTCGGCGCTGTCGATGAGCATGCCGGTACGCGCTGCCGACATCATCATGGGCTCGACCGGCTTCTTCCACTGCATCACGCTGAACTCGCGCGACATGGAGCGCGAATATGCGCGCTATCCCGCTCCGTATCGATCGCGCATGAAGCACGTCCCGCACGGCTTCGACGACAAGTCGCATAGCCTGCCGAAGGACGTTGCGCGGCAACAGTTCAAACTGCCGCCGGACCGTATCCTGCTCGGCTGCGCGGCACGCCTGCACCCGCACAAGCGGCTCGATGCGGCCATTCGCCTGCTGGCTGCCGATCCCTCCTGGCACCTTGCGCTTGCCGGCCAGGGCGCGGATGAGGGGCGGCTGAGGGCGCTCGCGGACGAGTTGAAGGTATCCGACCGGCTGCACTTCATCGGCGAGATTCCGCCGCGCCAAGTGGCCGATTTTCTGACCTGCCTCGACGTCTTCGTATTCCCGACGCAGGCCGAGACCTTCGGTCTTGCCGCGGTCGAAGCCGCGAGCGCCGGCATTCCCTGCGTCGTCAACGATCTCCCCGTGCTGCGCGAGGTGCTGTCCTACCAGGGACAGCCTGCCGCGGTGTTCGTCGACGCGTCGAACGAGCCAGAATTTGCGGCCGCCGTGTCGAAGGTCCTGACCGATCGTGTGTTGAGCGATCAGCTGCGGCAAAGCGCCGTGGGCCTGAAGTCGCGCTATTCGTTGGATGCCATGATAGAGGAATACGTCCGCATTCTCGGCGACGCTGTGGGGGCGGACGCGCACTAGGAAGTTGGGCTGGCCATGATTATCGAGTTTCGCTGCGATCGCGCGCAGCCGCGGCTCTGGATGAGTCGCGAGTCGTTGCGCGTCAACGATCAGGATATTCCCGTTCAAATCGCCTGGACCACGACGCCGGAGCCTCGACCCGCCGGCCTAGACATGCTGTTCGAGCTCGAGCGCATCGTCCTGCGCAAGGGCAAGGCCGGCGAAGCCGACCGGCTGAAGGCGATCCCGGAGCGTCCACGCGCCGGCAACCCGGACGTGGTGGTCGACTTCACCACTGCCGCGCGGGATCCGGGCTGCGCCGCCAGGCTCTATCTCCGTCCACGGTTCAACGGGCACGCGGGAGAAAGTGCGGTACTTTCGGCCATTCTCGCCGGCGATCTGCCGGTGATCGAAATCGTCAATGAGCTCGACGGCGCGGTGATAGACCGCGGCCATCCCTCCGCAGAAATCGCGGCCGGCCTGAGCGGCGGGCTCGAAACGGTGATGGCACGCACCCTGTCGATGCTGCCGCCGATACTGTCAGGGGCTCCGCGGCTGGTGCCGCAATTGGCGGCACCGGCGAGCGGCGGTGCGGCGCCAAATCCTGCGCCCTTTGTCGTGCGCGGCGTGGCGACTTCGATCGCGAAGGAAATTTATCGTCTGTGCTGCTACGCGCCGCATTGGCATGTCGGTTGGCGCTTTGCCGCCAACACGGATATCTGGCGCACCGGCGACCTGTCGGGACCCGCCTGGAACGTGCTCGGCGATCCCGGCAACCATTTCTATGCCGATCCCGTCCCGGTGAAATGGCAGGGCAGGACGTTCGTGTTCTTCGAGGACCTCGACCACCGCACCGGCAAGGGCATCATTTCCGCGATCGAATTCGACGGCAGCGGGCCGATCGGCACGGTGATGCCGGTGCTCGAGGAGCCCTGGCATCTGTCCTACCCGTTCCTGATCGAGGATGGCGGCGAGCTCTGGATGATCCCGGAAAGCACTGCGCACCGCGACGTTCCGATCTACAAATGCATCCGCTTTCCGGACAAGTGGGAGCGGCATTCAACGCTGCTGTCCGGCCTCGAATTGGCCGACGTGACGATCACGCAGCACAACGGCCTCCACTACATGTTCGGAGCCTGGCGCGATGGCACCGGCGGCTATTCCGACACGCTCGCGATCTATTACGCCGGGCAGTTGCTCGGCCCCTGGCAACCGCACGCGGCCAATCCGATCCTGATGGATCGCGCGACCACGCGGCCGGCCGGGAACTTCGTGACCGTCGATGGAAGACTGTGGCGGCCGGTGCAGGACTGCACCAACGGATACGGCGCGGCGCTCGGCCTTGCGGAAGTACTCGAACTGTCGCCGACGACCTACAAGCAGGCCGTTCGACATCTGCTCAAGCCCGGGCCGCTATGGAGCGGGCGCAAGCTCCACACGCTCAACCGGTGCGGTCAGCTCGAGGTGATCGACGGCTCGCGGGTGCAGCCGAAGACCACGGCGTTCCTGGCGAGCCTGCGGTCGAGCGACCGCTCATCGCAATGGGGCTGGCATAGCCCGCTGGCGAAGCCGATCGCACGACGGCTCCACTAGCGCGCTGCGTTAGTTATCCCGGCGACGGCTCAGTTCGGCTCGGCGCTCAGCACGCCGCCGAACTGCTCCCAGGAGCTCCCTGTCCAGCGCTGCAGCTGAAGCTGCGTATAGGCCATGCTGTTGTCCGGCCCGGTGTTGACCGTGATGCCCGGCATCAGGGTCGGCAGCACAAGTCCCTTGATGTTGCGCGCCTGCTTCACGATGTTCTCGCGCGACAGGTCGTCGCCGCACTGCTTCAGCACCTGTTCCAGAATCTGGCCCTGCTGGGTCCCGAACAGATAGTTGCTGTCGCCGATATCGGCACCCGGAAGATACTTCTCGAAGTGGGCGCGATACCATTTGATGCCGGGATCGTCGGCCCACCTCTTGTCGTTCGGATCCTTCGCGATGGTCGCCACGACGACGCCTACCGCTTTGTCCGCCCCGGCCGGCACGATGGTCGAGGACACCGAGCTCGACACGTAATTCACGATGGTGAGCGGCGTCCAGCCGATCTCGCTCGCCTTCTTGATCGCTTGCGCGGCGAATTTCGGCGTGCCGGCGATCAGGAATGCCTGGGCGCCCGACGCCTTCAGCGTCACCACGCGGGATTCGATCGTGGGCTCGGTGATCTCATAGGGTGATGTCACCACCTTCCTGTCGAACTCGCCCTTCAGGGTCTCCTTGAACGCGGCCACGAAGTCACGGCCGAGATCGTCGTTCTGGTAGAGGATCGCGATCTTGGCGTCGGGCGCGGTCTGGGCAATGTATTTGGCGTAGACCTTTCCTTCGGTGTTGTAGCTCGGCAGCCCGGTGGTGGTCAGCGGGAACTCGGCGAAGTTTGCAAACTTGGTCACGCCGCTGACGACGAACAGGTGCGGCACCTTCTTTGCGGTCACGTATTTGATGGTCGCGCCGATGCCGGGCGTGCCCAGCGGACTGAACAGGAACGCGACCTCGTCGCTCTCGATCAGCTTGCGGGTCTGTTCCACCGCCTTGGGCGGTGAATAGGCATCGTCATAGGTGATGAGGTTGATCTTGCGACCGTTGATGCCGCCGCGATCATTGATGGAATGCACGTAGGCGATCAGGCCCTTGCCCGTATTGCTGAGCGGGGACGCCGGGCCGCTGAACGGGAATGTCGCCCCGATCCTGATTTCCGATTCCGAGATGCCGGGCGTTTCCGCGCGGACCGCAGTAGCGGCAACGGCCGCAAGCATCGCAATGGACACAGCAAACGTCTTCACCGACATGAACTCCCCTGAACTCTTATGAATTGACCGACTGTTGTGACTGCCGCGCGGCGCCTACCAGGCTTCGCCGAACGGCCTGATCTCGACGTTGAAAGACCACGCGCTGCGGCCCTGATGGGCGACGTGCCAGACCTCGTCCGCGATCGCTTTCGGCTTGATGAAGAAGTCGTCCGGCCGCTCCGGCCAGCGCTTGCGCGTCCATTCCAGATCGATCACGGCGTCGATCACGAGATAGGCGACGTGGACGCCTTGCGGCCCGAGGTCGCGCGCCATCGCCTCGGCCAGAATGCGCTGCGCCGCCTTGGTCGGCGCGAACCCCGCGAAACCGGCCTTGCCGCGCAAGGCCGAGGTGTTGCCGGTCGCAACGATGGCGCCCTTGCCGGCGCTGATCATCGCCGGGGCAAACCTCCGCGCCAGGTACAACAGGCCCATCGTGTTGACCTGGAAGTTGCGATTGAGAATCTGCGGATCGATCTCGCGGAAGGTGCCGAACGCGCCGCCGACGGCGTTGTGGATCACGACACTGGGATCGCCGAGATCCCCCTCCACCGCCGAGGCCACCGTCTCGACCTGCGCGGGGTCGGAGACATCGCATCGATAGGCCTTGGCGCCCTGCAGCTGCTTCTCCAGCGCGGCGAGACGCTCCTCGTTCCTGGCGAGAAGTGCGACCCGATAGCCGCCTTCAGCGAACCTCCGGGCGAGCGCCGAGCCGGTGCCGGGCCCAACGCCGGATATCAGACAGACGGGTGCGGTCATGCAGTCAATCCTCCGCGTTGCAGCCAACAATTTTCAAGGTCAGGCGGCCGCCTTCGACAACAGCTTCTCGACGTAAGGCTTAAGCTCCGGCCTGAAATGCGCGTGCTCGACCAGCCGAGCGAAGTGCGCGAACATCAGCGGATACGCATCCTGCACCCCGGGATGCAGGATCTTGTCCAGCCCCTGCTTCTGGAGCTGCTCGGTCCGCGCATGCTCGTTCAAGAACAGCGCGAGCTCGGCGGCAAGGCAGATGTCGGCGATCGAGATGCCGTTTCCGACCAGCGCCTCTCGCCGGGGCGACAGTGCCTGCTCAATCCCGGAGGCATAGATTGCGAACGCATCCCTGGCGCGGGCATGAATCGCGGCATCGACCGTGCCGCCCGACAGCGCTAGCAGGTAGATCTGCGTGTCCCGCGCAAACACCAGGCTGACGTCGAGGAAGCTGTCGATCCTTGACGCCTCATAGGCGTCACGCCCATAGAGCGGAAACGCCGCCTCACCGAGCCGAGCCACTGCCCGCATGATGCTGTTCGATTCGAAGATCCCGACCTTGCCGTCGGCGCCGAACGCGGCCGGCACATTGCCGAACGGCTGCGCCGCCATGAACGCGTCGGTCTTGAAGAGCTGCGCGCCGGTCAGTCCGACCCGGCCAGTCCGCGCCAAAGACGACAGCGCGGCGCGTTCCTGCTCGGTGAGAGGATGGGCATCGTAGTCCCACAGCCAGTCGCGCAATTCCTTGCCGGAGGCGCCGCGCACCTCGACGTCGACGCCGCAGAACCGCGCAGCAATGGTTGCCTTCCAGACCCGCGGGTTCGGCAGATAGGAGAAGATGCGCAAGGCGGCCATGATGGCTGCTCCCGGTGCTGTTGCTTCAGGCGGCCAGTTTCAGGATCTTGACGACGTCGCCGGGCTCGCGGATCGGCTGCGGGTTGGTGCGCGTGAAGATCGACAGCATGGCGTTCCGCCCGATCAGGTCGAAACGGTCTTCACCGACACCGACATCGGCGAGCCGCCGCGGCAGGCCGAGCTCCGCGATGAAGCCGGCGAATGCCTCGCTCGCGTCGCGGCCGGGCGCACCGAGCGCGGCGGCGATCGCTTGCTGGGCCGTTTCCGTCGCGGGACGGTTGTAGCGCAGCACGCTCGGCATCATCACCGCCGTGCAGAAATAATGCGGAACGTCACAGGTGCCGCCGAGCACGTGGCCAATGGCGTGGCTTGCGCCCATCGGCACCCGCGACTGCAATCCGAAGGCCGACAGCCACGAGCCGAGCTGGCAGTTCAGCCGCGCCGCCTCGTCGTCGGGATTCTCCTTGGTGCGCAGCAGGCCATCATGCAGATAGCGCAGTCCCTGCTGGCACACCGCATCGACCAGCACGTTGGGGCGGCTGGAGCAGATAGCCTCGATGCCATGATCCATCGCGCGCGTGCCGGAGCCGAGCCAGAGCTTCTCCGGCGTGTACTTGGTAATCGCGGGATCGAGGATGATGCTGCGCGGCATCATCATCGGGTGATTGAAGATCTGCTTCAGCTTGCGGCTGGTGTCGGTGACCAGCGCACCGGAATTGTACTCGCCGCCCGAGAGCGTGCTGGGGATCGCGACCATCCGGACTTTTGGCGTGCGGAACGGTCCGAACCGGCGGTTCGGCGTGGTCTCGAAACCGTCGAGCCCCGCGGGTTCGAAGATCTCGTGCTCCATGCACATCAGCACAATCTTCGCCGCATCGACCACCGAGCCGCCGCCGATCGCGACCACGAGGTCCGCCTTGGATTCGCTAGCCTGCCCGGGCGATCTGGGTCACCACATCCCGCGTCGTGTGCTGCGGCACGCCGTCGAAGGTCGCAGCATGGCGATTGCCGAGTCCTTTGCGGATCTTCTCGATCTCGTCGGTCGTGGTGTTCAGCGTCCGGCTGGCGATCAGATAGACGCGCTTGGCGCCCAGCCGCTCGGCCTCCTCGCGCAGCGCTTCGGCCGCCGGCTTACCGTAGATCACGGATTCCATGGTCGGGTACTGATGGCTGCCGATGACGCGCATGCTTTCGCTCCCTCGCTGTGTCCGTGAGTTCCGCTGCCGATCAGGCCGACAGCTTGGTGAAATCAGGCTGGCGCCGTTCGGCGAAGGCGGCAAAGGCCTCGCGCGCTTCCGGTGTCGTCAGCCGCTGCTTGAACAACACGCCCTCCTCGGCGATCTGCGCCGCGATCCGCTGCTGCTCGCGCATCAGCTGCTTGGTCATGCTGAGCGAACCGGCCGGCCGCTTGGTCAGCGCGACCGCCGCGTCATGCGCCTTCTTGCGCAGATCGGCCTGCGGCACGACGGCATTGGCGAGGCCGGATGCCAGCGCGCCCGCCGCGTCCATCGGCTCGCCGAGCGCGAACATCGCATAGGCACGCGCGTGCCCGATCCTTAAGGGAAGCAGCCAGCTCGACGCCGCCTCCGGCACCAGAGCGAGATTGACGAACGGCGTGATCAGCCGCGCGCTCTCGGCGAGATAGACCAGGTCGCAGTGCAGCAGCATGGTGGTGCCGACGCCGACCGCATTGCCCTGCACGGCGGCGACCAGCGGCTTGCCGACCTTGCTGATGGTCTCGATGAAGCGATGCGCGGGGCTATCGACCGCACTTTCGCCGCGCGCTTGGCTCGCAAAGTCGGCCAGGTCGTTGCCCGCGGTAAAGCTGTCGCCGTCACCCTGGAACAGAATCACGCGGACGGATGGATCCGCCTCGGCCTGCTTCAGCGCATTCGACATCGCATCATACATGGCGCCGGTCAGGGCGTTCTTCTTCTCGGGCCGTTGCAAGGTCAGCGTCATGACGCCGGCCGCGACTTCCAATTTGACATGCTCGGTCATGGCACGCTCCCGTCAGGCGACCGCGCGGGCCGCTGTGGTTTCGAACTTGCCGTCGAGGAAGCCGGTCAGCCGCTGCCGGATGATCGCTTCGGCCTCGCTCATGATGCGGTCGATCAGCTCCTTGACCGTCGGGATGTCGTGGATCAAACCGACCACCATGCCGCAGCTCCAGGCGCCGGCATCCATCTCGCCGTCGATCATCACCTTCGGGTAGACGCCGGCGACCTGCTCGTGGATGTCCTCGATCTTCAGCTTGCCGCCCTTCTCGCGCTCGATCTCGAGCAGCTCGTCGACGCCCTTGTTCTTCAGCACCCGCTCGGTGTTGCGCAGCGCCCGCATCACCAGGCGGGTGTCGAGCTCGTCGGCGTCGAGCAGCGCCTGCTTCACATTGGCATGGACCGGCGCTTCCTTGGTCGCGATGAAGCGCGTACCCATGTTCATGCCGGCAGCGCCCATCGACAGCGCCGCGACGAGGCTGCGCGCATCCGCCATGCCGCCGGAGGCGACGAACGGAATCTTGAGCTCGTCCGCCGCGCGCGGCAGCAGGATCATGTTGGGGATGTCATCCTCGCCGGGATGGCCGCCGCACTCGAAACCGTCGACGCTGACCGCATCGCAGCCGATCTTCTCGGCCTTCAGCGAATGCCGCACCGAAGTGCATTTGTGGATCACCTTGATGCCGGCCGCCTTCAGGGCCGGCATGTACTGCTCCGGGCTGCGGCCCGCGGTCTCCACCGCCTTGACGCCGCCCTCGCGGATAGCAGCGATGTATTCGGGATAGGGCGGCGCGGTGAAGCTCGGCAGGAAGGTGAGGTTCACGCCGATCGGCTTGTCCGTCATGTCGCGGCAGCGCGCGATCTCCTTGGCCAGCAGCTCCGGCGTCCGCTGAGTCAGGCCGGTGATGATGCCGAGGCCGCCGGCGTTGGACACCGCGGCCGCCATCTCGGCGAAGCCGACATAATGCATGCCGCCCTGGATGATCGGATGCTCGATACCGAACAGTTCAGTGATTGCTGTCTTCACAAGTTTCTCCCGCGTTTCCGATCAGTGGACGATTTCGAACAGGCCCGCCGCGCCCATGCCGCCGCCGATGCACATGGTCACCACGCCGTATTTCGCCTTGCGCCGCCGACCCTCGATCAGCAGGTGGCCGGCAAGCCGCGCGCCGGTCATGCCATAGGGATGGCCGATCGCGATCGAGCCGCCATTGACGTTTAGCTTGTCCGGATCGATGCCGAGCTTGTCGCGGCAATAGATCACCTGCACCGCGTAGGCCTCGTTGAGCTCCCAGAGATCGATGTCGTCGATCTTCAAATTGTGCCGCTTCAATAGCCGCGGGATCGCCGCGACCGGGCCGACGCCCATTTCGTCCGGCTCGACGCCGGCCGCCACGAAGCCGCGGAAGATGCCGAGCGGCTTCAGCCCCTTCTGCGCGGCGATCTTGTCGCTCATGATCACGCAGGCCGAGGCGCCGTCGGAGAGCTGGCTGGCATTGCCGGCGCTGATGGTCTTGCCCTCGAACACCGGCTTGATCTTGGCGAGGCCATCCGCCGTGGTATCCGGCCGCGGGCCCTCATCCTTCGTTAGCGTCACCTGCTGGAAGCTGACTTCCTTGGTGTCCTTGTTGACCACGGCCATCTTGGTCGTGAACGGCACGATCTCGTCGTTGAAGCGGCCGCCCTGCAATGCGGCGCCGACGCGGCGCTGGCACTCGAGGCTGTACTCGTCCTGCTTGTCGCGGCCGATCCCGTAGCGCTTGGCGACGACTTCGGCCGTCTCCAGCATCGACATGTACATCTCGGGCTTCATCGCCATCAGCTCGTCGTCGACGGCGTGGAACCGGTTCATGTGCTCGTTCTGCACCAGGCTGATCGACTCGATGCCGCCGCCGATCGCGATCTCGACGCCGTCGAGCATCACCGAACGCGCGGCGACCGCGATCGCCTGCAGGCCGGAGGCGCATTGCCGGTCAATTGTGGTGCCGGCGACCGTGACCGGAAGCCCGGCGCGGATCGCGCCTTTGCGCGCGACATTCATCACCATGGTGCCCTGCTGCATGGCACAGCCCATCACCACGTCCTCGACCTCGCCGGGCGCAATGCCGGCGCGCTTGACGGCTTCGGCCATGACGTGGCCGGCCAGGGTCGGACCGTCGGTATTGTTGAGCGCGCCGCGATAGGCCTTGCCGACGCCGGTGCGCGCGGTGGAAACGATGACTGCATCCTGTGACATGCTTGCCTCTCTGGCTTATGCGACCGCGTCGAGCTGCGCGAAGCGCAGCACGTGGTAGGCGGGATCGCCGAACTGGATGTTGATGGAGGAAATCCGCTTGAAGTAATGGCCGACATTGAGCTCGTCGGTCATGCCCATGCCGCCGTGCAGCTGCACCGCCTGATCAGCCACGAACTTGCCGGCATAACCGATCTTGGACTTGGCGCCCGAGGCGAGCCGGGAGATGCCGGCCTCATCGTCGCCGAGGCTGAGGCTGAGATGCTGCATCAGGGACAGCGCCTCCTGATGCGCGATGAACATGTCGACCATCCGGTGCTGCAGCACCTGGAAGCTGCCGATCGTGACGCCGAACTGCTTGCGCGTCTTGGAATAGTCGAGTGTCGCGTCGTTCAGCTCGCCGATCGCGCCGACCGCCTCGGCACAGAGCGCGCCGATCGCCCGGCTGCGGCAGGCTTCCAGCGCGGCAACGCCCTCGCCTTCCCTGCCCAGCAGTTCGCCGCGTACGCCGCGCAGGCTGATCTCGGCTGCCCGGCGACCATCGATCGTCCTGAAGCTCTGCAGATCGAGATTGGCGGCGCGGCGATCGACCACGAACAGGCTGACGCCGCCGCGATCGTGGCGATGGCCCGAGGTCCGCGCCGAGACGATCAGATAATCCGCCCAGGGTGCGGCCATCACCGCCGTCTTCTCGCCGGTGAGGACATAGTTGTTGCCCTCCCGGCGCGCCGTGGTGGTGACGGTGGCAAGATCGAAGCGCGAACCCCTCTCGGTCCAGGCCAGCGTCCAGAGCTTCGATCCCGCGATGATATCGGCAATGTAGGCCTGCTGCTGCGCGTCGGAACCTGCCTGCTCGAGCAGGCCACCCGCAACGACAACAGTCTCGACAAACGGCTCGACCACGAGATGGCGCCCGAACTCCTGCATGATGATCATGGTCGACAGCGGTCCGCCGCCGAGCCCGCCGGCGGCTTCCGAGAACGGTGCTGCGAGCAGGCCGAGCTCGGCGAACTCAGCCCAATGCTTGCGGCTGAAGCCGTCTTCGCTCGCGACGATCTTGCGGCGCGCATCGAAGTCGTACCGGTCGCGCAGCAGCCGCTGCACGCTGGACCGCAACAATTCCTGCTCTTCCGTGAACTGGATATCCATCCGATCCTCTCGTGCCGCTACTACCAGAGCGCGATGAGATGCGCTCCAGGCCTTCGTTTGAGCATCACGCTCTAGAGACCAAGCACCGCCTTGGCGATGATGTTGCGCTGGATCTCGTTCGATCCGCCGTAGATCGAGAGCTTGCGCGAGTTGAGATACTTCTCCGACGCCGTGTGGCCGTAGTCCGGGCCCGGCATGAAGCGGTTGGCGCTGACCGGATGCTCGCGGATCGCAAGGCCGTCATTGCCGATCGCCCGATGGGTCAGCTCGGTGATATTCTGAAAGATCTCGGTGCCGCGGATCTTGAACAGCGAGGCCGCCGGCCCCGGATCGATGCCGCGCGCCATCTGGGCGACGACCCGAAGCTCGGTCGCCTCCAGCGCCAGCACATCGAGCTCGACGCGGGCGATGTCCCTGATGAATTCAAGATGCGCCGGATCGTCTTCCGGGATCTCGGCCTTCACGATCTTCTTCAGCCGCGCGATGTAGCGCGTCGAGCGGCCGATGCCAGCCATGCTGGTGCGCTCATTGCCGAGCAGGAATTTGGCGTAGGTCCAGCCCTTGTTTTCCTCGCCGATCAGATTTTCGGCGGGAACACGGACGTTCTCCAGGAAGACGTCGTTGACCTCGTGCGAGCCGTCGATGGTGATGATCGGGCGGACCGTCACACCCGGCGACTTCATGTCGATCAACAGGAACGAGATGCCGGATTGCGGCTTGGCGGCCGGATCGGTACGGACCAGGCAGAAGATCCAGTCGGCATGCTGCGCCAGCGTGGTCCAGGTCTTGTGCCCGTTGACGATGTAGTGGTCGCCGTCGCGCACCGCCTTGGTGCGGACGGTGGCAAGATCGGAGCCGGAGCCCGGCTCCGAATAGCCCTGGCACCACCAATCCTCGCCGGACAGGATGCGCGGCAAGAACTTCGCCTTCTGCGCCGCGTTGCCGAAGGTGTAGATGACGGGGCCTACCATGGTGACGCTGAACGCCAGCGGCGGCATGGTGCCGGCGCGCGTCGTCTCCTGCTCGAAGATGAAGCGGCGGGTGATCGACCAGCCCGGTCCGCCATACTCTTTGGGCCAGAGCGGGGCGATCCAGCCCTTCTCGTGCAGGATGCGATGCCACAGCAGCATCTGCTCCTTGGAGAGATCGGTCTCCGGATTGGGGACGCGCATCTCCGCCGGATAATTGTCCTTGATGAAGGCGCGGACTTCGTCGCGAAACGCAGCGTCTTCAGGAGATAGCGCGAGCTCCATCTGCCGTGCTCCCTACCACTTCTCGCCGAAGGGGCGGATTTCCAGCTCGAAGGTCCAGGCGCTTTTCGGCTGCTGGTAGAGCTGCCAGTAGGACGCGGCGACCGAAGCGGGCGGCATCAACAGATCGGGATCGTCGAGCGCGTTCGGGCCGAGCGCCTCGATGCGACGCTGCCGCACCCATTCGGTGTCGACGCCGGAATCGATGATCAGATGCGCGACATGGATGTTCTTCGGTCCGAGCTCGCGCGCCATCGCCTGCGCCACGGCGCGCAGGCCGAACTTGGCGCTGGCAAAGGCAGCGTAGCCGCTGCCGCCGCGCAGTGACGCGGTCGCGCCGGTGAAGAAGATGTTGCCCTCGCCGCGCGCCGTCATCAGCCGCGCCGCCTCGCGTCCGGCCAGGAAGCCGGAGTAGCAGGCCATCTCCCAGACCTTGCGGAACACACGTTCGGTGGTCTCCAGGATCGGAAAATTGACGTTGGCGCCGATGTTGAAGATGCAGACCTCCAGCGGCGCATGCTTGTCGGCGTCGTTGAGGAATGCGGTAATTTCCTCCTCCTTGCGCGCGTCGAGCGAGCGCGCGTGAATCTCGCCGCCAGCGGCCTCGATCTCCTTGACCAGCGGCGCGAGCTTGTCGCCGTTGCGGCGGCCGGCGAAGACGGTGAAGCCTTCGGAAGCGAACTTCTTGGCGATCTCGCCGCCGATGAAATCACCGGCACCAATGACGGCCACCGTCTTGTTTCTCTTCTGCATGGTGTACTCCGGTTGTGTTTGAGTGAACTGGCTTGCGGCGTCGGCTCAGCCTCAGCTGCGCAGCGACTCCGCCAGCTTGTGCTTCAGCAGCTTGCCCGTCGATGTCGCGGGCAGCGCGTCCATCAGGATAATCTCGGACGGGCGCTTGTACGAGGTGAGTTGCGGGGCAATATGGGCCATCAGGTCCTGCACGGTGGCGGTCGAACCCTTGATCAGCTGCACAAAGGCAATGACCTCCTCATTGCCCTCGACCGGCCGGCCGACCACGGCGCACTGCACCACGGCGTCGTGCGTGCTCAGCACCGCCTCGATCTCGGCCGGATAGACGTTGAACCCGGAGCGGATGATCATCTCCTTGGTGCGCCCGACGATATAGAGGACGTCATTCTCGAAGCGCGCGAGGTCGCCGGTGTTGAACCAGCCGTCGGGATCGATCGCCTTGGCGGTCAGATCGGGCGCGCGGTAATAGCCGCGCATCACGTTCGGGCCACGCACATGCAGCTCGCCGACTTCGCCCGGTGCAACCGGCTTGAGGTCGCGACCGATCAACTTTGCGTCCAGACCCGGCATCACGGTGCCGACCGCGTGGTCGGCTCGCGGGTTATCGGGCCGAACACCGGAGATGCCAGGCGAGCATTCGGTGATGCCGTAGCCATTGAGCAGCGGCAGCCCGAGTTCCTGCTCGACCCGGGATTTAAGCTCGAGGTCAAGCGGCGCACCGGCCACCGAGATCACGCGCAACCGGCCGCGATCGAGCTTCGGCAGGCCCGCGTTGCGCCGGTATTCGAGCAGGCGCTGATAGGTGGCGGGCACGCCGTTCAGGATCGTGATGCCCTCTTCGGCCATCGCCTTGACCAGCGCGGCTGGATCGTATTTGGCGACCAGCCGCACGGTGGCGCCGACCATCAGGGTCATCGTCAGCAGCGAGATGCCGACGATATGCGAGATCGGCAGCACGCAATATTGCACGTCGTCGGCCGCCATCTTGCGGAAGCCCGCGGTGCCGCGGGCGCTGAACAGCAGATTGCGATGGGTCAGCATCACGCCCTTCGGCGTGCCCGTGGTGCCGGAGGTGTAGATCAGGACCGCGACCTGGTTGGCGCCGTCGGCCTCGACCGGCTCGGCAGTGGTCGCGAGATTCAGGCCGGTGACGGCGACGCCACGGAGCGGGCCGACATCCTGCACGGCAGCCTCATAGCGTGCGGCATGGGCGGCTGCCTCCTGCGACACGTCGGCGGTGAGCAGCACGCGGCGGGCGCCGCTGTGATCCCTGATCTGATCCAGCTCACGCGGCGACAGCCGCGGATTGACCACGATTGACCAGACATCGAGCCGGCTCGCCGCCAGCAGCAGGCAGGCCAGCGGAATCGAATTCTCGCTCACGATCATCATGCGGTCGCCGGCACGGATGCCCAGCGCCTGCAGTGCCTCGGCGACGCGGCCGACCGTTCGATCGAGCTCGCGATAGGTCAGCTGCGCCTTGTCGTCGATCAGCGCCGGATGATCCGGCGTCGCCACGACGTGATGATCGATCACCTCGTGGATGCGGTTCGGCAAGCCTTCCACACTTCCTTCGATAATCCGGATCGGCGCCTGCACTGAAACCTCCCTGTCGCTGCCCTTTGGGCTTGTGTGTCGAGGAATTTTCCGCTCAGGCGGTCTTGCGCTGCCCTGCGGCCAGCTGCGCGACGATCTCTTCCTCGACCTCGCGCACCTTGTCCTTGCCGAAGAAGATCTCGTTGCCGACATAGAACGTTGGCGAGCCGAACGAGCCGCGCGCGACCGCGTCGCTGGTGTTGTCGATCAGTCTCTTCTTGACGTCATCCTGCTGGGCACGGGCGATCAGACGATCGATGTCGATACCCGAGGACAGGAATGCTTCGCGGAACACCTGCAGGTCGTCCATCTTCTTCGGCTCGACCCACATGTGGTTGTAGGCCGCGCGAAAATAGGGCTCGAACACACCTTCGAACTGTGCGGCCACCGCGCCCCGCATCAGCGCCAGCGTGTTCACCGGGAAGAACGGGTTCATGGTGAACTTCGTGACGTCGTGGCGGCGCAGGAAACGCTCGGTCTCGAGCGCGTTGTATTCGGGCTTGTTCTTGATCCCGCGCAGCGACTCGCCGGGTGACATGTTGCCGGTCGCCTTGTAGACGCCGCCGAGCAGCACCGGAATGTAGTCGAACTTGACGCCGGTGCGCTTCTCGATCCCGGGCAGCGCGAGTTCGGCGAGATAGGCGTTGGGGCTTCCGAAATCGAAATGGAATTCGACCTTCAGCGGAGCAGCCATGGAACGCCCTTCCTTTCGATTGGCGGCCATCGTCTGCCACCGGTTGATCGTGGCCCGGACCATAAGTTCTATTTTAGAACTGTCAATATGATATTTGTCATCCAATGGCTGAGCGGTAGCCATCGCGTAGGCATCCTATTGAAATGACGTCAGTTCTGTTTTAGAATTTTATGTGCGATGCCGTCGCAGATCGCAGGAGACGCCGATGAAATGGGATACCCTCGAGGAGGAGCCGTGCTCGCTGGCCCGCACGGTCGCTGTGATCGGCGACCGCTGGAGCCTGTTGATCCTGCGCGAATGCTTCCTGCGCATCCGCCGGTTCGATGACTTCCAGGCATCGCTCGGGATCACGCGGCATCTGCTCGCCGACCGGCTGAAGAAGCTGGTGCGCTTCGGCGTGCTGCGCAAGATTCCCTATCAGGAGGCACCGAAGCGCTACGAATACATCCTGACGCAGAAGGGCCTCGACCTCTATCCGATCATCATGTCGATCGTGCACTGGGGCAACGTCCACATGGTCGATGCACGCGGCCGGCCGTTGCTGCACGAACACAAGACCTGCGGGAAGATGTTCGACCCTGTCATGGTCTGCTCGGAATGTGGTGAGCCGCTGAGCGCGAAGGCGGTCCATGTGCATCCGGGCCCCGGTGCCCGGAAATCGTCGCCGGTGCACGCCAGCGCGCGCGAGCGCGCCAAGCGCGCCGCGGAATCGAGCTAGCTCATTCAGTGCGACGGCGCAGCCATCAGTGCGACATTGCCGCCGAGCAAACAGCCGACAGCGCGGCCGCCGGCAAAGCCGATGCGGACGCGGATCTCCGACAGACGCCCCATCGCCCTGCCCTGCAGGATGCGAATCTCCTGGTCGTTCGGCGCGACCAGGCCGCTATCGAGCAATCCGAATGCCAGCGCCGCGGCCGCGATGCCGGTTGCGGCATCCTCGCGATAACCGGACGAGCGCGGGAATTGCCGCGCCTCGAACAGACGCGCCTCGCGGTCGACCACCGCGAAGGGATAAAGCCCGGTCGATCCGATCCGGCCGCAGACCGCTTCGACGTCCTCCACCGCGGGATCAAGCGCATTCAGCGCCTCCGGCGAGCGCATCGGGATCAGGGTCTTGATCCGCGATGTGACCGCATTGCAGGGCGCAGCCCCGCCGATCGCATCCGGCCCGACCGCGAGCGCGCGGAGCACATCATCGCGCTGACCATCGGTGAGCGGAACGGTCTTCCCGGCCGGCTGAGTGATCTCGACACTCGGCTCGCCGTTGCGATCCCGGCTGATGAAGCCGGTGACGGGGCCGCTGCGCGTCGAGATCCGGATCGTGTCGCCGCGCAACCTCCCCTGACGCGCCAGCAGCCAGAGCGCGCCGATGGTGGCGTGGCCGCACATCTCCATTTCATGGTTCGGAACGAAGAAGCGGAACGTGGCGTCGAAATCGTCGCTCTGCGCCGGCAACACGAAGCCGGACTCGTGACCATGGCGGCGGGCAACGTCCTGCATCTCGGACGCGCTCATGCCGCCCGCATCGACCACGATCGGACAGGGATTGCCGCCCTGCCCATCCACCGTGAACACGCTGACCATCTCGGCTGTCGTCATGATGTCGCCCGCTCGTCTCGCGTTGCTATTTGACCAGCATCGCGCCGGTTTCCGGATGCTGCAACCACCCGAGCAGCGCCGCGTGGAAGCGCGCCGGCGCCTGGATCTGCGGCGAATGGCCGAGGTCGGGGAATTCGATCAGCTGCACATGCGGGATCCGCTTCGCGGCCGCCTTGCCCAGTACCGGATAATTGCCGAGCGTCTTCCGGATCTCCGGCGGCGCGGTGTCCTTGCCGATCGCCGTGGTGTCCTTGTCGCCGACAAACAGCAGGGTCGGCGGCTTGATCTGCTCGAACTCGTAAAACACCGGCTGGGTCGCGATCATATCGTAGAGCCGCGCCGAGCTCGACGCCACCGCGGCGCGGCCCTCCCCGCGATACATGCCGGCGAGCATTAGCACCCATGTCTCGTAGGACGGATCCCAGGTGTCGGCATAGTAAGTGGCGCGCTCATAGGCGCGGATGCTGTCGGCGGTGACGCGGGTCTCGCGCTGCATCCAGCCGTCGAGGCTGAGCCACGGCACGCCCTTGGCTTTCCAGTCCTCCAGCCCGATCGGATCGACCAGCACCAGGCGGTCGGTGGCCTCCGGATACATCAGCGCGTAGCGCATTGCCAGCATGCCGCCGGTCGAGTGGCCGACCATGATCGCGTGTTCGATCCCAAGCGAAGCCAGCAGTGCGCGGCTGTTGCCGGCGAGCTGCTGGAAGGTGAACTGATAGCGTTCCGGCTTGCTGGACTTGCAGAACCCGATCTGATCCATCGCGATCACGCGATAGCCGGCGCCGCTGAGCGCCTTGATGGTGCCGTCCCAGGTCGCGGCACAGAAATTCTTGCCGTGCAGCAACACCGCGGTCTGGCCGTTCGGCGTCGCGGGCTTGACGTCGAGATAGGCCATGTCGAGCTCCTGCCCCTGCGAGCTGAAGCGATAATGCTCGACCGGATAGGGATAGTCGAAGCCCTGCAATTCCGGCCCGTAGGCCGGCTCGGCGGCCGATTGCGCCCATGCGCTGGACGAACCGAGCGCGACGGTCGCAGCGACGGCAAGGTGAAACAGGGTTTTCAGGTGCATCTCGGCAAATCCGGAACTCAGGGACGACATCGTGATGCCGTAGCCGAACGGTTGGGCGCCAGCCAGCGTCCAGCGATGATTTGTTCGTGATCCGGTGGTGAAATTACGCCGGATCGAACGCCCGGATCGGCGGCAGATTGCCGTTGAACCGCTCGACCTCGACGGTCGTGAGCTGGCCGGTGCAGCCCTGCGCGAAGGATGACGTGCCGATGTCACGGGTCAGCACGTTCGGATTGCCGTGCACGCAGAGCGGCGCCTCGTCCTCGGGGTCCATCGGATCGTACCAGGCGCCGGTCGGCAGCTGAACCACGCCGGGCGCGATGCCGTCCGTGACATGCACCGCGGCAAGGCAGGCGCCGCGCGCGTTGAAGATACGGACGATGTCGCCCTCAGTGATGCCACGCGCTTTCGCATCGCGAGGGTTCATGCGCGCGACCTCGCGGCCGCGATGCTTGGCATCCAGCGAGTGCCCGCCGAAATCGAGCTGGCTGTGCAGGCGCGTCACCGGCTGGTTGGCGACCAGGAAGCACGGCGCGCCCGGCGTCGGCGTATCGGTCTTCGCGAGCCAGACCGGATGGCCCGGACAATCCGCATCGCCGTGATCGGCGATCTTCTGCGAGAAGATCTCGATGCGGCCGCTTCGGGTCGGCAACGGCCGCGCGACCGGGTCCTCGCGAAAACGGCGCAGCGAGCCGCCGTCGTCGAGATGCTGCGGCACGACCAGGCTGCCGCGTTCCCAGAATTCCTCGAAACTCGGCGCCTCGAGCCCGCGCGCGGCGAGCGCCTTGCGGGTCGGCTCGTAGAGATGTGCCAGCCACTCTCGCGACGTGCGACCTTCGGTGAAGGGCTCGCGGGCGCCGAGCCGCTCGGCGAGATCGGCGAAGATGTCGTAGTCGTCACGGGCGAGGCCGAACGGCTCGGCGATCCGGTGCATCGCGACCATCAAGGGATCGTTGGTGGAATAGCCGATGTCCTCGCGCTCCAGCGTCATGGTCGCGGGCAGCACGATGTCGGCGTGGCGCGCGGTGGCGGTCCAGGCGAGCTCGTGCACGACAAGCGTGTCGAGCTTCGCGAATGCCTTGCGCAGGCGGTTGAGGTCCTGGTGATGGTGGAACGGATTGCCGCCGGCCCAATAGACGAGGCGGATATCCGGATAGGTGCGCGTCTCGCCGTTGTAGCGATAGCTGGTGCCCGGATTGAGCAGCATGTCGGCGATGCGCGCCACCGGAATGAAGTCGGCGATGCCGTTGCGGCCCTGCCCGAGCGTCGGTCCGGGCACCGCGTTGACGCGACGCCCGTAATAGCCGATCGCGCCGAGCGAATAGGCATAGCCGCCGCCGGGCAGGCCGATCTGGCCGAGCGCTGCCGCCAGCACCATGCCCATCCACACCGGCTGCTCGCCATGCTCGGCGCGCTGCAAGGAATGCGAGACGGTGATCAGCACACGACGGCCGGCGAGCCGCCGCGCGAGCGCCCTGATGGTGTCGGCATCGATGCCGCAGATCGCCGCGGCCCACTCGGCGCTCTTGGGCACAGCGTCGCTTTCGCCCGTGAGATAGCGCAGGAACACCGGCCAGCCTTCGGTGTAGCGATCGAGGAAGGCCTGGTCGTGCAGGCCTTCGCTGACCAGTGTGTGGACGATGCCGAGCATCAGCGCGGTGTCGGTGCCGGGCAATGCGGTCAGCCATTCGGCGCCGGCCTCGACCGGCAGATCGTCACGCAACGGGCTGACCAGGATGAACTTGCAGCCGCGCCGCTGCGCCGCCTCCATCGCGCCGCGCTCGACATGCTTGCTGATCGAGCCGCCGGCCACCATGGAGTTCTTCAGCGCCATGCCGCCGAACGCCAGCACGATGTCGGTTTCGGCTGCGATCTGCTCCCAGGTGACGTTGCGCTTGGTGATTTCCTCGTAGCCGGCGAGGATCTGCGGCAGCAGCACCGAGGACGCGCCCGACGAATAGGTGTTCACCGAACGCACATAGCCGCCGAGGGCGAGGTTGAGGAAGCGATGCACCTGGCTCTGCGCGTGGTGGAAGCGGCCCGCGCTCGACCAGCCATAGGAGCCGCCGAACACCGCGCCGGGGCCGACCGTGTCGCGGATCCGCCCGAGTTCGCCGCCGAGCAGGTCGAGCGCCTGCTCCCAGCTGACCGAGAAGAACTCATCGCGGCCACGGCGATCGTCGGGCCCGGGCCCGTGCTCGAGCCAGCCGCGGCGGATCGCAGGCTGGGCGATGCGCGCCTGATGGCGCAGCGCGCCGGGGAAGTTGTTGATGATGCCGTTCGGATCGGGATCGCCGCCACAGGGCCGGACTTCGAGGCCCTCCTTGCCGAGCCGCGCCGAGAACACGCCCCAATGCGAGGTATGCGGCTTGAAACCATCGGACAGATCGAGGCCGGGATCGGGGTAGCCAATGGTCTCAGACATTCAGCGGCGTCCTTCGAAGCGGGCATCGAGCCCGGTCACAAATCTGTCGCCAGTATAACGATCCGCGCTGCGATGTCGCCCGGTTCAGGGCTGCCGAAAGCGCAGGCGACCACGCGCGGCGTGACGCCGCGCGCCGATTCCGGCCTACGCGATCAAATCCGGA
Organism: Bradyrhizobium sp. USDA 3240; assembly: GCF_054063295.1. NCBI lineage: Bacteria > Pseudomonadati > Pseudomonadota > Alphaproteobacteria > Hyphomicrobiales > Nitrobacteraceae > Bradyrhizobium > Bradyrhizobium sp. USDA 3240. The sequence goes on from NZ_JBSSGD010000002.1 coordinate 2,562,479, forward strand.
TCAGCCGCTCGATCGCCGCCTTCGTCAGCCGATCCGCTCCCAGGTCCCGCCTCCCTGGGCGTCGACAATTCCCTGGAGATCAGTGCCGACCTCGAAGCGTCCAGCCTGCTGGTTGTCGTCATCGGAAAAACTGAGGAATACGGGACCGTTCGGTCCGATCGCCGCCACGATCGAGCCGATTCCGACCAGGTTCCCGCCCTTCAGGCGGCCGGCATCGAAATCGCCATTGAACACGGCGCCGGAAAGACTGGTTCGAACGGCGGGCGTGACGAAGAAGCGTCCTTTCCACTTGCTGCCGTCCTCGAGCGTCATGTCGACGACCATCGTCCCCGGCCCCAACGATTCGAAATTCGCACGTCCTTCCTTCACTTGCATGGCAATCCTCCATTGATGAAATTGACTGGATCTTCCGGACGACGCGTAAAGGCGCGCCGCGGACAGCGATCTTAGTCGGCAACCTCCGCGCTGACTACCCGTGGGCGAATTCGATGAAAATACAACCGATGCGGAACGGCGTGCGCGGCGCGTCAGCTGTGATGTCACACACAGTCGTGTCGCTGCGCGGCGATGCCGGCGGGTTCAGGTCGCCGGACATGCAGGCCATGCGTGCGGGACCTGCGACAATGTGGATCGCACGCCAGCCAAAATATCGAAAACAACCCCATGCACAGTAAGCGGCCGGCGGCCGACGCTCGACAAGGCAACTTGACACGTCGGGCAACTCAGCGGTACATTTCCAATATTCCGAAATTATGCAAGCACCCCCCTCGCCCGCAACAACGGGCGCGACGATTGCGCTTGCGACCAAAACCCTCCCCACAATCGACATCGCACCGGCTGGCGCAGCGAGCGATCGCCTGCGCGCATGCCGCGCGCGTTCCAGGAAACAGCAACATGACGACTGCACCTGACATCACCGTGCCGACGATGCCCGCCGCAACCGCCCCGAGCCACGCCACCGCGACGCCGCGCATAAAACTCTCGCGGCGCGGATACGCGATCGACCATCCCGACCGGAAGCTCGGCGAAGCGCTGATGGCGAACGCGCTGGGCGCCGCCGATCGCGACGCGATGGACGGCATCCTGCGGCAATTGGTCAAGGCCAGCGTGAGCGGCGGCAAGCCCTGCGAGGTCAACCTCGCCTTCATGATCTCGATGGTAAAGAGCCTCAAGCCACGGGATTCCGTCGAGGCCATGCTGGTGGCGCAGATGGTGTCGGTGCATGTGATGGCGATGCGCTGCGCCCATCACCTCGCGCATGCCGACGACCTCGCCCAGCACGACAGCGCCGCGCGGGCGCTCGGCCGGCTCACCCGCACCTTTCCCGCCCAGATCGACGCGCTGAATCGTTATCGCAGCCAGCGCGAGCCCGCCATCACCGTGCAGAATGTGAAGGTGGAGGACGGCGGCAACGCCATCGTCGGCACCATCACCCAGCATGCAAGCGTGATCGTCTCCGACCAGACCCCGGCCGCCGCGGCGCGGGCCCTGAGGCCCGCGGGCGCCAGGCGACGGCATGATGCCGCGGATGCCGGGCAAGACGCACAGGCGTGAGCGATCACGTCAGAACCACCGGCCCGATGCGGGCGAGCCCACGCTGCGGCGCCAGAACCCGCTCGGGCGGCGCATGCCGCGCGCCGGCGGTGCACGGCAAGACGCGCTGCCGCATGCATGGCGGCGCCGAGGGGTCCGGCGCGCCAAGGGCAAACCGGAACGCGCGCAAGCACGGGATGTTCACCAGAGGTGCGATGGAAGAGCGGAGGGACATTCGGGCGTTGTTGGGGGAGGTGCGGAGGCTGCTGGAGGGGATGAAGTGATTGGCTTCGCAAATACCGCGCGAATCTGTGTCATCAATCAATTGTCAAACAACGTGGCGCTCCCTGGCGGGAGCATCACGCCTCGCGCCAAGCCACTGAAAAAACTGAGATTACTTGTCATCCACCGGTACCCGTGCAGCAAGACAGCTCCTCGCCGTCGACCATCGTCGGAGGTGATAAGCTTGGATTTTGCTACCCAAGCATCCAACGGACACCTAATACTTTCGCAAACCGATTTGCACACATGGTGGTGGGGATCGTGGCTGGCGGGACCAAGGCAATTTGATGCACTACAAGTACGCGACTACATTCATAGTCAGGCAAGGGGCTCAAGACCGCCTTTACTGTGCAACTGAGCGAGACAGAGGACCGGCTCGATCCGCCATTCTATCTCTTCAGGTCTCAAGCAGGAGAAACGATCGCTGCGTTAACCCCGCTCGGCAATAGAGTCACGGAAGTCAGAGCCCATGAAGGTGAAGACTTCACTGACGCAATGCTCCTGGTGCCGAATCGACGAACAAATGAAGCAATATGCGGCTTCTCGAAACTCGTATCGAATGCTGGACGCCGCGGGTCTTCTCGAATCTTACATCGAAGGCATGGACAAAATCACATTAGGACGACGGCGCACCTAAGGTATTGAAACACTGGTTGTCCGTGACGGCCGGCTTGAAACTGGCTGCGCGTGTTCGCCGCCGTTCGAAGATGTTTATTCGTCCGATATTCGACGTACGCGGGCGCCGCGCGATTAGGAGATTAATTTCTCTGACGCTCCGCCTAGGAGATCGAACCCCTACTTCAGTATTAAGAGGGCCGTGCCCTAACCGCTCGACGAAGGCGGCATTGAGGGAAGGCACTACCTTGACGTCCGCGTGGTCAGGTCAATATATGACGATAATCATATAAAAACAGACCCGACGCCCCGAGCGGTTTCGTCCCGGCCATGCCGGTTCGCTCCAAGGGCGCGACAGGAGAACCATGCGTCGAATTGTTGTGACGGGCCTGGGGACGGTGTCGCCGCTGGGCTGTGGCACCGAACAGGTCTGGTCGAGGCTGCTTGCGGGGCGTTCAGGGCTGAGCGCATTGCCTGATTGGGCGGCCGCGCTGCCGGCGCGCGTCGCGGGACAGGTCCCCAGCAGGGCCGCCGACGCCGAGGGCGGCTTCGATCCGGATTCCGCGGCCCCGCGCAAGGACCAGAAGAAGATGGACCGGTTCATCCTGTTCGCGCTGCTGGCCGCAAGCGAGGCTGTGGCGCAGGCCGGCTGGATGCCGGGCGAGGCGCATGCGCAAGCGCGCACCGCGACGGTGATCGCATCGGGGATCGGCGGGTTTCCGGCGATCGCGGATGCGGTGCGCACCGCGGAGACCAGCGGGCTGCGCCGGCTGTCGCCGTTCACCGTTCCCTCGTTCCTCGCCAATCTCGCGGCCGGGCACATCTCGATCCGGCACAGTTACAAGGGGCCGATCGGCGCGCCGGTGACGGCGTGCGCGGCGAGCGTGCAGGCGATCGGCGACGGTGCGCGGCTGATCCGGTCGGGCGAAGCCGATGTTGCGATCTGCGGCGGCGCGGAGGCCTGCATCGAGCCAGTGGCGCTTGGCGGCTTCGCCGCGGCGCGGGCGCTGTCGACGTCGTTCAACGACACGCCGGCGCGGGCGTCGCGGCCGTTCGACCGCGACCGCGACGGCTTCGTGATGGGCGAAGGCGCCGGCGTGCTCGTGATCGAGGAGCTCGAGCACGCGCTGCGGCGCGGCGCGCGGCCGATCGCGGAGCTCACCGGCTACGGCACGACGGCGGACGCCCATCACATCACCGCGGGTCCCGAAGACGGCGACGGCGCGCGACGGGCGATGGAGGCGGCGCTGCGGCAGGCCGGGTTGCGGCCCGACCAGATCCAGCATCTCAACGCGCATTCGAGATCGACGCCGGTCGGCGATCTCAGCGAATTGGAGGCCATCAAGCGCGTGTTCGGGCGCGAGGGAAGCGTTGCCGTCAGTGCGACCAAGTCGGCGACGGGACATCTGCTCGGCGCTGCCGGCGGCGTCGAGGCGATCTTCACAATCCTGGCGCTGCGCGATCAGGTCGCGCCGCCGACGCTCAACCTGGAGAACGCCGATCCGGCGGCGCAGGGCATCGACCTCGTCGCCAATTTCGCGCGGCCGATGGAAATCGAGCACGCGATCTCGAACGGTTTTGGATTTGGCGGCGTCAACGCCAGCCTGGTGTTTCGACGCTGGTCGTGAACCGTTTGCGCGGCTTGCCGGATGGCCCGGCTACTGCAAGGTCAGAAGGCTTGTCTTCTTCGTGCAGGCGGCCAGATCGAAGTCGAGCTCGGCCTCGTCCTGCCGGAGCTCGAGCTCGGCACCGCGCTTCGGAGCGCAAGCACCGGATGGGGTGCGTGCGCTCACCGAAACGAGGGAATCGCGCTTGACCTTGCCGAGGATGTAATAGCCGCCCGCATCCGTCGCCGTGGTGCGCGTCGATCCATCCTCATTGCGCAGCGTGATCTCGACGCCCTGCTGCGGGCCGCCCGATGCTGCAACGACCTGCCCCGCAATCAGCAGGCTGCGATCCGCGGCAACGGCGTTGCCGGTCGGCCGAAGCCCCTGCATGGCGCCGATATCGAGGATGTCACCCGGCTCCGCGTCGACCAGCCTGATCTCGACGGAGCGGATTTTTCCAAGCGCCAGCGGCAGAACGCGCCACTTCTCGAAGCCCGACTTCCAGAGGAAATCGTGCTGCGCGACGGTCACGGCGTGCCATGTGCCGTCCCGCTCGAACGGCTTGATCCATCGCCCGGTATCGGCATCCTCCGGCGGGCGGGTGCCGGTACCTTCGGCGACCGACACCATCGCGCCGGCTTCGGTGCGCCAGACGAGCGCCAGCTTTGCTTTCGCGATCCTGCCGTCGTCCCTGCGGATCCGGTAGGACCAGGACAAATGCGTGATGTTGAAAAGATGCAGGTCGTTCGGCGCGAATGTGAGCGAGGCTTCGCGCGATGTCGCGGTGAGCTTTGCATAGGCGGGCGGCGCCTCGGAGGCCTGACCGGCCGATGCCTGCCGTTGGTACGTGCCGCCCGCGGCCTTCGTTTCGCCCGCTCGTTCCAGCGGCAGCCTGTTGAAGAATGCCGTGGGCGTGTTGTCGTCGACGATCGTGATGCTCTCGCGGCCGGTTGCGTCGGCGGGGTTTCGCGTGAAGGACGTGATCGGCTTGCCGTCGATCGAGACGGTCGCGCGATCGGCGCTCGGGACGTAGATCGTGATGCCGTGCAGATCGCGGGTGCCGGCGTTCGGGTCCGGCAGCTTCTCCTGCAGGACCTTGTCGACGAACGACGAGATGTCGACGGCGGAGGTGTCCGGATTCACCGCGACGTGCTGCGCGATCTGGGAATGCACGATCCGGTAGTTCGACCAGACCGCGCTTGGCGGCACCCACACGCGCTTTGCGTCCGGCAGCTCGCCGGTCGGGTTGTAGTAGTCGGCTGCGAGGTTGCGAAACTCCTCCATGGCCACTGGAGGGAAAGGAGCTTCCGATGTCGCCGTGAACGTCGGGTCGAAACGGACGGTGCCGAAATGGGTATACCAATGGTGCTGAACCGAGGCGCCCTTGGCAATGAGATGCCGGCCAAGCGCGATCTGGCCGCCCGCGGTTGATCCCTGTGACGCTTCGCGACAATAGATGCTCACCGTACAGACATAGGCCTTGAGATCGAAGTCCTCGAGCCGGGGATCAAGCTTCGCGAGCGCGGCTTTCGACGCGTCAATCGCTTCACTGGTCACATCGCCAAAGCTGACGTGGCTCTTCGCAAGCGCGTAGAATCCCGGGAAGACCGAAGCGAGCGGGGCGACGCCCCGGTGGAATGACCACGTCTCGCTTGGGTCACCGTTCCAGATTGACGTGACGCTTCGGAATCCCGTCTGCTTCAGGATATCGGCATAATAGCCGTGCGTGCCCGCCGCTCCCGCCAGCCCCATCGACTCCTGCCGGACGTCTGCGCCAAGCTTGTAATCCGGCTTGTAGTGCGGCCCTGGTCCCTCGAATGACGGGTGATAGCTCAGACCGCCATGCGAGGTGAACGACGAGGGGCGGATGTTGAGAAGATCGACCAGGTTCTTCTCGGCCAGCACCGACCAGCGGCTGAAATTGTCGCGCTCGATCGCGACAAGGTTGACCGCACATGACGGGCCGCACGAACCCGACTTGATGCGCAGCCCCGTTAGAGCCGGAAACGGGCCGTCCCGCCCTGGCATGACGCCGATCGGCCATGGCTCATTCAGGATGATGGTGACCGAGGTGGGCGCAGCCGACGGCGCCTTGCCTGAACTCATCCGAAAGCGTGCCGTGGTCTCGGCGGGAAACACATAGGTCGCGCCGTCGGCGAATTGCGCCTCGACGACCAGGTCAGCCGGCGGATCGCGGTCGAAGATCATCCGCAATTGCTGGTATCCGCGCGCGTCCTTGCCGCCAACCACTTCGAACGCGCGCATCCACTCGCCGGCCCCCTTCAGGTCCAGCGAGATTCCGCCGACCGAGAGCGGCAACGGATTTGGCAAAACCCGCCGAAACTGCGGGAGCATGTCGTCGGCCCATGAATGGATCGTATCGATGTTGCCGCGATGCCATTGCCGAAGCAGCAAGCCATAAACGGAATGCCGCCCGACACGCGACGGCTGCGTGCTCAGACCGATGTAGGATTTGAACAGCGCGCTGACGTTGTCGCCACCGGTGGAGCTGCTGATCCAGAAGCTGTCGGTGATGGGAAGCCCGAGCTCTTCGTTGAGGTAGCGGTGGATCGCATGTCCCTCCCACGGCGTCTGATAGTCGACGTCGCTCGAAAACGTGATCATGTTGCCGAACGGGTAAGGCAGCGGGCGGATATCCGCGGCAAGGGATTGCGCAGCAAAAGACGACGAGCCGGCGGCGATCAAGGCAAGGCCTATGGCCAGCGCCCGACGCATCATTTGGTGATTCCGGAACGCGGCCTGGACAGCATCGCGGCGAGCTGGTCCGCGAAATGATACGCCAGCCATTGATGTCCGCGAACCGAATAATGGGCATCGTGCTGATACGTCAGGTTCTCTTCCGCCGGCGGTATCGGGGGTTGCACGCAGTCGATCGACGCCTGCTCGCACAGCCTGGCGAAGTTCTCGAGCAGTTGCGCGGTGCCCTTGCGGACGGTGCGACCATCCGGCATCGCGAACGTTCCGTCGCAATTGTTGCTGCGGCGGCAGACAGCCTGATCATGACCGGTCGTCAGGACGAACCGCGTCTTTGGATAATCGGTGCTCAGCTTCCTTGTGATGGCCGCGAACAGATCGAACGATGCCTTGGCCTCAGGCGCAAAATCCGCATAGGGAATACTGAAGCTCTCGAAGATGCCGAGGCCCTTGATCAGCTGCTCGTTGGTCGGGGCCACGGCGTCCAGCGCCCAGCTCGGATCCCATGGCCGGAATGTCAACGCGCCGTTGGCGCCGAGATCAAAGTCGTCGAGCACGTTGTGCTCATAGCTCCATCCGAGCGTGCTCTTCAGAATCCTGGGGTTCATCTGCGTCGCAAGCCCGCTCATCTGCTCGATGAGAACGACGTCCGGGTCGAACTTCATGATGTAGTCGCGGATGACGCGGTAGTTGGCCGCAAGATCGCCATTGTCACGCCCGGCGGAAATCACCTCGACGCAGCGACCCAGACGCCGTCCGAGTTCACCCTCGAGCACCACGTTGAATTTCTCGGTGGCCTTGACCTGCAATGCGACGAACGTGCTGCCGCCGACTGCTGCAATGCGGAGACAGCGGTCGCGGTTATCCAATGCGCGATCGCGGTCGAGGTGTCCGAAATTGTTGGCGAACGCCCGGCCGGCAAACTCGCGAGGAAATCCCGGACCGCCCGGCCATACTGTGCGGCGGTGCTTCGCGTAGTGGAAGATGGTCAGATTCTTCTGGTCGTCGGCGTCGAACTCGGACTTGATGTCCGTTTCCGCGGCGTTCGGTTCCTTGCGGCCGGGGTTGTCGAACTCCGGGCGGACCGGAACGTCCACCACCATGGTGCCGGCCAGCGGGCGAAACCAGCGTCCGAGCGACGCATAATGGTCCTCGTCCTCGAACCGGTACCTTAACGATGCCGCGAGGCGCGTCGGGACATCCGAAAATGCAAAACCGCCATCGAGCCCGAGCTCGGTCGATCGCGTCTGATTGTCTTCAAGGACGAGTTCGATGCGCTGCCCGGCGGTGGCCAATCCACCAACGACCTTCCCGGAGATATTCGAGGCCGCGGCGTCGGATGTCGCGGTATCCGATGCGGTCAAGGCGAGGCGTCGAATGGCAAGCTCGCCTGGCCCGGCGCCATCCAGAATGACGACCCATGACCTGACGCTGTGTCCCGAAGCGCCAGCGAGTACCGTTCTCACCGATCTCGGTAAGGGTGCGACGTAGCGGCCGTTGCCGGCCCCCCGCAATTGCCCGGGCGTGCCGGCCTTCTCGACAGGTCCGGCGAGATCTGACGGAACATCTGCCGGCTTGAGGGCGGGATCCGGCGGCATATCCGGACCCAGACGCACCGACCATCCGGTGAAGGTGTAATCATCGAGGATCAGGCCGACGGTGAGGGTTCCGGCCCGGATGGTATCGCTGTCGAGTTCGACCTCGATCTGCTTGGCGTTGATCGCAGGAGTGTTGTCCGGCGACCAGGCCAGCCACGACTTGCGCGCGGTCGTGGTCAGGATCGCGGATTTCACGCCGATCGGCCCGCTACGTTTTTGCGTCAGCGTGCCGCCGTAGACTTCGAGGAGGCCGGCCTTCTGATAGACATCGATGTCGTTCAAAAATGCCCATTCACCGAGCTGATGCGCGCTTCCCTGGATGGCATTCGACGACGCGGAGTCCGCGGTATCCGTCCTCAAGTCTGATAGGTGTTCGCGAAGGTCCGAGATCTCGTCCTTGATCTCCGCGCTTTGCTTTGACTGCGCTGCTTGAATGGCGGCCAGCTCAGAAGCCCGCTTCGCATGCTCGGCCTGGAGGTTGGCGAGCACGGCCGACTGTCTCAACTGCTCCCCCGGCATCGCCTTCAGGATGCTCACGTAGTAGCGCAGTTTCGGGTAGACGCGCGGACCGATGACAGCGACGCCCGCGACTGCGGCGACCAGCAGAACGATGACCGTCCGCGCCTTCCACGAGCGCAAACCTCTGGATGGGAGCTCCGCCAATTAACCGGTCCTTTGAGATTGAAATTAGCGGAGGGTCTTCGGGTCGAGGTTGGTCGCTGTGACGCTGATATCGGTCCCTTCCCGCTTGAAGGACACCGTTCCAATCCTGACCATCCCGCCGTAGTTGGGGCGCGCGTATTCGTCCATGCTTGTCACGAGCGCGAAGATGACCTCGACAGTCGAAAAATTCCGATAGCGCTCGTCGTTCAACAGCTCGGAGACGTAGCGCTTTCCCGTTTCGACCAAGGTCGAATTGACATCATCGGCGGGCAAAGCGCGCAGCTTGTCGCGATCCGGCTGCAGGTTCAGCAGCATCAGCAATCGTTCGCCGCGCGGCGCGGCGACGATATTGCTCCGCGCAACGTCGAGCGCTTTCGGCGCCTCAGCGGAGACGCCGGACATTGGAAGAGCGACGAAAAACGTCATCAGGCAGGCGAGTAGCGGCTTCCACATACGCTTGGTCCACACCAGTTTGGCGTGGGGTAACAGACTTAAAATCTCAAGTCTACATATATGGGGTGGGGCTTACCAAACCCGCGCTTTCACTTGGTTAAATGGCGGACGGGACACCACATCTCACGCCTTCGCCACGCTCGCATCGATCACGAGCTTGGCCACCGCGAGCGCCGACTGCGCCGGCCCCTCCTCCGACTGCTGGCCGGTGACGTAGATGCCTTCGATCAGCAGCAGCAGCGCATCGCCGAGCACCGCGGGGTGGCGCGCGCCCATGAGGGCAGCGAGCTCGCGCAGGCGCTTGCGAAACAGCTTCTTGTGCGCTTCGGCGACCTGCCGCGCGGGATTATCCCGCGCCGGATATTCCACGGTGGCGTTGCTGAGGCCGCAGCCGCGATAGCCTTCGGCCACGGCGTTGGCCGACAGCACGCGGATATAGGCGAGCACGTGCTCGCGCGCGTCGCTGTATGATTTGCCGCCGGGCTTCTCGAACTTCTCCCAGAAGTTCGCCTCGTAGTCGCGCATGTAGGCGGCGGCGAGATCGTCCTTGGAGGCGAAGCTGCGATAGAGGCTCGGCTTGGTGACGCCGGCGCGGTCCACCACCTCGTCGACGCCGACGGCCCGGATGCCCTCGCGATAGAACAGCTCGGCCGCGGAGGCGCGGATCCGGTCGGCGGCGCGGACCGGGCGCTCCGCCGACGGTTCGACTGATTTCTTCATGGCAGCCATCCGGATCCTCCCAGCGCGACACGCTTGACAATGTTACTTACCGGTACGTATACACGGCCCATCGCAATACGTACCGGTAAGTAACATGCCAGACACCCCCATTCAAGCCGCCCCCACCTCGAGACGGCCGTTCGGCCAGAATTACGCGTTCGTCGTCGTCGCCGTGATCTTCCTTGCGCTGCTCGCGTCAGCCGGCCTGCGTTCAACGCCCGGCGTGCTGATGCTGCCCCTGCAAAAAGCCTTCGGCTGGGACGTCGGCGTGATCTCCTCATCCGCCGCGGTCGGCATCTTCCTCTACGGCCTCGCCGGCCCGTTCGCCGCGGCCGTGATGCAGCGCTTCGGCATCCGCCGCACGGTGCTGGGCGCGCTGGTGCTGATGTCGGCCTCGACCGGCATGAGCTATTTCATGACCGCGCCGTGGCAATTGTTCATGAGCTGGGGACTGCTCTCCGGCATCGGCTCGGGTGCCGTCGCCAACGTGCTCGGCGCCACCATCGTCAATCGCTGGTTCACCACCAATCGCGGCCTCGTGATGGGGCTGCTGACGGCCAGCACCGCGACCGGCACGCTCATCTTCATGCCGGGCCTCGCGGCGCTGGTGGAATGGGGCGGCTGGCAGCCGGTGGTGCTGACGGTGGCCGCATGCTGCGCGGCGCTGATTCCGCTGGTGTATTTTCTGGTGCCCGAGCGGCCCGCCTCGGTCGGCTTGCGCTCGTACGGCAGCCAGCACGACGATCAGGTAGCGCTGCCGGCGCAAGGCAATCCGTTCACCGCCGCATTCAGCAACCTGGCGCGCGCGGCGAAGACGCGGGCGTTCTGGTTCCTGTTCGCCACCTTCTTCATCTGCGGCTTCACCACCAACGGTTTGGTCGGCACCCATCTGATCGCGTTTTGCGGCGACCACGGCATCGTCGAGGTGCAGGCGGCGAGCCTGCTCGCGCTGATGGGGTTCTTCGACCTGTTCGGCACCACACTGTCGGGCTGGCTCACCGACCGTTTCGATCCGCGCAAGTTGCTGTTTCTGTATTACGGACTGCGCGGCCTGTCGCTGATCTACCTGCCCTACTCGGATTTCTCGCTTGTGAGCCTGTCGGTGTTCGCGGTGTTCTATGGTCTCGACTGGATCGCGACCGTGCCGCCGACCGTGCGCATCGCCAACGAGGCGTTCGGCGACAAGAACGCGCCGCTGGTGTTCGGCTGGGTGGTCGCGGGCCATCAGCTCGGCGCCGCCTGCGCCGCGTTCTTCGCGGGCTTCGTGCGCTCGGCCCAGGGCGATTATCTGCAGGCCTTCATGATCGCAGGCTTGACCGGCATCGTCGCGGCCGTGCTGTCACTGATGATCACGCGGCGGCCGGCGCAACCGGTCCTCGTCGCAGCGTGAGCTGCGCGCCGATTGAGAAGCAGCCCGGCTGTCCGGCGGACGCGCAGGTCGCCCATTGCGAGTGGGCGTCCCACGTCCGCCGGTTGCTTTCGACGCAGAACAGATATCAAGCCGCAGGCCGGCCAAGGACCAGGCGTTTCAGCCCGCCTGTTCCTCGAATTGTTCCCGGGACCCGTTGCGCAATCGAGGGCGATCTGCCAGTTTTTCAGCCTTTCATAGACGGGCGATGCACATCGCGGGGCATCTGACATGTCTGGTCACGTGAGGGCCAAGACCTGAGGCTATTTCACCCGCTTGTTGCAACGCTTTTGGAACCCCGGATCGGACCTGGAGCGTTTGAAGAAGTCGGATGCCCGATACAGGCGAACCTCAAAAATCCAATTCGAACGCCTTGCAGTTCGCCTTCGCGCAGGCTGTCGCGCTGCATCAGCGGGGGCAGCTGGAGGCAGCAGAGAAGATCTACGAAGACATGCTCCGACAGCAACCAGACAACTTCGATGCGCTGCATCTGTTGGGCCTGGTTTCCGCCCAGACCGGCCGCAGCGAGCGCGGCGTTGACCTGATCCGGCGAGCGATCAGGCTCAACGGCACCGTCGCGGACGCACACAACAATCTGGGCAACACGCTGCGCGATTTGCGTCGCTTCGACGAAGCGCTCGCGAGCTTCGACAGGGCGACCGCGCTCAGGCCAAACCTTGCGCCCGCACTCTACAATCGCGGACTTACGCTCGCAGACCTTGGACGCCACGAGGAGGCGCTCGCGAGCTACGATCGGGTGATCGCGCTCGTACCTGACCATGCAGATGCCCATCGAAACAGGGGCGCCGCGCTGAGAAAGCTGGAGCGGCTCGAGGAGGCCCTGGCGAGCCTGGACCGGGCGATCGCGCTGAAGCCCAACGATGGCGGTGCACACAACGATCGTGGCAACGTGCTCAATGACCTCGAAAGGTTCGATGATGCGCTCGCGAGCTACGACCGGGCGCCGGAACTGGCCGGCGCGTGTTACAACCGCGGCAACGTCCTGATCAAGCTCGATCGTCTCGAAGAGGCAATTGCAGGTTTCGACAAGGCGATCGCGCTGCGGCCCGACTATGCCGAGGCCTACAACAACCGCGGCACGGCGCTGTTGAAGCTCATGCATCATGAGGCGGCGCTCGCCAGCATCGACAAGGCGATCCAGCACAAGGGCGACGATGCGGCTGCCTACGCCAACCGCGGCAAGGTTCTATCCACTCTGGCGCGCTATGACGAGGCACTCGCTGCCTATGACAAGGCCGTCGCGCTCAAACCGGACCAGGCCGACATCGAAGGCTATCGTCTGCACGCCAAATCCCACATGTGCGACTGGGTCGACTTCGATGCCGAGTGCGGCCAATTGATCGAGTCGATCAGGAAACGGGACGCGACGACGCCGCCATTCCTGTTTTGTAGCGTTCCTTCATCGGTCACCGACCAACTGCTCTGCGCCACGCGATGGACCGCGAAGAATCATCCACCGTCTGACAGACAGCGCTGGCGGGGCGAGCGCTACCATCACGATCGAATTCGGATCGGCTATTTCTCGTCGGATTTTTGCAACCATGCGACAGCGGTTTTGATGGCAGGGATGTTCGAGTGCCACGACCGGTCGAAATTCGAGACGGTGGCAATCTCATGGTCGCCCAACGACCCTACGGAGATGCGCCGACGGCTGGAGGTGTCGTTCGATCGATTTGTCGAGGTCCGGGACATGAACGACGATGAGGTCGCCGACCTGATCAGACGATTGGAAATCGACATCCTGGTTGATTTGAAAGGCTTTACCGCGGGATCCCGCACCAGAGTGCTTGGCCGCCGGCCTGCCCCCATCCAGGTCAATTATCTGGGTTACCCGGGAACGCTCGGTGCCCCGTTCATCGACTACATCATCGCCGATCGTACCGTGATCCCGGATCATCATCGCGAATTCTACAGCGAAAAGGTGGTCGCCCTGCCCAACAGCTATCAGGCCAACGACGACAAGCGGGGCATTGCCGATCGCGTGTTTACGCGCGACGAGGTCGGGCTGGCACCGACGGGCTTCGTGTTCTGTTGCTTCAACAACAACCACAAGATCACGCCTGACATGTTCGATCGGTGGATGAGGATTCTCGCCCGCGTCGAGGGCAGCATGTTGTGGCTGCTCGAAGGCAACGCCCGCGCTGCCGTAAATCTGCGAAAAGAGGCTGTCGCGCGTGGCGTCGCTGCGGAGCGCCTTGTGTTCGCACCGCGCCTGTCGATACCCGATCATCTCGCCCGCCATCGCCTCGCCGGCCTGTTCCTCGACAGCACTCCCTACAACGCCCACACGACTACCAGCGATGCACTATGGGCCGGCCTGCCGGTGCTCACCATTCTCGGCGACACGTTTGCCAGTCGGGTCGCGGCGAGCTTGCTCCATGCGATCGGCCTGCCCGAGCTCGTTGCGGAATCGCCGGAGGACTACGAGCGCATGGCGGTCGATCTCGCGACCGATCCTTCGAGGCTCGCTGCGCTCAAGACCAGGCTGGCGGCCAATCGGCTAACGGCACCGTTGTTCGACACCAGGCGGTTCACCCGGCATATCGAGGCCGCCTACACCGCGATGCATGAGCGCCACCGGGCGGGCATGGCACCAGACCATATCGTCGTCCCGGCGTGATCGTTGCTGCGTCCTGCCCTACTCGGACTTCTCGCTGGTCAGCCTGTCGGTGTTCGCAGTGTTCTATGGGCTCGACTGGATCGCGACCGTGCCGCCGACCGTGCGCATCGCCGACGAGGCGTTCGGCCACAAGAACGCATCGCTGGTGTTCGGCTGGGTGGTGGCAGGCCATCAGTTCGGCGCCGCCTGCGCCACGTTCTTCGCCGACTTCATGCGCTCGGCGCAGGGCGATTATCTGCAGGCCTTCATGCTCGCCGGCATCACGGGCATCGTCACGGTCGTCCTGTCGCTGATGATCACCCGGCGGCCGGCGCAAGCCGTGCTCGCCGCGGCGTGAGGACGTGCTGGAAGGACCAAGCGCAACTGAAACCATCAATCGTGACGGAACTATTGGTCGCAGTCAGCATTGCTCACCATCAACTTACGGGAAGGCAACATCATGCATCTCTCCAATCAAGGTCTGCTCGTCATCCTCGTGGTCGGCGTGGTGGCTGGTTGGTTAGCGGGCAGGGTCATGGCGGGCGGCGGCTTTGGCCTGATCGGTGACCTGCTCGTCGGTCTGGTCGGTGCGTTCATCGGTGACTGGCTCATGCCGCAACTCGGTATCCACCTTGGCGTCGGCATCGTTGCACTGATCGTCAACGCCTTCATCGGAGCCGTTGTGCTCTGCTGATCCTGCGATTGGTCGGGGGCGGCTTTGGCGGCAGGCGCCGCTGGATTTGACGATGCTTGCTGGCGACGGGCTCGCGCGATCCTGAGCTGCCATGCCCCCTCCGTGGACTTGGTGGCCGGGAGAGCGATAGCGAACGCCCCGCTCAAAATCATATCGTGAGACGGGCTATTCTTTGGGAACAATATGAAGCAGCGAACCTTGCCCTTTCAGAAATGATCGCAAGGGTTGACCCAATGAACATTCTTCCTGTTGATCGCGCGCTAAGGATATACGGCGTGCTCGCCGACCGTTGCGAGACGAAGGGATCCCGTGAACAGCTTTCCCGATATCTGATGAAACTGTATATCGCCGGCGAGAGGGACCAGCACCGATTGACAGTGCACGGCATGTCGTACCTTCGCGACCTGGATCGGAGGATCGATTCCAGCAATTGAACGCGGAATCTGCTGGCCGCGACTAACGCTTCTGCGCCGCACGCTGTGTCCGCAGGGAATTACGCCGCGTGATCCTGGCGATCGCAGCGCGGACGGCGTCTGCCCTTGTTTTTTGTTTCTTCAGTGGTGGCGTCTTCTGTTGTTCGCCGGCTGTTGGCGTCATCGCCAGCTGGTGAGTTGGCGCTGTCGAGCTATGCTCGATAGGCTGCATGCTCATTGGGCCAGCAGATGGTGATTTATGCATCGACATAAGGGATAACTCCTCCCGTGGAGTTAGCTTCAAAGGCCCCCAGGTTAAATTCGGAGGATCGCACTTGCTGAGTTTGGACAGATGAAATAAGCCGCCGCCAACGGAACGAAGCCAGAGGCTTCAAATGCAGCCGAGGATGAAAAGCGTGTTGGAACGTGCGCGTCCAGTTGATCATGGCGCATTTCTCACACATAGCTCACCCGCTCAGATCAGGCAGGAGCATAAAGTGCTCTCAGTCATCCGTTCGATGATGACCCTTCAATGATCCAGCGACCCGACCGTTCCAAGCCCGGGCGATTCTGATCACTTCGGCGGTTGAAGCTCGGAGGATCGCAGCCATTCGCTCAGATGCGATCCGGTTTCAGCCTGTCTGGCCTTCTTCAAAAGGGCTTCCCGGTCACGCCCAGGTGCGAGGACGTCAGCTTGTAGGCGGAGGCGCTGCGCCTCATCGGCCAGGCGGATCTCAAGCGATTGGGTCTGCTTAAATCGGTTTCGTTTCGTAGCCATTGCGCGGTTCCCTGTTTCTGTTGGGCGGGAGCGCGAAGCGGGCGTTCTCATCACCGATATAAGCCACGAGCCGGGCGGTGATGGGACATAAATTACCAGACGGCCAAAGATGCGTTCTATATCGCACGTTATACTGTGGAACCTATTCACCCACGTGAGAACCAAGGCAGCTGAGAAAATAATGCGAGACTAAAGTCTCTCTGGAGATAAGCCATAGCAGCTCCGTTGAAGGGGCGACAAAAATAGGCCCGGCTTCCGCCGGGCCTATTTCTATTCGTTACTTCTGCTGCTGGCTCTTGGAGTGCGCCTCATCACTGTGCTGATGGGCGGTCTGCGAATGCTGCTTGGCAGCGGAGGCGTGCTCTTTGCCCTTGGCGTGATCGCCCTTGCCGTGATGGTCAGCGGCGGACCGGTGCGCCTTCGCTGCATTCTCGTGGTGTTCTGCAGCCTTGTTATGCTCGTCTCGTGCCATGGTGGTGTCCTTGTCGTTAGCTCCCAGCTGCCACCAAGTCCCCCATGGCGCCAGGGTTCCTCCGTTTAGGGCATCGCACAGAGTATGTTTCTCTCGCTCCAACAGGAGCAACGCCTATGCTGGAGCGATTGGACCCAAACGACGTATCAATATAGGCAGAATGCCGCCCATTCCAAAAAGTCAATCAGAGCACCAAAGGCCCGAAGCAGGCGTTTACGCGTCAACGCCGTCTTCAGCAGAAACCACAAGCCTGAAGAGCACCTTTTCCGACGCGTCGGTTACTTCCAGGCTCCAGTCGTGTCCCGGCTTCAGCTGGCCGTCGAGATCCTTCAGGGTCTCCCCCGCCATCGTCGTGGCTTCCTTCCAGGCGGCGTGGCGATCCGAAAGCTCCTCCCCAACCTCGTCGCGGTTGGGGCCGTCATGATAGACATGAAAGAAATACAGCGGCATTTGGTATCCTCTGGCCACGCCTATTACGAAGGCCAACGTCAGCGTATCTGCCTCGTTCCCAACGATGCGCTCGACCGGGAACGAATTTGTCGGCGTTTGGAGCACGAGCGGGATCCATTCAGCCGGAGGATCGAAGAGGAGCATCGAAGAGGAGCATCGAGTACCAGATCAGTTGCTCGAAGAAATTACCCAGCCGGGCCGCCGCGCTGCCTAAGAATGGACAATGGCGCCACCCGTGCCATCAAGTCAGAGCATTGCTCTACGCCCTGCGGCGAGCGGATCGGTCTTTTCCGCTGCGACGACGCGGCCGATCACGACGACGTCTCCCGGGAAGATCAGATGATCTCGGCGCATCTGTCGCCGCTTGTGTAGTGGGTTCGCTGAGTGACGGATCGATTGGTCGAAGCGGCAGCGCCTTTCGAAGAGCCGCGCTTCGAGCGCGACAAGGAACTGCCTTCCCTCTTCCGTGATTTCCCAGCCCGCATCATCGCGCAGCACGAACTTGGCCGAGAAAATATTCAGGTGCGGCGCGTGTTCGGCCAATCGCTTCATGCGATCGGTCCAGTCCTTGCCGCTATTCATCAAGATTGCAACGGCGTGCCGCAGGTCGGCAACGGAGGCTCGCCCGGCAGATTGGCCGGCCAGCACTTTCAAGACGGTCAGTTGGGAGGACACTTCCACGTCTCCGGTCTGGCTGGCCACGGAGTATGGAAGAATTGGTTAATCGCCAGTCAGGTGCGCGAAAAGCCTCGCAACGAAAGCTAACGATGACCGCTTGTGCGACAGCCGGCCCGGCCCGCCCGTTAACCGCAATGAGCAAGGTTAAGAACTGAATTGCGTTGCTGCCCCTCGGTCTACGGCCAATCATCGTGCCAGCCGCGCGGATTGGCGTTGGTCATGCGTATCGCGCGGTCAGGGGCCGCCGTTCTCCGGGAGAGACTGTGGCCCCGCCCAATCTGGCGCCCCGATGACAGACACCAACTGCAAGAAAACCAGGATGCCCGGCGCCAGCATAGACCGACTACGCCGATTTCGAACTTCGTTGCAGATAGTCAGCGTTGAAATCAGCAAGCGCTTCCAGTTCTCCGCGGTTCGGAAGCGTCACCATCTCTCCACGCCATTCTAACAGCCCTCGCCTCCGAAGGGCCTGCAACGTTCTGTTGGTATGAACTGTCGAAAGGCCACAAGCTGATCCAATATCTGCCTGCGTCAGCGGGAAAGCAAAGCTGCCCCTGTTGAGCAGGCCTACAAACTCAAGACGTACGGCAAGTTCGCAGAACAGTTGTGCAACGCGATGAAGGGCATCCAAGGCGCCGAGGTTGCCGACCCAATGCCGGAAGATTGCCGCGTCAATAAGTGTCTCGCGCCAGAACGTATGGACCAACGAGGGCTGCTTGTCGAACATCGCCCGTAGCGCCGCGTGCGGCACTGTCCCTACGATGCTTTGCCCGACGCTGATCAGATCGTGATCCATCGTCGGCAAGTACAAAGTCATCAAATCGGGAATGTCGCCCGGAACGTGCAGCGAAAGTATTTGGCTTCGATCACCGACGATTTTGCGGCGATATAGAAAGCCGCTAATGAGCACGACACAGGTAAACGCCCCGTCACCTTCCGTCAGAATGCTTTCTCGATCATCAAGCTTTCTGACGGTGTGAGGAAGCGCGTTCAGTACAGCAAGCTCTTCCTGAGCAAGGCCAGAAACTGCCTGCAAGCGCGCGATCAGTCGTTGATGCATTGCGGGATCACGTGGTTGAGATAGTCACAGTAGCGGTGCCTACGACCTCCGAGCCGTCTCTTATGTCGATCGTCAGACGGAACTCATGTCCGTCCCTCCCCTCGTCGAAGGCTGCATCGCCGAGGGCAGCAAAAGCCATCGCTCGTGCAGCTTCGAGACTTTCGAGTTCGTGCCCCGTTTCGTCGATCGCGGCTTCGCTGTCCGAGGGGCGATAGTCGAAGAAATATCGTGTCATAATCCGCAACGTGCTAATTCCGCTTCCGTTCCTGGGTCACTTGCCGCCCCACGTCGAGGAATGTCGATTGCCCATCGAGCGCAACTTCAGGATGGCCTGAAAAAGCGAGTCGTCTGCACGCTGACCTAGCTACAGCGGATTTGAGACTTGCCTTGTTTGCCATAGCTCGACCGTGACGGGCGCCCCCGCCGGCCTTGATTCGTCTTCACACGATTGCTGAGCCATTGCGTGAGATGCAGCGCGCAGCGCCGCAAAGCGCGCCAAGGCGCAGGGACAGGCGCCATGCGGAATGGACGACACGCAGGTCGCGGGAGCACGAATCGACGCTTTCCGAAGAAGCCACTCCACGCAGTCATCGATCGGACGGGTATCCTGGAAATGCGTCCGGCGATCCAGCCCGGTGGCGGAATTTCGGCGATCATCTTCAACCGCTACGCGAAAACGCGCTACGCCAAAGCGGCAGGATCGAACGTCTTAAGGCCGGGTTTTCGCGCGTTCACTGGTCGCCAAGGTGCGTCATCTGTCGCTGATGTATATTCAACGCATATTCGACGTAAGCGGGTGCCGGGCTATTAAGAGATTGATTTTGCTGGCGCTCCCTAGGGGAATCGAACCCCTGTTTCAGCCTTGAGAGGGCCGCGTCCTAACCGCTAGACGAAGGGAGCGTTGAGATGGAAGGCAATAGCCTCGAAATCGGCCTGCCGCAAGATGGCTTGTGCGTTGCGGCGAGGATTTTGTCATCCATGCTTACCATGCCGTGCCTGCGGTTTCGGCACGGGAGCAGCCTGGGAACGGCTCCCTGCGCCCCTGCGGGGCCTCGCGCGCCGCACCCGCACGGACCAGCGATGCTGCCGCGCCGCGCGCATGATGGCCACCTGCGGATGTCATGTCTGCATCGTGCACGGCCCTGCTTTCGCCAAACGGAAATGCAAAACACCTGGCTGTGAAGTCACCCGGCGGCCTGCCTCTGCTAACATCGCAGCTCTTCACCATGCTGCGCCGGGCAAGGCGCTCGAGACGCGAGAGGAGTGCTTGGAACAAAGCGCAGACGCTTTGACGTTAAGGCATTGGCGCACGGCAATTTGGCTCACGAATATCTTGGCAAAAACAAACATCAGCGCGGCCGCAGGCAATGGAAGATGTTCCGCCCTGTCCGCACCGGTCAACAGCTTAAGCAGAGCGAGGACAGACCATGATCAAGCTAAAAATCAACGGCCAGGAACAGAATTGGGACGGCGACCCGGATCTTTCGCTGCTGTGGTATCTGCGTGACGAAGCCGGCCTCACCGGCACCAAGTTCGGCTGCGGCCAGGCCCTGTGTGGCGCCTGCACCGTGATCATCGACAAGGAGGCGGTGCGCGCCTGCATCACCTCGGTCTCCGACGCGGCCGGCCGCGAGGTCACCACCATCGAGGGGCTGCACCCGACCGGAGACCATCCGGTGCAGAAGGCGTGGCGCCAGGTCAATGTTCCGCAGTGCGGCTACTGCCAGGCTGGCCAGATCATGCAGGCCGCGGCGCTGCTGGACCAGAACCCGAAGCCCAACCACGACCAGATCCGCGAAGCCATGTCGGGCAATATCTGCCGCTGCGGCTGCTACCAGCGGATCGAGAATGCCGTCCATCTCGCATCGACGGGGGTGTGACATGAACATTCGCACCAACATACCCACCGATTCTGGCAAGCTTCGCGGCTTCGAGAAGCACGTGAAGGTCGAGAACCTGTCGCGCCGCAGCATCCTCAAGGGTCTCGGCATCGCCGGCTCTTTCGTGCTCGCCGCACCCGTGATGACACGGCAGGCGTTCGCCTATGAGACCGGCGCCGGCAAGATGCCGCACGGCGTCGTGGTCGATCCGCGCGTGTTCGTTGCGATCGCCCCCGATGGCGTCGTCACCATCCTGGCGCATCGCGCCGAGATGGGCACCGGCGTCCGCACCAGCCTGCCTTTGATCGTCGCCGAAGAAATGGAGGCCGACTGGTCGCGCGTCCACGTTCAGCAGGCGCATGGCGACGAGGTCAAGTTCGGCAACCAGGACACCGACGGGTCGCGCAGCACGCGGCACTATCTGATCCCGATGCGCCAGATCGGCGCCTCCGCGCGTTCGATGCTGGAAGCCGCCGCCGCCAAGAAATGGGGCGTGCCGGTGACCGAGGTGAAAGCGCAGAACCACGAGGTGGTTCACAGCGCGAGCGGACGCAAGATCGGCTTCGGCGATCTCGCGGCTGACGCGGCCAAGGAGTCGGTGCCAAGTATCGAAGGCCTCAAGCTGAAGGACCCGACGGACTTCCGCTATCTCGGCAAGGGCCAGGTCTCGATCGTCGACCTGCACGACATCACCACCGGCAAGGCGCATTACGGCGCCGATACCAGGCTGCCCGGCCTGAAATACGCTGTCATCGCCCGTCCGCCGGTCACCGGCGGCAAGGTCAAGTCGTTCGATGACAGCGCGGCGATGAAGGTGCCGGGCGTCGAGAAGGTGATGGAGGTCAAGGGCTGGCCCTGGCCGTCAAAATTCCAGCCGCTCGGCGGCGTGGCCGTGATCGCGCGCAACACCGGTGCCGCGATCAAGGGCCGCGACGCGCTGAAAATCGTCTGGGATGACGGCGCCAACGCCAAGTACGACTCCGTCACGTATCGTGCGTCCCTGGAAGAAGCCGCGCGAAAACCCGGCCTCGTGGTGCGCAAGGAAGGCGACGTCGATGCGGCCCTGAAGAGCGCCGACAAGGTGATCGTGGGCGAATATTATCTGCCGCATCTCGCCCATGTCAGCATGGAGCCGCCGGTCGCGGTTGCCGACGTCAAGGGCGACAAGGCCCAGATCTGGGCGCCGGTGCAGAGCCCCGGCGGCACCCGCGAGGACGTCGCCAAGACGCTCGGCATCCCCGAGGACAATGTCACCGTCAACGTGACGCTGCTCGGCGGCGGCTTCGGCCGCAAGTCGAAATGCGATTTCGCGCTCGAGGCGGCATTGCTGTCGAAGGAACTCGGCGCGCCGGTCAAGGTGCAATGGACCCGTGAGGACGACGTGCATCACGACTTCCTGCACACCGTCTCGGTGGAACGGATCGAGGCCGGTCTCGACAAGAGCGGCAAGGTGATTGCGTGGCGGCACCGCAGCGTAGCGCCGACCATCGCCTCGACCTTCGCCGCCGGCGCCAACCACGAAGCGCCGTTCGAACTCGGCATGGGCCTGATCGACAACCCGTTCGAGATCGCCAATCTGCAATGCGAAAATCCGGAAGCGGCCGCGTTCACGCGGATCGGCTGGTTCCGCTCGGTGTCCAACATCCCGCGCGCCTTCGCGGTGCAATCCATGGTCGGGGAAATCGCGCATGCGACGAACCGCGACCAGAAGGACATGCTGCTGGAACTGATCGGAAGCCCACGGATCGTCAACCTGTCTTCGGTGAAGGATCCCTGGAACTACGGCGAGCCCTATGACAGCTACCCGATCGACACCGCGCGGCTCCGCAAGGTGGTCGAACTGGTTGCGGAGAAGGGCGAGTGGGGCCGGACCGTGCCGAAAGGCCACGGTCTCGGCATCGCCGTGCATCGTTCCTTCGTCAGCTACATCGCGACCATCGTCGAGGTGGCTGTCGACGAGAAGGGCAAGCTCACAGTGCCGCGGGTCGACACCGCGATCGATTGCGGCACTTACGTCAACCCGGAGCGGATCGCCTCGCAGATCGAGGGTGCTGCGATCATGGGGCTGAGCCTCGCCAAATATGGCGAGATCAGCTTCAAGGACGGCAAGGTGCAGCAGAGCAATTTCGACGATTTCCCGGTGATCCGGATCGACGAGTCGCCTGCGATCACCAACGTCTACATCGTGCCGCCGGGGGCAGACACCCCGCCCAGCGGCGTCGGCGAACCCGGCGTGCCGCCGTTCGCACCGGCGCTGAGCAACGCGATCTTTGCCGCCACGGGAAAACGCATCCGCGCCCTTCCGATCGGCAAGCAGCTGGAGACGTGAGACAGGAACGTTAGCTGGAGCGGGCCGTTCTCATCGGTCACATGGAGAGACCGATGAGAACCCCACCTCGAACATTCAGGACGCTCGCGGCAACCTTGTCCGCGGGCGTCTTGCTTTTTGCGACACAGGCAGCGTTTGCGCAGACCGCCTCGCCGCCGAGCACGACCGCGACGCGTCCGGCCAAGGTACTGCCGGACCAGACCTCAGTTCCGAGCAATGCGCCGCCCGCGACCACCGGCCAAACCACCGGTGAGGCCAGCCGTGATCCCACGATCAAGAAGATGAACGAGGACGAGAAGCAGAAGGTTGACACCAAGGGCAAATAACGGAGCGGACCAGGAAGCGGCGGTCTCCCCAACCGCCGCTTCCCGATCGCATCGCCCCCTATCGGTGAGAAGCGTTTCCTGAAGCTTCGGTTCTGAATCAACAGAACCGAAGCTTTGGTTGCGCCTTACTTCTTGTCGAGCGCGAACACCCAGATCACGCCGCCTTGCGGGACGTTGTTCTCGAAGCCCGCGACCTTGCCGGCCAGCGCGTCCTGGATGCGCTGCGCGTCGACGCCCCAGCCCGACTGGACCGCGATGTATTGCGTGCCATCGACCTCATAGGACATCGGCATCGCCATGATGCCGGAGTTGGTCTTCTGCTCCCACAACAGCTCACCGGTCTTGGCGTTGAAGATGCGGAAGGCGCGGTCGTTGGTGCCGCCGGCGAGAACGAGATCGCCCGCAGTGGCCGTCACCGCACCGAACAGCTGCGACGTCTTGTAGTCGTGTTGCCAGACCTTCTTGCCGGTCGCCGGATCCCACGCCTGCAACTCACCGAAATGATCGGCATTGGGTGCGGGCGTTAGTCCGATGTCCTCCGGCTTGGTACCGAGCCAGAGCTGGCCGGGAACCAGCGGCTGCTTCTCGCCGGTAAAGCCGCCGCAGAAGTTTTCGTTGGCGGGAACGTAGACGAGCTTGGTGTTCGGGCTATAGGCCGCCGACGGCCAGTCCTTGCCGCCCCACAGCGACGGGCAGAACTCGACCCGCTTGCCGAGCACGGGCTTGTGGTCGGGATCGAGGATCGGCCGGCCGGTCTCGGCCTCGATGCCCTTCCAGACATTGGTCTTCACGAACGGCCAGCCGGCGACATAGTTGATCTTGTCCGGCTTGCGCTCCAGCACCCAGAAGATCGCATCGCGCCCCGGATGAACCAGGCTCTTGAACGACTTTCCGTCGCGCTGCATGTCGATCAGCATCGGCGCATCGACCTCGTCCCAGTCCCAGGAATCGTTCTGGTGATACTGGAAGTGTGTCTTGATCTTGCCGCTGTCGGGATCGAGCGCGATCACCGAGCTGGTGTAGAGATTGTCGCCGGCATGCATCGAGCCGGGCCACGGCGCGGCGTTGCCGACGCCCCAATAGACCGTCTTGGTGTCCTTGTCGTAGGTGCCGGTCATCCAGGCCGATCCGCCGCCCGACTTCCAGTCGTCGCCGCTCCAGGTCTCGTGACCGGGCTCGCCTTCACCGGGGATGGTGAAGGTGCGCCAGAGCTCCTTGCCGCTATTGGCGTCGTAGGCGACGACATAGCCGCGCACGCCGAACTCACCGCCGGAGCCGCCGACGATCACCTTGCCGTCGACCACCAGCGGCATCAGCGTCAGATACTGTCCCTTCTTGTAGTCCTGGACCTTGGTGTCCCAGACCACCTTGCCGGTCTTGGCGTCGAGCGCGACGACGTGATCGTCGGTGGTGGCGAGATAGAGCTTGTCCTCCCACAGGCCGACGCCGCGGCTGGTCGGATGCAGCTGGAACAGGTCGTCGGGAAGCTGCCGCTTGTAGCGCCAGTACTCGTCGCCAGTCTTGGCGTTGAGCGCGATCACCTGCCCCATCGGGGTCGCGACGAACATCACGCCGTTGTTGACGATCGGCGGCGCCTCATGGCCTTCGATGACGCCGGTCGAGAAGGTCCAGGCCGGCTTGAGGTCCTTGACGTTGGATGTGTTGATCTGGTTGAGCGGACTGAAACCCTGTCCGTCATAGGTCCGGCGATAGAGCATCCAGTTGCCGGGTTCGGGATTTTCGAGACGCGCAGAGGTGACGGAACTGTAGTTTTCGATCGGCCCTGCGACGGCGTAGGTCGAAATGAGGCACGTGAATGCGACACAACTCGACAGTAACCACTGCTTGCTTGTCATGAGATGCTACCTCCCTGCTCTGTTTTGTTTTTTAGGTCGTGCAGAAATCCCGATGCGGCCTCATCCTCCCTGCTGAGCACCCACCTTTCCGACGAATGGCGCTGCGACCGTGATCGCGCCGTCGGCAACCGTCAGCGGCAAGGCCGCGAGGCGACGTGGCGCCGGCCCGAACACGACCTGCGCATTCTGCCGCGGATCGTATTCGGAGTTGTGACAGAGGCATTTCAGAACGTTCTTGTCGCCCTGATCTTGCTTCAACCAGGCGGTGATCGGACATCCGGCATGCGTGCAGATGACCGAGTAGCAGACGATGCCGTCAGGTGCGCGGGCGCGCGTGGCATCGTCGAGTTCGCCCGGATCGAGCTTGACGAGCACGACCTCGTTGAGCCGCGAACCCTTGCGGACGACGGAACTCTTCGGATCCTGCGGCCAAGCGCGAATGGGCGGTCCGCCGAGCTTCAGATCATCCGACTTGATGACCTGGCCGGCCTTGTCGCCTTCGGCGCGGACCAGCACGTCGGCCTTTTGTGGTCGCTCACTGGCACCGGGCTGATCTTCATCGTCGGCGGCCGCGGGCTCGATCGCGGCGAGACAGGCGCAGCCCGCCAGTGCCGTCAGGAGCGCGCGACGCGTCGGGTCCGCGTACGAACCCGATGCATCGGATTCAACTCTCTGTTCGCTGGAAGCGCTGGGGTTGGACTCCGACATGGCGCAAGCTGAGCGTGCAACTCAGCCGAAAAGATGGCGGCACGCCTTCTCGATGCGCGAACGCATGCGCAAAAAACATGCTGCAGCTTTTGGTTGATCGACTGCGCCGCTTCGCGACTGCTGCGATCAGGGCTCGTTGACGAACGTCAGCCTGCCGACAGGTTTCAGTGTCTTTGCATCAAATGTGCGGATCTCTGTTGCACCGCCTATATCAAGCGTGAGCACCAGCCGTTCACCGGCGACGCCGGTTGCGACGATACGGGCGCCCTTCGGCAGCGCAGCAGTGACGTCGGATACGGAAACGGGGCTTCCCTCGCTGCGATAAAGGCGGTAGCCGATGGCAATCAACACGACGGCCACGGCCAATGCCGAGGTCAGGCCCGCGATCAGCATCATGCGCCGCACCCGCGCGATCAGCGCGGCCTGGTCGGGGGTCGGTTCGGTCACAGCGGTGTCGGTCATCACAAGGCTCTATATCTTTGCAACAGGTCGATTTGAATCAGGTTTCTTCGAATGGCGGTCGGAAGCTGGAGGTCATCGTCGCGGGCGACGAGGGCTCGGCCCGGCTTGACCGCGTGCTCGCTCAGCGCACTCCGGAGCTGTCGCGGTCCCGGCTGAAGGCGCTGATCCTCGCCGGTTCCGTGACCGTCAAGGACGCCGTCGTCCGCGACCCCGCTTATCATGTCGCCAACGGCGATACGATCATAATCGACGTGCCGGAGGCCGTGCCCGCCGAGCCTCAAGGCGAGGACATCGCGCTCGATATCGTGTTCGAGGACGACGATATCATCGTCATCAACAAGCCCAGGGGGCTTGTGGTGCATCCCGCGGCCGGCCACGCCACGGGAACGCTGGTCAACGCGCTGATCGCGCATTGCGGCTCCAGCCTGTCGGGCATCGGCGGGGTCAAGCGGCCGGGCATCGTGCACCGCCTCGACAAGGACACCACGGGACTGATGGTGATTGCCAAGAACGACCAGGCCCATCAGTCGCTGACCGCGCAATTCGCCGACCACGGCCGCACCGGGGCGATGGAGCGCGGCTACATGGCGTTCGCCTGGGGCGTGCCGAACCGGCCGCATGGCACGATCGACGCGCCGATCGACCGCCACCCGCATGCCCGCGAGAAAATGGCCGTGCGCCAGGGCGGCCGCGAGGCGGTCACCCATTTCGATGTGCGCGAGAGCTTTGCCGGCCGCGACGGCAAGCCGGTCGCCTCGCTGTTGGCCTGCCGGCTCGAGACCGGGCGGACCCATCAGATCCGGGTGCACCTCGCCCATCTCGGCCATCCCCTGATGGGCGACAGCGTTTATGGCGCGCACTTCAAGACCAAGGCCGGACAGCTTGGTCCGGAAGGTAAGCACGCACTTACCGCCCTCGACCGCCAGGCCCTGCACGCCTATCTGCTGGCTTTGGAACACCCCCGCACCGGGGAACTTTTACACTGGGAGTCGGCTTTGCCGGAGGATTTGCTTCTCCTGCAGCGGGCGCTGGCAGCGGCGGTATGACGCACCCCTCCCGGAAAAGCTCCGTTATGACAACAGGTTATACCTGCCACACGGGGACGTGACGTCAGCAATCCTTCCCTATCACGGACAGTTTGGTGTATGTTGCACCTGCGTTGAATATCCAACGCGGAACATCGCAGCATGGCCGGCTTTAACCCAGCGGCCACCTGCCGGGCCCGCCGCTATCGGGGGCCTGAACCACTGGAGGGCGCAAGTAATGGCCCGTACAGCTACGTTGCCGGTCCTCAATGGAGAATCCGGCCTTTCACGTTACCTCGCCGAGATCCGCAAGTTCCCCATGCTGGAGCCCCAGCAGGAGTACATGCTGGCCAAGCGTTGGCGCGAGCATGACGATCGCGACGCGGCGCATAAGCTTGTCACCAGCCATCTCAGGCTCGTGGCCAAGATTGCCATGGGCTATCGCGGCTACGGCTTGCCGATCTCCGAGGTCGTCTCGGAAGGCAATGTCGGCCTGATGCAGGCGGTGAAGCGATTCGAGCCCGAGAAGGGCTTCCGTCTCGCCACATACGCCATGTGGTGGATCAAGGCGTCAATACAAGAGTACATTCTGCGTTCCTGGTCGCTCGTGAAGATGGGCACCACCGCGAACCAGAAGAAGCTGTTCTTCAACCTGCGCAAGGCGAAGAGCAAGATCTCCGCGCTGGAAGAGGGTGATCTCCACCCCGACCAGGTGAAGCTGATTGCCAAGCGCCTCGGCGTGACCGATCAGGACGTGGTCGACATGAACCGCCGCCTCGGCGGTGACGCGTCGCTCAACGCCCCGATCCGCGACGACGGCGAAGCCGGCGAATGGCAGGACTGGCTGGTCGACAACTCGCCCAACGCCGAAGCCTTGATGGCCGAGAGCGAGGAATTCGATCATCGCCGCCAGGCCCTGAACGGTGCGATCGGCGTGCTCAACCCGCGCGAACGGCGCATCTTCGAGGCGCGGCGTCTGGCCGATGAGCCGATGACGCTGGAAGACCTCGCCGCCGAGTTCGGCGTGTCGCGCGAGCGCGTGCGGCAGATCGAGGTCCGCGCGTTCGAGAAGGTGCAGTCGGCCGTCAAGGGCACGATCGCCCGGCAGGAAGCTGCACTCGAAGCCGCGCACTGATCGCGCGGCGGCAAGCCAACAGACACGAAAGCCGGCGGCAACGCCGGCTTTTTTGTTTTTGTCTGGTCGATGGATGGCGCGCAGCGATACCCATCATCATCCTGCCGCGCTCCTGGCCACGTCGGCTAGGGGGCAAATGCTGACATGCAGGTGGTGCCGGCGCGCTGGCGCTTCAAAGGCAGCACTGGTCGCGTCTCACGATCGCCCCGCTACCCCTTCTGGGTAAGCAACGTTTTCAGGACAACGCAGTTTTCTATTCGTCAGGATTTTGCACTTTACATCCTGGGGCTAGAGGCAACGCTGCCCGCGTGTATTTTAAGCGGGCGGCGTTGTGCCCTGGTCGTAACCGGTGTGCGGCAAGATGGACCCGGCCGAGACAAGGCTCGACAAGTGAGAAGCGATCAGCATCGCGAAGCTTGTCTCCTATGAGGAGCGCGTGAATGCCGGAAGTATCGCTGAGCCATGAGCCGGCCGGCCGCTAAGCTCCAGCGCACTCCCAAGCCCCGGCGGAGCGTCTCGCTGAAGATTCGCCGGAAGCGTCCCGATCTCCAGAGACTGCTCTAAGCGCCTCGCCTTGCCGTAGTCGTCATCAGACTTTCAAGCCCTCTGGCGGCCTCTTCTTCGGTGACGCCGTCGACAACGGCAACCTCTCCCGAAAGGCGCTCGAGCGCAGCCGTATAGAGCTGTCGTTCGCTGTAGCTTTGGCTGGAATTGAACTCCGGCCGATAGAGATCGCGCATCGCCTCTGCGATCGCGAGAATATCTCCCGACTTGATCTTGCTCTCATATTCCTGAGCAAGCCGGGACCAATTACCGCGCGCTCTGCGAGGCGGTTGACTCAGGATACTTCGCGCTTGCTGAATGGCCGCCGGATCGGAAAGCTCACGCATCCCGACGCTTGCCGCCTTTCTTGTAGGAACTCGCAGCGTCATTTTGCTTTTCGCGAAATAGACGACAAAGAACTCAAGCTGAGCTCCTGCCACCGCCTGTTCCTCGATCGCGACAATCTGCCCGACGCCGTGAGCCGCGGTAGACGATCAAATCAGTTGCCTTGAATCCAAAGCGCGTCTCGATGCAACGGCTCCCACTCGTTTGATCGACGGAGGGTACCGGTATGGAATGCGCTGGATTTGAACGATTGGATTGCGATTGACCGCTAAAATTCATTTCGCGATTTACCCCGCAGCTCGAGGAATTGGCTCCACCGCCATTTCCCGCTGTGATCAATCAGTACGTCAGAACCAAAATGCTCGACTCAAAATCACTAATTGCAGTCCCTCACTAATAGGCCGCGAGCGAGAGCGCCGCCACGAGAAATGCGATCAGCTGACATTCCCTTCGATAGCTGTGGTTTCCTGGCAACTTGTTCCCTATCGAGGATCAACGGAGTTCGTTTGGGTCAAAAGGCGATGCCCGGTGGCAGCTTCAGAAATCTGCTGCGGGCGATAGTTCTTGCGCCGCAAGACTTCCAGAAAAATGAAGGGCCAATCAAAACGTCCGCCCGGAGTGTCACCTGTTACTTACAGCCGCGGCAAATCGTAAGCTTGCTCTTTAGCTTGTCATCGTCGCCGGGATCGACCGATTGGTGGTCAGAGACACGATCAGCTTCCTGATCGGGCGCGGGATGCTTCGCCCGGTGCGACTTGACGGGTCGCGTCGGCCGGCTTGACGTGTCGTCCTCGATGCCGACGCTAAAGCCATCGTAATCGGTGACAGGTCTGGCCGACGGCCGCGACCTGTCGATCACTTGAGCCTGCGAAACGCTGTCGGGCTCTAACGGCGTGCGCTCGACGGTAGCAGATCGTGGGGCAGTCGGGCGTGGCGGCAAATCTTTAGCGGCACGGGGCGCCGAATTCTTAGCGGTCGCCGGCGATGGCCAGACGCTGTTGGTTGCGGCCGTGGATGCCGTTGCCTCATTCGACGGCGGCGGCGCAATCGAAAGCGGAGGAGAAAGCGAGGTCTGACATCGCGCGCCGTCTTGTGACCAAACTCCCGCCGCCAACAAACCGAGGGCAAACAGTGTTGCGTTCTTCATAACCCGTCCTGCAAATCATTTGGAATGAAAACATTGATCACGTGGCTCCGATCGCCACGCTTCGGCAAAAATTCCACATCTGACATGGCGTTCAAAATTGACGAAAGTGGGGAGCCGTGGACGGATACAGGCGTGCTTCGGCTCACCCTCACTGCTCGCCCAAGGCGCTCCTGGCCATGTCGGCCAAGGGCCGGAAGCAGCCGCTCTGCCTATCGGGTTGAGGGCGTCCCCTCGCTCGGTGGACACTCCCGATAGCCGAAGCGCTCGATCAGCACGCGACCTTCCAGCGTATGGAATGCATCGCTATCCATATGATGGCCTTCGAGCAGATAGCGCCGCAATCCTTCATTATACCGGGAAAGTAGCGCACGGCTCGCACGCGTATCGGGGCCGATGCGGTTTTCCGCAAGGTCGTGGCCAGCGTGAAACATCAGTTGAGCATCGCGCTGAACACAGACATTCCGGATGCCGAGGAACAGCGTGCAAGCTGATTTGCAAATCCCTTCGATGCGAAATTCGTCGCCGCTCGCGTTGTATTGACGGACGATCTTCAAGAAGTCCGGAATGTAACCACCGTCGGCAAACGGTACGGACGACCCTGCCGACCACGCAGGGGAAGCCAAAGCGTACAGTATCGCGGCGCAAATCCAAAACCATCGAAGCATCGAGCGCCCCCAAGTTCGATGACCACCCATAGCCTGATCGAATGCGACCGAGCAACGAATGTCGGCGTCGGGTCAAGGCCGCTCATGGCGACCGAACCGGGGGACTTGCGGTCCAACCCGGAGAGCCGAACGTTTCATTTTTCGGCCAGCATGGGGGCAGCTTGTGCCGGAAGCACGATGACTTTCGCGCCGACCTTCACCCGATCATAGAGGTCCATGACGTCGTCGTTGGTGAGCCGGATACAGCCGGACGACACCCGCTTCCCGATCGTGTCGGGCTTGTTGGTGCCGTGAATTCGATATTCGGTATCGCCCAGATACATCGCCCGGGCGCCGAGCGGATTGCCGGGACCGCCTGCCATGAACCGCGGCAGATAAGGCTGGCGCGAAATCATCTCTGCCGGCGGACGCCAGTCCGGCCATTCTGTCTTGCGGGCCACGGTCTGTTCACCGGACCATGTGAAACCTTCGCGGCCGACGCCGATGCCGTAGCGCATCGCCTGCCCGTCGTTCAGAACGAGATAAAGGAACGTGTTTCCGGTATCGATGACGACAGTGCCCGGCGTCTGGTGACTGGCGTAATCAACCACCTGCCGAACAAATCTTCCGGGAGCGTCAGCGGCTTTTGGTGTTTCGATCCGGCGCGCGGGCGCTGGGACCGGAATTGGAACCGGAGCTGGCGCTGGAGCCTGCACCGGCGCCGCAACGTGAACAGGAGTCGATGGTGCAGAAGCCGATGGGGTAGGACTGGATGGCGCCGGGACCTGATGCGCGGCTTGCTTCCGTACCGGTTGAACGCTCGCCGGCCGCCACAGCAGACCGTACCCCAATGCGACAGCCGCCACGGCGCCAATTGCTACTCTTCCCGCCACCGGTAGCGCGAGCGCTTCAGTCTTCTTACGTTTGGCCCGCTTTGCCATGTCTTTCCCCCGATCCCTGTGCTTCGAACAGGTACCCAGCAAATTTTAACAAGCTTCGAAGCGATTTCGCTCAGGCCGGAAATCGCCAAGCGTCGTTAACGCGAGCGCTTGTTCTGGAAAGGCTCAGCGAAAGCGGGGAACCCGGTACGCGGTGGCGTCAAGCCGGGCGATGACGACTATATGCTGGGCCGAGTGTCCTCGTCCAAGCATGACGACGACCCGCCCTACTCGCCCCACTCTCGCGCCATGGTCGCGAGCGCGCAGCCTTCGCAATAGCGGGCGTCCTTGAAGTCGATCCAGTTGTGCGCATAGACGTGGTCGAGCGGAATGCCGTAACGCGCGCGCAGCACCCTTACCAGCACCCGCCAGGCGGCGATCTGCGCGTCCGTCGGGCTCTTCGTGACATCCGGAAAATTGCCGGCGAACTCGACGCCGATCGAGGTGTCCTTGTTCACCTGCCGATAGGTCTTGCTGTTGTCGATGTACTTGTTGTCGTTGCGGTCGGCGCCGTCGGTGTGGGTCGGGACCAGATTGTCGGCGACCGCCCAATAGACCGTGCCGTCGGTCTCGACCCAGACCATCACGCCGCGGCGGGTCGGGTTCTTGTGCTGTTCGGCGGCGCCATTTCGCGCCGAGCCGGCCGGGCCTTCGGTCTGGTGCACGATGATGTTGCGCCAGGGATGCGATTTGGCCACGTCGCCCCAGGGCGACAGCCAGACCATCTTCAGACCGGGGATCTCGGGCGTGCCCTGCGATCGCGCGATGACAGCGAGATCGGGGCCTTCGGCTGCTACGGCGGAGGACAGGACGAGCGCAAGGAGTGCGGTGAGCAGGCGAGGCATCACGGAAATATCCATCGCCCCTCGTAGCATGCTCAGGCGCGCTGGCGCAGGCTCGCCTTCACCAGATGGACCATCTCGGGCGGCAGCTTCGGCTCATAGGTCGCATAGCCGTTCTTGCCGCCCTTCTTGGCATCGTAGAGCGCGTGGTCGGCGGCGGCGACCAGCCGGTCGGGATGCAGGCCGATCTCGCGGGTCCATTGCGCGATGCCGATCGAGACCGCGATCGGAATGTCGTTGCCGGTGCACTGCTCGGCGTCGGCGCGGCAGACCTCCAGCACGCGGCGGGCAATCATCGCGCCCTCGCGCAGCGTCGACGACGGCAGCACGATGCAGAACTCGTCGCCGCCGGTGCGGGCGAGCATGTCGCCCGGGCGGAGCCTTGTCTGCGCCATCAGCGTGAAGTGCTGCAGGCAGGCGTCGCCGGCGGCGTGGCCATGGGTGTCGTTGATGCCCTTGAAGCCGTCGAGGTCGATCACCAGCAGCGCGAAGGCTTCGCCGTTGCGGTCGGAGCGCGCGCATTCCTCGGTCAGCCGCTGCAGGAGATGGCGGCGGTTGCCGACGCCGGTGAGATCGTCGAGCAGCGCGAGGTCGGCGACCTCGTTGCGCAGCCGGTCGATCGCCATCAGCAGGAAGCCGAAATTGAGCGCCATCGACAGGAATACCATCAGCAGGATCACCAGCGACTGGCTCGCATTGAAGCGAACGAAGGTGAACTCGCCCGGCTCCAGCACGGCGCCGACGAGGCGCAGCGCGTAAATGCCGATCAGCACCAAGGCCACTATTCCGGCAAGCCGCGCGCCGGGGCTGACGCGGCCATTCTCGGGCGACAGCAACAGCTTCAGCGTCAGCGCAAGCGGCGTGACCTGGGCGATGGTGTAGACCAGGATGCGCATCGGCATGCTGTTGTAGGCAAAGATGAAGACGCCGAGGCCGACGAAAGCGAGTGCGGTGGACAGCGCAGTGCTGCGCCAGCCGACCGGCTTGCCGTAGAAGCGCTCGATGCCCATCGCGGCGAGGCCGGCGGCGAACACCATCAGCGTCCCCGCCGCGAGCAGCGGCAGCAGCGAGTCCGTCATCATCACGCGGAGCATCGCGCAGGCCGCGCCGGCGGACGCGACGAAGGCGGACGCGGTCCAGAACCGCGCCGCGCCGAAGGCCGGATAGCTGCGCGCGACATAGGCCCAGATCAGGCCGAGCGCGAGAAAATTGATAACGAATACCGTCCAAAGCGTCGGAACGCTCAACATCGCCCCTGTTCGAGGCCCGTATCGGCCTCGCCTCTTCTGAAATGACCGTCCGCCCCTTAAGGCGTTTTCTCCTAATGGCAATCCCCGTTGCCTTAGGGACAGGATGTGGCCGCGCCGCTTAACGGATTCTCACCCGCCTTGCGCCAATTCGAGCCGTGGTTTTGAATTGATGAAGATTCCCGAACCGGTCGTTTGCGCGTCGTTAAGCATGACGGTTGCGACGCCGCCGCGATGCGTGACACGCGCACACTGGCGAAAAACTGGCGAAAACACGTAACAGCTGTGGATAACACGATGACAGCGCGGTGACAGCACGCGGCAGCAGCCTCCGAATCTGCTGAGTTTGATACTGAGGATGTTGCGAGGCTGGCCCTCCGCCAAGCATGCCTCGGAGTCGCGTTCAATCCATGAAACCCTGAGAGGATACTATGGCTAAGAAAGCGAAGAAGGCGAAGAAGGCGAAGGCGAAAAAGGCCACCAAGAAGAAGGCCGCCAAGAAGTAACCAATTTTCTCGCCCGGGTAGCGGCTCCTGCCCTGCCCGGGCACCCGATCCGGACCACCACCCCAGGCAGGGACGCAAGGCAGCAGGCGCAAGGCCTGCTTTTTTATTGCCTGCCGCAAGCCGCGAGCGAATACGAGCTCAGCGCTCCGCGAAGGCGAGCTTGGCGCCGAGCAAGGCAAAGCCCGCGGCAAAGCTGCGCCGCAGCCAGGCCATCACCTTCGGCCGGGTGATGACGCGGTCACGCACTGAGGCCGCGAACAGTCCGTAGACCGCAAACACCGCAAAGGTCATCGCCATGAACACACAGCTGAGCTCGACCATCCGCGCCAGCGGATGGGGTTCGTCGACGGCGATGAACTGCGGCAGGAACGCCAGGAAGAAGATCGACAGCTTCGGATTGAGGATGTTGATCAGGATCGCGGTCACGATCACCCGCCCGCTCGAGCGCGGCTTGATCTCGGTGTCGACGGCGAGCGCGCCGCGCTCGCGCAGCGCCTGCCAGGCCATATAGAGCAGATAGACCACGCCGCCCCATTTCAGCGCCGCGAACGCCATGGCGCTGGTGTGCAGGATGGCGGCAAGGCCGAGCATCGCCGCGATCATCTGCGGCACGATCCCGAGCGTGCAGCCGAACGCCGCCGCCACGCTCGCGCGCGAGCCGCGGGTCAGCGCCACCGCCAGGGTGTAGAGCACGCCGGTGCCGGGCGAGGCGACCACGATCAGGGTGGTCAGCAGGAAGGACCAGGTCATTTGAAATCCTTAAAGGGGAGCACGTCATGGGGGCACATCATTCCAGATGCTGCTTCAGAAAGTCCAGCACGCGCGGAAATGCATCCTTGCGCGCGTCGGGATCAGTCCCGATCACGGGAATGACGCCGTCCGGCATCGTATAGGCCGGCAGTTCGGTACGCGGCAGGTTGGGCGCGTCGAAGGCATGCACCGCGCCGGGATAGCTCTTCAGCTCGACCGGATTGCCGCGCGCCTTGGCCGCCGCGATGAAGGCGTCGCACGGCTTGAATGGCGTCCAGACGTCGGCCTCGCCGATCAGCACCAGCAGCGGCACCCTGGTGGTCCAGCTGTTCGGCTCCACATTGGTGAACGGCCTCGACTGGTAGGTTTCGGCGCAGGCGCCGGGATAGAGCGATACCGCGACGGCGAAATCCTGCGCCAATGCCGCCGGCCGCCCGATGCTCTTGTCATTGATGGACAGCAGCGCCACTCCGCCGCCCTGCGACCAGCCCATCAGCGCAATCCGATCGGGCTTCACGAATGGCTGCGCCTGCAGATACTGCAGCGCGCCGTAAGCATCCTTCGGCCGCTGGCGCCACATCCGGGGGCGGTCGGGACCGCTCGAGCAGGTCTGGCCGAGGCCGCGCGGCGTCGCGCTGTCGACGATCAAGGTGACATAGCCCTGCACCGCCAGCGCCCGCGCCCAGGCGCGATACATCCCGAACACGCGGCCCTTCTTATCGTTGAGACCGGAGCAGCCGTGCATCAGCACCACCGCCGGCCGCGGCGCGGCGCCCTCGCGACGGTCGAGATGACCGATCAGGTCAGTCGTCCCGTCGAGCGAGGGGAAATTGACCAAGGTCTCCGCCGCGGCAGGCGCCGCGGCCGCAGCAGCCATTGCGGTCGCGAGCGTGAACCAGACCAGTCCGATGGCCGACCACGGGCGGGGCATAAGCCGCCAATATCACGTCCCTCCCCCAGGGCGGAAGCAGCCACCGGCCGCCCACCCTTCGGCCGCGCTGACAACTCCGTTACGAGGACCCTTGTTCTGTCAGGATCTGCGCGACCCGCCGCCCGATAGCTCCGACGCCTTCATC
The DNA here is from genome assembly GCF_054063295.1 of Bradyrhizobium sp. USDA 3240. Taxonomy (NCBI): domain Bacteria; kingdom Pseudomonadati; phylum Pseudomonadota; class Alphaproteobacteria; order Hyphomicrobiales; family Nitrobacteraceae; genus Bradyrhizobium; species Bradyrhizobium sp. USDA 3240. The sequence continues at coordinate 2,598,997 of NZ_JBSSGD010000002.1, forward strand.
TCGGCGACCCGGATGACGTCCAGCGGCGCCCAGGGCTTGGACCAGAACAGGGCGCCGTCGGGCAGGCGCTGGCGCAGCGGCTTGCCCGAGGTCACGATCACATCGAGATCGGGGTTGTATTTCTTGGCGGCAAAGGCGAGCTCGATCCCGGTCATGCTCCCGGCCAACTCGACATCGGTCAGCATAAGCACGACAGTGTCGCCATTGCTCCGCAGCACCAGTTCTGCGGCCTCCGCGCTCTCGCAGGAGATGACCTCGAAGTCGCTCTCCTCCAGCAGCAATTCGATCATCTGGCGCTGCATGGGGTCGTCCTCGACAACCAGGGCCTTCGCACGACAGGGTCTCGATTGTCCCATGGCTGACCTCCCTTGGATTGAATGCCTCGGTTTCAGAGTGTGACGAGGGTCAAACACCTGGGCGCTGGATAGTTCGGTTCCAATCTGAGAAAAGTGGGGAAGCCCGCCGTGTTCCTCACGGCCCCCGCCACCCTTCGTTGAGATGGAGCTGACCCGTATGACCGCGATCTCTGGATCTGCCGCCGCCGTGACCGGAGCCGCCAGCGGCATCGGCCGCGCGCTCGCGCATGAACTGGCGCTGCGCGGCTGCGATCTCGCAATCGCCGACCGCGACGAGGCCGGCCTGCAGGCCACCGCCGCCGAGATCGCCAAGGTCAGCCCGCGCAAGGTCACGCTGCATCGCCTCGATGTCAGCGAGCCTGGCCAGATCGCGGCATTTGCCGAGGCCGCCGGCGCCGCCCATCCCGGGCTCAACATCGTCGTCAACAATGCCGGCGTGGCGCTGCTCGGCGAGTTCGGCGAGATCGAGCAGGCCCAGATGGAGTGGCTGTTCAACATCAATTTCTGGGGCGTGGTGCACGGCACCCGCGCCTTCCTGCCGCTGCTGTCGCGGCAGCGCGAGGCGCATATCGTCAACATCTCCTCGATCTTCGGCATCCTCGCCCCGCCCGGCCAGAGCGCCTATTGCGCAGCCAAGTTCGCGGTGCGCGGCTTCTCGGAAAGCCTGCGTCACGAGCTTGCGGTGGCGAACAGCCCGGTCAGGCTCTCCGTCGTGCATCCCGGCGGCGTCGCCACCAACATCGCGCGCAACTCGCGCTCTGGCACCGGCATCACCGACAATGCCCGCCGCGCCGAATCGATCGAGCGTTTCGACGCGCTGGCCAGGACCACGCCGACCGCAGTCGCACAGCGCATCATCGCCGGCATCGAGAAGAACCAGCCGCGCATCCTGATCGGCAAGGACGCCCGCTTCATGGACCTGCTGCAACGCTTCCGCCCGGGGACGTATTGGAAAGTGATGCAACGGATGATGGAGAAGACCGCAGCGCGGCGGCTGGCGCGCGAGGCGGCGAGGGCCGGTTGAATGGGTGACGTTGCCAGGTGAGGCGCCGTCCCTGCGAACGTCGTCAGACCCGTCATCCTGAGGTGCGAGCGGAGCGAGCCTCGAAGGATGCACGGCCCGACCGGTGGCCCGTCGACCCTTCGAGACGGCCGCTGCGCGGCCTCCTCAGGGTGACGGGTGAAACGATTACACGGCCATTACAACTTCGTCATTGCGAGCGAAGCGAAGCAATCCATGCTTCAGCACGGGGCGCGATTGCGACTGCAGCTAATCCGCCCCACGAAGCGCGCTGCGAAGCAGATCACCCCAGCTGCTTCTTCACCCCGAGCGCCAGCCGAAACAGTGGATCGCTTCGCTCGGACGGATAAAGCGCGCTCTTCGTCACCTGCGGAAAATTGTCGTTCTTCCAGAACGCCGCCGGCGCGAACGAGAATTTTGCGACCAGCCGCCTGCCGAAATCCATCTCGTACGGGAAATAGTTTTCCTTCTGCTCGGTGCCGGACATTTCAGGGTATTCGCCGAGTAGATAGCCCTCCTGGATGTGCGGCCGCACCGCCGCCGGCGGGCAGACGCTGGAGAGCCGCACGATCTGCAGGCCGGCCTCGGCGCTCGCGGTGATCGCGCCGCTGAGGTTCGGCACGCCGAGCACATAGAGAAAGGCGGTGCCGGTCTCTGCCAGCGATGCGAACGAGGCGGCGATCCGGATCGAATGGGTGACGTCGAGCAGCGGCGTGGTGCAGACCTCGTAATGCTGCAGGATCGACCAGCGCAGGATGCGATGCCGCTTCAGCCGCTCCAGCCCGAGCAGCTTGGCTTTCGCGTAGTCCGCAATCAGGATCTGCTCGGCGCGCGCCAGCGCCGCGAACCGCGACGCCAGCGTCTCGCGGTCCGGATTGCCGCGGCCGGCGCGGAACAGCGTCGGCTTCAGCGACGAGTTGCGCTTGACGTTCCTGAAGTCGGCGCCCTGGCCGCGAAACAGCAGCACATGGTCGCGGTTGAGGAATTGCAGTTCGGCGATCTTGGTCGCGAGCTCCAGATACGACCCGACGCGATGGCCAGGCCCCTCCCGCACCGCCGAGTTCTTCGCGACCTGGCATCCGCGGCGGTCGAAGAACGACCAGATTTTTTGGCTGCCGATGGTTTCCATTCCACACCCGTCATTCCGGGGCTCGCGAAGCGAGAGCCCGGAATCCATTTTTCAACACGTGATGCGGCCCGATGGATTCCGGGCTCGCGCTACGCGCGCCCCGGAATGACGGGGGATATGCGGCTCGAGATCCCGGGTTCGCGCCGAGGCGCGCCCCACGATGCGCAATTGCGCATCGGGGATGACCACAGAGCGGTCACCGCCCCACGAGCTGATCGGCAAAGTACCCGATGGTCTTGCGATAGATCACCGCCCTGTTCCACTCGCGCATCGCCTCGAAATTCGCGCTGCCTTCGCCGTAGGGCGCGCCCATCTTGAAGCCGTTCGAGTGCAACAGGTTCGCGGTCGAGGCCAGCACGTCGGGCACCGAGTGGCGCAGATCGACATGGCCGTCGCCATCGAAATCGATGCCATACTTGATGTAGGAGGACGGCAGGAACTGGGTCTGCCCGATCTCGCCGGCATAGGCGCCGATCATGTCGTTGAGACGGAGATCGCCGCGTTGCAGGATCTTGAGCGCGGCGAGCAATTCGCCCTGGAACAGGTCGGTGCGGCGGCAATCATGCGCCAGCGTCGCGAGCACACGGAACACCGGCAGCTTGCCCATGTCGCCCTTGCCGAAATCGGTCTCCAGCCCCCAGATCGCGACCAGGATCTGGCGCGGCACTCCGTATTGCTGCTCGATCTTCGACAGCAGCGCGGCGTGCCGCTGCAACATCGCGCGGCCGCCATTGATGCGGCCGGGGCCGACGCGGGTCGCGACATACTGCTCGAAGGTCTTGTTGAAGGTGTAGCGCTGCCGCCGATCGAAGGCGAGTACCCCGCCATCCTGCTGCACCCCGCCGAGCGCCTGCGAGATCACGTCCTGCTGGATGCCGGCCGCCGCCGCCTCCTGCGAGAACGACTGGACGAAGGCCGGAAAACTGCCGCCGCAGCGCGCGGCATAGGAGGGGGTGGCAAGCAGCAAGGCGCCGAACACAACCGCCAAACGACACCTGAGCATGCAACAATCCCTCCTGCTTCGAATGGCCGATCATGCCCGCTAAAATCATGCCCGTCAAAACGACCTGCGCGACGCGACAGTCGGATCTCTCACCAGCCCTCAGTCACCAGATAGAAATGGCCGTCGAGTTGTTTGACCGCGACCGAGAACCCCGCGGGAGGGTTCAACAGCGAGCAGAGCGGCGTGCCGGGACACAGCCGGTTCACCCGGTCGCGCCACGCAAGCGAGCGTTGCGCAGGCGTGCGAGCAATTTCGTCGGACTCGTCAAAGACCAGCGTATGGACGAAATTGGCAACGCCGGCCCCGCCGGTCTGTCCCCAGTCGAAGGTCGCCAGTCGAGGTTCGCCAGTCTCCGGGAGCTTTTCGATCTGCGCGATATAGTCGCGCTTTCCGATCTCGAAGCGTATCAGCTCGCGGCTGACGCCGACCGCTCGGACGCCCGCGAAGAAGAGATAGGCGGCAACCGGCGCCACAAGGATCGAGGCCACGCGCCGCCATCGCCTCAGCCAGAGATTTCGGATCAGGGCGGCCGTGCAATAGAGCGTGACGGCAACGGCCGGCAGGAACAACGCCGGCACCGGCATCAGCCAAAGATTGAAGATGCGGTCCAGATCGCTACCGAACGCAAACAAAAGCCCGACCAGCATCACCCATACGAAATAGGTGAAGCTGAACCGATCGGCCGCGGCCTGTTTCTCATGGGAGGCGGCGCTCATCATTCATCCCGCGCAGTCTGCCGGGCTCCAGTCTCGCGCTCTCGCTTCTCTCAGCACCTTCGAGGCGCTATGCGCCCGTTACCGGCGATGAGGCGGAGCCCGCAGGCTGGCGGCGGATCACGGTCGCAGCGCGGCGAAGCTGTGCAGATTTCCCTCAATCCTTGAGCTGCCGCTCCAGATCGACAAAGTCGATCTCGGCCCAGCGCTCGGAGATCTTGCCGTCGTGAATCCGCCAGAACGTCATGCCGCGGAATTCGACGTGGCGGCCGGTCGGGGCAACGCCGCGCCACGGGCTGCGGTGCCGGCCGCGCCAGACGAAGCGGCCGGCGACGATGTCGCGCTCGGCCACCAGGCACTCCGCCACCGCCGACAGATCGGCGAAGGTCCCGTGCATGGCCGTTGCATGCGCGATCACCTCCTCGGCGCTCATCCGCTTGCCGGCGGCATGATCGAAGAAGTCGGACGCCAGCTGCGCGCGGATCGCATCGGGATCGAGCCGATTGGTCACGGCGTCGTAATGCGCGAGCACCAGCGCCTTGTTGGCGTCGAGGGTGGCGTTGGACATCGGCGGGGCGCCTTCGAAGGAAAAGTTGCAGAAAAGGAAGGATGCGCCTCATACGCGAATCGGGCGGGACGGTGCAAGTGACGATGGTCAGAAAAAACCTCCGCTTTCGACCCGCGCGCGTTTCCGTCCCAAAGCGAAAGGCGGTCGCCGGGAAAATGCAACGACGTGCGCGCGAGGCGTCGCTCCTCAAGCCCGCCCGATGCGGGCGGCACAACCAGCGGGCAGGCCGGTGGTAACATCATCCGATGGCTCGACGATGCCGGTGGCCTGCGAGCGGCGGCCCGCGGCACATGGCACGGCAGCAATTCGCGGTGCGACGCATGAACGCCACAGGCATCGGCGGCGACCAAGAAGCACGAATTCGGCTGACCGGCTCCGCGCCACGCGCGACCGGCCGCCGTGTCTTGTTCATGCAAAGGCGCGCCGCTAAAGCGTCGTGAGGCTGCTGCGACGAAGCCGTCATTTGCGGGGAACGCGATCGATGACGGACACGATGAGGATGCGCCATCGATGACGATCACCGGGGGTCTCGCACGCGCGCGCAGGATAGCCGCATCATTCAGTATCATCCTCGCGTTCGGCGCTGTTCAGATCGGACCGATCGATACCGCCGCGGCGCAGAACGCCCCGGCCAAGCGCACGCCGGCGCAAGGCGCCGGCGGCACACAGGCGATCACCGCGCAGATGAAGAACGCCATCGCGCTGACGCGCGGCGGCAAGATCGACGCGGGCTATGCACAGCTGCTTGCAGCACTGGATGCGGCCGACAAACTCGACGACGCGCAATTCGTCATGGAGCAGTATTTCGACGCCACCGCCGCGCTGCGCGCGGTCAAGCGCGACGATCTGGCCGAAAAACTGTTCGTCCGCGCGTTCAAGGGCAAAGCGGCGGCGCAATCGCCGCCCGGCAATGCCGACGTGCTCCTGATGTACGCGATCCTCATATCCGACCACGCCAGGATCGCGGAAGCAGTCCCGCTCTACATGAAGGCGATCGCGGCCTTCAACGCCTATTGGGGCGAGGGCTCCGAGGAATCGCTGATCGCCAACGACAAGCTCGCGGTCGCGCTGTCGGCCAACGGCTCGGCGGCGTCGGCGACGAATTTGGGCCGTCGCAATTTCGAGCTGTCGGAGAAAGCGCTGGGGCCCGACCATCGCACCACCTGGAAGCTCGCCAACAACTATGCCGACATGCTGCGCGAAATCGGCGCGCCGGCGAAGGCGCTCGAGCTCGATCTGTTCGCGATCGAGAAGCGCGCCAGGCATTATGGCGAGAACCATCTCAACACGCTGGTGACGGTCAACAACGCCGGACAGGATTTTCTCAATCTCGGCCGCTTCGACGATGCCCGCCGCTATTTCCGCCGGCATCGCGCGATCGCGACCGTGCTCGCGCCGAAGGATCCGAGCTTTGCGGGACAAGCCGATGCCTGGCTGTTCTACACCGACATGCTCGCCACCGGCGATGCCGCGATGCCGCAAGCCGACCTGGAGCGGCTGGAGGCGATCGTCGCCAATGAGGCGAATTTCGCGGACTTCCTGCGTATCAAGGCAGCTGGGCTCGCGGCCGGCAAGCGCGAGCAGCGCGGCGAGCGAGATGCGGGCATGCGGCTGCGCGAGACGGCGCTTGCGATTTCGACCCGCGCCTTCACCGCGCAGCATCCGCTCAGCTTCGAGATCAAGCTCGGCATCGCGACAGCCTTGATCGCAACCGATCCGAACCGCGCCGCGCGCGCGTTCACCGCGCTCGACCGCGAGATGTTCGACTGGATGAAGCGCGAGGTCGGCACATCAGGCGATCGCGCCGTCGCCGAGGCGATCCGCGCCCATGCCGACCATCTGCTGTTCGCGTTCGGCCGCTTCGCCACCGGCGCCGGATCGTCGGTGGCACAGCCGGCCTTTGCCGCCGCGGTGCTGCGCTGGAAGACGCTCGGCGGCGGCGATGCCACCGCGCTGCGCCGGCTCGAGACGCAGATGGCGGGCAAGGACGAGGAGACCGCGGCGCTGCTGCGCGCGGCGCTGCGGCTCAACGGCGAGAAGCAGGAGCTGTTCTCGTCGGGCAATATCGACGACTGGGCCCGATCCGTGTGGCAGCGGCAGGACGCGGCTGAGAAGGCGCTGAACAAGCGGCTCGATGCGATCGGCGCGAAGCTGCCGCAGGATCCGATCCGTCCGTCGCAGCTGCTCGCGCCTGACGAGGCTGTCATCAACTACTTCATCACGCGGCAATGGAAGGCGGATCGGCAGTCCAAGGAGCCGCTGTCCGCGACCGTGCTCTACGCCATCGTCGAGACCGCAACGAGCGAACCCCGCGTGGTCGATCTCGGCGATCCCGGCCGCATGGTCGACACCGGCGTGCGGACCGAGATCGCGCGGCTGCGCACGATGCAGGCCGCCGCGCCGGATCCCGACGCCAAGACAGTGGACAACAAGGCAGCCGACGCCAAGACAGCAGACAACAGGGCGGCCGACGACAGGGCGCTCGACAGCAAAGGCCGCTTCCAGAACCTCCGCGCCCGGCTGTTCGCGCCGCTGGAGCCTTTGCTGAAGGACAAGGCCACGCTCTATGTGGTGCCGGACGGCTTCCTGTTTGCCGTTCCGTTCGCGCTGCTGCCCGGCGCCGATGGCGGGCTGCTGGAGGACAAGTTCACGATCCGGATGCTGACCAACCCCGACGGGCTGATCGCGATCCATGCGCGCGAAAAGCTCGACCGGACGGGCGCGATGCTGCTCGCCGGCGGCATCGAATACGGCCAGCCGGGGCCGATGCCCCTGCCCGGCACGAAGACCGAGATCGAGGCGATCGCAAGACTCGCCCGCGCGCGCGGCGCGCCGGTCGAGGTGCTGACCGGACACGGCGTCAGCGAAAGCGCGCTGCGCGAGGCGATCGGCAAGGCCCGTATCGCGCATCTGGCGACCCACGGCTTCTATCACGACAGCACGGCGTCCGGCCTCGATACGCTCTGGCAGAGCGGCATCGTGCTGTCGGGCGCCGGCGACAGCCGATGGCCGCTGCGTGACGAGAAGGACGGCTATCTCTATGCCTTCGAGGTGATGGACTGGGACCTGTCCGGCCTTGATTTGCTGGTGCTCTCGGCCTGCGAGACCGGCCGCGGCGACGAGAGTTTCGTCAGCGGCCTGCGCGGCCTGCCGACCGCGCTCGGCATCGCCGGCGCGCGGCGCGCGCTGCTGACGCTGTGGCCGGTCGCCGACGAAGGCACCGCCAATTTCACCGTGCGCTTCTACGAGCACCTGGCGGAGGGCCTGACCTATTCGGATGCGCTGCGCCAGACCCGGCGCGATGCGCGCGACGGCAAGGTCGCGGGCGCCAAAGACGCGAGCGTGTGGGCGGCGTTCGTGCTGTTCGAGGGCTAAGGCACAGGCCTCATATGAACGGCGCAAGGGCCCTATGCCGCCGAATCGTGCAGGGCAGATCGGCACGAGCGGCAGGTAATTTGCTTTGACAGCGGCGGCCTGATCGGAGACAAGCCGCCCATGCCGAAAAAACCCGGGACCAATCCCAAAGGCGAATTCGCCTTCTTCAACGTCTTCTATGAAGACGGCTCGCAGCGCTCCAACCGCCGCGTGCCCTCGGAGCTGCTGGGCGGGCTGGACGGCGACGAGCCGGTGCGCGCCTTCCTGCGCGAGCAGGACCGCGAGATCGCCGAAAAGGGCGGCCGCCCGCCGCTCGAGATCAAGACCATCGAGCGGGTTGGGACGAAGAAGAAGTAGCGGCGCGGGTCTCCGTCAGGCCGACCAACTCTGCAGTGCTGAGTTCCTCTTTCGTCATTCCGGGGCGCGCGAAGCGCGAGCCCCGAATCCATTTCACCACGAAATCTGCGGCCCGATGGATTCCGGGCTCGGCGCTGCGCGCCGCCCCGGAATGACGAGGGTGTTGATGACCGGGCAAACAATAAACGGCGGGCCTTTGCCCGCCGTTTTTGTCTCGATGGATGCCCGGGTCAAGCCCGGGCATGACGACCCGAATTAGTTGTCCAGGAAGCTCCGCAGCTTGCGGCTCCTTGACGGGTGCTTCAGCTTGCGCAGCGCCTTGGCTTCGATCTGGCGGATGCGCTCTCTCGTCACCGAGAACTGCTGGCCGACTTCTTCCAGCGTGTGGTCGGTGTTCATGCCGATGCCGAAGCGCATGCGCAGCACGCGCTCCTCGCGCGGGGTGAGCGAGGCCAGCACGCGCGTGGTGGTTTCGCGCAGGTTGGACTGGATCGCGGCGTCGATCGGCAGGATCGCGTTCTTGTCCTCGATGAAATCGCCGAGATGCGAATCCTCCTCGTCACCGACCGGGGTTTCGAGCGACAGCGGCTCCTTGGCGATCTTGAGGACCTTGCGGACCTTCTCCAAGGGCATGCCGAGCTTCTCGGCGAGCTCTTCCGGGGTCGGCTCGCGGCCGATCTCGTTCAGCATCTGGCGCGAGGTGCGGACGATCTTGTTGATCGTCTCGATCATGTGCACGGGGATGCGGATGGTGCGGGCCTGGTCGGCGATCGAGCGGGTGATCGCCTGCCGGATCCACCAGGTGGCGTAGGTCGAGAACTTGTAGCCGCGGCGATATTCGAACTTATCGACCGCCTTCATCAGGCCGATATTGCCTTCCTGGATCAGGTCGAGGAATTGCAGGCCGCGGTTGGTGTACTTCTTGGCGATCGAGATCACGAGACGGAGGTTGGCTTCCACCATCTCCTTCTTGGCCTGACGGGCCTCGCGCTCGCCCTTCTGCACGCCGTGCACGATCTTGCGGAATTCGCCGATCTCGAGCCCGGTGAGCGCCGCCAGCGACTGGATCTCGTGGCGCAGGTCCTTGATGCGGTCCTTCTCGTGATGGACGAAGTTCTTCCACCCCTTGGCCGACAGCTTGGAGACGCGGTTGAGCCAGCGCGGATCAAGCTCGGAGCCCTGGTAGTTGCGCAGGAAGTCCTCGCGCGCGACGCCGTGGCTGTCGCCGAGGCGCAGCAGGCGGCCCTCGAACGAGACCAGCTTCTTGTTGATGTCGTAGAGCTGCTCGACCAGCGAATCGATGCGGGCCTGGTTGAGGCGCAGCGACTTCACCTCGACGATGATCTCGTCCTTCAGCTTCTTGTACTTGCGCTCCTGCGAGGGCGACAGCGACTCGCTCTGCAGTTGGTTGGCGATGTCCTGCTCCTGCAGGCGGCGCAGCTTCTTGTACTCGGATGCGATCTTGTCGAAGGTCTCGACCACCTTCGGCTTCAGCTCGGCCTCGATGGCGGCGAGCGACATCTGGTTCTCGAACTCGTCGTCGTCCATATCGGACTCGGCGGCGGCTTCGGCCGGATCCTTCTCCTCAACGCCGGCTTCGCCACCGGCGGGCGCGGCGCGGAACGGGGTCGGCGACGGCGGCGCTGCGGGCGGCGCGACATGGGCCGGCGCGCCGGCCTGCACATCGCCGCCATTGCCTTCAGCGGCGGCGCCCTCGGCGCCGTTGTTGCCGATCAGGTTCGGATTGATGCCGCCCTTCGACTCGGGGCCCGCATAGGTGGCTTCGAGATCGATGATGTCGCGAAGGAAGATCTTTCCTTCGTTGAGCTCGTCGCGCCAGATGATGATGGCCTGGAAGGTCAGCGGGCTTTCGCAGAGGCCCGCGATCATCGCCTCGCGGCCGGCCTCAATGCGCTTGGCGATTGCGATTTCGCCTTCGCGGGAGAGCAACTCAACTGTGCCCATTTCGCGCAGATACATGCGCACGGGATCGTCGGTGCGCTCGCCGGGCTCCGACTTCTTGACCTCGGTGACGGCCTTCTGCGTGACCTCGACGAGCTCGTTGTCGGTCTCGTCGTCGCCGTCGTCCTTCTCGTCCTCGCCTTCGCTATCGTCGGCCTCGGTGACGTTGATGCCCATGTCCGAGAGCATCGACATGATGTCTTCGATCTGTTCGGGCGAGGTCGTGTCGGAAGGCAGCACTTCGTTGAGCTGATCGAAGGTCACGAAGCCGCGCTTCTTGGCCTGCTTGATCATCTTCTTCACCGCGGCATCCGACAGGTCGAGCAACGGCGACGGCGCGTCAGCGGCATCCTTCTCAGGAGCATCCGCTGCCTTGTCGTCTTTTTCCTTGTCCTTAACCTGCAGCGTCTTTGCCTTGGTGGCCATTCACTAAGCTCCCGAAACGCGGTCATGCAGAATGGCGCCACGCACGCGCATTCGCACGAAATCTAGATTTACTCTCTCGACGCACAAAGGGCGGCGCAATATCTCGCCACCCCTCTGATCCGTCTCGACGGTTTCCATCTTGAAATAGCCGCGAGGCTATTAAGTTTCGCTTAACCCTGTTTTTGCAGCCAAACCATGGATTTGGCGAGTCTTTTTGCGGGTTCGGCCAGCGCCGTCCGCAGCATTTTTATTATCAGACGTTACGCTGGAACCGGCCCGATAATTCGCCGAACCCTTCAATCAGGGCTTCGGTCCCATCGGCTTCTGCCATCCGGGCCTGGATATCCTGCAACCATGCCAGATTGGCCTCGCTGGAGTCTTCAGCCAAGGCGGCTTCCGCATCTTTTCTTTCCCTAAGTAAGGCGTGGGTTTTCTGATGCAAGGCAACGAGTTGACGCCAGGTCGATAAAACATCCTCGCGTGCCGCGCCGATCTGCGCCCCCCACACCGCCTGGGTCGTGATCACTCGCTCAACCCTTTGAAGTATTTGCGATAATCCGCCCGCTTCGAGGTCGGCGCGCATCTTCTCGGCCTGCTCCTCGACATCAGGAGAATGGTGATGGTCGTGGGCAAAGGCGGCGATAATCGCGGCCCGCAGCTTGTGGGCCTCGGGGTGGGCGAGCTCCAGCGCCGCCACCTCCTCGAGATGGTCGTGCAGCAGCCAGGGGTGATTGATCAGGGATTGCAGGATCAGCGCCTCCCGGCTCGAGATCGCGCTGCGCTGGCCGCGCATGATCGGGCTGTTTGCCAGTTGCTGGCTCGCGGCCTGATAGGGGCCCCGTGAAAACCCGGGGGTGGCGCCGCCCTTGGCGCCGAACCGGCCGCCCTGACCCGGGCCGCGAGGGGCAAACTGGCGGGGTGATTCGCCGCCGCGTCCGCCACCGAAATTGCCCCGGTTGCCGTAGCCGCCGCGGCCGTAACCGCCGCGTCCCCCCTCCGGGGCAAAATTGCGTTGCAGCCGCTCCTGCAAATCCTGCCGGTAATAGCGCCGCACCACCTCGTCGCGGATGCCATTGGTGAGCTCGCCGATCCGCGCCTCCAGTGCTGCGCGGCGCTCGGGGGTGTCGAAATTGCCGCCCTCGATCTCGCGCGACCAGACCATTTCGGCGAGCGGCCTCGCGGCGCCGATCACATCCTCGATCGCGCCGCGCCCGCCGGAGCGCGCGAGGTCGTCGGGGTCCTGCCCTTCCGGCAGCAGCGCGATACGCAAGCTCTTGCCGGGCTTGAGCTGCGGCAAGGCAAGGTCGGCGGCGCGATAGGCGGCCTTCTGGCCGGCGCGGTCGCCGTCGAAACAGAGGATCGGCTCGTCCACCATCTTCCAGAGCATCGCCAGCTGATTCTCGGTCAGCGCGGTGCCGAGCGGCGCGACGGCGCCGGGAAAGCCCGAGGTGACCATGGCGATGACGTCGACATAGCCCTCGACGACGATCAGCTGCGCGCCGTCATGCGCGGCCTGGCGCGCGGTGAACAGATTGTAGAGATTGTCGCCCTTGTGAAACAGCGGGGTTTCCGGCGAGTTCAGATACTTGGCCGGAACGTCCTTCTCCAGCGCCCGGCCGCCGAACGCGATGACGCGGCCGCGGCCATCCGTGATCGGGAACATGACGCGGTCGCGGAAGCGATCGAACGGCACCGGCTTGTCCTCGCCGGACACCAGAAGCCCGGCCTCCACCATGTCCTCGGTGGAGATGCCCTGCGCGCCCAGATGCTCCTTCAGCGCAAAACGGTCCGGCGGCGCATAGCCCATCCGGAACTGGAGCTGGGTCGCCGGCGAGATGCTGCGGTCGGCAAGATAGCCGCGCGCCTTGGCGCCGCCCCGCGAGGCCAGCGTGTCGGCGAAGAACTTTGTCGCCAGTTCCATCACGTCGTGCAGGGTGCGGCGATGCTGCTCGTGGCGCGCCGCATCGGGCGTCACGGCCGGCAGCGCGACACCCGCCATCGCGGCGAGACGTTCCACCGCCTCAGGGAACGTCACGCCCTCGGTCTTCATCAGGAAGTCGAAGATGTTGCCATTCAGCCCGGACGAGAAGTCGAACCAGGCCTGCTTCTGGTCGTTGACGAAGAATGACGGGGTCTTCTCCTGCTGGAACGGCGACAGCCCCTTCCACTCCCGCCCGGCCTTCTTGAGCTTGACGCGCCGGCCCACGACTTCCGAGACCGGAAGCCGGGCGCGCAGCTCATCGAGGAATTCGGGCGTGAAACGCATCAGGGTGATTCTGGCCTCGGGCGACGAATCGCGGACAACCGGTTAGCCATATAGCGGCAGGCTAAGACATGCCGAACAATGTGGGGCTTTTCCGGGCTATTCACAGGCCAGCCCGTGCGGCTCCGTCGAGCGGGCTACCCCCGAATCCGCGGTGGAGAGCCCGCACGGCAAGCTTGCCCCCTCCCCGCTTCCGGGATTGGATAGCACCATGTTCACGACATTCAGAGGCGGACAGAGCGGCGGCTGGCAGGTCACGTCCATCACGCGGGTGAAGGGCGAGACGCTGCCGAAGGTCCCGGCGCTGTCGATCGTTGCGAGCGACTCGATCGCGCTGCCGCTGTTGCCGGCGCAGACCTCCTGGCGGCTCGCCGGCGTCGCCAGCTATTTGCGCTACACCGAGAAGGAAGAGCGCGAGAAGCTCGCCGCCGTGCAGACCGGGCTCGGCCGCATCGAGGCGACGCACGCGGCGCTGATCCCGATCAGGAAATCCGCGGCGTGGTGGGAGCTGACGCAGCCGGAGCGCCGCGAGATTTTCGAGGACAAGTCGCACCACATCGCCGGCACCTTGAAATTCCTGCCCGCCATCGCCCGCCAGCTGTTTCACGCCCGCGACCTCGGCATGCCCTTCGACTTCCTGACCTGGTTCGAATTCGCCCCCGAGCACGATGGCCTGTTCGACGAACTGGTCGGCATGCTGCGCGCGACCGAGGAATGGAGCTATGTCGAGCGCGAGGTCGACATTCGCGTCGAGCGGGAAATCTGAGATCTTGTGCCCCGGACGCTGCGCAGCACGCAGTGCACGCGGGACACGAGCGCTAGTGCTCCAGAAACTTCCCTGACGCGATCCGCGGCAGCTCGGTGACAGGCCAGTTGTAGAGATAGGTCCACGCCTCGTTCACGCTGCCATCGGCGCGCGTGACCTTGAGCATCTCACGGACATATTCGGTCGGCGGCGGAAAGCCCTCGCCGCAGGCCTCATACATGTCGAATTCGCGCAGCATGGCCTCGCGCTCGCGCAGGCGGAACAATTCGCCGTGCACGATGTCGGCGGGATCGTCCGATACGACCAGGCCCGGATAATGCTTCACCAGATAGAGCCGGCCGCGGCACAGCGCCGGCCCGAGGAATTCGGCATTGCCGGTGAGCAGCTTCGCCATCGGATGGTCGAAGCCGCGCATCAGCGTGCCGTAGACGAAGAGAAGGTCGGAGGTCATGTGTTTAACGAGTCATTCCGAGGCGATACGAAGTATCGAACCCGGAATCTCGAGATTCCGGGTCTGGTGCTGACGCACCATCCCGGAATGACAGAAAAACCCCGGGGGACGCTAGGCCACCACCTCATCGGTCACCACGACGAACTTCGTCAGCGTCATGCGGCCGAAGCTCGTGGTAAGCGCGACGTCGGCGGCGTCGCGGCCGGTCGCCATCAGGATGCGGCCGATCCGCGGCGTGTTGTGGCGGGCATCGAACGTGTACCACTGGCCTGACAGATAGACCTCGAACCAGCCGGAGAAATCCATCGGCGCGGGATCCGGCGGCACGCCGATGTCGCCGAGATAGCCGGTGCAGTAGCGCGCCGGAATGCCCATGCAGCGGCAGAAGGTGAGCGCCAGATGCGCGAAGTCGCGGCAGACGCCGGCGCGGCCTTCATAGACATCGTGCGCCGACTTCATGTGATGGGCGTGCTCGTAGCCGAACGTCACATGGTGGTGCACGAAATCGGTGATCGCCTGCACCCGCGCCCAGCCCTGCGGCGTGTTGCCGAACAGCGACCAGGCGATGTCGGTCAGCTTGTCGGTCTCGCAATAGCGGCTCGGCATCAGATAGAGCAGCATGTCATCGGGCAATTGCTCGATCGGAACCTGCTGCGCCGCCGGATTGACGATGTCAGCCAGCCCGGAATCCCGCACCAGCGCGCTGCCGCGGAAGGTGACGCCGCCGCCAGGGGCGACCAGGCGGCCGCAGACATTGCCGAAGCCGTCGCGATAGAGGCCGATCGGAACATCCGGCTCGGCCGCAATGCTCTCGGTTCCGACAATGTCGGCGTAGCGCGATGGATGGATCGACAGCATGATCACCATCGGGGTCGGCTGCGGAGCCGTGTACGTGATCTCGAAGCCGACCTTGATCTGCATCGTCAGGCCGTCTCCCGCTCCGCCGCATTCTCACCGACCGAGACGACCTTGATGTCGACGTCCAGGCCGAGGAAGGCATCCGCGGCGCCGAGATAGACGCCATGCAGCGGCACCGCCTGGCGCGGATCGCGCGCCACCGCGACGCGGATCAGATCGCGCGTGCCGACGATGCCGTTGGTCGGATCGAACTCGATCCAGCCGGCGCTCGGCAGATAGACCTGCACCCAAGCGTGGGTCGAACCGCCGCCGACATAGCCGTGCGCGCTGCCCGGGGGCATCGCGAGATAGCCGGAGACGAACCGCGCGGCGATGCCGAGCCGGCGCAGCGCCTCGATCATAAACAGCGCATAGTCGCGGCAGGTGCCGGATTTCGTCCGCAGCGTATCGAGCGGATGCTGGGTGCCCTGCTCGTAGCGCTTGCGATAGCTGAACGCCTCGCGAATGCCATGCGTCATGTCGCTCAAAATCTTGAACGTCAGCGTCGGCGCCTCGACATCGAGGAAACGCCGCGCCCAGGCCGACACTTCGCCGTTGGGGTCGCCATATTGCGGCGTGATGAACTGCTGCAGATCGGGGAATTCCTCGTCATCGTAAAGGAAAGGATAGAAGTAGGCGGCGTCATCCGGCGTCAGCGCGAACGTATCGGCCGGATTGTGCTCCACCGTCGCGGTCGAGACAAAGCACAGCGTGTCGGCGCGCTCGTCGAAGGTGGCGATCGCGACGCTGTTGCCGAACACGTCGTGGATCCAGCGCAGCGACATCGGTTGCGGGTCGATCACAAGTGCGCTGTCGAGCACGCGCAGATCGTGGCCGTCGCGGGGGCGCAGCATGATGCGGTGTTCGCCGAACGCCACCGGGCGCGCATAGCGATAAACGGTCTTGTGATGGATAGTCAGGAGCGGCATCTTCAAACAATCATCGTGATTTCGGACCGCTTAATCTATAGAGAAAGCTGCTCGATTCCAGACCAGCATGCCCCTTGAATAGGCAAAGTTGAGGAAAAGGCCCTTGAATTACGGCGGTGGCCCATCGTTCCTGCTCGCAAGCACCGACGTTTCACCGGTTCTTGAACATAATTCCGATGGCCGCTCGCCGTTCCTGTTCACCTGCGATCATTACGGCAGGCTGATTCCCTCCCCGCTCGGCGATCTCGGCCTGCCCGAAAGCGAGCTCGTCCGGCACATCGCCTGGGACATCGGCATCGCCGGCGTCGCAACTCAGCTCTCCGACCTGCTCGGCGCGCACCTGATCGCGCAGCGCTACTCGCGGCTCGTGATCGACTGCAATCGTCCGCCACATGTCGCAAGCTCGGTTCCGTTGATCAGCGAAGCCACCACCGTTCCCGGCAATGAAGGCCTGTCGCGCGAAGCCGCCGAGATGCGCCGCGCGCAGATCTTCGATCCCTATCATCAGCGCATCGACGAGATCATCGACGCGCGTGCGCATCGAGGCATGCCGACGGTGCTGGTGTCGCTGCACAGCTTCACGCCGGTCTATGCCGGCATCGCGCGTCCCTGGCACATCGGCACGCTCTATCACCGCGACACGATGCTGCCGCCGCTGCTGCTGAAGCATCTGCGCAGCGAGGCCGATCTCGTGGTCGGCGACAACGAGCCCTATGCAGTCAGCGACGAGACCGACTACACGATCCCCGTGCATGGCGAGAAGCGCGGCCTGATGAATTCCGGCATCGAGATCCGCCAGGACCTGATCTCCGACCAGGCCGGAGAGACCGCATGGGCCGAACGGCTGGCGCGCATTCTCGGCGAGATCGAGACGACGTTGCGTGCGGAAGCGCTGATCTAGGCGTCGAACGGGCAGCTAGGGTGTGTATTCATAAAGGCCCGCTTCTGAGGGTGAAGCGGATGTTACTCGGCTCGGCCGCCATCGACGGCCTTTGACCCGTTTCAGATACGCTGCCGCAACCGGAGCCCGCCGCAACCCCTTGTAGAGGCGTGTACCGCGATGTAACCTAAAACTCCGATGTAACCTGAAGCTCCAAAGCGGCAAACTGCCCCTGGTTTTTGGCGGCTGCGTATCACGTTGACAGCCAAACGTTCGGACGATCGATAATCAATAGAAGCTACTTTTCTGGGAGTGATCGCTATCGTTCACGCCGATCCTTGGTCATATGGCAACGTCGGACAACAAGGGAGGGAGTTCATGAACACATTCGCCCGCGCCCTGAGAGTGTTAGTGGCCGCCCTGACGGGCTCGATATGCACATTGACGCCGAACGTGTCGCTGGCGCAATGGCCTGACATCCGTGAGGCCAAGGCCATCGCCGAGGAAGGCTTCATCTACGGGCTACCCATCGTGATGAACTACGCGGTGATGTACGAGTATTCCGTCGACAAGAACTCGGGGCAATACAAGGCGCCGTTCAATCAGATCAAAAACGAGGCGCGTGTCTATACATACAAGGACACGGCGGTCGTCACTCCCAATAGCGATACGCCGTATTCCTTGTTGTTCATGGATTTGCGTGCCGAGCCGATCGTGTTGTCCGTCCCGGCCGTCGAGACGACGCGCTATTATTCAGTGATGCTGTGCGACGGCAACACGTTCAATTACGGATATATCGGCAGCCGCGCGACCGGCAGCGAGGCCGGTGACTACATGGTCGTTGGACCAGACTGGCAGGGTGCAACGCCCCCCGGTATCAAGAAGGTATTCCGGTCCACGACGCAGTTTTCTGCCGCTGCCTACCGTACGCAGCTTTTCAATGCTGCAGACATGCCGAATGTCGAGAAGGTCCAGGCCGGCTACAAGGTGCAGCGGCTGTCGGCCTATTTGAAGCAACCGGCTACGGTCGCCGCAGCCGCAGTGGACTTCCCCAAGATCGACAAGGAGATGGTGAAGAAGAATTTCTTTGAGTATCTCGACTTTGCTCTCCAATTCGCGCCGGCGGGACCGGAAGAAAAAGAAATCCGCGCCAAGCTCGCGCGCATTGGGGTCGGGGCCGGCAAGACCTTTGACTTCAAGGACCTTCCGCTGACCCACAAGATCGAAATCGGGCTAGGGATGAAGGACGGCGAAGAGAGGGTCGAGAAGTATCTCGCCAGCGGTGAGAAGGACGTCAACGGATGGAAAATCGGGTCGCTGTTCGGAGACAGACAATTCTACAGCGGCGACTGGCTGAAGCGCGCTGCCGCCGCCAAGGGCGGCATTTATGGCAACGACGCGGTCGAGGCCGTCTATCCAATGGCGAAGACGCTTGCTGACGGCGAGGTCCTCGACGGATCAAGGCACCAATACACCCTCACTTTCCCCGCCGGGCAGTTGCCGCCAGTGGACGCCTTCTGGTCGGTGACCATGTACGACGGCAAGACGCAATTGCTGATCGAGAATCCGATCAACCGGTACCTGATCAATTCGCCGATGCTGCCGGGCATGAAGAAGAATGCCGACGGTTCGTTGACGCTATACATCCAGAACAAATCGCCCGGCGCCGACAAGGAATCCAATTGGCTACCCGCCCCGAACGGGGACATCTATCTTGTCATGCGCCTGTACTGGCCGAAGACCGAAGCCCCGTCGGTTCTGCCTCCCGGTAACGGCACCTGGAAGCCGCCGGCAATCGCGGTGGCAGCCAACTAGCCCGTCCTATTCGTGAGAGTGCGTTTTTTTAGTCCGATTGATGTGGCCGCACATCTGCTCTGACGAGGCGCGCGGGATTGCCTTCGGCTTTTCACCGCCTGACGACCGGTACTTTGCAACGCGCTTGAGGTGTAGGTTGGGCGAACGGGGGGCGGACGCCCCGCCGGTCAAGGACCGAGCGGCAGCAGCGCGCTTGGCAAGCCGCGGATCAGGTCGGCTTCGGGACATGCCGCGGCAAACGCAAGGCGAATGCGGCTCGTGGTCTCGACGACACGGGCAGCGAGTTTCAAGAGACGAAGACGCAGCGTCGCGAACTCGGCTGTGGCCAATTCCCGGGCTTTGGGAATCGCGTCGCGCACGGTCAGCATCAGCCAATAAGCGGCGGTGTGGAGAACGAGGCGGACTTGATTGGCGAGCGCCGAACGGCAGCTGGTGCGATCGGAGGCGAGCTGTGTCTTATGCAGCTTGATCAGATTCTCGGCTTGGCCGCGCGCGCAATACAGGCTGTCGTAGATCCACTCGGCCGAGCCGACATCGAGGCTGGTGACGACGAAGCGGATGTCGAGGCCGAGCATCGTCGCCTCAATACGGGCGACGGTGCGCCGTTCGCGATCCCAGGACTTTGCCTTGTGGCGCGTCTCGGTATAGCCGCGCAGAACAGCTAGGTTCTCGATGGCGCGTCGGGTGCGGATATCGTCGGCGACCTCGTCGACTTTTCTGGCGAGCGGCCTGGTACCGGACAGACCGAAGATGTAGTCGATGCCGTTGTTCTCGCACCACGTCATCGCCTCCGGCCGAGCATAGTGCCCGTCGCCACGGAACGTAATTCGCGTCTTGTGCCATCGCGTGCGGATGTGCCGCACCAGGCGGCGCAGATGGGCACGCACCTCGACGCCGCCCGGCGTCTTGCCGGGCCGCAGCACGACCGCCACGGGCCGGCTCTTCTCCGTGTCGTAGACGTGGATCGGCAGGAAGCAGCGTTCGTCATAATGAGCGTTGAACAGCGAGAGCTGCTGATGGCCGTGGACGACATCGCAGGTATCATCGATGTCGAGCGTGACGGATGCAGGCTCGCGCGGGTAGCTATCCATCCATGCGTCGACCAAAGTGTAGGTCAGTCGGATCACGTCGCGCAGGCGGGGAGCATTCTCCAGCCGCGACAGCGTCGGTTGGGAACACAGATCGCGACCGCTGTCTGGTAGCCGTCCACAGGCCAGCTTGAATGCGGGATCGGACCGCAGATGATCGAGGTCATCGGCGTCCTCGTAGCCGCAGCAGATCGCGAACATGCGAGCGCGAAACATATCGACAAGGCTGTGCACGACCCGCGTCGGATCGCGCCGATCCGGGAACACCCGGGCCAAATTGTTGGCCAAACCGAGACGTCGCTCGGCCATCGCAAGAAGCATCACGCCCCCGTTCGAGGTCAGCCGACCGCCATCGAAGGCAGCTGTGACTTTCTTGGCGTGAACGGCTGGAAACGAGAAGGGTAGACTCGTATCATCGGTCATGGCGGGCGTGGCGTTCGCGGTGGAAGGTGATGGGGTTGGCTTCGCAACCGAATCCTACGCTTCATCAGCGCTTTACACCACGCTCGCCAGCCTCTCAGGCGCCCTCTGACGAATAAGACGGGCTAGGCGCATCCAGCGCCGAACAGCGAGATGAAGGGGTCAGACATGAAAGCCATTACTCGAAGAGGCTTTATGGGCGCGGTTGCCGTGCTCCCGGTGGTCCACTTCACGGCGGCCAACGCACAAGTTAGCGTCAATCCCGCGGAGGCGCGTGCCATTGCCAAGGAAGCCTACGTTTACGGCTTCCCGATCGTTGACAACTACCGAATCCAGCATGCCTATTGGGTCGATAAGACGACCCCAGAATACAAGGGGCCCTGGAATCAGATCTGGAACAGCGCTCGTGTCTTCACGCCCGCTGACACGGCGATCCAGACACCCAACTCGGACACACCTTACTCCTTTGTTGGCGCGGACCTGCGTTCCGAACCTCTCGTACTTACCGTGCCGGCGATGGGAAAGGAGCGCTATTTCAGCGTCCAGCTCATCGATTACTACACCTTCAACTTCGACTACATCGGGACCCGAACGAGCGGCAACGGAGGCGGCAGCTTCCTGCTCGCAGGACCGGGATGGAAGGGTGACGCGCCCAAGGGCGTCGAGAAGGTCTTTCACTGCGAGACCGAACTGGCGTTCCCAACGTATCGCACACAGCTCTTCGATCCAGCCGATATCGAGAACGTGAAGAAGGTCCAGGCCGGCTACAAGGTACAGACGCTCTCCGCGTTTCTCGGGCAACCGGCACCCAAGGCGGCGCCGGCAATTGATTTCATCAAGCCGCTCACGCCCGCAGAAGAGAAGACCTCGCCACAGTTCTTCAATATCCTGAACTTCGTCCTGCAGTTCTGCCCGACGGTCCCGTCCGAGGAGGAACTGATGGCGCGCTTCGCCAAGATCGGCGTCGGCGCGGGCAAGACCTTTGACGCGAGCAAGCTCTCGCCCGAGATCAAGACGGCCATCGAGCAGGGCATGGCCGACGCCTGGGCTGCCCTCGCTGGCCTGAAGAAAGATGTTGAGGAAGGGAAGGTGTCCTCCGGCGATGTCTTCGGTACGCGGCAGTATCTGAGAGGGAATTATCTCTACCGCATGGGGGCGGCCGCACTCGGCATCTACGGCAATTCGAAGCAGGAGGCGATGTATCCGACCTATTACGTGGATGCAGCGAAGCAGAAGCTGAACGGTGCCAATCGTTACACCTTGCGCTTTGCGCCGGGCCAGTTGCCACCCGTCAACGCGTTCTGGTCGCTGACGATGTATGATGAACCTCAGAGCCTGCTCGTCGCCAATCCGCTCAATCGCTATCTGATTAATTCACCGATGCTGCCGCGGCTCAAACGCGACGCCGATGGCGGGTTGACGCTGATTGTCCAAAACGAATCCCCCGGCAAGGACAAGGAAGCCAACTGGCTGCCCGCGCCAAAGGGGCCCTTCTCCATGATAATGCGTCTCTACTGGCCGAAAGAAGCAGCAACGGAAGGCAAGTGGACGCAACCGCCGCTGCAGCAGACCGGGTGAGATTCTGCCGGAAATTTAGTAGCGCGGCGTTTTAGGTAACTGGCGACTTCGAGACATGGCAAAACCGTTAAAAGCTATTGCGGATGAATAAAGCCTGTACTTCAATGACGAACTGCGGCGTCACTCCAAACTCCTGTGTTTTTCGACCTAAAGGGTGCTGGGCCATGAAATGTACCAAGCGGTCGGTTGCCTTCGTCTGCGTACTCTTCGCAGGGTTTCTGTCATCGAGTACGGGAACACTCAACGCGCGCGACGCCGATCTCGCCTCACTCACCTTCGCTGCGGCGCAGACCGCTAAACGGCAATGCACAAATACCTGTCGTGCGCGATATCGCGACTGCCTGTCCTTGAAGCAAATACCATCCTCCGAGTGTCGGGGCATTTACCAGGATTGCACCCGCTACAATTGTAATGCTGGTCACGCTGGTCGACCGTCTCGGCCAGGGTTTTCGTCGTAATTGATCGCGAAGGCCGCCCGCGCTTCTCGCCCTAGTCGCTCGGACGGCGGGGACGAAGCCGCCGCTTCTTCGGCGAGCGTCGGATCGATGCCGCCTCGCGCTTCTTGACCGGCGCCGGCGCGACTCTGGATTTGCGAACGACCTCGATCGCCGTCGCCGAGCCGACGCAGCCGTGGCAGATGATCTGCGGTGCTCGCACCGGCGCGATGCCGCACGCCAGGCATTTGCGTGGCGGCGATTGCCTGCTCGATTTCCCGCTCGATTTCCTGGTCGACTTGCCGCGCATCTCCGCGGTTGAGACACCGCAGGGATGCGCATATTCCGATCAATTCGGCCGGCGCCGCCAGATGAACAGCAGATAGAGCAGCACGGGCAGGCCGAGCGCCACCCAGGAGACGGCATCCCACCAGCCGTCGCCGAACAGCGCGCTGATCAATCCCACCGTGCTCACGATTGCGATGACGAGCGGAGCGGCGAAGATCTGGTTCAATGAACGATGTACGACCATGCTGATGTCACGACGTGAGCGCGGGGTTATCGATGGAGGCGGCGTTGGCGATCGCGCGTTCCACGCTCACACCCGCCTTGCGCCGACGCATCCACAGATACACGCCGGTGACGAGGATGAAGATGGTGAGGATGTCGAGCAGCGCCCAGACGATCTTGAGCGGCATGCCGCCGTAGTCGCCGAAATGCAGTGGCTGCGAGACGTACAGCGTCGAGACATACCAGGGCATATCGCGGCTGTCGGTCAGCGTGCCCGTTTCCGCATCGATCAGCGCGGGCTTCAAGAGCCGCGAGGTCAGCGGCGTATCGCCGTGCAGGAACACCGCATAATGGCTCTTGCTGCTGAACAGGGTTCCCGGGAACGCGACGAAGCTCGGCGTCATGCCGGGCACGGCGTGCCGGGCCACCTCAACCGCGCCGTTCAGCGAGGTCAGCTTCGTCGGCACCGGCCGGTCCTTGTACTGCGCGGTCATCTCGGCGAGCTGGCCGAATTGCCACATCTTGAGCACGAGATCGGCCCAGGTGTTGATGACGCCGGTGAAGCCGACGACCAGCGTCCAGGCCACCAGCAGGATGCCGGCGAGATTGTGGACGTCGAGCCAGCGCACGACGCGCCTCCGCTGCGCGCGATAGGCGCCGAAGCGCAGCTTTCGCGTCGACGGCGCATAGACGACGATGCCGGAAATGATCGCGACGCAGAACAGGATCCCCATCAATCCAAGGAACAGCTTGCCGGGCAGGCCCGCGAACATGTCGGTGTGCAGCTTCAGCATGATGTAGGTGAAGCGGCCGGTCACATCAGGGGAATCGAGATAGGCGCCGGTATGCGTATCCATCCGGACCAGGAGGTTGTTGGTCGGATCGGCGTCGATCGTCGGGCCAACGCTGACCCAGATCGCGCCGGGTTCGTCGCGATCCCAGATCAGGAAATGGGGCACCTTGCCCGGCGCCCGTGCGAGCGCGTTGGCGAGCAGACGATCGAGATTGGCGGGCGGCGTGCCGGCGGGCGCCTCGGCCGGCTTGACCTGGCTGTGCAGGAGATCGTCGATCTCGTCGTGGAAGATCAGCGGCAGGCCGGTGATGCACAGCAGCAGCATGAACAAGGTGCAGATCAGGCTGGTCCATTTGTGGACGGCGCCCCACCGCCGCAGGGATTTGGTCGTCGCAGTCAACTTCGCTACCTAGTTTCAGGAGTCTCCATTGCTGTCGTCACTAACACGATGAAGGATGCACGCCGTCGCGCGGCGATTAGAACCCATCCAGTGTTGGACTTATCGTTGATCGTGTTGCGCTCTCGCAACGAGCGCGTCCGGGACCTGCGACGATGCGTCTCGGCTGTCAGCGCGATTTCCTGGGATCGTTCTAAATTGGATCGCGGCGTTCAACCGGCCGACGCCGCGCGGACGGGATGCTTCGCACGCCATCTGGGGCCCGGCCCGCGCATGTAGTGCAGCTCGGGCCGGTAGGGATCGCGCATTCGCGCGATCAAGTTCTGCCAGCCGGTCGTGATCGCGTTCAGGCCACGGCGCAGAGGTAACAGTGACTTCAGCGACAACATGGCACCCTCTCAGTGCGGTTTTCCGAGAACGAATGCGAAGGGCAGGATGACGATCTCCTCACCGTCCTCGTCGCTGACATGCACGGCCCAGTCGCGCCAGTCTTCCAGACTGACCGTTGCGGCCAGCGAGCGCATCATACGGGTCGCCGCCTCGCAGGCCTCGGAGAGGCTCGTGACGGAGGTACCGCGGCGATCCATCAACACGCCGCGCGTATTCGAGCAATGGAAATAGACCTGCGTCATGTCCGCGTCCTCGCAAGCTCCGGGCGATCTGGCTCGCCTTTGTACGACGAAGCTCTACGTAACTTGGACGCGACCATCCGTGATGCGGTTCACACGGGCGCAGGCAGCGCGGCGGCCTCGCGGAATGGTGATCAGGGCTCCAACGCCGCCTTCACCAAATCGCTATTTGACAATTCTCCTATATTTGTCAAAATCGTCAAATGGGACCGAAAACCCGTATTCTCGATGCCACCATGCTGGTGTTCCGCCGGCACGGCTTTCGCCGTTCCTCGATCGAGCAGGTCGCCGAAGCGGCCGGCCTGACGCGGCAGGCGCTCTATCATCATTTCGAATCCAAGGAAGCGCTGTTCCGCGCCGTGATCGAGCGCGTGCATGAATCCGCGATCGCGGCCGAGGAGATTGCCGTCGCCGAGGCGGAGACGGCGGGCGGCAATCTCGGCGACATCCTTGCCGCGGGCATGACCGCGCGGATGTCGACCATGATCTCGTCGCTGGACGGCTCGCCGCATCTCGAGGAATTGTATTCCGAGCATCTCGTGCACGCGCGCGACCTCTACCAGACCTACGCCGCACGCTATGCGGAGCGCATGGTCGCGACGATCACGAAGATCGTGCGCAAGCAGCAGCTGGCGCTGCCGCAGGACCTGTCGCCGGCCGAATTCGCGCGGCTTGTCGAAATGTCAGTGTACGCATCGAAGTCGCAGTATCCGGCGATGCAGCCGTCCGATGCGTTCCTCAAGGACATGGCGATCATGGTGCGGACGCTCTGCGCGGGCGCTGTGCCCAAATCTTCGCCGAAATCCGCAAAGCCGCCCATCAAGAAGGCGGCGATCAGGGCAAAGCCGACACGCAGCAAGACAGGAGGACATCCATGAGCACGACGACCATCAATGGCCGTGTTGAATCGCTGCCCGATGATCCCGATGCGCTCTTGATCGACATCGTGCGCGACCAGCTCAAGCTCACCGGCACCAAGCTCGTGTGCGGCGCCGGCGTCTGCGGCGCCTGCACGGTGCTGGTCGACGGCGCGCCGGTCGCAAGCTGCCTGATGCCGGCGCACGCCGCGGCCGGCAAAGCGGTGACGACGGTGGAGGCCATCGGCGCCGCCGGGCTGCATCCGGTGCAGAAGG
This sequence comes from Bradyrhizobium sp. USDA 3240, assembly GCF_054063295.1. Lineage (NCBI taxonomy): Bacteria > Pseudomonadati > Pseudomonadota > Alphaproteobacteria > Hyphomicrobiales > Nitrobacteraceae > Bradyrhizobium > Bradyrhizobium sp. USDA 3240. The sequence goes on from NZ_JBSSGD010000002.1 coordinate 2,624,890, forward strand.
CGTTCATGGCGCATGATGCCCTGCAATGCGGCTTTTGCACGCCGGGCTTCATCGTGGAGGCGACCGCGTTCTGCGACCGCTGGCGCGCGACCAAGGGGACGGCAGTGCCGTCACGCGAGGAGATCGGCGCGGCGCTGTCGGGCCATCTCTGCCGCTGCGGCGCCTATGATGGTATCTTCCGTGCGGTGGCGGATGCCTGCGCCGGCCGCTTCGACGGCGACAACGTCACGGCGCCACGCATCGAGGCACGCGACAAGGTGACGGGCGCGGCAAAGTACACCGTCGACATCAATCATGACGGCCAGCTCGAAGGCTTGATCCTGCGCTCGCACGAGGCGCATGCCCGCATCACCGCGCTTGATCTGGCTCCCGCGCGCGCGCTCGCCGGCGTCGCCGCGGTGTCGCTGCTCGGCGATGACCGGATCGTGCGCTATGTCGGCGAGCCGATTGCGGCGGTCGCAGCCAGGGACCGCAAGACGGCGCTGGCCGCGCTGGCTGCGATCAAGCTGACCAGCGAACGGTTGCCTGCGGTGGTCGGGCTCGACGCCGGGCGCAAGGATGGAGCGCCTGTGGTGTTCGACAAGGCGAACCGCAAACGGGCCGGTAATGTCTCGGAGGCGGCCGGCGGGCCGGCGCCATGGAAGCAGAACATCCGCGGGCCGACCGCGGTGTTCTCGACCCGCGCCAAGAAGGCCCGCAACTGGGTGGACGAGGCGCGCCAGGCCAACAACCGTCTGCTCGTCGAAGCCACCTTCCGCACCGCCACGCAGCAACATGCATGTCTCGAGCCGCATGCCGCGGTGGCGCGCTTCGACGGCGACCGGCTGACCTTGCACGCCTCGACCCAGCAGGTGTTTCACCTCAAGGAGCAGATCGCAAAGCGCTACAAGCTCGATCACGACAAGGTCCGCGTCATCGCCGATCATGTCGGCGGCGGCTTCGGCTCGAAGGCGAGCCTCGGCACCGAGACCATCGCCGCGATCGAGCTCGCGCGCGAGGCGAAGGCGCCTGTGAGAGTTGCCTACGATCGGCAGGAAGAGCTCTCCGTCGCCGGCTATCGGCCGGCCGCGGAACTGAAGGTCGCGCTGTTGCCCTCCGACAGGGGCGGCCTGAAAGCGCTCTCCGTCACCGCGCATGCCGATACGGGGGCCGCGACCAATTCGACGATCGCGGGCCTGGCGCGGCTGATCTATCCGGCCGAGGCGAAGGACCTTTCGGATTTCGACGTCATCAGCAATTTGCCGCCCGGCGCGGCCTTCCGCGGCCCCGGCGGTCCGCCGATGGCGTTCGCGGTGGAGCAGGCGATCGATGAGGCCGCGCTGCGGCTCAAGGTCGATCCGATTGCCTTGCGCAAGCGCTGGGATCCCGATCCCAACCGTCAGCGGCTCTACGACTGGGCCTCCGGGCTCGAGATCTGGCGCAACCGCAAGCCGGCGCAGAATGGGCGCTATCGCCGCGGCATCGGCATAGCGACCGGCTACTGGCTCTATCTCTGGCAGCCCAACGTGAAGGTCGAGGTCGCGGTCAAGGGCGGCCGGATCGTCGCCAGCACCGCGACGCAGGACATCGGCACCGGCACCCGCAGTGTGCTTGCCGACACGATCGCGCGCGAGCTCGATCTCGAACCCGGCGACATCGAGGTGCGGATCGGCGATTCATCGCTGCCCGAAGGCCCCGGCTCCGGCGGCAGCCGCGTCACCGCCTCGGTGATGCCGCCGACGCTGCAGGCGGTGCGGAAACTGAAGGCCGCGATCCTCGAACACGCGACGCGAAAGCCCGCACCCGGATCGAACGCGCCCTGGCGCGAGCTGATCGCGCGTTCGCCCGACATCGCGGTGGTGGAGACGCGCGGCGAGGACGGCAAGAACACGGCGCCCGGCATCCGCTCGCCGCTGCGCGAAGTCGGCCTGATGGGCATGGTGTTCGGCTGGATGATGCGCCGCTTCTCGAACATCGCGGTCGGCGCCGGCGTGCCGAGCTCCGTGCAGGTGATCGAGGTCGAGGTCGACACCTGGCTCGGCCATGTCCGCGTGCTCAATGTGCATACCGGCATCGCGGTCGGCAAGATCGCAGCGCCGGCGCTGGCGCGCAGCCAGGCCTGCGGCGCGGTGATCCAGGGCCTCGGCTACGCGCTCTATGAAGCGCGCGAGCTCGATCCGACCAGCGGCGACGTGCTGACCGCGGGGATGGAGGATTATCGCATCCCGGGTATCGCCGACACACCCGAGATCGACGTGCATTTCGACGAAGCCGGCTTCGACCATGTGCTCGGCAACAGCGTCGGCATCGGAGAGGCGTCGACGGTGCCAACCTCGGCCGCGGTCGCGAACGCGATCCACGATGCGATCGGCGTCCGCCTCACCGAGATTCCGATCCGGCCCGACCGCATCGTCGCCGCGCTGAAAGGGAGGGATGCCGCATGAGCGTCGCAATCGCAGAGGCACTGTCCGTGCCCGAATTCCGTGCCGCCGGCACCGATCTGTCGGAGCGTCGTCGCAGCGGCCTGTCGTACGGAGCGATCATCGATCTCACCGCCAGTCCCGATACGATCGGGATCGCATGGGGCGCGGACGGCGCGGCACGCATCGGCGCCCTCACCGCGATCGCGGCGATCGCATCCGATGCGCGGCTCGCGCAAGCCTATCCCGGCATCGCCGCGGCCGCGCAGGGCCTGGCCACGCCGCAGATCCGGCACATGGCGACGCTCGGCGGCAACCTCGCGCAGCGTTCGCGCTGCTGGTACTTCCGCAATCCGCAGATCGCCTGTCTCAAGAAGGGCGGCTCCGACTGTCCGGCACGAGCGGGCAATCATCTCTATCACGTCGCGTTCGATCTCGGCCCCTGCGTGGCGCCGCATCCGTCGACCATGGCGATGGCGCTGCTGGCCTATGATGCGAAGATCGTCACGGACCGGCGCAGCGGACTATCGATCACCGACCTGCTCGGCGACGGCAGCAATGGCGCGGTCGACAATCTGCTCGCACCGGGCGAACGGATCGAGCGGATCGAGCTCCCTGCCCCGCTGGCCGGCGAGCGCGCGCTCTACAAGCGCGCCATCAGCCGGACGCATGCGGAATGGCCGCTGGTCGAGGTCTGCGTGCGGGCCGTGATAGAAGGCGGCGTGTTTCGCGAGGTCCACATCACCGCCGGCGGCATCGCCCCGGTGCCGCTGCGGCTTGCCGCATGCGCGGCGGCGCTGCAAGGAAAGCCGGCCAACGCGTCGACCATCGCGCAAGCCGCCGAATTGGCAACATCGGGCGCCAAGCCGCTGCCCATGACCGGATACAAGCTCGACCTGCTGACGGGCCTGGTGCGCGACGTGGTCGAGCGGATCGCGGTGTAACGCAGGCGACCGTTCCGGGCGCGCGGGCTCAGCGCGCGCGGGTCAGAGCCAGCCAAATGCCGCCGCCGATCATGAAGCCGCCCGAGATGCGCGACATCAGCCGCGTCCGCTCCTTGGAGAAGAATTTGCGGGCGCGGCCGGCGGCCAGCGCGTAGGCGGCGTCGGTCAGCACGGCGGTCGCCATGAAGGTGATGCCGAGCAGCGCCACCTGCGGAAGGTGCGGCTTGTCCATATCCATGAACTGCGGAATGAAGGCGCCGAAGAACACCAGCACCTTCGGATTCGAGAGCAGCACCAGAAAGCCCTGCAGGAAGAAGCCGCCGCGCGGTGGCGGCGGCCGGTCGTCGGTGCCGACGCCCTCGACCGGCGAGCGGATCAGCTTGATGCCGAGCCAGACCAGATAGGCGGCGCCGGCAAAGCGCACCCAGTCGAACCAGTAGCCCATCGTCGCCATCAGCGAGGTCAGCCCGACCGCGACGATGCCGATCACGATCGCGAGCCCGACCTGCGCACCCAGCACATTGGTGAGCGCGGCGCGGGTGCCGTAGCGCAGCCCGTTGGCGATCACCATCGTGACGATCGGACCGGGCAACAGCGCCAGCGCAATGCAGGCGGCGACGAAGGCGAAATAGGCTTGCAGGGACATTGGGGGCTCGTTTGTTCTTTGCCGACATTATGCATGCAACAGCCGAACATGGAAGCGGTCTGCTCCCTCGCCCCGCTCTTGCGGGGAGAGGGCTGGGGTGAGGGGCTCTCTCCACCAGGCGGTGTGAGTCGTAAGACCTGTACCCCCTCACCCGGATCGCATCTGGCGATGCGATCCGACCTCTCCCCGCAAGCGGGGCGAGGTAAGGAAGACGCACGCTGCGCTCAACGGCCCTCCATGGCCGCAATCATCCATTTCCTGATCTCTCGCGACTCCAGAAACTTCAACGTCGCGCCTTGCACCCGCGCCGCATCTCCCCCACCCTGCGCCGCCAAGGCCATGAGATCGCAGCGATGCGACAGCGCGATGCCGATCGCGGTACGCTTCTCCTTGGGCATCCCGACATCATAAGCCCTGATCCGTCCGCGCATCTCAGCGACATCGACGACATCGCCTACCTTCAGCGGCACAAACCGCGGGCTGATCATGTCGACGTCGGACACGCGATCGACCTCGTCGTCATCGGCAACGCCGGTGTCGCAATTGCAGAAGCCTAGCTTCGGCCGCAGATAGACCTCGACGTCGGCGCCGCACTCCGCCGTGCCGCAGCGGAAGGCGCGGCCGGCGGGCCAACCGTCGCGCGGGAACGGCCAGGCGATCTCGCGCCATTGCGCGGGGCGCGGTGGTGCCACCTCGTAGCCCGCCACGGCCGACAGGCCGCCGAGCGCCAGGAACATCGCCGCGATGACGGGCCACGAGCGCGTCATCGCCCGCTCACGGCAGGCCGGCGACGGCACGCGCCGCGCCGGTCAGTTCGAGAATATGCAGGCCGGTGTTGGCGCGGTCGACCGCGTAGATGTAACCACGCGCGTCGGTCTCGACATTGTTGGTCTGGATCGCGACCTTGCAGCGGTCCTTGCCGTCGATGGTGACGCAGCGCTTGTCGGTCGCCGCCGTGATCGAAGGAATGAAATAGCCCACTTCCCTGGGATGATAGGGATCGCGGATATCGAGCGCGCGGACGCCTGCATTGAAGAAGGCGATGAAAGCGAGCTTCTTGTAATAGACCGGCGCCATGCTCTCGTTCGACGAATGCGAACCGAACCGGCCGCCGCGCTCGCAGAACGCGCCGGAGGCCTCAGGCACCGTATAGCTCGAGATCAGCATCGGCCGCGTTTCCGTCGTGACGTCGGCGAACCACACCATCTGCCGTGCCTCGCCGCACTCGTTCTGGATCGCCTCGTCGACGATCATCACGATGTCGCGGCTTTTGCCATCCTTGTCGCGGGCGAATTCCGCGATCGGCATGCCGGGCATCGGAAACACCGTATGCGCGCCGTTCATCGCCGACAGCGGCATCCGCGCGATCTCCGGGAATTTCAGATTGTCCGGCGTCGGCTCCTTCGGCCCGTTCAGAAGCTTGTCGCGATCGACGATCTGCAGGAAGCCGCCCTTGTCGGTGCCGTAGCCGAAATAGACGCGGTTGCCCTGCGGCCCGGTCGAGATCGGCCCGTGCAATTCGGTCGGCACCGCGCCGGTCGCGCCCGGCTCCTGTCCAGGCAGACCGAAGTCCCTGATCTTCTTTGGCTGCGCGGGGTCGGAGAGATCGTAGATCTGCGTCATGCGTCGCGTGCGCCAGTCCGGCGCGCCCGACACCAGGAAGGCGATGCCGGTCTCGCATTCCCAGAAATTCTTGTGCGTGTCCTTCAGCCCACCGATCCGGGTGACCAGCACGGGATTGGCGGGATCGGCGACGTTCCAGATCTCATGCGCCTCGCTGCCGAAAGTGCGCAGCATGTAGACCGCGTTGCGATCGCCTTTCGGCAGATCCTTGCCGTCGCAGATCCGCACCATCTGCGCGCCGCCGGATTCGTATTTGCCTTCCTGGCCTGGAATGTGCCGCAGATATTTCGGATGCGCGGGATCGGTGACGTCGACGATCGAGGTGCCGTTCGGCTCGGCTTTGCCGGTCATCGGGTTGACGGGATCGGGAATGTCGTCGGTGCCGCCGTGATGGCCGACATAGGCGATCCATCTGTCGCCCTGGTGATGGATGGTCGGCTGATAGGCGCTGCGTGCCTGCAAGTCGCTGGTTCCAACCAGCCGCATGTTGGAGGCTTCGGGCGGGTCGCCGATCTTCTGCTGGGCGCTCGCGCCATTCGCAAGCAGGACAAGAAAGAACGTGCAGCAAACCCCCGTAACGCGACCACCCATTCGCACCACCCCGAATTCCCAGGCCAATCTGCGTTGGCTGCCTGAAACGCTAGCATGGCGATACCGGCGCCCAAACACACGCTCTTGACATGCAACCATTTGGTTGCCTATTATCCGACCCATGGATGAAGTCTTCAAAGCTCTCGCGGATGCCTCACGGCGGACGCTGCTTGACCGGCTTCACGATCAGAACGGGCAGACGCTCGGTGAGCTCTGCGACGGCCTCGACATGTCGCGTCAGGCCGTCACCAAGCACCTTGGGATTCTCGAGGAGGCCAACCTCGTCACCACGATCAAACATGGCCGCGAGAAGCTGCATTACCTCAACCCGGTTCCGATCCATCAGATCGGCGAGCGGTGGATCAGGAAGTTCGAGCGCGGCAAGCTCGCCGCGCTCAGTGAATTGAAAAGACAATTGGAGAAGCGTGATGAGTAAGCCGGACTATGTCTACGTCACCTATATCGAGACCACCGCCGACAAGCTGTGGCACGCGCTGACATCGAGCGAGTTCACGGAACGCTTCTGGTTCGGCTATCGCGTCAGCTCGGACTGGAAGGTCGGCTCGCCTTACCATCTAACCAAGGATGGCCGTCGCGCCGTGCAGGGCGAGGTGCTGATCGCCGATCCGCCGAACAGGCTCGCCTATAGTTGGGACGTGGTGAAGGAAGGCGTCGAGCGCGAGGGAGTCTCGCGCGTGACCTTCGACATCGAACCGCACGGCAGCGTGGTCAAGCTGACCATGACGCACGACAACCTCGGTCCGAAGACGCTGCGCGACATCTCCGGCGGCTGGCCGATGGTGATTGCAAGCCTGAAGAGCTTCCTGGAGACCGGACGCGAATTGCCGGCCGACCTGCTCACGAGCGGCGCCAGGGAGGCCTACCATGCCTAAGCCTGAATTCGCCTACGTCACCTACATCGAGACCACGCCGGAGAAGCTGTGGGATGCGCTGACATCAAGCACATTCACGCGGCAGTACTGGTTCGACACCGAGCTGAAATCGGACTGGAAGGTCGGCTCGCCGCTCGCGCTGGTGACGGGTGGCGAGACCACCGACACCGGCGAGATCCTCGAGGCCGATCCGCCGCGGCGCCTCGCCTATACCTTCAAGCACGTGCGCGACGAGGAGATGCGCAAGGAGCCGGCGACCAGGGTGGTCTTCACGCTCGAGCCCCATGGCAAGATCGTGAAGCTGACCGTGACCCACGAAGGCTTCGGCGTCGGCAGCAAACTGCTCGACGGCATTTCCAAGGGCTGGCCGGCGATCCTGTCCGGGCTCAAGAGCCTGCTCGAGACCGGCAAGGCGGTCACGATCCCGCCTGCCGCGCTCGCGATCGACGGCTTCGAGTGACAATGAAAATCTATCGAAGGATACGCGCGGACATGAACATCGAGAAATTCAAACCGGCGATCGTCTACGCGATCTACATCGCCGCCACGCCCGAGAAAGTCTGGCAGGCACTGACGAATGCCGAACTCAGCCGGCAATATTTCTCCGGCAACGCGGTCGAGGTCGATCTTCGCCTCGGCGGCGCCTTCATCGTGCGCACGCCCGACGGCGCGCTGCATATCTCCGGCGAGGTGATCGAGTGCGATCCCTTGAGGCGGCTGACCGTCACCTTCAACGTCAACTGGCCGCAGCTCGTCGAAAAACTCGGGCCGACGCTCGTCACCTGGGAGATCGAGCCGGCCGGCGACGGCGTGAAGCTGACCTTGCTGCAATCGCATGACCGCCCGATCAGCGACGACATCCTGTCCGGCGGCCGCACCGGCTGGCCGGCGATCCTCTCCAGCCTGAAGAGCCTCATGGAGACCGGCAAGGCCATGGTGATCCCGATGCAGCCGCCGCAGCGCATGCTGGCCGCGCTGAAGGAACTGGGAATTCCGATGCCGTCGTGACGCGAGCGATGCGCATCGTACTCCACCGTCGTCCCGGCGAAGGCCGGGACCCATAACCACAAATGCTTGTGTTACGCGACGCTGTGGCCCCAGCGAACTCTAACCGCTTAGAGCGGTGGTAATGGGTCCCGGCCTTCGCCGGGACGACGGTGGAGAGATCTAGCCCAGCGCCCGCAGCTCGCGCCGCAGCACCTTCCCTGTTGCCGTCATCGGCAGGCTGTCAGCGAACTGCACGAAGCGCGGATATTCGTGGGCGGCGAGCTGCACCTTGACGAACTCCTGGATCTCGCGCGCCAGCGCATCGCTCGGCGCATGGCCCGGGCGCAGCACGATCCAGGCCTTGATCGATTCGGTGCGGATCGGATCGGGAATGCCGACCACCGCCGACATCGCGACCGCCGGATGCTTCATCAGCGTGTGCTCGATCTCGGACGGGCCGACACGATAGCCGGCAGTGGTGATGACGTCGTCCTCGCGGCTGACGTACCAGAAATAGCCGTCGTCATCCTGCACGCCGAGATCGCCGGTCAGCAGGAACTCGCCGGCGTATTTCTTACGCGTAGCGTCCGGATTGCGCCAGTACTCGAGCATGGTGCAGGGGCACGGCTGGCGCACGCCGATGATGCCGCGCTGGCCCCGCGGCAATTCCTCGCCTCTGTCGTTGACGATGCGGACGTCGAAGCCGGGCGTGGCGCGGCCCATCGAGCCCGGCCGGATCGGAAACAGATTGGAATTGCTGCCGATCACGAGATTGCATTCGGTCTGCCCGAACACCTCATGGGCATCGATGCCGAAGGTCTCGCGCACCCAGCCGAGCAATTCGCCGCCGAGCGACTCGCCGCCGGTGAAGATGCTGCGCAGCCTGACGCCGGAGTTCTTCACACCGGCCTGCCGCATCAGCTTCAGCGCGGTCGGCGGCAGGAACACGTTGCGGATGCCGAGCTCGGCCATCATCTGCATCGCGGCCTGCGGCTCGAATTTGCGCGCGCGGTGACCAACCATCGGGATGCCGTGGTACCAGAACGCGAACAGGCCGTTGATCAGCCCGCCGATCCAGGCCCAGTCGGCCGGCGTCCACATCAGGTCGCCCGGTTTGGGCAGGAAGTTGTGGCACATCTCGACATTGGGCAGATGCCCGAGCACGACGCGATGCGCGTGCAGCGCGCCCTTCGGATTGCCCGTGGTGCCTGAGGTGTAGATGATCAATGCCGGATCGTCGGCCGAGGTGTCGACGGTGGCGAATTCCGGGGACGCCGATCGGATCGCGCTCCAGAATGACTTCGTACCGGCCGGCGTCTTGTCGCCAACAATGTAGACGCTCTTCAGCTCGGGCAGGCGATCGCGGATCTTCGCGATCTTCTCCCAGCCGGCTTCATCGGTGATGACGGCCTTGGCCGCGGAGTTCGACAGGCGGAATTCGAGCGCATCCTCGCCGAACAGCGCAAACAGCGGGATCGAGATCAGCGCCGCGCGAAACGCCGCGAGATGCGCGACCGGCAATTCCAGCGATTGCGACAGGAACACCGCGACGCGGTCGCCGCGCACCAGGCCATCGGCGGTCAGCACATTGGCGAAGCGGCGCGAGGCGTCGGCGACGTCATCGAACGAGGTGCGCGTGGTGCCGCCCTCCTCATCGACATAGACCAGCGCGAGCCGGCCCGTGCCGTCGGCGTAACGGTCGCAGCACGCCGTCGCCATGTTGAAGCGCGCGGGGACGTCCCAGCGGAAGTTGCGATAGAGTTCGTCGTAGGTCTTGGCTTCCTGAAGCATGGCCGCAGACTAGACCATCGCCGCCAGACCACAAACCCCTCCTTGCGGGGAAGGCGTCAGGCGGCCGCCCGTTGCATTGCGATCTCGGCCTTGAGGCTTTCGCGGTCGCGATAGATCGACGCGACTGCGAGCACGCGCCCGCCGCGCTTGTAGCGGAGCACGCAATCCCTGCCGGCGATGCTGCCATCCACTGCGATCTCGTCCCACTGCTCGGCGTGGCCGACATAGTTGATCGGCACGTCGTAATGCTGGCTCCAGAAGAACGGCACCGCATCGAACACCTCGCGCTGCCCGAGCATATTCCGCGCGGCGGCCTGGCCCTGGCGCTCAGCCACCACCCAGTGCTCGACCCGGATCATCTCGCCGCTGTGCGGATCGGGCCAGCGCGCGATGTCACCGGCCGCGTAGATGCCGGAGACACTGGTCTCGAGATAGGCATCTACTTTCACGCCGCGATCGACCGCGAGCCCGGCTCCCTCCGCCAGCGCCAGCCGCGGCTTCACGCCGACACCGAGCACGACGAGGTCGGCATCAAGCATGGGCCCGCTCTTCAGCTGCGCGCGCTTGCCCTTGATCGCGGTCACGGTGTCGCCAAGGTGGAAGACGACGCCATGCTCCTCGTGCAGCGCACGAACGAAGTCGCCCATCTCAGGCCCGAGCACGCGCTCCAGCGGCCGTTGTTCCAGCCCGACCACGTGAATCTCGATCTCCCGCGCGCGCAACGAGGCCGCAACCTCGAGCCCGATGAAGCTCGCGCCGATTACAACCGCGCGGCGGGCTCCGCTGGCCGAGGCGATGATCGCGCGGCAATCGTCGAGCGTGCGCAGCACGTGCACGTGGGGCTGATCCGCGCCCGGGATCGGCAGCCGCACCGGCTCCGCGCCGGTCGCCAGCAGCAGCCGGTCATAGGGAAGTGCGTCGCCGCCGGCGAGCACGACATGGCGGCGTCCGGTGTCGATCGACTTGACCTCGGTCCCCAGCCTGAGATCGATCGCCGCATCGGGATAGAAATTGTCCGGCTTCAGCGACAGCCAGCCTTCCGGCGCGCTGCCGGCGAGGAAGTCCTTCGACAGGTTCGGCCGATCCACCGGCGGGGCGGTCTCGCCGCTCAGCATGACGATGCTGCCGCGATAGTCCTGCCGTCGCAGCATCTCGGCGGCGGCAAACCCCGCCGCGCCTCCGCCGACAATCACGATCCTGCCGGGCGCATCGACCGGGCCCCTGACGCGGGGTTTCGGCTGCTCGCGCTTCTCGCGCACGATGATGCGATCGCCCTCGCGCTCGACCTTCCAGACCGCGAGCGCGTTGAAGGCGGGTGCTTCGGTCGCTTCACCGGTGCGAACATCAAAGCAGGCGTGATGCCAGGGGCAATGGATGGTCTCGCCCTCGACCAGGCCTTCGGCGAGCGGGCCGTGGTAATGGTTGCAATGCGCATCGATGGCGAAGATATCCGCCCCCGAACGCACCAGCAGCACGTCCGCGTCGCCGACATGGCCGAGCAACATCGTGCCCGAGAAGTCGGCGAGCGCCACGCCTTGTGTCAGATCCGGACCGGAAGGAGCTTGCTGATCGGCCATGGCCTGTCTTCCACCTCGAGGGCGCCGGCGCCGGCTCTCGGCAAGCCGATCTCAGCTTCCCTGCATGTAGCGAACCGGGTTCTCCTGATCCGCCTTGAAGATATCGGCGGCCTCGGCGAACAGTGCCGCAACGGCAGCCGCCTTCAGATCAACAAACGCCTCGAAACTGAAATTGTTGCCACCCGCCCGCAATTCGCCGAGCTTGCCGGCGTAGCAGGACACCAGCGGCTTCCCGTTACGGGTCACCGCGACATAGATGCTGATGTAGTTCTTCTGCAGCGCCACGCCGACCACGGGCCAGGCCGCCGTCTTGCCAGACTTGATCGCATAGCGAAACTGACCGTAGCCGATCATGTTCATGCGCATGCCGGCCTCGCCGGCCGGCGTGCCGGCATGAAAGTGCCGCTTGAGCGAAGGCGCGGCCTCTCGCATCAGCGCATGGACTTGTTCGAGATCCGCGGTCCGGCCGGGATCGAAGGCGAGGTAAGCTTCCAGACTGTCCGCCGCGACACGAAACATCGGAAGCCTCCGCCGCTATCCCGCGAGCGCCGCCTTGACGAGGCCGCTGGCCTTGCCGAAATCCATCTGGCCGGCGTATTTCGCCTTCAGGGCGCCGATCACCTTGCCCATGTCCTTGATCCCGGCAGCATTGGTCTCGGCGATAACAGCCGCAATCGCAGCCTTGACGTCGTCGTCGGACATCTGCTTCGGGAGGTAGGCGGAGATCACGGCGATCTCCTCGCGCTCCTGGGCGGCGAGCTCGGCACGGCCGCCCTTGTCGTAGAGCTCGACCGATTCCTGGCGCTGCTTGATCATCTTCTGCAAGACGCTCAGGAGATCGGCATCGGAGAGTGGCGGCTTGCCCTGCCCGCGCGCGTCGATGTCGGCGTTCTTGATGGTCGAATTGACCATGCGCAGCGTGGAGAGCTTGCGCTCGTCCTTCGCCTTCATCGCTTCCTTGACCGCAGTATTGATATCGTCGCGCAGCATCCTGGTGTCCTTAAACTGGCAATCCCCTCATGTAGGCAGTTTGTAGCGACTGGACAACCTAGTTCCGCAGCCACTGAACCAGCGCATCGGCGCAGGCCTGCGGCTGCTCCAGTTGCGGAAGGTGACCACAATTGGCGAGCACCACGAGCTTGGCCCCGGGAATGCCGTTGGCCATCTCGTCCGACAGCATGTTCGGAACGGTGTTGTCGGTATCCGATGTCAGCACCAGAGTCGGGCACTTGATCCAGGCCATGCTCGGCCGCGAATCCGGCCGGCTGAGCACGGCGCTCTGCTGGCGGACGAAGGCCTCGGCGCCGACGTCCTCGCTCATGTCATAAACGACCTGTCGCAGGCTTGCATCGCCCTGCCGCGACGGATGCACGAAGCCCGGAAACAGCTCGTCGACCACGCTCCGATACTGACCGTTTTTGGCGCGCTCGATCATACCGCGGCGGCGTGCGGTTGCTTCCGGCGTGTCGGCCCTCGCCTGGGTGCTCATCAGCGCCAGCTTCGCGACCCGCTCGGGGGCCTGCCGCATGATCTCGAAGGCGATATAGCCGCCCATCGAATGCCCGGCGAGTGCGAAGCGCGGCGGCGCCTCGGCCAGGATCCGGCGGGCGATCGCCCCCATATTGTCGTCCCGGACGTGGTTGGCGACCGTGACCGGCCCAAACCGCCACAGCGCCGGGATGACAGGGGCAAAGATCCGCGGTGAGCAGATGACGCCCGGGACGAGCAGGATCGGCATCGTGTTGTCCATGCGGGAGCTCCGGACCGGGTCATTTTCGGCAAGCAAACGACCGCTTCAGGGAACTTTAGATTAAAAGGCCGGTGCGGCCTGTCAAATCGGCGAACATTGCCGTGTGAATCCGTGCCCTTTCGCTTTGACGCCGCAGGGTGCGGCGACTATTTAAAGGGCTCATGACAACCCCTGAAAACGCTCCCGCCTGGCCGGACCACAAACCGACCGCGCTCCTTGTGCTCGCCGATGGTACCGTGCTGGAAGGCTTCGGTCTCGGCGCGGAAGGCCACGCCGTCGGCGAGGTCTGCTTCAACACCGCAATGACCGGCTATGAGGAGATCCTCACCGATCCGTCCTATGCCGGCCAGATCATCACCTTCACCTTCCCGCATATCGGCAATGTCGGTACCAACGAGGAAGACATCGAGACGGTGAACATGGCCGCGACGCCAGGCGCGCGCGGCGTGATCCTGCGCTCGGCGATCACCGATCCCTCGAACTACCGCGCCACCCGCCACCTCGACCAGTGGTTGAAGGCGCGCGGCATCATCGGCCTGTCCGGCATCGATACAAGGGCGCTGACCGCACTGATCCGCTCCAAGGGCATGCCCAACGCCGTGATCGCGCACGCCAGGAACGGCGAGTTCGACCTGCACGGCCTGAAGGAAGAGGCGCGCGAATGGCCTGGCCTCGAGGGCATGGATCTGGTGCCGATGGTGACCTCCGGCCAACGCTTCACCTGGGATGAGACCCCCTGGGAGTGGGGCAAGGGCTTTGGCCAGCAGACCGCGCCGGAATTCAACGTGGTCGCGATCGACTACGGCATCAAGCGCAACATCCTCCGCCTGCTCGCCGGTGTCGGCTGCAAGGTGACCGTGGTGCCGGCGACGACGGCGGCCGAGGACATCCTGGCGATGAAGCCGGACGGCGTGTTCCTGTCGAACGGCCCCGGCGATCCCGCCGCGACCGGCAAATATGCCGTACCCGTCATCCAGCAGGTGATCGCGTCGGGGACGCCGACCTTCGGCATCTGCCTCGGCCATCAGATGCTTGGCCTTGCCGTCGGCGCCAAGACCATGAAAATGCATCAGGGCCATCACGGCGCCAACCATCCGGTCAAGGACGAGACCACCGGCAAGGTCGAGATTACCTCGATGAACCACGGCTTCGCGGTGGACCAGACGACGCTACCCGCCGGCGCGACCCAGACCCATATCTCGCTGTTCGACGGCTCCAATTGCGGCATCGCGCTTGAGGGTAAGCCGGTGTTCTCGGTGCAGTACCATCCCGAGGCCTCGCCCGGCCCGCGCGACTCGCACTACCTGTTCCAGCGGTTTGCCGATCTGATGCGGAAGAAGAAGCAGGCGGCGTAGGCTTGCGCGTGTCATTGCCGGGCTTGACCCGGCAATCCATCCCTTGAAGAAAGATGGATGCCCGGATCAAGTCCGGGCATGACAGCTGTTGTGTGCGGCTAAACCCGACAGCAACAATGTGCCCTTGTATCACGTCTCGGGACATGCCGACATGACCGACAGCGCCACTCCGAAGCCTACCTACGGCGTCTCCTCGCTGGAGCTGATGGCATCGATGCCGGGGCTCGACTTCGTGCGCGGCATCTTCGCGCGCACCCTGCCGGAGCCGCCGATCATGGAGAACGTCGAGCCGTTCGACTGCACGGCCGAGCCGGGCCATGTGGTGATCCACAGCATCCCCGGGCTGCGCCACTACAATCCGATCGGCTCGGTGCACGGCGGCTACGTCGCGATCCTGCTCGATTCCGCCATGGCGCTCGCGGTGCAGACCACGCTGCCGAAAGGTTCGGGCTACACCACGCTGGAGTTCAAGATCTCCTTTGTCCGCGGCATGAGCCAGGACACCGGCAAGATCCGCACCGAGGGCCGGGTGCTCAACGCCGGCCGGCGCGCCGCGACCGCCGAAGGCCGCATCACCGACGGAAACGGCAAGCTGATCGCGCACGCCACCACGACCTGCATGGTGTTCGAGCTTCCCAAAAACGACTGAAGGCAATCGCGTCTTCGCGCAATGGAGGCATGACGAAGCGCGCTGGATTGGCGGCCGTGCTCTGTGATTGAGTTTCCCGGTCCGAGATCAGGCAACGTGATCCGGCCTGGAAGGAAGGAAACGCTCGATGACCTCAGCCAATCCAGACATGACTATCCGCAACGTCCGCGTCACGATGCTGCGGCTGCCCTGGGCCGACGATCGCTGGCTGAAGGGCGCAGCGCTGGGCGCGACGCGCGACATCCTGATCTGCGACGTCGAGACAGCCGGCGGCATCACCGGCATGGGCTATCTGTTCGTGTTCCGCCCGGCGATGCAGTCGATCGCGGCCTGTCTCGACGAGTGCATCATCCCGCGCGTCATCGGCAAGGATGCCACCGCGATCGAGGCGATCTGGCGCGATCTGTGGACCGCGACGATGACCTATGGCCGCGGCGGCATCGCCGCGATGGCGATGTCGGCGCTCGACATCGCGCTGTGGGATGCGGTGGGAAAACGCGCCGGCCTGCCGCTGCACCGGCTGTGGGGGCACTATCGCTCGGAAATCCCGATCTATGGTTCCGGCTGCTTCCGCGGCGCCGGCGGCGACGGCATGATCGAGAAGGCGCTGCATTTCGTGAAGCAGGGCTACAAGGCGATCAAGATGCAGGTCGCGCATGTTCACACGCCCGCGCAGGACCTCGACAATGTACGCCGCATGCGCGAGGCGCTCGGGCCCGACATCGACATCATGATCGACGTCAACATGGGCTGGAGCGCCGATGTCGCCATCGAGATGGGACGCAAGTTCGAGAAATACGATATCTACTGGCTCGAGGAGCCGGTGTCGGCCGATGATTTCGCTGGCTATCAGCGCATCGCGGCGGCGCTCGACATGCGCGTCGTCGGCGGCGAGACGCATTTCACGCGCTACGATCTGCGGCCGTTCTTCCTCAATCCCTGCCTGCCGATCCTGCAACCCGACCCGATGCGCGGCGGCATGACCGACCTGCGCAAGATCGCGGCGCTTGCCGACACGTTCGGCATCACCATCGCGCCGCATTTGTTCCCCGAACTCAATGTGCACCTCTTGGCTTCGATCCCGAACGGCATCTGGTGCGAGAACATGGCCCTGATCGACGACCTCTGGGTCGATCCGCCGGAGATCGCCAATGGCATGATCACCGCGCCGGAACGGCCGGGGCATGGGCTCAGATTCAAGGACGAGGTACTGAAGTTCAAAATCTAGCGGGAACGATTTCCCGCCTCTCGCAACGCTGGAGAGCCGCCATGCCGGTGGTGAGTAAGGATGCCGAGCTCCTGACCATCGTCTTTCAGGACGATGGCCTGGTGCCGAACAATCCGATGCCGTTTCTGGCCTACAAGGCCGCGGTCGACGTCAGCAGAAATCCCGAGGCCACAATCGAGCAGCTGTTCGGCAGCAATGGCTGGGGCGCGATGTGGCGGAACGGCGTCTACGACTTCGCGCATTACCACGCCACCGTGCACGAGGTGCTGGGCGTCGCCCGCGGCAACGCGCGCGTGCAGTTCGGCGGCGAACGCGGGCGCGCGCTCGAGATCGCAGCCGGCGACGTCGCGATCCTGCCGGCCGGCACCGGGCATCAATGCCTGTCGGCGAGCGGCGACTTCAGCGTGGTCGGCGCCTATCCGCCGGGCCCGCCGATGGACCTGCAACGGCCGACGCCGGAGAACCACGCCCGGGCGCTGAAGACGATCCCGCTGGTGGCGATCCCGACCGCCGATCCGGTGATGGGGAAGGATGGGCCACTGGTGCGGCTGTGGAATTCTGTCCGTCGTCCCGGCGAAGGCCGGGACCCATAACCATAGGATCGTGTTGGCGAATCGCGCTGGAGCTCCAGCACCGCGCAACAATTGCCATTGGTGGTTATGGCTCCCGGCTCCCGTGCGCAATCGCGCACTAGTCCGGGACGACGTGTAGAGCTAGGCCGCGTTGCTGCCTTCCTGGCGACTTGCCTCGAACAGGAACCAGGTCCGCCGCTCGGTTTCGTCGATGAAGGTTTCGAGCAGGCCGGCGGTGCCGGAATCCTCATGGTCGTCGGCGAGCTTGTGCGCCTTGCGCATCGCCGCCGCCATGTGCTTGTTGTCCTCCATCAACTCGCGCAGCATTTCGCGCGGCGGCACAAAGTCCTCGTCATTGTCCTTGATGGTCTGGTGCTTGGCGATGTCGCCGATC
The DNA here is from genome assembly GCF_054063295.1 of Bradyrhizobium sp. USDA 3240. Lineage (NCBI taxonomy): Bacteria > Pseudomonadati > Pseudomonadota > Alphaproteobacteria > Hyphomicrobiales > Nitrobacteraceae > Bradyrhizobium > Bradyrhizobium sp. USDA 3240. The sequence goes on from NZ_JBSSGD010000002.1 coordinate 2,642,289, forward strand.
GACCGCAGCGTCGCGCCGCCGAGCTTGCGCACCCGCTCGGCGAGCTGGTCGGTGGTCGCGAAGATCGCGTCCGATTGTTCGTCCAGCAACAAATGGTAATCATGGAAATGCCGGCCGCTGACATGCCAGTGAAAATTCTTGGTCTTCAGGTAGAGCGCGAAGGCGTCGGCCAGAAGCGTGTTGAGCGAGGCCGAGATCGTATCCACCGCGGCTTGCGGCAGATCGCTCGGCGTGTCGAGATCGGGCGATATCTTGTCAGTCTTGGTGTCACTCTTGGCTTTGCTCACGTTGGACCTTCCTGTTAGGAACCCCCGTATTTCGGCGCATTGAACATTGGCCGCCGGACCGCTAACGCATCATCAGCCCACCTGTTCCTGGAAGTCAGGAACCCGTTCTGCCGGATACCAAGCGCGATGGATGAATGGATCGACTATTACGATTCCACGCATACGATCTATGCGAGCCGACTGCACCGCGACCTGCATTTCCAGGTCATCGCCAACGACATCATCGGCTACATCACCTCGCCCGGCGCCGTGGTGCTGGATTATGCCTGCGGTGAGGCGCTGTCGGCGGCGAAGGTCGCCAACGCCTGCGCCCAGCTCTATCTGGCGGAGCCTGCGCCCGGCGTGCGCGGCCGCCTGGTCGCGCGCTTTGCGCCCGACACCAAAATCCGCGTCCGCTCGCTCGACGAGCTGAAGAACATGGAGGCGGATTCGATCGACCTCGTGGTGATGAACTCGGTGGCGCAATACATGACGCCGCAGGAGCTCGACTCCGCATTCGACGTGATCCACCGCCTGCTGAAGCCCTCGGGCCGTTTCGTGCTCGGCGATATCCTGCGGCCCGAAGTCGGCATGGCCCGAGACGTCATCGCGCTGCTGCGCTTTGCCGCGACCCATGGCTTTCTGCGCGATGCCTTGATCGGGCTCGCCTCGACCGCGCTGTCCGATTACCGGCAGCTGCGCACCAAGATCGGGCTGCAGCGCTACCGCGAGGACGAGATGATCGCGAAGCTCGCCGCCGCGGGCTTCGACGCCACGCGCGCGCCGCGCAACATCGGGCACAATCCGTGGCGGATGACGTTCGTGGCGCACCACTGATCAGAGGTTGTGCAAGATATTAGGGTTAACCAAAAGTAAACGTAGCGGGCGCTGAAATAATCAGCAATGATCCACTCGGCCCGGTGGCGGAAGCGTCGACGCGGCAGTGGTGCAACACTGTTTATCCTGGTTCAAATCCAGGCCGGGCCTCCACGCTTCGCCCTGACGGGCTACGCGTGGCGCAGCCACGCTGACCGGCGGGGCAAAGCCTGTCCGGCGTAGCTTGAGCGAAGCGAAAGCGTAGACGGACTGGGCGGCGAGCCCGCAGGGCGAAGCCGGGCGCCGGCAAGACCCTCCCTCACCCCCTGAGCACCCCCAGCCGGGCATAGGTCGAATGAGCCATTTCCCCCAGAATCGCAGTTGATTGCGCGCTTTTGGGGGTTTCGCAGGTGCGGAAACTGGTCTAAAGACCACCCGCGCGCGAGGGATCGCGCCTCCTGCGCTACAAGATGTAGCGCATGGCCCGAGGGACGCGCGACCAGCGCGCCCTTTTTTTGTGCCCAAATTCCAGTCCGCGAGAGCTGATGCCCAAAAGAACCGACATCTCCACCATCCTGATCATCGGCGCCGGTCCCATCGTGATCGGCCAAGCCTGCGAATTCGACTATTCCGGCACGCAGGCGGTGAAGGCTCTGAAGGAAGAGGGTTACCGCGTCGTCCTCGTCAATTCCAATCCGGCCACCATCATGACCGACCCGGAACTGGCGGACGCCACCTATATCGAACCGATCACCCCCGAAATCGTCGGCAAGATCATCGAGAAGGAGCGCAACGTCGTCCCGGGCGGCTTCGCGCTGTTGCCGACCATGGGCGGCCAGACCGCGCTGAACTGCGCGCTCTCGTTGCGCCGTCAGGGCACGCTCGACAAGTTCGACGTCGAGATGATCGGCGCCACCGCTGACGCCATCGACAAGGCCGAGGACCGCCAGCTGTTCCGCGAGTGCATGACCAAGATCGGGCTGGAGACGCCGAAATCGCGGCTCGCCAACGCCTCGGCGCTGAAGAAATCCTACCGCGACAAATACCTTGCCGAGCGGGAGAAACTGTCCGGCGCGGCACTGGAAGAACTCGAGCGGCAGTGGACGCTTGGCGAGAACGAACGCCGCAAGCGCTATCAGGAGCACGCCTTCGGCGAGGCGTTGATGGCGCTGTCGGAGATCGGCCTGCCTGCGATCATCCGGCCCTCCTTCACCATGGGCGGCACCGGCGGCGGCATTGCCTACAACAAGGAGGAGTTCCTCGACATCATCGAGCGCGGGCTCGACGCCTCCCCGACCAACGAGGTCCTGATCGAGGAAAGCGTGCTCGGCTGGAAAGAGTACGAGATGGAGGTGGTGCGCGATAAGAAGGACAATTGCATCATCATCTGCTCGATCGAGAATCTCGATCCGATGGGCGTGCATACCGGCGATTCCATCACCATCGCGCCGGCCCTGACGTTGACCGACAAGGAATACCAGGTCATGCGCGACGCCTCGCTGGCGGTGCTGCGCGAGATCGGCGTAGAGACCGGCGGCTCCAACGTCCAGTTCGGCATCAACCCGGTCGACGGCCGCATGGTCGTGATCGAGATGAATCCGCGCGTGTCGCGCTCGTCGGCGCTGGCTTCGAAGGCCACCGGCTTCCCGATCGCCAAGGTCGCGGCCAAGCTCGCGGTCGGCTACACGCTCGACGAAATCGCCAACGACATCACCGGCGGCGCCACCCCGGCCTCGTTCGAGCCGACCATCGATTACGTCGTCACCAAGATTCCGCGCTTTGCGTTCGAGAAATTCCCCGGCGCCTCCTCCACGCTGACCACGTCGATGAAGTCGGTCGGCGAAGTGATGGCGATCGGCCGCACCTTCCAGGAGAGCCTGCAGAAGGCGCTGCGCGGGCTCGAGACCGGCCTGACAGGCCTCGACGAGATCGAGATCGAGGGGCTCGGCCGCGGCGACGACAAGAACGCGATTCGCGCAGCGCTCGGCACGCCGACGCCGAACCGCATCCTGCAGGTCGCGCAGGCGATGCGGCTCGGCTGGACCGACGAGGAGATCTTCAACTCCTGCAAGATCGACCCCTGGTTCCTGGCGGAGATGCGCGCCATCGTCGAGATAGGAGGACAAGGTCCGCAACAACGGCCTGCCGCCGAACGCGTTCGCAATGCGAACCCTGAAAGCAATGGGCTTCTCGGACGCGCGGCTCGCCGTGCTCACCGAGACCACCGAGGCCGACGTCACCGAAAAGCGCCACGCGCTCGGGGTACGCCCGGTGTTCAAGCGCATCGACACCTGTGCGGCCGAGTTCGCTTCGCCCACCGCCTACATGTATTCGACCTATGAGCGGCCGTTCGCCGGCGAGCTTGCCGACGAGAGCGCGCCGTCCGACCGCAAGAAGGTGATCATTCTCGGCGGCGGGCCGAACCGCATCGGCCAGGGCATCGAGTTCGACTATTGTTGCTGCCACGCCTGCTTCGCGCTCGAGGACGCCGGCTACGAGACCATCATGGTCAACTGCAATCCGGAAACGGTGTCGACCGACTACGACACTGCGAACCGGCTATATTTCGAGCCGCTCACCGCCGAAGACGTGCTGGAGATCGTCGCGACCGAGCGCAAGAGAACGGCACGCTGCACGGCGTGATCGTGCAGTTCGGCGGCCAGACCCCGCTGAAGCTCGCCCGCGCGCTCGAAGCCGCCGAAGTGCCGATCCTCGGCACCTCGCCGGATGCGATCGACCTCGCCGAGGACCGCGACCGCTTCAAGCGCGTGCTCGACAAGCTGCGCCTCAAGCAACCGAAGAACGGCATCGCCTATTCGGTCGAGCAGGCACGCCTGGTGGCCGCCGATCTCGATCTGCCGCTGGTGGTGCGCCCGTCCTACGTGCTCGGCGGTCGCGCGATGCAGATCATCCGCGAGGAGACCCAGCTCAACGACTACCTGCTCGGCACCCTGCCCGAGCTGGTGCCCGCCGACGTCAAGGCGCGTTACCCGAACGACAAGACCGGGCAGATCAACACCGTGCTCGGCAAGAACCCGCTGCTGTTCGATCGCTATCTGTCTGATGCGACCGAAGTCGACGTCGACTGCCTCTGCGACGGCAAGGATACCTTCATCGTCGGCATCATGGAGCACATCGAGGAAGCCGGCATCCACTCCGGCGACTCCGCTTGCTCGCTGCCGCCGCATTCGCTCGACGCCAAGACCATCGAAGAGCTGGAGCGGCAGACCCGCGAGCTCGCGCTCGGCCTCGACGTGGTCGGCCTGATGAACGTGCAGTACGCCATCAAGGACGGCGAGATCTACGTGCTCGAGGTCAACCCGCGCGCATCCCGCACCGTGCCGTTCGTCGCCAAGGTGATCGGCATGCCGGTCGCCAAGATCGCGGCGCGGATCATGGCCGGCGAAAAGCTCGCCGACTTCAAGCTCAAGAAGAAGAAGCTCGACCATGTCGGCGTGAAGGAATCTGTGTTCCCGTTCGCGCGCTTCCCCGGCGTCGACACCGTGCTCGGACCGGAGATGCGTTCGACCGGCGAAGTGATGGGCCTCGACCGCTCCTTCGAGGTCGCGTTCGCGAAGAGCCAGCTCGGCGGCGGCACGCGTGTGCCGCGGCAGGGCACGGTGTTCGTCTCGGTGCGCGGCGACGACAAGATGCGCATCGCGGATGCGGTGCGGCTGTTGCACTCGCTCGGCTTCAAGGTGATGGCAACCTCGGGCACGCAGCGCTATCTCAGCGACCATGGCGTGCCGACGGAGAAGGTGAACAAGGTGCTCGAAGGCCGTCCGCACATCGTCGACGCCATCACCAATGGCGACGTCCAGCTGGTCTTCAATACCACCGAAGGTCCGCAGGCCCTGGCTGACAGCCGTTCGCTGCGGCGGGCTGCCCTCTTGCATAAAGTGCCATATTACACCACTCTTTCAGGCGCGGTGGCGGCCGCACGGGGGATCCGGGCCTATCGGGACGGGGACCTTGAGGTCCGCACGCTTCAGAGTTACTTTTCCGAAAGCTGACCGCTGCCCGGGCTGAAGGCCCGAAGCGGTCAATTAGCCGAATGGCTGGAACTCACCGCGCGATTGGATGTTGTCACGGCCCTTAGCGGGGCCGAAAATCACTGGGCTTCCGGGCGCGTTCGCGTCCTGATTCCTGCGTTAGCTGAACTGGATATTTCGTGCACGGCCGCCGGGCGCGCACGATGAAGGACGAAGATGATGGATAAGGTTCCGATGACCGCGGGCGGTTACGCCGCGCTGACGAACGAACTCAAGAAGCGACAGTCGGAGGATCGTCCGCGCATCATCGAACACATTGCGGAAGCGCGCTCGCACGGCGACCTCTCGGAGAACGCCGAGTATCACGCCGCCAAGGAAGAGCAGTCGCACAACGAGGGCCGCATCGCCGAGCTCGAGGACAAGCTCGCGCGCGCCGACATCATCGACATTTCGAAACTGTCCGGCGACACCATCAAGTTCGGCGCGACCGTGACGCTGATCGACGAGGACACCGAGAAGAAAGCGGTGTGGCAGATCGTCGGCGAGGTCGAGGCCGACGCCAAGAAGGGCCGCATCTCCATCACCTCGCCGCTCGCACGCGCGCTGATCGGCAAGAAGAAGGGCACGACCGTCGAAGTGATGGCGCCGGGCGGCGCCAAGGCCTACGAGATCACCAAGGTCGAGTGGCGGTAGTTACCCTGACGTGACTGGTGCAAAAAGGCCGCGTGTTGCACGCGGCTTTTTTTGTGCCCGCGTTTTCCCCACGTCTGACAGCAATGTGAGTAGAGGGCGGCAAGGCGGCATACTAGGGAGGCCGTGACATGTTTATGCAGTATAATCATGTCGGGGACCGGGGGCGGAGCCGATGATTGCGTCGCAACACGCATCGCGGCGTGTCACCGTGTCACTGCCGCGTTCTCTCGCAACTTCCGTGGAGCGAGGAATGATTCCAGGCACAAGGTGTTGACATCACATTCTGGTGGCGGACACCGTGTATTCGCTTCGTGCAACGTTCTAACGTGTCAAAGAGGGGGTAACTGACATGGATCAGATGTTTTCCAGGTTTCAGCCGATAGCGCTCAGCCTGTTTCGGTTCATCACCGGACTGCTGCTGTTTCAGTTTGGCGTCGCCAAGCTCTTCAAATTCCCACCCGGGACAATGTTCGAAAAGGTCGAACTGTTCTCGCTGATCGGCGCAGCCGGCACTCTCGAATTGGTCCTGGGCGCGCTGCTGATGATCGGCCTGTTCTCACGCATCGTGGCCTTCATCCTGGCTGGTGAAATGGCTTTCGCCTACTTCCTCGGCCATTTCCCCAAAGGCTTTTATCCGCTGCTCAACAACGGCAGTCTGGCGATCGCGTTCTGCTTTGCTTGTCTCTACCTCGCGACCTCGGGCCCCGGCCCGATCAGCGTCGACGCGATGCGCAAGAGGTAACAGCGCTGAGCCCGTCCCGTTCAACCGGGACGGGTTCTTCACGGTTGCGCCGCAACGACAGCGGCCATCAGGAGAGCCCTAAGGGCGCCGTCCAAGCGCGATGGGACCAACCCAGAGAGCACCGCAACACAGACGAATCGCCGTCCGGTGGACGATCGTCCAACCGGCCCAAAACGCGCCTGAGAGCCATTACATCCTGCGGTTCAGTTGCTGCTCGCAGTTTCCGGCCGCTTTGCGGAAAGGTCCAGCATCAGCGGCAGTTCAAATAAAGTTTTGAGGGCTCGAATTTGCAGTCCGCACCGGTTCGCATTGGGCGCTTGCTCCAATGCAGCCTTCCTGCCCTTCATCTGAGCAATCTCGGCAGCGTTTTGCCGATAGCGGCTTTGCCCGGTCGCAGCCGCAAGGCCCTTGGCGAGAAAACTAATGGTCCGAAGCGAGTTGCACCGTCTGGCGCCCGCCGTTCATGTCTCTCAACTGGTTTACGTATTCCTCAGGCTTCAGCAAATGGAACGGAGCCTTCAGACCCATGAAGCTGGCTATACGACCGATAAATGCCGTGCAATTGGTCGTCTCTGCGTTCCAAACAGGCGAGCTCGCCTGAAGCTCCTTGATGTAGGCAAAGACTTTCTTCGCGTCCGCCTCACTGAGGTACACGCGATAGCTGGCCGTCAAATACTGCACGTCAAGGTCGCCGTAGCTTGCTCCTGTCTCGGAGGGCACCCACATAAGATGTCCGAGCACGTAAGGCAGGACGTCGCCCGCCGGGTGCAGCCCCGCAACTTCAACCTGCTTCTTGCTTGTCTTGCCGTACCAGATAAAGGCATGCCCATAAGAAGCTGCCGTGCGGGCACGAAAGTCCACGTAATACGGCCCTTTGGCCGTGGACCTTCGAACCGGTTTTACGTCTGCTCCAGAAACGGAAGCACTCGGTCCAGCAACGGCCGTCGCCACAACCGACCTTGACGACGGTTTACGCGGCTTGTCCTGCTGCAACGGGGATTGATCCGTTTGCGCAGCCAATTGCTGCGCATGACTGACGCCGGCTGCCAAAGTCACGGAAGCCGCAACGATAGCAATTCCGCCAAGCAGCCGCAGGCCGCCCCGTTTCCGATTCGATTCTGGCACGTTCAGACCCTCACAAGGGCAAGATATCCCCCGAACATCGCCTTCAGCAAACAGCTGAAGGAGTGCGTTATCCGGGCGAACCTTGAGCTAACCCTTCGTTACGATCGGAGCTTTTCCAACCGGGGTCTTGCCGACCGGGTACTTGCCAACCGGATATTTGCCAATCGGCATCTTGCCAATCGGAGCCTGTTCGGCAACCGGCTGCGGACGGGGAAGGTCGGCTGCACTGGCGGCGGCCATGAAACCGAATACAGCAACTCCAACAACCAGAAATTTCAACATCGTGATCTCCGAGATGGACAGCTTGAGTCACAACACCATACCCTCGGACGGCGACGCCGCAATTAACGCTGTGTCGAGGATTGCACTCGCGCGGCATTTCCTTGCCCGATGTGACAAAAACGACACGGGTGGTTGCCTTGCGCGGGTCCCAATGTAGGGGCGGGCGAGCCCCCCGTGCAGCCGGCTCAGAACAGCCTTGGTATAATGCGTCCGGTCCGTGCCATGTACTCGCTATACTCGTCGCCGAACGCTTCCAGCATCATCTGTTCTTCCTTGGCAACCCGGCCGAAGAACAGTGTCCCAAATCCGATCAGGCCAGCGAAACCGGCTAGCAGATTCGGCAAGAGCAGCGCCTGTGCGACGGCCCAAAGCCAGAACGCGGAATACATGGGATGCCGGATCTTTCGATAAATCCCGCCTGTGATCAGGTGATGATTCTCCCGCACGTCGAGACTCACCGACCAGTTCCGACCAAGAGCGCGATGGGTCAGCCGGAACATGACCAGCGCCCCAATCGCCACGAAAACCCCCAGCCAGGCTTGAACTGGCCGGAAGGCATACGACGCGAAATGAGGTGCGGCCGTTGCGATGTACACGAACGGCACAATTCCGAGACCCGTGAGCGATATCAGCAGCAGGGTGTTCTCGCGGGGGCCTCGGGCGCTCCGCAAGACCTTCTCACGACGAGAACGACGTGCGTATCTGTAGCGGATGAGATACCAACCGACCGCCATCATCACAAACACGAACTTGGCAATGCTAGGCGTCATCGTGGGCCAAGCGCTGTTTTCGCTGGCGTGCCATTTTTGCCGACCATCGAAGGTGCGCCATCCTTAGCGGTGTCTGAGATTTGACCGAACCGGGTCTGTCCACAGACCAACATGAAGCAATCATACAAGGCTTGCGGGTTGTTTCCACTGATAAATTGGCCGCGCGACCCGCTAGTCTCTCGCCCGCGGCGAAGCCGCGCCGGCCCTCCGGTCGATCATCGCCAGCACGCGCGGGAGCAACTGCGACGCTATGAAGGCATGGCCGTCAGCCGTGAGGTGAATGAAGTCAAAAGCGTAATACTGCGGCGGAATCTCATCGTCGTACACGACGCTCTTGATGGCGCGATCACGCAGCCGCCGCTCCATCGCCGCGATGTTGGCCGCCCGCTGCTCCTTCGTGACAAGGAAGCGCCTGTCATTGCCTCCAGGCTGCAGGATGACGATGTCGGTTCCCTTCGGCACGTCGCTATCAATGCGCTTGAGCATACCGGCCGTGGTATCGAAGGGAATGCCGGCATTGACGACGTTCGCATTGACGCCCTTCTCCCTCAGCAGGGCTTCCAGCTTCGCCGGGTAAGCGCCTTGCTTCCCGACGTACCAACCCTGCGTGTTGCTTGCGCCGACTGCCACGATACGAATCGGCTTTGCGAAGGTGGCGGAGACGGTCGCCAATATGCCGATCGCTACAGCGATTGAGAATCTTCCGAACGTCGTCACCGACTGCCTCCCCGGACTGAAGTGCCACAGAAAAATAGCACGGACACCGGAGAGGCGTAATCCAAAGCCTCACGTGACGCGTCACATGCCGCCTTCAAACTGTCTTTTGGGCGTGAGGCTAGGAATTGGTCGAGGCTGCGGCTGCAGGTGAAACCACGTTCGAAGGATTCTGGCGGGCCTTTGGGCGCGCAACGCCGGATCCGATCGACCTGATCTTTCTTATCACCAGGCTATGCAACGCCGCGCTTTTATCGATGTTGAAGTGGTCGACGTTGACATCGGGAACCTTGAAGTTTGTAAGCTCGCCGCGGAAGCCGGGGCCGCGACTTATTCGATCGCTTTCATGCTTGAACAGATTCAAAACCCTTGCGACATTCGCCGTCGCCGCATGAGGCGATGTGCCGTCGAACGGGACAACCAAAGCGACAGGCACGCCCATTTGGCCGAGGTACTCGGCCATCGACATCACGGCATCCGCACCAAGAGAGTGCCCCACGAGTACAATGGGCCCGCGCTGGCCACCTCTATATTTTGCAATAATTTCGTCGGCAACGCCTCTCCACTGGGCGTGGTTGGCGACGTCCGCGGCGATGCCGGCCGCGCGCAGCTGGGCGGCAAGGTCGTCCATGCCCAAGGAAAAGACGTTCAACAGCCCGCGGAACAGATAGACGTGCGTCGCAGAGGAATGCAATCGAGCCTGCGGACCTGTCGATCTGACGGCCATCGCAATTCCGGGACGCGCCTGAGCCCCGCTGTTCGAATACAAGCCGCTCGCAAAAAGGACCGTCAGGACGGCGCATACCAGCGCCGTGCTGTAACGTAATCTTTCCATTTCAGGATCCCTCGCCGACTTCAAATCTGGTCGCATTAAAGCAAACTTGGGAATCGTGACAATCAAGAACGAATTTTGAAACACGTGTCGAGGCGTGCAATTGTTTGCTGTCGCGGATTTGCCACACTGGAACGACCGATTCGGACCGCGCCCCCCCCTTCACCACCGTCCGGCGTCAATTGGCTCCCATCGCGCCTGTCTCTGCACTTTTTGATCGAAGCCAATCTCAATGAGTGCGACCATCGCGGCGGAGTGGTAATTTAATAAGGTATATCCGCCTCATCCATGCCAAGCCTACCAAGGATTCGGGATCAACGTGGTGCGAGTTCCCTAGTACAGTGTCAATTGGATTTCCCAGAATGAGTGGCAACCAGTCCATGCAGATCTCGAGTTGCTAGATGATTCGACGACGGCACGTCTTCCACGTTGGCGGTTACGATCCCGTCACTCCGGACCAGCAGGTCGAACGCCTGCGCCGCTCGCTCTCGAGCTTCGGTAGGATTTGGGGCGCTTCTTCACGGTTGTCGGAAATCTCGAACACATCTGCAATCGATGCGTCATGCAACGTGGAGGCGTGGGGTCCAAACTGGAAAACCAGCATTACCTTCGAGATGCTGCGCTGGGATGATCTCATTCGGTGCGATTCGAAAGTCGGGCTCGTGCCTCGTCTTGTACAGTCCGCGAAAGCGCTGTTCGACTTCATGATAACGGGAACACTGTTCAGATATGCGATGGCGAGTTGGAAGTACGCCCTCTTTTTCGTCTTTCCATATTGTTGTTTGCTGCTGATCGCATTGTGCAGCGCTGGGCTATCGTATCTGGTGATCGGGCTCTTGCACGCTACACTTTGGGTGGAACTGCTGCTTGGCAGTTTTTTGTCGCTTGCCATCTTCGTCAGCGCTGTACTCTGGATCGGACCGAAGGGTCGCATAAACCACATTCTCGATGATGCCATTTTCTCGCACGAGTTCCTTTACGGGCGCAGAAGCGAACTTGATGCGCGACTCGACGACTTTGCGGAGCTGATCGCAAAGACAGCTCAGGCTGCAAAAGTTGATGAAATTCTCATTGTTGGCCATTCTCTCGGCGCCGCACTCACAATAGCGGCGGTCGCACGCGCGCTAAAATTGGATCCCCTGCTTGAAACGCGCGGACCGAAGCTGTGCGTTCTCACAGTGGGCGCCACTATTCCCAAATTCGCATTGCATCCGATGGGCGGCCAAATTCGGGAAGCGGCACAACTTGTGGCCGGAACGTCTGCCATCGACTGGGTCGAATACCAGGCACGAGATGACGCGATCAGCTTCTATCGCTTCGACCCCGTCACGCTGAAACGTACCAGCCGGGACTACTCAGGAGTGCACCCCAAGATTCGGCGCGTCCAAATACACTCGATGATAAGTCCGATCCGCTTCAGACGTCATCGATTCGACTTCATGCAGATCCACTATCAGTTCTTGATGGGGAAACGATCAGCGCTCGGTTTACGACTATTGCATGATTACTTGCGGGCCGCTCGAGTTCGACGTCGCGACCTCACCATCCGGGGCAGTTGAACTATTCGAGGCAAACGGTTCGGCGATGACTGCCCGAAGTTGACGAGGAGCCTCTTCACTCCAGCTCAAACATCGGATGCCAGCGCATCGCCCAAAATGGCGCGCCACGGCGCGCTACGACGCCGCCTTCACGCCCAGCGGCACCGCGGCTTCGTATTTCGAATTGTGCAGCACCAGCGACGTCCGGACGTTGCGCACATGCGGTGCGGCGGTCAGGTGGGTGACGAAATCCTGGAAGGTCGCCATGTCGGGGGCGACGCATTTGAGGATGAAATCGACTTCGCCCGACAGCATCCAGCATTCCCGCACCAACGGCTCGGCGCGCACGAAATTCTCGAAGGCGCGGAGATCGGCGTCGGCCTGGCTCGACAGATGCACCGAGGCGAACACCGTGACGTCGAAGCCGAGGCGGCGCGGATCGAGCAGGCCGCGGTAGCCCTGAATGTAGCCCTCCTCTTCCAGCGCCCGGACCCTGCGCAGGCAGGGCGGCGGCGAGATCCCAACGCGTTTGGCGAGTTCCACATTGGTGATTCGACCATCAGCCTGGATCTCGGCGAGGATTTTGAGGTCGATCTCGTCAAGGTTCTTCGACACGCGACTTGGGTTCCCTCAGGGTTCGGAAGGCTTGGCAGGTCTGCCGGCAACTCTCATAGCGCAGCCGGCCGGCATTGCGCAATTTTATTGCGCGTGCAGCGCACGATTTCGCGAATGTGACTTCAGTTCCGGGGAAAAATCGCTGCCATGGATTGCAAATCTTGCATAGCTACCCAGATATCCTAGACTTGGATTTGACACTTTTGGCGCCGCCGTGACGCGTTTCCGGGGCGCTTCCCGCACAAGTCCTTGATCAAAATCCCCAAAACAGAGGGATCTCACAATGCCCGCGCCTACCCATGCCAAGGTCGTCATCATCGGGTCCGGCCCCGCCGGTTACACCGCAGCGATCTACGCGGCGCGCGCGATGCTCGAACCGATCCTGATCCAGGGCATTCAGCCGGGCGGCCAGCTCACCATCACCACCGATGTCGAGAACTATCCGGGCTTCGCCGATGTGATCCAGGGCCCCTGGCTGATGGAGCAGATGGAGAAGCAGGCGGCCCATGTCGGCACCAAGATCGTCACCGATCTCGTCAACAAGCTGGAGCTCGGCCAGCGCCCGTTTCGCCTGACCTGCGATTCCGGCGACGTCTATCTCGCCGAGACCGTCATCCTCGCCACCGGCGCCCAGGCGCGCTGGCTCGGGCTGCCCTCGGAGGAGAAATTCCAGGGCGGCGGCGTGTCGGCCTGCGCGACCTGCGACGGCTTCTTCTACCGCGGCAAGGAAGTCGTTGTGGTCGGCGGCGGCAACACCGCGGTCGAGGAAGCGCTGTACCTGACCAATCACGCCTCGCAAGTCACCATCGTGCATCGCCGCGATCACTTCCGCGCCGAGCGCATCCTGCAGGAGCGGCTGTTCAAGCATCCCAAGATTAAGGTGGTGTGGGATTCCGCGATCGACGAGATCTGCGGCACCGAGAACCCGAACAAGGTCACCCACGTGCGGCTCAAGAACGTCAAGACCGGCGCGCTGACCGACCTCAAGACCGACGGCATCTTCATCGCGATCGGCCATGCGCCGGCGACGGAGCTCGTCAAAGGTCAGATCAAGCTGAAACCGACAGGCTATGTCGAGGTGGCGCCGAATTCCACGGCGACCTCGGTGCCCGGCCTGTTCGCCGCGGGCGACGTGGCGGATGAAACCTTTCGGCAGGCGGTCACCGCCGCCGGTCTCGGCTGCATGGCAGCGCTCGAGGCCGAACGCTTCATTGCTCTTCGCGCGAGCGATCGCGCAGCGGCGGAATAATCATGGCACGATCTCGCGACGGATTTACGGACATGGATTGGGACAAGCTGAAGGTCTTTCACGCGGCGGCGGAAGCTGGCAGCTTCACGCATGCCGGCGAGCAGCTCGGCCTGTCGCAATCGGCGGTCTCCCGCCAGGTCAGCGCACTGGAGCAGGAGCTCTCGGTCTCGCTGTTTCACCGACATGCCCGCGGCCTGATCCTCACCGAGCAGGGCGACCTGCTGTTCCGCACCGCGCATGACGTCTTCATGCAGTTGCAGGCGGCGCGCGCCAAGCTCACCGACAGCCGTGAGCGGCCGAGCGGCGACCTCAAGATCACGACGCCGCCGGCGCTCGGCATCAACTGGCTGATCCCGCGGCTCGACGAGTTCGTTGCGCTCTATCCGGATATCCGGATCTCGCTGATCGTCACCGACGAGGATCTCGATCTGTCGATGCGCGAGGCCGACGTCGCGATCCGCACCCGCAAGCCGACCCAGCCGGACCTGATCCAGCGCAAGCTGTTCTCGATCGGCTTCCATGCCTATTGCTCGCCGGAATACATCAAGCGCTTCGGCACGCCGCGGACGCTGGATGATCTCGACTCGCACCGCATCATCATGCTCGGCGACTCGCAGGTGCCGCCGCATCTGCAGAACCGCAGCTGGCTGATCGATGCCGGCCGCAACGGCTCCGGTCCGCGCGAACCCTACTTCAAGGTCAACAACATCCTCGGCCTGGTGCGCGCCTGCCAGCAGGGCCTCGGCATCGCCGCGCTGCCGGACTATCTGGTCGAACAGAACAACCTCGTGCAGCTGTTCGGCGAGTCCGACTCGATCGCGCTCGACACCTACTTCGTCTATCCGGAAGAGCTGAAGACGGTGGCCCGGGTGCAGGTGTTCCGCGACTTCGTGGTCAGCAAGGCGCAGCGCTGGCCGTCCTGATTAAGCCGGCCTTATGGGCTGGGTTATAGGCTTTCCGCGCCGCGCCAAGAGGCCCCTGAATCTCCGCATGACTGACATGCGAGCTGGATAGTTGCTGCAAGGCGTCGATGGGGATCATAGTGCTTACACGCTGAGCGGTCGCGTCGCGCATATGTCCCCCTCCTCCAGTGGCGCGGAAGTTCAGTAATCCCTCTTGGAAGGTGATTGTGTCGGCCTCACGTGGCCAATACCTTAAGCCGGGCTCACTCGAGCCCGGCTTTTTTTCATCTCAATGTCTTTCACCTTGATGTCACGGGAAAACGTGCCGCACGTCACGGTCAGCATGTGGATTGACAACAACCTCGCAGCGCAGCATCATTATCCCATGATCACGACTTCGTGCGCCGTTCTGTCGTCGAAAAAAGCTCCCCTCCCGGGGACACGAGATCGCGCGCGATAAGATCACCTTCGCATCCTACCGATCCCGAAACCCCGCCGCCTGGACGGGGTTTTTTGTTGGTCCCGTCTCCGGCTCTGCCTTCTCAAGGAGATGGAACATGACTGAGCTACACCAGCAATTGCAGGGCCTCTGGCTGCCCCTGATCACGCCGTTCCGCGACGGCGAACTCGACGTCACCTCGCTGCGACGCCTCGTGCGGCACTATGCCAGCGGCCCCGTCGACGGGTTCATCCTCGGTGCAACCTCCGGCGAAGGCATGGCGCTCAGCACCGATGAGCTGGAAGGGCTGGTCAGCGTCGTGCTCGACGAGCTCAGTGCCAACTCCCGCCATCTGCCGGTCTGCCTCGGGCTCTCCGGCGCCTCTACGGCCAGGATGAAGGATGCGCTGGATGATACGGCCGACTGGCCGATCAACGGTTACCTGATCGCGAGCCCCTATTACATCAGGCCCTCGCAACGCGGGCTCGTGCAGCACTTCAATGCGCTGGCCGATCACGCCTCGTGGCCGGTCGTGCTCTACAACATTCCGTATCGCACGGCGGTGAACCTGACCAATGAGACACTGCTGGCGCTCGCGGAACATCCCAACATCGCCGGCATGAAGGACTGCTGTGCCGACCGCGCGCAGTCGATCGACTTCCTCAATCGCCGACCCGCGGGCTTCCGCGTGCTGACCGGCGAAGACGCGCAGACCTTCGATGCGCTCTCGGACGGCGCCGACGGCGCGATCCTGCTGTCCGCGCATCTGCAGACGGACACATTCGCATCGATCCGCACGCTGCTGAGGCAGGGCAAGCGCGACGCGGCACTCGCCGCCTGGCAGAGCGTCGTCGGCCTGACCCGACTGTTGTTCGCGGAACCGAGCCCGGCGCCGGCCAAGCACTGGCTGTGGCGGCAGGGATTGATCGACAGCCCCGAGGTGCGGCTGCCGATGGTCGAGGTGAGCGAGGATCTCGCAACCTGGCTCGATGCCGAGATGGAGCGGCGCGCGCAGCTGCTGCTGCCGGCGTGAAGCCTCTTCTCCCTCGCCCCGCTCTTGCGGGGAGAGGGCTGGGGTGAGGGGCCGCTTCCGCAAGCTTAGTGAGAGACGAACCCGCGGAGAGTCCCCCTCACCCGGATCGCATCTGCGATGCGATCCGACCTCTCCCCGCAAGCGGGGCGAGGTAAGAAACACCTAATCCAGCTTCACCCTCGAAAGCCGCAGCGCGTTGCCGATCACGCTGACCGAGGACAGTGCCATCGCCGCGGCGCCGACCATCGGCGACAGCAGGATGCCGAACAGCGGATACAGCACGCCGGCCGCGATCGGCACGCCGGCCGCGTTGTAGACGAAGGCGAACGCCAGGTTCTGGCGGATGTTGCGCATGGTTGCGACCGACAATCGCCGCGCCCGGACCAGGCCCATCAGGTCGCCGGTGAGCAGCGTGATGCCGGCGCTCTCGATTGCGACATCGGTGCCGCCGCCCATCGCAATGCCGACATCGGCCGCAGCGAGCGCCGGCGCATCGTTGACGCCATCGCCCGCCATCGCGACGATACGGCCTTCGCCGCGCAACCGCTGCACGACCTCGCTCTTGCGCTCCGGCAGCACGCCGGCCTCGACCTCGTCGATGCCGAGCGTTTTCGCCACCGCGCGCGCGGTGGTCTGATTGTCGCCGGTCAGCATCACGATGCGCAGGCCCTCGGCGCGCAACGCCTGCAGCGCGCTGGCCGCCGACGCCTTGACCGGATCGGCAATCGCGATCACGCCGGCGACGCGGCCGTCGACCGCGACATAGATCGCCGTCGCGCCGTCCCGCCGCGCGGCCTCGGCGGCCTGGTCCAGCGCCGGCGTTGCGATCTTCAACTCCCCCATCAGCACCGCATTGCCGAGCGCGACCTGCTTGCCCTCGACCGTGCCAGTCGCGCCCTTGCCGGAGGGCGAGGCAAAGTTGCTGACGGCGGAAGATGCGAGCTTGCGTTCCCTGGCAGAGGCGATGATCGCCTGCGCCAGCGGATGTTCGCTGCCCTGCTCGACGCCGGCGGCAACGCGCAGCAAGTCATTCTCGTCGAACCCTTCGGCGGCAATGATGCGCACGACCTTCGGCTTGCCCTCGGTGAGCGTGCCGGTCTTGTCGATCACCAGCGTATCGATCGCCTCCATCCGCTCCAGCGCCTGCGCGTCGCGGATCAGGATGCCGGAATGCGCGCCGCGGCCGACACCGACCATGATCGACATCGGCGTTGCCAATCCCAGCGCGCAGGGACAGGCGATGATCAGCACCGTGACCGCGGCGACCAGCGCAAAGGTCAGGCGCGGCTCGGGGCCGAACACCGTCCAGGCGATGAAGGCGAGCACGGCCGCGGCGATCACCGCCGGCACGAACCAGCCGGCGACGCGGTCGGCGAGCCGCTGGATCGGCGCGCGCGAGCGCTGCGCCTTCGCCACCATGTCGACGATGCGCGACAGCATGGTGTCGCGGCCGACCTTCTCGGCGCGCATCACGAGGCCGCCGCTCTGGTTGACGGTGC
Source organism: Bradyrhizobium sp. USDA 3240 (assembly GCF_054063295.1). Lineage (NCBI taxonomy): Bacteria > Pseudomonadati > Pseudomonadota > Alphaproteobacteria > Hyphomicrobiales > Nitrobacteraceae > Bradyrhizobium > Bradyrhizobium sp. USDA 3240. The sequence continues at coordinate 2,659,796 of NZ_JBSSGD010000002.1, forward strand.
CGCCGATCACGCTCGCACCTTCGGCCTTCGTGACCGGCATCGATTCACCCGTGACCATGGATTCATCGATGACCGCGCTGCCCTCGATGACGACGCCGTCGACCGGAACCTTTTCGCCGGGGCGCACGCGCAGCCGGTCGCCGACCTTGATCGCGTCGATGTCGATATCCTCGTCGCCGTGATCGGTGACGCGCCGCGCGGTCTTGGGCGCGAGACCGAGCAGCGCGCGGATCGCACCCGAGGTCTGCGCGCGGGCGCGCAGTTCCAGCACCTGGCCGAGCAGCACCAGCACCGTGATCACGGCCGCCGCCTCGAAATACACCGCGACCGCGCCGTGCATGTCGCGGAACGCCGGCGGGAACAGCTGCGGCGCCAGCGTCGCGACCACGCTGTAGAGGTAGGCGACGCCGACGCCCATCGCGATCAGCGTGAACATGTTGAGATTGCGCGTCACCACCGACTGCCAGCCGCGCACGAAGAACGGCGCGCCGGCCCACAGCACGACGGGCGTCGCCAGCACGAAAGAGATCCAGTTCGACCAGCCCTGCGGCACCAGATGCATCAGCCCGAGATGGCTGCCCATCTCGAGCACGAACACCGGCAGCGTGAGCGCCAGCGCGATCCAGAACCGCCTCGTCATGTCGATCAATTCGGGATCCGGCCCGTCGTCAAGCGAGATCTGCTCGGGCTCCAGCGCCATGCCGCAGATCGGGCAGCTGCCGGGACCGACCTGGCGCACCTCGGGATGCATCGGGCAGGTGTAGATCGTGCCGGCCGGCATTGGCGGCTCCGCCTCACGCGGCTTGAGGTACTTCTCCGGCTCGGCCTCGAAACGCTCGCGGCAACGGCCGCTGCAGAACAGGTACTCCTCGCCCTTGTAGCTGAAGCGGTGCTTGGCGGTCGCCGGGTCGACCTTCATGCCGCAGACCGGATCGATCGCGAACGTCGCCTCGGCCGGGGTCGTGTGGTGATCGTGCTTGCCGCCGCAGCAGGAATGCGCGGCCGCGCCATGATGGTGATGATCCGCGTGCGAATGGTCGTGCTTTGCGTCTGCCACGAAGACTCTTCCCGGCCGGTATCCCGGCCTCTTGATTTGTATACCCTAGGGGGGTATATGAGACCTATGAGAGACGACGTCAAGACATCCTGTTTAAAACGGCTCAAACGGATCGAGGGTCAGATCCGCGGCTTGGCCGCCATGGTCGAGGGAGACCGCTATTGCATCGACGTGGTGACGCAGATCGCGGCCGCGCGCGCGGCGCTCCGCCGCGTCGAGGAAGAGGTCCTGCGCGATCATGTCGCCCATTGCGTCGAGCATGCGATCTCGTCCGGCGACAAGGCCGACCAGCGGCGCAAGATCGCCGAGCTGATGGATGTGATCGGCCGCGCGGATAGGTGAGTTAGGAAACTAACGACGGCTCTGGAGTCGCTTCAGCTCGTCCGCTTGCGACGAAATCGAGAGCGGCACCGTATATCCAGTGTCGTCCCGGCGAAGGCTGGGACCGATAGCCACCGTTGCCTGCTTTGAGCAAAAGCTGGGGCCACAGCGCTGTTAATCACTGAGATTTGTGGTTATGGGTCCCGGCCTTCGCCGGGACGTGGAGAGTGCGGCGCTTGATTCGCAGCCGCTTCATGCGCGGCTGAACAGTGCGATCAGGTGTTGAACCTGAAATGCATGACGTCGCCGTCGGCGACGACGTAGTCTTTGCCTTCGAGCCGTAGCTTGCCGGCATCGCGCGCGCCGGCTTCGCCGTTGCCGGCGATGTAATCCTCATACGCGATGGTCTCGGCGCGGATGAAGCCCTTCTCGAAATCGGTGTGGATCACTCCGGCGGCGGCGGGCGCCTTGGTGCCGCGATCGATGGTCCAGGCGCGCGCTTCCTTCGGGCCGACCGTGAAATAGGTGATGAGGTCGAGCAACTGGTAGCCGGCGCGGATCAGCCGGTCGAGCCCGGCCTCTTCAAGGCCCAGCGTCTCCAGGAAGTCGACACGCTCCTCGCGCGACAGCGTCGCGATCTCGGATTCGATCTTGGCCGAGATCACCACCGCGACCGCGCCCTCTTCCTTCGCGCGCTCGAACACCGCCTTGGAGAAATTGTTGCCGTCCTTGGCCGAGCCTTCCTCGACGTTGCAGACATAGAGCACGGGCTTCGAGGTCAGGAGACCGAGCATCCGGAAGGCACGCTCCTCCTCCGGCTTGCGCTCCAGCGCACGCGCCGGCTTGCCGTCACGCAACAGCACCAGCGCGCGGTTGACGAGCTCGAGCTGCTCCTTGGCTTCCTTGTCGTTGCCCTTGGCCTTCTTCGAGAGGTTGTCGACGCGCTTCTCGAGGCTGTCGAGGTCGGACAGCATCAGCTCGGTCTCGATGGTCTCGATGTCGGCGAGCGGCGCGATCTTGCCTTCGACATGGGTGATGTCGGAATCCTCGAAGCAGCGCACCACATGGGCGATCGCGTCGACCTCGCGGATGTTGGCGAGGAACTGGTTGCCGAGGCCTTCGCCCTGCGAGGCGCCGCGCACCAGGCCCGCGATATCGACGAAGGTCAGCCGGGTCGGGATGATCTGCGCGGACTTCGCGATTGCCGACAGCTTCTCCAGCCGCGGATCGGGCACGGCCACCTCGCCGACATTCGGCTCGATGGTGCAGAACGGATAGTTCGCCGCCTGGGCGGCTGCCGTCTCGGTCAGCGCATTGAACAGCGTCGACTTGCCGACGTTCGGCAGCCCGACGATCCCGCATTTAAATCCCATGTTCGTCCCGATCTCTCGCGCTCACGCTGCGCGGCTGAACTGAGTGGGGTCGTCATACGCGGGCTTGACCCGCGTATCCATCCCACTGGAAAGAGTGGATCGCCGGGTCATCCCCGATCAGGTCGGGGACAGGCGCCCGGCGATGACGAGGGTCTACGGCTCCTCGTCCTTGGTGTCGAAAAATCCCTTGGCCTGCATCGTCAGATGCACCTTGTTGGCGAACGAGGCGTCGTGCCCCGCAGCTAGCAGGCCGGCATTGTCGGCGACGGCCTGGCACAAGGCCTCCACCCACGCCCGGTCGCTCTTGGCAAAGTCCGACAGCACGTGGCTGTGCACGAGCTCCTTGACGCCGGGATGACCGATCCCGAGCCGCACCCGCCGATATTCATTGCCGATATGCGCAGAGATCGAGCGCAGCCCGTTATGGCCGGCGATGCCGCCGCCGATCTTGACCCGCACCTTGGCGGGCGGCAGTTCGAGCTCGTCCTGGAACACGGTGATGTCGGCAGAGGCGAGCTTGTAGAAGTTCGCCGCTTCCTGCACCGCGCGCCCGGACTCGTTCATGAAAGTGGTCGGCTTCAGCAGCACGACCTTCTCACGATCGACCACGCCTTCGGAGGTCTCGCCCTGAAAGCGACGGCGCCATGGTGCGAAACCATGACGCCGTGCAATCTCGTCGACCGCCAGAAAACCGATATTGTGCCGGTTGCTGGCGTATTTCGCGCCAGGATTACCGAGACCGACAAAAAGGCGCATGGCGCGGCATCCCACGTCGGCGCGCCATCAGACGATCGCGCGCCGACCTGATCGGTTACTTCTTCTTGTCGCCACCGCCGGCGGGAGCCTTGGCACCCGCGGCCGGAGCCGCAGCACCCGCAGCCGGAGCCGCCGCAGCGGCCGGAGCCGCAGCACCCGCGGCCGGAGCAGCGCCACCAGCAGCAGCCGCAGCTGCGGCCTTCTGCTCTTCGGCGTAGCCGGACGGCGGCACGATGGTGACCAGCGTCGCGTCCTCGCGGGTCAGCGACTTCACGCCCTTGGGCAGCGTGACCTCGGAGAGATGCAGCGAGTAGCTGATCTCGAGGCCGCCGACGTCGACTTCGATGTATTGCGGAATGTTGTCGACCGCGCACTCGAGTTCGAGCGCGTGGGTGACAATGTTCACGGTGCCGCCGCGCTTGATGCCCGGGGCGGTTTCCGCGTTCACGACGTGCAGCGGCACGCTGACGCGGATGGTCGCGCCTTCGCCGAGCCGCATGAAGTCGACATGGATCGGGAAGTCCTTCACCGGGTCGAGGTGGAAGTCGCGCGGAATCACGCGGTGCTTCTTGCCCTCGAGGTCGATGTCATAGATCGTGGTCAGGAACCGGCCGGCCAGGATGCGCTGGCGCAGGTCACGATCGTCGACCGAGATGGTGACGGGGGGTTGGTTGTCTCCGTAGATCACTCCGGGAACTCTCCCGGCGCGACGCTCTGCCCGGGCGGCCCCCTTGCCGCTCTTCGGACGCGCGGTCGCCTTCAATTCCTTGACGGTCGCCATAGCGTTAAGTCCTTGTATTTAAAAAGTTAAAGGCCGCAGCGCGGCCCATGCTCAAGTCCACAGCAAGCCTCCAGGGGTGCGGGGGCCGCGGACGTGGCGGGCTTTTAGCCCCAAAGGGCCGAAATGACAAGGAAATGAAGGGATTTTTCTTTCTTCACCCTCCCCTGGAGGGGCCGGGGTGGGGTGATCTCTCAACATGGGCAGTGCCCGGGTGGAGACACCTTCACCCCACCCCGGCTCACATTTCGCTGCGCTCAATTGTGAGCCGACCCTCCCCCTCCAGGGGAGGGTCGAAGATTAACCCGCCGAACCGCCGAGCTTGGCTTCCAGCGCGGCGATCCTTGCCTTCAGCGCCTCGTTCTCCTCGCGCGCCAGGCGGGCCATATCCTTGACCGCGTCGAATTCCTCGCGCTTGACCACATCGAGGTCGCGCAGGATCCGCTCGGCCTGGTTGCGCATGACCGTGTCGACCTCGCGCTTGACGCCCTGGGCGGCGCCCGCGGCATCGTTCATCAGACGGCCGATCTCATCGAAAAACCGATTGCTGGTCTGGGTCATCTGGCAAAACTCTCCGCGTTCACTGGCTTGCGCAAAAGACAATGGCGATCCCCGCCATCCGGTTCAAGTCCGCCGCGAATGGCAGACTCCCAGGAGCTTGAGTCGCGGGGGCGCTTGGGGGGTCATTGGCTCCGCTTCTCTATCCATCTCAGAAGAGCCAACGCGGCCATGCCAATCGGCCAAACAATGAAGATGGTGGTCTCCCAATCTTTGTACGCCCGATATTGATCGGCGGTGTGGGAATGGCCGCGTGTCGAACAATAGGCGCTATGGCAATCGTGCGGGAGGCAGCCGCCGTTCGCGCACTCACGTATTGGCCCATCTCCAAACCGGCTCGCACCGTAGATGAACAAAATCATCATGGGGATGGTCACCACGTAATAGGCAACGGCGAGCCGCCCAGACTTGAACGAAAACCTCAAACCCATACCGTCAAATATGCGCCGTAGACCGCCAACATTCCAGTGGGGAACCCTGCCACATTCAAACTGACCCACTACCGAAGCTTGCCTTGTCATGCTCCGGTTTCCTTGCAATCGTATGAACTCACAACAGAAATCGCACACATAACGCGAGCAGAAACGCCATGATCGAGCATACCGTCGAGATCCCGACCAAGGACGGCAAGACCACCACCTTCATCACCCATCCCGAGCGCGGCGGCCCCTTCCCTGTCGTCATCTTCTACATGGATGCGCCGGCAATCCGCGAAGAGCTGCGCGACATGGCGCGCCGGCTCGGCACCTCGGGCTATTACGTGATGCTGCCCAACATGTATTACCGCGCCGGCGTGATGGAGCTCGGCCCGATCAATCCCGATCCGGAATCGCCCGAGCGCAAGCGCATGTTCGAGCTGATGCACTCGCTCAACATCCCGCTGGTTATGGAAGACACCAAGGGCCTGCTCGCCTACGCCGAAACGCAGAAGGCGGCCAACACGAAAATCATCGGGACCGTCGGCTATTGTATGAGCGGCCGCTATGCCGTGAACGCGGCGACGCATTTCGGCGATCGCGTCAAGGCGGCCGCCTCGATCTACGGCACGCATCTGGCGACCGATCAGCCCGACAGCCCGCATCTCGCCGTGCAGAAGACCAAGGCCGAGCTCTATTTCGCCTGCGCCGAGACCGACATCTACGCCCCGGCGGAGATCATCGAGCAGGTGAAGGCGGGCATGAAGGGCTCGAACAACGAGGTCGAGATCTATCCCGGCACCCATCATGGCTTCGCTTTCCCCAAGCGCCCGGTCTACGACCGCGACGCCGCCGAACGCCACTGGGAGCGGCTGCTCGCACTCTATCGCCGCAACCTGGTCTGAGGCCCGAAGAAAACGGATGGCGGAGGCCGCACGCATTCGGGACTACCAAAGCTCCGACGCCTATGAGGTGAACCGGCTTGCGGTTGCCGCCTTCGAGCAATTCCGTGACGCCTTCGACGACTGGCCAGCGATGCGCGCCGGCCTGTCAAAAACGTCCGAGTTGAGTTCCGGCGGCGAGATCATCGTCGCCGAGCTCGGCGACCGACTGGCCGGCGCGGTCGGCTATTTTGGGCCTGGCGTCAAAAAGGCCGCATTCTTCGATCAGGCATGGCCGGTCATTCGCATGCTGGTGGTCGACCCCGTCGACACGGGCAAGGGACTCGGGCATGCGTTGACGTCGGAATGCCTCGCCAGGGCGCGGCGCGACCGGTGCCGGACCATTGCGCTTCACACGAGCCCTATCATGACGGTCGCCTTGCCGATGTATCTCAGGATGGGCTTCAGCAAGGTGCATGAGGCTCCGCCCATTCATGGCGTGCCCTACGCCGTCTACACGAAAGCGCTCTGATCCCGATGCCGTTCCTGCTGATCGACTTTCCGGTGTTCAACCCCGTCGCGCTCGCGCTCGGGCCGATCGTGATCCGCTGGTACGCGCTGGCTTATATCGTCGGCATCGTGCTGGGCTGGATCTATGCGCGCTCGCTGATCAAGAAGGAGCGGCTGTGGGGCGGCCCGGCGCCGATCACGCTGCCGCAGCTCGACGATTTCATCCTCTGGGTCACCATCGGCATCATCGTCGGCGGCCGCACCGGCTACGTGCTGTTCTACAACCTGCCTTTCTTCATCGCGCACCCGTCCGAGATCCTCGAATTGTGGAAGGGCGGAATGTCGTTCCACGGCGGCTTCCTCGGCTGCGTCGCCGCGGTGATGCTGTTTGCCCGCCGCAACAACATCCCGATCCTGTCGCTCGGCGACATCACCACCGCGGTCGCGCCGATCGGGCTGTTCCTCGGCCGGCTCGCCAATTTCATCAACAGTGAATTGTGGGGCCGTCACGCCGATCCGACCCTGCCCTGGGCCATGATCTTCCCCAATGGCGGACCGCTGCCACGCCATCCGAGCCAGCTCTACGAGGCCGGGCTCGAGGGCATCGTGCTGTTCACCGCGCTGGCGATCATGATCCGGATGGGCGCGCTCAAGCGGCCCGGCCTGATCCTCGGCAGCTTCATTGCGATCTACGGCCTTGCCCGGATCATCGGCGAGCATTTCAGGGAGCCCGATCCGCAGCTCGGATTCCTGTGGGGCGGATTAACCATGGGGATGCTGCTGTCGGTGCCAATGATCATTGTGGGCGCTATCATCATCACGGCCGCCGTTCGCCGCCCGGCGAACGGGCCGGCGCCGAGTTCAATGTAGAGCAAGTGCAATCCAAGGAAGGCCGTGAGCGAACCCTCCCCACTGCTGGATGAGATCAGGAAGCTGATCAAGCTGTCCGGGCCGATGCCGGTCTGGCGCTACATGGAATTGTGCCTGATGCATCCGCGCTACGGCTACTATCTGTCGCGCGATCCGCTCGGCCGCGAGGGCGATTTCACCACGGCGCCCGAGGTCAGCCAGATGTTCGGCGAACTGCTCGGGCTGTGGAGCGCCTCGATCTGGCGCGCGATCGGCTCGCCGGACACGCTCCGTCTGATCGAGCTCGGGCCCGGCCGCGGCACCATGATGTCAGATGCGCTGCGTGCGCTGCGCGTGCTGCCGCCGCTGTACCAGTCGCTCAGCATCCACCTCGTCGAGGTCAATCCGGTGCTGCGCGAGAAGCAGTACGCCACGCTGGCCGGCGTGCGCAACATCACCTGGCACGACAGCATCGACGACGTGCCGGAGGGACCGGCGGTGATCCTCGCCAACGAATATTTCGACGTGTTGCCGATCCACCAGATGGTCCGCCGCGAGACCGGCTGGCACGAGCGCACTGTCGGGATGGATGCCAATGGCAGCCTGTACTTCGCGCCAGCCGCCGAGCCGACACCGCATTTCGAGGTGCTGCTGCCGCCGCTGGTGCGCGCCGCACCGCTCGGCGCGGTGTTCGAATGGCGGCCCGACAACGAGATCATGAAGCTCGCAACGCGCCTGCGCGACCAGGACGGCGCCGCGCTGATCATCGATTACGGCCATCTGCGCAGCGACGCCGGCGATACCTTCCAGGCGATCGCGCGCCACAGCTTCGCCGACCCGCTGAAGAATCCGGGACAGGCCGACATCACGGCGCATGTCGATTTCCAGGCCCTGGCGCGCGCCGCCGAGGATGTCGGCGCGCGCGTCCACGGGCCGGCGACGCAGGGCGACTTCCTCAAGCGCCTCGGCGTCGAAGCCCGTGCCGCGGGATTGATGGCGAAGGCCTCACCCGAGGTTTCCGGCGACATTGCCGGCGCGCTGAAGCGCCTGACCGATTCCGGGCGCGGCGGGATGGGCTCGATGTTCAAGGTCATGGCCATCTCCGACCCGCGCCTCACCTCGATCGCTGGCCTCAGCGATCAGCCTGACGAGACCGAACAATGACATTGGGATCACCGCTGCTGTCGGCCATACCAAGCCTGCGCCACGCCTTCTTCTCGCGCGAGGGCGGCGTCTCCGAGGGCATCTATGCCGGCCTCAATGGCGGGCTCGGCTCGCGCGACGATCCGGCCAAGGTCGCGGAGAACCGGCGGCGGATGGCGGAGCAGCTCGGCGTGCCGTCCGACCACCTGATCAGCGTGCATCAGGTGCATTCGCCCGACGTCGTGGCCGTGACCGGACCATGGAATGGCGCCGCGCGCCCGAAGGCGGACGCGCTCGTCACACGCACCGAAGGGCTTGCGATCTCGGTCACGACGGCCGACTGCGGTCCGATCCTGTTCGTCGATCCCCATGCGCGGGTGATCGGCGCGGCGCATGCCGGCTGGAAGGGCGCGCTGACCGGCGTGCTGGAATCGACCATCGATGCGATGGAGAAACTCGGCGCCGATCGCGGCGGCATCGCCGCCGCGATCGGCCCGCTGATCCGCAAGGAATCCTACGAGGTCGGACGTGAATTCGTCGAACGCTTCATCGAGGCCGATGCCGAGAACGGCATGTTCTTCATGCCCGCCGAACGCGACGCCCACGCGATGTTCGATCTCCCCGCCTTCATCCGGATGCGGCTGGAAAATGCCGGCGTGCTGATGATCGACGATCTCGGCATCGACACCTATTCCGACGAGCGCTGCTTCAGCTACCGCCGCTCCGTGCACCGCAAGGAAGCCGATTACGGCCGCCACGTTCACGCCATCGCGCTGGAAGGCTGACGCCGGGCGTCATCTTCGTTTCTATGCGACAAGCGGCTTGACTCTCCACCTGCTGGAGACCGGACAAGCAGCGCATGACACAACGCACCTACAGCATCGGCGAGGCGGCGCGGCTCAGCGGAATTTCCGTCCGCAGGCTCCGCTTCTATGCGGACCAGGGGTTGCTGCCGCCGGCCGGCCGCACCGCGAGCGGCTATCGCGTCTTCACCGACGACGAACTGGTTCGCCTCGACCTGATCCGCTGCCTGCGCGATGCGGGGCTCGGTCTCGACGCCATCCGTGAGGTCCTGAGCAAGGAACTCTCGCTGGTCGAGGCGCTGAAGCTCCGTCTCGAGACGCTGGAAGCGGAGATCGCGGCACAGCGCCGCGTCGCCTCGGCCCTGCGGGCTGCGTTGCGTTCACCGCAACTCACCGAAGCAGACTTACGGAGATTCCTGACCATGACGCAGCTGTCCCGCGCCGAGCGCCGCAACGTCGTCGAACGCTTTTTCGAGAAGGTGTCCGACGGCATCAACATCGACCGGAAATGGGTCCGGCAGATGATCGAGACGACGGTGCCCGAATTGCCCGACGAGCCGACACCCGAGCAATGCGATGCCTGGATCGAGCTGTCGTCGATCCTCAACGATCCCTCCTTCGTCGCCCAAATGCGCGCGAACGCCAGCGACGCCTGGGATCGCGACGCCTTCGACATGGAGGCCTGCCAGGCTGCAAGCGACGCCATTGTGCGCGAGGCAAAGCAGGCGATCGACGACGGGCTCGAACCAACATCCGACACCGGCAGCGCGATCGCGCGACGATGGCTGGAAGCCTCGGCCCGATTGATGGGCCGGCAGCCCGACCTGGATTTCCGCAACTGGCTTCGCGCCAAATACGCCCAGCATGACGACCGCGCCGCACGCTATTGGGAGTTGGTCGCTATCATGCGGGGGCAGCGGCCCGACAGCAGCCCGAACCGGGAATGGGCCTGGATCGTCGATGCCATGCGGCATCATCTCGCTGACTGACGAGGAATTCGATCCTGTCCCCGCGCGGCGCTTGACCAGTCGACTGCTAAGCGCTGTGGCCGTCCTGCCCTAGACGTTAAGCCATTTTAACGATATCGCAGGACGCAATGAGGGAAGCGTCAAACCACCAGTTTCAAACTGGGACAGTCGTGCGCGCCGCGATCGCAGCCACATGGCTGGCGATTGCGTCCGCACTCGGCGGATGCGCGGCCGGCGGCAACGTGGCCGACTCCTACGCCATGGCGACGCCCGCAAGCGGCGGCGCAACCGTCGCCTTCGAATCGATCGACGGCCCGCCGCCCCAGGTGTTCGACCGCATGGTCGGTGTGCTCGACAGCGAATCCAAGCTGCGCAGCCTGTCGATCGTGTCGCGCCAGGCCACCGCGGCCTATCGCGTCCGCAGCTATCTCTCGGCGCAGGTGGTGCGCGGCCGCACCATGATCGCGTGGGTCTGGGACGTCTACGACAGCAACCAGCAACGGGCGCTCCGGCTGTCCGGCGAAGAGCCCGCCGGCAAGGCCGGCCGCGACGCCTGGGCCGCCGCCGACGATCTGGTGCTGCGCAAGATCGCCCAGGCCGGCCTCAGCGGCCTGTCCAGCATGATCAATGGCGGCCCGGCGAACAGCCCGGCGCCGGAGCTCCGTGGGCCAGCGATGGTCAGCGCCCCGGCCCCCGCCGCGCCCGAAACCGTGGCCCTCAGCTACTCCGCCAACTAACGCCCGGAATCTCCCGGGGAAAGGCGTTTTTTGCCCAGGAAAACGTGGGCCGAAGCGCCTAATGGGTTGCCATCGGAGCCGCCTGCCTGATATTCCCTCGCGCACCGAAAACCCGCCGGTTCTGTAAGGACTTGAGATGCTGAACGTCGTATCCAGCAAGGCGCGGGGGGAAGCATCGATGTCGGCAAAGAACGGATCAATCAAGCTCGTCGCCGGCAACTCCAATCCTGCGCTGGCGCAGGACATTGCCAAGGGACTTGGCATCGAACTGACCAAGGCCGTGGTCCGGCGCTTCGCCGACATGGAGATCTTCGTCGAGATCCAGGAGAACGTCCGCGGTTCGGACATGTTCATCATTCAGTCGACGTCGTATCCGGCCAACGACAATCTGATGGAGCTCTTAATCATCACCGACGCGCTGCGCCGTTCCTCGGCGCGCCGCATCACCGCGGTGGTGCCCTATTTCGGCTACGCCAGGCAGGATCGCAGGTCCGGCTCACGTACGCCGATCTCGGCTAAACTCGTCGCCAACCTGATCTCGCACTCCGGCGTCGATCGCGTCATGACGCTCGACCTGCACGCCGGCCAGATCCAGGGCTTCTTCGACATCCCGACCGACAATCTGTTCGCGGCGCCCTTGATGGTGCGCGATATCAGAGAGAAGTTCGATCTCGCCAAGGTGATGGTGGTGTCGCCCGACGTCGGCGGCGTGGCGCGTGCCCGCGGCCTCGCCAAGCGCATCAACACCCCGCTTGCGATCGTCGACAAGCGCCGCGAGCGCCCCGGCGAGTCCGAGGTGATGAACGTGATCGGCGACGTCGCCGGCTACAACTGCATCCTGGTCGACGACATCGTCGATTCCGGCGGCACACTGGTGAACGCGGCCGAGGCGCTGATCGCGCACGGCGCCAAGGAAGTCTCGGCCTACATCACCCACGGCGTGCTGTCCGGCGGCGCCGCAGCGCGGATTGCCTCGTCGCGGCTGAAGGAACTGGTCATCACCGACTCGATCCTGCCGACCGAAGCCGTCAACAAGGCGCCGAACATCCGCCAGATCTCTATCGCCGGCCTGATCGCCGAAGCGATCGGCCGCACCGCCGCGGAAGAGTCGGTGTCGAGCCTGTTCGATTAGAGCCTCATACTCGCTGTCGTCCCGGCGAAAGCCGGGACCCATAACCACAGCCCATTGTTGTTGCGAAGGCTGTGGCTCCAGCGTTGTAAACCAATTCGCATTCGTGGTTATGGGTCCCGGCTCAAGGCCGGGACGACGGCGAATTTGCGGCGGCACCCACTCCGCTAAAACCCCGGCCGCGGCACGTGGCTCATCAGCGTCCGCGCATAGCCGCCATCGACGATGATCTCCTCGCCATTGACGTAGGACGAGCGATCGCTCGCCAGGAACAGGGTCGCGTCCGCCATGTCCTGCGGCGCGCCGATCCGGCGCATCGGCACCACAGCGGTGCGCCGCTCGGTAACCCCGGGCGTATCGTAGAACGCCTGGCTCATCGGCGTGACGACGAGGCCCGGGCTGACCACATTGCTGCGGATGCCGTACGGCCCCCATTCGGCGGCGAGTTGCTGCGAGAGCATCACGACGGCGGCCTTGCTGACGCTGTAGGCGCCGCTCTGCCCCTGCGCGTTGCGGGCGGCGATCGAGGCAATATGGATGAGGCTGCCTCGCCCGGCCTTGCGCATCTGGCGGCCGAACGCCTGCGCGCAGATGAAATAGCCGGTGAGATTGATCGCCAGCACCGCGTTCCATTCGGCGAGCGGCAGCGTGTCGAGCCCGCCGGGACGCAGCACCGCCGCGGTATTGACGAGGATGTCGCACGGACCAAGCGCGTTCGCGACGGCGTCGGCGGCAGCCGCGACATTGTCCTCACTGGTCGTGTCGCAACTTGCGACGAGATGACCGTCGCCGAACTCGCGAAGCTTCGCCTTGGTCTCCGCCAGCCCGCGCTCATCGCGATCGAGGGCCGCGACCCTGGCGCCGGCGCGCGCGAAACTGACTGCGGTGGCGCGGCCGATGCCGCCGCCTCCGCCGGTGACGACGGCAACGCGGCCCGACAGGCCAAGCCAGTCGGAAGAATGTTGTTCGGTCATGAGCGCCTCCCGCGCGTTCTGATTATGCCGGCAAGCATAACCGAACGCGCTGGCTGCGAGCGCGATCCCGGCACGCATGCCGGAATCGCTTTTGCGTCGGGCCTTAAACTATTGACGCGTTAACCAGGTATCCCCGCCGCGACCTGACCGCGCAGCCGTTCGAGGCTGAGCAGCGTGTTGGCGCAGGCTTCCGCGACCTCGATCCCCTTGATCACGAAGTGCTTGCGGAAGAAGTCGTAATGCACTTCGGTCTCGTGGAATTGCTGCGGGGTCAGCACCGCCGAGAACACCGGCACCTCGGTGCGCAACTGCACATCCATCAGCGCCTTGATCACGGTATCGGCGACGAATTCGTGGCGGTAGATGCCGCCATCGACAACGAGCCCGGCCGCGACGATCGCGGTGTAGCGGCGCGTCTTCGCCAGCAGCTGCGCATGCAGCGGGATCTCGAACGAGCCCGGCACTTCGAACACATCGACATTGGTGATGTGGCGCGCCTCGATCTCCTTCAGGAAAGAGATGCGGCACTCTTCCACCACATCGCGATGCCAGGACGACTGCACGAAGGCAACCCGCTGCGGCTTTGCGAAGTGCGGATGCTCCGGCGTCGGCGGACGAGCCGGCGTATCCGGAACACTTTCTGCTTGGGAGGTCTGGACTTGAGAAGCTTGAACGTCTTGGTCTTGCAACATCTGATTCATGGCTTTCCTCTTTCAGGACCAGAATCAGGGCACACGGACAACGACACAAGCCCACGCGAAAATCGCGTTGGCTGCCGCAACCGTTCTCTTTCATCCGGACTGTAACCGTCGGCTTCGGAATTGCACCGAATCTGCTGACCCTTCTACCGGCTTCACGGAAGAAGGCGCTCGCGGGCTTGGGCTCATCGCCCTTTACCGCCGGTGGGGATTTTCGCCCCGCCCTGAGAACATCGGCACGCCCGGGGATGGACGTGCCTGAGGCGAAATATGACCAAACCGCGACAGCGGGGCAAGCACCTTTGGCATGGGGAAACGGCATGTCCCCATGAGCGCGCCGCGGCTCTTGCAGAGAGATGTGAGCGCCCGAAACGCTGATTCACGCGTGCGGCGAGGCGCCGGCAAATGGTTAATAAATCGTTACGCGAACGCCTAGATTCCGATTTGTTCGTAAAATCACAAGTGTGGCGGAGATCAGCTGTGGACGATGCGCGCTTTGGCTGTGGACGGACTCGGCGTGCGGTTGCGCGGATTCCGCAAATCACATCACTTCATCGGCGTCAGGTCCAGGGGCATCCGGAAGCCCGGTCAGGGAACTGCACTCGGCCACGACGCAGTATGTCGCAAGTGCCGGCTTCCGTGTGCGTATCAAGCGATCATAAGAACAAGGTCCGAGACGGCATGTCCCTCCTCGAAAGCATTATCGATTCCCGGAACAACCCGCTTGCGGTGGTCGAAGATATCGCCACCGACAACAACTGGGCGTTCGAGCGTTCCGGCGAAGACGAGGTGACGATCGTCTCCAAGGGAGACTGGATCGATTATCAGCTCTCCTTCACCTGGATGGGAGAGATCGAGGCGCTGCATCTCGCATGTGCCTTCGACATGAAGATGCCGCAGGCGCGGCGCGCCGAGGTGCAGCGGCTGGTCGCCGCGATCAACGAACAATTGTGGGTCGGCCATTTCGATCTGTGGACCCACACCGGCATGGTGATGCATCGCCAGGCGCTGGTGCTGCCCGGCGGCCTCACCGCGTCCACCGCGCAATGCGAGGCCATGGTGGTCAACGCGATCCACGCCTGCGAGCGCTACTATCCGGCGTTCCAGTTCGTGGTGTGGGCCGGCAAGTCGACTGCCGAGGCGATGGCCGCCGCGATGTTCGATACCGAGGGCGAGGCGTAAGCGCATCCTCAGTGTCGTCCCGGCCTAGTGCGCAATTGCGCACGGGAGCCGGCAACTGTTATGTTGGTTTGGTTTGCAGGTACGGCTTTCGGTCTCGCATGATGGCATTGAGGACCGTCAGCAGCTTCCTGGCGACGGCGATGAGGGCGAGTTTGGCTGGTTTTCCGGCCTGTCGCAGTCGTGCATAGAAGGCCTTGAACGGATCAGCTCTGCGGACTGCGTTGAGGGCCGCCATATAAAGGGCGTCACGAACGCGCTTTCGGCCGCCCGCAATCTTGCGCTTGCCGCGGAAGGCGCCGCTGTCGACGTTGAAGGGGGCAAGGCCAGCGAGCGCTGCGAGCTGTTTCGGTCCGATCCGCCCGAGTTCCGGCATCTGCGCGATGAGCTGCATGCAGGCCACGGGACCCACGCCGGGCAGCGAACGCATTAACTTCGCATCGTCCGCGATCTCCGCTTCGGCTTTAATCAATGCGCTGATGTCGGCCTCGATCTCGGCGATCTCGCTGTCGAGGACCTCGATGAGGCGGCCAATGCGTTCGGCCATGGCGCGATCGTCGGCCTCGCTGCGCCGGTTCTTCTCCTGGGCGCGCATCAGGACCAGCTGATCCCGCCGTTTTGCAAGCCTCGCCAAGGCGTTGCGTGCAGGATCGGCGACCTGCTCGGGGGCGGGCTGCATGGCCCGCGCAAAGGCTGCCAGCATCCGCGCATCGATCGGATCGGTCTTGGCGAGCAGGCCGCTAGCCCGTGCAAAGTCGCGGGCACGGGCCGGGTTGATCCGTGCGAACTGGATCCGGCCTGACGTAGCGCCTCGCGAAGCGCGAGGTCATAGATACCCGTCGCCTCGAAGACGACCAGCGCATCGCATTGCCAACGCGCCACCTGCTGTGTGATGGCCTGTGTCGCGTTGGCAATGCGCCTCGGCACGCCGTCAGCCTCATCAAAGATATCGAGGTGTTTTTTGGAGATGTCGATTCCGACGTAACGAAGAGCTATGATCACGGTGCCTGTCCCTGTGATGCGAGGTCTGTTGGCGCAGCCTCGTGCAACTGTTCAGGTTTGTAGATGGAACGGGCGGGAGACCGAGCCGGCTCACGGCGTCAAGCGCCAAGGACCCAACGGCTTCCCGCCCACCCCATCATGACAGACTTCCAAGACACAGGGACCCATACTCCCCGGCCCCAGTGGTTGAGCAAACTGCTTGTGGCGCCCGCTTCGCTTTACTAGAACGACCTGTGGTTATGGGTCCCGGCCTTCGCCGGGACGACGAGCGGTGACACCTGTGAACACAACCAACGCACTGAAAGATTCGACCGGCATCATCGCGCTCGCGGGCGCGGGCAAGATGGGCGGCGCGATGCTGACCGGCTGGCTCGCGCAGGGCCTTTCGCCGAAGCATGTCGCGGTGATCGATCCGCATCTTTCGCCCGAGATCTCCGCGCTTGCCGCCAAGGGCGTGCGGCTCAATCCGCAGGCGACGGATCTCGGTACGGTCGACGCACTGGTCGTCGCGGTGAAGCCGCAATCGTTCCGCGACGCCGGCGCCGCGCTGAAGGCGCTGGTCGGTCCGTCGACGCTCGTGGTCTCGATCATGGCCGGCACGACGATGTCAGCGCTGGAAGAAGTGGTTGGCGGCGCGGTGGTGCGCGCAATGCCGAACACGCCGGCGGCGATCGGCCGCGGCATCACGGTCGCGGTGCCCTCGAAGCGCGTCACCGCCGCGCAGCGCGCCATGACGGACGCGCTGCTGAAGGCGACCGGACTGGTCGAATGGGTCGACGATGAGAGCTTGATGGACGCGGTGACCGCGGTCTCCGGCTCCGGCCCGGCCTATGTCTTCCTGCTCGCCGAGGAGCTGGCCCGCGCCGGCGTCGCGGCCGGCCTGCCCGAGCAGCTCGCGACCACGCTGGCGCGTGCGACCGTCGCCGGCTCCGGCGAGTTGCTGCATCGCTCCGATCTGCCGTCGGCGACGCTGCGGCAGAATGTCACCTCGCCCGGCGGCACCACCGCCGCTGCGCTCGAGGTGCTGATGGCGAGCGACGGCATGCAGCCGCTGATGACCCGCGCCATTGCTGCCGCGACCCGGCGCTCGAAGGAATTGGCGAAGTAGCTGCCTGCTGATCCCGTCACCCTGAGGTGCTCGCGAAGCGAGCCTCGAAGGGTGCACGGCCCGCGGCCATCCTTCGAGGCGCGCAAGGGCGCGCACCCCAGGATGACGTTCGAACAAGTGGATCGGTGCGCGTCGGCCGTTTCGCTTACTGCGCCTGGCCCGACGTCCCGGCGAGCCGCTTGTTAAAACTCTCGACATTGATCAGGCCGCGGGCGTGGCGGCCTTCGCCGAGCTTGCGCGCGCCCTCAAAGGCCTTGACCGCGAAGCGGATCACGCGGCGCTCGACCGCGATCACCTTTGCGGTGGTCCGCACTGTGGACCCGACGAGCGCGGCGGCGAGATGGCGAATATCGACCTCGGTCCCGACGGTGACCCAGCCGGGCTGCAACGCGCTGCGGATGGCATCGCCCGACGCCATCTCCATTTCGAGGATCATCATCGGCGTCGCATAGACCATCGGCATGCCGGGCACGAAATGCCCGACCGTGCGCTCCGGCGGCACCACCAGCATGCGCTCGGCGCTCATGCCGATCTTGATGAAATCGCGTGCGTCCATGGAGACCTTGCTCGTCATTCCGGGGCACGCGAAGCGTGAACCCGGAATCTGGAGATTGTTGATCGAGATCCCGGGTTCGCGCTAATGCGCGCCCCGGGATGACGCTAACGCGTCACTTCTTCGCCACAGCCGCGCGCTCGACGAAGGTCTTGCCGCCCTTCATCTTGTGATGCAGCGGCGCTTCGTTGATCTGGATCACGACGGCGTCGGCGTCGACGCCGAGGTTCTTCACCAGCGCCTGGGTGATGTCGCGCATCATGCCGGCCTTCTGCTCGTCGGTGCGGCCGGCGGCCATGCTCACGGTGATCTCGGGCATCGGAATAACTCCCTGGTTGTTGTTGACGCGCAGACCGGTCGTCTGCCGGTCTGGCTGGCGCGCCATCTTTTTGAAGATGGATGCGCGGGTCAAGCCCGCGCACGACAAACCAGCTATCCCCAGTTCACGTCGTGGCGCGCGAGCACCTCACGAACCTTGGCGACCAGATCGACCTCAGCGCAGGAGAACTGGGCGGGGCGCGTTTCGCGCCATTCCTGATTGGACGCGATCGCGGCCGCCGCCTTGGCGCCCTCGATCAAATCCTTGATCTGCACCTCGCCGCGCGCCTTCTCATCCGAGCCCTGAATGATCACGCAGGGCGAATTGCGGCGGTCGGCATATTTGAGCTGGTTGCCCATGTTCTTCGGGTTACCGAGATAGAGCTCGGCGCGGATGCCGGCCTGGCGCAGCTGCGTGACCATCTTCTGATAGTCCGCGACGCGGTCGCGATCGAACACGGTGACGACGACGGGCCCGAATTCGGCCTGCGTATCGAGCTGGCCGAGCATCGTGAGCGCGGCCTGCAGCCGCGAGACGCCGATCGAGAAGCCGGTCGCCGGCACCGGCTCGCCGCGGAAGCGCGAGACGAGCCCGTCATAGCGGCCGCCGCCACCGACCGAGCCGAACCGCACCGGGCGGCCCTTCTCGTCCTTGGTATCGAGCAGCAGTTCAACCTCGTAGACCGGGCCGGTGTAGTATTCGAGACCGCGAACGACGGTCGGATCGATGCGGATGCGATCCGCGCCATAGCCGGACGCCGCGACCAGTTTCGCGATCTCTTCGAGCTCGCTCACGCCCGCCTGACCGACTTCACTCTTCGCCAGGTAGGTCTCGGCCGCAGCGATGGCCTCTCGCCAATCCGCGCGCTGCTGCGTGACGGCGAGCACGATGTCGGCATCCGCCGGGCTCAGCTCGGCGCCCTTGGTAAAGTCGCCCTTGCCCTCTTCGCCGCCATCCCATCGTCCGGGGCCAAGCAGCTTGCGGACCTCGTCGGCAGGAAACTTGTCGAGCTTGTCGATCGCGCGCAGCACTGTGAGCCTGCGACCTGCATTGTCGTCGCCGCCGAGACCGATCGCCTCGAGCACGCCGTCGAGCACCTTGCGGTTGTTGACCTTCACGACATAGGAGCCGCGCGGAATGCCGAGCGCTTCCATCGTGTCGGCCGCCATCATGCAGATTTCGGCGTCGGCCGCCGGCGTCGCCGAGCCGACCGTGTCGGCATCGAACTGCATGAACTGGCGGAAGCGGCCCGGACCCGGCTTCTCGTTGCGGAACACATAGCCGAACCGATAGGACCGGTACGGCTTCGGCAGCGCGTCGAAGTTCTCCGCGACATAGCGCGCCAGCGGCGCGGTCAGGTCGTAGCGCAGCGAGATCCACTGCTCGTCATCGTCCTGGAACGAGAACACGCCTTCGTTGGGGCGGTCCTGGTCGGGCAGGAATTTGCCGAGCGCGTCGGTATATTCCATCGCCGGCGTCTCCACCGGCTCGAAGCCGTAGAGTTCGTAGACGGCGCGGATCTTCTCGACCATCGCCCGCGTGGCATTGATCGCGGCCGGGCCGCGATCTTCCAGCCCGCGCGGCAGGCGCGCCTTCAGTTTCTGGGGTTTTTTGGGTTTCTCGGCCATTGGCGGCGTTTACCAGCGGACGCGCAAGGCGGCAACCCGGCTCTGCGCCGCCGCCGCGGCCGAACACCGGTCCTCAGGGCTGCTCCATCCGCGCGCGAAGCGCGTCGGCGTCGGCTTTCGGCATCGATTTCAGCAGCGACTTGATGGTCTCGCCGCCGACGATCTTGCCGTTGCGCATGAACATCCAGTCGGAGATGTCGGCGCCCTTGAACTCGGCGAGGTCGCCGGCCCGCTTGCCCGGCAGGTCGCGCGGCTGGTTGGCGAACCGGCCGGAATAGCCGCCGCTCGGCAGCTTCTTCACCTCGCGCATCCAGATGTGCTCGCCCTCGTTGCGATGGGTCGGAAAGCGGACCTTGAGCGAGTGCTGGGTCTCCGACGGTTTTGGCGCCTCATAGGAGGCCCAGAACGCCGGGAGCGTTTCGCGCGCATGGCTGATCGCGGCATTCATCTCCGGGTCGGCGGTGCGGACATCGATCACCGGCGAGCGGTCCTCGGCGCGCGCCGTGTTGGTTCCGGCGAGCGCGAACGCAGCCGCGATCAGCACGGCACAGGTCAGACGTGTTACGGGAGTTTTGGTCATGTCATCACGTGAATGGGGATTGTTTGAAGCGGGAGGCGAGACTTTGTCGCGCGCTCGCGGCAGGCCGTTCATGCGATGACGGCGGATGACACGGAAAAATGACGGCCGCGACAAAGCGTCGGCGTGCTGCTGGAGTTGCAAAGCGAAAGCGCCTCTCCCTTTGCAAAGGAGAGGCGCCAAATCGAAGTCAGCAGTGGAACCGCTGCGTCAGGCGACGTTCCTGATCCAGTTATGCGGGTCGTTGGTGCGACCGTACTGGATGTCGACCAGCTTCTTGCGGAGGCCCATCGCGACCGGGCCGGCCACGCCGCCGCTGATCTGGAAGTCGCCGCTCGCCGAGCACACCTTGCCGATCGGCGAGATGACGGCCGCGGTGCCGCAGGCGAAGGCTTCCTTCAGCTTGCCGCTGGCAGCGTCGGCACGCCACTGCTGGATCGTGTAGGGCTCCTCGCGCACGCGCGTGCCGGCATCCTTGGCAAGCGCGATGATCGAGTCGCGGGTGATGCCGGGCAGGATGGTGCCGAGCGGCGGCGTCGAGAGCGAGCCGTCGTCGAACGCGAAGAAGATGTTCATGCCGCCGAGCTCCTCGATGTAGCGGCGCTCAACCGCGTCGAGGAACACGACCTGGTCGCAGCCGCGCTCGATCGCTTCCGCCTGCGCGCGCAGGCTTGCGGCATAGTTGCCGCCGCACTTGACGGCGCCGGTACCACCGATCGCGGCCCGCGTGTAATTTTCCGACACCCAGATCGAGACCGGCGCGGGACCGCCCTTGAAATAGGAGCCGACCGGCGATGCGATGACCGAGAAGATGTATTCCGCCGACGGCTTCACGCCGAGGAAGACCTCGCTCGCGATCATGAACGGCCGCAGATAGAGACTGCCCTCGCCGCCCGGGATCCAGGCGCGATCCATCCGCACCAGCTGCTCGACCGCGTCGATGAACACCTCCTCGGGCAGCGGCGCCATCGCCATGCGGTCGGCCGAATCGTGGAAGCGCCGCGCATTGGCGTCGGGACGGAACAGGTTCACACCGCCATCGTCGCGCCGGTAGGCCTTGAGACCTTCGAAAATTTCCTGGGCGTAGTGCAGCACCGCGCCGGCCGGATCGAGCGGAAAATTCGCGCGTGCCTCGACGCGGGCGCTGTGCCAGCCCTTGCCCTGGCTGTAGCGGACGATCGCCATGTGGTCGGTGAAGACGCGGCCGAAGCCCGGGTCCACGAGCTTCGCTGCACGATCCTTGTCGGATGTGGCGTTCGGCGAAGGCTGGATGTCGAATTTCAAAGTCATTTTTCTTGCTTTCCGCTGTCGGAACCGGCGCCATACCGGGCGACGGCCTGTTTCCCCCGGAGCCATCAGGCTCGGCTGGTGCAAACTTCACCACCGCCGGCAACCCAGCCGGTTTCCATCGCCAACATGCCGGTTAGACATGCTTTTGCGGAGTGCTGAAGTCCAGTATGTTTGCCGAAATGCCGCTCGACAATCGCACGGTAGTCCAATTCGCGGCCCAAACCGCCACACAGGCTCTTTCAGGCCGCCTCAAACGCTGTCGGGGACGAAACGACCTAATGTTTCGTCGTGACTGGCAGTTTTGTAACATTGAACCCAAGATACGTCAATATGACTGACATAAATTTCTCAGGCATGGCTGCCAAGCCCGATTCGCAGGGAGATGATCACGCTCCTGCGGCGGGTGGCCGCGACCTGCGCTGGGACATCATCGAGCTGTTGTTCTTCGCCTACCGCGACTTTGTCGGCGACGCCGACCAGGAGCTGGAGGCGTTCGGCTTCGGCCGCGCCCACCACCGCGTCATCCACTTCGTCACCCGCTATCCCGGCCTGAAGGTCGCCGACCTGCTCGACGTCCTGCGCATCACCAAGCAGTCGCTCGGACGCGTGCTCAAGCAGCTGCTGGACGAAGCCTACATCGTGCAGAAGACCGGCAACAACGACCGCCGGCAGCGCCTGCTCTACGCGACGCCGAAGGGCGAGGCGCTGGTCGCCAAGCTCGCAGGGCTGCAGACCGACCGCATCAACCGCGCCATCGCCGGCATCGATCCGGCCGGCGTCGAGACGGTTCGCCAATTCCTCCGCGCGATGATCGACCGCGACGATCCCGACAAGGTGCTCGAAGCGATCTTCGGCGGCGGCAGAAAAACAAGGGAGTGAACCTGGTGCAGGCTGCAACCCTGGTGCGCACGCCGGTCGAGCCGGCCGACGACGCGCCGCATCTCCTGCTGGTCGACGACGACCGGCGCATTCGCGACCTGTTGTCGCGCTTCCTCTCCGGCGAAGGCTATCGCGTCACGACGGCCATGAGCGCCACCGACGCGCGCGCCAAGCTGCTCGGGCTGCATTTCGACCTGCTGATCCTCGACGTGATGATGCCCGGCGAGAACGGCTTCGACCTCGCCCGCTTCATCCGCACCTCCTCGACGGTGCCGATCATCATGCTGACCGCCCGCCATGAGGCGGAAGCCCGCATCGAGGGCCTGCAGATCGGCGCCGACGACTATGTCGCCAAGCCGTTCGAGCCGCGCGAGCTGGTGCTGCGCATCGGCAATATCCTCAAGCGCACCGCGCCGCCGCAAGTCACTGTGGTCGAGCAGATCGCGTTCGGCCCCTACATCTTCCACATCGAACGCAGCGAGCTGCGCCAGGGCGAGGAGATCATCCATCTCACCGACCGCGAGCGCGAGATGCTGCGTATCCTCGCAAGCGCGCCCGGCGAGACCGTGCCGCGCGGCGAATTGACCAGCGGCGGCACCGTCAATGAGCGCGCGGTCGACGTCCAGATCAACCGCCTGCGCCGCAAGATCGAGCACGATCCCGCCAATCCGCTGTTCCTGCAGGCGGTACGCGGCATCGGCTATCGCCTGGTCGCCTCGCCGTAAGATGCAGCCATGAGCACGCTCGACACCGGCCTGACCCTGATCAAGAACGCCTCGCAGCGCGTCTCGAAGGCGAACGGCTGGATGGGCAACGCGTTCAAGAGCTGGATGCCGACCGGCCTCTATGCGCGCGCGCTGCTGATCATGATCGTGCCGATGGTGATCTTGCAGACCGTGGTCGCGTTCGTGTTCATGGAGCGGCACTGGAACACGGTGACGCGCCGCCTGTCCGCCGCGGTGGTCTCCGACATCGCCGCGCTGATCGACGTCTACAAGATCTATCCGCAGGACAAGGACCGCGCGCAGCTGCGCGGCATCGCCCAGAAGCTGCAGCTGGTGGTCGACTTCCTCCCCGCCGGCGACATGCCGCCGCCGGGGCCGAAGCCGTTCTTCTCGCTTCTCGACCAGACCCTGTCAGTGCAGCTCGGCCGCCAGATCAGCCGTCCGTTCTGGATCGACACCGTCGGCAAGTCCAACCTGGTCGAGATCCGCGTCCAGCTCGACGATTCCGTGATGCGGATCTTCGCCCAGCGCAGCGCGGCCTACGCCTCCAACTCGGAGATCTTCATCTTCTGGATGGTCGGCACCTCGTCGATCCTGCTGATCGTCGCCGTGCTGTTCCTGCGCAACCAGATCAAGCCGATCCTCAGACTGGCCGATGCCGCCGAAAGCTTCGGCAAGGGCCGAGAGGCGCCGAACTTCCGGCCGCGCGGTGCGCGCGAGGTGCGGCGCGCGGCGCAGGCCTTCATCGAGATGAAGGCGCGCGTCGAGCGTTCGATCGAGCAGCGCACCGCGATGCTCGCCGGCGTGTCGCATGATCTGCGCACCATCCTGACCCGCTTCAAGCTCGAACTCGCCCTGATCGGTGAAGGCCCCGAGATCGACGCGATGCGCAAGGACGTCGACGAGATGTCGATGATGCTGGAGGACTACCTTGCCTTCGCACGCGGCGATTCCGGCGAGGTCGCGCAGCCGACCGACATGGCGATGGCGCTGGAGGAATTGCGCAGCGACGCCGAACGTCACGGCCACACCGCAACCGTCGCGTTCCACGGCCTGCCCGTCGTCACGGTGAAGCCGGCCTCATTCAAGCGCTGTCTCGCCAATCTCGTCTCCAACGCGGCGCGCCACGCCAACACGATCTCGATCACCGGCCAGCGCGACCACCGCTATCTCAACATCACGGTCGACGACGACGGCCCTGGCATCCCCGCCGCCATGCGCGAGGAAGTGTTCAAGCCCTTCCTGCGGCTCGACGACGCCCGCAACCAGGACGAAGGCGGCAGCGGCCTCGGACTTGCGATCGCCCGCGACATCGCCCGCTCGCATGGCGGCGACATCATGCTCGGCGAAAGCCCGATGGGCGGCCTGCGCGCGGCGGTGCGGATTCCGGTGTAGCTACCAGCGGTAAGACAGGGTGCCGATCACCTGACGCCGTTCGCCGGCATAGCAGTAGCCGGACTGACAGGTCTGGTAGCGGGTGTCGAACAGATTGGTCGCGTTCAAGCGCGCGGTGGCGCCGAGCAAGCGCCGGTCGAGCTTGCCGAGATCGTAGTCGATCACCGCATCGAACAACGTTCTCGCCGCATTCTGGAACGTATTCTGGTCATTGCCGAAGTTGGTCCCGATGTAACGGACACCGAGGCCGAGCCCGAGCCCTTCGACCGGGACGCCGGACTGGAAGGTGTATTTGCCGAAGGCGGCGAAGGAATTCCTCGGAATGCCGGAGAGCTCATTGCCGGTCGTATCGGGATTGCCCTGTGTGATCACGACGTTGAGATGGGTGTAGGCCGCGGTGAGATCAAATCCCTGCTTGAGCGCCAGCTTCGCCTCGAGCTCCACGCCCTTCGATTCGACCTGTCCGGTTGCCGCCTGGAACGCCATGTTGCTCGGATCGGTGCGCAGCACATTGTCCTGCGTGATGTCGAACACCGCGGCGGTCAACAGCACCGGCACCTGCGGCATCTGGTACTTGATGCCGATTTCCTTCTGCTCGCCGGTGGTCGGCTTGAACGGCGATCCCGATGCATCGACGCCGACCTGCGGAGCGAATGCCGTCGCGTAGCTGACATAAGGCGCAATGCCGTTGTCGAAGACGTAAGCGAGGCCCGCGCGGCCCGTGAAGGCGGTGGCCTTCTGCGTTGACGGCACGCCGTCGAGGCCTGCGGTCGTCGTCTGCGAGACCCAGCTCTGCCGGCCATTGAGCGTCAGAACGAAGCCGCCGAGCTTGGCCTGCTCCTGCGCATAGACCCCGACCTCGTCGGTCGACTGCTTGTTGAAGATCGAGAATGCCGGCGACGCGATCGCCTGGGCACCGTAATTCATCGTCAGGAGATTGAGATCGGGAGCCGCCCCGTAGCCGATCTTGTCGTTGTAGTAGGAGTGCCCGTAATCAACGCCGAACAGCGCCGTGTTCTTGATCGCGCCGAGCATGAACTTGGCCTCGGCCTGGTTGTCGAGCGTCACCGTATTGAAGCTATCCAGGATCCGCCACGCGGATCGCGACGCGAGATTGGTGCTGCTGTCGATGGAATCGATCTGGGTGTATTTCGCGTCGGTGTCGACCTGATAGAAGCGGAAGTTCTGCCGCACCGTCCAGACGTCGTCGACATTGTGCTCGAACGCGTAGCCGATGCGATACTGCTTCTGATCCATGGCGCTGAAGGCCGGATCGTTCGAATAGATGTTGGTCAATTGTCCGTCGGGCGTGCGGAAGTTGCCGATGCTCGCGGCGGTTCGGCTGCTTTGATATTCGCTGAGGATCGTGAAGGACGTATCGACGTCGGGCCGCCAGGTCAGCGCGGGCGCGATGTAGGTGCGATCGTCGTCGTTGCCGGGATACCAGGTCTTGGCGTCACGGAGCAGACCCGTCAGGCGATAGTACAATTGGTCGCTGCCGGGCACCGGGCCACCGATATCGAAGCTGCCCTGGTAACGATCATAGTTGCCGGTCTGCAGCTGCACCTCGCCGAACGGCGTCATGGTCGGCCGCTTCGTGGTGACGTCGACGATGCCGCCCGGAGAGCCGAGGCCGTAGAGGCCCGAGGCCGGTCCACGAAGGATCGACACGCTGTCGAGACCGTAAGGTTCGATCTTGGGAATGGCGAAGTTGCCGCCGCCCTGGCGAAGGCCGTCGCGATAGATCCCGGTATAGGTCGCATCGAAGCCACGGATGTAGAAACTATCGAACCGGGGATCATAGCCGAACGCCGTGGTCGTGACGCCGGGCGTGTAATTGACGGCGTCCTTGAGCGTCTGAACGTTGCGATCCCTGAGCTCCTTCTGCGTGACGACCGACAGCGACTGCGGCGTCTCGATCAGCGCCGTGTTGGTCTTGGTGCCGGCCGTGCTGCCGGTCGCAACATAACCGGTCGTTGCACCGACCGTGCCGGCCGCGCCTTGCGACCGCGGAGCCTGGTTCTGAGCGGGCGCCGCAACGGTGCGGCGTCGGTTCGATACGGTGGCGCGCGAAGACCTGGCGTTCCGACTCGAGGCGGCGGCACTGCGCTTCCTTGCAGTGTCAGGTTCATCCACCGTCACGGCAGGAAGCACGCTGACATTGTTTTGCGGAGTGCTGGTTTGTGCCTGAGCGCTGGCGACGTTCGTACCCATCGGCACCAGCAAGACCGAACCGAGAAACGCTGCGTTGATCGCAGCCGTTGATGCAAGCAAGCTGCGCTTGCTCCGCGACGAAGCCATTCCCACCAAACAATCCCCACACTTCCGCAAGGCCGATCTTGATCGAGCCGCGTGTTCGTCATTGAGCGGGCATCGATTGGGGCGAACTTCTATCGGCGGGATGCGCGAAATTCCACACGCGCAAAATAGAATCCATTGAAGCGCGCAATGCACGACACTGGAATGATTCGAGATGCGCGACACTGGAGCGATTCAAAAGACATGTTGTCGCAGCAGATTTTTCAGTGCGAGGAATTCGCTGCACGTCCTCGCTCTCTCTGAGACTCTCGAGCGCGAGGCACGCAGCGATCATTCAACGATGTTGATCTCACCCTGCAATGCGGTGGTGCATTGCGCGTGGCCGCGACCAACACCGGACATCATGTTTGACGTCCAATCTACTGAAGGTGAGCGGCCGGTGACTGTTGTGCGGCGAGACGAGCGCCAGGCGTCAACCTTTAGCGACAACGGTGAAGCGAATGCGCTGGCGCGCGCATCATCGCAAACTGGGTCGCGCGAACGCACGCCCGATGACAGGCAGCGCAAAGCGGCTTGGCAATCTTGTCGCGCGCTGTCCGCAATGATGGTGGTGCAAAACGCCACGTCCTCTCGAATTGAGCGAGGACGTGCTCAGGCGCGCGGCGGCAATCGAAGGCGCTGCGCCTACTTCTGCTTGGGCAGCAGGCCCTTCAGCTTTTCCATGTCCTTGACGTTCATCTTCATGCCGCCGGGCATGATGATGTCACCGGGCTTCTGGTCGCTCTTGCAGGCGCCGAGCCATTTCGCCTCGATGGTCATCGTGGTGTCGCGGGAGCCCGCTGCGCCGCCCTCCGCGTGCGAGCTGCTCTTGACCGTGTAGGCGGAATTGAAATCGCCGACGATCTCGGCATGGCTCTTCATCGACATGCCGGCGACGCTGCACACGCTGTCGCTGACATAGCCGGTCGCGGTCTTCTGGATGTCCTGCTTGGAGCAGACTTCCTTGGCCATCGGCGAGGCCGCCGCGCTCATCTCCTTGTCGGTGGTCTCGTCGGTGCAGTGCTGCATGGTGATTTCCGGCATCGGCCCGCCGGTGCGCACCATCTTCATCTCCCACAGACCCGCCTTGCGGGTCGGCAGGTCGACGGCGCTCGCAGCACCGGTGGACAGGACAAGGCAAACAGCAGAACCAAGCAAGGCAAGCTGTCGGGTCATGCGGTGAGCTCCCGGCTGAACGATCGAAGGATTTGGAGCGCGCTCAGTAGAGCGTGCGCACCGGCCTCTGAGCCGAACCATAGGGTACCCAGCGGCAGGCAAAGGAGATGTAGCCGCCCGGATAGCGCTGCATCGCAAGGAACTTGACCACCTTGCCGTAGGAAGCGCAGTGATCGACGGCGAGCTGCCGCGCGTCAGTCTGGGCCGCCAGCGAATAGGCGATGATACCGCCGGTATCATTGCCCTTGAACGGTGGCACCGGCTGCATCCAGTCGGCTTGCGCCGGACCAACGGCCAGCATCCCGCTAACGGCAACCAGGCACGCGGCCAATTTCCTTCGCATCGCAGACTCCATTTCGCTGGCGACCAACATAGAGCGCGCCGGCGACCATGGAAAGAACGAGCCGGCTGCCGGAAGTGGACTTCTCCGCAGGTGTTGCCGCGCTGCACTTGACCTTGCCGGGGCTTCACGGCACCGTCCGCCGCATCGGATCATCGGGTGGATTCCCATGCGCAACCTGTTCAACTCCCCCAATAAACTCAGCCATAAGCTCGGCCTCGGCGCCGCGCTCGTGGTCGGCCTTCTGGCGTTCGGGGGCACGGCTCAGGCCGCCAATCCGTTCGAACTCAATTTTTGGCTGTCCGGCCCGCGCTATGACGGCAATGTGGCCCCCTGCGAGAAGGCCCTGGCGATCATCAGCAACCAATTTCAGGAAAAGGAAGCCACCTTCTGGAATTCGCCGCTCGTGATCACCGGCTACAACCGGATCCACGAAACCGCCTTCCGTCCCTGGCAGTCCGACAATATTCCGCGCCGCTATTGCTCGGGCGATGCGATGTTGAGCGACGGCAAGGTGCGCAAGGTGCACTATTCGATCATCGAGGACGGCGGCTTTGCCGGCCTCAGTCAGGGCGTCGAATGGTGCGTCGCCGGGCTCGACCGCAACTGGGCTTATAACCCGTCCTGCAAGGCCGCCCGGCCCTGATCTCCGACCAGTTCGGTCAAAACGGAAGCCGCCGCCACCCAGACGGCGGCTTTTGTTCTTGAAATGTTCCAGTAGCCTGCTAGGCTCTGAATGGTCGCGTGAGGGGAGCGTTTGATGCCTCGGTTGGTCACAATTTCCCGATTTCTGATTTCAGCTGCCTTCGTTCTGTGTGGTGCGATGGGGGCCTCGGCCCAGGATCGCCGGCAGAATGCGCCCGGTGAGTTCGATTTCTATGTGCTGTCGCTGTCGTGGTCGCCCTCGTTCTGCGAGGCGGCGAGCGAGCGCGGCAACAATGGCCGCGGCACCCAGGCGCAGTGCGGCGGACGGCCATACTCGTTCGTGGTGCACGGGCTGTGGCCGCAATATGAGCGGGGCTTTCCGGAATACTGCCAGCGCCCCTCGCCCCGCCTCGCCCGCAACATCATGACCTCGATGCTCGACCTGATGCCGGCGCCCGGGCTGATCTACAACGAGTGGGACAAGCACGGCACCTGCTCCGGCCTCGGCGAGCGCGCCTATTTCGAAGCCATCCGCAAGGCCCGCGCCGCGGTGAAGATCCCCGAGGAATTCCTGCAATTGACGGAGCCGAAGACGATCGCGCCCGACGAGCTGGAGACGGCGTTCATCAAGGCCAATCCGGGGCTCAGCAACTCCGCGATCTCGGTGACCTGCGACAGCAAGCGGCTCAGCGAAGTGCGGATCTGCCTCAGCAAGGATCTGCAATTCCGCTCCTGCGAGGAAATCGATCGCCGCGCCTGCCGCCGCGATCAGGTGCTGATGCCGCCGGTTCGCGGCGGCTGACGTCTCGTCCACCTCACGGCCGGGCAGGCGCGCGTCGTTGTGCCGAGTGTCCCGGCCATGGACGCCACCACGAAACCAGCGAGATAAGGCATGATGCCCGGGACAGGCCGGGCATGACGCAGTACAACATGCGCACCCTCTGGAGCGCAGCGTCATCGCATGAACTATCGTCACGCCTTTCATGCCGGCAGCTTTGCCGACGTCATCAAGCACATCGTGCTGGTGCGCATGCTCACCTATTTGCAGGAAAAGCAGGCGCCGTTCCGCGTCATCGACACCCATGCCGGCGCCGGCCTCTATGATTTGACATCGAGTGAAGCGCAGCGCGGCGGCGAATGGTTGACCGGCATTGCGCGGCTGATGCAGGCGCGGCTCTCCGACAAGGCGCTGCCGCTGATCGGGCCCTATCTCGACATCGTCAGGGCATTCAATCCGCGAGGCGAACTGAAAGCCTATCCCGGCTCGCCGTTGATCGCGCGGGCGCTGCTGCGTCCGCAAGACCGTCTGACGGCCTGCGAGATCGAGCCTGCGGCGCGCAAGCAATTGATCGATGCATTGCGACGCGATGCGCAGGCGCGCGTCGTCGATCTCGATGGCTGGATGGCGCTGCCCGCATTCGTGCCGCCGAACGAGCGGCGCGGCCTGGTGCTGATCGATCCGCCGTTCGAAGCGAAGGACGAGTTCGAGCGACTGGCCAGTGCCTTCACGGCAGCGTTCGCGAAGTGGCCGACCGGCGCGTACCTTTTGTGGTACCCCGTAAAATCCCGGAGAGTTTCCGACGAGCTCGCACGCAGCGTTGCCGCGACAGCAGCAAGCAGCCGGCCCGCGGGCAAATGCTTGCGTTTGGAATTCAGTGTGGCGCCGCAAGAAGTGGACGCAGGCCTCGTTTCCACCGGCCTTTTGATAGTGAATCCGCCGTGGACGCTGGCGGGCGAGCTGAAGATCATCCTGCCCGAACTCGAGAAGCCGCTTGGTCAAGGCGGCGCCGGACGCTTCAGACTCGAAACGCCTAAACCTTGAACGGTAGCACCCACTGAAAAGTTCTATTTGAGCATAGGCAACGCGCGCGGAACCGTATTATGCTCATCCTGTTACGACTGGCTTTACGTTCCGCTTCCGCGAATGGTTGCGGCGGAGTGACAAGGCCGAAATAAAATCCAGGCAGACCGGCGGCGTGACGCCGGCTTGTTCAGGTGGCCAAGCTTCCGACAAGCGAATGTCGGTCAACCACTACGCGGCGTGCGCGTAGCGGTGGAGCAATACGGGGGAGGAGTTTTCCCGATGGCCATGACTGGGACAGTCAAGTTCTTCAACGGAGAGCGTGGCTATGGCTTCATCAAGCCTGACGATGGCGGCCGCGATGTGTTCGTTCACATCACGGCTGTCGAGCGTGCAGGGTTGAAGGAC
The DNA here is from genome assembly GCF_054063295.1 of Bradyrhizobium sp. USDA 3240. Lineage (NCBI taxonomy): Bacteria > Pseudomonadati > Pseudomonadota > Alphaproteobacteria > Hyphomicrobiales > Nitrobacteraceae > Bradyrhizobium > Bradyrhizobium sp. USDA 3240. The sequence goes on from NZ_JBSSGD010000002.1 coordinate 2,691,070, forward strand.
CTGACTGAAGGACAGCGCATTACGTTCGAGGTTGAACCGGACAAGAAGGGCAAGGGCCCGAAGGCGGTCAACCTGGTGGTTTCATGATGAGCTCTCGCGGTGCGTGGCTCGTGATGAACAGCGAATGAAGCGTTGCGTGTGAGTTGACCGCAGGGCGCGTGGCTCGCGCTCGCTGCAAGACCGCCTGCATGATGCGGACGCGACTGACGGTGCCCGCATATTGGATGCGTGCGGCCGTCCGACCGGTTTCGCGGACGCCGTGGCGTTCATGCAGCAGTGCGTGATGTCGACGTGCTCAGCACAAAGAAAAACCCGGCCACGCGACGCGCGGCCGGGAGTTGATGTCTGACGTTTTCTTGTTCTCAGAAGTGATAGTTGATGCCGGCGCGAATCAGGCTGAAGCTGTAACCGTTCGACGCGCCGCCGGTGATCGTGAAGTTGCTGTTGGCGAGATCGACGTAGAGATATTCGATCTTGGCGCTCCAGTGCGGGGCAAAGCCCATTTCGGCGCCGGCACCGACGGTGAAGCCCGCATTGGTATGCGACTCCGATATGCCGAAGGTCTCGCCGCGCAGTTCGCCGAAGGCAAGACCGCCGGTCGCGTAGAACAGCACGTTGTTGACCGCATAGCCGGCGCGGCCGCGCACCGTGCCGAACCAAGGGTTGGAGAACTTCCACGGCGCGAACCGATCGTCGGCCGTGGTGCCCTGGATGTCGGCCTCGATGCCGAACACCCAGGGAGAGCCGTTCTGGAAATTGTAGCCGGCCTGCACGCCGCCGGCGAAACCGGACGGCTTGGTCGGGTTGTTTTCGACCGAACCCCAGCCATAGCCGACGTTGCCGCCGAGATAGGGCCCGGCCCAGCTGTAGGCATTGAGCGGCTGATAGACGGTATAGGGCGAGCCGTAGTTGAGATCGGCCGCCGCCGACGACGTCGTCCAGCCTGCGACGATCAGTGCCAGCGCACGCGCAACCAACCGGGTCATTGGTACTCTCCACCACGCAACTGCCGCAGCCCGCAGGCCCGAGGCCGGCGTGGTTACGGAATTCCACTTTTTTCGCTAAGGTTTATCGAGAGTTTTAAGTTAAAGGGTTGTTAAGCCCGGTTACCGGCCCGCTCATCAGTCTTAACAATGTGTTACCGACCCGCCCCGGCGGCCGCGCTGGGCCGGTAACGTCCTGCAATCGGGGTTGTTTTTCCTGCGTCGCCAACGCTGGCGAGCGGTCGCCCAAGCGCTTAATTTACGGCCCATGGTTCACGATTCTCCCGAGCGCCCGACGCCGGCCCCCAAGGCTGATCTCAAGCCACGGCGCAGTTCAAAGTCCGATCTGCCGCAGGACGACCTGACGCTCGACACGAGCGACCTCGATCCCGAAAGCTCCGCCACTGAGGAGGACGACGAGGCACGTCTGCCCGAGGTGTCGGAGGACACCACCGAGACGGTTGCCGAGGGGACGCTCTCGATCGGGCATGAGGCGATCGAGAACGCGGTCCGCCTCGCCCCGACCTCGCCCGGCGTCTACCGCATGCTCAACGCCGCCAACGACGTCCTCTATGTCGGCAAGGCGAAGAACGTCAAAAAGCGGCTGTCGTCCTATGCGCGGGCCAACGCGCCGCTACCGGCGCGCATCCTGCGCATGATCGCGGCGACCACGCATGTCGAGATCGTCTCGACCATGACCGAGACCGAGGCGCTGCTGCTCGAAGCCAATCTGATCAAGCAGCTCCGGCCGCGTTTCAATGTGCAGCTGCGCGATGACAAATCGTTTCCGTATATTTTGATATCGGGCGATCACTGGGCGCCGCAGATCCTCAAGCATCGCGGCGCGCAGTCGCGGCCGGGACGCTATTTCGGCCCGTTCGCCAATGCAGGCGCCGTCAACCGCACCATCACGGCGCTGCAGCGCGCGTTCCTGATCCGCTCCTGCACCGACGGCTTCTTCGAAAGCCGCAGCCGGCCCTGCCTGCTCTATCAGATCAAGCGCTGCGCCGGCCCCTGCACGCGCGAGATCGATTTTCCCGGCTATACCGAACTGGTGCGCGAGGCGACCGAATTCCTCTCCGGCCGCAGCCACGCCGTGAAGCAATTGCTCGCGGCCGAGATGGAGAAGGCCTCCGGCGAGCTCGAGTTCGAGACCGCAGCGCTGTACCGCGACCGCCTCGCGGCGCTGTCGGCGATCCAGTCGCAGCAGGGCATCAACCCGCGCACGGTCGAAGAGGCCGATGTGTTCGCGATCCACCAGGAAGGCGGCTATTCCTGCGTCGAGGTGTTCTTCTTCCGCACCGGCCAGAACTGGGGCAACCGCGCCTATTTCCCGCGCGCGGAGAAGACCTTCACGCCCGAGGAAGTGCTGTCCTCATTCCTCGCGCAGTTCTACGACGACAAGCCGCCGCCGAAGCTGATCCTGCTGTCGCACGAGATCGAGGAAAGCACGTTGCTCGCCGACGCGCTGTCGGTGAAGGCCGGATCCAAGGTCGAGGTTTCCGTGCCCAAGCGCGGCGAGAAGAAGGAATTGATCGGCCACGCGCTCACCAACGCGCGCGAGGCGCTCGGCCGCAAGCTCGCCGATACCGCAACGCAAAGCCGGCTGCTGGAGGGCATGGTCACGACGCTCGGCCTGCCGCATACGCCGAAGCGCATCGAGGTCTACGACAACAGCCACATCCAGGGCACCAACGCAGTCGGTGCGATGATCGTGGCCGGGCCCGACGGGTTCATGAAGAACCAGTACCGCAAATTCAACATCAAGTCGGAAGGGCTGACGCCCGGCGACGATTACGGGATGATGCGCGAGGTGCTGGAGCGCCGCTTCAAGCGGCTGCTGAAGCCGCCGGAGGGCGAGGCTGCCAAAGCAAAGGACAAGGCGGACGACGAGTCGTTCCCGCAATGGCCCGATCTCGTCATCATCGACGGCGGCCGCGGCCAGCTCAACGCGGTCCGGCAGATTTTTGAAAACCTCGGGCTGACCCAGGTCTCGCTGATGGCGGTGGCGAAGGGGCCGGAGCGCGATGCGGGGCGGGAAACCCTGTTCATGCCGGACAGCGAGGCCATCAAGCTCGAGCCGCGCGACCCGGTGCTCTATTTCATCCAGCGGCTGCGCGACGAGGCCCATCGCTTCGTGATCGGATCGCACCGCAAGCTGCGCAAAAAGGACATCCGCGAGGCCGGCTTGCAGGAGATCCCGGGCATCGGCCCGTCGCGCAAACGTGCCTTGCTGCACCACTTCGGAACGCTCAAGGAGATCGAGCGGGCCTCGATCGCCGACCTCGGCAAGGTTCCCGGCGTCAGCGCCGAGAGTGCCCGCAAGATTTTCGAGTTTTTCCACGCCCAGCCGGGTTAAACCAAAGGCGAGTCATCAGGACGTCGCCTGCGACAGGGCATCTAGGGCATGATGCGGAAAAGTGGCAAGCAACGTTCTGAAAAGATCATGCATAAACAAGGGACTAAGGGGCCGTGACTAATCAACCTAATCTCGCCGCGCTCTGGCGCCCGCACGGTTGACCTTCTCGCTTCAGCGGTATTGGTAGAACGGATGAACATCGCGACGACCCGGGGACAGGGCAAGACTATGTCCCTCCCGAATATCCTCACCTACGCCCGGATCGCCGCGATCCCGGTGGTGATCGGCTGTGTCTACTGGCAGTCGATCCTGGACGGCCCGTTGTGGCTGCGCTGGGTGGCGCTGGCCGTGTTCATTGCGGCGGGTATCACCGACTATCTCGACGGCTATTACGCGCGCATGTGGGACCAGCAGTCCGCTTTCGGCCGGATGCTCGACCCGATCGCCGACAAGCTCCTGGTCGCCTCCAGCCTCTTGATGCTGGCCGCCGACAACTCGATCCATGGCTGGACGCTGTGGGCGGCGATCGTGATCCTGTGCCGCGAGATCCTGGTCTCGGGCCTGCGCGAATATCTCGCGGGCCTGCGGGTCAGCGTACCCGTCACCAAGCTTGCGAAATGGAAGACCACGATCCAGCTGGTGGCGATAGGCTTCCTGATCGCGGGCGAGGCCGGCGAGCAGGTCCTCCCGGCGACCACCCTGATCGGCATCGTGCTGCTCTGGATGTCGGCGATCTTCACGATCTACACCGGCTGGGACTACTTCCGTGCCGGCATCCATCACCTCATCAAGGAGGATGAGGGATGAAGCTGAAATATTTCGCCTGGGTGCGCGAGCGCATCGGCAAGGCCGAAGAGATCGTCGAGCCGCCGGCCGAGGTGCGCACGGTCGGCGAGCTGATCGGCTGGCTGGCCGCGCGCGACGACGGCTACGCCCATGCCTTCGAAAAGCCCACCGTGATCCGCGCGGCGATCGACCACGCCCATGTCAAACCGGACGCTGTGATCTCCGGCGCGCGCGAGATCGCATTCTTTCCGCCGATGACCGGCGGCTAAGTCTCGTCATGACGATGACAGCGACCATCCGGATCCAGCAAGCCGACTTCGACGTCGCGCAGGAGATCGCGGCCTTAAGCAAGGGCCGCACCGATGTCGGCGCGGTCGTCAGCTTCAGCGGCATCTGCCGCGGCAGCGAGCAGGGCGAGCCGATCGCCGCACTGACGCTCGAACATTACCCTGGCATGGCGGAGGCCGAGATTGCGCGCCATGCCGACGAGGCGCTGGCGCGCTGGCCGTTGCAGGGCCTCACCATCATCCATCGCTTCGGCCGCATCGCACCGGGCGAGAACATCGTGCTGGTCGTGACCGCCTCGGCGCACCGGCAGGCCGCGTTCGAGGCAGCCGAGTTCCTGATGGACTATCTCAAGACCAACGCACCGTTCTGGAAGCGTGAGGAAAGCGCACGCGGCACGAACTGGATCGAGGCGCAGGGCCATGACGACGCGGCCGCCGCGCGCTGGACCAAATCCTGATGGCCAAGCGCAGCAAAGTGCCGGCCGGGCGCAGCCCCGCCGCGCCGAAAACGCCCAAGGAAGCGCCCAAGAAAGCACCGAAGGTCGGCGCCGGCGAGCTTCACACCCTGTTCGATTTCCTGCGCTACGCGGTCAGCCGCTTCAACGCGGCCAAGCTTGTGTTCGCGCATGGCACCACCGATCCGGTGGCCGAGGCGGCGTTCCTGATCTCCGAGACGCTGCATTTGCATCCCGATCAGTTCGAGAGCTTCGCGAACGCGCGTGTCACGATTGCCGAAGGCAAGCAGATCCTCGACCTGATCGAGCGGCGGATCGCGACGCGAAAGCCGGCCGCCTATCTCGTCAACAAGGTCTACATGCGCGGCCTGCCGTTCTATGTCGACGAACGCACCATCGTGCCGCGCTCCTTCATCGGCGAATTGCTGGATTCGCATTTCGGCGGCGACGAGGACGGCACCTCGCTGATCGGCGATCCCGCCGACGTCGAACGCGTGCTCGACCTCTGCACCGGCTCCGGCTGCCTTGCGATTCTGGCCGCCCGGCATTTCGCCAACGCTGCGGTCGACGCGGTCGATATTTCAAAGGATGCGCTCGACGTCGCCGCGCGCAACGTCGCCGACCACGGCCTCGACGACCGCCTGATGCTCCATCGCGGCGACCTGTTCAAGCCGCTCGGCGACGTCAGCTACGATCTCATCATTTCGAACCCGCCCTACGTCGATGCCGAGGGCATGGCCGCACTGCCGCGCGAGTGCCGGGCCGAGCCGAAGATCGCGTTCGACGGCGGCGCCGATGGGCTCGACATCGTCCGCCGCCTGCTCGATGAGGCCAAGCGGCACCTGACCCCGCAAGGCGGGCTGCTCTGCGAGATCGGCCGCGGCCGCGACAATCTCGAGGCCGCCTATCCCAACCTGCCGCTGCTCTGGCTCGACACCGAGGACTCCGAGGGCGAGGTGTTCTGGATCGCTGCCGCCGACCTCTGACCGGCACGCCGCGGCCGGCTCCGGTCTATTACGGAGCGGCGGCTTCGAAGCCGACCAAGACGAAGCGAAAATCGTGTGCAGTTCCAGCCGGTTCGGAAGATCGCTGGCCCGTCGAATCAACAATGGTGCTAAGCTTGCGCTCCGGGGACGTTCGGAGAGAGGGCGCGGGCGCGCGACATGATTCGCATTTCGACGATCTTCATCGCCATCTGCATGGTGCTGGTCGCAGCCTCGCTCGGCTTCGTCCTGTATTCGGTGGCGGGCATCAGCGGATCGGAATCGGCGATCGTGGCGCTCACCGCCCTCACCTGCCTGATCCTCTACAATGCCGTGTCGATGCGGCTCCGCGACCGCAGCGATGTCGGCGGCCAGATCGCGGATCTGTCGCGCGGCACCGCCGACCTCGCCCGCCAGGTCGCCGAATTCGGCCGCCGGCTGGCCGCAGTCGAAGGGCGCGTCGCCTCGGCGAACTCCACCGGCGCCGACCGGATCCAGGGCATGGCCGGCGAGATCAACGAGCTTGGCGGCCTGGTGCGGCAGCTCGCGGCGTCGGTCGCCCATCATGAGGATTTGCTGGCGGCAGCGCCCCTGACGCAACCGGTCGCCGCGCCGCGCGACGATCTGCTGCAACCGGTCCCGCCGGCTCCGACCGTCGTGTTTGCGCCTCCGCCGCCTGCTGCGCCCCCATCGCCGATCTCACGCAGCCAGACCCAGCTCATCGGCGCGATCGGGCACGCCATCGACGAGAATCGCCTCGACATCTACCTGCAGCCGATGGTGACGCTGCCGCAGCGCAAGGTGCGCTACTACGAGGCGGTGACGCGGCTGCGCGACGAGCGCGACCAGGTGCTTGCCGCCGACGATTTCATCGAGGCGGCCGAGGTCGGCGGCCTGATCGGCCGCATCGACCACATGGTGATGCTTCGCTGCGTCCAGGTGCTGCGCCGCCTGATGATCCGCAGCAAGGATGTCGGCGTGTTCTGCAACGTCTCGGCCGCGACACTGGCAAGCCCGCAGCACTTCACCCAGTGTCTCGACTTCCTCGATGCCAACCGCGCGCTGGCGCCCTCCTTCGTGCTCGAGTTCAAGCAGGCGACGTTCCGCAATCTTGGCCCGGTTGAAAGCGAGAATCTCGCGGCGCTGTCGCAGCGCGGCTACCGGTTCTCGATCGATCACGTCAGCGACCTCCGCCTCGAGCCGCGCGAGCTCGCCGACCGCGGTGTCCGCTTCATCAAGGTGCCGGCCGCGCTGCTGCTCGACGCCAGGCAGAGCGCAACCACCGATATCGATCCCTCCGATCTGTCCGACCTGCTCGGCCGCTTCGGCATCGACCTGATCGCCGAACGGATCGAGGGCGAGCGCTCGGTGGTCGACCTGCTCGACTACGATGTCCGGTTCGGCCAGGGCTTCCTGTTCGCCCCGCCGCGACCGTTGCGGCCGGAGGGGGCATCTGCTACCGCCGAAGCTCCGCAGACCAAGCCCCAGGACCTCAATGGCGCCGGCACTTCCGCACCCGTCTCCAGCCCCGCAGCGCCACCGCGCACAACCGGCAGCGCCGCGCTGGCGCGCCGCGCGCTCGGGCCCAACTGACCGGCAGTTCGCATCATGACATCGTTGCGTTTCGTGGAGCGGCTGCGCGACCTCACTGGCGACGTCGACGTCGTGCTGTCGGACATCTGGGGCGTCGTGCACAACGGGCTCGAATCCTTTCCTGAGGCATGCGAGGCGCTGCACACGTTCCGCCAGCAGGGCGGCACCGTCATCCTGATCACCAACGCGCCGCGGCCGGCCGATTCCGTGCAGCGCCAGCTGCGCAAGCTCGGCGTCGCCGACGAGACCTATGATGCGATCGTCTCCTCGGGCGACCTGACGCGCCACTTCGTCGCCGATCATCCCGGTCAGAAAATATTCTGGATCGGCCCGGAGCGCGACAGCTCGATCCATCGCGGCCTCGACGCCACCTTGGTGCCGCTGGAGCAGGCCGACTACATCATCTGCACCGGCCTGTTCGACGACGAGACCGAATCCGCCGAGGATTATCGCGACACGCTGCTGAAGGCGCTCGAACGCAAGCTGACGCTGGTCTGCGCCAATCCGGACATCGTGGTCGAGCGCGGCGACCGGCTGATCTATTGCGCCGGCGCGGTTGCCGAGCTTTATCGCGAGCTCGGCGGCGAGTCGGTCTTCTACGGCAAGCCGCACCGGCCGATCTACGAGCGCGCCATGGCGCTGGCCACTGAGCGCCGTGGGCGGCCGACCGATCTCAGCCGCGTGCTCGCGATCGGCGATTCCGTGCGCACCGACCTCACCGGCGCCCATGGCTTCGGCATCGATCTCCTGTTCGTCACCCGCGGCATCCATTCCGAGCAGTTCGAGGGCATCGAGCAGCTCGATGCGGCCTCGATCAAGGAACTGTTCGGCCATCCGCCGCGGGCGCTGATGCGCGAGCTGAAGTGGTAGCGGGCAGCCCCGCAGGGGCGCGCTGCCAAAATATCGAAAACAACCCCATACAAAGTAGCCGGCGGCGGCCGACGGTCGGCCAGCCGACTTGACACGTCGGGCAACTCAGGGATATTCTTCTAATATTCCGAAATTATGCAATGCTTCAGTCCCGTCATCCCCGCGCAAAGGCTTTGCCGTTGCGCGGGGGTGACGGTGAGGCGGCGCTGGTCATTCGCTGACGCGCAATGAGATGAGGATGAATCGTGGTGCGATGGACGGGCGCTTACGCGGTCGCCATGTCCGGGAAGACCGCTTCGATCTTGGTCTTCAGCGTCGCCGCGTTGAACGGCTTGACGATGTAGTTGTTCACGCCGGCCTTCTTGGCCGCGATCACGTTCTCGGTCTTGGATTCCGCCGTGATCATGATGAAGGGCGTGGTCGCGAGATTGGGATCGGCGCGGACTTCCTTGAGCAGGTCGTAGCCGGTCATCGGCTCCATATTCCAGTCGGAAATCACCAGGCCATACTTCTTGCCGCGCATCTTGTTGAGCGCCGCAGAGCCGTCGGAGGCATCGTCGATATTCTCGAATCCAAGCTGCTTGAGAAGATTCCGGATGATGCGGATCATGGTGCTGTAATCATCAACCACCAGAACCGGCATGGACAAATCAACCGCCATCTTTTCCCCCAAAACCACTGACGCAACTTGGCTTCTGCACAAACGCAGCTTTCCGCCAACGACTAACAGCAGGCGTTAAACAGCGCGTTAACCGGCTGAATCCGGATTGTTACGGATTTGACGCGATTTTCGCTATGCTTGACTTCCACGCCGCCGCCGCGTCACGGTCCGGCCCGCACCAATCATGCTTAAGAATCCTTGAAGAATACCTGACATGAGCACCGGCTTTACCGTTATCCGCGACAACACGCCCGAAAGCGCAATTCCGAAGGGCGCCGTGGTCGCGATGGGAAATTTCGACGGCGTCCACCTCGGTCACCGCGCCGTGATCGGCGCGGCGCTGGCGATGGGCAAGACGCATGGCGTGCCTGCGCTCGCCGTGACCTTCGAACCGCATCCGCGCAGTTTCTTCAGCCCGAACACCCCGCAATTCCGTCTCACGGACGAGACCAACAAGCTGCGGCTGCTCGCGGCCACCGGGCTTGCCGGCGCCGTCGTGATGACCTTCGACAAGGCGCGCGCCGGCACCACCGCACAGGACTTCATTCACCACGATCTGATCGGCCGGCTCGGCATCAGCGGGATTGCGGTCGGCTACGACTTTCATTTCGGCAAGGGCCGGGTCGGCTCGCCGAGCCTCTTGGTCAGCGAAGCGCCGCGGCTCGGCATCGAGGTCGACGTGCAGGCCCATGTCGACATTGAGGAGCGGCCGGTCTCCTCCAGCGCGATCCGCATGGCGCTCGCCGAAGGCCAGGTCGACGATGCCACCACGATGCTGGGCGGGCCGTGGTTTGCGACCGGCAAGGTGATCCACGGCGAGAAGCGCGGCCGCGACCTCGGTTACCCCACGGCCAACATCCGCCTCGACAAGCATTGCGGCTTGAAGCACGGCATCTACGCAGTGCGGGTCGGCAAGGCTCACGGAAACGACAAGGTGCGGTTCAACGGCGTCGCCAGCTTCGGACGCCGCCCGACCTTCGACAACGGCGCACCGCTGCTCGAAGTCTTCCTGTTCGACTTCAAGGGCGATCTCTACGACACGGTGCTCGATGTCGCCTTCATCAGTTTCATTCGCGAAGAGCTGAAATTCGACACCATCGAGGCGTTGATACGCCAGATGGATGACGACAGCGCCAAGGCGCGCGCGGCATTGGCCGCAGCGCCGGACGCGTTCCCGCAGCTCGGAGTGATTGGTTGAAGACAGAGAAAGAGAAGATGCTGGCGGGCGAACTCTATCGCCCGGATGCCGAGCTCGCCGCCGACCATACCGCGGCGGAACATTGGATGGCGCGCTACAACGCGTCAGGCGCATCGTCCGCGGCCGAGCTGCACGCGCTGCTCTCCGCACGCTTCCGCAAGGTCGGCAAGGACGCCGTGATCCGCCCGCCGTTCTTCTGCGATTACGGCAGCAATATCAGCCTCGGCGACGGCGTGTTCCTCAACTTCAATTGCGTCATCCTCGACGTCGTCGAAGTCACGATCGGCGATCGCACCCAGATCGGACCCGCGGTGCAGATCTATACCGCCGACCATCCGCGCGACGCCGCGACCCGGCGCGCCGGGCTTGAATTCGGCCGCCCGATCCGGATCGGCAGCGACGTCTGGATCGGCGGCGGTGCCATCATCCTGCCCGGCGTCTCGATCGGCGACGGCGCCCTGGTCGGGGCCGGCAGCGTGGTGACGCGAGACGTCGCCCCCGGCGCGACCGTGGCCGGAAATCCGGCCCGGCCGCGGCAGGCCTAGGGCGGCCCGGCGGGGCCGGATTTGCCGGCGGCGGGGGCTTTGCGATTTCCCCGCTTGGCTGCTATGGAAAACCCATGTTTTCGCGGCGCATCATACGGATTAGCGGCCCGGCTTCCGCCTGAGCTTGAAGGCTCGGCGCAAGACCGGGACTTCGTCGTTTCACCCGCGATTGATCGCGTTTCCGCGCCCGCACCTGCCAAATCAGAGCTTTTATGTCCGACAAGCCGCAAAAGACCGACTCCAACGACTATTCCAAGACCCTTTACCTGCCGCAGACGGAATTCCCGATGCGCGCCGGCCTGCCCCGGCGCGAGCCGGAAATCCTGAAATACTGGAACGAGATCGGCCTCTACGACAGGCTCCGCCGGGAAGCCGAGGGCCGCGCCAAATTCGTGCTGCATGACGGCCCACCCTATGCCAACGGCAACATCCATATCGGCCACGCGCTGAACAAGATCCTCAAGGACGTCGTGACCAAGAGCCAGCAGATGCTCGGCTTCGACTCCAACTACGTGCCGGGCTGGGATTGCCACGGCCTGCCGATCGAATGGAAGATCGAGGAGGAGAACTACCGCTCCAAGGGCAAGCAGAAGCCCGACTTCCGCGACTCCTCCGCGATGGTCGCGTTCCGCAGGGAATGCCGCGCCTATGCGACGCACTGGATCAACGTGCAGCGCGAGGAGTTCAAGCGGCTCGGCATCATCGGCGACTGGGACCACCCCTACGAGACGATGAGCTATCCGGCCGAGGCGCGGATCGCCCGCGAGCTGATGAAGTTCGCCGCCAACGGCACGCTGTATCGCGGCTCCAAGCCCGTAATGTGGAGCGTGGTCGAGAAGACCGCGCTGGCCGAAGCCGAGGTCGAGTACGAGGACTACACCTCCGATACTGTGTGGGTGAAATTCCCGGTCATCGCGACGAAAAGCAGGTTCCCAGTACTGGGAATTGGCGTCTCGCCTGAGGAAGCCTCACGGCTTGCTCGAGCATGGCGGAATGCTTCGATTGTAATCTGGACGACGACTCCTTGGACATTGCCCGGAAATCGAGCAATCGCCTATTCGGGAAAGCTGTCGTACACCCTGCTCGTTCCGGGAGATCAAATAAAACGACCAAAAGACCTTGAAGCGGCGGCCAAAGACACTGGCGTCACGCCTGAGCAATACGAGACTGCGCGCCTGGAAATAAATGCTGCTAGGAAAGCGCATATCGAGAAATTTGGTCCGGGTTCTTTACTGGTGGCCTCGAATCTCAGCCTTCCATTTCAGGCAGCTGCGCGGTTTGCGCCAAACGTTTTCGATTCGTTTAACGTCGACGGTGCATTGCTGGGGCGGCTGGTTTGCGCTCATCCACTGCGAGGTATGGGCTACGATTTTGACGTACCGCTCCTGGAAGGCGACCATGTCACTGATGACGCCGGTACCGGCTTTGTGCACACCGCCCCGGGCCACGGCCGCGAGGACTTCGATGTCTGGATGGCTAATGGACGCGAGCTAGAAAACCGCGGAATCAGCACCACCATCCCCTACACTGTCGACGAGAATGGCGCCCTCACTCCGGCCGCACCAGGCTTCGAGGGAAAGCGTGTCATCAATGACAAGGGCGAGAAGGGCGATGCTAATGGGGCAGTAATAGCAGCGCTCACTGTGGCAGGAATGTTAGTCGCAAAAGGCCGCCTCAAGCACCAGTATCCGCATTCCTGGCGCTCCAAGAAGCCGGTGATCTTCCGTAACACGCCGCAATGGTTCATCGCGATGGACAAGGACATCCTCCGGCCAGTCGTGAAGCTCGGACGGCACCGAACCCTTGATAGAGAATTCTCAGCTAGCTCCACGAACCTCATGGGGCTTCAGTCTTCACCAACCGAACGCACTACGGTTGAGATGGTAGCGAAGCCGGGCGACACGCTGCGCGCCCGCGCGCTGCAGGCGATCTCGGTCACGCAATGGGTGCCGCCGGCCGGCGAGAATCGCATCAACGGCATGATCGCCAACCGCCCGGACTGGGTGATCTCGCGCCAGCGCGCCTGGGGCGTGCCGATCGCCGTGTTCGTGCGTGAGAACAGCGACGGCTCGGCCGAGATCCTGCAGGACGAGGTCGTCAACCAGCGCATCACCGAGGCGTTCATGGAGGAAGGCGCCGACGCCTGGTACATGGACGGCGCCCGCGAGCGCTTCCTCGGCAGCCGCGCGTCGGAGAACTGGAAGAAGGTCGACGACATCTGCGACGTCTGGTTCGATTCCGGCTCCACGCACGCCTTCGTGCTGGAAGACCGCCAGAACTTCCCGCAGCTCGGCAACATCGTTCGCAAGATCGATGGCGGCAATGACACCGTGATGTATCTCGAGGGTTCTGACCAGCATCGCGGCTGGTTCCACTCGTCGCTGCTGGAGAGCGCCGGCACGCGCGGCCGCGCGCCTTATGACATCGTGCTGACCCACGGCTTCACGCTCGACGAGAACGGCCGCAAGATGTCGAAGTCGCTCGGCAACACGGTCGAGCCGCAGAAGGTGATCAAGGATTCCGGCGCGGATATCCTGCGCCTGTGGGTCTGCGCCACCGACTACGCCGACGACCAGCGCATCGGCCCGGAGATCCTGAAGAACACCATCGAGACCTATCGCAAGCTGCGCAACTCGGTCCGCTGGATGCTCGGCACGCTGCATCACTTCAAGCCGAGCGAGAAGGTCTCCTTCGCCGAGATCCCCGAGCTCGAGCGGCTGATGCTGCACGAACTGGCCGGCCACACCGAGACCATCCGCAGGGCCTATGCGGCGTTCGACTACAAGACCGTGGTCGCAACGCTCGCGGCCTTCATGAACTCCGAGCTGTCGGCGTTCTACTTCGACATCCGCAAGGACACGCTGTATTGCGACCCGCCGTCCTCGGTGGCGCGCAAGGCGGCGCTGACCACGATCGACCTGCTGTGCGACGCGATCCTGAAATGGCTGGCGCCGATCCTGAGCTTCACCACCGACGAAGCCTGGCGGATGTACCGGCCGAACGCCGAGCCCTCGGTGCACCTCACGCTGTTCCCCGAAGGTCTCGAGCAGTTCCGCGACGACGCCCTCGCCGCGAAGTGGGAGACGATCCGCAACGTTCGCCGCGTCGTCACCGGTGCGCTCGAGCTCGAGCGCGCCGCCAAGCGGATCGGCTCGTCGCTCGAGGCCTCGCCGGTGATCTACATCACGGACCGCGAGATGCTGGCGACGCTGTTCGACATCGATCTCGCCGAGGTCTGCATCACCTCGAACTACGAGGTGCGCGAGGGCGAGGCGCCGGCCAATGCCTTCCGCCTCGATGCCGTGCCCGGCGTCGCCGTGGTGGTCGAGAAAGCGGTCGGCACCAAATGCGCGCGCTCGTGGAAGATCCTGCCTGATATCGGCGAGGATCCCGACTATCCCGACGTCTCGCCGCGCGACGCGCAAGCGCTGCGCGAGTGGAAGGCGCTGGGGGTCAGCATCTCCTAACTGTCCGTCGTCCCGGCGAAGGCCGGGACCCATAACCACCGCTGTCTCGAATGGACGAAGGTGATGACCCCGAGTCATTCAAACAATGCCCGGCACGGCGTATGGGTCCCGGCCTTCGCCGGGACGACACCTTTGGTGGGCTGGCAATGACCCCTCCCGTTCGCGCCGGTGTGCTGGCGGCGGTCATCACCCTGATCGCCGACCAGGCCTCCAAGCTCTGGCTGCTCTTCGTCTTCGGCATCGCCCATCGCGGCGCGGTCGAGGTGACGCCGTTCTTCGACCTGGTGCTCGCCTGGAATCCCGGCATCAGCTTCGGCTGGCTTCAGAGCGAGAGCCCGGCGGCCCAGATCCTGCTGATGGCGATCAAGGCCGCCGCCGTGATCGCGCTGGCGATCTGGATGGCGCGGTCGCGCACCTGGCTGGCGACGGTGTCGCTCGGCCTGATCATCGGCGGTGCGATCGGGAACGGGATCGACCGCTTCGCCTATGGCGCGGTGGTCGATTTTGCCCTGTTTCATGTCGAGATCGGGGGAAAAACCTTCAATTGGTACGTATTCAACCTCGCCGATGTGGCGATCGTTGCTGGCGTGGCGGCCCTATTGTATGATTCCGTCATGGGGACCCCCGCCGTAAAAGCGCCCTGATCCCGGCCGATATGAGCCGGTCGGCGGCCGACCTGCACCTAGCGGAACTGAGCGCTAAGCCAGTGATCGCTTTGGTGAATTTTGAGATGGGAATAGCGCGATGCGCAACACCAAAGTCCGCGGTTACCTGATCGAGACGTCCCGGCTGCCGCTGCTGCGCGGCCTGCGTCTGGCGTTCGTTGCGGCCGGGATCGGCCTCGTCATGACGGCCGGCCCGGTGCGTGCCGGCGACGATGAAGATGACGGCGACGACGGCCTGACCTTCGAAGAGCGGATCATCGACAATCTGATGACCGGGCTCGGCGCCAAGAGCGCCGCCAGCAAGGGCATCGACTATCGCGAGCGCTCGCCGCTGGTGGTGCCGCCGAAGCTCGACCTGCCGCCGCCTGCTAAAGCCGCCCAGGTCAACGCGCCGAACTGGCCGAAGGACCCTGACATCGCGGCGCGCAAGGCTGCGATCGCTGCGCGCAAGAAGGAAGTCAAGAAGGAGCCGTGGCAGTCAGCGGTGGCGTTGACGCCGGCCGAGATCGAGGCGGGCCGCAAGCAACAGACGGCCACCGAGGGCCGCAGGGAGCCGCTCCAGCCGGGCACCAACACCAATCCGTCGCTGATGCCGAGCCAGCTCGGCTACAGCGGTGGTCTGCTCGGCATCTTCAAGGGGAACAGCAGCGAGGCCAAGCCGTTCCCGGGCGAGCCGACGCGCGAATCCCTGACCGAGCCCCCTCCGGGCTACCAGACGCCGTCCTCGGGCTTTGACTATGGCACAGGCCCGATGAAGCCGAAGGTGAACGAGGGCCAGTACGACATCATGACCGGAAAACCGATCCAGTGACGCTTGGCCTGCTTGGGCGAAGCTTGGCCTGTTTGGGCGAAGGCTGACATGAGCAAAGCTTAATGCGGGGGGACATCCGTCTCTCCGCTTCGTGACGACTGGCACGGACTGCACCGTGTACGATGGCGTCTTTCATGCCCGGCCGTCTGTTCAGGCTTCCACAAGGACCATGATGCCCTCACGCCGATCGATTGCCCTGTTCGCTGCCGCGTTTGTTTCCACCATCCCGCTGTCGGGCACTGGCCTCCGCGCCCAGACCACCGTCACCTCGGAACGCCCTGCGAGCTTCACGCTCGACAACGGCCTGCAGGTCGTCGTGATCCCCGATCACCGCACGCCGGTCGTGACGCAGATGATCTGGTACAAGGTCGGCTCCGCCGACGAGACGCCCGGCAAATCGGGTCTCGCGCATTTCCTCGAGCATCTGATGTTCAAGGGCACCGCCAAGCACCCGGCCGGCGAGTTCTCGCAGACCGTGCTGCGCGTCGGCGGCAACGAGAACGCCTTCACCTCCAACGACTACACCGGCTATTTCCAGCGCGTGCCGCGCGAGCAGCTGCCCACCATGATGGAGTTCGAGGCCGACCGCATGACCGGCCTGATCCTGAAGGATGAGAATGTGCTGCCCGAGCGCGACGTCGTGCTCGAGGAGTTCAACATGCGGGTTGCCAACAACCCGGATGCAAGGCTCACCGAGCAGATCATGGCCGCGCTCTATCTCAACCATCCCTACGGCCGGCCGGTGATCGGCTGGCACCAGGAAATCGAGAAGCTCGACCGCGAGGATGCGCTCGCATTCTACCGCCGCTTCTACGCGCCGAACAACGCGATCCTGGTCATCGCCGGCGACGTCGACGTCAAGGACATCCGCCCGCTGGTCGAGAAGAATTTCGGCCCGATCCCGGCGCAACGTGCGATCGCCGAGAAGCGGGTCCGGCCGCAGGAGCCGACCCCGGCCGCGCCGCGCACCGTGACGCTGTCGGATCCGCGCGTCGAACAACCGAACCTGCGCCGCTACTATCTGGTGCCGTCGGCGACCACGGCGGCGGCCGGCGAGAGCCAGGCGCTCGATGTGCTGGCGCAATTGATGGGCGGCGGCGCCAACTCCTACCTCTATCGCTCGCTGGTGATCGACAAGGGCCTCGCGATCTCGGCCGGTGCCGGCTATCAGGGCACCGCGCTCGATCCGTCGCAATTCTCGATCGCGGTGACGCCCAAGGCCGGCGTCGAGTTCGCCCAGATCGAGGACGCGATCGACAAGGTGATCGCCGATCTCGCGCAGAACCCCGCGCGCGCCGAGGATCTGGAACGGGTCAAGACCCAGCTGATCGCGGAGGCGATCTACGCCCAGGACAACCAGGCGACGCTGGCGCGCTGGTATGGCGGCGCGCTCACCACCGGGCTCAGCATCGACGACATCAGGAGCTGGCCGGACCGCATTCGCGCCGTCACCGCCGAACAGGTGCGCGCTGCTGCGGCGACCTGGCTCGACAAGAAGCGGTCGGTGACCGGCTATCTGATCAAGGATACTGCGCCGAAACGCGAGGAGAAGCGCTCGTGAGCTATTCCATCACCCGACGTGCGGCGCTGATCGGCGGCGCCTGCGCCGCGATGCTGACGCTGACGTCAGTGCCCTCGCAGGCCGCGGCCAAGATCCAGCGGCTGGTGTCGCCCGGCGGCATCGAGGCGTGGTTCGTGCAGGACGCCACCGTGCCGCTGATCGCGATGGAGTATTCCTTCGGCGGCGGCGCCGGCCAGGATCCGCCCGGCAAGCCCGGCGTCGGCAATCTGGTCGCCGACCTGCTCGACGAGGGCTCCGGCGATCTCGATTCCAAGACCTATCATGAGCGGCTCGAGCGCCGCGCCATCGAGCTCAGTTTCCAGTCCAACCGCGATCAGTTCCGCGGCTCGCTGCGCATGCTCAAGGACAACAAGGACGAAGCCTACGACCTGCTGCGGATGGCGCTGACCTCGCCGCGGTTCGAGCCCAAGGACGTCGAACGCATCCGCGCCCAGGTGATCTCGAACCTGCGCCGCGAATCGACCAATCCGTCCTCGCTGTCCGGCCGCAAGTTCCTCGAGCTCGCCTTCGGCGATCACCCCTATGCCAGGGCGGCGACCGGCACGCTCGAGAGCGTGCCGACCGTCGAGATTGCCGATCTGAAGGACTATGTCCGCCGCATCATCGCCAAGGACACGCTGCGCATCGCCGTGGTCGGCGACGTCGATCCCGATACGCTCGGCAAGCTGCTGGACAAGACCTTCGGCGGCCTGCCGGCCAAGGCCGAATTGACAGCGATCCCCGACGTCGTGGCGACCAAGCCGCCGCAGCGTGCCTTCGTCCCGCTCGACGTGCCGCAGACCGTCGTCACCTTCGGCGGCCCCGGCATCAACAGGCACGACCCGGATTTCATGGCCGGCTATGTGGTGAACCACATTCTCGGCGGCGGCGGGCTGTCGTCGCGGCTCTACAAGGAAGTGCGCGAGAAGCGCGGGCTGGCCTATTCGATCTATGAGGCGCTGCTCTGGATGGACCACTCCGCGCTGTTCATCGGCAACACCGGCACCCGCGCCGACCGCGCCGGCGAGACCGTCGATGCGATCGAGGCCGAGATCCGCCGCATCGCGGAGCAAGGTCCGACGCAGCAGGAGCTCGACGAGGCGAAGTCCTATCTGAAGGGCTCGCAGATGCTGGCGCTCGACACCTCCTCCAAGCTCGCGCAGGCGATGCTGCAATACCAGCTCGACAAGCTGCCGATCGATTACATCGAGAAGCGCAGCGCCATCGTCGATGCGGTGACGCTCGACGACGTCAAGCGGGTCTCCAAGCGGCTGTGGGGCAACGGCCTGCTCACCGTGATCGTCGGCCGCGCCCCGCAAGCCGCCGCGCAGCCGGCATCGGCGCCGCCGAAGGCGAACTGACGCGGTTCGGCGCGCGTAGCTCCTTCATACACACCACCGTTGTGGCCACCCCTCTCCCCAACCCTCCCCCACAAGGGGGAGGGTTGGGGGAGAGGGGTGAGCCAGGGGCTCCGACCGCAGACGTCACAAGCGCTGCATCAACGCCGCCCAAGCACACCCACCGCAAACCCGCTATCCTGCGGCCGCCGATTCTTCCCTCCACGGTGATGTCATGCTGCGGCTGTCCCGCGACCTTACGATCGACGAGAACGACATTGAGATCGTCTTTGTCCGTGCCTCCGGTCCGGGCGGGCAGAATGTCAACAAGGTCTCGACCGCGGCCCAGCTTCGCTTCGACACGACCAAGATCGCGCTGCCGCCGGACGCGGCGCAGCGGCTGGCGCGGCTTGCCGGCAGCCGCATGACCAAGGACGGCGTGATCGTGATCCAGGCCTTCCGCTTCCGCACCCAGGAGCGCAATCGCGCCGACGCGATCGAGCGGCTGTTCGAGATGCTGAAGGAGGCGATGGTGCGGCCGACACCGCGGCGGCCGACCAGGCCGACGCTCGGCTCCAAGAAGCGCCGGCTCGAAGGCAAGAAACGCCGCAGCGACATCAAGGCCGGCCGCGGCAGTCAACGTTTCGACGACTAGAGCGTTTTCGAGCGAAGTGGATACCCGGTTCGCGTGAAGAAAACGCGTCAAAACTAGAATCTAGAGCACCGGACGCAGCGCACGCGCGGCGCTGCATCCGGGATCCGATCATCGTGGATCAGTACTTCTTGGTTGCGGGCGCCATCTCGGAACCGCCGCTCGACTTCGGTGTCGCGTGGCCGCTGCCGACCGTTCCCTTGTTGCCCGACTTGGCGCTGGTGCCGCTCTTTGGCGTCGGCGAAGTCGGCTGCGCCGCCATTTCCTCATCGCCGCTGCCGGACATGCCGCCGCCCTGCTGCACGGACCCTCGGCCCTGTGCGCCGCCGCGAAGCTGGGTATCCGGCGTAGCCGCGCCCTGCGCCAGGACGGGACCGGCGATTGCGGCCGAGATGGCAAGGGCGAGCACGCTGGTTTTTGCAAACGTCATCCATTTCTCCAGGACTTGATTGACGATGGACGGAGCGGCGCAGGTGTGCGCCGTTTGCAGCGCCGACCCTGAACCCCATCGTGCGAGATTGAATTTTCCGCAAACGGCGCACGCGCAATGCAAGCGGCGGCGTGTGGTCATCGTGCAGGGATTTCGCGGTCATTTTGCGGATTTGTCGTCCGCATATGCGGCAGCCATCGGTTCCGCGCCAGAACACCGCCCAGCTTTGTTCTGCTGTTTTGTTCTGCCGTGAAACAGCCCGCTACTACCAACGGCCGAATTCAGCCTCTTACAGTCACTGCACAGGGGCGGTGATGTATATGACAAAGCTGGGCGCGAGGTTGACGTTGGCGCTGGGATTTTGCGGCGCGATGTTTGCAGTGCAAATGACGGCTGCACAAATGCCGCTGCCTGCCGCCAAGCCGCCCGATGGGGCGACGCTGTTCAAGCAGCAATGCGCGACCTGCCATACCACCAACACCTCGGACCCGGTCCGGCAAGGGCCGTCGCTCTACAAGATCGTCGGCCGCCATGCCGGCCAGGCTGACGGCTTCAAATATTCCGGGGGCTTCGCCAAGGCGGATTTCGTCTGGGACGATGCCAGGCTCGATGCCTGGCTGACCGATCCACAACAGGTGATCCCCGGCGCCGTGATGGCCTACCGGCAGGCCAAACCGGAAACCCGCGCCATGATCATCGCCTATCTGAAGGAGCTGAACTGAATGGCGAAACCCGTGCATTCGATGATCCGCGTGTTCGACGAGGCCAAGGCGCTCGACTTCTATCACCGCGCGTTCGGGCTCGAGATCGCGGACAATCTGAGATTTGGCGATTTCGCGCTGATCTATCTGCGCCATCCCTCCTCGCCGTTCGAGGTCGAGCTCACCGTCAACTTCGACCGCAAGGAACCCTACACGCTCGGCGACGGCTACGGCCACCTCGCCGTCATCGTCGATGACGTCGATGCCGAACACGCGCGCTTCGAGAACGAGCAACTGTCGCCCGGGCCGCTGCGCGACTTCAAGCATGACGGCAAGACGCTGGCGCGCTTCTTCTTCGTCTCGGATCCCGACGGCTACAAGATCGAGGTGATCCAGCGCGGGGGGCGCTTCGGCTAATCCAATTACAAAAAATGTCCACGGAGGAAACCCATGAGAGAAATCGATCGACGCAGCAAATATGACCGGCGTGTGTTTCTCAAAGGCGCGGCCGTCACCGCGCCCGCAGTCGCGATCGCGACATCCACGGGGCTCGGCATCACCGATGCGTGGGCCGACGAGGCCGGCACGCTGACGCCGGCCACGATGAAGACGCTGCTGAAGGTGGCGCGCGACATCTATCCGCACGATTTCCTCGGCGACAGCTACTACATCACCGCAGTGAAGCCGTGGGACGACAAGGCCGCCAAGGATCCGGCGGTCAAATCGCTGATCAATGAGGGCATCGCCCGGCTCGATCAGGCGGCCAACGATCGCCACAAGATGCCTTATGTCCAGGTCGCCTGGGAGAACGATCGCGTCGCGCTGCTGCAGCAGATCGAGCAGAGCGCGTTCTTCCAGAAGATCCGCGGCGACCTCATCGTCTCGCTCTACAACAACAAGGAGGTCTGGCCGCGGTTCGGCTACGAGGGCTCCTCCGCCGAGCATGGCGGCTACATCAAGCGCGGCTTCGCCGACATCGACTGGCTGCCGAAGGCTTGAACGGACAACGTCAAGGAGGAAACAATGGCAAAATTCGATCTGAATGACAGCGGCGTTGTCGTGATCGTCGGCTCCGGTGCCGGCGGCGGAACGCTCGGCAATGAACTGGCGCAGAAGGGCGTCAAGGTCGTGATCCTGGAAGCCGGACCGCGCATCGAGAACCAGGACTTCATCAACGATGAATGGGACAGCTTCACGCAGCTGGCCTGGTCCGACGCGCGCTCGACGTCGGGCAGTTGGCGCGTCCACCAGGATTTTCCGGGCCTGCCGGCCTGGATCGTGAAGGCGGTCGGCGGCTCGACCACGCATTGGGCCGGCGCCTCGCTGCGTTTCGACGAGCATGAGTTCAAGGTCAAGTCGGCCTATGGCGGCATCCCCGGCGCCAACCTGCTGGACTGGCCGATCACGCTCGCCGAGATGGAGCCGTGGTACGCCAAGGCCGAGGACAAGATGGGCGTCACCCGTACCAACGGCATTCCCGGGCTTCCCGGCAACAACAACTTCAAGGTGATGGAGGCCGGCGCAAAGAAGCTCGGCTACAAGGAGGTGCACACCGGGCGGATGGCGATCAACAGCGAGCCGCGCGACGGCCGCGGCTCCTGCCAGCAGATCGGCTTCTGTTTCCAGGGCTGCAAGTCGGGCGCCAAATGGTCGACGCTCTACACCGAGATCCCCAAGGGCGAAGCCACCGGCAATCTCGAAGTGCGTCCCGGCAGCATGGTGATCAAGATCGAGCACGACCCGTCCGGCAAGGTGACCGGCGTGGTCTATGCCGATGCGACCGGCGCGATGCAGCGTCAGAAGGCCCGCGTGGTTGCGGTCGCCGGCAACTCGATCGAGAGCCCGCGGCTACTGCTCAACAGTGCCTCCAGCATGTTCCCGGACGGGCTCGCCAATTCATCGGGCCAGGTCGGCCGCAACTACATGCGGCACATGACCGGCAGCGTGTATGCGAGCTTCGAGAAATCCGTGCACATGTATCGCGGCACCACGATGGCCGGCATCATCCGCGACGAGGCCAAGAACAATCCGAACCGTGGCTTCGTCGGCGGCTACGAGATGGAGACGCTGTCGCTCGGCCTGCCCTTCATGGCGGCGTTCCTCAATCCCGGCGCCTGGGGCCGCAGCTTCACCAGCGCGATCGAGGGCTATCCGCGGATGGCCGGCATGTGGCTGGTCGGCGAGGACATGCCGCAGGAGACCAACCGCATCACGCTGGATCCGAAGATCAAGGACAAGTTCGGCATGGCGGTCGCGAGCGTGCATTTCGACGATCATCCGAACGACGTCGCGATGCGCGATCACGCCTACAAGCAGGGCTCCGCGGTCTATGAGGCGGTCGGCGCCACCGTGACCTATCCGACGCCGCCCTATCCCTCGACCCACAATATGGGCACCAACCGGATGAGCGAGAAGCCGCGCGACGGCGTGGTCAACAAGTTCGGCCAGAGCCACGACATCAAGAACCTGTTCGTCTCCGACGGCAGCCAGTTCACATCAGGCGCGGCGTGCAATCCGACGCTGACGATCGTATCGCTGGCGATCCGGCAGGCCGACCACATCGCCGGCGCGATGCAGCGCAAGGAGATCTAGAGCGTTTTCGAGCGAAGTGGGCACCGGTTCGCGTGAAGAAAACGCGTCGAAGCAAGAAGCTGGAGCTTCGGTTCTGATTCAACAGAACCGAAGCTCTAGCAAGAAAATCCAATTCCCCTCTCACTGAAGCGGCCTTGCCCAACTGGACAAGGCCGCTTTTCTTCCTGTGTGATGGGTTGGCGCGACGCTATTCCGCGGCGTCCATGATCGCCGCCGTCTCGCGATAATCCGAAACGACCGCCGGCGCATTCGCCCTGGCGCGGTAGATCAGGCAAGAGCAGCGCAGCAGCGACGCGAAATTGTTCACCTCGCCATGATGGTCGAGCACTTCGTTATGCAAGGTGGTGAGGAACTTGGCCAGGCTCATGCCTTCCTTGGCCGCGATCTCCTCCAGCGTATCCCAGAACGACATTTCCAGCCGAATCGAGGTGCAATGGCCGTCGATCCGCAGCGATCGGGTCTGCGATTCATAGTCACGCTGCGGCTGGTGCGCGAAAAGATGGCACATGGCGTTCCTCCGGCGAGAACTTATAATTTTTCTAAACGATATACCTGTGCGTGCGGCCCCACAATCGCGACGTAGGGCGTAACGGGCCGGGCGCCGAAGACGAGCGTCTTCAAGGCGATAGGCCGGAATCATCCCCAACGCGCAGCCGATGGCCGCAGCGCTCCCATGCATTTACCGGGGCGGTGACTTATAGTAACGGCAAGCCTCGAATCGCTTTTTCCAACGTTCAATCCATGCCCGTCCGCCAGCTTCCCGAACAGCTCGTCAACCGCATCGCCGCCGGCGAAGTGGTCGAACGTCCTGCGAGCGTGGTCAAGGAACTGGTCGAGAACGCGATCGACGCCGGCGCGAGCCGGATCGATGTTTTCACCGATGGCGGCGGGCGGCGCCGGATCGGCATCACCGACGACGGCGGCGGCATGACGCGCACCGATCTCGCGCTCGCGGTCGACCGCCACGCCACCTCCAAGCTCGACGACGAAGACCTCTTGCGCATCCGCACGCTCGGGTTCCGCGGCGAGGCGCTGCCGTCGATCGGTGCCGTTGCAAAGCTCGGCATCACCACGCGTCATGCCAGCGAGCCGCATGCCTGGTCGCTGTCGGTCGAAGGCGGCGAGAAGTCGGAGGTCATGCCGGCCGCGCTCGGCCAGGGTACCCGTGTCGAGGTCAACGAACTGTTCTACGCAACGCCGGCACGGCTGAAATTCCTCAAGACCGATCGCACCGAGGCGGAGGCGATCCGCGAGGTGGTGCGGCGCCTCGGTATGGCGCGGCCCGACATCGCCTTCACCTTGGCCGGCGAAGAGCGCGCGCCGGTGACCTGGGCTGCTGCGCTGCCCGGCGCGGCCGGCCGGCTGACGCGGCTCGGCGATATCCTGGGCGCGGACTTTCGTAGCTCGGCGATCGAGGTGCGGGCCGAACGCGAGGGCGTCGTGGTCGAGGGCTTTGCCGCCGCCCCCTCGCTGACCCGCGCCAATGCGCTCGGGCAGTACCTGTTCGTCAACGGCCGCCCGGTGCGCGACAAGCTGATCCTCGGCGCCGTGCGCGCGGCCTATTCCGACTATCTGCCGCGCGACCGCCATCCCGTCGTGGCGCTGTTCGTGACCTGCGACCCGCAAGAGGTCGACGCCAATGTGCATCCGGCCAAGACCGAGGTGCGCTTCCGCAACGCCGGTCTGGTGCGCGCGCTGATCGTGCACGCGCTGAAGGAGGGCCTCGCGCGCGAGGGCAGACGCACCGCGGCCAACACCGCCGACGGCGCGACGCTCTCCGCGTTCCGCCCCGCCTTCACGTCACCACGCCCGGGCAATTGGGACTGGCGCAGCTCGCCGTCCTATCCGGCTGGTCCAATGCGCGCTTTCGACGGCGCGGCGGCGCCCGCTTTCGCCGAGCCCGGACAGGCCGCCTTCGACGTCGGCGCGCCGACCGCCGATGTCCGCTTCGAGGCTGCGCCCGCGCCCGACATGCTCGACCGGCCGCTCGGCGCCGCGCGCACCCAGATCCACGAGACCTACATCGTCTCGCAGACCCGCGATGGCCTGATCGTGGTGGACCAGCACGCCGCGCATGAGCGGATTGTCTACGAGAGGCTGAAGGCCTCGCTGGCGAAGAACGGCGTGCAGCGGCAGATCCTCTTGATCCCGGAAATCGTCGAGCTCGATGAGGCGACCGTCGAAAAACTGCTCGATCGCGCCGAGGAGCTGGCGTCGTTCGGGCTCGCGATCGAGTCCTTCGGTCCCGGCGCGGTCGCTGTGCGCGAGACGCCCTCGCTGCTCGGCAAGGCCAATGCCGCCGGGCTGCTGCGCGACCTCGCCGAGCACATGGCCGAGTGGGACGAAGCGCTGCCGCTGGAGCGCCGGCTGATGCACGTCGCCGCCACCATGGCCTGCCACGGCTCGGTCCGCGCCGGGAGACGCCTCAAGCCGGAAGAGATGAACGCGCTGCTGCGCGAGATGGAAGACACGCCGAACTCCGGACAGTGCAACCACGGCCGGCCGACCTATGTCGAGTTGAAGCTGAGCGATATCGAGAAGCTGTTCGGGCGGCGGTGAGGCAACTGTCATCGCCCGGCTTGACCGGGCGATCTAGTACGCCGCGGCTGTTGTGATCGAACGAGAGGCCTCAGCGTACTGGATCACCCGCATGCGCGGGTGATGACAGCAGAACAAGTGGCAATGTCACGCATCGCGATGGAACACGAACTCGGTGTCGCCATAGCCGCAGGATGGGTTTCGCTTCGCTCTACCCATCCTACGAATTCATGCGGGCGAACACGTCCCGCGCGGTACGAAGCTGCGCGATCCATTCGTCACCGTCCTTGAAGCCGTCCGCCGCGATCCGCGTACAGACCTGATCGAGATCATCGCCTTCGGCAGCGCGCTTGCCGACCTGCCGCACGATCGCGGCATAGCCATCCACCAGCAGCACGAGACCGGGCGCGTTCGCCGCGCCATACCGTCCGCGCGCATCACCAAACAGCCGGGACGCGTCGTCGTACCGACCAAGCGCCAGGTCAAAGGCCCCGACCAGCCAGACGCCCGTTGCCACGCGCAGTGGCCCTAGCTCGAGCCTCTCGACAAGGCGCAGCGAGCGCTCTGCAAGCTCGCGCGCGGCCAGCAGATTGTCCTGATTGATCGGCTTGTCGGAAACACTCCAGCCCGGCCAGCAATCGGCCGCCGCGTTGAACGTCCACCGCTGAACCATCATGAGCGCTTCACGCGCGTCACCATCCTGCGCGCCGCGACCGCGCTCGATCTGGTCGGCGGCATCGCGCGCGGCCGCAAGCAGCGCCGCGTCATCACCCCCGCCGCGCAACGCCTTGACGCGGGTCTCAAGCTGGCCGGCCAGCCCGGCAAGAGTGTCGGCCATGGTTCGCGCTCCGCAAGCGATGTTGAATCAGTGTTGGAGTAAAGAAGGCGCAACCAGCATAAAGTCAGCGGATGACGCTGACACCAACGCGCCCTACACTTTTTCGCGAAGGAACACGAACTCCGTGTCGTCATAGGCGCGCCGCTCGAGCTCCTCGAACCCCGCGGGCGCCGCGAACGCCGCGGCCTTCGCCTCCTCCACCACGAGCAGCGCGCCCGGCGTCAGCCAGCCGCCGTCGCGCAGCGAGGCGAGTGCCTGGTCGGCGAGACCCTTGCCATAGGGCGGATCGAGAAACACCAGCGAGAACGGTTCGACCGGATGCGCCGGTCCGAGATCGGTGGCATCGCGGCGATAGACCTTGGTGGTCCCGCCAAGGCCGAGCGCCTCGACATTGGCGCGCAGCAGCGCCCGCGCCTCGGCGCCATTGTCGACGAACAGCGTGAACTTGGCGCCGCGCGAGGACGCCTCGATGCCGAGCGCGCCGGTGCCGGCAAACAGGTCGAGCACGCGCGCATCCTCGATCGGATTGTCGTAGGCGTGGATCAGGATGTTGAACACGGACTCGCGCAGGCGGTCCGCAGTCGGACGGATCTCGCGGCCCGACGGCGACGCGAGATTGCGGCCCTTCAGCCTGCCCCCGACGACGCGCATTACAGAGCTCGGACGTTTGCCGCACGCGCGGTGCGTTCCCTCCCCCCTTGTGGGGGAGGGTTAGGGAGGGGGGTGCCACACGGGAGGTCTGAGCAAGCGGTACCCCCTTCCCCAACCCTTCCCCACAAGGGGGAAGGGAGCAGAGCGTGCCGTTCAGCAACCATCGCGGCAAAAAACGCGCGGCCCATTCCGTTCCTCTACTCGTCCTTCGGCGTGAGATCGCGCTTGCCGTGATAGCCGCGCTTGGGACGGCGCGGCGGGCCGTAGCCGTTGGCCTCGTCCTCGTTGCGGGCGCGCGCCTCCTCGCTGCCGGTGCGCTGCACCAGCACGCGGCGGCCCTTGCGGTCATTGATCGTCTCGCGCTTGCTGGGCTTCGGCTTCCTGGCGGGCGCATCGTCGCCGCCGTCAACTTCGCGCTGCTCCGGCCGCGCGAAGTCCGCGCCGGCGACCTTGGCGATCTTCTCGCCGAGCTGCTCGCGCAGCACCCGCGTCTTGACCTCCTCGACCTTGCCCTCCTCGAGCTCGCCGAGCTGGAACGGGCCGTAGGAGATCCGGATCAGCCGGTTCACCTCGAGCCCGAGATGCGCCATCACGTTGCGCACCTCGCGGTTCTTGCCCTCGCGGATCGCGAACACCACCCAGACGTTGGCGCTCTGGTCGCGCTCCAGCGTCGCATCGATCGGCCCGTACTTGACGCCGTCGACCTCGACGCCGTCCTTGAGCTGGTCGAGCTGGCCCTGCGTCACCTCGCCATGCGCGCGCACGCGGTAGCGCCGCAGCCATCCGGTGTCGGGATGCTCCAGCGTCCGCGCCAGCCCGCCGTCATTGGTGAGCAGCAAAAGGCCCTCGGTGTTGAAATCGAGCCGGCCGATCGAGATCAGCCGCGGCAGGCCCTCGGGCAGATTGTCGAACACGGTCGGCCGTCCCTCGGGGTCGGCATGCGTCGTCATCAGCCCGCGCGGCTTGTGATACATGAACAGCCGGGTTCGCTCGCGCGGCGGCAACGGCTTGCCGTCGACCGCCACGACATCGTTCTCGGTGATATCGAGCGCCGGCGAATTGATCACGCGTCCGTTGACCGTGACGCGGCCCTGGGTGACGATCTCCTCGGCATCGCGGCGCGAGGCGAGACCGGCGCGCGCCAGCACCTTGGCAATGCGTTCGCCCGCCTTCTTCGGCTTCGGCTCGGGACGCTCGCGGCGGTCATCAAAGGCACGTTCGCGATAGGCACCGCGGCCGCCGAAGGCCGGGCGCTTCGCAAAGACCTTGCTGTCGTCTTCATTCTCGCGGCGCGGCCGATCGCCGAAACGGCCCTCGCTGCGCGGATGCTCCTGCCAGTCGGTGCGGCCTTCGGGGCGCTCGCGCCGGCGATTGTCGCCACCAGCCTCGTCTCTTTCCCAACGCGGCCGGCTGAACTTCGGCCGCTCCGAACGATCGCCCTGCTCGCGATCGTCGCGGGAGCGCGAGAACCGCGGCCGCTCGCCGCCGCCGCGATCGTCGCGCGGCCTGTCGTAACGCGGCTTGTCGAAATTGCGCGGGCCGTCGCGGAACGGACGCGAACCGCGCTCCGGACGATCGGAACCGCCTTCGCGCTTCTGCCACGGCTTGGATTCGCCGCGCGGCGGCCGGTCGCCAAAATCCTTGCGCGGGCCGCGATCGCCGCCGCGATCCGACGCACCGCGCTTGAACTTGCTGTCGCCGCCGAATTTCCGCGCCGGCCGGTCGCCATCGCGCGACGGACGATCGCCGAACGATCGCTCGCCACGCGGCGTATAGGGCCGCTTCTCGCCGTCGCGTTCGCGCGGCGTGTAAGGCTTCCGGTCGCCGAACTTCCGATCAGAAGACCGCCCCGCCGGGCGGGCATCATCGCGATCGCGCCGCGGCGGGCGGTCGTCGCGATTGAAGTTCGGACGGTCGCCGCGGGGCGTGTACGGCCGCTTTTCGCCGCCACGATCTTCGCGCGGCTTGAACGAACGCTTTTCGCCATCGCCGCCGCGATCAAATCTCGGCCGGTCTTCGCGCGGCTTGAAGGTGCGCTTCTCGCCATCGCCGTCACGCGCTGGCCGATCGCGGAACGGCCGGTCGCCACGGGGGCGATCGTTGCGGTTGAACCTCGGCTTGTCGCCGAACTCGCGGCGCGGCGGACGGTCCTCGCGATCGCCGCGGTAGGGCCGCTTCTCGCCATCGCCCTTGCCGGCAAACTTCTTGTCGCCGAAGCCGCGCTTGGCAAATTTCTTGTCCGGTCCACGGGCGGCGCCGGAGCGGCCCTTGCCGCCGCCGGAACGGCCTTGGCCGCCGCCGGGCCGATCACGCCGGCCGCGGGAATCGTTGTTTTTGTCGCTGTCGCGGGGCATGAATAATCTCGCTGGACGCTCAATTGGGATGCAAGGGCAGCCGGGCGTACGCGCCCTGTTGGCAGCGCATTTGACGCAAAACCGGCATCCACTTTTGCTGAAGGCGAAGCTACTAGCAGGTTTCTTCCGATGATACGAGGCATGTCAGCCCCTTCTTTCATGGATTTGGCGCTGAAAACGGCCGAAAACGCCGGAAAAGCCGGCGAAGTTCCGATCGGATGCGTGATTGTCCGGGGTTACGAGATCATCGCCACCGCCAGCAATCGCACCCTCACCGACCGCGATCCGACCGCCCACGCGGAAGTTTTGGCGATCCGGCAGGCCGCCGAGGCCATCGGCACCGAGCGGCTGGTCGACTGCGACCTCTACGTGACGCTGGAGCCCTGCACCATGTGCGCCGGCGCGATCTCCTTCGCCCGCATCCGCCGGCTGTACTACGGCGCCGCCGACCCCAAGGGCGGCGCGGTCGAGTCAGGCGTGCGATTCTTCGCGCAGCCGACCTGCCACCACGTCCCGGAAGTCTACGGCGCCGTCGGCGAGACCGAGTCCGCGACGCTGCTGAAGGATTTTTTCAAGGCGCGGCGGTAGGGCCTACGCACCTCTCGACATGCAGCAAGTCAACCCCGTCATCCTGAGGAGGCCACGGAGCGGCCGTCTCGAAGGATGTACGGCCACCAGCCGGGCCGTGCATCCTTCGAGACGCGCTACGCGCTCCTCAGCGACTGTGTTCTTCGTCAAGCGGGTTGCCATGGTTTTTGGTCCCTGAGCATGGCGTTGAGGGTGGTGAGAACTTTGCGCGCGACGGCGATGAGGGCGACCATCTTGGGCTTTCCAGCGGTCACCAGGCGCCGATAGAAGACCTTGAGCTGCGGATGGTATCGGCTGGCCGACAGAGCGGCCATGTAGAGCCCGGCGCGCAGCTTGGCTCTTCCGCCGCCGATCATGCTCTTGCCCTTCCAGCGGCCCGACTGGCGGGTGAACGGGGCAAGACCGGCGAGGCTCGCGATCTGGCGCCGATTGAGTGCGCCGAGCTCCGGCACCTCGGCAAGGAAGGTCCGCGCGAGGGTGTTGCTCACGCCAGGAAAGCTGACCAGCAGTTCCTCCTTAGCGCGCCAGACTGGCGAGCCGCGCACCAGCGTGTCGATGTCGTTGTCGATCTCCGGCAGCTCCTTCTCGAGGACCTTGATATGGCGGGCAAGGCTCTTGCGGACGCGGACATTCTCGGCCCGCTTCTCGCGCTGACGCTCGGCAACGATCATCTCGATGATCTGCCGTCGGCGACTGACCAGTTCAGCCAGCAGCCGGGCTTCCTGATCCGGCATGGCACGTGGCTCCGGCTTTACGGCCTCGACAAACCGCGCGATCACTGCCGCATCGATCGGGTCCGTCTTGGCACGCTGACCAACCGCCTGCGCGAAGTGCCGGATCTGGGCCGGATTGACCACCACCAGCGGCAGCTGAGCGCCGGCCAGCGCAGCAGCGACGATGGTCTCGAAGCCGCCGGTTGCCTCCACCGCAATCAGCGCCGGCGAGATCACCTGCAAGCGCGCAACGAGCTCTTCCAAGCCTTTGCCGTCACGCGCCACGGCAAAGGCTTCCCCGCTCGGACGCACATGTACGTCCAGCCGGTCCTTCGACACATCAATGCCAACGTAGATCGCGTCCATCTGCACCCCTCCTTGCGCAACCGGGCTCGCCAGGCGGCCCTCGCGACTGTTCGGGTTCAATGGAACAACGGACGGGGCGCCGCGCTGAGGCACGGGCTTCAAAGCCCTGGGATGAAGCGGTCTCCCGTCCGCTACCGCACCGGGCACTCTATCCGATCCGGCGATTCGAGACTTACAAGGATGACGGTGGCCATGCGGAGTCATCCCTCCAGGAAAAACTCCCGCAGCAGTTTCGCCGTCGCGTCGGGGGCCTCCTCGGGCAGGAAATGCCCCGACGGCACCGGCGCGCCGCTGACATTGGTCGCCCAGTTCTTCCAGACGTCGAGCGGCGTCGTTGCGGCGCTGGCAACCCCGGCATCGCCCCACAACGCCAGCATCGGGATCGTGATCTTCTTGCCGGCGTCGACGTCGGCCTTGTCGATCTCAAAGTCGGCATAGGCGCCGGCGCGGTAGTCCTCGCACATCGCGTGGATGCGGGCGGGATCGCGGAATGGTGCAAGGTAATGCGCGAGCGCGCGCGGATCGATCGCCTCCAGTGTCTTGGTTCTGGTCTGGCTCGCCATCTTCTCCTTGAGGAAGAATTCGCCATTGTTGGAGATCAGCGTCTCCGGCAGCGGATAGGGCTGCGCCAGGAACGCCCAGTGGTAGATCTTCAGCGCCGAGAGGCGGTTGAGCTTCTGCCAGTAATCATAGGTTGGCGCGATATCGAGCACCGCAAGCTTCGACAGCCGGCCGGGATGATCGAGCGCGAGCCGGTACGAGACGCGGCCGCCGCGGTCGTGACCGGCGAGTGCGAAATGCACATGGCCGAGCTGCTCCATCGCCTCGACCATGGTCTTGGCCCAGACCCGCTTGGTGTAGGGCGTATGATCCTTGTCGCTGTCGGGCATGTCGGACCAGCCGTAGCCCGGCAGGTCGGCGATGATCAGCGTGAATGTGTCGTCAAGCTTCGGCGCGACCGTGTGCCACATCACGTGGGTCGAGGAGAAGCCGTGCAGCAACAGCAATGGCGGGCCCTTGCCGCCGACGCGGGCGAAGATGCGGCCCTGCGAGGTGTTGATCCATTTGGATTCATAGCCGGGAAAAAGATCAGCGAGATCAGGCATCGGTAGCTCCCCGGTCGCGTGCGCCGTGCTTCAAACTTTGTTCGGCGTTGCCGCTGGTCCAAGTGAGGTTTATGCCATTCTCAAGCCCAAGCAACAACAACACCAAACGAGGAAGTGCCATGTCGATCGATTTCGAGATTCCGGCTGAAGCCAAGGCGATCCGCGAGAAGGTCCGCAAATTCGTGCACGACGAGTGCATTCCGGCGGAAAAGGAACTCGACACCAAGCCGCTCGCCGAGGTGCTAGCGCCGCTGCGCAAGAAGGCCCGCGCGCAGGGCCTGTGGTGCCCCTTCGTGCCGAAGGAGTATGGCGGTATGGGCCTCGGCCCGCTGGCGAACGCGCTGGTGCAGATGGAGCTCGGCGAGAGCATGCTCGGCGCGCTCTCGATGAACACGCAGGGGCCGGACGACGCCTCGATGATGACGATCCTGGCGCACGGCACCGAGTACCAGAAGGAGAAATTCCTCAAGCCTCTGCTGAACGGCGAGAAGCGGATCTGCTTCTCGATGACCGAGAAGGCCGCCGGTGCCGACGCGACCGGCATGCAGACCACGGCGGTGAAGGACGGCAACGAGAACTACATCCTCAACGGCGAGAAGTGGTTCTCGTCGTCGGCGAGCGTCGCCGACATGGCGCTTGTGATGGCGAAGACCGATCCGAACGCGCCACGCCACAAGCAGTATTCGACCTTCATCGTCGAGCTGCCCAACCCCGGCTACCGCATCAAGCGCAACGTCGCCAACATGGCGATCGAGGGCCCGCACGATGACGTGATCCATGGCGGTCACTCCGAGATCGAGATCAAGGATCTCAAGGTGCCCGCCGACAACCTGCTCGGCGGCGAAGGCAATGGCTTCAACATGGGCCAGCACCGCCTCGCCTACGGCCGGCTGCGCCACGGCATGCACAACGTCGCCAAGGCGCAGCGCGCGCTCGACATGGCGGCAGCGCACGTCACCAAGCGCTCGACCTTCGGCCAGCTGCTGGCCGACCGCCAGGCGGTGCAGTTCATGCTCGCCGATTGCGCGAGCGAGCTCTATATCGGCCGGCTGATGCTGCTGCACATCGCCTACAAGGCGGAGAAGGGCCTCGACATCCGCCAGGAGAACTCGATCGCCAAGATCTTCCACGCCCACATGGTGCACAAGGTGATCGACACCGCGATCCAGCTCCACGGCGCGCTCGGCTTCAGCCAGGATACGCCGCTGGCGAAATGGTACACCCAGGTGCGCTCGCAGCGGCTGGTCGACGGCCCGGACGAGGTGCACAAGTGGAAGATCGGCAAGAACGTCATCAAGGCGTTCCGCGAGCACGGCACCACCGCAAGCGCGGCGGGCGGGGATTTGCTCTGATCCGCTTCGTCATTCCGGGGCGGCGCAAGGCGCCGAACCCGGAATCTCGAGGTAATGTGAGAAGCACCTACAACATCGAGATTCCGGATCGACGCGCGATGCGCGTCGTCCGGAATGACAACTAGGTCCGCTCCGCCTCCACCGCTTGCCAGGCGATGTCGCGGCGGCAGAATCCCTCCGGCCAGTTGATGCGATCGACGGCCTGATAGGCGCGATCGCGTGCCTCGGTGACCGTCCTGCCCATCGCGCAGACGTTCAGCACCCGGCCTCCGTTGGCGAGAACAGCACCATCCTTGGCCACCGTGCCAGCGTGGAAGATCTCGACGCCGTCGACCTTGGCGGCGTCATCGAGGCCGTCGATCCGCGCGCCCTTGATGTAGTCGCCGGGATAGCCCTTGGCCGCCATCACCACCGTCAGCGCCGGGTCCGGATACCAGCGCAGGTCGAAGTTCTTCAACTGCCCGTCGATCGAGGCGAGAAACGCCGGCACGATGTCCGACATCATCCGCAGCATCAGCACCTGGCACTCGGGATCGCCGAACCGCACGTTGTATTCGAACAGCTTTGGGCCCTGCGCGGTCAGCATCACGCCGGCATAGAGCACGCCCTTGAACGGCGTGCCGCGGCTCTTCATCCCGGCCACCGTCGGCAGGATGATCCGCGCCATGATCTGGTCGTGGATCTCAGGCGTCACGAACGGCGTCGGCGAATAGGCGCCCATGCCGCCGGTGTTCGGCCCCTTGTCGTGATCGAACACCCGCTTGTGGTCCTGCGCGGTCGCGAGCGAAATCGCGGTCTCGCCGTCGCACAGCGCAAAGAAGCTGATCTCGCGGCCCGACAAAAATTCCTCGATCACGACCTCGGCGCCGGCCGAGCCGAACGCGCCCTCGAACATCATCGCAATGGCGGCTTCCGCTTCAGACAGCGTCTGCGCCACCACAACGCCCTTGCCTGCGGCGAGCCCGTCGGCCTTGACCACGATCGGCGCGCCCTGGGCGCGGACATAAGCCACAGCGTCCTTTGCATTGTCGAAGCGGCGATAGGCGCCGGTCGGAATGTCGAACTCGCTGCAGAGGTCTTTCGTGAAGCCCTTGGAGCCCTCGAGCTGCGCGGCCTGCTTGCTCGGCCCGAACGCCTTGATGCCTTCAGCGGCGAGGTCATCGACGATGCCGGCGGCGAGCGGCGTCTCCGGCCCGACCACCACCAGATCGACCGCATTGCGCCGGCAGAATTCGATCACCGCGGCATGGTCGGCGACATCGAGCGCGATGCATTCGGCCTCGCGCGCGATCCCGGCATTGCCCGGCGCGCACCAGAGTTTCGTCACCAGCGGAGATGCCGCGATCTTCCACGCCAGCGCATGTTCGCGGCCGCCGGAACCGAGCAGGAGGATGTTCATCGGACACAGGCTCAAAAAGGGTGCAAGAGCTGTGTCGGTCGCACGAATCCCCGCCGGCCTGCAAGGGGCGACGGGGCCGATTCCCCCGTCATTCCGGCTCACGGCTGCTTGCCGGCGATGATCTCCTGCAAGGTCGCGACATGGCGGGCGAACGCGCCACGGCCGGCCGCGGTGGCGGTCACGGTGGTCTGCGGCTTCTTGCCGACAAAGGCCTTGTCGACCGCGACATAGCCGGCCCGCGCCAGCGTCTCGATATGGGCGCCGAGATTGCCGTCGGTGGCGCCCGTCAGCTTCTTCAGCCGGGCGAATTCGAGCCCGCTTGAGACCGGCAGCGCATTGAGCGCCGCCATGATCCGCAGCCGCAGCGGCTGGTGAATGATCTCGTCGAGTTCCGCCATCGATCAGATCCGGCGCATCCAGAGGCCGCCGAGCAC
Source organism: Bradyrhizobium sp. USDA 3240 (assembly GCF_054063295.1). Lineage (NCBI taxonomy): Bacteria > Pseudomonadati > Pseudomonadota > Alphaproteobacteria > Hyphomicrobiales > Nitrobacteraceae > Bradyrhizobium > Bradyrhizobium sp. USDA 3240. The sequence continues at coordinate 2,726,345 of NZ_JBSSGD010000002.1, forward strand.
CAGCGCACCGCCATGCACCACCGCCATCCACAGCAGCAGCGCCGGACCGGCGTAGAAGTAGGCGGTCACGATCAAGGCGCTGCTGCCGAGCGCGATCACGATGAAGGCGTAGCCGAACCACAGGCCGGCGAGCGCATAGAACAGCATCGTGAACAGCGGCCAGAACACCAGCATCTGGCGCGGCCCGAAATGGCCGAGCACCGCCGAACAGAAAATGCCGAATGCGATAAACAGCAGGAACGCCACCAGCAGCCGGAGCGCGAAGGCGCCCGCCCCCGGACCGATGCCGCTGAACGCTGCAATTGCGATCGAGCCTGCGATTCCGATGAGATCGACAACGGCCCAGATCGTATAGCCCTGCGGCGGCCATGTGAAATTGGCGAGGTAGCCCACGAACACCAATACGCCCCACATGACGATGATGAGACTGGCGTTCTGATAGATTCGCGATTGGCGGACGCGCTGCACGACGTCGTTGATGTCGTTCAGCGCCGCGCTGGCCTGCTGGCTGTCGATCATGACGGCACCCCACTTTGCTCGGCGAGCTTGGCGGAAAGCGCAGGTGTATCGGCTGCCGGACGATATTTGCCGATCAGGACATAGGCGATCGTCATGGTGACGATCGACAGCACCAATGCCAGCAGCCCAACTTGTCCGCGCGTCGTCAGCGGCAACAGGCGCACCATGATTTCCGTTGCCGCCGCCGACATCAGCGACACGTAGGACCACGAGATGAAATAGTAGTGCTTCAGCCGCCAGTTCGCCGGGCGCGGGCTGCGCAGCAGCGGAACAATCGCCGCCACGATGCAGGCGAAGTTCACGATCGCGCCGACATGGAACAGGTTGAGAGCGCCGGTGAACCGGTAGACCAGCATCGCGGTCCCGTCGGCGACCACCATGGCATAGACGAAGAAATAGCCGCGCGCCCGGTGGCCCGCGCCGCGTTTGGGACACAGGAATTGGATCAGCCCGACACCGATGCACAGGACAGCCACGACGGCATGGACCGCGCCTGCCGCTGAATGGACGAAACTTGCCAACGTCAACTGCGGGACCATCGGTCAGCCCTCCAGCCAGGTCGCCATCACCCTCAATACAGAGAACTCTGTACCACAGAGTATATGGACAAACAAGCCCGCGCATTGGCGATGGCGGACAAAAGTCCCTACGTTGCGCTGAAGCTCACAAACAGCCGAATCACCTGCAAATGACTGCTGCCGCGCCAAATCTCGTCAACGCGCCCGAGTTCACCGTCTCGGAACTCTCCTCCGCCCTGAAGCGGACGGTGGAGGACCGCTTCGGCCATGTCCGCGTCCGCGGCGAGATCTCCGGCTTTCGCGGCCCGCACTCGTCCGGCCACTGCTATTTCGCCCTGAAGGACGAGAGCGCCAAGATCGAGGCGGTGATCTGGAAGTTTGCCCACGCCCGGATGCGCTTCAAGCCGCAGGAGGGCCTCGAGGTCATCGCGACCGGCAAGCTGACCACCTATCCGAACTCCTCGAAGTACCAGATCGTCATCGACTCGCTGGAGCCCGCCGGCGTCGGCGCGCTGATGGCGCTGATGGAGGAGCGCAAGAAGAAGCTGGCGGCCGAGGGCCTGTTCGACGAGGCCCGCAAGCAGCTGTTGCCCTGGTTGCCCGAGGTGATCGGCGTCGTCACCTCGCCGACCGGCGCGGTGATCCGCGACATCCTGCATCGCCTGGAGGACCGCTTCCCTCGCCGCGTGCTGGTCTGGCCTGTCAAGGTGCAGGGCGACGGCTCGGCCGAGCAGGTCGCGGCGGCGATCCGCGGCTTCAATGCGCTGCCGGAGGGCGGCAGGATCCCACGGCCCGACCTGTTAATCGTTGCGCGCGGCGGCGGCTCACTGGAGGATTTGTGGTCGTTCAACGAGGAGATCGTGGTCCGCGCCGCGGCGGAGAGCAACATCCCGCTGATCTCGGCGGTGGGCCACGAGACCGACATCACGCTGATCGACTTCGTCGCCGACAAGCGCGCGCCGACGCCGACCGCCGCCGCCGAGATGGCGGTGCCGGTGCGCAGCGAGCTGTTCGTCGAGGTTCAGGGACTCGCCCGCCGCACCATGGTGTGCTGGCAGCGCAGCCAGGAGGCCCGCCGCAACGAGCTGCGTGCCGCGGCGCGTGCGCTGCCGGCGGCGAACGAACTGCTGGCGATCCCGCGGCAGCGGCTCGATCATCTTGCTGCCGGGCTGCCGCGCGGGCTGAAGGCAAATACGCACGCGCATTTCCGCCGCTTTGCCGCGTCGAGCTCACGCCTCACCATCGGCGTGCTGCGCGGCCAGGTCGCGCATGCAAGGCAGCGGCTGACCGTCTCGGGCGAACGCATCGCGCTGTCGGCACGTGCGCTGCTGCATCGCAGGCGCGAGCGCTTCAGCGGGCTTGAGATCCGGCTCAAGGCCTCGAAGCTCGCCAACGCCAAGGCCCAGCGCAACGCGATCGCACGCGATCTCGAGCGCACCCACCGCCTCGCCGAACGCGCCCGCCGCGCGCTGCTGACGACGATGCAGCGGCTCGAGGCGCGGGTCGCCCATCGCAGCCAGCTGCTGTCGGCGCTGTCCTATCGCGGCGTGCTAGCGCGCGGCTTCGCGCTGGTGCGCGATGCGCAGGGACACGCACTGCATTCAGCGGCGGCGGTCGGCCCGAACGCCAATTTGTCGATCGAGTTCGCCGACGGCCGCGTCGCAGCCACCACGAATGCCGATCAGCCCGCGGCGACGGTGACGCACGAGAGCCAGCCGAAGCTGCGCGAGGCGAAACCGGCGGCGCCGAAGCGCGTCACCAAGCCGATCGATCAGGGCAGTTTGTTTTAGCGCGCCAGCCACTCCGCGACTTGCTTCTGCGCGTCCTTGCGGGCGCTCGCATCGGTGCCGACGTGACCGGGCTCGATGATGTCGACATCGGACGAGGCCGCGACCGCGTGCAGCGGGAGATTGGCGCGGTCGAAATCGTGATAGGCCTCGGGATAGACCACGATCCGCGCCAGCGCGCTGCGGCCGCGCGCGCCGTCCACCATCTGGTGGCAGGCCGACGACGACGTCACGTCGTCGCGCGCGCCGATCAGGACCAGCGTCGGCACCCGCGCGCTCCAGCCGAGGCCGGACGAGGTGCGGCAATCCGGATAGAACGCGACCGCCGAGCGGAAGTCCGGCTCGACATTGCGCGACCACATCTGCGGCCGCACCGCCCACAGCAACGCGGCCGCGCCGTTACCCCAGCCGATCAGGCTGATGCGGCTCTTCGCCACCCATTTCTGCTGCACCAGCCATTGCCGCGCGGCGTTGATATCGGCAACCCGCGCACGGCGGGTCTGGACCTGATGCTCCCTAATGCGGCACTGTGGCCCGAGCTCGCGCGAGCCGTAGCTGTCCGGCAGCAGCACCGCATGGCCTGATGTGAGTAGTTGCTCGGCCCAGTCGCGATAGCGCGGCAGCACCGCCTCGGAACGGCCAGCAAGACCGCCGCAGCCGTGCAGCGCGATGACCGTCGGGAACGGGCCATCGCCGTCGGGCCGGTAGAGCTGCGCGTGCAGCGTGATATTGCCTTCGGGAATCTCGACCTGATGCGGAGCCGGAAGCGGCGCCGCCGCGGCCGGCGCGGCAAGCATGGCAAGGCACATGAAAACTGACTTGAGGCGCATCCGATCCGGCCGGCTCGTTATGGCGCTGTAAACACAGCGGACCACGCCTGCAACGCTACCATGCACGTCTGCCGCCAAATCATCACAAGTCGGTGGTTTAACGGGCGGACATGCCCCCCTATCTGTGATAGACGGCTTGATGAACATTTAAGGGCCTCATCGGGGGCAACGCGGAGAGCTCAAACGTGCTGAACAAGTTCGGTCCCTCGGGCCATGGCGAAGCGCAGGTGCAATATCTCGACGGCGATTTCCGCGTGATCTCGCCCGGCACCTTTGTGCGTTGTGCCATCACCGACGTCCGGATCCCGCTCGACGAGCTGAAATACTGGAGCGTCGACCTGCAGGAGGCCTACGCCACCCCGACCGCCGTGCTGCAGCGCCACCATCCCGGCATGGTCAAGTCGCAGGCCTAGGCTCACGCCCTAGCCTCCCCTGCCTTGCCCTGAATAGCTGATCGCTCACGAAGCGCCGCAGCGCGTCGCGATCATCGAATTGCAGCGTCACCGCAAACGGCACGATCGCCTGTGCCCAGGCCGGCCTCCCAGCCGGACCACGCAACCGCGCCAGATCCTTTTCCGTCGTCACCAGCGTCAAGGCGTCGCTTCGCGCGTCGGCGACGAGCTGTTCGATCTCATCCTTGGTGAAGGTGTGATGATCGGGGAAAGCCGTGTTGCGCACGACGTCGACGCCGCTTGCGCGCAGCGTGTTGAAGAAGCGCGCGGGATCGCCGATGCCGGCGAAGGCGAGTACACGCTGATCGCGCAACGCACTCAATGAGGCCTCATCTGGCCTCAGATGCGCCAACAATATCGGCTTGCCACGGGCCGCGAGATCGGCCGCGATCTTCTTCGCGCCGCTTCCCTCGCCGACCACGATCAGCGCGTCGGTGCGTTCCAGCTGCGGCGACAGTGGGGCGCGCAACGGTCCTGCCGGAATGACGCGGCCATTGCCGACGCCACGCGTACCGTCGATCACGATCAGGCAGGTGTCCTTGAGTACGGATGGATTCTGGAAGCCGTCATCCATCAGGATCACGCTTGCGTTCTGTGCGCGCGCCAGCGCCAGGCCGGCGGCACGGTCGCGCGACACCACGACCGGCAAGGTCGCCGTCATCATCAGCGGCTCGTCGCCGATATCGACTGCCGTATGACTGTCACGATCGACCTTGATCGGCCCGGCAAGCCTGCCGCCATAGCCGCGGCTGAGCACCACCGGCCGTTCGTCGAGCTCGCGCAGCAGACTTGCCAGCGCCAGCACCGTCGGCGTCTTGCCGGCGCCGCCGACATGGTAGTTGCCGACGCAGATCACGGGAATGCCGGCATCGGTGCCGGGTTGCCGCATCCGCCGCGCGGCCACCGCGCCATAGAGCGCGGCAAGGGGTCTCAACAATTGCGATGTCCAAGACGATGGCCGGTGCCAGAAGGCCGGCTCACGCATTGGCGGCTCCCATCTCGAGCTGCAGCTGCAACAGATAGGGCTCGAGAGCGATCACCGTGCGCTCCAGCGCACCACCGAGCTGTTCGACGACGCGCTCGGAGGCCGCAAGCGACGTATCGCGCGCTGCGGGATCGGCGAGGAACTGGCCGAGCTGCTTGACCAGCGCCTCCAGATCGTCGGTGCGACGCGCGCCGCCGGCACGATCGAGCGTGTCATAGACTTCGGTGAAATTGAAGACGTGCGGGCCGTGCACGATCGCAGCGCCAAGCTTGATCGCCTCGATCGGGTTCTGGCCGCCATGCGCGACCAGCGAGCCGCCCATGAACACGATCGGCGCCAACCGATAGAACAAGCCGAGTTCGCCCATCGTGTCGGCGACGTAGATATCTGTTGTCGCGACCGGCAGATCCTCGTGCGAGCGCAAGCCGGGGCGCAGGCCCGCCTCAGTCACGAGCCGCGCCACCGCCTCGCCGCGCGCGGCATGCCGCGGCACGATCACCGTGAGCAGCCCGGGGAAGAATCCGGCGAGCGATTTATGCGCCTCGATCAGGAGCTCTTCCTCGCCGGGATGGGTGGACGCGGCCACCACGATGGCGCGGCCGCGCGTCACCGACATCAGCCGCTCCAGCTTCGCGGGATCGGCCGGCGGCGCCGCGACGTCGAGCTTGAGGTTGCCGGTGACCATGACATTGGGGCTGCCGAGCGCGGCAAAACGTTCGGCATCGGTCTTCGATTGCGCGAGGCAGATGTCGAACCGTCCGAGCAACGCCCCGATGGTGTTGGAGACCCGGCGCCAGCGCGGGAACGAGCGCTGCGACATCCGCCCGTTGATCAAGACCATCGGCAGCCGCCGCGCGGCGCTCGACAGGATCAGGTTCGGCCACAGGTCGGACTCGATGAACAGCGCCAGCGACGGACGCCAGTGATCGAGGAAGCGCGCGACATAGCGCGGCGAGTCATACGGGACGTATTGATGGATCACATCGGGCGGAAAACGCTTGGCGACAATCGCGGCCGACGTCACCGTCCCTGACGTGAGCAGGATGCGCAGATTGAGCGCGCGCAGCCGCTCGATCAGCCCGACCGCCGCCAGCACCTCGCCGACGCTCGCGCCGTGGATCCACACCAGCGGTCCCTGCGGCCTGGTATCGGCGCTCATGCCGCGCCGCTCGCCGACGCGTTCGGGATCTTCCTTGCCGAGCTTGAGCCGCCGCTTGATCAGCGCAGGCGCGAGCGGCACCATCGCGGACGACAGCTTGCGGTAGACACGCAACGTCATCGGTAGCGAGCTAGCCAAGCGTGGCCTCCGGCCGCCCGACGGCTGCATAGGCGCGCCGGGTCGCTTCGTTGAGCAGATTCTCCACGTGCTGCCGAAGCTTTTCCATCGTCGCGGCATCGGCATCGGGCGGCACATAGACCGGCTCAATACCTACCACTGCGCCGCGCCCGAATGGCAAATTGATGGTCGTGGAATCCCAGTTTTTCAACCGAATGAATCGGCTGGTGACCATCGCAAAGGGGATGATCGGCCGGCCGGTTTCCCGCGCCAGCATGATGGCCCCGAGGCCCGCCACCCGCGCCCGCTTCGGCACGTCGGCCGTGGTCGCCATGTTGCAGCCGTCTTCCAGCGTCCGGACCATCTCCAGGAAGGCGCCGACGCCGCCCTTGCGATGGAACGCGCCGGAATGATCGCCGGAACCCCTGATCGTGCCGATGCCGAGCCGCTCGACCGCCAGGGCGTTGAACTCACCGTCGCGGTGGCGCGAGATCAGGACCTTGGCGCGGTAGCTGTCCTTGGTCTTGATGAACGGCGTCATGAAGTGCTGGCCGTGCCAGAACACGAAGATCGCCGGCATCAAGGGCTCGACGATCCCGTAGACGTCATGCGGCTGATAGATGAAGCGGTTGGTGTACCACACCAGCCGCAGATATTCGGCCGCAAGCACACCCAGCGCGCGCTGCACGAAGCCGCTGCGCGGCAGATCGCGAAATAGTCGTTTCAATGGGAGTGCTTTGTGTCCTGCTCGGGATCGAGCAACCGGTGGAGGTGAACAACGAAATAGCGCATCTGGGCGTTGTCCACGGTCGCCTGCGCCTTCGCCTTCCAGGCCGCATAGGCGGTCGCATAGTTCGGGTAGACGCCGACGATCTCGACTTCGTCCAGATTCTTGAAGGTGTTGTGCTCGAGATCGGTCAACTCGCCGCCGATCACGAGGTGAAGCAGCTGTGGCTGGGCATTGTCTGACATGATGGTTTTCCTAACGAGATGCCCGGCAAGCAAATGAAGTCGTGGTCGTCACAGGTCTGTCGTAACAAGTCTGGTCGTCACAATCGGAAACGCGGAGCGGATCGGCGGGGCCTCACGGCAAAGGACGGTTGCGAAAATGCTCGACAATGCGTGCATGACGTTCGCGTCCTGCTGCCACCAGCACCCCATGCGTCACCTCCCGGCGATTGTACTCAATCGCTTCCCCCGAGAGCGCGGTCATCTTACCACCCGCTTCCTGCACGATCAAATTCGCGGCGGCAAGATCCCAGTCGCGGCTTTGCCCGCCGGCAAAGGCGGCGTCAAGTCGACCTTGTGCTACGCGGCACAACCGCAGGGCCAGCGATCCGATCCGAGGAAACAGCGTGATCTCGTCCGATGTCGGGCTGAGCCGCTGCACCAGCGGCTTCGGTCCGGCCATGCGGGGAAAATCGAACTCCGTGCCCGCGGTTGCATGCACGCCGCTGTCGTTCAGGGTGGCGCCCTGGCCGCGGGCGGCGAAGAAGAATTCCTCGGTCACCGGCGCATACACCGCCGCGAGCACCGGCGATGCATTTTCAACCAGCGCCACACTGACGCACCAGTCCTCGCGGCCGGCGAGATAGGCACGGGTGCCGTCGATCGGATCGACGATCCAGGTGAAGCGTCGGTCGAGCCGGGTCGCGTTGTCGGCGCTCTCTTCCGACAGCCAGCCGTAACCCGGCGTCGCCGAGCGCAGCTGCTGCTCCAGCAAGTCGTTGACGGCGATGTCGGCCTCTGAGACCGGCGAGGACGCGCCCTTGATCCAGTTCTTCAATTCGGTGCGGAACAGCGACAATGCGAGCCGGCCCGCCTCCTGCACCGATCTGGTCAGCAAGGCGGCGTCGCGCGCCTTGGTCCAGTCGTCCGTATCAGCGTCCGCCAAGCGTCAGGCCCTCGATGCGCAGCGTCGGCGAATTGACGCCGTAGCGGAATTCCAGATCGTTGGCGGCAACCAGCGACTTGAACATCGGCAGCAGGTGTCCGGCGATGGTCACCTCGCTGACCGGGTAGGTGATCTCGCCATTCTCGATCCAGAAGCCGGAGGCGCCGCGGCTGTAATCGCCGGTCACGCCGTTGACGCCGGAGCCGATCAGGTCGGTGACATAGAAGCCCTGCTTGATGTCGGAGATCAGCTCCTTCGGCGTCACCGCACCCGGCTCGAGATGCAGATTGTATGTTCCGGGCGACGGCGAGGACGACACGCCGCGATGCGCATGCCCAGTCGTGACCAGGCCGAGCTCGCGCGCGGTCGCGGAGTCCAGCACCCAGGTGGTCAGCACGCCTTCGTCGATCAGCGCGATCTTCTTCACCTTGACGCCCTCGGCGTCGAAGGTCTGCGAGCGCAGGCCGCGCACGCGCAAGGGATCGTCGATGATGCGGATATCCCTGGAGAACAGCTGCTCGCCGAGCTTGTCCTTCAGGAAGCTGGTCTTGCGCGCGATCGAGGCGCCGTTGATCGCGCCGACGAGATGGCCGACGATCGAGCCCGCAACCCGCGGATCAAATACCACAGGCACCTTGCAGGTCTCGACCTTGCGCGGATTTCCCCGCGCCACCGCGCGCTCGCCGGCCTTGCGGCCAACGGCCGTGGGCGACTCGAGATCGGACGCATGCGGCGCGCTGGTGAAATCATAGTCGCGCTCCATGCCGGTGCCTTCACCGGAAATCGCCGTCGTCGAGATGCCGTGGCTGGAGCGCAGATAAGAGCCATGGAAGCCGGTCGACGTCACCAGCACCATGCCGCCGATCCCGGTCGAGGCCGACGCACCGCCGGACTTCGAGACACCCTTGACCGCGAGCGCTGCAGCCTCCGCTTCGATGGCGCGCTGCTCGAGTTCGGCCGTCGTCGGGACGGTGCGGTCGAGCAGATCGAGATCGGGGAAGTCATGCGCATGGAGCGCGGGATCGGCCAGACCGACATATTTGTCGTCGGGCGCGACGCGCGCCATCGCGACCGCGCGCTCGGCGAGCTTTGCAATCCCGTCACCGCTGACGTCATTGGTCGAGACCACCGCCTGGCGCTGGCCGACGAACACCCGAAGGCCGACATCATCGCCTTCGGAGCGTTCGGTTTCCTCGACGCGGCCGTCGCGGACTTCGACGCCTTGCGAGACGCCGCGCACCGCGATGGCATCGGCCGCATCGGCGCCGGCGCGCTTTGCGGCCTCGACCAGACGCTGCGCAAGGTCGCTCAGGCCGGACTGATCGAACAGATCGGAGGTATCGCCGTGTCGCGATGCAGATGGTGAAGAGTTCACGAACGAATTCCTGCGGATTGAGGGGGGCCCGGAATGGCGTCGACAGACCTAACCAGATGTGCCGGTTTCACAGGGAATTCAAGCACTTTGCACCGGCGGGCAACAAAGATTTGAGTGATCGGCGCAAGGCTTCGTCAATCATGCGGGCCAACCTCTTGTCAATCATGGCGCCAGGTGAGGAGCGGTTAACCAGGCTTTTTAAGCCGAAACGGCCATCGCTCGGCTAGGCTCTCACACATCGACCGGGAACATAATCCCGGCGGGGAGACTAAGGCTTTGAGGCGTCAAACACCAACAAGCGGAATCAATTCCGCCGGGTCGAGCCGCGCACTACGGCTCGACCCACTTTCCCTTCCGCTCAGCTTCCACGCGCAGGATGCGCGCGCGGATGGCGGCATGCGGCAGGTCGAGCTTCATCGCGAACATGTCGTGCTCCGCCGTGCCGTTCTCGGCATGCGGATGGCGGTCAATGTTCGCGTCAGCGATTTTCTCGGCGTCGCGCTGCGCGGCATCGACGATGCGCAGATGCTGATGCTGGTTCATCGCGATCCTGCGCTCAGCATTCCGCTCGGCACCAGTTCGGATGCCGAAGAAATCACCTCCGCCTGGCAGATGTGGAGCGACATCTTCCGTCTCCCGCAACTGACCGAGCCGGCGCCGCGGACGCCTGCCCCGCGCCGCCGCCGCCGCAACGCGATCCGCGCCCGCCGCCCGAAATTCCTGGTCCGCCGCCGCGCCGGCGTCAGCCTCAACGGCACCAGCGTGCATCGCGACGAGCGCGAGATCATCGCACGGGATTGAGTTCGTTTCGGCGCCTCAGCGCGACGGCAACGGAACTGCGTGCACGGCTCTCACCTCTTGGTCGTCCTGGCGAAAGCCAGGACCCATTACCACCGCATTCGGTGATGAACGGGATCGCGGCCACGGCGACGCGCAACGATTGAGATTCGGGGTAATGGGTCCTGGCTTTCGCCAGGACGACGATGAGGATGGTTCTCGATTCGAGCCGGGCGATGACAGCCGAGAATGAGGACGCAGCTTCGCAGTCTCGCGACCTAAGCCGCGCGCAGCACCGCGTCGACGACCAGGCTTGCGAACAGGATGAAGCCGGCGTCGCGGTTGGATTTGAAGATGCGGAGACAGAGCGCGGGGTCGCTGGTGTCGAGCCGGCGGACCTGCCAGGCGAGATGCAGCGCGAACGCCGCTAGCCCGATCCACGCCGGCCAGCGCGCGCCCGCGAGCGTGAAGGCCACGCCGATCAAGAGCACGGCGAGACCATAAAAGATCATCAGCGCGCGATGGGTGCGTGCGCCGAACAGGCGCGCGGTGGATTTGACGCCGATCAGCGCATCATCCCCGGCGTCCTGATGGGCGTAGATGGTGTCGTAAGCGATCACCCAGGCGATCGATCCGGCGTAGAGCGCGATCGCAGCCGCATCGATGCGCTCGAGTGTCACCGCGAAGCCCATCAGCGCGCCGTAGGAGAAGGCAAGGCCGAGCACGACCTGCGGCCACCAGGTGATCCGCTTCATGAACGGATAGATCGCAACGATCACCAGCGAGGCGATGCCGGTCATCACCGCAAAACGGTTGAACTGCAGCAGGACCGCGAGCCCGATCAGCGCCTGCAGGACCATGAAGACCACCGCCTGCGTCACCGTGACCTGCCCGGCCGGGATCGGCCGCGACCGGGTGCGCTCGACCTTGGCATCGAGATCGCGATCGGTGATGTCGTTCCAGGTGCAGCCTGCGCCGCGCATCACGAAGGCGCCGATGAAGAACAACAGGACGACGAGCGGGAGGGAGCGAACATCGTGTGCGACGCCGGCGGCGAGCGCCGCCGACCACCAGCACGGCATCAGCAACAGCCAGGAGCCGATCGGCCGGTCGTAGCGTGCAAGCCGCAGATAGGGTCGCGACCAGACCGGCGCATGGGTATCCACCCAGTTGCCTGTGGAATCGGCAACGCGGGCGGAGACATCGCTCATGAATGCGTGATCATTGGCTGATCAATCATCGGGCGCTCGATCATCGGGTCAGAACGTTACCGTTCAGCGTGTCGAAGGTGCTGCCGCCCTTCTTGGTCGGCGTCGCTTCCGGCAGCGAGGCGGACGAGCCGAGCACGTCGCTCAGCGACGGTCCGGCGGGCCCGCGCGGCTGCGCCGCCGCCTGCTCCGCGACGTTGCAGACCTTCTTCAGCAACGCTTCGGTATTCTTGTGACCGTCCTTAAGCTGATTGGAGATCTGCGGCGGGATTCCGCACTTCGCCGCGTTGGTGTCGACGTATTTGATCATCCTGACTTCGGCCTGGCTGTAATTGCCGATCAGCTTGCAGGCCTCCTGGGGGCTGGCGTGCCGGTCGCTCGCCGCCTTGATCGCCTTGCCGCGCTTCTCGGTCTCCTCGCGCAGCGGAACGAAATCCTTCATGCAGGCATCACCGCCGGCGCCACCACCGGCACCGGGCGGGGGCGGCGGAGACGACAGACCGCCGCCGGCGATGGGAGCCGCACCACTGCTCGGAAACGGCGATGGCGCGCCGCCGACCCTGGCCGCAGGCGCGCCGTTGACCGGCGGAAACGCAGGATCCGGAGCGGTGCTCGCCCGGCTTGGACGTGCGCCGTTCACCGGCGGGAACGCGGGATCCGACGCGGTGCCCGCCTGGCCCTGATTGGGCAGCGGCGCCGGAAAGGCGCTCTGGGCAGCTGCGTGCCCCGCTGACAGGGCGGTCGCAGCAACGGTCAGCATGATCAGTCGGCGGATCATCGAGGGTGTTTCTCCGGCAAAAGGTCCAGGCAACCCCAGCGCAACAAAACGAAGCAACGAAATTTGGGGGCGTTTTACGATTCCTGTGAGCCCTTAACAACCCGTGGATTTGGGCGACAGCGCGGCGTAGGGCCACACCGGCCGCATTAAATTGTTCCCCGATTTGAAGCCTTTAGGCCGCGAGCGGCGGTAAAACCGGGGCATCAAATGTGCCTGAACGGGATTTTCGGTCATGCCTCAGCTCGAATTCGCCGGCCCACACCGACCGAAACGCAAAAGGGGCCGCGTGCAAGCGACCCCTCGGACTCCAAAAATGACTTGGTGACAGAAGCAATATATATCGACACCCCTGTAGTAGTTGGCCGCAGCGGCCCTGACGAGTCCGCGGGACTACGGTGTCGCCCGGCTTGGTTAACTTGGCCCGCCGCATGGAAGCGGCCTTGGCGCCGGCGCCCGACGCCAATTGCGGAATCTGCCGATCCTCTCCGATCGCAATCAACAGCAGCGGGCAATACTTGGCAGCACCTTTGGGCTAGAACGCGGCTCAGGAACCTAGGACATGCCTGAACTCGATTTTCGCAGCCCCCGCCTGTTTGTCGATGCCCCGCTCGGCACCGGCGCGACCGTTTCGCTCGAACGCGATCAGAGCAACTATCTCGGCAACGTGCTGCGGCTTGCCGCCGGCGACACCGTGCTGGTGTTCAACGGCCGCGACGGCGAATGGCGCGCCGAGATTTCCGGCCGCAAGCGGGCCGACACGCTGACGATCGCAGCGCAGACCCGCCCGCAGGACCGCCTGCCCGACGTGACCTATGTGTTCGCGCCGGTGAAACATGCCCGGCTCGACTACATGGTGCAGAAAGCGGTCGAGATGGGCGCGGCACGGCTCGTGCCGGTGCTGACACGCTTCACCCAGGTGTCGCGGGTCAATGGCGAGCGGATGCGCGCCAATGTGATCGAGGCTGCCGAGCAATGCGGCATCATCTCGCTTGCCGAGGTCGCCGATCCCATCCCGCTCGAGCGCTTCCTGGCGGGGCGCGATCCGGCGCGGCTCCTGGTGTTCTGCGACGAGGCGGCCGAAGTGGCCGACCCGGTGCAGGCGCTGCAGGCAACGACTGCCGCAAGCGGCGGGATCGACGTGCTGATCGGCCCCGAGGGTGGCTTTGCCGAGGAGGAACGCGCGCTGCTGCTGCGCCAGCCCAACATCCTCCGCCTCGCACTCGGACCGCGCATCCTGCGCGCCGACACCGCCGCCGTCGCGGCGCTGGCGCTGGTCCAGGCGGCGCTGGGAGATTGGGGAGGAAATGGACCATGCACTCCATCCCCGTCATCCTGAGGTGCGAGCCTCTTCGGCGAGCCTCGAAGGATGCACGGCGGCCCGGCCGGTGGCCGCCGATCCTTCGAGGCTCGCTGCGCTCGCACCTCAGGATGACGGGCCGGTGAGCGCGTATCCCGGATGTGGGAAACATCTTTCCCTAGCCAAGCGGTCGCAAAATCGTTAACGAACCCAATCATTAAGCCACTTGGCTGATCCCTGTCGAAACCCTGATACGGCCATGCTAAGGGCTCCGCCAACACCACTCATGGAACGCGCTCTGAAACGCGATTTCGGAGCGAATTGGACGTCGAGATGAGCGAAGCTGCCGCACCACGACCCGCCGCCGGATCCGCCTTATGGGCGGATGCGCTGCTGGCCTCGTTCGCGCAGGCCGGTTATCTCAGGTCCGAACCCGCGATCCTGCAGCCGGCCGAGCCGTTCCTCGACCTGTCCGGCGAGGACATCCGCAAAAGCCTGTATCTGACGACCGACCCGAGCGGCGAGGAGCTCTGCCTGCGCCCGGATCTCACGATCCCGGTGGCGCGCGACTACCTCGCCTCGCCCCGCGCCGGCCAGCCGGCCGGCTTCAGCTACCTCGGCCCGGTGTTCCGCTATCGCGACGGCCAGCCGAGCCAGTTCCTGCAGGCCGGCATCGAATCCTTCGGGCGGCAGGACCGCGCCGCGGCCGACGCCGAGATGCTGGCGCTGGCGCTGGAGGCGACCACGGCGTTCGGGCTGAAGGATGTCGAGATCCGCACCGGCGACGTCGCGCTGTTCAACGCGCTGATCGATGCGCTCGAGCTCTATCCGGTGTGGCGGCGCCGGCTGATCAAGGATTTCAACCGCAAGGTTTCGCTGACCGACGACATCGAGCAGCTGACCCTGGCGACCGCGCCGGGCCGCAACGAATATGAGGGCGTGCTCGCTGCGCTGGCCGGCTCCGACCGCAAGGCGGCGCTGGCGCTGGTCACCGATCTGATGTCGATCGCCGGCACCACCAATGTCGGCGGACGCACGGTCGCCGAGATCGCCGATCGTTTCCTCGAGCAATCGACGCTGAAGGGCGGCGCGCTGCCGCGCGATGCGCTCGCCACCATCAAGCACTTCCTCGCCATATCGGGCGACCCCGACGACGCAATCGCGCAGCTGCGCGCGCTCGCAGCCGACGCCAAGCTCAACCTTGCCGCGGCGATCGACCAGTTCGAGAGCCGGGTCGGCTTCATGGCCGCGCGCGGCATCGACATCAGGAAGACGCGGTTCGCAACCGCGTTCGGCCGCGGCCTCGACTATTACACCGGCTTCGAGTTCGAGCTGCACGCCAAGGGTAATGGCAGCGAGCCGCTGGTCGCGGGCGGCCGCTATGACGGGCTGATGTCGCAGCTCGGCTCGGCCAACCCGATCCCCGCGGTCGGCTTCTCGGTCTGGATCGAGGCGATGACCCGGCATGGCAAGGCCGGCGCCGCCGGAGGCGCCCAATGAGCACGCCGTTCGTCGTCGCCGTTCCCTCCAAGGGACGCTTGCAGGAAAACGCGGAAAGCTTCTTCGCCCGCGCCGGGCTGACCTTGTCGAAAGCCGGCGGCGCACGCGACTATCGCGGCACCATCGCCGGCGTCGACAATGTCGAGATCACCTATCTGTCGGCGAGCGAGATCGCGGCCAATCTGGCGCGCGGTTCGGTGCATCTCGGCGTCACCGGCGAGGATCTGGTGCGCGAGAGCATTCCCGATGCCGACAAGCGCGTGCTGATGATCGAAGGCCTCGGCTTCGGCTATGCCAATGTCGTGGTCGCGGTGCCGCAGGCCTGGATCGACGTCCGCACCATGGCCGACCTCGACGACGTCGCATCGGGCTTCCGCGAGCAGCACAACCACCGCATGCGGGTTGCGACCAAATACATCAACCTGACGCGCAGCTTCTTTGCCAAGCACGGCGTCGGCGACTACCGCATCGTCGAGAGCGCCGGCGCCACCGAAGGCGCGCCCGCGGCCGGCACTGCGGAACTGATCGTCGACATCACGACCACAGGCGCAACGCTCGCCGCCAACGGGCTCAAGGTGCTCGACGACGGCGTGATGCTGCGCAGCCAGGCCAACCTCGTCGCCTCCCGCGATGCCGACTGGTCGACCGGCGCCCGCGAGACCGCGCGCGTGATCCTCGACCACATCGCCGCGCGCGCCCGCGCCAGCAAGTACCGCGAGGTCCGCACCCGCTTCGCTGGCTGCAATGACGCGCTGCTGTCCGAGGCGCATACCCGTTTCGGCGTGGTCGCCCCGTTCGGCGGCCCGACCTCGTCGGGCATGCTTACGCTGCACTGCCCACCGGGCAAGCTCTACGCGCTCGGCAGCTTCCTGCGCGAGCACGGCGCCGAAACGGTGTCGGTGGTGTCGCTGGACTATGTGTTCGACCGCGAGAACCCGCTGTTCGCCAAGCTCGAGGCGTTCCTGCGACAATGAGTCGGTGTCGCCGTTCATGTTGGCGACAGCCGGCCGTCGGTACCATATTGTGTTCATGATCTCTCGTCGTGACGCGTTTTCCTCACGCGAAGGCGAACCCGATTTCGCTGGAAAACGCTCTAGTTCTGGAACCTGACCGATGATGCTGGGCTCTGACGTTTCCAGCCTGACCACAACCGCCAAGACCGCTGCCGCGCAGGGTCTGTCGATCGTCGTGCCCGTCTACAACGAGGCCGCCGGGCTTGTGGCGCTGCACCAACGGCTGATCGACCTCGCCGGCTCATTGCGCGCCCGTTACGGGCTCCATTGCGAAGTGGTCTATGTCGACGACGGCAGCGCGGACAACACGCTTGCGATCGCGCGCGGCCTGCCCGCCGACGGGCTCGACCTCCAGGTGGTGTCGCTGTCGCGCAACTTCGGCAAGGAGGCGGCGCTGATGGCCGGCCTCGACCATGCCCGCCGCGGCGCGGTGCTGTTCATGGATGGCGACGGCCAGCATCCGCCGACGCTGGTCGAGCAACTTGTCGCGCACTGGATCGATGACGGCTACGACGTGGTCTACACGGCGAAGGCACATCGCGACAATGAATCGGCGTTGCGGCGGCTTTCCGTGCGCAGCTTCTACGCGCTGATCAACTGGGGCGCGCGGCAGAAGATCCCCGAGGATGCCGGCGACTTCCGCCTGCTGTCGCCGCGCGCGGCGCTGGCGCTGCGGCAATTGCCGGAACGCAACCGCTTCTTCAAGGGCCTCGCGAGCTGGATCGGCTTCAGGCAGATCCGCGTCGACTACGAGCCGGCGCCGCGCGCGCATGGCGTCACCACCTTCAATGCCGGCCGGCTGATCGGCCTGTCGATCGAGGGCCTGACCTCGTTCTCGGTGGCGCCGTTGCGCTTCGCCAGCCTGCTCGGCGCGCTGCTCGCGGGCGCGGCCTTCCTGTTCGGCCTCTCGATCCTGTGGGAAGTCTTGACCACCGGCAAGCAGGTGCCCGGCTATCCGTCGCTGATGATCGGCGTGATGACGATCGGCGGCGTGCAGCTGATCATGATCGGCATCGTCGGCGAATATATCGGCAAGATCCTCTCCGAATTGAAGGCACGGCCGATCTACTTCGTTGCCGAGCATACCGAGAAGCACGCCGACGGCGGCACGGTGCAGAGCGCCACCGAGCGGACCGCCGCCGAATGAGCGAAGTTTCGCCGCGCCGGATCTGGCTGTGTGCTGACGATTATGGCTTGAGCTGCGGCGTCAACCGCGCGATCCGCGACCTGATCGAACGCGGCCGCCTCAATGCGACGTCGGTGATGATGGTGACGCCGGCGATCGGCCGCGAGGCGGCGGCTGCGCTCACGGTCTCGGTGGCGAAAAGCCCGCGCTGTGCGATCGGGCTGCATGTGACGCTGACCGCGCCGTTCCGGCCGCTGACGATGCATTTCCGTCCGCTCGACGGCGACATGTTCCTGCCGTTCCCAAAACTGTTGCGCGCCGGGCTGATGCATCGGCTCGATGCCGATCTGGTCCATGCCGAAGTGCTGGCGCAGCTCGACGCCTTCCGCGATCTGTTCGGCCGCGCGCCCGATTTCGTCGACGGCCATCAGCACGCGCAGCTGTTTCCGCAGGTCCGCGACGGCTTTCTGCGCGCCGTGAAGGAGCGCGCACCCGACGCCTGGGTGCGGCAGTGCGGACGCGAAGGTCCGCTGGCGCGCCAGCTGACGGCGCCGAAGGCGCTGGTGCTGAACGTGCTCAGCACCCAATTCCGGATCAAGGCCCAGCGATCCGGCCTGCGCTTCAATCCGGCCTTCGCCGGCGCCTATGATTTTACGCGCGGCAGCGAATTCGGAGCGCTCATGCAGGGCTTCCTCGACGGCCTGCCCGAGGATGGGCTCGTGATGTGCCATCCCGGCTTCGTCGATGAAACCCTGAAGAATCTCGACCCGCTGACGACGCAGCGGGAGACCGAGCATGCCTACCTCGCAGGCGACGATTTCCCCGGGCTGCTGGCCCTGAATAAAGTTACACTGGCCTGAAAAGGTTCACGAAAAACCGCCGGTCGGATTGTCGCATACATAAATTTAATTCGGGCCCCCACTCCTTGCGCCACAAAGCCCGTCCTACATCAGCCGCGCGCCGATTCGATCGACGCGATGGAGAACGCCATGACACCGCAAGAACGCCAACTGATTGACGATCTCTTCGACCGGCTCGCCAAGCTGGAGAATGCCCCGCGCGACGGCGAGGCCATGTCCGCGATCATGCAGGGCCTGCGCAGCGCGCCGAATGCGGTTTACGCGCTGGTGCAGACCGCGCTGGTGCAGGACGAGGCGCTGAAGCGCGCCCATGACCGCATCCAGGAGCTCGAGGCCGCGGTCGGCCAGCAGCAGGGAGCACAGCAGCAGGGCGGCGGCTTCCTCGATTCGATGCGCGATGCGATCTTCGGACAGGGCCAGCAGCAGCCGCACGGCTCGGTGCCTCCGGTGCGCCCGCCGGATGTCGGCGGCAGCCGCCCGGTCTGGAACTCGGGCCAGGCGATGCAGCAGGCGGGCGGCTACGGCCAGCCGCCGCAGCAATACGGCCAGCCCTACGGCGGCCAGCAGCCTCCGCCCTTCGGCGGCGGCGCGCCCGGCGGCGGTGGCGGCTCGTTCCTCGGCACCGCGGCTGCGGCCGCGGCAGGCGTGGTCGGCGGCGGACTGCTGCTCTCCAGCATTCGCGGCATGATGGGTGGCGGCAGCCATCAATCGCTGGCCGACGCCGGCGGCCTCGGCGGTGGTTCGCGTCCCTGGGGTGGCGACCAGTCGTCAAGCAACCTTGCCCGTGACGCCGGGATCAACGACGTCAGTTCGTCCGGTCGCGACAGCGATTCCGGCTCGCGCGCCGGCGCGTTCGACCAGGCGCAGGCCGACCAGGACAGTGACGATGATCAAGACGCCGACGATTTCGACGACAACGGCGGCGACGACGACAGCGATTACGCGTAAACGCGATCGCTGAAACGACAACGGCCGCTCCAATCGAGCGGCCGTTTTGATTCCGTCGTCCCGACGAAAGCCGGGACTGCTTCAAAACCACGCTTACATCACGACAACCTTGGCGCCGACATTGACGCGGCCATAGAGGTCGATGACGTCCTCGTTGCGCATCCTGATGCAGCCGGACGAGACGTTGGTGCCGATCGTCCAGGGCTCGTTGGAGCCATGGATACGATAGAGCGAGGAGCCGAGATACATTGCGCGGGCGCCGAGCGGATTCTCCGGGCCGCCTTCCATGTGCCGCGGCAGGTCGGGACGGCGCGCCAGCATTTCGGGCGGCGGCGTCCAGGCCGGCCATTCCTTCTTCGCCGAGATCGTCTTGACGCCGGCCCAGGTGAAGCCGGGCCGTCCGACGCCGATGCCGTAGCGCAGCGCGCGGCCGTCGCCCTGCACCAGATAGAGGAACTTGTTCGGCGTATCGACGACGATGGTGCCGATGCCTTCCTTGCCGCTGTAATCGACCAGCTGCTTTTCATATCGGTGATCGAATGGACGCTGCGTCGGATCGCCCGCCGCCTCTTCCTGCTGGCGGATCATCTGCTGCTGCGGATCCATCGGCGGCAGCCCCTGACGGTTGCCGTAATAGCCAGGCTGCTGCTGATACATCGGCTGCGGCGAATACCCCTGTGACGACGGCGCATCGCCGAACAGGAATTCGATGAAGCCGCCGCCCATGTTGGAGCGTTGCGGCTGCACATAGGCGGTGCGCATCGGCGGCTGCGGTGCGCCCTGGTTGGCGTAGATCACGGTGGGCTCGGGCTGAGCCGACGCGTCGATCGCCATCGCGTGATGGGGAACGGCAATAAGCGAAGAGGCGCCGGCGAGCAGCGCAAGCGTGGTTTTCCTGAACATCGACGTACTCTGTACTGGTTTCGTCGTGACGTGTGACGTGGACGGAGCGCACAAGCCCCGTTGCACGTGGTCAATAAGCAATGAAAACCGCATCGGTTTGGTAAACGGAATCGCGGTTTGGATTCACCATCTCGACAATGCAGCGCGGTTTTGCCTGACAGCGTTTATTTTGCGTGAACGCCGCAGCGACATGGTTAATCGCCGGTATCGCGGCGATTGCGCGCCATTGGCGCAAACTGTTCCCGCGTGAACCTGACGTTAAATCACCTCTCGCTAGAACGGACTGCAGTGAAGGGGCGGGAATGAAATCATGTCAGTGAAGCGGAAGCGTTTTCGTGTCGAGCAGGCCATGGGTGAAGTCGTGATGCCGGAGCCGGAAGTTGCCGGCGGCGGCGAGCTCGGTCCAATGCATCGGGAAATCATGGCTGAGCTTCGCTCGATCCGCGCCCAGATGGCCGCGGCACCGGCGCAGCGCACCGGCGACAGCGTCGATGCCGCCGTCGCCCGCGAAGTCGCCGAGACGCAAGCGCTGCTCGAGACCTACCGCGCGCAGGTCGAACAGTGCGAGAAGCTCAAGGTCGAGCTCGACCTGATCCACGACGCGATCAGCCGCACCAAGCGCGAGATCGCCGTGCTGCACGGCAAGAGCTTCAACGGCGAGGAGATGGCCAAGGTCAATGGCGAGCTCGGCGCCGTGGTCGGCGGCACCGAACAGGCCACCCAGCAGATCCTCGAGGCGGTGGAAGCGATCGACCAGGCCGCGACCGCGCTCGCGAACAACGTGACGCCCGACCAGCAGAAACGGCTCAGCGAAGATATTCAGGAGCGCGTGGTCTCGATCTTCGAGGCCTGCAACTTCCAGGACCTCACCGGCCAGCGCATCAGCAAGGTGATGCAGACGATGAAGTTCATCGAACAGCACATCAACGAGATGATGAACATCTGGGGCGGCGTCGACGCCATCAAGACCCACGTCCCGCCGATCGTCGACACCCGCGAGGGCGACGCCCGCCTGCTCAACGGCCCGAAGCTCGACGGCGACGCCGGCCACGCCTCGCAGGACGACATCGACGCGATGTTCAACTGACGCGATGTTCAACTGAGATTTGTCGGATCAAAACGAGAAGCGCCGGCCTCAAGGGCCGGCGTTTTTGTTTGAGCGGTGGTCGAGCCCGAGAGGGATCACCAGACAAAGTTGCCAGATCATCGCGTCGCCGCGTTGCAAGGAGTGAGTAATTCTGTGCGCAGCTTTCCTTGCATGCACGTCAGGTGACACATCGGTCAGAACCTCTGTCTCGACCGCATGCAGTTTGTGCCAATTGTGACACCTGCAAATTTACTGGCAGGTCTGCTGTCGCAGGCGCATACTGCGTGTGAGGAAATTGTCATGCGTGTGCCGGGAACCAACATTGGGTGCCGGTTGCATCGGACTTCCGGAGTGAATCCGGTCGCCCCGAGCGGGGCTTCGCACTTTCACACAACACACAGTACAGCTTTGCGGGCCGCTCGTTGCGCGCATCCGAGGACGAACAGGCTTCGCCTCGGCGCGGCCGTCATTGAAACCGTGACGATGCACGGCGGGTTTCCTGGGCGCTGATACCTGCGGCTTGTTGAGGAATCACCTGATTGGGGGGAGCCACTGGACTACTCAACACTGGAGATCGAACATGACGCGAAGAATTGTCAGAAATACTGCAATTGTGCTCTCGACTTTCGCTTGTGCGACACTGTTCTCCATCACCTGGTCTGAGCAGGGCGGCATTTCGGCGTCAGTCGAAAGCGCCCGGGCGCGCGTGGGCCGACCGCTGACGCCCGTGAGCGTCGCGGGCGTTGCACGTCGCCACACCCGGCGCGCTGCGTACGGGTACGGAGTCGGCGCGGGGATCGCCGCCACGGCCGCGGTTGCCACGGCAGCCGCCACTGCGCCGGTCTATGCTGGCTGGGGCACAAATAACTGGACCGATGCATACGCCGCCCAGACTGATCCCCACTTTGGCCAGCCCTACTATCCAGCACGAGCCTACTATGGTGGCAGCCCGTATTACGGTTATGCCGGATGGGCAGACTACAAGGCAGCCAATGGAATCACCTGCGAACCTGGCACGATGACGAAGATGGCCGACGGCCACAGTTACATCTGTCAGTGAGATCCGCGCAACGATACACGACAAGAGGGCGGCTCAGTGAGCCGCCCTCTTTCATGTGAAGAGATCGATGCACATCGTGGCGGGCCGCGCCCAGCGTTGATCTACGTCAACATCGCCTATCCTTTGCCAGCCAAATCTTCAGCCGCGCCTGAACCGCCGCAATCATCGTCGGTTCGCTTGCGATGGAGAGGATCACCATGCATCGGACGAACTTTTTTTCGACCAGGTCGGTTACGGTTACGGGGATCGTGGCGAGCCTCCTGTTGGGGGCAGCAGGTGTCGCGCTCAATCCGGCACCGGCCAAGGCGGTCGTCTACTGCCAGTATGTCGGCTATCCGAACGGTTGCGTGGCGAGGGCAGGCGTCGTGCTAAGGCCTCGTCCGGTGGCGCGGGCTACGGTTCGTCATCACGCGGGCGGCAACCTGAATGGTGGCGTCAATCGGGTTGGGGTCCGGCGATAAAGCAGGTCTTTGCAAGTCACAACCCAGGGCGACACGGCAAGGTTCGTGCCCCCAGAGGTTCGTTCATGGACAGACGAAATCGCCGGCCCTCGGGGCCGGCGGTTTTTGTTTTGACCTACGGCGAGGCCATGACGTCGAGATTCCCCGGTGCGCAATTGCGCACCTGAGGTTCGATGCTTCGCATCGACCCCGAATGACGTGCCAGCCGCGTCACGCCCTCGGGGCGCAGCGGACGTAGACCATGTTGCCGTAGCGGACGGCGGCGTCCTTGTCGACGAAGCGGGTGATCAAGACCCGGCCGTCGAACGAGATGATCTCGCGGTCCTGCTCGCCGGGCACAGGTCCGGGTGGGCCGATATAGTTCTTGCCGCTCGGGGAACCCTTCAGCCGCAGTTCCTGCGGGGTGGCCTGGTCGGCCAGATGCATGATGACGCCGCCGCTCTGGCCGGCGCCGATCACATAAGGCTGCTTGCACTGGCCGCGTGCGGCGGCCTCGGTGCGGGCGCGGTCGGCTGGATTCTGGAACGAGGCGAGGCCCCAGCGGCCGACGATCTCGTCGGGGCGGATCGACGCCGGCATCTCCGGAGCCACGCCCGGTTCGACAGGCCCCGGCTCGGGGTTCGACGACAGCGACGGCAGGCTCATGCTGCCGCACGCCCCCAAAAGCGTCGTCAGCGCCGAGACAGCCACGAACCGTGCGACCAATCGCGCGTTGAGTGACCTGATCATATGCATCCCCCGAACTATCTCCCGGCCGCACCCGTCATGCAGCCAAGCGTAAAACTTAAGGCGGAGCAATGACGTCTGACAAAATTACGTCATCGCTACGATTTGGTTTCCGGTCCACCATCCTATATTGGCCTCACCAAGGCCTTAACCCGATTGCTTGACAGAAACTGCGCCAAGCCATATTTCCCGGCGCACAATTAGCACTCTCGCACAACGATTGCTAAATCCGCCGGGCGTCCTGCCTGGCGCCGACCGGGCCGGCATTCAACGCCGGTCTCGATGAACCGGACCTGAAACCGAGCCTCCAAGAGGGAACGTCATGGCTAAATCCACCTTCCGCCCACTGCATGACCGCGTCGTGGTCAAGCGTATCGATGCCGAGGAGAAGTCCAAGGGCGGCATCATCATTCCGGACTCGGCCAAGGAGAAGCCGTCCCAGGGCGAGATCGTCGCCGTCGGCCCGGGTGGCCGCGACGAGGCCGGCAAGCTGATCCCGATCGACCTCAAGGTCGGCGACCGCGTGCTGTTCGGCAAGTGGTCGGGCACCGAGGTCAAGCTCGACAACCAGGAGCTCCTGATCATGAAGGAGTCCGACATCATGGGCGTGCTGGCGTAAGCGCCACGACCAATTCGAGAGCGCCCAGTCTCTCCGCTGTCATGCCCGGGCTCGACCCGGGCATCCATCGCTCTTCGAAAGATGGATCGCCGGGTCAAGCCCGGCGATGACGGGCGCGGAAGCGGCAAGCAATTCACAGACATTCCAGGAGTTCAAATCAATGGCTGCCAAGGACGTAAAATTCGCCGGAGACGCCCGCGACCGCATGCTGCGCGGTGTCGACGTGCTCGCCAATGCCGTGAAGGTGACGCTCGGCCCGAAGGGCCGCAACGTCGTCATCGAGAAGAGCTTCGGCGCTCCCCGCATCACCAAGGACGGCGTCACCGTCGCCAAGGAGATCGAGCTCGACGACAAGTTCGAGAACATGGGCGCGCAGATGCTCCGCGAGGTCGCTTCCAAGACCAACGACACCGCCGGTGACGGCACCACCACCGCGACCGTGCTGGCGCAGGCCATCGTCCGCGAGGGCGCCAAGTCGGTCGCCGCCGGCATGAACCCGATGGACCTCAAGCGCGGCATCGACACCGCGGTCGCCGCCGTGATCAAGGACATCGAGAAGCGCGCCAAGCCGGTCGCCTCCTCCGCCGAAGTCGCCCAGGTCGGCACCATCTCGGCCAATGGCGATGCCGCGATCGGCAAGATGATCGCGCAGGCGATGCAGAAGGTCGGCAACGAGGGCGTCATCACCGTCGAGGAGAACAAGTCGCTCGAGACCGAGGTCGACATCGTCGAGGGCATGAAGTTCGACCGCGGCTATCTCAGCCCCTACTTCATCACCAACGCCGAGAAGATGACCGCCGAGCTCGAGGATGCCTACATCCTGCTGCACGAGAAGAAGCTGACCGGCCTGCAGTCCATGCTGCCGGTGCTGGAAGCCGTGGTGCAGTCGGGCCGTCCGCTCCTGATCCTCGCCGAGGACGTCGAGGGCGAGGCGCTGGCAACGCTGGTGGTCAACCGCCTGCGCGGCGGACTGAAGGTCGCCGCCGTCAAGGCGCCGGGCTTCGGCGATCGCCGCAAGGCGATGCTGGAGGACATCGCGATCCTGACCGGCGGTCAGCTGATCTCCGACGACCTCGGCATGAAGCTCGAGAACGTCACGGTGAACATGCTCGGCCGCGCCGGCAAGATCGTGATCGACAAGGAGAACACCACGATCGTCAAGGGCGCCGGCAAGAAGAAGGACATCGACGCCCGCGTTGGCCAGATCAAGGCGCAGATCGAGGAGACCACCTCGGACTACGACCGTGAGAAGCTGCAGGAGCGCCTTGCCAAGCTTGCCGGCGGCGTTGCCGTCATCAAGGTCGGCGGTGCGACCGAGGTCGAAGTCAAGGAGAAGAAGGACCGTGTCGAGGACGCGCTTAACGCGACCCGCGCCGCGGTGCAGGAAGGCATCGTGCCGGGCGGCGGCGTCGCGCTGCTGCGCGCCAAGAAGGCGGTCGGCCGTCTCACCAACCCCAATGCCGACGTCCAGGCCGGCATCAACATCGTGCTCAAGGCGCTCGAAGCTCCGGTTCGCCAGATCTCGGAGAACGCCGGTGTCGAGGGCTCGATCGTGGTCGGCAAGATCCTCGAGAACAAGTCGGAGACCTTCGGCTTCGACGCCCAGACCGAGGAGTATGTCGACATGGTCGACAAGGGCATCATCGATCCCGCCAAGGTGGTGCGCACTGCGCTGCAGGACGCCTCCTCGGTGGCCGGCCTGCTGGTGACCACCGAAGCCATGGTCGCCGAACTGCCCAAGGACGCAGCGCCGGCAATGCCGGGCGGCGGCGGCATGGGTGGAATGGGCGGCATGGGCGGCTTCTGAGCCTCCATCCCATTCGCATCGAGATCGAAGGCCGCCTCCGGGCGGCCTTCTTTTTTGCGATTTGATGACGATGGAACTGTAAGGATCATCGCATGTCCCGCGACGCGAAATCCCTGACGTCAACACTCGTGCTGTTCTACGCGATCGGCGCGGTGCTCGCGCTGGGCGCCTATGCCCTGGACAACATCGATGATCTTGCGGTCGTCCTGACGTTCTGGTTCAAGCAGACGTTGACGTTTGTCGTGCTCGGCGCGGGCTATGGCCTCTATTACGTGATTTCCGGTTCGACCGGCCCTCGTCCAAAAGCGCCGCTGCGATTTCTGGACATTTCGTTTCTGGCTGCTACCGCCACGCTCGGTGTCGGCATGCTGGTGCACAGTTGAGTGATCTTTGAAGCGGCGTCCAATGTTCGCTTTCGCCCGCGACGGGGGCCGTGACGCTTGGCACCACCGTCATTGCGAGGAGCGATAGCGACGAAGCAATCCACTTCTCCGCTTGCGGAACCATGGATTGCTTCGCTTCGCTCGCAATGACGTGGATAGAGCTGTGCACGGTGCCTATCGCGCTTCAAGCGACGCAGATGTCAGCCACCGCCACCTTCTGGAACAGATGCGGCGACGCCACCGCCGAGGTCGGATAGGCCGCGAGCTTGGCCCTGAACTCGGGGTTCGCAAAAGCGGCCCGGAAGGCCGCGGTCGACTCCCACACCGCGTAGTTCAGATAGGCCGGGCTGTCGCCGAGCGCGCGGTGCAGCTGGGTCGAGATGAAGCCGGGCTGCCGCTTCATGATGGCGGCGTCGGCCTGCCAGGCTTTCAGAAAGGTGTCCTCGTCGGCCGCATCGAGCGTGAAGATGTTGACGAGCACGATGTTGGTAGCCTCGACCGCGAGCTGGCGGTCGATCGGGAATGCGGGGTCGAGGGGACGCATCTGCGGCATGGCTGGCTCCGTTGATATGTTGCTATGATGTCATTTCGATCAGATGGATACATATGATCTATGACATCATAATGTCAATATCAACATATGGTGACAAATGCCGCAGACCAAGCGAACGCCGGCTGGCGAAGCCCTGAGCGACCTGATTCTCGACCTGTTCAGGCTCAACAGCCTGCTGTTCACCGCCGGCGACCGGATGGTGGCCGGACTTGGCCTGACCAGCGCGCGCTGGCAGATCCTCGGCGCCATCGTCACCACTGAGCGCCCGCAACCGGTCGCGTGGCTGGCGCGCGACCTCGGCGCTGCCAGACAGAATGTGCAGCGGATCGTCAACGACCTGCAAAGGGACGGGCTCGTCACCTTCAAGACCAATCCGCATCATCGCCGCGCCCAGCTCGTCGTGCTGACCGAGAAGGGGCAGCAAAGCTTCGACGCGGCGATGCGCCTGCAGCTGCCTTGGGTGAACGGCCTTTCCGACGGGCTGTCGATGAAGGACCTCGAAGCCACCAGCCGCGTCGTCAGCACGCTGCGCGGCAGGTTGGAGAGCGGCCAGGAACCCGACGACCGCGCATGAGGGCGATTCTGGAAGCGCCGCCGTTAGGCGGCCTTCTTTTTTGGCCAATGACACGGAGGTTTGCTAGTTACGACGGACCCGATTCTGCCCTTCGAGGACTTATCGTATGCGCGCGCTCCCGCTCCTGCTGCTCGGTCTTGCCGTCGCCTCGGCGCCTGCCCTCGCCCAGATGAAGCTGCAAACCAAGCCGGCACCGTCGAATGGCCCCGAGACGCGCTATTTCACGTCGATCGACGGCCTGATGGACGGCAATGCCGACGTGGTGCTGAAGGAAACCCGCCAGGGCAAGACCGTGACCGCGGCCGTGCTCGACGTCTGCTATCCCGCCGACAAGAACTCGGACCGCAAGGACCGCTTCGTCGCCAGCCTCACCGTCAACGGCCAGACGCTCTCCGGCACTACCCAGAGCGTCGCCGACAAGCAACCGATCACGGTCAAGCTGAACCGCAAGCAGTCCGGCGACAGCTTTGAGTTCCGCGGCCAGATCACGATCGGCCAGACCGTCACCGAGGTCGCCTCGACGGACAATTCCGATCTCAGCGAGAAGGAATTCCAGGACAACCAGGCCACCGAGGACGGCATCACGCCGCAGCCGAAGGATTTCACCGACGTCTCGCCGGAATCGATCGCGGTGCGGGTGAAGCTCGATGCGGCGGCCGATTTTCTCAAGAGCCTGAAGGGCGAGGCCGCCGAGATCGGCACTTCCAGCCTCGCAGTGACCTGCGATGCGATGCGCTCCGGCGAGCAGACCCTCAACCTCACCGTCGATCCCGAGCACGCCGGCGCGCTGCTCGCCAAGGTGAAATCGACGCCCGGCGTCACGGCAGCCGGCTGGACCAGCGGTGTGGTCGAGATGGACCGCACCATCCGCTTCGCCGCCGCGGACTGGCGCGATGGCGACAAGATCAACAAGGACAAGCTCGCAACCGCGATCGCGGGCGTGCTGGCGAAGACGCTTTCGGCAAAGCCCGCCTCGGCGACCTGGAACGCGAATACGGGCAAGCTCAAGCTGGTGCTGAAGCGGCCGAGCGCGATCTACCCTGCACTCGGCCTCACCCAGAATTACGAGGTCACCGCCCTCGTCTCACCCGACAAGCCCGGCAGCTCCGACAAACTGATGCTGTGGGTCTCGAGCCCCACCGTTTCGACGTCGGACGACAGCGCCGGCGCCAAGCTCAATCTGTCCGACGATTCCAGCAGCGACGAGGAAGGCACCGAGGCCAAGGACGACAACGGCGCGATCGACGCGCTGCTCAAAGAGTTCAAAGGCCAGCGCTGGGACGCCGACAAGTCGGTGTGGCGCTGAGGTCGGCGCGCCGCTGATTCAGGCTGCCCTCGTCTTCAGCGTCACCACGTTGTTGCGCGCCATCTCGGGAGCTGCGTCCGGGCCGGACTGAAGCATCCCGTCGCTTCTGACGAACAATTCGGAACGAAGATCGATCGCGGTGCGATCGAGCAGCGCCCGCAGCTCGGGACGAAGTCCGTCGCCGCGCAGCGCGGCGATCGCATCGAAGTTGCGCATGATGTTCTCCTGTGTGATCGCGAAGAGGTTTCGCGTTCGTGTTGCGCGCGCCACCCGCTTCCCGATTGCGCGGCGACATCCGAGAAGCGGCGCTAAGCGCCATATCGACCAAGCGGAATCTCGTCTGAACGCCGACGCCACGCCCGATCTGGAATCGGGTGGCACGACACCCGTCTCAAGATGCCTAATGCGTTCATCGACACAGCGCCGGTCGCGATACCGGCAACACGCAAATGGAGACGATCCGATGTCAGATGAAAACAAGAGCATCGTAGGCCGGTGGTTCGAGGGCTTTTGGGGAAACCCATGGAATCCGCGCATCATCGATGAGCTCGCGACACCCGACATTGTCGTGCACTACCCGATGCACGAACCGAAGAAGGGCCGCGCTGCGGTCACGCAATTCATCACCGAGTTTCGTGAAGCGTTTCCGGATCTCAATTTCTGGGGCGTCGGCGATCTCGTCGCGGAAGGCGATCTCGTCGTCGGCCGCTGGGAAGGTGGCGGTACGCACACCGGGCCTGCCTTCAGCGACTTCCGCCTCGGCTCGCTGCCCGCGGCCTCCGGCCGCAAGATGACGTTCGCCGGCACGACCGTGCTGCGCGTGCGGGACGGACGGATCGCCGAGGAGCTCGGACAGGAAGATGCGCTGACCGCCATGCTGCAGCTCGGCCTCATCCGCTTGCCTGAACAGAGTGGCTACGCCGGGTGAACCGGCGCTTCATCGACGATCGCATCATCACTACCCGAACGCGCTTACTGCGCGTTCGGGTAACGCAATTGACTGGCGCGGTGAACTTGAAGGTCTCTAAGCCGTAGGCTTGCTGGAGGCATTCCAATGTTGCTGCGCCGGCTTGGCATCTCCCGATGCGGCGCCGGCGCAACCTCTCCGCAACAATTGTGCATCAAGCCGGAAAGATCAGGCACGTCGTCGTGCCATGCGCGAGCAATCGCCCCTTCTCGTCGGTCACCCTGCCCTCCGCGGTGCCGACGCGGCGACCGCAATTGAGCACATGGCCCTCGGCCCGGATGAGCCCGGTGTCCGGCGTGATCGGCCGCACCAGCGAGATCTTGAATTCGAGCGTGGTCTGGCTCGTTCCGGCATCGAGCGTCGACTGCACCGCAAGCCCCATGCAGCTGTCGAGCAGCGTCGCGGTGAGCCCGCCATGCACGGTGCCGGCCGGATTGAGATGCGCATCCGTCGGCAGCAGCGTGACGACGACGCGGCCGTGCTCGGCCTCGGTGACGTCATAGCCGAGCGTCCGCGCGATGGTGTTGAGCGGCAACGCGCCAGAGGCGAGCCCCTGCACGAATTCGAGGCCGGTCATCGCAAGTTTCTGTTCGGCACTGACGGTGCCGTAGCTCTTGGCCATTGTTGATCTCCTTCAGGCTCATTGCATCGTGATTTTTTGCCGCCGCTTCCGTCGCAGCGACGCGGGCGAGCGGCCGTAGAGTTTTGCGAATGCGGCGTTCATGCGCCGTGCGCTGGTGAAGCCGGCGCGGTGCGCCACCAGGGAGAGCGGGAGATCGCTGCCGTCGATCAGGCGCTTGGCGCGCTGCACGCGCAGCGAGAGTGCGACCTGGAGCGGCGAGGCTTCGAGATGCTCGGCGAACAGCCGCGACAGATGCCGCGCGCCGATACCGAGCCGATCGGCCAGCGCTTCGACATTGCCGCGATCGAGTGCGCCCGCTTCGATCAGCGCCAGCGCGCGCTCGACCGTCGTCCTGGTGCCCTTCCATGCCGGGCAGAACGGCGCCGCCTCGGGACGGCAGCGCAGGCAGGGCCGGAAGCCGGCGCGTTCGGCCGACGCGGCGCTGCCATAGAACCGCACGTTGCGGGCGAGCGGCGTGCGCGCCCGGCAGACCGGGCGGCAATACACGCCGGTTGTCCGGACCGCGACGAACACGACGCCGTCCCAGGCCGGATCGCGGCGCTGAAAGGCTGCATACTGTGCGGCGAAATCGAGCATGCAACCGCTATAACGACGCCGTCGCGCCGCGACGACCCGCTTTGCGGAGACGGCGTCCGGAATCGACCGCTTGGGGCTAGAGACGCTTGGTCATGAACAGGCTGAGCGGATCCGGCGTGTACTCCCCGAACGGCGCACACTCCCGGTAGCCGGCGGCGCGATAGAGCCCGATCGCCTCCGGCTGCCGAATTCCGGTCTCCAGGGCGCGATCTTCCGGTCGCGCGCGGCGTCTTCCAGCGTGTCGAGCAGGCGGCGGCCGAGCCCGAGTCCCCACGCGTCGGCACGCACGAACATCCGCTTCATCTCGGCGTGCTCTGGCGCGATGCGGCGGAAGGCGATCGACCCGAGCACCTCCCCATCGCGCCGCGCGACGAGGAAGACGGTGTCCCGGGGCGGCCCGCGTCTCGACGGCGGCGAGGTGATTGCTGTCAGGCGGGTACAGCACCTGCATGTGGGCGTCCGACAAATCGATCAGCTGCCGCACATCGGGCTGCCGCGGGTCTTCGGCGGCGATGCTGATGTCAGGCTTGCGCATCTCTAGGCCCAATGCAGGGTCGACCTCGCGATTGTCGGCCGCCCTCACCGTCCCGTCAAACTACGGGGACTGCGACCAAAAGACTTCGTGCTGCCGCAGTTCGGTCACCGAATATTAAGGCTCGATTTAGTTTCGGGGATCATCCTTTGCGTCACCGAACACGGGTCACGCCATGCAAGACCGCGAGCCGATCAGTCCTGGGAGCATCTGGCCAACGGATGTGACGGAGGGTCATTCGCCGGCGCAGACGGCGGACCTCTGGGACGTCTCAGGCGAAAATCACGACGCCACCCTGCTGCTGCGGGAGCCGTTTGCCGACCGGATTGGCACCGCGCTGCTGGCAGCCACGGCATTGGCCGCAAGCTTCGTGCTGGGATGGACCGGCGGCGCCAACTGGCATGACTTTGCAGCTCCCGCCCCCGTCCCGGTGGCCCAGAAGGAAGCGCCTGTTCCGCACGTTGCGGAGGCGCCACCGAGCCGAAAGAGCGAGAGCCCGCGCCGGACCGCCTCCAACGCCGAGCCCGCCGTCACCGGCAGCATTCCCAAATCGGTAGCCAATCCACGCCCGCAGGTGGTCGGCGCCGCGCCGACGACGCTGAACGCGCAAGCCATGGCGCTAGGGCCGAAGCAGCCCGCGGCGACGCCCCCCGAGACCCGGCCGAGCACCATCCCCGGCTGGTCGGTGGTCGAAGTCCGCGACGGCACCGCCGTGCTCGAGGGGCCGGAAGGCGTCAAGATGGCCGCACGCGGCGACGTCGTCCCGGGCCTCGGCCGCGTCGATTCCATCGTGCGCTGGGGCAATCGCTGGATCGTCGCCACCGCAAGCGGATTGGTCGCGACGCCCTGAGCGGCGACGCGATGTGCGTTAGTTGCTGTTGATCACGAAACGCAGCGACTTGCTGCCGATGAACGTGACCTGATCACCTTGCCGTCGCCAACTCGTCGTGTGGCCGAGGGCTGCCAGCAGATCCTTGTCGGCCTGCGCCCGGTCCGGCGTGCAGCTGCGGTTCTCCATCCCGCCGGGAACGAACACGATGGTGTTGCCGGCAACCGAGAACTGGCCCTTGCCGCCGTCGCACCACAGCTCGAGAATTACCTCGCCATTGTCGCCGACCTCGATCGAGGGAATCCGCTTGGAGCCCGGCATGCGCGCGGCATCGAGCGTCATCACGAAACCGAAAGGGAATTCTTCCTGGGCCTGCACCGGCCTCGCACCAAGAGCCGCTGCAGTCAGCGCCAATGCGGCCATGCCGCCGTTCAGAATCCGCTTCATCGAGATCATGCCATTCCCAGGGTCGCTTTTGAGCATGATCTATTCGGAAAACCGGCTTCCACTTTTCCGGATCATGCTTTGACGCCGCCCTTGTATGGGACGAGGCCGCGATTGGCCAGAATGGCGGCGGGAGAAAAAGCGCTTGAAAAAGCAAAATCCCCGCGGGCTCGCACCCGCGGGGATCTCCGTTTGGGCGACGCCTCGCCTCGTTATTTCAGAACCATCGCTGTGAACGGGTAGACATAGGCCTGCAGGGTCACGAACAGACCGACCAGACACGCCAGCACGATCGAGTGCAGGAACACGTAGCGCAGGATCGAACCCTCGTGGCCGTACCAGTTGGTCGCGGTGGAGGCGACCACGATCGATTGCGCGTCGATCATCTTGCCCATCACGCCGCCCGAGGAGTTCGCCGCCGCCATCAGGATCGGCGGCAGGCCGAGCTGCTCGGAAGTGATCTTCTGCAGATTGCCGAACAGGATGTTGGACGAGGTGTCCGATCCGGTCAGCGCCACGCCGAGCCAGCCAAGCAGGGTGCCGAAGAACGGGTAGAGCACGCCGGTCGCGGCGAAGGCGAGGCCGAGCGTGGCGTCGACGCCGGAGAGCCGGGTCAGCGTACCGATCGCCAGCATCGCCGAGATCGTGATCAGCGAGATCGCGCAGAGGCGGATGGTGCGGCCATATTCGGCGATCAGCTTGAGCGGCGAGAAGCCCATCAGGAGACCCGAGATGATCGCGGCGATCAGCAATCCGGTGCCGGTGAACGACAAATAGGTGAAGCCGAACACCGCACCTTCCGGCGTCGGCTTGGCCACCACCGGCGGCACCTTGAAGATCAGCTTGTCGAGGTCGGGAACCGGATAGTTCCAGACGAAGTTGGCATTCGCCCAGGCCTTGAAGGCGCCGTTGCCCCAGATCAGCATCAGGATGCAGACGATGATCCACGGCAGCAGCGCGCTCCACAATTCGCCCTGGGTCAGCGGCGTCTTGTCGAGCGGCTTGGCGGCCGCCATCGTCGCCGCCGATTCATCGCGGCCGCGCAGCGCGGGCGACAGCCAGAGCTGACGCGGCTGCCAGACCTTGAGGAACAGAATCAGCGCGCCCATCGAGATCAGCGAGGCGCCGATATCGACGATCCAGGGATTGATGTAGTTCGAGATCACGAATTGCGGGACCGCGAACGACACGCCGGTGACCAGGATCGCCGGCCACACTTCCTTCATGCCGCGCCAGCCCGCGAACGCCCACACCACCCAGAACGGCACGATCAGCGAGAACAGCGGCAACTGCCGGCCGACCATGGCGCCGAGGAGGTAGGGATCGAGTCCGGTGACCGAGGCAAGGCCCTGAATTGGCGTGCCGAGCGCTCCGAAGGCGACCGGGGCGGTGTTGGCGATCAGCGATAGGCCGGAGGCTGCGAGCGGCGAGAAGCCGAGCCCGATCAGCACCGCGCCGGTGATCGCGACCGGCGTGCCGAAGCCCGAGGCGCCCTCGAAGAAGGCGCCGAACGAGAACGCGATCAGGAGCAACTGCAGGCGGCGATCCTCGGTGACGCCGCCGACCGCGCGCTTCAGCAGCTCGAACTTCCCGCACCTCACCGTGACCTGGTAGAGGAAGATGACGTTGAGCACGATCCAGCCGATCGGGAAGAACCCGGTGACGATGCCGAGGATCGAGGCGCGGATCGACATCCCGGCCGGCATCGTGAACACGAAGATCGTGATCAGGTTGGTCACGATCACGGCGATGATGGCCGCGATATGCGCCTTCACCTTGCCGCTGGCGATCAAGACCAGCAGCGTGACCACGGGAATGGCGGCGGCTAGCGTCGACAGCCCTGCATTGCCCAGCGGATTGTAGATTTGATTCCAGGTGCTCATCTCGGGATCCTTCCCACATTCTTATGCAGCGCCCCGGCCTTGCGCGCAGGCAGGCGCGCTGGTGCGATTGCGGGAGTCCGTCGGAAAGATTGCAGCCCCGGCTCGCGAATGAACGATCGGTAAGGATCGCTCACATCCTCGCGAAATTCGAAGGTCCCCCGCCCCTCGCCGTTGTCGTCATGCTAGGGTTGACTCGCTTGCCGGGACAAGCCAACGCTTGCATGCCAGGCCTACGACTTTAGTCGAGGTGCACTGCGATTGTCCCGATTCTTCAGGCCGTTGCGGCCGCTTCCCCGGAGACGATAATCTGTGAACAACATTCGCTCGACGCTCGCAACGGTGTGGCGCATCGCCTCGCCCTATTTCAACTCCGACGACAAATGGGCAGGCCGCGGGCTGTTGGCCGCGGTGGTGATCCTCGAGCTCGCCGCCGTCTTTCTGACCGTGCTGTTCAACCGCTGGAACAATGTTTTCTACAACGCGCTGCAGGAGCGTGATCAGGCGGTCTTCACCTATCAGATCGGCTATTTCTGCGTGCTCGCAACGTTCTGGATCGGCCTGAAGGTCTACCAGCTCTATCTCAATCAATGGCTGCAGATCCGCTGGCGTCGCTGGATGACCACGCGTTATCTCGGCGGCTGGCTGCACGATTAATGCCAACCACTACCGCATGCAGTTGCTCGGCGACGCGGCCGACAACCCGGACCAGCGTATCGCCGACGACACCCAGCGCTTCGTCGAACAGACCCTGACGCTCGGGATCGGATTGCTGAGTGCCGTGGTGACGCTCGCCTCCTTCGTGTTCATCCTGTGGGGCCTGTCCAATCAGGCGCCACTGCATTTGTTCGGCAAGGACCTCGCGATTCCGGGCTACCTGGTGCTGGGCGCGCTGGTCTACGCGATCCTCGGAACGGTCCTGACCCATTTGATCGGCAGGCCGCTGGTCGACCTCAACTTCCGGCAGCAACGGTTCGAAGCCGATTTCCGCTTCAACCTGGTGCGGACCCGCGAGAACGCCGAGCAGATCGCACTGCTGCACGGTGAGCCGGCCGAGCGCACGCGATTGCTCGATCGCTTCGGTTTCGTGGTCGGAAACTGGCTCGACATCATGCAACGAACCAAGAAGCTGACCGCGTTCACCTCGGCCTATTCGCAAGCCGCCGTGATCTTCCCCTACGTGCTGATCGCACCGGCCTATTTCGCCAACAAGATTCAGCTCGGCGGCATGATGCAGACCGCGTCCGCCTTCAGCAGCGTGCAGGATTCACTGTCCTTCTTCATCTCGGCCTATCGGACGCTGGCCGAATGGCAATCGGTGGTCGCGCGTCTTGACGGCTTCGAGAAATCGATCCGCGGCGGCGATGCGCTCGCGCAGCGGCAGGACATCATCCACGTCAAGCCCACAGCCGGCGACACGATCGATCTCGACGATCTCCTGGTCACGCTCCCGGACGGCAAGCCGCTGCTCGCGGCTGACGGCTTCAGCCTTCGCGACAATGAACGAACCCTTGTCACCGGTCCCTCCGGCGCCGGCAAGTCCACGCTATTCCGCGCGGTGGCCGGCATCTGGCCGTTCGGCCGCGGCGCAGTCCAGGTCCCCGCCAACGCCAGCCTGATGATGCTGCCGCAACGTCCCTATCTGCCGATCGGCTCGCTGCATGATGCGGTGGTCTATCCGGGCCAGGCTGCGAGCTACGATGCGGGACGGGTCCGCGACGTCCTCGCCGCCGTCGGACTGCCGCAACTCGCGGCGCGGCTCGAGGAAGAAGCGCACTGGAACCGGATGCTGTCGCTCGGCGAGCAGCAGCGGCTCGGCATCGCCCGCGCGCTGCTGCATGCACCGCAATTCCTGTTCCTCGACGAGGCGACGGCCTCGCTCGACGAGCCGTCGGAGGCCGCGCTGTACCGACTGATCGCCGAGAAGCTGCCCGGCACCACGGTGGTCTCGATCGGTCACCGCGCGACGCTCAACGCCTTCCACCAGCGCAACGTGTCGCTGGTCCGCGACGGCGATCGCTTCACCTTGCGCGACAAGGTCAAGGCCGCCGCGTCGTAGGCGAGCCAACTTAGCTGCGAACGCGAACAGCCGGCCCGGAAGGCAGTCGGCTCCCTCTCCCGCTTGCGGGGGAGGTGCAGCCAGTCTGCCGCTTCAGTCTCGTCATCACCCGCGCCCGTAAAACAAAAGGGGCGGCAGATTGCTCTGCCGCCCCCCGTGATCCTCGGGTGAGGAAATTACTTCAGGTTGGACATCGCGGTCAGGTCGACCGAGAGCTTGGCGATACCGGCCGCGCCGCACCAGTTGGAGCCCGTGCCGAGCGGATTGATCGGGGTCACGTTGTTGGTGCCGCCCGCGGTGTAGTCGCTGGTGAAGGCGCTGCAATTGCCCTTCGACAGGTCGGTGTCGGAGTAGCGCAGATCGAGCGTGAACACCTTGTAGGTGAAGCCGATGCCGATGTTCCAGGTGTTGTAGTCGGCATACTTGATGCCGTTCGGGAACGCCGGGACGCCGTAGAAGCTGTCGGAGGTGCCGAGCCACTGCCGGCCGAACTCACCCGACACGTACATGCCGACGCCGCTGGTGCCGAACACGGTGCTCGGCGCGGTGTACTTGCCGATGATCGAGGAGTAGTTGCCCCAGGCGCCGGTGTTGAGGAAGTTTGGCGAGTAGTACTCGTTGATGGTGAACGCCCAGTTGTCGTTGATGGTCCAGGTCGCCTTGCCGTAGACTTCGAAGAACGAGACGTCCTTCTTCATGACGTTGCCGTTCGGCAGGAAGTTGAGGGCGCACTCGGCACCGACCGCCTTGCCGGCGGTGTCGAACGGTGCGCCGAAGTAGCAGGTTCCGCCCGGATACAGGTAACCCCAGACACCGATGTCGAAGGCAAAGGCGCCGAAGGTCGGGCGGATACCGCCGTAGACGTCGACTTCAGCCGCGGCGCGGTTGGCGAAGGAGATGCTTTCGGTCGAGGTGCCGATGTAGAGCTGCAGGTCCTTGTTGACGTTGTAGCGCGGCTCGAAATAGGCGGTGACCGACGGATTGTGGTTGGACTGGGTGACGCCGCGGAACACGTAGTCACTGACGATCCCGGCACCGAAGGCGATG
Source organism: Bradyrhizobium sp. USDA 3240 (assembly GCF_054063295.1). Lineage (NCBI taxonomy): Bacteria > Pseudomonadati > Pseudomonadota > Alphaproteobacteria > Hyphomicrobiales > Nitrobacteraceae > Bradyrhizobium > Bradyrhizobium sp. USDA 3240. The sequence continues at coordinate 2,763,944 of NZ_JBSSGD010000002.1, forward strand.
TCCCAGGGATCGAAGGGAGCCGGCGGCGGCGCCTTGACGGCCTTCACCGCCATGTCAGCTGCCATTGCCGAGCTCGAAATCATTGCTAGCGCTGTTGCTAACAAAGCCAGTTTCTTCATGACGATCCCCATCTACTTTTCCAGACAGCCCAGCTCCGGTGGCCCCCCAGGGCGCGCGATAACGGACTGCAACTCAATCGCGTGCGTTCAATCTGAAACGCACCCCCATTTTGGAGAAGGCGAAAAGACATGCATCTGCCGACTTTTTAGGCGTTCTGGCAGTCTCGCCATACGTTGGTTGACGGGTGTTGCATTTGCACCACAAGACTGAGGCTCAAGTTCCGGTTGAACGACGCGCCCAATCCGGAATCGCGTAACGGTTTGACGCGCTGCGGGCGGCGCCGGCGGCGAATCGTGTCTCCGCAATACTACGGACCGCCGATACGGAAAAAGCCGCAGCGGCGTCCGCTGCGGCTTCGATCAGGTGAACCGATAGAAGGTTCGGCTAGTGGTGCTCGCTGTCGGAAGTGCCCCAGCTCGGCGTCGGCTCGTGGCTCGGCGTGGCCCAGCTCTGGGCCGGCTGCGGCGCAGGCTCGGGCGCCGGGGGTGCTGCGACCGGGGCGGCCGGCTTCGGCGCGGCGGCCTTCTTCGGAGCGCTCTTCTTGGCGGCCTTCTTCGCAGCCGGCTTCGCGGCCTTCTTGGGCGCGGCCTTCTTCGGAGCAGCCTTCTTCGCAGCTTTCTTGGCTGTCTTCTTGGCGGACTTCTTCGCCGATTTCTTTGCAGACTTCTTCGCGGCCTTCTTCGCAGTCTTCTTGGCCGACTTCTTCGCGGACTTCTTCTTCGCCGCTACCGCCTTCTTGGCCTTTTTGGCCTTCTTGCTTTTCTTCGCCTTCTTCGACTTCGCCATCGTGGTCCTCCTGTTGCCGCTGATTTGAGTCCACCGCGTATTGAAGTGATCGCTTGCCGGTCAGCAGCTGAACCTCGGGGAGAGGCACCCTCCACTTCGCTTGTCGGGCATGATGGCCGCGCGATCGCTTCGCGTCTGTGGCAGGGAAGCGCCGGTCCTTCAGTTTGCGTCAGGGCAAGGCTGGGGTCCGGATCATGCTCGAATGGCAGTCGATCAATTCAATCCTGGCCGGGGACCTCCTGTCGCCCAATCGAGAAGCTCAATCGTGTGCACCACAGGAACTGACGTACCGCCGGCAATCTGAACCATGCACCCAATATTGCCCGCAGCGATCATGTCCGGTTTGACAAGCGCAATATTGGCGACCTTGCGATCGCGCAATCTGCTCGCAATGTCGGGCTGGAGAATGTTGTAGGTCCCCGCCGAACCGCAACACAAATGGCTCTCAGGCACATCTTTCACCACGAATCCATTCTTGGAAAGCAATTCTTTCGGAAGTTGAGTGATTTTCTGTCCATGCTGCAACGAACAAGCCGAGTGATAGGCAACGGTGATGTCGCCCTTCTGCGTTGAAGGCGCGAGCTCGAGAGCTGAGAGATACTCGGTGATATCCTTTGCCAGCGCGGAGATTCGCTTGGCCGGCTCGGCGAATGTTTTGTCCTCGCGCAGCAGGTAGCCGTAGTCCTTGACAACTGTCCCACAGCCCGAAGTCGTCACCAGAATGGCGTCGAGCCCGTTCTGGTCCGCTTCCCTTTGCCACACCGAAATGTTGGCGCGAGCGCGCGCCAGCGCGTCGGCGTCCTGTCCCATGTGATGAGTCAGCGCGCCGCAGCATTGCTCGTCCTTGACCAGCACCACCTCGACGCCGTGCCGGGTCAGCACATTGATCGCGGCCTGATTGATGCGTGGCGCCAGCACCTGCTGGGCGCAGCCCTGCAGCAGCGCGACGCGGCCGCGCCGCCGGCCGGTCGCCGCAAACACGGTTCCCGCAGCCGGCCCCGGCGGCGGCAGACCGCGCGGCGCCAGCGCCAGCATCGCCTTGATCCGCCGCAGCAGGCCCGGGCTCGCCGCACCGACCGACGGCGTCGGCAGCAGTGCCGTGAACGGCCGGGCGAGCCCGGCCAGGATCATGCTGATCCGGAACAGGCCCGGCCGCGGCAGCACGTAGGCGAGCACCGAACGCAGCAGCCGCTCGGTCAGCGGCCGCTCGTAATCCCGCTCGATCCTGACCCGGGCCTGGTCGACGAGGTGCATGTAGTTCACGCCCGACGGACAGGTGGTCATGCAGGCGAGGCACGACAGGCAGCGGTCGATATGCTTGACCACGTCCGCCGTCGGCGGCTTGTCCTTCTCCAGCATCTCCTTGATCAGGTAGATGCGGCCGCGCGGACTATCGAGCTCGTCGCCGAGCAGCACATAGGTCGGACAAGTCGCGGTGCAGAAGCCGCAATGCACGCAGGCGCGCAGGATCTGGTCCGCTTCCTTGATGTCGGGATCGGCAAGCTGCGCCAGGCTAAACTCGGTCTTCATGCGCCCCCGCCTCGAATCATCCGGCCGCGGTTGAGGACCGACCTCGGATCGAAACTCGCCCTGATACGTTCGCCGAGCGCGGCAAGCCCGGCCGGCTGCGGCTGGAACACGTCGACCGCGCGGCGCACGTCCTCGGTGGCGCGGATCAGGGTGGCGTGCCCGCCGACCGCCTCGACCTGGCCGCGGACCAGCGCGACCTGCGCGTCGGCGCTCTGCGGTACCGCGGCCCAGATCAGCCCGCCGCCCCAATCGTAGATCACGTCGCCGCCGGTTAAGCGCGACAGCGCCTGGCCCAGCGCGCCGCCTGAGGCCGGCGGGCAAACGATGCGCCACACCGGCGAGGCCCCGAGCGTGCCGTTCGCGGCGAACGGCACCACGTCGCGTAGCGCGCTCCAGATCAAAGCCGACGCGTCGTCAGCGAGGCTGTCAACCGATCCATAGGACGACAATGTCTGGCTCAGCGAGGCCGCGCGGTGCGCCGCCGACGCCGAAATGCCCTCGAGCCGCACCAGCGTGACCGGCTGGCCGGAGGCTGCGAGGCCGGCGAGTGCACCGGTCCCGGACCGCAACGCCGAACCGGGCAGATGCGCCGCGCCCGACACGTCGAAGGGCGAACCGAGCGCTGCCGTCATCGCCTTGTTGGCGGCGACGTCGTCGAGCCCGCGCAGCACCAGCGTGCGCTCGGCTTCCGGCTTCGGCATCACCTTGAGCGTCACCTCGGTCATGACCGCGAGCGTGCCCCAGGAACCGGTGAGCAGCTTGCAGAGATCGTAGCCGGTGACGTTCTTCACCACCCGCCCGCCGGTCTTGAAACTGTCGCCGAACCCGGACACCGCATGCGCCCCGAGCAGGTGATCCCGGGCGCCGCCGGCCTTGATGCGGCGCGGACCGGCAAGGCCGGCGCCGATCATGCCGCCGATCGTGCCGGCTCCCGCGGTGCCGAGCAGCACGGACATGTCCATCGGCTCGAAGGCGAATTGCTGGTTCTTGGCGTCGATCAGCGATTGCACGTCGGCGAGCGGCGCGCCGGCCTGCACGGTGATGATCAGCTCGTTCGGCTCATAGGAGCTGACCGCGTTCAGCACCGAGACGTCGAGCACCGCATTGGTCGCCATCGGATGGCCGATGGCGCGTTTCGATCCATGACCAATGACCTCGAGCGGCTGCTCGCTGGCGACAGCCGCGCGCACCACCTCTTCGACGTCCTGGACGTCTCTGACTTTCAGCGTTTCCACCCGCTAGTCGGTAACGAAATTTGGCTCCGAGATCAAATGCGACGAACCCCACCGTCGCAACGTCGACGGAATGGCCCGGGAGCAGGGCTTGCCGCCCGACCGCGGCGGGAACGGCGGTCGGGCCGCCCTGATCGAGGTTTTGGCCACATCGCGCATCCTGCGTAAGCGGAGACGCAACACTTCGACCAATGTCGAACCATTTTCACGACATCGACATTTCGACCGTGGCCTAACCGAGTGCGCGGCACGATCCCCTATCTGTCGCGGTGCGGTTCGGCCGGCACGACGGTTGGCGCAAATCATCTGGAGGCGATCATGAAACGTTCGGAAGGCACGACCACGACGATGATGCTCACCCGACGATCGGCCATCGGCTCGTTCGCCGCGATCATGACGATCGCCGGCGTCTCGCCCTGGGCCGGATCGCAAGCTCGATCGGAGCAAAGCAACGGAGGAATGCAAATGAAGCACTATGCGATGAGCACTCGAACCATCAGCGATGTGATCAACACGTCAGGCCTTCTGGTGGTGGCGCAATGGGAAGCCAAGGAAGGCCAGGCCGACAAGGTCGCGGCAATTCTCGACGGTTTCCTGCCGGAGGCGCAGAAGGACCCCGGCACCAAGCTGTTCCTGATCGGCCGCGGCAAGGACAATCCGGCGCAATTCCTGTTCTACGAATTGTTCCAGGACGAAGCGGCGTTCAAGGCTCACGCGGAGAGCGCCTACTTCAAGACCTACATCGCGGAGCAGGCACTGCCGCTGCTCGCCAAGCGCGAGCGGACGCAATACGTATTGCTGTGAGCGACGGCGCCGCGGGGAGGATACCAATCCCTCCCCGCGCGCAGATCAGATCGATGCGCCGCTGTTGCCGAACCTTGCGCGCAACCCGACCCGCTCGGGCGACCTGCGCCAGAAGCCGATGAACGAAATCCGAGACCGAATTCGCAGCAAGTAATGGTTAGGGGTTACCGGCCGGAAAGAACGATCGGTCGAACCGGATTGATCGGCCCTGGAGGGACGACAGCCTCTCGTTCGGCCTGCTCGGGCGACTTGCGCCAGAAGCCGACGATCGAAATCCGCGACAGCACCGCGACCTCGAACGTCTCGACATGGCCGCGGAGCCCCAGCGCGTGTTTCTCGACGAGATGCCAGGACGCGACGGCGACGCCGAAGGCGAGCGGCAGGCTGATCAGGATGTTGAGATACCAGTGCTGAACCGGCGGGCCGAACGCGGCAACGCACTGCTGGATGACGAACCCATAGAGGTAGAGCCCGTAGGAGTAATCGCCTGACGATACGATCCAGCTCCGCCGGGGATTCATCAGGCCGAGATAGCACGCGGCATAAGCGGCCGGCACCGGAGCCAGCGCATCGCCGCGACCCGTGGCCATCCCGGCGGCGCACAGCAACAGCGCGACCAGGAACGCCGTGCGGTTGAATGGCACCTTGTCGCGCCAGAGATAGAAGCCGACACCGGCAAGGAAGCAGAACACCAGAAGATGCGGGCGAAGCTGGATCGGCACCTCCTCCCAGCGGTAGACGTCGTAGCTCACCAGCGCGACCTGAACGATCACCAGGAACACGAGGTACGTCACCCTGTTGAAGCAGATCGTGGTCACCGCGAGCAGCGCCAGGATCACGTAGCACCACAATTCATACGGCACCGTCCAGAGCTGGGCATTCACCACGTCCGGCATCGGATTGTGCAGGAAGACGCCCGGCAGCTCGTAATGGATGTCGCCGACCATGTTGAGAAAATAGGCGTGGAATTTCGGGTCGGCGACGTACTGCGCCAACGGCAGTTCGGTGAAGACCGAGCCGATGATGACCGCCGACAGCGTCGTCTCGACCGCGAGCGCGGGCCCGATCCGAAGCACGCGCAGGCCGAGGAAGGAAATCAGGCTCCTGCACCGCTGCAGGCTCGCCGTCACCAGGAAGCCGCTCAACGCGAAGAACAGCGCGAGGATCATCGCGATCAAGATGCGGAACGAACCCAGGATTTCCAGCGCCCGGCCAAGCCCGAGCGTGACGTTCAGGCTGTGCAGGCAGATGATCGATACCGCCAGCGCGATCCGCATGTAGTCGAAACCCGCGGGCCGATTGCGCGAAAGCGCCAGCTGATCAGCCAGGCTGGGCATCGATGTGGTCCCGAAGACATGCATCTTGGGAAAATACCGGGGAACAGTTGAAGGTCGTGTAAACGGGTGGCCGCCGCAATTGCAGCGACGCGCAACGGCAGCCCTGGCGGCTTGCCACGGCCACCGCGGCAAGCATCGGTTAAGGTTATCGGTCGGCTAGCGCGATCCGCTAAATTGGATCGATCGGCAAGGCGCTCGCAATTTTCCCGCGTCCGCGTGCGGCCGACGCCGATGCATGTTGGCCTTGGGGCCAATAGCCGGCGCGGCACCTGATGCCCCAAAAGGGCTGGCCGGCGTTATCGCCATTCGGCGACCGGTGATTTCGATCGCGGCTCAACCGCCGCAGGAGAACCGCCGCCATGAACATCAAAACAACAGCCATCGCGCTGCTCGCGATGATCGTGGCCCAGCAGGCGCGCGCCGCAATGCTCACCGACGCCGAGGCGACGTTCCTCGACCAGCTCGCCACCGCGGCCGCGGTGCTCGAACAACGATGCACCGGCTATGAAGCCAATGGTGCCGGCGGCGTTCAGCTCGGCGCCACGCTTCTCGGCAGCCCTGACGCCGCCATGGCCATGATCGGCGCCTTTGACGCGGCCATCAAGGCCAACGATGGCAACGACTACGACCCGCGCAAATTCCGTCCCGAGGTGTCCGAAGCGGCCGGCAAGACCTTCAAGCGAGTCCGGGCGGAGTTGATAGCGGACCCCGAACGGGCCTGCGCCGCCTATGGCGATGCCAGCGCGGCGCGCGGCCTGGTGAGACGGTACTAGAACCGCGGGATATCCGGAAAGGCCAGCTTGCCGGCGTGGACATGGACGCGGCCGAGTTCGGCGCAGCGATGCAGGGTGGGAAACACCTTGCCGGGGTTGAGCAGGCCCTGGGCATCGAAGGCGCATTTCAGCCGCTGCTGCTGGTTGAGGTCGATCTCGGTGAACATTTCCGGCATCAGGTCGCGCTTCTCGATGCCGACGCCATGCTCGCCGGTGAGCACGCCACCGAGCTCGACGCAGCAACGCAGGATGTCGGCGCCGAACGCCTCCGCCTTCTCGATCTCGCCCGGCTTGTTGGCATCGTAGAGGATCAGGGGGTGCAGATTGCCGTCGCCGGCGTGGAACACATTGGCGACGCCGAGGCCATATTTCTCCGAGAGCTCCCGAATTCGCGCCAAGGCCTTCGGCAACGCGCCGCGCGGGATGGTGCCGTCCATGCAGAGATAGTCTGGCGAGATCCGACCGACCGCCGGGAATGCCGCCTTGCGGCCTGCCCAGAACAGATTGCGCTCGGCCTCCGAGGTCGAGATCTGGCAGGAGGTCGAGCCGCAGCCTTGCGCGATCGCCTCGACCCGCTTGATCAGCTCGTCGACCTCGACCTGGGGCCCGTCGAGCTCGATGATCAGAAGCGCCTCGACGTCGAGCGGATAGCCGGCGTGGACGAAGGCTTCCGCGGCGTGGATCGCAGGCTTGTCCATCATCTCCATGCCGCCGGGGATGATGCCGGCGCCGATGATGGCGGCCACGCATTCGCCGGCCGCCTCGACCTCGGCGAAGCCGACCATCAGCGCGCGGGCCGTTTCGGGCTTCTGCAGGATGCGTACCGTGATCTCGGTGATGACGCCGAGCAGCCCCTCCGAGCCGGTGATGATGCCCATCAGATCGTAGCCGGCATTCTCGGCCGATTTGCCGCCGATGCGCAGGATCTCGCCCGACATCAGCACGATCTCGCAGCCCAGCACGTTGTTGGTGGTCATGCCGTATTTCAGGCAGTGCACGCCACCGGAATTCTCCGCGACATTGCCGCCGATCGAGCAGGCGATCTGCGACGACGGATCGGGCGCGTAATAGAAGCCGGCATGGGCGACCGCCTGGCTGATCGCAAGGTTGGTGACGCCGGGCTCGGTGACAACAACGCGGTTATCGAAGTCAATCTCGCGAATGCGCTTGAACTTGCCGAGTCCGAGCAGCACGCCATCGGCGAGCGGCAACGCGCCGCCGGATAGCGAGGTGCCGGAGCCGCGCGGCACCACCTTGATGCCCTGCGCTTGGCAATATTTGAGGACCTTCGCGACCTGCTCGGTGGTATCGGGCAGCACCACGACCATCGGCGGCTGCCGATAGGCGGTCAGGCCGTCGGACTCATAGGCCAGCATTTCGGCGGCACTGTCGATCACGCCCTCCCCCGGAACGATGGCGCGCAACGCGGCGACGATTTCGGCGCGGCGGGCAAGGACGGCCTGATCGGCCGCCGGCATCATGATGGACATCGCTGTTCCCTCGGAGCGCTCTGCGCTTCGTCGATTTGTTACGACAAATCAATCGGGTCTGCACCTGTTTCAGTCACCCTGTTTCAGTCACCCGGCCGAAGGTCGGATTGCCCCGTCCCGCAAGGACGAGTTCTCTCTCGGACAAGCGGGCGGCCATGAAACCTGTCAAAGTTTCGTGGCTTGTCCTGTCCAAGCCGGACATGCCACAAACCAAACACTCCCCCTCGGGACGAAACGAAGAGAACCCCATGAACCTAAAGACCTTGAGCGCGCTGGCGGTCGTCACATCGCTGGCCACCGCATCCTCCGCGCTGGCGCAGGATGCCGCCGCCGGCAAGACCTCGTTCAACAAATGCCTCGCCTGCCACGCGATCGGCGAAGGCGCCAAGAACAAGGTCGGCCCCGAGCTCAACGGCCTCGACGGCCGCCACTCCGGCTCCGCGCCGGACTACAATTATTCCGATGCCAACAAGAATTCCGGCATCACCTGGAACAAGGATCAGTTCCTCGAATACATCAAGGACCCGAAGGCCAAGATCCCCGGCACCAAGATGGCATTCGCCGGCATCAAGAACGAGACCGAGGCCAACAATCTGTGGGCCTACGTGTCGTCGTTCGACAAGGACGGCAAGCAGAAGTAATCGGCGGTATCGGACGTCGTCCGCCCTGTGCAAATGCCAGGGCGGACGGGGATGGCTTTCTGACTTGAGCTGCCGCCGCGATCAGCGCGGCAACAGATTGGTTTTTGCGAGATCGACCACCTCGTCGCCGCGGCCGCTCATCACGGCGCGCAGCACCCACAGGCTGAAGCCCTTCACCTGCTCCAGCGTGATGGTTGGCGGCATCGACAATTCCTGCGTCGCGGTCACGACATCGAGCACCGCCGGGCCGTCATGCGCGAGCACGCCGCGGATCGCACCCTCGAGTTCGCCGGGATCCTCCACCCTGACGCCGTGAATGCCCATGGCGCGGGCCATCGCCGCGAAATCCGGGTTCTTCAGGTCGACGCCGGTCTCGATGAAGCCGGCGGCTTTCATCTCCAGCGCGACGAAGCCGAGCACGCTGTTGTTGAAGATCACGACCTTCACCGGCAGCTTCGCCTGCGTCAGCGTGATCAAATCGCCCATCAGCATCGCAAAGCCGCCGTCGCCGGACATCGACACCACCTGCCGCCCCGGCTGCGCCGCCTGCGCGCCGATCGCATGCGCCATGGCGTTGGCCATCGAGCCGTGCACCCAGGAGCCGACCAGCCGGCGGCGGCCATTCATCTTCAGATAACGCGCGGCCCAGATCGTCGGCGTGCCGACGTCGGCGGTGAACACCGCATCCTCGGTCGCCTGCTCGCTGAGCAGGCGCGCCAGGTATTGCGGATGGATCGGCTTCTGCCCCGGTCTGCCGCGGGCAAGATCGTCGAGGCCGGCGCGGGCGTCCTTGTAATGCGCGAGGCTGGCGTCGAGAAACTTGCGCTCAGTCTTGACCGTGAGCTTCGGCAACAGCGCGGCGATGGTCTCGCCGACGTCGCCGACGATGCCGAGATCGAGCTTGCAACGGCGGCCGAGATTTTCCGGGCGGAGATCGACCTGGGCGATGCTGATGCCGGTCGGGAAGAACTGCTTGTAGGGAAAGTCGGTGCCCAGCATCAGCAGCACGTCGCAGCCATGCATAGCGGCATAGCCGGAGGAGAAGCCGATGAAGCCGGTCATGCCGACATCGTAGGGATTGTCGTATTCGACATATTCCTTGCCGCCGAGCGCATGCACGATCGGGCTCTTCAGCGTCTCGGCGAGCTTGAGCAGGCCATCATGCGCGCCGGCGCAGCCGCGACCGCAGAACAGCGTGACGCGCTTCGCGCCATTGAGCAGTGCGGCCAGCGCGTTCAATTCGGCTTCGGCCGGGCGCACCACCGGCACGGGCGGCAGCAGGCCCGCATTCGGCGCAATGTCGCGCTTCGGCGCCGGCCGCATCGCGACGTCGCCCGGCAGCACCAACACCGCCACGCCGCGCTTGCCTACCGCGGCGCGGATCGCGTTCTCGAGCATGTAGGGCAGCTGCGCCGGATCCGACACCAGCTCGCAATAATGGCTGCATTCGCGGAACAGGTCCTGCGGATGGGTCTCCTGGAAATAGCCGCCGCCGATTTCAGCGGAGGGGATCTGGGCCGCGATCGCCAGCACCGGCGTGCGGCTGCGATGCGCGTCGAACAGGCCGTTGATGAGATGCAGATTACCCGGGCCGCAGGAGCCCGCGCATACCGCAAGGTCGCCCGTGATCTGGGATTCGGCGGCGGCGGCGAAGGCCGCGACCTCCTCATGGCGCACATGCAGCCAGTCGATCGTGCCGCGTTTGCGCAACGCCTCGGTCAAGCCGTTGAGACTGTCGCCGACGACACCGTAGATGCGCTTCACGCTGGCCTGGGCAAGGGTTTCAGCGATGAGGTCGGCGATGTTGTCGATCCGCATGAGGCTTGTCCTTTGGGTGAGATCTATCGGGCCGCGCAGCCGCATGATGTTCGGCAGGATGCGACTGCGCAAGCCTCACCGGATCACAGATTCGCGGGCGCAATCCTGTCCGCTGTTGCTGCCGATTGGACCAACCGGTCAGCCGTCGCCTCGATCTCGGACACCACAAGATCGGGCGCGGCATATTGCACCATGTGGCCGACACCGGGCAGCACGATGAGCTTGGCGTTCGGCGCCGTTGCTGCAAGCGGCCGCGAATGAATGCCGGTCGAGACCGTCTTGTCGACGTCGCCCGCAATGATCGTGACCGGCGCCTTGATCTCCGCATAGCGCGGCGCCTGCTCGACCACGGCGGCCTTCAGCGTGACGAGGTCCCGCGCATTGGCGATGAACTCGTGCGGACGCAGCAGGAGCAACGTCTCGCTGTCGCGGACGAAATCGTCCGGCATCGGCTGCGGCGCGAACACGCCGCGCACGCCAGATGTCGTGACGAGATAACCGAGCGGCAAGGTGATCGTGTGCGCCAGCAACGGCCCGATCAGCGGCGTCGAGATCACATCATTGTAGCGGCCGGCACCGCCGCGCCAGGGATAGGCGACGGGGGCGAGCAGCACGAGGCCCGCGACGCGGTCCGGATGATCCAGCGCGATGCGCAGGGCGAGCGCGCCGGCCCAGGAATGCGCCACAACGATCGCCTGGTCGATGCCGAGCCTGGACAGTGCCTCCACGATCATCCGGCCCTGGGTCGCCGGCGTCGAATCCGCGACACGCGCGCGCGTGCTCCAGCCATGGCCCGGCCGGTCGATCAGGATCACCCGGCGCGTTTTCGCAATGCGGTCGCCGAGCGGCCGCATCGCGCACAGGTTGGAGCTTGCGCCATGCAGCAGCACGATCGGCGGCCCCGCTGCATCGCGCGGGCCGAGTTCGACCTCATGCAGCCGCCCGCCGGCCACATCGACCATGCGGCCCCGAGGCGGAAGGGCCCCCTGAATGAGGATGACGCCGATTTGCGTCGCCAGGGCCAACGCGAGCCCGGCGGCCGCCAGCGCAATGATTGCGGTCAACATCGAGGGGATCCGAAAGGTCTTGGGTATTTGAAGTGTCTTGGGCACCTGAAAATTACGACGAAGCCGAAGCCTGGTTTCGCGTCGATTTGCCCCCTGCCCGGGCATGCTCTTGTTCGGAAAGCCAATTGTCGATTTCCGGCTCGCGCCGGGGCGCGGAGTTGTCCACAATGCCCCCAGCCTGTGGATAGCGGGTTCATCCCACCGTCATTAGTAATTCCATAGATTGCCGGTGGCAATTTCGCCATCAGAGGCGAGGCTTCATCGAAACCGGGACGCACCCGGGATGCCTCTTGGCTTGTGCACTGAATCCACAGGAACCTGCGTCCGCACGACGAGTTCAACGGGAAGTAATCGGAGGAGTACCATGATTTCCGACCCTAGCGATGCGGCCATCGATCAGATCGTGGCGAGCTGCAATGGCGACCTGCGCGGCGCCCTGAAGGCACTGTTGCTCGTGAATGAGCACCTGGAGGCGGAGCTTCAGCAATTCTATGCTGCCGTGGCCGAGGACTGCGCGTCACGCGGCAAGTTCCTGCACTAGCCTGCCCTCCTGCGCCGGGCCATATCGCGAGCAAGCATCAAGCTCGCGAGCAATGTGCCCATTCGCGGCCATCGGCCCGCGATCGCGATCAATCGCACGCAATCAATTGAAGGCGATCAGATGTCGCGGCCTTCGACCTTCTCGGTCAGCTGCTTGACGATCTGCGGCACCTTCTCGAGGTAGGGATCGACCGCCAGCGCCTTGCGGAAGGCGTCCAGCGCGCGCTTGTCGTCGCCCATGTCCTGCATGATCATGCCGACACCGGCCAGCGCGCCGAAATGCCGGGGCTCGCGGGTCAAGACCTGCTGCAGGTCTCCCAGCGAACGGACGTAGTCGTTCTTGAGATAGTAGATCGTCGCGCGCCGGTTCCAGGCCTCGACATAGTCGGGCCGCAGCTTGATCACCGCGTCCAGAAGCTTCAGCGCCACATCGATATTCTGGGCATCCAGCGCAGCCTTGGCGCGCACCATCAGCAGCGTCGCGGTATCGCTCGGGGTTTGCAGCCACAGCGCCCAGATCCGCGCCTCGACGTGGCGGGCGCTGTCCTCATCGGGCGCGGCCTTCAGCGCGCCGAACAGGAAATCCAGCCCGCGGGTACGGTCGGCCGGAACCTTCGGCAGCTTGGTCGGGGCTTCCGGCAGTTTCTTCTGGGCCTTCGGCGGCGGGATCACCCGCGGATCGTCCTGCGCGGCGGCCGCGACAGACATGCCCAGAAGTGCCGCGATCACGATCGCCAGCCGGCGGTGGGTAGGCCCAAGGAAGTTGAATCCCATGACCCGAAGTCTAGACGCACAAAGCCGCGCTGCAAAGCAGCACGGCGTCAAAGACCTGTGAAAGCGATGTGTTGGGATCGGCGCAATCAGCCGATCCGCGCCGGATCAACCCTGGCGCGCCTTGAAGCGGCGCTGGACCTTGTTGATCACGTAGACACGGCCCTTGCGGCGGACCAGACGGTTGTTGCGATGGCGGCCGCGCAGCGACTTCAGCGAGTTACGGACCTTCATGGGACAATCCTGTTACTTCGAAAGGCCCGTGTTGGAGGCCGTACCTGATCAATGCCAATCGTCGGCAAAAGCCAATAGTTGGCGAAATGGGATTATCCCGACAAGCGGCCTACCGCGCGGGACGGCCGGGTTCTAAGCCATCGGACCGTTAAATGTCAACCGAGATGGGCCGATTTTCGGCCATATCGCGGCCTGGAACCGGTGCCGGTCATCCCGCCACGCCATTGAGATCGCATCGGAAACGCCGACCGTCGCGATATCAACGCCAACGCCCGGTCGCGCCGCCGCGCCCTGATGGTGGCTTCCTGGCCGGCGAATCGTGCTCGTGCGCCGGGCTGGCGCCCACCCAAGGACGACTTCGCGGCCAACCGGGCTCTCACCGCCACCACCTTTGATCAACTCAGACGGCTTGCGAAAATTGTTATATCATATAATTATTTTCCATCACCACCAAACACGCCGCCGGGGAAGCCGAATGCCCAAGCTCAAACTGCCCGACATCGAAAAGGTCACAGCGATCGACATCCACACCCACGCCGAGGAGCCGTGCGGGATGCATGGCGACGACGGCTATGACGATTTCCAGGCGCAGATGGCCGACTATTTCAAGTCGCCGCACAAGCATCCGCCGACCGTGCCGGAGACCGCGGCCTACTACCGCGCCAAGAACATCGCCGCGGTGATCTTCCCGGTCGATGCCGAACGCGAGACCGGTTTCCGCCGCTACAAGAATGAGGAGATGCTGGAGATCGCCTCCGACCATCTCGACGTGCTGATCCCGTTCGTCTCGATCGACCCGCACAAGGGCAAGCTCGGCGTCCGCGAGGCGCGCAGGCTGATCGAGGAATACGGCGTCCGCGGCTTCAAATTCCATCCGACCATGCAGGGCTTCTACGCCAACGACCGCATGGCCTATCCGCTCTATGAGGCGATCAACGAGGGCGGCGCGATCGCGCTGTTCCACACCGGCCAGACCGGCGTCGGCTCGGGCATGCCGGGCGGCATGGGGATGCGGCTGAAATACTCCAACCCGATGTACATGGACGACGTCGCGGCCGATTTTCCCGACCTCAAGATCATCCTCGCGCATCCCTCCTTCCCCTGGCAGGAAGAGGCGCTGTCGGTCGCGACCCACAAGCCGAACGTCTATATCGACCTGTCCGGCTGGTCGCCGAAATATTTCCCGCCGATCCTGGTGCGCTACATCAACTCGATCCTGCAGGACAAGATGCTGTTCGGCTCGGACTGGCCTGTCATCACGCCGGACCGCTGGCTCGCCGACTTCGCAAAACTCGACATCCGCGAGGAGATCCGCCCCAAGGTCCTGAAGGCGAACGCGCGCAAGATTTTGGGGATTTAGAGCATGATCCGGAAAAGCGCGAAGCGGTTTTCCCTCGCGACAAACGCGGAACGCGTTTGCGCGGAGATCATGCTCAAATAAGGAGATGAGATCATGATGCGATTCCGTGGAAGCGCATCATGATTTAAGGGAGTATCATCGGCCGCACGCTTGCGGGGCGGCCGATGAACAACCGGGCCGGACTTGCCATCCTCCTCGCCGTGCTCCTGGTCGGGAGCGCGGGCGGCAGGCCTGCGGCAGCGGCCGAAGCACCTTCCGTGCTGGTCGAGTTCGAAAGCCCGCTCAACAACGCGCAACCGCTGCAGGGCCTGTTACGCCGGCCGGAGCGACCAGGCCTCCTGCCCGCGGTGGTGTTGCTGCACGGCTGCAGCGGGCAGTGGCGGGAACTCGACGAGCGTTGGGGCAAACGGCTCGCGGCCTGGGGCTATGTCACGCTTACCGTGGACCGGTTCGGTCCGCGCGGCATCAGCAACACCTGCACCGGCGATGCCCCGGCCGCAACAGTTCACGACGCCTACCGCGCGCTGAGCTTCCTGAGCCGGCAATCCCTGGTCGATCCGACACGCATTGCCGTGATCGGCTTTTCGCAAGGCGGATGGCTCGCACTGCTCTCGGTCGAGCGCGGCGCGATCGAGGTCAACGCAACGGAAAAATTCCGCGCCGCCGTCGCCTTCTATCCGCGCTGCCTCGGCATCAAGGGCAACATGACCGTGCCGACCCTGATCATGGTCGGCGAACTCGACGACTGGACGCCCGCGAAAGAGTGCCGGAACCTGGCGGAAGGCCGCGACGATGACGGCATCTCCCGGCAGCAGGGCCTTGGCTATCCGATCGAGCTGATCGTCTATCCCGGCGCCCATCACGATTTTGACGAGCCGCAATATCGCATACCGGGGCGGCTGCTCGGTCATCACCTCGAATTCAACGAGCAGGTCCGCGATCAGTCCATCGACGCTCTCAGGAAATTCCTGTATGCGACCATTGGCGGGCAAGAGAAAACTCAATGAGCATCAAAGCAATCGTCTTCGACGCCTATGGCACGCTCTACGACGTCCAGTCGGTGGCCGAAATCACCGAGGATGCATTCCCCGGCTATGGCGACATCATCACCCAGGTCTGGCGCATCAAGCAGCTTGAATACTCCTGGCTGCGCACGCTGATGCGGCGCTACCAGGATTTCGCCACAGCGACCCGCGATTCCCTCACCTACACGCTGCGCTGCCTCGGCCTGCAATATGACGAAGCGACCTTTGCGCGCATCATCGACAAGTATCAGCATCTTGCGCTGTATCCGGATGCCGTCGCCGCGCTCGAGGCGATGAAGGACAAGAAGCTCGCGATCCTCTCCAACGGCAGCCCTGACATGCTGAATGCGCTGGTGCGCAATTCCGGCCTCGACCGCCTGCTCGATGCGACCATCAGCGTAGATGCCCACAAGGTGTTCAAGCCGGCGCCCGAGGCCTACACGCTGATCGAGGAGGCGCTGAACGTGCCGCCCGCGGAGGTCCTGTTCATCTCCTCCAATCCGTGGGACGCCTGCGGCGCCAAGGCGTTTGGACTGAATGTCGCCTGGATCGAGCGGGTCACGCCGGAGGCGATGGCGCTGGCCTGCGTCGAGAGCGAGACGGTCGCCCCATTGACGATGTTCAAGGCCCTGCGTACCCAGATGGACGAGCTCGGCGTGGTGCCCGATCACCGGATCCACGGCCTGTCCGAACTTCCTGCCCTGGTGTCTGCAAGGTCCTGAACGTCATGAGTCTCGAGTCCGTCCGCGCCTTCTTCGCCGAGAAGGCGCCCGAAATCTCCGTGATCGAATCCGCTGTGAGCTCCGCGACCGTCGCGCTGGCGGCGGAGGCCTATGGCGTCGAGCCGGCGCGGATCGCCAAGACGCTGAGCCTGCGGGTCGGCGATCGCGTGGTGCTGATCGTCGCTGCCGGGACGTCGCGGATGGACAACAAGAAGGTGAAGGCGGCGTTCGGCGGCAAGCCGAAGATGCTCGGCCTCGACGAGGTCGCCGACATCACCGGCCACGAGGTCGGCGGCGTCTGCCCGTTCGGGCTGAAGACACCGCTGCCGGTGTATTGCGATGTGTCGTTGAAGGCATTCGACATCGTGGTGCCGGCCGCGGGCTCGACCCATAGCGCGGTGCGCATCACGCCGGAGCGGATGGCCGAGCTGACCGCGGCCGAATGGGTCGACGTCTGCGAAGTCAGGTCTCAGGTAGAAGTTAGTCCGTAGGATTTTTGTTCTGACGCGTTTTCTTCATGCGAACCGGCATCCACTTCGCTTGAAAACGCTCTAATCCTCATCATCATCGGGCCGCGGCGGCGCAACCGGGGCCGGCTGCATCTGCGGCGGCGCGTGCGGTCGCTGTTGCATCTGCGGCTGAGGTACGCGTCCCTGGGTTTGCGCCTGTTGTTGCGCATTCGACTCGAACACCGCACGGCAGGAACTGCCAAGCAGTGCCGTGTTCTGCCGCAGGCAGGCGACGATCCGATTGGTGTCGGGAATTTGATCGCTGCATAGCCGCATCACGTCGGGCGTGCACGCCATCTGCTGTTCCCATGTTCCGCGATACTCCTGCGACAACGCAGGCGCCGCGGCGCCAAGGCCGCCGATCGCGATCGCTAAGCTCAGGACAATTCGCTCCGTCTGCATGCCCGTGCCTTTATTCAATGAGTTCGATTGCATCTGCGCACGCGGGTTCCGCGCGACGACTTGCTTCAAAAATGGCAAATGAATGCGGCCAAGGATCGTTCGTGCAGACAACTAAATGTGAAAGCGAATGAAACCGAGTTCCTTATTCGACTTCGCCGATCTTCTTCACAGCGCCGATCAAGCGCGCGCTGTCGTCTGCAACAAATTTTGAAAACTCCGGTGCGTCCGGATAAGCGACCGGACGCCCGCGGTGTCCAAGGCCCTGATCATCTCCGGCGCCTTCCGCAGCGCCGTCGCGGTCGACCTGGTCTCGTCGCGCCTTAGCGCCGACGCGCCGCCTTGCGCGTCTTTCCAAACGAGCGCTTCTTCGCCGCGCCGCGCTTGGTTGCGGTCTTTTTGCTGGCGGCTGCGCGGCGGACCGGGGCGGGCGCTGCCGGACGCTTGCGCGCCGCGGCCTTCTTGACCGCCTTCCTGGCCGAACTCTTGGCTGCTTTCTTCGCCGCCTTCTTCGCGGCCTGCGGGCGCGCGCGCCGTGCCGTCGACACACTCCGGCGACGTGCGCCGCCTCCGCCGATCGGAACGATGTGGTCGTCGGCATCGAGCGTGAGCTGCTGGAGCTGATATGCCGGCAGGAAGCTCGGATCGTTGTAGAGCTTGCTCAAACTGCCCTGATCGAACTTGCCGCCCTGCCCGCGATCCTCACCTGCGCCGGCCCGCCAGGCCGCTTCCCAAACCCGAGCCAGGGTCTTGGCGCCGTCCTGCATGCAGGCCGCCGTGGCATCCTTCAGCTTCGACCACAGCACGTCGACCTGGCCGCTCCCCATATGCGAGTTGAACAGATTGACGATCGTCATCGGCGGCAGCCGCTTCACGGTGCGCTGCATCAGCGCGACCACGGCGACCGCAGCGTCGCGGCCGGTCGGCGTGCCGCCCGCAGCGATCTCCGCGACGTCGCTGGTGCGGGCGTCGGGGATCATCTTGATGAGATCCTTGCCGTGGCGGCCGATCATCGTGGTCTCGTACACGCTGTGCACCTTGGCGTGCGACTTGTCGTTCGGATCGAGACCATGGTGGAATTGGGAGATGTGCAGCGGCTGGCAGGCATCGCCGATGTAGTGCGCGACGATTCCCGCGGCACAGACGAATTCCAGCTTCTTGTTGGCGGCAGCATATTCGACCATCTCGTCGAAGATCTGCCAGACCCGGAACGGCAACGCGCCGCGCCTGTCCTCGCCGATCCCTTCGTAGTAGTCGTTCCAGACTTTTGGATCGACGTTGCGCGTGGACTCGGCGCACAGATCCAGCAGCGTCTTTGCCGTCCTTGCCCGGCTTGTCCATGTCGGCGAAATGGTTGCTCTCGTCGGTGTGCCGGGTGAAGCGCCAGACCAGATCGGCGACGTCCGCCAGGGGCGCGAATGCGCCGCGCTGATATGGCTTGAGGTCTTGGAGCAGCTTGTCGTCGAGGCCGATATTGTCGGAATTGGCGTCCATCATGGCCGAGAGCTTGGGCAGCTTCGCATCGATCAGGCCGGTCGCGTAGGCGCCGATCTTGACGTGCCCCCATTCACCCCAATACTCGGTGTGGCCGGCGTTCCAGTCGCCGATCAGCTCGACATCGAGCTCGCGGCACAGCGTCGCCATGCAGATGCCGAGCGCGACCTGCATCGGAATCTTGCCGCCCGATCCGAACAATTCCTGGCCGCCCCATTCCAGCGCGAGGGGACTGAGGATGCGCGCGCCGCCAGCGTTCTTCTTCGCATCCGGATCGTCGAGAAACCAGACCGTGCCGGAATCGCCGGGATAGTTGTTGAGCGGCGTGTCGCTGTCGCGAGGACCGATCACGAAATCGCTGACATATTCCATGCCGCCGACGGTCTTGTAGCGATAGAAAAGTCCGATGATCTTGCCCTTCATCAATCCGCTGGTCGCACCGAACGCGATCAGCGGCTGGTTGATGATCTCGAGGCGGAAGGTGCCGACATTGAGATCGACGACGTCGCCGACCTGGCCGACACCGTAGACCTGCGCGGTCCATCCCTTGACGTCGTCGACGCGGATCAATCCGGCATCGAGATTGGCCACCACGCGCGCGCCGGGCCAGCCGGGATAGACGTCGCTGAAGGCGCGCTTGCCGAGTTGCAGCGCATCGCTGACGCCGAGACGACGCTCCGTGTTCTTGAAGCCCGCGAAGATCTCGCGTCCGGCTGCGCCGACCACGTGGCGGTTGGAGAGTGCAAACACGGTCTCGCCATTGGTGACGAGACAGCCGATCGAGCCGCGATGGATCTTGCCCTGGATCATGGTCTGGACCGGAAAGCCGCCGCCGACCAGATCGCTCTTGAACACCGGCGGATCGACGACGCCGGGGCTTTCCTCATTCGGATCGACCTTGACGACGCAGGTGGGCACGACGCGCCCGTCAGGTAGATACAGGAACGGAGGCACCAGCTGGTCCTGCTTCTCCGGATGGTTCTTCAAATCGGAGCGCTTCATCCAGTCCCGCACGAAGACGAGGATACAGGGCCACGACCAGTCCTTGACCGACGAATTGAACAGCGTGCGTGGTCCGAGCGCCTGCGGCTTGGAATGATGCCGCCGTTCTGTCGCGTTGCGGTCGTTGTCCCGGATCAGATAGCGGCCGATCGCCGTGGCGTAGACCGATTGCAGATGGGCCAGATGCACGTGATAGGCCTCGCGGGCATCGAGCAGATCCTTCACCGACAACGACGTGAAATCGTGCTTGGTCAGATCAATCATCTGGTTCCTCCGAAAATGCGCTTGGCGGCAACAGGTTCAGGACACAGAAATAGACGATCGCGGCAGCCCACGATCATGGGTTAGTTCACACAACTTATACAATTTAAAAGGGATGACACGAATGTGACGGGCCGCGCGGCGTTCAGCCTGCGTGTGCGGTGCCGACGACTTCCGGTGAGCGCGGCTCTCTATTTGCGCTGGGCGCGGCCTTTTACTTCCGCTGGCCGCGGCCTTTGGCGAAATGGCTGGCGAGGAAATCCGCCAGCACCTCGACGCGAGCGGGCCGCGGGCCGCCGGGCGGCGTGACGAGATGCACGGCGCCCTCCGGCTGCTTCCAGCCTTTCAGGATCACCTCGACCTCGCCGCGGGCGATCGCGTCGCCGACGATGAAGTCGGGCAGATCGGCGATGCCGAGACCGGCGAGCAGCGCGGGCATCACGGCCTCGCCATTGTTGACGCGCAACTGGCCGGCGGGACGCACGCTCGCCTGCTCCCCTGACGCGTTGGTGTAGTGCCAGACGCCCTGGGTCGAGAGATAGGCGTAGCCGAAGCATTTGTGCTCGGCGAGATGCATCGGATGGGTCGGCTGGCCGTGGCGCTTCAAATAGGACGGCGCCGCCACCGTGTAGCGCGGCATGCCGCACAGCCGCCGCGCTATCAGCGAGGAATCCGGCAGCCGCGCGATGCGCAGGCCGGCATCAAAGCCTTCGCCGATCAGATCGACGGTGGCGTCGCTCAGATGCAGATCGATCGCGACCTCCGGATAGGCCTCCATGAATTCCGGCAGCAGCGGCGCCACGGTCTTGATGCCGAAGCTCATCGGCACGGCGAGCCGCACCAGGCCGCGCGGCGTGGTCGATTGCGCCAGCGCCTCGTTCTCGGCCGCCTCGCCATCGGCCAGCAGCCGCGCGGCGCGCTCCGATAATTTCTGGCCGGCATCGGTCAGCGCCAGCCGCCGCGAGGTGCGGTTGAACAGCCGTGCGCCGAGCCGCTCCTCCAGGCGACTGACCGCCTTCGAGACCGTCGCCTTGGACAGCGAGAGCTCGGTCGCGGCCGCCGCAAACGACCGTAATTCCACGACTTTTGCGAAGATCGCAAGCGCCTCGAAGTCCGGCAGTTTCGACATGGCATCTGTCCCGATCACTCAATTTGGAAACAATGAGTTTCAATAGTTTCTATTTCTATACCACAGCCGGAGGCATATCCAAGGGTCAACGAGATCGAAACCAACCTATCAAACGGAGCACCACATGATCGAACTCAGACCATTCGCAGAGCTTGGCGGCGCCGACCACGGCTGGCTCAAGGCCAAGCACCACTTCTCGTTCGCGAGCTACTACGATCCCGCCAATGTCAGCCACGGCGCGCTGCGCGTGTGGAACGACGACGAGATCGCGCCGAACTCCGGCTTCCCGGCGCATCCGCACGCCAACATGGAGATCATCACCTATGTTCGCGAAGGCGCGATCACGCACCAGGACTCGCTCGGCAACAAGGGACGCACTGAGGCCGGCGACGTGCAGGTGATGAGCGCCGGCAGCGGCATCCGCCACTCGGAGTACAATCTGGAGCCGTCCAAGACCAAGATCTTCCAGATCTGGATCGAGCCGACGACGAAGGGCGGTCACCCAACCTGGGGCTCGAAGCCATTCCCGAAGGCGGACCGCTCGGGCAAGCTCGTCACCATCGCCTCCGGCATCGACGGCGACAACGACGCGCTGCCGATCCGCGCCGATGCGCGGGTGCTCGCCACCACGCTGAAGGCCGGCGAGAGCGCGGAATACGCCGCCGACAAGGCCCGTCACCTCTATCTGGTGCCGGCGGCCGGCAGCATCGAGGTCAACGGCGTGCGCGTCAATGCGCGCGACGGCGCCGCGATCCGCGATGAGGCCAAGCTGAAGATCACCGCGCTCGAGGATGTCGAGCTCGTGCTGGTCGACGCGGCCTGATCACCACTCACCCTGCATGCGCGGACCGACGTCCGCGCATGCCCCTCCCCCCGAAATCATCTTCCCCCGCAAAACCCAAAGGAGGCCATCATGGCCAAGGTTCTCGTTCTCTATTACTCCGCCTACGGTCACATCGAAGCGATGGCGAATGCCGTTGCGGAAGGCGCGCGCGAAGCCGGCGCCACCGTCGACATCAAGCGCGTGCCCGAGCTCGTGCCGGCCGAAGTCGCCAAAGCCTCGTACTACAAGCTCGACCAGCCCGCGCCGGTCGCAGAGATCAACGACCTCGCCAACTACGACGCGATCATCGTCGGCACAGGCACCCGGTTCGGCCGCATGGCCTCGCAGATGGCCAACTTCCTCGACCAGGCGGGCGGGCTCTGGGCCCGGGGCGCGCTGAACGGAAAGGTCGGCGGCGCCTTCACCTCGAGCGCCACCCAGCATGGCGGCCAGGAGACCACGCTGTTCTCGATCATCACCAACCTGCTGCATTTCGGCATGACGGTGATCGGACTGAACTACGGTTTTGCAGGACAGATGAAGCTCGACGAAGTCACCGGCGGCGCGCCCTACGGCGCCACCACGATCACCGGCGGCGACGGCAGCCGCCAGCCCAGCGAGAACGAGCTCGCCGGCGCCCGCTATCAGGGCCGCGCGATCGCGGAAGCCGCCAGAAAACTGCACGGCTAAACTGCGCGGCTGGGCTCCACGTCCGGCTCGATACGTGCGCGATAGGGCGGCACTCGGTGACGATTGCCGCCCTCGCTACTGCAACGGTTTCCGAGGTCATCGGGACCATTTTCGTGATATGCCGCAAGGCTCCTTGTCGGCGCAGCCCTGAGGTTTGCCATGACCAACGCACCGAAGACCCGCTGGCCGGAACTGCCGACCGCGGCGTGGCGCGACAGCTGCGCCACGCTTCAGCTCTTCACCCAAATCGCCGGCAAGATCCGGCTGGCGAAGTCGCCCTGGCTTAATCACTCCTGGCACGTCACGCTCTATGTCACGGCGCGCGGACTGACGACCTCGCCGATCCCGGATGGCGACCGCACGTTCCAGATCGACTTCGATTTCATCGATCATTTGCTGCGCATCTCGACCAGCGACGGCACCGAGCGGCAATTCGCGCTGGCCGGACAATCGGTCGCGAGCTTCTACGCGGCGATCATGGCGAACCTGCGCGAGCTCGGCGTCGACGTCGTCATCGACGAAACGCCGAACGAAATCCCCGACCCGATCCGGTTTTCGCAGGACACGCAACATGCCGCCTACGATGCGGACGCTGTGCGCCGCTTTCACCAGATCCTCGTGAACTGCGACCGCGTATTCAAGCAATTCCGGACCGGCTTTCTCGGCAAGGCGAGCCCGGTGCATTTTTTCTGGGGCAGCTTCGATCTCGCCGTGACGCGTTTCTCGGGCAGGACGGCACCGCGGCACCCCGGCGGCGTGCCGCATTTGCCCGATGAGGTGGCGCACGAAGCCTATTCGCACGAGGTCAGCAGCGCCGGCTTCTGGCCGGGCGGCGGCGCGATCGATTATCCCGCATTCTATTCCTATGCTTATCCGGAACCCGCGGGCTATCGCAGCACGCCGGTGCGACCTGATGCTGCATTCTTCAGCGAGGCGCTCGGCGAATTCATCCTGCCCTACGACGCCGTGCGAATGGCTGCGGACCCGGACAAGGCGCTGCTCGAGTTCCTGCAATCAAGCTATGAGGCAGCGGCCATCAATGCGAACTGGGACCGTGCTGCTCTGGAGTGCGCACCGGGCCAGCCGGGCGTGGTCAGAGGGGTCTAACGCCGGCGCGCCGTACAAACGGCTCAGTCATCTTCGCGCGAGGGGGGCGACTTGCCGAGCGCCAGCTTCAGCCGCGCGGTGAGCTCCGGATAGCGACGCAGCGCCAGCAGGGCGCGATCGCGCAGCGCGTGGGGTTGTCCGCGCCAGCTCAAGGGTGCGCCGAGATCGACCAGCGGCGTACGCTGCGGTCCGAACCGCCGCTTGTAGCTGTAATTGCCGATCGAGAAATCGAACTCCCGCACACCATCCTTGTGCAGCGCTGCGATTGTGCGATCGATGATCAACCGGCCCGGCGAACAGGCCGACCATTTCTCGCCCGCATTGCTGATGCGGATCATGACGTAGCGCGAGCCGGTGCGGATGCCGAGCAGCGTCGCCACCACTTCGTCGTGGGTTACAAGTGCGGTCATCACGGCATAGCCGCGACTGGTGCCTTCGCGCACGAGATCGCGATAGAAGGCGGTGCAGTCCGCATTGTCGAGTACGTAATTGAGTCCAAGACCATTCAGCCGCGCGCCCTGCTGCATTTCCGTGGTGGACAGAAGGTCGAGTGCCTCGCCGGTATCTGTGGCGACCCTGAACGCCGCGGACGGCTCGCGCGTGAACACGCGCCAGCTCCGCCCCAATTCCTTGCGGACCTTGCGGTCCAACTCGTAGCGCCAGGCATTGTGGTCGTCGCCGATGGTCAAGAGATTGCCGTTGACGACCGATGGTCCGACGCCATCGAGCAGCGCCAGCGGGTTGGGTCGCGTCGCGAGCTTGACCGGCATCTTGCGAAACCGGATGAGATCGGCCCCGCCGTGCGCCTTGCGCAGCGCGGCCTGCAAATCCCGCCAGAACTGCCATGCGGCGACGTCGTCGCGCGGCGCGGCGGGGCCGAGGATCGGCGCGTTGAAATCGGTAAGGTTGAGGTCGGCGAATTCGACGATGCGCAGGCTGCCTTGCCGGTGACAGATCAGCG
This sequence comes from Bradyrhizobium sp. USDA 3240, assembly GCF_054063295.1. Lineage (NCBI taxonomy): Bacteria > Pseudomonadati > Pseudomonadota > Alphaproteobacteria > Hyphomicrobiales > Nitrobacteraceae > Bradyrhizobium > Bradyrhizobium sp. USDA 3240. The sequence goes on from NZ_JBSSGD010000002.1 coordinate 2,788,569, forward strand.
GCAGCAGCGCCGCCCGCTCACCGGTCGCGGCATCGCTGACAAGGGCGATCAGCGGCTCGACGCCGTCGGTCGACGCGAAGGCGCGGTACCATGATGCATACCATTGCGGATGCTGGAACGCCGTGAGCGGCTCGAAAGTCCCCCAGCGGGCAGCCGCCTGCGCCCAATCGGAATCCAATTCGACGCGATAGCCGACCGCATAGGCGCCGACCCGCGCCCCGAATTTCTCAACCGCTGTCGTCAAGACCGTCATTCCAGCACCTGCTGCCGGCAAGCTCGCTTACGCCGCTTCCAACGCCGCCTTGGGCGAGTCCTTGGGCAGGTCGACGATCTTGCCGAGATCGCTCTCGTCGAGGCGGAAGTCGATCGTGCGCCGCACCGCGCGTTCGCGCTTCACCCACTTGCCGTCGCGTAGCAGCTTCTGCATCACCTGCTTGGCGAAGAAGGTCGGGCCGCGGATGCTGCGGCTGCGCGGCGTGTAGCCGAAGCGATGACGCAACATGCCGTTGGCGAGATGCAGGATCTGGGCGCGGCGGATGTCGTCGTTGACATTGGAGATCGTCATCGAGATGTTGACGGTATCGAGGTTCTCGACACGGTGCGGCGCATTGAGCGGCCAGTTCAGCATCTGGCCCGGTTCGAGATCGATCACCTGTGCATGCCAGTCGTACCAGGGCTCGTAGGGGATATCGACCTCGACGTCGAACAGCGCGATGTTCTCGAGGTGCTCCGGCCGGATGAACGGCTGCGTGCTGGGATAGATGTAGACCCGCTTGCGGCCGGCGATCTGGACCAGGCCCTGCCCCGGCAGATCGGCGTGGTAGTAGACCTGCGCATCAGGCGACGAGATGAGGATACCGGCCTGATGGGTCGGCGCATCGAAGCCGGGAACCTTGGCCGCGATCTCGCCGAACATCCGCTCGATCATGTCGCGGTAGCGGCGATCGATCGCGGTGACGTTGCGCAGGTTCAGCCACAGGCCGCCGCGCGAAATCGCCTCGATCACCTGATGGCCGCGCAGCCTGCCGATCTCGCCCTCGCGCCAGACCCGGCTCGATCCCTTGGCGCCGGTCTTGACCAGGCTGTAATGCTCGCGCGGATAGTGCTCGATCAGCTTGGCGAGATCATCCATCGAAAACGCCGGCTGCTTGTGCATGGTGTGCTCGAGCCGGATCGGCTGATGGCTCCAGAGCCTGGAATGGTCGTCATCCCAATTCGTGAAGATCTTGCCCGTCGTCATGGTCGCGCTCCTGGCTGCGCCGTTTCGCTTCATCCGATGTCCCGTTCCGGGACGAGCCGGCAGCTCTTGAGCAGGGATTGGCAAGAACGGTGCCGTCGCGTATGCGCGCGGGGTTACACAACGCTAATGTCTCGCCGATATGGCTAACCGCGACGTTTCCGGAGCCGGCCGCCGTGGCCGACAGGACTGAATGACTGAACCACCCCGATATCGCGCGCTGTTTCTCGGCGCCGGGCCGCAGATGCACTGCGGCGTCGGGCAATTCACCCGCCTGCTGCAGGAGACGCTCGACAAGATCGAGCCCGGCGCCAGCACGGCGTTAACCCTGACCCAGACCGACGGCACCATCGCCGAGACCTGGCGCGCGGTCGGCAGCGCCGACAGCGTGGTCTGCAACTTCCCGATCGTGGCCTGGAAGCGCGTGATTGCACGCCCGCTGCTCGCGCTGCTGTTTGCCCGGCTGCGGCGCCGCAAGGTTGTCTTGATTCAGCACGAATGGGCCGGCCTCAACGGCATCCGCCGGCTGACCTATATCCCCGCTTTGTGGCTCGCCAACACCATCGTGATGTTCTCGCCGCTGGTGCGCCGCGAACTCGCCGACGATCGCATCATGCGCGGCATGGTGCGGAAATGCGTGCTGGCGCCGCTGCCGCCAAACATCGCCGCGCCCGCCGGCTTTTCGGATTCGATGCTGCTGCAGCGGCTCGTTGCGGCACGCAGCAAAGGCCAGCTCATCGTCGGGCATTTCGGCTCGATCTATCCCGGCAAGCAGCCGAACGGGCTACTTGAGATCGGCGCGATCCTGAAGCAGCGGGGCCTGGAGCCCTTGATCGTCTATGTCGGCTCCTTCATCCGCGGCACCGACAACATCGAGCAGAAGTTCTATGCCCGCGTCGCCGAGCTGGGGCTGAAGGGCGACGTGATCGTTTCCGGCTATGTCGCGTCCGATCACGAGGTGTTCGGCCTGCTCGGTGAGATCGACGTGTTCTGCTACTCGCTCGCCGAGGGCCTGACCGCGCGACGCTCCAGCATCCTCGCCTGCGTGCAGTCCGGCCGGCCCCTGATCGTCACCGGCCCGGCGCTGCCGGACGAATTCGACCATCATCCACGCTTCAAGGAATTGATCGATCGCGGCGCCATCCTGCTGGTGCCGCGCGACGCCGACAGTGCGGCCTATGCCAACCGGATCGTCACGGCGCTGAAGCGGCCGACCGTGCCCGTGCCGTTCGATTTCGACGCCTGGTGGACGGACGTTGCCAACGCGGTCCGCGCACAGCTCTAGATCTCGCCGCGCATCCGGAACCGGGCCAGATAATGCAGCCCGAATACAGCGATCAGGAACGTCACCCAGATCGTGTCGGCGCGATCCAGGAAGAAGCTCTCCATCGACGACAGATAAAGCCCGAACAGCCAGATGCGCAGGAACAGCATCGTCAGCGGGGCATCATTGCCGCCGCCATCGGCAGCCTGGAAGTCGCGCAACGGCTTGACGACAACAGCCGCGATCAGCAGCACGAGACCCGGCAGACCGGTCCCCAGCGCGGTATCGAGATAGCCATTGTGGCTGTGCGAGGCGTAGCCCGCCCACTCCTTGCCTTCCTGCAGGTTCTGGATCGCGCTGGTGCCCCAGAACGACTCGAAGCCGTAGCCGGTCCATAGCCGCTGATGCAGCGATTCGAGGGCGAAGGCCCAGATGTCGGCGCGGCCGGTGAACGACGTGTCGATCGGCATCCGGTCGGCGATCGCGGCGAGCGTATCGCTCATCACGGTGCCGACGCTGAACAGATTGAGCAGCAGCAGCGGCGTCAGCAGCAGCAGCGCGCGGCCCCAAAGCGAGCGGATCATCGGCATCAGCGCGGTCAGCATCAGCACGGCGGCACAGAGCACGATCGCGCTCTTGCCGGCGGTGAAGAACAGGAACACCGCGGCGAGGGTGGTCACGGCGATGCCCGACAGCCAGCCGCCGGCCCGCATCAGATAGATGCCAAGGAAGATCAGCATCGCCATCATCGCGGCCGCGACGTTCTTGTGGCCGAACGCGCCGCGCCAGTTGCCGGCAAGCGCCGGTTCCTGCGGATCGGTGGCCTGGTGGATCGACAGATGCGGCGCCAGGAAGACGCCGAGGTAACACGTCACGAGCAGGACCAGCGCGGCTATGCCGAACCAGCGCATCAATTCGCCCTGCGATTTCGGCAACAGCAGCAGCGTCGCGGTCACCACGATGACGAACACCGACAGCGCCAGGCGGCGCAGCGAGGTGGCGGGATCAGACGACAGCACGACGGTGACGCAGATCCAGCCGACGAACAGCAGGAAGGCCGGCGTCAGCAGCGACTTCAGCGCCGGCAGATTGTCGCGCAAGGTCAGCGCCAGCATCGCGACCATCAGCACGCCGAACAGCGCGTAAAGCACCGCATCCTTGCCGGTGACCACGTCGCCGACATAGAAGCCGCTCAGATCCGCGAACGGCCGCAGCGAAATCCAGACCAGCAGGAGGATGCCGACAAAGAATGCGCCGCGGACGATGTCCATCACCGGCCGGCGCGCAATGTCGGCGATCAACGCCCGGCTTTCCGCGGTGACGGACAACTCACTCACGACGCGATCTTGGAGGCCGCATAGGGCTGCGGCTCGATGCCGAGCACGGCAAGCGCGCTGCCGACCGCGACCACCATCGGATGCATCGCAATCACCGCCTGTTGCTCGCGCAGCACGATGCGCGTGAAGCGATACAGCGAGAACGGCACCAAGCCGAACATCTTGGCCTTGACCGCCGCGCGCGACCACATTGTCTGCGCCGCCTTGCGCTCGATGTGATAGTTGATCGCGCCGATCCGCAATCCGCGCCGCACGATCCAGCCGAGATTGGTCCGGGTCGAGGGAACGGTCTCGCTGATGGCGGCGTCCGTGACCCAGAAGAAGCGAAAGCCGGCGCGGCGCGCCCGCGCGAAGAAATCGTGGTCGCCGCCGCCGAGGAAGTTGAAACGCAGGTCAAAGGCGGGCTGCCCGAGCTTGTCGAACACCGCGCGCCGGATCAGGCAGTTGCCGCAGCCATAGATCACCGGGACCGGACCGCTGGCGTGATAGGCCGGCGCAAACGCTGGATGGCGCTTGAGGCCGCCCTTGTGCTTGTCGTCGAAATTCGGCCACACGGGGCCGCCGACGATCTCGGCGCCGGAACTCTCGGCCGCCTGCAGCATCCGCTCCAGCCAATCGGGCGAGGCAACCTCGTCGTCGTCGATCATCAGGAAGTTCTGCGCGTTCGGAAACGTCTCGAGCGCGGTCTCGAATGCCGCGTTGATCGCCTGGCAATTGCCCTGCCGCGGCTCGACGATGCAGACACCGCGAAGCTTGCCGGAATTGAGGAACTCGGCTGCGACCGGCGCGCTCTCGCACCGCGCGGCATCGTTCTCGACCACGACGATCGCAAAGCTGCGCTCGGTGCGCTGCGCCACAATGGACTCCAGCGTCAGCCGCAGGTGCTTCGGCCTCCGGAAGCTCGGGATGCAGACGACGGTCTCAATGGAGCAATCCAGCGCGGGCGAGGTGGTGACCCAGGCGCGGTCCGCTACAGCAAGCTCAGTCGACATCTCCATGCCCTCCTGGCAATCGCGATCCGCACGAAGCACCGTCCCGGCACGGATCGGAATGGGACATGGCCGTCCCAAAGTGACCGGCGCGGGCAGCGATACGGCCGCGGATCGAACGTTACGGCGACCTCATGGCAAAATCCGCTCCAGGCGAGACCCGCGTTACCGCAACTTCGTCGCAAGGTTAATTTGAAGTCGAACGAAGCGATTCTGCTGGAATGAGCGGCCGCGTGGGAGTGAGGCCTCGCGATCGGCGTCACGCCGTTAGCTGATCCTTAGGGTTAAGAGCCGTCGCGCGCGCGTGCGGCGTACCTCGCGCTCCAGTTGGCATTCAATTTGCTGATCACTCCATAAATCCTCGATCGATCCGGTCGCAACAACGCAAAACACTGCCTGAGGTTCACCTTGAAAGCGCTCGACCTCGTCTCGCTCGGCACCAAGCACGTCCGCAACGCCCTCTCGGAAGAGCTCTATTTGCGCACCGGACGGGACGTCACCCGCCCGGCCGCGATCTTCGCCGAGGTGGTCGAACGCTGCAATTACAAGTGCCGCTACTGCGACTACTGGCGTCGTCCGAACTATCGCGACGAGATGTCGATCGACGAATGGCAGCGCGCGCTCGCGAGCCTGAAGGAATTCATCGGCGCCTATCACGTCGAGTTTGCCGGCGGCGAGCCCTACATCAAGAAGGGCTTCCTCGACCTGCTGCGGTTCTGCCGCGACAACGACATCCACTGGGGCGTCACCACCAATGGCGGCGCCTACCTCAACAAGAAGATCGTGGTGCAAACCGTCGAGGCGCACCCGTTCAACATCAACATCTCGATCGACTCAACCGATCCCAAGATTCACAACTACTCGCGCGGCGTCGAAAACTCGCTGAGCGACATCGTGCAGGGCATCCGCAACATCGCCGAGCAGCGCCGTGCCGAAGGTCTCGATTTCCCGATCATCATCAAGCCGGTCGTGCACCGTCTGAACTTCCGCCACCTGCCCGAAATGGTCGACTGGATCCAGCAAATCGGCGCCACCGCGCTGAGCTTCCAGCCGGTCGAGGAGGGCACGCAGGAGGTCGAGGACGAGCTGTGGATCGGCGAGAACGAGCTGGACGATCTCATCAAGGTCCGCGACGAGCTGCTGCGGCTGAAGCGCGAGGGCGCGCCGATCCTCAACGGCGAGGCCGTGCTGCGGGCCTGGCCGAACCATTTCCGCCGCGAGAAGGCACCGAAGGAAGTGATGCCCTGCCGCGTCGGCATGCGCAATTACTTCCTCCGCTCCGACGGTCGCCTGGAAACGTGCTGGTTCTTCAAGCCGATCGGCAACGTGCGTACCCAGACCGCACGCGAGATCTGGTACAGCGAGGAAGCCCGGGCCCGCCGCAAGGAGACCGTCGCCTGCGACAAGCTCTGCCTGTTCACCTGCCTCGCGCAGCGCACGCTACAGGACAAGCTGAAGATGGGCCTGACGCTGTTGACCAACACCAAGGCCGCCTGACTCAGCCAGAGAGGAACAGCAAAGCCCGGTCGGTCCGCGGGACCGATCGGGCTTTTGCTTCATCGCGTTAGGCTCAGCCCGCGAACAGCTTGCGGAACAAGCTCGCGGACTCCGGAAACTGGCCGCTATCGATCTGCGTCGGCCACAGGCCGTCGACATCGAAATAGGCCGCGTAGGCGATCGCAGCCTGATTGGTGGCGAACCAGTCGTGCATCTGCTGCACGAAAAACGCGTTGTCGCCGGATTGGCCGACGCCCCATTCCGGGTAGCTTATCAGCTTGCCGTGCTTCGCTGCGAACGTCCGCTGCCATTCGAGACCGAACGGCGCCTTGAGACAGGAATTGGTCCAGCGCTCCGCGGCGCTGCCTTCGGATTTGAAATCGTAGACGTCGAGACCGATGAAATCGACGACGTCATCGCCGGGATAGGCGGCGTCGGCCGGCATGTCCTGCGCTCCCCAGCCCGGGCACCAGTCGAATTTGAAACTGCGGGAATGGCGACGGAAGATTCCGACCACGCGGCGAAACGCCCTGATGTAATCGTCCTCGTGGCCCTTGGCGAACCAGCCCGAGTTGGAGATGTTCATCTCCCAGCCGAGGCGGATGATCGCCTTCGGATGCGCTCCTGCAATCGCGCGCGCGGCCGCCTCGAACTCGGCATCGTTCAGGCCGCCCGCGACATCGGTGAGCGGCGTGCCTGACATGGTGAGCGGTACCGACCACACCAGATTGCGCGCCGGATTGAGCTTCTTCCAGAGCCCCGGCACCCAATCGAGCTTGTGAAAGTCGTCCCAACTGCTCTGGCCATAGAAGTCGACGCCGAGCACTGACGACCGCGGCCGATTGAGCCATGTCTCCCAGGTCTGCAACACATGCTCGCGGCCGATCTCGCCCCAATTGACGAAGGCACCGGCGAACCGCGCCGACCCCGTCCCGAGCTGCGATCGGGCTGACGGCGCGGCCCGCGCGGTCGACGGTCCGCCCAGGGCAAGCGCCGCGACTACGAGGGCACCGCGCCGCGTGATCCCGCGATCAGTCGGCATCGTGCGCTCCGGCCGGCTCGCTTAAAGCGCGCGTGCCAAAAACACACAGCGCCGACAGTGCGGATGTCTCGAAATGGACTGATGGTGCAGCCCGCCGTTCGGCCGTGCCGCTTACCCACCGGAAATACCATCGAATCTGCATGTGCACCCGCCTGCGCCGACCACGTCGGCATTCGAGACGCCAGCACTGCAATATCCGGGCAACATCCCGGTCCAGCGTCAAAATCGCGCAGCCGGACGATGATTTGCAATCCGTTAACGGCCGCGGCGGGCCGTCATTTAGCAATCGTTAACCATCAACGCCGTCGATAAGGTCATCAAATTTCTCCGGCACCGATCTTGCTGAACTGGGGTTCAGGACAAAGTCCGGCGGCCACGATGTGCCGCCGTGAAACGGTGTCGCCGGAGAGAGTTACGAGATGAACCCTGTCGCGTTGCTGACCCCGACCTACGGGCGCGATCTGGAAATCTGCACGCTGCTCTGCGAGAGCGTGGATCGTCACGTCACGTCGTTCTCCAGGCACTATCTGCTGGTCCCGGATTGCGACCTGCCGCTGTTCGCGCCGCTGGCCAGCGAGCGCCGCATCATCATTCCGGCCTCCTCCTTCCTGCCTGACTGGCTGCGGCCGCTGCCGCGCATGATCCAGCGCAAGCGCCGCCAGTTCTGGTGGTCGCTGCGCGCCAAGCCGGTGAACGGCTGGCACGTGCAGCAGATACTGAAGATCGCGGCGACGATCGCGTTGCCCTATGAGCGGTTCTGCATCCTGGATTCCGACATCGTGTTCTTCCGCGATTTCGACCTTTCGCGCTTCCAGTATCCGAACACGATCCCGCTGCTGAAGATGGTGGACGCGGTCACCGCCGACCAGCCGCGCCATTCACGCTGGCTCGAGACCAGCCATCAGCTGATCGGCCTGCCGACGCCGCCGTTCCCGGCACCGGATTTCATCGGACACATCATCTTCTGGGACAAGCAGACCACGCGCGCGCTCGCTGAGCGCATCGAGGCCGTCTCCGGGATGAGCTGGATCGAGGCGCTGTGCCGGACCCGCGAGTTCTCCGAATATCTGCTGTACGGCTTCTTCGTCGAAAACGACGAGTCCGCCGCGCTGCGACACTCAGACGCACCGAAGACGCCATGCGTCAGCTACTGGGACGATCCGACCCTGAGCAAGGACGAGCTCACCCGGCTGCTGCTGCGCGCCAACCGGGACGATGTCGCATTCTCGATCGCATCGTTCTCGGGGACGCCGGTCGCGACAATTCGCGAGGTCGTGGCCGAGAGCGACGCCATCCTGGTGTCGTCGGCGGCCACAATGGTCTCGGAGATCGCCGCATCATGCTGATCGGACAGGCCAGCATCAACCTGACGGCCAACGTGCTCTCGGCGCTGCTCGGACTCTTCAGCGTGTTCATTTTCACGCGGCTGTTCGCACCGCATGACTATGGCGTCTATCTGCTCGGTGTCGGCTTCGCCTCGGTCATATCGGTTTTCCTGGTCGGCTGGTTTCGCAACCTGATCCTGAGCGGCCACGCCCGCAACGACGGCACCGACGTCCGCGGTCTGGTCGTGTCGGGTTACCTGATCTGCTGCCTCACCGCGCCGATCGCCTATCTGCTGGCCCGCCTCGTCGGCCTCGATGGCGCCGCCGCGCTCGCGGCCGTGGTCCTCGCTGTTGCAATCGGCCTGTTCGAGCTGACGCAGGATCTGCTGCGTGCGCGGCTGAAGGCGCTCTCGGTCATGAAGGCCACGCTGGTCCGCGCGGCCGCCCTGCTCGGCCTTGGCGTCGTGGTTGCGCTGGCCAGCCCGACCGGCGTGCTGCTGCTGCTCGCGGCCGCCACGGCCTATCTCGTCGCGGTGCTCGTGCAATCGCGCAGCGCATGGCGCGGCACCATCGTCAGTTTCGACCGGGCCGACCTGCGGTCGCTCGCCCGCACCGGCCAGCCGCTGACCTTGTCGCTGACGCTGCTCGCGATCTCGAGCGTGACCGACCGTTTCATGATCGCCAACCTGGTCGGCGCCGCCGATGCCGGCAAATATGTCGCGGCGCTCGACCTGGTGCGGCAGACCCTGATGATGCCGGCGATGAGCATGGCCGCGGCGTTCTTTCCGATGGCCGTGCAGATCCATGCCCGGCAAGGCGTCGCCGCAGTCACGAGCCATCTCGCCGATTGCCTCGAGCTGCTTGCCGGCGTCACGCTGCCGGCCTGTCTCGGCTTCGCGCTGATCGCCCCGCACGTCGCCAACATCATCCTCGGCGCGGACTTCCGCGCGGTTGCAAGCGAGATCATGCCGATCATCGCGATCGCCGTGCTGTTCCAGGTGCTGACGCAGCAATATCTGCATGCGAGCTTCCTGCTGTCGGGACGCAATTCCTTCTACCTGATCAACACCGCCTCGATCATCGCCGCGAATGTGATCCTGTCCTACCTGCTAGTCAGCCTCTACGGCACGATCGGCGCGGCATGGGCGCGGCTCGGCGCCGACGTCACGGGCTTTGTCTGCGCCCTGATCCTGAGCCGCTTCGCCTTCCGGGTTCCGATCCCGCTCGGTCGGCTCGCGCTGATCGCGATCGCCGCGCTCGCGATGGCGCTCACCGTCGGCGCGCTCGACCGCGCTCTCGACCTCGCCGATCTCCCCGCCAGCATCGTGCTGATCGGAGCCGGGCTCGTCGTCTACGCCGCGCTCTGCGGGCTGTTCGACATCGCGCGCCTGCGCGGCCGGCTGAAGCGGGGCCTTGTCATGTTCTACACCAGATCCGCAAACAGCAACGTTGGATGAGCCGATGAACAGATCCCTCGCGCTTGCTACGCGTCCCGCCCCGCTCGCCGAACTCCCGATGCCCGTCCCCGCTGAAATTCATCCGGAATCACTGCTGGCCTTGCCGCCCGGCGAAGCCAAGCAGAGCCTGCTCACGGTTCACAGCATCCTCGAGGCCCGGCTGCCGGCCGGTCCGCTCGCGATTTACGAGGCCGGCGGCGGCTCGACCAGCTATCTACCGCTCGGCGTGCTGCGTCGTTCGCATGTGACCGTCGTCGACATCGACGCCGATCAGATCCGCAACAACGGCTATGCGCAGGAAGCCATCCTCGGTGACATCCAGACCTATCGCTTCCCGTCGCAGCAGCGTTTCGACCTGATCATCTGCTACAACGTCATCGAGCACATCCCCGACGTGAAGGCCGTGCTGAGCGGGTTCTGCGAGGCGCTGAAGCCGAACGGCCTGCTCTTGATCGGCGCACCGAACCCGAAGTCGCTGTCGGGCGTCGTCACGAAATACTCCCCGCACTGGTTTCACGTCTGGTTCTATCGCCATGTGCGCGGCGAGAAGCACGCCGGGCTGCCGGGCGAGGCGCCGTTCCCGACCCATTTCCATCCGCTGGTGACCCTCGGCAACCTCGAGGCGTTCGCGGCCGGCCGCGGACTGCAGGTGATCTACCGGAAGAAGTACGAGAGCCCGCGCTATCCCGAGATGCGCCGGCGCAAGCCGCTGCTGGCCGCGGTGATCGACGTGGCGGCGAAAGCGATGAACGCGCTGCTACCGGGCAAGATCGACGTCCGGCACGGCGACTACCACGTGATCTTGCGGAAGCTCGGCTCATGAACGCATTGTGGTCGGAAGCCAGGGTCAAGGTCAGCCACCGGCTGGCGATGCATGTGCAGGTCGAGCGTTTTCGCCTGAACAATGCCACGCCGATGGTGACCTTCACCTTCGACGATCTGCCGAAGAGCGCGGCGACGTTCGGCGCCGACATCCTGGAATCCTACGGCGCCCGCGGTACGTTCTACGTGTCGGGCGGACTGGTTGGACTGGACGCACCGGACTGGACCACCGGCAGCGCCGACGACGTCATCTCGCTGCATCGCCGTGGCCATGAAGTCGGCTGCCACACGTTCTCGCACCGCCGCGCCTGCGATCTCGACGAGACCTCGCTGGCCGCGGAGATCGCGCGCAACCGGACCTATTTCCATTCGCTCGATCCGACCATGCCGGTCGAGACCTTCGCATACCCGTTCGGCTACGGCTCCTACGCGCGGAAGCACCAGTTGAGGTCGGAATTCCGCACCTGCCGCAGCATCGTGCCCGGCGTGAACAGCGGCGAGGTCGACCTGCAATTCCTCCGCGCCATGCCGCTGATCGACCGCCAGATGTCCCGCGACCGGATCGACATGGCCTTCGCCGAGGCGGCACACATGAACGGTTGGTTAATTTTCTACAGCCATGACGTCGCCGACACGCCGAGCCTCTATGGCTGTACGCCTGAGCTGATGACCTACGCGCTGGAGACGGCGGCGCGGCGCAATGTCCCTGTGCTGACGATGGCGGAGGCGTTCCGATGCGCCCGCGCTTAAACCCTTTGTTTGCCTTTCTGGTGAATAGTCGGCGAATGAGTATGGTTAATTTTTCGTGTTGCGTGTTTTCCGCGTCTCGTGCGCGTTGCGTGGCCCGAAAGAGTGCTCCTCAGCCGATGCGTGCGGCCATTCAGACGGAAGCTGGGGTCGATGCTTAGCTATGACCAGCCGATCAACCGGGCCAAACCGGAGCCGCGCCGGGCCGCGATCCCGGCCGGCTTCAACGTGCTCGAGCTGGCCCGGCTGCTGTGGGCGCGCAAGGTCGCGATGGTCTCAGCCGCACTGCTCTGCGCCTGCATCGCGGTCGCGGTCGGCAAGAGCCTGACACCGAAATATACCGCCGGCGCCCAGCTCTATGTCGACCCGCGCGAGCTGCAGCTGGTCGAGCGCGAGCTGACCCCGCGCGCCCAGGATGTCTCCGGCCTCTCGATGGTGGTCGAGAGCCAGTCGCGCCTGATCACATCCAACAACGTGCTGCTGCAGGTGATCCGCGACACCAATTTGGTGAAGGATCCGGAGTTCGGCGGTGGCGCCGCGAGCCGCGGCCTGCTCGCCTCGCTGCTCGGCCTGTTCGGCATCGAGCCGCGTACGACGGCGGAACAGCAACAGCAGATCGAGATGACTACGCTCGACACGCTGAACCGTCATATCAACGTCAAGAAGACCGATCGCACCTTCATTGTCGACATCGACGTGTGGTCGCACGATCCGGTCAAGGCGGCGATGCTCGCCAACGCGATTGCCAAGGCCTATCTCACCGAGTCCAAGCAGTCGCAGGCCGAGGCCGCGCGGCGCGCCACCCGCGACCTGTCCGGCCGGCTGAAGGAGCTACAGCAGCGCCTGCGCAACGCCGAAGAGACGCTCGCGACCTACAAGGCGCAGAACAACTTCGTCGGCTCGCAGGACAATCTGCTCACCGACCAGCAGCTCTCGGTCGGCAACCAGCGGCTGGCCGCGGCGCGGGCGCTCACGCTCGATGCGCAGGCCAAGTATGACCAGATCGAAGCCAGCCGCCGCGGGTCGATGGACGCGGGCGCGACCGCCGAGGCGCTGCAGTCGCCGACCATCGCCAATCTGCGCTCGCAATATGCCGATGCGAAGAAGCGCCAGGCCGAGCTGCAAGGCGAGCTCGGGCCGCGCCATCCGGCGCTGCGCCAGGTCGAGCAGCAGGTCGAGGACCTGCGCCGGACCATCAAGGAAGAGATCGACCGCTTTGCGGTATCCGCGAAGAACGATCTGACCCGGGCGCGCGACTATGAAGCCTCGCTCAACAAGGCGCTCGACGTTCAGAAGCACCAGAGCGTGCAGATGAGCCAGGCGTCGGTGCGGCTGCGCGAGCTCGAGCGCGAGGTCGATGCCAGCCGCGATGTCTATCAGTCCTTCCTCAAGCGCTCGCGCGAGACCGAGGAGCAGGAGAGCCTCAACACCTCGAGCGCGCGCGTGATCGGCGATGCGACGATCCCGCAGCAGCGCACTTTCCCGCCGCCGATGACCCTGCTCGCGATGATCGGCTTCATGTTCGGCGGCCTCGCCGCAGCAGCCTGGATCGTTGCAGCCGGTCAGCTGGCGCCCGGTGCCGATCCGATCCGTCCCAAACTCCAACCGAAACAGGATGCCGCGCCGGAGCGGCAACCCGTCATCGCCAAGGCCAGGCCGCCCGTGCTAGCGCCGCCCGCGGTACGGCCGGCCGCCGCTCTCATCGACAAGCCCGTGATCGAGAAGCCGCTGATCGCCGAGCTGCAGGAATCCGACGTCATGCGCACGCTTGGCGGCATCCTGACCGGCGACAATCCCGCCGACGTCACGCGGTTCGGCTGGCCGACGCTGCGGACCAGTTCGGCGCTGGGGCCGTTCTCCAACACGATGCGGCAGATCCATGCGGTGCTGGCGACCGGCGCCGCCCCGGAAACCGTTCCGGTGCTGGCCGTCATCGGCACCGCCGACGATTCGGACCGCAGCGTTGTCGCGCTCAACATCGCGCTCGTCGCCGCGCGCGACGGCGCCCGCGTCCTGCTGATCGACGCCGATGCAACCGTCCACGCCCTGACCGACAGGGTTGCGCATCCTGCCCAGAGCAAGCCGAGCCGGCTCGACTGGCTCACCATCGGCAACAAGGCGTCCCGCGCCATCAACACCGCAAACGGCATTGCCATCCTGCCGGCGATTCAGGGCAATCCCGCCAGGGCCAGCGAGGCGATCCAGAAGGCGATCGCACAAGCGCGCTCCGCCGGTGGCTACGATCTCGTGATCCTCGACGGCCCGCCGATGCCGTGGGGTGCGGACGAACGGCGGCTGTTCGACATGGCCGACGGGCTGATCGCGGCGCTGCCGGTGGATCGCGACATCAACGCGTCAATGGAAGACATCATCACCGCGCTCGGTGGCGCCGAGCGAAAGCTCGCCGGTGTCGTGCTCAACGAACTCCAGCCGACTGTCGCAAGTCCGCAACGCGACAAGCAGTATGCGTGAGCAACGCGCCAGCCGCGCCGCGTTCGGCGTCGCTGCTGCGACATTTATCGCGAGTTGATCCTCCAATGGCCCGGCTATCGATCCCCGCCATCATCGCCGCCGCATCCATTCTGCTGTCCGTCACCGCGCGGGCCTGCCCTGCCCTGATCGAAGGCGTGGCCCCGGACCGCATCAAGGCCTTGTCACGCGGCGTCAACGCCGATGGCTGGATCGTCGATCCGCGGTCGGCGCCGCCGCGTGGCCTGCTGCTCGAACTGCGCAAGGCCGGCCTGACCCACATCCGGCTGCCGGTGCCTGCCGACTTCGTCATGCCGCGCTTCGCCACCAAGGCGGAGATCGACAGCCGGCTGCAAACCGTCGATACCGCGCTGAAGACCCTGCTCGCACTCGGGTTTGCCGTGTCGATCGACCTGCATTCGGGCCAGCACTTCAACGCGCTGCACAAGGACGATCCACGCGGGGCGATGGCCGAGATGAAGAGCGCCTGGACCGCACTCGCGCAGGTCATGCAGCGCTATCCCTCCGATCGGGTGTTTGCGGAACTGCTGAACGAGCCGGAGGTCGATGCCGCGCAGTGGCAGGGCGAAGTCCGGAAACTGGCCGGCTTCATTCGCCAATTGCTGCCGCAGACCACGCTGATCACGGGACCGGTCAACTGGCAGCGCGCGGACTCGCTGCCGGGCTTCACCCCACTCGACGATCCGAATGTCGTCTATGCCATCCACTTCTACGATCCGATGGTGTTCACCCATCAGGCCCATTGGGATCGGAGCGAGCCGCTCCACGACGTCGTCGGATTGCCCTATCCGATCCGCGCCGACGACCCGAAGGTTCAACAGTTGCGGGAACAGCTGACCGCGCTGAACAAGCCCAAGGCGCTTGCGATGGTCGACCGCGCCGTCCAGGGCCGCAGCATCGACCAATGGCTCGAGCCCGCGGCCGCCTGGCAGCGGCAATACTCACGTCCGATCATCATCAACGAGTTCGGGGTGCTAAAGGCCGGCGCGCCGCGCGACAACCGGTTGCGCTGGCTCGCCGGCGTCACGGCCTACGCCCGGCAGCAGTGCTGGGGCTGGACCCATTGGGAACTGTCGCAGGGCTTTGGCCTGGCCGACGCCGTCACCGGCAAGGCCGACCGCGACGTGTTGAAGGCGCTGCTCGGGAGCCGCTGACCGATCTGGTTAACCGGTTCTTACACAATGCGCGGCTAGATCGGCGATTGCGGGTGTGGCACGCCACCCATCCGGTCATTTAGGTCAGAGCCTGTGCGAGCAGACATAGCCCCGCGGCCGCTGTTGGCCGGCGACCTCGTTCCTGCGCTCGGCATCGCCGTGGCATCGATCGCTTTCGCGCCGATCATGCAGGCTGCCAATGCCGGGCTCGCGATCGCCGTCGAAGGCCTGATCGGCTGCGCCATCGTGCTCGCGGCGCCGGCCTATGCGCCGTCGATCGCCATCTTCATCATCTTCTTCCAGAACCTGTTCGTCTCGATCCTGTCGTCCTACATCACGACCGAGCAAGAGATGGATTTCGTCAAGGGCTACAATTTCCTGATCTGCGCGGTGATGTGGCTGGTGACGCTGGCGCTGTATCTGTTGCGCGAGCGCAAGCATTCGCCCGAGATCGACCGGATCATGCATTGGGGGCTGATGACGCTTGCGGTGGTGGGAGTGTATTTCCTGCTCGGCGCCACGCAGGACGCGCATGCCGCCCTCGTCTATCTGCGCAACATCGCATTTCCGCTGTTTCTGTTTCAGCTCTCGCTGCTGACCGCCGCCACCTTCGAGATACGCATCACGCCGTTCCTGGTGACCGTCGCCACGCTGTTGATCGTCTGCGGCTATGTCGAACTGCTGTTTCGGGATTTCTGGCTCGAGATCACCAACGGCTACACGTTCTGGCACTTCGACGAGTTGAAGGCGACCCGCTCCGGGGCCTGGGAAGCCGAGATGCGCCAAACCGGCAATGTCCCGGTCGATCTGATCGACCGCTTCCGCTTCAGCTTTCTCAACAGCCCGTTGTTCGAGGATCTCGGACTGTCGTCGATCCTGCGCATCTTCGGACCGAACATGAGCCCGATCAGCTTCGGTTACGGGATCGCCTTCTCCATCCTGTTCCTGTTCGCGGTTGGATATCGCTGGCTGGCGCTGGTCGCGATCCCGCTGCTGATGTTCTGCAGCGTGAAGGGCGCGCTCATCCTGGTCATCTTCGTGGCGCTGGCCTGGACGGCAACCTGGCTGCTCGGCGCCACCGTCACCCTTGCCGTCGCGCTGGTCGGGCTCGTGCTGTACGCCATCGCGGCGATCCATATCGGTCTCCAGATCGGCGACTTTCACGTGATCGGCTTCATGGGCGGCTGGGATGGATTCCTGCACAACCCGATCGGCCGCGGCCTCGGCGTCGGCGGCAATCTCTCCGAAGGTTACTTCTCGATCGACTGGAACGCCGCGCAAGCGGCCGGCACGATGGACGGCGCGGTGGAGAGCGCCGTCGGCGTCCTGCTCTATCAGATGGGCATCGGCGCAGTGGTGCCGCTCGGCTTCTTCTTTGCGGTGGCGCTGAAGGCCTGGCGCCTTTACGCCTCGTCTGGAATCCTCATCCAGGGGCTCGCTGCGTTCGGCACGATGGTCGTGCTGGTAAACGGCATCTTCCAGGAAGAGGCGCTGTTTGCGCCGCCGGCGCTCGGGCTGCTCCTGTGCTTGACCGGCCTCGTGATCGGCCACCATTTGCGCACGCAAGGCGACGATCTGAAGGCTTTCGGCGGATAGCCCACGACACGCAGCCAAAAGCCCGGCCGCCGCGCGACCGGGCTCTCCTCGGCGTGGGTTGTCAGAGCGGCTTGATCTGCACCTTGCGGAACTTGACCACGCCCGAACCATACTGGAGCGCGATGTAGCCGTTGGCGTGCTTGGAATCCTGCGCGTCGACGGTCTTCTGGCCGTTCAGCGTCACGACGAAATGCGGCCCCTGCGCCGTGATCTCGTAGACGTTCCACTTGCCGGCCGCCTTCGGCATCGGATCGACCTTGCCGACGTCGACGATCGCGCCGGTGCCGTAGGTCGGATCAGGACGCTTGTCGAAGATGTTGACCTCGTAGCACACCTTCGAGTCGATCAGCTTGTTGCCTTCGCAGCGGATGAAGACGCCGCTGTTGGCGTCCTCGTCGGTCCAGAACTCCGCGCGGATCTGGAAATCCTTGTATTGGGTCTTGCTGACGAGATAGGAGAGATCCTTGCCGTCGAGCTTGTCGGCGACCAGCGCGCCGTCCTTCATGGCCCAATTGGCCTTGCCGACCTCGTCCCAGTCGCCCTGCTTGGAGCTGTCGAGCAGCGTGACCCAGCCGTCATCGCCCGATGCGGTGGTGGAAAATTGCAGCGCGGCCGCACCGATCACGAGTCCCGCCGCCAGTATCGACAGATGCTTCTTCAAGGTTATCCTCCCGTCTTTTGGTTGGCGCGCAACCTATCATCGTCTGCAGCGTCGTAAATGCGTTTTTCATATTGCAACTGCGTTGTGTCACGGCCCAATGCCGCAATCTTGAGAGCAGACATGCGCGGGCGCGTCTTGTCCGAGGCAAGCGGGAACTATTAGCATCACGCGACATACGGGCGCGGCAGTCGCCCGAACGAACTTCGGAGGATACGATGACGGCATCGAACCGGTCCTGGCGATACCTGATGATGCCGCTGGCGCTTGCCGGCACGCTGAGCGTCAGCTCCGCGGCCGAGCTCAATCCGGCCGCCGTCACCTACAAGCTGCCGGACCAGATTCCCTGGAGCGCGGTCGACGCGCGCGGCGCGCAGAACGCCGTCGTGGTCGGCGATCCCTCGAAGCCCGGCTTCTACATGGTCTACACCAAATGGACCAAAGGCAATCACTTCAGCCGTCCGCACTTTCACCCGAACGATCGCTATATCGTCGTGCTGAAAGGCACCTGGTGGGTCGGCTCGGGTCCGAAATTCGATCCCGATCACGGCACCGTGGCAATGCCGGCGGGAAGCTTCGTCACCCATTTCGGCAAGCAGGTGCACTGGGACGGCGCCAAGGACGAGGACGCCGTGCTGCTGATCATGGGCGAAGGCCCGGCCACCGCGACCGAGGTGGAACAGAAGTAGCCGCGTTGCGTAAGGTCCATGCGATGCTATCATCGCAGCCCAACGAAGGGCTTTCGATGCATCCCGCTGCCAAGCTGCAATTTGCCCGCATCGCCGACGAGTTCGCGCGCTGGCGCGCCATTGCCGAACCGGAACGGCCGCCGGCACCGGCGTGGTGGTGGGGACCGGCATTCGAGCTGCGCGATGCCCCCGAACCGCTGCCCTCCACCTTGTCCCGCCGGTTCCGCCTGCCCGACGGGGCGAGCTTTGCGGAGGCATCGGCGACGCTGCGCCAGACCCTGGCCGGCCAGGCGATCCCGTCCTGGCCCTATGATTTCTCGCGCGTGATCGCATCCACCGATTCCGACGTCCGCGACCTGCCGGTGCAGCCGTCAGACGACAGCGCGTTTCCGCCCTAGATCCGGCCCGGCCTCGCCGATCGCCTCTTCGTCGTCCAGCGACGGCTGCAACGGCGGCGACGTCAGCACCGGCGACGTCTTCAACAATTCGGCGAGATCGCGCGGCGGCAGCGGCCGGCTGAACAGGAAGCCCTGCATCTCGTCGCAGGCATGCGCGCGCAGGAACTCCTGCTGCTCGGAGGTCTCGACGCCCTCGGCGACGATGGTCATGCCGAGCGCCTTGCCCATGCTGATGATCGCCTGGGCGATCGCGACGTCCTCGGAATCATCGGGCAGATCGCGCACGAAGGAGCGATCGATCTTGATGGTGTCGATCGGGAACTGCTTCATCAGCGACATCGACGAATAGCCGGTGCCGAAATCGTCGATCGCCAGCCGAATGCCCCGGTTCTGGATCGCGTCGAGCACGCGGACCGCGCGCGTCACGTTGCGCATCACCATGCTTTCGGTGACCTCGAGCTGCAGCAGCGCCGGCGACATGCCGCTCTCCTCGAGCGCCTCGTCGATGTCGTCGAGCAGGTTCGGATCGCCGAACTGTCGCGGCGAGAGGTTGACCGCCATCGTCACCGCCTTGAGGCCGCGGTGCTGCCACGCCATGTTCTGCGCGCAGGCTTCCTTCAGCACCCAGCGGCCGATCGGCACGATCAGCCCGATCTCCTCGGCGAGCGGAATGAACTGCCCCGGCGACACCTTGCCGATCTCGGGATGGGTCCAGCGCAGCAGCGCCTCGACGCCGCTGATCTGACCGGTCGCCATGTCGACCTTGGGCTGATACTCGAGCGAGAACTGGTCGCGCTCCAGCGCGCGGCGCAGTGCGCTTTCCATCGTCAGGCGCTCGATCGACTGCGCCCTGACCTCGTTGGAGAAGAAACGGAAGCCGTTCTTGCCGTCCTCCTTGGCGAGATACATCGCCATGTCGGCGTTCTTGGTCAGCGTCTGCACGTCGGAGCCGTCGGTGGGATACGTCGCAATGCCGATCGAGGCCGTGGTGTGGCACTCGTGCCCGCTGAGCTGCATCGGCTGGCTGAGTGCGACCAGGAGATCGCCGGCGATGCGCTCGACGTCGTGACGTTCGGTGGTGTCCTCCAGGATGACCACGAACTCGTCGCCGCCGAGCCGCGCCACCACGTCGCTCGCACGCAACGATCCGCGCAGCCGCTCGGCGATCGCCACCAGCAGCATGTCGCCGGCGTCATGGCCGAGCGAATCGTTGATCACCTTAAAGCGGTCGAGATCGATGAACAGCACGGCGAGCTGCCGGCAATGGCGGTCCGCCGCCGAGATCGCGTGACGCAGCATCTCGTTGAAGGTCTCGCGGTTCGGCAGATTGGTCAGGCTGTCATGCGAGGCAAGATATTCAATCCGCTCATCGGCCTTGTGCTTCTCGTCGGCGCGGTCGAAGCTCTCGAGCGCGAACGCCAGATTGTCGGCGAGCCGCTGCAGCAGCTCGGCGAATTCCGGCGTGAACGTATCCTTCTCGATCGCGACGAAGATCATGACGCCGACGACCGATCCGCTGACGATCAGCGGAAACGAGGCACCGGACTGCGTTCCATCGAGACGCGCGCGCTCATGGAAAGCCGCAGTCTCGGTATCGGCAAAATAGTCGTTGATGATGCAGGCCTTGCCGGACCGGAACGCCCGGCCGCAGGCGCCGCGCCCCTCGGCGTGTGCCGCGCTGGTCGAGAGCGTCACCTGGCTCGCGCCGTCGGCGGCTGGGCCCGCGATCGCGACAATGCGGAGATAGTCGCTGCTCGGCTGCGCCAGCGCGATGGTGGTCGAGGTGAACTTACCGCCGGTCGCCGCCGCCTCGCAGACCAGCTGATAGAGCTCGGTACGGGACTTCGCCCGCATGATCGCTTCATTGGTCGCGCTCAGCGCCGCGAACATCCGCGACAGCCGCTCCTTCTGCTCGTCGGCCCGCGCCTTCTCGTCGGCGCGGTCGAAATTGGCCAGCGCAAACGACACGTTCTCGGTGAGCCGCTGCAGCAGCGCCATCATCTCCGGGCTGAAGGTGTTGAACTCACCGGAGAGGAACACCAGCGCGCCGATCGCCTCGCCGTTCTTGAGCAGCGGCAGGGCCGCGCCGGACTTGCTGCCGCTGTCGCGCACGACCGGATAGACATGCGACTCAGGGCCGAAGTCGCTGAGATAATCGTTGCTGATGCAGGGCCTGCGGGTGCGGACCGCAACGCCGGTCAGTGTCTGTCCCTCCGGACGCGTCGCATCGGCCGACAACCGGACTTCGCGGGCCCGTACCCGGTCGGGGCCGGAAGCAGCCACGTTCTCCAGGAAGACCTCACCCGGGCGCACCAGCCTGATCGTGGCCGAGATAAACTGACCGCCGACCGCCGCGGCATCGCAGACCAGATCGAACAGCTCGCTGCGGGACTTCGCCCGCATGATCGCCTCGTTGGTCGCGCTCAGCGCCGCGAACATCCGCCTCAGCCGTTCCTTCTGCTCCTCGGTGCGCGCCTTCTCGTCGGCACGATCGAAGCTGCCGAGCGCATAGGCGACGTTGTCGGCGAGCCGCTGCAGCAGCTCGGCGAACTCGGCCGAGAAAGTGTTGCGCTTGGCGGAGATGAACAGCATCACGCCGACCGGCTCGTCGTCGACGATCAACGGAAATGCCGCGCCCGATCGGGCATCCTCGCGGTCGATGACGTCGCGGAACGGGTTGGCGACGTCGCCCAGAAAATCGTTGTTGATGCAGGCGCGCCGGGAGCGGAACGCCTTGCCGCAAACCCCGCGCCCTTCGGGACGCGCCTCGCTGCGCGAGACGTTGAGGCGGCGCGCATTCTCGGCGGTCGGCCCCGCGACCGCCATCATCTCCAGGAAGTCGTCGCCGGGTTTTGCGATCAGGATGCTGGTGGAGTTGAACCCGCCGCCATGCGCGGCCGCGGCGCAGACCAGCTCGAACATCTCGAGCCGCGACCGCGCGCGCATGATCGCCTCGTTGGTCGCGCTCAGCGCCGCGAACATCCGCGACAGTCGCTCGCGTTCGGCATCGGCCTTGGCCTTCTCGGTGGCGCGGCCGAACGTGTCGAGCGCAACCGAGACGTTCTCGGCGATGCCCGCCAACAGCGCGATGATCTCTTCGTCGCGGGCCCAGGAGTTGCCGATGAAGAAGATCAGGACGCCGATGCTTCTGCCGAACCGGGTGAGCGGCAGCGCGACGCAGGCCATCAGGCCGCTCTCGCCGGCCTGCGCCTGCGAGGCGCCCGTCGATATCGGAATGTCGTGCTCGATGCACGGCCGTTTGGTCCGGAACGCCTCGCCGCAGATCCCCTTGCCGTAGAGATTGTCCGGATCGGTCGAAAAGCGCGTCTGCGTGATCAGGTCGAGCGCCTCGCCGGTGCCGGCGACGGGCTCGAGCCAGTGCGTGTCGGGCTCGGCCAGCAGCACCACCGTGGCGAAGGATTTTCCGCTGAACACCGCGGCGTCGCACACCCGCTGATAGAGATCGTGCTCGGTCTTGGCGCGGAGGATCGCCTCGTTGGTTGCGCTGATGGCGCCGAACATGCGGTTGAGCCGGCGCATCGCCCGCTCGCCGCTCTTGCGCGAGGCCTCATGGTCGAAATTGTCGAGCGCAAAGGACACGTTCGCCGCGATGCGCTCCAGCAGCGACACGATCTCCTCGCCGAGCGAGTCGACCTCGCGCCGGGTCACCATGAAAACGCCGACGCTGCGCCCGTTGCAGACCAGCGGCATCGCCGCGGCCGCGCCGACGCCAGCTGCCGCGAGACCGCTGCGCCAGGCCGCCGAACGGACATCGTTGAGGTAGTCGTTGCTGACGCTGGCGCTCTGATCGCGGAACGCCCGCCCGGCGACGCCCTCCCCTTCCGGAACGTTGGCGAGGATGGAAATCCTGATGCTGCGCAGACGCGCGACATCGTCGCCGCAACCGGCGGCGAAGGTCAGCCGACCGGTATCCGGCTCCAGCAAAAAGACGGTCGCGGCCAGGAAGCTCCCGCTCGAGAACGCGGCTTCGCAGACCTTTCCGTACAACTCTTCTGGTGATTTCGCGTACAGGATCGCTTCGTTGGTGGCATTCAACGCCGCGAATGTACGCCCGA
The DNA here is from genome assembly GCF_054063295.1 of Bradyrhizobium sp. USDA 3240. NCBI lineage: Bacteria > Pseudomonadati > Pseudomonadota > Alphaproteobacteria > Hyphomicrobiales > Nitrobacteraceae > Bradyrhizobium > Bradyrhizobium sp. USDA 3240. The sequence goes on from NZ_JBSSGD010000002.1 coordinate 2,811,347, forward strand.
TGCTGGACTGCACGATCCCTGAAGGCCCCAGGGCCACCCCCTTCAATCTGCCGGGGAACATTGCCCGCGAGAGGCCTAAGTGATGGTTAGTGTATCCGGCAAGTTGTGAGACAAAGTAAACGGCTGACGAATCCCGGAGGCCGTTTTCCGGGATAATACGGACGCCCATGTGCCAGCCTGAGGCGGAGGGTTGCGGGACGCGGATTGCCGCCCCGGTTGCGCCTCCGGCGCGGCCAAATTCCGCAGCGCGACCGCGACCGTTCCATTCAGTGAAATCCCGGCCGGGAGCACCCTGCTGGCGGTATGGCGGACCGGATTTTCCGCCCTTGCTCGGCGGGCTGCGCTTTGAGACCATCAGCCTGACAACAGCAAGCAAGACCCGCGCATCACGCGGGCGCACCGCGAGGAAAATCCCATGCCGATCGTCCAGGCCGACCGTCTCACACGCATCGGCGCGGCGCTGCTCCGGGGCGCCGGCGCATCGGAGGAGGAAGCCAACGCGGTCGCCTCCGGCTGCGTCAACGCCAACCTCGCCGGCCATGACTCCCACGGCGTGATCGCGATCCCGACCTATATCGACCGCATCAAGGCCGGCCATATCGTCCCCGGCGCGAAATGGACCGTGGTGCAGGAGACGCCGACCACGACCGTGATCGACGGTCATTGGGGGTTCGGCTTCCACGTCAATGCCAAGGCGATGGAGATGACCATCAACAAGGCGAAGACCGCCAATGTCGCGGCCTGCACCGTGTTCCGGCAGAGCCATGTCGGCCGTCTGGCGCATTACCCGCTGATGGCGATGCGCGAAGGCATGATCGGGATCGCGGCCGCCGATTCCGGCCGCTCGCCGAAGCATGTCGCGCCGTTCGGCGGCCGCGAGGCTCGGCTTGGCACCAACCCGCTCTCGATCGCGGTGCCCTCCGATCTGGATGCGCCGTTCTATCTCGACATGGCGACCTCTGCGGTCGCGGCCGGCAAGATCCAGCTCGCGGTGGCGCGCGGCGAGAGCATCCCGAAGGGCTGGATCATCGATGCCGACGGGCGCGACACCACTGACCCTGCGGACTATCGCAAGGGTGGCGCGCTGCTGCCGCTCGGCGGCAGCGAAGGCTACAAGGGCTCGGGCCTTGCCGCGATGGTCGAGGTGCTGTGCGGCCTGCTCACGGGCTTGGGCTTCGGCGTCGAGCCGACCGGCCGTCACAACGACGGCTGCTTCATGGCGGTGTTCAATGTCGCGGCGTTCCGCCCCTTGCAGGACTTCAAGAAGGAGGTCGCCGATTTCGCCCGCTACCTGAAATCGACGCCGCCCTCGGAAGGGAGCCGCGGCGTGTTCTATCCCGGCGAAGTCGAACATCTGCGCGAAGTCGAACGGCGCAAGAACGGCATCGAGATCGAGGATGCGACCTGGGACAAGCTCAAGGCGCTCGCCGCCGGTTACAAGCTCACCGACGACCTCGATCTTCGCTGACGCATTCAGGTACAGGAGAACGACATGACACGGCAAATGGCGCTGGTCGGCTTTTTGCAGGCGCAGAACTGCACCAATCTGCCGAGCTCCTGGCGTCACCCGGAGTCGCGCGACGATTCGATGTCGGCGGACTACTATCAGGAGATCGCGCGCATCCTGGAGCGCGGCAAGTTCCACATGGCGTTCTTCGACGATCGCCTCGCGATGCCGGACCGCTACGGCAACGATCACGCCCACACCGTCGAATACGGCATCCGCTGCGTGAAGATGGACCCGATCGTGGTGCTGACCACGATGGGCATGGTCACCACCAAGCTCGGCCTCGCCTCGACCGCGTCCACCACCTATTTCGAACCGTTCGACGTCGCTCGCCGCTTCGCCACACTCGACCTGATGACAAACGGCCGTGCCGCCTGGAACGTGGTGACCTCGGTCAATGACGGCGAAGCGCTCAACATGGGCAAGGCGCAGCATCTCGACCACGATCCGCGCTACGACCGCGCCGATGAGTTCATGGAGGTGGTGCTCGGTCATTGGGATGCCTGGGAAGACGGTTCGCTGGTGATCGACAAGAAGAGCGGCCGGTTCGCTGATCCGGCCAAAGTGAAGCGGCTCGATCACAAGGGCCCATTCTTCACCTCGCGCGGCCCGTTCACGGTGCCGCGCTCGGCGCAGGGTCATCCCGTCGTGATCCAGGCCGGCGCCTCCGGCCGCGGCCAGCGCTTTGCCGGGCGCTGGGGCGAGGTGATCTTCACTGCGGCGCGCAACCTCGCCAACGCCAAGCAAGGCTATGACGCGATCCGGGGCGAAGCCGCCAAGGCCGGCCGCGATCCCGACCAGATGTTCCTCTGCAACCTGATCACGCCGGTCACCGGCGCGACCAAGGCCGAGGCCGAGGACCGCATGGCCGTGATCCAGAAGCTGCCGCTCGAGATCGACGCGCTGTCGCTGCTCGCCGAAGGCCTCAACTTCGACTTCGGCGCCAAACCGATCGACGAGCCGCTGACCACTGAGGAGTTGCAGGGCATGCAAGGCATGCTCGGCATCCGCGACGGCGTGCTGCGCACCTCGGGCAAGACCAATCCCTCGACCCGCGACTTCATCACCTTCTCCGGCCGCGGCCAGGTGCAGGACGCGATGGTCGGCGGCCCGAAGGAGATCGCCGACCGGCTGGAGGAAATGTTCGAAGGTCGCGGCTGCGATGGCTTCGTCATCGCGGCGAGCTATGTGCCGGGCTCCTACGCCGACTTCGTCGATCACGTGGTGCCCGAATTGCAGAAGCGCGGCCTGTTTCACAAGGACTACGCCGGCACGACGCTACGGGAAAACCTCGGACTGAAGCGCCCGGCGGCGGGCGCCTGGAAGACCCGCGCGCAGGCTGCGGAATAGAGGGACATCATCATGCGCTGGCTGAAATTCACCGCCGCGGGCACTACGTCTTGGGGCCTCGTCGAGGGCGACACCGTCATCACCGTGAACGGCGATCCGTTCGGTAAATGGAACAAGACGGCGAAGACCCACGCCCTGAAGGACGTCAAAATCGAGCTGCCGCTGATCCCGCGCACCTTCTACTGCGTCGGGCTGAACTATCTGAAGCACCTCAAGGAGGCGGCCGACAAGGCCGGCACCGTGCCGAACGTGCCCAATCGACCCGAGATCGGCTACCGCGCGCAGAACGCGCTGATCGCCCATGACGAGAACGTCGTGATCCCGGCGAGCGCGACCGAGAAGATCCATTACGAGGGCGAACTGGTCGTCGTGATCGGCAAGACCGCCAAGCACCTCACCGAAGCCAATGCGATGGACTGCGTGTTCGGATACACCATCGGCAACGACGTCTCCGAGCGCAACTGGCAGAAGGCCGATCGCGGGCTGTGGCGCGCCAAGAACGCCGACACCTTCAAGCCGATGGGCCCGTGGATCGAGACCGATGTCGATCTCGACCGCATGGAGACCGCGATCCGCGTCAACGGCAAGGAGACCGGCCGCTTCCGCACCAACGAGATGATCTTCGGCATCGTGCCCTTCCTGGTCGAGCTGTCGAAATACTTCACGCTGTCGCCCGGCGACGTGATCTGGATGGGCACCGACGGCGCCTCGCCGGACCTGAAGGACGGCGACGTGGTGGAGATCGACATCACCGGCATCGGGACATTGCGGAACAGGTTCGTGAAGGAGAGGGTGTGAGGCGGGTGGTCTGAGCCTGCGCGCGCCTCATCCTCAGTGTCGTCCCGGCGAAGGCCGGGACCCATACTCCGCAGCGGAAGTTGGGAGCAGGGCTCGTCGTTCCAGCGTCGAGAAACAATGACCAACGGTGGTTATGGGTCCCGGCCTGCGCCGGGACGACAACGAGTTTGTTGAGCGGATCGTGAGACACACATCCGCATTCTCGCGACATTGCCCGTCGGGCCATCGTGACGTCGTCACACAGCCATTTTCGTAACGTGACAGAGACAAGAGAACCGCAATACCGTGCGGGCCGCTCGCACTCATCAGGCAAGGCAACCATGCCGCTTTCGCGCCGAACGTTGCTCCAGGGCTCGCTGCTAGCAGCCGCAGGGATCGCCAGCAGGCCGTCGCCGGCCCTTGCCGACCCGCCGGCGGAGCTTCCGACATCGGAGCAACGCAAGCAGATGGCGAGCCTCGCCGCCGACTTCATGACGGAGTACGACGTCCCCGGTCTTTCCATCGCGGTTTCGATCAAGGGAAAGCCGGCTTATGTGGAGGCGTTCGGCGTTGCGGATCGGGAGAGCGGCGAGGCATTGACGCCGCAGCATCGCTTCCGCATCGCGAGCATATCGAAGCCGGTGACCTCGACCGGGATCTTCACTCTCGTCGAAGCGAGCAAATTGCGGCTCGGCGATTACGTATTCGGCGCGAGCTCCATCCTCGGCAACGACTACCCGACGACGCCAACCTTGCAAAGCCTGATGCCGCCAGGCTCATCCCGCTCGCCTGTCGAGCAGATCACGATCGAGCATCTGTTGACCCACACCACCGGGGCCTGGGGAAACCAGTCCCGCGACCCGATGTTCATGAACCAGGACTTGAAGCATCGCGAGCTGATCAACTGGACGCTGGAGCACATGCCGCTCACCAGTCCACCGGGCCAGTCCTACGCCTATTCGAATTTCGGCTACTGCATCCTCGGACGCGTGATCGAGAAGCTCAGCGGCCGGAGCTACGAGCAATACATCAAGGACGCGGTCCTGAGGCGATGCGGCATCACCGACATGCAGATTGCCGGCAATACGCTGCGCGAGCGGGCCAGCAACGAGGTCAAATATTACAGCCAGACCGGCGGCGATCCGTACCGGATGAACGTCGCCCGGATGGATTCGCACGGCGGCTGGATTGCGACGCCGAGCGATCTGACGACGCTGTTCGTCCATATCGACGGCTTCAAGGACACCGAACAGCTGCTCACCGACGACAGCCTCCGCGTCATGAGCACGCCCAGCGCCGTCAACCCCCGCTATGCCAAGGGCCTGTTCATCACCGCGAACAACAATTGGTGGCACAGCGGCCTGCTGGACGGAACGACGACGATCTCGGTCCGGACCGATGGAGACTTCTGCTGGTCCGCGTTCACCAATACCAGGTCGCGCGACGGCATGACCCGCGCCCTCGATTTGCTGGTCTGGCACATGGTCAAGACGGTGCCGGACTGGCAGCCGCAGAAGCGCGCGTAGGCCTCGACGTCATTCCGGACTGAGCTTAGCGCGCTGCCGCCGGTCTGCTCTTCACGTGATCGATGAAGGCGCGCAGCTTCGGCATGATCTGGCGGTGGCCCGGATAGTAGAGAAATACGCCCGGCGTTGTCGTCGCGAACGGCTCCAGCACGCGGATCAGCTTCTTCTCTTTCACCGCGCCGGCGACCAGCGGCGCGGGCACCTGCGCCAGGCCCACACCTTCGATGGCCGCGCCGACCAGCGTCGGGAAATCATGGCCGATGAAGGAGCCGGAGACGGCAAGCTCGATCGAACGGCCGTTGTCGTTCAGCGACCACGGTGCGAGCCCGCCGTTCGATCGTCGCAGCCTGAGGCACGTGTGTTCGCGCAGATCCTCCGGGCGCTTGGGCCGGCCGCGGCGCGCGAGATAATCGGGGCTGCCGACGACGGCGAACGGGAACGGCTTGGTCAGGCGCACCGCGACCATGTCCGGGTTGATGAACTGACCCATCCGGATGCCAGCATCGAAACCGCCGGCGGCGAGGTCGACCAGCTCTTCGCTGGCGGCGAGCTCGACCTCGATCTCGGGATACGCCTTGCAGAATGAGGCGATCAGCGGCTCCAGCAGGATCGGCACCACCGAGCGCGGCACGGTGATACGCAACAGCCCGGCCGGCTTCTGCCCGAGCTCGCGCGCCGCGCCGCTTGCAGCGACCAGCTCCTCGAACGCGGGCCTGGCGCGCGCCAGGAAGCGTTCGCCGGCTTCGGTGAGGCCGACGCTGCGGGTGGTGCGGAGGAACAGCACGGCGCCGAGCCGCGCCTCGAGCGCGCGCACCGCCTGGCTGATCGCCGACGGCGTCACCGCGAGCTCGGTCGCCGCGCGACGAAAGCTGCGGTGCTGGGCGACGGCCAGGAACGCCTCGACGCCATCGAGCGCCCCCTGCCTGACTGTGAAGTTCTGCTTCATGGCCCGTCAACATTATCGCGAATAGTCGCGCGCGGGAAGCCGCCCTACATCGGAGCCACTGGCAGCGCGACGCGCGCTGCTCCACGCGACATCACGACGGCAGTCGTGAACGGAGACCTGCGACCGATGAAAACAATCCGTCACACCCTCCTGGCCCTCACCCTCACTTCGACAGGCTTAACCTCCATGACCGCTCCCTCTCTTGCCCAAGCCCAAACACAAGCACAGCCCCCCTCCACCATCACCACCGGCGTGATGGTCATCCTGACCGTCAAGGTCGGCGTCACCCGCGAACAGGTGATGGCCGTCATGCCGGATGAAATCCGGCAGACCGTGCAGCTCTATCTCAGCGGCAAGGTTCGCGAATGGTATTCGCGATCCGACGGCCGCGGCGTCGTCTTCCTGCTCGACGCCAAGGATACATCCGAGGCGCACGCGATCATGGAGGGGCTGCCGTTGTCCAAGCTCGACATCATGGACCACGACTACATCGCGCTCGGCCCGCTGCTGCCGCTGCGCCTGCTGCTCGCCAAGCCGTGAACCCTCCGAGGTCGAACCCGATCGACGGGTTCGACCTCTCCCTCCGGATCGACAAACAGAGGATGCCGGCCGTGCCAGTCAGTCTCAACATTCCATTCCTGCTCAGCGTCGCCGGAGCATTTCTGACCAGTGCCGTGGTGGCCGCGACCTATGTCTGGCCGGCGCTCCGCACCTGGCCGCGCCATGAGGCGCTCCGGCTGCTTGCGGCCCTTCATGCCTTCCGGTTTCTCGGCATGAACTTCATGGTCACAGGCTTCGTGTCGCCGGAGGTGAACCCGGTGTTTGCCAGCGCGGTCGGCTGGGGCGATCTGACCGCTGCAGCGCTCGCGCTGCTCTCGATGGCAGCACTGTCGTGGCGCTGGCCGATCGCCATTCCGATCGTCTGGCTCTTCAACATCTGGGGCACGCTGGACCTTCTCAACGCCTACTACATGGGCGCGACGAAGAACGCGGATCCCGGCCTGTTCGGCGCCGGCATCTATGTCCCGGCGCTCTACGTGCCGCTGCTGCTGGTCAGTCATGTCATGGTGTTCATGATCCTGACGCGGGCCAAAGCGGCGGAAGCGTAGCGCCCTCCCTCGTCATTCCGGGGCTCGCGAAGCGAGAGCCCGGAATCCATCAAGCCGCATAGCTCGTGGAGGAATGGATTCCGGGCTCGTGCTGCGCACGCCCCGGAATGACGTGGGAGAGAGAGACGCGCGTGCCTCGAACGACAAACTAAAACGGCAGCGCCACGCCGGTCTTGATCTCCTTCAGGATTACGTTGGTGCGCACGTGCCGAATGCCGGGGATGCGGAACATGAACTCGTCGAGGAAACGGTTGTAGGCGTCCATGTCGCGCACGACCACGCGCAGATGATAGTCGGCATCGCCTGTTGTCGCGAAGCACTCCAGCACCTCGCGGCGCTGCGTCACGCGCGCGACGAACTCGTCGACGAATTTCGTGTCGTGCCGCTCCAGCGAGACGTGCAGGATCGCTGAGGTCGCAAAGCCGGCGTGCTCGCGCGCCACCAGCGCCGAATAGCCCGAGATGACGCCGGACTCCTCCAGCGCGCGGACCCGCCGCCAGCACGCCGAGGTCGACATCCCGACGGTTTCCGCCAGTTGCTGGTTGGTGGCGCGGCCGTCCTTTTGCAGTTCGACGAGGATTTTCTCGTCTAGCTCCTCGACCATCCAAAAACTCCGGTTTGGTAGAATCTACCGAATATCGATTCATATCATAGTATCCTACCATATTTTCGGCCTCAACCGAACAGATAGGTAAGACCTACCAAGCCCTCGGGCGTAGCCTTGTCCGGTCAGACATTGCGATTCCCGGAGGGGTCGGTCATGGGCCAGATGCCGTTGCTCGACGCCTACCAGCTGTCCGAGCGCTACAGCAGGGAACGCGGCCGCGTCTTCCTCACCGGCACGCAGGCGATCGTGCGCATCGCGCTCGATCAGATCAGGCGCGACCGTGCGAGCGGCCTCAACACCGCGGGCTTCATCTCCGGCTATCGCGGCTCGCCGCTCGGCGGCGTCGATCTCGAATTGTGGAAGATCGGCGAGCGGCTGAAGGAGAGCCGCATCGAATTCCTGCCCGCCGTGAATGAAGACCTCGCCGCCACCGCCGTGCTCGGCTCGCAGCAGGTCGAGACGCAACGGGATCGCGAAGTCGATGGCGTGTTCGGCCTTTGGTACGGCAAGGGCCCCGGCGTCGATCGCTCCGGCGACGCGCTGAAGCACGGCAATGCCTATGGCTCCTCGCCGCATGGCGGCGTGCTGGTCGTGGCCGGCGACGACCATGGCTGCGTCTCGTCCTCGATGCCGCATCAGTCCGACGTCGCCTTCATGAGCTGGTTCATGCCGACGCTGCATCCGGCCGATGTCGGCGAATATCTCGCATTCGGCGAATATGGCTACGCGCTCAGTCGATTTTCCGGCATGTGGGTCGGCTTCAAGGCGATCTCGGAGATCGTGGAGTCCGGCGCCTCGGTCGAGCTGCGGCCGCCGCGCGTCTTCGCGCAGCCGGATTTCGTGCCGCCGCCCGGCGGCCTGCATTATCGCTGGCCGGATCTGCCGGGCCCGCAGATCGAGGAGCGGCTCGAAGCGAAGAAGCACGCGGTCTACGCGTTTGCAAAAGCCAATCCGATCGACCGCCGCATCTACGACATCAGGGATGCGACCTACGGCATCGTCACCACGGGCAAGGCGCATCTCGATCTGATGGAGGCGTTGCGGCTGATCGGCCTCGACGAGGCCGCTTGCCGCCGCTTCGGCATCGACATCTACAAGGTTGGCATGGTGTGGCCGCTGGCGCTGCACGATGCGATGGAGTTCGTGAAGGGCAAGCGCGAGATCCTCGTGGTCGAGGAGAAGCGCGGCATCATCGAGAGCCAGTTCAAGGAATATTTCTACGACTATCCCGGCTCCAAGCCGGAGCGGATGGTTGGCAAGCACGACGAAACCGGCGCGCGGCTGATCTCCTGGACCGGCGAATTGTCGCCGCTGATGCTCGCCGACGTGCTGGCGCGGCGGCTCGATCCGATGTTTCCGGAATTGCAGCTCGCCCGCCGCGTCGCCGCGCTCAGGCCGGAGCAGGATCGCACGATCGCCGTCCCCGGCGCGACGCGGACGCCGTATTTCTGCTCGGGCTGCCCGCACAATACCTCGACAAAAGTGCCCGAGGGTTCGAAGGCGCTGGCCGGCATCGGCTGCCACTTCATGGCGAGCTGGATGGACCGCGAGACCTCGTCGCTGATCCAGATGGGCGGCGAAGGCGTCAACTGGGCGGCCTCGTCGAAATTCACCGGCAACAGCCACGTGTTCCAGAATCTCGGCGAAGGCACCTACTATCACTCCGGCTCGATGGCGATCCGTCAGGCGATCGCAGCCAAAGCCAACATCACCTACAAGATCCTGTTCAATGACGCCGTGGCGATGACCGGCGGCCAGCCGGTCGACGGCCCGGTCAGCGTTCAGGCAATCGCGCACAGCGTCCGGGCCGAGGGCGTCGCGCGGATCGCGCTGGTGTCGGATGATCCCGCGCAGTTCTCGCCGGCGGATTTACCCGCTGGCGTCACCATCCATCCGCGCGAGGAGATGGACGCCGTGCAGCGCGAGCTGCGCGAAATTCCCGGCGTCACCGTGCTGATCTATCAGCAGACCTGCGCCACCGAGAAGCGGCGGCGGCGCAAGCGCGGCACGATCAAGGATCCGGCGCGTTTCGCCTACATCAACGACCTCGTCTGCGAGGGCTGCGGCGATTGCTCGGTGGAATCGAACTGCCTCAGCGTCGAGCCGAAGGAGACGCCGTTCGGCCGCAAGCGCAAGATCAACCTCTCGACCTGCAACAAGGATTTTTCCTGCCTCAACGGCTTTTGCCCGAGTTTTGTGACGATCGAAGGCGGCAAGCGGCGGGCGAAGGGCGCAAGCGCGATCGATCCGCTGGCGCGCGCCGCGGCACTGCCGGCGCCGGAGCTCGCGCCGCTCGACAAGCCCTACGACCTGCTGGTGACTGGCGTCGGCGGCACCGGTGTCATCACGGTCGGCGCGCTGATCGCGATGGCCGCGCATCTCGAGGGCCGCGGCGTCTCGGTGCTCGACTTCACCGGCTTCGCGCAGAAATTCGGCCCGGTGCTGAGCTATCTGCGGCTCGCGGCTCTGCCCGAGGCGCTGCACCAGGTGCGGATCGACCAGGGCGCGGCGGACGCGCTGATCGGCTGCGATCTCGTGGTCAGCTCGTCGGCCAAGGCCTCCGGCACCTATCGCATGGGCATGCGCGCCGCGGTCAACCTCGCTGAGATGCCGACCGGCGACGTGGTTCGCTTTCGTGATGCCGACCTCGCCTCGCCGGTTCGCCGGCGCGCCATCGAGCGGGTGATCGGACCAGGCAACGTCACCGCAATCGACGCCAATGCGCTCGCGGAGCGGCTGCTCGGCGATAGCGTCTACGCCAACATCATGATGCTCGGCTTCGCCTGGCAGCAGGGCCTGGTGCCGGTGTCGCTCGATGCACTGACGCGCGCGATCGAACTGAACGGCGTCACCATTGAGCGCAACAAGCAGGCGCTGGCCTGGGGCCGGCTCGCCTTTGCCGATCCGGATTTTCTGCCGAAGGCCAAGAACGCCGACGCCAACACCCGGGAGACGCTGGAGCAGATGATCGCGCGGCGCGCAGACTTCCTTCGTGACTATCAGGACGAGGCCTATGCCGCGCGCTATCGCGCCACGGTCGACCGCGTCCGTCACGCCGAAGCCGCGCTCGGAAACGAGACGTTGACCGACGCCGTCGCCCGCTCACTGTTCAAGCTGATGGCCTACAAAGATGAGTACGAGGTGGCGCGGCTGCATATGCAGACCGGCTTCCTCGAGACCCTCAAGCGCGAATTCGATGGCGACTTCACGGTGCAGTACCATCTCGCGCCGCCGCTGTTGCCGGCACGGCTGGATGCGCGCGGCCGGCCACGCAAGCGCGCATTCGGCCAGTGGATCCAGACGCCACTCCGCTTACTGGCGCGGCTCAAAGGACTGCGCGGCACAGCGTTCGACGTATTCGGATACACGGCGGAGCGCCGCGCCGAGCGCGAGCTGATCGGCTGGTACGAGGCGCTGATCGAGACCCTGCTCGGCAAGCTCGATGCCGCGCGGCTGCCCGATCTCACAGCGATTGCAAAAGCGCCGATGGAGATCCGCGGCTATGGGCCGGTGAAGGACGCCGCGATCGAAAAGACCAAGGCGGAGGTGGCGCGGTTGACCGCGCTTCTTACCTCCGCCCCGTCAGATACGCACGACGGCTCAAGCCGCCGCGCCGTGCTTGGCGGGTGAGATCAAGCCCACCACGACGGTCGCAATCACGGCCACCACGATGTTGAGCAAGAGCGCGCCGAGGCCGACGTAGAAGCTGTAGGTGGCATCGCCGAGCGAGATGCTGGCGAGCGGCTTCAGCCCGTTGCTCCAGGCCGTGTACGTGCCCCAGCCGATGCCGACCGCCCAGCCGAGCAAGAGCGCTTCGGCGCGGAACCAGACGGTGAACAGGCCGAACACCAGCGCCGGCAGCGTCTGCACGATCCAGAGGCCGCCGAGCAGCTGCAGGTCGAGCGCATATTGCGTCGGCAGGAACAGGATGAAGGCGAGCGCGCCAACCTTCACCACCAGCGAGGTGATTTTCGCCACCGACGCCTCACCGGCATGCGAGATGTCCGGATTGACGTAGGACTTCCAGACATTGCGGGTGAACAGATTGGCCGCGCCGATGCTCATCACCGCCGCCGGCACCAGCGCGCCGATCGCGATCGCCGAGAACGCAAAGCCCGCGAACCATTCCGGGAACAGCGTCTTGAACAGCATCGGCACCACGTCGTTCGGCGACGTCACCTTGATGCCCGCGGCATAGGCCATGTAGCCGAGCAGTGCAATCAGGCCGAGCAAGAGCGTATAGGCCGGCAGCAGGATCGCGTTCTTGCGGATGGTATCCGCCGACTTCGAGGCGAAGATGCCCGTCAGCGTGTGCGGATACATGAAGGCGGCCAGCGCCGAGCCGAGCGCCAGTGTCGCATAGGGCAGATACTGCGAAGGCTTCAGCGTCAGGCCGGTGGCGCCGCCCTTCGCCGTGAAGGCGTCGTTGGCCGCCGAGAACACCGCGCCATAGCCGCCGAGCTTCGAGGGCACCACGACCACCGCCGTCAGCACAACGATGTAGATCATGATGTCCTTGACGAAGGCGATCAGCGCCGGCGCGCGCAGGCCGGAGCTATAGGTATAGAGCGCGAGGATCACGAAGGCGGCGATGATCGGCAGTTCGCCGGTCAGGCCCATCGCCTTGATCACGACCTCCATGCCGATCAGCTGCAACGCGATATAGGGCATGGTCGCGACCAGGCCGGTCAGCGCCACCGCGAGTTCGAGGCTGCGCGAGCCATAGGCGCCGTGCACGACATCCGCAGCGGTGACGTAGCCGTTGGCATGCGCCTTCTTCCACAGCACCGGCATGACGGCGAACACGAAGGGGTAGACGATGATGGTGTAGGGCAGCGCGAAGAAGCCGTAGGCGCCGACTGCGTAGACCAGCGCCGGCACCGCGATCACGGTGTAGGCGGTGTAGAAATCGCCGCCGACCAGGAACCAGGTGATCCAGGTACCGAACTGACGGCCGCCGAGACCCCATTCATCGAGATGCTCGTTGACCGGGCCGGATTTCCAGCGCGCCGCGAAGAAGCCCATCACGGTAACGAGGGCGAAGAAGAAGATGAAGACGGAGAGCGCCACCCAGGCGATATGATCGGTCATGGCTGCCCCCTCACCGCTGCTCGTCGGCGTCGGGCTGCCGGCTGCGATAGACCAGCCAGATCAAGAGTGATGAGATCGGCACCCAGGCGAGCTGGTACCAGTAGAAGAAAGGAAAACCGAACAGCGACGGCTCGAGGAAATTATAGAACGGCACCCACAGCAAGCCGATAAACGGCAGCAGCAACAGAATCCACATGGCTCACTCCCCAGCCCGAGGGTTGATCCAAACCGGCGGTGTTGCCGGCGTCCCGTCATCAACGACCCCAGGAACCATTCGTTGCGTCTAGAATCACGGTTGCGGCATGGCGATGCAAAAAGATGTGATCGCCGTGCCGGGCAGGCAGCCTACTCGGCTTTGATGCCGGCGTCCTGGATGACCTTGCGCCAACGCGCCTCCTCAGCCGTGAAGTAGCGGTCGAGCTCGGCCGGGGGCTGTGCCACCATCACGAGGCCCTCATTGACGCTGAGCTTCCTGAAGGCCTCGGCCTGCACGGCCTTGGCCGCTGATTTGTTGAGGCGGTCGATGATGTCGGGCGGCGTGTTCGCAGGTGCGTAAAGGCCGTACCAGGATTCCGCTGAATAGCCCGGCACACCGGCTTCGGACACCGTCGGCAATTGCGGGAACGATGCCGAGCGCTCAGCCGAGGTCACCCCGATCGCGCGCAGCTGACCGGCCTCGACCAGCGACGCACAGCTTGCCACCGTCGTGAACATCACCTGGATCTGGCCGCCCAAGAGGTCGGTGATGGCAGGCGCCGCGCCCTTGTAGGGCACAGTGGTCAGATTGACGGACGCCATGTGCTTGAACAACTCGCCGGCCAGATGCGCCGAGGTGCCGGTGCCATAGGTCCCGTAGGACAGTTTTTCCGGATCGGCCTTCGCAGCCGCAATCAGATCGGCGATCGACTTGATCGGCGAAGCAGGATTGACCACGACGACATTGAACGAGCGCGCCACCAGCGCCACCGGGGCAAAATCCTTGTGGGCGTCGTAGGGGAGCTTGGCGTAGAGGCTCGGATTGACCGCGTTGGCGAAGGTCGCCATCAGCAGCGTGTAGCCGTCGCCCGGGCTGGCCGCGACGCTTTGCGTGCCGATGATGGTGCCCGCCCCCGGCTTGTTCTCGATGATGACGGCGACGCCGAGATCCTTCTGCATCTCCTGCGCCAGCGTGCGCGCGACGACATACGTGCCGCCGCCCGGCGCGAACGGCACCACGATTTTCACGATGTGGTCGGGGTAGCCTGCGCGCGCCGGAGCCTGCAGCAGCACATTTGCTGCGATCGCGAACAGGATGGAGGTGAGGACACGAAGCGGCATGGCAGGTCCCGGGCGGGTAGATGAGCTGTTCCTCTCATACACGCGAACGCCATGCGTGGAGTGCCGGGCGGTCATGACAAGTGGCAGAATCGCTACGCGCTGCCGGTCCCGTCATCCTGAGGTGCGAGCGGAGCGAGCCTCGAAGGATGGACGGCCAGCAGCCGGGCCGATTCATCCTTCGAGGCTCGCAAGAGCTCGCACCTCAGGATGACGGGAATAGAATTGGCAGCGCGGCGTTAGCAAGGCGCAAGCGTGCCCACCCTGCGCACTGCCTCACGAATACGGATTGATCAGCTTCTGCTGCTCGGTGGCGTGATGCACCAGGAGATCGATGAAGACGCGCACCTTCGCCGAGAGGTGATGGCGGTGCGGGTAGATCGCGTTCATCGTCAGCTCGACCGGCCGGTATTCGGGCAGCAGCCGAACCAGCTTCCCCGCTTCGAGTTCATCCCGGACCAGGAAGCCCGCCGCGAGGAACACGCCGACGCCGGCGAGCGCCGCGAGCTTCAACGTCTCGCCGCTGTTGGAGACGAGATTGCCCGTCACCTTCACTGCTGCCGGCGCGCCCTTGCGGTCGACGAAATGCCACTCGTCGCCGAACGGATAGTTGATATGGCGAACGCAGTTGCGGGTCGCGAGGTCGGCGAGCAGCTCCGGCTTGCCGTGCGCCTCGACGTAATCATGCGAACAGCACAGCACGTGCCGCCAGGTGGCGATGCGGCGCACGATCAGCGCGGAATCGCGCGGCGGGATCATCTGCACGGCGAGATCGAAATTTTCGTCGAGCAGGTCGGCCGAGCGTTCGCCGATCATCAGGTCGACCTTGACCTCGGGATAGGCGGCGAGGAACCCGGTCACCGTCGACGACAGGAACTGGACCAGATGGGTGTTGGTGAAGATGCGCAGCGTGCCGCGCGGCACCGATTGCTGCGCGCCCGCGACCTCGTCGGCCTGCTCGATGTCGGCGAGGATCTGGATGCAGCGGTCGTAATAGGCCTGGCCGACCTCGGTGAGGCTGACCTTGCGCGTGGTGCGGTTGAGCAACCGGGCCCCGAGCCGGTCCTCCAGCGACTGGACGTGGTTGCTCACCATGGTGGTGGACATGTTGAGCTTGCGGCCGGCGGCGGAAAAGCCGCCGGAATCCACGACCCGGACGAAGGCGGTCAAACTGGTCAGGCGATCCATGTAACAAGGTCCGGATTATCAGCGCTGGCTTGATAATGCTTCCAGTTTTATCGGGATTATCACAGCGGGGAGGACATTGCATCTAAGGGCCGTATCCGGCGCCCTTTCTGGAAGGACGCGAATGTTCGGCCAGGAGACAATCATGTCGACCACGACCTATATCCCTGAAGAATCAGCCAAAATCGGCCTTCGCCCGTCGCGGCGCACGGTCAAGCGGGTGGCGCTCGGGCTTGCCGCCGTGCTCGGCGTCGCCGTGGCCAGCGACTTTGGCTACGACTACCTCACCACCGGCCGCTACCTCGAATCCACCGACGACGCCTATGTGAAGGCGGACTCCACGATCATCGCCCCGAAAGTGTCGGGCTACATCGCCCGCGTGCTGGTGACCGACAACCAGCCGGTGAAGGCCGGCCAGCTGCTGGCCGAGATCGACGACCGCGACTACCGCACCGCGCTCGGACAGGCCAAGGCCGACGTCGACGCCGCCGATGCCTCGGTGCGTAACCTCGATGCCCAGCTCGAACTGCAACAGCCGGTCATCGACCAGAGCACCGCCGATGTCGAAGCTGCCGAAGCCAACCTGAAATTCGCCCAGGAAGAGCAGAGCCGCTACGACGGGCTGATGAAGTCCGGCTCCGGCACCATTCAACGCGCGCAGCAGACCGACGCGGCGCTGCGTAGCAATACGGCGCAGCTGCAGCACGCCAAGTCGGCACTGTCAGCGGCGCAGCGCAAGGTCGATGTGCTCACCACGCAGCGCGCCCAGGCTGTCGCGCAGGCCGACCGGGCCCGCGCGGTCGAGCAGCAGGCCGAGCTGAACCTGTCCTACGCGCGGATCACCGCGCCGGTCGACGGCACGGTCGGCGCCCGCACGCTCCGCGTCGGCCAATATGTGCAGGCCGGCACCCAGCTGATGGCCGTGGTGCCGCTCGATGCGGTCTATGTGGTCGCCAATTTCAAGGAGACCCAGCTAACGCACGTGCGCAACGGCCAGCCGGTCGAGCTTACCGTCGACAGTTTTCACGGCACCACGCTGAAGGGCCATGTCGACAGTCTGTCGCCGGCCAGCGGCCTCGAATTCGCGCTGCTGCCGCCCGACAATGCCACCGGTAACTTCACCAAGATCGTGCAGCGCGTGCCGGTGAAAATCGTGCTCGACGACCACAGCCTCACCGGTCTCTTGCGGCCGGGCATGTCGGCGATCCCGACCGTCAACACCAAGGCAACCGTACTGGCCGAGCGGGAAGAGAAGCGGCGGCTGGCGGCGGCGGCGCGGCCGAGCGGCGGCTAGCGTTCAACGACCAACGTCCTGCTACGCGCGATCGATCACCCACTCGGTGGTCGATCGCGTTTTGCTGCGCCTCCCTGCTACGCCACTCCTTCGTGCCACGATCACCGGCGGAAGGGCTCCCTCCCCCCTTGTGGGGGAGGGTTGGGGAGAGGGGTGCCGCTTGCGCTGACGCTTGTTGGTTTGCGATGACGCCGCTGCCGCCGGCCACGGGTACGGCACAATTGAAGCAGCTCTCGCGAATTTCTGTCGTCAGCGCCCGGGGCCACCCCTCTCCCACAAGGGGAGAGGGAGCCTGAGAGGCGTGCTCACCTCACCAGTCGACACCGCAGACCAAGCGCAATGACGAGCCACTGGCCGCAGTTGCCGCCATCGTCCCGATTATCAATTGCCGCCGGACAATCCTTCCAGTCTTTCCCGGATTATCGAAACCGGCCGCCTAATCCATGTTGTGGGGCAGCAAGGACGCCCCCAATGACCGCATTCCAGCCCACAGCCACTCCTGCCGATCTCCCCGCCCCGGCAGCCCCCGCAGCACCCGCGATCCCGACCAAAACCTGGATCGCGGTGGTCGGCGCCACGCTCGGCGCATTCATGGCGGTGCTCAACATCCAGATCGTCAACGCTTCGCTCGCCGACATCCAAGGCGGCATCGGCGCCGGCATCGATGACGGCGGCTGGATCTCGACCTCCTATTTGATCGCCGAAATCGTGGTGATTCCGCTGTCCGGTTGGCTCGCGCAGGTGTTCTCGGTGCGCATCTATTTGCTCACCAATGCGTTCCTGTTCCTGGTGTTCTCGGGCGCCTGCGCGCTGGCGCAGGACCTGCCGCAGATGATCGCGCTGCGCGCCGTGCAGGGCTTCACCGGCGGCGTGCTGATCCCGATGGCATTCACGCTGATCATCACGCTGCTGCCGAAGGCGAAGCAGCCGATGGGGCTGGCGCTGTTCGCGCTGTCGGCGACCTTCGCGCCGGCGATCGGCCCGACCATCGGCGGCTATCTGACCGAGAACTGGGGCTGGCAGTACATCTTCTATGTCAATCTGGTGCCCGGCGCCGTGATGATCGCGATGCTGTACGTCTCGCTCGATCCGAGCCCGATGAAGCTGTCGCTGATCCGCCAGGGCGACTGGCTCGGCATCATCACCATGGCGATCGGCCTCGCCGCGCTGCAGACCGTGCTGGAAGAGGGCAACGAGGACGATTGGTTCGGCTCGCCCTTCATCGTCCGCCTGTCGGTGATCGCAGCGGTCGCGTTGGTCGCCTTCCTGATCGTCGAGTTCACCGTCGCGAAGCCGCTGCTCAATCTGCGCCTGCTCGCCCGCCGCAATTTCGGCTTCGGCATGCTGGCCAACTTCCTGCTCGGCATCGCGCTGTACGGCTCGGTGTTCATCCTGCCGCAATACCTGTCGCGCATCCAGGGCTACAACGCCGAGCAGATCGGCATGGTGCTGGCCTGGACCGGCCTGCCGCAGCTCGTGCTGATCCCGCTGGTGCCGCGGCTGATGCAGCGCTTCGACCCGCGCATCGTCATCGGCATCGGATTTGCGCTGTTCGCCGGCTCCAACTTCATGAACATCTACATGACCAACGACTATGCGGCCGATCAGCTGCTGTGGCCCAATGTGGTCCGTGCCGTCGGTCAGGCGCTGGCATTCGCGCCGCTGTCGGCGGTTGCGACGGCCGGAATTGAGGCGGAGAATGCCGGATCGGCGTCGGCGTTGTTCAACATGATGCGCAACCTCGGCGGCGCCATCGGCATCGCCGCGCTGCAGACACTGCTGACCAAGCGCGAGCAGTATCACTCCAACGTGCTGATGCAGTCGGTCTCGATGCTGGAACAGGCGACCCGAACGCGGATTGAGGGATTGACCCAGTATTTCCTGAACCACGGCGTTGCCGATCCGGCCGCCGCCGCCCACCGCGCAATCGCTGCGATCGGCAATGTCGTGCAGAAGCAGGCCTACATCCTCGCCTTCAGCGACACCTTCTATCTGCTCGGCGTGGCGCTGATCGTCGCACTGGTGGCGGCGCTGTTCCTGAAGAAGCCGGGCCAGCTCGCGGGCGGCGGAGGTGCACACTAGCCTTTCTTGTTGAACCCCCAACCAAGGAGAATGACCATGAAACCCCGCATGAATTTCTACCAGGCCGCCCCCGAGACGATCAAAGCGCTGGTTGCGGTCGAAGGCCAGATCACTGCGAGCGGCCTTGAGCAATCGCTGATCGAGCTGGTGAAGACCCGCGCCTCGCAGATCAACGGCTGCGCCTACTGCATCAACATGCACACCGAGGACGCCCGCAAGCATGGCGAGACCGAGCAGCGGCTCTATCTGCTCAACGCCTGGCGCGAGTCCCCTCTCTACAGCGAGCGCGAGCGCGCGGCACTGGCTTGGACCGAAGCCCTGACGCTGGTTGCAGAGACCCATGCGCCGGACGCCGACTACGAGGCGGTGCGGGCGCAGTTCACGGACAGCGAGCTGGTCAACCTGACCACGCTGATCGGCGCCATCAACGCCTGGAACCGGATCGCCATCGGCTTCCGCGCGGTGCATCCGGTGAAGGTGAAGGTCGCGGCGTGAGGGCGATACTGTCCGCCATACACTCCACTGTCATGCCCCGCTTCATGCGGGGCATCCAGTACGCCGCGGCCCCTCGGCTCAAGCGCCGCGGTCTCTGGAATACTGGATCGCCCGGTCGAGCCGGGCGATGACAGCGCGAATGGGGATAGTTCAAACCGCCGTCGCGCGGGCGAACTCGACATAAATCTCGCGCAGGCGGTCGGTGATCGGGCCGACCTTGCCGCTGCCGACCTGCTTGCCGTCGATCGCGACCACGCCCTGCACGAACACCGAGGCGCTGGTGATGAAGGCTTCCTTGGCGGCGAGCGCTTCCTCGACCGTGAAGGCGCGCTCCTCGATGCGAAGCTGGCGCTCCTCGGCGAGCTTGACCACCGCCTTGCGGGTGCAACCGGGCAGGATCTCGTTGCCGTTCTGCCGGGTCACGATGACGTCGTCCTGGGTGATGATGAAGGACGAGGACGAGCCGCCCTCGGTGACCTTGCCGTCCTCGATCATCCAGGCTTCGCCGGCGCCGGCCGCGGCGGCAGCCTGCTTGGCCAGCACCTGCGCCAAGAGCGCCACGCTCTTGATGTCGCGCCGCTCCCAGCGGATGTCGGGCACCGTGATGACATTGATGCCGGTCTTGGCCGACGGCGCGTTGATGATGTCCTTTTCCGAGATGAACATCACAAGGGTCGGCTTGACGTCGGCCTTCGGGAAGGCGAAGTCGCGCCCCTTGTCGGCGCCGCGAGTGACCTCGAGATAGACCATGCCGTTGACGAGGTCGTTGCGCTTGACCAGCTCCTTCTGGATCTCCTCGATCCGCTCCAGCGTCTCGGGGAGCGCAAGCTGGATCTCGCCGACCGAGCGCTTGAGCCGCGCCAGATGCGAGGCGTTGTCGATCAGCTTGCCCTCGAGCACCGCCGCCACCTCGTAGATGCCGTCGGCGAACAGGAATCCGCGGTCGAACACCGAGACCTTGGCCTCGGAGTGCGGCACGAACGAGCCGTTGACGTAAGCGATCTTTTCCACGCGAGTTCTCCTGCGGACGAAGGACGGGTTTTCAGGCCTTCGTATACGCAAATTGTTAACGGGGGAAAACCCTCACCGGACGTCATTCCGGGGCGCGCCACTTGGCGCGAGCCCGGAATCCATACTCACGATGGTGGTTATGGATTCCGGGCTCGCCTCTGCGAGGCGCCCCGGAATGACGACGGGGAGAGGTCAGCGCCTCTGCGCCTCAGTGCTGCAAGATCTTCGACAGGAACTTCTGCGCGCGGTCGCTGCGCGGCGTGCCGAAGAAATCGGCCTTCTTGGCGTCCTCGACGATCTCGCCGCGGTCCATGAAGATGACGCGGTCGGCGACCTTGTTGGCAAAGCCCATCTCGTGGGTCACCACCATCATGGTCATGCCCTCGCGGGCGAGGTCGACCATGACGTCGAGCACCTCGCTGATCATTTCCGGGTCGAGCGCCGAGGTCGGCTCGTCGAACAGCATCGCGATCGGGTCCATCGCCAGCGCGCGGGCGATCGCGACGCGCTGCTGCTGACCGCCGGACAATTCGGCGGGAAACTTCTTGGCATGATCCGTCAGCCCGACGCGCTCCAGGAGCTTCATGCCCTTGGCGGTGGCATCGTCATGCTTGCGCCCCAGCACCTTCTCCTGCGCGAGGCGGAGATTGTCGATGATGCGCAGATGCGGGAACAGCTCGAAGTGCTGGAACACCATGCCGACGCGCGAGCGCAGCTTGGGCAGGTTTGTCTTCGGATCGTTGACCTTGATGCCGTCGAGCGTGATGTCGCCGTCCTGGATCGGCTCCAGCGCGTTGACGCATTTGATCAGGGTCGACTTGCCCGAGCCGGACGGGCCGCAGACCACGACCACCTCGCCTTTGGCGACGCTGGTGGTGCAGTCCTTCAGCACCTGGAAGGTCGGCCCGTACCATTTATTGACGTGATTGATCTCGATCATGATGGCTCAGCTTGTTGTTCAGCGAACAATGGCGATCCGCGACTGCAGGCGACGGACGCCGAAAGACGCGACACAGGAAATGACGAAGTAAACCAGCGCGGCGAACAGGTACATTTCGACCAGCCGGCCGTCGCGCTGCGCGACCTTGCTGGCGGCGCCGAGGAAATCCGGGATCGACAGCACGTAGACCAGCGAGGTGTCCTGGAACAGCACGATGGTCTGCGTCAGCAGCACCGGCAGCATGTTGCGGAACGCTTGCGGCAGCACGATGTAGCGCATCGACTGCGCGTAGGTCAGGCCGAGCGCGCTGGCCGCGGCCGGCTGGCCCTTCGAGATCGACTGGATGCCGGCGCGCATGATCTCGGAGAAATACGCCGCCTCGAATGCGACGAAGGTGATCAGCGAGGAGGCGAAGGCGCCGACCGAGATCGGCCGCGACGCGCCGGTCAGCCACTGCCCGATGTAAGGCACCAGGAAGTAGAACCAGAAGATCACCAGCACCAGCGGCAGCGAGCGGATGAAGTCGACATAGAAGCCCGCGATGCGCCCGAGCACCTTGTAGCTCGACAATCGCATCAGGGCGATCAGGGTGCCGAACACGAGGCCGCCGAATGCCGCGAGCGCCGTCAAGGTCAGCGTGAAGCGCATACCCTCGAAGAACAGATAAGGCAGCGAGCGGCGGATGACGTCGAGATCGAGATTGCCGAGCATCGTTATTTGCCCGTGATGTAGCCGGGGATCGCGACATAGCGCTCGAGGAAGCGCATCGCGGTGACCACGACGAAATTGAGAAGAAGATAGAGCACGGTTGCCGCGGTGAACGCCTCGAACACCTGGAACGAGAATTCCTGCATCGAACGCGCCTGGCCGGTCAGTTCGATCAGGCCGATGGTGATCGCGACCGCGCTGTTCTTGATGGTGTTGAGGAACTCGGAGGTCAGCGGCGGCAGGATGATGCGGAACGCCATCGGCAGCAGCACATAGCGATAGGTCTGCACCGTGGTGAGGCCGAGCGCGGTCGAAGCCTGCTTCTGGCCACGCGGCAGCGAGCCGATGCCGGCCTGCAATTGCACGGCGACGCGCGCCGACATGAAGAGG
This sequence comes from Bradyrhizobium sp. USDA 3240, assembly GCF_054063295.1. Taxonomy (NCBI): domain Bacteria; kingdom Pseudomonadati; phylum Pseudomonadota; class Alphaproteobacteria; order Hyphomicrobiales; family Nitrobacteraceae; genus Bradyrhizobium; species Bradyrhizobium sp. USDA 3240. Next base: position 2,833,679 of record NZ_JBSSGD010000002.1, read on the forward strand.
CCGACGCCGACCGCGGCGGTCCAGAACGGCGCGTTCGGCAATTGCTTCAGCCACAGCCCGGCGGATTTCGGCAACAGCTCGGGCAGCACGAAGAACCACAGGAACAGCTGCACCAGCAGCGGCATGTTGCGGAAGAACTCGACCCAACAGAAGCCGATCCACGACGCCGTCCGCGACGGCAGCGTGCGCAGCACGCCGATCACCGTGCCGGAGACCAGCGCGATGATCCAGGCGAGCACCGATACCTTGATGGTGACCACCAGTCCCGCCAGCAACATGTCGAGATAGGTGCCGGTCCCCATCGGGTTCGGCTCGAGAAAGATGTGCCAGTTCCAATTGTAGTTCACGGGTCCCCCGCGCTCTCGCGCCGATCACGCATTACGCCGACATCACGGGCGGCGTCTATGCAAATGTCCGGCCATTCTCCTCCAAAATGGCCGGACACGCTTATTTTCGGGACCCGCCGCCGAACGGCGACGGGTCATGCGCAGCACTGCGATCAGTTCACCAGATACGCATCCGGATCCGGCGAGTCCGACGGCTTCGCAAACTGCTTCTTCATCTCCGGTCCAGCCGGCGAGTTGAGATTGAGGCCCTTCGGCGGGATCTTCTGGGTGAACCACTTGTCGTAGATCTTCTGGCCCTCGCCGCTGGTGTAGAGCGCCGCGGTGGCGGCGTCGACGACCTTCTTGAACGGCGCGTCATCCTTGCGCAGCATGATGCCGTACGGCTCCGGCTTGGAGAACGCGTCCTTGGAGATGACGTAGTCATCCGGCGACTTCGAGCCGGCGACGAGGCTCGCGAGCAGGATGTCGTCCATCACGAAGGCGACCGCGCGGTCGGTCTCGACCATCAGGAAGGCCTCGGCATGATCCTTGGCCGGGATGATATTGACGCTCAACCCACGCGCGAGATTGGCCTCAGTGAGCTGCTTGATGTTGGTGGTGCCGGCGGTCGAAACCACCGTCTTGCCCTTCAAATCGTCGATCGAATTGATCTTGTTCGCCTTCTTCGTGACGTAACGGCTCGCCGTCAGGAAGTGGGAGTTGGTGAAGGAAACCTGCTTCTGGCGCTCGGCATTGTTGGTGGTCGAGCCGCATTCGAGGTCGACGGTGCCGTTGGCCATCAGCGGAATACGCGTCGCCGAGGTCACCGGGTTGAGCTTGACCTCGAGCTTCTCGAGCTTCAGCTCCTTCTTCACGGCATCGACGATCTTGTAGCAGATGTCCATCGCGTAGCCGACGGGCTTCTGGTTGTCGTCGAGATAGGAGAACGGGATCGAGGAATCGCGATAGCCGAGCGTGATCGCGCCGGTGTCCTTGATGTTCTTCAGGGTGCCCGTCAGCTCCTCGGCCTGCGCCTGGCTCACGCCGAGCGCGGCGGCGAGCGCGAAGCCGATCAGATATTTTGATGTCATACGTCTACTCCTTCGTGGAAACGTCGATTTAATGCGTGAGAATGTCGGCGAGGACGGGTGCGATATAACGGCGAAACTGGTCCGGATTCTCGCTCATCGGAAAATGACCGAGCTTTTCCATGATCGTGACGCTGGCGCCCCCTATTGCCGCTGCCGTCCGCCTCGTGTCCTCAGGCGTGCAGGAGAAATCATACTCGCCCGTGAGGAGATAGAGCCTGCATACTTTAGTATCGATTGACGCGACCCGACCGCGCAGGTCGCCGTCGACACGGTAGAAATAGAGGTCGCCCTTGAACACGCCGGGGCCGCCCTGCTTGTAGGCCCACAGCGTTTCCATCCGCGCAGGCGCCGGGCTCTGCGGCGCGATCAGCCCCGACACCAGCGCGGCGCAGACTTCGCCGCCGTGAACGTCGGGGCGGTTGAGCCAGTCGGTGTCATACCACGGCGCCTGGAAATCAGCGGCCTCGAGCCCGATCCGCGCGCGGAACTCGGCGGCATGTTCGATCGCAAGGTTGAGCACGATGCGGCCGCCGATCGAGCAGCCCATCACGACAGGCTTCTCCAGCCGCAATGCACGGCAGAAGGCGCGGATGGTTTCGGTGTAGCGCGCTGTGGTGAGTTGGTATTCATCGCCGGCCCAGCTTTTCGGCGGATTCGACTTGCCATGCCAGGGCATATCGAAGGCAATGACGCGGAAATTTTCGGCAAATTGCGCGTCTACGAGCAGGTGCCGCCACTGCCGCGCGTCGGATCCCGCGGTGTGCAGGCAGACCAGCGGAATGCCCTTGCCGTTCTCCTCGAAATAGATCCGGTGCAGTTCGCTGCCGATCTCGACGTGAACGTAGCGGCCGACCATCGGCTCGATATGGCCGTTCATGATAGCGCCACTCATGCTACAGCCGCCGCGAAATGCTGCCGCGGCAGCGCCAGCAGGTCCTTGAAGTATTGCAGGTGCGCCATGAAGGGATGCAGATCGCCTTCCAGCACCGCCTCGCCGCGCTTGGTCAGCGCCAGGAGATCGTGCCAGCCGGGTTTCGGCTCGGCCTGCCAATAGGCCGCCCAGGCCTGCGGCGTCGCGCGATAGGCGAAGCGCCACGAGCGCATCAGGACCGGTGAGGGCACGAGCTCGACGATGCGGCCGCCACGGATCGCGGCGTGAAACGGCCGCGCCATCGGGCCGAGCAGGCAGTCGCAATCGAGCAGCCGCCCGCGCGAGACCAAGAGAGGTGCCTGGTCGAGCAATGCGGGAATGCCGGCAAACGCCGTCGTCACAGCGTCGTCGGTGGCGTCAGGCGATAGCGTCATCTGGCGGGGAAGTTTTCCTGCGGCGGACGTCCCATGATGACCGGAAGGGCGCGATCCCGCAAGGCGCCGATGCCCTTGGGTTCCCTGGATTATACGCTTGACCAAACGCGGCTTGCCGGTCAGGGCGCGGGGCGGCGCACCCTCCCCGCACGCCTTGTTCGCCGCGACCTCGGCAGCATAGAATGCCTGCGCCCCGCGTGGCCTCGCAAGATGATCCTGGATCAGCATCCGCTTTCGCCGTTCACACAGACGCGCAGGATCGCGCTCCGCGAGAGGGACGCGCGCTTCGAGACCGCGCGCTTCGCCCAGGCCGCAACCAGACCGAAAGAGAGCAAGTCATGACGGTCGATCACAACGCCCTGATTCTTCACCAATACGACATCTCGCCGTACTCCGAAAAAATCCGCGGCGCGCTCGGCCTCAAGGGCCTCACCTGGTGGGCCTGCAACCAGCCGTCGATCATGCCCAAGCCGGACCTGATCGCGCTGACCGGAGGTTACCGCCGCATCCCGGTGCTGCAGATCGGCGGTGACGTCTATTGTGACAGCGAGCTCATTCTGGACGAGATCGAGCGCCGCTTTCCCGCTCCGTCGATCTTTGCATGCGGCCGGGCCACCGCGGAGACCTATCGTCTATGGGCAGACGAGAAGCTGTTTCCGACCGTCGTGGGATTGCTGTTCTCCGGAGATTGGGATGTCAGCGAGGCCTTCATCGCCGACCGCTCGGCGCTGCGGGGCCGGCCGTTCGATCCCGAAGCGTTCCGCGCGGCCATACCGAGCTTGACCGACGCGCTGCATCGGCACCTGCGGCTGCTGGAGATGCAGCTCGAGAACGGCAACGCCTTTCTGGCAGGCGAGCAGCCGAGTGCGGCCGATCTTCAGGTCTTCCACAACCTCGCGTTCATCCGCTGGGGTAAGGGAGGGACGACAGCGTTGCTCGACCAGCATCCGGGCCTGCGCGCCTGGGAGGCGAGAATGCGCGCGATCGGACACGGCATACGTCATGACATCGGCAAGGACGAGGCGCTCAAAGTAGCCCGCGAAGCGCCGATCTCTGCGGCGGTTGGCGGCGCGCGCGTGAGCTACCAGATCAATGACGCCAATTCGTCGCCGATCGCGGGCAGGTTGGTTGCAGAGGACGCGCAGCGGGTGTCGATCCTACTGGAAAATCCGACTGTCGGCACCGTCGTGGTCCATCTGCCGGCGACCGGTGGTCGGCTGCATCGCCTCGATTGAACCGCTTGGTTCCTGACGAAGCGCTACAGTGATCTTGCGTGGGGTTGCCTGGTGCTCTCCGCGCCGGCGCTGTGCTCCCTCGCCCCGTTCTTACGGGGAGAGGGTTGGGGTGAGGGGCCGCCTCCGCACACGTGCTGACAGTGGCATTTGCGGAGGCTCCCCCTCACCCGCAACGCATCTGGCGATGCGTTGCGGCCTCTCCCCGCACACGGGGAGAGGCGAAGAAGAGTGCAGCTCACCCCGCCTTCACCACACGCCCGGCCTTCGGCGCCTGGGCCATCGCGCGGGCAAGCACCTGGGCTTCCTTCTTCAGCATGTCGGCGAGCTCGCTTTCGCGGCGGCGGATGCGGTCGGTGGCTGCGCCGATCGAGAGTGCGGCGACCACCTCGCCGGCATCGTCGCGGACGGGAACGCCGACCCCGCCCATGCCGGGGAATGCGGCGTCGAGCAGCACGGTGTGGCCGGCCTTGCGCGCCACCGCAATCCGCTCGCGCAGGAATTTCGGCGTGATGCGCGGCGATTTCGCCAGCCGCGGCACGATCACCTCGATCACGGCCTCGATCTCGGCGTCGGGCAGCCAGACCAGGAGCGCCAGCGCACCGGCGCCGACGCCGAGCGGACGGCGGCTGCCAATCTGCAGATAGTTCGGCTGCAACGGATGGCTGCCGACCGAGCGCGCCAGATAGAGCGCCTCGACCCCGGAGCGCACCGACAACAGCGCCGTGTCCGCGGAGCGCTCCGACAGCCGCAGCAGGCTCGGCTGCGCCAGTTCGGCGATGTCGACCGAACGCCGCGCGCCGACCGCCATCACCCGCGCCTCCTGGCCGAGCTCATAGGTCTTGGCGCCGGTGACCCGGCTGACGAAACCTTCCTCGATCAGCGAGTTGAGGATGCGCAGCGCGGTCGCCTTGTTCAGCGAGGTGGTGTCGGCGATATCGGTCAGCCGCAGCGGCGAGCGCTGCGCCAGCACACGCAGGATCGCGCAGACCTTCTGGATCGCGTTGAACTTGTCGGGTTGGCCCGGCTCCGACGGCGGCCTCTTGCGGCTGGTCCGTGCGGTCGCAGTCGTGGAGGCGTTCATGCCGTAATCTTCCTTGCCTCAATTGCAAATCCTGAACCGGGCACGACGAGGGACGTGCCCGGCGGACATCATCCTAAGACGGATGACGCGCGCCGGACATCGTATACTTTCGTCAGATGAAACTTTGATTGCGACTATCTACGCTGCTTTGCAGCAACAAGGATATTTGAATTTCGCTTCACGAAATCAAGCCAACCGCAGCCGGCGGATGGTGAACAGCGACCATAGGCTGAGCAGGCAGACACCGGTGAGGTAGTAGCCCGGAGCGAGCTCTCCGATCGGCGCGAAGCCGCCCATCCAGGTCATGATCGCCGGTCCCATGCCGCCGAACAATGTGACGCCAATATTATAGCTGAGGCCGAGCCCGGTCGCACGCGTCGCCGCCGGAAACAGCTCCGACATCAGCGCGGCGAGCGGCCCGTAGTACAGCGACTTGAGGATGCCGAGCCACAGCACGCCGATCAGGATGATGACAGGCGTCGGCCTGCCCGTGAGCAGCAGGAAGGCCGGGAAGATCGAAACCAGCAGCAGCAACGCGAACAGGATCATGTGGGTGGTGCGCCCGATCCTGTCGGAGACGAGGCCCGCGATCGGCGCCAGCAACGCGACCGCCGTCTGCGCGGCGAATGCGGCGATGAAGCCGACCGACGGCGCGAGGTTGAGCGTCTTCACCACATAGGTCGGCATGTAGACGATCAGATAGTTGACCGCGGTCGACACGGCGAGCGCGCCGATCGCCAGTATCGTTGCGAGCTTCTGCCGCGCGAACACTTCCCTGACCGGCGAGTCCTGCCTGCCCGCCGCCGGTGGCGGCGTCGCATCGTCGACATGGTTGCGGATGTAGATGCCGACCGGGCCGATCAGCACGCCGAACAGGAACGGCAGCCGCCAGCCCCAGGATTGCAGGTCGTCGGGGTTCATCAGCGAGGTCAAGAGCGCACCGAAGCCTGCGCCGAGCAGGCCGCTGACGCCCTGGCTCGCGAACTGCCAGCTCGCCACGAAGCCGCGCCACTCCGGCATGTGCTCGACCAGGAACGCGGTCGAGGAGCCGAACTCGCCGCCGGCGGAAAAGCCCTGCACCAGCCGCGCCAGCATCACCGCGATCGGCGCCAGGATGCCGATGGTCTGATAGGTCGGCATCAAAGCCAGCACCAGCGTGCCGAATGTCATCAGCACGATCGACAGCATCAGCGAAGCCTTGCGGCCATGCCGGTCGGCATAGGCGCCAAGCACGATTCCGCCGATCGGGCGGATCAAAAACGACAGGCCGAAGCTGCCGAAGGTCAGCAGCAGCGAGGTGGTCGGATCGTTGGCCGGGAAGAACGCCTTGGAGAGATAGACCGCGAAATAGGCGTAGACCGAGATGTCGTACCATTCGAGCGCATTGCCGACCGAGGTCGCGACGATCAGGCGGGTGATGTTTTTCTTGGTGGTGGCGGTCGTGTGCTGAGCGTCGGCTGGCGTTGATAGTGTCATTACATTTGTCCTCGCCTGTGAAGGCACCGGATTTTCGACTCGTCGCTACTGGTCTTCCTCATCATCCCCGTCATCCTGAGGAGCGCGTAGCGCGTCTCGAAGGATGCACGGCCCCGCTGGTGGCCGTCGACCCTTCGAGACGCCGCTTCGCGGCTCCTCAGGGTGACGGGGAAAATGTGGATGCCCGGATCAGCTCGCGAAGCCGCGCTTCACGCTTTCGCTCCCGTATGACGAAAGCAAGAATGCAAGCTCGGCGCCCTTCACCCCTAGCGCTTTGCCTCGCCGAGATCCCAGAACAGCCCGGCCATGATGGTCAGCGCCTCCTCGGTCACCGGCAGCAGGATGTGCTCGTCGGGGGCGTGCTGCGAGCAGCCCGGATAGGAATGCGGCACCCAGATCGTCGGCAGGCCGAGGCCCTCGGAGAACACGTCGTTCGGCAGCGAGCCGCCGAAGTTCGGCAGCACCGCCGGTGCCTTGCCGGTGGTGGTGCGGATCGAGTTCGCCGCCCAGTCGATCCACGGACTGTCCATGTCGGTGCGTGAGGCGCCGAAACGCTGCGCGCCCGAGACCTCGACCATCGGAAAGCCGTTCTTGTGCAGATAGTGGCGCACGCCATCGATCACTTCGAGATATTTCGTGCCGACGACGAAGCGGAGCTGCAGCACCGCGTTGGCCTTGCCCGGAATTGCATTGGCGGGCTTGTCGATATTGCCCGACGACATCGCCAGCACTTCCAGCGTGTTCCAGGCATAAAGCCGCTCGGCGGCGGTCAGGCCCTCCTCGCCCCAATCTTCCGCCAGCGCCGGTTCATCCGCCGTCGGCTTGATTTCGACGTCGGCGAGTGCGGCGCGAACGCGGTTCGAGATCGGCGGCGGTTTCAGGATCTCGAGCTTCATGCGGCCCTTGCCGTCGACCAGGCTCGCGATCGCATTGACCAGAATCGTCGCCGGATTGGCCAGCACGCCGCCCCAATTGCCGGAATGGTTGCCGCCCTCGCGCAGGTTGACGTCGAGATGGATGCGGTTGCCGCCACGGCAGCCGAGGAAGATGGTCGGCCGGTCCGCCGACAGCCGCGGCCCGTCCGAGGCAATGAACAAATCGGCCTTCAGCTCCTCGCGATGCGCCTCGCAGACCTCGCGCAGATCGGGCGAGCCGATCTCCTCACCGGTCTCGATGATGAATTTGGCGTTGAAGCCGAGCTTGCCGCCGCGCGCCTGCTTTACCGCACGCAACGCGGCCATGTTGATCGAATGCTGGCCCTTGTTGTCGGCGGTGCCGCGGCCGTAGACGCGGTCGCCCTTGACCGTGGTCTGCCACGGATTGAGCCCGTCGCGCCATTCGCCGACCATGCCGTCGACGACGTCGCCATGGCCGTAGGTCAACACGGTCGGCCGTGCGGCATCCTCCTGGTAGTCGGCGATCAGATAGGGCCCGCGGCCGGTCGGCGACTCGATCAGCCGGGTCGTGAAATCGAGCTCGGCGAAGGCCGGCTGCAGATTCTCGACCAGATAGGCGCGCAGCGCATCGGCCTTGTCGGCATTCAGGCTCTCGGTCTGGTAGCCGACCCTGCGGTCCAGCTCCTGCAAGAACTGTCCCGATTGAAAATGCTCTCGCACGCTTGCGATTGCGTCGGCCCGTGTCGCCATGATTGTTCCTTCGTCCGGTCGCGTCTTGGCATGCCCCCACTGGAACGCGACGCTTTGCGCCCCGATCATGCCTCTGGAGGCCGGCAACCTATCGGGATCGGCGCGCCACCGGAAGGGTGTGAATCGCGAAGGGGGCCTTGCCAAAACGTGGGAAGTCGCAACAAAGTTGATGTGGGACGCCCGGCATTCGACCGGGCCGCATTCGAAGCGGCGCTCAAGGTTTCGACCAAGGTTTCGACAATGACAAAACAAATCCGGCTCAACGCCTTTGCCATGAACTGCGTGGCGCATCAGTCGCCGGGGCTATGGACCCATCCGCGCGACCGCACCAAGGACTACAACAAGCTGTCCTACTGGACCGATCTGGCGAAGACGCTGGAGCGCGGCCGGTTCGACGGCCTGTTCCTCGCCGACGTGCTCGGCGTCTACGACGTCTATGCGGGCAATCCGGATGCGGCGCTGCGCAACGCGGCGCAGACCCCGGCCAACGAGCCGTTGATGCTGATCCCGGCGATGGCCGCGGTGACCGAAAATCTCGGCTTCGGCGTCACCAGCAATCTCTCCTTCGAGCCGCCCTACCCGTTCGCACGGCGGATGTCGACGCTCGATCACCTCACCGGCGGCCGGGTCGGCTGGAACGTGGTGACCGGCTATCTCGATTCCGCAGCGCGCGGTGCCGGCAAGGACAAGCAGACCGCGCATGACGACCGCTATGAGCTCGCCGACGAATATATGGAGTTGGTCTACAAGCTCTGGGAAGGCAGCTGGGAGGACGACGCCGCAATCCGCGACGTCGCGCGCGGCATCTTCACCGATCCTGCGAAAGTGCATCGCGTACAGCACGAGGGCAGCAACTACCGCCTCAACGCGATCCATCTCTCCGAACCGTCGCCGCAGCGCACGCCGGTGCTGTACCAGGCGGGCACCTCGCCGCGCGGCCGGCAGTTCGCCGCCGAGCACGCCGAATGCGTGTTCATGTCGGGACCTTCAGCAAAGGTGATCGGCCCGCGGGTGTCGGCAATCCGCGAGCTCGCCGCCGAGAAGGGGCGCAACGCCGCCGAGATCCTGATGTTCTCGATGATGTGCATCGTGGTGGCGCCGACCGAGGCCGAAGCCAAGGCGAAATACGCCGAGTATCGCAGCCATATCAGCCATGAGGGCGCGCTGGCGCTGATGTCGGGCTGGACCGGCGTCGACTTCTCGACCTATTCCCTCGACCAGGAAGTGCGTCACGTGCAGAACGACGCCGGCCGCTCCGCGATGGACAACGTCACCCGCGCCGATCCCGATCGGGTCTGGACCGTGCGCGAGGTTGCCGAGCATGTCGGCATCGGCGGCGCCGGCCCCGTGGTGGTCGGCTCGCCCGAGCAGGTCGCCGACAAGATCGAGCAATGGTTCGAGGACACCGACGTCGACGGCCTCAACGTCGCGTTTGCGATCTCGCCCGGCGATTTCGAGGATATCGCCGACATGCTGGTGCCGGAGTTCGTCAAGCGCGGCCGCTACAAGCGGGAGTATGCCAAAGGCACGCTGCGCGAGAAGCTGTTCGGCGCGGGACGAGCGAGGCTGGACTCGACGCATCCGGCGGGGCGATATCGGGTAAAGTCGCAGGCAAACGCAGCGGAGTGATTGTCTCCGTCATTGCGAGCGAAGCGAAGCAATCCATCGCTCCGCGTGTGTGGATCAATGGATTGCTTCGTCGCTTCGCTCCTCGCAATGACGGGTTACGCACAGCTGCCCATCCCGTCATCCTGAGGTGCGAGCGGAGCGAGCCTCGAAGGATGCACGGCCACCAGCCGGGCCGTCGACCCTTCGAGACGCGCTTCGCGCTCCTCAGGGTGACGGTGATGGAGGAGAGCGCGCATCGCGCACTCAATTCACCGAATTGCTCACCATCACCTCGATCAGCTTCGCGCCGGGACGGCTGAACGCGGACTTCATCACGCTCTTCAGCTCCTGCGGGTCCGTCACCTTGATTGCCTCGAGCCCGAGCGAGCGCGCGACGCCGGTAAAATCGACCGGCGGGTCGATGAAGTCCATCCCGACATAATTGTCGTCGCCGTGGAAGGCGAGCAGCCGCTGCTTGATGATGCGATAGCCGCCATTGTTGACGATGACGAAGGTCAGCGGCAGCTTGTGATTGGCCGCGGTCCACAGCGACTGGATCGAATACATCGACGAGCCGTCGCCGGAATAGCACACCACCGGGCGTTGCGGATTGGCGAGGCTGACGCCGACCGCGGCCGGCAGGCCCCAGCCGATACCGCCGGATGCGAGCGCGTGATAGCCGTAGCGGTCGCGATGCGGGCGCAGCGCGAGGATCTGCCGCGACGAGGTCAGGCCCTCGTCGACCAGGATCGCGTTATCCGGCATCGCCTCCACGACCTGCAGCGCCAGCCAGTCCGGATCGATCGGCGATTTCAGGTTCGCCTTCGCGATCTGCTCGACGAGCGCCTTGCGCTTCGCCGCCCAGTTCTTCGTCGATAGCGCCGCGAGGCCCTGCTTCGCACGCGTCTCCAGCGCGCCGCCGCCGAGCTCCTTCAATGCCGGGACCAGCGCGCGCAGCGTTTCCTTGACGTCGGCCTTCACCGCGATCTCGGCGCCGTAGTTCCTGGCGAGATCGCTGTCGATCAGGCCGACCTGCACGATCGAGAGCCCGTCCGGCAGCGGATCGACCTCGCTATAGACCGACATCCGCAGCGGATCGCCGCCGAGTGCGATCAACAGATCATGCGGCGCCAGCACATCGCGGGCGACCTTCTGCAGCCGCGCGATCGCGCCCATGAAGCTCGGGCTTTCGGAGAGGAAGTGCGAACCATAAGGCGTCGGCGATTGCCAAGGCCGGGCAGCCCAGCGTCTCGGCCAGATCGGCAGCCTCGCCCAGCGCGTCGCTCTTGACGATCTCGTCGCCGACGACGATCACCGGACGCTCGGCTTTCAAGATGCGCGCGGCCAGCGCCTTCAACGAATCTTCCGACGGCCGGACGCGCGTGTCGACCCGGGTGGAGCGGCCGAGCTCGATGCCGGCCTCGGCGTTCAGAATGTCGCCGGGCAGCGAGATGAACACCGGTCCCGTCGGCGGCGTGGTCGCGATCTTGGCGGCGCGGCGCACGATGCGCGGCAGGTCCTCGAGCCGCGTCACCTCGACCGCCCATTTCACCAAGGGCGTGGCCATCTGCACCAGCGGGCCATAGAGCACCGGCTCGGTCAGGCCGTGGCCCTGTTCCTGCTGGCCGGCGGTGAGGATCAAAGGCGTACCGGTGAAGCTCGCATTGTAGAGCGAGCCCATCGCATTGCCGAGGCCGGGTGCGACATGGACGTTGCAGGCGACCAGCTTGCCGGAGGCGCGGCTGAACCCATCGGCCATCGCGACGACCAGGCTCTCCTGCATCGCCATCACATAGGTGAGGTCAGGATGATCCTTCAGCGCATGCATGATCGGCAATTCGGTGGTGCCGGGATTGCCGAACAGATGCGTGACGCCCTCGTCCTTCAGCAGCGCCAGGAAAGCCGAGCGGCCGGTAATGCGATTCTTCATGTTCCCTCCAGGCCTGCCGGCGCGTTGGCCGACGGCGCCGGGGGAGATGACCAAACTTGCGCCTGGGGAGCAATCGAGCGGCCGGTCATGGCCGCATTCCGCTGGCGCGCGCCTGGCTCTCCGGGCTTTTCACTCCGCCGGTCAGTCCCTCGAAAGCCGGCGTTGGGCAGACGTGAACCTCGACGGCAGCCATCGAATTGCGCGGCCGACTTTAACGCTACTTTAGCCAGAGTGCCGTAAAGCGACGATGGTTTGCCTTCATCAAGCACATAGAACAGCATGCAGGGCCCGCAGTTGGCTCGCTTCGATCGCGGGGGTTCAGTCATGGACGCGCTGGCGGCCTGGAACGGAACCAGGCTCGATAGAGGACCGGGAACGATCGGGCGCGAGAAGCCGGGTCTCTATGTCTTCCTGATCGCAGTCACGTCTCTGTACTACCTGTCGAACGGGCCGCTCCTGCTCGGCCACCTTGATCTCGGATGGCACCTCGCCGCCGGAGACCTGATCAGGGAGCGTGGCAATGTCCCCTTCCAGGATCCATGGTCATTCACCCTCGGCGACAGGCAATGGTACAATCTGTCCTGGCTCTGGGACGTGATCGCCAGCGTGGTGTTTCAATACACGGGGTATATCGGTCTCACACTGTCAGTCATTGCATGTGGCGCCGTCATCACCGCATATCTTGCATCGATCTGCCTGCGCAGCGGCGCCTCGACGCTCGCGGTTGGCATTTCCGTTCTCGCCGCGTGCGTGCTCTACCCGGCGTTCGTGACCGCGCCGAATTCCTATCTCGCCGCTTCGCCGAACACCCCGACCATGCTGTTCTGCGTCGTTTTCTACGCAGAGTGCCTGAAGCGAACCAGATGGTTCCTGCTGCCGGTGATGATGGTGCTTTGGGCCAATCTGCATGGCGGCTTTGTGCTCGGGCTTTTCATCATCGGCCTCTTTGGCGCCGCGTGCGTGCTCAGGCGGGACTGGGCAGGTCTTAGGATCTACAGTTTCGCAGCAGCCGGCTGCCTTGTCGCAATCCTGATCAATCCTCTCGGCTGGCGCATCTACGACGGCGTCACCACCACGCTGGGCCATTTTGCGCAGGCGAACATCACCGAGTGGTGGTCTTACTCCGCGAACTTCAGCGTGCCCGGGAGCATTCCCGGCATCGTCTATATCGCGATATTTGCCGCGTTCGAGCTGCGCCACCCTGCTGCCTCGCCCGCTCCTCTGGAGTCGCGGCTGCTGTCCTGGCTGGTCCTGTTGCTGGGATTCTATCAATACCGGTACATGTCGTTCTTCTTCATGTTCGCAACGGTGCCGCTCGCGCTTCACATCGACCGGGTGCTGCCCAAGCAACTCAACGACCTCAAGGTCCAGGGCTCGCTCCTGGTTGCCGGCATCGTCGCAATGTGCGCGCTGCCGCTGACCTTGATGTACGTCAGACCGGCGCTCGCGATGCCGCAGCTGCTCTCGGAGCAGGATGCGCGCTATCTTCAAAGCCATTTTCCGCATGCACGGCTGCTGAACCACTGGAACGTCGGTGGCCTCCTGATCTTCTACACACGTGGCGCCGTGCCGGTGTTCGTCGACGGCCGGTCGGCCACCGCCTATCCCGATGAGCTGCTGCGCGACTATTTCAGCCTGATCAAATGGGAGATCGACGAGACCGCATGGGACGCCGTCCTCGCCAAGTACAAGATCGATACGGTGCTCTGGGTGAAGGCGCACGAACCTCTGAAGAGGTTCCTCGTGGACAAGAGAGGGTGGACTGAGGACTACGTAGGGACGGAAGAGGTCATCTACGTGAAGCACTGACGCAGCCAGAGCATCGGTCCTGATTCAATCAGCACCGAATATGCCCTAGAACATCCCCTCGCGCTCGCTGCGCTTCTTCTTTTTCGAACGCTGCCAGACCACGCCGGGATAGCCCTTCAGCGGCACCAGTGGCTCGCCGGTGTAGGCCCACTCCTGCAATTCCTCGATCGCGATGTGATAGAGCGGCTGTCGGCCGGTGCGCCCCGAAAACAGCGCGCGCGGGATATTCACCATGTGCGGCGACCGTGCGCGCTCGTAGATGATGGGCGTGCCGCAATTGGCGCAGAAGCTGCGCGCGGTCTTGCTTTTCGCGTCCTCATAGCGCGAGAGCTCGCTCTCGCCTTGCGTGATACGGAAGCGCTTCTTCCAGCTGCCGACATAGGTCGCATAGACCGCGCCATGGGCGCGGCGACTCGTGGCGGTGTGATCGTGCCAGGCCCAGCGCGCCGGCACATCGATCTCGAACCGCACCTTGCCGCACAGGCATTGGCCGGCCGCAGGCTTCGCCAGCGCCACGGGCTTTGATTTCTTTGTCGGCTCGAACTCGTCGTCCGGAAACATCGGGAGCTCTCCGGCTTTGTCCGCCGTCATTGCGAGCGAAGCGAAGCAATCCATCTATCGCGCGTGAGGAGCGATGGATTGCTTCGTCGCTCCGCTCCTCGCAATGACGAGGAAGGAAGCATTGTAGCCCGGACGCAGCGAAGCGAAATCCGGGGACGGTCGATCCGCCGACAAAAGGCCCCGGATTGCGCTGCGCCTCATCCGGGCTACGAAGCTGCGAAGACTTACGCCCGCGCCAACTCGTCGTGGGCGGGATAATCCGTGTAGCCCTTCTCCTCGCCGGCATAGAAGGTCGCGCGGTTGTACTTGGTCAGCGGATAGCCGCGCTGCAGGCGGCGCGGCAGGTCCGGGTTGGAGATGAAATAGCGGCCGAACGCGATCGCATCGGCATGACCTTCGGCGACCGCGCTCTGCGCGCTGTCGCCGACGAAATTGCCGGCCGTGATCAGCACACCGCTCCACATCGGGCGGTACAGCACCATCGCGGACGGCACGTTCTGCCAGTCGACCTCGGCGCGGCCGGTGCCCGAGGCGCGCGGCTCGATGAAATGCAAATAGGCGAGCCCGAACTTGTCCAGCGCCTTGATGGCGTGGCTGTAGAGCGGCATCGGGTCGGCCTCGCCGCTGCCATTGGCAATGCCGTAGGGCGACAGCCGCACGCCGACGCGGTTGGCGCCCCAGACCTCGGTCACCGCCTGCGCCACTTCCAGCAGGAAGCGGACGCGGTTCTCGATCGAGCCGCCATACTGGTCGGTGCGCAGGTTGCTGCGCGATTGCAGGAACTGCTCGATCAGATAGCCATTGGCGCCGTGGATCTCGACGCCGTCGAAGCCGGCGGCGAGCGCGTTCTTCGCGCCCTGCCGGTAGGCCTCGACCATCACGGCGACCTCGCCGGTCGTAAGCGCACGCGGCGTCTCGTAGTCGACCACCTTGCCGTCCGCCGTCATGCACCTGAACTCGGCGGGGATCGCGACCGCCGACGGCGCCACCGGCAGCGCGCCATCGGGCTGGAACGAGGAATGCGAGACGCGGCCGACGTGCCAGAGCTGCAGGAAGATCAGCCCGCCCTTGGCGTGCACGGCATCCACCACCTCGCGCCAGCCCGCGATCTGGGCTTCGCTGTAGATGCCGGGGACGCCGGGATTGCCGAAGCCGGTGGCGACCACCGGCGAGGCTTCCGCGATCAAGAGGCCGCCGGGCGTGGCGCGCTGCGCGTAATATTCCGCGTTCATCGGCCGCGGCGCGAGGCTCGGCCGCGCCGCCCGCATCCGCGTCAGCGGCGCCATCACGACGCGGTGCTTCAGCTCATAGGGACCGACCTTGAGCGGCGAAAACAGCGATGGAGAACTCATGCCTACCCCGATTATTCTTTGTGATGTCCCGTTATGTCACGGGTTCATCTTGTTCGCAAAAGCAGGTAGTGGCAATCTAGCGAACAGACAAGCAGGCTTGCCATGTCGAAACCGAGCGCCACATTGCTCCCCTCATTGAGCGTCCGCATCGATCTCGATGCCGAAGACCGCATCGGACCGGGCAAGATCCTGCTGCTCGAGCAGATCAGGGAATGCGGCTCGATCTCGGCCGCCGGCCGCGCCATGGACATGAGCTACAAGCGCGCCTGGGACCTGGTCGACGAGATCAACCGCATCTGCCGCCAGGCGGCGGTGGAACGCCAGACCGGCGGCAAGAACGGCGGCGGCGCGGTGCTGACCCCGTTCGGCCTCTCCTTGGTGGCGCGCTACCGCAAGATCGAGCGCGATGCGGCTACCGCCGTGCGCAAGGATCTCGAGGCCCTGCGCAGCGACATCGGCAAGCCGAAGAAGGCCGCGGGGCGGTAAGGGCAAGAGCCGACGGCCGTTGCAGGGGCGCTTACGAAAATATCGAAAACAACCCCATGCACAGTAGCCGGCGGCGGGCCGGCGTTCGACAAGGCAACTTGACGCGTCGGGCAAATCAGGGATATATTTCTAATATTCAGAAATCATGCGAGCGTTGGGGTGAGGGGGTTCCCTCCGCGAGCACGCTGAACATTGAGACCTGTACCCCCTCACCCGGATTGCATCTGTCGATGCAATCCGACCTCTCCCCGCAGGCGGGGAGAGGTGAGAAGAAGCAAGCGCTAGCCCGTCTTGATCCAGACCGCCTTGACGTTGAGATACTCCTCGACGTGCTGCTTGCCGGACTCGCGGCCGTAGCCGCTCATCTTGTAGCCGCCGAACGGCACCGCCGGATCCATCGCCTGGTAGCAATTGACCCAGACCGAGCCGGCGCGCAGCGCCTTAGCGACCTGGTGCGCCTTGCTGACATTGGTGGTCCACACGCCCGAACCGAGGCCGAAGGTGGTGGCATTGGCGCGCTTGATCAGCTCGTCCGGATCCTTGAACGAGATCGCCGAGATCACCGGGCCGAAGATCTCCTCCTGCGCGATGCGCATGTTGTCCTGCACATTGGCAAACACGGTCGGCTGCACGAAATAGCCCTTCGACAGCGCGCCCTCGGTGAGGCGGCCGCCGCCGGCCAGCGCCTTGGCGCCTTCCTTCTGGCCGATGTCGAGATAGCCGGAGACGCGGTCCATCTGCTGCTGCGACACCAGCGGCCCAATCTGGGTGTTGGGGTCGAGGCCGTTGCCGACCTGCAGCTTCTTGCCGAACTCGGCGACGCGGCCGACGAACTCGTCATAGACCTTCTGCTCGACAAACAACCGCGTGCCGGCGCTGCAGATCTGGCCGGAATTGGCGAACACCGCCATCGCAGCGCCCGGCACCGCGGCGTCGAGATCGGCGTCGGCGAACACGATGTCCGGCGACTTGCCGCCGAGCTCGAGCGAGACGCGCTTGAGGTTGCCGGCCGACGCACGGATGATCGATTGTCCCGTGACGTGCGAGCCGGTGAAGGCGACCTTGTCGACATCGGGATGCGAGGCGAGCGCCGCGCCCGCGGTCTCGCCGTAGCCCGGCACGACGTTGACGACGCCGGGCGGAATGCCGGCCTCCATGCAGAGCTCGCCGATGCGCAGCGAGGTCAGCGGCGATTCCTCGGCCGGCTTCAGCACCACGGTGCAGCCGGTCGCGATCGCGGGGCCGATCTTCCAGATCGAGGCAGTCAGTGGACCGTTCCAGGGGATGATGGCGCCGACCACGCCGATCGGCTCCTTCAGCGTGTAGGAGAAGATCTCGCCGGGCAGCGAGTTCTCGATGGTCTCGCCGTGGATCGCGGTGGCCTGCCCGGCGTAGTAGCGCAGCATGCCGAGCGCGCGCAGCTTGTTGCCGCGGGTGCGGCTGATCGGCGCGCCCATGTCGAGCGTGTCGAGCTGGGACAGTTCCTCGAAATTGGCCTCGACCAGCTCGGCGAGCTTGAGCAGCATGTTCTGCCGCTCGAACGGCTTCACCTTGCTCCACGGCCCTTCGAAGGCGCGGCGCGCGGCCGCAACCGCGCGGTTGATGTCCTCTGCATCGCCCTCGGCGACGGAGGCGAGCAATTCGCCGGTGGCGGGGTTGTGGGTTTCGAATTTCTTGCCGGAAGCGGCGTCGACCCATTTGCCGTCGATCAGCATCTGCTTGTAGGAGCCATCGGCATAAGGATGGCGCGTGATCGGAATAGCCTGCGAAACAGCCATGTTTGCACTCCCTGTAAAATGTCGGCTGAGGTGTTTTGGAAGCGTTATATCGGCGATTCTACAGCGCGGCCGCGAAACCGTAAAGCGAAGCAAGCGTTGTCGAGGGTGGCGCGCATGAAAACCTCCCATGCACCCGCGTGCATGGTGGGTGCGATATGCTAGGTAAGGGTCTTCTTGTGTGACGCGTTTTCTTCACGCGAACCGGGAACCACTTCGCTTGAAAACGCTATGCTAACCTCAGCCACAGATGTGTCCGGAGACCGACGATGCCTCACCCCGTGATATCAGCCAATCATGTTGCCGTGATCACCGGAGGCGCATCCGGCATCGGGCTTGCCGCCGCGACGCGGTTTGCCGAAGCCGGCATGAAGGTCTGCATCGCCGATCTCGGCGATGACAGGCTGAAGGCGGCTGCAGCAAAACTGTCATCTGCCGCACCTGGCGGCGCCGCCGACATCATGACGGCTGCGGTCGATGTCAGCCGCGCCGATGAGGTCGCAGGCCTTGAAGCCGCCGTCGCGAAAAAATTCGGCGGCACCGACATCCTGATGAACAATGCCGGCATCCAGCCCGGCAGCGCGATGTTCGGACCTGCGGACAATTGGCAGCGCATCCTCGGCGTCAACCTGTGGGGCGTCATCAACGGCACCCAGGCGTTCGCGCCCAACATGATCAAGCGCGGCCGGCCGGGGCTGATCATCAACACCGGTTCCAAGCAGGGCATCACCACGCCGCCGGGCGATCCCGCCTACAATGTCTCCAAGGCCGGCGTGAAGGCGTTCACCGAGGCGCTGCAGCACGAGCTGCGCAACACCGACGGCTGCAAGATCACGGCGCATCTCCTGATCCCCGGCTTCGTCTTTACCGGGCTGACCGCGCGCGGCCGCACCGAGAAGCCGGCCGGCGCCTGGACGTCGGAGCAGACCGTCGACTTCATGATCGAGCACCTCACAACCGGCGATTTCTACATCCTCTGCCCGGACAACGACGTGCCGCGCGCGCTCGACGAACGCCGCATCCTGTGGGCCGCCGCCGACATCGTCGAGAACCGCCCGCCGCTGTCACGCTGGCATCCGGACTTTGGCGACGCGTTCGCGGCGTTCGTGAAGGGGAAGTGATCGTAGGATGGGTGGAGCGCAGCGATACCCATCATGTCGCCATGCACGCGATGGGTATCGCTGCGCTCCACCCATCCTACGCGGCTATTCATCCCGTCACCCTGAGGAGCGCGAAGCGCGTCTCGAAGGGTCGACGGCCCGACTGGGGCCGATTCATCCTTCGAGACGCCGCTTCGCGGCTCCTCAGGATGACGGGACGAATAGCTTTGTAGGATGGCTCCACCCATCCTAAGCAGCTACTTGCCCGCCGGCAGCGCGACTGGAACGAAGCCGAACGCCTTCAGTGTCGCCTGCCCCTGCGGCGACATCAGATACATCGCGAAATCCGCCGCACCGGCCTGCGCCTTGCGCGAGACGGTCAGCCCGTATTCCGGTCCGACCACGAGCTCCGGCGGCAGCGCGACCGACTTGTATTTTGCGGAGTCGCGCACGATCTGCTGCGCGCCCGAGCAGTAGTAGACCAGGAGATCGATTCGGTGCTGGTCGATCGCAGCCAGCAGATCACTGACAGTCATCGTCGTGGCGGGGCCGCCGAACAATTGCTGCGCCTTCTTCGACAACGTGTCGAAAGCGCCGGGGTGCATCGCGTCGACCTTGCGGAACATCTCCCAAGTGTAGTCGCCGGACGGATCGGAGACCGGCGTCGATGTCGCAATCTTGATCTCAGGCTTGAGCATCGCCTCGACGAGATGATCGGTGTCCAGCGGACGATCGGCCGACGTGACGACGCACATCGCGTTCTTCGTGAACAGCATGCTGGGCCCGGAAATGCCCGCATCGGTGAGCGCCTGCGCATGCGGCAATGCCGCTGACGCGAACACATCGAAGGCCTCGCCCTTCTGCAACCGCTCGCGCAAGCCGCCCGAAGGTCCAAACACCGGCGCGAAGCTGTGGCCGCACTGCTTGCCAAAATCCGCGAAGACGGCAGCAAACGCGTCCTTCAGGCTGCCTGCTGCCATCACCTTGAGCTCGGCTGCCGAGGCCGCGGACGAAAGACCAATCAAGAGGGCTATCAACAATGCGCGCATCGATAAACTCCAGTCGCCGTCATTCCGGGGCAGCCCGAAGGGCTGAGCCCGGAATCCATCGCGCCACGAGGCCTGCGGCTCTATGGATTCCGGGCTCGCGCTGCGCGCGCCCTCAGGTGCGCAATCGCGCACCGGGGAATGACGATGGATGAATTTGCGCTGGATGTCACCGCGTCCGGACTAATTCGCGCGCACCCGCACCGGCGTCTCCGGCTGCGACACCAGCGCCTCGCCGAGTTCGCTCTGCTGAGCGCGCGGGATCGAGAAGCAGACGCTGAAGCCGTCCGACGTCTTGAGCGTCATCATGCCATGGGCCGGATCGGTCGACTGCTCGAGCACCCATGAATCCAGCGGATAGGCGTAGCGCAGGCTCTGGTCGCCGAAACGGGTCTGCAGCGCCTTGCTGATCAGCCCGGGCAGCGTCATGACCAGCGCGCCGACCTGGTTGATCGACAGGCGGATGGTTGCGGGCTCACCCTTGCCGTCGACGAATCCCAGCGAAATGGCGCAGCCATCGGGCGCGACCTCGCAGGTGGTGAGCTCCTGGGTTTCGATCTGCATACCGGCACTCCGGATCATTTCTTCGTTATATTCGTAAAGATATATCGCTCGGCCGGCCGCCGTCCAGCCGTTATTGGGGGACCATCTTTGGCCGTGGCCCGCCCGCCGCAATCGTGATATATGACGAGATATAGCGAGGCCCGCGAAGGGCCCGTTTGACCAGGGAGAGCAAAGCCTATGAGTGATTACAAGCTTCTCATCGACGGCAAGATGGTACCCGGCGACCAGACCATGTCGGTGCTCAATCCGGCGACCGAAGAGGTGGTGGCGCAATGCGCCCGCGCCTCCAAGGAGCAGCTCGACAAGGCCGTCGCCGCCGCGAAGGCCGCCTATCCCGCTTGGGCCGCCACGCCGATGGAAGAGCGTCGCAAGCTCATCATCAAGATGGCTGAGGCGATCGAGGCCAACACCAACGAGCTCGCACACATCCTGACCAGCGAGCAGGGCAAGCCGCTCGCGGATGCCACCGGCGAGGTGATGGGCATGGCGGGCTTCTTCCGCTACCTCGGCTCGCTCGACCTGCCGATGCGCGTGGTCGAGAATTCCGGCGACCGCAAGGTCGAGGCCTATCGCCGCCCGCTCGGCGTGGTCGGCGCGATCATTCCCTGGAACTATCCGCTGCTGATCCTGGCATTCAAGCTGCCGTCGGCGCTGCTCGCCGGCAACACCCTGGTGGTGAAGCCTGCGCCCACCACGCCGCTGGCCTCGCTGCGCTTTGCCGAGCTGGTCAAGGACATCCTGCCGAAGGGCGTGCTCAACTTCATCGCCGATGCCAACGATCTCGGCGATCACATGACCAAGCACCCTGACATCCGCAAGATCTCCTTCACCGGCTCGACCGCAACCGGCCAGAAGGTGATGGCGAGCGCGTCGCAGACGTTGAAGCGGATCACGCTCGAGCTCGGCGGCAACGACGCCGGCATCGTGCTCGACGACGTCGACCCGAAGAAGGTGGCGCCCGGCATCTTCGAGGGCGCGTTCCAGAACTCGGGCCAGGTCTGCCTCGCCATCAAGCGGCTCTATGTGCACGAATCCGTCTACGACGAGATCTGCAACGAGCTGGTCGCGATTGCAAAGAACACTGTGGTCGATGACGGCTCCAAGCAGGGCACCAAGCTCGGCCCGCTGCAGAACAAGATGCAGTACGAGAAGGTGAAGGCGTTCCTCGACGACGCCCGCAAGAACGGCAATGTGATCGCCGGCGGCGCCGCGATGGACCGTCCCGGCTATTTCATCGAGCCGACCATCGTGCGCGACATCAAGGAAGGCTCCAAGCTGGTCGACGAGGAGCAGTTCGGCCCGGTGCTGCCGGTGATCAAATATTCCGACAAGGATGATGTGATCCGCCGCGCCAACGCCACCACCTACGGCCTCGGCGCGTCGGTCTGGTCGTCCAACATCAAGCGCGCCCATGAGGTCGCGACCCAGATCGAGGCCGGCACGGTGTGGATCAACAAGCACCTCGACATGGCCCCGAACATTCCGTTCGGCGGCGCCAAGCAGTCGGGCATCGGCACCGAATTCGCCGAGGAAGGTCTTGCCGAATTCACCCAGCTGCAGATCATCAACGGCCCGCCGGCCGCCTGATCCGACAACATGCGGCCGCGACGCCTACCCCCTGGCGCCGCGGCCGCCTCTCTTCTTAACAACGAACAGAGCCCATCATGTTCGATGCCCAATGCGACCTTGCCGCCCTGGTCTATGACGACAGGGACGATCCCGACGCCGTCCTGCGCGACTTCGCCGGCGAGCTGAAGGCGCACGGCGCGCGCGTGGTCGGCATGGTGCAGACTGGCCAATGCGCGGATTCCAGCCTGTCGGCGGTGCTGGTCCACAGCGGCGAGACGCTGCTGCTGGCGCAGCCGCCCGCTCCGGGTGCGACCGGCTGCAAGCTCGACCTGTCGCGGCTGCAGGACGCCGGGCGTCCGCGTCGCCGACGCGCTCGCTGAAGGCGCCGATCTCGTCATCGTCAACCGCTTCGGCAAGCGGGAACGCGACGGCAAGGGCCTTGGCTTTGTGATCGAGCGCGCGCTCGATGCCGACATTCCCGTCGTGATCGCGGTGTCACGCCAAAGCTTTGCCGACTGGATCAAGTTCGCCGGCGGCATGAGCGTGAAGCTCGCCTGCGACCGCCACGCGCTGGATGCCTGGTGGCGCAACGTCTCGCTGCGAACCGCGGCCCGGATCGCGCCGGATCACACCACGGTCTGCGAGGCGTTCAAGTAGAGGTGCTTTGTAGGATGGGTTAGCTAACCCATCCTATTCTATTTATCCCGTCATCCTGAGGTGCGAGCGGAGCGAGCCTCGAAGGATGCAAGGCCCGGCCGGTGGCCGTCGATCCTTCGAGACGCGCTACGCGCTCCTCAGGATGACGGGACATGCAGAATCGCAGGATGAGTTAGCGAGCCCCACCATACAGACCACGGCCCCGCTTACAACGTTTCCTGCTTGTGGTCGCAGTTCTTGCAGGTGAACTTGACGCGGGACTGGCCCTTTTCCGCCTGCACACGGTTCGGCGCGCCGCATTTGCCGCAGACGGCCTCGATCCGGGTCGTGCCCTGCTTGATGACCAGGTTCCGCTTTTCCATGGTCTCGCGGATCAGGCGCTCGGCCTCCTCGCGCAACGATTGCTTCGACATTAACCCCACCGGTCATTGGTTTGCGGGCGGCGTCATAGCACGACCCCGTGAAGCTTTGACAGCAGATATCGAGCTCTATTTCTGAGTATATCCTAGAGCGTTTTCGAGCGACGTGGATACCGGTTCGCGTGACGAAAACGCGTCAATACAAAAAATCTACACGATGAGCCGATCGACCGGCAGCCGGAAATGCCGCGGTTCCAGCGGTTTTGCGGGCCGGCCGATGCGGAACACGTTGACGAGGCGCAGATCGGTGCCGATCCTGCCGAGCTTGCGCAGCCGGTCGTTGAAATCGGGATGATCGGCCAACGCCGAGATCGGGCATGCCACCAGCCCGGCGCGATCGATCTCCAGCCAGCCGCGGTAGAAATGCCGCCCCGTCGTGAGTGGATCCTCACCGACCGGACGACAGAACAGCACGATCGCCGCGGCCGAGGCGGTCTTGGCGCTGTCTGACAGCAGCGATGCGGCAAGACCAAGTCGATCGAGCGGCCTGAACAGACCGCCGAGTAGGTAGCGCGCGGCGGTGGCCTCGACCGCGTTCATGGCGAGCGCTTCGCGATTGAGGCCGTCGACCAGATAGTGCGGATGGTCGGGCGACAACCGCATCCATGCGAGCAGTTCGGCCCGATAGTCGTCACCGTGCACGAAGGAGAACTCGGCCTGGTCGGCCCAGCCGGCGATGTCGGCAATTGCCTGGCGATCGCCAATGCAGACCAGATCGTCACGCGCGACGGCGAGCTGCACCAGCGGCGCGGGCTGATCGGGCGACGCCGCAAACTTGCCGCGCCACGACATCCGGTGCGCCACATGGCCGGCCAACGGATCGGACGCGACGCCTTGCCTGATCGCAAAGCTGCAGAGCGCGGTAAATTGCGGCGACAGCGGCTGCTCGATCGTGGTCATCGCCGTGATGGCGAGGCCGCGGCGGTTGAGCGCAAGGCTCATGCCCTCCAGCGCCGCGCCGTGCGACACCAGCACGTCGTGTCCGGCGGGATCGGCGACCGGCGCGCGCACCGAGGTGTCGTCGACTAGCGCCAGCCGGCCGTCGCCGAGCGGGCGCCAGCGGGTCGGCTGGATGTTGTGGACGCTCGGCGCCAGCCGCGCCTCCGCGACCAACTCGCGCAGCAAATCCGGCGTCAGCTCGCTCATGCCGCGGCCAGCCGCTTGGTGAACAGATGCAGCCGGTGCAGCGGCGTGGCGCCCGCCTTCTCGACCTGGCGCAGCGACGGCGCGTTGATGTCGGCGATCCAGGTGCCGCCGAGCGTGCGGTAGCCGGCCTCCTGCAACGCCAGCGCGGTACGGTAGAGCATCGCGCCGTTGAGGCCGCGATTGTGCAGGTCGCGGCAGACCGACTGATAGATCAGCACGGCGCGGGTGTTCATCATGCGGTGCTGCACGAATTTGAACGGCGCCGTCAGCCCGACCCGGCCGCCGATCGCCTTGATCAGCGGGTTGAGATCGGGGATTGCGATGATCGCGCCGGCGGGCCGGCCGCGGTGATAGACCACGGTCGAAATCCGTTTGTCGATGATCCACATCATGTCGCCGGCCTGGAACAGATATTCGGCCGCGGTCGGCGGCACGAACATCGGGTTGTCGGCAAAGCCGTCGTTGAGGATCAGGCGCGCATCCTCCAGCCGCACCTTGAAGGCGGAGCGCTTGATCGGCTGCCAGACGAAATCCTTGTCAGTTAGCACCGCGCGTTGCTTGTCGCCGAGCAGCTGCTCCGGCTTGCCGCCGTCGAGCGCGATCTCGAACGTCGTCATCGGGAAGGTCGCCGCATAGCCGGCGCGTTCGAGGTGCTGCGCGATATGCGGCGGCGACCACATCATGTCGGTGAACGGCGCATGGTCGAAGCCGTCGGTCATCACCCCGATCTGCTGCATCGCCGTGAGATTGAAATTGCCGGCGATGCGGGTCATGCCGCGCGCGGACAGCCACTGCTCGGCAGTGCGCAACAGCGCATCGGCCACATCGAGATCGTCGACACAGTCGAAGAAGCCGAATGCGCCGTGGCGCGTGCCGTGCTTGCGGTTGGAGGCATCGTGGATCGAGGCGGCGATGCGGCCGACCGGGCGGCCGTCGCGATGCGCCGAGAACAGCGCAAAGCGGCCATGGCCTTCGGTGACGAACGGATTCTTCGCGGCATCGAACATCCGATCGAAATCGCTCCACAGCGGCGGCACGTAGAGGCTGTCGGGCCCATAGGCATTGAGGGCGGCGTCGAAGGCCGCCTTGCGGTCACCCTCCCGGATCTCGATCGTCATTTGGCCTCCGGGGTCAGCGCCAAGAGCCGCCGCACCAGCGCCAGCGCGGTTTCGGTGGCCGGATCGGCTGCGGTGACGGGCACCGCGAGCACGATCAGGTCGAGCGGATCATGCGCGAGCACGATGACATGGGAGGCGTTGTTGGCGGTCATCAGCGAGACCATGCGCTCGGCGGCGGGGTCGGTCGGCGCCAGTCCCCACGGCGCCTCGGAGCGGCGCAGCACGCGCCTGGTCGACAGGAAATCGCGGAGCAACGGCGGATCGTAGGGTCCAAGCTCGTCTTCGCGGAAACGCCGGGCGCTCTCGAAGATCGGATGCCGTGCGAGCTCGGCGATCAGCTGCTCCCGCGTCTGCGCCGGTGACGCCGCGACCGAATTGAGCACGCCGGGCTCCTGCGATTCGAACAGCGCGCGCAGCGCGTCGGTCATCAGCCCGATGGTGAGCACGCCCGCGATCGCAACCGCGACGAACCGGATCATCTGGGCGGCATCGACGTCGGGCGCCATGAAGGCGGCGGCGAGCCCGAGCAGGCCCGAGGAGATCAGCCGCAGCGCCATCATCGCGAGCCCATGCCGCCGCGTCTCGGCGCCGCCGCCGGCGATCAGCATCACGGTCACCGTGAGCAGCGCGCCCAGCGCGCCGAGTCGGACCGGGATGTCGGGAAATAGTGTGCGAAAATCGGTCAGGATGAACGGGATCACGACCAGTGCGCCGACCGCCATGCGGCCGATGCTGCGGTTTTCCGAAGCCATCAGCGATGCGCGGTCGCGCGTCGCCAACAGCAGTGCGCAGGTCGCAAAGCCAACGAGCTGGAACAGGGCCAGCGCGACTGCATAAGGCATCGCAAAGCGCTGCAACCCGAACAGGCCGCCGAGGCCGAGCAGGATGCCGCCCGCGAGCGCTGCGATCTTGACCGCGCGCGGTGCGTGGCGGCGCAGGATGCCTTCGGTGACGATCAGCGCGCCGAGCGGGATCAGAGCGGCCGGGATCACCGAGAGGCGGTCCAGCAGCCAGCTTCCGCTCCACCACGCAAGGCCACGGTCGAGGAACAGGGTCGCAATCACGCCGAGCGCGAGCAGCAGGCGGCGCGTCAACGGGCTCCTCGGATCGCGCCGGTAGAACGTCATCATCGCCACCGCGACGCCGATGGCGCCGCAGAGATTGACAATGGAGTCGGCGATCACCCCCGAGGTCATGCGACGCCCGTCAATTGATCGATCGCCCGCCGTACCAGCGGGCGCATCAGGGCCGCAATCAGCGCATTGCGCGGCTTCTCGATCGCCGGCCGGTGCGGGTTGAGGAACCAGCCGCGGCAATCGGTGCCGGAGGTGCGGCCGAGGATCAGCGCGACCGCCTCATAGGCCATCAGCATGCCGGTCGAGATCACCATCGGTGCGAACGACATCCGGCTGCGGCGGCCGGCCGCGACTTCGCCGGCGATGGCGAGGTCGACATAGTTGCGCGAGGAGGAATGCAGCATGACATGCTCGATCTCGGCACGCATCGCGGCGCGGCGGTCGTCCTCGGTAATCTCGGTCCAGTCCTTGGACAGGGTCGGGAAGCCGAGGCGCTCCTCGGGCCTGGGATCGTGCGGGCGCACCACGATCACCGACGGCAGCGGCGACATGTAGGCGTCGATCACGGTTGCATCGGCGCGCTTGGCGGTCCGGTACAGGTGCACGCCGGCGGCGATATCGTCCATGCCGTTAACGATGACCGGGCAGCGTTCCGCAATGCCGGCGAGCTCACTGGTCCAGTTCTCGCCAAGCACCTCGACCTCGATGGTCGGGTTGATGCGTCTGGCGGCTTCGGCGGCGACCGCGGCCTTCTCACGGCCGACCTCGTCGGCAAAGGCGAACACCTGGCGATTGAGGTTGGAGACCTCGAAGCGGTCGATGTCGGCGATCACGAACTTGCCGACGCCGGCACGCGCCAGCGCCATGAAGGCCGCGCCGCCCATGCCGCCGACGCCGCAGACGAACACCCGCGCCTGGCGCAGCAACTGCTGCTCGTGCTCGTCGATGAAGCCGATGTTGCGGCCGGTGAACGAGTAGTAATCGAAATTCATCGCGCGGTCCCGCTGTCCTGCCTGCGCGGCCGCAACGTGCCGAAGGCGCGGGTGTCGTCCATCCAGTAGACCACCGGCAGCACCAGCCGCTGCAGCGCCAGCATCGCGGACGCCGCAAGCAGCGCCGGCAGCGAGCCTGAGGGCACCTCGCTCATCAGATAGCGGCGCGCGCCGGCAAGATCGACGCGGCCGATCTGCAGCACATCGTCGCCGCGGCCGTAATCCAGCTCGCGCTCGCAAAATTCGTTGTAGACGGCATCGCGATGCTTCGGCGCGATCTCGAAGGTTTTCTTCAGCGCATCCGAGCCGCCGGTATAGGCATTGGTGATGATCGAGCGCGCCTCGTCGAAGCCGGCCTCCTCGCCGACGCCGAACACCGCGCGGTGCTTTGCCATGATGCCGCGCGCCAGTTGCAGATGCGCAAAACTCTGCCGCGCGCCCGGCAACGGAGACGGGAATACGTCCGAGAAGGTGTCGCTGACCATACCGACCACCGCCGGCACCTGGGTGACATTGGAGATCCATTTCGGCCGCAAGCCATCGCGGGCGAACAGCACCAGCGCGGTCAGGCCGTAAAGCACCCAGGACAGGCCCTGCCCGCGCACGTCGGGATCGACCATGACGAGGCCGAGATGGGTGACTTCGGTCGGCTCGCCGTCGAGTGGCACGTCCATCACCGACAGCGCGTTGAAGGCGATCGGCCGCCCGGTGTCTTCCTCTGAGATCAGCGTGATGATGGCGCGCGACAGTCGCTCGGGCTCGCCGGAGAAGATGCCGTAGGTCAGGCTCTCCTCGGGCAGGGTTTTGGCGGCGACGATGCGGAGCTGCTCGACCAGCGCGTCGAGCTCGTCCTTCGGCAGCGACAGGCCGGGCGATTCGACGATGCGGGTGCGCTGGCCGGCCTGGGTGCGCAAAGTGAGATCGATGGTCGGTTGCGACAGCGCCTTCAG
The DNA here is from genome assembly GCF_054063295.1 of Bradyrhizobium sp. USDA 3240. Taxonomy (NCBI): domain Bacteria; kingdom Pseudomonadati; phylum Pseudomonadota; class Alphaproteobacteria; order Hyphomicrobiales; family Nitrobacteraceae; genus Bradyrhizobium; species Bradyrhizobium sp. USDA 3240. Next base: position 2,861,997 of record NZ_JBSSGD010000002.1, read on the forward strand.
CCAGAAGGCGCCATGGCTGCGCAGGCCGTCAAAGGCCGCGCGCGCCTTGCCGAGAGTCTTGGCAAAGCTCCTGCTGCCGCGCGAAGCGGGCGTGCGATTGTCCGTGGACGCCATTTCTCTGTCCCTCGGGCGCGATCTCTGCACTCTCGCCTGTTAAGGAGCCATGAGTGCAACCTGGCGCTGTTTGCCGCAGGGTAAACAAGGCCTTCCGGAAACGGAACAAGTTGGTGGTAAGCGGCCTGCGACCTATCCACCGTCATTGCGAGCGCAGCGAAGCAATCCATCCGTCCGCATATGCGGTGCAATGGATTGCTTCGTCGCTACGCTCCTCGCAATGACGCGGGAAGATCTCGCCACCCAACGAAGCGGCGGGCACAAGACACCCGCCGCTTGGCATCGGCTCAGGCCGCGTTCTCACCCCGCCTTCGACACTTCCATCAGCAAGCGCTCGGCCTTGGCGTCCTCGATCCGGTTCACGAACTTGCCGCTCTCGTAATTGTCGCGCACCGTCTTGGTCAGCGTGATGCAGGTCTGGACCAGCATCACGATGCCCATCGTCAGATAGCCCTTCATCCAGAGGTCGATCGGCAGAAAGAACACGCCGACGGCGACGAGGAAAGCGGAGGCAGCGAAGGACGCGTAGGTGAAGGTGATCCAGCTGCCGCTGTGGGGTTGGATGGTCTGGTTCATGGTCGTCTCCTTGATGATACGTGGTTTGAAGTTGGCTTGGTTTCAGGCTCGAGGTTTCAGGCTTGAGTTCTCAGGCGGCAGGCGGGCGCTTGGCTCTCAAGCGCGCCAGCACGTCGTCGGCGGTCGATTTCATCCGCGGGCCAAAGCCCTGTTCGGCGAGCCTCTCGGCGACCACAAGCGGACCCGAGGCGGTGTCGATCTCGAACAGCGCGTCATCGGCCGCCTGGATCTCCATCTGGCGCTCGCGCAGTCGCTTCAGCGTCGCTTCGGCTTCCGGCAGCGTCGACTCGTAGGGCCGCGCCGCCTCGATGCCGCTTCGGCGCAGCGAACGCACCGCTTCCGAGGCACGGGCGAGGCGCCGGCCGCGATCGAGCTCGGCAATACGCGCCTCGGCGTTGGCGACATGGCGCTTCAGCCGGGTGATCTCGGTGGCGAACAGCGTGCGCGCGGTCATCGCGGCGTCGCGTTCGGCTTCGAGGTTGGCGATCGCCTGCGCGGCTTCGCGGGCGAGGTCGTCCCGGCCGCCCTCGAGCGCCGCCGACGCCCGCACCTCGAGATCGGCGATCCGGGCATTGGTCGCCTCGAGCCGCCGACCCTCCTGGGCGTCGCCGGCAATGGCGAGCGCCAGGGTCCGTTTCGAGCGGTCGACCGCGGCGGCAGCATCGCGCATCTGCTGGTCGAGCACGACCAGCGCGGTCCGATCTTGCAGTTCCTCCTCGGCTGCCGCCACGCTGCCGCGGAAAATCGTCAAAACAGTTTTGAACATTTGGTCACTCCCTGATATGAGCATCGCTCATGAATCTCTTGTACCACATACTGAGCGATGCTCAAGATTTATTTGAGCGTCGCTCACGCATCTGGTTAACGACAGGTGAAACATGTCCAAAGCATTGGAACGACGAGCGAAACTGCGCGAAGCGCTGATCGAGGCGGCGGAACGGGCAATTGCGGCAAAGGGTCTCGGTGGCTTGAAAACGCGCGAACTGGCGCAGGAAATCGGGGTCGCCAATGGCGGCGTCTACAATCTGGTCGAGGATGTCGACGAGCTGATCCTGCGCGTCGGCTCCCGCACCCTGGCGCGGCTCGATGCTTCGCTGTCGCTGGCCGAGATCCGCGGCGCGGCCGCTCCGCGCGAGATGCTGGTCCGGATCGCGGTCGCCTATTGCGACTTCGCCGCCGACAATCTCGAACTGTGGCGCGCGCTGTTCGAGCATCGCATGCAGCCCGGCAAGCCGGTGCCGGAGTGGGCCATCAGCGAGCAGATGGAACTGTTCCGCCACATCTACAAGCCGCTCGCCGCGCTGTTTCCACAGCGCTCGCCGGCACAGCTCGGCGTCACCGCGCGCAGCCTGTTCTCCGCCGTCCACGGCATGGTCGCTCTCGGGCTGGAGCACAAGCTGATCGCGGTGCCGATCGGGGCGCTGCGCAGCGAGATCTCGACCCTGACGCGCGCGATGGTCGACGGCCTGACGGCGAAGAAGGAATAGCGCAGGTGCCCGTAATCGCACGGTGTCCCCGCCGTGCGGTCAGGCAGAGAAAGGAGGAAGGCCCCTTGCGGAACGATCGAACTGTAGTTAACTTCCTTGGATCGAGTTTCGGCCGAACGACTTGGCCTCGCCGCTCATAGCGTGCCTGACTGACGACCCTCACCCCCTAAACTTCGAATTAGCCTGCTGCGCCCTCGGGTGCGGCTCCAAACACGCATCTATACCAAAGGACGATGTTCCATGAGCATGGGAACTGTGAAGTGGTTTAACGGCCAGAAGGGCTTCGGCTTCATTCAGCCGGACGACGGCGGCCAGGACGTTTTCGTTCATATCAGCGCCGTCGAACGCGCCGGCATGAGCTCCCTCAACGAGGGTCAGAAGGTTTCTTTTGAAATCGTTGCAGACCGCCGCACCGGCAAATCTGCTGCGGACAATCTGCGCGCGGTGTAAGCTGCGGCAATTAGCCATGCTGCTTTGACCACGGATGAACTGGCAAAGCTTCAGGTTACGCGACCCCGCGACTGGTCACCCGGCCGCGGGGTTCTCTTTTATCAACACCGCGCGCAATGCCCGCCAGGATCAGGACTTGAACCGTCTGCCGGCGAAGCGGCCTGCGCATCGAAGCAGCTGAGGTCGCGAGCGTGTCCACCAAGATCGATCCAGCTCCGCAGCACGACGACATCATGTACCCGCAGGTGCTCCCGTTCGTGCTGGTCCATTTGGGGTGTCTGGCGGCGATCTGGTCGGGCGTCTCCTGGCCGGCGATTGCAATTTGCGTCGCTCTGTATTGGCTGCGCATGTTTGCGATCACGGCCGGGTATCATCGCTACTTCTCGCATCGAGCCTATTCGACCAGCCGGACGTTTCAGTTCATCCTCGCATTCCTGGCCCAAAGCAGCGCCCAGAAAAGCGTCCTTTGGTGGGCTGCGAAACATCGACATCACCATCTTCATTCGGATACCGAGCAGGATGTGCATTCGCCCCGGCACAAAGGCTTCGCGTACAGTCATCTCGGCTGGATCTTCTATCGACAGCACGATGCGACTGATCTGACGAAAGTCGCGGATTTTGCCGCGTATCCGGAGTTGATGTGGCTGCACAGATTTGAGATTTTGCCGGCGGTCGTCGTCGCAGTCCTGTGCTTCCTCATTGCCGGGTGGCCGGGGCTCCTGGCCGGTTTCTTCTGGAGCACCGTGCTGCTGTATCACGCGACGTTCTGCATCAACTCCCTCGCACATGTTCACGGTCGCAAGCGGTATGTGACGGGCGATGACTCCCGCAACAATTGGCTGCTGGCGCTGGTTACGATGGGTGAGGGTTGGCACAACAATCACCACGCCTATCAAAGCAGCGCGCGGCAGGGCTTCCGCTGGTGGGAGATTGATGCGACCTATTATGTCCTGGTGGCCTTGTCCTGGTTCGGTGTCGTCTGGGACCTCAAGGCGCCGCCCGCGCAGGTTCTGCGCAACGAGCAGCGCCTGGGATCGCGTGTGATCAAGCGGACGGCTGAGCAGCTTGCCGGCCGTTTCAACCCCGAACACATTGCGCAGGCGATCAAATCCTCAATCCACGAAACCGGATTGTCGGTGCGGGACGCGCTTTTTCTGTTGCAGCATCGTGCCGATTTGCATCTGCCCAGCATGCCAACGCGCGAGCAGTTGTTGGCTGAAGCCCAGGCCATGTTCGCGAAGACGCCATCGCTGGACGACATCGTCGACCGTGCACATGAGCTGCTGGTGGAATCGGTCTGCTTCCTTCTGGCCGTTCCGCCGCCGGTGGCCGGGGTAAACCCGAAAGCTTGAGACAGCGGTAGCATTTTGCCTCGGGCATCCCCATATAGACTCAATGACCAACTGGCAAAAACCGAGCAAGCGCGAAGCACCCAAGACCAAGGCCGAATTGCGCGAGATGCTGACCGAGGCCGTGCGTAACACGCCGAGCCCGGACCAGGCGTCGAAGCCGCGCCCGGCAAAAGCCAAAAAGACCGCGGCTGGAGCCGCCGACGTCGATTAAGCCCCGCGCGCCACGCGACCGGATCGCCTGGCTCTGGATGCGACCGAATTCCATTCGCGACGAGCGCGAGAATCTTCGTGAAGGAGCAGCATGCGCAAGCTTCCCAAGCCCACCGAACAAGAGATCAATGAGGGGCCCCAAGCGGTGTCCTTTCAGATTGCGAACGGAAACGCGCGGCAGGACTGCATCCTGCAAACCACATTCCCGACGAAGATGCAGGCGCACAAATACCTTCTCGCGAATTGGCCGACCTTCGAGAAGATGGCTCGCGATGCCCTTGCGGCGGGAACCATTGAAGGCGGCCGGATCAAGCTCGCGATGATCTGAACAGCCGACGAAGCGCCTAGACTCTACGGCTCCATCGTGTAGGCGCGCCCGGGTTCGAGCGCGTAGATCGTCAGGAAGCGCAGCGGCCGTTCCGGGTCGCAATTGCGAAACAGCGTGTGCGGAACATCGGCCCTATCCTGCAAGGTCTGGCCCGCCCGATATTGCCGTGGCGCCTCGTCGCCATAGGCAGACTCGGCAACACCTTCGACGATGAAGATCACGCCGCCGACCGGATGCCGGTGCAGCGGAGCAACCCCGCCGGGCGGATAGGTCACCTCGGCAACGACAAGCTCGCGCTGATCGCCGGACAGTTGCAGTCGCTCGAGGGTCTTGCGCGTGACACCGGCAAAGCCGGCTTGCTGAGCGTTGGCCCGACCGTTGTTGCTTTCAGTCATTGGAACCCTTTCTTGTCACGCGAGCCCTTGTGCCGATCGGATCGGGCGCGACTATGGCGGCGCTCCAACGACGCAACAAGCGCCCAGGTATTTCAACGGATGTCACACAGCTGAGGCGAGGCCCTTGCCACCCCTGCTTCCACGTTGCAGGATTTCGGCGCCGAACATCTTCAGCAGTGGGCCTTGCATGAGAACGAGCATCGTTGCGACGCGATTGTCGGGATTAGCCTCCCTGGCGCTCATCCTTGCGGCATCAAGTGTCATGCCGGCGTCTTCGGCGCAGGCCGTGCCGGAATGCTCGATGTCGGTGACATTGGCGGATTGGGGGGAGAATTCGACCGGCGATATCGACCTCGCAGCCGGCGAAAGCTGCCAGATCCCGATCGGGATCCGCGGCACGGTGACGGACTCGTCGATCTCGCAAAAGCCGGCCTATGGCAAATTGAAGAAGATCAACGCATCGACCTTCGAATACAGGGCGAAGGCGAAGTACAAGGGCAGCGATACGTTTGCCATCAAGGCAACCGGTCAGGGACCGAAGGCGTCCGGCACCTCGGTCATTACCGTGCACGCCACGATCAAGTAGCAGCAACGGCGATGTGCTCCCTCGCCCCGTTCTTACGGGGAGAGGGTTGGGGTGAGGGGCCATCTCCGCGCGTACGGTGATAGCTGGGTCCGTGGAGACTCCCCCTCACCCGGAACGCATCTAGCGATGCGTCATAGCCGAAGCTCTGCTCCGGCGTTCTTGGGGACGGCCGCCAAGGGCGGCCTATGCCTCTCCCCGCGCGCGGGGCGAGGTAAAGCGGAGTCGGCGGCGCGATTTACGCCGGCCGCGCGCCGGTGCGGATGATCGACCCGACGTGCTGGCCGCGCAGCGCTGCGGTGAGCCGGCCGGGAACCAGGCCGTTCACGACCTGCACCCGTTCGATGTGCCGCGCGTTCGCCATCACCTCGAGCAGCGCGGGATCGAACGGCAACGTGCCCTTCAGCTTGGCAAGATCGGCGAAGCTGGTCTCGCGCAGCAGCTGGGCCTTCTTGCCGTTGGGACCGTTCGGATCGTCACTGTACACGCCGTCGACGTCCTCGACGATGGTGAGGCCGGCGGCGCCGAGCGCATCGGCGATCAGGAACGCGCCGGTGTCGGCGCGGTGCAACGGGATGCGCGAGACCGGGAATTCATGATGGTGATACGGCGGGAAGGCGCTGCCGACCACCGCGCGGGCCGCGGAGAGATGGATCGCGAGCTGGCTCGCGATGGTCGGATGCTCGATATAGGACACGCCTTCCGGCGCGAGCAGACAACCGAGAATGTGGCCGTTCTGGCCGGCCTCGCTTGCGGCGAGCGGCGCGAGCGAGCCGACCGGCAGACCGAGGTCGAGGCCGACGCTGTAGAGATGGCGGGCGCGGATGCCGGCGCCGGTCAGGATCAGCATGCGGTGCTCGGGTAGCAGGGCGCGCAGCTCGGCGACAACAGGCAGGATCGCCTCATGGCCGCGATCCATGATCGAGCGGCCGCCGATCTTCACCACCTGCACCCAGGGCAGCAGCGGGATCGGGCGTCCGCCGGCGACGGGACGGGTGAGATTGCCGGGGACGAGGCCATTGACGACCTGCACCTGGCGGACATGGCGCGCGGTGGCGAGCAGATCGAGCACCGGGAATTCGAGGATCGAATCCTGCAATCCCTTCGCCTTCATCTCGGCGACCGAAATCTTCGGAATGAAGGTGGCGCCCTTCGCGGTCTTGGGGTTCGCGGTGTAGAGGCCGTTCTCGTCCTTCACATAGATCATCGACTTGCAACCGAACTGTTCGGCAACCAGGAAACATCCGGCGTCGGTGCGGTAGGGCGGGATCATGCCCTCGGTTGCGGGCCGCATCCACAGCCCGTAAGGCGGCATGCCGCTGAAGATCACCGCGTTCACCTCGGCGAGATAGAGCGGCACGGCCGAAAGCCCGGCGCCGCTGACCGCGGAGATGCCGTGCTTGGCGAGCAACTGGCCGAGCATCACTGCGTTCTGATCGGCAACCGAGGCGCCGAGCTGCGAGAGCACGCCGGCCGGCAGTCTGAGCCCGGCCGCGATCGAGTAGAGATGCCGGGCGCGGGTGCCCGCGCCGGTCCCGATCAGCATCTTGTGTGCCTTGCGGGCAGCGACGATCTCGTCGACCAGCGGATAGACCGCGGCGCGGCCGCGGTCTATGACGCTCTGGCCGCCGATCTTAATCACCGCGGCATCCGGCAGGATCCGGAAACTCGATGCCGCCTCGGCCGTCGCCAAAAGCTGCGGATCGGTCAGCGACCGCTGCATCAGGAGCGCTTCAAGCTCCGCCGTCGTGTTCGCCATGAGAAACGTCCTTTCTCCAATGCGCCTGGCATTGCTTCCGGACTGCACTGGTAGCGGTAAGCGGGGCGGGTCTCAAGACCTCGATGATTTTGCTTATTTGCCGCGGTCTGGCTTAGTAAGAGACCATGAATGATTTTACCCAAGCGCTGGAGATGGCAGCCCGCCTTATCGGCCGTTTTGATCCGGAGCTACGCCAGATCGTCGGCCTGTCGCTCGGCGTCAGCTTGACGGCGAGCCTCTTTGCCTTCGCGATCGGGGCGCCGATGGGGACGGCGCTGGCCATCTACCGGATCCGAGGCAAAGTTGGGTTGATCGTTGTCGTCAACGCGCTCCTGGGGTTGCCGCCGGTCGTGGTGGGACTTGCTGTTTACCTCCTGCTTTCCCGATCGGGGCCGTTGGGGGCGCTCGGGATTTTGTTCACGCCAACCGCCATGGTGATCGCGCAGGCCGTTCTCGGCATTCCCATCGTCATTGCGCTGGTGCACCGGATGATGGTGGATGTCTGGGCTCGCTACGGCGATGCCCTTCTCGTCGACGGCGCCTCGCGCTTGCGTGCCACCTTGCCGCTCATGGCTATCGGACGCGACGGGCTATTGACCGCGTTTGTCGCTGCGTTCGGCCGGGCGATCGCCGAGGTCGGCGCGATCATCATCGTCGGCGGCAATGTGCGCGGCTATACGCGCACCATGACCACTGCCATCGCGTTGGAGACGAGCAAGGGGGAGTTAAGCCTCGCGCTTGCGCTCGGCATCATCCTCGTCATCCTCTCGATGACCGTTAGCGCGTTGAGCTTTTTGATCGGACGCATCCTGACCAATCGCTGAAGCGCCAAACAATATTGTTGTTCCAAGGGAGATCGCTCGCATGAAGCACTGGTTCGGCTCACTTCGCATCTTCGCTATCAACGCGCTTGTCGCGCTCAATGCACAGACATTCACCCATCCGGTTCGGGCGGAAGACCAATCGATCGTTGTGGCGTCGACGACATCGACGCAGGACTCCGGTCTGTTCGACTACCTGCTGCCGGTTGTGAAGCAGAAGACAGGCATCGAAGTGAAGGTACTGGCACAGGGCACCGGCCAGGCGCTCGACACGGCACGCCGCGGCGATTCCGACGTGGTGTTCGTTCACGCCAAATCCGCGGAGGAGAAGTTTCTTGCGGAGGGATTTGGCGTGAAGCGCTATCCCGTGATGTATAATGACTTCGTCGTCATCGGTCCGAAGGACGATCCGGCGGGCATCAAGGGCAAGGATGTCCTCACGGCGCTGCAGACCATCAAGACCAGAGCCGCGCCGTTCGTCTCCCGCGGCGATCATTCCGGCACCCATATTGCCGAACTGAAGCTTTGGAGGGAGGCCGGCATCGACATCGTGAACGACCGCGGCTCGTGGTACAAGGAAATCGGCCAGGGCATGGGTGCGGCGCTGAACATGGCCTCGGCGTCAAACGCCTATGTGCTGTCCGACCGCGGCACATGGCTGGCGTTCCAAAATCGCGGCGACCTGACCGTCCTGGTTGAAAGCGACAAGCGGCTGTTCAATCAGTACGGGGTGATGCTGGTAAATCCGGTCAAGCATCCCACGGTGAAGAAGGAAGCCGGCCAGCGCTTCATCGACTTTCTGATTTCACCGGAGGGACAGAACGCGATCGCCGGCTACAAGATCAACGGCCAGCAGCTGTTCTATCCCAATGCGAACGATCCCAATGCTTGAGGGGACAAGGAACGGCCCGGTCGCGTTCCGTAAGCACACGCCGGGGCTGACCCACCGCGGGGGCGGAGCCTCGGAGCGGCCGGGTGATTGCAAGTATGCTCCAACCGATGATCAGCTTAAAGCTATTCAATTGAGAACCGACGTCATCAACAGGGCGATTGCAACGGCCCGCATCCGAGCTACGCTGGTAGCGGTAAGCCGGCGGGTCTCAAGATGCAATGGCGATGATGCCGTGCGGCCGGGCGCCGATTTTGCCGGCCGCCAAGGCCTCACCCGTCGGTCGCCGGCAGCTTGACGGTCACTCGCAGGCCTGAACGCCCGGCACCGGTCACATTTTCGAACAGAACCGAACCGGCGGCGTGATCGACGATGCGCTTCACGATCGAGAGCCCGAGCCCGGCGCCCTCGCCGCTCGGCTGGCCGCCGCGAAAGAACGGCTCGCAGATCCGCGCCAGATCCTGCGGCGGAATGCCCGGTCCGGTGTCCTCGATCTGGATGACGGCCATTCCGTCCTCCCTGGCGACGGCAAGATCGACGGCCCCTCCGTTCGCCGTGAACTTGATTGCGTTCTCGACCAGGTTCCGGACCGCCGAGATCAGGGACAGCTCATCACCGCTCACCGTGATGGGTTCGACCGTCGTGAAGCCGAGATCGATGTTGCGCGCTGTGGCCTCCGGCAGCAGATCGGCGACGACGCCTTTTGCGATCTTGTCCAGCTCCACCGCTGCACGCACGACAGACGGCGCAGCGTCCTGACGCGCCAGCGCCAGAAGTTGCTCGAGCAGATGCTTGGTGCGCCGCATGCCGCTCTTCAGCGCATCGAGCCGGTCGCGCGTCTCCGCCGGCATGTCGAGGGAGGCGAGATTTTCCGCCTGCAGGCTGAGCGCGGTGACCGGCGTACGAAGTTCATGGGCCGCGTCGGCGATGAAACGCCGCTGCTGGTCCATCATGACGCGCACCCGCCCCAGCAAGCCGTTGATCGAGCCGAGGAACGGCTGCAGCTCGCTCGGCGCGCCCGTCGCCGGCAACGCACCGACGTCATCCACCCTGCTCGCATCGAGATCGCCGGCGAGGCGCAACATCGGTCGGAACGATCGGGCGATCACGAATGCCGTCATCAGCAGTAGGCACGGCACCAGCGCGGCAATCGGCAACAAGGTGCGTACGGCCATGTCACCCGCGATCTCGGTGCGGATCTCGGTCTGCTGCGTCACCGCAAAGCGGCTGCCGTCCGGCCGGGTCCGAAGCAGCACGCGCACCGGCTGGCTGTGATAGACATCATTGTGCAGCCCATCCGTCAGTCCCCAGAGCCGGCGTTCATCGGCGGCGCCGCGCGGCACCTCGCCGAGCTCGACGACGGCGACCTCGGCTTCCGCGTCGATGCCGGTGACCGGGCGGCTTTGCCGGATCGGAGCGCTGAGCGCGAAGCTGCCGATCTGAATCAGGACGGAGTCCTGCATCTCGATCGCTTCGCTGTAGGCCCATCGGTACGCCAGCAGTCCACCGACGGCGCCCGTCAACAGGATGATCGCGGTGAGTCCGACGAACAGGCGTCCACGCAGCGATCTCATCATCTCGAACGATCCACCATCCATCCGACGCCGCGCACGTTCCTGATCGCCGTGGCGCCGAGTTTTCTGCGCACGGCGTGGATCAGGAATTCGACCGCGTTGCTCTCGACCTCCTCGCGCCAGCCATAGATCTGGCGTTCGAGCTCGGCACGGGACAGGATCGTTCCCGGCCGCGCCAGCAGCGCCTGAAGCAGGGCGAACTCGCGGGCGCTGAGCACGGCTTTTTCTTCGCAGAACGTGGCTTCCCGCGTGGCCGGATCGAGATGAAGCTCGCCGTTGGTCAGCACCGGCGGCGCTCCGCTGCCCTCGCGCCGCAGCACCGCGCGCATGCGCGCCAGCAACTCGGCGATCTCGAACGGCTTGACCAGGTAATCGTCGGCGCCGAGATCGAGTCCCCGGATGCGATCGTTCAGCGCATCGCGCGCGGTGAGAATGATCACGGGAAGGCGCGAGGCGCGCTCCCGGATCGCCTTGAGAACGTCGAGCCCGTCAGTCAATGGCAGGCCGAGATCGAGCAGCGCGATGTCGTAGGTCTCGCTGCGGCTGGCTTCGATGGCGAGATCGCCATTGCGCACCCAGTCGACCGCATAGGCCGCATCCCGCAGCGCCTCGACGACGGCGGCGCCGATCATCCTGTCGTCCTCCACCACGAGCACCCGCATCGCCTGGCAATCCATCCCCGATCCGCACCGCGATTAGGTCCCGGTGAAACTGCGTCCACCGATCAGCCGGCGACGCATCCGCGATCATATCAGCTTCGACTTAGCCGCAACTTAGGGGCTTTCGGCTCCCAAATGGCGGCCGCACCGCCCGCCTAAGCCGGGGCTAAGTCTCGCCGTGCAGGCTCGCTTTCGAACTCGGCGGAACCGCCGACCCTCTCAAAAGCGGAGCTTTACACCGTGCTGGATATCAGACCCATCGGCCGCAGCATGCTGAACAAGGTCCCCGAAGTCACCCTCGTCTTCTGGCTGATCAAGATCATGTCGACCACCGTCGGCGAGACCGGCGCCGATTACCTCGCCGTCCATGTCGGCCTTGGCACCAGTGTGACCGGCCTGCTGATGATGACGCTGCTGGCCGCAGTGCTGGCCATCCAGCTGCGGATGGACCGCTACGTGCCATGGGTCTACTGGCTGACGGTCGTGCTCGTCAGCATCGTGGGGACGCAGATCACCGACGCGCTGACCGACAAGCTCGAGATCAGCCTCTACGTCAGCACCGCCGCCTTCGCGATCGCTTTGGCCGCGACCTTCGCGATCTGGTGCGCGGTCGAGCGGACGCTGTCGATCCACAGCATCGTGACCAAACGGCGCGAATTGTTCTACTGGGCCGCGATACTCTTCACATTCGCGCTCGGCACGGCTGCGGGCGATCTGGCGACCGAAGCGCTGGGCCTTGGCTTCAACATCGGGGTGGTCGCGTTCGCGGCACTGATCGCTGCGATCGCGGCGGCTTACGCACTCGGCGCCAATGCGGTGCTGACGTTCTGGCTCGCCTACATCCTGACCCGTCCGCTCGGCGCATCGTTCGGCGACCTGCTGTCGCAAGCCCATGAATACGGTGGCCTTGGCTTCGGCACGATCTACACCAGCCTCGCCTTCCTGACCGTGATCGTCGCGCTGGTCGCGTGGCTGTCGTTCGAAGGCGACGCCGGCGGCAAGCCCGAAGCGTCGCCCGGCGCGTGAGTTCAACTGCACCCCAATGGAACATCAATCGAACCAACCCCACACAGGAGAACCACGATGAACAAGACGACACTCAGCTTGGCGACGGCGATTGTTGCGCTCGCAGTGATCCAGCCGCTCCCCGATGCCAACGCAGGTCTCAGGCTGCTGCCGCACACGCAGACGGCGGCCGCCAGGCTCGGCGACCTGACACCATTTCGCAGCATCGCCGCCGATGTCGCGGCACTGGTCGACAAGGGTGACCTCGTCGGCGCCAAGACGCGGATCAAGGATCTCGAGACCAAATGGGACGAAGCGGAAGCCGGATTGAAGCCGCGCGCGGCTACGGACTGGCACACGGTCGACAAGGCGATCGATCGCGCGCTCGAGGCGGTGCGTGAGAGCAATCCGGATGCGGCCAAGTGCAAGAAGGCGCTCGCCGAGCTGCTGTCGATCATGGACTCGATGAAGGCCTGAGATCTCGATCCAGCATTTCGACCACCCGCCGGCGGCATCGTCCGCCGGCGACCGGCCTCCCGGAGCGAAAGAACCCCATGGAATTGTTATTGCACGACACCGCTGCGGACGAGCGCGCGGGAAAAGTCCCCGCCGTCACGCTCGGCTTCTGGGTCATCAAGATTCTCGCCACCACGCTCGGCGAGACCGGCGGCGACGCCGTCACGATGTCGATGAATCTCGGCTATCTCGTCGGCACCGCAATCTTCGCAGTCGTCTTCGCTGCTGCCGTCGCAGCGCAGATGGCGGCGAAGCGCTTTCATCCGGCTCTCTACTGGATGGTGATCATCGCGACCACGACCGTCGGCACGACCTTTGCCGATTTCGTCGACCGTTCGCTCGGCATAGGATATCTCGGCGGCTCATCGCTGCTCGCCGGCCTGCTCGTTGCGTCCCTTGTTGCATGGTATCGCACCATGGGAACGGTCTCGATCGCATCGATCGACAACAAGGCGGCCGAAACCTTCTACTGGATCACGATCCTTTTTTCGCAGACGCTGGGCACCGCGCTCGGGGACTGGATGGCCGATTCCACCGGCCTCGGCTATGGCGGCGGCGCCATCGTGTTCGCCGCCGGCATCGCCATCGTCGCCGCCGCCTATCTCTGGACCACTGTGTCGCGCACGGTGCTGTTCTGGATCGCCTTCGTCCTGACCCGGCCGCTCGGCGCCACCGTCGGCGATTTCCTCGACAAGCCGCTCGATCACGGCGGCCTTGCGCTCAGCCGCTACACGGCATCGATCGCTCTTGCCGCTGCGATTGCGGCCCTGGTCTTCATCCTGCCGCAACGGGCCGGTGAGCACGCGTGAACCTCAAGCCTCTGCCCGCACCGGACATCGTTCTCCGAGTGCGGGCAGGTTGGCGCGTCGCGATCACGTCTCGCGATCAATCCGATCGGGGTCGATGCTCCGCCGCGCGAACTCCGTGAACGGAGCCCCTCTGTGTGACGTGGTTACGAAGCGAGCTCTAGGACGTTTTGCCGCAGTTGGCTCGGCCAGCGGGTGTGACGCCGGTCATAGATGACGCGCTCAAATCCTGCGATCCTGATCTCGATACTGTCTGCTTTTTTGATGCGCTGCTCTCGGCCCAATGACGCTGGTTCAGCACCAGCGCGCTTCGCGAGCACAAAATTGATTGCCTTGCACCTTGGACATTAGCCGGCTTCGACCGGCGCACCACGAGGACGCAAACCATGGCCAATACCGCACCGGTCGTCACGATTGGTAACCACAGCCTGTTGTACAATCAGTGGCAGAAGATGCAGCCATGGCTGACTTATTTCGACGCCGACGGCAATCCCGCGCAGAGCTTTCAGTTCTTTGACAGTGGCACGTCCGCGAGCAGCGGCTATTTCTGGACTCCCAGCAATAGCCATTGGGATGCCGGCACCGTCATCGACGTTGCAGCGTCCGATCTCTCCGATGTGTGGGTGCGTGCCGGCTCGGTCGGAGGCTCCGAGACACTCTGGGCACGCGCCTCCGACGGGACGGACTGGAGCAACTGGACCGCGTTCACCTTCACGACGATTCCAAACACGCCGCCCGTCGCCACGATCAACGACCAGCAGTTGCACACCAACACATGGGCGCAGGTCACGAACTGGCTGAACTACTCCGACGCCAACGGCGATGCTGCGACCAAGTACCAGTTCTGGGACAGCGGAACGTCCGCCACCAGCGCATATTTCTGGACTCCTACCAATTCCCACTGGGCTGCCAACACGACGATCGACGTTTCGGCCGCCGATCTCGCCAATGTCTGGGTCCAGGGCGGCTCCACGACCGGTTCCGAGACCATGTGGGTGAGAGCGTTCGACGGAACGGACTGGAGCAACTGGGATACCTTCACGTTGACGTCGACGAACACGGCCCCCGTCGTGACGAGCGGCGACCATTCCGTGCACATGGGCCAGTGGGCCACCGTCGGCAACTGGTTGACGACGTCGGATGCCGACAACGATACGATCACGAAGTATCAGTTCTGGGACAGCGGCACGGCGGCGACCAGCGCCTATTTCTGGACGCCGACCAATTCCCACTGGGACGCCAACACCGTGATCGACGTTTCGGCCGCTGACCTCGCCAATGTCTGGATCCAGGGCGGCTCCGCGACCGGTTCGGAGACGATGTGGGTCAGGGGCTTCGACGGCACCACGTGGAGCAATTGGGATACTTTCACGCTGACGTCGACGGTCAACACGCCGCCGGTCGCGACCATCAACGACCAGTCGGTTCACGTCAATCAATGGGTCAAGCCGGAGGCCTGGCTCAGCACCAGCGATGCCGAGGGTGATACGATCACCAAGTATCAATTCTGGGACGGCGGTACGGGCGCGACCAGCGCCTATTTCTGGACACCGACCAATGCGCACTGGGCGGCCAGCACCCCGATTGACGTTTCGGCGTCCGACCTGGACAACCTCTGGCTTCAGGGCGGCTCGACGCCCGGCTCCGAGACCATGTATGTGCGGGCCTTCGACGGCACCGCGTGGGGCAATTGGGACCCCTTTACCGTGACGTCCACCAATACGCCCCCGACGGTTGCGATCAGCGATCATTCGCTGAACGCCGCGCAGTGGGCACAACTCATCAACTGGACGACGGCATCCGACGCCGACGGCGATGCGATCACCAAGTACCAGTTCTGGGACGGCGGCAGTGCCGCCAACAGCGCCTATTTCTGGACGCCCGCCAATTCACACTGGGCAGCCAGCACTCCCATCGACGTTGCAGCGTCCGATCTGGCCAATATCTGGGTGCAAGGCGGCACCGCCGGCGGTTCCGAAACCATGTATGTGCGGGCCTTCGACGGGACCGCTTGGAGCAATTGGGACAGCTTTATCCTGACCTCGCTGCCAAACCACGCGCCGGTCGCTTCGATCAGCGATCAGACCTTGCACGTCAACGAGTGGAGCCAGGTCAGCAATTTGTTGTCCTACTCTGATGTCGACGGAAATCCCGCGACCGGGTATCAGTTCTTCGACGGCGGCAATACCGCCGACAGCGGCTACTTCTGGACCTCCGCGAATTCGCATTGGGCAGCCAGTACCATCATCGACGTCAGCGCCGCTGCTGTCGATGACGTGTGGGTCCGCGGCGGCGCGGCCACCGGCACCGAGCCGATGTATGTCCGTGCGTTCGACGGCATCGACTGGGGCTCCTGGCACGCATTCGTGCTCACGACCATCGTCTAGCGGCGCTGCGGTTTCGCTCGATCACGCGCTAGTTCGGCGTGAAGATGACCTTGCCCTTGAATGCTGCCGCCTGCGCGATGGCCTCCGGGAATCCTTCGAGGCCATAGCTCCCGACAACCGGTGCGCTGATCGCGCCGGATGCGACCATCGGCACGAGATGGTCGTACATTTTGCCCAGGGTTTCGTCGGTTGCAGTCTTGCCCCAATGGCCGAGCCAGAAGCCGCGGACGGACACTTCATTGAAGATCACGCTCAAGGCCGAGCCGGAGAACGGCTGTCCGCTCATCGCACTGTAGATGACGAGCATAGCCTTCGGCGCCAGGCAGTTCATCAGGTTCAAGGCGGACGTGCCGCCGACGACGTCGAGCGCCAGCAGGATCGGCGCGCTGCCGGTCTCCTTCGCCACCCGCTTGGCGAGATCCGGCCCGTCGACCAGCACGATATCACCGCCGACCGACTTGACCTCGTCGACGACCTCCTCGCGCCGGACGACGTTGACCGTCTTCAGTCCGAGCGATTTGGCGACGGCGATTACGGCGCGCGCTGTCGCCGAATTCGCGCCGTTCTGGATCACCCAGCCGCCCTGCGGGATCTTCACGAAATCGGTTAGCAGCAGATAGGCGGTCGCCGGATTGACCGCGATCATCGAGAGTTGCCGGATATCGGCTTTCTCTGGCAGCGGCCGCTGCCAGGACGCCGTGAACTTGACGCGTTCGGTCCAGGTCGGGACGGTGAACGGGATCAGCGTGCGATCGCCGACCTTCAGGTTCTTGACTTGCGATCCCGCGGCGACGACCCGCCCGACGCCCTCGATCCCGAGCGTCGCCGGCGGCGTCGGCAGATAGCCGTAGCGCCCGGCGATGATCATGAAATCCGAGTTGTTGATCGGCGCGGCCTCCACCGCGACCACGACCTCGCTGGGGCCCGGACTGCCGACGTCGGGCACCTCATTGAGCTTGACCACATCCTGGGTACGTCCGAACGCAACGACCTGAACAGCCTTCATGGCAGCAACTCCCGATTTCGTTATGTACTATTAAGTACAAAATAAGAATGACGTCAATGGTCCGGATTGCATTCACGGCAAGGTGAAGGCTTCACATCCGACGCGGGAGTACATAAAACAGCGACATGGCAAGGCCGCGCAGCTTCGATCCGGACGACGTCCTGGAAATCGCCCGTCAGGTATTCTGGCAGAAGGGATTTCAGGCGACCTCGCTCGACGAGATCACGGCCGCGAGCGGCGTCGCCAAGCCCAGCCTCTATGCGGCGTTCGGCGACAAGAACGCGCTGTTCCTGAAAGTGCTCGACCGCTATCACGACGGCATCCTGGGCTGGGCCGAGCGCACCCTGGCACAGCCTGTGCCGGCCCGCGAAGCCATCAGGCAGTGGCTTACCGGCTTCATTCCGTATTGCTCGGGCGAGAAGGGACAGCGCGGCTGCCTGTCGATCAATTCCGCGACCGACGGCTCGCTCGATCAGGCTGAGCTCCGCAAGAGCATCGAACGCTACAACCGGCGGCTCGAAGAGCTGCTGCGCGCGCGGCTGCGCGCCGACCGCGCCGAATTCAGGAAGGGCTTCGACCCCGACGTTACCGCCCACACCATCATGGTGGTGCATGCCGGACTGCTGGCGCTAGCGCACCAGAGGCCGGATTCAAAACGGGTGAAGGCCGTGATCGACCAGGTGATGGGCCTGCTCGCCTGAGCCCCGGCGGCACACCGCGCCCTCGCACGAATGTGAATATATGTCGTCCATCATCTTATTGATGTCGCGCGTGCGATGACCATGTCCGGATTGGCTGCTGCTCGGCCGTCCGGATCTGGGGATCAGATGAACAAACCGTTTTGGCGTGCGACGCTTTTTGCCTCCGGCTTGCTGGCGCTGCCGGCGCTCGGCCCAGTGCGAGCCCATGATCACCAGCATCCCGAGTTGAACGGCTGGTACGAGAGCCTGCATAGCGGCAAGGGACCCTGCTGCGACGGCAGCGACGCGCAGCGCGTCGATGATGCCGACTGGGACACCAAGGACGGTCACTATCGCGTCCGCCTCGAGGGTGAGTGGGTTGACGTTCCCGACGAGGCCGTCGTCGCCGGCCCGAACCGCGCCGGTCGCACCATGGTCTGGCCGTATTACCTCAATGGCCACCCGAGGCCGCGTTGTTTCATGCCCGGCAGCATGGGCTGAACGTCAGCAAAGACGCCGCGTCGCGCGGGTTGCGTGGTCGGCGAACTCGGTTGATCAAAGATCCAGCTGGACCCGCCCCTCGCCGTCGCCATCCGGCTTCGCCGGCACCGCGCAGCAGATCAGCACCTCGTCGTCAGCCACCTCGGCGGTCGGCTGCTTCAGGTAGGTCACGGCGCCTGCCAACAATTTGGTTCGACAGCTGCCGCAATTGCCTTCCCGGCAGCTGAACGCGGGGCTGAGACCGCGTTCCTCCGCCAGTTCGAGCAGCGTTCCGGACTCCGGCGTCCAGCGTGCCTCCTTCATCGATGCGGTGAAGGCGACCGGGACCGGCGTGGTCGCAGGCGGCCGGCGCGGCGGCACCGGTGTGGCCACGTCCGGCTTCCGCACCAGCGACGACGGGCCGAACGCCTCGGCGTGAATCCTCCCGTCGGCGATGTTGTAGCCGCGCAGGGCGTCATAGAGCGATTGGGTGAACTGCGGCGGGCCGCACAGATAGAAATCGTAATCGTTGAACGGCAGGACACGCGACAGCAGCACCATGTCGATCCGTCCCGCGGCGTCGTAATCGATACCCTGCTCGGCGCCATCGACGTCACCGAGGACGCGGATGATCCGGACCGCGCCGCCTGCGGCCTCGGCCAGTTGCTGCAACTCGTCGCCAAACGCGCGTTCCTCCTTGGCATGCGCAGCCTGGAACAGGAAGGTCGGCCGGATGCCGCGGGTGCGCAGGCCCTCATAGACCACGTGGCGAAGCATCGCGAGCATCGGCGTGATGCCGACGCCGCCGGCGAGCAGTACCGCGGGCCGCTTCTCGCGCGCATCGATCGTGAAGCCGCCGCTCGGCGCCCGCGCCTCGATGATGTCGCCGACATGGATCGTGTCGTGGAGATGCTGCGACACCAGGCCGTCGCGCTTCGCGCTGATGCGGTACATGCCGTCCGACGGTGCGACCGACAGCGTGTAGGTGCGAATGACCGGTCTGTCGGAGCCCGGCAATGCAAGGCGAATCGGCAGATGCTGTCCGGCCTGATGCGGCAGCAGCCCCGCGCCATCGTCCGGCTGCAGATGAAACGAGCGGATCGAGCGGCTCTCGTCGACGATCCTAGTGACCTTGAACGGGCGCCACCGCGTCGCGCGTTCAGCCGCGCGGAGCCGGTCGGCGGCCTGCGCCCAGTCGCCGGTCATCAAGGCATTCGGCGACCAGCCTTCGGCACGGAACGCCCAGCGCAGCGGCAGCGCACCGCGCCTGCGCACCACGCGGCGGGCACGGAAGCTCCAGAGCCGTTCGGCGCCCTGAAATGCGGCGATCTCCGGCGAGTCCAGGATCACCTCGGCGTCGCCCGTCAGTTGCAGCATGTCGCCGGTTTCGAAATCGACGAACGCTAGCCCGGCCTTGCCGTTGACGAGGATGTTGCCGAGCGTGTTGAAGAACAGGTTGCCGGCGAAATCGGGGATCGTCAGCGTGCCGTCGGCGGCGACGCGGACGAAACCTGCTCTGCCGCCACGATGCGAGACGTCGACCTGGCGACGATCCTCGCGCTCGGCATAGGACGCGACGAAGAACGTATCGGCCGCCTCGATCGTGTCGCGCGCCGCCTGATCGAGCGTCGTGCTTTCCTCAATCTCTCCCTTGAACGGTTCATCCGGTTCGCGCACGAAGGCGAAATCGCGCAGCTGGATATACTGCGGACAATTGCCAAAGCTCTGATCGAGTTCAAAGCTGAGCGCCTTGCCTGACGATGCACGGAGCAGCCCGTTGGCACGGTTACGACGCCGCGTGTGCAATTCGATTCCGAGCAATCCGATCGCATCGCCCTCGCGCATGCCCTCGCTGACGGGATCGCTGGGGTCGGGCCGTGCATCGATCTCAAGGCTGCGCGGCGTCGGCGAAGAGATAAAGCCGGGCCGGCCGGCCAGCAACGAGGCCCAGGCGTCGCCGCGGCGGTCCACGCTGCCGACCACGATGAAGGGAATTTGCGCGAAGAAATCGCGATGCTGGTCGGGCATGAAGTCGCGCACGGCGCGCTGGCCGACGGCCGCCATCTTCTCGGCGACGCCGACCTTCTGCTGTATC
Source organism: Bradyrhizobium sp. USDA 3240 (assembly GCF_054063295.1). NCBI lineage: Bacteria > Pseudomonadati > Pseudomonadota > Alphaproteobacteria > Hyphomicrobiales > Nitrobacteraceae > Bradyrhizobium > Bradyrhizobium sp. USDA 3240. The sequence goes on from NZ_JBSSGD010000002.1 coordinate 2,882,169, forward strand.
GCCATCTCGCCGGCATGCCAGGTCGCGAGCTTGCTCTTGGTTCGCCTGTCGCTCATCGCATCGCCCTCCCCTGCGGGGTTGGACGGGCACGCCCGGTCGACATGTCACGCAGCGGCCGCCAGACCGGCGCGCGTCTTGGCAAAGGGGACGAAGCCCGGCAACGCCTCGATCCGGCGCAGGAACGCGTTGACGCGCGGATAGGCGGAGAGATCGACATTGCCCTCGGGCGCACTCGACAGATAGCTGTAGAGCGCCACATCAGCGATCGTCGGCTGCGTGCCGACCAGAAAGTCGCGATCGGCAAGGTGGGCTTCGAGCCGCTTCAGCAGCATGTGGGCGCGCGCGATCACGTCGTCCGGATTGAACTTCGCGCCGAACACCGTGATCAGCCGCGCAGCGGCGGGCCCGAAGGCGAGATCGCCGGCGGCAACCGACAGCCAGCGCTGCACCGTGGCCGCGCCCTTCGCATCCTGCGGCAGCCAGTCGGTGCGCCCGAGCTTGGTCGCGAGATAGACAAGGATCGCGTTGGAGTCGGCAATGATAGTGCCGTCATCGTCGAGCACCGGCACTTGGCCGAACGGATTGAGCGCGAGGAACTCCGACGTCTTGTGCGCGCCGGACCTGAGATCGACGTCGACCACCTCGTGCGGAATGCCCAGCAGGGACATGAACAGGCGGGCGCGGTGCGCATGGCCGGAGAGAGCGAAGTGATAGAGCTTCATGGTGCCGTTCCTGATGTCGTGGACGGGGTTATCCCGACCGCGACCTCAAAGTGGCCCATTGCAGCGGATATTATAATGATCGCTGACGGAACTTCATTATTGCAGATATCGCAATAACACCCGTCATGGTCGAGCACAACAAAATTCGCGGCAGCCCGTTACAGCTCGACAATCACGTAGTTGTCCTCGATGTGCACCGGAAACGTCTCGGCGACATACGGTCCCTTCTGCAACTCGGCGCCGCTCTCGACCGCGACCGGATAGGAGCGGATCCTGAACCGCTTGGGATCGAACCAGGACTGACCGTTGCGCATGTCAAACTCCCAGCCGTGCCACGGACAGCGCAGCATCTCGCCGACACGGTCGCGCTGGTAGATGCCGGGCTCCGGCGAGGTCAGGCGCGCCACGCAGGCCGCCTTCTCCAGCGGCGCGCCCTCATGCGGACAGCGATTGAGCAGCGCGAAGAACTCGCCATTGACGTGGAACACGACGATGTCGCGGCCCTCGAGGCCGAACACCTTGTTGCCGCCGGCAGGAATCTCACTGGTGCGCGCGACGATGTGACGGGTCATTGGAATCCTGGTGCAGGATGAGGTCAGGTTGAAACGGTCTCGCAACAGACTCCCTGCACCTCTCCCGCTTGCGGGGGAGGTCGTATCGCATCGTTAGATGCGATACGGGTGGGGGTTCTCTCCACGCGAAGAGTGTCGCGAGCGGCGATACCCCCACCCCAGCCCTCCCCCGCAAGCGGGAGAGGGAGCGCAGTTCCGTCGCGGTTGCTGCTCGATCCAATCTCATCACACTCAGAACTTGTAGACCGCGCGGGCGTTGCTGTTGAAAATCTTGCGCCGCTCGGCCTCCGTCAGCGGCGTCTTGAAGGCGTAGCGCGCGTCGTCATAGTCCCAGTGCGGATAATCCGACGAGAACAGCAGCCGGTCGATGCCGACCCATTCGATCAGCTGGCGCAGGTGCTTGGCTTCATCCGGCTCGTCGATCGGCTGGGTCGTGAACCAGAAATGCTGCTTCACATATTCGCTCGGCTTGCGCTTCAGATGCGGCACCTCGCTGCGGAAGCGCTCGAAATGCTGGTCCATCCGCCACATCGTCGCCGGGATCCAGCCGAAGCCGCCCTCGATGAACACGATCTTCAGTTTCGGGAAGCGCTCGGGAACGCCTTCCAGCACAAGGCTCGTGAGGTTCGAGGCCACCGTATGCGCGTTCGACTGGTGCTCCTCGCAATAATAGGACGGCCAGCCACCGCCGGTCGGCGCATGCCCGCCATAGCCGCCGACATGGATGCCGAGCGGTAGATCGAGCTCTTGCGCGCGCTCGTAGATCGGCCAGTAGCGGCGGCGGCCGAGCGGTTCGTTGGCGCGCGGCGAGACGTTGATCTGGATGTACTCACCGGTTTTGGCGCAGCGGTCGATCTCGGCGAGGCCGAGGTCGGAGCCGTCCTGCCCGACCAGGATCGAGGCCTTCAGGCGCGGATCGCGGTGCGCCCAGAACGCGAGCTGCCAGTCGTTGATGGCGCGCTGGATCGCGGCGCCGAATTCCAGGTTCTGCTGCGAGAAGATGAAGAGGTCGAGCACCTGCAGGATGCCGAACTCGACATCGAACGGATCGAGATGCTGCTTGCGCATGAAATCGAGGTCGGAGCCGGGCACGCCGCCGGTCGGCGGCCAGGCATCGCGCCGCGCGATCAGCGGCGAGGAGCGCGGATACGGCGTCGTGCCGATGTAGGGCGTACGCAGATGGCTGCCGTATTCCTTCAGATGCTGCTGCCAGCGCTTCGGCAGGAACTCGTTGAGGTCGCTGTGCGCGTGAATGCTCGGATGGATGTCGCAATCGATGATCTTGAGCCGCGTCGCGGCGGCCGTCTCCTGGTCGAGCATCGGGCGGTCGATGACGTCACTCATGCGATCCTCCATTTTGTTTGGCGCATGATCTATTCGGAAAACCGGTTCCCACTTTTCCGGATCATGCGCGCGAACTACGAGTTGAGCTTCAGGCGCGGAAAGGTTTCCAACGGGTTGTCTTCGCACATCCGCTTGACGAGGCTATCAGGCAGATGCGGCGGGACTGGATCGTCACCGTCGAACTGCCAGTGCGGATAGTCGGATGCAAACAGGAACATCTTGTCGGAGCCGATCTGGTCGATGATGTCGGCGACACCGGTCGCATCCATCGGCGCGTCGAACGGCTGCATGGTGACGCGGAAATGGTCGCGGATGATCGCGGCCGGCTCGCGCTCCACCCACGGCACCTCGACGCGGACGCCGCGCCAGGTCTTGTTGGCGCGCCACATGAAGGCGGGCAGCCAGCTCACGCCCGACTCCATCAACACGACAGTCAATCCCGGATACTTTCCGAACACGCCCTCATAGATCAGGCTCAATGTCTGCGCCTGGAACGCCTGCGCTTCGGCCAGATAATATTCGTAGCGATAGGACGGCCAGCCGACCGAGCTCGGCGCGCCGCGGTAGGCGCTGCCGGCGTGGATCGCGATCGGCAGTTTGTGTTTTTCCGCGGCCTGATAGATCGGCCAGTAGTGCCGCCGCCCGAGCAGCATCTCGCCCTGCGAGGGCACCAGCACCGAGACGAAGCGGTTATCGCCGGCGCGGCGCTCGATCTCCTCGACCGCAAGGTCCGGTGCCTGGATCGGCACCACGATCGAGGCGCGCAGCCGCGTGTCCCTGGCAAGCCACTCGGCCGCGATCCAGTCGTTGATCGCCTTGCAGAAGTCCGCCGCCATGTAGGGATCGAACACCGCCTGCGCGCCATAGACGACGTTGCAGATCGCGTGGCTGGCGCCGAGCTGGTCGAACGCGCTGCGCTGCACCATGACGAGATCGCTGCCGGGCTTGCGGCCGTCGGCCGGCCGCCAGTCGGCGCGGCCCGACAGCGGCATCGACGGCGGATAGGAGTTGAGATCCAGCCCATCGATGGCGCGGCTGACGACCTGTTCCTTCCAGTGATCGCTGAGATACGGCAGCAGCGTGGTGCGCGTTCCCCCCACCGCGGGATGGATGTCGCAGTCGATGCGCGTGGCCGCCATGGCGTTCCTCGAAGTGAAATTCTTGTCTTGGTTGTTGGCGGCACCGCTGCCGCGCAGCGGACTGTGACGCCGATGGCGCGATCGTGCAAGCGGGTCCACGCGGGGCCGCCCTGCCCTGTGCGCGCAGCGGCCTCACGTGAAGTTGCAGAATGGCATGTGAACGGCATCACCCATGCGCGCCGTCAGACATGCTAGCGATTTCGCGTCGCGGAAAGCGCAGCTTCGGGAGACGGGAATGAGAGTTGGAATGAGGCTTGACCGATTGGCGATCCTCGCATGTTCATTGTCGCTGGCCTCGTCCGCCGCATGGGCCGCGCCCGCGACCACGTCCGGCTCGGTCGCGTTGGCGCTCGCCGGCGTGGTGGCGCCCTACTCGCCGCTGCCGGCCAGGGAGAAGAAGGCGGTCGCCGCGTTCTTTGGCGGCGACAGCAATGTCCGCACCACCAGGAAGATCACCATCACCGCCGACAAGGTCGTCTGCCGCGCCAGCAATGTCGACATCACCTCGCGCTCCTGCGCGCTGACCTTCGGCAGCAGGACCCACACCGTGAAGGGCCGCGAAGCCAACGCGATCTACGCGACCGTGGCGCTCGCCGGCGTTCCCGGCGACGGCGCCGCCGGGACGATCTACGAAGCACTGTCGAAACTGTCCTGCACACTCGATCCCGCCGTGATCAAGGACAAGGCCGGCGGCGGCGCCGACTGCAGCTTCGAGCCGGGGAATTAGTCCGGGCTCAAGCTACGACGACGACGCCCAGCCTGGCAGCCACGCGGCGTGCGGTTTCCTCCCGCTGCGCCGTGATCGCGCGCACGGCCTCGCGTGACTGCTGCAGGATCTCGGGTGGCGCGGTCTCCGGCGTGCCGCTGTCGAACGGCGGCTCCGGCGCATACACCATATAGAGCTGGATCGCTCGCGCCGCATCGTCGCCGCGCAATTCAGCCGCGAGCCGCAATGCGCCATCGATGCCTGCCGTGACTCCGGCGGTAAAGACAAAGCTTCCGTCCACCACCACGCGTTCGTTCACCGGCGTCGCGCCGAAGAACGGCAGCAGATGAAACGACGCCCAATGCGTCGTCGCCCTGCGCCCCTTCAGAAGGCCCGCCGCTCCGCAGATCAGCGCGCCGGTGCAGACCGAAAAGATGCGGCATGCTCCCGCCGCCTGCCGGCTGATCCAGCCGAGCACTTCCGCGTCCTCCATCAGGGCTTGCTGGCCAAAGCCGCCCGGCACATGCAGCACGTCGAGCGGCGGCGCTTCGGCCAGCGTCGCATCCGGTGTCAGCCGCAATCCCTTGATGTCGCGGACCGGCTCGGCGGTCTTGCCGTAGATGCGGTAGGTCGAATTCGGAATCCGCGACAGCACCTCGAACGGCCCGGTCAAATCGATTTGATCGACGCCTTCGAACAGCAGTGATCCGATCCGCAAGTGGACATCGTGAGCAATCATCGCACTTCCCTCAAACTTTCTTTGCACTATGGACAAAGCGAATCTAGCGCGGCAGGTTTCGGCGATGACGCCAACCAGCCCACGTTTCTCGCCAAACGGCCGCCGCCTGATCGAAGTGCTGGCTTACCCGGCGGTGCAACTGCTCGATGTCACCGGGCCATTGCAGGTGTTCGCTTCCGCCAACGCGCTGGCGGCGAGGGCAGGCAATGCCGAGCCATATGAGGTTCGCGTCGTCGCCAAGGACGGGCCCACGATCGAAGCATCGGCCGGTGTCGGGCTCGCGGTGCACCCGCTGCCTGCCGTCAGCACAGCGGTCGACACGCTGGTGATTCCGGGCGGCGACGGCGTCAACGCAGCGGCGGCCGATCGCGCTTTGGTGGACTGGGTACGCGGACGCGCCGGGCGGGCACGCCGCACCGCATCGGTCTGCACCGGCGCGTTCCTGCTCGCCGCATCGGGCGTTCTCGATGGCCGACGTGCCGCGACCCATTGGCAATTCTGTTCGGAACTCGCCGAGCGCTTTCCCGATGTTCGTGTCGAGTCCGATCCGATCTTCGTGCGCGACGGATCGTTCTGGACGTCGGCCGGCGTCACCTCCGGCATCGATCTCGCGCTGGCCCTGCTGGAGGAAGACCTCGGCCGCGCGGCGGCGCTTGCCGTCGCTCGCTATCTCGTGGTGTTCTTCAAGCGGCCCGGCGGACAGGCGCAGTTCAGCGAAATCCTGTCGCTACAGACGACCGACGACAGGTTCGGCGCGCTGCATGACTGGATCAGCGGCCATCTGGCCGACGACCTCTCGCTTTCGACGCTGGCGAAGCAGGCCGGCATGAGCGAGCGCAGCTTCAGCCGGCACTACGCCGATGCAACCGGATTGACGCCGGCACGCGCGATCGAGCGATTGCGGGTCGAGGGCGCCCGGCACCTGCTCTCGGAGACGCGCTTGCCGGTCAAGCGAATCTCGCAGCGCTGCGGCTTCGGGTCAGAGGAGACCATGCGCCGCAGCTTCCTGCGCGTGCTGTCGACCACACCGCAGGATTACCGCGCCAGGTTTGCGCGCTGAAGCGCACGTCGGCCGCATGGCCGACGTGCAATAATTGACGCTCCGGAGAGAACCGGGTCAGCCCTTCCAGGCATGGTCCTGCAATCCCGCCTCCAGCGGTGGATTGGTCACGCTGCCGGTGTAATTCGTGATGGTCGATGCCGCCACGATGGTAATCACTTCAAGCACAAGGTCCTTGTAGAACCCGGCCGCCAGGAATCGTTCGATCTCCTCGTCGTCGAGCCGCCCACGCTTTTCGATCAGCGACCTCGCCAGCGTCGAGAGCGCACCGAGGGTCTTGTCGGCAGGCGAGCGGCCGGCACGCATCGCGTCGACATCCCGGGGATCGAGCCCGGCCTGCAAACCGAGCGCGGAATGCAGTGCGACCGCCCAGGTGCTGCCATTGGTCACCGCATCGGTGAGCAGCACGGTCTGGATCTGCTGCTCGGTGAAGCTGCCGCCGTGAACCTTGTCGAAGATGCCGATGAAGCTCTGGATCAGCACCGGCGACGTCGCCATCGTCGCCGCAAGGTTCGGGATCATGCCAAACCGCGCCTCGACGTCACGCAGTGCCGCCTTCGAGGCTTCCGGGGCGGAGTCGAGCGTATGGACAGGAAAACGTGCCATTGAACTGCCTTTCACTGTGGTGATTGAACCCGAGGCCGCCGGACGCAACCGAGCTGTTGCGATCGACGCGTCGGCATCAGGGTTCGATGGGAGCTATCTAGCCGCGCCCCGACGCGCGCGTTCGCCAAACTCCCCACATTCCACGCCATCCCTGCCGGCCGGTTCGCCCCGCGGGCCGCACGGATGCGCACAAACGCGGACAAGTCGACACAGCGCCATCGGCGGTGTGCCTAAGCTTGCAGGGATTGACCGTTGCGGCAGCTCGGCTTGTCGCCGACGTTCTGCGCGCTCACCTCATCAATTCCGACTGGCGACATGAACCTCATAAAAGCACCCGGCCTTTCGCGTTTGCAGCCCGTGACCTGGTCCACCTGGCTCGCCTGGGAGTTCGTCTCCGCGCTGATCCCCGTCTTCACCGTGCTATCGGCTACCGCCATCGGCAAGCAGGTCTCGCGGACCGCCGAATACCGCGGGCTGATCATGAATGGCCTGCTGGCCGCTGTCGTGCTCGCCACGCTGGCCCCCCACCACTGATGCAGGGGATCGTCCTCAAGTGCATCCTGCCACGGCTGAGCATCGCGGTCTGGTTCCTGGGCGCGCTGCTGTCGTCAGCACTGTGGCTCGTAACGGCCCTGCACGTCGCTGGCCGAGGGCCCCTCGCGATCAGCTTCGAGTCCGAGTTCCGGCTGCAAAGGGCTGCGCTGGCCGAGCGCGTGCACGGCACGCTGACCGCGTCACGTATTCTCGATTTGCCGTGAGGACCGTTTCTGGTCTGGACGATCGTGATCGGTGCGTTGACGTCGTTGATTCCCGCCTGCGTGCTCGGCATAGCATCCGGACGGCGAAGGACAGCGTTGACCTTCCTCAGCGCGTCGATCGTCGGCAGCGTCATCTCGGCGATCGTTGCACAACTCGATCACATGACCATCGACCCGCTATTCCTGGACCGGTGGGCACTCAATGGCCAGCCGTGGTCTCGTCGCCTTCAGGTGCTGGCCGGCCATTTCAGCGCCGGCGCGATCTGGGGCGCGACCACTGCGACTTTCGTGACGCTGATGACGCGAGGTCTGGCGGATACCGCCCCGCCGCGAGACCATGTCCTCGCGCTTCATCGCGCCTGTGGCATCGCCGTGGCATTGATCGCGCTCTTGCCTCTTGCGTTGCTGGCGCCGCTCGCAACCTGCTTTCTGAGACCGTGAGCTCTCGCTGCCGTCGCTTCCGAGGCTCACGCTACGCGCTAGCCCGGTCCTTCACCCGCCGCGTCACGATGCCGAGCAGGCGGCCGAGCGTGCCAGCGGCGGGGCCCTTCTTGCGCGCCAGTGCGAGCGGCGCGACGAGGCCGGTGGCGCGGTCGAGGCGGAGATAGGACACGCCTGCGGTCTCCAGCCGCGCCATCGATTCCGGCACGATCGAGATCCCGAGCCCGGCCGCAACCAGGCTCAGCGTCGACACCATCCGCGTCGCCTCCTGCGCCACCTTCGGGCTGAAACCCGCTGCACGGCAGGCGGCGATGATGCTGTCGTAGAGGCCCGGACCGGTCGGGCGGCGGTAGAGGATCAGCGGCTCGTCGGCGAGCGAGGCCAATGAGATCCGCCGGCGCGTGTCCTTGCGGGCGCGCGGATGATGATCGGGCAACGCGACCAGCATCTCCTCGTCGAGCAGATGCGTGATCGTGAGGTTCTCCAGCCGCTCGCTCGGCGAGCGCACGAATGCGGCATCGAGCCGGTCGGCCTCGACGGCTTCGATCAGCTCGCCGGTCGAGGCCTCTTCCAACGACAGCGTGATCGCCGGCGCGCGCTCGCGCATTTCGCGCATCACCCCGGTGACGAAGGGATGGAAGGCTGCCGACGACGTGAAGCCTATCGCAAGCTGGCCCTCCTGGCCGCGGCTCGCGCGGCGCGCCGCTTCCACGGCGAGCTCGGTGTCGCGCAGGATCGCGCGCGCCTTGCCGACGAAGGCGCGCCCGGCGGCGGTCAGCTCGACCCCGCGCGGCTGCCGGCGAAACAGCGGCGCGCCGATCGCGGCCTCCAGCGCGCGGATCTGCTGGCTCAGCGGCGGCTGCTGGATGCCGAGCCGCGCGGCGGCGCGGGTGATGTGACCTTCCTCGGCGACCGCGACGGCATAGCGGAGATGGCGCAGTTCGATCATCAGGCGATCCATATGCAATAGATATGCAAATTAACTTATCCATATATTGGATATTTGGCACATGGCCAACTAAAGTCAGGTCAGCAACGAACGAACCGGAGCCGCCCCGCCGATGGACGCCATACCCGCCGCACAGACCGCCAAGCACGACGCACCTGATATCGGCGAGTTGTTCACGGGCTTCTTCATTCTCGGGCTGACCGGCTTCGGCGGCGTATTGCCGCTGGCACGCCACATGATGGTGGAGAAGCGCGGCTGGTTGACCGGCGCCGAGTTCACCGACCTGCTCGGGCTCTGCCAGTTCCTGCCCGGCGGCAACATCATCAACATGTCGGTGGCGGTCGGGCTGAAGTTTCGCGGCATTCCCGGCGCCCTCGCTTCGATCCTCGGCCTGATCGCGGTGCCGACCGCGGTCGTGATCGGCCTCGGCGTGATCTATGGCCACTTCGCCGACGACCCGGTGGTGCGTCATCTGTTCGGCGGCCTCGCCGCAGCAGCAGCCGGGCTGCTGATCTCCACCGCAATCAAGATCGCCTGGCCGTTGCGGCGCGATGTGCTCGGCCTCGTCATCGGCGCGCTCTGCGTGCTCGCGATCGCGGTATTCAGATTGCCGTTGCTGCCAACGCTGTTGACGCTCGCGCCGCTCAGCATCGTCCTCCGGTCGAGGCAGGCGTCATGACCGCAACCCTCGTTACGCTCGCCCTGATCTTCGCCGAGCTCTCGCTGCTCGCCTTCGGCGGCGGCAACACCATCCTGCCGGAGATGCAGCGCCAGGTGGTCGACATCCATCACTGGATGACCGCGCAGGAATTCGGCGCGCTGTTCGCGCTGGCGCAGGCCGCACCGGGACCGAACATGATGGTGGCCCCGCTGGTCGGCTGGCATGTCGCCGGCTTTTCGGGCGTATTGGTGACCTCGCTCGCCAAGTTCGGGCCGTCGTCGCTCGTCACCGGCTTCGCGCTTCGGCTCTGGGAACGCTTCAAGGACCGGCCGTGGCGCCGCACAGTGCAGGCCGGGCTCGTTCCGGTCACCGCCGGCCTCGTCACCGCCAGCGCCATCGTCATCACCCGTTCGTCGACCTCGAGCTGGGGCACCATCCTGATCGCGGCCATGGTCGCGATCGCGACCACCACGACCCGCATCCATCCGCTGCTCGCGCTTGCCGCCGGCGCGGTGCTCGGCCTCACCGGCATCGGCCAGCCCTGACGCAAAGCCGTTGCGGCGATGTCGCGTCGTTCCGCGGCACGCGCATGCGCGCTTTCGCCGCAATGGATGCATCGTCATGAGCGGCTATGTTGATGGTGCCATGATCGACATGTTGAGCATCGACACCCGCATTGCGCGCTTCGGCTTGCGCGCTGGACGTCTGCACGCAGGCACTTAGCCGGCCGGCGATCGCGCGCCGTCCGGATTCTCGTCATCGTCAAAATCATAGCTTCATCGAAATCATTCGCTCCGTCGCGTCGCGTCAGACATCCGCGCGACGGCGTCGCCGCGCCTGCGACCAACCGCAAAGATCATCCGACATGACCCGAACCATTCAGAACGACTTCATCGCTGCCGCATTGCCGCCGATCGTGATCACCGCCAGCGAGGCGCATCGCCTCAGCGCGCTGGCCGATTCCAGCATGGCGGTGTTTCCCCGCGTGGCCCAGTTCCTCGCCCGCGAGACCGACCGCGCCCAGGTCGTCGCCGACGATTCCGAACTGCCCGACGTGGTCCGCATGGGTTCGCGCGTGCGCTACCGTGACGACGAGACCGGCGACGTCAGGGAAGTCGTGCTGGTGTACCCGCACGAAGCCGACATCGCGCTGCGACGGATCTCGGTGCTGACGCCGGTCGGCGCCGCGCTGATCGGGCTTTCAGTCGGACAGACGATCGATTTCCAGACCCCGAGCCACCGGACACGCGCGGTGACGATTTTGGCCGTGAAGCAGCAGAGTTAGCGGCGTGTAAGGGAGCCACCGCCGGGAGGGCTCCCTCTCCCCTTGTGGCAGAGGGTTGGGGAGAGGGGTGCCACACGACGTGCTCTCTCCGAATTCGTTGCGGCGACATGCGAACACGATTGCGCGGTCAGAGCCCTCGTCAATCATCTCGCCCGGGGCCACCCCTCTCCCCAACCCACCCCACAAGGGGGGAGGGAGCCTGGTTAGCGCGCTCACCTCACGAGGATAGGTTCCGATACCCGAACGCCGTGTTCGCAATCCTACGCCGCAAGATGGCACTGCCCCATCTCGAGCCCGTGCCGGCGTCCACGCGCGATGCCCTCGGCGATCGCCTTCACGACGATCTCGGCATCATCAGGGGAAAGATGGTCGAGCGGCTGCCAGGCGCGCATGATGTCGCGCGCGCGATCGAGGTCGCCATAGATGGCAAGGAGAGGAAGCGATTTGATCGGCATGTCGGTGGCTCCCAACCGCAAATCTCGTGCGAGCCTACCTCAGCTGAACAAGTCGAGCCATGCGTTCGGCAACCGCGATTGCGCGCTTTTGCCGAGCGCCGACGCATGGCGAGGGCGCTTCCCACCCCCACCATCAAGGTGCGTTCCCGTTACTGGGCGCCCGAGCCGCCCTGCACGATCTTCTCGTTCAGCTTCTGATCGACGGTCTCCACCGTGCGGTCGATCTCGGCGCTCGGCGTGCCGAGCTGGTGCGAGATCAGCTTCACCAGCAGATCGACGCGCTCGATGAACGGCGCGCCGGCGGCGACCGCGCGGGCCGCCGATGACGGCTTGAGCAGGCTTTCAGCCGCCTTGGCGTATTTCGCGAACGGCACCTGATCGGCGGGATCGGCGCCGAGCTTCCGCGCGATGCCGTCGACATGGTCATAGATCGCCTGCGAGCGCGTCAGGTCGCCGTGGACGGCATCGCGGATCGATTGCGGCTCTGTCGGCGTGATGCAGCGGTAATTGCCGGTCAGCAGCATCGACCATTTCGCCAGCGGCACGAACAGCGAATCGAACACTTTCAACTTCACCGGAACGTCCTGGCCGTCGAGCGTCACCGCGTCGATGTCAGCTTCGAGCTCGCGCAGCACCTTGTTGTGCTTGTCGTCGGCGAAGACGGAGGCCTTGAAGTTGGTCGGCAGGCCGACATGCAGCACGTTGGCCTTCTCCTCCGGCGGCCGGAACGCCTGCGGATCCGGCGAGCACAGCGTGACGAGGCCCGGCTCGAAGCGCTCCCAGACCTGGGCGTTGGTGTAGGCCTCCTCGAGGTCCATGCCGGCGAGCGCGGGGATCCGCTTCAGATACGGCAGCGGCGGCATGTTCATGATCGACAGGCAGGGTAGCTTCGCCGCCGCGATCTTGATCATCAGCACGCGAACAGTGTGGTTGGTGTATTGCGGCTCCTGCATCGCAAGGCCGACCATGTCGTAGCGCGACACGTCGACCTCGGCGGGCGTGACGGCGTCGAGCTTGCCCGGCAGGTCGCGTGAGAAGATCGAGCGGTGCTCCTTCTCGTCACGCAGCTTGATCCGAACCTCGGTGCCGTCGCGGTTGATCAGATCAGCGGTGTTCTTGCGGCACACCAGGGACACGTTGTGCCCCGCCATCAGAAGCTTGGTCCCCAGCAGGGAGCCGTAGGAAGCCCCAAGGATCAGAATGTTGCGCGCCATGTTCCCTCTCTCAAAGACCAATCCCGGACCTCTTGCCGGTGGCCCGTGGTATACCAGATACTTGTCTTACGATGTTCCGGCGATCCGGCCAAGCGCCTTGGCGCGATGATGGGGCTTGGTCGGCTTAGGCGCCGAGCGGCATTCTATCCTGCTGATTACGCAGTAGTTTCTGTCCGGTGCGGCTCACCGGCAGCACCAGATTGTCGTCGAGCCGGACGCCGAGCCGGCCGGACTGACGCGTCAGCACGCGGACGGCGGTGTGGGCGACCCAGTGCGACCGATGGATCCGTACCCCGGTTTCCGGGCCCAGGGCTGCGACGGCATCGGCTAGCTTGATCAGGATCAGGGCCTCACCACGATCGGTGCGGACGCGGACATAATGGTCCTCTGCGCTCAGGGACAGGACGGCCGCGCTGCGGAGTGCAAACGGCAATTTCGACCGGAACGAGCAAGCTGTGGCCAGCGGGGACGTCGGCTGTGACGGGGCGATGGCAGGATCGGTGGCTCCGACGGGCACCCGCCGGACCGCCCAGACCAGCGGGCCGAGGAACAGGTTGATGGACAGCACCTGCAGGGTGAGGTCGCGGTAAGTCACGAAGGGAAGTGCCTGCGGCGCCAGCAGCCATAACAATTGTTGAACGATCCAGCCGCCGGCCGGCGCAACCGCTATCGCGACGCCGATCGCGGCCCAGAACGGCTCGGCACCGGAGAACAGATAGCGCCGCACCAGCGCCGTCACGCCAATGACCAGGGTGGTGATCAACAACGCGCCCGCAACGAAATGGACCAGCCGCGTCAGCAACCCCATACCGACATAGGTGCCGAACGCGCCCACGATCGCGAGCCCGACACCGGTCACCACAGGCAGCACCAGCGCGGCGTGGCGCCGCGGCAAGGCCATTGAATCCTGGCGAAAAAGCTCGGTGATGGTCATTGGCGAATAAGAACTGCCGTTCGCGAAGTGGACGTGGACCCGAGACCGCCCCTTCCTATAGCAGCCGGACGGTCGATCATTCGAGGACTCGCACATGAAATTTTCGTTGGTTCCGGCGGCTCGCCTTCCGCTGCTCTGCTCCTGCCTCTGGTCCTGTCTTGGCTTGCTGGCCCTCCCGGTCCTGATGCCCCCCTCCGCGGCCGAGGCCGCCGAGGCGGGCTGGCGCCAGATCACGATCCCGGTCTCCGCCACCAACCCGGCGGCGATCCCCGTCGCACTTTATTACCCGACCCAAATGCCGGCCCGCGCCATCCCGATGGGGCCGTCCACGCTCCGGGTCGCGATCGGGGCGACGCCAGACGCGAAGGTCAAGGGGCTGATCATCATCAGCCATGGGACGGGCGGCTCCGAGCTCGGGCATACCAGCCTCGCCGAAGCGCTGGCCCGGCACGGCTATCTGGTCGCGGCCTTGCGGCATCCCGGCGACAATTGGGAGGATCATTCGATCTGGCAGCAGCCACCGGGGACGTTCTTCACCGAGCGGCCACGCCAGGCGTCGCGGGTGATCGATGCGCTGCTGGCCGACCCCGAATGGAACGACAGGATTGCGACCGATGCGCAGGGTCCGCGCATCGGGGCGGTCGGACACTCCGCCGGCGGCTACACCGTGATCGCGCTGGCGGGCGGCCAGGTCGACCTGTCCCGCATCGGCGCGCATTGCAAAACCGACAGCAAGGACGATCCGTTGTTCTGCAGCATGGGGGGCGACTCCAAGTCACCGCCGCCGGCGACGACATTGCTGCCCCTGGCGACCGATCCGCGGGTGCGCGCGGTGGTGGCGATGGCGCCGGCCGGCGTGTTCTTCACCGCGGCATCGCTCGCCGCGATCAAGATACCGACCGCGGTCTATGCCGCCGAACGCGACCGCTGGCTGATGCCGCGCTTCCATGCCGAGTGGATCGCACAGAATGTGCCGCACGCCGAATTTCACATGATCCCCAACGCGTGGCACTTCGCCTTCATGGATCGCCCCGGCACACCGATCCAGACCCTGGATGGCGACGCCGCGGCAGATCCACCCGGCTTCGATCGCGAAGCACTGCTCGCGCAGTTGCGCAAGGATCTGCCCGCCTTCTTCGACAAGGCATTTGCGCAGGAGTAGATGGCGACGCAGCTGACCGTGCCGGGATCGGACTCACGCAACGAGACGGGATCATGATGCGCGCCGCTGCGTCATGATCTCATGCTCCGGATCACGCGATAGGGCGTTGGTCGGATCAAATCGGCGATTGAAAGTCCCACGCCGAGAGGATTATCTCCCGTCTGGATTGGCATCCGGCAACTGGAAAGGGCATCGGAGCTTGCAAGTCGCTGCGCTGACGGATCGAGCTGAAGAGATTCTGGTCGCTGCATCCCGGCTGTTTGCCCGCCACTCCTATGCCAATGTCACGATGGAGCAGGTTGCGGCGGCGGTACAGGCCGTGCCGGGCGCGCTGTATCATCACTTCCGCGACAAGGAAGACCTGATCTTTCATTGCTACCTGCGCGGCCTCGCGATCTACAGGCGCGAGATGGAGGCGGCCGCCGAGCCCGGCATCGATGGGCTCGAGATCGTCAGGCGCTTTGTGCGCGGCCGGCTGCGGTCCGAAGCCCAGCGCATGATCCTGTTCACCGATATCGATGCGCTGGCTGCGCCCTACAGCAGCGAAGTCCATGCCAAGCGCTGGCAGAATGCCGCCTGGCTTGCGGACATTCTGGATCGGGGCGTGGCGGACGGCTCGATCGCCTGCGACGAACCGCTGCTCACGGCGGTGGCGCTGATCTCCATCCTGGACTGGGTGCCGTTCTGGCTGTCCGAACGCGACTACTACACGCGCCAGCAGGCGATCGATGCCATCGATGACATCATCACGCACGGGGTTTACCGGCGCGAGATCGCGGTTCCCGAGATGCCCGAACCGCTCAGCCTTGCGCCGTTCCTGGAGTCGCGTGCGGCGTTGAACAAGCGGGCCGCGAAGTTCGACAGGATGCTTTCGATTGCTTCCGACAGCTTCAACCGAAGGGGCGCGTCAGGCACGTCGCTCGAGAGCATCGCCGTCGATGCGGGCATGACCCGCGCCGGCATCTACTATCACTTCAGCGAAAAGGAGAGCCTGTTGTTGGCTTGCCTGCGGCGCGGGCTCGCCGGCGAGATCAGCATTCGCGAGCACCTGCAACAGCACAGCCTCGGCGCATTCGATCACATCGTGCAGAGGATCCGCCTTCTGCTGATGCTGCACGACACGCCCTGCGGTCCGAAGGCGACCTACCACAACATCAACTATCTCAATGACGTCGACCGGAGAGCCTACGTCGGAGACGTGCTAGCGACGATCCGGCAGGACCAGGACAGCTATCAGCGCTGGATCGACGAGGGCTGCTTCCGCCGCATCGATACCTACTTCGCAGAGCGCATTCTGACCGGAATGGGCCATTGGTATCCGATCTGGTTCAAGACCAGGCGCGACTGGTCTCCGGCAGAGATCGCCGATCATTTCGCGCGGTTGTTTCTCGCGGGCCTCAAGCCGCGACGGCGTCCGACCTGAGCATCGGTTCCAGAATGCTGGGCGGGCGGGCGAACGCCGGCCTCATCCAAAAGTTTACTTCTAATTCAAAACAGCGACCAATTCCGAAGCAATATAGCCTATAACATCATACTACCTTCCGCTAAAACTTGGCGCTAAATTCAAAGCGAAAGTTGCGAAGGCGCTGCAATTGGGGTTATGAGACGGCCTCGATCGCTTAAGATCAATCAAAACACGAGCAAGGGAGGAACGCAGAATGCATAGGCTGATCATTGCCGCCGCGGCAGCGCTGACGGTGTTGGGAGGCGCGGCGTCCGCGCAGGAATCCATCAAGATCGGCTATATCGATCCGCTCTCCGGCGGCGGCGCCAGCGTTGGCGAAGGCGGCCTGAAGACGTTTCAGTATCTCGCCGACGAGCTGAACGCCAAGGGCGGCATCCTCGGCCACAAGGTCGAGATCGTCCCGCTCGACAACAAGACCAATCCGCAGGAAAGCCTGGTGCAGGCGCAGAAGGCGGTCGACGCCGGCATCCACTACATCACCCAGGGCAACGGCTCGTCGGTCGGTGCGGCGCTGGAAGACTTCGTCACCAAGAACAACTCGCGCAACCCCGGCAAGGAAGTGCTGTACTTCAACTACGCCGCGGTCGATCCGAGCATGACCAACGAGAAGTGCAGCTACTGGCATTTCCGCTGGGATGCGAACTCGGACATCAAGATGGAAGCGCTGACCAACTACATGAAGGACCAGGCGTCCATCAAGAAGGTCTATCTGATCAACATGGACTACTCGTTCGGCCAGTCGGTGCGCACCGCGGCGCGCAAGATGCTGGGCGAAAAGCGGCCGGACATCCAGGTCGTCGGCGACGAACTGCACCCGATGCTCAAGGTCACCGACTTCTCGCCCTACATCGCCAAGATCAAGGCGTCCGGCGCCGACACCGTCGTGACCGGCAACTGGGGCCAGGACTTCGCGCTGCTGCTGAAGGCCGCGGCCGATGCCGGCCTCAAGGTCAACTGGTACACCTATTATGCCGGCGGCGCCGGTGGGCCGACCGCGATCAAGCAGACCGGCCTCGAGAACCAGGTGTTCCAGATCAGCGAAGGCGTGCCGAACTCCGGCAACAAGGCGGCGATGGATTTCGAGAAGGACTTCCGCGCCAAGACCGGCATTTCCGTGTGGTATCCGCGCGCTGTCAATGAGATGCGGATGTTCAAGGCCGCCGCCGAGAAGGCCAATTCGATCGATCCGGTGAAAGTCGCGGCCGCCCTCGAGGGCATGAAGTTCGAAGTGTTCGACGGCGGCGATGGCTTCATGCGCAAGGACGACCACCAGTTCTTCCAGCCGATCTACATCTCCTCGTTCGGCTCGCTGACCGACAAGGCCAAGGAGCCGTTCGACGAAGAGAACACCGGCTGGGGCTGGCACATCGTCTCCAAGATCGACACCGATAAAACGATGCTTCCGACCACCTGCAACATGAAGCGGCCCTGATCGGCCGCTGCAAGGCGCCTCCGCGACCACAGGGTTGCGGAGGCGTTCGCCTTCCGGCAGCGTGATGGTGCCGTAGTTCATTTCACCGACAGGTTATTGATCACGTGAACCGTTCCAGTCTCAAGCGGGTGCGCCGTGGCTGAGCTCATCGTCATCTCGACACTCAACGGCGTGCTGTTCGGCATGCTGTTGTTTCTGCTGTCCAGCGGACTCACCGTCATCTTCAGCATGATGGGCGTGCTCAACTTCGCGCATGCGAGCTTCTACATGCTGGGCGCGTTCTTCGGCTTTCAGCTCACCCGCTGGATCGGCTTCTGGCCGGCGCTGGTGATCGCACCGCTCCTGGTCGGCGTGGTCGGCATGGGCGTCGAGCGCTACGGCCTGCGCAACACCCACAAGCACGGCCATGTCGCCGAACTGCTGCTGACCTTCGGTCTCGCCTTCGCCATCGAGGAAATCGTCTCGATGATCTGGGGCAAGAGCCCGGTCGACTACCGGGTTCCGGCGGCACTCGACTTTCCGGCCTTCACCGTGTTCTCCACCAACTACCCCGCCTACAAGATCTTCATGCTGGTGGTCTCGGTCGTGATCTTCATCGCGCTCCTGGTCACGCTGAAGCGGACGCGGGTCGGCCTGATCGTGCAGGCCGCGCTGACCCATCCGAGCATGGTCGGCCATCTCGGTCACAATGTCGGCCGCGTGTTCATGCTGGTGTTCGGCGTCGGCAGCGCGCTGGCGGGTCTCGCCGGCGTGATCGCCGGTCCCTCGCTGGTGACGCAGTCCGACATGGCCGCGCTGCTCGGCCCGATCCTGTTCGTCGTCATCGTGTTCGGCGGCCTCGGTTCGTTGCCCGGCGCCTTCATCGCCTCGCTCCTGATCGGGTTGATCCAAACCTTTGCGGTCGCGCTCAACGGTTCGCTCGCCAGCGTGTTCGGGCCGCTCGATCCGAGCCTCGGCGCCTCGCCGCTGACCGACATCTGGAACGTCACGATCGCGCAGATCGCGCCGATCCTGCCCTATCTGCTGCTGGTGCTGGTGCTGATCTTCCGCCCCATGGGCCTGCTGGGGACGCGCGAGTCATGAGCAACGCCGCTATCCCCACCTCAGCCGCGGCCAAAGAAGAGTCCGCCAGCGCCCTGAGCTTCTATGGCATCTGGCTGATCGCAGCCGTCGCACTCGTCGTGCTGCCGCTGATCTTCTCCTCCGGCGGCTCGTTGACCTCGTTCTGCCTGATCGGCATCGCGATCATCTTCGCACTGTCCTACAACATCCTGCTCGGCCAGACCGGCCTCTTGTCGTTCGGACACGCCGTGCAGTACGGCCTCGGCGGCTTCCTCGCCGTGCACGCCATGAACGCGGTCGCGGGCCACAACTGGCCGATCCCGCTGCCGGTGATCCCGCTGATGGGCGGCATCGGCGGCATGGCCTTCGCATTGCTGGTTGGCTGGGTGATGACCAAGCGCGCCGGCACGGTGTTTGCGATGATCTCGCTCGGCATCGGCGAACTGGTCGCCTCGTCGTCGCTGATCCTGCGCAGCGTGTTCGGCGGCGAATCCGGCATCACCACCGATCGCACCTCGCTGATGCCGATGTTCGGCTGGACCTTCGGGCCGCAGATCCAAGTCTACTATTTGATCGCGTTCTGGGTGCTGATCTCGGCGATCGCGATGTACGCGCTGACCCGTACGCCGCTCGGGCGCATCTGCAACGCGGTGCGCGACAATCCGGAACGGGTCGAGTTCATCGGCTACGATCCGCATGTGGTGCGCTATCTCGCCTACATGTTCGCCGGCTTCTTCGCCGGCATCGCCGGCGGCCTGACCGCGATCAACTTCGAGATCGCCAACTCGGCCTATCTCGGCGCGACCCAGTCGGGCCTCGTGCTGTTCTCGGCGTTCATCGGCGGCACCGCCTATTTCTTCGGTCCGATCCTCGGCGCCATCCTGGTGACCTATCTGCAGCTCGGGCTGACCAGCGTCACCTCGGTCTGGCAGCTCTATTTCGGCATCATCTTCATCGGCATCGTGATGTTCGCACCCGGTGGCATCGCCGGCATCCTGATGAAGCACCGCCCGCTGATCCGCGCCGGCACGCTAGGCACCGTGATCCCGTCCTATCTGGTCGCCGCGATCCCGACGCTGGCGTTTGCGCTCGGCATCATCCTGACCATCGAGACCGTCGCACGCTTCTCCGGTGGCGACCCGATCAATCTGCTCGGCATTCCCTTCGTTGCAGCCGCGCCGACGACCTGGGCGGCTGCCGCGGTTCTCGTCGTCGGCGGCTTCCTGGTCGCACGCATCACCTGGCGACGCATTGCGGAAGCCTGGGATCGCGCCGCGACGGTGGCCCGTGATCGGGGGTATCTGGCATGACCGCTGCCATCCAAGTCAACGCCGTCGACAAGAGCTTCGGCAACGTCCAGATCATCCGCGATCTCAATCTGAGCGTCGCCAAGGGCGAGCGTCACGCCATCATCGGCCCGAACGGCGCCGGCAAGTCGACGACGTTCAACCTGATCAGTGGCTACATCAAGCCGACCTCTGGCGAGATCCGGTTGAACGGCGAGGTCACCTCGGGCCTGCGGCCGTTCGAGATCAACCGGCGCGGGCTGTCGCGCTCGTTCCAGGTCACCAACGTGTTCGCCCGCATGACGGTGTGGGAGAACGTCCGCTGCGCCGTGCTGTGGGCGACCGGCCACCGCTACGCGTTCTGGAAGAACGTCGACAACCTGCCCGAGGTGAAGCAGCGCACCGCGCAGATCCTCGACGACATCCATCTCACCCATCGCCGCGACGTGCCGGCAGGCTTGCTCACCTATGCCGAGCAGCGCGAGCTCGAGATCGGCATCACGATCGCGGGCGGCGCCAGCGTCATCATGCTGGACGAGCCGACCGCGGGCATGAGCCATGCCGAGACCGAACGCGCCGTCGCACTGATCCGCCGCCTCACCGAAGGCCGCACGCTCGTCATCGTCGAGCACGACATGAGCGTGGTGTTCGGCCTCGCCGACCGCATCTCGGTCTTGGTCTACGGCCACATCATCGCTTCCGGCACCCCGGAGGAAATCCGCGGCAATCCGAAGGTCAAGGAAGCTTATCTCGGCGAGGAGGTCGACTGATGCTCGAGGTCAGGAATCTCCACGCCTATTACGGCAAGAGCCACATCCTTCAGGGTGTCGATCTCGACATCGCCGCCGGCGAGGTCGTCAGCCTGCTCGGGCGCAACGGCGTCGGCCGCTCGACCACCGTGAAGGCGATCATGGGCGAGGTGCCGCCGCAAGGCACTATCCGCTTCAAGGGCAAGGACATCGCGGGCCTGCCGAGCCACAAGATCGCCCGCCTCGGGCTCGGCTACGTGCCCGAGCATCGCGACATCTTCCCGAGCCTGACGGTACGCCAGAACCTGATTCTCGGCATCAAGGACCCGCGCCGGCCCGGCAAGTGGCGGCTGCAGGAGATGCTCGACATGTTCCCCAACCTCGCCCGCCGCGCCGACACGCCGGCCGGCGTGCTGTCGGGCGGCGAGAAGCAGATGCTGACCACCTGCCGCACGCTGCTCGGCGATCCCGAGCTGATGATGATCGACGAACCGACCGAAGGGCTGGCACCGCTGATCGTGCAGCAGGTCGGCGAGCTGATCGCGCGGATCGCCAAGGCCGGCGTCGCCATCCTGCTGGTCGAGCAGAAGCTCTCGATCGCGATGAAGATCTCGAACCGGGTCTACATCATGGGCCACGGCCGCGTGGTGTTCGAAGGCACCCCCGACCAGCTCAAGGCCAACGCCGCCGTCCGCGAGGAATGGCTGGAGGTGTGAGGCGAGTTGCCGTCCGGGCTGCCGTGGCCTCAAGGAATCCACAAACGTCGCGTCGCGACACCGGGTCAATTCAGGAAAACGACCCAGATCAGCGCGATCAAGAGACTGTGAAACAAAACTATCGAAGCCAGGAACAGCCAGTCGTCTTTGCTCATAAGGCCGAACACCGCGACCCTGGTGCGGCGCCAGCGAAGCGCGAGTCGAGACAAGAAGCTTGAACGCATGGCACTCGCCTAGCGCAATACAGCCCGCCAAGTCTTGCTGTTCTGTGCCAGGGATTTGAGGGCTTGTGTCAGCCCATCACCGAATGCCGTTCGAATCACGATAGGCCGTGGGCGTGAGGCCTGTCCAGCGGACGAAAGCATGCGTGAACGAGCTGACCTCGCTGTAGCCCAGCAACCATGCGATTTGAGAAATCGGCAGCTCCGCTTCTTCAAGATAGCGGCGCGCAAGTCCGATTCGAAACGTCTCGAGAACATTCAGAAAGCCCGCCCCCTCGGACGACAGTGCCCGAGCGAGCGTTCTCCGACTCATACCAAGACGGCGCGCAATAGCCTCGGCATTGGCTTTGCCGTGCGGAAGCAACCGGGCGATCTGATCTTCAACGCGAGACCGCACGCTGGTCCGTCCCGATGCCCGGTGGCTTAGCGCCTCGTCGGCATATTGAAGCAACATCTTGTTAAGGTGCAGATCAGCCCCCACGACAGGTAATGCGCCAATATGCGAAGAAAACAGGAGGTCATCCCTATCAGCTGCAAACTTGATCTCGCAACCCAGAAGAGATCGCACATCCAGAGGTGTTTCGCGCCTGTAGTGCTTCAACTGAATTCGCCTTGGGACCAGCCTGCCTTCAGTCAATGCTCGGCAAATACGGACAAGCGCAATCAGCCAAAATTCAGCGTGGTGGCGATCGGACGACCGGTCGATGTTGACATACTCGAATCCGATGGCGAAGCCACGCGCCAGAGAAATCCGCAGCCGCACGCCTTCGTTGTTGATCGCGCAGTAGCGTCCCCCATTTTGCAGAGCGTCGGCGAGATCCTCCGATGATGCCATGACGTAGTACAGAAGCCCGATCTCCCCCATCTCAAAACCCTGCGCCAGATGGAATCCGAAGCAGTCGTCCTGCAGTTCCTTGGCCGCGAGCTCAAGCAGTCTCATCTGCGCCCGCGCGTCGATGCGGCGCTTGCGGTCCTCAACATCATTGATCGTCAGGCCTGCGGCTGACACGATCGGAGCAAGTTCAATTTGTGCATCGCGCATTCGGGCGCATGCGAGACGCGCTATCCCCCCGGCAGAGCTCGGTATCGATGGCAAGGCGCTTACGAGGCGTTTGGCGATCTTCATCTGGCACCGGACTATGTCGTCGCTAAACGTCGACGGCTTCGAGCACCGTATTTTGACCTATGTCAAACAAGGCCATCCGTTCGAGGCATCCAGCCTGACAAAACCTCGCAATTAAATGACCCAGGTTCACAAGACGCCATGGAGGCAAATCATCTAGCCAATTGCTTCGCGGCCGTTCCATTTCTGCCTTGAAACGACGGCAGTTGACTTCCAATTGGACCCGCAAGGACGAACCTGTAATGCGCTTGGTCAAGCATGCAAATTCGGCGGCAGGGACGTTCGCCGCCGAAACGGCTCGCCGTTTGAGCTAAGTCGTGGTTCGCCAAACAGGCGCCCAACTGAGCGGCGTTCATCGTTCAATTCATTTCCTCATCATTGAAGCCGAGGCTGCGGGCACTTGGCGTTACTCGTTTTTCATCGGCGATCGCAACTTCTCGGGAACGGTGCAGGCGGTCTTGGGATTGCTGGCGGCTCGCCGCGTGAGGATGAAGATCGATCGGGCGTTAAGGCAAAACGCGTCGATAGAGGCCCATACCGACACCGCGTTCGAGCCGGATGTGCCTCCCAATCCAATCGCGCCCCCGCCCGCAGCAAGCAGCACCGCTTCAAACACCTTCGGCGACCGTCCAGAGTTGATGTCGCCGCAGTCCGAATGTTCGAGCACCGTCGCGTTTAGCTGCGCCGGCTGCAGCGTCATTTACCAGACCGTGCAGGTCAGCACTGCGGCGAAGGGAGTCTTCCGCTGCACAGCCTGTTACCAGCCGGTCCATCGCTGGGATGGCGCATATGATTATCGCAGCTGGCAGCGGCTGGAGATGGAGGTCGAGACGCTCCCTCTGCTCGTCCCACCCACCGATCCCAAAGAATAGCGCCGCTGCGCAGCCGCGCTAACCCGGCAGGATCAACGCCACGACGTCGCCCGCACGCGGCGTCCGGCCGGGCTTCACCGGCACCGACGTAATCCTGCCTGGCGCGTGCACGCTGATCTCCATCTTCATGGAGTTGACGGGCATCCAAGCTCGCCCTGAAGCGCCGCATCCGGGCAAAGCGGCCCGGATCGGGTCAGGCCGGAGCGCGCGCGGGCTTCCTGTACTCAGCGGTCTCGGCGCGAACCAGGTCGCAGAATTCGAGCGCAAGACGGCTGCGCGGCCGTTGCGACGGAAACAGCAGTACAGTGGTGATCTCCAGCCGCGGCGTGAACGGCTTGAGCACGATCCGGGCGCTGGCAAAATCCCGCGCCACGACGGGATCGACGATCGAGAAGCCCAGCCCCTGCGCAACCAGAGCGCAGCGCTGCATGCTGTACTGTATCTCCGCCACCGTTCTGACCACGACTCCGGCGTCTTCGAAGGCGCGTTCGAGGCGCGTTCGATGCGGCGCGCCTGGGGCCGGCGCAATCATCGCCTCGCCGTGCAGGTCCTTTGGCATGATCAATCGCTTGGACCGCAGCCGGTGCTGACGCGGCAGCACGCAGATGGCGTCGGCCGTCATCAGAAGTTCGTCGTCGACCGCCGCAAAACCCGACTGGGGTCGCGCCAACCCGACGTCGCACTGGCCCGCAGCAACCAGACTCCAGACCCGTTCAGGGCTATGCACGGCGACCGACAGCATGATGCCGGGGTTCTTCCTGGAGAATTTGCTGACGATCCGCGGCATCAACGAATAGGTGAATGCCGGAAGGCAGGCGATCCTCAGCGTCCCGCTGCCCCGCGCGCGAATGCCGCGCGCCGCACGCGCCAGATACTCCAGCCCGGCCTGGTTGCGCTCCACCTCATGCAGGAAGATCTCGCCTTCCGGCGTCAACGTGACGCCGCCGCGCCCGCGCTCGAACAGCGCGAAGCCGATCTCGCGCTCCAGCCGCGCGATGGCGCGACTGACGAAGGGCTGCCCGATCCGCAGGCTCAGGGCCGCTTTGGTGATTCCGTTGTGACGCACGACCTCGCGAAACAAGTCAACGTGTCTCGGATTCAGGGACATGACCAATCTGCATATGAACTGCCATTCCAGTCATTTGACGGCATGTTAGTTCGATGCGTCAATAGGGCATGCAATTCGCAGACAGCCATGCCGCCTTGGATGCCGCCTTGGCCACCGACCGCATCCTGCTGACCAGGATCCACGGTTCCGAGATCGCGCGGGTCAAACCGCTCGGGGACGCCGGCATGCTTCGGCAGCTCGATCGCGGCAGCTCCCGCCAGGCGGCGGCCGCGCGCATGGCAGCCACGCTGAGCTGCGCGAACGACACGGCCGCGTTCGCGATCGAGGACGCCGGGTCAGGCGACATCATCGGCCTTACCGCTTTCGCGACACTCGAGCCGGACGAGAAGCGGGCGAGGTTTGCGCCGATCTGGAGCAGCGGACGATTGGACGAGGTCCTGCTCATCAGCCATGTCGCGCATCTCATGACGCGGTATGCTTTCGAGGTGCTCGCCGTCGAGCGGGCCGAGGTGCATCTGGATTGGCGCCTGCGGCGTACGCTCGAGCTCTATACCGGCCTCGGCTTCCACTGCGAGGGACGGCTTCGCGCCTATTTTGCCTGCGATGAAGGTCCATCCGCCGACGCTGCCGTCCTCAGCGTGGTACGCTCCGGATGGCCTGCCATCGCCGACCGACAGCGCCGGCTCCTTGCCAATGAGACATGGCGCTGTCAGCTTCCGTCCGATCGTCCCCCATAGCGCAGGACCGCAGCAGATCGGCACGCGAGGCTCGGGACGTGGCCGAATCTACTCCGGCCGGATCAACGCCACGACATCGCCCGCGCGCAACGTCTGTCCGGGCTTCACCGACACCGACGCAATGCGGCCCGCGCTCGGCGCGTGCACGCTGATCTCCATCTTCATGGACTCGATGATCGCAAGCACGTCGCCGGCTGCGACCTTGGCACCCTCTTCGACCAGGATCTTCCAGATATTGCCGGGCACCTCCGAGAACGCACCGATCTGGCCGTCGGGAATGCCGGTCATTGCGACGCTCGCATCGATCGATTCCGCCGGCGCCTCGTCGAGCTTCATCTCGCGCCAGCGCTGGCGCTCGGCATCGAACGCGGCCTGTTGCGTCGCCTTGAATGCCGCGATCGACGGCTGCGCGTCGGCCAAGGACTTCGCGTAGTCGGCGTAGGAGAACTCGCCCTGCTCGATCCTGATGTCGTATTGCCCGTGCGGGAATGCGGCGCGTGCGTCCAAGAGCTCATCGGCATCGACCGGGAAGAAGCGGATCTTGTCGAAGAACCGCAGCAGCCAGGGATGACCCGGCTCAAACACTTTCGTGGTGCGCCATGTGTTCCAGACCTGGATGGTGCGGCCGAACAGCTGGTAGCCGCCCGGCCCTTCCATGCCATAGATGCACATATAGGCGCCGCCGATTCCGACTGCGTTCTCCGGCGTCCAGGTCCGCGCCGGATTGTACTTCGTGGTCACGAGGCGATGCCGCGGGTCGAGCGGGGTTGCCACCGGCGCGCCGAGATAGACATCGCCGAGGCCGAGCACGAAATAATCGGCGTCGAACACGATGCGGCGGACATCGTCCTCGCTGCCGAGCCCATTGATGCGCCGGATGAACTCGACATTCGACGGACACCACGGCGCATCCGCGCGCACCAGCTCCTGATACTTGCGCATCGCAAGCTCGGCCTCTGGGTCCCGCCACGACAGCGGCAGATGCACGGTGCGGCTCGGCACCCGCATGGCATCGACCGGCGGCAGGTCGCGCTCGATCCGCCTGAGCACATCGAGCAGCTTCGTTCGCGACAGCGCCGTGCCGTCATAATGGATCTGCAGCGAGCGGATGCCAGGCGTGAGGTCGATCAGGCCGCCGAGCTTCGCATCCTCCAGCGCCTGCGCCAGCACATGGACGCGCAGCCGCAGCGCGATGTCGAGCTCCATCGGACCATATTCGACCAGGAGATTGTCGTCGCCGGCGCGGCGGTACACCACCGGGATCGGGCCATCATCGTTGCGGCCGACGATGGCGGCGCCGAGCTCGGGCGCGTGCAGCACCGTGGGGCCGGAGACCGGATCGTCGCGTTTCGCCGGAACGAAGCGGACGGTGTCGCCGGGCTTGAGCTGACCGACCTTCCAGAGTTCGTCGCGCGCGACGACCGCCGGACAGACGAAGCCGCCGAGACTTGGTCCGTCCGGCCCCAGAATGATCGGCATGTCGCCGGTGAAATCGATCGAGCCGACCGCGTAGGCATTGTCATGAATGTTCGACGGATGCAGCCCAGCCTCGCCGCCATCGGCGCGAGCCCAGCGCGGCTTCGGACCGATCAGCCGCACACCGGTGCGGGCGCTGTTGAAGTGCACCTCATAGCTCGACGCAAACAGTGCTTCGATGTCCTCGTCGAGGAAGAAGTCCGGTGCACCATGCGGGCCGTAGACCACGCCGATCTGCCACGCCGAAGTCAGCTCCGGCCGCTCGTCCTCCGCAGCGGGCCGCGGCGCCGCAAGGTCTGACGTCTCGGCACTGATATGCAGCACATCGCCGGCCTTGAGCGATCCCGTCGCATGGCCGCCAAACGCGCCGAGCGCGAACACGGCGCGCGAGCCCAGGATCTCCGGCACATCAATGCCGCCACGCACGGCGAGATACGCGCGCTGGCCCGCGCCCCTGATACTGCCGATGACGAGCGTTTGACCGGCGCGCACCGCGACCGGCTCGTCATGGGCGACATCGGCGCCGTCAAGCGATGCCTTCATGCGTGCGCCCGAGAGCGCGACGATCGCATCGGTGTTGAAGCGCAGGGTCGGCCCGTTGACGGTCAGCTCCAGCGCGGTAGTTACTTCCGGATTGCCGACCACGCGGTTGGCAAGACGAAACGATCGCTCGTCCATCGGGCCGCTGGGCGGCACGCCGACATGCCAGAGATGCAGCCGGCCGGGCAATTCCTGCACGCCGCTCTGCGCCCCCGGTGCGACGACGTCGATGGTGCGCGGCCGATAGCCGAAGGCGCCGAGCACGCTGGTCGCCACCCGCCCACTGCGGAACACATCGGACGCCGCGATCGCGCGGAGATAGTCGAGATTGGTCTCGATCCCGGCCACCACCGTGTCATCCAGCGCCTGCGTCAGCTTTGCGATTGCGGCATCGCGCGTCTCGGCCGACACGATGATCTTGGCCAGCATCGGATCGTAGAACGGCGACACCTCGGTGCCGGTCTCGATCCAGCCGTCGATCCGCGCATCCGTTGAGAAGCTGACCTGGGTCAGCCGGCCCGCGCTTGGGCGGAAGCCCGCGCCCGGATTCTCGGCATAGAGCCGCACCTCGATCGCCGCGCCCTTTGGCGTCAGCGTGCCGGCATTGCCAAGCACGTCCTCACCGGCCGCCTGCCGGATCATCCATTCGACGAGGTCGACGCCAGTGACCTGCTCGGTGACGGGATGCTCGACCTGGAGACGGGTGTTGACCTCGAGAAAGTAGAAGTCCTCGCGCGCGACGTCATAGATGAACTCCACCGTGCCGGCGGATTCATACGACACCGCCTTGCCGAGCGACACCGCGGCCGCGTGCAGCCGCCGCCTGATCTCGGCGGAGAGGCCAGGCGCGGGGGTCTCCTCAAAGACCTTCTGGTTGCGCCGCTGCAGCGAGCAATCGCGTTCGCCGAGCGCGACCACATCGCCCTTGCCGTTGCCGAAAATCTGCACCTCGATGTGGCGCGCCTGGGCGACGAACCGTTCGAGATAGACCCGGGCATCGCCGAAGCTCGCCCGCGCCGTGCGCTGCACGGATTCAAAGCGCTCGCGCAGCGTCGCCATGTCATGGCAGAGCTGCATGCCGATGCCGCCGCCGCCGGCCGTACTCTTCAGCATCACCGGGAAGCCGATGGCTTCCGCCTGTTGCAGCGCCTCGTCGATGGTCTCGAGCAGGCCGGAGCCCGGCAGCAGCGGCACGTCGCTGCACTCGGCGATCTCGCGCGCGCGGTGCTTGAGGCCGAAGGCGTCGAGATGCTCAGGCCGCGGCCCGATGAACTTGATGCCGTGCTCGGCGAGCCGCTCGGCAAAGCGCCGGTTCTCCGACAGGAAGCCGTAACCGGGATGCACCGCCTGCGCGCCGGTCGCGAGGCACGCCGCCATGATCGCATCGACGTTGAGATAGCTCTCCGCCGCCGGCGCCGGGCCAATGCGCACCGCCTCGTCGGCCTCAAGCACCGGCCACGTGAAGCGGTCGGCATCGGAATAGACCGCAACCGAGCCGATGCCCATGCGGTGCAATGTTCTGCCGATCCGCCCGGCGATCTCGCCGCGGTTGGCAATCAGGACTTTGCTGAACATGCCTCACGCCTCCGGCTCGAAGATCGTGACCTGCACCGGCGTCGGGAAGAAGCCGTTGCAGGGATTGTTGATCTGCGGGCAGTTCGAGATCAGGCACAGCACGTCCATCTCGGCCGCCAGCTCGATGGCGTCACCGGGCTTGGAGACGCCGTCGACCACGGTGAAATTGCCGGCGGGATCGATCGGCACGTTCATGAAGAAGTTCAAGTTCGGCACGATGTCGCGCTTCGACATGCCGTACTTCGCGGCTTCGATCACAAAGTTCTCGCGGCAGGCGTGCTGGTAGCGGGTCTGGTGCCCGAACCGCACGGTGTTGCTCTCGCAGGAGCAGGCGCCCGCCGACGTATCGTGCAGGCCGCAGCTATCAGCCACCACGCACAACATCACCCGGCCTTCATTGGACATGATCTTCGTGCCGAGCCCGACATAGGCCGAGCCTTGCGCGCGCAACGTATCCTGCCCACTGTAGCGCTCCTGATGGTCATCGGCGCGATAGAACAGCGTATCGACCGCCTGCTGGCCATGGGTATCCGTGATCCGCAGCGTCTGCCCCTTGCGGATAACGGCGGACCACGGCTTGCGCGCGGGAATTTCCACGTCGAGAACGATGCGGCCACGGGTCTGAGCGAACTGTGTGGTCATCGCACGGCTCCTTCGCTCATCTCGCCGAGATACAGCGCGTTGTTCTGATAGGCGCGGATCGCCTCGGCCGTCGCGTTGCGGCAGAGATCATCGGCCGCGAGCTTGCTCGCGCGATAGCGCACGATCTCCACGCTCGTTCGCGGATAGCTCTCCGCCGGATCGAGCGGATGCGGACAGTTCGACAGCGCGATCAGCAAATTCATCTCCGCGCGCAGATCGACGAAATCTCCCTTTTGCCGGCGCGCGTCGGACCAGACAAACTTGCCGTCCGCGTCGATCGCGACCGGTGCAAAGAAGCTGACGCAGGGATGCACGTCACGGCGATCGAGCCCGAGCTTCGCCGCGGCCAGGATGAAATTGTCGCGCGTGTTGCGGAAATTCCCCTCGCCGTATTTCGCCTGATTGGTCGCAGCCGTCGAGCCGCCGACCACCGCGTCATGCGCGGCACTGCTGTCCTCGATGATGCCGAGCAGCGCACGCCCCATGTCCGAGAGCAGCACGCGTCCCTTCTGCAGCCGCGCCGCCCACTGCACCTTGATGGTGTCGGCGTGGTTGAGCCGCTCGGCGGTGTCAGCGCTGTTCCAGGCGAGCAGGCTGACGGTCGATGTCCCCGAACTGTTGACGATACGCAGCGTCTCGCCGCGGTTCAGTCGCGTGGTCCAGTACCAGCCGGCCGGAATCGTCTCGCGATGGATGATCGCATCAGTGGCGATCGGCGCGGCGTCGCGCGCGGTCGGCGCCGGCAGCGCCCGCGGCGCGTGCTCCTGCCCGGCAGCCTTCAGCTCGTTGTAGCGTCGGGTATGCGCCGCGATCTCGGCCTTCTGTTCCTCTGTGAGGATCATGGTTGCTCCTTCAAGACGAGAGCGCCGGGCCGTCCCGGCTGATGCTCCTGGTCTGACCGGGTCGTCCCGGTCGGAGCTGGTTGAACCGACGACCGCAACTCGGCGCTGCGGCGTGGAAAGATCTCGAGATCGCGCGACACGGTGGCGCCGTAGCGCTCGCGCTCCTCGGGCCGGTTGCGCTGCCGCTCCAGCGCGATCACGCGCGTCGCGAGCCCGAACGCCTCGCTGAGGTCATGCGTCACCATCACGACCGTCAGATGGGTCTCATTCCAGAGCCGCTTCATGAGCAGATGGATGTCGGCGCGAATTCCCGGATCTAGCGCGCCGAACGGCTCGTCGAGCAGCAGGATCTTTGGGCCACGCATGATCGCCTGCGCCAGCGCGAGGCGCTGCTGCATGCCGCCCGACAGCGCCGACGGGTATTTGCTCTCCTGACCGGCGAGCCCGACCTCGGCGAGCAGCGCCATGGCCTCGTCGGTGGCGGCGCGCCGCGCGGCGCCGAACAGCCGGGCCGTGAATTTGGCGTCGCGCAGTTCGCGGCCGAGCAAGACGTTTTGCAGCACGGTCAGATGCGGAAACACCGAGTAGCGCTGGAACACCACGCCGCGGTCGGCATCCGGCTCGGCCCGCAACGGCTTGCCGTCGACCAGGATCTGGCCGCGGCTCGGCTGCTCCTCACCGAGCAGCATCCGCAGCAGCGTGGTCTTGCCGCAGCCGGACGGACCAACCAGTGCAATGAAGGCGCGCGGCTCGACCTCCATCGTGATGCGTTCGAGCACGATGTGGTCGCCGTATTCCTTCCAGACGTCGTCGAACCGGATCGCGCTCATTCCGCCCTCACCGACGCAAACCAGGGAAACAGCCTGCGCTGCAGGACGCGCAGTCCGACATCGATCAGGAACGCCAGCAGCGTGATCCAGGCGACATAGGGGATGATGACGTCCATCGCCAGATAGCGGCGCACCAGGAAGATCCGGTAGCCGAGCCCGGAGTCGGAGGCGATCGCCTCGGCCGCGATCAGGAACAGCCAGGCCGGGCCGAGCTGCAGCCGCAGCACGTCGATCAGCCGCGGCAGGGTTTGCGGCATCGCGATGCGCAGCGCGATCTGCCAGGTCGAGGCGCCGAGTGTCTGCGCCTTGACGATCTGCTCGCGCGGCAGCTCCTGCACCTTCATGGCGAGGTCGCGGATCATGCAGGGTAATGTCCCGATCACGATCAGCGCGATCTTCGAGTTCTCGCCGAGGCCCATCACGATGAACAGGATCGGCAACAATGCCAGGGGCGGCACCATCGAGGTGACCGACACGAAGGGCCCGAGCAGGGCATTGGCGCCCGGCAACAGTCCGATCACGATGCCGAGAACGAGCGCCGCCACCGTCGAGACCGCCAGCGCCGACCCCAGCCGCCCCAGGCTGGCAATGGTGTCGGTCGCCATCAGATAGCTGCCGGTGCGCGGGTCGACCTCGAATGCCATCTGCTTGACGGCCTGCACCATGTTGGGCAGCGCCGGCAGCAGCTTGTCGTTCGGGTTTTGCGCGAGCCGCGCGCTGGAGCCGGCGAAGTAGGCGATTGCGACCAACAGGAACGGCAGCGCGAGCAGATAGAATCGCATCTGCCGTCCCGGCCGTATGTTCACAAGTCGCATGTCCGGCTCCTGCTCGAAGCAATGCTACGTGGTCAGAGCTTGCCTTTGGCGGCTTCGTCCATGTAGGTCGGGTCGAAGCGCAGCTTGACGTTCGACTTGTCGCCCAGCACCGACTTGTCGGCGAGCTCGATCCCGACGGCATCGGCGGATTTCGCGCCCTTGCCCAGCAGATCCTTGTCGAACAGGAACTTGCGCACCCGATCCATGGTCACGCCGATGGTCTGGCTGCGCGTAAAGGCTTCCGCGTCGGTTGCCTTGTCGAACAGTTTTGTGGTCGAGAGCTGGCTGTCGAAACCGGCGAGATCGGTGCCGGAGGCCTTGGCCATCGCCTCCTTGGCGGCCTTCGCCGCGGGATCGTTCGCCGTCATCTTGGAGAGCGTCTCATACCAGATGCCGACCAGCGCCTTGGCGAAATCCGGATTGTCCTTGGCGACCGCGGTGTTGACCACCATCAGGTCCATGATCTCGCCCGGGATCTGCGAGGAGTCGAACACCTTCTTTGCGTCAGGCGAGCCGAGGATTTCCGTCACGATCGGATTCCAGGTCACGACCGCATTGACGTCTGATGTCTTGTAGGCGGCCGCGATATCGGCATCGGAGGTGTTGACGACCTTGACGTCCTTCTCGCTCAGCTTGCTGGTCTCGAGCGCGCGGGCCAGCAGATAGTGCGACACCGAGAACTCGACCAAGTTGACCGTCTGCCCCTTGATCGCGGCGAGATCCGACTTGTTCTTGAGGATCACGGCATCGTTGCCGTTGGAGAAATCGCCCATCACGACCGCAGTGGTGTCGACACCGCCGGCCGCCGGAATCGACAGCGCGTCCATGTTGGTGATGGTGACGGCATCATAGCCGCCGGCGGTGTACTGGTTGATCGATTCGACGTAGTCGTTGAACTGCTTGACCTCGATCGCGATGCCGTATTTGTCGGCCCACTTCTTGACGATGCCGGTGTCGGCCGCATAGCCCCACGGCATCCACCCGACATAGATCGACCAGGCGACCTTGAAACTTTTCTTCGGTGCGGCGTCAGCGACGGATGCTGCCGCGAGCACGATCGCGCAGCCTGTGACAACAGAGCGGAGGAAGAAAGAGAACTTGTTCATTGCCGATCCCTCTTGCGAAACTTCACAAAAAGGGACTGGCGAAAAGACCATCGCTCCGCCAATCCCTTGGCTAACGAGGTCTCCCGGGCTTTTATCCCGCCGTGCACCTGCGGGGATGTCTCCCCCGCAAGCGGCTGCTCTCGGACCAGCACCTTGCTTAGCAAGATCGGAACCCTAGCGGCCAACTCGACGCCATTGATGCACGAGGCGTGCCACAGCACCGGCGTTTGAATCTCATAAGATTTTTCGTCACACACCGCGTAGCCGCGTGAACGCTCTGCTTAAAAACTACGCAGGCCTGCCCAGAATTGGCTCTGTCATTCCGTTACCGGCGTCAGCAGGATGCCTGCTATCGCTGATGTCGAGGGGAAATTCGATGCGGATGCTCTTGAGGGCCCTTTGGCGCGGGCTGCATGGCCGCTACGGCCTGACGCCGCGATGCGATGTCGGCGGTCCGGCGAGGACCAGGCTCTGACGCGCGTGACCAGTCAGCTCTTCACGGTATTGATCGCGACACTTTCCTTATAGGCCGCCCGTGCCGTGACGCGGTCGAGATAGGGCGTTGCGACCTCGCAGACCCCGACACCGTAATCGATCGCCCACACCAGGCAGGTCGTCAGCAGGATATCCGCGCTGGTGAATTGATCGCCCATCAGATATTGCCGGCCGTCCGACAGGGCGACTTCAACGTGCCGCAGTTGCTGGCGAAAATACTCGGCCGCTTTCACGACAACGTCCGGAGCATGGCCGTAGATATGGGCGAGGCCTTGGACGTCATGGCGGCGCATCACATAGAGGCTGGTCGAGTCCAGCTCGGCCACGATGAAGAAGCACCATTCCAGCCATCGCGCAAAGTCGCGCTCCTCGACGGGAACGAGCGAGATGTTCCGATTTGAATAGTGGCGCGCCAGATAGGCGACGATGGCGGCACTCTCCCCGATCGTGAAGTCGCCGTCCTGCAGCAGGGGAATCTTCTGCCGTGGATTGAGCAAGGTGTATTCCGGCGTCTTGGTCTCGCCCGAACGCGGCAGGATCGGCTTGCAGTGATAGTCCAGCCCCAGTTCGTGCAACGCCCAATGGGCCCGGATCGTCCGCGATGTCCCCACCCCCCATAACGTCAGCGTCTCCGTCATAATGTCACCATTTCTCGACGGAGGGACGCAGATCCAGTTCATGGCTCCATCCGTCGCGGCTCTGCTGGTGCACGAACCAGTAGGCCTCCGCGATCGAGGACGTCCGGGTCAACGTGTCAGGTGGGATCTCTGATGCGTCGACGCCGGTGGCGGCCTTCATCCGCTGGTGGATGGCCGGGCTGTCGACACCGGCATCGATCAGGAGATGCGCGACGTGGATGTTCTTCGGCCCGAGCTCGCGCGCCATCGCCTGGGCGACCGCGCGCAGGCCGAACTTGGCGGATGCGAATGCGGCAAAGCCGCTGCTGCCGCGCACGCTCGCGGTCGCGCCGGTGAACAGCATGGTGCCGCGGCCATGCCGCAGCATGTGCCGGGTCGCCTCGCGCCCGACCAGAAAGCCGGCGAAGCAGGCGAGCTCCCAAGCCTTGAAGAACAGCTTTTCGCTGGTCTCATGCAGCTCCTTCTTGACGTTCGAGCCGGCATTGAACAGGCAGACCTCGATCGGCCCGAACTCGCGTTCGACCCGCTCGCATAGCTCCTGCACCTCACTCTCGCGCCGCGCGTCGACACTGAGCGCATGCACCCGGCTGCCGGCGGCGGTCAGTTCCTCCACCAGCGCGCCCGATTTCGCCGCATCGCGCCGCGCGATGCAGACGGTGTAGCCGCCGGCGGCGAAGCGCCGCGCCACCGCGGCGCCGATCGCATCGCCCGCGCCCACCAGCAAGGCAGTCTTGTTTGTCTCGGCCATAGGACATCTCCCACCGACGGCAGTTGTTCAGTTCAGCAATGGTGACGTTGCGTGGCGCGATCGCTCAGACCGCGCGCACGGCCTTCTGCTCGATCATCTCTGCGATGGCGGCTTCGCCGTAGCCGAGGTCGGACAGCACCTGTCTCGTATGCTGGCCGATGCGCGGGGCCGGGCCGCCGATCGCGGCGGCATCGACCTCGAAACGCGCCGCGGGTTTCGGTTGCCGCACCGTGCCGACGCCTGGCTGCTCGAGCTCGGCGATCAGCCCGCGGGCGACCACCTGCTCGTTGGCGATGATTTCGCCGCGCCGCAGGATCGGCGCACAGGGCACGTCGGCCGCATCGAGCCGGGCGAGCCATTCGGCAGTGGTGTGTCTGCCGATATAGTCCTGCATCCTGTTGATGCGCGCCGTTGCATTGACCGAGCGCGAAGCCGGCGTGGCGAAGCGTTCATCTCTGGCAAGCTCCGGATCGCCCGTGGCCTTGCAGAAGCCCTGCCATTCGGAATCGGAGATCGTCCCGCAGGTCAGATAGCCGTCCGAGGTCTGGAACACGAGATCCGGACGATCGTTCGGATCCGCCGTCCCCTGCTCCCGGCCGACCACCGTGTATTGCATCATGCCTTCCGGCCAGAGATAGGCGATCATCGCGTCGAGCATCGCCACCTGGATATGCTGGCCGCTGCCGGATTTTTCCCGCGCGTACAGCGCCGCCGTGATCGCCTGCGCGGCATAGACCGCCGTCGTCTTGTCGGCCACGATGGTCCGGATCATCTGCGGACGGTTGGTCACCGGCTGCGCCTGGATATCGCAGAACCCCGACAGAGCCTGCACGATGGGGTCATAGACGCGCTTCTTGGCGTAAGGCCCGTCTTCGCCGACGCCGCTGATCGAGACATAGATCAGCCGCGGATTCTTCTTGCGCACCTCGTCCGGACCGAGCCCGAGACGCTCCATCGTGCCGGGCCGGAAATTCTG
Source organism: Bradyrhizobium sp. USDA 3240 (assembly GCF_054063295.1). Taxonomy (NCBI): domain Bacteria; kingdom Pseudomonadati; phylum Pseudomonadota; class Alphaproteobacteria; order Hyphomicrobiales; family Nitrobacteraceae; genus Bradyrhizobium; species Bradyrhizobium sp. USDA 3240. Next base: position 2,918,331 of record NZ_JBSSGD010000002.1, read on the forward strand.
CACCAGCACGTCGGACTGCATGACCAGCTTGCCCAGCACGTCCCGGCCGGCATCGGTTTTCATGTCGATCGAGAGCGAACGCTTGCCGCGGTTCGACGAGATAAACAGTGCCGAGAACTCGCCGGTCTTGTCGACATTGGCCCGGCTGCGGCGGGTGATGTCGCCGCCGATCGGCTCAACCTTCAGAACATCCGCACCCTGATCGGCCAGAAACATCGTCGCGAACGGGCCCGAAACGACACCGGTCAGATCAAGTACGCGAACTCCCGCCAATGGCCCTGGCATGCTTTGCTTCCTTTTCCAATGCGCGGATGCGACCAAACCCTGAGCGCAACCTCGGCATACGATGGACCGTCCACTGGTGCTTGCGGGAAAGCGCCTCGACTTGCAAAAAAGCGCCGAAACTTACGCCCGGCCCTGCTGCCGGAACATCGACGGACTGACACCCGTGACCTGCCTGAATGTCGACGAGAAATGCTGGGCGTGGCTGAACCCCGATGCCAGCGCGATGCTGGTCAGGCTTTCATCGGTGTCGCTGAGGCGACGCTTGGCGGTTTCGATGCGCAGGCCCAGCACATAGCGATGCGGACTGGTGCCCATGCTTTCCTGGAACGCGCGCAGGAAATGCCGCTTGCTCAGGCCGGCAACATCCGACAGTGCCGACAGCGAGATCGTCTCGCCAAGATTCTCCCGGACGAACGCCTCGATCCTCCGCAACTTGAGCGCCGGCAGTCCGCCACGGCTCGGAGCCTTCGCCGGTTCCGCGCCGCGCGACAGCCGCGCCATATGGGCCAGCGCCTGGCTGGCCCAGCCTTCGGCGAACAGGTCGAACAGATTGTCCGGCGTGGTTGCTTCCTGGCAAAGTTCGGAGAGACCGCGGCAGAGCTGGTCATGGCCGAACGCAATCGCGGGCGTTTCGATCAAGCCATGGAGACGGCTCTGTACGAACTTCGGGTCGAGGAACACGACCACATAGTCGAACGCCGGCCCGACCGACCACTCGCCCTCGATCTCGGTACCGGCCGGAAACAGCGCGAGGTTGGCCGCGCTGGAGAACTCATATTCGACCGGACGGCCGTTGATCGTGGCCTGCAACCGCGAGCAGCCGTTGCGGAACCAGAACAACGTCAGTTCGGGCTGGCGGAAGTGCCAGTTCATGCGGGGCCGCGAGGTCCGGCTGAGCAGCTCGACCCTGATCGGCTCCGATCGCGCGATGACGGACGATACAAGCTCACCGCCGACCTTGCGGACAAACCGCTCCGGACGCGCTTCCTCCATGGGACATCTCCTCCGCGTATGGCACGGATGGTAAGTTCCAAATCAGAATTGACTATTCGGAGCCAGAAATCCAGCCCTTTGATGGCTGATCGCCAAGATGTTAGCGGGCAGGTTCGGCGGATAGCGCACGCGAGAGACCGCGTGCCGCCCTCACATTCGGTGGCGCGCGGGGGGATCGGCGCCGCGATTGCCGGGCGCCTTGCAGAGGAGAGGTGGATGGGAGGCGGCAGGCGCCCGGCGCAGCGCGCGCCGAGCGGGCCGCATTATCCGGCGACCCGGAGCGCGGTCACCGCGACGCAGGCGTTGCCGAACGGAATCAGCACCACCTGCGCGCCGTTCGGCAGCGCGATCGTCGCGAGGTCACCAAGCGTGCCGTTCTGCCCGTTGAGCTTTGCGAGTTCGGCTGCAACTGTCGGGCAGCTCTCCGGGCTCGGCGTCACCCGCACCAGATTGCCTTCACAGGACGACCCGACCGGCGCGGCAAACACGATGCCGGCGGCGCGCTGGGCAGCGCTGCCCTGAGGCGCCTGGAGTGGCGCGAGCGCAACCAGCGACTGCACCGAATGCGAATTGCCGGCTTTGGAATCCCACTGCGACTGCGCGGTGTAATTGGAGTTGGTCGCGAGACCGCGGCCGAGCAACCCGAACAGATTGGCGCAGGTCGCGACGTTGCCCTGTCGCGCATGCTCGTCGAACACGGTCGGTTGCTGCCCGGCCTGCTGCGGCGGAACGGATGCCGCGGCAGCCGGTGGCGTCTGCGCCTCCTGCGGACGCTGCTTGTGCGGCTGCGGCTTCGCGGCAGCGGCGGCAGGCTTCTTGGCCGGCGCGGGTACGGCCGGCTGCAAGGGTACAGGTTGCGTTTGCTGCGCGTAGACCACGACGCCGGCAGCACCGAGCGCGGCCACGACGACCGCAACAAAGATCAATCCAAGGGTGCGCCGCATCGACAATCCGTCCTTTTCACTTCGCACTTCAGTTTCGAGTTGGACGCCGGAATTCCAGATCCGCATGTCCGACCTCGCTTCATTTCAGCTTCGCCAGCACGCCGGACAGTCCGTCGAGCGGCGCTTCCAGCACGATCGGCCCTGCTTGCGGAAGCGGATAGGACACCAGGCACGGCGTCGCCGCGCGGATATGCCGCCTCAGCACATTGCCGATCGCGATCGTGGCAAAGCAGAAATTGGCGTCGCAGCGATCGGTCTGCGCGACGATGCGGTCCGGACTATTGCCCATCGCAAGCTCGATCTGGGCGCCGACGCCGGCGGCTGTGGGAATCCGCATCGCCATCAGCGGCTTGCCGTCGGCGGTCGCAATCAGCGACCAGTTGAAGGCGACCGCGCCCTGCGCGTTGACGATCGACTGCGTGACGTTGCAGACGCGGCGCTTCGATTTGAGGCTCTCGTCGCAAATCAAGGTCCAGTTCTTGAACGGCTGGATCATCCGCCTGAACTCGCCGAGCGTCTCGCCTTCCGGCACCGCGACGTCCGACGGCTTCACGGTGTAGGCGGATGGCAGCACGCCCTGCGCGGCCGCATTCACGGCCGCGCAGAGCCAGATCGCCAACGCCAGACACGCCAGCCGCCTCGTCGCCGTCAGGGTCAATTGAGCGTCAGGCTCACGCCGGCGCTGACGCCCCAGTCGCTGCCGGCGGTGGTCGCCGCCAAATTGCTGCGCAGCCGGCTGTTCTCGCTGGTGTAACCGATGCCGAAGGCGAGCGCGCCCTGGCTGCGCCAGACGCCGCCGCCGGCCGATGCGCTGATCTTGCCGGGCCGGTCGTCATAGCGCAGCGATGCCGCGGCCATGCCGATCGCGGCGGCACGCCAGGCGTCCTGCCGCACCTCGCCGATCTGACCATTGAGCTGCTGAAATGCGCTGTTGAGCTGGTTGACGTTGACCGCATCGGTGCCAGCGACGCCCGCCGCCACGTTGCTGATGGTGACCGGCCCGCTGCTGCCGCTGTTCAGCGTCACCTTGTTGGTGGTGTTCCCTGAGGCATCGGTGTCGTAGCGGATCGAGCCGCTGGAAACCGCCTGCAGCTGGCTGACATTGACCGCATCGGTCGCGGCCGATCCGGCGGCAACATTGGTGACGCGGCGTTCGGCCCCGGACGAGCCGACCGACACTTCGCCGGTCGCAACCCCCGCGACGCTCTTGCCGACGACGGGCGTATAGGCCGCATCGCTCAGATTGGCCGTGGTGGTCGAGTTCGCGCCGAGCGCAAGCGAGTTGGCCGAAGTCGCCTTGGCGCCGGCGCCGATCGCGACCGAGTTGGCGCCCGATGCGGCCGAGCCGTTGCCCATCGACACTGCGTTCGCGCCGCTTGCGACCGATTGCGGGCCGATCGCAACGCTCTCCGCGCCGGTGGCGGACGAATCCGCGGCGGTCGAGTTGGCGTGGAAGTACTTGATGCCGCCGCTGCCAGTCGAGATGTTGTTGACCGTCGTATAAAGAGCGTCGAGCGAGGTGTTGGTGGCCCAGAGCTGCGAGCCGTTGATCGCGTCCGTCGAGGTCGAGCTGATCTGGCCCGCGGCGACGTTGGTGACGGTGCGTTCCGCCCCGACGCTGCCGACGCTGACGGTCGATGCCGGCGCCGTGCCGGCGAAGGCGTAGGTGGTGCCGCCGATCGTGGTGTTCTTGGTCGCGACCACCGCCTGTGTGGTCGAATTGGCGCCGAGCGCGACGTCGCCGGCCTGTGCCGTCGCCTTGGCATTCGGACCGAGCGCAACGCTGGTCGGGTTGGTGGTCTGGGATCCGGCGCCGATCGACACCGACTGGATGCCGCCGGCCACCGCATTGGTTCCGAACGCGATCGAGTCGGCGAAGTTCGATACTGAATTTTGGCCGATCGCGATGCCGCCGGGTGCGGTCTGCTGCACGGTTGCACCAAAGCCCATGCCGATGCCGTTGTCGCCATTGACCACGGTCTGCGGTCCGACCGCGACGGAATTGTTGCCGACCGCGAGCGAGTCGGCGAGCGTCGAGTTGGCGTGGAAGTATTTTGTCGTCGTGGTCGCGAACGACGACAGCGCGCCGGTCAGCTGCCGCACGGTGACGGCGTCGCTCGACTGGGTGCCGTCGGCGACATTGGTGATCTGCCGATAGCTCGTGGCATTGCCGACCGACACCGCGCCGAGCAGCGCGAGATCGGTGGTGTTGTAGGGAATGATGGTGCCGCCGATGATGCCGGACGCCGGCGCGATCGCGCGGTTGGAGATCGAACCCGAGCCGATCGCAACGCCATCGGTGACCGAGGCCTGGGTGTTGAAGCCCAGCGCCGTAGCATTCGCGGCCGTCGCCGACGCGGCGACGCCGGCAGCCATCGAGTTGACGCCGGTCGCTCCGTTGTTGGTGTAGTTCGCCTTCTGGATGCCGCCGTCGTTGACGCCATAATAATGCGTCAGGCCGTTGCTGACGAGGGTCGAGAGGCTGTCGATCGCCGAAGTGGCGGCAAACAGCTGCGAACCGTTGATCGCATCGGTCGAGCCGTTGCTGATCCGTCCCGCGGCGACGTTGGTGATGGTGCGCTCGGCACCAACGGCGCCGACGCTGACGGTCGAGAGCGGTGTCGTGCCGGCGAAGCTGTAGGCGGTGGTGCCGATGGTGATGCCTGACGTGCCGACCGCCGTGGTGGTCTGGCTGCCCGAGCCGAGCGCAATATCGTTGGCGTTCGCGGCGGTCGCGCCGCTGCCGATCGACACCGAGCCGCTGCCGGTCGCGGTCGACACCGGCCCGATCGCAACCGAATTCGTCCCGGCGGCCGACGAGTCGGCCAGCGTCGAATTGGCGTGGAAATACTTGATGCCGCCGCCATTGTTGATGTTGTTGACGGTGGTCGCGAGACCGTCCACGGCCTGGTTGGTGGACCAGAGCTGAGAGCCGTTGACCGCATCCGTCGAGCCGTTATTGAGCCGTCCCGCGGCCACGTTGGTGATGGTGCGCTCGTTGCCTACCGTGCCGACGCTGACCGTCGAGGTCGGTGTCGTACCGGCGAAGCTGTAGCTCGTACCGTTGATCACCGTATTCGGGGTACCGACCGCCGTCGTGGTCTGGCTGCCCGCGCCGAGCGCGACATCGTTGGCATTCGCGGCGGTCGCGCCGTTGCCGATCGACACCGAGCCGGCGCCGGTCGCCGTCGACACCGGCCCGATCGCGACCGAGTTCGTCCCGACCGGAGACGAATCGGCCAGCGTCGAATTGGCGTGGAAATACTTGATACCGCCGCCGGTGTTGATGTTGTTGACGGTGCTCGCAAGGCCGTCGACCGCCTGGTTGGTGGCGAACAGCTGCGAGCCGTTGACCGCATCCGTCGAGCCGTTGTTGAGCCGTCCCGCCGCGACATTGGTGATGGTGCGCTCGGCGCCGACGGCGCCGACGCTGACGGTCGAGCCCGGCGTCGTGCCGGCGAAGCTGTAGGTGGTGCCGTTGATCACGGTGTTCGGGGTGCCGACCGCGGCGGTCGTCACGCTGCCGGAGCCGAGCGCGACCGCATTTGCGTTCGAGGCGTTGGCATTGGCGCCAAGCGCGAGCGAATTGGCCTGGCTGGCCGTCGCGGACGTACCGCCGGCAAAGGAGCTGGCGCCCGATGCCGTCGCACCGGCGCCAACGGCGCCGGATGAAGAGCCTGACGCGGTCGCGGCGGTGCCGAGAGCAATCGAATCGTGACCGGATGCCTTCGGACCGCCGCCAAAGCCGTTGCCGATCGCGATGGCACCATCATTCGTGGCCTGCCCCGCACCGATGGCAACGGCCCCGGTCTGCGGCGAATTGCTGAGCGACGCGGCAAGCGCGCCCGAACCGAGCGCCGTGTCGGATGATGCCCGCGCCGCGGCGCCGGTGCCGACCGCAACACTGCTCGCGCCGGCGGCACTCGCACTGACGCCGGCCGCGAGCGCGTTGGCGCCGGTGGCTCCGGCGTTGTTGTAGTTGGTGTCGGTTCCCGGCGTCGCGCTGTTGACGCTGTAGTCGTGGATCGCGCCGGCGGCGATCTGGCTCGAGAGCGTATTGGCAACACTGTAGAGCTGCGAGCCGTTGATGGCGTCCGTGCTCGACGTGCTGATCCGTCCGGCCGCGACGTTGGTGATGGTGCGTTCCGCGCCGACCGCGCCGACGCTGACCGTCGAGGCCGGGGTGGTGCCGGCGAAGCCCGAATAGGTGATGCCGTTGATCACCGCGTTGGGCGTGCCGACCGCGGCAGCCGTGACGCTGCCGGAGCCGAGCGCGACATCGCCGGATTTTGCCGCCGCCGTGGCGCCGTTGCCCAGTGCGATATTGCCGGCAAGACCGGCGGCGCCCGCGGTGGAGCCGTTGCCGAGCGCCACGGAGCCCTGCCCGATCGCCTTGTTGTTATTGCCGATCGCGACCGCGCCGTTGGCCTGGTTGGCGGCGGTGGCGCTCGCCGTGCCGTCACTGTTGGCGATGTTGTTGGCGCCGCCGGTGAAGGCGCCGGTGCCGCTGGCATAGCTGGGATCGCCGATCGCCACGGCGCCGTTGCCATAGGCGGTGTTGTTCGCGCCGATCGAGACGGCCTGACCGCCGGTTGCCACCGCGTTGGTGCCCAAGGCCACCGCGTTGGCGGAACTGGCCGCGGCATTGTTACCGATAGCGATGGCGCTTGTAGCCGACGCCTTGGCGCCGATGCCGAGCGCGGTACTGGCTACTCCGCTGGCGGTGGCGCTGACGCCGGCCGCGAGAGAGTTATCTCCTGTCGCGTTCGCTCCGGACCCGAATGAGGAGGCGTTTTGGCCGCTGGCAACGGCTGTGTTGCCAACCGCAGTGCTGGCAGCGGCGCTCGCATTTGCGGCAGTGCCGATCGCCAGCGAACTCGTGCCGGCGGCACTGGCTCCAACGCCGGTCGCGTTCGAATTGATGCCGGCGGATGCCGCATTGTTGCCGATCGCGATGCCGCCGGTCGCCGTGCTGCTAACGATTGCGCCCGATCCAATCGCGACCGAGCCGCCGGTGCTGAGCGCCTGCGCCTGGTTGCCCACAGCCACGGCAAAATCTGCACCTGCTTTGCTGGAGCTGCCTCCGGCGAATGAGTTGATCCCCGACGCGACCGCCTGCTTGCCCAAAGCAGTCGCGCTGTCCGCCGAGGCAACGGACGACCAGCCTCCGGCCCACGAAAAGTTACCGCTCGCCGAGGAGCTGACGCCGACAGCGGTCGCATTTCCACCGGTGGCAGCAGCGAATGTGCCCAAAGCGCTGGCACCGGCTGCGGCCGCATTGGCGTTGACGCCGAGCGCGACCGCATTGATGTTGCTTGCGATCGTGCCGGCACCCAGCGCCATTCCGCCGTCGCCCGTGGCCGATGCGTTCCGACCGAGTGCGACCGCATATTGTCCTGATGCTGCGGCAAGGTAGCCCTGCGCGATCGCATAGATGTTGCTGGCGCTCGCGCCGTTTCCGATCGCAGTCGACTGATTTCCCGTCGCACTGGCGGAGGTGCCGAACGCGCTCGCGCCGGTGCCGCTCGCGGTGGCCGTCGTGCCGACCGCGGTCGACCATGGTCCGGTCGAGTTCGTGCCGGTACCGATGGCGATCGCCTCGAAGCTGAAGCCGGCGGGAGCGGTGCCGCTCGCATTGGAAGCGGCGCCGATTGCGATCGGAGAGCCTTGCCCGATTGCGTTGGCCTTGGCGTTGGCGCCCATCGCGACGGCAGACCCGGACGAGGACGTCGCCGACGCATTGGTGCCGACTGCCGTTGCACCGCCGCCCGAGGCGACGCTTCCAGTGCCGGCGTTGTAGTTCTGCGCGCTCGCAACCGAAGTAGCGGCGACCATGATCGCGAACGCACCGAGCGTTGCGGCCATCGTGGAGGTGACCCCGCCGACGCCGAGCGCACCAAGCCCGAGCCGGTCGCGCTTCACACCCAGTGTCCGGTGCGCCTGACGCAGCACCGCCAACAGCCGACGCCGCAGCGAACGGCTGCCCGCATCGCCCGAGGCGACCCAGCTCCGCACGAAGCCGGTGCGGCCTTGACGCTTCAGCGATTCGGATGAGTTGCGTGCGACAACCATGGTGCGACCCCTTCGTGACATCTTGTCCAGACGTCGGGGGTGCCATGCCGCGGACTGTGCCGACATGCGTGCCCTTTGGGACCGCATGTGACGAAATGAAGACAGCGCAACGCACGCCTGCCTTCCTGTCCCGGCCAACGATGTGTCGAACTCAACGAGCGCGATCTTGCCACCCAGCGCTCGCTCGACTGCCCCATCAATGTGCCCCGAGTCGTCATATCAAAAATGATAGACACATATTTGACAACGTCACTCAGCAGCCCGTCCAAATAGCGCGCAGATCGTCTCACAAGTTGAATGATTTGCTCGATGCACCGTGGGGTAATCCGCAAATATTCAACCGGCAGTTGACCTGCGACGCACGCGTTCACGCATCTCGCGCGGACTGACGCCGAACTCGCGGCGAAACGCGCGCGTGAAATCCGACGCCAGCTTGAAGCCGTGACGATAGGCGATCTCCTGCACTTGCCTGTCGGTGGATGCGACCAGTTCGGCATGTGCTGCGCGCAGCCGCTTGCGCAGGATATATCCGGCGACGCCGCCGACGCTCTCGAATGCACGGTAGAGTGCAGAGCGCGATATCCGCAATTGCTGCGCAATGCGATCCGGCGTCAGATCGAAGTCGCCGAGATGCGTCTCTATATAAAGACGAGCACGCTCGAACAGCACCGATTCGATTGCGCCGCGCGCCTGCTCCAGCCGGTCCGAAGACAGCTGAATGCATGCGGCGATCATCTGTGCGGTCGCTCGCCCCGCCTGCCTCAACTCCTCCGGCGACATCAGGACCAGGCGCGTTTCGAGTCTGTCGAGATAGTCGGACAGCAGTTCGATCAGATTGCCCGAGAGCAGAATGTTGCAGGCGTCGTTAAGCTGATCGGCCACGTCTGCGAATGACCGGCGCGGCAAAGCAAGCACCAGGCCATCATAGTCGGTGATGCTGCCGCGGAAATCATCGTCGAGCGAGATCAGGAACATCGCGCCTGGCCCGGCGTGAACCCGCCGCTCTGCGGTTTCGAAGCGGGCTTCGCCGGAGCGCAGGCGGAACAGCCACCAGATATCGACCGGCGCGCCGTGCGAGGGCTCGACGACGCGCGCGAATGTTTGATCGGCAACGCGTCCTGACGTGAAGACGACGTCGGCCATGTTGCAGGTCAGGTACTCCACCTCGAACCCCTGCGCGGGGCTGTAGCCATCGGGCGGCGCGACGTCGATCAGCGAGGCCATGCGCGCCTTCCAGACCCCGAACTGTTCCGATGGCGGATAGAGCCGTGTCGTGAAAAGCCGCGGTACCGCCGGGACTATGTCCCTGATGTTCCGGGGCTCGCGCGGCAGGGGAACTTGTTCGAGGAGCCTGGCGGCACTTGCCGGCGCATTGTCGTCTTCTGGCATGTCATTCCGTCCCCCGTGGTCGCAAACGACGAACGTCGTCTCAACGGGGGCGCATTCCCAAGGTTGCGTCGCCGGCCGCTGACTGGCAGGCGAATTTCTGGCGGACAAGGAAGCAGCATTTTCGGATGCGGACATCACCCGCTTACGCCGGCCGCTCCTGATAGGGCCGATGGGTCCTGCGGCAGTCGGGCTCACACATGGCATTCATCATTGTCGCGTCATAGCCGGATCCGGCCCGGAAGCTCCGTCACCGACTCGGTCTGACCGATCTAGAGAACAATCTGTGCGAGAACCAGAGCGGCAGCAACGTGCGCCGTGAAGAAATCCAACATTGCTTTCATGCGATGCGATCGGGCAACGCAACATCGCAGAGACTTCAGAAAATTTTCTCGATCTTCGCGCTGGGACAAAATGAATGTCGAGAGAGCGCCGCAACTTATGCACGGTACATGACACATCGCGAATCCCGCGCAAAGAATTCGCGTCGACCGCGCCTGAAGACGCTTGCCTAATCATGCGGCATTCCACCACGTGCGACGTCAATGAGATCGATGGGAACGGAACACGCGCGCACGAGGCGCACATGTCGCAGCACGCTGCGGCATTTTCATCTGAACGTCGAGATGACGAAAGTCATGATGGCTCATGACATTCGCCGGTCAACACGCCCGCCATGCCGAAGGGCGAGCCTGATCGCACGCCGGCGACAGAGCATGCGGTCCTCGATCGGGCGTCGCCCGGCTATGCCTTGCCTTGCCCGATCCCGTCGAGCCATGCCGCAAAGCGCGGATGCTTCGCGAACCTGCCTTGCACGACCGCCAACTCCTGCTGGAAGACCGGCAAAGAGAGCACCCGTTCGATGTCGGGCTCCCTGATCTTCCAGATTCCCGGCGGAACGAAGCCATGCACCTTGAGCTCGTAGAGCTCAAAGATCGAGAAGATGACTTCATGCACAATTCGGCGCTCGTCCGGCGTCATCTCAATGGCGCCGCCAGCGCCCTCGTCATGGAACGCCGCCGTTGGCAGGCGACGCCGCAGATCGGATATGCGCTCGGAATATCTGAGGAAGATGTCGGCTCCCAGACGCCGGTTGTTGGTGTGCAGCGCCGTGTAGATCGCGGTGACGCCGACGATAATGGTCCCGAGCGTCATGAACTTCAGGATATGATCGAGCACTGCGATGTCTCCTTCGACCTTCCGTGATCGTGCCGGGAGCCCTGTGCACACTGTGCCCCTCGCCCTTTATTGCCCGAGGCGCCGCGATCGTCGAGATGCGGATCACTGATTGAAGGCCGCCGGCCTCAGGAGCCGGGGTCATTCTGGTGGCCGATTATCCCGGCAACCGCGCCCGTTCCGGATAGCCATGCGTCGGCACGGCGGCAATTGGCCCTCGACGAAAGTCGCAATAAATGGACCGCGCGCCTGTCGTAGATTTGTAACCATCTTGCAAATCGTTATCGGGCAAAAGTCGCGGGCAGCCTTCACGCAACCTTTTGCAAACTCCAGACTGCCTACCGTCACCGGATATTATAGTGATAGTGGGGACGGGAATGGCTGGACTGCGGCCGAACATTTCAATACGGCTCGGGGCCGCGATCAGGGAACAGCATTCGGGCGTTGAGCGTGATTCCGCCGTTCCATCGGTCGGAACAAACCCCGAGGTCGAGCGCCTGCGCGGCGTCATTGCACGCCTGATGCACACGGCCGCGCATGACCAGCTGACCGGACTTCCGACGCGCAGCCTGCTGCTCGAGCGGCTGGATCTCGAACTGGCGCGCGAGGCCGATGACGGCGCGCGGATCGCGGTCCTGTTCGTCGATCTCGACAACTTCAAGCTCGTCAACGATTCACTCGGCCATAGCAGCGGCGACGAGGTGTTGTCCGAAATGGCCCGGCGCATCCTTGGCTGTCTCGGGCCGGAAGATACTGCGAGCCGGTTCGGCGGCGACGAGATGGTGGTTCTCCATCCGCGCGCCTCGGGCTGCTCCGGAGCGGACCTCGGCAGGCGGATCCTTGCGGCGCTGGCGGAACCGATCCTGCTCTCCGGCAAGGAAGTCGTGGTATCGGCGAGCGTGGGGCTCGCGCACTGCAAGCCCGGCACCAAGGGCGCCGAACAATTGCTGCGCGAGGCGGATACCGCGCTCTATGCGGCAAAGGTCCGTGGCCGTGCGCGACTGGCAGAGTTCAACGACGAGCTGCATGCCCGCGCCGAGAAGCGCGTTCAGATCGAATCCGATTTGCGGGCGGCGCTGCGGGAATCGCAGCTGTTCGTGGAGTATCAGCCGCAGGTCCGCCTGAAGGATGGACGCGTCGTCGGCGTCGAGGCGCTGGTGCGCTGGCGACATCCGGAGCGCGGCATCATCTCGCCCGCTGACTTCATCCCAGTCGCTGAGGAATGCGGGCTCATCGTCAAGATCGGACGGCAGGTGCTGCAGGAATCCTGCCGCCAGCTCGCCGAGTGGACGAGGCTGATGCCTGGCTGCCCGCTTGCCATGACCGTGAACGTGTCGCCGCGCGAGCTCGCGGAGCCCAACTTCATTCAGGAGCTCCGCCAGGTTCTCGCCAGCACCAATGTCGATCCGACCGCTCTGTGTCTCGAAATCACCGAAAGCGTCATGATGAGCGCCCCGGATGAGGTCGTCCAAATCCTCGATCAGATCCGCCAGCTCGGCGTGTTCGTCGCGATCGACGATTTCGGCACCGAGCACTCATCGCTGTCGCGCCTGCGCGACATGCCGGCCGAAGTCTTGAAGATCGACCGCAGCTTCATTGACGGTCTCAGCAGCGAGCCCGGCGATACGGCGATCGTATCGTCGATCCTCAGCCTCGCCTACGCGATGGGCAAGCACACCATCGCCGAGGGCGTGGAACGGAGTGAGCAGGCCGCAATGCTGCTCCGCATGGGTTGCGACGTTGCCCAAGGCTATTTCTTTTCGCGGCCGGTTGCCGCCGAACAGATCGCGCCGATGCTGACCAGGGCGCTCTGGCATCCGAGTTCGGGACGCGCGCTGCACGCCGCGCAGCCGGTGGAGGGACCAGTGCGGCGCGGTCATCATTATTTCATCGACGAATTCCTTGATCACATCGGGGCTCCCATGGGCACCAAGGCGACGGTCTCGCGATGATCTATCTCGTCATCGGTCTCAGCAATCTGGCGATCGGACTGGCTTACGCCGGCCTTGGGGTCTTGTCGGCCTGGGAAACGGTCAGCCTGCATCGTTACCGCGGCTGGTCCCGCTTCGGCATCGGATTTTCGATGATGGCGGCAAGCTGCGGCCCGCATCATCTGGTGCACGGCTTCCAGGTGCTGCAGGGCGAAAGCGTGTCCTGGTCGATGCTCGCCGTCACCCTGCTCGGGCTGCCGGCAGGTCTGACATTTGTGTACCTGCGGTTCGAGACGATATTGGGTGGCCAGGGCGAGCGATTGATCGCTCTCTCGCCGCATCGCGCGATGTTGCTGGTCGGCGGCTTCGCCATCACGGCAGGCTGGCTGGCGGCCTGGGCGATGGCCCAGCCCGGCGCAAACATCCCGTTCCTGTGCACGTCAGCCGAACTTGCCGCCCGCGTGGCGATGCCGAGCACCTGGATCGACGTCGCCTCGGCCACGTTCTATGCCAACGTGTTCGTCACCGTGACCTACGGCCTGGTCGGTTGGTACCTGGCTGACCATCAGGTGCGCCGCTATCTGGCGACCGGTGTGTGGTCGCTGTCGGGGGCCGCATTGGCGGGCGTCTTCTTCTCCTGCGCGCTGATCCATCTCATTGACGCCACGACGCACGGCAGCGGATCGATGCTCGTCTTCGACCTGATCGGCATTCCCGCCTCGGTTTATTTCCTCTGGGTCGTCGAGCAGCTGCACAGCGACTCCGTGCTGGACTGGAATCGGCGTCCGTTGGTCGGCGCCGCGGCCGCACCGGCGCGGCCCTCACCCTGGAGCGGCAGGAACCTGCAGCACTGACCGGTCTTGTGGGTGCGATCGGCGCCCGGCTTTCGCTGCGCCCTCAACTAATGGAGAGGCGGAACGAGATCCAAAGCTCGTACAAAGAGTGTCGCGAGAGCGCGGATCTGTGACGCGCAGATCGTGCAACACTCTCGGTGTCGTCCTGGCGAAAGCCAGGAGGTGGATTCACACTCGAAGTGCAACACTTGATCGGCAAAGGACTCCGCAGGCGTGCGGTAGTCAAGGCATTTGCGTGGGGTGTTGTTGTAGGTGGCGATGAACTGGCGGAATCTGGCGGTCGAGAGGGTTACGAGATCCGTTTTGCGAGGGATGAAGCGGCGCATCCTGCCGATGGCGTTCTCGATACCACCCTTCTGCCAGGGCGCGTGGGGATCGCAGAAGAAGGTCTCGATCGAGAGGCGATGTAGCGCCAGGTGACCGGCAAACTCGGTGCCGTTGTCGAAGGTGACGGTCTGGCGCAGCTCTTGTGGAAGGGCAGCGAAGAAGCGGACGAGATGGCGTGCGACACCGCGCGCAACCTTGCTGGCAAGGCGGATGCCGAGCAGCAGGCGAGAGGTGCGCTCATGCACGGTCAGCACGGCCTGACCGTACTTCGAGAACATCATCAAATCGGCCTCCCAATGCCCGGCGACGCTACGGTCGGCAACCTCAAGGGGCCGATTTGCCAGGGAAACACGGCCTTCGATGAAGCTTGCGGGGCTGCCGCCTCGCTTGCCGCGGAGGCCGCGCTTGCTCTTGGCGCGCGGCAGGTAGCGTCGCCAGCTGAAGTCCGAGGTGCGCCTGAGTTGGCCATAGATGAAGCGGTAGATGGTCTCGTGGGAGATCACCTTGTGCCCGCACTCGCGGGCCAGCCGGCCGGCGATCTGCTCCGGCGACCAACCTCGGCGAAGGCGTTGCAACACCGCGCGGCGCAGGACGGGCTCCCGTTCGAGGCGTCCGCCCGTCCAGCGCCGCGCTCGCATCTGTTGCTGGGCATAATTTGGCTTGTAGCCAGCCTGAACGCTCCGATTACGGCTCAGTTCCCGAGAGATTGTTGATGGCGAGCGATCCAGAGCTGCCGCGATTTGCCGGACCGAGCTGCCATTGGCCGATAGACAGGCAATCTCGCATCGGTCGTCCAGAGAGAGCTGCTTGTAAGTCCGCCCCATGGCAACACCTCCTCAAGGAAGTGTTGCACTTCGTTTGTGAACTCAGGGGACCCATTACCCCAAATCTCAATTGTTGCGCGAAGCCGGGGCCACGATCTGGTTCATCACTGAATGCGGTGGTTATGGGTCCTGGCTTTCGCCAGGACGACGACGTGGGGGCCAGCGTGTTGTCGAACAAGCTGTCTGGCAGATTGAATCAGAAGCCCGCCGTCATGGCGAAGCGTGGCATGCCGAGCCGTAGCTCGCGGCCAAGGGCTCGCCTTCGCCCTTTGGGCTTCGGCGTGGCATCCTTCTCTCGCTTCGCGACGATAGGATAAGCTTGCTTGCGGAGGTAGTCCGTCTTCGCTTTCGCAAGCTCAAGCTACGCCGGACACGCTTCGACCTGATGGTCTCCGCGTGGCTGCGCCACGCGAAGCCCGTCAGGGCGAAGCGTGGTGGGTGCGACAGGGATCGAACCTGTGACCCCTACCATGTCAAGGTAGTGCTCTCCCGCTGAGCTACGCACCCAAAGCCATGTTTGGATCGGGTCCCTATAACGGACCCGGACGGGGCAGGCAAGGATACAAAGTGAAGGTTTTTTGGCGAATCAGGCCGCCAGCAACTTATTCACTTCGCTAACCAATTCCCGGAGGTGCACGGGCTTGGACAGCACCTTGGCGTTTTTCGGCGCCTCCGAATCGGAATTGAGGGCCACCGCGGCAAAGCCGGTGATGAACATGATCTTGATATCGGGATCGAGTTCCGAGGCACGGCGCGCCAGCTCGATACCGTCCATCTCGGGCATCACGATGTCGGTGAGCAGCATTTCGAACGGCTCCTCACGCAGCCGCTGATAGGCCGACATGCCGTTGTCGTGCGGCGAGACCTTGAAACCCGCATTTTCCAGTGCCTTGACCAGAAAGCGGCGCATATCGGTGTCGTCTTCGGCGAGAAGAATTTTCGGCATGGCAGGGATCGTCGAATCCGGCTTGAGGAGCAGTCCGAACAGTAAGCCCGACAGACGGTAAATTTCGGGTGAAATTTGCGTCAAGCCAGCGGCAAATGCGCGCCGATCAGTTGTGGACCGAACCACGCATCGAATCAACCTTGTGCGGCATTTCCCGCCTTTAAGACGCGTTCCAGGCGGCGCCACACTCTTTTCACTTGGCAGAATGATCGCGATTACCGACAATGCCCGCCCATAAATCTCCGCTTTTCCGGCAGAATCAGTTCTTGCGGGACGAGGCGGACGCAAGGGACGGCGCCAAGGGAATGACCGAATTTGCTGGCGAGTTGTCGCCCCCGTTCGAGATCGTTGAGCCGCAGGCCTGGCGCGCGCCGATCATCTTCAATTCCCCGCATTCGGGCTCGGTGTACCCGGCCGAGTTCCTTGAGGCGTCGCGAATCGACGTGGCCTCGCTGCGCCGCTCCGAAGATAGCTTCATGGACGAGTTGATCGCGGGCGTGAGCGATCGCGGCTTTCCGATCATCCGGGTCAACTTCCCGCGCTCCTATGTCGACGTGAACCGCGAGCCCTATGAGCTCGACCCGCGGATGTTCACCGGACGGCTGCCGAGCTTTGCCAACACGCGCTCGATGCGGGTGGCTGGCGGTCTCGGCACCATCCCGCGCGTGGTCGGCGACGGCCAGGAGATCTACCGCGAGCGGCTCGACGTCGACGAGGCGCTGCGGCGGATCGAGGTGCTCTACAAGCCCTATCACCGCGCGCTACGCCGGCTGATCAACAAGGCGCACCAGGCGTTCGGTGCCGTGATTTTGGTCGATTGCCATTCGATGCCGTCAGTCGGCGTATCGCGCGACGAGCCGCGCCGGCCCGACGTCGTGATCGGCGACCGCTACGGCACGAGCTGCGCGCCGCTGCTGCCCGACCTGGTCGAGGAGATCATGGGCTCGCTCGGCTATTCGGTCGGCCGCAACAAGCCCTATGCCGGCGGCTTCATCACCGAGCATTACGGCAACCCGGCGAGCGGCCTGCACACGGTGCAGATCGAACTCAACCGCGCGGTCTATATGGATGAGCGCCAACGCGAGCGTTCACCGCGCTTCGCCCAGGTGGCGGCCGACTTTGCGACCTTGGCGGATGCGCTCGCGAAAATTCCGTTCGGGGATCTCGGCCCGTTCCAGGCGGCAGCGGAGTAAATCCTTCGTCGGCATCGTGATGCCGATGAAGACATGAACCAAGAATTCAAACTGGCGATGCCAAAGCGCCGAACTGGATTCTCAGTTCACTCGCAGAAATGACGGCCCAAGAAAAAAGGGCCGCTTGAATGAACAAGCGGCCCAAGTCTAGGGAGGAAACGCCCAAGGAGGGCAGCGATAGCGCGAGGCGCTACCGCACCGCAACAATATGCGACCGCGCTGCACAAAACGCAAGAACTTTCGAAACATTTCTTGGGTAATGTTGGTAAGTCTGGCGAAACTGCAACACGGCCGGCGCTCCAAATTAAGATGTTGAATATCAATATCTTACGCGAGAAAATCGAGATCGGACAGCGTTCAGCGCATAGCTTGTATACCAGAACTCGCAACTTCGTGATCCGCCCCGAAGCCAAGGAGACTTTCGAATCGAAGCCAAATCGAAAGTCCGGAACCGCGTCATCAGGCTGGGATAACGCTTCGTTAATCGTGCGCGCCGTCTGCGATTGAGCTAGGCAAGAACGCATCCGGTTTCTATCGCGTCGTTTGCGCATTTCAGGGACATGCCGTGACGGTCATTGACTTTACCGCCTTCATCGGCCGCCTCGCGACCGCATCCGGCGAAACCATCCTGCCCTTCTTCCGCACCTCGCTCTCGGTCGACAACAAGAGCTCGAGCGACTTCGATCCGGTCACCGAGGCCGATCGGGCCGCGGAAGCCGTGATGCGGCGGCTGATCAAGGCGAACTTCCCCCAGCACGGCATCGTCGGCGAGGAGTTCGGCAACGAGCGGGAGGACGCCGACTATGTCTGGGTGCTCGACCCGATCGACGGCACGAAGTCGTTCATCGCCGGCTTTCCGATCTGGGGCACGCTGATCGCGCTGCTGCACAAAGGTACGCCGGTATTCGGCATGATGCACCAGCCCTATATCGGCGAGCGCTTCTCCGGTGATAACGGCTCGGCGAATTACGCCGGGCCGTCGGGCGAGCGGCGGCTCTCGGTGCGACGCTGCGCCTCGCTGAAGGAGGCGACCGTCTTCACCACGAGCCCGCTGCTGATGAATCCGGATGACCGCGCCCGCTTCGGCCGCGTCGAGCATGCGGCGCGCCTGTCGCGCTACGGCGGCGACTGCTACTCCTATTGCATGCTCGCGGCCGGCCATCTCGACCTCGTGGTCGAGACCGAGCTGAAGCCCTACGACATTGCCGGGCTGATCCCGATCGTCACCGGCGCCGGCGGCGTCGTCACCACCTGGGACGGCAAGCCGGCGCAAGGCGGCGGCCGCATCATCGCAGCCGGCGATCCGCGCGTGCACGAAGCCGCGATGAAGCTGCTCAACGCCTGATCCTTGCTCCGCCTGATTTCTTGAGTTGCCGGGCGATTGATCTGCGCCCATCCTGACGGCAACGAGAAAAGTCAGGGATCGGCGCACATGACGATTTGCGGCAGGCTGCTGGCGGCCATTCTCCTGCTTCTCGCGCCCGTCACCGCCAGCGCCCAGCAGTTCCCGACCAAGCCGATCCGGCTGATCGTGCCGTTCCCGCCCGGCGGACCGAACGACATCATCGCGCGGGTGATCGGGCAGAAGATCTCGGAACTGGTGAAGCAGCCGGTCATCGTCGACAACCGCGCCGGCCAGGGTGGTGTGCTCGGCACCGATGCGGTCGCGAAGGCCGCACCCGACGGCTACACGGTTGCGATCGCCAGCGCCGGAGCGCTGGCGATCAGCCCGAGCATGGAGAAGGTCGCCTACGACACGCTGAAGGATCTTGCGCCGGTGACGCTGGTCGCGACCGTGCCTGAGATGCTGGTTGTCGCCACCGACGTGCCGGCAAAGAACATGAGCGAACTGGTCGCGCTCGCCAAGGCGCAGCCGGGCAAGCTCAACTTCGCCTCCTCCGGCCCCGGCAGCCTGCCGCATCTGGCCTGTGAATTGTTCAAGCTGACGGCGAAGATCGATATCGTGCATGTGCCCTATCGCGGCGCGGCGCCGGCGGTGAACGATCTCCTGGGGCAGCAGGTGCAGATGACCTTCCTCGACCTGCCGGTGATCCTGCCGCAGATCAAGGCGGGCACGCTGCGACCGATCGCGCTCGGCGGCCGCGAGCGTGCGCCGACCGCGCCCGACGTGCCGACCACGGCGGAAGCCGGCATGCCCGACCTGATCATCGAGAACTGGTACGGCATGGTTGCGCCCGCCGGAACGCCGCCGGCGATCGTCACCAGGCTGAACAAGATCACGACCGACGCGATGGCCGATCCGACCGTCAAGGCAAAACTCGCCGAGCAAGGCCTGACTCTGGCCGGCGACACGCCGGAGCATTTCCGCGACTTCATCGCCGCCGACATCAAGAGATGGGCGAACGTGATCCAGGATGCCGGCGTGGTGACGGCGAAGTAAGAGCGAGAGCTTCGGTTCTGATTGAATCAGAACCAAAGCCCTCGATTCTTGTTTGACGCGTTTTCTTCACGCGGACCGGTATCCACTTCGCTCGAAAACGCTCTAGTAATCGAGCCGGCCGCGCAGCTCCACGAACGGAATCATGACGTGCTGACGAAACGGCGGGCGCTGCTGCAGCCGCTGATACCAGCGCTCGACCGCCGGCAGCGGCGGGCGCGCGATCTCGAGCCCGAAATAGCGATAGAGCGAAGTTCCCGCGGTGATGTCCGCGAGCGACAACGTCTCGCCGAGCAGGAACGGCCTGGCTTCGAGGAGCTGTTCGAGTTTCGCAAAGTGCTGCTCGCAACGCGCGAGCGCCTTGTGAATCGCCGGCCGGTCGCGCTGGTTCTCGGGCGTGCGGAAAAATCCCCAGAACACGCCACCGAGAAAATCCGGCTGCAGCGCGGTTTGCGACCAATCCATCCAGCCATCGACCCGCGCCCGGATGACGGGATCATCGGACCAGAAGCGGCCGTTGCCGTAGCGCGCGGCGAGGTAGCGCAGGATGGCGTGGGATTCCCAGACGGTGGCGTCGTCATCCCGGACGACAGGCACGCGGCCGTGCGGGTTCATCGCGAGGAATGCCGGCGCATCGAGCCCGCCGAACGCGCCGCCGGCATCGATGTGCTCG
This sequence comes from Bradyrhizobium sp. USDA 3240, assembly GCF_054063295.1. Lineage (NCBI taxonomy): Bacteria > Pseudomonadati > Pseudomonadota > Alphaproteobacteria > Hyphomicrobiales > Nitrobacteraceae > Bradyrhizobium > Bradyrhizobium sp. USDA 3240. Next base: position 2,938,333 of record NZ_JBSSGD010000002.1, read on the forward strand.
TGCGCCAGATCGAGCTCGCCGATCAGCCACATCACCTTCTGCACGTTGAACGAACTGCGCCTTCCCCAGACCTTGAGCATCGCACTCTCCTCGGCTTCGTCAGCGTTGCGCTTCGGCCCGCAGATATTCCACCAGCTGCTTGGCTGCGCGCGGCAATGCCTTGAAGCTGCGCGCGCAGATCGTCAGCCGGCGGTTGGCCCAGGCGTCGCGGATCCTGATCGTCGTGATCGGCATCGCCGCCGCGCAGCGCCGTGCCGCAGTTTCCGGGATCACCGCGATGCCGACATCGGCGGCGACCATCTGGCAGATGGCGTCGAAGCCGCGCAGGCGGGCGCGGAAGCGCAACCGCGCACCAAGTTTTGCCGCGTGCCGCGAAATATGGACCTGCAGCGCCGACGTCGCCGTGAGGCCGACGAAATCGCGGCCGACCACCTCCTGGAAGTCGATCTGGCGGCGGCCGCCGAGATCGCTGCGCCGCGACGCCGCCAGCATCAGCCGGTCCTCGCTGAACAGGAAGCGTTCGACGCTGTCGGGCAGCGCGTGTTCGGCGGCGAAGCCGAGATCGGCGGCGCCGCTGGCGATCGCGGTCGCGATATCGGTGCTCTCGCGCTCCTCGACGTCGACGCTGATATCGGGATGTTCGTGCAGGAACGCCGCCAGCGCCCGCGGCAGATGCTCCGACAGGCCCGAGGTGTTGGCGAGCAGCAGCACGTTGGCGCGGACACCGCTGGCATAGGCGGCGAGGTCGCTCTGCAAGGCCTCGACATTATGCATCACGATCCGCGCGTGACCGAGCAGGCTCTCGCCCGCCGCTGTCAATTCGACGCCGCGGCGGCCGCGCTTGAGCAGCGCGACGCCGAGCGCCTCTTCAAGGCCCTTGATCCGCTCGCTGGCCGAGGCTAGCGCAAGGTTTGCGCGCGCCGCGCCCTGGGTGATGCTGCGCGCATCCGAAACCGCGATGAACAATTGCAAGTCGATCAGGTCGAACCGCATGACGTTTCCCGCCCCGCCCTTCGGGTGATCCGAAGGCTAACTCCGTAACCTCCAGATTGTGCCGATCGGCGCGATCGGTCAATGTGCAGCCATGGTCGACCATCTCCTGATCTTCATCGCTTTCGCCTTCCTGCTCGCCGGCTTCGTCAAGGGGACACTCGGCCTCGGTCTGCCGACGGTCGCGATGGGACTGCTGGCAACCACGATGGCGCCGGGTCAGGCGATTGCGATCGTGATCGTACCGGCGATCGTCACCAATATCTGGCAGACCTTCGTCGGCCCCTATCTGCGCGACATTCTCAAGCGGCTGTGGCCGCTGATGCTCGGCACCGTGGTCGGAATCTGGATCAATGCCGGGCTGTTGACCGGGCCTTACGCAGCCTACGGCACCGTGGTGCTCGGCGCGCTGCTGGTGATCTACGCGATCGTCGGCCTGAGCAGATTCAACTTCAAGGTCGCGCGGCGCCACGAGAAATGGGTCGGCGGCATCGTCGGCGTCATCACCGGGCTGATCTCGGCGGCAACCGGCGTCCAGGTCATTCCCTCGATGCCGTTCATGCAGGCGATCGGCATGGACAAGGACGAACTGGTGCAGGCGCTCGGCGTCTTCTTCACCACCGCGACCGTGGCGCTCGCCTTCAACCTCACCGCCTCGGGGCTGCTGACCGCGGCCACCGCGCTGCCGGGCGCAGTGGCGATGGTGGCGTCGTTCATCGGCATGTTCATCGGCCAGGCGGTCCGCACCCGGATGCAGCCGGACGTGTTCCGCCGCTGGTTCCTGATCTCGATGATCCTGCTCGGCATCTATCTGGCCGGCAGCGCGCTGCTCAAGATCCACGGCTAGAGATTCTTGTTTGACGCGTTTTCTTCACGCGAACCGGTAGCCACTTCGCTCGAAAACGCTCTAGCGACGCTAGCGCACCTCCAGCATCGCGACGCGGACGCCGAGATAGATGAAGAGCGCGCCGAGCGAGCGGTTGATCCAGGCGATCACGCCGGTCGATTGCCGGATGCGGCCGGCAGCCCGCGCCGCAAAGGCGGCGAGGCCAAGGCACCACAGCGTGCCGCCGGTGATGAAGATCAGCCCGAGCACCAGGAAGGCGAGCGTCTTGTGCGCTGAGTCCGCCGCCACGAATTGCGGCAGGAATGCCAGGAAGAACAGCGCCACCTTCGGGTTGAGGATGTTGGTCAGCGCCCCCTGCCAGAACACACGCGAGATCGAGGCCTCGCCGCCCTGCCCGGCGATGTCAGCGATCGGCTTGGCGCGCGACAGCAGCATCTGCAGCCCGGTCAGCACCAGATAGGCCGCGCCGATCAGCTTGACGGCCAGGAACGCCGTCGACGACGCCATCAGCAGCGCCGACAGCCCGATCGCCGCGCCCAGTACGTGGACCAGGCAGCCGCAGCTGATACCGATCGCCGCAGCGGCTCCGCCACGCCACCCGTGCTGAATCGTGCGCCCTATGATATAAGCGGTATCCGGCCCCGGCGTAACGTTGAGCAGCAACCCGGACAGGACGAACAGCCAAAGCTCGTGAATTCCCAGCATCTCGGCCACATTAACCTATGTAAGTAACGACCCCGAAAGGACGGTCAGCCAACCTGCGCCATCGCAGCGACACACGAATTCAGTAGAGAAACGGACTGTACGATCCGTTGGTCGCATGCCAATTCCTGCTACTATGCATTATAGGTGCCCGTAAACCGCGCTTCCGCCGGACCCGGCCTGTCTTGTAAGTATCGGATTCGGTCACCTCGGCTAAGTGGCCAATTCCAGGGCACAGGAGACATGGAAAGAAGGCTCGCTGCCATTCTTTGCGCTGATATCGCCGGCTATTCCCGCATGATGGGTGTCGACGAGGCGGGGACGCATGCCTCGTTCAAGGCGCACCGCAGCGCGATCTACCCGATCATCCTCAACCATGGCGGCCGAATCGTCAAAAACACCGGCGACGGCTTCCTGCTGGAATTTCCGAGCATCATCGGCGCGATCGAGGCTGCCGTCGCGATGCAGACCCTTATGGCAGAGCGCAACGAACATCTGCCGGCCGAACGCGCCATGCACTTCCGGATGGGCGTCCACATGGGCGACGTCATGGCCGACGAGGACGAGGTGTTCGGTGACGACGTCAACATCGCCGTCCGCCTCGAGACCGTCGCCGTGCCGGGCGGCATCGCGGTGTCGGACAAGGCCCGCACCGAGTCAGGCCGGCGACTTGCCGTCAGCCTGGTCGATGCCGGCCCGCACCGCTTCAAGAACATCACCGAGCCGATCCATGTCTGGACCTGGGCGCCGGCCGGCACCGACAAGCAGGAGCAGGTTCCCGACGACGGCCCGCATCTGCCGGGGCAATACCGGACCGCGATCGTCGGCGTGCTGCCGTTCGACAATCTGAGCGGCGGCGCCGACGAATATTTCTCCGACGGCCTGACCGAGGATCTGATCCACGCGCTGTCGCTGCAATCCTTCTACCGCGTGCTGAGCCGCAACTCGACCTTCGCCTACAAGGGCAAGAACGTCTCGACCCGCCTGATCGCGCGCGAGATCGACGCGACCTATCTGATCCAGGGCTCGGTGCGCCGCGCCGGCAACAAGATCCGCGTCTCCGCCGAACTGATCGCGCCCGAGAAGGGCGAGCAGCTGTGGACCGGCCGCTACGACCGCGACATGGGCGACCTGTTCGCGATGCAGGACGAGATCACCGCCAACCTCTCCGCCGCGGTGGCCCAGGAGATCTACCGCGCCGAGGCCTCGGCGCCGGCGCGTTCGCCGAACGCCGAGCTGACCGCGTGGGACCGCTTCCTGAAGGGTCTGTCGCACTACTATCATCAGACCAAGGACGATTGCGAAACCGCGATCGCGCTGTTCAAGGAGGCGATCGAGCTCGACCCCGCGCTGTCGATCGCGCGCGCCTATCTCGCACTGATCCAGATCCAGAGCGTGCAGTTCGGCTGGATTCCGAGCACGCGCGAATTGTGGGCCTCGTCGGTCAGCCTGGCCGAGAGCAGCGTCCGGCTCGACCCGCGCTCCTCGTTTGCATTTTCGCTGCTGGCCTATCTGCATGCGATGCAGGGCCACTACGAAGCCGCGATGGACGCCATCAAGCGGGCGATCGAGCTCAACCCCTACGACATGGGCGCGCGCGGCGTGCTTGGCATCTGCCACATGGTAATCGGCGATCATCGCAAGGCGGTCGATCTGTTCTCGACCGCGGTCCAGCGCGGCAACAGCGACCCGCGCTACCAATGGGGCGCCTTGAACGCGTTCAGCCATTACCTGCTCGGACAATACGACGCATCGCTGTCATGGTCGCGCGAAACGCTCTATCTCAACCCGAATCACCTGCAGGGTCTTGCGGTGCGCGCCGCGGCACTCGCCCAGCTCGGCCGCGCCGACGAAGCCGCGCAGGCGGCCGAAGCGCTGCTCGCCAACCATCCCGACCTCACGGTCGAGCGTCATTTGCGCAATTTCCACTGGAAGAACCCGGCCGATATCGCGCTCTATCGCGATGGCCTCTTGAAAGCCGGCCTCCCCTTCGGCAAACTCGCTCTGGTTGCATCCAACTCGAAATTCGCCGCTGATTCCTGAGCGAATTCATCCACCGGTAACGGATGCTTTTTAAGCTGAAGCTTTTCAGGATGTGGTTTGATGTCCGATACGGCTGCAAGCGCGGCACCCGCCCCGCAGGTTTCCCCTGACAATCCGTGCCCGTTCCTGCGTGCGCTGGTTGCCGGCGACTATGTCGGCGGCCATATCGTGCCGCTGCCGAAGCTGACCGAAACCATCGACCGCACCACCGGGAAGACCGGTCTTCCGGCGCTCAGCGCCGGCGCCAAGATCTTCATGGTCGCGCAGATGGCCAACGGCATCGGCCCCTTCAGCCAGGTGCGCAGCCTGTTGCAGGGCGCCATCCTCGACGAATTGCGCAACGGCCCGCTCGACAAGCACGGCGCCGGCTCGCGCATCCTCGATCAGCATGCCGTCGTGCATGAGGACGAGATCGCGCGGCTCGCGACCTTCGGCACGGACCACAAGGCGCCCGACGGCAGCGTCGAGCGCGGGCTGTCGGCCTCCGAGATCAAGAATTTCATGGCGGCGAACTTCCAGCGCGCCAAGGACGAGCATCCTCCGTCCTACGCGATCCTGCACTGCTACTATCCGCTTCTGATGCTTGGCGAGTGGCCGGTGCTGCTCGACATCATGGGCAAGGGCGAAGGCCAGGACCGCTATCTCAGCGTCGCCGAGGTCAGGACCTTGTTCGTGGAAAAGCGCTTTCCCGACCGGATCGTCGCGCTGCTCAACGGCTGAGCCGCGAGCCCCACACCAATAGATGGTTCACTTGAACAGCGGCGTGCCCGGCACGAAGGCGTCGAACGCCGCCCAGAATTGCCCGCGGTAGCGATCCTGCTCCTGCAGGATCTCGTGCTTGGAGCCGGCGATCACGAGATGCGAGCCGGCGCGCAGATGGTAGGCGAATTCCTCGATCGCCGCCGTCGACACCACCTCGTCATTGCTCGCCGCCAGCATCAAGATCGGCTGGCGGATTTCGGTCGGATACGACATGCCGCGGAAGGTGCGCATCGCGGTGAACGCGGTGTCGGCCCAGGCGACCGTCGGCGCCGCGATGCCGAGCGTCGGGTCTTCTTCCAGGATCGCCGCATTGCGGGCGTGGCGCACCGGGTCGCTGGTGACGGGATTGCCGATGAAGGGCGCAAGGCCGACCAGCTCATCGTTACCGCCCGGAACGTAGTTGCCGCCCTGCCCGGTCAGCCGCATGATCCTGAGCAGCGCGCTCGGAAAGAACGAGACGCGGCGGCGCGGCAGGTCGATCATCGGCGCCGACAGCACCATGCGGTCGAACCAGCGCTTGCCGGCATGCGCGATCCGCAGCAGGACAGCGCCGCCCATCGAATGCGCCAACGCGAAATAGGGCGGTGGGCAATCCGGCAGCACCACCTGCTGCACGAAAGCCTCGACATCGACCTCATAGTCGGCGAAGTCGCGCACATAGCCCTTGCGCGGATCGCGCAGCCGCCGCGACGAGTGGCCCTGCCCGCGCCAGTCGATCATCGCCACCGCAAAGCCGCGGTCGCGCAGGTCGCGCACCGTCTCGAAGTATTTCTCGATCATCTCGCCGCGCCCGCCGAACACGCAGACCGTGCCCTTGCGGCCGGGCGGCGGCGCCCAGCGCGCGAAGCGCAGCTCGGCTCCGTCAGGTGTCTTGATGGTGCCACTGACAACGTCGTCCGGAACCGGGTTGGCGGGGATCGAGACGAGCGTCATGCAGGAGACCGAAGTGGTGGGACAGGGTGGAGATCAAGCACGCGGGCGCCGAAAAAAGCTGCGCGGTTTCCGCCTCTTGAACGCGACGTGACCCCTCCCATATCACCTCGGTGCAGGCCGCTACCAGTGTTTCGGAACCGGAACATGAGGCTGCACACATCTAAGCCCGGCCCGATGGCGGGCGGGTAACTGAAACAGTCGCTCATTGGAGGACTACCCTATGCGTAGCTACGACCTCACTCCGTTCTATCGTTCCACTGTCGGCTTCGACCGCCTCTTCAGCCTGCTCGATCAGGTGACTTCGGACGGCAGCCCCGGCTATCCCCCCTACAACATCGAGCGCACCGGCGAGAATGCTTACCGGATCAGCGTTGCGGTCTCCGGCTTCTCGCAGGCCGAGCTTTCGATCGTCGCGAAGGAGAACACGCTGACGATCAAGGGCGAGAAAACCGCCAACGAGAACTCCGGCAGCGCGGCCGAAGTGCTCTATCGCGGCATCGCCTCCCGCGCCTTCGAGCGCGTTTTCCAGCTTGCCGACTTCGTGCAGGTGAAGAACGCTTCGCTCGAGAACGGCCTGCTCCACGTCGATCTCGTTCGCGAGATTCCCGAGGCCAAGAAGCCCCGCAGCATTCCGATCGGCAGCGGCGACAAGGCCCCGCAGGTGGTTGACGGCTCGGCCAGCAAGGTCGCAGCCTAAGCGACAGATCCCGCGTCGGCAGATATTGGCTGAACGCGAAAACGCCCCGGGAAACCGGGGCGTTTTTTGTTGGCGGCTTCGTAGCCCGGATGGAGCCAATTACTCCAGCCCCTGCACCTTCGGCATTTGCTGGGTCGGCAGGATCGCGGGCGCCGGCGGCGGCGAAGCGGCCTGACCGACGGTCGGGACCTCGGCTTGCCTAACGGCCTGCGGCGCCGCCGCAGCCTGCTCGGCCGGCGCGGGTGCGGCTGCCTGGGCGGGTGCAGGCTGTGGCGCAGCGGTCGGCGGGACGGCCGCCTGGGCCGCAGATGCGGGAGCCGGAGTGGCGGGAACCTGGGCCTTGGCCGCAAGCGGGCTCCGCTTCGGCACCGGCACGCGGCTGGCGACATGCGGGATCGGGAGTGGCGGCCGCGGCACCCGGGCCTGGATCGCCCGGGGCATCGGGCCGACCGGGCCGTAGGTCGCGCTCATCTCCTCTTCGAAATTGTCGCCGAGCCGGTAGGCCGGGGTGAAGCGGACGATGTGCCCGTCGCGGGCGTCGATCGCCAGCCGGCCGTCGTCGCCGCCCTGGTCGATCACCGAGATGGTGTAGACGAAGCCGCGCTGCTGGGGCGCACCGAGCGGCAGATAGCCGTTCTCGCGCAGCACGGTATAGACCTCGACCGGCGGCAACAGGCTCGGGACGCGGCCGAAGCGCGGCGGCGGTGGAACCTCGGGCATGGCGGCGTAGGGCCCGTCCATGTCGGATACCCTGACCAGCGCCGGGCTGCCGATCCGGGCTGATGTCGCCAGCTGCGCCTGGGCCGAGGCTGCGCTGAGCGCGAGGGCGGCGGCTGTGACCGAACCTGTGAACAACTTCATCGCCGTTACTCCTGTCTGGCCCGCCTTGAGGAGCTTCCCGCTCTCTTGCCGGCTTGCCGGGCGAAATTTCGGTTTGAATTCCGGCGGTCCTTGGTCCCTCCTTGGGCCAGATCACGGCGTGTTTGCTTCGAATCAGCGGCGCCCGGGCACCCGCCGAGCTGTCCGATCCAAGCATGCGGGCGAGGACTTCCTCGCGCTTGTGTGATAGACAAAAATTTGGCAAGGTCGAGGTTAGGACAGCAAAGCTGTCTCAATTTCGAGGCCATTCCGGCATAGGGATTGCAACGAAAACTCGGCGCCCCGGGCTCCGAGAATGCTGCAGGCAGGGCCGTCCCTCAGGGGACGTTGAAACGCCCGTCGCCTGAATTTAGGAAAATGCGGCTCGCGGCGGACGAGCGGTGGCCCGGTGGGTGCCGCAACGTCCAAGGTGCGCCAAATACGGTGAGGCCCCTTACGAAAGGGAGAGGACACATGAGCGGGTCGGAATTCGAGCGCGAAACCATCGTGACAGGCATGCTGTCGGCGACCGCGGACTCGAAAGCCGCCGATGCCGCGCATGATGCGTCCTATGGACCGCACACCCCCGAGCTTCACACCTGGCGCCCGCAGGCCGAAGGCCTGTACGACCTGAGCCTGGAAAAGGACTCCTGCGGCGTCGGCTTCATCGCCAACATCAAGGGCCAGAAGTCGCATCAGATCGTCTCCGATGCGCTGAGCATCCTGTGCAACCTCGAGCATCGCGGCGCCGTCGGCGCCGACCCGCGCGCCGGTGACGGCGCCGGCATCCTGGTGCAGATCCCGCACGCCTTCTTCGCGCGCAAGACCGCCGAGCTCGGCTTCAAGCTGCCGAAGCCCGGCGAATACGCCATCGGCGCGCTGTTCATGCCGCGTGATGCGGCGTGGCGGAACGTGATCAAGAGCATCATCGCCGACGAGATCAAGAACGAGGGCTTCAAGCTGCTCGGCTGGCGCGACGTGCCCAGTGACAATTCCTCGCTCGGCGTCACGGTGAAGCCGACCGAGCCCTATCACATGCAGGTCTTCATCGGCCGCAACAATGCGGTCAAGACCGAGGACGATTTCGAGCGCCGGCTCTACATCCTGCGCAAGTCGATCTCGCAGGCGATCTATCAGCGCCGCGACCGCGGCATGGCGGGCTATTATCCGTGCTCGCTGTCGTGCCGCACCGTGATCTACAAGGGCATGTTCCTCGCCGACCAGCTCGGCAAGTACTATCCCGACCTGCATGAAGCGGATTTCGACAGCGCGCTGGCGCTGGTGCATCAACGCTTCTCGACCAACACCTTCCCGACCTGGTCGCTGGCGCATCCCTACCGGATGATCGCCCATAACGGCGAAATCAACACGCTGCGCGGCAACGTCAACTGGATGGCGGCGCGGCAGGCCTCCGTGCATTCGGAGCTCTACGGCAAGGACATCAGCCGCCTGTGGCCGATCTCCTATGAAGGCCAGAGCGACACCGCCTGCTTCGACAACGCGCTCGAATTCCTGGTGCAGGGCGGCTACTCGCTGCCACACGCCGTGATGATGATGATTCCGGAAGCGTGGGCCGGCAATCCCCTGATGGATGAGCAGCGCCGCGCCTTCTACGAATATCACGCCGCGCTGATGGAGCCGTGGGACGGCCCGGCCGCGATCGCCTTCACCGACGGCCGCAAGATCGGCGCGACGCTCGACCGCAACGGCCTGCGCCCGGCGCGCTATCTCGTCACCAAGGACGACCGCATCGTGATGGCGTCCGAAATGGGCGTGCTGAAGATTCCGGAGGACCAGATCGTCACCAAGTGGCGGCTGCAGCCCGGCAAGATGCTGCTCGTCGACCTCGAGCAGGGCCGCCTGATTCCCGACGACGAGATCAAGGCCGACCTCGCCAAGAGCCATCCCTACAATGACTGGCTGCACCGCACCCAGATCCAGCTCGAGGAGCTGCCGGATGCGTCGGCCAAGGGCGTGCGCTCCAACCTGCCGCTGCTCGATCGCCAGCAGGCGTTCGGCTACAGCCAGGAAGACATCACGATCCTGATGACGCCGATGGCGGCCACCGGCGAGGAAGCAGCCGGCTCGATGGGCAACGACACGCCGATCTCGGCGCTGTCGGACAAGCCGAAGCAGCTGTTCACCTACTTCAAGCAGAACTTCGCGCAGGTGACGAACCCGCCGATCGATCCGATCCGCGAAGAGATCGTGATGAGCCTCGTCTCGATCATCGGGCCGCGGCCGAACCTGTTCGACCTGCAGGGCGTCGCCTCGACCCAGCGCCTCGAAGTGCGGCAGCCGATCCTGACCGATGCCGACCTCGAGAAGATCCGCTCGATCTCCGACGTTCCCGAGACCCACTTCAAGTCGCGCACGCTCGACACCACCTTCCACGCCGGCTTCGGCGCGGCGGGCATGGAGCAGGTGCTCGACGAGCTCTGCGCGCGCGCCGAGGGCGCGGTGCGCGAGGGCATCAACATCATCATCCTGTCGGACCGCATGACTGGCACCGACCGGATCCCGATCCCGTCGCTGCTCGCCTGCGCCGCCGTGCATCATCATCTGATCCGCACCGGCCTGCGTACTTCAGTGGGCCTCGTCGTGGAATCCGGTGAGCCGCGCGAAGTGCATCACTTCGCCTGCCTCGCCGGCTACGGCGCCGAAGCGATCAACCCCTATCTCGCGTTCGAGACCATCCTCGCGATGAAGGACCGGCTGCCCGGAGCGCTCGACGACTATGAAATCGTCAAGCGCTACATCAAGTCGATCGGCAAGGGCCTGCTCAAGGTGATGTCCAAGATGGGCATCTCGACCTATCAGTCCTATTGCGGCGCGCAGATCTTCGACGCCGTCGGCCTCAAGGCTGACTTCGTCGCCAAGTATTTCGCCGGCACCCACACCAGGATCGAGGGCGTCGGCCTCGGCGAGATCGCCGAGGAGACGGTGCGGCGCCACACCGATGCGTTCGGTGACGGCCAGATCTACAAGAGCGCGCTCGATGTCGGCGGCGAATATGCCTACCGCACCCGAGGTGAGGACCATGCCTGGACCGCGGAATCGGTCTCGACGTTGCAGCATGCCGTGCGCGGCAACTCGCTGGAGCGCTACCGGGCGTTCGCCAAGATCCTCAACGAGCAGTCGGAGCGTCTGTTGACGCTGCGCGGCCTGTTCCGGATCAAGAGCGCCGAGGACGACAAGCGCAAGCCGGTCAAGCTCGAGGACGTCGAGCCGGCCAAGGACATCGTCAAGCGCTTCTCGACCGGCGCGATGTCATTCGGCTCGATCTCGCGCGAGGCGCACACCACGCTCGCGATCGCGATGAACCGGATCGGCGGCAAGTCGAACACCGGCGAGGGCGGCGAGGAATCCGACCGCTTCAAGCCGCTGCCCAACGGCGACTCGATGCGCTCGGCGATCAAGCAGGTCGCCTCGGGCCGGTTCGGCGTGACGACGGAATACCTCGTCAACTCCGACATGATGCAGATCAAGATGGCGCAGGGCGCCAAGCCCGGCGAAGGCGGCCAGTTGCCCGGCCACAAGGTCGACGCGACGATCGCGCGCGTCCGGCATTCGACGCCGGGCGTCGGCCTGATCTCGCCGCCGCCGCATCACGACATCTACTCGATCGAAGACCTCGCCCAACTGATCTACGACCTCAAGAACGTCAATCCGGACGGCCAGGTCTCGGTCAAGCTGGTGTCCGAGGTCGGCGTCGGCACGGTTGCCGCCGGTGTCGCCAAGGCACGCGCCGACCATGTCACCATCGCGGGCTTCGAGGGCGGCACCGGTGCCTCGCCCCTGACCTCGATCAAGCATGCCGGCTCGCCGTGGGAGATCGGTCTTGCCGAAACCCATCAGACGCTGGTGCGCCAGCGGCTGCGCAGCCGCATCGCGGTCCAGGTCGACGGCGGCTTCCGCACCGGCCGTGACGTCGTGATCGGCGCGCTGCTCGGGGCCGACGAGTTCGGCTTCGCCACCGCGCCACTGATCGCGGCGGGCTGCATCATGATGCGCAAGTGCCACCTCAACACCTGCCCGGTCGGCGTCGCGACCCAGGATCCGGTGCTGCGCAAGCGCTTCACCGGCCAGCCCGAGCACGTCATCAACTACTTCTTCTTCGTCGCCGAGGAAGTGCGCGAGATCATGGCGCAGCTCGGCTACAAGTCGTTCGACGAGATGGTCGGGCAGGTCCAGATGCTGGACCAGACCGCGCTGGTCTCGCACTGGAAGGCCAAGGGCCTCGACTTCTCCAAGCTGTTCGTGCGGCAGAAGGAGGAGAAGGGCCAGACGATCTATCACTCGGAAGGCCAGAACCATCATCTGGAGGCCGTGCTCGACCGCCGGCTGATCGAGAAGGCGCAGGCCGCGATCGATCGCGGTGCGCCGGTCAAGATCGAGGAAGAGATCAACAACACCGACCGTTCCGCCGGCGCGATGCTGTCGGGCGCGGTGGCCAAGATCTACGGCCATGCCGGCCTGCCGCTCGACACCATCCATGTCGGCCTGAAGGGCACGGCGGGACAGGCGTTCGGCGCCTGGCTCGCCAACGGCGTCACCTTCGAACTCGAGGGTGAAGGCAACGACTATGTCGGCAAGGGCCTCTCGGGCGGCTGCATCATCGTCAAGCCGCCGAAGAACTCCGGCATCGTGCCGGAGGAATCGATCATCGTCGGCAACACCGTGATGTACGGCGCGATCGCGGGCGAGTGCTACTTCCGCGGCATCGCCGGCGAGCGCTTCGCGGTGCGCAACTCCGGCGCGGTCGCGGTCGTCGAAGGCGCCGGCGATCATTGCTGCGAATACATGACCGGCGGCATCGTGGTGGTGCTCGGCAAGACCGGACGCAACTTCGCGGCCGGCATGTCGGGCGGCATCGCCTATGTGCTGGACGAGAGCGGCGACTTCAGCAAGCTCTGCAACCTTTCGATGGTCGAGCTGGAGCCGGTGCTGTCGGAGGAGATGATCAACGCCGACACCTACCACCACTCCGGCGATCTCGAGGCGCATGGCCGGGTCGACGTGTTCCAGAACCTGCTCGACTCCGACGTGGAGCGGCTGCACGTCCTGATCACGCGTCACGCCAAGCTGACCGGTTCAAAGAAGGCGGCCGAGATCCTCGCCGACTGGAAGAGCTGGCTGCCGAAATTCCGCAAGGTGATGCCGGTCGAGTACCGCCGCGCGCTGAAGGAAATGAAAGCCAACGCCGACGCCGAGCCGAAGATCGCGATCGGCGCGTAGTATCACCGGGCGTCATTCCGGGGCGCGCATCAGCGCGTGCCCGGAATCTCGTCGAACCACTTCGAGACCTCCGGGTCTGCGTCTCGCGGCGCAGCCCGGAATGACGGACAACTGAGATGCAGGGGCATCGGGTTTCAATGGGTAAGATCACAGGTTTTCTCGAGATCGAGCGGCATGACCGCAAGTACGAGCCGGTCGCCGATCGGCTCAAGAACTTCAACGAGTTCGTGATTCCGCTGAGCGAGAAGGACACGCGCGACCAGGCCGCGCGCTGCATGAATTGCGGTATCCCCTATTGCCACGGCACCGGCTCGACCGCGCCGGGCACGCCGGGCTGCCCGGTCAACAACCAGATCCCCGATTTCAACGACCTCGTCTATCAGGGCAACTGGGAAGAGGCCTCGCGCAACCTGCACTCGACCAACAATTTCCCCGAATTCACCGGCCGGATCTGCCCCGCGCCGTGCGAGGCGTCGTGCACGCTCAACATCGACGACAACCCGGTCACCATCAAGACCATCGAATGCGCGATCGTCGACCGCGCCTGGGACAATGGCTGGCTGAAGCCGGAGATCGCTGCGCAGAAGACCGGCAAGAAGGTTGCCGTGATCGGCTCCGGCCCCGCCGGCATGGCCGCCGCCCAGCAGCTCGCGCGCGCCGGCCACGAGGTGCATGTCTACGAGAAGTTCGCCAAAGCCGGCGGCCTGCTGCGCTACGGCATTCCCGACTTCAAGATGGAGAAGGACGTCATCGACCGCCGCGTGGCGCAGATGGAGGCCGAAGGCGTCACCTTCCACTACGGCAAGGCGGTGGGTGGCTCGACGCCAGGTGCGATCGACCCGCAGGAGCTCGCCAAGCAGTATGACGCGGTCGCGCTGACCGGCGGCGCGGAAGCCCCGCGCGACCTGCCGATCCCCGGCCGCGACCTCGCCGGCATCCACTTCGCGATGGATTTCCTGCCGCAGCAGAACCGCCGCGTTTCCGGCGAGCCGCTGAACGGCACAGCCGATATCCTGGCCGGCGGCAAGCATGTCGTCGTGATCGGCGGCGGCGACACCGGTTCGGACTGCATCGGCACCTCGTTCCGGCAGGGCGCGAAGTCCGTGACCCAGCTCGAGATCATGCCGGCGCCGCCCGAGCACGAGAACAAGGGCGTGACCTGGCCGAACTGGCCGCTGAAGATGCGCACCTCGTCGAGCCAGGCTGAAGGCGCGGTGCGCGAATACGCGGTGCTGACGACGAAGTTCGAAGGCGTCGACGGCAAGGTGACAAAACTGCATTGCGTCAAGGTCGACGACAAGTTCAAGCCGCTGCCCGGCACCGAGTTCACGCTCGACGCCGAGCTCGTGCTGCTGGCGATGGGCTTCGTCCATCCGGTGCACGAGGGCCTGCTCAAGACGCTCGGCGTCGAGCTCGACCAGCGCGGCAACGTCCGCGCCTCCCTGCAGGACTACCAGACCTCGCGCGCGAAGATCTTCTCCGCCGGCGACATGCGCCGCGGCCAGTCGCTCGTGGTCTGGGCAATCCGCGAAGGCCGCCAGTGCGCACGCTCGATCGACAGCTTCCTGATGGGGAAGACCGACCTGCCGGGGTAGTCGCTCGGCAGACACGTCGAACTGCATCTCAGCAATTCAGCTGTCATCGCCCGCGAAAGCGGGCGATCCAGTATTCCAGAGGCGTCAAGGCTGGAGGCGGACGAGCCGCGGCACCGGCGGCTCACGGACCCATTACGGCAATGGGAAGGCTCGTCCCATTTCTTCTTCCAGGTCTGCGTCCGGCAGAACACACTCATCGCGCAACCGGTCAGTTCCAGCGAGGAGCCGGCAAGCTTGGCCGTGCCTGAATAGGTCTTGTCGTCCTGCGGATCTGTGATCGTGCCGGCATACTTCCCGTCACCTGCGGGTTTCATCGAACCGATGGTCTTGCCGGCAAACTTGCCGGTCTTCAGCGTGATCGTGCCGCCGGAGATCACGGCCGTATCGCCGCGCGCGGTAATCCAGGCGCCGTCGATCGAATCCGCATGAGCGGCGCCTGCGGCGATGACCAGTGCTGCGGCAGCCAGGGAAAGTTTGCGCATAGTCGTCGTTCCTCCCGATGGATTGAAGGCGTCATTCTCGTCCGTCCATTCTGGACGAACTCCGCCAAAGTGCCACAGGGCGCACGTGAAGCAGCGAGGCCCTCTAGTTCTGCACCCGCACGCCCAGCATCACCACCGTCGACGACGAGCTCTGTCCCGCCAAATTCGAATCCAGCCAGTCGCGGCGCACCGTGCCCTTGATCCAGAGGCTGCGGGTCATCTTGTAGATCAGGTCGGCGGACACCGAGTAGATGGTGTCGTTGCGGTTGTCGCCCTGGTAGTCGAGCGTGCCGTAGGTGAACTTGCCGATCGCGGTCAGCCAGCGCCGGAAGTCGTGGTCGACCTCGACGGTGTAAGTGCGCGACAGCACGCCGGAGGTGCCGGGCAGCGTGGTCTCGCCGAGCTGGGTGTCGGAGTAGAATTTGGCCGTGGTCAGCGGCGTCGCATTCCAGGTCAGCGAGGCGGTGGTCAGCAGGCCCTCAAGCGGGCTAAGCCGCGGGTCGACATAGTCGCGCCTAGCATAGCCGATCGAGATTTCGCCGAACAGAATCCGCGTGAATTCGAACGACGTGCCGACCTTGGCGTAACCGCCCGACGAATTGCGCGCGTAACCGGCGCGGTCGAGATAGAGATCATGGAAGCGGCTGTCGCCCTCCACTTCCACGAACGGCTTCACGGCCGGATTGAGCTCATAGCTGACGCGGCCGACACCGCCATATTGGGTGAAGTTGCGGTCGTCGTTCGACGACGAGGTGCCGTCGGTCAGCTTCGACCATTGGTAATCGGTGCGGTCGACGGTGCCGCCAAGCGAGACCTGCATGCGGTTGAAATTCTGGTCGATGCCGAAGGTGCCGCCGACCGTGGTGTAGATCGGATATTTGGCGAGGCCGGCCTGCACGTTCGGGCTGCCGGGATTGTCGGTCGAGACCAGCATGCGGGCCTGTCCCGTCAGATGCGTGTCCCTCGACACATCGAGGCGGCCGTCGATATGCCCGGTGAAGTTCGGACGGTCGACATCGAGCGGCGCCGACAGCGGCGTGCCGTCGATCGGCGTGAGCTGGGAGCCGTAGCCGGTGAAGGAGCCGCGCAGATCGGCGACGACGGCGTGGCGCTCCCAGTCCGACATCGCGACGAATTCCGGCGCGACCATGTAGAACGCCTTGCCCTGCGGCGAATTCAACCGGCCCGGATTGGTGTCGTAGCCCGCCATCACCTCGACCGCGGTCTTGACCATGAATGAGCCGGCGTAATCGCCGACCGCGCCGAACGGATCGTCGTCGAGCTTGAGCCGCCTGCGCGGCGGCTGGCCGACGATGGTGCCGGCCATCGCCGGCGGCAGCGGCGGCTTGCTGGCGGTCTCCGACGGCGGGATCGACAGCCGCAGTTGCCCGGCCGCGGTCAACGGCTGTGGCGTCGGCGCCGGCGAGCCGGGTCCCGGCGGCGGCTTCGGCTTGGCCTGGCCCGGATAATATTTCGGCTTCAGGCGCTTCCGGTTGAGCGAGTCATAGCCCGATGTCGCGGCGCCGTTGGCGGCAGGAAGACCGTAGGTCGGGACCTGTCCGACACGGTCCGTGGTTGATGTCGACGACGAAGCACGCCGGCCGGGATCGGCGTCAGGCAGCCGCAAGCCGCTGAGCGGATCCGTGGCATCGGCCGTGGTCCGGCGCAGCGGCGAATCCTGGGTGATCACCTGGCTCTGCCGGTTCGGGCTGAACAGATCCGGCGTCACGGTCTGGGCGATGGCGAGCCCGGTCGTCGCGGTCAGCGAAAAAGTCAGCAGAAGGCATGGCAAAACCACGCGAACGAAGTGTCCACGCCGATTTGGGCCGCTTGCTGGCCGCCGCCACACGATGGAAATACTCCAACGAATTCATGCACTTGACGTACGCATTTCGCCGGGCGGCGAAAAACGTCGTTAATGGAGTTAAAACAATTATGGTTAATGAGCCGTTGAGGATCCGGCGCCGCGCGTCGCATCGCGGAATCGAACGTGCTAAGGGAGACGCCCGGGTGCAAAACCCCTCCCCTGGAATACGAAATGGCCAAACCGAAACCGCTGATGACCAAATCATCCGGCCCCGATGACGGCGCCATTCAGTCGGCGCTCCGCACCCTCGATGCCGAAGCAAGCGGCGTCGCTGCGCTCTCTGCGGCACTCAAATCCGACCTCGGCGCGGCGTTCACGGCGGCGGCCGAGCTGATCCGCAAGGCCAAGGGGCGGCTGATCGTCACCGGGCTCGGCAAGTCGGGCCATATCGGCCGCAAGATCGCCGCGACCTTCGCCTCCACCGGCACGCCGGCGTTCTTCGTGCACACTGCCGAAGCCAGCCACGGCGATCTCGGCATGATCACGGCCGACGACGCGATCCTGGCGCTGTCATGGTCCGGCGAGCAGCCGGAGATGCGCAATCTGATCGCCTATGCCGCGCGCTTCGGCATCCCGCTGATCGCGATGACCGCCGACAAGGACTCGACGCTGAGCAAGGCGGCCGACGTGCAGCTCACCATGCCCAAGGCCCGCGAGGCCTGCCCGCACAATCTGGCGCCGACCACCTCCTCGCTGATGATGCTGGCGCTCGGCGATGCGCTGGCGATCGCGCTGCTCGAAGGCCGCGGCTTCACCTCGACCGATTTCAGCGTGCTGCATCCGGGCGGCAAGCTCGGCGCGCTCTTGAAATATGCCCGCGACCTGATGCATAGCGGCGACGCGCTGCCGCTGAAGCCGCTCGGCACCAGGATGTCGGACGCGCTGGTCGAGATGACCTCGAAGGGCTTTGGCTGCGTCGGCATCGTCGACCGCTACGGCCATCTCGCCGGCATCGTCACCGACGGCGATCTGCGCCGGCAGCTGACGCGCCCCGACCTTTTGACGCTGTCGGTCGACGAGGTCATGACCAGGACCCCGAAGACGATCAGCCGCGACACGCTGGCCGGCGAGGCGCTGGAGCTGCTCAACGCCTCGAAGATCACGACGCTGATCGTGACCGATGCGAAGAAGCCGGTCGGCATCATCCATCTGCACGATCTGCTGCGCGCCGGCGTGGCGTAGGGCCACCAAAGTTCGTCATTCCGGGGCGCGCCTCTTGGCGCGAGCCCGGAATCCATACTCACGATGGTGGTTATGGATTCCGGGCTCGTCGCTTCGCGTCGCCCCGGAATGACGATGATTATGTCGGAAATCTTGCCGCGGTCGCCTCCAGCGGCAGGGCCAGCGCGTTGGCGAGGTAGGAGACCGTGCGGTAGAAGCCGCACAGCAGGATGATCTCCAGCACCTGATCGTCATCATAATGCGCCGACAGTGCCGCGTACTCCGCGTCGTCCAGCGTCGCGCGCGCATGCAGCGCATCGACGGCGGCGATCAGCGCCTGTTCGGCCGGCGACCAGCAGTCGGCATCGGCCGCACCGCGCACGGTGGCGTGGATCTGCTGCTCCGACAGCCCGGCCGCGGCGCCGAACGCGGTGACATGCACGCCCCATTCATATTCGCAGGCATTGAGCGCGCAGGTGCGGTCGATCACAATCTCGCGCTCCCGTAACGGCAACGGCCCGCGGTCGAGCAGGCTGCCACCGCGAAACTTCTCCCAGGCGCGCGGGTGCCCCGCCATCATGCGGAACAGCACCAGCGGCGGCTTGCCGCGCATGATGCGGTCGAAATGCTGTTGGACATCCGCTGCATAGGGCGGATCGAGCGGTGCGATGCGTGACATAGGCCGATCTCGTTGCTACATTTACTGTAGCGATACGCTACAATATCTGTAGCGACCGACGCAAGAAAGATTTGCGCAAGCGAGATTCAAGAGGGATTCGCGACATGGCGAAGCAGGTTCCAGCCACGAAATCCGGCGTCCGCGGCTCACGGACCGGCCGCCCGATCATGGCGCTGCTCGATCTGTTGGGCCGGCGCTGGACCTTGCGCATCGTCTGGGAGCTGCGCGAGGGTGCACTGACCTCGCGCGCGCTGCGCACCGCCTGCGACGAGGCCTCACCGACGATCCTGCAGACGCGATTGACCGAGTTGCGCGAGGCCGGGTTCGTCGAGCTGACGGATGATGGTTATGGCCTCACCGCGCTCGGAAGAGAGCTATTTGCGACCTTCACGCCGCTCCAGCGGTTCGCCGAGCGCTGGAGCAAGCACGGTGGCAGCTAGACCGCGGCCACCGTCAGGCTCGCGCCGTCGGCGCGGACCACCTTTACCCGGCTGCCGGCCGGCGCATCGGGACCCGCGACGCGCCAGACCGTGTCGTCAATCCGCACCGTGCCTGCGCCATCGATGATCGGCTTCTCCAGCGTGAACTCGCGGCCGACCAGGGCTTCGTTGCGGCGGTTGAGGAACGGATTGGTCTTGCTCGCCTCGGTCGCGCCTTTGGCAAAATGCCGCCACGCCGGCACCGCGAGCGCTGCGAACACCGCGAACATCAGCAGCTGCGTCTGCCAGGACGGCGTGAAGATGAACGACAGCAGCCCGACCAGCAGCGCCGCGAGCCCGAGCCAGAACAGGAATACGCCTGGCGCTGCAAGCTCCAGCGCCATCAGGATGAAGCCGAAGATCAGCCAGTTCCAGGTACCCAGTGTCGAAAACATCTCGGCCATGACGTGACCTCTCACATTGCAGGCGTGACGCCGTCACGCCCTTACCGCTGCGGCGGCACCGGCGGTGGCGGCGTCGGACCTGCCGGCGGCACCGAGCCGCGCCGTGCTGCGGCCGCGGCGGATGCGGCACTCTCGCCGAACGTTGCCTTGGCGATCTCGCCGATGCCGGCGAGCGAGCCGAGGATGCTGGTCGCCTCGATCGGCAGCATCAGCACTTTCTGGTTCGGCGAATCGGCCAATTGCCCGAACGCCTTGATGTACTTGTCGGCGATGAAATAGTTCAGCGCGGCGACGTCGCCCTTGGCGATGGCATCGCTGACCATCTGGGTGGCTCTCGCCTCGGCTTCGGCGGAGCGCTCGCGCGCCTCGGCGTCGCGGAATGCAGCCTCCTTGCGGCCTTCGGCCTGCAGGATCTGGCCCTGCTTGGCGCCCTCGGCGCGCAGGATCTCGGATTGCCGCTGGCCTTCCGCCTGCAGGATGTCGGCGCGCTTGACGCGCTCGGCCTTCATCTGCCGGCCCATCGCCTCGACGAGGTCGGCCGGCGGCACGATGTCCTTGATCTCGATGCGGTTGACCTTGAGGCCCCAGGGCGACACCGCCGCGTCGACCACGCGCAGCAACCGCTCGTTGATCTCGTCGCGGTGCGACAGCACCTGGTCGAGATCCATCGAGCCCATCACCGAGCGGATGTTGGTCATGGTCAGCACGATGATCGCCTGGTTGAGATTGGCGACCTCGTAGCTCGCCTTCGCGGCATCGAACACCTGGAAGAACGCGACGCCGTCCACCGTCACGGTGGCGTTGTCCTTGGTGATCACCTCCTGCTCGGGGATGTTGATCACCTGCTCCATCATGTTCATCTTGCGCCCGATGCGATCGAAATACGGCACGATCAGATTGAGGCCGGGCGACAGCGTGCGGGTGTATTTGCCGAACCGCTCGATGGTCCAGTCATAACCCTGCGGGACGGTCTTGATGCCGGCGAACAGCGTGACGATGACGAGAAGAACAAGCGCGATCGCGAAAATGTCGAAGCCAGTCATGAAGTCCTCCAAGGCACCGCGAGACCCGCGAGACCGTCGCCAGGCACGGTCGTGCATTGGTCGGCAGGACCGCTCCGCCGGTTCAGCCGGCTGTTGTTCTCTCTAGCACATAGGAAGCGGTTGTCGGACTGCCAGATGCACGCAAGCTGAACACGAGATGCAGCAAGGCTGAACGAACCGCGGTGTCCGGTGTCACGGATCGTTAACAATCAGATCCAGCCAGTTTGGATCAAGCCCTGCTAGATCCAGCCCTGAAGCTCGCGCAGCACGAGCTGGCGGATTACGTCCATGCCGCCGTCGCTGTCGTTGAGGCAGGGGATCGCGGCGAATTGCTCGCCGCCATTGTGGCGGAAGATCTCGGCATTCTCCTGCGCGATCTCCTCCAGCGTCTCCAGGCAATCGGCGGAGAAGCCGGGCGTGACCACGGCAATTCGCCGCACGCCGTCCTTGGCCAGCTTCTCGACCGTCTTGTCGGTATAGGGCTGCAGCCACTCGGCATTGCCGAAGCGCGACTGGAAGGTGAGGATCAGGCGAGAGGGTTCAAGCCCGAGCCGCTTGCGCAGCGCGTTGGTCGTGGCGATGCACTGCGCCTGATAGGGATCGCCCTTGTCGACATATGCCTTCGGCATGCCGTGGAACGAGGCGAGGATGATCTCGGGCTGGAACGGCAACGTCGCGAGATGGTCGTTGATCGAGACCGCGAGCGCCTCGATGTACTCTGGGTCGTCGTAATAGGGCGGCGTCACCCGCAGGATCGGTTGCGCGCGCATGCGGGCCAGCACGCGAAACGCCTCGTCGCAGACGGTCGCCGACGTCGCCGCCGAATATTGCGGATAGAGCGGCACCACCAGCAGCCGGCCACAGCCCTGCGCCGCCAGCGCCTCGATGCGCTCCTTGATCGACGGATTGCCGTAGCGCATCGCCCAGTCGACCACGACGTGATCGTGATCGGCGATCGTCTCGGCGAGCTTGTCGGCCTGCGAACGCGTGATGGTCTTCAGCGGCGACTCGTTCTTCTCGGTGTTCCAGATCTTCAGATAGTCGCGCGCCTTGCGGGCCGGGCGAACGCGCAGGATGATGCCGTTGAGGATCAGCTTCCAGAGCAGGCCCTGGTTCTCGATCACCCGCGGATCGGACAGGAATTCCCTCAGATAGACCCGAACGCCGGCGGCATCGGCCGTATCCGGCGTGCCGAGATTGACCAGCAGCACGCCGACGCGCTCCGGCTTCGGCACCGCGGCGGGCTTCGCGCTCTCGAATGGGATCACCGTGCTCATGATGGCGTTGCGCCTAACGTCCTTCGCTTGGGAGGCCTTGGGCTTCGCGCGTTGCTCCAACCTTGTCAAGCCGAGTGCGGGTTGGCTACGTTCCCCTCGGGGAATGGGGAGGAACCATGACGATCGCCGAATGTTGCGTCTTCGGGACGCTGCTGCTCTCGCTGCTGACGATCGTATCGGTGAAATGGGCCGGCATCCGCGGTTTTGACAATTCGAAACCTCGCGATCCCGATTTCTACGACGACCCGATCCGCTCGCGGGCGCTCGGCGCCCACCAGAACGGCATCGAGGCCTTCCCGTTCTTCGCCTTCGCCGTGCTGCTCGCCGAATTCCGCGTCGGGCCGCTGCGGCTGATCGACGAGCTCGCGGTGCTGTTCCTGATCGTGCGGATCGCCTACGTCTTCACCTATATCGGCAACCGCCCGACACTGCGCTCGATCCTCTGGAGCATCGGCTTTGCGATCAATATCGCGGTCTTCTTGCTGCCCGCGATCAGGGGGTACCTGACGAGTTGAG
Source organism: Bradyrhizobium sp. USDA 3240 (assembly GCF_054063295.1). Lineage (NCBI taxonomy): Bacteria > Pseudomonadati > Pseudomonadota > Alphaproteobacteria > Hyphomicrobiales > Nitrobacteraceae > Bradyrhizobium > Bradyrhizobium sp. USDA 3240. The sequence goes on from NZ_JBSSGD010000002.1 coordinate 2,960,906, forward strand.
CGAGGCAGCCCTGTTATCCGTCATCCTGAGGAGCCCGCGCTTGCGGGCGTCTCGAAGGATGCACGGCCCCGCTGGTGGCCGTCGACCCTTCGAGACGCGCTACGCGCTCCTCAGGGTGACGGATCAAGAGACAGCGCGGGACTAAAGGACCCTACAAACACGTCGCCCGCTCGGCCGCGACATAGCCCAACAGCAGCCCGAGCCCGAACAGCAGCACGAGGCCCGCGGCGGCGAATTCCAGGCCGCGCATGATCACCGTGCCGCCGCCGTCGCGCGCGCCACTCAGCCGCTCCGCCACGCCGCGCGCCGACACCGCGACCAGCGCGATCGCGGCCACCGTGATCGCGGTGCCGAGCCCCATCACGAAGGTCGCGGCAATGCCGGCCCAGAACAGGCCCTGCGCCAGCGCGAACACCAGCACCAGGATCGCGCCCGAGCACGGCCGGATCCCGACCGTGAGGATCGCACCTAGGCCGCGCCGCCAGCCGCCGGGACCGGCGAGCTCGGCCGGCGTCGGCCCGTGCGAATGGCCGCAATGCTCGTCATGGACGTGCTGCGCGTCATGCCCCTGATCGTGGCCGTGGTCATGATGATGGCCATGATCGTCATGCGCGTGACGATGATGATGCTCATGGCCATGGTCGTGGTGATCGTGTTCATGGTGGCCGTGATCGTGCCGATGCGCGCCGGCCATCGCCAGCGCCGGCCGCGGCAGCCGGAGCGCGCGGAGGAAGCCGCCACCCTTGACCCAGACCAGCCGGGCGCCGAACGCCGCGATCAGCGCGTAGCTCGCGATCTCGATCGCCTTCTCCGCCCCGCACATGGTCTTCGCGGTCGCGTTGAGCAGCCAGGCGCAGATCCCGACGATGGCGACCGCGACCAGCGACTGCATCAGCGCCGAGGCGAACGACAGCACGATGCCGCGCCGCGCGGTCTCGCGATTGGCGACCATGTAGGACGAGATCACCGCCTTGCCATGGCCGGGGCCGGCGGCATGGAAGATGCCGTAGGCAAACGAGATCGCAAGCAGTGTCCAGACCGCCGAGCCGTCGGATTTCGCGGCACGGATGGTCTGCGACATCTCGCGATAAAACTCCGACTGCTTTGCCAATAACCAGCCGACGATCCCGCCCTGCGGCTCCGCCGTCCGCGGTGCGCCGAACGGATTTTGCGCCAGCAACGCATGAACCGCGCCATCCAGCACCGCGAATGCCGCCAGTACGGCAGCGGACACGGCCAAGCCACGCATCACGCGGGAGGCGATCGGCGTCATGGGCAATCCACCGTGATCTTGTTGGCGAACATCATCGCGAAATTGCCGGCACTGCCGTCGAGGAAGTTCTGCTCGCCGAGCTTCTGCGCGGCGGCGGTGCCGTCGTTCGGTCGTTCGAACGCCATCTTGCAGTCGGCCGCGGCGCCGACCAGCTTGACCGGCTCCTTCTCGGCGAACTGGAAGTCGATGAAGTAGGTCGGGTCGAACACTTCGAGCGAGAGCTGCCGGGCCTTGAACGGCGTCTTCACCGGCAGGGTGAAGTGCAGCGTCAGCGCCGAATCCTTGTATTCGAGGAAATAGTCGACCGGCTCGGTGAACTTCTGCTTCTTGCCGTCGCCCTTGGCGAAGGTGAAGTAGGCGTATTCCTTCAGCGACTCGACATTGGTCTGCGCCAGCGGCGCCAGCTCCTCGCGGCTGTAGGCGCCCTTCACCTTGGTCTCGATGCCCTGTAGCGCATAGGTCGAGAACATGTCGTCGAAGGTCCAGGCGTGGCGGACCCCGGTGATGGTGCCGTCGGGCGCGTAGATCAGCTCGCTCTTCGCCACGATCCAGACATGCGGATGGGCCGCGGCGGCCACCGTGCCGAGCACGACGGACGCCGTAAGCGCGAGCCCGGCAATCAGGCACTTCAGGGACTGCCGCACCTTCAGGCCGCCTCGGGCGTCTCGAGCAGGCCGCGACGGCGCAGCAGCGCGTCCGGCTCGGGCTCGCGGCCGCGGAAGGCGACATAGGCCTCCCCAGGATCGCGCGAGCCGCCCGACGAATAGATGTCGTCATGCAGCCGCTTGGCGGTCGCCGGATCGAAGATGTCGCCGGCCTCCTCGAAGGCGCCGAACGCGTCGGCGTCCATCACCTCCGACCACATGTAGCTGTAATAGCCGGAGGCATAGTGATCGCCGGAGAAGATGTGGCCGAACTGGGTCGGCCGGTGCCGCAGCGAGATTTCGGCGGGCATGCCGATCTTCTCCAGCTCCTTCTGCTCGAAGGCGCGGACGTCGCGGCTCGCCGCCGCCGGCTGGGTGTGGAATTCGAGGTCGACCAGCGCCGAGGAGACGAACTCCACGGTGGCAAAGCCCTGGTTGAACTTGCGCGCCGCAAGGAAGCGCTTGAGCAGGTCGTCCGGCAGCGCCTCCCCGGTCTGGTAGTGGCGGGCGAAGCGCTGCAGCACCTCGGGCCGCTCCTGCCAGTGCTCGTAGAGCTGCGAGGGCAGCTCGACGAAGTCGGTGAAAACCGATGTCCCCGACAGCGACGGATAGGTCACGTCGGAGAGCATGCCGTGCAGGCCGTGGCCGAACTCGTGGAACAGGGTCCGCGCGTCGTCGGGCGACAGCAGCGACGGCGCGCCGTCGGCGCCCTTGGCGAAGTTGCAGACATTGATGACCAGCGGCGCGACGGCGCCGTCGAGCTTCTGCTGGTCGCGCAGCGAGGTCATCCAGGCGCCGGAGCGCTTGGAAGGCCGCGCGAAGTAGTCGCCATAGAACAGCGCCTTGTGCTGGCCGTCGCGGCCCTTGACCTCCCAGACCCGCACATCCGGGTGCCAGGCCGGGACGTCCTTGCGCTCCGCGAAGGTGACGCCGAACAGGCGGGTGGCACAGTCGAATGCGGCCTCGATCATGTGGTCGAGCACGAGATACGGCTTGATCGCGGAATCGTCGAAATTGGCGCGGCGCTGGCGCAGCTTCTCGGCGTAGTAGCGCCAGTCCCAGGACGCCAGGGTGAAATTGCCGCCCTCTTCAGCGATCAGCGCCTGCAGCGCATCGCGGTCGGCGAGCGCCCGCGCCCGTGCCGGCTTCCAGACCCGCTCCAGCAGGCCGCGCACCGCCTCCGGCGTCTTGGCCATGGAATCCTCGAGGCGGTAGGCGGCGTAGGTCGGGAAGCCCAGGATCTTCGCCGTCTCCTCGCGGAGCGAGAGGATCTCCACGATGGTCGCGTTGTTGTCGTTGGCGTTGCCATTGTCGCCGCGGGCCGTGAACGCCTTGTAGACCTTCTCGCGCAGATCGCGCCGCGACGAGCTCTGCAGGAACGGCTCGACCGAGGAGCGCGACAGCGTCACGATCGCCTTGCCACCCATGCCGCGCTCTTCCGCCGCAGCCTTGGCGGCCGCCACAAATGTGTCGGACAGGCCGGCGCGGTCACCCTCACCGAGCTCCATGGACCACTCCTGCTCGTCACCGAGCAGATGGTGGCTGAACGAAGTGCCGAGCTGGGCGAGGCGCTCGTTGATCGCGGCCATGCGGGCCTTGGCCGCATCATCGAGCCCGGCGCCGGAGCGGTGGAAGCGGGTATAGGTGCGCTCCAGGAGCCGCATCTGCTCGCCGGTCAGGCCGAGCGAGCCGCGCTTCTCGTGCAGCATGGCGATGCGGCCAAACAGCACAGCGTTCATCATGATCGGATTCCAGTGCCGCGCCATCCGGGGCGACACTTCCTTGTCGATCTCGAGGATCGCAGGGCTCGAATGGGCCGAGACCAGGTCGTAGAACACCGCCGAAACCTTCGACAGCAGCTTGCCGGAGCGCTCCAGCGCCGTGATCGTGTTGTCGAAGTCGGGCATCGCCGGATCATGGGTAATCGCAGCCACTTCGGCCGAATGGTCGGCGAAGGCCTGCTCGAAGGCGGGGAGGAAATGCTCCGGCTTGATCTCGGCGAAGGGCGGGGTCTCGAGCGGCGTCTGCCACGCCTTCAGGAGGGGGTTGGCCAAAGTCTGGACGTCGGCCTCTGCGCTGGTTTCTGACATCGAATGTCCCGTTTTTCGCCTTGAAAATGCGGCCTAATCTATATCACGCGATACGGCATTTTTGGGCCTTTTGCGCTTGATAGATGGGCACTTTTCGGAGAGATTGCGCCCCTGAACAGGACCTATTCCATGACCATGCAGCCCTCCACCGCAGGCAAGAGCCAGATCCTCTGGCCGAGCGTCATCACCGTGATCTCGGCGGCGATCCTGATCGGCGCGGAAGTGTTCGGCGCGGCCTTCGCCGGCGGCTGGGCGCTCGCGATCCTGTTCGGGCTCGACGACGTCGGCGCGCACATCCTGCAGGCCGTGCTGTTCGGCATCGGCGTGCTGATCATGATCGCCTTCATCCGCGCCGCGCAGCGCGTCGAGCCGTTCACGCGTCGCGCGTGAGTTCGAGCGATTCAAGAAGGCGCTGCGGCACAGGGCTTAAACGCACACGCTTCGTTAGTCATTCTTAACAGCCGTTCATCTTCAACGACTGCTCGGCGTGCCATCGCAAGCACGCGTTAGGGAAATTTGTCGCTATCGCAAAAAAATTCTTGCGAAGCGAATTCAAAAGACTTATTTGCTGCCTTGCCCAATTTCGCACGTGCCTGTGGTCGTGTGTCAGTCGGTAGGTATCCGGACAAGAGGCCGGACAGCCGCCAAGGGGTGGAAGAACCGAGGGTCGCTTACGTCCATCAGGACACGAGGCGGCCAGCCTCCCTCTCCAGGGATGCCGTTGAAGGTCTCACCACTCTTTGCAACCGTGACTGGCAGCCGGAGGCGAACCGGCGCACCCCGCTCTCAACGGGGGACGCGACTTAAAGCAACGACGGATCGGGCTTTTTTGGTCTCTACCGGCAGTCCAACGCCGGCGCGGGCTACTGAAAAGGCTTGTCCTTCATTGCCAGGTGTGCGGGCGGGAAACTCTCCCAACCAATCCACGGCAGCACAGTCTGGTTTGAGTCTTTTGCCTTTCGTTGCGCCTCCATCGCGCAATGCGGCCAGAGCACTCTTATCCGACGTCACGTTGATGCGGATCCCGTCGCTGGGGCCGTTGGAGAGTGCCATGACCGAACGTATCCAGGAATTCCTGCGTCACCGCCGCAGCGAAGGTCTCGACACCGAGCCGTGCCTCGTCGTCGACCTCGATGTCGTGCGCGACAACTACCAGACCTTCGCGAAGGTGCTGCCGGACAGCCGCGTGTTCTACGCGGTGAAGGCCAACCCGGCGCCCGAAGTGCTGGCGCTGCTGGCCTCGCTCGGCTCCTGCTTCGACACCGCGACGGTTGCGGAAATCGAGATGGCGCTGGCCGCCGGTGCGACGCCGGACCGCATCTCCTATGGCAACACGATCAAGAAGGAGCGCGACATCGCGCGTGCCTTCGCGCTCGGCATTCGCCTGTTCGCAGTCGACTGCGCCGCCGAGGTCGAGAAGATCTCCCGCGCCGCTCCCGGCGCCAAGGTGTTCTGCCGCATCCTCTATGATTGCGCCGGCGCCGAGTGGCCGCTGTCGCGCAAGTTCGGCTGCGATCCGGAGATGGCGGTCGACGTGCTCGACCTCGCCAAGCGCCTTGGTCTGGAGCCGTGCGGCATCTCGTTCCATGTCGGCTCGCAGCAGCGCAAGGTGAAGGCGTGGGACCGCGCGCTCGCGATGGCCTCGACCGTGTTCCGTGACTGCGCCGAGCGCGGGATCAACCTCACCATGGTCAACATGGGCGGTGGCTTCCCGACCAAGTATCTCAAGGACGTTCCGCCGGTCCTGCAGTATGGCCGGTCGATCTTCCGCGCGCTGCGCAAGCATTTCGGCAACCAGATCCCGGAGACCATCATCGAGCCGGGCCGCGGCATGGTCGGCAATGCGGGCATCATCGAGACCGAAGTCGTTCTGATCTCGAAGAAGAGCGACGAGGACGAGGTGCGCTGGGTCTATCTCGACATCGGCAAGTTCGGCGGTCTCGCCGAGACGATGGACGAGTCGATCCGCTACGCCATCCGCACCCCGCATGACGGGGCGGACATGACGCCGTGCGTGCTCGCGGGCCCGACCTGCGATAGCGCGGACGTGCTGTACGAGAAGCTGCCGTATCCGCTCCCGGTGACGCTCGAGATCGGCGACAAGCTGCTGATCGAAGGCACCGGCGCCTATACGTCGACCTACTCGTCGGTGGCGTTCAACGGCATTCCGCCGCTGAAGACCTACCACATCTAAGCCGCCTCCTTTTCGAGGCCAGATAAACCGGGAGCCGGCCCCGCCGGCTCCTTCCCGATCATTTTTGATTTTTCTGAACGACGCTTGCGCGGCGTGCGACATGCCGTTGCAAGCGGGGACTGACGTGCCATGACTGCAAAACGGAACACCCCCGTTGCCCTCATCCGAAATGCCGCCCCGTTCGCGATCCGTGCGGAGCGGGCTTCGGACGTCGTCGCGCGCGAAGCGCTGCTTGATGCCTGCTTTGGCGAGAACCGCCATGCCCGCATTTGCCAGCGCCTGCGCGACGGACGCGCGCCCGCCCAAGGCCTGAGCCTTGCGGCCGTGCGCCAGGACGGCCGGCTGGTTGGAACCGTGCGGCTGTGGCACGTCAGCGCGGGGGGCCGCAGCGCGCTGATGCTGGGGCCGCTGGCGGTCGGTGACGACTGCCTCGGCGTCGGCGCCGCGCTGATGCAGCGCGCGCTGGCCGTGGCGAAGGCCCGCGGCCACGGCGCGGTGATCCTGCTTGGCGATGCGCCCTACTACGCCCGCTATGGCTTCACCACCGCCAGGACCGGCGAATTGTCGCTGCCCGGCGCATTCGCGCGCGAGCGGCTGCTCGGCCTCGAGCTGGTCGAGGGCGCGCTGGACGGCGCCTGGGGCATGATCACGCCGACCGGCGCACCGCTGCCCAAGACCAAGGCAACGAGCAAGGCAACCCGCAACCGGAAGGCACCGCTCGCCGTGCCGCACGCGGCGTAAGGCGGGCGCCATGGCAGAGAACCTTCCTGCAATCGATGGCGCGCGCCCGCGTTGGCGCGGCCTCGTCACCACGGTCATGCTGGTCCTGATCGCGGTCATGATCGTCAGGGACATCCTGATCCGGCGCTGGACCGGCACGCCGCCGTCGCCACCGGACACCACGCAGCAGTCCCACTAGCGCCGGCCGCAAGGCCCAGAATAGAAGGGGTTGCGCGGGCGCCAAAAATGCCCGTAAACCCCGCGCAAAGCCATTTTCAGCCGAGGTCCGAGATGTCCCGCCGCCTGATTTCCACCGGCTCGCCGTTCGAGAAAACCGCGGGCTACAGCCGTGCCGTGATCGACGGTGACTTCGCCTTTGTCGCGGGAACCACCGGCTACGACTACACCACGATGACCATGCCTGATGATGTCACGAGCCAGTCACGGAACTGCTTCAAGACCATCGAGGCTGCCCTCAAGGAGGGCGGCTTCGCGATGGCCGACATCGTCCGCGCGACCTACTACCTCACTGACGTCAGTGACGCGGATGCCCATTTCGCGGTCTGCGGCGAGGTGCTCGGCGAGATTCGACCTGCCGCGACGCTGCTGATCGTCGCGGGGCTCTACAAGCCCGAGATGAAGGTCGAGATCGAAGTCACCGCAAAGCGACGCAACCCCTGATCCACTCTACCCGCCGCTCGGCGCTCTCCTGGAGAAAATGATGAGCCCCTCCTCGCAGATCTACGCGAAAATCACCGGCCCCATTGTCATGATCGGCTTCGGCTCGATCGGCAAAGGCACGCTGCCGATGATCGAGCGGCATCTCGATTACGACAAGTCGCGCATCACCGTGATCGATCCCAAGGATGAGGGCCGCAAGGCCCATTGCGAGAAGCAGAATGTCAAATTCATCCAGCAGGCCGTGACCAAGGACAATTATCGCGACCTGCTGACCCCGCTGCTCACCGAGGGCGGCGGCCAGGGCTTCTGCGTCAATCTTTCGGTCGATACCGGCTCGACCGACATCATGGAGCTCTGCAACGAACTGGGCGCTCTCTACATCGACACCGTCAACGAGCCCTGGCTCGGCTTCTATTTCGATGCTTCGAAGGGCCCGGAAGCGCGCTCCAACTACGCGCTTCGTGAAGTGACGCTGGCCGCCAAGAAGGCGCGTCCGGCGGGCTCGACGACGGCGGTCTCCTGCTGTGGCGCCAATCCCGGCATGGTCTCGTTTTTCGTCAAGCAGGCGCTGCTCAACGTCGCCGCCGATCTGAAGCTCAATGCCCCCAAGCCGAAGACCAAGGCCGAATGGGCGGACTTGATGCGGCAGGCCGGCATCAAGGGCATCCATATCGCCGAACGCGACACCCAGCGCTCCAAGTCGCCGAAGGAGCCGGATGTCTTCGTCAACACCTGGTCGGTGGAAGGTTTCCTGTCGGAAGGCGTGCAGCCGTCCGAACTCGGTTGGGGCACCCATGAAAAATGGATGCCCGAGAATGCGCATACCCACGAAGCCGGCTGCGGCGCGGCCATCTATCTGATGCAGCCGGGCGCCAATACGCGCGTGCGCACCTGGTGCCCGACCCGCGGCGCGCAGTACGGCTTCCTCGTCACCCACAACGAGTCGATCTCGATCGCCGATTACTTCACGGTGCATGACGCATCGGGCAAGGCGATCTATCGGCCGACCTGCCACTATGCCTATCATCCGGCTGACGATGCCGTGCTGTCGCTGCACGAAATGTTCGGCCGCGCAGCCAAGATGCAGGAGAAGCACCACATCCTCGACGAGAACGAAATCGTCGACGGCATCGACGAACTCGGCGTGCTGCTGTTCGGCCACGACAACAATGCCTACTGGTACGGCTCGCAGCTCTCGATCGAAGAGACCCGCAAGCTCGCGCCCTACCAGAACGCGACCGGCCTGCAGGTGACCTCGGCCGTGCTCGGCGGCATGGTGTGGGCGCTGGAGAACCCGAACGAGGGCATCGTCGAAGCCGACGAGATGGATTTCGATCGTCTGCTGGAAATCCAGCTACCGTATCTCGGCCCGGTGAAGGGTTTCTACACCGACTGGACCCCGCTGACGGATCGTCCGGGACTGTTCCCGGAAGATATCGACACCAGCGATCCCTGGCAGTTCAAGAACGTCCTGGTGCGCTGAGGGGCCTTCCGGCCAAATCTCGAAAACAACCCCATGCACAGTAGCCGGCGCGATGGCTCTCGTCATTCCGGGCTGGCCCGAAAGGGCCAGGCCCTCAGGTGCGCAATTGCGCACCGGGGAATGACAGCGGCTCACTTCGCCATGTAGTCGAACGCCACCGAGCCCAGGCCCAGCGTCAAATCCGCCTTGTAGTGCAGCGCCGAGACCACCTCGCGCACCGGCAGGCGGGCGACGTCGCACAGCGCGTGCGGGAACAGACCGAGCGCGGAGGGCCCTGTCCAGGCCTCCTTCAAGGTGATGTCGTCGAGATGGAAACGCACCAGTTCGCAGATCCGCGGCGTGCCGTCGACATGCGGAATGATCTTCAGGATGAAGTTCGGCGCCTTCATCGCGTTCAAGACCGTGTCGTGATCGACCTTGTGGTACTTGTAGCCCATCGTGGCGGAGGCGCAGAGCACCGAGCCGTAATGCAACGAGCCGACCAGCACGTCGCTCTCGACCGCGATCTTGGGCCGCGCCAGCTTCTTCGGAAATCCCCACAGCTCGCGGCCGCCCGCGATCGGGGCCTCGTCGTCGAGATACATCGCGTGGGTATAGGCCCCGAGCTCGCCCTTGAAGCGGACCGGGATCACCTGCCCGGTCTCGGTGTAGTCGCCGAAGCCGGTCGAGTCGGGCATGCGGATGAATTCATACTTCACGACAGGCTCGGCAACCTCGAGCGGCTCCGGCACCACGGCCGCGAGTGCTTCCGGGTCGGTCTTGTAGGTGATGATGAAATATTCGCGGTCAAAGAACCGGTACGGTCCCGGCGGAAACGACGGGTTGGTGAGCGGCATCGAATAGGCGGTGCGCCGGACGTCCTCGATCTTCATGAAAGGTCCCATCTGTCGTTGCAAGACGACAGATTATGGCGGGCGCGGGCGGCGGAGGCGAGACCGTATAATCGGCAGCATCAGTCAAATGCGCGTCACAATGCGTCGGCCGAACGCGGCTATTTCTTCTCGATCGGCGGGGCGATCTTCTCGGCGGGCGCCGGCGGCAGCGCCGGCTTGGCGCCGGCCTTCTGGGCCTCAGCGTCGGGACGCGCCGGCTCCGGCGCCGGCGTGGTCGGCCGCTCGCCACCGGGTTTTGACTCGGCCGGCGGCGTTGTCTGCGGCGGCTGGGTCGCCTGCGCCATTTCCTGCGGCGGGGCAGCGTTGATCGCGTGCAGCGAAACTACCGCGATCGCGACGCCTGCCACTACCAGCGTTGAGGCGATCAGCACGTCGTTCCGCAGCCTGGTCCGATCCGCAACCATCTCGTTCACCCGCGTATTGTCAGCGAGGTCAACGATCCGGCTGCCGCATGGTTCCTGAGCAGAGCTTGCGGGAACCCGGCCTCAATCCGTGGTGCTGATTTCCCAGGTCACGTGCCGCACGCCCGGCTGATGCTGCAGGTCGACCACCACGGCATTCAGCTCGTTGGGGTCGACCGCGGTCGAGACCAGCTCCGCCACGATCTCCAGGAAGTCGTCGCCGGCCTCGACCACGTTGACATCGGCGACCGGATAATTCGCGGCCTCGAGCTTCTCCACCAGGCGGTCGCGCATGTCGGGCAGCACCTCGGGGGTGACCGCGAGCTTGAAGTAGTAGGTCGCCTCAAGCGCCTTCTCGTTCAGCGGGATGCGGTTGATGGCGTTGACCAGCGGGCGCAGCAGCGTGTTGCCGGCGATCACGAACACGGTCAGCACCGCCGCCTGCGCCACCAGGTCGGCGCCGGCGCAGGAGCCGACCGCGGCCGAGGCCCACAGCGTCGCCGCGGTGTTCAGCCCGCGCACGTCCATGCCCTGCTTCATGATGACGCCGGCGCCCAGGAAGCCGATCCCCGACACCACATAGGCGATCACCCGCACCGCGCCGTCGGCGCCGGCCAGATGCATCGCGAGGTCGACGAAAGCCGCCGCGCCGACCGCGACCAGCACATTGGTGCGCAGCCCCGCGGTGCGCTGGCGGTACTGCCGCTCGGCCCCGATCAGCGTGCCCAGCACAAAAGCTGACGTCAGGCTGACCAGGGTGTCGATGAAGTCGGCGAGCTGGAATGTGGTGAGAAATCGCATGGCGCTGCCGATTCTTCCTCGCCCGAGAACGATGCAGCGATCTCTTACATTTCCACGATGCCCGCGTCACCATCTTCCGTGCCGAAGGCGAGCAGCGTGCCCTTGGCATTCCACCCGAGCGCGGAGACCGCGGCACCGGTGTTCCGGCGCACCAGGATCTCGGCGCCGTCCTCGAGCCGGACCATCAGCACGGTACCGTCGGCATAGCCGACCGCCATGATGTCGTTCTTCGGATGGCAGGCGACCACCGCGACCCGCGCCGGCATCGGCGCCAGCATCGCCGGCTCCTTGCCCATCGGCCCGTCCTTGCTGGTGAACGGCCAGACGATCACGGTGTCGGCGCCCGAGGTCGCGAGCCCCTTGCCGCCGACGCTCCACGACATCGAGCGCACGCGGCCGGGATAGCCGCTCATCCGCATGTGCCTGTTGTCGGCGAGCCGCCAGCCATGCATCGCGGCCTCGTGCATCGCCGTGACCAGGAATTTGTTGTCCGGGCTGAAAGAGACCGCGAGATGCGAGCCGGCCCATTCCAGGAATTCCGGATTGGCCGCCATGTTGGGAAACCACAAGGTCACGCCGTTGTAATGCGCGATCGCAAGCCGCAGGCCCTTCGGCGCGAACGCCAGCCCGCCGACGGTCGAGGGCACTTCGAAGGTTTTCTCTTCGCCCTTGGGATTGCGCACGAACGCGGTCTTGCCCGCCGACCACGCCACGGTGCCGTCGCTATGCAGGGCGACATTGTCGATCCAGCGCCGCTTGGCGTCGGTCGCAATGACAGAGGTCTCGCCCTTGGCGTCGATCGCGATCAGCTTGCCGTCGTCACCGCCGGTGACGAGCCGCTTGCCGTCTGAGACCGCGCACAGGATGGCGCCGAAATGCGTCTCGGTGCGCGTGATCTCGCCGTCGGCGGCCGCGATCGCGACACTCTCCTCGGCGCCGACGAAGAACGCGCGGTCGCCGAGGAAATGCACCGAACCGACCGCCGCGCCGAGCGGAAGCGGCTTGACGCGGTCGGTGATCGAAACGATGGAAGAAGGGGCCTCGCCCGGATCGAACTCTTTCATCACGTGGTGATGCACTGCTCGAAGCCGTCGCGGATCGCCTGCTCCGGCAATTCGCGACCGATGAACACGACACGGCTTTCGCGCTTCTCGCCGTCCTTCCATTTCCGCTGATGGTCACCCTCCAGCATCATGTGGACGCCCTGGAACACGTAGCGGTCGTCATCGCCGGTGAAGGCGAGGATGCCCTTCGAGCGCAGGATCTTCTGGCCCTCGGTGGCGACAAGGTTCTGCAGCCAGGGCATGAACTTGGTCGGATCGAGCGGCTTGTCCGAGCGCAGCGACAGCGATTGCATGTCCTCGTCGTGATAGTGCTTGAGCCCGTGACCGTGATCATGATGATGGTGGTCATGACCATGGTCGTGATGGTGATGATCGTGGTCATGGTCGTGACCGTCGCCGGCCTCGAGGAAATCAGGCTCGATTTCGAGAATACGGTCGAGGTCGAACGCGCCGCGCTCCAGCACGTCTGATATCCCGACCTGGCAACGCTCGGTGCGATGCAGTTTTGCATAGGGATTGATGCCGCGGATACGGGCCTCGACTTCGGCGAGCTCAGCCTTCGAGACCAGGTCGGTCTTGTTCAGCACGATGACGTCGGCGAACGCGATCTGGTTCTTGGCTTCCGGCGCGTCCTTGAGGCGGTCGCTCAGCCATTTGGCGTCGGCGACGGTCACCACCGCATCGAGCCGGGCATTCTTCTGCACATCCTCATCGACGAAGAAGGTCTGCGCGACCGGCGCCGGATCGGCAAGGCCGGTGGTCTCGACGATGATGGCGTCGAATTTGCCCTTGCGCTTCATCAACCCGTCCATGATGCGGACGAGGTCGCCACGTACCGTGCAGCAGACGCAGCCATTGTTCATCTCGAACACTTCCTCATCGGCGCCGATGATGAGGTCGTTGTCGATGCCGATCTCGCCGAATTCGTTGACGATGACGGCGTACTTCTTGCCGTGGTTTTCCGACAGGATGCGGTTCACCAGCGTGGTCTTGCCGGCGCCGAGATAGCCCGTCAGCACGGTCACTGGAATTTTTTGCGAAGCTTCAGCCATAACAACTCCGAGGAACTTGGGGCCGCGCTCAATCCCGGCAGGGAGGCCCCTGCCCCTAGTTGGCGAGCGCGCTGGTCAGGGCCTTTATATTGTGCCTGACCATATCAATGTAAGTGGGTGCTTGGCCCTTTTCGGCCGTCAAACTGTCCGAATACAGGGTCCCGCCGACCTTGGCCCCGGTCTCGGCCGCGATCCGCTCGACCAGGCGGGGATCGCTGATATTTTCGAGAAAAACTGCCGGAATTTTCGCGACCCTGATCTGGGCGATGATGGCGGCGATATCGCGTGCGCTGGGCTCGGAATCGGTCGAGACGCTGAGCGGCGAGAAAAACGTAATTCCGTAGGCGTCGGCGAAATAGCCGAAGGCGTCGTGGGTCGAAATCACCTTGCGCCGCGCGTCCGGTATTTTCGCCACCGCCTCGTGCACCTCGCGGTCGAGCGCCTCGAGCCTCGCCAGATAGGCGTCGGCATTGGCCTTGAAGGCGGCTGCCTGGTCAGGCGCCGCGGCGATCAGCCCGCTGCGAATATTGACGACGTAGATCTTCGCATTGGCCACCGATTGCCAGGCATGCGGATCGTCATGGCCGCCCATCTTGCGCGGCATGATCCCCTTGGTCGCCACCGCGACCGGCGCCTTGCTGCCGGAAGCCTGCAGCAGCCGTGGCAGCCAGCCCTCGAAGCCGAGGCCGTTAATGACCAGCAGCTTCGCGTCGGCGACCTTCTTGGCATCCGCCGGCGTCGGCGCATAGACATGTGCGTCGCCGTCGGGCCCGACCAGCGCCACCACGTCGACGCTGTTGCCGCCGACATTGCGCACCATGTCGGCGAGGATCGAGAAGCTCGCGACGACCTTGATGCGCTCCTCGGCGTGCGCCGCGCCGCTCGCCAGCAGCAACACCAGACCGATCAATCCAACCAACCGCCGCATTGTCCTCACGCCTCGAGATGGCGGCCGGGAAACAGCTGCCGGACCAGGCCGCTGACATTGCCGAACAGCAGCGACACGATATAGAGCCCCGCCGCGACCAGGATGATCGCAGGACCGGAGGGAATCCGGGTCTGGTACGACAGCACCAGCCCGGCATAGCCCGACACAATCGCGCTCGCGACCGCGATGCAGATCATGGTGGTGATGTCGCGCGACCAGAACCGTGCGATGCCCGCGGGCAGGATCATCAGCCCGACGCCGAGCAGCGTGCCGAGCGCATGGAAGCCGTTGACGAGATTGACGACGACCAGCGCGAGGAAGGCGAGATGGGCCGGCGCGCCGGCCCGGCTCACGGTGCGCAGGAACACCGGATCGACGCATTCGATCACCAGCGGACGATAGATCACCGCGAGCACCAAGAGCGTGATGCTGGCGTTGAACGCGATCACCAGCAGGGTCTGGTCGTCCATCGCCAGGATATTTCCGAACAGCACGTGCAGCAGGTCGATATTGGTGCCTTTGATGGACACGATGGTGACGCCGAGCGCGAGCGAGACCAGATAGAAGGTCGCAAGCGAAGCGTCCTCCTTCAGCTCCGTGGTGCGGGCGACGAGGCCGGCGAGCAGCGCCACCGCAAAGCCGGCAATCAGGCCGCCGGTCGTCATCGCGAACAGGTTGAGCCCGGACAGCAGGAAGCCGATCGCAGCGCCCGGCAGGATCGCATGCGCCATGGCATCGCCGACCAGGCTCATCCGCCGCAGCATCAGGAACACGCCGATCGGCGCACCGCCGAGCGACAGCGCGATGACAGCCGCGAGCGCGCGGCGCATGAACTCGAATTCGGTGAAGGGCGTGATCAGCGCGTCGGTCAGCATCGGCGTCAGGCGGCCCGTGAGCGCGGATCGGCGGCGCAGGCCGCGGCGCTGTCGTCGAACGCCTCGCACATCCGCATCGCGACCGTCAGATTGTCCGGCGTCAGCGTCTCCGCGGTCGGGCCCCATTCCACCGGGCCGCGCGCCAACAGCAGCGTTTCCGGGAAATTGTTGCGCACCATGTCGAGGTCGTGCAGCGCCGCCAGCACCGTGCGCCCCTCGCCGTTCCAGCGCTTCACCAGCGTCAGGAGATCGGCGGTGGTCTTGGCATCGATGGCATTGAACGGCTCGTCGAGCACGATCAGGCGGGCGTCCTGCAACAGCACACGCGCGAACAGCATGCGCTGCATCTGGCCGCCGGACAGCGTGCCGATCGGGCGGTTCTCGAAGCCGTTGAGGCCGACGGCGGCGAGCGCCGCCAAAATCTTGTCGCGCGCGGCCTTGCCGATGCCACCGAAGAAGCCGGTCGAGCGCCACAGCCCGGTGCCGACGAAATCGAACACCGAGATCGGAAACGTACGGTCGATGTCGGCGGATTGCGGCAGGTAGGCGATGTCACGGTGGTCGAGGCCGTCGAGATCGATCACGCCCGACAGCGGCTTCAGCACGCCGGCGATGCCGCGCAGCAGCGTCGACTTGCCGGCGCCGTTCGGGCCGATCACGGCCAGCAGCGTGCCCGCCTCGACCGCACCGTTGAGGTGATGCACCGCCGGGTGCCGGTCATAGCCGAGCGTGACGTCGCGGAAGGTGACAAGCGGAGACCCCATCATTCACCTCATCGCCAGCCAGACGACGGCCCACAGGCAGGCCGAGACCGCGAGCGCCGCGCCCAGCCGGGCCGGCACCGGCATGCGCAGGATCGACCAGGGCGCGGCCTGGGCCGGATGCGCCGAGGGGCCATGGCTGTGCCCGTGGGGATGGCTGTGGCCGTGATGGTGGTGGTCGTCGTGGGAGTGCGTATGCGCCATGAGAAAACTGTTATATTATAACATAACGCGAGTCTACCAACGAGGAACTCATGGCCGCTCCGCAAAACCGGGAGAGATTTGAGCTGCGCCGGCAGAGTGACGACCTGGTTTACAGCTTTGTCCGGAAAGCCCGCCCCGACGGAACCGTCGGCTACCAGCGTCAGGATCAGGATCTCTGGATCGAGCACCGGCCGGGCTGGGGCTGGGTGGCCTGGGATCCGGCGAGCCAATCCTGCAGCGGCCGTCCCTGGAACGTGTTGCCGGCCGACCAGGGCGATCACCCACCGGAAGGCGACTGGGTGAGCCGGAAGGGGGCGAAGTCGTATGTCTATAGCCTGGTGTATGTGGGTTAGGCGGACGCGGGCCCGCGCGCAGTTCTCTCCAGCGTCGTCCTGGCGAAAGCCAGGACCCATAACCACCGCATTCAGTGATGAACGGGCTGGCGGCCCCAGCGTCGCGCAACAATTGACAGTTGGGGTAATGGGTCCTGGCTTTCGCCAGGACAACGATGAGGAGGGTTCTCGATTCAAGGGAGCGACGGGAGCCAGTCTACTGGCACACCGGCGCGGTCAGTTTCGGGTCGGCTGGTCTTGCTGACCAATATCCCCGCTGACCGAGCTCCGCATCGTTTGTCGCGGGAGCACATACGTAGCTCGTCTTGCCAACGCACATGGGCGAGCCAATCGAGAAGATGAGGTTTTCGTAGATGCAGTAACTGCCGATCCCGGACGGCAGATCGGTCGGCGGCGAAGTGGATCCGCCCAAATAGGGCTGTGAAGAAACGCCCGGCGCCCTGTCTTGCGCCGCGGCCGCTTGAAGGGAAATCAAAAGCGTCAGACACGTGACGATGCGGAGCATGGTCCCCTCCGGTCAAGGAATGCCGGCGAAGCGTCAAGCCACTTCCGCGCAGGAGCGCACGGGCAGGCCGCAACTGAAGCGCTAGCAGGCCAATATGACACTTGCTTTGCAAGTTGGTCCGCCCCGATCGCAAACAGGTTCAGGCAGCCGGCCCTGCTGACACCACGCTGTCAGCACGACGGGCGTAGGCAAACCTCGTGCGGGTACAACCCCGGGCGGGATTGGGAGGCAGCGTGGCATGCACGATCGCTCATCTGACGTCGCCCAAGAGCGATCGACCCTGATCACGCTCGTTCTTGGCCTTGGCGCGTTCCTGATCCTTTTCGATGTGACCGCGGTCGTGGTCGCCATGCCGGGCATAGCCGGGGATCTCGGGTTCGCCGTTGCCGGTTCCGCCTGGGTGATCGACGCCTACAGCCTTGCCCTCACCGGCGCGCTATTGGCATCAGGCGCGCTTGCGGACCGGTTCGGGCGGCGGCGCGCGATGCTGGTCGGCAACGTGGTGTTTCTGCTGGCGTCGATTGCCTGCGGCGCGGCGACGAGCGGTCCGTTGCTGCTCGCCGCACGCATGCTGCAAGGCATCGGAGCGGCCTTCCTGAGCACAGGCGCCATCGCGCTGGTCGCCGGGGCATTCCCGCATCAGCCTCAGCGGGCGCAGGCCTTCGGCACCATCGGGATGATCTCGGGCGTCGCCATGGCGCTAGGCCCAACGCTCGGTGGCCTGCTTGCCGCCTGGTTCGGCTGGCGCTGGATCTTCTATGCCAACATCCCCTTTTGCCTGACGCTGGCCCTTGCCGTGCCGCGGGTCGTTGCCGAGACGCATCAGCCGGGCGGGCGCCCGCTCGATCCGGTGGGTATCGTCCTGCTGACGCTCTCGCTGGGTCTCGCCATCGATGCGCTGTTGAGGCATGACGCCTCGCCGATCGTGAGAGCGGCCGAGCTGATCGCAAGCGTGGCGACCGCCGTCGGGTTCGTCCGGCAGCAGTGGCGCAGCCGCAACCCGGTGCTCGACCCGCGCGTGTTCGCGGCTCCGCCGATGATCGGGGTCGCGGCCTCGTTGACCGCGATCCAGTTCGGCTACTGGGCGGTGCTGGTCTATCTGCCGCTGTTCCTGAGCACCGCCCTGCATGTCAGCATGGAAGTGGCAGGCGTGGCGTTGCTTGCGACGACTTTGCCGATGCTGCTGGTCCCGCTGCTCGGTGGCCGCTTCGTCACCCAATGGGGCTGGCGGCGCTTCTTCATGATCGCCTCCGGCATCATCGCTGCTGGAGATGTGCTACTCGTGATCGCTGCGCTATCCGCCGACGCCGGGCTGCGCAGCATCGCAACGGCGACCGGCATGCTGACGATCGGCATCGGCGCGGCGCTGGCGAACCCGCAATTGGGAAGCGTCGCACTGGCGCTGGCGCCGCCCGCGCAGGCCGGCATGGCGTCCGCCATGACCATGATCGTCCGCCAGGCCGGTTTTGCCATCAGTATCGCGGCGCTGGGGGCGACGCTCGGGACAACGAAATCGACTTCGGCATTCGCGGCCCCGTTCGTCCTCGCAGCGTTCGGGGCGATTGCCGGCGTGGTTGCCGCCGCCATGCTGTTTCCTGCGGTGAAGACCGGAGCGTCGGAAAGCGCGGCGGAGCAGCGGTAGGGTGCCCCCTTCGTCATTCCGGGGCGCGCCCCTTGGCGCGAGCCCGGAATCCATTACGCCGCAGCGCGCGCAGTGAAATAGATTCCGGGTCCTCGCTTCGCGAGCCCCGGAATGACGAGGTGAAGTATGCGCTCACGCCTCCCTTGCGTAACTCTTCAACCTCGCCTCGAGCACCGCGATCACCTGGTCGCGGACCGGATCGCGGGAGCCTTTCAGCCAGGCGGCGGCGAGCGGCAGGCGGCCGGT
Source organism: Bradyrhizobium sp. USDA 3240 (assembly GCF_054063295.1). Lineage (NCBI taxonomy): Bacteria > Pseudomonadati > Pseudomonadota > Alphaproteobacteria > Hyphomicrobiales > Nitrobacteraceae > Bradyrhizobium > Bradyrhizobium sp. USDA 3240. The sequence goes on from NZ_JBSSGD010000002.1 coordinate 2,979,716, forward strand.
GCTGCTACCGCGTTTTAGGCGCAGCGGCACAAAACGCACGCCCGGGATCGCCATGCGCGCGGTCCAGCGCGGCACGATGGCGACGCCGAGCCTTGCTGCGACCATATTGACGATGGTCTGCTTCTCGTCGGCGATCTCCTGGATGCGCGGCGTCAGCCCGGCCTCGTCGAACAGCTTGGTCGTGAGATCGTGGCTGTGCGGCCGCGAGCGGCGCTCCGGCACGATCAAGGGCTGATCGGCGATATCGGGCAGCACGATCTGCTTGCGCCGCGCCAGCGCATGCTTGTGCGACAGCGCCACCACGGCGGTCTCCTGCAGCAGCGGAAAGAACTCGATGCGCCGGTCGGGCCGCTCCGGCGGGCGCACGAAGGCGAGATCGAGCGCGCCCGACAACAGCTTCGGCAGCAGCCGGATGGTCTTCTCCTCGAGCAGCTGCACGGCAACGTCGGGATGCGCGGCACGGAGGTCACGCAGCAGCGGCGGCAGCAGGCCGGCCGCGGCGCTGTCGATCGCGCCGATCCGGAAGCGCCGGGCCTGCGGCTTGCGCAGCCGCCGGCGAAAGCCGTTCTCGATCGCCTCGGCGCGGCCGAGCAGCGCGCGTCCCTCGCGCAGCAGCACCGCGCCGTCCTCGGTCAGCGACACTGCACGCGTGGTGCGCGCGAACAGCCGCACCCCGAGATCCTCCTCCAGCAGCTTGATGTGGCGGCCGAGCGCCGAGGGCATCATCTGCAGGCGCTGCGCCGCGCGGCCGAAATGCAGTTCCTCGGCGGCCGCCACGAAGCAGCGAAGCTGATGCAGTTCCAAGGCGTACTCCAATGCTAGCCGGCGTCATTGCGAGCGCAAGCGAAGCAATCCATTGGGACCGCATATGCGGAACGATGGATTGCTTCGTCGCTTCGCTCCTCGCAATGACGAGAGGGCGATTATATCATTTTTTTGTATAAACCGGCGCGGATTGAATCGGAAGGGCGCAAGCCTCTAGCTTCCCGATGGCGCGGCGACATGCGCCGTCCCAACAAACAAGACGAACCCTGAGGAAGCCCATGGAAAGCGAGCTTGGCACGCGCGTGTTGCGCAAGATCTCACTGCGCATCGTGCCGTTCATCATGCTGCTGTACTTCGTGGCCTTCATCGACCGCGTCAATATCGGCTTCGCCTCGCTGACCATGAACAAGGACATCGGCCTGTCGCCGACGGTCTACGGCTTCGGCGCCGGTATCTTCTTCTGGGGCTACTTCCTGTTCGAGGTGCCCTCCAACATCATCCTGCACAAGATCGGCGCGCGGATCTGGATCGCGCGGGTGATGATCACCTGGGGTATCGTTTCGGCGGCGATGGCGCTGGTGCAGGGCGCGACCAGCTTCTATGTGCTGCGCTTCCTGCTCGGCGCCGCCGAGGCCGGCTTCTTCCCCGGCATCATCCTCTACCTCTCCTACTGGTTCCCGGCGCGGCAGCGCGCCGCCGTCACCGCGCTGTTCATGGCCGCAGCGCCGCTCTCGACCGTGCTCGGCTCGCCGGTGTCGGGCGCACTCTTGGAGATGGACGGCCTGTTCGGCTTCAAGGGCTGGCAATGGCTGTTCGTGCTGGAGGCCGTGCCGGCTGTGCTGCTCGGTTTCGTCGTGCTCGGCTTCCTGACCGACCGGCCGGAGCAGGCCAAATGGCTCGCCGAGGACGAGCGCGCCTGGCTGGTCAAGACCATGAAGGCCGAGAACGACGGCAAGGCCGCGACCGCGAGCCACAGCATCTGGCGCGGCCTGGCCGACCCGCGCGTGCTGGCGCTGGCGCTGGTCTATTTCGGCACCTCGGCCGGGCTCTACACACTTGGCGTGTGGGCGCCGCAGATCATCAAGGCGTTCGGCCTGTCGTCGCTGCAAGTCGGCTTCCTCAACGCGGTGCCGGCAACCATCGCCGTGATCGCGATGATCCTGTGGGCGCGGCATTCCGACCGCACCGGCGAACGCACCTGGCACGTCGTGATCGCCTGCCTGATCGCGGCCGCAGGACTTGCGCTTGCCGGATTGTGGACCAGCCTCGCCGCCGTGATCGCGGCATTGACGCTGGTCAATATCGGCATCTCCTCGTCGAAGCCACCGCTATGGAGCATGCCGACCATGTTCCTGTCCGGCTCGGCCGCCGCGGCCGGGATCGCCACCATCAACTCGATCGGCAATCTCGGCGGCTTCGTCGGACCTGCGATGATCGGCTGGATCAAGGAACGCACCGGCAGTTTCGAGGGCGGCCTCTATTTCGTCGCCGGCCTGCTGGTGCTGTCGGCCGTGCTCACGCTGCTGCTGTCGCGCGCGCAAGCCGCACCCGTACCAGCCGAACCGCAACCCAATCCTGTGCGAACCCGCTAACCACATATCGGAGAGAACCCATGCGTACCCATTCCATCGCCGCCATCCCCGCCGACGGTATCGGCCCCGAAGTGATCTCCGCGGGTGTTCGCGTGCTCCAGGCGCTGGCGAAGCGCTCAGGCGACATCAGCTTCAACGTCAAGACCTTCGACTGGGGCTCGGACTATTACAAGAAGCACGGCGTGATGATGCCGGCCGACGGGCTCGCCGACCTGAAGACCTTCGACGCGATCTATTTCGGCGCGGTCGGCGCGCCCGACGTGCCCGATCACATCACGCTGTGGGGCCTGCGGCTGCCGATCTGCCAGGGTTTTGACCAATACGCCAATGTGCGGCCGACAAAAATCCTGCCCGGTGTCGCCTCGCCGCTGCGCAATGTCGGCGTCGGCGATCTCGACTGGGTGATCGTGCGCGAGAACTCCGAGGGCGAATATGCCGGGATGGGCGGACGTGCACACCGCGGCCTGCCGGAAGAGGTCGGCACCGAGGTCGCGGTGTTCACGCGGGTCGGCGTGACGCGGATCATGCGCTATGCGTTCCAGCTCGCGCAGTCGCGGCCGCGCAAATTCCTCACCGTGGTGACCAAGTCGAACGCGCAGCGCCACGGCATGGTGATGTGGGACGAGATCGCCGCCGAGGTGGCGAAGGAATTTCCCGACGTCACCTGGGACAAGATGCTGGTCGACGCCATGACGGTGCGGATGACGCTGCATCCGAAGAGCCTCGACACCATCGTGGCGACCAACCTGCACGCCGACATCCTCTCGGATCTCGCAGGCGCCCTGGCCGGCAGCCTCGGCGTCGCGCCGACCGGCAATATCGACCCGCAGCGCCGCTTCCCCTCGATGTTCGAGCCGATCCACGGCTCGGCGTTCGACATCACCGGCAAGGGCATCGCCAATCCGGTCGCGACCTTCTGGACCGGTGCGCAGATGCTGGAGCATCTCGGCGAAAAGGACGCCGCCGCGCGCCTGATGGCCGCGGTCGAGAAGGTGTGCGCGGCCGGCGTGCTGACGCCCGACGTCGGCGGCACGGCAACGACCAAGGAAGTGACCGACGCCGTGATCGATGCGATCCATGGGTCGAATGTTTAGCTGGGGTCGCTCTCTCATCATGCAGTGAGGCGAGCACGCTGGTCGGGCTCCCTCCCCCCCTTGTGGGGGAGGGTTGGGGAGAGGGGTGCCGCTTGCTCCGCTGACCAAGAGGATTAGCGACGCCCGCCCCGCACGCTGACCAACGATCGCCTATCGCTCGCATCGCGCCCGGGGCCACCCCTCACCCCACCCTCTCCCACAAGGGGAGAGGGAGCCTGACCGGGGTGCTCACCTGACGAGGGATTCGGTGAGGATACTTCCAATACCAGCAACCGGGGAACAAACCGTGCTACCCGATCTGACCAGACGACACTTCATGACTGCTGGAGGACTATCGATCATGGCCGCGATGACGGGGATACAGCCGGCAGGCGCCGCGACGTGGCGCGATGAGATCCGCGCCATCGCGTTCGACGTCCAGGGGACGTGCGTCGATTTCTATCAGCCGATCCTGCGCGCGGGACAAGCCGTCAACGCCGCGAAGGGGCTCACGCTCGATTGGGCCAAGCTCTCGAGTGAGTGGCGCGATCTTTATCGTGCCGCGCTCGACGACGTGATCGCCGGCAAGCGCGCGTGGATTCGGGTCGACCGCATCTATCGCGAGGCGCTCGATGTGCTGCTCGATCGCCACGGCCTCTCGGAGGCGTTCTCAAGCGACGAGCGCGACGAACTGAACACGGTGTGGAGCAGGCTCGACGCATGGCCCGACAGCGTCGATGGCCTTGCGCGCCTGCGCAGCCGGTTCGTGACCTCGACCTTGTCGAATGCCGGCATGGCCGCGGTGGTGGCGGTGGTCAAGCACGCGAAACTGCCGTTCGACGCCGTGCTGACCGCGGAGCTTGCGCACAGCTACAAGCCGTCACCCGCGGTGTATCAGCTCGCCGTCGACTACCTCGGCTATCCCGCCGACAGGATCCTGATGGTCGCCTGCCACAAATACGACCTGAAAGCGGCCCGCGCCTTCGGCATGCGCACCGCGTTCGTCGCCCGTCCGCTGGAATTCGGGCCGGCGGCGAAGGTCGACGTCGCGCCGGAATCCTGGATCGACCTGCACGCGGACAGCTTTGCGCAACTCGCCGACATGCTCGTGCCGGCGTAACGACACTTTTCCGGGATCATGCTCCCGGCGCACCCGCCTCCGCGCAATTGGTCAGCCGCGCCGGGACGCCGACGGCGGTGCAGCCGGCCGGCACATCCGACGTCACTAGCGCACCGGCGCCGACCTTGGCGAAATCGCCGACGGTGAGATCTCCGATCAGCGTTGCGCCGGCGCTGAGCAGCACGCCGCGGCCGATCGTCGGGGCATGGCGCGGGTCATCCTGATGCCGCGCGATGGTGACGTTCTGCAGGATCGTGACCTCGTCGCCAATCGAAGCCAACGCGCCGATGATGATGCCGGTGCCGTGATCGAGGAACACCGCCGTTCCGATCCGGGCCGACGGGTGAATGCTGATCTGCAACTGGTCCGCCGCCGCACTGTGCATCAACAGCGCGAGGTCGGGGCGATCGTGGCGCCAGAGCCAGTTCGACACCCGCCAGGCTTGCAGCGCGACGTAGCCCTTGAAGTTGAGGAGCGGCTGCAGCAAGCCCGTGATCGCCGGGTCGCGGCCCACGATGGCTGTGAGATCGATGGCCGCGGCTTCGACCAGCGCGGGTTCGGCCGCGAACGCTTCGCGGGCGGTGCGCACGAACTGCGCGCGATCGGTTTCCGCGCGACTGATGCCCCGGCCGATCAGGAAGGCGAGCACGCCGCCGAGGTCGCCCTGATCGAGGATGAAGGCAGCCGACGCCTCGAGAAATGGATCGGCGACAACGGCAGCTTCCGCCTCGCGCCGGATCGCAAGCCAGAGATCGTCAGGACTCGCCGTCGCAAATGCCGCCATGATCACCTCATCGCCCGGATTCCGACGATAGAGCGGGCATGGCAGCCGCACAATGCAAACCGCCCGCTTGCTTGTCGCAAACGGGCGGCTCGGGGCCATCAGGTGTTATGGGGGCACATCGCCTGAAGGCTCAGTGCTTGCCTCGCGGGATCAGCTCTGCGGCGGCGGCTGATCGTTCGGCGGGGTCGGACGGGTCTTGTGCTGCGCCATGAAGGCGTCGAACTCTTCTTTGTCCTTGGCGTGGCGCAGGCGATCGAGGAAGTTCTTGAACTCGACCTGCTCTTCCTCGAGCCGGCGCAGCGTGTCCTGGCGGTACTCGTCGAAGGCGCGGTTGCCACTGGTGGGCGGGCCGAAGCCGCCGAACGGGAAGCCGCGGCGCTCCATGCGGCTCTTCATCCGCTCCATCTTGTCCTGCATGCGCTCCATCTTGTTCGCCCAACGATCCTGATCGTAGTGACTCCAACAGGCCATTTTTCTGCTCCCGAGTGTGAAAAAGAGAAGGGCGAGGCCGATCGGCCACCAGATCATGAAGCCGAGGATGATCCCGGCGATCTTCAGGGGATGCCACGGCGTCGCGTAGAAGTGCGGTCGGTAGGGCTCTTCGACGGGGCCGCGCCAGCGATTGACATCAGCGGTGTAGGCCATTTCCTTCTCCATGACGGCAATCACGCCGTTGTGAATGTAAATAACATTTACATAGATAGCCGAGCCCTCGGGAAAGTCAAGCAGAGCAGATGACGCACCCCTCGGATTATTTTTAGGCCAGCCGTTGAACCTTATTTCGGCTTGCCCCACGGGCCGGCAGGCTTTTCGTCGGCTGCCGCGGTTCCCGGCTTGCGATCCGTGAGGAAGCCAAGGCCGCGCAGATAGATCAGCACTTCGGCCTCGAGCAGATCCTCCGGCGACATCGGCAGCTTGCGCCGCGCGGCATCGCCGCGGCCGAACAGCGAGGCGACGCCGTGCGACATCGACCAGATATGCAGCGCCATCATCATCGCCGGCGGGCGCGGTGTGCCCGGCGGCGCCAGTGCCGCGAGCCGCTCGGCGGCGGCGCGGATGATCGCGAACGCGCGTTCGCTTGCCGCCATCAAGGTCGGATTGGAATCGACCGGCAAGCCGGATTCGAACATCGCAGAGTAGAACGCGGGCTCCTCGCGCGCGAAGGCGAGATAGGCCTTGCCGACCCGCTCGAACGCCGAGACGGTGTCAGGACGGCCGTCGTCCCAGGCCTGCGTCAGCAGCGACTCGAACTGCTCGAAGCCGCGCTGCGCGATGCTGGCGATCAGCTCGTCACGGTCGCGGAAGTGGCGGTAGGGCGCGGCGGGGCTGACGCCGGCCATCCGCGCGGCATCGGCGAAGGTGAAGCCGGCCGGCCCCTTCTTCGAGATCAGGTCGAGGGCTGCCTGTAGCAACGCCTCTTTGAGATTGCCGTGATGATAGCCGCGCTCGGCGCGGCCTTGGTCCTTGCGCCAGCTCATGTGAACGGCTTTTACATGAGCCGGCGGTAAAGGTCACTAGCGGCCAGGCCGACGGTTCATCAAGATTAACGGATCAGCGAGCTGAACGCCGCCGAGGCCTGCCTCGCCAGGCCGTCGCACGCGTTGCGGGACTAGGCGGGGACGTAGGTCAACCTGATGGTGTTCTCGCCCAGCCGATCGCTCGCTATGAGGCGGAGCGGCGCGCGGGGGCCGGCAAAGAACGGCTTGCCGCGACCGAGCACGATCGGGCGGAGGTAGATTCGATACTCGTCAATCAGGCCGAGCTCGGTCAGGTTCCCCGCCAGCTCCGGTCCGGCGACCTCGATCTCGCCGTCGAGCCGGGCCTTCAGCCCGCGTACCGCCGCCGCGAGGTCCCCCTCGACGAGCGTCGCGTTGGGTCCGACCGACTTCAGCGAGCGCGACACGACCCACTTTGGCCGGCTCCGCCACGCTGCCGCATAATCGCGCTCCTCCGCATCCCAGCCAGGGAGGTCATCGTCCCAATAGCGCATCACCTCATACATGCGGCGGCCGTACAGCATGCCGCTCACGCCGCGCACCTGCTCGATGAAATGACGAAACAGCCCGGTGTCCGGCAGCATGGCCTGATGATCGACATAGCCGTCGAGCGACTGGTTCAATCCGAACACCAGCTTCGCCATGGCGCGAGACCTCCACCCCGGGATTTCAGATTTGCTTGGGCCGGCATGAACCGAGAGCGACGTCGGGCGGATCAATGCAGCTTGTCGGTAGATCGAACAAGCAGACGTTCGATCTACCGGAACGGAGCCCTCTCCCGCGGCAAGCGGGAGAGATGAAGTGAGTTGGGGCTCTCGGCCCCGGGGACTACCGTCCCGGGATCGGCAGCACCGGCATGATCTCCACGGCCTCGCCGGGGAAGATCGCAAAGTGCGGGTGGTTCTCGAACAGCTTTGCTGCCGCCTCATGCGAGGGCGCGCGCACCACAGTGAAGCCGGTCATCAGATTGGCGATGTCGGCGGTGCCGCCGGCGCCGACCTGCTTGGTGTTGCCGAGCGGTCCGCCCATCTCGACGATCACGTCGTGGTGCTTCTCGACCCAGGCGCCCCACGCGGCCATGCCCTGCTGCTCCTTGGCACGCCGTTCGGCCTCCGGCAGCGCGTTCCAGGCTGTCATGCGCGAACCGGTTTTGCCGCCGCCGAGATAGACGGCAAGGTAAGTGTTGGTGCTCATCGTGCTTCTCCGTTGTGGTGGTTTGACGATCGGTCGGTCACACGATGCCGCTTTGCGGCGGCATCGCGTCTCGTTTGAGATTTAGCGCAGCGCCTTGCCCCAGCCGCCCTGCGGATGCTCGAAGGTCGAAGCCGCCTGCTGCACTTCCTCGGAGAAATCCGCCATCTCCTGCACCTGGCGGATCTCAATCATCTCGTTCGCACTGGCCGGGCACTTCTTGGCCCAAGCGATCGCTTCGGCGCGCGAGGCAACCTCGATCATCCAGAAGCCGCCGATCACTTCCTTGGCCTCGATGAAGGGGCCGTCGACCACCATGGGCTCGCCGGTATCGAACTTGACCCGTGCGCCTGACGCCGGCGGATGCAGGCCTTCCAGCGTGATCAGCACGCCGGCGTCCTTCAGCGCCTGATTGTATCGCATCATCGCGGCGACCCGTTCCGGGTCGAGCTCGAGTTTGGCCGGCGCGGACTCGTAGCCGAGCGGGATCATCAGCATCATGAAACGCATTGGTCGGACTTCCTTGTCTGTTGAATCGCGTGTGACTCTTTCCCTCGTCATTCCGGGATGCGCAGGCCCGGATTGACGAAATCATTACTTCTTTCCGGCCTGCGCACGCAGGCGCTCTCCCTGTTCGCGCGGCTCTGGCGTCAGCGCCTCGCCGAAATCCTCCGCGGCAAACACCTGGCGGATCTCGATCTCGGAGCCGCCGCCGAACGGCGCGCGCTTCATCCAGCCGATCGCTTCATCGAGCGAGGAGGTCTCGATCAGCCAGAAACCGCACACGAGATCGCCGGTCGGGCTGAACGGTCCGTGGCTCACGGTGCTCTGCCCGCCGGCATATTTGACGCGTGCGCCCTTGTTGGTCGGATGCAGGCCCTCGCCGGCCTGCATCACGCCGGCCTTGACCATCTCCTCGTTGAACTTGCCCATCGCGGCGAGCAGCTCGGTGCTCGGCATCACGCCGGCCTCGGTATCCTTGTTCGCCTTCACGATCACCATGAACTTCATCGTCCTGCTCCGTTGTCTCTGTGCCGATCTCAGCACCGGCGCTCGATTGAACGACGATGCAGAGTCTGCAATTCCGACACGGCGTTTGAAATTATTCTCGAGGTCATTGACGTACGCCCCGCGCTAGTCATCGATCGCCTGATAGGCGAGCGTCCAGAAATCGGCGAACACCCTGGGCGGCTCCGGCGAATCCATCATGCGCTGGGTCAGCAGGATTCCGGTCATCGTTTCGCGCGGATCGGAATACCAGGAGGTGCCATAGCCGCCGTCCCAGCCGTAGCGACCCGGCACATGACAGAGATCGTCGCGCGCGGTGAACACCGACAGCCCGAAGCCCCAGCCGCACGAACCGAGCAAGAACTCGGAGCCAAGTTTCTGCTCCGGCGTGATCTGGTTCGAAGTCATCAGCTCGACCGAGGGACGCGACAGGATGCGCTCGGTGCCGAGCCGCCCGCCATTGAGCAGCATCTGCGCGAAGGCGTTGAAATCATCCGCGGTCGACACCAGCCCGGCGCTGCCGTTCTCGAACACCGGCGGCGCCGCGTATCTGCCGGTCGCAGGTTCGTCGAACACTTTCAGCGTGCCGGTCGCAGGATCGCCGCCATAGCACGTCGCAAACCGCGACAGCTTGTGCTGCGGCACATGGAAAGCCGTATCGATCATGCCGAGCGGCCCGAAGATCCGCTCTTCCAGGAAGCCCGCGAACGAGGTTCCGGCAACACGCGCGATCAGGACGCCGAGGATCAGGCTCCCGGTGTTGTAGAGCCAGCGTTCGCCAGGCTGGTAAGCCAGCGGCAGCGTACCGTAGCGGCGCAGCAATTCATCCGGCGGAAACGACGGAAACACCGGCCCGGGCGCGAAGCCAGCATCCGCGATCGCCATCTGGATCGGATAGCGCGCCGGAAACACCGGGATCATGCCGAGCCCGAGACGGAAGGTCAGAAGGTCGCGTAGCGTGATCGCGCGCCTGGCCGGCACCGTGTCGTGGATCTCGGATTCGATGGTGCGCAACACACGGCGATCGGCGAGTTCGGGCAGCCAGCGATCGAGGGGATCATCAAGCCTGAGCCGGCATTCCTCGACCAGGATCATCGCGGCGACCGCCGTCACCGGCTTGGTCATCGAGGCGATGCGGAAGATGGTGTCGCGCTGCATCGGCGGCCCGTCCACCGCCATGCGTCCAAGCACATCGGCATGGATCTCGCCGCGACGGCTGACCAGCGCCACGAGGCCCGGAACGTCGCCGTCTTCGACATGGCGCGCCAGCACCTCGCGCATGCGTCCGAGCCGTGCCTGCGACAGGCCGCTGCTTTCACTTGCAATGGACATTTTCCGGGTTTCCTTCGCAGAATTCGTGCTCGCCTGCGACCATCGGGCGAGCGATATCACCGAGTTTGCCTTATCGATCCTGCCTGACGAGTTCGCCATCCTGATGCGACGGACCGAAATAGACGTCGATGCGCGACACCTTGTCGCCGTCGAACACGAAGAACTCGGTGTTGCGGAAGCTCTTGCCGTCGCGGGCGACGCAGCGATAGGTGACGAAAGCCTCAACGCCTTCGACCATGATGCGCTCGATCTCGTGGCGGCCGATCCAGCCAGAGTCGCGCCAGCATTCGGCGAAATAACGCGGCTTGTCGATGTTCTCGCCATGGGGCGTCGAGAAGCGGAAATTCTCGGCGAATGCGGCCTCGACGCTCGCACGGTCATTGGCGAGATAGGCGGCGAAGAGCCCGCGGATGATCTCCGCCCTGTTGCCAGCTGCAGCCATGTCGTCTCCCACAAAGTGCCGCCCGAGCCCCGGGGCGCGACTTGCGCTCCAGAACCCGGGCTTCAGGGAGAAGACGAACGGAGCGGCGCGAAAGCGACATCGCGCCGCGATTTATTTTCGGGGTCCTGACCGAGCCTCAGGTTCCCTTGTCGGTTCAGTCCCCCTTGGGGAACATGCCGAAATAGGGCTCGGCTTCCTTGAGGACGCGCGCGAAGGACGGTCGTGCCTTCAGCCGCTCGAGATAGGCCGCCAGATGTGGATGGCCCTCCCCGATCGGCTCGACCTTGTTGCCGTAGAACAGCGCCGGCGCGGCCGCACAGTCTGCCAGCGAGACCTGCTCGCCCATCATCCAGCCACCATGCGCGAGCTGCTGATCCAGGGTCGCATAGGAGGTGCGGAGCTGCGCCCGCGCCTCGGCGACGCCCCGCGGATCCTTGCTGTCCGCCGGACGCAGCCGGTCGCCGACGATCTTCTGCAACGGCAGATGGACATAGAGATCGAGGAAGCGGTCGCGTAGCCGGGTCTGCAACGCAAGCTCGGGGTCGTCAGGAATTAGCCTGACGGTGCCGGGATAGTGCCGGTCGAGATATTCGATAACGATGCTCGATTCAGGCACCGCCTCGCCGCGCGTATCGTCGTGGAGGACGGGAAAGCGGCCGATCGGCGAGAGCGCGAGCAGCGCCGCGCGCTCGGCGGGATCGCCGAGATTGACCATGTTCGGCGTGAACGGCGCGCCGTTCTCATAAAGCGCGACCAGCGCCTTCCAGCAGAACGAGGACAGCGGGTGGTAATGCAGGGTCAGTGACATCAGAACTCCATTGTGGAACCAGTATCCGGAGGACGGACCGGAAACCGCTCTGCCGACATCTCGTGCGGAAATTATTTTGCCCGTCACCCGGCGCCGAGAGCGGGCATCGACGCGACGCGCATTCGTTGAGCACGCGAATCGCGGTGCTGAATCGATCCGTGAAGCAGTCAGCAATATCAACGTTCGTAATAGGTCTATCAGCGGCGCTGAAGTAGACGCGTTGCAATCATCCGCATCAGACCAAAGTTGTCACCAATTTTCGTCCGTAAGATTACGGTGAACATCGCATCACGACTATGGATGATAGCGTGCACATCAGAAAATTACTTCGCAATCTGAGATAGATGCGCGCGCGCCGCGCTGCATTGTGCAGTCCGTGCCAGGCCGCAGGCTTTACCGATGCTAAACGGCTCGCTGCAACCTTTCCGTGAGTTGCGTCAATCCAATTTCCCATCCCGTTTCATTTGAAACTTCACGGAGCCCTGATGTTCAGTTTCAGCAACAAGGCAAACATCGACAGTGCGCTGGCGCAAGCCGCAGCGATCGGCAAATCGCAGGCGGTGATCGAGTTCAAGCTCGACGGCACCATCGTCACCGCCAACGAAAACTTCCTGAACGCGATGGGCTACTCGCTCGACGAGATCAGGGGCAAGCACCACAGCATGTTCGTCGAGCCGGCGTATCGCGACAGCCACGACTATCGCGCGTTCTGGGCGAGCCTCAACCGCGGCGAATTCCAGGCCGCGCAGTACAAGCGCGTTGCCAAGGGCGGTCGCGAGGTCTGGATCCAGGCCTCCTACAACCCGATCCAGGACAAGAACGGCAAGCCGGTCGGCGTCATCAAGTTTGCCACCGACATCACCGCGCAGAAGATCCACAGCATGGAAGATGCCGGCAAGATCGCCGCGATCGGCCGCGCGCAAGCGGTGATCGAGTTCAACATGGACGGCACCATCGTCAATGCCAACGAGAACTTCCTCGGCGCGATGGGTTACTCGCTCGCCGAGATTCAGGGCAAGCATCACAGCATGTTCATGCCGCCGGCCGACCGCGACAGCCCGGCCTATCGCGATTTCTGGGCACGGCTGAACCGCGGCGAGTTCGAGACCGGCGAGTTCAAGCGGCTCGCCAAGGGCGCCAAAGAGATCTGGATCCTCGCCAGCTACAACCCGATCCTCGACGATCGCGGCAAACCGTTCAAGGTCGTCAAGTTCGCGACCGACGTCACGCAGCAGAAGCTGCAGGCCGCCGACAATGACGGCCAGATCGACGCCATCGGCAAGTCGCAAGCCGTGATCGAGTTCAACATGGACGGTACGATCCGCACCGCGAACCCGAACTTCCTCGCCGCGATGGGCTATCTGCTCGCCGAGATTCAGGGCAAGCATCACAGCATGTTCGTCGAGCCGGTCGAGGCGAGCTCGGCGGGCTACCGCGAGTTCTGGGGAGCGCTGAACCGCGGCGAGTTTCAGGCCGCCGAATACAAGCGCATCGCCAAGGGCGGCCGCGAGATCTGGATCCAGGCTTCCTACAACCCGATCCTTGATCTCAACGGCAAGCCCTACAAGGTGGTGAAATACGCCACCGACATCACCGCGCAGGCGATCGGCCGCAAGAAGGCCGACAGCGCGCGCGGCCTGATCGAGGCGGTTGCCGCCGGCAGCGAAGAGATGAGCGCTTCAATCCGCGAGATCTCGGAGACCATGACCAAGTCGAAGCAGAACGCCGCGGTCGCCAGCGGCCGCGTCGAGGCTGCCGACGGACAGGCGCAGAAGCTCAACGCCGCAGCACAGGCGATGAGCGGCATCGTCGAGATGATCTCGAGCATCACCGGGCAGATCAACCTGCTCGCGCTCAACGCCACGATCGAATCGGCGCGTGCGGGCGAAGCCGGCCGCGGCTTCGCGGTGGTGGCCTCCGAGGTGAAGAGCCTCGCCAACCAGGCCAAGCAGGCGACCGACACGATCTCCTCGGAGATCGATGCGCTGAACTCGATCGCCGCCGAAGTGGTGACCTCGCTGTCCGAGATCAAGGCGGCGATCGCCGGCGTCAACGAATACATCACCTCCACCGCCGCCGCGGTCGAGGAGCAGAGCATCGTCACGCAGGACATGTCGACAAACATGCAGCGCGCCTCCGCCGAGCTCGCGGCGTAGGTTGCGGTGCGATCCTCGAAGGATGGACGGCCCGGGCTGGTGGCCGTGCATCCTTCGAGACGCGCGCCGAATGACGAAGAATCCCCATCGGGTTGACACGTCGGAGTAAAGGTCGCAGACGGTCGGGGCTTGCTGCCCGAACCGATGGACCATCCGATGAATTCCGCTTCCCCCAAAGTCGCACTCGTGACCGGCGCCGCGCGCGGTATCGGGCTCGCCGCCGCGAAACGCTTTCTCGCCGACGGCTGGCGCGTCGCGCTGCTCGACATCGAGGGCGAACTGCTGCGCGCCGCGGTGGCGGCATTGAAGCAGCCTGACGCGACGCTGGCGCTGACCTGCGACGTATCGGACGCCGCTGGTGTGGCAGCCGCAATCGCTGCGATCACGAGCCGCTTCGGCCGGCTCGACGCGCTGGTCAACAACGCCGGCATCGCCGTGTTCACGCCGGTGCTGGAGACCTCGGACGCCGACTGGAACCGGATCATGGCGGTCAACCTCACCGGCCCGTTCCTGTGTACCAAGGCGGCTGCGCCTGTGATGCGCGAGCACGGCGGCGGTGCGATCGTCAACATCACCTCGATCTCGGCGGTCCGCGCCTCGACGCTGCGCTCGGCCTACGGCACCAGCAAGGCCGGCCTTGCGCACCTCACCAAGCAGCTCGCGGTGGAGCTCGCCTCGCTCGGCATCCGCGTCAACGGCGTCGCGCCCGGGCCGGTCGAGACCGCGATGGCCAAGGCCGTGCACACGCCCGAGATCCGCGCCGACTATCACGACGCCATCCCGCTTAACCGTTACGGGCTGGAGGAGGAGCTGGCGGAAGCGATCTTCTTCCTGTGCTCGGATCGCGCCAGCTACATCACCGGCCAGATCCTCGCCGTCGACGGCGGCTTCGACGCCGCCGGCATCGGCCTGCCGACCCTGCGCGGCCAGCGGCGGAATGGGTAGCAACGCGGATCCTCTCTCCGTCATTGCGAGCGAAGCGAAGCAATCCATCGCGCCGCAAGCGGAGAAATGGATTGCTTCGTCGCTGACGCTCCTCGCAATGACGGGATGGAGCTGCGCGCTTGATCTATCACCGTCACCCTGAGGAACGCGTAGCGCGTCTCGAAGGGTCGACGGCCCGGCTGGTGGCCGTGCATCCTTCGAGGCTCGCAAGAGCTCGCACCTCAGGATGACGGGGTTGGTAGCGGCGGCAGGTTCACCGCAACGACGCGCCAGGCGTCCGCCAGCCGATCGATCCGCGTCAGCGACAGCGGATCGATGACGAAGCGAAGCGCCAGCTCCGGCGTCAGCTCGAGCGCGATTGCGAGGATCGCGCGGATGGTGCCGGAGTGCACGACCAGCACGACGTCGCCGGCCGGCAGGCGCGCCAGCCCTGCCCGCGCCCGCGCGATCTGATCGGCAAAGCTTTCACCGCCGGGCGGCCGGTTGGTGCCCGGCGATTGCCAGAATGCGCGATACGCCGCCGTGCCGAGCTCAGCCTCGATCTCGCTGTGGCGCCGGCCGGTCCAGTCGCCAAAATCCTGCTCGCGAAAGGCATCATCCGCGGTTGCCGTGAGGCCAAGCCGCACAGCGGTCTCGCTTGTGCGCCGCGCCGGACTGCACACCGCGAAAGCGTCAGCCGGCAGCCGCGCCTTTAGCGCTGCAAAGGCTGCGGCATCGCCGAGGTCCGCGGGCGCATCGGGCGCGTGGATCACGCCGCGCGGACCGTCGACCGGCGCGTGGCGGATCAGCCAGAGATGCGTTTCGTGATCCATGTTTCGTTCACCCGAATCGCGCCGCGAGCAGCACCAGGATCGCGGTCTCCGCAACCTGCTCTGCCCCGCCAAGCACGTCGCCGGTCTGGCCGCCGATCTGCCGCTTTGCCAGCAGCGCCATGATCAATGCGCCCGCGCCGGCCGCGATCGCCGCCAGCAGCGCGCTGCCGAACGGCAAGACGAGGATTGCGATCACCAGCGCAATACCGGCCGCGACCGCCGCAATCGTGCCGTCGGGCCGACCGGCATTGGCCGCGAGCCCATCCTTGCGCGCGAAAGGCAGGCTGATCGCGATCCACGGCAGCACGCCGCGGCCGAGCGCATGTGCCGCGATCAGGCTCTGAACCACCATATCGTTGGGAAGCGCCGCCAGCGCCGCAAGCCTGGTGGCAAAGCTCACCAGCAGCGCCAGCGCGCCATAGGTGCCGAGCCGGCTGTCGCGCATGATCTCGAGCTTGGCCGCGACATTGCGGCCGCCGCCGAACCCGTCGGCAACATCGGCGAGCCCGTCCTCATGCAGCGCGCCGGTCAACAGCGCGCCGCCACCGAGCGCCAGCGCCGCCGCGGCGAGGTCCGGCACACCGATCGTTCGCAGCAGCAGGCAGAACAGGCCGATCGCCGCCCCGATGCCGGCGCCGACCAGCGGGAACAGCCGCTGTGCCCGGGCAAAGCCCTCCGGCCGCGCGCCGTCCGGATGCGGCATCGGCAGGCGGGTCAGAAAGGCGGTGGCGGTCCTGAGATCGTCGAGCCATTGATTCATGGTGAAGGCCTGAAAATTGAACTAAAGCGCGATGAGATCGGGCTGAATCTCATCGCGCTTTAGCTTCTTGTTTGGGCATGATCTCGGCGCAAATGCTACGCATTTGTCGCGAGGAAAAACCGCTTCACACTTTTCCGGATCATGCTTTAGTTTGCGGCCCGCTCGACGAGGGAATCGCATGCAGTTCAGTACTCTAGACGACATCCGCAGCTTTTGTCGCGAGCTGCCCGAAGGCGACGCGGCAAGCGCTGCGGCGGCCACGCTGCGCCAGCAGAACCTGACCAAGCCGCCGGGCAGCCTCGGCCGGCTGGAAGAGGTTGCGATCTGGCTGGCGCGCTGGCAGCGGCGCGAGATCCCCCAGCTCGACCAGGTCACGATCGCCGTGTTCGCCGGCAATCACGGCATCGCCGAGCGCGGCGTCTCCGCCTTTCCCTCCGAGGTCACTGCGCAGATGGTGGCGAATTTCGCCGCGGGGGGTGCCGCGATCAACCAGATCGCCAGGCTTGCCGGGGCCGAGTTGCGCGTCGAGCCGCTCGAGCTCGCACGTCCGACCCGCGATTTCACGATGGCGCCGGCGATGGATGGCGCCGATTTCCTGGTCGCCTTCGACACCGGCTGGCGCACGGTGCCCGAGCAATGCGATCTGCTCGTGGTCGGCGAGATGGGCATCGCCAACACCACGGTCGCCGCGACGCTGTGCGCGGCGTTGATGGGCGGCCGCGGCGCGCGCTGGGCCGGCCGTGGCACCGGCGTCGACGATGCCGGCCTGCTGCGCAAGCGCACCGTGATCGATACCGCGCTGAAGCTGCATCGCAGCCTGCTCGACGATCCGCTCGCCGTCGCGGTCGCGCTCGGCGGCCGCGAGCTCGCGGCCATCGCGGGCGCCGTGCTGGCAGCGCGGGCGAGATCGATCCCGGTGCTGCTCGACGGCTTCGTCGCGACCTCGGCGGTGCTGCCGCTGGCGCGGCTTGCGCCCAACGGCCTCGCGCATTGCCGCGCCGGGCATGTCTCGGCCGAGCTTGGCCATCGCCAGCTGCTGCGCGAATTGCAGCTCGCGCCCCTGCTCGATCTCGAGATGCGGCTCGGCGAAGCCTCCGGCGCAGGGGTTGCGATCCTGCTGCTGCGCGCAGCGCTCGCCTGCCATGGCGGCATGGCGACCTTTGCCGAGGCCGGCGTCTCCGGTGCAGGCTAAAGCTGCAGGTTAGCCGAACCGCTCCCCAAAAAGCCGGTGCATACCGCCCGCATGGGCCGCAATCTTCGCGTGCGCAGCATGACCTCTGCGCGCCGGAGGCCTAACCTCTGCACCGGTGGGACGCCATTCGGCGCCTCAGCCATGCTGAACCAGATACCGGGGAGAAATCGCGTCATGTCGGGAGTCCTCATTAATCTGATCATTCAAATCATCAGCGGAGCCGTCGGCGGCAATGTCGCCGCCGGAGCGGCCAAGAACATCGATCTCGGCACGCTCGGAAACACCATCGCGGGCGCCATCGGCGGCGGCGCGGGCGGACAGCTTCTGGGCATGCTGATCCCACTGCTCGCCAATTCAGGTGCTGCGCCTGACATCGGCAGCATCATCGGACAGGTCGCCGGCGGCGGCGTTGCCGGCGCGGTGCTCACCGCGATCGTGGGCGCGCTCAAGAACCGGGCAGCCTGAGCCAGCCTGTCATCGTGAAAGGGGCATCGGTCTTGACGATGCCCCATTCCGGCGCGAGCCTCGCGACTTCAGATGCGGCGGGACCTCGACCGCATCGCGGGCCTGGATTGCGCGGATGAAAATGTTTGTCGCGGCGGCAGCCCTCTGCGCAACGATCGGCTGCGCACAAGCCGACGTCCGAATCCTTGCCAGCCCCGGCGGGCAGGTCGGCCCGTTCATCGACCTGTTCGAAAAGGTGCGGGAGTCCGGAGAGCGCGTGGTGATTGACGGGCCGTGCCTGTCGGCCTGCACGCTGGTGCTCTCGATGGTGCCGGGCGATCGCATCTGCGTGACGCGGCGCGCCGTGCTCGGCTTCCACGCCGCGCGCTCGATCGACCGGCGCGGCCGGACCTATGCCGAGCCGGAAGCATCCGAGGCGGTGCTGGAGGCCTATCCGGCGCCGGTGCGCGGCTGGATCGTGCGCCGTGGCGGCCTGACCTCACGCCTGCTGCTGCTGCGCGGCCGCGAGCTTGCGGCGATCTATCCGCGGTGCCGGTAGCGGCGCGGATTGCGTCTTTCTTCGCGCGGCAAAGCTACCGGACCGTCATCCTGAGGTGCGAGCGGAGCGAGCCTCGAAGGATGAACGGCCACCAGTCGGGCGTCGATCCTTCGAGGGCCGCTGAAGAAGCGGCCACCTCAGGATGACGGTGATGGAGCGCGGATCGCGGCGCCAGAGCAGACGTTGATCTTGACTTACATCTGCTGCGGGCAGTTCACCATCCAGGGGATGCCGAACTGATCAACGCACATGCCGAAACCGTTGGAGAAGAAGGTCTTGCCGAACGGCATGGTGACAGTGCCGCCTTCGGACAGCGCCTTGAAGCGGCGTTCGGCCTCCGCGGGATCCTCGACCTGCAGCGAGACGTGAAACCCTTGCGGCTTCTGGAAGTGGCCGGGCGGGGCGTCGGAGGCCATGATGATCTCGCCGTCGATCGAGACCCGGGCGTGCATGATCTTGTCCTTCCATCCGGGCGGCGTCTGCATCTCCGGATTGCCCTCGCCGTAGGGATAGGTTTCCTCGATCCGCGCACCGAGAACCTTCTGGTAGAAGTTCAGCGCGGCGCCGCAATTGCCGTCATAGGAGAGATAGGGGTTGACCTGCATCACATGCTCCCTGGGGTAGATTTTCGTTTGAGGCGTTTTCTTCGCGCGAACCGGTAACCACTTCGCTCGAAAACGCTCGCTATTTTTCAGTCAGCTTCTTCAGATTGGCGAGACCGACCTCGAAATCCTTGCCGATCATGTGATCCAGGTTCATGAACACCTGCATCACCTTCGACATGAAGACGGCCGGACCATACATGGTCCATGTGACGCTGGTCGCATCTCCCTGCGGCAGCATTGTGAACTCGGCAGTGTTGTGGCCCTCGAACGGCTTGAGGAAGTCGAGCTTGATGACGACCTTCGACGGCGCGGACGATTGCAGAATCTCCATGCGACCGGTGCCGACATTCTTGTTGCCGTCCCAGGCATAGACCGCCCCCTGCCCGCGCCCGGCGCCGTCATAGCTGCGCTTCATGGCCGGATCCCGGTTCTCGTAGGGCGACCAGACCGTCCACTGCCGGAAATCGTCGATCAACGGAAAGATCCGTTCCGCCGGCGCATTGATGCTGGTCGCACGCGTGACGCGGAACGTGCTCGGCTTGGTCGCCGCGAGGGCGAGGATGACGGCAATCGCGACCGCGAGGATGACAGCGATGATGGCAATGGTCTCGAACATGATGGTCTCCAGGTAGATCAATTAAGATGATAGCTCAGCGGCGGAACGGAAGCAGCGCGCGCAGATTGCCATCGCGCAGATAGAGCCCGCCCCACACCATCAGGCCGAGATAGAGCCCGAACAGGGTGTGGCTGAACAGCGGGCTGCCGATCCGCACATGGGACGCGATCGCACCGCCGAGATAGCCGGTGAGCAGGATGGCGCCGAGGATCGAGGTCGGCGGCACCGAGTACAGCAGCGTGCAGACGATGGTGATGATGCCGAGGCTGCGCGCCAGCGTATCGCTCGCACCAAAGCCCATCTTGTCCATGGTCTCGGTGACGACGGGCAATGGCAACAGCTTGATGGCGCCATCGAAAAAAGGACGACCACGCCGCTGACGACGCGGCCGGTGATGCGGGCGGGCTTCGAGATTTCGGTGTCGACGATCGTCGGCATGGCAGGCTCCGTAACGCTTGGTGATGCTCTCTGCCTTCATGACGAACGGAGGAGCGCGGGGCCGACAAGGGCGGTGAAGATTTTTCGCAGCCGCGACCAGAGTTGCGAGAGCGACGCACACATTGGTCAGCTCGCCCGGGGCTTACCCCTCTCCCCAACCCTCCCCCACAAGGGGGGAGGGAGCCTGTCGAGCGCGCTCACCTCACTTGCGCTCGTCCACAAAATTTCAGCGCTTGATAATCCGACGTGAGGGAAGCACCGGCGGAGGGGTTCCCTCCCCCTTGTGGGGGAGGGGTTCACGCGGGAAGTCTCTTAGCTTAGAGCGACCCAAGCACTGGCCGCTACTTCGCCTTCACATTGCGCGGCTGGCTGTCGCGCATCAGGCGGTCGATATGCATGCGGATATGGGCGGCTTCGGCGGTGGTGTTGGCGAGCGCGATGGCACGGTCGAAGGTGACGCGGGCCTCCTCGTTGCGGCCGAGCTGCATCAGGAAGGCGCCGCGCACGCCGAAATAATGAAAGTAATTCGATAGCCGCGGCGCCAAGGGCTCGATCATCTCGAGCGCGGCTTGCGGTCCCTTCACCTTGGAGACCGCAACGGCGCGATTCAGCGTGATCACCGGCGACGGCTGCATGATCTCGAGCGCGCCATAGAGCAGGTCGATCTGGGTCCAGTCGGTATCTTCGGGCTTCTCCGCGCGGGCGTGGAGTGCGGCGATCGCGGCCTGCACCTGATAGGGCCCGCTGCGGCGATGGCGCATCGCCTTGTCGATCAGCGCGAGACCTTCGGCGATCAGCTTCTGGTTCCACAGGCTGCGGTCCTGGTCGTCGAGCAGGATCACCGCGCCATCGGCGTCGAACCGCGCGGCGGCGCGGGCATGCTGCAACAGCAACAGCGCCGTCAGCCCCATGATCTCCGGCTCGCTCTGGAACAGCCGCAGCAGCAGGCGGGCGAGGCGAATCGCCTCCTCGCACAGCGGCGAGCGGATTTGAGCGGTGTCGCCGCTCGCCGAATAGCCCTCGTTGAAGATCAGATAGATCATCGCGGCGACCGAGACGAGCCGCTCGCTGCGCTCGACCGCGCCCGGCGTCTCGAACGGCACATCGGCGTCGGCGACGCGCGTCTTGGCCCGCGTGATGCGCTGCTCCATCGCGGCTTCCGAGACCAGGAAGGCGCGCGCGATCTGCTTCACCGACAGGCCGGAGACGATGCGCAGCGCGAGCGCGATCTGCTGCGTCGCCGGCAGGTCCTTGTGGCAGCAGATGAACAGCAGCCGCAGGATATCGTCGCGGTAATGCGAACCGTCGAGGCGCTCGGCGAGCTCCTCCTCGGCATCGCCGAGGTCGGAGATCGCTTGGTCGTCGTCGGGCAACGCCTCCTGTTTCTTGCCGCGCCTGATGTCGTCGATCGCGACATTGCGGCCAACCATGATCAGCCACGCCGCGGGATCGCGCGGCGGGCCGTTCTGCGGCCAGCTCTTCAGCGCCCGCAGGCAGGCGTTCTGGAAGGCCTCCTCGGCGGTGTCGAGATTGCGGAAGTAGCGCAGCAGCGCGCCAACCGCCTGGGGACGCGCCGACGTGAGCGCGGCATCGATCCAGGCGGTGTCGGTCATGCTCACGCCTTCGTGCCCCCCTGATTGAAGTAGCCGACCGGGCGGATCTCATAGGTGCCGCCGGGATTGGCCTCGCCGAGGTCGCGCGCGATGTCGAGCACCTCGTCGAGGTTCTTGCCCTCGACCAGATAGAAGCCGAGCAGCTGCTCCTTGGTTTCGGCGAACGGGCCGTCGAGCACCAGCGGCGGGTTTTCCTTACGCAGCGTAGTCGCCGCGGTGGTCGGCAGCAGCCGCGCCACCGGACCGAGCCGGCCCTGCTTGGCGAGCTTGTCCTGCACGACCGACAATTTCTGCATGACCGAGGCGTCGTGCTCCTTACTCCAGGAACCGACCATGTCTTCGTCATGATAGCAGAGGATGGCGTACAGCATCGAAAAGGCATCTCCGTTCATTGCAAGAACGAACGATTATGCCTGCTGCCGACAGGCGGCGCGAAAGAAATTTAGGTTCCGGATGCCGGCGATGGATTGGGCCGACGCTTCATGGCGCGTCGCGACAGACTGAAGGCTGAGGCCACAGCGATGGCGCGTCAGGTCATCACCGTGGCGACGATGCTGCGATCACCAATAGACGCCGTAACGAGCGGCGATCCGGCGCCTTGGCCTCGTCGCTCTCCCGGCGGCTGGCCTGGCTCCGCTTCACCGGACGCGACGCCTGCGGCCGCGGGGCCTCGGCCGGCTGCGCCTGCGACGGGGCCGGCTGGGCTTCGGCCGGAGCGGGCGCAACGGCCGGTTGCGCCTGAGCGGGCGTGTCGGCATTTGCGAGCACCAGGCCGCGGCTCTGGCCGGCGTGCGCGGTGGTGGCGGTGGCTGCGATGAAAGCCGCGATCAGGATCAGCTTGCGCATGGAAGTTCTCCCCGGTTGATGGCAGGAGACTAGGGAGCGAGCCAGGCTGGCTATGTGATCTACATCACATTTAAATTGGAGGTATCCGGATGGGTAAGGGCGCACTGGCGCTGCTGATCAATGGCGGCTCGGAAAACTGGTCGTCGGCCCGCTGGAAGGCGCGATTCGACACGGTCTGCCCGGACCGCCCCGTGGTGCTGCTGCCGGACGGCGCGCTCGATCCCGCCGAGGTGCACTATGCCGCGGTGTGGAAGCCGAAGCCGGGAGAGCTCGCGGCGTTCAAGAACCTCCGCGTCATCTTCAATCTCGGCGCCGGCGTCGACGCGCTGATGGCCGACCGTTCGCTGCCCGACGTGCCGCTGGTGCGGGTCGCGGTCGGCGATCTCACCGATCGCATGACCGAATATGTCGTGCTGCATGTGCTGATGCATCACCGCCAGGAGCTTTACCTGCGGGAGTCGCAGCGAGCGAAGCGCTGGGCCCCGGACTATCAATGGGCGGCAAGCGCGATCACCGTCGGCGTGATGGGGCTCGGCACGCTCGGCGCGGCGTCGGCGCATGCGCTGCGCGCGCTCGGCTTCCGGGTCGTCGGCTGGAGCCGCAGCGAGAAGCGGATCGACGGCGTCGCCTGCTATCACGGCACCGAGGGGCTGGACGCGTTCCTGCGCGAGACCAACATCCTGGTGTGCCTGCTGCCGCTGACGCCGGATACCCGCCACGTGCTGAACCGCGACGCGTTCGCGAAACTCAATCGTAGCAGCCCGCTCGGCGCGCCCGTCATCATCAATGCCGGCCGCGGCGGCTTGCAGAACGAATCGGACATTTTGCGCGCACTCGACGACGGCACGCTGGGCGCCGCCTCGCTCGACGTCTTCGAGACCGAGCCGCTGCCGCAAGACAGCCCGTTCTGGAGCCACCCGAAGGTGGTGCTGACCCCACACAACGCCGCCGACACCGACGCCGACGAGATCTCGAAATACGTCGCGCAGCAGATCGCGCGCTTCGAGCAAGGCGGCGCGCTCGAAAATCTCGTCGATCGCAAGCGGGGGTACTAAATTCGGTGTCGTCCCGGCGAAGGCCGGGACCCATACTCCGCGGCCCCTCATCAGGGCACGCGCGGGGAACCATCCTGCACAACAACGATGTCATGTGGTTATGGGTCCCGGCTCCGTGCGCAAGCGCGCGCTCGGCCGGGACGACAAGTGGAGAGGCCGCGCCTCAGCCCATCTCGGCAACGATCTCCGCGAGCCGGTCGTAGGCGGGCTCCACGCCCTTGTCGATGCCGGAATTGAGATGACCGTCACGGGCCTCCTTGGTGGGATGGCGAATGGTGGTGGTCAGCGTGGTCGTTCCGCCTTCCTCGACGAAGGTCGAGATGACGAGATATTCGTCGCTGGTGAAGCCCAGCATCGCAAAGATCTCGCCGAATGCCAGCCGCTCCGGGCGCACCACTTCGCGATAGGTGCCGGTGAGGATGTGCTCGACGCCGTCGGACGACCGGAACACGAACCGATAGGCGCCACCGACGCGCAGGTCGATCTCGCACACCGGCATTGTGAGCTGCTCGCAGCCGAGCCAACGCACGACGTATTCGGGCTTCGTCATGGCGTCGAACACGAACCGTCGCGGCGCGTCGAACTGGCGCGTCATGGCGAACTCGAAATCCGACGGGGTGGTGATCCTCAGCGTCTTATCCACGCGTGCGTCCACGTTGCTTCTCCTTCTTTACTCTGACTTTACGGGTGGTGTGCGGCGGGGCCTTCGCGGCCTCCTCCGCCTTCATCTCCTCGAGCAGGCCGTCGAGGCGGTTGAAGCTCTCGTCCCAGAAGCGGCGGAAATTCCCGAGCCAGCCATCGACCTGCTTGAACGAAGAGGGCGCGATGCGGCACGGCCGCCACTGCGCCTCGCGCCCGCGCGAGATCAACCCGGCATGCTCCAGCACCTTCAGGTGCTTGGAGATCGCCGGCAGGCTTATGTCGAACGGCTTTGCCAGCTCCATCACCGAGGTCTCGCCGAGCGCGAGCCGCGCCAGGATCGCGCGCCGGGTCGGATCGGCCAGCGCCGCGAAGGTCGAAGTGAGGGGATCAAGCGACATGTACTTAGCTCATCGGTTAAATAACCTATGGGTTAAATACGTCCGAACAGCGGTCGCGTCAACGGCCAATTTTGGCCGCTGACGCGGGTGTGAACCGTTCAGGATGTCTTGCGCGCGAAAGTAACGTGCGTGGCGTTCGGGCTCGCGACATGCGAGACGACGGCATAGCCGAGCGCGGGCAGATCAATGCCAGCGAACAGATTCTCGCCGGCGCCGAGCAGCACCGGCGACAGCGCCAGTTGCACCTCGTCGAGCAGGCGTGCCTGAAGGAATTGGCGCACCAGCGACACGCCGCCGCCGACCCGGATGTCCTTGTCCCCCGCAACGGCGCGCGCCCGCTCGAGCGCGGCGTGAATGCCGTCGGTCACGAAATGAAACGTGGTGCCGCCTTCCATTTCGATGTCAGGCCGCGCGTGATGGGTCAGCACGAACACCGGCGTGTGATACGGCGGATTGGCACCCCACCAGCCCTTCCAGGCATGATCCGGCCACGGCCCGCGGATCGGGCCGAACATGTTCCGCCCGAGGATCCAGGCACCGATATTCTCCATCGCTTTGCGCGCGACCTCGTCGTCGAGGCCGGTGCTGCCGCCATCCTGGCCGAAGGTCTGGCGAAACGTCCGCGTTCCGAGGAACCAGGCAGGCAGCGCCATGCCACCTTCGCCGAATGGATTTTCGAGGCTCTGACGCGGTGCCGCGCCAAATCCGTCGATCGAGACCGAGAATGCCGAAGTCCTGACTTTTCCCATGATATTCCACTTCCGTAGGTTGAGAGACCTTACGGAAGACGGGCGGGAAAAACAGCACCCGACATTTGCTGCCGAAGAAACTTCGCCGCCTCTATTTGGCCGCGCACAGCACGTCGAGGGCGCCCTTCACGATCGCCTCGAGTTCCCCGCGCGGCACGCGGGCGCGGGCACGGATCGCGATGGTGTGGATGGTGGCGGAGGCAAGATGCGCCAGTGCCGCCGGATCGGCACCCTCAGGCAGTTCGCCGCGCTCCTTGGCATGGCGGAAGCAGATGCCGAACGCCTTGTCGAGCTCGGTCAGTCCCTCCACCACCATGGTGCGGATACCAGGATCCGACACCGCCTCGGATGCTGCGGTCATCACCGTGAAGCAGCCGCGCGGGCCGGACTCGCCGGAGAGATAGATGTCGAGCGCGATGCGATAGATGCGCTCCAGCCGCTCGCGCAACGGCGCATCGGCGCGGAAGATGTCGACCATCGCCGCGCGCGCGTCGTCGCGGTAGCGCTGGTAGCTCTTGATGTAGAGCTCGCGCTTGTCGCCGAACGCGCCATAGAGGCTCGGCCGGTTCATGCCGGTCGCAGCACTCAGATCATCGAGCGAGGTCGCGGCGAAGCCGTCGCGCCGGAACAGATCGAGCGCCTTGCCGAGCGCGACCTCGGGCTCGTAGGCGCGCGGCCGCCCACGGCGCTTCGGCGCGACCGGAGCCTCAATTTTGGCAGCAGATGGCGGCCTTTTACTTTTTTGTACCATTTCGCATTTAATTCCTTGACGCCTTCAATATTATCCAAGACAGTACAAAAATCAACAACGGCCGGGACATCCGCGCCAGACCGCCCCAAGGAGGCACCTATGGACCTTTATTTCTCGCCGCTCGCCTGCTCGATGGCGACCCGCGTCGCGCTCTACGAAGCGGGCCAGCCGGCGAACTATCTCGAGGTCGATCCGAAGACCAAGCAGGTGCGCAACGACGGCTCCGACTTCAACAAGGTCAACCCGCTTGGCCTCGTGCCGACGCTGCGCACCGACGACGGCATCGTACTGACCGAGAACGCGGCGATCCTGCAGTATGTCGCCGACCAGTTCCCGCGCGCCGGCCTCGGCACCGCGTCGAACGCCGAGCGTTCGAAGCTGCATCAATGGCTGTGCTTCATCGGCACCGAGTTGCACAAGGGCCTGTTCCTGCCGCTGCTCGACAAGAAGGCGCCACCGGACGCCAAGACCTACGCGCTGGAGAAATACGTGTCGCGGCTCGACTATGTCGAGGACCACCTGAAGGGCCGCGACTATTTGCTCGATCATTTCAGCGTCGCCGACGCCTATCTCGTCACGGTCATCAACTGGACCATGGCAACGCCGCCGATCGAACTCGCGAAGTGGCCGGCGCTGAAGGCCTACTACGAGCGCCTGCGCACGAGGCCGTCGGTTGCCAAGGCGGTCGCGGAAGAGTTCGAGCTCTACAAGGCCGAGATCGCCCGGCACAAGGCGGCGGCGTAAGGATTAGCGCGCAAGGTGGCGGCTCCCGAACGGGGGCCGTTCATCCTTCGAGGCTCGCTACGCTCGCACCTCAGGATGACGGAGGTAACTCGAGCCAGGCGCGAGAGTCTGTCACCGTCATGCTGAGGTGCGAGCGCAGCGAGCCTCGAAGCACGACGGCCCAACTGTTGCCGCCAGACTAGAACGGCTCCTGCCCCAACCCGGGCACATCGACCGGACGCGGGCCCGGCGCGGGCCAGTGGAAGCGGCGGTCCTTCTCCGCAATAGCGATGTCGTTGATCGAGGCCTCACGGCGGCGCATCAGACCGTGCTCGTCGAACTCCCACTGCTCGTTGCCGTAGGAGCGAAACCAGTTGCCGCCGGCATCGTGCCATTCGTACTGGAAGCGCACCGCGACGCGGTTGTCGTCGAACGCCCAGAGATCCTTGATCAGGCGATACTCCCGCTCCTTTTCCCATTTACGGGTCAGGAAGGCCACGATCGCTTCGCGTCCTTGAAACACCTCGGCGCGATTGCGCCAGCGGCTGTCCTCGGTATAGGCGCCGGCAACCCGAACCGGGTCGCGCGAATTCCAGGCATCCTCCGCCATGCGAGCCTTCTGCGCGGCGGTCTCGCGGGTAAAGGGCGGCAGTGGCGGGCGTGACATCGGCAATCCCTCGCGGTTGTTTTGTCACGCGCAAATCTATCGTCGCTGGATGAAGAGTCGATGGGGCGTTTCCTATCGCCCGATAGTTAGGCCAGATCGGCCTTCATCAGCGCGCGGATGGACTTCGGAATCGGCTGCGCCCTGCCCTGACTGACGAATGCGACGCGCACCTGCGCCTTCACAAGCACGTCATCGCCGCGCCGGACCTCCTGCGCGAGCATGATGGAGGCGCCCTTCACCGCGATCGGCCAGGTCACGACGTCGAGCATGTCGTCCATCCGCGCGGGCTTCAGGAAGTCCAGCGTCATCGAGCGCACCACGAAGGCGAAACCGCCAGTCTCCTCCTGCGCCTCCTCGAACAGCGCGTTTTGTTCGGCGCCCATCAATCGGAGATGATTGGTGCGCCCGCGCTCCATGAAGCGCAAATAATTGGCGTGGTAGACGATGCCGGAAAAATCGGTGTCCTCGTAATAGACACGGACCTGCATATGATGTCGGCCATCGCGGATCGCGCCGTCGATATGGGGTAAGGTCAATTGCGGCCCCTCGATTGCCCTCGTCAGAACAATCGTTTTGCGCAAATTGCGCGATCACGCAAGCGCGATCAGGACACCACGGGCCCCTTTGCGCCGAGCGCGACCTGCACGATCTCGGGCGGCACACCGAGGCGGAACGGCATGATGCTGCAGCCGAGGCCGCCGGAGACGACGACGTCGCATTTCAGCTTGATGTGGCCATAGGCGAGCCGCATGCCGTGCTTCACCGGCACCGCGGGCGACCATCCGAGCAGCCGGATCTGGCCGCCATGGGTGTGACCGGACAGCTGCAGCGCGACGCGCGAGGGCACGCGGAGCGCGACGTCCGGCTCGTGCGCGAGCAGGATCACCGGCGCGTCGTCGGTGACTTTTGCGAGCGTCGCGTTGAGATCGTCGACGCCGATACGCCGGACCTCGCGATAGCGCCGCGCCGGCATAAAGGCGAGTTGGTCGCCGAGGCCGGCGAGCCAGAACGGACGGTTATCCTTGGTGAGCCGCACCGCGTCGTTCTCGTAGACCGGAATGCCGGCGCGCTCCAGCGCGCGGCGCGCGACGGGTATGCCCTGCCCCAGGCGCTGCACCGTCTTGTCCTCCCAGTAATCGTGATTGCCGAGCACGGCGTGGACGCCGAGCGGCGCCTTCAGATCCTTGAGCACCGCGGCCCATTCGGAGGCCGGAATGAAGCGGGTGACGTGGCGCAGCCCGGCGACATAATCGCCGAGCAGCACGATGATGTCGGGGTTGAGCGCGTTGGTTCGCTCGACGATCTCTGCGACGCGATCGAGCGACATCCAGGGATCGCAGGCGTGAATGTCGGCGAGCGCGGCGATCTTGAGCGGAAAGTCCGAAGGCCATTGCCGCGGCGACAGATCGTAACGCGTCAGCGTGAGACGGACGACCGGCTCGCTCAGGCCATAGGCCGCGGTCGAGGCGGTGGCGGCGGTCAATCCGCCGGCGGTGCGCAGAAAATGTCGACGTGAAATCATGGACACTTGATCGGTGATGCCTGGTCCATGATAGGCCCCTTGATTGGAGCGAAATTGGGCCGCGTTTGTGCAGACGGCCTGCAGAGACGTCGCAATGGTTAGCGGGCAAGGTTACCGCGCCGCGCGATGCGCTGCGTCAACACGTCTTTTCACGTCTTCGAGAGCGCGTGCCTCAATCCTCGTCGCCATTGCCGCCGAACAGGCCGAACTGCGAGGGATCGCGGTTCGGCTCGGCCAGGCCGAGATGGCGGAAGGCATGCGAGGTCAGCAGCCGGCCGCGCGGGGTGCGCTGCAAATAGCCGCACTGGATCAGATAGGGCTCGATGATGTCCTCGATCGCATCGCGCGGCTCCGACAGCGCCGCCGCCATGGTCTCCACGCCGACCGGCCCGCCGCCATAGTTCAAGGCGATGGTGCTGAGATAGCGCCGGTCCATCGCATCGAGCCCGGCGCTGTCGACCTCGAGCGCGCTCAGCGCACGATCGGCGATGCCGCGGTCGATGGAGTCGGCATCCGCGGCGGAGGCAAAGTCGCGCACGCGGCGCAGCAGGCGGCCGGCGATGCGCGGCGTGCCGCGGGCGCGGCGCGCGATCTCGTTGGCGCCGTCGGGGCTCATGCCGATGTTGAGCACGCGGGCGCCGCGGGTGACGATCTTCTCGAGCTCTTCCACGGTGTAGAAATTGAGCCGGATCGGAATGCCGAAGCGGTCGCGCAACGGATTGGTGAGCAGGCCCGCGCGCGTCGTCGCGCCGACCAGGGTGAATTTCGACAGCTCGATCTTCACCGAGCGCGCTGCTGGACCTTCGCCAATGATCAAATCGAGCTGAAAATCTTCCATCGCGGGATAGAGCACTTCCTCGACCGCCGGGCTCAGGCGATGGATCTCGTCGATGAACAGCACGTCGCGCTCTTCCAGATTGGTGAGCAGCGCCGCAAGGTCGCCGGCCTTGGCAATGACCGGGCCTGAAGTCGCACGGAAGCCGACGCCGAGCTCGCGCGCGACGATCTGCGCCAGCGTGGTCTTGCCGAGGCCGGGGGGACCTACGAACAGCACGTGATCGAGCGCCTCGCCGCGCTTCTTGGCGGCTTCGATGAAGATCGAGAGATTCTTGCGCGCCTGGGCCTGGCCGACGAATTCCGTCAGCGACTGCGGACGTAGCGCGGTGTCGCCGACATCGTCGGAGCGGCGTTCGGGCGTGACGATGCGCGAGGGCGTGTTCATATGGCTAGTCTGCCAGACAATCTACCCACGAATAGGGAAGATTGGAGATTAAAGAACATTATCGCGCATAGGAGCCAAAACTCGGGCTCGCTGAAGAATTCAAGCGATTTCACGGTTGACCCAGCATGCACGAAATAGAGCGCCGGCGCGGCAATAAGGACATTCCACCAGACCACACTGCCGCGGGCTCGTCCGATCGCAACGACCACCAACGCAGCGATGGCAGCCGGCAAAACCCAAATCTTGAGGCCAAGCAGAGTAACTCCAATTGCATCGCGCGAGATCGAGAAGCAGCGAGTTACTCGACTAACGAAACATGCGGAGGCTGAAAATGCGATTGTTTCCAGAACGCCCATGGTCAGTGTTATCAAGAAGACGATGATGAAGGCGCATCCCAGGTCAAATATCTGCGACCTGCCTAGCCTTTCAATGAAGTCGAGAGCGGGGCTCACTTCGACAATTCCTTAAGCCCCAGCCGGATCAGCTGCGCGGTCTCGGCGCTCTCGCCGGCGCTGCGCGAGGCGGCGGCGATGGCGGCGGCGGCCTGCGGCTGGCCGTAGCCGAGATTGACCAGCGCGGAGATCGCATCCGTCACCGGACGCGGCGCGCGGTTGTTGTCGATCGCGCCTGAGAGCTGCACCACCGCCGGATCGACATCGGCAAAGCCCGGCGCCTTGTCCTTCAATTCGCTGACGATGCGCTCGGCGACCTTCGGCCCGACCCCCGGTGTCCGCGCCACCGCCGCCTTGTCGCGCAGCGCGATGGCATTGGCGAGATCGGTCGGCGGCAACGTGCTGAGCACCGCGAGCGCGACCTTGGCGCCGACGCCCTGCACGGTCTGCAACAGACGAAACCATTCGCGCTCGAGATCCGAGCGGAAGCCGAACAGTTTTATTTGATCCTCGCGGACATAGGTCTCGATCGAAAGCACGGCCGCGCCGCCCGGCTGTGGCAGCGCCTGCAACGTGCGGCTCGCGCAATGCACCTGATAACCGACGCCGCCGACATCGAGGATCACGTAATCCTCGCCATAGGAATCGATCAGGCCCTTGAGCTTGCCGATCATAGGTTCGCCACCCTGAGGCGCAACGCGATGCTCTGGCGGTGATGCGCGTGGGTGATCGCAATCGCGAGCGCGTCGGCGGCGTCGGCGGACGGCGGCTCGGCTTTCGGCAGCAGAATCTTCAGCATCACCTGGATCTGGTTCTTCTCGGCATGACCGGCGCCGACCACGGTCTTCTTGACCTGGTTCGGCGCGTATTCGGCGACCGAGATACCGAACATTGCGGGCGCCAGCATGGCGACGCCGCGGGCCTGACCGAGCTTCAGCGTGGCAACGCCGTCCTTGTTGACGAAGGTCTGCTCGACCGCGGCCTCCGCCGGCCGGTAGTCGCCGAGCACGGCGGCAAGCCCCTCATGGATTGCGAGCAGCCGGCTCGCCAGCGGCAGATCTTCCGGCGGCTCGACCGAACCGCAGCCGATATAGACCAGGCGGTTGCCCTCGGTCTCGATCACGCCCCAGCCGGTGCGGCGGAGACCCGGATCGATACCGATGATGCGGACGGGAGAGCGAATCGGCTGCGATGTCATGGGGTAGTGATACCGCCTAGCCTGCGAGAACGAAACACAAACGGAAGTTCGTCCCCTGCCGCAGTCGCCGTCGGCCCCGCTCGTCATCCCGCCCTTGCTCGTCATCCCCCGCGAAAGCCGGGGATCCAGTACCCCGCGGCCTCTCGGATCAGATGACGGTCTCTGGAATACTGGATCGCCCGATCGAGTCGGGCGATGACAGCGGAGTTTGAGACCATGAACGAGGCTCTTAGCCGCCCATCTTCGCGAGCAGCGCGTCGGACACCTCGAAATTGGCGTATACGTTCTGCACGTCGTCGTGCTCATTGAGCAGGTCCATCAGCTTCAAGAGCTTTTCGCCGGTCTCGTCGTCGACCGCGACGGTGTTCTGCGGCTTCCAGGTCAGCGCCGCCTTGCGCGGCTCGCCGAACTTCGTTTCCAGCGCCTTTGCGACCTCGCGGAAGGTGTCCTGCGAGGCATAGACCTCGTGACCTGCCTCGCTGGAAACCACGTCATCGGCGCCGGCCTCGATCGCGGCATCCAGCATCGCGTCGTCGGAGGCGACCTTGGCGTCGTATTCGATGATCCCGGTGTGGTCGAACATGAAGGCGACCGAGCCGGTTTCGCCGAGATTGCCGCCCGACTTGGTGAAGAAGGAGCGGATGTCGGAGGCGGCGCGGTTGCGGTTGTCGGTCAGCGCCTCGACGATGACGGCGACGCCGCCGGGGCCATAGCCCTCGTAGCGGATCTCGTCATAGTTCTCGCCCTCACCGCCGATCGCCTTCTTGATGGCGCGGTCGATATTGTCCTTGGGCATGTTCTCGGCGCGGGCCGCGACCACAGCGGCGCGCAGCCGCGGGTTCATCGCCGGGTCCGGGGTGCCGAGCTTGGCCGCCACGGTGATTTCGCGGGCCAGCTTGCCGAAAAGCTTCGACTTCTGGGCATCCTGCCGGCCCTTGCGGTGCATGATGTTCTTGAATTGGGAATGGCCGGCCATGCGACGTCTCTTCGAGCGTAGGGTCTGAACAGGGGTGGAAAACGCGGCCTTATAGGCCCCTGGCGGTCAAAATCAAAGGTCGGCAGGGGCCGTCCAGCCCGAGAATACTACCGCAAGCCGGAATATGAGGCACTTGTTAACCATGACTTCATGCCCGGATGCGAGGATCGCCCCGTCCCGCCGCAACTTTCCAAGAGCCCCCCATGGCGTTCGGTTTGTTTCGAAAGCAAGAGCCGGCGCCGGCTGCGTCGGCCGCCGCGCAGGTTCCGACCGCGGCTGAAGCCTCGACCGAGACTGATTCGGCCAAGGATTCGTCAAAGGAAATCCTGGAGCTGCTGGAACTCGAGCTCGGCGCGATGATCCGCCAGCTCGAGCGCGCCGCAGGCTCGGTGGCCGACGGCGCCGAGGCGACGGCAGCCAAGCTCGCGACCATCCGCGCCCGCACCGACGCGCTGACCGGCCGCAGCAGCGATGCGCAGAGCACCGCGACGACGTTCTCCGAAGCCGCCGACCGCTTCACCCATTCCGCCGAAGGCATCGGCGCGCAGGTGCGCAGCGCCAGCCAGCTCGCCGACGATGCCGCGGCGGCGGCGCGCGAGGCCACCGCCAATGTCGATCGGCTGCGCGAATCCTCGGCCGCGATTGGCAACGTCGTCAACCTGATCGCGCAGATCGCGCGGCAGACCACGCTGCTGGCGCTCAACTCAACAATCGAGGCGGCGCGCGCCGGCGCGGCCGGCAAGGGCTTTGCGGTGGTCGCCACCGAGGTCAAGGCGCTGGCAGTACAGACCCAGAGCGCAACCGAAGAGATCACGCGCAAGATCGAGGCGTTGCAAAAGGACGCCACCGGATCGGCAGACGCCGTCCACCGCATCTCGCTGGCGATCGAAAAGATCCGTCCGGTGTTCGAGAACGTCAACGGCGCCGTCGCCGAGCAGAACCAGATCACCGGCGAGATGGGCCAGAACGCGGCCTCCGCCTCCCACTTCATCGTCTCGGTCGGCACCAGCGCCGGCGAGATCGATTCGGCGACCCAGGAAGCCGCCGCGCATGGCGACAATGTCGCGAAGGCCGGCAAGGCGGTGACCGCGTTCGCCCAGAAGCTGAAGGCGCGCTGCGCAGTGCTGCTGCGCCAGGACGAGCGCGGCGATCCGCGCAAGAACGAGCGCCTGCCCTGCAGCCTCATGGTCGAGATCACGACCGCGCGCGGCATGATCACCGCGCCGGTCTACGAGATCGCGATGGACGGCATCCTGATTGGCGGCCCCGAGGCCGAGAAGCTGCCGGCTCATGAGACCCTGAGCGCGACCTTGCAGGATATCGGCGCCTGCCGGATCAGGATCGGCGACCGCACCAAGGCAGGCAGCCACGCGCGCTTCGAGGCCGCGACCGCCGAATTGCGCGAAAAGATCGAAGACCGGATGTGGGCGATCCACGAGGAGAACGCCGAACTCGTCACCCGGGCGATGGAAGCCGGCAGCGCGCTGAGCAGGCTGTTCGAGGACGGACTGGCAAGCGGCGCGATCACGATCGCTGACATGTTCGACACCGACTATGTCGAGATATCAGGCACCAACCCGGTGCAGTATCGCACCAAAATGCTGGATTGGGCGGATCGCGCGCTGCCAGCTCTGCTCGAGGCGTTCCTCGCCAAGGACAAGCGCCTGGCGTTCTGCGCGACGGTCGACCGCAACGGCTATCTGCCGGTCCACAACAAGATCTACTCGCAGCCGCAGCGGCCGGGCGACGTGGCCTACAACAGCGCCAATTGCCGCAATCGCCGTATCTTTAACGATCCCGCGGGCCTCGCCGCCGCGCACAATGAGCGCGCCTATCTGGTTCAGAGCTACGCGCGCGACATGGGCAACGGCACTACTGTGATGATGCGCGAGATCGACGTGCCGATCCGCGTGCGCGGCCGGCACTGGGGCGCCTTCCGCACCGCCTACAAGCTTTGATGGTTTCGTAGCCCGGATGGAGCGAAGCGCAATCCGGGATTCTGATCCACTGGCACATTGGCCCCGGATTTCGCTGCGCTCCATCCGGGCCACGCAGTGCACGCTCAGGCAAGACCGCCTGCGCGAATCACGCTTTAGATCGGAATGGGGAATGCTGCAGCGGCGCGACGGACTGCTGTAACGGAGGAAACGCGACATGTCGGCGGCGCAGCTTGCAGTGCTGGATACGTCATCGAACCGGACGCTGGCCGAACGGCTGGTCGACCAGCTTGCCGACCGCATCGGCGGCCTCGGGGTCGAGCTTGCCGACATCGCCGGCAACGTCCAGGAGGTCGCGAACCGTGTCTCCAGCCAGTCGGAGCGGTTCCATCATTTGCAGGAGACCGCCGAGATCATGGTCTCGGCCAATCACGACATCGCCAATGCATGCATCGCAGGCGGTGCATGCATCGCAGGCGGTGCAGACGACTGCATCCGCCGCGGTCGGCCAGATCGCGGAGTCGCGTCATGCGGTCGAGACGGCGGTCAGCCATATCGCGGAGCTCGTCGCAGCGGTCGGACGGATCGAGGCGCGGCTCGCCGCGGTCGGCTCCGCGCTGAACCAGGTCGCCAAAGTCTCCGGCTCGATCGAGGCGATCGCCAAGCAGACCAACCTGCTCGCGCTCAACGCCACGATCGAGGCCGCGCGCGCCGGCAATGCCGGTCGCGGCTTTGCCGTGGTCGCAAGCGAGGTGAAGAACCTTGCCGAGGCGACCCGCCAGGCGACCCATCAGATTTCCGACACCGTGCGCGACCTCGACGGCCAGATCGGCAGCCTGATCGGCGAGAGCAGCGACGCCTCGCTGCGCGCCAAGAGCGCCGGCGAAGGCGCCCAGCAGATATCGGGTATCATCATGCGGGTGCAGGAGGGCTTTTCATCCGTCGGCGCCGAGATCGGCAGCGTGGCGCGTGCCGCGACCTCCAATCTCGGTCATTGCGACACCGTGATCGCGGAGCTGAACGAGCTCGCCAAGGGCGTCGACCTCTCCTCGCGCGATCTCAAGCACGCCGACGGCCGCGTCGCGAAACTGCTCGAGCTGTCCGAGAGCCTGATCGTAACCATCGCCGACAGCGGCGTCGAGACTAGCGATGCGCCGCTGATCCGCGCCGTGATCGACACCGCGAAACAAATCTCGGAGCTGTTCGAGAAAGCCATCGCAAGCGGCGAGATCACGCTCGCGCAATTGATGGATGAGAATTATCGCGAGATCGCCGGCACCAATCCGAAGCAATATCTGACCGACTATGTCAGCTTCACCGACCGCGTGCTGCCCGCGATCCAGGATCCGATCCAGAAGACCGATCCGCGCATCGTGTTCTGCGTAGCCTGGGCGCGCAGCGGCTATCTGCCGACCCACAATCCGAATTACCGGCTGCCGCAGGGACCGGACCCGGTGTGGAATAACGCCAATTGCCGCAACCGCCGGCTGTTCAACGACCGCGCGGTGAGCAAGGTCGCGGCCAACACCAAGCCGTTCCTGCTGCAGACCTATCGCCGCGACATGGGCGGCGGCAATTTCGTGCTGATGAAGGACGTCTCGTCGCCGATTGTCGTGAACGGCCGCCACTGGGGCGCGTTCCGGATGGGTTTTCGGCAGGGCTAGGCCAACCCTCGCCGGGATGGCGGGGTGCGCTGCCAAAATATGGAAAACAACCCCATGCAAAGTAGCCGGCGGCTGCCGGCGCTTGGCACTGCCCTTGACACGTCGGGCAACTCAGACGTATTTTTCCATTATTCCGAAATGGCGCGAACACTCCTGGTCGCGGAATCCGCGGCCCCGTCCCCTGTCATTGCGAGGAGCGACAGCGACGAAGCAATCCATGCCGCCGCTTGTAGTAAGATGGATTGCTTCGCTTCGCTCGCAATGACGAAAAATCTGCAGCGAGCGAGCGCTGAAACTCACTTCACCCAAAACCCCGGCACCGCCGGCTCGAGCCGGCCGCCGGCACGCACCGGCGCGACCTTGACCGCAAGGCCGGTCGCATCGTCGGTCTCGACCGCGACGCCGCTCAGCGTCGCAACGCCGCCGGCCGGCTCGAAACGGCCGGAGGGAATGCCGGTGAGGAAACGTTGCAGCGGCTCTTCCTTCTGCATGCCGATCACCGAATCATAGTCGCCGGTCATGCCGGCATCGCTCATATAGGCGGTGCCGCCGGGCAGGACCTGGTGGTCGGCGGTCGGCACATGGGTGTGGGTCCCGACCACGAGGCTGACGCGGCCGTCGCAGAAGAAGCCGACGCCCTGCTTCTCGGAGGTCGCCTCGGCATGGAAATCGAGCACGATGGCGTCACAGCCCTCGCGCAACGGGCAAGCCTCGAGCTCGCGCTCGATCGCGCTGAACGGATCGTTCGAGGAGGGCTCCATGAAGACGCGGCCAATCGCGTTGATGATCAGCGCGCGCTTGCCGCTCTTGGTGTCGACCAGAGTGGCGCCGCGGCCCGGCGAATGGCGCGGGAAATTCAGCGGCCGGATCAGGCGCGGCGCACGCTCAATGAAGACCAGCGCCTCCTTCTGATTCCAGGCGTGATTGCCGAGCGTGATCGCATCGGCACCGGCGTCGAGCAGCTCCTGGTAGATCGCCTCGGTGATGCCGAAGCCGCCGGCGGCGTTCTCGCCATTGACGACGACGAGATCGAGCGACCAGTCCTTGATCATGCCGGGAAGATGGTCGGATATGGCGGTGCGGCCGGTCCTGCCGACGACGTCACCAACGAACAGAATACGCAAGGCTAGCTACTCCGGAAATCGAACGTCTTGCGCTCCGTTAGCACATAATCGAGCGGGACGTCGTGCGACAGCGCCGGAATCGCCTTGGTTTCCTGTGCAGCAAAGGCGACCCCCACCCCGATCACATGTTTGGCCTTGCGCAGATGTGCAAAGGTATAGTCGTAATAGCCGGCGCCGTAGCCGATGCGGTGGCCGAGCTTGTCGAATGCCGCGAGCGGCACCAGCATCACATCGGGATGCACCTCGGCCGCGGCCGGCGACGGCTCGGGAATGCCGAGCGGCCCGAGCATCAGCCGGTCCTGCGGCGACCAGCTGCGGAAGGTCAGCGACTGGCCGCGCGCATTGATGCATGGCAGCGCAAGCCGCGCACCCCTTTCGGCAAGCTTCTTCATCAGCGGCGCCGGATCGAGTTCGCTGCGGATCGGTGCATAGCCCGAGATGATCATGCCTTGCGTGATCTCGAACGGCGCGCCGCGCTTGGCGAGCGCCTCGGCAGCCGTCGCACGCTGCTCATCGCTCAGCGCGTCGCGCTTGGCGAGAGCAAGTGCCCGAAGCTCGGCCTTCGATGGAGCTGCGTGCATGATCCATCTTCCGCTGTCATCGTCCGCAAAACGCGAACGAGCCGGCACTCCAGAAACGCTAGCATTCGTTTGACCAGGCCGCGGCGCACTGGACACCCCGGCAAGGACCCTGCCAGCGGACGAGCCGATGACGAGACCCATTGCGGGGAAACTGCTAATCAAACCGCCGCAGCGCGACGACAAGGCAACAACAAAAATCAGTGCGAAGCCGCAGAGGCCGTTGGAGCGCTCGATCCCGGAGTTCCCTACGAAAGTAGGTGGGCACCATATGTCCGGGTCCACGGACCCGGCCAGGGACAGTTCCCTAAAGGATCGATAAGGCCCCGGGGATATATGGCTCCTGACGCACGACGCAGCTTCGCAGGGCCAATGTAGCGACGAAGTGCCGGTTCCGCCAGCGGCAAGGGGCGGACTTCCGCAAATCAGGGCGCCGGCGCTGTGCTCGGCTTCCACAGCAGTGGAAAATGTGCGCTCCGTCGCGGCGCCGGACGAAGCGGGCGACCCAAGCCGGCCCCGCCGGCTGATCGCCGACCGAACTGGCGCTTCAATCAGCCTCCGCCGCTCAGCCGCGCAACCATGTTCCTGGTGTAGTGCGCCAGCAGAACCGGCGCGTTGTTGCCGAGCACGTCGATCCTTCCCCCGTGCTTGAGCACGAGCAACCCGACCAGATGGGTGACAAGCGCGGTGGCCTCGATGCGGACCATCGGCAGAAACGGCTTCACCGTGGCCTTGCGGACCTGCTCCGCGAGCAGAGCGAGCAGAGCGTCCAGTTGCCGCTTGAGGGCCTCATCCAATCCGGACCCGAGCTTCTTCTTGCGGTCCCCATTGAACAGCACGAGCGACAGCGTCAGCTCCGACGGATGCGCGTCGTAATATTTGTATATTGCAAGGGTCCCCCGTCGAAGCGATTTCGCGGGAACAGCGATGCCGTCCATCGCGGCCCTGACTTCTTCAGTGACTGCCGACAGCGATTCACCCAGCACCGCCGCGAACACTTCCTCCTTCGACCGAAACAGCGGGTAGATCGCGCCGGTCGTGCACCCGGCCATTTGCGCGATCGCCCTGATCGATGCGCCCTCGAGGCCGGTGGTCTCAAATACACGACGCGCGGCGTCAACGATCACACGACGACGATGAAGGTCGAGGGTCTGCTGATAGGTTTGCGCCGCGGCAGACATTGACTCCTTGCCAGCTATGTAACACTGTTTCCAAATAATAACACCGTTATTTGGCTTGGGCAAGCGCATGTCGGCGCCGCGGCCCCGAGGACTTCCGACGCCAGGCGTAGTCCAGAGTTTCTCCCGGAGAGCACCATGCGTGAACACGAGACGGCACGCTCCATTGAACCTCTGCTGGATGCCGAACAGGTGCGGCGGGCGATCATCCGAAACCTGCCGAGCATCGACCACCACGGCGAGATCGTCGAGAATGTCGGACCGAACGCGATCCGTGTCCGGCTTCCGTATCAGCAGGCGTTCATGGGAGCCGAGCTGTGGCAAGACGGCAGCGGCGGCGTGTTTTCGGGACCGATGGTGATGGGCCTTGCCGACACCACGATGTACGGCTGCGTTCTGGCGGCCCTCGGAGCCAACGTCATCCCGGTGATGGCAGCCTTCAACATCACCTTCCTGCGGCCAGCCAGGGCTTCGGATTTGATCGCGGAGGCGCGCATCGTGCGTCGCGGCCGCCGCCTGCATTATCTCGAATGCTGGCTGACTTCCGACGGCGAACCTGAGCCTTGCGCTCATATCACGTCGACATACCGGGTCGCGGTGCGGCCGGAGCGCTGACTCGTTCGGTCCGGCGGACGATCGTTGGCAGATGCAGGCCAATAGATCGCATCCAGCGGCGTCCGGTCATATCAGTCCGGCCTGTCTCCCCGCAGGTGAAGCTGCCGCGAACTTCAGCCGATCGCGATGCCGCCGCCGATGGTGCGGTTGAGCACCTGCGTGGTGCGCTCGATCCGCTCGGCGGCGGCGTTGAGCGCATTGGAGACCGCGGTCTGGGTCGCGCGGGCGCGGTCGGTGGCGGCCGTGCGGGCATTGCGCAGTTGCTCGACCTCTTCCTCAAGGCTGCGGATGCGTGCGCCGGCATCGACCAGCTCGTCGCAGGCGGTGAGCGCCGCCATCACGGTGAGCCGCGCATCGCCGATCTCGCCGAACTTGCCGCGCAGCGATTCGACGCGCTGCTGGAGATTTTCCGCGAGCTTCAGGAGCCGCACCTCCTGGCCCTCCTCGCAGGCCATCCGGTATTGCCGGCCATTGATGGTGACGTTGATGTGGCTCATCTGCCTTCTCCGCCATCGAGCACGGCGCGAATGGTGCCGATCGCCGCGTCGAGCTTTTCCGCGATGTCGCGATTGACGCGCTCGAGCTTACGCGTCTTGACCAGCGATCCGTCGAGCTCATCGGCAAGCCTGGAGCGATCGGCGCCGAGCGCCTGGATCCGGCTCGCCAATTCGTTTTCGTCGCGGTCGGCCTCACGGCGCCGCTCCACGGAGCTCTCCAGCGCATCGAGCGCTGCCATCAGCCGCTTTGTCGCAGCATCGATATCGGCGAGCGGTGCCTCGGTATTGCCAGACCCGTTGGCGAGACGATCACTCATGACACGCGGTGTGGACCCTTCAAATTGGTCGGCTGGGGTAGCCTGCCGGAAACAAGCCTGCCGCACGGCAAAACTGGCGGTTCGGCAAGCGGTTAGCGGATGAAATTTACGTGGCAAGCGAGCCGAGCGCAACGGCGGCGCCGAACTATGCACCGTTCAATGAAATTGGGCCGTTTTGAGCAACTTTTCCCCGTTTTGGGGCGTTTCATCGCCTTGGACTTGCGGAATTGAGGTGCTAATCCACCCTCCAACCCGTAAGGCCATCCACGCGCGTATCGCGGCTGCCCGCCCCGATGCGTCCAGCATTCAGCTCCTCATTCCAGGCGGACTTTTCATCATGACGCAGGTCGATCACACCCGTATGGCCAATGCGATCCGTGGCCTTGCCATGGACGCCGTCGAGAAGGCGAATTCCGGCCATCCGGGCCTGCCGATGGGCGCCGCCGACATCGCGACCGTCCTGTTCACCAAATTCCTGAAATTCGATGCCGCCGACACGGCGTGGCCCGATCGCGACCGCTTCGTGCTCTCGGCCGGCCACGGCTCGATGCTGCTCTATGCGTTGCTGTACCTCACCGGCAACAAGGACATGACGCTCGACCAGCTCAAGCACTTCCGTCAGCTCGGATCGCTGACGCCGGGACACCCGGAGAACTTCCATACCAAGGGCATCGAGACCACCACCGGCCCGCTCGGCCAGGGCATTGCCACCGCGGTCGGCATGGCGCTCGCCGAGAAGATGCTCGCCGCGGAGTTCGGCAAGAAGATCGTCAGCCACCACACCTATGTGCTCGCCTCCGACGGCGACCTGATGGAAGGCATCTCGCAGGAAGCGATCGCGCTCGCCGGCCACTGGCGTCTCAACAAGATGATCGTGCTGTACGACGACAACGGCATCTCGATCGACGGCCCGACCTCGATCTCCGATTCCGTCGACCAGGTGAAGCGCTTCAAGTCGGCCGGCTGGGCCGCCGAATTGATCGACGGCCATGATCCGCAGGCGATTGCCGCTGCGATCACCCGCGCGCAGAAATCCAGCAAGCCTTCGATGATCGCGTGCAAGACCACGATCGGCTTCGGCGCACCGACCAGGGCCGGCACCGCCAAGGCGCATGGCGAGGCGCTCGGCGCCGCCGAGCTCAAGGGTGCCAAGGAGAAGCTCGGCATCTCGCTCGAGCCGTTCTCGGTGCCCGACGACGTGCTGAAGGCCTGGCGCGAGGCGGGTGCCCGCGGGGCCGCCGAGCACAAGGCATGGGACGAGCAGTTCGCGCAGCTCGGCAACCGCAAGCGCGCCGAGTTCGAGCGCCGCCTGCGTCACGAGCGGCCGCAGTCGCTCGCCAAGGGGCTGCGCGCCTTCAAGAAGGGCCTCTTGGAAAATCCGCTCAACGTCGCGACCCGCAAATCGTCGGAAGCCGCGATCGAAGTGATCGCCGCCGCGATGCCGATGGAATTCGTGGCCGGCTCTGCCGACCTCACCGGCTCCAACAACAACAAGGCGAAGTCGGCGGTCGGGTTCGCCGCCAAGACCCCGAAGGGCCGCTTCATCCATTACGGCATCCGCGAGCACGGCATGGCGGCGTGCCTCAACGGCATCTTCCTGCATGGCGGCTTCGCGCCGAACGGCGCCACCTTCCTGGTGTTCACCGACTATGCGCGCGGCGCGATGCGGCTGTCGGCGCTGATGGGCACCGGCGTCGTCTATGTGATGACCCACGATTCGATCGGCCTCGGCGAGGACGGCCCGACGCACCAACCGGTCGAGCATCTCTCCGCGCTGCGCGCGATGCCCAACATGCGCGTGTTCCGTCCCTGCGACGCAGTCGAGACCGCCGAGTGCTGGGAACTCGCGCTCAACCGGATCGACGGGCCGACCGTGTTGGCGCTGACCCGCCAGAACTTGCCGCAGCTCCGCACCACGGCGCCGAACGACAATCCGTGCAGCCACGGCGCCTACGAGCTGGTCGCGGCGCAAGGCGACGCAAAAGTGTCATTGTTCGCCTCCGGTTCCGAGGTCCAGATCGCGGTCGAGGCGCAGAAGCAGCTCGCCGGGCGCGGCATCGCGACGCGGGTCGTCTCGGTCCCGTCGCTGGAATTGCTGCTGGCGCAGCCCGCCGAGCGGCAAAATGCCGTCATCGGCAACGCCCCGGTCAAGATCGCGATCGAGGCCGCGGTGCGCTGGGGCTGGGATGCCGTGATCGGCCGCGACGGTGAATTCGTCGGCATGCACGGTTTCGGCGCCAGCGCCCCAGCGAAGGACCTTTTCCCGCATTTCGGCATTACTGCGGAGGCCGTCGTTAACGCTGCCCTGAAGCGCGTCTGACGCCGGCCTGACACCCGCCGGTCGAAGGTTGAGCTTGCCGCGAAAAAGGATTACCAAAGCTCCATCTTTTCCGCTCGCGTCCGGCTGAACCGGGCGTTCCGCCGTAAAACCCTCGTGGGACACCTCCCACGGGGCCGGCAGCAGCTTTTAGAGGAGACACAGCATGGCAATCCGCGTCGCGATCAACGGGTTTGGGCGTATCGGCCGCAATGTGTTGCGCGCCATCGCCGAGTCCGGCCGCAAGGACATCGAGGTGGTCGGTATCAACGACCTCGGCCCGGTCGAGACCAACGCACACCTGCTGCGCTTCGATTCCGTGCATGGCCGCTTTCCGGGCACCGTGACTGTCGACGGCGATTCGATCAGCGTCGGCGACAACAAGATCAAGGTCTCGGCCGAGCGCGATCCCTCCAAGCTGCCGTGGAAGGCCCTCGGCGTCGACATCGCGCTGGAATGTACCGGCATCTTCACTGCCAAGGACAAGGCCTCTGCGCACCTCACCGCCGGCG
This sequence comes from Bradyrhizobium sp. USDA 3240, assembly GCF_054063295.1. Taxonomy (NCBI): domain Bacteria; kingdom Pseudomonadati; phylum Pseudomonadota; class Alphaproteobacteria; order Hyphomicrobiales; family Nitrobacteraceae; genus Bradyrhizobium; species Bradyrhizobium sp. USDA 3240. The sequence goes on from NZ_JBSSGD010000002.1 coordinate 3,023,347, forward strand.
CCAAGCGCGTGCTGGTCTCGGCCCCGGCCGATGGCGCTGACGCCACCATCGTCTACGGCGTCAACCACGACACGCTGAACAAGGATCAGCTCGTCGTCTCCAACGGTTCCTGCACCACCAACTGCCTCGCGCCGGTTGCCAAGGTGTTGAACGAGACGGTCGGCATCGAAACCGGCTTCATGACCACGATCCACGCCTATACCGGCGACCAGCCGACGCTCGACACCCTGCACAAGGATCTCTATCGCGGCCGCGCCGCGGCGATGTCGATGATCCCGACCTCGACCGGTGCAGCAAAGGCCATCGGCCTGGTGCTGCCGGAACTGAAGGGCAAGCTCGACGGCGTCTCGATCCGCGTGCCGACCCCGAACGTCTCGGTGATCGACCTGAAGATCGTCGCCAAGCGCGCCACCGACGCCAAGGAAATCAACGAGGCGATGAAGCGCGCCTCCGAGCAGCAGCTCAAGGGCATCCTCGGCTTCACCACCGCGCCGAACGTCTCGATCGACTTCAACCACGATCCGCACTCGGCCACCTTCCACATGGATCAGACCAAGGTGCAGAACGGCACGCTAGTGCGCGTGATGGCCTGGTACGACAATGAGTGGGGCTTCTCGAACCGCATGGCCGACACCGCCGTTGCGATCGGCAAGCTGATCTAACACCGACCACCCGAGATGCCCGGCCCAGCGCCGGGCATCTGCGTGTTTGCCCCGCATTCGCGACGTGAATGGCTGCGACATAAGCAAGCGAAAGCAATGCCATCCCTTGGACGGCGATGTCCGGCCGCGGCACAGGAAACGCCCATGACCAAATCGTTCCGCACCCTCGACGACGTCAACGTGAAGGGCAAGCGCGTGCTGCTGCGCGTCGACCTCAACGTTCCCATGGAAGGCGGCCGCGTCACCGACGCGACACGGCTCGAGCGCGTTGCGCCCACCATCACCGAGATTTCCGACAAGGGCGGCAAGGTAATTTTGCTCGCCCATTTCGGCCGGCCCAAGGGCCGCGATCCCAAGGAGTCGCTGAAGCCGGTCGCGGAAGCGCTGTCGAAGGTGATCAAGCGCCCGGTCGCCTTCGCCGAGGACTGCATCGGCGAGCCGGCCGCCAACGCGGTTGCGGCCCTCAAGGACGGCGACATCCTCTGTCTCGAGAACACCCGCTTCCACAAGGAAGAGGAAAAGAACGACGCCGGCTTCGTCGCTGAACTCGCCAAGCTCGGCGACATCTGGGTCAACGACGCCTTCTCCGCCGCGCACCGCGCCCACGCCTCGACCGAAGGCCTCGGCCACAAGCTGCCGGCCTATGCCGGCCGCACCATGCAGGCCGAGCTCGACGCGCTCGGCAAGGCGCTGGAAGCCCCGACCAAGCCCGTGATCGCGATCATCGGCGGCGCCAAGGTCTCGACCAAGATCGATCTCTTGGAAAACCTCGTGAACAAGGTCGACGCGCTGGTGATCGGCGGCGGCATGGCCAACACCTTCCTGCACGCGCAAGGTATCGGCGTCGGCAAGTCGCTCGCCGAGAAGGACCTCGCCGCGACCGCGCTGCGGATCATGGAGAAGGCCAATGCGGCGAATTGCGCGATCATCCTCCCCGTTGATGCTGTCGTCGCCAACCAGTTCGCCGCCAATGCGCCGTCGCACGCCTATGGCCTCGACGCGATCCCGGCCGACGGCATGATCCTCGACGTCGGCCCGCAATCGATCGCGCGGATCCATGCTGCGATCGACGATGCCGCGACGCTGGTCTGGAACGGACCGCTCGGCGCCTTCGAATTGACGCCGTTCGACCGCGGCACTGTGGTGTCGGCCAAGCATGCCGCCGAACGCACCAAAGCCAGGAAGCTGGTCTCGGTCGCCGGCGGCGGCGATACCGTCGCGGCGCTCAACCAGGCGGGCGTGGCCGGCGATTTTTCCTACGTATCGACCGCGGGCGGCGCGTTTCTTGAATGGATGGAAGGCAAGCCGCTGCCGGGCGTCGAAGTTTTGAAAAACCGTTGATTTAGGTCACATCCGCGAACGCGCACACCAGGGAGAAATGGAATGGCTCGCATAACATTGCGGCAACTGCTCGATCACGCGGCCGAGCATGATTACGGCGTACCTGCCTTCAACATCAACAACATGGAGCAGGCCCTGGCGATCATGGCCGCGGCCTCCGAGGTCGACGCGCCCGTCATCATCCAGGCCTCGCGCGGTGCGCGGTCCTACGCCAATGACGTCATGCTCAAGCACATGATGGATGCCGTCACCGAGATCTACCCGCAGATCCCGGTTTGCGTGCATCTCGACCACGGCAACGAGCCCGCCACCTGCATGACCGCGATCCAGGCCGGCTTCACCTCCGTCATGATGGACGGCTCGCTGAAGGCCGACGGCAAGACCCCCGGCGATTGGGACTACAATGTCGGCGTCACCAAGACCGTGACCGGCATGGCCCATCTCGGCGGCATCTCGGTGGAAGGCGAGCTCGGCGTGCTCGGCTCGCTCGAGACCGGCATGGGCGACAAGGAAGACGGCCACGGGGCCGAGGGCAAGCTGTCGCATGACCAGCTGCTGACCAATCCCGACGAGGCCGTGAAGTTCGTCAAGGAAACCAAGGTCGACGCGCTGGCGATTGCGATGGGCACCTCGCACGGCGCCTACAAGTTCACCCGCAAGCCAGACGGCGACATCCTCGCCATGAATGTGATCGAGGAAATCCATCGCAAGCTGCCGAACACGCATCTCGTGATGCACGGCTCCTCGTCGGTGCCGCAGGAACTGCAGGAGATCATCAACGCCAATGGCGGCAAGATGAAACCGACCTGGGGCGTGCCGGTCGCCGAGATCCAGCGCGGCATCAAGAACGGCGTACGCAAGATCAACATCGACACCGACAACCGGATGGCGATGACCGGCCAGATCCGCAAGGTGCTGAAGGACAATCCGGAAGAGTTCGATCCGCGCAAATACCTGAAGCCCGCGATGGAGGCGATGACCAAGCTGTGCAAGCAGCGCCTGCAGGAGTTCAACACCGCGGGCCAGGCCAGCAAGATCAAGAAGGTGCTGACCACGGCGGAAATGGCCAAGCGCTACGCCGCGGGCGCGCTCGATCCCAAGGTTGCTTGAGAAACCGCCTGACAACTTCTCGCCTGAATCATTAAGGCGGGACACCGGTTCTGACGCAGTCGGAAACGGTGTCCCGGGGCTTGATCGCCGGCTACGACAAACATCGGCCGCGACGAACGTTTTCTAGGCATTTGCCCGAGAACCGCCTATTTTGGTTTGCAAAGGCAATGGCTCCGGAGAACGCCCCCGATGAACCTCGCTGACCTCAACAAAATTGCGCTCGCCATGGTCACCCCGGGCAAGGGCATCCTCGCCGCCGACGAATCCTCCGGCACCATCAAGAAGCGTTTCGACGCCATCAAGGTCGATTCGACCGAAGACAGTCGCCGCGACTATCGCGAGATGCTGTTCCGCTCGCAGGAGGCGATGAGCAAGTACATCTCCGGCGTCATCCTCTACGACGAGACGATCTGGCAGAATGCCAAGGACGGCACGCCGCTGGTCAAGCTGATCGAGCAGGCCGGCAGCATTCCCGGCATCAAGGTCGACGAAGGCACCCAGGCGCTGCCGAACTGCCCCGGCGAACTCGTCACCGTCGGCCTCGACAAGCTCGCCGAGCGCTTGAAGAAATATTACGAGCGCGGTGCGCGCTTTGCGAAGTGGCGTGCTGTGATCGATATCGGGCCGCGAATCCCGACCCAGACCGCAGTCCGCGTCAATGCGCATGCGCTGGCGCGCTATGCCGCGCTGTGCCAGGCCGCGCAGATCGTGCCTATCGTCGAGCCGGAGGTGTTGATGGACGGCGATCACGACATCGACCGCTGCTATGAGGTGACGCAGCGCGTGCTGAACCGCACCTTCCAGGAATTGCGGGTGCAGCGCGTCGCGCTCGAGGGCATGATCCTGAAGCCCAACATGGTTATCTCGGGCAAGAAGTGCCCGAAGCAGGCGTCGGTGCAGGAAGTCGCCGAGAAGACCATCCGCCTGCTCAAGAGCTGCGTGCCGGCCGCGGTGCCCGGCATCGCCTTCCTCTCCGGCGGACAAAGCGACGAGGAAGCGACCGCGCATCTCGACGCCATGAACAAGATCGGCCATTTGCCCTGGCGGCTGACCTTCTCCTATGGCCGTGCGCTGCAGGCCGCGCCGCAGAAGGCGTGGTCCGGCAAGCCCGACAACGTCCCGGCGGGCCAGCGCGCCTTCTCGCATCGCGCCCGGATGAACGGGCTGGCGAGCACCGGCAATTGGGAAGCCGGCCTCGAGAAACAGGCGGCATAGTTGGCGACCAAGCCCGTTCCGCCGCGGCCGGCGCCGCGCCTCTATCTGGCAATTCCGCCGATCGACGAGCCGTCGCGGCTTGCGGTCGAGCTTGCCGACCTGCTCGCTGCGGCCGATGTCGCGGCCGTATTGGTGCGGCTGCGCGAGACCGATCCGCGCAGCATGATCTCCACCATCAAGGCGCTGGCGCCCGCGATCCAGAACGCGGGTGCGGCGCTGCTGATCGACGGCCATCCCGAAATCGTGGCCCGCGCCGGCGCCGATGGCGCGCACCTGACCGGCCTCGCCGCGATGGAAGAGGCGATGCCTTCGCTGAAGCCCGACCGCATCGCAGGCGTCGGCGGGCTCGCGACGCGCCACGATTCCATGGCCGCGGGCGAAGCCGGCGCCGATTATGTGCTGTTCGGCGAGCCCGACGCCAACGGACAGCGCCCCTCGCTTGAGGCGATCGCCGAGCGTCTGGAATGGTGGGACGAATTGTTCGAGCCGCCCTGCGTCGGCTTTGCGACCTCGCGCGAGGAGGCCGAGGCGTTCGCCGCGGCCGGCGCGGATTTCGTGCTGGTCGGAGATTTCATCTGGTCCGATCCGCGCGGCGCCAAGACCGCGCTCGCCGAGATCGGCGCAGCGATTGCAGAGGCGCATGCCGGCACGTTGGGCACGGCCAAGGCCGAGGGATGACGCCGGAATGAATCGCCTGCGTCCGATAGGTGTTGCGCTCGGCTGCATGATGCTGGCGAGCGGTGCGATGGCGCAGCTCTCGATCACGCCGCCGGCACAGACACCGCCGCCCGCGAAGAAGGAGGCGCCGAAAGAGAAGCCGAAGGTGCATGCGCCCGTCGCGAAGAAGCCCGCGCCGAAGCCTGCCGCCACACCAACGGCCACCCCGACGCCCTCGCCGACCCCGACGCCTGATGATCCCAATGTCGACCTCGTCTACGGCGCCTATCAGCGCGGCATGTACAAGACCGCATTCGACCTGGCGCTGGTGCGCGCCCAGAACAACAACGATGCCAAGGCCATGACGATGCTGGGCGAGCTCTATGCCAACGGGCTCGGCGTCAAGCGCGACTACGTCAAGGCCGACGACTGGTACAAGCGCGCGTCCGATGCCGGCGACCGCGAGGCGATGTTTGCGCTCGCGATGATGCGGATCGCGGGCCGTGGCGGCGCGGTGGACAAGGATTCCGCGGTCAAGCTGCTGGCCTCGTCGGCCAAGCTCGGCGAACCGAAGGCGGCCTATAACCTCGCGCTGCTCTATCTCGACGGCCAAACCCTGCCGCAGGACCTCAAGCGTTCCGCCGAGCTGCTGCGGATGGCTGCGGACGCCGGCAGCCCCGAGGCGCAATACGCGCTCGCGACCTTCTACAAGGAAGGCACCGGCGTGCCGAAGGACCTCGAAAAGGCGGCCCGGCTGCTGCAGGCCGCCTCGCTGGCCGACAATGTCGACGCCGAGGTCGAGTATGCTATCGCGCTCTACAACGGCAGCGGCACACCGCGGAACGTGCCGGCGGCGGTGGCGATGCTGCGCAAGGCGGCCCGGCAGAACAGCGCGATCGCGCAGAACCGCCTCGCCCACGTGCTGGCGACCGGCGCCGGCGCCCCGGTGGACAAGGTCGAGGCGCTGAAATGGCACACGGTCGCCAAGACGGCCGGCAAGGGCGACCCCGACCTCGACGACATTCTCGCCGATATGAGCCCGGAAGACCGCGCCAAGGGCGAGGCAGCCGCGCGAAAATGGATCGGAAACAACGTCAAATGACGCCTTGACGGGGCGGCCTCCAGAGGGCACCCAGTCCGGCAATCCAAGGCGCCGCAGGCCGTTTCCCGTCATCCTGAGGTGCGAGCGGAGCGAGCCTCGAAGGATAAACGGCCCGGCTGGTGGCCGTTCATCCTTCGAGACGCGCGTTCCGCGCTCCTCAGGATGACGGGACCACGCTTGGGCCGGCCCCCCAGCACAATCGCAAAGAAAACCTTCATCATGCTCTACTCCGCCCTCATCAATGTCATGGTCAAGGCCGCGCGCCGCGCCGGCCGCAGCCTCAAGCGCGACCTCGGCGAGATCGAACACCTCCAGGTGTCGCTGAAGGGCCCGGCGAATTTCGTCTCGCTCGCCGACAAGCGCGCCGAGGAGATGCTCTACACCGACCTCGAAAAGGCCCGGCCCGGTTACGGCTTCCTCGGAGAGGAAGGCGGCAAGCGCGAGGGCAGCGACAAGAGCCACACCTGGATCGTCGATCCGCTGGACGGCACCACCAACTTCCTGCACGGCATCCCGCAATTCGCGATCTCGATCGGGCTTCAGCGCGAAGACACGATCATCGCGGGCGTGATCTACAATCCCGCCAATGATGAGCTCTACATTGCCGAGCGCGGCAAGGGCGCATTCCTCAACGACCAGCGGCTGCGCGTCGCCGGCCGCCGCCAGCTCAACGAATGCGTGGTCGCCTGCGGCCTGCCGCATATCGGCCGCGGCAACCATCAGCTGGCGCTGCAGGAGATGGCCGCGCTGCAGAGCAAGGTCGCAGGCTTCCGCCGCTTCGGCGCCGCCTCGCTCGACCTCGCCTTCGTCGCCGCCGGCCGCCTCGACGGCTATTGGGAACGCAATCTGCAGTCCTGGGATGTCGCAGCCGGTCTGCTGATGGTCCGGGAAGCCGGCGGCACCGTCTCCGGCATCCAGGGCAGTGACGACCCGCTGCAGACCGGCCACGTCGTCTGCGGCAACGAGTTCGTGCATGGCGAGCTGATCAAGATCCTGAAGCCGCTCGGGCAGTAACGCGACGGCGCGATCTAATCGTCGTCATCATCTTCGTCGTCGTCGCCGTCACGAAATTCACCACCGAGCGTCAGCCCCTCGATCGTGGTGGCGCCCTTCGCCTTGATCACCCGGCGAAGCGGGACCGAGCTCTCGGTTCGCAACGCCTCCATCAGATGTTCCGAATGGGTGACGATCCAGATGTCTGCACGGCGCGAGGCCCTGGCGATCAGCCTCGCCAACGGCGCCAGCAGCGATGGATGCAGGCTGGTCTCGGGTTCGTTCAGCGCGATGAACGGCGGCAGCCGATAGCCCATGAACACGGCGAGCAGGCAGATATATTTCAGCGTGCCGTCGGATAGTTCGTGCGCCTTGAACGGACGCGGCACGTCCGCCTGCTGCAGCTCGAATTCACACCGCCCGTTGTCCGCCCATGCCCGCAACTCGGCGCCCGGGAACGCGTCGTCGATCGCATCCTGCAGGTCGGCCGCATCCTGCCTGATCGCGCTGAGCGTTGCCAAGGCGGCAGCCAGATCGCTGCCATCGGCGCTCAGCGACGGCGTGGTGATCGCTAGACAGGGTTTGCGGATCGGCGATGCCGGATCGGTACGAAAATCGTGATAGAAGCGCCAGCTCTGCAGCGCGTTTCGGATCAGGTCGATTTCCGGGCACGCTTTGCCGTCGAGGAAATCCGCGAGCGCGGTTTCCGACGGCAGCACCGCATTCTTGTGCTCGCTCCAGGCGCCGCTCTCGCCGCGGACGCTGACGTGCGAATTGGTCCGCTCCATCATCAGGACTTTCCGCTTGCCGTGGATCGCCTCGATGCGTTCGGACTTGATCATCGGCTCGCCGGGAAACGCCGCCCCGACCGGGCCGGGATGTCCGAGCTCGATCGCGTAATTGACATGTTCGAATCTGGCCGCCAGCCGCAGCCGTCCATCCTCGCCCCGCCTGCGAATGCCGGACCAGCAGACCGAGTTCAATCCACCTTCATCGGCGATGGTGCGCGTGATCCGGCCGGTCGCCGCGTCGCGCAGCAGCGACAGGGACTTGTAGAGATTGGATTTGCCGACGCCGTTCTCGCCGACGAAGACCGACAGCGGCTGAATGGGCATGGTGAGCCGCCGAATGGAGCGATAGTTCGAGATCGCAATATCGGTCGGCCGCATCACATGCCCTCAATTCCCGGGTTGCCTCCACGCTCCCCGTTCAATCCAGAGATGCAATCTGGATTGGCCGGCTTGCGAAAGCAAGGCGTCCCCGATCTTGGACATCAGTGACCCATCCTGGCCGGCGCGGGCGGGCCATAGACCTCGGCATTCGCCGGGGCTTTCTCGCGATCTCCCGCCAGCACGCGCTGCACGCTGACGAAGAACACCGGTACCAAGAGCAGCGCGAGGATCACGACGGCGATCATGCCGCCCATCACCGAGGTGCCGAGCGCCTGCTGGCTGGCGCCGCCGGCGCCGGTGGCGATCGCCATCGGCAGCACGCCGCAGACGAAGGCGAGACCGGTCATCAGGATCGGACGGAATCGGAGGCTACACGCCTCGATGGTCGCCTCGACCAGCGGCTTGCCCTGCGCGCGCAGGTCCTTGGCGAACTCGATGATCAGGATCGCGTCCTTGGCGGCGAGACCGATGATGGTGATCAGGCCGACGGTGAAATAGACGTCGTTGGACAGGCCGCGCATCGTTGCCGCCACCACCGCGCCGAGAATGCCGAGCGGAATCGTGAGCAGCACCGCGAGCGGAATGGTCCAGCTCTCATAGAGCGCGGCGAGCAGCAGGAACACCACCAGCACCGAGAGTGCGAGCAGGAACGGTGCCTGCGAGCCCGACAGCTTCTCCTGCAGCGACTGGCCGGTCCACTCATAGCCGAAGCCGCGCGGCAGCTTGTCGGCGAGCCGCTCCATCTCCGCGATCGCGTCACCCGAAGTGAAGCCCGGCTTCGCCTCACCGGAGATACGCACCGCCGGATAGTAGTTGAAGCCCGCAATTTGCGTAGGGCCCTTCGACCATTCGATGGTGGCGAAGGCCGAGAACGGCACCAGCTGGCCGCGGCTGTTCTTCACATTGTAATTGAGGATGTCGTCCGCGTTCATGCGGCTGGTCTTGTCGGCCTGCACGATGACACGCTGCATCCGCCCGCGGTTCGGGAAGTCGTTGATGTAGTTCGAGCCAAGGTTGGTCGAGATCGTGTTGTTGATGTCCTCGAAGGTGAGGCCGAACGCGCCCGCCTTCTCGCGATCGATCATCAGATTGACCTGCGGCGCCGGCGGCAGGCCTTCGACATAGACCTTCTGCAACACGGGACTGGCATTGGCCTCCGCGATCAGGCGGTCGGACGCCGCGATCAGCGCCGCATAGCCCTTCTGACCGCGGTCCTGCAGGCGGAACGAGAAGCCAGAGGAGTTGCCTAGGTTGTCGATCGGCGGCGGCTGCAGCGCCGAGATCCTGGCGTCGCGGATCGTCGACGACAGGTCGCGGTTGATGTCGGCAACGATGGCGGCGGCGGAATCCTTCGCGCCGCGCTCCGACCAGTCCTTCAGCGTAATGAACGCCTGTGCGGTGTTCATGCCCTGGCCAAGGAAGCTGAAGCCGGTGAGGAACGTGACGTTCTCGATGCCGGCACGATTCTTCAGGTACTTCTCGACCTGCTCGACCGCAGCTTCGGTCCGCGCATAGGACGACTCCGACGGCGTCTGCACGTCGGTCGTGATGAAGCCCTGGTCGTCGACCGGCAGGAAGCCGCCGGGCAGCCGCACGAAGCCGTAGGCGACGCCTGCGAACAGCACCAGATAGATCAGCATCAGGCGGCCGGTGCGCTTCAGCCCGGCCTGCACCGTGGTGACATAGCCGGCTCGGCTGCGGTCGAGCACGCGGTTGAAGGCGCCGAACACGCCCTTGCGGGCATGGCCGTGGCCCTTCTCGACCGGCTTGAGCAAGGTCGCGCACAGCGCCGGCGTCAGCGACAGCGCGAGCAGCGCCGAGAACGCGATCGCCGCCACCATGGTGACCGAGAACTGGCGGTAGATGATGCCAACCGAGCCGGGGAAGAACGCCATCGGCACGAACACCGCCATCAGCACCAGCGTGATGCCGATGATGGCGCCGGTGATCTGCGACATCGCCTTCTTGGTGGCTTCCTTCGGCGGCAGGCCCTCTTCGGCCATGATGCGCTCGACGTTCTCAACCACGACGATGGCGTCGTCGACCAGGATGCCGACCGCCAGCACCATGCCGAACATGGTCAGCATGTTGATCGAGAAGCCCGCGATCATCAGCGTGGCGCAGGCGCCCAGCAGCGCCACCGGAACCACGATGGTGGGAATGATGGTGTAGCGGATGTTCTGCAGGAAAAGGAACATCACGATGAACACCAGCACCACCGCTTCGACCAGCGTCATCAGGACCTTCTCGATCGAGGCCTTCACGACGGGCGTGATGTTGTAGGGGATCTCGTAGGAGATATTGGCCGGGAAGAAGCGCGACAGCTCCTTCATCTTGGCTTCGACCGCGCTCGCAGTCGCCAACGCATTGCCCTTCGGGGACAGCAGCACCGAAAGGCCGGCGGTCGGCTTGCCGTCGAGACGGGTGTTGAACTGGTAGCTGAGGCCGCCGATCTCGATCCGCGCGACGTCGCGCAGGCGAACCGTCGAGCCGTCGGGGTTGGCGCGCAGGATGATCGCGCCGAACTCGTCGGGCGATGACAGCTGGCCCTTCACCAGGACCTGCGCGGAAATTGTCTGGGTGTCGGTGCTCGGCTGGGCGCCGATGCTGCCCGAGGCGACCTGGGCGTTCTGCGCCGTGATCGCCTTATTGACGTCGTCGGCGGAAAGGCCGTAGCCGACCAGCTTGGCCGGATCGATCCAGATGCGCAGGGACCGCTCGGTCGAATAGAGCGTGGCGCGGCCGACGCCGGGGATGCGGCGCACCTCGCCCAGCACGTTGCGGATCATGAAGTCGCCGAGGCCCACTTCATCCAGCGAGCCGTCGGTCGAGTTCAGCGTGATGATCTGCAGCACGGCGGACGAGGCTTCCTCGACCAGGATACCCTGCTGGATCACGGCGCGCGGAAGCCGCGCCTCGACGCGCTTGAGGCGGTTCTGCACCTCGACCGAGGCCTGGCTGGTGTCGGTGCCCGGCTTGAAGTTGGCGATGATCTCGACCTGGCCGAGCGAGTCGGAGGTCGATTCGAAGTTCAGGATGTTGGCGGCGCCGTTGAGCTCCTCCTCGATCAGCCGTGTGACGCTGTTGTAGAGGTTTTCAGGCGACGCGCCGGGATAGCTCGTCGAGATCGAGATCGAGGGCGGCGCGATGATCGGATACTGCGCGACCGCGAGCAGCGGAATCGAGATCGCGCCGACCAGACAGATGAACAGCGCGACGACCCAGGCGAAGATCGGCCTGTCGATGAAGAAGTTGGGCATATTGGATCACTTCACCGCGTGCGCGGTCTGCTGCGAATCCGGCGCCGCAGCAGCGTCGATGTCACGCCAGGCCAGCGGCCGTACCTTGTCGCCGGCGGCGAATTTCTGGAAACCCTCGACGACGACCTTGTCGCCGGCCTTGAGGCCTTCGGTCACGAACCAGGAGCCGCCCTGCAGCGAGCCGGTGCGCACCGGCTGTACCGCGACGTGATTGTCGTCCTTGACGACGAACACCTCGCTGCCGCCGCCGCCATTGCGCTGGATCGCCTGCTGCGGCACGGCGATCGCATCGGTGTCGATGCCCTGCTCGATCTGCACGCGGACATACATGCCCGGCAGCAGGACTCGATTCGGATTCGGGAACTCGCCGCGCAGGGTGACCTGCCCGGTATGGGCGTCGACCTTGGCGTCGGAGAACAGCAGCTTGCCCGGCAGCGGATAGATCGAGCCGTCGTCGAGCACGAGACGCACCTTCATCGCGTCGGACTCGATGCGATCGAGATCGCCGTTCTCGAAGGCGCGGCGGAGCTGGTTCATCTCGGTGACCGACTGCTGAAAGTCGGCGTAGATCGGATCGAGCTGCTGGATGGTCGCAAGGCTCGCGGCGTCGTTCTGCACGACCAGCGCGCCCTCGCTGATGACCGCAGCACCGATGATGCCGTCGATCGGCGCGCGGATCGTCGCATAGTCCAGATTGAGCTTGGCACGCGCGACGTCGGCCTGGCGGCCCTGCACGTCGGCTTCGGCCTGCTTCAGGTTGGCGATCGCCTTCTCGTTCTCGGCCTCCGAGGTCGCACGCTGGTTGGTGAGAGTGGCGATACGGCGCGCCTGCAGCGAGTTCTGCTCGAGCACGGCCTTGGCACGTGCGAGCGCCGCCTCGGTCGACTGCAATTCGACTTCGAACGGACGCGGATCGATCTGATACAGGGGATCGCCGACCTTCACCTCGCTGCCCTGGTGGAACATGCGGTTGACGACGATGCCCGAGACGCGCGGGCGCACCTCGGAGACACGGGTCGGCGCGATGCGGCCCGGCAGCTCGCGCACCATCGCGCGCGTCTGCTGCTTCACAGTGACGACACTGACGTCCGGCTCGGGTGCTTGTACGGCGGCTGTTGCCGAATTCGGTTCGTTGCAGCCAGCAAGCAGTGGCGCCGTCACGGCCAGCATCAGAGCAATGCATGCCGATTGCGCGCGAAGTCCAGACATTGAGATGATCGCCCCTGAGAGGTTTGAACAAACGAACGGCGGTGTCACGGCGACAGCGCTCGCGTTGCTGGGGTGAAAATAAAATCTCGTTGCTGCGACGCAATGCGTATTTCGGCGGCTCATTGTCACAGAACGCTATCGTCCTGATTTCGCAACATGTTTTATCGGGTCACTGCATTGTGAGCGGGTTCCATCGCAGGCTGTGGGAATGCGTTAAGGACTGCGTGAGCGGGAACACGCCTTTTGCCTGTGCGGGAATGCCGCAGATTGCAAAGTCGTAATGCGCGGCGCGCGAATCGCCGATCGCGGCACGCCTCGCCCAGCGATGCGTGCAACCCGAGTTCGTCTCGCGACCCGCGCGTGGAATTGGCACTTTCTGAACAGGCTGATGCACCGAAGCGCCGGATTACTGCGCAAAGCGGCAACACTCCGCCCGCTCTCAACCCAAGGTTCTGCTGACAGCCTTTGGATTCGGCTTTCCTCACTCCGCCGCTGTGCCATATTGCTGGCAGATGCGGCCTTCGCGAACGGATGACCCGGCAATGCCCCCTTCCCGCTCCGACATGGAGATCGAACTGAGCAAACTGTCCTCGCCCAGGATCTTCCTGGTGCGGATGCTGGTGTTCCTGGTGCTCTGCGGCCTGGTCGGGGTCGTGCTGTACAAGCAGATCGTCACGGCCTTCTTCGCCAATCCCGGGCTGAACGCCCTGATCGGCGCCGTGTTGCTGATCGGCGTCATCCTGGCGTTCCGGCAGGTGATCCGGCTGTATCCCGAGGTCGCCTGGGTCAATAATTTCCGCATCGCCGATCCCGGCCTTGCGATCGAGCGCCGCCCGACGCTCCTTGCTCCCATGGCAGCCATTCTCGGCGGCGAGCGCACCGGGCGGATGTCGATCTCGCAGCAGACCATGCGGCATCTGCTCGATTCGATCGCAACCCGCCTCGATGAAGCCCGCGACACCTCGCGCTACATGACCGGCCTGCTGGTGTTCCTCGGCCTGCTCGGCACCTTCTGGGGCCTGATCGAGACGGTGGGCTCGGTCGGCAAGGTGATCGACGGCCTCAAGGTCGGCGGCGACGCCGGCGCGCTGTTCGATACGCTGAAGGAGGGCCTCGCCGCGCCGCTCGGCGGCATGGGCATTTCGTTCTCGTCCTCGCTGTTCGGCCTCGCCGGCTCGCTGATCCTCGGCTTCCTGGATCTGCAATCGAGCCAGGCCCAGAACCGCTTCTACACCGACCTCGAAGACTGGCTCGCCACCACCGTGCGCGGCATTTCCGGCGACGGTGTCGGCGCAGGCGCCGGCGGCGCCGACCTGCAGGGCGCGATCGACCGGCTGCGTGCCACCTTCGAGGAAGGTGGCGCCGGCGGCGGCGGTCGCAGCACCACGGCGGCGATGGCCAATCTTGCCGAGGCGATCCAGGGACTGGTTGCGCATATGCGCACCGAGCAGCAGATGATCCGCGAATGGGCCGACGGCCAGGGCGAGCAGAACCGCGAGATCAAGCGGCTGCTCGAGCGCCTCGCCCGCCAACCCGAGAAGAGCTGAGCGACGGAGGCCAACGTGCTGGACCACGTGACCATCGGCGTCAGCGATATCGAGCGGTCCAAGGCCTTCTACGATGCGGCCTTGCGTCCTCTCGGCATCACGCGCCTGTATGCCGAGGGTACCGAGTTTGCAGGCTATGGCGTACGTCCAAAAGCCTTCTTCTGGATCGGGCGGCGCGCTGCGCCGCAGACCGGCACCCACATTGCCTTCACGGCAAACGATCGTGCCACCGTCGATCGCTTCTATGACGAGGCGATCAAGGCCGGCGGCCGGGACAATGGGCGCCCCGGAATTCGGCCGCACTATCATGCAAACTACTACGGCGCTTTCGTCCTCGATCCCGACGATCACAATATCGAAGCCGTCTGCCACGCGCCGCAGGACTGACGGTAACAGATAAAGGGAAACCGAATGGCCCTCGCCCGCTCGCGCCGCAGCGAATCCGGCTTCAACTACTGGCCCGGCTTTGTCGACGCGCTGTCGACGCTGGTGCTGTCGATCGTGTTCCTGCTGTCGGTATTCCTCGTCGTGCAGTTCTTCCTGTCGCAGGAGGTCACCGGCAAGGACAAGGCGCTGGAGCAGCTCAACGCCAAGATCGCCCAGCTCAACGACCTGTTGTCGCTGGAGAAGCTCTCCAAGCTGACGCTCGACGACCAGGTGTCGCAACTGCGCGCCGGCCTCGCCTCGGCCGAGGGTGAGCGCGACCGCATGAAGGGGCTCTATGAGGGGCTCGCCAATTCCGGCAATGACGCGCAGGGCCGCGCCAACGAGCTCAACAAGGCGCTGGAGTCCGAAAAGAGCGTGTCGTCGCGCGCGCTGGCGCAGATCGAGGTGCTGAACCAGCAGATCAGCGCGCTGCGCCGCCAGCTCGCCGCGCTCGAGGAGGCGCTCGACGCCTCCGAGAAGCGTGACAAGGAATCGCAGAACCGCATCGCCGATCTCGGCTCGCGCCTCAACGTCGCGCTGGCACAGCGGGTGCAGGAATTGTCGAAGTACCGCTCGGAATTCTTCGGCCGGCTGCGCGCCATCCTCGGCAACCGCCCCGATATCCGCATCGTCGGCGACCGCTTCGTGTTCCAGTCCGAAGTATTCTTCGATACCGGCCAGGCGACGCTGCTGCCGGAAGGCAAGACCGAGCTCGATACGGTCGCGAGCGCGCTGATCGATCTCGACAAGCAGATCCCGGCCGAAATCGCCTGGGTGCTGCGGGTCGACGGCCACACCGACGTGCGGCCGATCAACAGCCCGCTGTTCAAGTCAAACTGGGAGCTGTCCTCCGCGCGCGCGATCTCGGTGGTGCAATATCTGGTCTCGCTCGGCGTGCCCGCGCAGCGCCTGGTCGCCGCCGGCTTTGCCGAATTCCAGCCGCTCGACACCGCGCAGACCGAAGACGCCTACAAGCGCAACCGCCGCATCGAGCTGAAACTGACGGAACGCTAGGCGGCACGGCCGCTTCGCTTTCGTTGGGACGACACCCAGCGTGCGTCACGGCCTGTGCCCACATCGTCGTCCCGGCGAAGGCCAGGACCCAAAACCACCGGGCTGTGTTGTTGAAGAGGGCTGTGGCCTCAGTGTCGCGCAACAGCGCGCATTTGGGGTAATGGGTCCCGGCCTGCGCCGGGACGACACTGCTGTGTGGCTCGCCTCAGCGTCCGACCATCTGTTGCAATTGCTCCGGATAGCGCGCGCCCTTCACCTCGACTGAGGCGACGGCCTTGCCGATGTCGGCGAGATCGGCGGAGCTCAATTCAATCCGCGCGGCGCCGATATTTTCCTCGAGCCGATTGAGCTTCGTGGTGCCGGGGATCGGCACGATCCACGGCTTCTGCGCCAGCAGCCAGGCCAGTGCGATCTGGGCCGGCGTTGCGCCCTTGCCGGCGGCGATCCGGCTGAGCTGATCGACCAGCGCCTGATTGGCGCGGCGGGCTTCCGGCGTGAAGCGCGGCACGAGGTTGCGGAAGTCGTCGCTGGCGAACGTCGTCGACGCGCTGATCGCGCCGGTGAGAAAACCGCGGCCGAGCGGGCTGTACGGCACGAAGCCGATGCCGAGCTCTTGCAGCACCGGCAGGATCTCCGCTTCCGGCCCGCGTTCCCACAGCGAATATTCGCTCTGCAATGCCGTGACCTTCTGCACCGCATGCGCCCAGCGGATGGTCTGCACGCCGGCCTCCGACAGGCCGAAATGGCGGACCTTGCCGGCGGCAATCAGGTCCTTCACGGCGCCGGCGACATCCTCGATCGGCACGTTGGGATCGACCCGATGCTGATAGAACAGATCGATCACATCGATGTTCAGCCGCTTCAGCGAAGCGTCCGCGACCGCCTTGATGTGCTCGGGCCGGCTGTTCAGCGAGCGGTGGCGCTCGGCCATGGAGCCGATATCGAAGCCGAACTTGGTGGCGATCACCACGTCGTTGCGGACCGGCGCCAGCGCCTCGCCGACCAGCTCCTCGTTGACGAAGGGACCGTAGACCTCCGCGGTATCGAAGAAGGTGACGCCGCGCTCGACGGCGCCGCGCAGCAGCGCGATGCCTGCGGCCTTCTCGACCGCTGGACCATAGGCGAAGCTCAGGCCCATGCAGCCCAGGCCGATCGCCGATACCTCCAGATTGCTGTTACCGAGTTTACGCTTCTGCATGACATCTCTCCGCATCAAGGACTGGAACCTGCCGCTGCGGGATTTAGGACGTGCACAGGCGTCCCATTAGACGTAAAAATCGGGATGGACTTATGAGCTGGATTCATCAATGCCGCGGCATGACGTCAATGACCTGATCGCCTTCCTCGCGGTGGCGCGCGAGCGCAGCTTCACCCGCGCGGCGGCGCAGCTCGGTGTGTCGCAATCGGCGCTCAGCCACACCATGCGCGCGCTGGAGGAACGGCTGGGCGTGCGGCTCCTGACCCGCACTACCCGCAGCGTCGCGCCGACCGAGGCCGGCGAGCGGCTGCTGCAAGGTGTCGGGCCGCGCTTCGAGGAGATCGAGGCCGAACTCACCGCGCTCAACGCGCTGCGTGAGAAGCCGGCCGGCAGCATCCGCATCAACGCCGGCGAGCACGCGGCCGAGACCATCCTGTGGCCGGCGCTGGAAAAGTTCCTGCCGGCCTATCCCGACATCAAGGTGGAACTGACCGTCGACAACGGTCTCGCGAACATCGTCGCGGAACGTTTTGACGCCGGCGTTCGCCTCGGCGAGCAACTGGCGAAGGACATGATCGCGGTGCGGATCGCGCCTGACTTCCGCATGGTGGTGGTCGGCGCGCCGTCCTACTTCAAGCGGCGCGACCGTCCGAAGCGGCCGCAGGACCTGACCCAGCACGCCTGCATCAACATCCGCCTGCCGACCTTTGGCGGCATCTATGCTTGGGAATTCGAGAAGCGCGGACGCCCGATCAAGGTCCGCGTCGACGGACAATTGGTGTTCAACAGCACCGCACTGCGGATCAAGGCGGCGCTGGCCGGGCTCGGGCTTGCCTATGTCGCCGAGGATCAGGTGCAGGCGCAACTGGACAAGGGCCAACTGGTCCAGGTGCTCGACGACTGGTGCGCGCCGTTTCCCGGCTATCACCTCTATTACCCGAGCCGCCGGCAATCCTCGCCGGCGTTCGCGCTGCTGGTCGACGCGCTGCGTTATCGGGGCTAGCGGAGCGGACGCGGCGCCGTGATCGCGCCCGCATCCACCACACGGATATTTGCTTTGCGGTATGGCCGTATCCTCTGGGAACGAGACCAACACCACTTACGTTATTGGAGACGCAATCGAGCGGCTTGGCGGACCTCGCCACCGCGCGAGCCTCACCGCACCATCCGGGCTAACCCCATGTTCAGAAACAAATTCGCCATCATCCTCGCTGCCGGCCTCACCCTCGCGCCGGCCCAGCTTCTCGCGCAAAGCACGGGGGGCTCCCCACCGCCGCCGAGGCCCGGAGATCGCGCCGCTTCGTCGGGCGGCGTTGGCGGCACTGCGCTTCCAGCCCAGAGCGGTCAGCGCTATGCACCGTCCTCCGGCGGCAATTTCAGTGCGGCGCCGGCCGCTCCCGGCGGTTCGGTGAACACAACCGGCAATGCCAACAGCGCGCAGGGGCGCTGAGGCGCAGCGCTAGATCGCGCCGGCCGGCTCCGCGGCCGGTTCGTCCGGCTCGGCGTCGGCGGTGACGAATTTGAGCCCGTAGGTCTTGCCGCGACGCCAGACCACCTCGCAGGGGTAGCGCTTGGCGTGATCAGCGAGCAGCGTCAGCGCAAGGCGATCCTTGACGTCGAACTCGACCTCGGTCGTGATCTTGGCGCCGCCGGGCGAGATATCGACCACGGCGCAGGCGTTCTCGGTTACACCGTCATCGACCGTGATCCACGCCGCACGATTGTTGAGCTGGCGCCGCGGCTCGCGACTGATTTTGATCCGTGCTCCATTGCTCGCCATCGTCGTCGTCCTTGAAGACATTGGTCCTTGAAAAAAATTGGAGGCCGCGCAGGTCGATCGACGCGCCCGGCACACAACCGCACGGGCCACAATGCCGCCGCCCCGTAAAGTCCGGCTTAGCGCGATCGCTTGAACTTTACCGGAATCTTGACCCGGCTTTTATCGAACGAGGATTCCGCAATTCCATCAGCGGGATACCGGCCGCCCTGGCAGCCATTGGCTTGACACGGAGACCGCATAGTTGGTGAAGTGGCAGCCGTGGCTTCGGCCACATCCCTGCAACAAGAGCGCTTCAAGCCGCCTTAGTCCTTCGGAAACGCCCCATGCTGATCCCCCTCGCCGACGTGCCGCGCTGGTATGCCGAACGCAAGCCCGTAGACGCGATCGCCGTCAGTCACGGCGCGGATGCGCTGACCTGGCGTGAGCTCGAGCAGCGCGCCAATGCGCGGGCGCGCGCCTTTGCCGCCAAGGGCGTCAAGCCCGGCGACTTCGTCGCGATCGGGCTGCCCAACAGCAACGCATTCTTCGAGACCACGTTTGCGGTGTGGAAGTGTGGCGCGACGCCGACCTCGCTGTCATGGCGGCTGCCGCGCGGCGAGGCCGCCGCGGTGCTCGAGATCCTGAAACCGTCGCTGGTGGTCGGCGGCGAGGCCGACTGGAACGCGCCGAATTCGCTGCCGGTGGATTTTGTGCCGGAAGGATTTTCCGGGGAGCCGCTCGATGCGCCGGTCGCGCGCTACTGGAAGGCGATGACGAGCGGCGGCTCGACCGGACGACCGAAGGTGATCCTCGATCACAGCCCTGCCGTGATCGAAACCACGACACCGCTTCTGCTCGGCATGCCACATGAGGCGTCGGTCCTCAACCCGGGCCCGCTGTATCACAACGCGCCCTTCATCCTGTCGCACGCCGCGCTGTTCGGCGGCGGGCGGCTGACCGGCATGGTGAAGTTCGACGCCGAGGAGACGCTGCGGCTGATCGCGCGCGAGCGCGTGCAATGGGTCAACTTCGTGCCGACCATGATGCACCGGATCTGGGCGCTGCCCGAGGAGGTACGCAACCGCTACGACGTCTCCAGCCTGCAGATCGTGTTTCATATGGCAGCCCCGATGCCGCCCTGGTTGAAGGAGAAGTGGATCGAATGGCTCGGGCCGGAACGGGTCTGGGAGCTCTATGGCGGCACCGAGCGGCAGGGCGCCTGCGTGATCTCGGGCGTCGAGTGGATGGCGCACAAGGGCTCGGTCGGCAGGATCGGCGAGACCGCGCGCCTGCGCATCATCGGCGAGGACGGCAACGACGTCGCGCCCGGCGAGACCGGCGAGATCTACTTCCTGCCCAATGACGGCGCCGGCTCGACCTATCACTATCTCGGCGCCACGCCGAAGCGGCGTACCGACGGCTGGGAATCGCTCGGCGATATCGGCCGGCTCGACGAAGAAGGTTATCTCTATCTCGGCGACCGGCTCGCCGACATGGTGCTGCGCGGCGGCGCCAACATTTATCCGGCCGAGGTCGAGGCCGCGGTCAGCGAACATCCCGAGGTGCGCTCCTGCGTCGTGGTCGGACTGCCCGATCCGGAATTCGGGCAGCGCGTGCATGCGATCCTCGAACTCGCCGACAGCGCCGATGCGCAGAAGATCGCCGACGGCATGAGCGATTTCCTGAAGGACCGGCTCAGCCGCTACAAGCATCCGGAAAGTTTCGAGCGCGTCGGCACGGCGCCGCGTGATGATTCCGGAAAAGTTCGCCGCACCATGCTGCGCGACGAGCGCGCCGCCTGGATCAAGGAGGACCGCGCCTTCCGCATCATGCCGGCGCGCGCGAAGGCATGATCCTGAAAAGTGCGAAGCGGTTTTCCGAAAAGATCATGCCCAAACAAGAAGCTAAAGCGCGATGACGATTCAACCCGACCTCATCGCGCTTCAAAAAGCGAATAGGTTCAATTGATCTTGCGAGGGGCAGGTCTGCACGCCAGATGAGCTGTGCAGGCCGCCGCGCAAGGTATATCATTCCATCTTCCCTGCCGGCAGAACCTCGGACTACCATGAGGTTCCAGCACGCTGCACGCCAGGAGATCCCGGATGCCCTCCACCACCGAATGGAAAGTGCCAGCGGCCTTTCAGCCCCGTCCCGAAGATTACCGCTATGACCTCGATCGTGCGCTGATGAGCGTGGTCGGGCTGCACTCGATCATTCCGCCTGACGCCTTCAGCGCCGAGACGCTCGGCACTGAGCGCACCGGCAACGGCGTCTTGATCGACAATGGGCTGGTGCTGACGATCGGATATCTGATCACGGAGGCCGCCACGGTGTGGCTGCATCTCGGCGACGGCCGCGCGGTCGAGGGCCACGCGCTCGGCTTCGATTTCGAATCCGGCTTCGGCCTGGTGCAGGCACTCGGCAAGCTCGACATCAATCCGCTGCCGATCGGCTCGTCGGCGGGAACGCAGGTCGGCGACAGTGTCGTGCTCGGCGGCGCCGGCGGCCGCACACGCTCGGTCGCAAGCCAGATCGCCGCGAAGCAGGAGTTCGCGGGCTACTGGGAATACCTGCTCGACGAGGCGATCTTCACCCATCCGTCGCATCCGAACTGGGGCGGCGCCGGACTGATCAACAATGCCGGCGAGCTGATCGGCATCGGCTCGCTGCAGCTCGAACGCGAGCGCTCGGGCCGAGCCGAGCATGTCAACATGATTGTGCCGATCGATCTGCTCAAGCCGGTGCTCAGCGATCTGCGCAAGTTCGGCCGTGTCGACAGGCCGGCGCGGCCGTGGCTCGGCATGTACACGACCGAGATCGACAACCGCCTCGTGGTGGTCGGCGTCGCCAGCAAGGGACCGGCGGCGCGCGCCGAGCTCAAGACCGGCGACGTGATCCTCGCGGTCGACGGCGACAAGGTGACGAGCCAGACCGGCTTCTACAGAAAACTCTGGTCGCTCGGCGCGGCCGGCGTCGACGTGCCGCTGACGATCTACCATGAGGGCGTCACCTTCGACGTGACGCTGACCTCGATCGACCGCATGAAGCTGTTGAAGGCGCCGCGGCTGCATTAAGAGAAAGAAAAGAGGCAGCGACGATGAGCGAGGCCGTGGTTGACGACATCGTGGCCGTGCTGCCGCCGCTGTTGCAGACGCTGGAATCGCTGTCCTTTGTCGCGCGCAACCTCAACCCGCCGGACTTCGATCGCGTGATGCAGATCGCGGGCGAGCCCGAGGAGGCCTTGCAGGCGGTGCGGCCGCGGCTTGCCGATTGGCCGGAGAAATTCGCGCACATCAAGACCGCGCTGGAGGCTGCGATCGAGCCGGCATTGGCCGGCTATGCGGGCCTGCGCGCGGTGCAGAATGGCGAAGGCGATCTGGTCAGCGTATTCCGCGCGCTACGCTATCTGCCGCGCGCACAGGAGGCGCTCTATCCGCTGACCGAACTGCCGCCGGTCAGCGGCTTCTTCATCGCGCACGACTTGCGCGAAGACGCCGCGCTGCAAGCGAAGCTCGCGGCGACACCCAACGCCGACACCGGCATATTCCATGAGCGCAACGAGCCGGGCAGCCGCGGCGGCTTCTCGATGTATGTGCCGGAGTACTACACGCCGGATCGTGCCTGGCCGCTGGTGATGGCGCTGCACGGCGGCAGCGGCAACGGCCGCGGCTTCCTGTGGAGCTGGCTGCGCGATGCGCGCAGCCGCGGTGCCATCCTGGTGGCGCCGACCGCGACCGGCCAGACCTGGGCGCTGATGGGCGACGACAGCGACACGCCGAACCTCAACCGCATCCTCGACCAGGTGTGCGCGCGCTGGCGGATCGACGAGACGCGGATGCTGCTGACCGGCATGAGCGACGGCGGCACCTTCAGCTATGTGAGCGGGCTCGACGGCACCTCGCGCTTCACGCATCTGGCGCCAGTCGCTGCGACCTTCCATCCGCTGATGGCCGAGATGGCCGATGCCGATCGGCTGCGTGGCTTGCCGATCTTCATCACCCACGGCCGGCTCGACTGGATGTTCCCGGTGCAGACCGCGCGGCAGACGCAGGGCTTGCTGTCGGCTGCGGGGGCCAAGGTGATTTATCGCGAGATCGACGATCTCAGCCACACCTATCCCCGCGAGATCAATGCGGAAATTTTTCGGTGGCTGGATGGTGAGCAAGCCGGCGGAGCGTGATGCGCCGCCAGCTTGTGTAGTTGCGTTGCGTGGCTCTATTCCCGTCACCCTGAGGAGCGCGAAGCGCGTCTCGAAGGGTCGACGGGCCCGGCTGCGGCCATGCGGCTGCATCGGGCCGTGCATCCTTCGAGGCTCGCTCCGCTCGCACCTCAGGATGACGGTGATGGATAGTGCGCGTGGCACTATCCTCATCGTTGATGCGGACAGAGCGCCGAGCTACTTGTTCACCCGCGGCTTGAGCAGGTCGGAGAAGCCGACCCGGTGCAGCATCTCGTCGCGGACGCGGTCGATCACGCCGAATGCGACCTCGGCGCCGTCCTGGGTCGGATCGATGTGGACGCGGAACGGCCGCTTGCCGAACGGCGTGTCCACGACCTTAGCGATCGCATCGGCCACGGAGCCAGCGTCGGCATCCTCGGGCACGATCGCCGAAAACGCCTTCATGATCTCGTCACCAAAACCGGCATAGGGACCGGCTTCATATTCGGCGGCGCGCGCCTGATCGGCGGGACGTCCGGAATGCGCGAAATGGTTGGTGCCGCCGGTGAACGCGCCGGGCACGATGATCGAGGTCTCGATGCCCCAGCGTGACAACTCGCGGGCATAGATCACGGCCATCGCATCCATGCCGGCCTTCGCCGCGAAGTATGGCGCGAGATAGGGCGGCGTGCCGCCGGCCGAGCTAGAGCTCGACACCCATACCACAAGTCCCCTGCCCTGCTTGCGCAGCTGCGGCAGCGCCGCGCGATTGACGCGCTGGGTCGAGAGCACGTTGACGTCGTAGACTTCGGCAAGCTGCTCAGGCGTGAAGGCCTCGGCCGGGCCGAACACCATGTGGCCTGCATTGTGCATCACGACGTCGAGGCGGCCTTCCTCGGCGACGATCTGGGCGATGGCTTTATCGACCGAAGCCTGCGAGCCGACGTCGAGCTCGAGCGAGCGCAGTTCGACCTTGTTGTCGCGGGCGAACTCCTCGATGTCGGCGACCGCGGCGGCGTTGCGGCCGGTGGTGTGGCGCATCGAGGCGTAGACGGTGTGGCCGGCCCTGGCGAGCGCGTTGGCGGTGAGGCGGCCGAAGCCGCTGGAGGCGCCGGTGATAACGATGACCTGTTTCATGACACGTATCCTTGTGATGGCGGGTTGAACGAGAGCTGGGTTGAAGTGTTGGGACGTCAGACCAGGCCGCCATTGGCGCGCAGGGTCTGGCCGTTGATCCAGGAGCCGTCGGGACCGGCGAGAAACGACACGGCGTTCGCGATGTCGTCGGGCGTGCCGAGCCGCTCCAGCGGGACCATCTTGGCGAAGCGATCGATCAGCTCGTCTGACTTGCCGTTGAGGAACAGATCGGTCGCGGTCGGGCCGGGCGCGACCGCATTCACCGTGATGTCGCGGCCGCGCAATTCCTTGGACAGGATCGCGGTCAATGACTCGATCGCGGCCTTGGTCGCGACATAGATGCCGTAGGTCTCGAGCTTGGTGCCGACGACGCTGGTCGAGAAATTGACGATGCGTCCGCCGTTGCGCAGCCGGCGTGCCGCCTCGCGCATGGTGTTGAAGCTGCCCTTCAGGTTGACCGCGACCTGCTGGTCGAAGGCCGCGTCGTCGCTGTCGGCAATCCTGCCGAGCTTCATGATGCCGGCATTGTTGACCAGCACGTCGACGCCGCCGAACGCCGCTTCCGCCGCGTCGAACAGGCCGCGCACCGCATTGGCATCGCTGACATCGGCCTTCGCGGTCAGCGCCCGGCCGCCGGCGGCCTCGATCCGGTCGGCCACCGCCTGGGCGGGCCTGGCATCGCCGGAGTAGTTGATGACGACGGTGAAGCCGTCCTTGGCGAGGCGTTCGGCAACCGCCGCGCCGATCCCGCGCGAGGCACCCGTCACCAGAGCTACCTTGTTGGTTTGGTTGGTCATTTTCAGTCTCCCATCAGGTTGGCGGCCAAGGCCGCGTTCGATGGGGAGGACACTAGGCCTTGGCATTGGCCGGATCATCAGGCATCTTCTGGCATCACTATTCGTAATTGCCGGATAATAATGGACCGCTTCGACGCGATGCGCGTGTTCACCCGGGTGGTCGAGCGCCGCAGCTTCTCGCTGGCCGCCGACGATCTCGCTTTGCCGCGCTCGACGGTGACGGACGCGGTGAAGGGGCTGGAGGCGCGGCTCGGCGTGCGGCTGCTCGAGCGCACCACGCGCACGGTCCGCCCGACGCTCGACGGCGAGGCGCATTACCGCCGCTGCCTGTCGCTGATCTCCGACCTCGAAGACGCCGAAGGCGCGTTCGGCGGCGCGCGGCCGAAGGGGCTGCTGCGGCTCGAAGTGCAGGGCACCTTGGCGCGGCACTTCCTGCTGCCGAACCTGCCCGGCTTCCTCGCCCAATATCCTGATATCGAGATCAACATGAGCGAGAGCGATCGCTGGGTCGACCTGATCCGCGAAGGCGTCGACTGCGTGCTGCGCTTCGGCCAATTGCCCGACAGCGACATGATCGCGCGCCAGGTCACGATGCTGGAGCGACTGACCTGCGCCACGCCGGATTATTTTGCGCGCTGGGGCATGCCGACCGATCCGCTCGCGCTCGACGGCCATCGCATGATCGGCATCCGCTCGCTGACGACGGGGCGCTTGCGCCCGATGGAATTCGTAATCGACGGCGTGCTCAAGCAGTTTCCGCTGCCAGCGCCGATGTCGGTGACCGGTCCCGAGAGCTATCTGGCGAGCGCCAGGCTCGGGCTCGGCCTCGTGCAGGTGCCACGCTTCCATGCCGAAGCCGATCTCGCGAGCGGCACGCTGATCCCGGTGCTGCAGCAGTGCCCGCCGCCATCGGTGCCGGTTTCGCTGCTCTATCCGCGCACTCGACAGCTTTCGCCGCGGGTCCGCGTGTTCATCGATTATGTGATGCGCGTGTTCGCGCGCAGTTGATCGATCGCCGGAACCACAGCGAACCCCGCGACGTTATCCCATCGACACCGGAGGGATTGAGCGATGCGGACGTTTTTCGGCATGATATTGGGCGCGCTGCTGCTGGTTTGCGGCGTCTATGTCTACGATTCGATGCAGACGTCGAGCGTGGCTAACGGGCAGGTTGCGCAGGACACCCGCACCATTGTGAATTGGGACGTGGCCGCCCGTGACTGGAATCTGCTGAAGGCGCGGGCGCACGAGGAATGGACAAGGGTCGCCGCGAAATAACTGCCGGCGTCACGGTACGATCACGGATGTCGCGATCGCCGCACCGAACCCCGCGCCCAGCGCGGCCCATTCCCTGGCCGTGACAGCCATCGTCACGAGCGCGATTATTGTCCCGACGAGACCTGCCAGCCCGCCGGACAGGCAGCCACCGACAATGAATGCGATGAACAGATTGCCGGGCGCGAGCCGGAGAAACCGCGCGGCGATGCCATCGTCGCGCATCGACCCGGCGAGGACGTATCCACCGGCGCGCATGGCATAGCATGTCAGCCCGAGGATGAAGATCACGCCGAGAACGTCCAAGTCCTTCATCAAGTGCGGCACCAGGTCATACATCGGTCCGCTCCATCATGCTGACGAGCGTGCCGCATCCGCCCCCGATCAGCATCGACCAGCTGGGATCCACGAATCGGCTGACAAGCAGCGCGACGACTGCCGAGACCAGCCACGGCCACCGAGATGTCGCGTTCTTCCACTGGCTGGGAAGCAGCGTCGCAATGAACATCGTCGGCAGCAGCGCGGCGGCGAGCTTCAGCGGTCCGTTGGTTGTAAGCGGGGCGGCATAGGCAAGTGCAGTGCCGCCGACCCAGCCGATCGCCATGGGAATGCTCGATCCGAGCAGATAGCCGGCGTCGGGTCCGTTGCGGTCTGCATCCGAGCTCGTCATCAGCCACGACGCATCCGCGAGCAGAAACAGGCTGAGCAGGATCTTCCGGGGGGCCAGTCCGCCAAACAGCTGGCGCAGATGGGCGCCCATCAGTAAGTATCGTGAATTGGTGGCGATGCAGGCAACGACCATGGCGGCAACCGGCAACGGGCTTGCCCACATGCTCAGCGTGATCGCCTGGGCGGTGGCGGAGTAGACGAGCAGGCTGAACAGAATCGCTTGCGGCGCCCCCAGCCCAAGCCCCTTGTAGGTCAGTCCCATCACCAGGCCGGCGGCGCCGTTGCTGAGCAGGAACGGCAAGGCCGCGACCAGGCCGCGCCTGAATCCGGCGGCCGTCATCGTTGGGACGCGTTGCGACGGTTGGGCGCTTGTAATGGTCATGACCGTTAGATTAAACTTGGTGAGAGGCCGTGATGTCAAGGGATCCCGCGCGGGCAGCGACACAGTTCTTCGGTGGACGGGTCTGCCTCGACTTCGCGAACACGCTCGACTGGCGGACCTCGAACGATCCGCAGGAGCTGATCCCGGATTATGCTGCGCTATTGTCCTGGAGCGAACGCCGCGGGACGTTGCCGCTCGCCGCGATCAGGAAGCTGAAAGCGCATTCGGCGAGCAGCGTTGCCGTGGCAGCGATGCAGAAGGCGCATGATCTGCGCCGCGACATCTGGGGCATTTCCGACGCGCTCCGCAGTGGCCGCAGCGCGGACCTCCGTCTCGTCAATCGGATGCTGTCGGCGGCGCCGCGGCAGCCCGACCTGGTGCGGCAGGATCACGGCTATCGCCATGCGCTGGCGGGGATCGACGTGACGGAGCCGTTGTGGCCGGTGCTGTGGTCGCTGACGGCCCTGCTGGCGTCCGATGATGCGAGCCGCATCGGATGCTGCGAGGCCGACGGCTGCGGCTGGTTCTTCGTCGACGAGAGTCCGAACCGGACGCGCAGATGGTGCTCGAGCGAAGTGTGCGGCAATCGCGAGCGCGCGCGGCGCGCCTATGCCAAGCGGAAGGGCTCGACGTAAACTCGCTCCATGTTGGTCGCGAGGGAAGCGACGTCGCGAGCTAGTTCTGCTCGGTCTTGCGGCCCATATTGGCCTTGCGCGCGTCGGCGATGACCTGCTCGAACTGATCGATGCTGAGCACGCCGGGCACGCGATACTTGCCGACGATGAATGACGGCGTGCCGTTGAAGCCGAATGCCTGCGCCTGTTCGTTGTTGCGTGCCAAGACCGCGTCGATCGCCTTGGCGTTGGTGTCGAGATCCTTCTTCAGGCGATCCATGTCGAGGCCTGCGCCCGAGAGCAGTTCGGCGATGCGCGGCTCGGTGATGCGCGAATTGACCGAGATCATCGCCTCGTGCGCGGCTTCGAACTTGTCCTGGTACTTCGCCGCCAGCGCCATCCGCGCCGCAACCTTCGACACCGGCCCGAGGATCGGCCAATCCTTGAGCACCAGACGAACCTTGCCGTCGTCCTGCACCACCTGGCGGAGCTCCGGCGCGAGCTTGCGGCAATACGGGCAGTTATAGTCGAACCATTCGACGATCGTGATGTCGCCCTTGGGGTTGCCGATGTCCGGAATATCCGGATCGCGCAGCACCTGCTGCTCGGTCAGGACATTGTCGTCCTCGGCGCGCGCGCCTCCGGCGGCCAGGAGCGCAATGCCGGCACCGATGAGGCCGAGCGCGCCGCGGCGGGTGGCACCGGCGTTATCGAGGGGAAATTTCGTCAGGTGGTTCATAGCTCGCTTCCGGAAGGGCTCCTCGCCCTTCTACGTTCAGGACACATTGATGTTACGCAGCAGCATATAGATCGCCACCACGATAATCACAGTCGCAAACACGATATTGAGGGCGCCGCGCCGTTCCGACAGGTGGCGGGCGCTCCGAGTGCCCAAGAGACCGCCCGCGATGCCGCCGGCGACGAATAGCCCCGCCAGGCCCCATGACACCAGCCCGGACCACGCATAGCTGAGGGCCGTGGTCATGCCGAAGGCGGTGACGGCCACCAGCGACGAGCTGACCGCGTTCATGATCGGCATCCCGGTCGCCAGCATCAGGGCCGGCACGATCAGGAAGCCGCCGCCGATGCCGAAGAAACCGGACATGGTTCCCGTGGCAAGCCCGAGACCTATGATCGCGGGCGTGTTGGACATCGATATCTTGACGTCGGTCAGCCCGACCCGCGCGCGGGTCTTCAGCATCAACCCCGCGATCACCAGCATCACGATCGAGAACAGGGCGAGCAGCTTCTGCCCGTCCAGCATCTTGCCGAGGATCGAGCCGCCGAAAGCGCCGAACATGCCTGACAGTGCGAACAGCAGTGCGCAGGACCAGATCACGGTGCCGCCGCGGGCGTGGTTGGAGAGGTTGATCGCGGCGTTGGCGGCGACCGCGATCGCCGAGGTGCCGATCGCGACATGCGGCTGGGCTACCCCGACCACATAGACCATCAGCGGCACGGCAAGGATCGACCCGCCGCCGCCGACCAGGCCCAACGAAAAGCCGACCAGCATGCCCGATACCAGCCCGAGCACGCTTTGAGTTGCGGAAAAGACCAAGGGGAACAGACTCGTGTTTGCGGCGGCAACCATAGAAGGATTTGCTGCTCAACGCCATACCAATAGCACAAAACTGCCCTGCAAGGGGCGTCAGGCGCAGCAGATAGGTCACGGCCAGCGGCACCAGCAGCGAGGTGACCAGCGCATTCAGGCTCATCGCGATCCCGGCAAAGACGCCGGCGACCTCGTCGACCTGGAAGGCGCGCGCGGTGCCGATGCCATGGGCGGCGATGCCGGCGGCAAAGCCGCGGGCACGAAAATCCGTGACGCCGGTGAAGTTCATCAATGGCGTGACGATGATCGCACCCATGATGCCGGTGAGGATCACCGAGACCGCCGTCAGCGAGGGATCGGCATGCAGGGATTCGCTGATGCCCATCGCAACGCCGGCCGTGACTGATTTGGGGGCCAGCGACAGGATGATGTCGCGCGGCAGGCCGAAAGCCCGCGCCAACAGCACCACCGAGACGATCGCGGTGAGTGAGCCGACCGCGAGCGCAACCAGCATCGGCAGGACCGCAGCCGCAACCCGCCTGCGGTTCTCGTAGAGCGGCACCGCGAGCGCGACCGTCGCCGGCCCGAGCAGGAAGTGCACGAACTGCGCACCGGCAAAATAGGTGGTGTAGGAGGTGTTGGTAAGCAGCAGGAACGCGCCGATGATCCACAGCGAATGCAGCACGGGATTGGCGAGCGGGTGCCGCCTCGTCTTCAGCGACACCGCATCGGTTGCGGCATACGTCAGCAGCGTCACCGTCAGCCAGAGCAGCGGCGACTGCGAGAGATAGACCCAGAGCGAAAACGGATTGTCGCTCACGGGTTCTCCTCCTCGCGCGCAAACATACTGCTCGCCGCCACGAAGGTCGCGACCGTCGCCAGCAGCGTGACGATGACCGAAACCGCGAGGATCACCAGGATCGCGATGCCGTGCTCGGCGAGCAGGTCGAGCTTCTGCACCACGCCGACCCCGGCCGGAATGAACAGCAGCGAGAGATTGGCGAGCATGCCGCGGCTTACGCTCTCGACCCCGTCATTGCCGAGCGGCCCGCGCGCGAGCACGGGAAAGCGGTCGCGCGCCAACAGCAGCAGCACCAGCCCGACGACAGGCCCCGGCACCGGCACGGCCAGCGCCCGCACGGCAACCTCGCCAACCAGCTGGCAAAGCAGGATCAGACCGAGGCTGGCAATCATGACAAGGCACTCACGCGAAGCATGCGCGTATCAGGTCGGTGTGGGGGAGGCTTGTCAATGCGCGGGACTCGAGCGTGTGCGCAAATGCTGGGCACGCCTTTCCCAAGCAGCCCGGTCTCTGGGTCGCGTCATCCTGAGGAGCGCGAAGCGCGTCTCGAAGGATGCACGGCCCAGATGTTTCCGCGTGTTACTTCTCCGCTGGCGAAAGCGTGGGCCGTCGACCCTTCGAGGCTCGCCCAGCGGCGCAATTGCGCCGCAAGGCTCGCACCTCAGGGTGACGGAGATAAAGCTCCGCTCGTTGCTAGCGGCTCCCGCCGCGCCAGCGCCATCAGCGTGCCGCTCATGGTCGCGACCAGCGTCTCGATGCCGTCCTGCACGGCGTAGGCACGGCCGTCGCAAACCGTCAGCGTGCGGCCTGGCTTGACCACGACGCCGCGGAACACGAACCGTTCGCCGCGGGCCGGCGCCAGCAGGTTGGTCTTGAACTCCACCGTGAGGATGTCGGAGCCTTCGGGCATCAGCGTGAAGGCGGCGATCCCGCAGGCATTGTCGAGCCCCGCGGTGATGATTCCGGCATGCACGAACCCGTTCTGCTGGCAGAACTCCGCCGCATAGGGCATCGCGAGATCGACCTCACCCGGCTCCATGCGCGCGATCGAGATACCAAGCGTCTGCATTGCGCGCTGGCGTTCGAATGTGGCGGTGGCAACCGCGCGGAAGTCGGGATTCTTCGGCTCAAAGCGGGGCATGGCGGTCACGCAGTCACGGATTCTGACGGCACGAGGTGCGGCATCGCGGCGTAGCGGATCGCCGGCGCGAACGGCGCCGATTTGCGCGCGGCGCGATCGATGTGCACGGCGGCGATCTCGCAGGTCGCGGCGATGTCGCCGGTCTCCGCGTTGCGCATCTCGTGCAGGATGCGGACCGACTTGTCGCGGAACTCGACCAGCCGGCTCTTGACCTCGACGAGGTCGCCGGCGAGCAGCTCGCGCTGATAGGAGATGTTCTGCTGCACGGCGGCCATGCCGCGGCCGGACTCGCGCAGATAGCTCGGCGTCAGCCCGAGCCGCGCGAACATGTTCCAGCTCGCCTTGTCGAATTTGCCGACATACCACATGACGTTCATGTGGCCGATGTGATCGCAGTGCCAGGGATAGACCGTGCCGCGATAGGTCGCTTCGCCCTCCATCGTCCCCTCCTTTGCGCTCTGATACGGTAGCGTATCAGGGACCAAGCAGGCTAGCAATACGGTACCGTATCGGGACCGCTCCGCGGAGATCACATGACTGAAAGCAAGGGCGATGTCTGGGTCGCGGCCGGCTTTGCCGAACTCGCGCATAGCGGCGTCGATGGCGTGCGGGTCGAGGTGCTGGCGAAGAATCTGGGCGTCACCAAGGGCGGCTTCTACCGCCGCTTCAGGGATCGCGCCGCGCTGCTGGAGGCGATGCTGACGCGCTGGCGCGACGGCCGCATCGCCGCGATCGAGAAGCAGACCGCGCTCGACGGCGCCAGCGCGCGCGAGCGGCTGAAGGCGATCATCACGCTCTATTCGGAGCGCATGAACACCGAGGCGATGGCGGTGGAGCTCGCGATCCGGCAATGGGCGCGCACCGATGACGCCGCGGCGGCCGCCGCCGCGAGCGTCGATGCCGCGCGGCTGAAGCAGGTCGGCCAGCTCTATCGCGCCACCGGGCTCTCGGCCGACGAAGCCGATGCGCAGGCCTTCCTGTTCTACTGCTTCATCTTCGGCCAGAGCCTGTTGTTTCTCGAACGCGGCCCGCGCAAGCGCGCGCAATTGCTGGCGCAATCGGCGGACAAGCTGCTTGCGGAAGGCCAATAACGCTTCTGCCGAAAGAAAAGCGGCCGGCTTGCACCGGCCGCCCGTCGATCTCACATCGAGAGTCTCGCCTCACCATCGGTATCATCACCCGCGCATGCGGGTGATCCAGTATTCCAGAGACGCCTGTGCTCGAACCGAGACGCCGCGGCGTACTGGATCGCCCGCCTGCGCGGGCGATGACAGATGTGGCTGGGCTCAGGCGCCCTTCAGCTTCTTGTTGCATTCGCTGTAATAGCCGCCGCCCTTCTGGATCCACTTCAGGCCGCCATTGCCGCCGGTGGTCTTGTTGGCATTGTACTGGTCCACGCAGGTGTGCATGCGCCCCTTGCCTTCGGATTCCTTGGCGTATTTGGGATCGATCGCGTTCGGAAACACGGCGGGCCCTGCTGGTGCGGCGGGTGCCGCGGCGGGAGCGGCTTCCCGCTTGGCTTCCTTCGGCGCGGCCGGAGCAGGCGCGGCAGCAGCGGGCGGCGGAGCGGCGGGCGCCGCAGCCGGGGTCGCGTCGGCGCCGCATTGCGCCTTGCGGAAATCGTTCCACTTCTGGCCGTTGAGGGTGCCGCCCGACTTGGCCGCCTGATACTTGGCGCTGCATTCCTGCGCGGTCAGGGCCTGCGCCGGCGCGCTCGCCACAAAGGCTGCAAAGCCCGATACCGCAATCACACACAACAATCTGGTCTGAATGGTCATCCCTGGTCTCCCGTCATCCCTGGTTTCCCGTGAGGTTTCCCTCGGCTACCCTTGGGGGCATAGGCGTAAGACCATTATCCTAGCGCAACCCCGACTTGCGACAACGTGCGGACGCCCTTGGCCGTTAAAATATTGTGGCGGCTGGACCACCGCATATTCATCCACGGTTCATCATGGCCGCGCAACGTTTCGGCTCCTTCCCTCACGAGGTGCCCCATGATGACGATTTCCAAGCTCGCGACCGCAACCGCCCTTGCCTCCCTGCTGCTGATGGGCGGCGCCTTCGCGCAAACCGCCGCGCCCGCCGCCAAGGACGCCGCTCCGAAGGCCGACGGCAAGATGGCCAAGGAAGCCAAGCCGCGCACCGCCGAGTCACTGGAGTGCTCGAAGCAAGCCGATGCCAAGGGCCTGCACGGCAAGGAGCGCAAGAAATTCCGTTCCGAGTGCAAGAAGGCGGGCGGTGCTGCCGCTGCGCCGGCCGCGAAGTAACGCGTAGACGTATTTTGACGTCCTTCACCCTCCCCGCCGGGGAGGGTGAAAATCTGTGCGCCGGGCAAGCCGGGGCGCAATGCTGCAATCGCGAGATGCAATTGTCCCGTGGTTGCGAATTTGCCATAAGGCGGCGTGACCCTGATCCGCGCTTCGATGGCGACCGCCATTCCCGACCGCAGCATAGTTCTGAACGGACTCGAGACTCTCGTCATCGGCGCCGGCGGCGGCCTGCTGTTTTTATGGGCGGGATTGCCGGGCGGCCTGATCTCGGGTGCGATGTGCGCGGTTGGGATCGCCGCATTGGCCGGACGGCCGCTCGCGGTGCCGCCGGTGCTGACGCAATCGGTGCTGCTGCTGCTCGGCATCTCGCTGGGCTCGCTGATGTCGCAGCAACTGCTGCAGCACATGAGCTCCTATCCGCTCACCATCGCCCTGCTGGCGCTGGCGACGTTCTGCTCGACCTTCGGCTCAAGCGTCTATCTGCAACGCATCCATGGCTGGGACCAGACCTCGGCCTTCCTCGCCGGCAGCCCCGGCGCGCTCTCCCAGATCACGATCCTTGCCGCGGAGAAGGGCGCCGACGTCGCGGCGATCGCCGTGGTGCAGACCATGCGCGTCATCATCCTGACCGCGGCCCTGCCGCTGGTGCTGGCGCTGACCGGCGTGACGCATGCGGCGCCGCCGCCATTGCCGACGACGGTCGCCTCGCCGTTCGGCCTCCTCGCCCTGGCCGCCGGGTCGATCGGCGTCTCGCTGCTGCTGCGCTGGATCAAATTCCCCGCCAGCTGGATGTTCGGCGCGATGCTCGCCTCCAGCCTGCTGCATGGCTCAGGGCTGGTCGATGGCGGCCTGCCACCCTGGCTGCGCAACGTCGCGCTGGTCGGCATCGGCGCGCTGATCGGCACCCGCTTTGCTCGAATGAAGACCTCGACCCTGCTGAGCCACGTCAATGCCGGGCTCGGCTCGTTTGCGATCGCGATCGCAATCTCGGCCGTGTTCGTCGCGGTGATCGCCTTCACCACCCATGTGCGGCTCGCCGACGTCGTGGTCGCCTTCGCGCCCGGCGCGATGGACGCGATGCTGGCGCTGGCGCTGACGCTGCACATCGACCCGATCTTCGTCGGCGCGCATCATCTGTCGCGCTTCCTGTTCGTCACCATCTCGACGCCGGGCATCATCCATCTGTTCGGACGGCCGCAGGACGACGTCGACGATTAGTCCAAAGTCCAAGGCTCACCTGTTAATTCCGTCATCCCCGCGCAAAGGATTCGCCTTTGTCGCTGGAGGTGAGAGCGGAGCGAGCCTCGAAGGATGAACGGCCCGGCTGGTGGCCGTGCATGCTTCGAGACGGCCGCAAGCGCGGCCTCCTCAGCATGACGGATTGAGAGGCGGACGGGTGGGAAGCGTGGTGGGTTTCGCGGAGCCTGTCATCGAGCCGCGCTTTTCGCGGACCCGTTAGCTCTACCTAACCTGCCTCGGCCGTCGACTGGTCCGGCTGATCGCGGAACGATCGCGCCAACGCCACCAGTTCATCGGGATCGAACCACAGCTCCTCGTCCCGGTCGATTTGCAGTTTCGCAACGGCTGCGGCACGCCACAAGTGCCCGGTGATCCGGGCATAGACCGAATCGGGCTGTGCTTCGCTCCATTCCTCGAGCCGCTCCCTGGCGACCGCGCGCCATAGCGCGGTCAGCCGGCGGCTCGCACCATGTATCTCGGAGATGGTGTATCGCGGGCGCTGCTCGCTCATCAACGTGGCGACGAGATTGCGTCGGCTCCTGAGGCGCAACAACGTCTCATTGGCCAACAGCAACAACTCGACGGGGACGCGGTGCACGATGATCAGCATGGGCTCGTCTGTCGCGCATGGGGCGGTGACGGCGGGATAGCCTCCACCTTGAAACACCTGACACGCGCATCAGGGCCTTCGCACAGGGCAGCCGCTATCTCGGCTTCCGAAAATCGATGCTGCGCAGGATGATCCGGGGCGGCGCCCCTTCGAACTCCTTCGCCTGGTACTTGCCATCGGCGCAGGCCTCGATGCGCTCGCGCAGCCGCATGAACTGAGTCTCGCGATGGCCCGCGCGCCCGAGCGCCCCGCCTTCCAATTCATCCATCGCGGAGGTCGAGATCGCGCAGTGGATCTCCTTCTCGTCGTCATGCATCGAAAACAGCACGACCATCCGGTCGTATTCGTAGCTGATGAAGCGACCCTGGGTAAGCGTCATGTGATCAGCTCCTTCAAAGCCGCGAAGTGGTTCTGGTTCATCGCGGCTCGGTGAGCCGGACAAAATCCTCGAGAATTGCCGTGACCAGATCGCGATGCCTCGTATCCTCCGGCGGCAGGCTCGCGGCGTACAGATTCAAAACGTAGCGCGCCTTGGCAGCCACCTCCGGCCACGACGTCGCAGGTACCGCCAGCAGTCCGGTCTCGAGCGTGACCTGGCGTTCGCGCAGATCCCTCGCATGGGTCTCGATTTCCGCCAGCGCACGGCGAATGTCGGTGGCTTTCTGCGCCGCCATACCGCGGTGGCGATCGAGGTCGAGCGGTTCGTCAGACATTGGAGGCGCTCGCGTCGATACGCTGGGCGTCCGCCAGATCGACCGAGCCGATCGACACCATCTCCGTCGTCAATCCGCGCGAGCCTTGAGCCGGGACGATGATCATCGTGGCGACACGGCGGAACACCGCGAATGAGAGCCCTTCGATCGCCTCTTCATCGGTAATGACGTCATAGGCGCCTGCGGGCAGTTCACGATCGATGCCTCTGATCCGGAATGGATGCTGGAAGGTGACGACTTCACGTCGGGAGCGCATGGTCATGGGCCAGCCTTTTGCGAAACGCCTTGCGCGCGGTGCGGCCCCGCGGCCAGCATGCGCCGCTTCGGCGGCAATAGCCAATGCTTTCTCGTTGGTTTTCCTGGCGTTCCTGGCTTTCTCGCCGAACGAGCGGCGAAGGGCCGCTCCTCATAGCATCCTGCGCGTTGTTGCCGCAGCGCGCCGCAGACCGCTTTGGCGCTCGCTATTCGAAGCCGATCGGCCTACGGTCGACCACCATCACTTCAGGCAAGTGAATCCACACCGGCGTTCGGGGCTGCTCCGCAGCCAGGTTCTGACCGAGCCGATGATCTCGAGAGACAGAGGGAGACCGACATGTCCAAAGGCGAGCGACACGGCAACCGGGAAACCAAGAAGCCGAAGAAGGAGAAGATCAAGGTGATCGCCGCGGCTCCCAGCCAGAAGGGCGGACAGCCGACCTTCACGCCGGGCAAGAAGAAATAGACCGGAAGAAACAGATCGATTGAGTCAGGGCCTGTAAATCAGGCCCTCCAAGTCGAGTCTCCAACTCAAGCCTTGGCAGCCTTCGCCACGCCCCAGCCGGCGATCGCGGCCATCAGCAGCGAGATCAGCACGTTGTAGCCGGCAAGCGAGATGCCGAGGAAGCGCCACTGCACCTCGTCGCAGCGGACCACCTTGACCTTGTCGAGCTGATCCAGCAGCGAGCCGGCCTTGCCGAAATCCACTATCGGGCCGGTGCAGTCGGTCGGCCCCTGCCAGAACCCCCATTCGACCCCGGCGTGATAGGCGCCGAGCCCGGCATTGGCGAGCGCGGCGAGGCCGAGGATCGCAAGGCCCGCGAGCAGCACCGGGCGCGCCGCGCCACGGGCGGCCGCAAGCGCCACCACGGCGCCGAGCGGGACCGCGAGATAATAGGCATAGCGCTGCTCGAGGCAGAGCGGACAGGGCATGATCTCCAGCACGAGCTGGAAGAACCAGGCGCCGGCCAGCGTCACCGCCGCGATCACGGCAATCGCCAGGGCCGAGGTCAGCGCCGGATTGCCGGTGGCGGAAGCATCCGACGGATGGGCGGTGGCGAGCGTCACGGCAGTCCTCCTGCGAGCACCGTCCGGCAGGGTCATGGCCCCTGCTCCATGCTCAGCCCGGGTCGTATCGCGCCAAAATACCGCTGTCGAGGCGCGGGACAATCACATCCGCGCGGGTTGACCGTGACGGGCCGCCCGCTATAGTCCGCCGCGCTTCGCGACCCCGGCCCGTCTCGGCCTGGTCCACCGCGAATGCCCCTGTGGCGGAACTGGTAGACGCGCTCGACTCAAAATCGAGTTCCGCAAGGAGTGCTGGTTCGATTCCGGCCAGGGGCACCAACTAGGCTGTTCAAGCCCGTTCTAAAGCGTCCGCAACCGTTCGCGCAGTGCTCGGAAACCCTTGAAAAATAGGCACTTCCGCGTACATTTGTGTTCGTCACTGTTTGTTCTCCTCCGATCCCAGCCGCCCGATTTGCTGGTATTTTTGCTGGTATCCTGCTGGTATCGGGAGAACAAACGTTCACAACGACTTTCGCTTTTCCGAATAAAGGAATTGAGCAGATGGCCGGCAAGAACGGCGGCGCATGCGCCAATCCCAAGCAGATCAGGACCGACGTCGACTGCCGCGCCGCCCGACCGAACTTCGTCAAGGGCGCGTGGAGTCCCGCCAAGATTTCCGACGTAACCGGCGGCTGGCTCTATCTCTTCGTCACGCCGGACGTGAGCAGGCCTGGCAACGCGGCCTCCAAGCTCTGGCGGATGGACTACCGCTTCCATGGCCGCCAGAAAACCTACTCCATCGGCCCCTACGGCAACGGCAAGGATGGGACGTTCTCGCTCGCAGACGCGCGGCGCGAGCGCGACAAAGCCAAAGATCTGCTCAAGGACAGCAAAGACCCAAGCATCGAGAAGCAGCTCGACAAGCACAGGCAGGCCGCCGCCCGGCCTTTCAGGCAATGGGCCGACGAGTGGCTCGCAAAGAAGAAGGTCGAAAAGGTCAAGCGCGGCAGGATCGTCGCGGTGCGCGACCCCAAGACCATCGAGGTGCTTGAACTGCGCGTCGGCTACGTCAAGGCTCGCTTCGGCAAGCTGTGCAGGCAGGACATCAAGCGTCCGGACGTGCTCGCGTTCATGCGGTCATATGAAGCCGAGGGAAGGCTGGAAACGCGCGACCGCGTGCGCAGCATCTGTGAGCAAATCTGCGACTATGCCGATGTCGAAGGCGACGGCTATAATCCATTCCGCAACCTGCGTGGGCAGATGATCGCCAACATTTCGACGGCACGTCCCGGCGTCACCGAACCACGCGACGTGACGCGCGTTTTCAAGCTCATCAGCGCGCCGTGGACGAGAGCGAGGTTTGGTGACGTTGTCGGCCTTGCCTTGCGCTTCGATGCGCTGACCATTCCCCGCCCCGGCATGGTCAATGAAATGGAGTGGAGCGAGGTCGATTGGGATGCCAAACGCTGGACCGTTCCAGCCACCAAAATGAAGACGGGCTGGGATCATGTTGTGCCTCTGTCACGGCAAGCACTCGCGATCCTGCGCAGCGTTCAAAAGCTGACTGGCCATCGCAGGTACGCGTTTTCCTGCTCGAAGGACGCGCCGCTATCAAACAACACTCTCAACAAGCGCTTACGGCTGCTGGGCATTGACACCAAGACCGATCATTGTGCCCACGGATTCCGGACCACCTTCTCGACGCTGTCTCACCACGAAGAGATCAAGGACGCCAAGGCGTGGGATGGCGATGTCGTCGAGCTGCAGCTTGCGCATCTCGATAACTCTACGGTGGAAGGTCTGTACAAGAAGCACGGACCGCTCGCATTGATAGGCTCACGCACGAAGCTGATGCAGCATTGGGCCGATCGGATCGACCACTGGCACGATCCAAAGAAGGTGATGCCGATCAAGGGCGGCGCTGCTTGAGTCACCTAAGAGGCGCCCCTTCCGGATCGCCTGCGCCGACATCGCAAGTATCGGTGGTTGCGGGGACCTGCAACCATCTCAAATTGCGAAAGAGTCCTCAGCTTCTCTCGAACCTGGCAGTGGGGGCTCTGGCGTTGAAGAGCGGCCTCTTTCGTGTAGCGGCCTAAACATGCTTTCGGGCCAAGATCATCGATCGCAGGAAGTCCTGCCGGCGCAGAACCGTTGCCCTCCGAAGGCACGTGTCAAGCCAGTTCTTGCAAAAGCGGGAGCGGAAAGAGGATTGGAATACAAGGACTTGCGAGACTGACGTTCGTCGCTTCACTCTCGCAAGAATTTCGCGTAAGCACTGCGCAAGCAGTAGGCACCCGTAGCTCAGCTGGATAGAGCGTCGCCCTCCGAAGGCGAAGGCCACACGTTCGAATCGTGTCGGGTGCGCCATGCTGCGATATTTACAACATTCTCAGACGGCGGTCGCTTCCCAGGTTCGGGAGCGCAATGTCGCGCAATATTTGACGTTACCGCAGAGTGGGTCTGCGAGCATTCCTCGGTGAGGCCAAATGAGCTCAGGTCCGGCACCCAAGTTTTCCAAGGACAATCAGCATTTCGTTCCGCGGTTCTGGATAAAGCGATTTGCCGGATCCA
This sequence comes from Bradyrhizobium sp. USDA 3240, assembly GCF_054063295.1. Taxonomy (NCBI): domain Bacteria; kingdom Pseudomonadati; phylum Pseudomonadota; class Alphaproteobacteria; order Hyphomicrobiales; family Nitrobacteraceae; genus Bradyrhizobium; species Bradyrhizobium sp. USDA 3240. The sequence goes on from NZ_JBSSGD010000002.1 coordinate 3,063,206, forward strand.
ACGGACGCATTTTAGGTCGAAAGCGCGGCGAGGCCCGAGCATTCCAGGTCGCAGCCGGCGATGTCATGACTGGCGACTGGACGTATACCCTGTTCGACGGTTGGTGGCGTCCGGCCGACAAGTTGGAGGATGCTCTGTCAGTGTTCGAGGGCGAAGCAGCGACCGTGATGGTTGCGGTTGACGACGTCTCGTCAACGTTGTCAGCCTCTGCTGAAAGAGAAATTAAGCGAAGTGATTGCGGTATCGGGATGTCGTCTCCCATGGGTGATGAGGCGCGGCCATCAACGCATGAAAGAATTGGCGGCAGCCTTTGCAAGTATCGTGAAGTACAAAGACGATCGTGAATTTATTCAGGATATCAGAACCCGATTTGGGGTTGATCTGTCGGAAGCAGATTGCTCGAGTCTCCGATCTCGGCCCGACGGAGCTCTCGAGGTGACTGCGCGCGCTCTGAACGAAATTAGCCCTCAGAATCCGGTCTTCGCTGAGCAGGCAGTGCTGCAAGGCGCTGGACCGATCGCTACAATATTGCGGACGATGGATTTCACGTTGCTCGACGCGCCGGCGGAAAGCCTCGTTCTGAGTGACACACCGATGCCAGACTTCGAAATTGCGACAGGCTTTCTCCTACCACTCTCGCATCGGTTGATGTTGAGCGCTCAGCCAGCCGCCGGGCCATCAGCGATTTTTGGTCGGCGTGCTGCGACCCCCGCTGAAGTGGAGGAGAGTAATCGATTTCAGTTTGATAGTCTCCTTGATATCGTAGTTGGACCTGACAAGGACATCCTGGAACGCCTTTGAACGGACCGGGGCACGAAAGCGAAGCGGATGAGCGGCGGAGAGTTCGGGCAATCTCATGACAGATATTACGTCGTTGATACCCGGCGTTGGATCGCAGCTTGCCGATTTCTCGATCGGTTTTGCAAAGCTGAGCACCGTTGCGGGCCGAGAACATGCGCACCCAGCGCGCTCAGGCGCATTGGTGTCTGTAGGATCGATTCACGGAATATTGACGGCCGCCCACGTGTTGGAGGAGCTCCCGGACAGCGGGGAAGTTGGCCTAATTCGGTTCATAAGGGAACCGAAGATTCAGGCACAGACAATCGATATGTCCCTGACGGAGAGGCTAACTATACGTGGGTCAGGGGAAGCAGCTGACGGGCCCGATATTGGGTTTTTGCGACTCGCCTCAACGCAAGTGGCAACACTCAACGCGACGACGAACATCTTCTTTAACCTAAGCAGGCGGCAGGACTCTGTCTTGGAGAATAGGCATCCATCTACGGAATATTTTGAAGGCATTTCTGGAATTATTGCTGAATGGACAATCAATCGTGGCGGGGCGGAAGCTGGATTTCGGCACCTCCTAGGATTTCGTGGCTTGTTTGGTGTCGGCTGTGTGGCTGGAGTTCATGATCACGACGGCTACGACCTCGTTAGTTTCGAGACGGATCGTAACGAAAACCAGAATGCGCCGACTGATTACGGAGGCTGGAGCGGAGGTGCGCTATGGCGTGTCTACATCACCCAAGGCACGGACGGTCAGCCGACCGTAATAGAACGAAGAATGTTTGGAGTGGCCTTTCATCAATCCGCGCTTGTTGAAGGCAAACGCACCATAACATGTCATGGCCCGAAGAGCGTCTATAAAAATCTATTAGCCGAGATAGCGCGCAAGTGGCCATCCACCTAAATTGTGGTCGACTCACAATTATTGATGGTTTGGAACCTGAAAATGCAAATCGGATTCAGTCCAGGTTGCGATCTAACCGGCGGTTGTTCACGCCCGACGTCGAGCGGCTTGAGCTTGTGCGTCATGTTTTTCAACGCGAGAGCCGTCCTCCGAACCCACGTTGCGAAGCTACTGTTTGCGCGGTGACTATAGGTGACATTGCGAAACTAGCCGCAACAGGTATTGCGCACGATATTGAATGCTTTGCGATCACTTCCAGCTGGCGGATACGATAGCGAAGCAGTGCGACGGAGAGAGTGTCAGTCAATGCACGTTGAAAGACAAAGCATTTTCGAACTTACTAGATCAAAACCCACGGTTTAAGCTACGGCCCGAGAATGAGTCAAAGCGTCGGCAGCCCACCGGATCCTAGAGGCTCGATCGGTCAAATCGCGGAGGCGCAACTACCGATACCGACATTCGGTTCAAGTTGCGATCTGATCGAGCGCGCCCACTGCGCCTCGAACGCAGTGACCGTCTTCTTAGTTATTGATTTTAGTGATGGCGACAGGCGTTTCTGTCACGCTTTGTTCAGGTCGTTTCACGTTGGGCGGGATGGCGCCTGCCTCCCCAGTCGAAAAAGACTTCGGTGTGCTGTGAGGTTAGATCCCGTTGTCCAGAGCCCAGTTCGAGATCGCACGACGCGTCCACCTGCACGAACCGCGGCCGCTGCTTCACGAGGTAGAGTCGAGGATGGGCGCGGTAGCTTGGGGCCAATGGCCACGCCCCGTTTCCCATGCCGCTCATCAAACCGGGCGCCGATTTTCGGCACCCGGCCTTCCAACTGGCTTCACCGCGAGGCGTACGGAGACAAACTAACCGCACGCGGCTTTGGCACGGTGAGCAACTCCCCTTCGCCGCTCGACACAGCAATCTCCGGCGGCTCCTGTCCTTGTTGGTGTTTGCAGGCTCATCGCCAATCGCCACGACTTCGCCATCTTCAAAAGCACGCCAGAAGTCGAGGCCCTTTGCTCTGCCAGCATTACCCGGCATCAACGCTCCTATTGCCCCGTCCGACTCCCGCCGTGACCACCGCTAATGCGATGTTGAGGCCTCTGCCCTCTTCCTCGACGGGTCTCCCCTGTAACTGCGAACCACCCTTCCGACGTCCCGTGCCACTACCCCGGCGGATCGCGTGGGGGCGCGCGTCGATTGCTTCCCAGCACGTGCGGCTTTCCCCAAATGACCGGAGGGTCGGCATCCGCATTAGAACTTTCGAGGCCTGCTCGGACTTCACTTTGTTACGGCCAATCGGATCGTTCAGCAGTCAAGGCCGCCTTCGTCGCAGGGTTCCAACCCAGCTAGTTACCCAGCCGAGCCGCCTGCCAGCTTCCGGACCAATCGACAATTTTCCGGGTGAGATCCTCCCTCACTGATAACGGTCAATGGCGCCCGTAACCGGAACACAGCGGCGGGGACAGACCTGATGGCGAAACCGAACTAGGCGTAGAGCCGCCGCACGACTTTGTGCGGCACCGGTGACCACACACGCCTCCTGCAAAAGAGCTGACGAGCGCTAGGAGCAATTGGCCGGGCACGGTCGTCGTACCTTCGTCCAGTTCGCGCTGAGTGAGTTCCGCATCGGTAGGACCCCAGTTCCGATTACCCGTCAGCGCGACGAAACGATCGACTTCATCCCGCGTTACCGATCGCCAGCGTCCGGGAGCGAGTTCGGTGCCCACGAAAGGCGGTGAGATCAATCGCCCGCGCGACGCGAAGTGCAGTCGCCTGGGTCGGCGACCCGGGCTCTTCGACCAGCGCGCCAACGATCTTGGGCGCCTCGATAACGGTGGGAATAACGAGCGCCCCTTTCGGCACCACGGCGGAGGCCGGCCGATTGCTGACGCCAAGGTTTATCGAGACGCCGATCATAGCCACCTGCAGGCCGCCAAATCCGGATTGTCGGCTGCTCTTACGGTCCATATGCGGGAATAGGACGCCAGCCTTTTGCCGCACTTGGATAGGATCTGTCGAGGCCTTACTGATTTTGAGAACATTTCCGACGCTTTCGCCATTTTGCGACGCAAAGCGTCGAGCTTGCGGCGAACGCAACCCAATGGCTTTCTCACCTGTGACTGCTCGCGGCGGTGCCTGCTAGCTGGTTGAGCGTGTCGGCTCTTCAAAGGCCCAGAATACGGTAGGTTTGCGCGACGTCCCTAATCGCCAGGACATATGCAGCCGTCCTTAGGTCGGGGATGTCGGATACCGGATCGTTCCACAAATCCGACATTCTGCCGTAGGCAGTTCTCATGAAATCGTCCAACCCAGACCTGACCAGATCAATCTCACGTCGACCTTCAAGCAGACTGCGGTAGTCAATCGGTAGCACCTGACCAGTCATCGCTTCCAACGTGCTCGCGAAGCGACGCTTGCTCTCTTCATCCAAACGACGCTCCATCAAGCCGAACGGCATATGATTGAGGTTTTTGACCCATTCAAAATATGACACCACAACGCCCCCGGCGTTGACGAAAAGGTCGGGCAGCACAACCTTGCCAGCCTTCCTCAGGATGTCGTCAGCCGCCATTGTTATCGGACCGTTCGCCGCCTCCACGATCAGCCGCGCCCTTATCCGTCCAGCATTGCCTTCGTGTATTACACTCTCGACGGCGGCGGGAATAAGGATATCGCAGTCGTCTTCGAGCGCCGACGGATCTGCCTGGAACACCTCGCCGCCATCAAACCCTGAGACGTCGCCGCCGCCGAGAAGGTGCTTCTTGAGATGCTCGATGGGAATTCCGGTAGGATTGCGTACGGTCCCGCTGCGCTCGACGACAGTCACGACGCGCATCCCGTCTTCCTCGGAGAGAAACTTCGACGCGTGATAGCCGACGTTGCCCAAACCTTGGACGACCACCGAAAGGCCAGAAAGTCGATCTTCACGAAACCCGGCCCTCACCCGATCGCTGGCGTGACGGAAGAACTCGCGGACCGCAAACTGCAGACCCCGTCCAGTAGCCTCGGTGCGCCCCTCAATGCCATTGCCTGCAACAGGCTTGCCAGTCACGCACGCGGTTGCATTCAAATCGTCCTTATGACGCTGTCTGTACTCGTCAGCGATCCACATCATGTGGCGCTCGTTGGTGCCAACATCGGGCGCAGGCACGTTGATCACTGGGGACAGGAATTTATGAGCGATGAGTTCTTGAGCGAAGCGACGCGTAATCTTCTCCTGTTCGGCTTCGCTCCACTGGTGGGGGTCGATCTTCAGGGCGCCCTTCGAGCCCCCGTAAGGCAGCCGCATCAAGGCACATTTGAAGGTCATCAAGGCAGCAAGCGCTTCGACTTCCTCCTGGTTCGCGTCGATTGAATAGCGGATGCCGCCCTTGGCGGTTTGCAGATGATTGGAATGGACGGCCCTCCTGACCTGCTCCCCGATTTGCCCTCGTTTATAAGGAGAGTCTGTTCTGGGTTTGGCCCCTGTTGGGGCGGGTTGCAAACTCGGTCGGTGTGAGCCCGTTGAGGCTCGTGTGCGGTCGGTTGGTTTTGTAGTCGATCCTCCACTCTTCGATGATCCGGCGAGCCTCGTTGAGATTGGCAAACAGGTGCTCGCTCAGGCACTCGTCGCGCAGGCGGCCGTTGAAGCTTTCGACAAAGCCGTTCTGCATCGGCTTGCCGGGCGCAATGTAGTGCCACTCGATCCCGAGTTCTTCCTGCCAGGCCAGGATCGCATTTGAAGTGAACTCGGTGCCGTTGTCGCTCACGATCATGCGTGGGCAGCCCCGGCTTTCAATGATGTGGCCAAGCTCACGCACCACACGCAGGGCGGTGAGCGAGGTGTCGACGACCAGACCCGGGCATTCCCGGGTGAAGTCGTCGACCAGGGTCAGGACACGGAAGCGCCGGCCACTGACCAGCGTGTCCATCACGAAGTCGAGCGACCAGCGCAGGTTCTGATCCTGCGGGATCGTCATCGGCGCCCGGGTGCCCAGTGCCCGTTTGCGGCCACCACGCTTGCGCACGCTCAGCCGCTCCTCCTTGTAGAGCCGGTACAGCTTCTTCCGATTGATCCGGACCCCTTGCCGAGCCAATAGCAGCCCCAGGCGACGGTAGCCGAAGCGGCGACGTTGCGACGCCAATTCCTTCAGCCGGGCTCGCAACGGACCATCGTCCGGTCTCGTCGGGGCATAGCGATAGGTCTTCGGTTGCAGGCCAACCAGCCCGCAGGCCCGCCGCTGCGAGTAGCCCTTCTCATCGATCGCCCAGGTCACAGCGCGTCTCCGCAAGCTGGGCGTCAGAAGTTTTTTCCGAGCATCACCTTCAGTGTCGATGCGTCTAGCATCGACTCCGCCAGCAGCTTCTTGAGCTTGCGGTTCTCCTCTTCCAGGGCCTTCAGCTTGCGGCCGTCGGAGATCTGTTCTCCCGCCGTGTGGTGGGCTGGTCGATGAACGCGGCGATGACGGCCCAGCTCGTCACCGACGCCCTGGTGATGGCGATCTGGCGACGGGGCAAGCCAGACGCGCTGCTGCATCATTCCGATCGCGGCAGCCAATACACCAGCGAGCAGTTCCAGCGATTGATGACCGATCACGGCGTCGTCTGCTCGATGAGCCGGTCAGGCAACGTCTGGGACAACGCGGCGATGGAGAGCTTCTTCTCGTCATTGAAGACAGAGCGGACTGCGCGCAAGATGTATCGAACCAGGGACGATGCCAAGGCTGACGTCTTTGATTATATTGAGCGCTTCTACAATCCGAAACGCCGACACTCGACGATCGGATATTTGAGCCCCATGGAGTTCGAACGGAAGGCGGGATTAGCTTAAATCGGTGTCAACAGAACCGGGTGCAGCTCATACCTTCAAATCCCGCGTTGCTCTGAAAGGCTGACGATAAGGATTTGACAACAGCGATATAGAAGAAAATTTACAAGTCTGGCTCGGGGACGTGATTTTTCCATTCGACATTGGCCTTCCGATACCGCTCAGGGGTCAGGCCGGTGAACTCCCTGAAATCACGGATCATATGTGCCTGATCGGAATATCCGTGGGAATTAGAAAGATGGCTCCATCTGACCTCACCGGCATCTGATCTAATGAGATTCTGAAATCGACAAATTCGGGAGTAAAGCTTTGGTGACAGGCCAGTTCTCCGCGTGAACCACGAGATCATATTTCGCGCGTTAAATCCTAGCTCCTCGGCCGCTCGGAAGACTGGCATTCCCTGGGCGAGTGAGTTGCATGCCCACTCCAAGCGTCCGTCTGCAACGAGGCGATGGAAGGCTCTTTCAAGGAGGGTTGCTTCCAACAACATTATGCGAGTTTTTGGAGACTTGAGTTCCAATAACTTGTGATGAAGCTCCGTTGCAGTTCGTCCCCAGTCAAGATCGGGGTCGACCAACCTGTCTGAAAATGAACTGACCGCATTTCCGAAAAACCAGTGAGCACCACCGGGTTTGAAGCTAACGCCACAAAGAGCGTCACGGGCAGACTGTGTGATAAGGACTGGGCGTTTTCTCGGCCCTTGCATCACTATTTCGCCCGATACTTGGAAGATCGCCCCGTTGATACTTCGTTCTTCAATCCTGTTTCCAGATAGGTTCACGAGAATCTGGGAACGCGCATTTGGTAAAATGCGCTCGCTGGGCCGGCCCCCTTGCTCATCGGACACCCAAATATAGTCAACAAAGGCAGAGAGCCGCTGGTCCTTCGGTCGGCAAAAAAGCATACGGGCCTCAACCATTAAGAAAATATCTCTGATAAGACATTCGCGCCGAAACCGAGGAGACCTAGCGGCATACGCGATGCCTAGCAGGGCGACCTTCTCCAACGCCCGTCGTGCATACTCCTCAAATGCCGTCTGCGCATCGCATTGGCTTGGGAATCTCGACGATTCTACCGGCGGGCGAGTTCATACGCTTTGCGAAGAAGCACGCGGCACTCGGAATAGGAATTTTCAGGATTGACGGCGCAAACCCAGTGCATGCGTCCATAGACAGGATGCGGTTGGAGTTCGTCGCGGGCAGCATAATCGAAATGCGCAGTTTCCAAAGCCGCGCGGGAGGCGTGGTCAGGAAACAGCGCTCTGAACGCGTCCCGGCCAGGCGCGATATTAAGCCGGAACGCCCCGTCGCTATCGAGCCGAGAAAGATTATCGAATTCGGTGTCACGCGTGACAACGGTGGCGAAGGGAATTTGCCTCTCCACGCCTCTGAAAAAGAAAAAATCGGGGGTGCTTGTATCGACGTGAATATCCGAACCAAGGGAAACGATGTCGGACTTGATGATTTCCAGCACAGGCATGCAAACTTCCTTTTAACCAAACTTGGCTAAACGCTTTATAGTGCTTTTGACCAAACTTGGCTATAGGGAGGTTAAGGTTGGAGCATGATGAACGTCACGCGTCTGCTCGTTCTGGGCACGATTAGATATCTCGGCACGGCGCATGGATATGCGGTGCGTCGCCAGTTGGATGACTGGCGCGTCGAAACATGGACGACGGTGAGATCAGGCTCGGTCTATCACGCGCTCGGGCAACTACATAAAGAAGGGAAGCTGGCGACCTCTGGGAGCGAGGCGGGAGCGCGTGGGACGGAGCGAACAGTTTTTTCCCTGACCCCCAACGGAACGACGGAGTTCTTCTCCCTACTAGAGAAAGCGCTGGGAAGTTTTGACCTCCCTGAATTAAGCGCCGGCATTGCATTCCTCGGGCAACTGCCGCCACAACGCGCCCAAAGTCTCCTTGCATCTCTACATGAGCGGCTCAACGCAAATAAGGAGTTTCTCCAGAAGCTAGCGGAGAACATGCCAAACGACCAAGCCGTGCCACGCACCGCTGATCTTCTGGACCTTTGGGCTAGCCATCTTGAAGCCACGGCGCGGTCGGTGGCGCGACTTGAAATGAAAATTGCGAGCGAGCGGGCAGACTAATGTGATTCTGATGCGAAGGAGCAAGGCAACTTTGTTGCCATGATACATCAGATTCCAAACTTCAAATGGATCTCTTGTTCGAGATTCGACGCACGCGAGCGTTTTCGTCTCGCGAAGGGAATATCAAATGGAGACAAATCAGTTATCCTATTTCGTCTTGGCATGCCAACATCGGAATCACAAAGAGACGGCGGCCCGCGCGGGAATATCATCCTCGGCGTTAAGCGATAATCTCAAATCGCTCGAGCGCGAACTTGGGCTTATTCTGTTCGAGCGCGGACAGTTGGGACATTATCCGACTGCAACAGCGCGATGGTTATATCAATCGATCGAACCTGTACTCCAGCGCACGGAGGCCGTTACAGCGGTGCCGGACCGCACGAACGGTCAATTAGATCTGCTGCGCATTACTTCGCCACTCCAATTCATGCTGGGTCGCCTGTCGCGGTCAGCTAGCCTCGCCGTTCGAGCACTGCGCAAAGATCATCCCAATGTCATTGCTGAGGTCACCTTCGCGTTTACCGAACTGTCATCCTGCCTAAAAGATGGAACGAAGAGCCATGCGGATTGCCAAGGGGATGTATTTGAAGACGATAAAAGCGATATAGTTCTCAAATATGCCGAGAGCGAAAAAGATCATGCGGAGCACTTTCTCTTCGACGACGACTGGATAGTCGTACGGCCCTTTGACCAACGCGAGGAATCGGAACAGGTCACTGGATTTGATACCCTGCGGCGCCTACCACTGATCGTCCCGCCCTTATCAAAGGCACAGATACATCAGGTGCGAGCTTATTGCATTCGCCATGATTTACCGATCCCAAGCGTCATTGAAGAAGACGTCGGCACGTTCTCCAAGCTGTCGGAAGATACCGAACCTTTCGCCCTTCTGGCGCCGCACAGTCTAGTCGCTAGCGGTCTTTCTCGAGTGAATTTCAGTCAGTCCCGCCTCCCCGTAAGGTTGACCAGCACAATCATCGCAAAACTCCTTACGGACGGTCCCGCCGCCCGCACTTATGTCACGCTGCTTCAGAAACTTCTTCAAAATCCAGATCCCTTCATTTGCTATCAGCCAAGCATCACGTTGAAGCAGATGCGCTATTTTCTTATGTTGCGAAGCAAGTTAAATATGAGCGCAGCAGCGAAACAACTTAACGTTGTCCAACCAGCTCTTTCAAGCCAGCTGCGCAAGCTAGAAACTCTCGTCGGCCAACCCTTGTTCCACCGCCAACACAACGGCCTCAAACCGACATTTGACGCTCCCAGGTTGGCGGAATTGGTTGAGCCAGCCGTCGAGCGTTGCGACAACGTGGTGTTTCGCGCCAGGCATATTGCCGCCGCTCAACATCATTCGCTTTCGATTGGCGTCTTTCCGATAGCGAACCACACCAGCCAACTTGCTGAAGCACTCGCGTCCACGGTACGCGATTGGTCCCACGCATATCCAAAAGTCAAATTGAAGATCGTGGAGGCTCCATCAGATGTTTTGTATCGTTGGGTAAGATCCGGCCTCACGAGCTTTGCGCTGGTCGAAGCGCACATATCGCGTTCGTCGCAGATTGACCTGCAAAGCGAGGATCTTCTCGGCGTCGTTTCCGGTGCCGGCACGAACTTGGTTGATCCCGGAGAAATTCCGTTACTCCGCGTGGCAGAACTGCCGCTGATTTTGCCCACCGAAACATTTGGATTGCGGCAGTTGCTGAATCAAGCGGCAGAGGATGCCGATATTCGCCTGAAGCCAACAATTGAAAGCAACTCTTTCACAATGACCTTGGCATTGATCCGGCAAACGCGCTTTGCGACCATTATGCCGGAGGCATCGGTGCGCCCCTACGTTGCCGAGGGAGCCCTCCAATTTAATCCAATAATAGACCCGTTCATTCGACGCCGGTTGTCTATTGTCTTTTCAACGGACCGAACTCTAACTCAAATCGAACGTTCGATGATTAAAACTTTCCGGCATCATCTCGCTGCGATTGGCTTTAAACCGGCTGGAGCAAGCGATACCGTGCAAGATGATGTTCAGGGGGACCAAATAGCAATTCGTTGACGAGTATACGCTTCACATATCGGCTAATCGTGCATTCTTCCGTCATGCCAATGGCTCCATGGATCTGAATAGACTCTTCCACCATCATACGCCCTGACCAAAGAGCCTGGATCCAGGCTGCCGCAGCCAGGGCGGATTGATCGGTCCGATCATCCGTGATTGCCGCGGCGGCTGCCATGACCAGCGACCGTGCTTCATCAAGTTTGATCCACATGTCCACGAGACGAAATTGCAGAGCCTGAAACGATCCAATCTGGCGCCCGAACTGCTTGCGTAGTCTGGCGTATTCAAGGGTCTGATCATAAAGAACCTGCATCGCGCCGAGGTTTTCAGCGGCGGCGGCAACGAGCACTTCGTCCCTGACGGCACTGAGAATTTGCCGAACGTCGACCCCGCCATCGATGCGGCAAGCGGAAGAAACGACAACATTATTCAAGGTCATATGGCTCGCCGAGCGGCCATCCAGAAGCGGATACCGTTCACTGCTAACACCGAGGCTGGCAGGATCCACTAGAAACAGGCCTACGTCGTTCGAGCCGACGATAATCGCCGAAATCAGGATGGCATTCGTCTCATCCGTTTCTGCCAGCACACAGGCATTTGATCCGATCAATCCATATCCGCCGCGCAGCGCGTACGCCCGGACTTGCGATGGATCGATCGGATCGTTCGCTCCGGCCGCGAAGAAGCCGGGCGTGGCGCGGAATTCACCGCCTATCAGTTGCTGAAGGTGGGCCGCTGCGTCGCGGCAGCGACCAAGCACGCCTCCCGCCATCACGACAGCAGGCAAATATGGAGTCGAGATGAGCCTCGCCGCCAATCCCTCCATCAGCACCATTGTGCCGACTGATCCTAAGCCGCTGCCCCCTAGCGCTTCAGGAAAGGACAGCCCGATCCAGCCGAGTTTCGTGAAGTCACCCCAATGACCACCCGCGTTCGCCACAGGCCCGGCTCGATCCGCAACGAAACGACTGACAGATTCCTTGAGCATCTGCGTTTCGGCGTCGAGAGCGAAATTCATTCCGAACCTCCCAAGCGGAGCACATGTTTGCCAAGCACCATGCGCTGGATCTCGTTCGATCCGCCCCATATCGTGAGTTTGCGCAAGTTGAGGTAGGTTGGAAGCACACTCGAAGCTTCGTTTCCTCCGGGCGAAATCAAGCCTTCGAGGAACGTCTCGGAATGGCGCAAACAGGCTGCCCCCTTGAGATCAATGCGGACTCTCGACAATTCCTGGGCAATTTCGGTTCCTCGGATTTTCAGCTTTGACGCTTCCGGACCCGGATTGTCGCCTGCAATAGCTCGCGACAGCAAACGAAGCTCCATATATTCAAGTGCTAGAAGCTCGATCTCCAGGCGGGCCAACCGGTCTGTAAGGAGCGGGTCCTCCATACGCCCAAGTTCGCGAGCCTCGGCTCGCAACTCGCCCAGTATGCGTTTGGAACGAGAAGCACCCGACATCGAGAAGCGTTCAAACTCAAGCAGAAACTTGGCGTAGGTCCAACCCTGCCCCTCTTCGCCGATCCGATTTGCAACCGGCACCCTGACATCGCTAAAGAAAACCTCGTTAAACTCCGCGTCGCCATCCAGTGTTCGTATCGGTCGCACGGTGATGCCCGGCGTGCGCATATCAATCAGTAAGAAGGAAATCGCGCGCTGTGGCTTTTCGGCGGGATCGGTTTTGACGAGGCAGAACATCCAGTCCGCCCAGTTTGCCCACGTTGTCCAGATCTTATTGCCGTTCACGAGATAATAGTCCCCATCGCGAATGGCGGTTGTCCGTAACGCGGCCAAATCCGAACCCGCCCCCGGCTCGGAATACCCCTGACACCAGAAATCCCTGTTCTCGCGAATCCCAGGCAGGAAGCGCGCCCTCTGCTGTGGACTTCCGAATGTGTAGATTACAGGCCCAGCCATTGCGATGCCAAACTGGCATGGATGAGGCGCCTGTACCGCTCCATACTCGCGCTCAAACAAATAGCGCTGCGTCGGCGTCAATCCTGGCCCGCCCGCATCCTTCGGCCAGCCGATCGCGTACCAGTTTCTGGCAGCCAGGATATTCTGCCACTTGATGTAATCCTCGCGGCTCAGGCGCTGATTGAAGCGAACCTTCTGAGCCAGGTCTTGCGAAAGATTGTCGCGTAGATATAGACGGACATCACGGCTGAAGGCATTTTCCTCTTCGGAGAACCGTAAATTCATGACTGTAAACCCCGCCGACAAACATGTATTTAGATCGTGCCGGACGCCCGCAATGCCGCGATTTCGCTCGGTTGTTTCCCCAGCAATTCCTTAAGAATAGCGGGACCGTCTTCGCCTAACCGCGGCGCGCGGCGCGCCTCCCCGCGCGCTAGTCCATTGAAGTGGACGGGCTGCTCAGGTAGCAAAAGGGTACCTACCGAATCGTGGTCCACTGCCGTGATAAGCTTGCGATCCTTGACGTAAGCGCTCTCAGCAGCTTCGGCGACATCCCAGATCGTTGAAGCGGGAACGCCTGCCGCAGCCAGAATCTTGACGACTTCATCGGCCGACTTCGAAGCGGCCCACGTTTCGATTAAGTTGCGTAGGGCGACGTGATTCAATCGGCGCAGTTGGTCAGTCATAAATCGCTTGTCCTGCGACAAGTGCGGATCACCGATCGCTTTCGCGAGCTTCCCGAACAGCGCACTATTGGCTACGGCAACCATGAAGTTTCCGTCGCTAGCTGCATATGCGCCGAACGGCGCCGATAGCGGATGCTGATTGCCATGCCTTCGCGGGGCGGCGTTCGTGATCTGCCACTGAGCGAGCGCCGTCGGCAACAGCGTGAAAAGCGAATCAAACATCGCTACATCCAGCCGCGCTCCCGCGCCCGTCGCCTGACGACGATAAAGAGCAGTGGAAATGGACCATGCTGCAAACAGGCCCGACACAGTATCTCCGACAGAATCGCCTACTAGCGTCGGCTCTCCGCCTGGAGCGCCGGTGATGCTCATCAGGCCCGACATCGCCTGCGCGATTACATCGTAACTAGGCAAGTTGGCGAACGGCCCCGTTTGACCAAATCCGGATATCGAACAGTAGATCAGATCTGACCGCAGTGGCTTCAGCGACTCATAATCGATGCCAAGCCGACCGGCGACTCCCGGGCGAAAATTTTCAACGACGACATCGCAAACAGCCGCAAGACCCCTCGCGATATCAAGGCCCTGCTCTGTCTTGAGATCTAGGACTAAGCTCCTCTTGTTGCGGTTGATAAGTTCAAAGCTAACGCTGACGCCGTTCTTGAACGCTCCCATTGAGCGCTGATCATCTCCGCCCGGAGGCTCTACCTTGATGATCTCAGCGCCCAGGTCTGCCAAAAGAGCCGTACAAAATGGTCCAGCAAGGACACGGCTGAAATCAAGAACACGGATTCCAGTTAGCGGTTTGGAAGCTGGGGCCTTCGATACTGAGCAGGAGATGGCGCCATCCTCACGGCTCACGGTTGCTGGCGTCTCACTTATCATCTGTTGCCCACTTCGTCGTGCGTGAGCGTCGTCGACATATCGACGGCGTTATTTGCACCATCTGTTATTTGGCTTCGATGTAGAAATAGCAACTTGAGAACGGAGCTATTCGAAAATCCGAACTGTGCTCGGCTCATGCGGACGGTGCGTCCTTCCAGCGTGGGAACTGCCCGGTATCAATGTCGAACAGATCCAATGCTCGCCCTACCGTGTGATCGACAATCTCGTCTATCGTTTTCGGCTTGGGGTAGAACGCTGGTACCGGCGGCATAACGATAGCGCCCATCTCAGTTACTGAAACCATATTCCTGCAATGACCGAGATGAAGTGGCGTCTCGCGGAGCAGGAGAACGAGCCGTTTTCGTTCTTTCAGGATGACATCCGCAGCGCGTGAAACCAGTGTTCCACAGGCTCCGGACGCTATCTCGCCAAGAGTCTTGACCGAACAAGGTGCGATGATCATTCCGCTGGTCCGGAAAGAACCGCTCGAAATCGGTGCGGCGACATCGTCATTAGCGTGAACGTGATCCGCAAGAGCGTGCACGTCTTTCGGCCGCAGATTGCTTTCGTGAACGAGTGCGACCATAGCCGATCGCGACATGACAAGATGAGTCTCATAGTCGAACGCTCTCAACGTCTCAAGGAGCCGAATTCCGTAGGCATGGCCAGATGCGCCCGTAATAGCGACTATGAGCCGTCGTTTTGACACTGCAATCTCCCAGCATGGCTGTGCAGCAAGGTCGGAAGGATTATCACCCGAGCAATTCAAGTCGGTTAGATCGCGTCTAATATTGGTTCAGTTGACTGCGAACCCGCTCGGTCACCTTCTTAGGAGCGGCAAGACGCTCGGAGCGCGTGAGTGCCTCACCGTCTCCCGGCCGCGTTGTTGCGATCATCCCAAGTTTGGTCACCGTGAGATCCTCGTGGACCGGGTCACAGCGATCAGCCTTGACGCCCGGAATGACGATGAGATCTTCGTGTCCGCGAAACCGCGCGGCGAGTGCCCATTCAACCTCGCGCGGGTTCTCGATGTCGATATCGTCGTCGACAACGGTTACCAATTTGAGGAGGCTCACATGCCCCAAAGCCAGCAGTGCTGCGCGCTTGCCCTCACCCAGCCGCGGCTTATGCATCGAGATTATGGCATGCAGACGTCCCATTCCGCCTTCGGTGATCAGGACACGGCGTACAGCCGGAATCATCCGCTGCAAGGCCTGGTGCAGCGTCGCACCGATGGCCACTCCGCCGAGCAAGCAGTGCTCGCTGGCGTAACCGGGAAGGATTGCTTGATAAATCGCATCCTTTCGATGGGTGACGCAGCGGATCGTTCCTCCCAAGCCTGGACCGTAGTCGACATAGAAGCCGTGGAATTCCGACACCGGGCCTTCTTCGATCAACTGGGCTGCATCGAGTTCGCCTTCGAGAACGATCTCGGCATGCGCGGGCACCTCGATATCGACCGTTTTGCATTTGACAAGCTGCAGCGGCTCGCCGAGCAGCGCGCCGATGTTGTCAAACTCGTCATCGCCCAGCCCGAGATATAGCTGTGAGCCGAGCAGCACCGCCGTGTGGTTGCCGATCGCGACCGCGATCTCAAGCTTGCGGCCTAGCGCTTTCGCCTTTTCGCTGAGGATGTAAAGATGATGGTTCTTGGCGATGCCGGCCATGATCCGCGCCCCGCCCTCCAGCCGCAAGCGCGCAATCGAGACATTCCGCTGGCCCGTTTCGGGATCCTTCGCAATGATGACGCCCGCCGTGATGTAGGGTGCCGCTTCGCGTTCGAACCATGTCGGCACCGGCAACAGCGCCGCAAGATCGATACTGCCCTGATGAATGATATCTTGCACCGGACCGTCCGAAACTACCACCGGATGGATCGGACTTTTCAAGGCACCTAGGCATTTGGCATCGAGTTTATCGACCGCGACGCCGAGCCCACGCGCGAATCTCTCCCGAGATGTCAGAAGATTTCCTACCACCGGCATCGTGGCGTTGCCGACGTGCTCGAAAAATAGCGACGGTCCGCGATCCCGCAGCGACAAGACGGCTCCCAACTCAAACTTGGCGTCTACTTGCCGCGTCACGCGGTGCAACTCTCCGCTGGCTTCGAGCGCCGTCACTAGGCCACGCATGCTTTGGTCGGTCATGATACTCACCGTTCTTGAACTGAATCATCTCGCCGAAACGCGAAACCGACGTTTTGGCAATCTTGTCAAAAAGCCCGTCATCGCGACATCGGGAGGCATGATGCCGGTCGAGGTATCGCTGCCAACGAGAGCAATGACCGTCAACGCGGATCAAATGTTCTTACCGTCGAGTAGACGAATTGCTTCAAGCAGTGTCGCAGCGCCTGCCGCCATTGCGTCCGGTTCAGCCCATTCCTCGGGCGTGTGGCTCTTGCCGTCGCGACACGGAATGAACAGCATAGCGCTCGGCGCGATGCGTGCTACGAAGGCTGCGTCGTGTCCGGCACCGGAAGCAAGCGCGATGGCCGAATAGCCGAGCGACGCAGCCCCGCTCCCGAGCAGATCACGCAACTGTTCATCGCAAGGCGTTGGATTGGTGCGCGACAGCACGGCAAAACGAGCCCGTGTAACATTCCGCTGCAGGGCGACTTCCTCGCTCTTGGAGTCCAGCAATGTGGCGAACTCCTCAAGTTGTACAGCCCTTTCAGCGCGAATGTCGAAAATCATCCGCGCCCTCCCCGGCACGACATTGGCGGCGTTCGGACTGATGTCCAGCACACCGGTCGTTGCCACGAAATGACCATCGTCTCGCCTGGCAATCTCATTCGCCTGCTGCGCGGACCATAATGACAACTCGGCTGCAGCGAGCCCAGCATCTCGCCTGTCCCGCATCGGCGTGGTGCCCGCGTGATCAGCCGCGCCGTCGAACACAATCTCGACGCGCAGGATACCGGCTATGGAGGTCACTAGGCCAAGCGGAACGTTGCAATTTTGCAGAACGCTGCCCTGTTCGATATGAAGTTCGAAATATCCTGCAATATCCTTGCGCTGTGCTTCCGCCAGTCGGGACGAATCGCCACCGGCCCGCGCGATGGCGTTGGCGAGTGTCTCACCCGCCGCATTCGTGTAACCGAGCATTGCCTCTTCGAGCGCCCCCGCCATTGCGCGGCTGCCGACGCAGGACACCCCATATTCGCTCGGCTCTTCGGCAAGGAAGTCTACGATCTCGATGGGATGCCGCGGAGCATAGCCCAGGGCCTGCAGGGCGCGCACAGCTTCCAGCGCCGTAAGGATGCCTGCGGTGCCGTCGAAACGCCCGCCGGACGGCACGGTGTCCGAATGCGAGCCGAGCATGATTGGCGGCGCGTCCGGAACGCTGCCGTCGAGGCGCGCTATCAGATTGGCCCCCGTATCCAACCGGACCGACATGCCGGCGTCCTCGAACTGCTTGCTGAGCCACGCCCGTCCTTCGAGAAAGTGCGGTGAAAATGAGCGCCGCGTATACGGCCGGTCGGGATCCGTGATCTCGGCCAAATCCATCAGGCTGCGCCACAGCCGGTCCGGGTCGATGGGCGGGCGCTCGTGGCGCATCAGCCGATCTTCCTGTTTGCAGCATCAGACCGGGATGGGCACACAAACGCACCCGAGCCGGGGTCGGCCAGTACGTTCGTACCGTCGTAAACTAGCTTGCCGCGCAGATAAGTCGCCACAGGACGATATGGCAGTTCAATACCCGCATACGGACTCCACTTGACGAAGTTGTGTCCGCTGGTCGCCGGGTCGTAGCGATGCGGCGCGTGCGCCATCACCACCAGGTCCGCATCCCGGCCCAGTTCGATCGCGCCCTTGCGATGGCCGATCCGAAACAGCCGCGCGGGATTGGCCGCGAGCAGCCGCGCTGCCCAAGTGACGTCAAGCTGGCGTTCGGTCAGGCCCTTCAGCAACAAAGGATAGAGAACTTCCAAGCCAGGCACGCCCGATGAATTTTTCAGCATGTCGGCATCGGTCTTGCGGTCCTCGGACCAACTCACATGATCCGTCGAAACGACGGTGACGTTGCCAGCCGCGAGATGGCGCCAGAGCAACTCTACTTCGCGCCGTGGGCGAACCGGCGGATTGACCTTCGCCTTGCCACCGAGCCGCGCAACATCGTGTTCCTCATCGAGCATCAGATAGTGAATGCAAGCCTCGATCGTCGTGTCGAAGCCCTGCTGGCGGTAAGCTTCACACAGGTCATAGCCACGCCCCACCGAGCAATGGACGATATGGGAGGAACACCCTGCCTGCGCACCGATCTCATAGACTTCAGCTATCGCCAACGTCTCCGTCACCGGCGGACGCGATAAACCATGGGCGCGGTAATCGCGAATTCCACTAGCATCCACATCTCTCATCGCGGCCCGCACCATCTCGTCGTTCTCATTATGAACGCCGGCGGCGAGACCGTGTCTCCCGATTTCCGCAAAGCACGAATAGAGCGTTTGCGGCGGAACACGTGGAAAGCGGTTGGGATCTGTGCAGAATGTCGAGAATTTGAACGCAGAGACACCAGCGTGCACCATATCCGCGATGTGCGCGGGTCCGTCATCCGGCCTGACAGTGCCGTACAGCGCAAAGTCGACGCGCGCCTGGGCACCCGCTTCGGTGATCTTCTGCTGCACGCGCGCGCCGGTGCAGACCAGAAAGCCTTCATCATAAGGCATGTCGACAACGGTCGTGACACCGCCGGCTGCGGCGGCACGCGTCGACCAGATAAAGTCTTCCTGCCCGAGTTGCGACTTGGAGTGCACCTGGGCGTCGATCGCGCCCGGCAACACGTAAGAGGATCCAAAATCCTGGCGCTCCTTTGCGGCGGGCGAGGACCCGAAGCCGATTCGCTCGACGAGGCCGTTCCGGATCGCCACATAGCCGCCGTCGACCACGCGGTCGGTAAGAACGATACGGCCAGTGACAACTAAATCAAAATCGCTCATCAGGTATTACCCATGCTAGTGAAACGAACCCACGAAGATATCGAATAGCTGATCATTGCAGCTGGCATCCTGCGACGAGCCCGAGAATGCAAGTGAACCCGAGGTCAGGACACAGACATTGTTTGTGAACGCGAGCGCTCGCGCCGTATTCTGCTCAACTAGAAGGATCGTTACGCCGTCTGCCTTCAGATCCTCCAGCGCGTCAAAACAGAGATCGACCATCTTCGGCATTAATCCCAGCGAAAGCTCGTCAATAAGCAACAATTTCGGCTCGGCCATCAGGGCGCGACCCATCGCTAGCATTTGCTGTTCACCACCCGATAGGGATCCCGACACCTGCTTTCGACGATCCAAAAGTCGCGGAAACAGTTCGTAGACGCGTTGCCGGTTCCTACGATCCCGCGCGGCCGTCAGACGATAGCCGCCGACCGTGAGATTCTCCTCGACAGTAAGGTCAGCGAACAATCGCCGCCCCTCCGGCACCATGGCAATACCAAGATCGACGCGCCGGACCGCGGGAACATGGGTGATGTCCTTTCCATTGAGCAGAATGCGCCCGCTCTGAATAGTCGTGTGACCCATGATAGCCATAACGGTGGAGGTCTTGCCGGCTCCATTCGGCCCGAGCAGCGCCAGCGACGACCGCGCAGCGAGTTCGAACGTCAAGTCGTGGACGGCGCGCACCGGCCCATAGCCACAACTAAGGTTTTCAAGCCGCAGCATGTTCATGGACCTTTCCGATATAGGCTTCTCGAACTGCTTTGTCCGCCATCACGCTATGCGGATCGCCATCAGCGATGATGCGCCCGCCATCAAGCACAAGAAGGCGCTTGCAAACCCGCAGCACCTCGCTCAAATTGTGCTCGATCAGAATAGTAGTGAGGCCGCCTGCATTGAGTGCTGCGAGCGTATCGGCCTGCTCCTTCGCTTCGCGATGGTTAAGGCCAGCAAGCGGTTCATCGAGCATAACGAGGCTCGGCTCAACTGCAAGTGCACGCGCAACCTCA
The DNA here is from genome assembly GCF_054063295.1 of Bradyrhizobium sp. USDA 3240. NCBI lineage: Bacteria > Pseudomonadati > Pseudomonadota > Alphaproteobacteria > Hyphomicrobiales > Nitrobacteraceae > Bradyrhizobium > Bradyrhizobium sp. USDA 3240. The sequence goes on from NZ_JBSSGD010000002.1 coordinate 3,083,290, forward strand.
AGGCGCTTGAGACAGCCGAGCGGCAACGAGTTGATCGGCTTGTGCTCGAGCCCTCCAAGTCCCACGCGGGCGAGAACTTCGCGCGCCCGACTGTCTTCCTGGGTCCGCTTGCAATGGAAGAGCGCCCTGAACGGGTTGGACGTGAAACGATGACCAGCCGCCAGCGCCACGTTGTCCAGAACGCACATTGAACGAAACGGGCGAACGATCTGATGAAGTCAACGCCAAACCCTTTCGTACCCGAGCGACTGTCGACAGTTGGGTTACGTCGTCGTCATCGAGCAGAACCTGGCCACTATTTGGCGTCAGCACCCCAGCGACGATCTTAAGTAGGGTGGTCTTGCCCGCCCCATTAGGACCATCGCCGCGGACTGCACGAGCTTGGTCGGATGCGCCTGCGCGCCGGATATATGGATCGACTGCAATCCGTATCCCTCATAGAGCGCATCCGTGAGCCTGGCGCCTTCCGGCGGCGACCACTCGACAGTCTCATACGTGAGCTCCACGCCTTCCGGCGTGACGTCGCCCAGAGTAGACGATGTGCGCGGCGCACAGGCTCCGAGCGATCGTGACATTGCAGGGCGCTTGTTGACGTCGATCACGACCGGGGCGGCAACAGGCAGCCTCGGAGGCACATGCTGGGTCACCCAGCTGAGCAAGGCAGCGACATCTGCCGCCATGCCGGGCGAGGCCGGAAAGACCTTCGGATCTGCCGCGGGCTGCTTGTCGATGACAAGCAGCCTTGTGTCGATCTGAGTCCCGTGCTTCGCGTAGACGGCGCCGTCGATCGCGGCAGAAAACACAACACGCCCATACTCCTGAAGGCGAACGAACGCGTCGGTCCACGCCGGATTGTCCGGCGCAAAACTCGCGCCGGTAATGGCGACCAGACGACCGCCGTCGCAAAGACGCGCCAAGGCCGACGCAATGTGCCGGAGCGCCGCGTCCGCCATTCGTCGATCGACATTCGCCAGCGCCGAGAACGGCGGGTTCATCAGGACGACGCTCGGGACGATACCCGCATCGAGGTGATCATCGATCTGGGCGGCGTCGAACCGCGAGACCTTAACGTCGGGGAACTGTTGGTCGAGCAGCGACGCGCGGGCCTCGGCCAACTCGTTCAAAACCAACGCACCGCCGGCGAGCTCGGCGAAGATGGCGAGCAAGCCTGTCCCCGCGGAGGGCTCCAAAACCCGGTCGGCCGACGTGATGCCGGCTGCGGTACAAGCGGCCAGCCCCAGCGGAATTGGCGTCGAGAATTGTTGAAGCGCCTGGCTGTCCTCGGAACGCCGCGTATGGGTCGGCAGGCAGCTCGCGATTTTCGTGAGCATCGGCAGCATCGCGGCCGTCGAACCAGCTTTGGTCCGCATGGCCGGACCGAATTTGCGAAGGAACAGAACGGTTGCCGCCTCGCAGGCGTCATAGGCAGTCTTCCAATTCCAGGTGCCGGACGCGTCGGAGGCGCCGAAGGCAGCCTCCAAGGCGCCGCGCAGGACCTCGGCATCGACGCGCCGGCCGCGTTCGAGATCGGTCAAGAGCTGTTGCGCAGCCTTGATCGCAGCGGAGGTGATAGTTGCGGCGGCACGTATCGAGAGCGGCGCAGCGGCAGCGCCGCTGGCGAGAGATTCGGTCATGGGGATCTCTTTCGGAGAGCAGGAACGGGTCGAACCGCCCGGCGCTCTCCTCAAGACCACGGCGATTCAAACCCATCCCGGCCAGACTCTCCCTCTCAGCATCGGCCATAAGAATGGGGACCGGCGCTGTGCACCGGTCCCCCAGCAAGCGCAGGACAGCCGGAGCCACCCCGCTCCATGCGGTCACTCAGCCGCGTCGAGCTGTTGCGGATCATCGTCGCCGGCGTTCTCCTGATCCACCTCAGCGAGGAATTCCGGCGGCGGACCCGCTTCACCTTCCGGCTCCGCCGAAGACGGCTTGGAATCGATGAGACGCAGCGGCTCCGGCAACCAGCCCGAACCATCTAGGAGACGCTCGGCCTCCTTGGCCATGTCGGCCTTCTTCAGATGGTCGATCAGTTGCGCCGAAGACTCGCCCTTGGCTTCCCGTACCGCCTCCAGAATGCGAGGCTTGGTCACTCGGCCGAGATAGTTGTCGACGGACGGTCTCCAGCCAGCCTGCACCATGTCAAGTCCGGCAGCGCGCGCTAGCACGTTGGCCTGGTCGAGACGCGTACGGACGCCGTGGGCGGAGACGCGCCCCTGATTGTAACGATTAGCCGGCTCATAGATGGCGTTGACCGCAAAGGACGCACTGTGGGCAAACAGCGATGCCTGTGCCCCACCATCGAGAGCTGTCAGGGCATCCCAGAGATCGTTCTCGCTCTTCGGCAACCGCGCCTTCCAGGCTTCATGCCGCACCTCGACAGCCTTAGCCGAGACGCTTTCCTTCAGCCCCGGAGCTTGAGCGGGAAAGGTTGGCGTGCGCAGCCCGATCTCAAGGCAGCTCCCGGACGAAGCAAACCGGTAAAAGGCCGTCAGCACGAAGTTGTGCAGCACCGCCTGGAACGCGATGGAAGGATTTTCGGCCAGCGCATTCCGCAATGCCAGCGTACGATGCGCCGTCAGTTCGACGATGAGCCGATCCGGCAACGGCCTTGCCGGGTCTTCATCATCCTCCTCCGGTTCGGTCAAGGCGCCGGCAACCGAGATCGTCGTGCGCGTTACGGAAGCACCAGCCTCCCGCCCTTCCGTCGATGATGCACCGGTGGGCTGCTCGACATCGTGATCGACTACAGGTGCCTCATCCTCGGGTCGAACATAGCCCCGATCGACGCAAAGGCGTCCTTCGGCGTCGATACTGACGAAGACGCCGGCCCGGGCAATCTCGGCCGGATTGTAAGTTTCCGGCCGGTCTACGAGTGCCACCAGGGCCGCCTCGATCTCGCCGAGACGCTGGTCGACCTCTTCGGGCAGCTCATCCGCATCATGATACTCGGACTCGAGCTTCGCCTGCTCGGCGTTGAGAGCGTCGATGGTGGCCTGCTCCTCGGAGGTGAGATCGACAGGTTGGCCTTCAAGCTCGCGCAGGCGTGTCGTATGGCCGTAGGGGAAGTCAACGGCGACTGAGATCCATTTCCACCCCTCGGCACCAATTGCTTCCGCCTCGGCTTTGAGCTTCTCTGTGACAAGACGGTCGAGCAGAGCGATGTCTTGAAGCCAACCGCCATCATCGTGCTCGAACAGGTCGCGCAAAACGCCGCCACCCGCCTGCTGGTAAACATCGAGCCCAATGAACTGCACGCGGCGATCTGACGCTCGTACGGTATTTTCGGTCAGCATCCGCCGGATTTGATAGGGTTCGTCGTAGCCCGAGCGGCTGACATTCTCCCAGACCTGCTCCTGCCGCGCGTGATCCGCCGTGACCGAAAACGCCATGAGTTGCTCGAGAGTCATGCCGTCTTCGGCATAGACGTCGTGCAGCTTTGGCGACACGGACGCCAGCCTCAGTCGCTGCTTCACAACGGCCGGTGACACGAAATGCCGAGCCGCGATATCCTCCTCGGACATACCGGCGCCACTCAAGGTCTGGAAGGCTCGGAACTGATCGAGCGGATGAAGTCCGACCCGCTCGTCATTCTCTGCAAGCGAGTCATCTTCAGCGATGCCGCCGTCGCGCACGACGCATGGAACAGCTTGCGTCTTTGCCATACGCTTCTGCTTCACGAGAAGCTCCAGCGCACGATAGCGCCGGCCTCCGGCCGGCACCTCGAACATGCCGGTCTCATTGCCCTCCGCGTCCACAACCGCCCGCACGTTGAGACTTTGCAGGAGCGTACGCTGCGCGATGCTTTCGGCGAGTTGCTCGATCGAAATCCCGGCCTTGATCCGCCGAACGTTCGACTGGCTGAGCACCAGCTTGTTGAAGGGAATGTCGCGCGAAGGCGACAGCGTGATCTTTTGGACAGCTTTCCTCATGTCGTTTCTCCACGACGGGCGGCCAAGAGCCTCTCTCTCGGCCTCCAACCCGTCGCGAAAAGCGCATCTCCCCTCTCACTCTCGTTTCCGAAGCGACTGGCGAGATCTTCACGCTGCCGCCCTCTCATTCTTCATGGACTTGGCCTTGAGGTGCTTTAGGGCCGCAGGCCCTGTCAGGCGTGCGCGAACGCGCATCGCCCCACTGAAATGGCACCCGGAGAGCGTGAGCATAGCGACCCGAAGGGGCACGCGGGTCCGAGTGCAGCGACGAGACCGGTTAAGAGGGGACCCGGGAACGGGGCAGTGATAGCGATCGCCGAAGGCGAGCCCCTTTCCCGAGTTCCCCCGGCGAGGAGCTCCGCAGAGTTTGCGCGAGGGATCGAAGCCGGCTGGCGTGCGCCGTTGTGGCGTGAAGAAGAAGGGAGTGTTCGAAAGAATGGAGCCTGCTGGTTATGGCTCTTGCTTGCCCGGCTCACCGGTGTCGGAAACGACTGAGACCTCGAAAGAGGAACGGGACCAGAGCATGCCGGGAAACGTCTCGAAATCGGGCGCCGCAGCCCGGTGGAGAGCACAGAGTAAGGTGTGCATGGTGAAAGCTGTATTGCCTGAATCCCAGTTTCCAGTCGCCAAAGGGCTGGCAGTAGCGAACGCGGCTGACACGCTACGCCACGCGGGGCGGATCGCACCGGCCAGTGCGAACTGCCACCAGTCCGCGTGGGACGACCACCATCCGTGGGTCAAGGAGACGAAGGGGACACCTAAACACACCGCAACTCCCCGCACACGTAACTACGGGATCGCCTGCAGCAGGTTCGTTTGCGAACCTGTATGGCGCCGGAGCCGTCGTAGTACCCAAATGCCCGGCGTAATGGCCGCGACAGCCGCCGCGAGGCGGACGATCATGCGTATAAGGCCGGGCGACCGGACCGAAAGCGCCTCCGATCGGGGGAAGGACGATGCCGCCAACAACGGCATGTGCAGTATGCGTAGAAAAGATTCTTCGACGGAGAGGTTCTGCTGATGCAGGCCGTCACCATCCAGAGGAGAATTGAATCACTGCCGACCTTGTCGCGGTCGGGCAAGCGCGTAAATGGCCTTCACCGCCTGATGAGATGTCCGCATCTCTTCGAGCGGGCTTACGAAAAGGTCTCCCGCAACAAGGGAGCTCTGACGCCCGGTGTAGATGGCAAGACCTTCGACGGCATGTCGCTGGAGAAGCTCGCCGACATCGCCAGGCGCGTGGCAGATGGCACTTATCGCTTCCGGCCAGTCCGGCGGGTTTATATCCCGAAAGACAACGGCAAGACACGACCGCTGGGTATCCCCACGGTGGAAGACCGGCTCGTTCAGGAAGCGGTCAGGATTCTACTCGAAGCGATCTATGAACCTGTGTTCCTCGATGAATCACATGGGTTCCGGCCGGGGCGATCCTGTCATACCGCACTCAAGCTCATCAAGAAGAGTTGGACGGGCTGCAAGTGGCTGGTCGAGTGGATGTGCGTGGGTTCTTCGACAACATCGACCATGACATCCTGCTTGGGCTTCTAAGGAAGCGGATCGATGACGATAAGTTCATTGGTCTGATCGAAGGAATGCTCAAAGCAGGCTACATGGAAGATTGGGTCTACGGACGCACTTACAGTGGCACGCCACAGGGCGGCGTTGTCTCGCCCTTGCTCGCCAACATCTATCTGCACGAGCTGGACCAGCACATGCAGATGATGAAGGCGGACTTCGACAAAGGCCGTGAGCGACGTCCATACCCGCGCTACGTGGCGTTGGAACGGCGCGTTCTCAGTCTTCGCCGGAAAATTTGTCATTCGGCCCTTTAATTGCGGTTTGTTGTCAAGCTTACATTTCTGAACTCGCCTCTCGGTGGTAGCGCTCGCGCCGTCGCAGCTGGTCAGGGTTGCGGAGACGGCGCGAGCGCGGCTGATAAGTACTTTGCCGGCCAGTATTTGATCGCCCGGACTGATGTCTTCGCTGGGGTCATGGTCCTTTCCGAGGTCGCGCAGCGCCTCATGATGATGTCCGGGTCGGACGCCTCAACGTTTGCAGCGGAGTACGGTCGAGCCGTCACCAGCCGAATGAACGAGGTCGCCTCAACACCGTCCCAGCGGGACATCGCCAGTCCGGCAGACCGGACCAGGAACTTGCGAGCAAATATCAGACTGGCTGCGGCTGCCCCCAGTCGAAGGAAGTGCCATCGACCCAGATGCAGTGAAGGATGACTGCGATCTTTCGGGCGATAGCGACCTTTGCTTTCCTCATGCCGATCCGCTTGGCGAGCTTCATGCCCCAGGCCTTGAGGGACGACCATTTCTTAGTCCGATAAAGAAGTACGGTAGCGGCCTCAAACAAGTAGGTTCGGAGGAGCCGGTCGCCCCATCGAGATATCTTGCCATTGATGTCAGTTTCGCCGGATTGGTTGCGCCGAGGTGTAAGGCCGAGGTAGGCACCGACTGTCAACGCCGATCGGAAGCGCGAGGGGTCATCGATCGTGTGGCGGAACGTTAGGGCCGTCACGACGCCGACACCTGGGACCGTCATCAGGCGACGCGTCGTCTCGTCCAGCTTTGCCAACCGGCGGACCTCGTTGTCGAACTTACCCTGTTGTTGACAGACATTCTCATGGATCGAGAGCAGCGGCGATATCACGCCGAAGAGTGGATGATTATTGCCCAATAGCTCGCTGACCTGGTTGCGGAACGGCTGGCCGATTGCGCGTGGGAACAGCAAGCCATATTCTTTGATCATACTCCGGACCTGGTTCTCGATGTCTCGGCGCATCGACACGAGCCGGGATCTCGCGACGAGTATCGCGCGGATCTTTTGACTTTCCTCGCTCTTGACCTTGACCTCCCGATACCAGCCAACCCGCACCAGTTCAGCAAGCCCCCGCGCATCATTCTGATCGCTCTTGTTCATGCGTACGGATAAAGCCGCGTGGGCATGCCGCGCGTCGATGCAAACCACCGGCAGATTGACCCTACGAAGTTCGTGCCATAGCCAGCTCGCCATCGCCCCAGTCTCAAATCCGATGCGCTCCGCTTGTGGCGCCCGCTTACGAAGCAATGCTGCGAGTGCCCCTGGATCGGACTTTGCCTTTCCTTCGAACAAGACCTGCCCCACTTCGTCGACCACACATACTGAAGTTTCCTTTTGCGAGACATCCAGCCCAACATATTGCTTCATGGCCCCTCCGATTCGTGAGATTGCGGGAAGGCCTGAAGATAGCGGACCTTCTTGAGCCGCGGGCGCCGACCGCAATTACGTCATCGTCTGCAATATTGACCCCCTAAGCCGGGGGATCGGCGTCCAAAATTGACCCCCCGTATTGCCTCATCGAAAATGTTACCGAACAATTCCGCTGATGACTGGGGCGGCGTTACCGAATCAGGTCGGTGGCGCCAATGGCGAGCGGGATCAGCATGGGCGCAAGGCGCGAGGTGTTGGCCGCGGTGGCGAGGCGCTACCGTGCGGCTGGACGAGTGGAGAAGGGACGGATCCTTGACGAGTTGACAGCAACGACGGGTTGGCACCGCAAGCACGCGGTGCGAGCACTGTCGGTTGCCGGAAGGGACAGGCCCAGACCACCACTGGACGAAGGGGCAACGAGCCCAACCGAACCAGCGACAAGTCGGCGACGCAAATATGCCAGCGTGCGCGACGCGCTGATCGCGCTGTGGGAAGCCTCCGATCGCGTCTGCGGTAAGCGCCTCGTATCGATGATCCCAGTGCTGTTGCCCGCACTCGAGCGGCATGGCCGGCTGAAGCCAACGAGCGCAGAGCGTGCGCTGCTGACAACTCTGAGCGCGGCGACGATCGATCGGATGTTGATCGACGTTAAAATTGCGGCTGCTGGGGGGCGCCGGCGGCGAGTCGGATTCTACTCGGCGATTCGACGCGAGGTGCCGATCCGCACTTTCAATGACTGGGCAAACCCGCCGCCAGGCTTGTGTTTCGGCATGGAATAAGGACCCCGTTTCGGGGTGATCGGCATCCAATCGGGACCCCGGGATAAGGGTCCACAGTGGCTTCCATCGAGTCATGGAAGCCGAGGTTGGGATGCTGGTGGTGGAGACGATTGGTAAGATCCGTCGCGCCTACTTTGTTGATGGTCGTCCGATCAAGGCGATCTGCCGAGAACTTGGCGTATCGCGGAAGGTGGTTCGCAAGGTCATTCGTTCTCAAGCGACGGAGTTCCGGTACGAGCGCGAGACGCAGCCGCTCCCGAAGATGGGTGCCTGGAGTGCCGAGCTTGATCGGTTGCTGGCAGGGAATGAGAGCAAGGCGGCGCGGGAACGGCTGACGCTGATCCGGCTATTCGAGGAACTCCGCGGCCTGGGTTATGCCGGCGGCTATGATGCGGTTCGTCGATACGCCCGACGGTGGACCAAGGAACGCGGCACCTCGACAGCGTCGGCTTATGTGCCGCTGAGCTTTGCACCAGGCGAAGCCTACCAGTTCGACTGGAGCCACGAGGTGGTCCTGCTGAGCGGCACCACGGTGATGGTGAAGGCTGCTCATGTTCGGCTCTGTCACAGTCGCATGCTGTTCGTGCGGGCCTATCCGCGGGAGACGCAGGAGATGGTGTTCGACGCCCACGACCGGGCATTCGCCCTGTTCAAAGGCACCTGCACCCGCGGCATCTACGACAACATGAAGACCGCGGTGGAGACGATCTTTGTCGGTAAAGGCCGTCTCTACAATCGCCGCTTCCTGCAGATGTGCAGCCACTATCTGGTCGATCCGGTCGCCTGTACGCCAGCGTCGGGCTGGGAGAAGGGGCAGGTCGAGAACCAGGTCGGGCTGGTCCGGGAGCGCTTCTTCACGCCGCGGCTGCGGTTCAAAAACCTCGACGAGTTAAACGCCTGGCTGCTCGACAAGTGCATCGCCTACGCCAAGGCTCATCGCCATCCGGAGCTGGTCGATCAGACGATCTGGGACGTGTTCGAAGCCGAACGCCCCAAACTCGTTCCCTATGCCGGCCGCTTCGACGGCTTCCATGCGGTGACAGCATCGGTCTCGAAGACCTGCCTGGTGCGCTTCGACAACAACAAGTACTCGGTCGCAGCCAGTGCAGTCGGACGACCGGTCGAGGTTCAAGCCTATGCCGATCGCATCGTGATCCGTCAGGATGGACGTATCGTTGCCGAGCACCCGCGATCCTTTGGCCGCGGCGATACCGTCTACGACCCCTGGCATTATGTGCCGGTGCTCGCCCGCAAACCCGGCGCCTTGCGCAACGGTGCTCCCTTCAAAGACTGGGTGCTGCCGGCCGCGATCGAGCGGATCCGGCGCAAGCTGGCCAGCACCGACGATGGCAATCGGCAGATGGTCGACATCCTCACCGCGGTGCTGACTGACGGTCTGTCCGCGGTGGAAGCGGCTTGTGCCGAAGCGCTCAGTCACAGCGTCCATTCCGCCGATGTCGTTCTCAATATCCTGGCCCGTCAACGTGAACCCGCCCCACCGGCCAACATCATGACGCCGGCCGCACTGACGCTCCGTCATGCACCGATCGCCGATTGTGCCCGCTACGACAACCTCCGGAGGACCATCTGATGGAACGAACCCAAATCTTCGACCTCATGGGCGAACTTAAGCTCTACGGCATGAAGGCTGCCTTCGACGAGATCATGGCAACTGCCGTCAAGCGCCAGCACGAGCCTCAACGCATTGTCGGCGACCTGCTCAACGCCGAGATCAACGAGAAGCAAGCCAGGTCGATCAAATACCAGCTCACCATTGCAAAGCTGCCGCTCGCCAAGGACATCGCCGACTTCCAGTTCGACGGCACGCCGATCAATCAGACTCTCGTCAATGATCTCGCTGGCGGCGGCTTCATCGCCCAACAACGCAACGTCGTGCTGGTTGGCGGCACCGGTACAGGCAAAACCCACCTGGCGATTGCCATCGCCAGAAGTTGCATCCGCGATGGCGCCAGAGGACGCTTCTACAACGTCGTCGACCTCGTCAACCGGCTCGAGACCGAGACCCGCAACGGTCGGCAGGGACGGCTCGCCGAGCATCTGACCCGCATGGACTTCATCGTTCTCGACGAGCTGGGCTATCTGCCGTTCGCGCAATCCGGCGGTCAGCTCCTGTTCCATCTCATCAGCCGGCTCTACGAGCGCACCTCCATCATTGTCACCACCAATCTTGCGTTCGGCGAATGGCCCAGTGTGTTCGGTGATGCCAAAATGACCACCGCGCTACTCGACCGATTGACCCATCACTGCGACATCGTCGAGACCGGCAACGACAGCTGGCGATTCAAAAGCCGCGACGATGTTCAAACAACCCGCGCTCGCGCCGTCTCCGCAACCCCGACCAGCTCCGACGACCCGAGCGCTACCAGCAGAGCACGCCGATCAAAGGGGTCCCTTTTGGATGCCGATAGGGGGTCCCAGTCGAACGCCGATTGACACCTTGGCGAGCTAAAGAACCGCGTTATGTCGTCCATAGTGACCGCAGAAGTTCTCACCGACCGAGACGAGCCAATGCTCTTGGCGTGGCCGACGCCGGACAACCCGAGCGGGTTCATCCGGTTCGAAACGGCTACTGATTGGCGCAATTTCGTCCATGACCTCGGCATCGACACGCGGATTCCCGACATCGTGCGCGCAAAGTTCGCGCGCGCGCAGACCCTCTACATGCTGGGTTGGGTCGATTTCAGCGTGGTGAAAGCGGGCGAGCTCGCCGCGTTGATCGCCCTGGAACTAGCGGCGATGGATCGCTACGGCGGACGGATCCCGAAGGGTAAGCGCAGTTTTGCCGCGCTCCTGAAGTATATGGTCGTCGTCGATGGACTGACCGACGCGCAGATTCCGATGGTGACGCGCTGCGGCGGGACGGCCATAGGTCAGTTGACGGGAGAGACCCGTCCAACCCTCGCCGAGCGTCGAAACGCGTTGGCACACGGCGACCCGTTTGAAGGTCTGCCCACCGGCGGCCTCCTCGAGCTGGTGCGAGACCTCATCAACTTCGCGTACCGTAACTACATCGCTGAGGCAGCAAGCCTCGGCGCGCCGCCGGCGTCCGCAGGGCACGCCTGATGCCAGCCAGCCCGTCGATCATCGCCGCGGTCGAGGCCCTGTGGCGAATCCCAAGACCGGGCCCTAATAACCTCCTGGCCGCCCCGAGCTTTGTCACGCTGAGTGAGCTGTGCCAAGCGGAGTATGGGGGCGACAAGCCAATGTTCGCGTTGAGCACGGCAGTGCGCTCGCTGGGCCTGCCGTGTCAACTCCCGGAAGAGATTGCAAAACTTAGCCTCGATCCAGCAAGCGCGGCGAACGCAATCGATCAGGCCTACAAACGCAAAACAACGCTACGGCGGCATCTTTGCCCGCTAGACTTGGCGGACGAACTGCCGTCGCTGAGCTTCGGCAACGCTCGTGTCGCAGAATTCAGTGCTGACGACCTGGCGGGCCTGTTCGACGCGCCACGCCTAGCGCGCAACTTTCATAGCCAGCCCTTTGACGCAAAACGATTGGCGCAATTTCACTGGCTCGTGGTGGAAGAAGAAATCGTGCTCGATCCTCGGCCGGAAGCGCGTACCGCCCCGTTCATGTACATGACCTTCGACCGGGATTTGGGCGAGATCGATCCCCATCTCGGTCGTTTCCCGCCCGCGGTCGAAGCTGCGCTCTTTTTCCTCCTGTTGGCGCCGTGGGAACGGTGGTCGACTATGCCGCAAGTCGACTGGAGGGGCTTTCGTCTCCCGTGGATTCACACGGTCGATGATGATCTGTTCGTTCGACCGTCACCGCCGCCAAGCGCAGACAGCCTCACCCTTGAACCTTGGATCGTGCAGGACGAAGGGGGCGAAGACGTCGAACTGGAGCGTCCGACCGCCCTCCCACTCGACGACGAGGCTAGGTCAGGACTAGCCCTGTTTACCGACAGCGCGTGGCGCGAGCTCGAAGCCGCTAGGGCAACCAGCGTCTTTGAAACGCCGGTCGCGCACTTCCTCGTCCGCGCCTTTCTCGCCGATGGAATGGATGAGGTTATGGCGCACATGACCGCGATAGAAGCCGCGGTCGGCCTTGAGATGGATCATAAGAAGTGGCTCCGCCCGAAACCTGACCCTCACAAGAAGGTGTCATTCCCAACGGAACGCGTCGCGGCGCGTATCGCAGCGGTCCTAAACGATCGCACCAGCGTCAAGGCATACAAGGACCTCTTCGAACTGCGCAGCACTTTCGTTCACGGGCGCGCCGGGCTCAAGAAGGTCTCAACAGCGCAGCGAGTGATGGCGCGAAGCCTGGCGCGCGGCGTTGCGCGCGGTCTGGTCGAGGTCGCCCTGCAGGGAGCTCGCCCGCGCGAAGACGTGCTGAGCGATCTGCTCGATCAAGGCGTGAAATATCTGTAGGCTCAAGATGGATGGACCGCTCATGGCTCTTGAAGACGCGTTTCGGCTGATCAGGCAAACCAACGAATTGACGCTGGACCCTCGCCCTCGGTCGCTCGAACGATGATACAATTGCCAGGCGTGGTGACCTTCAACCTAGACACCCACCAGCTCGCTTGGATCGAGACCGTTCGTCGCTGCGACCGGCTAGGAGAAGGCCTATTATAGTCGAAATGAAGGGGTCCGCTTCCGATGAACGATCCACGCGACCATCACGTCGTTCCACAATTCTTCCTCCGCAACTTCGCCATCGACGAGGCGCGCACGAAGGTAACCACTCTGGCTAAGGAGGGAGCCGTCGCCGTGTGGATGGAGCGCTCGATCAAGAGCATCGGGTACGAGCGCGACTTCTACGTACATATGCAGGGCAATCGTCCGATTTCGGTCGAGACGGATATCAACCGGACGGTCGAGACGCCGATCAGTCGGAGCGACACCTGGGCCAAGATTGTCGCTGGACGCTCCGCCGACCTCGACCAGACCGACCGGCCTATTCTCTATTCGCTCGTTCGGCATCTCGAGGCCCGCACACCCCACTATCTTCAAACGAGCGCAGAGCTCGCCGCGATGGCGGCCGATCCTTCTTCCGATATGGAGTTCACGCAGCAAGAGCGGGAGATGTACACGACCCTGAGCGCCAACCCAGATCTCGCGAAGCTCATGTTCAACGCGATGGCCCTGCGCTCGTTCGCAGACGATTATGACCGTTCGCTGATCCAGGTGGCACGATCGCCGATCCCGCTCCGGTCTTCGACCACGCCCGTGCTGCCCGCGCCTGCTCCTGCACATGTCGCGATGGATTTGCCCCTCCCGGGAATGGTGCCGTTCCAGCGCGTGCTGGTGGTCGACCCGCACACGCTGATCCTAGTCGTCGTCGGCGACTTCGACGGAGCCTTCGTGAACGGGGAGATGCCGATCGAGCTGGCACACGGCTTCAACCGTAGCGTCGCGGGCCAGTTCGCGCACTTTCCAAAGGTCCGGCATATGATCTGCGGACGGGACCGACTCGTCGAGGACATGACGTGGGCGCCATTCGAACTCACATCAGACACTCCAGCGAAGATAGTTTTCAAACGGCGATCCGCGCAGGCCGTTGTTAGCGAAGACCCCAAGGCTTGATTTTCTACTTCCAGCGTCCGGTCAGTCGGAAATGACCAAGAATAGCGGCCTGCGAGGACGCGAAGCGCTCGCAGAGCATATGGAGAAGATCGTTGATCACCCTCGATACCGGTTCCAGCCGATGGGGATTGAGATTTAAGGCCAGTTTGCCGGCCTGCTCACGAGGGTAGCTGCCGATCCGATCTCCTAAGGTAGGCTGGTGGCGGGAATTGGATTTGAGCCTATGATCTTCAGGTTGTGAGCCTAATGATTGCCGAGAGCTATTCAACACGCTGGCCCGCGCGCCAACCCATCTCCCAGAAGTCTGCCTCAAGTCGGGTGGCTTCCTTGAAGATTGCAATCAGCTCCGCTTCGCGAGCCGGTGTGACGTAGAGATCGGCAAGGTGTTCCATGTGCGCCCGCGCTTTTGCCGCGACCTCCTGGTACGGCGCGCCGGCGTACTCGGCTATCCAGACGCTATAGGAGTTCGTCGCAGCGTCCGCATCGGGTCGCGAGGCGAGCCGGATTGCGATCTCCGCGTAGCCGATCACACAGGGGGCAAGCGCCACCTTGAGTGCCAGCAGATCGCCGCGCATTCCTGCGTCGAGAACGTAGCGCGTATAGGCCAGCATCTCGACCGACGGAGGGGTTTGTTCGAGGTCGCTCAGGGATAGACCCCAACCGGCACAGAGCTTCACATGCAGGTTCATCTCGACATCAAGGATGGCCGAAAGGCCAGCCGCCGCTTCACGCATGTCGGCAAGTTTGGGCGACTTGTAGACTGAGAGCGCGTAGGCGCGAGCAAACTCGACGAGGAACAGGTAGTCCTGAACGAGGTAGTGACGAAACGCCGCTTCGGGGAGCGAGCCGTCTGCCAATCCGTTCGTGAAGGGATGCTCGGTGTAGGCCCGCCACTCAGCGGATGCTTCTGCCTTTAGACGCTCGAAGAAACCCATGATCTTTTTGGCCTGGCTTGCTTTCCATGAACCGTCTTTGGCTCGCGGGAGCAATTTCATCAGGTTGAGTGATGTCGCAATCAGAACTCAAACCTGCGGCGCGTCACTACGAATGACTGCATTTTAGAAGCAGACTGCGTTTCCGCCGCCGTGGTAGCTACATGGTAGCTAGCGGCCGCGGGCTTCGCGCGTAGACTAGAACAAACTATTGATTTCGTTGGTACAGTTGGGTGGGCTCGAACCACCGACCTCCTGTTCCACAGACAGGCGCTCTAACCAACTGAGCTACAACTGCATCCTGACGCACGGCCCCGCAAAAAGGGGGCGGCGATTTCGGCGGAAACTAGGTGCAACGCCTGCCTTTGGCAAGGCCGTAACGCGCTGATTTCCGCTCTTATCTCGGGCCAATCCACGGGCCCCGTCCAGCAAAAAGGCCCGGACCGCATCGGCCCGGGCCTTCCGCTAACTCATGCAGGCTGCGATCAGGCGGCCGGCTGCTGGTAGAACTTCGAGGCGCTGGCCTTGATCGGCTCGGCGGTCTCGCTGGCGACCTTCTGGCCGAGTTCGGCCAATTCCTTGGCCTGCGCGGTGTAGGTCTCGAACTGCTTGCGGGTGTGCGAGGTCCACAGCTCGACCGCTTCGGTCGGCGACTTCACGCTGAACAGCTCCTGGGCGAAGTCGAGCGACGAGGTGGTGTTGGCCTTGAAGAACTCGATCAGCTTGGCCGAATACGCGGTGGCGCCCTTGTTCATCGAGGTGAACACGGCCTCGACGGTCGAATTGTGGGTCTCGGCAGCGTCCTTGAACTTGGCGTAGCTGTCGCGGGCCTGCAGCACGCCCTTTTCGGCGAACGCGCGCATCTGCTCGGGAACCTCGAACGGGATGATCGAGGCGGAGAACGGATCGGACGGGTTGGTCATACGTGTAATCCTTCGCAACGGGTGAGTAGATGTGACCATTGCGGACGTCCCGGAGACACAAGGGCCGGGAACGTTGAATGGATCACGCTGCCTTGATTCACGGGAGTGCCCTTCGTCGGGCGCGCCTAATAAACACCCATATCATGTCAATTTTGTGCAACGCAACGTAAGATCGCGTGCGACGCCACATTTTTTATGTGGCGGAATATGGGATTACCGCGCCCGACCGGGGTTGGGCCTGCCACACCCCTTCAGCTCTTCATCAGCTCTTGGGCTTGACCGCATCCATCGCTGCGCGGCTGACCGCCTGGCCCATCTCGCTGGCCTGCTCGGCCAGCGAGCGCATCTGGCCCTGCACATATTCGCTGTGCAGCCGCATGACCTCGGTGAGGTCCTTGGCCTTGAGCAGCGACTGGGCGTAGTCCAGCGACGACTGCACGTTCTTCTCGGCGTAGGACAGCGCCTTGGTGGAAAGCTCCTTGGCGCCGGCCCGCATCGTGGCATTGCGCTCCTCGAACTTGCCGGCGGTGTCCCGCGCATTGGTCACGAATTGGTCGAAAGCCTTGCGCGCCTGATCGAAGCTCGCCTCCGCCATCGACCGCATGTCCTTGGGGATCTCGAATTTGGGGATCTCGAACTGGTCACGCCCGTTGTCGCTCATGGTCGCTCTCCCTCGCTTGATGATCGGCCCGCCGGGTTGGCCCTGCGGGCCCGGGGTAGGATACAAGGTAGAATGGACGGCAGAACATATCGTGGCACTGCAATCGCAGGTGTGACGCGCCGCCGCCCGGGCTCCGCAACACGCTGTCGCAGCCGCCTCTCTGCCTGACAACGCCAAACGGCTGCGGATCGTTCGGCCAAGTTAACGTTATCCCGGCTTAAGCCGGGACACCCTGGCCGCAGACATGGACCTGCCGCCCCCCAGTTGCGATACTAACCTTCTGTTAAGGCTGTCGTCCTGCGGCCGCCGGCGCTCCGGCAGCTTAAGGAAGAAGCCAAACCATGCGGTCAAATCTTGCGTGATGAGTGACGCGGAATTCCAGATCCAGGCGCTCGGCGACGTGCGGCTGGCCGACCATGCGTCGGGCGCCTTGCCGGCATGGCTGTGGTCGGCCGACGGCGCACGGATTCTGTGGGCCAATCCGGTCGGCGCGCAGGTATTCGGTGCCGCCAATGGTGCCGAGCTGGCGAAGCGCGCCTTCGGCCCGGCCGATCCGCATCGGCGCCAGGTCGCGCGGCTCGGTCCCAGCCTCGACGCAGGCGGCGCAGTGCGGCTGGAGCGGCTGCGCGGCTTCGGCGCGGCGCCCGGCATGCTCGCGACCTGCGGCTGCAGGCGCATCGAGCTATCCGACGGCAGCCACGGCATCCTGATGACCGCGCTCAATGCGTCTGGCCGCACCATGCCGCTCAACGAGCGCTTGCTGCGGCTGGTGCAGGGCTTGCCGCGTCCGGCGGCCGCCTTCAACGGCGACGGACTTTTGGTCGCAACCAACGAGGCAGCGCGTCCGCTGCCCGGCCTGCACGATCTCACCGAAGCCGGCCTCGATGCCGCGCGCGACGAAGCGCTGGCGCAGGGCCGCGCGGCGGCGAGCGTTGCGATCGGCCGCGTCGTGCTGCAGCGGATCGGCCACGGTGCCGACCGCGCGCTGATCGCACTGATCAAGCCGGCGGCGCATCTCGCCGCCAAACCGGCAGCGCCGATCGTGGTTGAGCCGGTTCGGCCGGGCACGGCTGCACCGGAAGCACCGGCAGCGGCAGCAGCGCCGCAACAGGCCGCGACAGTCGAGCAGCCACCAGCGCCTGCCGCTGTCGAACTGCCAACCGCGCATGAAGAAACCGCTACGCCGGTCAGCGAAGCGCCGGCCACCTTCACGCTGTTCGATGCGCTGGATCCGCCTGCGGAAGAACAAGCCGCAGCCGAGCCGATCGTGAGCGCGACTGAATCCGAACCTGCGGACGTTACTGCATCTCCCACGTCGGAAGAGACGCAGGTGGAGCGCGCGCCCATCGAGACCGTGGCATTCGATACCGCGCCGGACGAAACTCCCGCCGTCGAGGAGCCATTATCGGAAGCGCTCATCGAAGTGCCCGCTGAGGCGCAGGTCGAAGCGCCCACGCAGCCTGCTCCACCGCTCGAGTCGGCCGAGCAGGCGCATGCAGAGCAAGCACCGCTCGAGACCACGTCACTCGACACCACGCCAAACGAAACTGCCGCGGTCGAGGAGCCGCTATCGAAAGCGCTAATCGAGATGCCCGCTGCGGCACAGGTTGAAGAGCCCAAGCCGGAGCAAGCGCCCTCTCTCGAAGAAGCCGCACAAGTGCCCACTCCCGAAACATCGGCGCCACCGGCCGAGCCCGTGCCCTCGCCTTATGCGATCGCGGATACGCCACCTCCGTCGCCTGCCGCCGCGCGCGCGACGCTGGCCCCGGCGCCGCCGCCATCATGGCTCGACGAGCCGTTGCCGGTGCGGCGGCATCCGCTGCGCTTCATGTGGCAGATGGATCATGAGGCCCGTTTCTCGCTCGGCTCCGACGAATTCACCCGCCTGATCGGCCTGCACACCGCGGCAGGCTTCGGCCGTCTCTGGAGCGACATCGCCGAAAGCTTCGGCCTCGATCCCGAGGGCCGCGTCCTCAAGGCGTTCGCCAGCCGCGACACCTGGAGCGGCATCACGCTGCACTGGCCGGTCGACGGCGGCGGCCGGCTGCCGGTCGAATTGTCCGGCCTGCCGGTGTTCGATCGTTCCAGGAATTTCGCCGGCTACCGCGGCTTTGGTGTGTGTCGCGACCTCGACGGGCTTGCGCGACTCGCGGCTTTGCGCCGCTATGAGTTCTTCAGCGGCGCGATCGCGCCGCGATCGCTGTCGGCCGATGTCGCCCCGGCGCCGCGCACCGCCGCGCCGCCCGGGCCCGCCGCACCGCATGATGTTGCTCCGCCACCCGACCCGACCGCACCGCCACCCGAGGAATTGACCGAGCCGAGCGCAGCAGAGACTTCACACCAAGCCGATCCGGATCACGCCATGGAAACGCCGCAAGAAACGAAAGGAGGAACGCAGGAGGAAACGCACGACGTGCGCCACGACCCGCCGCAGAATGTGCTGCCGTTCCGTCTTGCCGGCGATACGCGGCCGCCGTCGTTGACGCCGGTCGAGAACAACGCCTTCAACGAGCTCGCCCGTCAATTGTCGGCGCGGCTCGAAAGCGAGGCCGGCCTCACCGCGACGACGAACGAGCGCGCCGCCACGGAGACGGTTGCCGAAGCGCCGCCCGCCAGCGAACCGGAGGCGGAGGCGCCGCAGCAGCAAGACGTGATCGCGCAGCTCGATACGCCAGCCGACGCGCCAAAGGCCGGTTGGCTCGCCGCGAGCGAACCTGCACCACGCGGAGAGTCCCGGCGCGACCGCGCGCTGCTCGATTTGCTGCCGGTCGGCATCCTGATCTACCGGCTCGACCGCATGCTCTATGCCAACCACACCTTCCTCGCCCGCATGGGCTATGACAGCCTGCACGCGCTGGAAGCCGCCGGCGGGCTCGACGCGCTCTATGTCGAGCCCGGCGTCTCGCAGGCAAGCAGCACGTCGGGCACCGGTACGCCGGTGACGATCTCCGCGAACCAGAACGCGGACGACGGCGCGCAGTCGGTGTCCGCCGAGGCACGGCTGCACACCATCACCTGGGACGACGATTCCGCGCTGGCGCTGATCTTCTCGCGCACGCTGGACGAAGACGCCGCGGTCGCGGCCGCGCTGTCCGATCCTGCTCCCGATCCGGAGCCTGTTGCTGCCCTGGAGCCGGTGCTTGCGCCGATACCACCGCAGGCCGGCCACGCCGACGCCGAGGAGCTCGGCGCGATCCTCGACACCGCGGCCGAAGGCATCATCATGTTCGATGCCGAGGGCAACATCCATTCCTGCAACCGCAGCGCCGAGGCGCTGTTCGGTTATGATGGCGACGAGTTTATCACGCACAATCTCGCCGACCTGTTCGCGCCGGAGAGCCAGCACGGCATCTTCGACTATCTCACCAGCGTGAAATCGGCCGGCGTCGCCAGCCTGCTCGACCACGGCCGCGAGACGCTCGGCCGCGTCCGCCAGGGCGGCATCATTCCGCTGTCGGTGACGATGGGCCGCACCCGCGCCGACGGACCGAATTTCTTCGCCGTGTTCCGCGATCTCTCCCAGACCAGAAAGAGCGAGGGCGAACTGCGCGAGGCGCGGCGGCTCACTGAGCGCGCCGCCAACGGCAAATCCGACATGCTGGCGCGGATCAGCCACGAGCTGCGCACGCCGCTCAACGCCATCATCGGCTTTGCCGAGGTGATGATATCAGAGCGGTTCGGCGCGCTCGGCAACGAGCGCTATGTCGAATATATGAAGGACATCCGTGCCTCCGGCGAGCGGGTGATCGCCATTGTCAACGACCTGCTCGATCTGTCGCGGATCGAGACCGGCAAGCTCGACCTCGCCTTCACCAGCCAGAACCTCAACGAGATGGTCGAGAGCTGCGTCGCCGTGATGCAGCCGCAGGCCAACCGCGAGCGCATCATCATCCGCACCTCGCTCGCGCACACGCTGCCGCCGGTGATCGCCGACGCCCGCGCACTGCGCCAGATCACGCTGAACCTGATCGGCAACTCGATCCATCTCGCCAATGCCGGCGGCCAGGTGATCGTCTCGACCGCGCTGTCGGATTTCGGCGAGGTGATGCTGCGCGTGCGCGACACCGGCCAGAGCCTCAACGACAACGAGGTCGCCGCCGCGCTGGAGCCGTTCCGCGCACCGACGCCTTCAGATCATGCCGGCTCCGGCGGCGTCAGCCTGTCGCTGACCAAAGCGTTGGTCGAAGCCAACCGCGCCAAATTCCAGATCCGCACCGGCGGCCGCACCGGCACGCTGATCGAGATCGTATTCTCGCATGCTGCGGCGAGGGCGTGAGCGGCGGCGTGCAGCTGGTGTTTTTAGCGTGCGTGTGATGTTTATCGTCTCCCGCCGGTAGCGTGAGGAACGCAATAGCGGAAGGGTTCCCTCTCCCCTTGTGGGAGAGGGTTAGGGAGAGGGGTGCCACGCGGCACGCTCTCTCCATTCAATCCAGCAACGCCACACGATCGAGATTGCGAAAGCGAGCCTCACCTCAATCATCTCGCTCGGGGCCACCCCTCTCCCCACCCTCTCCCACAAGGGGGGAGGGATCTTGGCCAGCGTGCCTACCTCACTGCGGGAATCTGTCGCGCTTAGCCCGCGCGGCACGGCATAAATCTTGCTGCAATTCCGATTGTTTGAAATTCATTATCTTGCGAACCCAGCCCGCTTTCCGGGCATCTGGAGCTGGCGGATGCGCTGCCTCGTCGTCGCCGACTTGCATTATTCATTGCCGCAGTTCGACTGGCTGCTGGCGGCCGCCCCGCAATTCGATCTCGTGATCTTCGCCGGAGACGCGCTCAACCTCGGCTCCGCGGTGGATTTCCGCGCCCAGATCGTCGTCGTCACGAAATACCTCGCGCGGCTCGCCGGCCTCACGCGCGTGATCTTCTGCTCGGGCAATCATGACCTCGACGAGCGCAACGCGGAAGGCGAGAAGGTCGCGCGATGGGTCGCCGCCGTCAGGGAATTCGGCGTCGCCTGCGACGGCGACAACCTGACGATCGGCGACACGCTGTTCACGGTGTGCCCGTGGTGGGACGGCCCGATGGTCAAGGCTCGGATCGACGACCAGCTGCGCAAGGCCGCCGCCATCCCGCACCGCCGCTGGGTCTGGGTGCATCACGCCCCGCCGGCGGATTCGCCGATCAGCTGGGGCGGCAAGCGCTTCTTCGGCGACGTCGAGCTGCTGCACTGGATCGAGCGCCACCGTCCGACGACGGTGATCTCGGGCCATGTGCACCAATCGCCGTTCATCCCGAACGGCTCGTGGTTCGACCGGATCGGGACCACCTGGGTGTTCAATACCGGGCTGCAGCCGGGCCGGCCGCCGGTCTACATCGTGCTCGATCTCACCCAGGAGAAAGCCTTCTGGCTCGCCGCTGGCGACGCGCAGATCGTCGATCTCAACGCGCCCCTGCATCGGCCGGCAGCGCCGCTCAGCGAGGCGCCGGACTGGCTCACATCCTTGGATCGGATTGCCGATCCGAGCCTGGCGCGACCTGCATCGGCGGTAGGTTGATCATGCTCTGCAGCACCTCGCTGACCATCGCCAGATGGGTGCCGTGATCGGCATATTGATGCATCAGATCGGCAAGATAGGTCGTGGCGACGTGCAGCCGTTGCGCCAATAGCTGCGCGATCAGCAGCGCCACCGCGGGCTGCTCGCGCAGGAACGACGCCGCATCGTCGAACTCGTACAGGACGCAGTCGGACGCCGCGCGCACCTTTGCGCTGTGCGGCCTGTCGAGCAGAACACTCATCTCGCCGAACACCGCGCCGGGCTCGTCGATCACCGCGACCACACTGTCGCCCTTCACGACCTCGACCTTGCCCTCGAGCAGCACGAACAGATGACCTGTCTGGCCGCCCTCCTCGATGAAATCCGTGCCGGCCGGCAGGCTGCGCCTGCTCCCGCCGGTGCAGTGATCAAGGATCGCCCGCATGCTGTTTCGCCTCCGTCTGCTGTCAGACTAGGCGGAGATGCGGCCGAGGTGAACGGGATTAGCCGGGCGGTCTGCCCAAATTGTCGGCATGCCGGCGAGGGATGAGCGTGCGTGCTGGGAGCGTCAAAGATGGTCTCACGTCACTCTCCTCCGCTTTCAGTTAGGGACGCACCGGCGGAGGGTTTCCCTCCCCCCTTGTGGGGGAGGGTTAGGGAGAGGGGTACCACACGGCACGCGCTCTCGATTTGCAGAACGGCGGGATCGAGATTGCGAGAGCGAGGCTTTCCTCGTTTATCGCACCCGGGGCACCCCTCTCCCCAACCCTCTCCCACAAGGGGAGAGGGAGCCTGAGAGATGTGCTCACCTCACAGGCGGGAGAGACGCGACGTCGTATCGCCCCTACTGCTTGATCTCCACCGTCTGGCGCTTGCCGGCGGCGATCGAGAACGGCTTTTCCGCCTTCTGGCCGTCGGCATAGGTGGCGACCGCGACGTAGTCGCCGGCGCTGAGCGCGACGTTATAGGTCGCATCATAGCTCACCGAGACGCGCTTGCGCTCGTCATTGATGTCGCGCTCGGCGCCGTAGATGTCGATCTCCTGGGCGCCGTCGGCCTTGATCCCGACCACGCCGGCGTTGAGGTTGACGGTAATCCGGGTCGGCGCGCCGGACTTCACCTCCGCGCGCGCCGTGCCCTTGGCCTCGCCGACCGTCACCATCACCTCGTAGCTGCCGCCGGGCAGATCGAACTTCGATTCGGCGTCGTATTCCTGCGCAACCTTCTCGCCCTCGTCACCATCGGCCTTCGCCGGCTGATGCACGGCGACCACGAGGTCCTTCTCGACCTTGGGGCCGCCCTCGGCATAGGTGGTGGTGACGATCAGCTTGCCGACGTCGAGGGTGAGTTGGACGTTGCTGGAGTCACCGGCGGCGACCGCGAACGGCTTGCTGGTCTTCGACTGCCCCTTGGTCAGGGTCAGCGTATAATTGCCCGCGGCGAGCACGAAGCGCGGCACCGCGTCGTACTCCTGCGCGACCAGCCTGCCGCCCTTGTCGGTGACCTGCCAGACTACGTCGTCGACCTTGGCAGCCCCGCCCGCAACCGAGCCCTCGCTGGTGACGTAGCCGGCATCGAGGATGACGTCGAGCGTCGTCGGCCTGCCGTTCTCGACCTTGAGCGGAAACTCGCGCTTGAGCTGGCGGTAGCTCACTTCCACGATGTAATCGCCGGGCGCGATGTTGTCGGCGAACGGCGCACCGTAGAAGGTGTTGACGTGCTCGCCCTTCTCGCCTCCGGCTCGCTTGTAGACGCCCCAGTTGACGTCCTCGTCGCTGATCGGATCGAGCCCTTCGGCAAGCCGCGCCACACCACGGAGATTCTTGCCGAGATAGGGATCGGCGGCCGCCGGCTTCGGCGGCGCCTCGCTCGCGACCTTGGTGCCTTGCGTCGCCGCCACCGCCTTGGTCAGTGCGCCGGTGAGGCTCGCGGCGTTGCCGGCATCGAGATAGACGCCGCCGGTCGCGCGCGCGATGCATTGCAGCTGGCTCTTCGCCGCGGGATCGGCGACGTCGAGGCCAATCACGTGCGCGGTGAAGCCGATGCCGGCCTTCTTCAGCTCGGCCGCGGCCGCGCACGGATCCGGCGCGCAGGTCTCGATCCCGTCGGAGACCAGGATCACGTTGGCCTTGTTCTCGGTCGAGTGCAGCGCCTCGGCGGCAGCACGCAGCGAATCCGAGATCGGCGTCTTGCCCTTCGGGTTGATGCCGTCGATCGCGGCCTTGATCCTCGCCGGATCGAACTTGCTGATCGGCACCATCAGCTCGATGTCCTTGCAGTCACCCTTCGAGCGATGGCCATAGACCATCACGCCGAGACGATCCGCAGGATTCCATTTCGACAGGATCGCATCGACCGCCTGTCGCGCAGCGGAGATCTTGCTCCGCCCGTCGACCAGGCCCCACATCGAGCCGGATGCATCGAGCACGAGGATGGTGTCGGTCCCCTGCCCTTGCGCCTGCGCCTGGGCGCCATGAAGTGACAGCAACGCCAGGCCAAGCGACAGCAGGCCGGCAACGAACGAGCGGCAAAAAACCTTAATCACGGATCGATCCTCGATGATGGAGACAATCGGAGGGCAAAGACGGCTGCGACGGCGCGGCAGATCGTGAGACCATTCGCACCTTGCCACAGCCGCGCCTTCCTTCGATCCCGATTTTGTTTTTTGTTGGCCGGATTTCCGGTGCGATACAATTGCGACGCGCACGCGACGAAACGCCAAAATGTCTTTGATTGGCGTCACTTGCGTTCGAACCTTTGGACTATTGCGACAGGCGTTTGGACTGACGCGACACGCCAATCGCGATTAAATTGCTTCCAGAGTTGCGCGCATCGCGATGGACGGCGTGAGCATCATCACGGATGACGCTGCTTTGCACGCTGCCGTGCACTACTCCCACATGTCCGGCGCGACGCGCCCGGCGAAGCCGCAATCGATGACCCGATCCTGCCGATCACGGTCGACGATCAGTCGGAGCAGGTCCGGGCGCGAATAGTGGCCGCCGATATCGCACAGCGCCTTTGCCGCGAGAACAACCTCCCGCGATCCGTCGGCGATCAGGATGGTCTCGCCTTGCGCAGGCCCCGCGATGACCTCGCCGCGTGGATCGATGATCACGCTGTCGCCGCTGTACTCGATCGTCGACAGCTCGCGATAGCGTTCGGGCGTCGCCTCGTGCGACCGCATGCCGCCCACGGCGATGACGTAGCAACCCGCCTGGGACGCGAACGCGCGTGACAGCAAAAGCTGTCGCGGCCACAGCGGCGTGGGAGACGGCGGCGCCACGGCGGGCTCTCGTCCCGGCCACGCGGCGACATGGATCTGCGTTCCCTGCGCGGCCAGCGCATAGCCGGGCAACATGGTGTTGTGCTCCCAGCAATTGAGCCCGCTGATCCTGCCATAGGACCGCTCATGAACGCGCAGGCCGACCGCGTCGCCATCGGCCCACACCGAACGCTCGTTGAAGGTCGGCTTGAGCTTGCGGTGACGGCCGAGAATCCGCCCCTCGCGGCCAATGAACAGAAGCGTACAGTAGACCGTGCCCTTCGTTGTCGCGTCGCGTTCGGCAACGCCGATCACGACATCGATCCCGGCGCCCTCTGCCGCATCGCAGAGCCGGTCGGTGGCGGGCGACGGAATCTCGACGGCGCTATCGAGATATTCCGCCATGGCGCGAAAGGTGCTTGGCCCGGTCGGTGCATGGCAGAAGAACGGATAGCCCGGCAGCCAGGTCTCGCCGAACGCGGCGATCGTTGCCCCCATGGCGCCAGCCTCGCGGATCAGGCGACAGGCCTTCTCCACCGACGCCTCGCGATCGAACGGCACCGCGGCGGCCTGGATCGCCGCGAGCCTGAAATGTGCATCGATTGCCATCGCCGGGTGCCGCTTCACGCGACGCCCTTGCGGACAGCATCGAGCGCGCCCGCAAGCAGCTCGAGCGCCTTGACGCGCCGTCGCCGTGCAAGGCGTTCTTCGCCGACCTTGCGTTCATGCTCGCCGGCGATGAAGGCCTGAATGTCGGGCAGCAGACGAATGACGCCGCGGCTGCCCCACTGGCCATCCGGTATCTCGGTCGGAAACACCCAGACCTGCGGCGCCACGTCCTCGTACGAACCGCCGGCGGCGCGTACCACGGCATCGGTCACGTCCTTCACCAAAGCCGCGCGTGAGGCTTCGGTGTACTGCCCCTCGGGCACCGTCGGGACGATGCGATAGCGCGGCGACGGCGACGGCTCGCCCGCCACGTAGACCGCGGCCGGCCGATGCAGGAACACGACGGTGACGCCTTGCGCCACCTTGTTGGCCGGGTCGAATCCCTCGTGACCGATCAGGATATCGCCGAGCTCCTTGATGAGCCGCGCTTCCGCTGCAGGCTTCAGGGCTCCTTCGGGAATTGTGACGTCGATCATCGGCATTGAGAGACCTCCTGTTGTTGCCGGCATGAGGTCTATGCGCGGGGTGCTTCCGGCAGCAGTGGCAGTATCGCCATTCTCAAGGTAAATTCGGACACGGCCTCGTCAGCCGGCAGTCGCCGTGCGCGCGGGGACACGCGCAAACCGGCGCTGGTATTCGCGGGGCGAAAGCCCGGTCTCGCGCTTGAACAGGCGGCGAAAGGTCGACAAGTCGTTGTAGCCGACCCGCGCACTGACCGCCTCGAGCTTCAGCCGCCTGGATTCGATCAGGCGCTTGGCCACGTCGACGCGCAGCGCCTGCAGATATTGCAGCGGGGCCTCGCCGACCGCGAGCTTGAAGCGGCGATTCAACGTGCGCTCGCTGACCGAAAGGTCGCGGGCTAGCCTGGCGAGGCTGAAGCCCCGTTGCAGCGACTTCTCCATCAGGCTCTGCGCTTGCGCCACCAGCGCATCGGAATGCTGGGTGTCGTGGGTGCGGCTGGCATAGGACGCCTGCGAGACGCGATTGCCGTCGATCAGCATCAGCTTGCCGGTCTCCGCGGCCAGATCGGCGCCGGCGAACTTCTCGACCAGCCGAAGCGCAAGATTGAGCGAGGTGGTCACCGCGCCCGAGCAGACGATCCGGTTCTGCTCGGTGAGGATCTCGGCGACGCGTAGATCCACCGCCGGATAGCGCATCGCAAATGTCCGTCCCTTCGCCCAATGGGTGGTCGCAACCCGGCCGTCGAGCAGGCCGGCTTCGGCGAGGATGAAACTGCCCGTGCAATAGGATGCGAGCAGGGTGCCGCGCTCATGTTGCCGCCGCAGCGCGGCGAGCAACGGCTCGACCGTATCGAGCCGGGCGAAGAAGCGCTCGATATCGCCGACGAACGGCCCGGGGATTACCACCGCATCCGCCGAAGACCGCGCGCTGATCGCTCCATCGACGTCGATGATCTGGCCGGACGCGGTCTGCACCGGCCGGCCGTCGAGTGACTCGACGCGCCAGCGCAACTGGGACGGCTTGCCGTTGTGGCGCTGCGGCTGCTTCGCCGCCACCGAATTGGCGGCGGTGAACACGTCGACAATGCCCGCAACGCCCGAAGCGAGAATCCCGTCATAAACCCAAATCCGGATAAGTGGCATGGCCGTGTCCGATCTCGCACAATATGAGGCAATCCTGCCATTACACCCGAGGCCAGGCAAGCGGCCGGCAGCGGCCACCGTTAGGGCCGCGCTATGTGACTGCCCGACGCGTAACTCATGTCGCGAGAATGCGATGCTCCGTCCCCACTCACCTGTCATCGCCCGGCTCGATGTTCAGCCCGGGGACATGACCGACGGGTGTTCGGAGACATAGCCGACACATCATAGTGCAGGGATTTGGCAAAGTGGGAGGCCAAGTCCATGCCATGGCGTGAGGTGTCGGTGATGGATCAACGGCGCGAGTTTGTACGGCTTGCGATGCAGGAGGGCGCGAACCGACGCGAGCTCTGCCGTCGGTTCAACATTCATCCCGACACGGCTTACAAGTGGCTCGCACGATGGCAGGCGGATCAGTCCGTCGCGGACCGATCGCGCCGGCCGCATTCGAGCCCAGGACGAACCGATTGCAAGCTCGAAGAGCGCATTTTGTCAGTACGCGATGCTCATCCGGCGTGGGGAGCTCGCAAGATCGCTCGCTGTCTGGAACGGGAAGGCTATCATGCGCCGGCAGTTTCGACGGTCCATGAGATCTTGCGTCGAGCTGGCCGCATCAAGCCTCCGCTCGGCGGCGCAGTGGCAAGCCAGCGTTTCGAGATGCCGGCCCCCAATCTGTTGTGGCAGATGGACTTCAAAGGCTGGATTCGGCTCGGCAATGACGCTCAATGCCATCCTCTGACAGTGGTCGCTCGCGCTATGATCTGTGCCTGCAGGCCTGCGCCGATCAACGCACCGATACGGTGCGTAGTCGCCTGGAGAAGACCTTTCGTCATTACGGTCTGCCGGAGGCCTTCTTCGTCGACAATGGCTCACCGTGGGGCGACCCTTCTGGCGAGCGATGGACGCGGTTCTCGGTCTGGCTGCTCAAGCTCGGCATCGCGGTCATCCACAGTCGCCCCTATCACCCGCAAAGCCGTGGCAAGAACGAACGGTTCCATCGCACGCTCGCCGCTGAGGTCTTCGCGCTGCGGCAGTTCCGTGATCTCGCGGAGACACAGCGCGCCTTTGACGCCTGGCGGGAGGTCTACAACTTCGAACGGCCGCATGAGGCGCTTGGACAGCAGGTGCCGGCCAGTCGATACCGGCCGAGCCAGCGGGCCATGCCCGATCGCTTGCCGGAGGTCGAATATGACAGCCACGAGATCGTGCGCCACGTCTCCACGACCAAGGCCTACATCAGCTTCAAGGGATGCCTTTGGAAGGTCCCGCAAGCCTTCCGCGGTGAGCGCCTTGCCATTCGTCCCTCGTCAAACAACGCGCAATACGGTGTCTTCTTCGCCGCCCACCAGGTCGCTATCATTGATTTGGCGAGCGGAAAAAGTGTCGGCTATGTCTCCGAACACCCGTCGGTCATGTCCCCGGGCTGAACACTCGACCGGGCGATCCAGTACGCCGCGGCCTCTCGGCTCAATCGCTAGCGTCTCTGGAATACTGGATCGCCCGGCCAAGCCGGGTGACGACACCGAGGTCAGGTGCGCAACGATGGTGCGTCGTATCGCGCGCGATCGATCCTCATCGTCGTCCCGGCGCAGGCCGGGACCCATAACCACCGATGCGAATTGTTATGCGCGATTGCGACGACGAGTCCCGCCTTCAACATCTGCCGCGGCGTATGGGTCCCTGTGTCTTGGAAGTCTGTCATGATGGGGTGGGCGGGAAGCCGTTGGGTCCTTGGCGCTTGACGCCGTGAGCCGGCTCGGTCTCCCGCCCGTTCCATCTAAACCTGAACAGTTGCACGAGGCTGCGCCAACAGACCTCGCATCACAGGGACAGGCACCGTGATCATAGCTCTTCGTTACGTCGGAATCGACATCTCCAAAAAACACCTCGATATCTTTGATGAGGCTGACGGCGTGCCGAGGCGCATTGCCAACGCGACACAGGCCATCACACAGCAGGTGGCGCGTTGGCAATGCGATGCGCTGGTCGTCTTCGAGGCGACGGGTATCTATGACCTCGCGCTTCGCGAGGCGCTACGTCAGGCCGGGATCCAGTTCGCACGGATCAACCCGGCCCGTGCCCGCGACTTTGCACGGGCTAGCGGCCTGCTCGCCAAGACCGATCCGATCGATGCGCGGATGCTGGCAGCCTTTGCGCGGGCCATGCAGCCCGCCCCCGAGCAGGTCGCCGATCCTGCACGCAACGCCTTGGCGAGGCTTGCAAAACGGCGGGATCAGCTGGTCCTGATGCGCGCCCAGGAGAAGAACCGGCGCAGCGAGGCCGACGATCGCGCCATGGCCGAACGCATTGGCCGCCTCATCGAGGTCCTCGACAGCGAGATCGCCGAGATCGAGGCCGACATCAGCGCATTGATTAAAGCCGAAGCGGAGATCGCGGACGATGCGAAGTTAATGCGTTCGCTGCCCGGCGTGGGTCCCGTGGCCTGCATGCAGCTCATCGCGCAGATGCCGGAACTCGGGCGGATCGGACCGAAACAACTCGCAGCGCTCGCTGGCCTTGCCCCCTTCAACGTCGACAGCGGCGCCTTCCGCGGCAAGCGCAAGATTGCGGGCGGCCGAAAGCGCGTTCGTGACGCCCTTTATATGGCGGCCCTCAACGCAGTCCGCAGAGCTGATCCGTTCAAGGCCTTCTATGCACGACTGCGACAGGCCGGAAAACCAGCCAAACTCGCCCTCATCGCCGTCGCCAGGAAGCTGCTGACGGTCCTCAATGCCATCATGCGAGACCGAAAGCCGTACCTGCAAACCAAACCAACATAACAGTTGCCGGCTTTCGCCGGGACGACGATTGTGCATGTAGGCCGCGCCACACGCTCAGCGTCGTCCTGGCTTTCGCCAGGACGACCGCGTGGTACGTACCCCTCGCCGCCGCCTCACATCCCCTGCGCAAATCGGCGAAAGCCCGGCGCGCCGGTCAGGGCTTCGAAGGCAGCATCGCGCTTCTCCTCGGCGAAGGCAAAGCCGGCCTTCGTGTAGCAGCGCTCGGCCGGGCCATTGCCGATCACGAACGAGATCGATGCCCGCGAATAGCCCGCAGCCTTGCCGTCGGCGAGCGCGCGGGCGATCAGGGCCTGCACCAGACCGCCGCCGCGATAGGATCCGAGGTTTGCGACGTGCTCGATCAGCCAGTCGCCCTCGCCGCCCTGAACCCAGCAATTGCGGGCATAGCCGCCGCGCGCGACGATGCCGTCGGCATCCACGCCGATCTCCGCCGCAACCTCCTCGATCGCCGCGCGTGCGGCGACCACCGTTCCGGATGCGGGCATGGCGCACAGCGCGGCGGCCGGCACGCCGTCGACCTCAGCGATCAGGAAATGGGCGACATGGTACCATGAGCGCACCCGCGCCACGGCGAGCCGCGCCATGAACGCCAGGCATTCCTCCTCCGGCCGGTCGAGCGCGATGTCGAACCAGCCGCGCGGCAGCGGGCCGCGCTGCGCGGCCAGCACGACGCGGGCGATGAAGCCGGCGTCGTCGGATCGTGCGGGACGGATCGAGGATCGTCCCGCACCAAGCATCTCAGGTGTTCTTCAGCGCGACGCGGAATTCCGCCTCGGTCTTGGCCTTGACCTCGTCGAGCGTGACGCCGTCGGCGAGCTCGATCAGCGCCATGCCGTCCTTGCCGTGCTTGTCGATGGTGAACACCGCCAAATCCGTGACGACCATGTCGACCACGCGCTCGCCGGTCAGCGGCAGGTTGCACTGCTTGAGCAGCTTCGCACCGTCCTTGGCGGAATGCTCCATCACGACCACAACGCGCTTGACGCCGGCGACGAGGTCCATGGCGCCGCCCATGCCCTTCACCATCTTGCCCGGGATCATCCAGTTGGCGAGGTCGCCGTTCTGCGCCACCTGCATGGCGCCGAGGATCGACAGATCGATATGACCGCCGCGCACCATGCCGAAGGAATCGGCCGAGGAGAAATAGCTGGTCGACGGCAATTCGCTCACGGTCTGCTTGCCGGCGTTGATGAGATCGGCGTCCACCTCGTCCTCATAGGGGAACGGGCCCATGCCGAGCATGCCGTTCTCGCTCTGCAGGTTCACGTCGACGCCGTCGGGGATGTAGTTCGAGACCAGCGTCGGGATGCCGATGCCGAGATTGACGTAATAGCCGTCGCGCAATTCCTTGGCGGCGCGGGCGGCCATCTGTTCACGGGTCCAGGCCATGAGGCTCTCCTGAAGAACTACTTATTGGTTGCGCATGATCTTGTCGGAAAACCGGTGCCCGGTTTTCCGGATCATGCGTTAAGCGGCGGGCCGCGGGCGGGTGTTGCGGAACTCGATCCGCTTCTTGCCGGTCCCGACCTCGATGATGCGTTTGACGAAGATGCCGGGGGTGTGGATGTGGTCCGGATCGATCTCGCCGGCCGGCACCAGATGCTCGACCTCGGCAACGGTGACCTTCGCGGCGGTTGCCATCATCGGGTTAAAGTTGCGCGCGGTCTTGCGGTAGACCAAATTGCCGGCGGTGTCGCCCTTCCAGGCGTGCACGATGGCGACGTCGGCAAACAGGCCGCGTTCCATGATGTACTTCTCGCCGTCGAATTCCTTCACTTCCTTGCCTTCGGCGATCAGCGTGCCGACGCCGGTCTTGGTGTAGAAGGCCGGGATGCCGGCGCCGCCGGCGCGAATGCGCTCGGCCAGCGTGCCCTGCGGGTTGAACTCGAGCTCGAGCTCGCCGGCGAGATATTGCTGCGCGAACAGCTTGTTCTCGCCGACATAGGACGAGATCATCTTCTTGATCTGGCGCGTCTCCAGGAGCCGGCTGAGGCCGATGCCGTCGACGCCGGCATTGTTGGAGACGACGGTGAGGCCCTTGACGCCGGATTCGCGGATCGCGTCCGACAGGGTCTCGGCGATGCCGCAGAGGCCGAAGCCGCCCGACATGATCATCATGCCGTCCTTGAGGAGACCATCGAGTGCCGATTTGGCGTCGGGATAAACCTTGTTCATGCAATGAATACCTGATGGAGGGCGCGGAACGGCTCTGTCCAACGGATTATTAGGCGAAATCTTCGCAATGCGTCAATCACGGCCCCGCGCGGCGGCGGGCGGCAGCCTGCGACATCAACATGGCCTTGAAAGCGACAAGAAAACCCTTCAAGTTGTGTGGGTTGGCACCGGCTTCCATTGCGCAGCCGGCAGTGTTCGACGACGACCCGACAAAACTCAACCCGACCCGGATATGTCATTGACGATGGCCCAAGGAATTAAGCGCCTGGGGATGCCGATCGCGGCGCTTTTCGGCCTGGCGCTGGTCGGGCTGGTCGGAACGTCGTGGTTCCTCAACCGGGACGCGCTGCGGAGCGCGGTGGAAGCGCAGATTCGCGGCGTGACCGGGCTCGAGCTCGTCGTCAACGGCCCGATCGACGTTTCGGTGTTTCCCGGCAGCTATGTCTCCTTCCATAATGTCGGGCTGAAGGGCGCCGATACCACCGGTCCTGCCCTGCAGGTCGATGTGCTGACTGCCAATCTGCGTCTGCTGCCGCTGTTGCTACGGCGGTTCGAGATCGCCGACGTCATGATGCTCCGTCCGCATATCCGTGTGGTCCGCGACAGCGCCGGCGAGAGCAACTGGACCCCGTTCGTCGAGACCATCGCCAAGACGATGACGCCCGGCGCCGCGAACCAGGTGTCGTTCTCCGAGATACGGATCCAGGACGGCGAGCTGAATTACCAGGATGGCACCAACAATATCTCCGAGCAGCTCGGCGACATCGACCTGTCGCTGGCCTGGCCCTCGATCTCGCGCTCCTTTGCCGCAACCGGCCAGTTCGACTGGCGCGGCGAGCGCGTCGACGGCTCGATCAGCGCCAGCGATTTCGTCGCGCTGCTGTCGGGCGACCGTTCCGGCCTCAAGGCACGGCTGGCCAGCGCGCCGCTGAAGGTTGCGTTCGACGGAACCGTCGCCAACCGCACCAGCCTGATGATGGAAGGCACGGCCACCATGGACTCACCGTCGCTGCGCAATGCGTTGCGCTGGATGGGACAGGCGCCGCCCGGCGGCGGTGGCGGCTTCGGCCGCTTTGCGCTGAAGGCCCGCGCCAATGTGGTCGGCGGATCGGTCGCGCTCACCAATGTCAATGTCGAGCTCGACGGCAACGTCGCCGAGGGCGTGATGACCTACGCCAACAACGGCCGGCAGACGCTGCAGGCGACGCTTGCCGCCGGCAATCTCGATTTCACGCCCTACATCTCGACGTTCCGCCTGCTGGCCAGCGGCCAGCGCGACTGGAACAGGCAGCTGTTCGACCTCTCCTCGCTGTCGTCGACCGATCTCGACATGCGGCTGTCGGCCGCCAAGGTGACGGTCGGCCCGTCCAAGCTCGGCCGCACCGCGTTCGGCGCCAATCTGCGTGGCGGCGCGCTCGCGCTCAGCGTCGGCGAGGCGCAGATGTATGGCGGCATCGCCAAGGGTTCGTTCGCCATCGCGCGCTCGGACGCGGTCGCCGACGTCAGGGCGCAATTCCAGTTCACCGATGTCGATCTGCAGGCCTGCGCCAGCGAACTGTTCGGCATCACGAAATTGTCCGGCCGCGGCAACCTCAACGTCTCCCTGACGGCTTCCGGCTCGAGCCCGTTCGGGCTCGCGTCGTCGCTGGACGGCACCGCGACGCTGAACGGGCACGACGGCGCGATCGCAGGCTTTAATGTCGAGCAATTGCTGCGGCGGCTGGAGAAGCGGCCGCTGTCCGGGCGGCGGCAATTTCCGCTCCGGCTCGACGCCTTATGACAATCTCAGCGTCTCGGTGAAATTCGCCGACGGCGTCGCGACTGCCGACGACATCCATGTCGTGAGCCCCGCGGCCAAGATCACGCTGACCGGCACCGCCTCGGTGCCGTCGCGCGAGTATGATCTCAAGGGCGTCGCCAGCCTGACCTCGGCATCTGCCGGCGGCACCGCGTTCGATTTGCCCTTCGTGATTCAGGGCCCGTGGGACGATCCGCTGATCTTCCCCGATCCGGAAAGCCTGATCCGCCGCTCGCCGGCATCCGCCCCGCTGCTCGACGCCGTGAAGGATCGCAAGACCCGCGACGCGGTGCGCTCGGTGATCGAACGCTTCACCGGCGGCGCCGCACGGCCCGATGCCGCGGCCGGCGCGCCCGGCAACGCTCCGGCAACGGCGGCCGAGAATGCCAAATCGAACTGACCAAGGTCGAACTGGCCAGGGGTCGAACTGATCGATCCATTCACTTTCCGCATCAATGCAGCGGGACTGATCCACGCTCTCCCGCGAGCCCCCTACAGAAGTCGTCGATGCGGCATCTTTATCGGGTCCCGGGCATGCGCTAGTGTTTTCCCTAACCGGTTAAAAAAACCGGCCTCATGAGGGGAGAAGAACGTGAGATCCAAGGTTATCGGTGCGCTATCAATTGCGGTCGCTGCGGTCGGCCTGTTCGCCGCAACTGCACCCGCTCTGGCCCAGGGCAAGACGATCACCGTCTGGTGGGGCAAGGGATTCTACAAGTCCGAAGACGACGCGCTGCTCGATACGATCAAGAAATTCGAAGCCAAGACCGGCATCAAGGTCGAACTGTCGCAATACGCGATCCAGGACATGATTCCGAAGACGGTCGCCGCGCTCGATTCCGGCACCGTTCCCGACGTCGCCTATTCCGACACCTACGATGTGCAGGCCCAGGGCAAGTGGGCCTTCGAGGGCAAGCTCGAAGACCTTTCCGACATCATGCTGCCGATGAAGGACGCCTTCGCGCCGAACACGCTGGAAGCGGCCCTGCTCTACAATGACGTCACCAAGAAGAAGTCCTATTACGGCTTCCCGCTGAAGCAGCAGAGCATGCACGTCCAGATCTGGGGCGACATGCTGGAGAAGGCCGGCTTCAAGGCCGCCGACATCCCGACCAAGTGGGAGGATTACTGGACGTTCTGGTGCGACAAGGTGCAGCCGGGGATCCGCAAGGCGACCGGCCAGCGCATCTACGGCGTCGGCCAGCCGATGGGCGTGGAATCCACCGACTCGTTCCAGTCGTTCTACACCTTCATGGACGCCTACCACGTCAAGCTGGTCGACGACGACGGCAAGCTGCTGGTCGACGATCCCAAGGTGCGCGACGGCCTGATCCACGCGCTGAAGGATTACACCGACACCTACATCAAGGGCTGCACCCCGCCCTCCTCGACGACCTGGAAGGACCCGGACAACAACGTCGCCTTCCACAACAAGACGATCGTGATGACCCACAATTTCACGATCTCGATCGCGGCGAAGTGGTTCGAGGATTCCACCAACCCGGCGCTGACCGACGCGCAGCGCGCCGCCGGCAAGCAGGCCTATGAGCAGGACATCATCACGGCGTCCTTCCCGAAGGCGCCGGATGGCTCGACGATCCGCTACCGCTCCGACGTCAAGACTGGGCTGATCTTCGCCAACGCCAAGAACAAGGCGGAAGGCAAGCAGTTCATCGCGTTCCTGATGCAGGAAGACAACGTGCGGCCCTATATCGAAGGTGCGCTCGGCCGCTGGTTCCCAGTGACCAAGGCCAGCCAGGCCAGCCCGTTCTGGCAGGCCGACCGGCATCGCAAGGCAGTCTGGAATCAGTTCACCGGCGGCACCGCGCCGTTCGACTTTACCAAGAACTGGAAGTTCACCATCCTGAACAACGAGAACGTCTGGGCCAAGGCCATGAACCGCGTCGTCAGCGAGAAGGTGCCGGTGGACAAGGCCGTCGACGAACTGATCGCGCGTATCAAGCAGGTCGCGGGGTAACGTAAAGGATGTCGGCTGGCGCCAAAACTGCTTCCGCGTCGTCCCGGCGAAAGCCGGGACCCATACGCCGCGGCAGCAGTTCTGGAGTATGCTGGTCGACGACTTTCGCGCAACGACCAGGACCTGTGGTTATGGGTCCCGGCCTTCGCCGGGACGACAACGTAGGCGGCATCTCCTTCCTAGAGTAACCGAATGGCGATCACGCTCTCCGCATCCGATGCCCCCTCGCCGCCGCTGTCGGCGCGGCTGACGCCGCCGCAGGTCTGGGGCATCGCGCTGCTGGTGCCCTACCTGCTCGTCTTTCTCGCCTTCGTGGTCTATCCGGTCGGCTACGGCCTGTGGCTGGCGCGCCATCCGTCGAGCTATGTCGCGCTGTACAACGACCCGATCTTCGCGCGCGCCGCCGTCAACACGCTGATCTTCCTGGTCATCGGCATCAACATCAAGATGCTGATCGCGCTGTTCCTGTCCGGCTTCTTCGCCCAGCAGCGGCCCTGGATCAGATGGCTGTCTGTCATCTTCATCCTGCCCTGGGCGGTGCCGTCGATCCCGACCATTCTCTCCGTGCGCTTCATGCTCAATCCCGAATGGGGCGTGGTCAACCAGCTGATCTTCAAGTTCACCGGCGACGACGGCCCGAACTGGCTGAACGATCCCGCGGTCGCGCTCGCGATGGCGATCGGCGTGCACATCTGGAAGTCGCTGCCGTTCTGGACGCTGATCCTGCTGACCGGACGACTCGCCATCCCGCACGATCTGTATGAGGCATCCGACGTCGACGGCGCCAATTGGTGGCAGAAATTCCGCTACATCACCTGGCCGTCGATGCAGACGCTCTACATCACCTGCACGCTGCTCTCGATGATCTGGACGCTCGGCGACTTCAACAGCGTCTATCTGCTCACCGGCGGCGGGCCTGCCGACCTCACCCACGTGCTCTCGACGCTGGGCATCCGCTATCTCAGGCTCGACCAGCTGTCGCTCGCGATGGCCTCGATCGTCTGCGCGATGCCGTTCGTGCTACCGCTGGTCTATTACATGATGAAACGGTTGTCGCGATGAAGCTGCCCACCCTCCGCGAAGTCGGCACCGAGGCCAAGCTGCTGCTGATCGGCATTCCGGTCTTCATCTGGACCATGATCCCGATCTACCACATGTTCGTGTTCGCGATCTCTCCGAAGGAGGACGCGTTCACCGGTAAGCTGTGGCCGACGCATCCGACGCTGCATAATTTCTCGATCGTGTTCCACCAGCAGCATTACTTCCTGCGCGACTTCTGGATCCAGTTCTGGAATTCGGCCGTGATCGCGCTCGCCGTCGGCGCGCTGACGCTGTTCGTCGCCACCGCCGCGGCGTTCTCGATCTCGCGGCTGCGCGTGCCGGGCGGCCGGGCTGTGATGAACCTTGCGCTGTTCACCTATTTCATCCCGGCGGCATTCCTCGCCGTGCCGATGTACCGCACCATGGGCACCTACGGCCTGCTCAACAATCACTGGTCGCTGATTTTGGCGATGGTGACGATCGCCGCGCCCTACGCGATCTGGGTGCTGAAGCAGGCCTCCGACAAGCTGCCGGTCGAGCTCGACGAGGCCGCGACGATGGACGGCGCCACCACGCTGCAACTGTTCCGCCTGGTCTATGTGCCGCTGATGATGCCCTCGCTGGTCGCGGTCGGCACCTATGCGATCCTGCTCGCCTGGAACGAATATCTCTACGCGTTCCTGCTGCTGTCGAAGGACACCGACATCACGCTGCCGGTCGCGCTAGGCAACTTCCTCGCCGCCGACGATTCGCCGTGGGAGCTGTTGATGACCACCGGCTTCATCTACGCGCTGCCGCCGGCCGCGGTCTATTACGCCTTCAAGCGCTACATGGTCGGCGGGCTGACTGCGGGCGCCGTCAAGTCGTGAGGCCCGGAACCGGTCCAACCTCGTCGTCATTGCGAGGAGCTCGCGACAAAATTGCAAAGCAATTTTGCGCTGAAGCGACGAAGCAATCCACCTCTCCGCTTGCGGCGCGATGGATTGCTTCGCTTCGCTCGCAATGACGGGCCGCTACAGAGGCGCGGCGCTTTCGCCGCGCGCGCTCGACAGTTTCGAGGCGAACGAGGCGATCACGATGATCACAGCGATCAGTGCGATCACCAGCGTGCAGATCGCGTTGATCTCGGGCTTCACGCCGAGCCGGACCTCGGAATAGATCCGGATCGGCAGCGTCGCCGAGCCGGGGCCGGTGGTGAAGCTCGCGATCACGACGTCGTCGAGCGACAGCGTGAAGGCGAGCATCCACCCCGCCACGATCGCCGGCACGATCAGCGGCAGCGTCACCAGGAGGAACGCGCGCACCGGATCGCAGCCGAGGTCCATCGCGGCTTCCTCCAGGCTGCGGTCGAGCGTGGCCAGACGCGACTGCACCACAACGGTGACGAAGCACATCGTCAGCGTGGTGTGGGCGATCGTCACCGTCCAGAAGCCGCGCTCGGCGTTCAGCGCCACGAACAGCAGCAGCAGTGACAGGCCGGAAATCACCTCCGGCATGACCAGCGGTGAATACAGCATGCCGGAGAACAGCGCCCGCCCCCGGAACCGTTCGCCGCGCGCCAGCCCGACCGCCGCCAGCGTGCCCAGCAATGTCGCCAGCGTCGCCGACACTGCGGCGACCGACAGGCTCATCCACGCCGCCTCCAGCATGGCGCGGTCGTTGAAGAACTCGTGGTACCAGCGCAGCGACCAGCCGCCCCACACCGTCACCAGCCGCGAGGCGTTGAAGGAGTAGATCACGAGGATGACGATCGGCAGATAGAGGAACGCCAGCCCGAGCGCCAGCGACGTCATGTTGAAGCGCGTGAGCTTGGTAACGGTACCAGCCATCAGCGATTGCTCTCGAGCTGGCGGCGTTGCAGGCGGTCGTAGAGCACGAGCGGAGGCACCAGCAAGAGCAGCAGCGCCACCGCCGCGGCGGATGCCACCGGCCAGTCCTTGTTGGTGAAGAACTCGAGCCACAGCGTCTGCCCGATCATCAGCGAATTGGAGCCGGCGAGCAAATCGGGGATCACGAACTCGCCGACGATGGGAATGAAGCAGAGCAGCGCGCCGGCGCCGACGCCGGGCAGCGATAGCGGAAACGTCACCAGCCAGAACGCCTGCCGCGGCGAGGCGCCGAGGTCGCCCGCGGCCTCCAAGAGCGAGGCATCCATCTTGGAGAGCGTCGCATAGAGCGGCAGGATCATGAACGGCAGATAGGAGTAGACGATGCCAAGATACATCGCGCTGTCGGTCGACAACCAGACCACCGGCGCGGACACGATGTGCAGCGTGAGCAGGATCTGGTTGAGCAGACCGTCATGCTGCAAAATGTTGATCCAGGCGTAGATGCGGATCAGGAACGAGGTCCAGAACGGTACGATGACCAGCATCATGGCCACGCCCTGCCAGCGCTGCGGCAGCCGCGCCATGCCGTAGGCGACGGGATAGCCGATCAGCAGCAAGATCAAGGTCGAGGTCACAGCGACGACGAGGCTGCGCAGATAGGACAGGATGTACAGATTGTCCTGCAGCAGCAGGCGGAAATTGTCGAACGACAGTTGCGCAAACGCGGCCGCCAGCGCCGCGCGGCCCTCGGTGAAATCGAACACCGGCGTATAGGGCGGCTGCGCGATCGCGGTCTGCGACAGGCTGATCTTCAGCACGAAGCCGAACGGCACCAGGAAGAACAGCACCATCCAGAGATAGGGCGCGATCGCGGCAAGCCGCGCCGGCCGCGCGAAGATGCGGCGCGCGCTCATTGCTCGAGCACCAGGCAGTCGTCGGCGGTGAACCACGCCACCACGCGCTGGCCGGCGAGATAGGCGTCGACATCGAGCCGTGCGGTATTGGCCATCGACGACCGCACCACCGCGCCGGACTCCAGCCTCACCCGATAGCTCGTCACGCCGCCGAGATAATTGACGTCGGCGACGACGCCCGCCAGCCGGTTGATCGTCTGCGATCCGCCCGCGTCCGAGGCCGGTGCGCGGCGCGACAACTTCACCTTCTCGGGGCGGATCGCGACGCTGACCACCTCCTTGGTCACCGGCGGCCACAGCTCACTGACCGCGAGCGTACCTGCTTCCGCGGTCGAGACCGTCAACCGTCCATTCTCGCGGGCGGCGACCTGGCCGTTGAACAGGTTGATGTCGCCGACGAACTCGGCAATCCAGCGCGAGGCTGGCGCCTCGTAAAGATTGCGCGGGGTTGCGACCTGCACCAGACGGCCGGCATCCATCACCCCGATCCGACCGGCCATCGTCATCGCCTCCTCTTGATCGTGGGTGACGATGATGAAGGTCATGCCGAGCCGGCGTTGCAGCTCCATCAACTCTCCTTGCGTGCTCTCGCGCAGCTTCTTGTCGAGCGCGGCGAGCGGCTCGTCGAGCAGCAGCACCTGCGGGCGGCGCGCCAGCGAGCGCGCCAGCGCCACGCGTTGCCGCTGTCCACCGGAGAGCTGGTCGGGCTTGCGCTTCTCGAGCCCCTCGAGCTTGACGAGCGCCACCATCTCGGCAACGCGGCTCGCGATGTCGCGGCGCGCCATGCCGGCACGCCTGAGGCCGAAGGCGATGTTGTCGCGCACCGACAGATGCGGAAACAGCGCATAGTTCTGGAACATCATGTTGACGGGCCGCTCGTGCGGCAGCACCTGGGCGATGTCGTTGCCGCCGAGCAGGATGCGGCCCTCGTCCGGGGTCTCGAAGCCGGCGAGCATGCGGAGCAGCGTGGTCTTGCCGCAGCCACTCGGGCCGAGCAGCGCGAAGAACTCGCCGGCGCGAATGTCGAGCGAAAGCTGGTCGACCGCGCGGAAATTGCCGAACGACTTGGCGACGCCCTCGATCCGCAGCAGCGGCATGTCCGAGACGGCCGGTTCAGGCAACGGCCTTGCCGCCTCCGCACTCGCTTCGCCCGATGTCACGTCCGCAAGCCCCGATTCCCCGATAGGTCCGATCCTGGCGGCAAGCTAGCGGCGGATCGCCACCGGCTCAACCGCCTCACGAACATCTCCCGCAATATTGTCGGCTTCCGCGCCTCTGCTGGAGCGTTTTCGAGCGAAGTGGAAACCGGTTCGCGTGACGAAAACGCGTCAAAACAAAAAGCTAGAGCTTCGGTTCTGATTCAATCGGAACCGAAAATGCTCTAGACTCGCAGCCAAACTCGGGAGGACAACCGATGATTCACGACCGCTACGGCCTGCAGCTGACCACCACCTCGGACCGCGCCGCCGCATATTATGTCGACGGCGTCGACCGCATGCTGGCGGCGCTGCACGGCGCCGATGCCGCGTTCGAGGCGGCGATCGCCGAGGACCCCGATTTCGCGCTGGCCCATCTCGGCCGTGCCCGCGTCCACCAGCTCAACATGGAAGGCGCCAACGCCCGCGCGAAGGCGGCCGATGCGCGGCAGCTGGCGGCGGCCGCGAGCCCGCGCGAGCGCCAGCACATCGAGATCATCGCGTCCGTGATCGAGGGCCAGGGCAAGAAGGCGATGACCGCCGCCGAACAGCATCTCGCCGAATATCCGCGCGATGCGCAGATACTCTCGCTGTTGCTCGGTGCCTTCGGCCTCTACGCCTTCTCCGGCCGGTCCGACCATGACGCCGCCCGGCTCGCAATCTCCGAACGTTATACCAGCGACTATGGCGACGACTGGTGGTTCCTCACCTATCTCGGCTGGTCGAAGACCGAGGCCGGTGATGTCGTCTCGGGCCGCGCCGTCACCGAGCGCGGCTATGCGCTGAAGCCGGAGAACGCCGGCGCCGCGCACGCGGTGGCGCATGCGCTGTTCGAGCAGGGCGACGCGGCGGAAGGCCGCAGCTTCCTCTCCGGATGGCTGCCGGCGAATGATCGCACCAGCTTCCTGCAGGGCCATCTCGCCTGGCACCTCGCCTTGATCGCGATCGAGGAGGGCGACGCCGACGGCGCGCTCGCGATCTACGAGCAGCACATCAAGCCGGCGGGCCGACCCTATCCACCGCTCAATATCTACACCGACACGGCCTCGCTGCTGTGGCGGCTGTCGGTCGCCGGCAAGACCGGCCTCGAATCACACTGGAAGGATGTCGCCGCCTATGGCGACGGATACTTCCCCAAGGCCGGCGCGCATTTCGCCGACGTGCATCACGCGCTGGTCGCAGCCACGACGAACAACGACGCGCTTGAGGCGCGGCTGACCGAGATGGCGGCGCGCGACGTCGACGGCAAGCTGGCGCCCGGCCCCGCCGCGATCGGGCTCGGCCGCGGCGTCGCCGCCTTCGCCGCCGGCGACCATGACAGCGCCGTGCGTATCCTGGCGCCGCTGATGCCCGAGCTGGTGCGGATCGGCGGCAGCCATGCGCAACGCGAATTGTGGGAGGACACCTTCATCGTCGCATGCTTGCGCGCGGGTCAAGGCCGGCAAGCGACGAACCTGATTTCGGAGCGGCTGCATCGCCGTCCATCCAAGCGTGATCTCGCCTGGTCACAGGAGGCAGCGCGGCAATAGCCGAACCTCAATCCGGCTTCGCCATGAATGCCGCAAGCGCATCCTGATCGGCTTGCGGCATGGTCAGGCCGAGCTTGGAGCGCCGCCACAGGATATCGTCGGGAAAGCGCGCCCATTCCTTGCGCATGAGGTAGCGCACCTCAGTTCCAGTCAGTTCGGGGCCGAAGGCCGGACCGAGATCGGCCTTCTGCTTTGCCTCGCCCAGGATATCCTTCACGTTCAGCCCGTAGGCGGCCACCAGCCGCCGCGCCTCGTCCTCGCCCAGGAAGCGCCAGCGATCGCGCGCGATGTCGACCTCGGTCTCGAAGCGCTGCCACGCGAATTCGCCGCCCGGCAGCGGCACTGTTGCGGTCCAGCGCGGCGTGATCGGATAGAACCGCGTGAATTCCGACACCGCCCGCTCGGCGCGACGCCGGGAGGTGGTGACGTCACCGCCGAAGATGGTGAGCAGCGGCGCCTTGCCACGCCGGAAATCGAGTGACGCCGCGCCATCACTGCTGCGCCGGCGCACGGGAGCGACGACGGAATTGGCGCCGGAAATCGTGCGCAGCACATCGGCCGGAGTGATCTGCTCGCGAAAATAGCGATTGGCTGCGTCGCAGAGATAGGCCACTTCGCGCACGCCCATCGCGACAATGGCGGGATCGCCCTTGAAAGGATGACTGACGCTACCGATCAGGGTGAAGTCGCGCGCGTAGGGACTGGCGAAGACCAGTTGTCCGTCGAGGTTCTGGAACGCATAGACGTTGTCGCAGTCGAACAGCCGGCGCACCACTATCTGGCTGATCTGCACGGTCGCGAGCGGTGGCGCCGGCGCGCGCAACACGGTGTCGGCGACGGAGGCGGCCCATGCGCCGGTGGTGTTGACCAGCGACCGCGCGGTGATCACCCGGCGATAGCCACGGTCGATCACGACCAGCCGCCAGGTCTCGCCGCGCTCGGCCCTGGTCACGCGCGCGCCGGTGCGGATATCGGCGCCGCGTGCGGCGGCATCGACGGCGTTGAGCACGACGAGCCGGGAATCGTCGACGACGCAATCGGAATATTCGAACGCGGTTCCGAACGGCCGCTTCAGCGCATTGCCGACCGGATGGTGGGTGACATCCAGCGTCGTCGAGCGTGGCAGGCCGCTACGCGAGGCCAACCGTTCGTACAGCAGCAGCAACGACCGCAATTGCCACGGCGGCCGTTCCTCGGCATGCGCCGGGATCGCGAAGCGCGCCGGCCGCACCAGATGCGGCGCGATGCGCAGCAACACATCGCGTTCCC
This sequence comes from Bradyrhizobium sp. USDA 3240, assembly GCF_054063295.1. Taxonomy (NCBI): domain Bacteria; kingdom Pseudomonadati; phylum Pseudomonadota; class Alphaproteobacteria; order Hyphomicrobiales; family Nitrobacteraceae; genus Bradyrhizobium; species Bradyrhizobium sp. USDA 3240. The sequence continues at coordinate 3,126,818 of NZ_JBSSGD010000002.1, forward strand.
TGAGCGCCCTGCGGACGCGGAAGAACTCGCGCCGCTCCAGCCCGGCCAGATCGCCGTGGACCAGCCGCGGCGAGGCCCCCGACGCGCCGGAGCCGAGATCGCCCTGCTCCAGCAGGACCACGCGCAAGCCGCGGCCGGCCGCATCGCGCGCAATGCTCGTGCCGTTCAGGCCTCCGCCGATGATCGCGAGATCATAATCCGCCATGCGCAACGGCTATCGCATTTCAATGCGAACGAAATACGTATTCGCACGAGAAATGCGTTCAAGGCGCGGCGCTTGACGACATGATGTCTGGATAAGGCGGCCTCACGGCACACTCCACCTCTCCCGCCTGCGAGGGCGAGCGTACGCTTGCATGATTTCGGAATATTGGAAGAATGCTCCTGAGTTGCCCGACGTGTCAAGTCGCCTGCTCGAACGCCGGCCGCCGCCCGCTACTTTGCATGGGGTTGTTTTCGATATTTTGGCGGCGCCCGTGCGACGGCCCCGCAAGCGGGAGAGGCACACTGTCTTGGCGACGGTTATCCAATCTAACTCCATCGCTAGTCCACACCGACCGAGGCAAAGAAGTGTTCGGGGCTATCGACCTCGATTAGCTTCTTGCCTTCGATCACCCAGAACCGGTTGGCCACTGTCCGCACGAACTGGCGGTCGTGCGACACCAGCAGGCAGCTGGCCTGCTGCTCCATCAGTTCGTCCTCCAGCGTCTCCTGGCCCTCGATGTCGAGGTGGTTGGTTGGCTCGTCGAGCAGATAGAAGTTCGGCAGGGTGAGCCGCAGCACCAGCATGCCGAGACGGGCCTTCTGCCCGCCCGACAGCCGTCCGATCGGACGCCCCTGCATCTCGATCGTGAGCCCGGCGCCGGCAAGCAGGCCGCGCGCACGCTGATCGCCGACCTCGAAGCGCCACGTCAGCATGCGCATCGGCGTGTCGCTATCCGCGAGATCGGCCAGCACCTGGTCGCAATAGCCAAGCACCAGCGACTCGGTGGCCCTGATCTCGGCGGCTGCCGCCTCCGCGTCCTCGATCGCCAGCCGCAGCGCCGCGACGAACCGGGTCTTGCCCGCGCCGTTCGGCCCGAGCAGCGCGATCCGGTCGCCCTTGCAGATGAACTGCTGGCCGGTCCTGAACAGCGGCCTGCCGTCCGGTGTGGCGATCGCGGCGTTGTTCAGCCTGATAAGAACCTTCGCATGGGTGTCACGGTTGGCGAGCCGGATCGCTCCCGCCGAGCGTTCGACATGCGCCGGCTTCGCCGTCTCTTCGAGCTTCTCGGCGCGCTGCTTCAACTGCTTGGTCTTCGACAGCAGAAGGTCGCTGCCGGAATTGATGCCGAGGTTGTTGAGCTTGGCGGCCTGCTGCCGGAGCTGCCGGACGGCCTTCATGTCGCGCTGAAAGCGCCGCTCGTCCGAGGCATCGAACTCGTCGAGCGCCGCGCGCGCCGCGGTGTAGGGCAACGCGAACAGCTGCGACCGTTCCGGGCGCAGGAACAGCGTCCGGTTGGTGGTCGCGTCGAGGAAGGCGCGATCGTGGCTCGCGATCACCACCGGCATCTCGCGCGGCAGCGCATTCAGCCAGGCCTCGAGCCGGCCGATCTTGGCGAGGTCGAGATGGTTGGTCGGCTCGTCGAGCAGCAGCACGTCGGGCTCGGTCACCAGCACACGGGCAAGCATTGCAAGCCGGAGCCAGCCGCCGCTCAATTGCCTCAGCGGTCGCGCCCACAACTCCTCGGGCACATCGAGCGATTGCAAGGCGACGTCGACCCGCCAGCTCTCGCCGGCGCGCTGCTCGCCGGGTAGCGCCTCGAGCACGGCAGCATGGAACGGGGTATCCAGCAGCCTCGGCGGCGCGTCCTGCTCGACATGGCCGACGGTCAGGCCGCGCGCGCGGGTGATGTCGCCTTCATTGGGCTCCATCGTGCCTGCGATACAGCGCAGCAGCGTGGACTTGCCCCGGCCATTGGCGGCGACGAGGCCGATCCGGTCGCCGGCATTGACGACAAAATTCAGTTCGGAAAACAGCGGCGCGTTCAGCGTCACGCCGAGATTGCGTACATTGATGAGGGTCACGATCAATTCTCTGGTCTTGCCGGCGATCACGACATCATCCTGAGGCGTCCAGCCATCATCGGATGTGCGTGTCGGTGCGCGGCGAGGGATTCAAATGCAGGCGCGAACGCTCAAACGTTCGACGCCGCACGGCCACGAAGGGCAGACCAGGAAGAGATTTTGTCCGAGTTTCCGGTCAGCCCTGCAAACGCATTTGCAGGGCGTTGACGGGGCCACGCTTGAGGTGGGGATCAGTGAATCTCGCCACGACGCAGCCCTCCTTTCTCGGCCGAAATGATGTGGTGGTTCGACGGTAACCGGACGTGCAAGGGATGGCAAGCGCAGCCGGCGGCGCCGACCTGACGGTTCAGGCCGATTTACCCGGCCCTGCGCACGGTCTCGGCCAGCCGGTCGCCGCCGACCAGCGCGGCAAATTGACCGATCGGCGCCGGCCTGCCGATCAGATAGCCCTGCACCGCGTCGCAGCCTTCCTCGGAGAGGAAACTGAGCTGCGCCTCGGTCTCGACGCCTTCGGCGACGATCGACATCTCAAGGCCGTGGCCGAGATCGATGACCGCGCGGACGATCGCGGCCGATTGCGGATTGCGGCCGAGATTGATGACGAAGGCGCGGTCGATCTTGATCTTGTCGAACGGAAACGCCTGCAGATAGCTCAGCGAGGAATAGCCGCTGCCGAAATCGTCCATCGAGATGCGCACGCCGAGCGTCTTCAGCCGACGCAGCAGCGACAGGCCGCGGTCGAAATCCTCGATCAGCACGCCCTCGGTGATTTCGAGCTCGAGCCGGTCAGGCGTCAGCCCGGTCTCGAGCAGGATCGAATGGACGAGGCCGACGAGGTCGCCATGGGTGAATTGCGCCGGCGACAGGTTCACGGCGACCTGCATCGGCATAGCCCATGAGGCGGCCTCACGGCAGGCTTCGCGCAAGATCCATTCGCCCATCTCGACGATCAGGCCGCTTTCTTCTGCGAGCGGAATGAAGTCACTGGGCGGCACGAAGCCGCGCAGCGGATGGTGCCAGCGCGCCAGCGCCTCGAAGCCGATGATCTGGCTGCCCGCAACGCTCGCGCCGGTGGCGGCCTGCGGCTGGTAGTAGAGCGACAATTCGCCGTTCTTGATCGCGACCGACAGCTCCTGGTGCAGCACGCGGCGATCGCGGATCTGCTGGTCCATCTCCGGCTCGAAGATCGAGATCGTGCCGCGCGACTTGGCTTTGGCGCGGAACAGCGCTGCGCCGGAATTGGCCAGCAGCGAGGCCGCGTCGGATCCGTTGTGCGGGAACATCGCGACCCCCGCGGTGAGGCCGGTTCGCACCGATTTGCCGTCGATCGCGAAATCCTCACCCAACGCCTCGGCGGCCTGCTCGGCCAGCGCAATACCGGCGGCCGGTTGCTGGCCGTCAATGATGAGGCCGAATTCGTCGCCGGATAGCCGCGCAACCACGCCGCCGCGCGCCACGTTCTGCAAGCGCTGCGCGACTTCGATCAGCACCTTGTCGCCCATCGCATGGCCGTAGACGTCGTTGATCTCCTTCAGCCCGTCGAGGTCGACGCAGAGCACGGCGAATTCCTCGTCGGTGCCGTCGCAGGCCTCGATCATCTGGGTCAGTGCTTGCAGGAACGCGGCGCGGTTCGGCAGATCGGTCAGGCCGTCGTGGTAGGCCATGTGCGCCATGCGCGACTCGGTCTGGCGCCGGTCGGTGACGTCCTCATGGGTCTTGATCAGATATTGCGGCTCGCCATGGTCGTCGAGCACGGTCATGCGGCGGGTCAGGAACAGCCGCAGGCCGTCCTTGGTCGAGATCGGGTGCTCCTCGGCGATCATGCTGCGCTTCCGGATCGCGGCCTCGTCCCGGGCGACGATCAGCTTGGCTTCGCGCGCATTGAAGATGTCGGACGCGGTGAGGCCGGCGGCGTCTTCGCGGCGGCGGTTGAGGATCGTCTCGGCGCTGCGGTTGGCCAGGAGGTAGCGGCCGTCGCTGACTCGCTGCACGATCAGCGAGACCGGGATGTTGTCGACCACGAGCTCGAGGAATTTCTTGTTGTTCTCGAGCTCGCGCGACAGCGAACGGCGGTCGGTGACGTCCTCGAACAGCGCGATCAGGAATTCCGGATCGCCGGCCTCGTTGCGGGCGATTACGCGGTTCGATGCCAGGATGCGCTTCTCCGAGCCGCGTTCGACGAAGAATTCGCTGCGGTGATAGCCTTCGGGCGCGTCGAGCGCCGCGCGGTCGGCAGTGTCGATGCTGACGGCGGTCTCGGGACGGAAGATCTCGTCGGCGCGCTTGCCCACGATGTGATCGCGCGAGAAGCGCGAGAAGCGCTCGAACGCGCGGTTGGCGAAGATGTAGCGGCCGTCCTCGATGTTCTTGGCCGCGACGCAGACCGGGACGTTGTCGAGCACGGATTCGAGGAATTGCGTAGTCGAGGCGAGCTTGCGCGACAGCTTGCGCTGGTCGGTGCAATCGAGATGGGTCGCCACCGAGCCGCCGTTCGGCAGCGGAAAATATTTCACCAGCACCGACCGGCCGCCGGGCAGTTCAGTGACCAGCCCGTCGGGCGTTGCGGCCCTGGCAAAGAAATCCTCGGCGCTGATGTCGAGTACGCCGCGGTCGCGGCGCAGCTCCAATAGCTCGGTGCCGGTCATGTTGCGCCTGATGTCGGCGCGCGACAGGCCGTAGATGTCGAGATAGCGGTCGTTGCAGAACACGATGCGCTCACGCGCATCGGTCATCACCACACCCTGGTTCAGGTGGTTGAGGGCGGACGACACGAAGGCGTTGCGCCGCAGTTGCGCGCGCTTGGCCTTGCGCAAGGCCGAAAGGATCCACAGCCCGACCGCGCCGAGGAAGGAGGCAACCACCACGCTGCCGATCAGCAGCTCCCAGACCACGCCGGGATCGAGGTCACCAAGATAGGTCGACGGTGCGAAGGCGTCGGAGGCGGCCCAGGCTGCACCGACCGGCACGACGGCGGCGATCAGGCAAAGGACGGCCCTTGCCGGAATCGAATTCTTCCCGCCCGCCTGCCACTTCCTGCCAGCCATCAATCACCCGCGGATTTCCGGGGCGAGTGTCCGGCTCCGGCGGTTTGGATCGGGTAAACGCGTAGGGATGCAACTGGAAAATGCCACTTAATGTACGGCAATTGCCCTGACATGATTAATGCTCCACTAACAGGGCATGGCTCCCCAACTATTTGAGATGGCCCAAGCACTTGCCTAATAAGCACTTGCCGAAAACGATCGGATCGGCTGAACGATGTTGGCGGCAACGGCGTGGCTGCGCGAAAATGTTCGGACCTGAAGGACGAGATGGACAGGGTTGATTGCGTGATCGTCGGAGCGGGGGTGATCGGCCTCGCCGTGGCGCGGAGGCTGGCACAGGCCGGCCGCGAAGTGATTGTGATCGAGGAGGCCGAGGGGATCGGCACCGTCACCTCGTCGCGAAACAGCGAGGTGATCCACGCCGGCATCTACTACCGGGCCGGCAGCCTGATGGCGCGGATGTGCGTCAGCGGCAAGCGGGCGCTTTATCGTTACTGTGCCGAGCACGGCATCCCGCACAAGAATTGCGGCAAGCTGATCGTCGCCACCACGGCCAAAGAAACCGAAAAACTGCAGTCGATCCGGGCTCATGCCGAGGCGAACGGCGTCGACGACATGCAACTTCTGTCCGGCGAGGCGGCACGCGCGCTGGAACCGGCGCTGAACTGCGACGCGGCGCTGCTGTCGCCCTCCACCGGGATCATCGACAGCCATGCCTATATGCTGGCGCTGCGCGGCGACGCCGAGGCGGCGGGAGCGGCATTCGCCTTCCATACGCCGCTGCTCCACGCCAGGGCAACCGCCAACGGATTCGAGATCGAGGCCGGCGGCGCGGCGCCCATGACGCTGGCCTGCGATCTGCTGGTCAATGCCGCCGGCCTCGGTGCAACGGCGGTCGCGCGCAGCGTCGAGGGCATGCCGATCGAATTGATTCCAACGGCCTATCTGGCCAAGGGCAATTACTTCAGCTGCAGCGCCAGGGCGCCGTTCTCGCACCTGATCTATCCGGTGCCGGAGCCCGGCGGGCTCGGCGTGCATCTGACGCTCGACATGGCCGGACAGGCGAGGTTCGGCCCCGACGTCGAATGGATCGATCACATCGATTACGCCGTCGACCCTGATCGGGCCGAGCGGTTCTATCCGGCCATCCGCAAATACTGGCCGACCCTGCCGGACGGGGCGCTGATGCCGAGCTATTCCGGAATCCGGCCCAAGATCGTGCCCCCGGCGGTCGCGACCCAGGATTTCCTGATCCAGGGACCGGCCGATCACGGCGTCGCCGGTCTGATCAACCTGTTCGGGATTGAATCGCCCGGACTCACGTCATCGCTCGCGGTCGCCGACCACGTCGGCGAGCTGGCGAAGCTCTGAGCAAATGCAGCATGGCCTCCCGGGGGATGCGCGCCGCGGCGTTCATCCCTCGGTGAAAGGCCAGACTATTTGCTAAATTTGCGGAGGAACCGGCTTAGTGGACCGTGTCGTCGGCGGAAAGTCTCAACCGCTCGATTTGGTCCTTGACCATCAACTTGCGGCGCTTGAGCTCGCAAATGTGGAGATCGTCTACGGAGGGGTGAACGAGTGCTTCGTGCAGTTCGTTCTCGAGTATTTTGTGCTTACGCTCCAGCTCAACGAGATGGGCCTGTATTGCCATTGCGAACACTCCTCGGTGCGTTAAACCTCAGGTTCGATCCGGACCAATAAGTCTACACGAGTGGGCCGCGCTGTCGATAGGGGACGCGAAATGCCGCACGCACTCATTTCGGTTTATCTGTAACTAATCGTGACTATGGAACCGGTTCGGCTTGCGCGGCGCGCGCTCAGGGAGGATATTCCGGCGAGCGGCTGCTTCGGCCGTAACAACCTCTTCGTGTTTACCAGTCAATACACAACCATGAACGATCAGGATGAGCGCGAACTCCTCGCCGAGCTTGCGCGTCTGCAACAAGAGCACCGCGACCTCGATGCCGCGATCGACGCGCTGCATCAATCGCCGGCGCCGGATCTCTTGATGCTGCAACGCTTGAAGAAGCGGAAGCTGCAATTGCGCGACCGCATCGCCTTCATCGAAGATCAGATCACGCCCGACATCATCGCCTGACGCCTGTCGCTGCGGTTCGGCTGCCCGCTGGTTCAGATCCGGCGACGGTTTTCCCCGTCATCCACAGCGCCTCATTGGCTTCACGTTCGCGGCAACGGACACGGGCGTGCTTTTCGGCGCTTGACTCCAAAAGAACAAAATAAGAACATGCCGATCCAGCCGCCAGCCATCAGAGGGAGTTTCGCCATGTCCGCACCGCCTTCCCTGCCCGACAACAGCCGCTACGAGAAGGCCTGCGATCAGGCGATCGCGATGTGCGACGGCAACCTGCGCAGCACCATCAAGGCGCTGATCATGGCCAACGAATATCTGGAAGCCGAGCTCGAGGAACTGCAGGCCGCGATCGCGGCCGGCTGCGTGCCGGCGCGAACCCATGCGGCGAGCGATGCCGCCTGATCTCTGAGGGAGCACAGCAATGGCTGACGTAACCTACTACGTGGCGCTGCCCTTCATGCAGGACGACGACGGCACGCCGGTCGCCGGCAGTGCAGAGGAGTGCCAGAGCTCGGCAATCGCGCTGCGCCGGGCGGAGACGATGTCGCGGATGCCCGGCAGCATCGGCGCCGTCGCGTTCAGCCGCACCGGCGATCCCGCGATCGGCGAATTCGGCGATGCCAAGCTGCTGCGGGCCTACGGCGATGTGCCGGAGGATCTGAGCGCGCTCTAGGCCTCACTAGCAGCTGGATTCATGGCGCCGCTGCGCCTTGCGCACATACATCGCACGATCGGCCTCGTCGAGAACGCGATCAGCATCCGAATGCGCGGTGAGGATCGCAACGCCTGCCGAGGCGCCCGCGGAGATCCGGCTGCCACGGAACACGAAGCTCAGGCGATCGATCGCCTCCTCCAGCGCAGCCGCCTTGGCGCGTGCATCGGTCTCGCTGAGATTCCACAGCAGCACTGCGAACTCGTCGCCACCGAGACGGCCGATCACGTCGGAGGCGCGCACTTGGTCCGATATCGCGGCGACGATCGTCTTCAGCACCTCGTCACCTGCCGCGTGCCCGAAGGCATCGTTGATCGGCTTGAGGCGGTCGACGTCGAGCACGATCACCGCGCCGGAGGCCTGATAGCGCTTGATGAAGGAGAGCGAACGGACGAGCTCGCGCTCGAAGCCGCGCCGATTCAGGATGTCGAGCAGGAAGTCGGTCTCGGCGGAGGCTTGCAGCTCCTCGATCCGGGCCTGGGCCCGCGCCAGCTGCGCCCGCAACCTGCGGATCGTGGATTTGTCGCCGGACGCGACCGCGCCTCGCGTGGAAACTTCGGTCCCAGCCCCTTTGGCTCCAGTCCCTTTTGTTCCAGTCCTGCCGGGTGCGGATTTGCGCGCGGCGGGCGCGCCTTTTCGTCGTTTTGCCGGCCCGGAGGCCGCCGCCGTCGTCTTCTTCTTCATGCGCATCCTTGTTGAGGCCTGCTTATGAAGGCTTGCCGGGATTCACCAAGACAGGATAGTCCATTCTAACTCCCTTGCCACGCCTTGGATGACGCCCGGGCCGCCCCTATAATCCGGCCTATGCATTTGGATTCCTGCACAGAATTGAAGAGATGACCGCTCCGATCGCCATCATCATGGGAAGCCAGTCCGACTGGGAGACCATGCGCCACGCCGCCGAGACCCTGGCCGCGCTGGGCGTTGCCTGCGAAACACGCATCGTTTCGGCGCACCGCACCCCCGACCGGCTCTATGCCTTTGCCAAGGGCGCCAAGGCGGCCGGGCACAAGGTGATCATTGCCGGCGCGGGCGGCGCCGCCCATCTGCCGGGCATGACGGCCGCGCTGACCGAGCTGCCGGTGTTCGGGGTTCCCGTCGAGTCGAAGGCGCTGTCCGGCGTCGATTCGCTGTACTCGATCGTGCAGATGCCGGCCGGCATCCCGGTCGGGACGCTGGCGATCGGCAAGGCCGGTGCGATCAATGCCGCGTTGCTCGCGGCAAGCGTGCTCGCGCTCAACGATCCCGCACTGTCGGTCCGTCTTGCGGCCTGGCGCCAGCAGCAGACCGATGCGGTCAAGGACCATCCGGAGGGCGCGGCGTGACGGCTTCGAACCTCGTGAAGCTGAAGCCGGGCGACACCATTGGAATCCTCGGCGGCGGACAATTGGGCCGGATGCTGGCGATGTCCGCGGCGCGCCTCGGGCTGCGCTGCCAGGTGTTTTCGCCGGATCCGGACTCGCCCGCCTTCGACGTGGTGCAGCACGCGACCTGCGCGGAATATGCCGACGTCGAGGCGCTCGAACTGTTCGCCAACGACGTCGACGTCGTCACCTATGAATTCGAGAATGTGCCGGCCGCGACCGCGATGGTGCTCGCCGCGCGCCGTCCGGTGCTGCCCGCGTACAAGATCCTCGAGACCACGCAGGACCGGCTGATCGAGAAGGACTTCGTCAGCAAGCTCGGGATCGGCACCGCCGATTATGCCGACGTCACCTCGGTCGCAACACTCCGCGCAGCGATCGAACGGATCGGCCTGCCTGCCGTGATCAAGACCCGCCGCTTCGGCTATGACGGCAAGGGCCAGGCGATCATCCGCGCCGGCGACGACCTCGAGCAGGTCTGGCAGGACCTCGGCACCAAGTCGGCCATCCTCGAGGCCTTCGTGCCGTTCGAGCGCGAGATCTCGGTGATCGCCGCGCGCTCGGCTTCCGGCGAAGTCGAGTGCTTCGACGTTACCGAGAACGAGCACCGCGACCACATTTTGAAATTTTCCCGCGCGCCCGCCGCGATTCCCGAACAGCTTGCCGCGCAGGCGCGGGCGATCGCCGAAAAGATCGCCACGGCGCTCGACTATGTCGGCGTGCTCGCGGTGGAGCTGTTCGTGGTGCCCGGGAACGGCGCAGCGACCGTGCTGGTCAACGAGATCGCGCCGCGCGTGCATAACTCCGGCCACTGGACGCTCGACGGCGCCTCGATCTCACAATTCGAGCAGCACATCCGTGCAATCGCCGGCTGGCCGCTGGGCAAGCCGGTGCGCCACGGCGAGGTCACCATGACCAATCTGATCGGCGACGACATCCTGAGCTACGAGCAGTGGCTCACCGTTCCCGGCGCCACCGTGCATCTGTACGGCAAGGGCACGCCGCGCCCCGGCCGCAAGATGGGGCACGTCACCGAAGTGACGCCGGCCCGCAAGCCGTAACTCCACACCAGCGGCCGCGGCCGCCTTCGCGTCATCGACGGAAATGGGATCGTGGCAACCACGATCCCATTAGCGCTCTAGCCGATCATGCAGTCTTGACGCCGGCGACGACGCCGGTCGGCTCGTCGCTGAGCCAGCGATAGATCACGCCGCCGAGCGCACCGCCGATCAGAGGCGCGACCCAGAACATCCAGAGCTGCCCCAGCGCCCAGCCGCCGACGAACAGAGCCGGCCCGGTGCTGCGCGCCGGATTCACCGAGGTGTTGGTGACGGGAATGCTGACGAGATGGATCATCACCAGCGCGAGGCCGATGGCGAGCGGCGCGAAGCCGGCGGGCGCCTTGCCGTGGGTCGATCCCATGATGATGAACAGGAACATCATGGTCATCACCACCTCGGTGATGAAGCACACCACCATGCTGTAGTGGCCCGGTGAGTGCGCGTCATAGCCGTTGGAGGCGAAGCCCTTGCTGACATCGAAGCCAGGCGCGCCGCTGGCGGTCACATAGAGCAGCCAGGCCGCGATGATCGCACCGGCGACCTGCGCGATGATGTAGGGCAGCACCTGGCCGCCGGGGAAACGCCCGCCCGCGGCGAGCCCGACCGTCACGGCCGGGTTGAGGTGGCAACCCGAGATATGGCCGATCGCATAGGCCATGGTCACCACACTGAGCCCGAACGCCAACGACACCCCGACCAGGCCGATCCCGACCTGCGGAAAGCCGGCCGCGATCACCGCGCTGCCGCAGCCCGCGAATGTGAGCCAGAACGTACCGATCAGTTCGGCCGCGTATTTCTTCATGTCCATGTGGCATCTCCCCTATTTCCAATGTCCGGGTTATCTGAAACCTCCGGGAGCGGCCCCGATCCCGGCGCCAAACCACCCAAATCAGGGCCGCACGAAGGCATTTTCGCCCCATTTCGTGGCTTTACTAGGCCCTAAAGTCACTCGACCGGTGGACATCTGCGCGTTTGTCTGATACATGCGCGCGCCTAGGGTTAAGAGGCAGGCCTTTTGCCGCCCCTTCACCTTGCCAGAATTCCGAACCGATCAATTCAAAAGAGGATGCCGCGTGCAGGTTCTCGTCCGCGATAACAATGTCGACCAAGCCCTGAAGGCGCTGAAGAAGAAGATGCAGCGCGAGGGCATTTTCCGCGAGATGAAGCTCCGCGGTCACTACGAAAAGCCCTCTGAGAAGAAGGCTCGCGAAAAGGCCGAAGCCGTGCGCCGCGCACGCAAGCTGGCGCGCAAGAAGCTGCAGCGCGAAGGCCTGCTGCCGATGAAGCCGAAGCCGGTGTTCGGCGCTGGTCCCGGTGGCGACCGTGGCGGCCGTCCCGGTGGTGCAGGCGCCGGTCGCGGACCGCGCTGAACCGTTTTGCCGATCTGGAAGTCTAACAGCGCGGGCCACAGGCCCGCGTTGTCGTTTTGAAGCCAGCCGTGTTCCGGGGTACTCATGCAAAACGACCGGCAAGAGCATTTTGCATGATGGCCGTTCCGGCGCCCCGCTCCCCGCTCCCAGAATCCGCGCACCGCCGTCGTGCTGCGCACTTCGTCATCATGGCCGTGGTTCTCGGCTTGCCGCTCGGGGGCTGCTCCTTCGACTTGGGATCATGGGGCTCGGACGACAAGCCGAAACAGGCTGCCGCTGCCGACAAGCCCGCTGCCGTGCATTCCGGCAAGGTCGACGAGGCACAGGCGGAGTTCGAGCAAGCGCTGACCGCCGACCCCTACAACATCCAGGCGCTGTACGGCCGTGGCCTGATCTATCAGGGCCGCGGACAACATCAGCAGGCGATCGACGATTTCACGGCAGCGAGCGGGCTGTCGCCGCAGAAGGCCGAGCCGCTGATCGGCCGCGCCGCCAGTTACCTCGCCCTCGACAAGGCCAAGCAGGCCGCCTCCGACCTCGACGAGGCCGTGCAGGCCGATCCCAGCAATGTTGCGGCGTGGAGCGCCCGCGGCCAGGCCTATGAGCGGCTCGGCGACAAGGCCAAGGCGGCGGCGTCCTACAATCGCGCACTCGCGCTGCGGCCAAATGACGGAAGCGCGCGCAGCGGGCTGGCGCGCACCGGCGGCTAGAGCTTCGGGTTACTTCGGCAGGACGGCGTGGAACATCGACTTCATGCCGGAGAACATGTCGTCGGTGACCGATGTGCGCTCGTTCTTCGGCGCCGGCATGGCGGCGTCGGCGCGCAGATCGAGCGGGGCCTGCAACACCGGAACCGGAATGTCAGCCGGCGGCGTCAGCCGATTCGCATCCTGGGCATTGGCGGCGTAGGGCGGGCGCGGCTGCGCGGCTTGATCGGCATTGTCGGTGGACGGGTTCGACACCATGATCGGCGGCGGCAACGGCCGGATCGCCGGGGCTGCCGCGGGGCGCTGCTGGTCAGGCAGGCGGGCGAGATCGGTGCTGCGAGCGTCTTGGGAGCGCACGGCGTCCTGGGATCGCGCAGCGTCCTGCGGACGCTCCTTGCGCAACCGCTCGATGGCGGCACGCGCAAGATCGTTAGCGTCGCGGGCTTCCTCCGGCGTGACGGCGGACTCGACCGGCGCCGCGGCGGGCGCAGCCTTCGCGACCGCCTTCGGCGCCGCCGGATGATGGCGCGAGTCGGCGGGGATGCTGGCCGTCTCGGCCGGCGCGTCAGCCTTTGTGTCGGCAGATTTGGGGTCAGCCGATTTGGGATCGGCGGGCTTCTCGGTGACGGTGGCCTTCTCCGACGCCGACCGCTCGATCAGGGTGCGCTCGGACATGCCTTTGGCCTTTGCGCCGGCTTCCGGGAGGCTGCTGACGACGGTGGACTTTTCGGCGGGCTTGGCGGCGGCTTTCGGATCTGCCTTGGGATCCACAGCGGCGGTCACGGCTGCGGCATCCGGCCCTTGCGGCTTGGCCACGATGTAGTGATTAACGATGTACGCCCCGATGATGGTCGCTGCCACCGAGGGTAAGATGTCCATCACGAATTTCTTCAGGTAACTCAGCATGACCTGCCACTCCCCACCCCGTTATTTCATGCTGGAACTTTGAGGCACATTCAGGGATCAACTGCGACGGATCGGTGGCAAACCCCCGTTCCGACGTCACCTTTGGTGTCACTTTGGTTTCAGCGGAGGCGCCCCCTGCGCAGGCCGCATCCACCTCTTAATTCATCGCGCAGCCGTTAACGGGTTATGAATTTCCACAGCCGCGCCTGCTCGGAGCTGCCATTCTCCCCGCGCAGGGTTACCGCCCGCGTCAGGGCTTGAGTTCGACCTCGAGGAACACGATCTCGCTGGCCGTCTCGTTAAGCACGTCGTGCTGGACCCCGGCCTTGCGGAAATAGGACTTGCCGGCCCCGAGCTGCGCCTTCGAGCGCTCGCCGTTCGGCGCCACGATGGTCATCTCGCCTGCTGTGATCGGAACGATGACGTAGTCCATCTCATGGGTGTGGTGGCCGGTGGCGCTGCCCGGCGCGAGCCGCCATTCGGTCACGCGGACCTCCGCGGTATCCACCTGCACATCCGATTTGGCGCTGAGCATCGTCACTTCTCCACGAAAGCGTTTTCAAGCGAAGTGGGTACCGGTTCGCGTGAAGAAAACGCGTCAAAACAAGAATCCAGAGCCGGTCCCGATTCGATCGCGACGGTAAAGGCTCTAGGGCACGAAAACCATGAACACGAACACCGCGAACACCACCATGTGAACCAGCCCGAACAGGATGTTGGTGCGGCCGGTTCCGAAGGTGAGCATGCTGACCATGAAGGTGAGCAGCAGGATCAGCATATGCTGGTTGCTGAGCCCGAGCACCAGCTGCTTGTCGAGCACATAGGCGGCCGCTGCCACGGCGGGAACCGTGAGCCCGATGGTGGCGATCGAGGAGCCGAGCGCGAGGTTGATGCTCTTCTGCAGGTCGTTCTTGCGCGCCGCCGACACCGCGGCAACGCTCTCCGGCAACAGGATCAGGGCCGCCACCACCAGACCGGCAAAGGCCGGCGGCGCACCGATCTTGATGGTGACGACATCGACCACCAGCGAGAATTTCTTGGCCAGCAGCACCACCGCCAGCAGCGACACCAGCAGCAGGGCAACGCTGATCGCCGTCTCGCGGTCCGACATCACCTCGCCATGCGCCGCCGCCTCATTGGCGCCGCTGACGAAGTAATCGCGGTGGCGGATGGTCTGGGTGTAGAGGAACACCGCATAGAGCAGCAGGGTCACGACACTGATCACGGCGAGCTGGGCCGTGGAGTAGATCGGGCCCGGCGCGGTGAGCGTGAAATTCGGCATGTCGAGCGTGATAGTCGCGAGCACGAACAGCACGCTGAGGTAAAGGTTGGCGCCGGTGATCTGGAAATCCTGCTCGCGGTAGCGGATGCCGCCGATGAAGATGCAGAGCCCGACCAGGCCGTTGCAGACGATCATCACCACTGCAAACACGGTGTCACGCGCCAGCGTCGGCGCCGGGGTGTCGCCCAGCATGATGGTCGAGATCAGCGCCACCTCGATGATCGTCACGGCCAGCGTCAGGAGCAGCGTGCCGAACGGCTCGCCGATCCGCTCGGCAATCATCTCGGCATGGTGGACGGCCGCAAACACGGTGCCGAACAGAATCACCAGCAGCACGGCCGCGAACACCCAGCCCCCGGCCGATGGCGCGAAGCTGTAGCCGGAGGCCGAGACCGCGGCAAACAACAGCACCGCAAGAACGGGATACAGCCAGGCCGACCGTGGCATCGGTCCGTGTGCGCTCATCGTGGGGTCCCCTCACGTCATTGGCCCCGATTATGCGACAGACAATCGCCGCCGTCAGCCTCTAGCGGCGTCGATAAACCGGCGCGCGGTATCCATCGCACCGAAATTATCGAGATCGTCGTGCCCGCCGCCGGGCAGACGCACGAACTGCTTGGGCTCGCGGGCGAGGCCGAACAGCCGCTCGCCTAAGCGGATCGGTATCGCCGGATCGTCGCTGCCTTGGATGATCAGGAGCGGCGCCGTGACGCCAGCGATTCGCCGGTCGGAATGGAATTGATCCCGCATCAGCAGGCTGACTGGCACAAACCAGAAGTGCTCAGCGGCGACGTCGGCCGTCGAGGTATAGGGTGCCTCCAGGATCAGCTTGCCGATGGGGTGTTCGGCGGCGAGCGCGACCGCAACGCCGGTGCCGAGGGAAAATCCCCAGGCCACGATCTGCTCGGCACGGTAGCGCGCGGTGGTGAATTCGTAAGCGGTCGCGGCGTCCAGCAGCAGGCCCTGCTCGCTCGGAGATCCGCTCGAGCCGGCGTAGCCTCGATAGGACAGCGCCACCAGCCCGGTACCGTCGGCCGTGATGGACTTGAAGCGCGCCACGCGGCCGGCCAGGAAATCGCCATTGCCGGGAAAGAACAGCACGACCGGCCGGCCCGGCTTCGCCGGCACATGCCAGACGATGACCTTCTCGCCATCGGCCGTGGTGAGGACCTGCTCCTCCGCTTCGGGAAGGCCCGCGGCTGCGGGCGCCGTCCGCCCGACCGGCGGGATCGGAAACAGCAATTCGCGCTGCTTGACGTACAGCACCGCGAGCCCGCCGAGATAGACGACGACCGCGGCGATCACGAGCCATTTCAGGATTGCGAGTGCCAGCCCCATGATCGGTACCGCAGCTATGTCTTGCCGCGGAGCTTCCGCTGCTTCTCGACCTCAACCTTGATGCTGTCGGGGACCGGCCGGCACGCGCACGCCGACGCGTGCGCGACATGCCATTTGATGCGCTGCTCGCGCGTGGCCCGAGGCGGCATGCGATGGTCTCGATGCCACTCCCGGTTCAGCGCCATTCGCCGCCCGCCCTACATCGCCTTGACGATGTTCTCGGTGACCTTCTTGGCGTCGCCGAGCAGCATCATGGTGTTGTCGCGGTAGAACAGCGGATTGTCGATGCCGGCGTAGCCCGAAGCCAGCGAGCGCTTGATGAACATCACGGTGCCGGCCTTCCAGACCTGCAGCACCGGCATGCCGTAGATCGGCGAGGTCTTGTCCTCTTCCGCCGCCGGGTTGGTGACGTCGTTGGCGCCGATCACAAACGCGATATCGGCCTGGGCGAACTCCGAGTTGATGTCCTCGAGCTCGAACACCTCGTCGTAGGGCACGTTGGCTTCGGCCAGCAGCACGTTCATGTGGCCGGGCATGCGGCCCGCCACCGGGTGAATGGCGTATTTCACCTCGACGCCTTCCTTCTTCAGGATGTCGCCCATCTCGCGCAGCGCGTGCTGGGCCTGCGCCACCGCCATGCCGTAGCCGGGCACGATGATGACCTTGGAGGCGTTCTTCATGATGAAGGCGGCATCGTCCGCCGAGCCGAGCTTGGCGGGTTTCTGCTCGCCCGAGCCGCCGCCGGCCGCCGCGGTCTCGCCGCCGAAGCCGCCGAGGATCACCGAGATGAACGAGCGGTTCATCGCGTGGCACATGATGTAGGACAGGATCGCACCCGACGAGCCGACCAGCGCGCCGGTGATGATCAGCGCCGAGTTGCCGAGCGTGAAGCCGATGCCGGCCGCGGCCCAGCCCGAGTACGAGTTCAGCATCGAGATCACGACCGGCATGTCGGCGCCGCCGATCGGGATGATCATCAAGACGCCGAGCGCCAGCGCGATGATCGTGATCAGCCAGAAGTCGAGCGCGCTGCCCGACATCACGAGGCCGACGATGAAGAACACCAGCGCCAGCGCCAGTGCGATGTTGATGACGTGGCGGAACGGCAGGATGATCGGCGCGCCGCTCATCCGCGCCGACAGCTTCAGGAACGCGATCACCGAGCCGGTGAAGGTCAGGGCGCCGATCGCAACGCCGAGCGACATCTCGACCAGGCTCTGCGGATGGATGTTGCCGGGCGTGCCGATGTCGAACGCCTCGGGCGCATAGAACGCGCCGGCGGCGACCAGCACCGCGGCCATGCCGACCAGCGAGTGGAACGCAGCGACGAGCTCCGGCATCGAAGTCATCGGCACCCGGCGCGCGATCACGGCACCGACGCCGCCGCCGATCGCGACCGCGAGGATCACCAGCAGCCAGGCCACGCCGTCGGCCGGCGGATGGCTCGCCAGCGTGGTGCCGACCGCGATCGCCATGCCGATCATGCCGAACATGTTGCCCTGGCGCGACGATGCCGGGCTCGACAGGCCGCGCAGCGACAGGATGAACAGCACCCCCGCCACGAGGTACAGAACAGCAGCCAGATTGGCGTTCATCTCAGGTCCCCCTTTGTCTTCGTCACCCCGAGGTGCACGCCGCTCACTTGGCTTTCTTCTTGTACATCGCCAGCATGCGCTGGGTGACCAGGAAGCCGCCGAAGATGTTCACGCAGGCGAAGATCAGCGCCACGAAGCCGAAGCCGCGGGCCCAGCCCGAGCCGCTCGACACCATGCCGACGCCGACCGCGAGCAGCGCACCGACCACGATCACCGACGAGATCGCGTTGGTCACGCTCATCAGCGGGGTGTGCAGCGCGGGCGTCACCGACCACACCACGAAGTAGCCGACGAACACTGCAAGAACGAA
Organism: Bradyrhizobium sp. USDA 3240; assembly: GCF_054063295.1. Taxonomy (NCBI): domain Bacteria; kingdom Pseudomonadati; phylum Pseudomonadota; class Alphaproteobacteria; order Hyphomicrobiales; family Nitrobacteraceae; genus Bradyrhizobium; species Bradyrhizobium sp. USDA 3240. The sequence continues at coordinate 3,144,666 of NZ_JBSSGD010000002.1, forward strand.
GATCGACAGCCGGAACACGAACGGATCGACGGCCTGCGCGAGATGCTCCATGGCTTCTCTCCTTACTTCGGCTGGAAGTTGGGATGGATGACGGCGCCGTCCTTGGTCAGCGCGGTGGCCTTCACCAGCTCGTCGTCCCAATTGACCGCGAGCGCCTTGCTGGCCTTGTCGACCATCGTCTCGATGAACGAGAACAGGTTGCGCGCGTAGAGGCTGGAGGCCGAGGCGGCGACGCGGCCGGCGACGTTGGTGTAGCCGACGATCTTGATACCGTCGGTCTCGACCACCTCGCCGGGCCTCGCCCCCTCGACATTGCCGCCGCGCTCGACCGCGAGATCGACCAGCACCGAGCCCGGCTTCATCGACTTCACCATCTCGCCGCTGACGAGCTTCGGCGCCGGACGGCCCGGGATCAGCGCGGTGGTGATCACGATGTCCTGCTTCTTGATGTGCTCGGCGGTCAGCGCGGCCTGCTTGGCCTGGTATTCCTTGGACATCTCCTTGGCGTAGCCGCCGGCGGTCTGGGCGTTCTTGAACTCCTCGTCCTCGACCGCGAGGAACTTTGCGCCCAAGCTCTCCACCTGCTCCTTGGTGGCGGGCCGCACGTCGGTCGCGGTCACGATCGCCCCGAGGCGGCGCGCGGTCGCGATCGCCTGCAGGCCGGCGACGCCGACGCCCATCACGAACACCTTGGCGGCCGGAATGGTGCCGGCCGCGGTCATCATCATCGGGAAGGCCCGGCCGAACGCTTCGGCGCCCTCGATCACCGCGCGGTAGCCGGCCAGATTGGCCTGCGAGGACAGCACGTCCATCACCTGGGCGCGGGTGATGCGCGGCATCAGCTCCATCGCGAACGCGGACACGCCGGCATCGGCCATCGTCTTCAGCGCGGCCTCGTTGCCATAGGGATCCATGATCGCGATCACCAGCGCGCCGCGCTTGTACTTCGCGAGCTCCGAGGCCTCGGGCCGCTTCACCTTGATAATGATGTCGGCATCCCTGAGCGCATCGGCGCTGACGGTGGCGCCGGCGGCCGTGAGCTCCGAATCGGGCAAGCCCGACTTGACGCCCGCGCCCGGCTCGACCGCGACCTCGGCCCCCAGCGCCTTGAACTTCTTGATGGTATCGGGCGAGACCGCAACCCGCGGCTCGGACGCATCGATTTCCTTGGCAACGGCGATCTTCATGGGCCCTCCGGCGGCGCGCGCGGCGCACGCGTCTTCAAACTAGCGTTATTTTCGCCAGATTGGATACCCGGTTTTTCCATCCGGGTTTTCGACAGGAATTCCGGCACCGCCGCGGGACGGCGATGCCGCTAGCCAATCAGAGGATCAGACCAGGAAATAGGCCATCAAGGCGAGGAGGATGGCGACGCTGATGGTGCCGTATTTGACCAGTATGAGAAACCCTTCATAGGTCTGCTCATGCGCCACGTAATCGTTGCCGTCGGCGGTCGTATAGGCCACTTCGCTATGGTCTGCCATCGCTGTCCCCAGTCAGAAATTCGCGTTCTGCGAGCCATTACCGCAAACAGGTTGGCAGGGCAACGGCGTGGTCCCGATCGGGCGATTTGAACCGCAAATCGTCCCCGATTCACCCGATCGAGCGACGGCCCTGCGGCCGCCCCTTCGGCAGGATTGATCTCCCAAACCCGGGCGTCATGGGATGATCATGCCGTGAGGCGCAAAAAACGCCGCACGAATCTGATGCTGGGCCAGCCGGAAGGCCGATGGTCGTCAGCCCATCGTCTCCAGCTCGTCGATCATGCCGGCGATGACGGACAGGCCGCCGTCCCAGAATTTCGGGTCCTTGGCGTCGAGCCCGAACGGCCGCAGCAGCTCGGAGTAATGCTTGGTGCCGCCGGCAGCGAGCATGTCGAGATAGCGCTCCGCAAACCCCTCGGATGCGTGCTCGTAGACCGCATAGAGCGAGTTCACCAGGCAATCGCCGAACGCATAGGCGTAGACGTAGAACGGCGAGTGGATGAAGTGCGGGATGTACATCCAGAACGTCTCGTAGCCCGGCTTGATCTCGATCGCGGGCCCCAGGCTCTCGCCCTGCACGCTGAGCCACAGCTCGCCGATCCGCTCGGCGGTGAGTTCGCCGTTCTTGCGCTCGGTATGAACCGCGCGCTCGAACGAATAGAACGCGATCTGCCGCACCACGGTGTTGATCATGTCCTCGACCTTGCCCGCGAGCAGCGCCTGGCGCTGCTTGGCGTTCTTGGTCTGGGACAGCAGCCGCTTGAAGGTCAGCATCTCGCCGAACACGCTCGCGGTCTCCGCCAGCGTCAGCGGCGTCGGCGCCATCAACGCGCCGTTCTTCGCCGCCAGCACCTGATGGACGCCATGACCGAGCTCGTGCGCCAGGGTCATCACGTCGCGCGGCTTGCCCTGATAATTCATCAGCACATAGGGGTGCGCCGACGGCGTGGTCGGATGCGAGAACGCACCGGGCGCCTTTCCCGGACGCACCGGCGCGTCGATCCAGCGATCGCTGAAGAAGCGCTCCGCGATCTCGGCCATTTTCGGCGAGAAGCCGTTATAGGCCGACAGCACCATGTTGCGCGCTTCCGGCCAGGCGATGGTGCCGGTCGCCGCGAACGGCAGCGGCGCGTTGCGGTCCCAGTGCGGTAGCTTCTTCTTTTTGAACCAGCCGGCCTTCAACGCGTAATAGCGATGCGACAGCTTCGGATAGGCCGCGCGCACCGAGGCGACCAGCGCGTCGACCACCTCGCGCTCGACGCGGTTGTTGAGGTGGCGGGAATCCGCGACGTCCTGGAAGCCCCGCCAACGGTCGGAGATTTCCTTGTCCTTGGCCAGCGTGTTGGTGATCAGCGCGAATGTGCGCTCATTGTCCTTGAAGGTCTTGGCGAGCGCCTGCGCGGCCGCCTTGCGCTTGTCGCCGGCCTTGTCCTGCAACAGGTTCAGCGTCGGCTCGATCGCGAGCTCCTTGCCGCTGATCTTGAAGCGCAGGCCGGAGATGGTCTGGTCGAACAGCCGGTTCCAGGCGGCGTAGCCGCTCTGCGCCTTCTCGTGGAAGAGCTGCTCGACGCGATCCTCGAGCTGGTACGGCTTGTCCTTGCGCAGATCCTCGATCCACGGCCGGTAGTGGCCGAGCGTGGGTTCGGCCATCGCGCGCTCGATCACGTCATCGTCAACGCGATTGAGCTCGAGCGCGAAGAACAGGAGATGCACCGAGGCGGCCGTCAGCCGTTCGGAGACGTCGCCGTAGAATTTCGAGATCGCGGGATCGACGCTGTCGCCGGCGTGGACCAGGCCGGCATAAGAGCCGAGACGGCCAGCCAGATCGTCGATCGCCTCGTAGCGCCTGATCGCCCCGGCCAGCCACTTTCCGCCGCCTTCCTTGCCGGTATTTTCGGCAAGCTTGCCCTTGTAGTCGGTCTCAAACGCGACGCAATCTGCATCCATTTTCTGCAAATCGCGCGCAACTTCCGGCGCGTCGATACCGGAGTAGAGATCCGCCAGATTCCATTCCGGAAGCTTGCCGGTCTTGCCGGCTGCCTGTTTCGGGCCGGCTGCGGCCGGTTTGCGTTGCGCGGCCGTCTTGCGCAGCGCGGCTTCCTTGCGGAGAGCGGCCTTGCTGAGAGCAGACTTGCCGGGAGCAGACTTCGAGGAGGCAGTTTTGGAGCGCGAGGTCATCTTGTTCGTAACCTTACTTCAGTCGGAAAGATGTCGGCGGCGGCGGAATGAAAGCGGGTTTGCAAGGTTTAAGAGTGCGTTAATCGGCATCGGCGACATTGCCCCGATTCGAGACAGATAAACGTAGCGTGCGGGGAAAACCATGGCTGCCACCATTTTGATCGCCGATGATGACGCCGTACAGCGTCGTTTGGTTGAAAACATGGTGCAGAAGTGCGGCTATGAGCCCCTCGTCGTGGACAGTGGCGACGCGGCGATAGCGGCCCTGACCGCATCCGAGACGCAGGCAATCGATGCCGTCGTGCTCGACCTCGTGATGCCGGGCCTCGACGGTCTTGGAGTCCTCGCAAAAATTCGTGAAGCTGGTTTGAACATCCCGGTCATCGTGCAGACCGCGCATGGCGGCATCGACAATGTGGTTTCGGCGATGCGCGCCGGTGCCCAGGATTTCGTCGTCAAGCCGGTCGGCTTCGAGCGGCTGCAGGTCTGCCTGCGCAATGCCCTCAACGCGTCGGCGCTGAAGGGCGAATTGCAGCGCATCCGCCACAGCCGCGAGGGCCGGCTGACCTTCACCGACATCATCACCCGCAGCGAGGCGATGGCAGGGGTGCTGCGCACGGCGCAGAAAGCCGCATCCTCGACCATCCCGGTGCTGATCGAGGGCGAGTCCGGCGTCGGCAAGGAACTGTTCGCACGCGCCATCCACGGCAGCAGCGAGCGCAAAGCCAAGCCGTTCGTCGCGGTGAACTGCGGTGCGATCCCGGACAATCTCGTCGAATCGATCCTGTTCGGTCACGAGAAGGGCGCCTTCACCGGCGCCACCGAGCGCCATCAGGGCAAGTTTGTCGAGGCCCATGGCGGCACGCTGTTCCTCGACGAGGTCGGCGAATTGCCGCTGGCCACGCAGGTGAAGCTGCTGCGCGCGCTGCAGGAAGGCACCGTCGAGGCGGTCGGCGGCCGCAAGCCGGTCAAGGTCGATGTCCGCATCATCTCGGCGACCAACCGCAAGCTGCTCGATCTCGTGAAGGGCGGCCAGTTCCGCGAGGACCTGTTCTATCGCCTGCATGTGCTGCCGCTGACCATTCCGGCGCTGCGGCAGCGGCGCGAAGACATCCCGCATCTGCTGCGGCATTTCCTGGCGCGATTCTGCGCCGAGGAGAACCGCAACATCACCGGCATCAGCGGCGATGCGATGGCGCATCTGGCGCAGCTCGATTGGCCGGGCAACATCCGCCAGCTCGAAAATACGGTGTATCGCGCCGTGGTGATGAGCGACGGCGACCAGCTGGGGCTCGCCGACTTCCCGCAGGGAACGACGCCGGTGCCGGAGGGCAAATCGTTGCAGGGCGAGCCGCTGGTGGTGTCGCCGTCCACGGCACCTGCCATGATTTCCGGTAATGAAATACCGGCAACCTCTGCCCTGCCCACGGCGGGCGGCCTCTCGATGCTCAATGCCGCGGGCGAGATGCGCCCGCTAGAAGATCTCGAGAACGAGATCATCCGGTTCGCGATTTCGCATTATCGCGGCCAGATGTCGGAGGTCGCGCGCCGCCTCAAGATCGGCCGCTCGACCCTTTACCGGAAGCTCGACGAAGCCGCGGCCGGCACGCGCACAAGCGACGCCAGCTAAACCTGAGGCCGACAGGGCCATATCAGGGAACCTTTTGAACCGTGTCCCGTCGGTGACAGACAAAGGCTGTGCCGCGTGGCAAAAACGCACGGCCCGAGCGAAATCAGTTGCTTCGAGGTCAGTTTGTCGTGAGTTGCCCCGCAAGGCGCTGGCTGCATAAGAGGGGCAAATGTATCGTCTGCGTTGATTGCGTGCAGGCATACGAGTCGCTTGAGAAGCCGGCGCTTTCGCGCAAGCTATGAAACCGAATACCGATTTGAACTGTTCCAGAATCTTGAGGGGGCAGTTCCACCCAGGGGGTGCGAAAATGCGTGACTGTTCGAACAACCGTCGAGGATTCGACCGCGTCTTGATGACCGTCGCGGCGACCTTCCTCACGGTGTCCGCGAGCTCGGCCTTCGCGCAGGACACGCCTCGCTCCAGCGCCTCGGAACTGGCGATCGACGCCGCGATCCCGCGCCCCGAACCGGCCAATGTGCCGCCGCCCACCGCAAGCGATTTCAAGGCCGACACCACCGCCGCGCTGCCCGACGCCGCCAAGCCGGCGGACGCGAAGCCCGCCGAGGTGCAGGCCACCGAAGCCAAGGCTGTTGATGCAAAGCCTGTTGATGCAAAGCCGGCAGAGCCGAGCGCAACCGCAAAGGCCGTCGAGCCGAAGCCTGCCGATGTTGCCACCGCGCCGGCGACCAAACCCGCCGATGCGCCTAAGGTCGATGCACTCAAGACCGACACCGCGGTCGCGCCGGCTGCGGCAGCATCCGCCCCTGCAACGGCCACAGCACCCGCCGCAACGCCGGCTCCCGCGACTGCCGCAGCTCCGGCTGCTGAGCCCGCGAAGGCTGCGAGCAACCTAGCCGCCGAGGATCAGCCGGTCGCCGACAAGCTGCGCGAGTTGCTCGCCAGCAAGTCGTTGCGCACCTTCGATCGCAAGAACGAGCGCGCCGCGGCCGAGAAGTTCTATTCGGCGCGCGAATATGCACCTGTCTTCACCAAGGCCGGCAAGCTGACCGATGCCGGCAAGGGCATCATCGCGCGCCTGAAGGATGCGGCCGCCGACGGCCTCGATGCATCAGACTATCCGGTGCCGGATTTCGCCGCGGCTGCCACGCCCGATGCGTTGGCCGACGCCGAGCTGAAGCTCGCGGCCAGCATGCTGGACTATGCCCGCCAGGCCCAGAGCGGCCGCATGCACTGGTCGCAGGTGTCGGCGGATATCCTCTATCCGGAGCACCCGATCGATCCGGCCGAAGTGTTCGCGAATGTGACCTCAGCCAAGGACGCCTCCGCCGCGCTCGACGGCTACAACCCGCCGCAGAAGCTCTACAAGGAGCTGAAGAAGAAGCTCGCCGAGCTGCGCGGCCAGGGCGACGGCCCGGTGATCACGATCGCCGACGGGCCCGCGTTGAAATACGTGCCCGCGCGCAAGAAGCAGGCCGCGGTCGAGATGGACGATCCGCGCGTGCCGGAGCTGCGCAACAAGCTCGGCATCACCGAGGATGCCGACAGCACCAAGTATGACGCGACGGTGGCGCGGGCGGTGGAGAAATTCCAGAACAGCGTCGACCTCAAGGCGACCGGCGTGCTCGACGAGCGCACGGTCAAGGCGCTGAACAATCCGAAGCGCGACCGCCAGATCGACACCGTGCTCGTCAACATGGAGCGCTGGCGCTGGCTGCCGCGCCAGCTCGGCGCCGCCAATGTCGGCAATGCCTATGTGATCCTCAACATCCCCGACTATACGCTGAAGGTGATGCAGAACGGCGCGCAGGTCTGGACCACACGCGTCGTCACCGGCAAGCCCGGCCAGCACGCCACGCCGCTTCTGACCGAGACGATGAAGTACATCACGGTCAACCCGACCTGGAACGTGCCGCCGTCGATCATCTACAACGAGTATCTGCCGGCCCTGCAGCAGGATCCGACGGTGCTGCAACGCATGGGCCTCAAGCTCGAGCGCAACCGCGACGGCTCGATCCACGTCTCGCAGCCGCCCGGTGAAGCCAACGCGCTCGGCCGCATCCGCTTCAATTTCCCGAACAAGTTCCTGGTCTATCAGCACGACACGCCGGACAAGTATCTGTTCGCGAAGGATGAGCGCGCCTTCAGCCACGGCTGCATGCGCGTGCAGAATCCGGATCAGTACGCGTCCGTGCTGCTCAACATCACCGAGCCGAACCAGCACTACACGCCGGAACGGATCCGCAGCATGTACGGCTCGAGCGAAGTCGATCTGAAATTCCCGACGCCGATCCCGGTCAACATCACCTACCAGACCGCGTTCGTGGACGACGGCGGCAAGCTGCAAATCCGCAGGGACATCTACGGCCGCGACGCCGCCATGCTGACGCTGCTCAAGAACAGCCGCGGCAAGGATCTCGAAACGGTGGTGGCACACGCCCAGCCGAGCTACGCGCGGCCGCCGAGCAGCAGCCTGCCGCCGGGCGTCAACGTCGCCGGCGACAACAGCGGCTTTGGCTCCTCCGGACCGAACTTCTTCGAGCGTCTGTTCGGTGGATTCGGCCAGCCGGAGCCCCAGCCGGTCCGCCGCGGCCAGGCCCAACAGCAGCGCCGGGTGATTACCCGCTGATCTGCCTCTTGGCCCGATTGCGATAAATATTGAAGCAAAATCAACGATCTCGCTCAAAAAGCGAGATCGTTTTAGTTAACCATTTCCCGTGGGGTCCGGGGAACAGGGCTATCTTTTGCCACACTCCCCCAGTTAGTTAAGCCCAACTTGGGGGCGGGTCGGTAAACCTCGGTTAACCCTCCCGCTTTAAGAAAGCGTTCACCGTCTTCCGCAGGGGGTCTGCGAAGATGCCGACCGAACGCTCGTCGACTGGGTGGGCTCATAGTGCTGGCTGTTTTCGCACGCCGCTACAAACCGCTGTCGCTGCCTAAGGCCGGATACCACGTCGGCCTGAGCGCGCTATTGCTGTTGGCGGGCGCCGGCTCGGTGCACGATGCGACTGCGCTGAACCAGACCCGCACCCTCTCCTTCCATCACACCCATTCCGGCGAAGACCTCACCGTCACCTTCAAGCGCGATGGCCGTTACGACGAAGCCGCGCTGAAGCAGCTCAATCACTTCCTGCGCGACTGGCGCTCCCAGGATGAGACGGTGATGGACCGTCACCTCTTCGACATCCTTTGGGAAGTGTACGGCGACGTCGGCGGCAAGCAGCCGATCCAGATCATCTCCGCCTATCGCGCCCCTGCCACCAACGCCATGCTCCGCCGCCGCTCCTCGGGCGTTGCGCGCCACAGCCAGCACATGCTGGGGCATGCGATGGACTTCTTCATTCCGGGCGTGCCGCTGGAGCAGATCCGCTACGCCGGCCTGCGGCTGCAGCGCGGCGGCGTCGGCTTCTATCCGACCTCGGGCTCGCCCTTCGTGCATCTCGACACCGGCGGCATTCGCCACTGGCCGCGGATGACCCGCGAGCAGTTGGTCCGGGTGTTCCCGGACGGCCGCACTGTCCATGTCCCGACCGACGGCACGCCGCTGAAGGGCTATGAACTCGCCAAGGCCGACATCGAGCGCCGCGGCAATGGCGACGATGCAGCGACCATCAGCAAGCCGACCTTGTTCGCGAAGCTGTTCGGTGGCGGCAAGTCGGGCGACGATGAAGACGAAGGCGCGGCCGCCGTGAACGACAAGCCCGCCGCCCCGACCGTGGTTGCGGCCGCAGCGCCCGCCAAATCCGCCGACCCCGTTCCGCTGCCGCGCGCCAAGCCGCAGCAATTCGCCGCCGCCATCCAGCTCGCCGCCGCCGACGCGCAGCTCGTCCCGATGCCGAAGGCGAAGCCGGCGGTGCAGGTGGTGCAGACCGCCGAGAACACAGCACCGCAATCGCCCGCCGACATCATCAATGCCCGCGGTTTCTGGGGTGACGACTCCGCGGCGCCGAAGCAGGCATCGGCGGCGCAGATCGCCGCGCTGAAGGCGCGTGAGGCGGTCGGCGGTTCCGATCCGCAGACCACCGCCAGCACGACGGACAACTTCAACAAAGCGCTCGCTTATGCGCCGGCTGCATCCTCACCGGTCGATCGCGCCAATATCGTCGCGGCGACCGCGCCGATCCCGCGCAATGTGCGCCCGCCACGCAATACGGCAGCGCCGGCCACCGAAATCAACACCGTCGTTGCGAAGGGCACCCCTGGCCAGGGCGTGATCACGACGTCGGCGCGGATCTCGGCCGCCAAGGGCAACGACATCTGGATGCGCGTCGTGATGCTGGCGCCGAGCGCGAGCAGCGGCATGCTGACCACGGTGCTTGGCGACACCGACATGAACATGATGCGGCAGCATTTCGTGAAACCGCAGGCCTCCGTCGCCATGACCTTCTCGGAAGATCCGATGATGGGCATGACCTGCGATCACTTCTCGGGCTCGGCCACCGCCCTCCTGACCACCCAGTCCTTCGTGCTGCGCACCGCCTCGCTGCGCTAGGCTTTCTGCCGACAACATCACTTCATCAGCGGTTCAAGCCGGCAGCCCCGCCTTGAGCAGGCCGGCCTCGTAGCGCGCCCGGTCGGGCTCGCGCTTGTAGTGCTGGGTTGCCAAATGCCCGGCGACCGAGAAGGCCGGCTCGCGCTTCAGCACCTCGGTTGCATGGGCTGAGGCCGCCACCGAATTGCCCATCTGCGCCAATGTCGCGGCAAGGAAGGCGTGATGGGTATGATCGGGCCGCGTGATCCGCGAGAACGCCTCGGCGGCGTCGGCGTATTTCTCGGCGCAATAGCAGGCGCGGCCGAGATGACTCCAGAACCGCTCCGGATGGAACGGATTGAGGCGCATCGCCCGCTTGATCCAGTCGATGCCCTCCTCCGGCCGCCCGAGCCAAGTCAGGAGCTCGCCCTGCTGCACGACGACGAGATCGTAGTTGGGGTTGAGCGCGAGCGCGCGCTCCTGGTGGAAGGCCGCCTTGTCGTGGTCGTCGCGGTTGAGGTTCAGCGCCGCGAGGATCCGGTGTACGTCGCTGTCATTGTCGTCGAGCTTGAGCGCGATCTCGAGCTCGGCCGCCACCTGCGCGAAGGTCGCATCGCGGTCGTCGCACCAACTGTAGACCCAGGTCTGGCCCAGCACGCAGGCCCGCCAGGCGTGCGCATGAGCGTAGTTGGGATCGAGCACGATGGCCCGCTCGAGCAAACGCTGCGCTTCCGCATTGTCGTCGCGCGCCGAGCGATGATGCAGCACCTTGGCGGCGAGCACGCACTCATAGGCCGCCATGTTGTCGGTCGGCTTGCGCTTGACGCGGTCATGGGCGGCCGCCTCGACGCGACCCGGCAAGGTCGACACGATCGCGCGCGTCATCTCGTCCTGGATCGCGAAGATGTCGGCAAGCTCGCGGTCGTAGCGTTCCGCCCAGACATGCCGGCCTCGGCATCGATCAGCTGCACGGTGACGCGGATCCGGCCACCTGCCTTGCGCACGCTGCCTTCCAGCACATAGTCGACCGCGAATTCCTTCGCGACGTCCTGCACCTTCACGGCCTTGCCCTTGTACACGAAGGTCGAGTTGCGTGAGATCACGAGCAGATCGTGGAACCGCGACAGCTCGGTGATGATGTCCTCGGTGAGCCCGTCGGCGAAGAATTCCTGCTCGGGATCGCCGCTCATATTGACGAGCGGCAACACGGCGATCGAGGGCTTTTTGGCGACGACAGGGGCGGCCGTCGCGCTCGGATGATCGGTAGCGGGCTTGGCGCCCGATTCGAGATGGATGCGGAAAACCCGGATCGGGCGCGCGATGTTCTTGACGGTCTGGTCGCCGAGATCCTCGAAGCTCAGATCCTCCAGACGATCGCCGACCTGATCGCGGACCGCGCCCGAAATGCAGATGCCGCCGGGCTCGGCCAGCACCTCCAGCCGGGACGCGACATTGACGCCGTCGCCGAAGATGTCGGCGCCGTCGACGATCACATCGCCGAGATTGATGCCGATGCGAAACTGCATCCACCGCGCCGGCGCGACGTCGGTGTTGCGCTTGGCCATCCGGCGCTGCACCTCGGCCGCGCACAGCACCGCATCGACGACGCTGTGGAATTCGACCAGCAGGCCATCGCCGGTGGTCTTGATGATGCGGCCGCGATTCTTGGTGATGGCCGGATCGATCAGTTCGATCCGATGGGTCTTGAGGCGCGCAAGGGTGCCCGTCTCGTCAGCCTCCATCAGGCGGCTAAAGCCGACCATGTCGGCGGCGAGGACCGCAGCGAGCCGACGCTCTGGTCCTGGCACGTCCATCTGAACGCTCTGCCCGGTTACCTCACCGGCAGTCTAGCAAATCCCGGGATATCACCCAAGCCTCGCCGAGAGGATTGGGCGAGTTACCTCGGGCGGGCCCTTGACGACGCCAGAGAGGCCCGCCTGCCGCCTCAGAGCATCCCGAGCGCCTGCATATAGGTCTCCAGGATGGTTTCCTGCTCCTGGCGCTCGTTGGCATCCTGCTTGCGCAGGCGCACTATGGTGCGCAGCGCCTTGACGTCGAAGCCGTTGCCCTTGGCCTCGGCATAGACGTCGCGGATATCGTCCGAGATGGTCTTCTTTTCCTCTTCCAGCCGCTCGATGCGCTCGATGATGGATTTGAGCTGGTCCTTGGCAAATCGCGTTGCGGGTTCATCCTGAACGGCGGCAGACGTGGTGGCCATCGCGTACTCCTGAAATGGCAATGAAATGTCGCGCGAATACGCGCCACGCGCACCGCTTGTTGCGGGCGACCCTCGATTTTGGAGCACGTCCCGTCAAGGAAACATCGCGCTCATCCACAGCGCGCCCACAGGAGATGCAAACGAGGATGGAACAACGTCATTCCGGGGCGTCCGAAGGACGAACCTCAGGTGCGCAATTGCGCACCGGGGAATCCCGAGATTCCGGGTTCGATGCTGTCGCATCGCCCCGGAATGACGTTTGCTTAGTGCCCGCTTTGGGCCTTCTTCATCGCCGCGAGCTGCTCCGGCGTCGCGCCGCCTTGATACTTCGCCTTCCACTCCTCATAGGGCATGCCGTAGACCGCCTCGCGGCTCTCGTCCTTGCTCACCGCAAGGCCCTTGGCGTCGGCCTCTTCCTTCATCCAGTTGGACAGGCAATTGCGGCAGAAGCCGGCAAGGTTCATCAGGTCGATGTTCTGCACATCGGTCCGGTTGCGCAGATGATCGACGAGGCGCCGGAACACCGCGGCCTCAAGTTCTGTTCTGGTTTTGTCGTCAATGCTCATGATCGTGATCCCGGTGTGATGCGCTCACCATATTGATATCAGGTGGGAATTGTCACAGATTTTGCCATATCGACGCGCAATACGGACCTAGCCGGCCACACTGGCCACGGTCCCACAGCGTGGGGACGGGCGCCCGCCCGTTGACAGTGCCAGCCGGGCACGCGAAATCGACAATGATTTGATATAGCTTCGCCGCATGAGCCCAACAGATTCTCTCGCCTCAGCTCCCCGCACCATCCGCCTGATCCTGGCCGGCATCCTGCCGGTGCTGGCGCTTGTCGCGGCATGCCTGTGGACGAGCCCGGCGGCCGCCGATTTCCGGCTCTGCAACAACACCTCGAGCCGGGTCGGGATCGCGCTCGGCTACAAGGATGCCGAGGGCTGGACCACGGAGGGCTGGTGGAATGTGTCGTCGCGGACCTGCGAGACCCTGCTGCGCGGCAATCTTGTGGCGCGCTACTACTACATCTACGCTCTCGACTACGATCGCGGCGGCGAATGGTCCGGTCAGGCCTTCATGTGCTCGCGCGACAAGGAATTCACCATCAAGGGCACCGAGAATTGCCTGGCGCGGGGCTTCGACCGCACCGGCTTCTTCGAGGTCGACACCGGCGAGCAGCGTGCATGGACCGTCCAGCTGACCGAAGCCAACGAACAACAGCCGCAGAAAGTACCGGGAATGCCGGGCGGCGTGGCCCCGGGAAGCCCCGGGGCGATGCCGGGCCTGCCCAACCCGCCGCCGGGCGCAGCGCCTCCGGGCGCGTCGGGTCTGCCGCCAGCCGCACCACCCGGAAACAAACAATGAGACGACTGCGCCGAATCAAGATCCTCGCAACGCTTGGCCCGGCCTCCTCAGACAGCGCGATGATCCGCAAGCTGTTCGAGGCGGGTGCCGACGTATTCCGCATCAACATGAGCCATACCCCGCATGACAAGATGCGGGAGCTGGTCAAGACCATCCGCAATGTCGAATCGGGCTACGGTCGGCCGATCGGCATCCTGGTCGACCTGCAAGGGCCGAAGCTGCGGGTCGGCGCCTTCGCGGAAGGGTCGACCCAGCTCAAGAACGGCCAGAGCTTCATTCTGGATTCCGACAAGACGCCGGGCGACAACAGCCGCGTCCAGCTTCCGCATCCGGAAATCCTCGCCGCGCTCCGGCCCGGCCACGCGCTGCTGCTCGACGACGGCAAGGTGCGGCTGATCGCCGAGGAAACCTCGACCGACCGCGCGGTCACGCGCGTCGTGATCGGCGGCAAGATGTCGGACCGCAAGGGCGTCAGCCTGCCCGACACCGATCTGCCGGTCTCCGCGATGACCCCAAAGGACCGCGCCGATCTCGAAGCCGCGCTGCCGGAGGGTATAGACTGGGTCGCGCTGTCTTTCGTGCAGCGTGCCGAGGACGTGATCGAGGCCAAGAAGATGATCCGCGGCCGCGCCGCCGTGATGGCCAAGATCGAGAAACCGCAGGCGATCGACCGCCTCGCCGACATCATCGAGGTGGCGGACGCGCTGATGGTGGCGCGCGGCGATCTCGGCGTCGAGCTGCCGCTGGAGCGGGTGCCGAGCCTGCAGAAGCAGATGATCCGGATGGCGCGGCGCGCCGGCCGGCCGGTGGTGGTCGCGACCCAGATGCTGGAATCGATGATCCAGTCACCGGTGCCGACGCGCGCCGAGGTCTCCGACGTCGCCACCGCCGTCTACGAGGGCGCCGACGCCATCATGCTGTCGGCGGAATCCGCCGCCGGCAAATTCCCCATCGAAGCGGTCTCGACCATGAACCGGATCGGCGAGGAGGTGGAGCGCGATCCGACCTATCGCAGCGTGATCAACGCACAGCGCGTCGATCCCGAGGCGACGGTGGGCGACGCCATTGCCGATGCCGCGCGGCAGATCGCCGAGACGCTCGATCTGTCGGCGATCATCTGCTGGACGTCGTCAGGCTCGACCGCAATCCGGGTGGCGCGCGAGCGCCCCAAGGTGCCGGTGGTCGCGATTACGCCGAACCTCGTGACCGGGCGCAAGCTGTCGGTGGTGTGGGGCGTGCATTGCGTGGTTGCCGAGGACGCCCACGATCTCGACGACATGGTTGAACGCGCCGGCTCGATCGCATTCAGGGACGGTTTTGCCAAGGCCGGCCAGCGCGTCATCATCGTTGCCGGCGTGCCGCTCCGCGCGCCCGGCACCACCAATATGCTGCGCATCGCCTCGGTCGGACCGAACGGCGACGCGCAGCTGTAGATTTTCGTCTCGCCAACCGCTCTAACCCCGCCGCGCCGGGCCACGCATCAGCGTGGCCCCAGTGCTGCGCTCCAGACCGTCAGCCCTGCAACGACGCCTCGAGCGTGATCTTGGTGTTGAGCAGCTTCGACACCGGGCATCCGGCCTTGGCCTTGCCCGCCAATTCCTGGAACGTTGCGTTATCTGCGCCGGGGATCTTTGCCGACAGCGTCAGGTGCACGGCGGTGATGGCAAAGCCGTCGGCGACCTTTTCCAGGGTCACGTCGGCCTTGGTCTCCATGTGCTCGGCCGTCAGCTTGGCTTCGCCCAGGATCAACGACAGGGCCATCGTGAAGCAGGCGGCATGCGCCGCGCCGATCAGCTCTTCGGGATTCGAGCCGGGCTTGCCCTCGAAGCGGCTGGCGAAGCCATAGGGGTAATCCGAGAGCGCGCCGCTCTTGGTCGAGATCGCGCCCTTGCCGTCCTTGATGCCGCCCTGCCATTTGGCCGAACCATGGGTCGTCGTCATGCGTTGCTCCGTGAGGTTGGTTGAACCCAGCCTCAACCTACAACGCCAATGCGACGGAAGTGTTCGCCGCGCAGCCGCGATCTCAGGCCCCGACCAGGGCCTTCGCCGGGGTCGTCGCCTGCACCACAAGACCACGGGCACGCGCGTCCATCACGCCGACCGCGCGCAGCGCGAGCAACGTCACGGTCTGCACCGCATCGCGCAGCTTGATCGGATCGTCGTGATTGGCCGGCGCGAGCGGCCCGACCAGCGCTTCATGCAGCGCACCGAGCAGGGCGGTGGCGGCCAGCGCCGTATCCTGCGCCGGCAGATGTCCGGCGCGCACGGCGGCGTCGATGCGCATGGCAAGCTCGCCGGAGATATCGCGGCGGCTGGCAAGGCGCGAGGCGGTGACGTCGACATCGACCGGCTCGGCCAGGATGCCCCAGGCCAGCTTGCGCTGCGACAGCACGTGGACCGCAATGGTCGTCACCGCGGCGGCCAGCGCCGATGAGGGTCCGGGCGCGGCCTCTGCGGCGCGCCGGATCGCGGACAGTTCGTCGCGCGAGACTTCCGTGATCAATTCAGAGATCAGCTCGGCCTTCGACGGGAAATAGCGATAGACGGTGCCTGCCGCGACGTTGGCCCGCACCGCGACGGGTGCGATCTGGACCGCGGCCATGCCGCCCGCCGCCGCCGCGTCCCGCGCAGCCGACAGGATGGCGCTGCGCCGGGCAGCCAGCCGTTTCACGACCTGATGAGTTCGCCGGTAGACCATGGCGTTCCGCCCCCACCGCATGCCCTGGCCGGCGCCCACCGGCAGAACACGCGTGTCTTCAATGTTTTGAACGGTTGATCCCGCAACCGTCTGAAGAAGTGAACAACTATTCAGACTGAATGACAAGCTGGAATTGTAAGGATTTTGCCACGGCCGCAGGTGCCACCTCTGATTGAATCGGCAGCGTTACGGGTGCCGGCAAGCGCCGACCACAGGGTTCGGTGGCCCACTGCTCGCGCGCGGCAGCTTGCGATCGGATCCGAGCATGATCGAGATGGTAAATCGCGCCTTAAGATGATTGCTCGGAATCGAGACATCCGATCTCGCGCAGACCCCCGACATCGCGGTCGCATTTACCCGAATTTATCGGAAGCCGTGGTCGAGTGCGCCGGACGTCACGCGTGGCGTTGCCTCGATATCCCGGGCCGAGCCAAGAAAGCGCATGTCACTCTCCATCACCAGCAGCGTGAGCAGCCGTAGCGCGGTGCGAGGACTGCTGCCGCTGTGCGCCGCCGTGGGCGCCTATCTGTTCTATCTCTCCGCCGGTGAGATCCTGCTGCGCGATTCCGACACGGAGTGGCAGATCAAGGTCGGACAATGGATCCTCGAACACGGCGCGATGCCGACATCAGACGTGTTCTCGTTCACCCGTTTCGGCGAGCCCTGGATTTCGAGCTCGTGGCTGTCGCAGGTGGCGTACGCCCTGGTGTACGGCGGCGATTGGGCCGGGCCGGTGATCCTGACGTCGGTCGCGATCGGCGCGACGGTCGCGATCTTCCTGCATCTGTTGAGCCCGTATTTCGATCCGGCGCGTGCACTCCTGATCGCGGCGCTGGCGCTGCTGCTGTCGACGATCCACTTTTTCGCACGACCGCATGTGCTGGCGTTGCCGGTGCTGCTGGCGTTCATCGGCGGCCTGATGGCGGCCGCGGATCGCCGCACTTATCCATCATGGTGGCTGCTGCCGCTGATGGCGCTGTGGGCCAACCTGCATGGCGGCTTCGTGCTCGGCCTGGCGCTGATCGGGCCGATCGGACTGGAGGCGGTGTGGAGCGCGGAGCCCGGCCGCCGCCGTCAGCTCATCGTGCGATGGGGATTGTTCGGCGTCGCTGCGCTGGCCGCAAGCTGCGTGACGCCCTATGGCTGGAATAGCCTGCTGGGCGCGACCAAGATCCTGAGCCTCGGCAAGCTGCTGTCAATGATCGGCGAATGGCTGCCCGCGGATTTCAGCAAGCCTAGCTTCTTCGAAGCCACGCTGCTCGGCCTGATCGGCGTTATCTGCTATCGCGGGCTGACGCTATCGGTGCCGCGCATCCTGCTGCTGCTCGGGCTGATCTGGATGGCGCTGAGTCATATCCGCAACATCGAGGTGTTCGCGTTCATCGCGCCGCTGGTGCTCGCCAAGCCGATCGCCGAACAATGGGGAATGGCAGGCGTCCGCGCCGCCCGCTTCGAGCAAGGACGCTCCCTCCCCGTCGTCACGATCGCGGCGACTATCGCGATGGTGATCGGAGCGTGGGTGACGACGACGACCTTCGTCGCGCGGCACGAGTTCAAATTCCTGCCGGCGTTCTCGCCCGTTGCCGCGGTCGACGTCCTCCAGCAACACAAGGCGCAGCGCGTGTTCAGCACCGCACCGTTCGGTGGCTACATGGTCATCCGCGACATGAAGGTGTTCATCGACGGCCGCGCCGAGCTCTATGGCGAGCAATTCGTGCTCGACTATTACGCTGCGCTCGATGCCCGCGACGTCGGCCAGTTGCTGGACCTGCTCGACAAATACCGGATCGACGCCACGCTGCTCAGTTCGGACTCCCCCGCCGGAAACGCACTGGACCACCTCAAGGGCTGGAAGCGGCTCTACAAGGACGACATCGCCGTCATCCATGTGCGGTCGGACGAGAGAGCCGGCGCGGTGCCGGCCGCCCCAAGTTCGAACTAGCCTGCTGCGCTGCTTCGTTGTCCAGAGCGGCAACGCCGCCTATCCCGTCATCCTGAGGTGCGAGCGGAGCGAGCCTCGAAGGATGCACGGCCCTGATCTCGCAGCCGGGCCGTCGATCCTTCGCGACGGCGCTGCGCGCCTCCTCAGGATGACGGGTCTAGTGCGGAGCGCGAGTACAGACGTGTATTCGATCTCAACCTAATTCCCCGTCTGGAGCTCGCCGAAGCGATCCCAGGTCTTGCCGTTGAAGCGCATCAGCTGCATCTGGTCGACCGGCACATGGTCGGCCGGCGAGGTGTTGACCTTGATGCCGGGCAGCAGCATCGGCAATTCCAGCTCCTTGATCGCGAACGCCTGCCGCAGGATGTTCTCGGTCGAGAGATCGTCGCCGCAGGCCTTCAGCACTGCCTCGAGCGCCATCGCGCTGTTGTAGGCGTTGACGTAGTTGGTGTCGTGCTGATCGCCTTCAGGCACGTATCTCGTCATGAAGTCGCGCCAGCCCTTCATGCCGGGATCGTCCTTCCAGGCCGGATCGTCCGGATCCTTCACATAGGCCGTGGAGATGATGCCGGTGCCGGCTTCGACGCCGGCCGGCTGCATCACGGTCGAAATCCACACCGCGGTGTTGGACAGGAACGTCATCGGCCGCCAACCGATCTCGAAGGCCTTGCGGATCGACTGCGCCGCGAATTTCGGCGTTGCAGCGATCACGAAGACGTCGGCATTGGTCGCCTTCAGCTTGACGATCTGGGAGTCGATGGTCGGGTCCGATATCTCGTAGGTAGCAACGGTGACGAGCGAATCGTATTTCTCGCCGAGCACGTCCTTGAGGCCCGCGAGATAGTCGCGGCCGTAATCGTCGTTCTGCGAGATGACGGCGAAACTCGCGTTCGGATTCTTCGCCAGCGCATAGCGCGCATAGAGCCGGGCCTCGTAGCGGAACGGCGCCTGCACGCCCATCGTCGCCTGCGGGAATTGCGCGATGTCGCCGAACTTCGAGGCGCCGGAGGCCAGGAACAGCTGCGGGACGTTCTTGCCCTGCAGGTACTTTGCGATCGCCGTGTTGTGCGCGGTGCCGATCGAGGAGAAGATCAGCGCGACCTCGTCGCTCTCGACGAGACGGCGCGTCTGCTCCACGGTCTTGGGCGGCGCGTAGGAATCGTCCAGCGAGATGAAGTTGATCTTGCGGCCGTTGATGCCGCCGCGCTCGTTCAGCATCCTGAAATAGCCGGCCTCGCCCTTGCCCAGTGCACCGAACGCCGACACCGGCCCGCTATAGGGCATGGTCTGGCCGATCCTGATTTCGGTTGCCGTGACGCCGCGCATCTCGGCGGCAAATGAAGCGGTGGGCAGCAGCAGGAATGAAATGGCGCCAAGCGCGCCGAATGCCTTGCGCATCGGCCTCCCCTCCCCTTTTTCTCGCCGCGGCGTCAGATGACGCGGCCGCGCCGTTTGTCGGCTTGGCCTTAAGGATGCCACGGCGCCCCGACGGAGGCCAAGCCCATTCGCCGCGGCGATCTCAGCGCTTGCCGCGCTCCTTGACCGGGATCACGAATTTCAGCCCCGACCACACCGCATCGACGGCGCAGACCTTGATGTCGACCAGGCCGAACGCGAGCCCCGCCGCGCGCACGACCTTGTCGTCAAGATCGGTCGCGACGCCTGAGCTCTTCTTCGGCCACGACACCCAGATCATGCCGTCGGGCGCGATCGCCCCGCGATAACGCTGCAGCTTGGCGGCGAGCCCTTTGGCCTCGGCGGCGAACAGATGCACGGCATCGAGCGGCGCCCGCGCGGTCTTCGCGATCCGCAGATCGGCAGGCAGTTCGCCGACGATGTCGCCATAGGGAACGGACAACCCGTCGACAAAAATACAAAAGCCCGGCTTGAGGCCGAGCTTTTGCACAATCGGTTTGCCGGAAGTGCCGGCCATGGCGGGCGAGGCTTACGCCTGCGGCTGCGGCTCCATGCCGGTGTCCGGATCGGGACGCGGGCGCGGCTTGCCGGCCGGCGGCACGGCGGAGGCGCGCGGCGTCGACGGCTCCAGCACCGACTCCCGGTTGGGCTTCTTGCCCTTCAGCAGATCGATGATCTCGTCGCCGGTCAGCGTCTCGAACTCGAGCAGGCCCTTGGCGAGCGCCTCGAGGTCTTGGCGCTTTTCGGTGAGGATCTTGGTCGCCTCGTTGTAGCCTTCCTCGACCAGACGCCGGATCTCGGAGTCGATCTTCTGGACCGTCGCCTCGGACGCATTCTGGGTGCGCGAGACCGACATGCCCAGGAACACCTCGTCCTGGTTCTCGCCATAGGACACGGTGCCGAGCTCTTCCGAGAGGCCCCAGCGCGTCACCATCATGCGTGCGAGGCGGGTCGCCTGCTCGATGTCGGAGGCGGCACCCGAGGTGACCTTCTCGCGGCCGAAGATCAGCTCTTCCGCGACACGGCCACCCATCATGATGGCCAGGCGCGAGGTCATCTGCTCGAGCGACATCGACAGCTTGTCGCGCTCCGGCAGCTGCATCACCATGCCCAGCGCACGGCCGCGCGGAATGATGGTCGCCTTGTGGATCGGATCGGTCGCGACGACGTTGAGGCCGACGATGGCGTGGCCGCCCTCGTGATAGGCCGTCAGCAACTTCTCTTCCTCGGTCATGACGAGCGACTTGCGCTCGGCGCCCATCATCACCTTGTCCTTGGCCTCTTCGAACTCGGCCTGCGTCACCATCCGCTTGTTGCGGCGGGCGGCGGTCAGCGCGGCTTCGTTGACGAGGTTCATCAGGTCGGCGCCGGAGAAGCCCGGGGTGCCGCGCGCGATAGTCTTGAGGTTGATATCCGGCGCCAGCGGGACCTTGCGGACGTGGACCTTGAGGATCTGCTCGCGGCCGACGACGTCCGGATTCGGCACCACGACCTGACGGTCGAAGCGGCCCGGACGCAGCAGCGCGGGATCGAGCACGTCGGGACGGTTGGTCGCCGCGATTAGGATCACGCCTTCATTGGCCTCGAAGCCATCCATCTCGACCAGCAACTGGTTCAGCGTCTGCTCGCGCTCGTCATTGCCGCCGCCGAGGCCGGCGCCGCGATGACGGCCGACAGCGTCGATTTCGTCGATGAAGATGATGCAGGGCGCGTTCTTCTTGGCCTGCTCGAACATGTCGCGGACACGGCTCGCGCCGACGCCGACGAACATTTCGACGAAGTCAGAACCGGAGATCGTGAAGAACGGCACGTTGGCCTCGCCCGCCACCGCGCGCGCAATCAGCGTCTTACCGGTGCCGGGAGGGCCGACCAGCAGCACGCCGCGCGGAATGCGTCCGCCGAGCCGCTGGAACTTGCCGGGGTCGCGGAGGAATTCGACGATCTCCTGCAGATCCTGCTTGGCCTCGTCGACGCCAGCGACGTCCTCGAAGGTGACGCGGCCATGCGCCTCGGTCAGCATCTTGGCGCGCGACTTGCCAAAGCCCATCGCCTTGCCGGCGCCGCCCTGCATCTGCCGCGACAAGAAGATCCAGACGCCGATCAGCGCGATGAACGGCAACCAGGAGACGAGCAGCGAGACGAACCACGGCACGTTGTCGCCGGGCGCCTTCGCGGTGATCTGCACCTTGGCGTCATAGAGGCGCTTCACGAGCGACGGGTC
Source organism: Bradyrhizobium sp. USDA 3240 (assembly GCF_054063295.1). NCBI lineage: Bacteria > Pseudomonadati > Pseudomonadota > Alphaproteobacteria > Hyphomicrobiales > Nitrobacteraceae > Bradyrhizobium > Bradyrhizobium sp. USDA 3240. Next base: position 3,166,253 of record NZ_JBSSGD010000002.1, read on the forward strand.
GCTCGGCGCGTAGGTCTGGAAGCTGGTGCCGTTGTTGAAGGTGCCGTGAATCTCGGGCCCCTGAATCACGACGTCGCGGACATGGCCCTGATCGACCTCAGTGAGAAGCTGCGAGAACGAGATGTCCGAGGACGACGAGCGCTGGCCAGGATTCTGGAAAAGCGTGAACAACGCCAGCAACAGCAGGACAATGATGACCCAGAGGGCGAAATTCCGCAGATTGGCGTTCATGGTCTTCCTTCGTGGTCGCGCGGATCGCGGCCTCTCTCTAATCCTTGGGCAGGCTCTGTGGGAATCCCCAGGGAATCCATCCCGTCGATGCCCTACAATCTAGGTGCCGCTGGGGTCGATGCCAAGGGAACCACGCACGACTATTTACCGCATCCTAGCCCGATTCCCGGTCAAAAAATGACGCAGAATCCGGTGTTTTTCCGGGGTGGTTAAGCCAGCTTGGCGGATTATGACAGCGCTTGAAACAATCGAACCCGGCTCAGCGGGAACGGGCCCGGCGAGGCGGCGCCGGGCTGATCCTGATGCGGCCGGAGGCGACGCTGATGACTGCTCCGGCAAGCGTCTGTTTCAGCTTGGATTCGCGCTTTCCCAAGGGCCGATTGACGACCTCGTCGACCGCGGCGAGCAGGGTTTCGACCTTGCCGAGTTCGGCCGGCCCCTCATGTCCGGTGCGGTCGATGGTGCGCTTGAGCAGACGGAGGCGGATCTCCTCCGGCATCATCGCGAACAGCGCCGCGTCGAAGCCCGCATCGAGGTTATCCTCGCTTTTCAACGCAAGATCGCGCTCGGCGCCGTCGACCAGCACCTCCAGCGCGGCGTTGGCGCGCGCGATCCGCGCGGCGAGCCGTGCCAGATTCCGCGCATCGCCGCCCTCCTCGGCGAGCAGCGGCATCAGCGCGCGCAGCCGCGGCCGCGTGAAGGACGGATCGCGGTTGGTCGGATCGTCGGCAAAGCTGATGCGCGCCTTCTTCAGCGTCGCGATCAGCTGCGCCTTCGAGATATCGAGCAACGGTCGCGTCAACATGACGCCGTCGCGCTCGGTCTCGCGCGCCATCGCCGAGAGCCCCGCAACGCCGCTGCCGCGCAGCATCCGCATCAACAGCGTCTCGGCCTGGTCGTCACGGGTGTGCGCGGTCAGGATATGCGTCGCGCCGTGCTTGCGCGCGGCTTGCGCGAGCAGGCCATAGCGCGCCGTACGCGCGGCTGCCGGCAGGCCGGCTTTGGGCTTGGTCCCGCTCCAGCGCAGCGTGTGATGTGGCAGCTCGAGGCTGCGCGCCAGCCGCTTGACGTCGCGCGCCTCGCGGGCCGCTTCAGGACGCAGGCCATGATCGACCGTGACCGCCACCAGCCGCGGTCCCTGCGCGAGCGCGCGGCGCCAGCGCGCGACCAGCCACATCAGCGCGACTGAATCGGGACCGCCGGACACCGCGAGCACGATCGCCGGCGCGCGCGCCAGGCCTGCGAACAGGCGCTTGGCGTCGCTTGCCGGGATGGCGGATTGGTCGTCGGGCATCACAGAACCAGCAGGTCGCGGCAAGGCCGGAAGCGGCCTCCCCTTGCTGGTTTAGCACTTCACGCGCTTCTGCTCGCGGTCAACCGCCGCTTTGACCCCGCCGGACGCGCGCGGGTACTTGCGCGAGATCTCGCCAAACGCGGCGCAGGCGGCTTCCTTTTCCTTCAGCGCCGCCAGCGACTGGCCGAGCCGCAGCAGCGCGTCGGGCGCCTTCACGGACTTGTCGAACTTGGTGGTCACACCGAGGAAGGTTTCCGCAGCATCGCGGTATTGCTGGCGCTGGAAATAGCTTTCGCCGAGCCAGTACTGCGAATCCGCCACCAAAGGATCGCTCGGATACTTGGTGGCGAAGTTCTTCATGGTCTCTTCGGCGAGCGCATAGTCCTTGCGCTGCATGTAGCCGATGCCGAGGTCGAACTCGTCCTTCGGCGTCGCCGACGGCGGCAATGTGGTCAGGGCCGCGCTCGCGCCGGGCGGGCGCTGCGGGCTGGTGTTGCCGAGCTCGAGCGGCTCGCCCGCTCCGCGGCCGCCGGGCGCGCCGACCGCCGCATCGCTCTGCATCGGCGTCTGGCCGCCGCCACCGAGCACACGCGGAGCGCCGGGGGCATTCGGATTCTGGGTCGGATCGAAGGCGTCGCCGCGGCCGCGGCGGCCTGGAGCTGCAGCCGGCGCCGGCTCCTGCACGATCGGCGCGGGCGCGGCGATCTGCTGCTGGTCATAGCCGCCCTGCGGCTGCCGGCCATATCCTTGCTGCGGCTGGGCGTAGCCGGGCTGAGCTTGCGGGTATCCCTGCTGCGCCGGCGGCACTGCCGCGGCACCGGGCTGGGCCACCGCAGGCTGGCCATTGGGGCCGGGCGGCTGGCCGCCGAGCTGGCGCAGGCGCTCCTCGAGCTGGCGGTTGCGGTACTGCAGCTCCTCGTTCTGCCCGGTCAGCTGCCGCAGCTGGTTCTCCAGCCGCTCGATCCGCATCTCGGCATCGGAATCGTCGGATTGGGCAAACGCTGGTGCGGAAACGGCGAACAGCGCCGCGATCGCCGCGGCGGAGGAAAGAAAATGAAGCCTGGATGACATTTTGCCCTGACGACGAGATCGACGTTAAAAGCGAGCGACATTGAAAGACGGAGTACGCCGGAATTGTGACTTGCAGTTCAAATCCGGGACAGCGTCGCTGATACCGGTTTAGTACGGACGGTGGAACAAGCAAGCGGCCAATTGCACGCAGCTTCGTTCATCTTGATGAAGCCGGGGTCAGGCTCTCACACGGCCAAAACAAAAACCGGCGCCCGAAGGCGCCGGTTTGGAAAACGAATCCAGGATCGCGTCAGGAGCTGGCGTTCAGCACGGTGACGGCACGGCGGTTCTGCGACCAGCAGGAGATGTCGTTACAGACCGCGACCGGGCGCTCCTTGCCGTAGGAGATGGTGCGCATGCGGCTCGGGTCGATGCCGCGCGAAGCGAGATAGGAGCGAACCGACTGGGCACGGCGCGCACCGAGCGCGATGTTGTATTCGCGCGTGCCGCGCTCGTCGGCATGACCTTCGATGGTGAAGGAATAACGGTTGTAGGTCTGCAGCCACTGCGCTTGCTTGTCGAGGGTCGCCGTCGCCTGCGGACTGAGATCGGTCTGATCGCTCTCAAAGAACACGCGGTCGCCGACATTGACCACGAAATCCTGCTGGCTGCCCGGGGTCGCGGCGCCTCCGATGGCGCCATTGGCGTCCAGCGGGTTCTTGTTGGCGCAGGCACCCATCGACAGCGCCACTGCCAGAACCGCAGCCAGCTTCATACCCTGGAGGATACGCATCTGATGTTTCATTCCCGGAGCCTCCACGCTCACGCTCTTCGTACTGTCCATTGGGTCTACAGGGCGATGGTTAAGCGAACGTTCCGTCAACCTTGACGAGACCTTGCTCGACCCGATCAAATGCCAGGCAATGGCGAAAAGCGCCCCCGATGGTTAATGGGTGGCAAATGTGGCGCGATGGTGAAGGGAAGGCAAGGTTCGCGGGAACCGGCCGCTTTTGCAGGACAATTTGGCCCGCACGCAACAGTCGATCGATGTCGGATTGATCAGAACGCCGGCTTGCTCAGGGATTCGGCACGATCGAGGCGCGCTCGAACGGCCGGACGATACCGTCGGGCTGCAACAGGCCTTCTCGCTCAAACAGCATCCGCCGTTCGAAGGCGCTCGAGCGCAGGAACGGATAGCGGGCGAGCACGCGTTCCCGCACGGTCGGCAGATGCGACGCCATTAACCCGACCGGCTTCACGAGCCCCGGGTAGAGCCGCGGCTCCGACCAGGTCTCATGCAGGAACACACGCCGGTAGAACGCCATGTGCTCGGGCCGGACCGGTGCCAGGCCGTAATCGGCGTTGAAATGCACGCCCGCGGTCGAGCCGAGGCGCACCGTGACATAGGGCAGTTCCGGATTGTTCCGCGCCTTGTCGGGGTCCGCAACGAAGCGTGTCGAATCGATGAAGACCAGACCCTGATCGAGTTTCGGCAGCAGCACATCGCCGAATACGTCGAGCGTCGGCGAGGAGCGCCACTCCGGTGTCGCCACGGTGATGCGGATCGAGCTGCAGAGCTCGCCTTGCAGATAGACGCCGAACACCCAGGCGTTCGGCGCATCGTCGAACTGATCGACGACGCGCTCGTCCGCCGAGGGCCGGATCGCGCCTTCGCGCAGATAGGCACGGTAACGCAACCGGTAGATTTCGTCTTTTTGTTCGGGGGTCTGAGCGAGACGGTAGTCGACTTGATCGAGAGGGTCCGCAAGCCTTCCTGTCGCGGGCTTGATGGCTTCGGCCGCGGACCTCATGTGGTAATCCCCTCAACAACCCAACAACTTCAACGCGCGTGCCAAAAGATTAACAGCTTCTTAATTTTCGTCAAAGCAATCGCGGCAATACAGTTAACTTCTGACCGCAAGGGGTGCAATTCGAATCGTGCAATCGAAAGGTTCCACAACTATCGATTGAGGATATTGCGCTGGATCAAGCGATTGAGCGCGAGGGAACCACGTGCAGTTGCTCGTCCGTGCGCCGGCCATGCGAGGCATTGAGCAGCTGGCGGATGCGGACGGCGGGAACCGGCCGGCTGAACAGGTATCCCTGCGCCTCGGTCACAGCGCCGTCGGCGCTGATAAGTTCGAGCTGCTCGTTGGTCTCGATGCCCTCGACCACGACCGACATGCCAAGGTCCGCGGACAGCCGCGCCACGCCGCGCAGCAAGGTCAGCGGCCGATCGCTGTCGATGCCTTCGAGGAAGGAGCGGTCGATCTTGACCTTCTGCAGCGGGAAATTGTGCAAATAGCTAAGCGACGAGTAGCCGGTGCCGAAATCATCCAGTGAGATGCGCACGCCGAGCGAGCGCAGTTGCGACAGCACGTCGTGGGTCAGCTCGGTGTTGTGCAGCAGCGAGGATTCGGTGATCTCGATCTCGAGGCGTTGGGCCGGCAGACCGGAGACCTCGAGCGCGTAGCGGACCTCGCTCAGCACGTCGCGCTGATGGAACTGCTGCGGCGAGAAATTGACCGCGACGCTCACAGCCTCCGGCCACTTCATGCATTCCATGCAGGCCTTGCGGAGGATCCAGCGGCCGAGATCGACGATAAGGCCCATGTCCTCGGCGACCGGAATGATGTCGACCGGGGAGACGGTGCCGCGCGCCGGATGGTTCCAGCGCAGCAGCGCCTCGCAGGTGCTCACCTTGCCGGACTTCAGGTTGATCAGCGGCTGGTAGAACAGCTCGAATTCCTCGTTGGCGAGCGCCTTGCGCAGATCGAGCTCGAGGATGCGGCGCGCCTCGACGGTCTGGGCCATCTCGTCGCGGAAGAAGCAGAAGGTGCCGCGGCCATCGGCCTTGGCACGGTAGAGCGCCATGTCGGCGTTCTTCAGCAGCGTGTCGGCGCCGACGCCGGGCGCGGTCATCGCGATGCCGACACTGGCGCCGATCTCGACCAGATGGTTGTCGATCTTGTAGCGCTCGCTGAGGCGGTCGACGATGCGCCGCGCCAGCGCGGCGGCGTCCTCGTGCGAGTGGATGTTCTGCTGGAACACGACGAACTCGTCGCCGCCGAACCGCGCCACGAAATCCTCCGGACGCAGCATCTCGCGCAGCCGTTCGGCGACCGCGCAGAGCAGCTGGTCGCCGCAGGGATGGCCGAGTGTATCGTTGACCTGCTTGAACTGGTCGAGGTCGACGAACAGCAATGCGGAGCGATGGTCGCCGTGCTGCATGGCGAGCAGCCGGCCGATCTCGTCGCGGAAATTGACGCGGTTGGGCAGCGCGGTCAGTTCGTCGTAGCGCGCGAGATGGCTGATCCTGGCCTCGGCGTCCTTGCGCTCGGTGATGTCCTCGACCAGCAAGACCGTGCCGCCGCCTGCCATCGGCTGGAACGTCCAGTCCAGCGAACGGTTCTGGGCCGGATCGGGGTCGCTGGTGACGATGTCGCCGCGCTGCGAGCTCTCGATCTCGTAGAGAATCTGTTGTGCGGCCGCGGCCGAGATCGCGCCGGACAGCACGCAGGCATTGCAGATGTCGGTCGCGCTGGCGCCGCGCTGCACGAAATCGTCGGACAGCTGCATCATCTCGATGAAGCGGTGGTTCATCACCGCAAGGCGTCCGTCGCTGCGGAACATGCACAGGCCGTGCGGCATGTTGTTCAGGGCGGTATCGAACTGGCCCGCCAGCGCCGCCTCGCGCTCCTTGGCGATCCAGGCGTTGACGTAGATGCGCTGCAGGCTGGAGGTGAGGTGCCGGATGGCGCTGAAGAACACCAGGCTGAGCAGCGCAAGGGCGATGTGATAGGGACCGCCGACATACATCAGCGCCGCGATCAGGGGGCCGATCGACATCAACAGATGCTGGTGGAAGATTTGCGGCCGGCCGAAGGTCCGCCCTACCCCCGCCGAGGTGTAGGCAACCACCGTGGTCACGCAAAGCATATGCGCGGCGGCATCGCTGGTCGTGAGCAGCACGGCTGCGCCCCATAGGCCGAGCGTGATGCCGTAGGCGAGACTGCCGATCCGGTAGCGCTTTTCCCACGTCACGGACTCTTCGACGGTGAGACCGGAACTGCGCTGCTGATAGCGGTACATCTGCAGCGCGCGCGCCAGACCCACCACGATGAACAGCGGCACACACAGCCAGGACAGCAGATTGCCAGTGACGAACGCAATCACGGCGCCCGCAATGGCGGGGCCGAAGGCGCCGAAGATCATGGGCGCGGGGTTCATGAACAGGGAATCGACCAGCGCCGCGGAGATCGTCGGCGACATCGACTGGTCCGGTTCTCCCGTCTGACTTGCAAACTGCATTGTGAGAGCGCGCGTCCTTTTCAGCTCGCACTCTTACTGATCGCAGGTGAAGTCTTTCTGAGGGAACATCGTTAGCGAGTCGTTGCCGCGATCCATTGATAGCCGAAATTCGGCATAAGTTTCAGTGCGCTAGGTAAGAAGCGCCGACCGCCCCAGGGTTCCCTGGAGCAGCTTTGCGCGAGCCTCACGACAACAGCGGGGACCAGGCGGGGTCGGAGGCAAAACCGGGGGTCGGCACCCGCAGTTCGTTGCGCCCGGAAACGTCGATGGTGAACAGCGACGGACCGCTGTTGCCGCCGGGATCGCGGAAGAACATCACGACGCGCCCGTTCGGCGCAAAGGTCGGGCCTTCATTGTGGAAGCCCGAGGTCAGGATGCGCTCGCCGGAGCCGTCCGGCTTCATGATGCCGATCGCGAACTGCCCGCCGCCCTGCTTGGTGAAGGCGATGTAGTCGCCGCGCGGCGACCACACCGGCGTTGAATAGGTGCCGTCGCCGAACGAGATGCGCTGGGCCGCGCCGCCGGTTGCCGGCATCACATAGATCTGCGGCTTGCCGCCGCGATCGGATTCGAAACAGAGCCGCGTGCCGTCCGGCGCGTAGGACGGCGAGGTGTCGATCGCCGGCGTGTCGGTCAGCCGCGTCATCGACTTCGAGCGCAGATCCATCACGAACAGGTTGGAGTTGCCGCCCTGCTGCAGACTCATGATGACGCGCTGGCCGTCGGGCGAGAAGCGCGGCGAGAACGACATGCCCGGGAAGTTGCCGACGATCTCGCGCTGGCCGGTCTCGATGTTGAGCAGATAGACGCGCGGGTCGCCCTGGCCGAACTCCATGTAGGTGATTTCCTGGGTCGACGGCGAGAAGCGCGGCGTCAGCACGAGATCCGAGCCGCGGGTCAGATAGCGCACATTGGCGCCGTCCTGGTCCATCAGCGCGAGGCGCTTGACGCGGCGATCCGCAGCGCCGCTCTCGTCGACGAACACGACGCGGGTATCGAAATAGCCCTTCTCGCCGGTCATGCGCTCGTAGATCTGGTCGGAAATGATGTGCGCGATCCGCCGCCAGTATTCGGCCGAGGTGTCGTACTGCTGGCCCGCGAGCTGCTGGCCGGTGTTGACATCCCAGAGCCGGAATTCGGCCTTCACGCGCCCGTTGCCCTGGCGCGTCATGCGGCCGGTCACCAGCGCCTGCGCGTTGATGCTCTTCCAATTGTTGAAGTTCGGCGCCGCGTCGATGTTGATCTGCTTCTCGAGATAGGCCGCCTGATCGATCGGCGCGAACAAGCCGCTGCGCTTCAGGTTGTTGGTGATCACCTGCGTGACGCCGACGCCGACCTCGGCGTCGCCGGGCGTTCCGGCGGCGAAGTTCGGGATCGCGATCGGCACCGGCGCGAATTCACCTTCCGGAATCGGAATTCGCTTCGGGCCAGCCTGCCCGAAAGCGCTCCGGCTTCCGGCAAGGGCGCCGAGGGCGGCAATTCCGGAGATCATCTGTCGACGGTCGAGGCGAAATTTCATGGTCCGCAAATCATTCGTGTTGGTCATTGTCGGTGACTTTTGCTTGCCGTTGGCCAGGCGACGCGGCTGTCCTCAGGTCTTCCGTTCTGTGAACACCGGCGCGAAATACTTCCATTCCTCGAAGAATGCCGCCGGCAGTCTGTACGGCTGGCATTCGATGATCGCCCGCAGCGCGCTCTCCTGATAGACGCGCAAATAGGGCGTTCCCGGCGTGCCCTCCGGCACCGGCGGCGCTTCGAGCTTGCCCTCACGGTTCAGCTTGATCTCGAAAACGGCCTCGGTCTGCTGCGCCTCGATGCCGCCATAGGGCTTCTTCCAGCAGCGCTCGACCTGCTGCTTGAACATCGCGCCCCAGGTCGCGGAGTTGTCGGCGGCCTTGCCCTTTGCCGTGCCGAGCGAGGCATTGGCGTTGAGCGTATCGCCGGTCGCCGAGGCACGCGTCGGATCGCGCTTGTCGAGCAGGGCTGCGATCTTGCTCTGGTCGAAGGTGCGCTCTTTCGGCTTCTGCTCCGGCGGTGGCTTGGCAGCCTGCTGGACCGGCTTCGGCGGCGGCTTCTTCTCTTCCTTCTTGATCGCTTCAGCGATCGGGTCGGGCTTCTCCGGATCGGGCTTCTTCTCGACCGGCTTCGGCTCTTCCTTTGGCTTATTCTCGGGCTTGTTCTCGACCTTCTTCGGCGGATCCGGCTTCTTGTCTTCCGGCTTCTCCACCTTCGGCGTCGGCGCCGGCGCGGTATCGGTCACGACAGGCGGTTTCTTGTCGTCAATCTTGCCGACGGCGTCATCCATCGGCTTGGCCTCGGCGACCTTCTCGACCAGCGGCTTGGGATTTTCCTTCTTGCCGTCCTTCAGGCCGGCCATGACATGGGAGAGCTGGTCGGGCGAGATCACGTCGACGGCAACAGTATCCTCTTCAGGCATCACGTACGCCCTGGTCGAAAACGACACGAGGCCCCACCCGATCACGAGGACGTGCAGGACAATCGATGCCGCCAGTGTCTTGTCGACCTTGACCTTCAAATCAGGCTCCCCGTGCCTTGCCGCACATTGGCCCTATCCACCTTCCGGGATGATGACGATATTCGCCTTGAATCCCGCGGCCCGGACCTCCCCGAGCAATTTCATCATATCCGTGTAACAGACATCCTTGTCGCCACGCAGATAGACCACCTTTTCGGCATCCGACCGGGCGTCCCCGATCGCCTTGATCTTGGCCGGAAAATCGGCGGCCGTGATCGGCGCGTCGCCGAGATAGAGCTCGACATTCGAGTTGCAGCCACCGCCGGTGCGCTTGACCGACAGCGTCAGTGGCGGCTGGTTCGACGAGATCGACTTGCCGCCACTCGCGACCGGCAGGTCGATGTCGATGTTCGACGTCATCAGCGGCGCCGCGACCATGAAGATGATCAGCAGCACCAGCATCACGTCGACCATCGGCGTGACGTTGATCTCTGCCATGACCGGCTTGCGCCCGCGGCGGCGTCTGCCGCTACCGCCGGACCCTGCCATGCTCATCGCCATGATCGTGCGCTCACAAGGGTGACCATCGTGACCATCATAAGTCTCAGCCCCGCTCGTCGATCTGACGCGACAGGATGGCGGAGAACTCGTCGGCGAACCCCTCCAGGCGCGCGGCCTGCCGGTTCACCTCCGAAGTGAACTTATTGTAGAAAATAGTCGCCGGAATTGCGGCAATCAGGCCGATTGCGGTGGCAAACAGCGCTTCCGCGATACCGGGCGCCACCACCGCCAGGGAGGTGTTTTTGGAGGCCGCGATCGACTGGAAGCTCGACATGATGCCCCAGACGGTGCCGAACAGGCCGACAAAGGGGCCGGCCGAGCCGACGGTGGCGAGCACCAGCAGCCGCCGTTCCAGCCGCTCGACTTCCCGGGCGATCGAGACGTTCATGACCTTTTCGATTCTAGCCTGCAGGCCGGCAAAGGACCGCGATTGGCTCTCGAAGGAGCGCTTCCACTCCCGCATCGCCGCCACGAAACAGGCCGCCATCGACTGGGTCGGCTTGGCTGAAAGGGCCCGGTAGAGTTCCTCGATCGACTGGCCGGACCAGAACGCCTGCTCGAACTTGTCCATCGCCCGCTTGGTGCGGGCGTAGAGCAGGATCTTGTCGATCGCGATCGCCCAGACCCACACCGAGCAGGACAAAAGTCCCAACATCACGCATTTGACGACCCAATGGGCCTGCCAAAACAGCGCGATCAGCGACACATCGCTCGATGCCAGTGGCAGCGTGGACTGAGCCACGTCGGCGGGGTTCATCGGCAATATCCTCTCAACGCAAGTGTCCTTAATCAGGCGGGCCGCCAATCGGCACCGATTCCACGGCCGCATCAGGCGCGGCGGAACTGCGCGAAAGCCTCTTGCATCTGTCGCATGGGGGGCCCGTCCAAAGCCGGGCCCTGCTTCCCCTGCCAACATGTCAAAACGAGGGCTTTTCACGCTTCATTCCGCCCCTAACCAAACGCTAATCATGGTTAAGGCGAGGTTACCAAAGGGAAATTTGGAGGCGGGAAATGCCGCCGCGGGAGGCGGTTAGCGGGTTCCGGAGATGAATTGGTTGCGCCGGATGGGGGGCCGTGCCTCCCCACGATCGCCCCGGTCAAGCAGGGGCGATGACAGTTGAGGATGGCTTGCGCCACTCCATCCCCCCGTCATTCCGGGGCAGCCCGAAGGGCTGAGCCCGGAATCCATTCATCCACAGGACGTGCGGCGCGATGGATTCCGGGCTCTCGCTTCGCTCGCCCCGGAATGACGATGGTGAAAGACTCAACTCAAATGCCTGACGATCGCAAGCCCGGCGAACAGGCCGGCGATCGAGAGCACCACCGAGCCCGCGACATACAGCGCGGCAAGGCCGAGCTCGCCGCGCTCATAGAGCAGCGCGGTGTCGAGCGAGAAGGCGGAGAAAGTGGTGTAGCCGCCGAGGATGCCGGTCATCAGGAACAGCCGCCAGGGCTGCGAGGCCTCGCCCTTGAAGGCGAGATAGCCGGCGATCAGGCCCATCACGGTCGAGCCCGTGATGTTGATGATGAAGGTGCCGTATGGAAACGCGGTGCCGATGCAGCGCGCGCAGGTGACGTTGATCAGGTGCCGCAACGTTGCGCCGAGACCGCCGCCGAAAAAGACGATGAGATAGCTTGCCGCGTTACCCACCAATGCCCCCGCTGGTGTGTGGAGAAGCTCAGTCCGCGCCCCTCAAAAGCTCACCCTCCCCTGGAGGGGGAGGGTCGGTTCGCATGGAGCGAAGCGGAATGCGAAACGGGGTGGGGTGATCTCTCAACACGGACAATGTCGCGCGTGGATAGACCGCCACCTCACCCCGCCGCTCATTTCATTCGCGTCGACCCTCCCCCTCCAGGGGAGGGTAAGAGGGTCGAGCCGAATTGCGATATGCGCTTAGCCGGCCTTGCCGAACAGCTCGTCGACGTAGTCCCAGTTGACGAGGCTGTCGACGAACGCCTTCAGATAGTCCGGACGGCGGTTGCGGTAGTCGATGTAGTAGGAGTGCTCCCAGACGTCGAGGCCGAGGATCGGCACCGCGCCATGGACCAGCGGGTTCTCGCCGTTCGGAGTCTTGGCGATCTCGAGCTTGCCGCCCTTGACCTGAAGCCAGGCCCAGCCGGAGCCGAACTGGCCGACGCCGGCGGCGGCGAAGTCGGTCTTGAACTTCTCGAAGCCGCCGAGGTCCTCGTTGATCTTCTTCTCCAGCCGGCCGGGCAGCTTGCTGCCGCCGCCATTCGGCTTCATCCACTTCCAGAAGTGGATGTGGTTGTAGTGCTGACCGGCATTGTTGAAGACGGCCGCGTTCTTGCCGAACGAGCCCTTCACGATCTCCTCGAGGGACTTGCCTTCGAATTCGGTCCCCTTGATCGCGTTGTTGCCGTTGGTGACATAGGCCTGGTGATGCTTGTCGTGGTGAAACTCCAGCGTTTCCTTGGACATGTAGGGCGCAAGGGCGTCGTGGGCATAGGGCAGATCGGGTAGCGTGAAGGTCATGGGGTAATGTCCAACAGAGGGTGGGAGACTACACTTAACGGGTCCCCCTTATAGAAGGTTCCACGGCGGAGAAACACCGCATTTTCGGATCGTGTATGACAGATCGGCGCAGCCGAAGACCGGACCAGGACCCAACGCGATGAGTATCGAAATCGACATTCTCAACGGAGATGCGTCGTGGCGGCGCGCCGAGCCGCTGCTCCGGGCGGTCTGGAGCCCGAATATCATGGAGAACAAGCAGTGGGCGGACATCAAATGGGCTCACGCGGATTTGCGCGTGTTTCTCGATGCGCCTGACGACGGCGGGCTCGCCTGCCACGTCGGTATCTACTTCCGGACCATCACCTGGAATGGCCACAAGGTGCATGTCGGCGGCATCGGCGGGGTCGCGACTCGCGAGGACTGCCGGCGGCGCGGCTATGCGTCGCTCGCGTTAGATGCCGCCGTCCAAACCATTCGTGCCAATGACGCGGTGAAGTTTGCAATCTTATTCTGTGAGCCGCACAATTTCGCATTCTACCAGGCGCGCGGCTGGCATCCCTTCGCCGGCGAGGTGACTTGCGAACAGCCTTCCGGGCAGATCCGCTTCGAGGCGATGGCGCCGTTCGTCAACGACATCGTCCGCGCGCCGCGCCAGGGCAAGATCGACCTATGCGGCCTGCCGTGGTGACCCCTGCGCGGGCGCGGGTGGCGAGCATCGGCCCGAACACGTAACATGTCGATCATCATTTATTGATTGCGAGCCTGGTTCACTGGCGTCGAATTGCAGTGCGCCCTCCCGCCTCCGAAGTGAGCCGCCGACGCATGACCATCGATGCCTCGATCGACGACATCAACTCCGCCGCTGCCACGCCTGCGGTGCCGGTCGATCATCTGCTGACGGCGCCGATCCTGCCGACGCTGCTCAAGCTCGCGGTCCCCAACACCATTGCGATGTTCGGCTCGACGCTGGTCGCGGTCGCCGAGACCTCCTATATCGGCCGGCTCGGCACCGAGCCGCTGGCCGGCATCGCGCTGGTGTTTCCGTTCGCGATGCTGACGCAGATGATGTCGGCCGGCGCGATGGGCGGCGGCGTCTCGTCGGCGATCAGCCGCGCGCTCGGCGCCGGTGATCGCGACCGCGCCGCCGACCTGGCGCTGCATGCGGCGATCATCGGTGGGTGCGCCGGATTGTTCTTCACCGTGATGATGCTGGGCTTCGGCCGCAACTTCTATGCGCTGCTCGGCGGACGCGGCGGCGTGCTCGAACAATCGATGCATTACTCTCAGGTGCTGTTCTCCGGCGCGATCTCGATCTGGCTGGTCAACACGCTCGCCTCCGTCGTACGCGGCACCGGCGACATGCGCGTGCCCTCGATGACGCTGATCACCGTGTCGATGATCCAGATCGCAGTCGGCGGCGTGTTCGGTCTCGGGCTGTTCGGCATGCCGAGCTTCGGCATGCGCGGCGTCGCCGCGGGCCAGCTCACGGCGTTCACATGTGGCGCGATCTTCCTCGCCTGGTATCTCGCCTCTGGCCGCAGCCGGCTGAAGCTCAACTTCGCCGCCTTCAGCTTTCAACGCGCGATGTTCTTCGACATCCTGAAAGTGGGCGCGATCTCTTGCCTGTCGCCGCTGCAAAGCGTGCTGACCATCCTGATCTTCACCAAGATCCTGGCGAGCTTCGGCACCGAGACCCTGGCCGGATACGGCATGGGCTCGCGGCTGGAATTCTTGCTGATCCCGATCGCCTTCGCGGTCGGCGTCGCCTCGGTGCCGATGGTCGGCATGGCAATCGGCGCCGGCCTCGTCACGCGGGCCCGCAAGGTGGCGTGGACCGCCGGCACCGTCGCCGGACTTGTCGTCGGATTGGTCGGATTCGTGGTCGCACTGAAGCCAACGCTGTGGATTGCGCTGTTCACCACCGATCCCGGCGTGACGGCCGCGGCCACGTCCTATTTCGCACTGGCCGGCCCGGGATTCGGCTTCTTCGGCGTCGGCGTCTGCCTGTATTTTTCCTCGCAAGGCGCGGCCAAGGTCGGCGGGCCGCTGCTGGCTGGCACCATCCGCCTGCTGCTGGTCGGCATCGGCGGCTGGTGGCTCGCTGCCGCGAGCGCCCCGGCGTGGACGCTGTTTGCGCTGGTCGGGGTTGCGATGGTGGCATTCGGCCTCGCCACCATCGTGTCGATCAAGCTGACCCGTTGGGGATAGACCCGGAGGGCCGGGGCTTACGTTGCGCTTTCGGTCGCGACAAGGCACCGCCACCCTTCCGAGCCTTGTCGGAGCATGGCGGCCTCGCAAAAAAGCTACAAAATTTTTCGGATCGCGCCCGCCTGATCGCGCGATTATTACATTGCAGAAATCTTTCGACTTGTTATGCAGGCCGACCTCTTGGGGAATACGTCATGGCCTGCAAATTCGGATTCGTGATCGCAATCATTGCGACGGCACTTGCCGTGCCTGCCGCGCATGCGCAAAGCGCGCCTGAGCCCTTCGGCGTCTGGCAGACCCAGGCCGGCGATGCCCGCGTCAAGGTCAGCAAATGCGGCGGCGGCATCTGCGGCGTGGTGGTGAGCCTGCGCGACCCGATCGATCCGATGACCGGCAAGCCGCAGGTCGACAACAAGAATCCCAATCCGTCGCTGGCCAACCGGCCGATCATCGGGCTGCCGCTGTTCTCCGGCATGCAGCCGGCTGCCGCGGGCAAATGGTCGGGCCAGATCTACAATGCGGACGATGGCGGCACCTATGCCAGCAGCATCTCGGTCACCGGCGAGAGCACGCTGCGCGTCGAAGGCTGCGTAGGCGCGCTATGCGGCGGCGAGACCTGGACGCGGGTCGGGCGGTAAACGCGAGGCGGGATTTTTCCTTCACCTCTCCCGCTTGCGGGGGACAGAGCAGAATCCGGATATTGCAACAACTCACCCCGCGCGTGTCTTCAGCACGGTGGCGGCGGAGGCGTAGCCGCCGCGGGCGCCGTCGATGAAGTGGACGTGGTCGGCGCGCATCACCGACGGCGTGAAGCAGGTCATCATCGCGGCATCCTGCTCGTGCAGGCCGTAGCGCACGATGCCCTGTGCGGCGGCGGCGACGAGGCGCTGCTCGAGCTCGGCGGCGAGCTCCGGCGTGCAATCCAGGATCATGCGCAGGCCGTCGTCGAACTTGCGGAAGTCGGAGTTCTCCACGAGCTGCCGCACATAGTTCTTCGGCACGAACTTGCCGACCGGGATATTGAACCGCATCAACGTATAGGCCCACAGCGTGAACGCGAGCACCGTGGCACGGCGCAGCGCGAGCGAGCCGCCACGCCGCGCACGCGCCTCGTATTCCATCCCCTGCGGCGGCCAGCGCAGCGGCGGGCCGCCTGGCGGCACCGGCCTCCCGGCGTCGGGGCTTTTTCTCGATCCGCACCACGAGGTCTTCGATCACCTTGCGGAAGGACGCGGGATCAGCGTCCTTCGCCGGGAGCACCAAGACCGAGAGGATGACGCCACGCACTGAGGGCATCACCTCGAAACGGCAGGACAGGCCGGACAGATCGGGCTGCGTGCCCTCAGGTGCCGGATCGACCGCAAACTCGCCGCGCTTCATCGCGGCGTCGGCGTAAGCAAGACCGCCGCCGGAGAACATCGCATAGGACAGATTGGCCGACGGCCCGAAGCGCGCGACGCGCACGTCGGCGCCCGCCGCGCGGATCGCGGACATCGGCACCAGCGCCACCCGCAGCACCAGATCGAGATCATCGCGCACCCAGCGCGCGGTCGCAGCCAGCGCCTCGCGCGCTCTGTCGAGATCGGCGGGCGCGACCGCGAAACTCGCGCCGTCGCCGCCGAACACGAACGGGAATTCGCGGCCGTCAAGCGCGTTGGTGACGGAAGCGACCACGGCGGCGCCGGCCATGTTGACCGCCTTGTAGCGCTGCGCCGCGATCGCCTTGGTCGACTCCACGATATCGGCGACGCCGACCGTCCAGTCATCGGGCAGCGGCGCATACAGCGCCGGATCCATCAGGCGCGCGAAGCCGCGAAACACCGGAATGCCGCCGTAGAATATCTCGCTGCCGCCAGCCATCGCAACGCCGTGTTGTTTCTGCCTGTTACGAAACTCTCTAGCAGATACGCAGCGGATTGGGATCGGGTTTTCCCTCGGAGCCCGCGCCCTCTGTCACCGTCACCCTGAGGAGCGCGCCTTGGCGCGCGTCTCGAAGGGTCGACGGCCACCAGCCGGGCCGATTCATCCTTCGAGACGCGCTTCGCGCTCCTCAGGATGTCGGAGCAGCGTATCCTGGATGGAGCGCAGCGAAATCCGGGGACCTCGCGCGCGGTAGAAGACCCGGATTGCGCTGCGCTCCATCCGGGCTACAGCATTCCGCCAGTGATTACGCCGCCTCGTCCGCTCGTCTCCACAGCGGAAACGGATCGCGGAGTTTTGCCCAGGCCTGCGGGTCCATGCCCGGCTTGCCCGCGACAAGGCAGAGATCGAGCCGGCGGCGAATATCGTCTTCGTTCATGCCGGAGCCGATGAAGACCAGCTCCTGCCGGCGATCGCCGTAGAGATCGTTCCAGCTCCGCTGCATCATCAGCCGCCAGTCCGGATGATCCGGCCAACGCTCGCGCGGGATCGCCGCCCACCACGAGCCGAGGCCTTCGGTCCGGACGATCGCGCCGGCCTGGCTCATCTCACCGCACCAGTCCGGACGCGTCGCGATCCAGAAATGGCCCTTGGCGCGGATCACGCCTTGCCAGCTCTCGCGCAGGAAGCCGTGAAACCGCACCGGATCGAACGGCCGCCCCGCGCGATAGACGAAGCTTGTGATGCCGTATTCCTCGGTCTCCGGCACGTGCTCGGCAAAGCCGTAGAGCTCCTTGTGCCAGAGCGGATGCTGCTGCGCGCGTTCATGGTCGAAGCGGCCGGTGTCGAGCACGCGGTCGAACTGCACATTTGCAAAGTTCGCCTCGACGAGGTCAGCGTCGGGATTGAGCGCACGCACGATGGTGCGGGCAGCTTCGCACTGTGCCAGCGTCGCGGCATCGACCTTGTTCAACACGACGACGTCGGCGAACTCGATCTGCTCGACCAGCAAATCGACCAGCGTGCGTTTGTCGCCGTCGAGCGCCTCGCCGCGCTGGTTGAGGAAGTCGGTCGAGGCATAGTCCTTCAGGAGATTGGCGGCGTCGACCACCGTGACCATGGTGTCGAGGCGCGCAACATCGGAGAGGCTGTTGCCGTCCTCGTCGCGAAACTCGAAGGTCGCGGCGACCGGCAGCGGTTCGGAGATGCCGGTCGATTCGATCAGCAGATAATCGAAGCGGCCACTCTCGGCGAGCGCGCGCACCTCTTTCAGCAGATCGTCGCGCAGGGTGCAGCAAATGCAGCCATTGCTCATCTCGACCAGTTTTTCGTCAGTCCGGGATAGGTTCGCACCGCCATCGCGGACGAGGTCGGCGTCGATGTTCACCTCGCTCATGTCGTTCACAATCACCGCAACCTTCAGGCCGTGGCGGTTGTTCAGGACGTGGTTCAGCAAAGTGGTCTTTCCAGCCCCGAGGAAGCCGGACAAGATGGTGACGGGGAGTTTTTGCATCGAGATCAAACAGTTGCTTGAGGGATGGGCGGCGGGACATGCGGCATTCGGTTTTATGTAATGTTATAACATAACATCAAGAGCCATGGTGCTTGTCAAGCCGTCACGTGCGCCGAACGCAACCAGCGCCTGCCGTTCGGCGGTGATGCCAAACAAGCCGGCGATTGTGTCCTGCTTCACGCGCCTGTCTCATCCAGGGTTGTAGTTTGGACGAGACACCCGCCCGAACCGAAAGGACCGCGCCGTGACCCTCGTCTACGGATTCGTGAGGACCAAGATCACCTCCGAACCCAAAATGAAGGCGTCCCACCACGGGCACGAGACGCAGTACCACCTGCACTGCAATCTCGATGTCGATGGCGGCCAATGGGACGTCGCGATCAATGTCGGCACCAACGACGCGGACGACCTGCTGAAATACAAGCTGGTGTTCGATTTCCGCCATCCGGTGATCCAGACTCTGGCGGCGGCCGACAACGGCTCGCGCGAGCTGACCGGACAGAAGGCGCTGCCCGCGCTGGACTTCATGCGCAGCGACCTGCTCGCCAACACCGGCAAGTGGCGTGACAGCGACGTGATGGACGGCTCCGAGGATGTCGAGCCGGCGGCGTCACTGGCGCGGCTGTTGTCGCGCGCGCATCAGCAGGGTCGTGATGTCTACATCTTCGGCCGCTTCTACGAGCAGGGCAACGGCCTGCACGACGTCCATCTCAACCAGAGCTCGACCAAGGGCTTCATCCATCGCCCGGGTGACGATTCCAACGACCACAACGATATCTGGCAGGACGGCGCCGTGATGGTCGATCTCGGCGAGCCGGAATGGGCCGCATATTTCGCGGCCTTCAATCAGCAGCTGGTGCCGACCGATGAGCTCGGCAATCCAAACCCCGACGCCGCCACGATCGGCTGAGCAGCGTTCGAAGCCAGGCGGCATGGCCGGCGCTGACGCCGGCCATCACGGTTATCTTGCGAGGCCGCGCAGCACGAGCTGGTTCATCCGGCTGGCAAACGCGGCGGGATCGTCGGGCATCTCGCCGTCGAGGATCTGCGCCTGCTCGAACAGCAACAGCGACAGATCCTTCGCCTGCGCGGTGTCGGTCGCAAGCGCTGCGACCAGCGGATGACGCAAATTGATCTCGAGGATCGGCTTGGTGATCTCACCGCGGTTCTGCTGAGCGAGCAGCCGCTCCAGCGCGCGGTCGCGCGCGTCGCCGCCGGCGACCAGGCACGACGCGCTCGCGGTCAGCCGCTGCGAGGCGCGGACATCCGAGACGCGCTCGCCGAGCGCATCCTTGATCACGGCGATCGTGGTCGCGGCATCGGCAGCAGGCTCGTCCTTCTTGTCCTGCTTGTCGTCGACGAGCGGGATCAGGCCGAAATCGACGTCGCCCTGGCTCAGCGACTTCAGCGGCTTGCCGCCGAACTCGAGCGACGCCGAGGTCCAGAACGCGTCGACCGGATCGGTGAGCAGCAACACCTCGATGCCGCGGGCGCGCGCCGATTCCAGCTTCGGGTTCGACTTCAGCCGCTCGACACTGTCGCCGACCAGATAATAGATCTCGGTCTGGTTCGGCTTGAAGTCGTCGACAATCTGCTTCAGCGAGCGCTTCTCGCCCGACGTCGTGGTGAAGCGCGCCAGCGCCAACAGCTTCTCGCGGCGCTCGAAGTCTTCCCACAGGCCTTCCTTGATGACCGGGCCGAACGCGTCCCAGATCTTTGTGAAGGTCTCCGGCTCTTTCTCGCCGAGCGTTTCCAGCTCGCCGATCACGCGGCTGGTGACGGCCTTGCGGATCTGCGCGAGCTGCGGATTGTTCTGCAGCATCTCGCGCGAGATGTTGAGCGGCAGGTCCTCGCTGTCGATCACGCCGCGGATGAAGCGGAGGTAAGCCGGCAGCAGCTCGGCGTCGTCGGCGATGAAGACGCGGCGGACATAGAGCTTCACCCTGCCCTTGCGCTCGACCTGGAACAGGTCGAACGGCTTCTCGGACGGCGCGAACAGCAGCACGGCGTAGGACTGCCGGCCCTCGGCGCGGTAGTGCAGCGTCATCGCCGGCTCGTCGAACGCACCCGCGATCTGCTTGTAGGCCTGCGCGTAGTCTTCCGGTGTCAGTTCGGATTTGGAGCGCTGCCACAGCGCGCTCGCCGAATTGATCTGGCGCGGCTCGCCCTCCTCCGGCACCAGCAGGATCGGAAACTGGATGTTGTCGGAATATTCGCGGACGATGCGCTCGATCTCGTAAGCCTCGAGATATTTGGCGGCCTCCGGTTTCAGATGCAGCACGATCTCGGTGCCGCGCGCGACGCGCTGGGCAGCCTCCTCGCTCGCCGGTGCGATCTCGAAGCCGCTGCCGCCTTCCGACGTCCATACCCAGACCTCGTCCGAGCCGGCGCGACGGCTGGTGACGACGATCTTCTCGGCGACCATGAAGGCGGCATAGAAGCCGACGCCGAACTGGCCGATCAGATTGGCGCCGTCCTTGGCCTCCGTCAGCTTCGACAGGAACGATTTGGTGCCGGAGCGCGCGATGGTGCCGAGATTGTCGATCAGCTCGGCCCGCTCCATGCCGATGCCGGTATCGACCACGGACAGCGTGTTGGCCGCCTTGTTCGGGACGATCCTGATCTCCGGCGGCGTGCCCTCGGTGATCAGGCCGGGATTGGCGATCGCCTCATAGCGCAACTTGTCGCAGGCATCCGACGCGTTCGAGATCAGCTCGCGCAGGAAGATATCGGTCTCGGAATAGACCGAATGCACCATCAGGTGCAGCAATTCGGCAACCTCGGCCTGAAATGGCTGGGATTCGGCGGCAGCAGTTGTGGTCATGCAGAAACTCGGACAAACGGTAAGGGGCGGGAAAGCCCTGATATAGCGTGATCGCGCCGCCTGGCAAGACGAGCGGGGGGAACCCGTCAGTCCGAGATCGCCGCGAGATAGCGTTCGACCGAGCGGTCGAACGCCGCCCTGGCATCGGTTGCGATGTTCTTGCCCCACCAGGCGCCGTAGATCCGATCATACGCCAGCGGCGCGACCACACGCGCGATGCGGCGGACCGCTGTGGCATTGAGCGGGATGTAGTTCGGGTAGGAATACATGAAGCTGACCGAGCGGCGGTCCATCGCCACCATCGCGATGTCGCCGGTCAGGAGCGCACCGCGCCCGTCGGCGCCCTTGCGCCAATGCAGCATGGTGGCGCCGGCGAAATGCCCGCCGCCGCGCACCAGGAGGATGTCGTCGGAGATGCGATGGCTGTCGCCTTGCCACGGCACGATCGACGCGTAAGGCCGGGTCACCCATTGCGCGTCGTCACCGTGCAGATAGACCGGCGCGTCGTCGAACGCCGCGCTCCAGTCGGCGACCGCGCCATAATAATGCGGATGCGAGATCGCGATCGCCTTCAATCCGCCGAGCGACCTGACATGCGCGATCGCCTCGGGCGTAGCCAGCGGCACACAGTCCCACATCACGCAGCCGCCGCGATCCGGCACAAGCAGCGCGCGCTGCCCGATCGCGAAGGACGGCTCGAGCGCCAATCCAACCAGGCCGAGATCGTCGCGCCAGACCAGCCTGTGCCGTTGCGCCAGTTCCTCGCGCGTCAGCCAGACCTGTCCCTTCCAGTTCACATATTGCCGCTCGTCCTCGCAGATCGGGCAGGAAGACGGCGCGGCCGCGGTTTCAGGAAATTGCGCGCCGCATTGTTCGCAGGTCCAGAGAGGCATTGAGAGCACACGCGTTGGAATGAAGCCAGATTCCTGATCTACGTCAGCAGTGAGGCGCGTTCAATGCCGGCGCCCCAGTTCCCTCTGCATCTCCGCCGGCGCGGCGCCGAACTTGCGGCGGAACGCGCGGTGAAAATAGGACAGGTCGTTGAAGCCGACCGTATAGGCGATGTCGCTGACCTTGCGGCCGGCGCTCTGCGCGTGCAGCAGCAGCCGGCGCGCCAGCAGCAGGCGCTGCTCGAGGACATATTCCGAGAACGTGGTCCCCTCGGAGGCGAACAGGCGCTGCGCCTGGCGTGTGCTCAGCGCATTCGCCCTTGCTATGGCCTCGATCGTGAGCCTGCCGTTGTCGAGGTTCTTCAGGACATCGGCCTTCATCAGATCGAGCCGCGCCTTCGCCACGCCATCGCGCGCGGCGAGCTCCTTCTGCTCGGCACTGCTGCCGAGCACGAGGCCGACCAGATCGGCCAGATGATGCGCCGCCGCCTGCTGGCCCGGCACATCGAGATCGCCGGCAAGCTCGGTGCAGA
Organism: Bradyrhizobium sp. USDA 3240; assembly: GCF_054063295.1. Taxonomy (NCBI): domain Bacteria; kingdom Pseudomonadati; phylum Pseudomonadota; class Alphaproteobacteria; order Hyphomicrobiales; family Nitrobacteraceae; genus Bradyrhizobium; species Bradyrhizobium sp. USDA 3240. Next base: position 3,188,441 of record NZ_JBSSGD010000002.1, read on the forward strand.
GCGCAGAGTAGCGCTCCATCATCGAACTCAAGGCCAGATCGCGGCCGAGCGCCCGCGCCAGCTGCGTTTCCGCCATGGGGGCGACCTGGAGCAAAAGGCGCCGCGGAAACCGCGTCGTCGTGAAGCTGCCGGACTGGGTGAGATCTGCCGTGCCGACGATGTTCATTTCGGTGAGGCACATCTGGCCGCGCTTGAGCTCGATCGCCGCGCTGCCTTGTGTGACCTGCACCGTACCGCGTGTCGCTGATATCAGCACCAAATCGTCGCAGCCGTCGCTCAGAAGCGCGCGGGTGCGGGCGAAGCGGGCCGAGCCGCCGCGGGGTGTCGCGATCGCGACCGTATGCAGCAGCGTGAACTCGTTGTGACAATCGATGCTGACGTCGTCGGTCGGTCCGACGTCGAGCCGGCAGAAGCCGCGGCAAATGCCCTCGCGCCAGGCCTCATAGGCCGGCCCCTTCGCCAGCCCGCGATGGAAGATCGAGAACCGGTTGGGCACCTGTGTCTCGGACATGATCCGTGCTCCGAAAGCGCGATCGATCGAAACGAGTCGACGAACGATCACGTTCCTTCCCGGCGTGCGCATGTCGTTCCTGTCCCTACGCTTGGCGCGACGGTCCACGACTCCGGCGGGGAGCCTGATACCACTCCGCCGATTGACGGTAAAGCTATTCACGAGATGCAACCCTATGATGCGTAGTGCGAAGGCCGGGAATAAAACGGCGCAGCAGTTTCGTGACGCCGCCCTGCCATGTCTCGACGATGCCTATGCGTTCGCGCAGGTGCTGATGCGAACCGAGGCGGACGCCGAACAGGCCGTGCAGGACTGCTATCTGCGCGCACAGCGCCAGTACGACGGCTTTCGTGGCACCGCCATCAGGCCGTGGCTGCTCGCAATCCTCAAAACCGTCTGCCAGGAGAAGCCGCCTCGCCGCGGCTCGGCCCCAGATGCCGGCGCGAGCGGGACGCTTAAGCGGCGTGGCTCCCCGACTATCCGGCAACTCGTCGACGAGCTGCCCGCACCGCTCGGCGAGGTCATCGCACTGCGCGAATATCTCGATCTCACCTACAAGGAGATCGCCGAGGTCGCCGGCGTTCCCGTCGCCACCGTGATGTCGCGTATCGCGGAAGCCCGCGCATTGCTGCTCGCGGCGCGGCGAGCAGCGCAAGCGCACCAGGAACCAGCCGCTGCGAGGCCCGCGGGCGGCACGACAAAACCTACGATCTACCGCGCGAACGCCTGTTGAACCGCCGAGGACTCCGTCACGCCGTTGGCGATCAGGAGCTGAAGCAGCAAGCGTGCCTTCTGCGGATTGAGATCGAGCGAGACTGCAAAGCCGAGCTTGTCGTCCTCGACCTCGACGTTGCGATTGACATAGCCCGAGCCGACCCGAGTGGAACGCACCACGATGACACCCTGCTTCGCCGCAGCCGCCAGCGCGTCGATCGCGCCCTTCGATGAATTGCCGTCACCGACGCCGGCCAGCACGATGCCCTTGGCGCCGCGCTTGACCGCATCCTCGACCTCCGCGGCATCCATGTTGGCGTGCGAATAGACGATGTCGACCCGCGGCAAGGGCGGCGCATCCGGCAGCTTCAGCCCGGCACGTTTGGCTGGTGCGGCCGGCTGCAGGTAGCGGAGCGAGCCGGTGTCGACATAACCGACCGGACCGGCATCGGGCGAGCGGAACGTCTCGACGCTGGTGGTATTGGTCTTCTGCACCCAGCGCGCGGCATGGATGGTGTCGTCAAGCACCACCAGCACGCCGCGGCCGCGGGATTCCGGCGCCGATGCGACCCGCATCGCCTCGTAGAGATTGGCCGGGCCATCGGCGCCGATCGCGGTCGAGGGCCGCATCGATCCGACCAGCACGACTGGCATGTCGGTGTCCAGCACGCTTTGCAGGAAGAACGCCGTCTCCTCCATCGTGTCGGTGCCGTGCGTGATGACAATGCCGTCGACCTCCTTGTTGTCGATCGCGGTACGGATGCGCTCGACGAGGTCGAACCAGACCTTGTCGTTCATGTCCTGCGAGCCGATCGACGAGATCTGCTCGGCCGAGATCTGGGCGAGCTTGTCGATGCCCGGAATGGCCGCGATCAGGTTCGCTGCGCTGACCTTGCCCGAATCATAAGCATTGCCGGCGCGTGCATTGGCCTGGCCCGCGATGGTTCCGCCGGTGCCGAGCACGAGCACGCGGGCCAGCGCGGTCCCGGCGGGGGACTGCTGAGCAATGGCCGGCGACGCAAGCCCGACGACGAGGGCTGCGGCTAGGCCGACGATGGTGCGTGCGGAACGAGCCGATCGGAACAAGTGCAGCGTCATTTCTTCCCCCAGCGACAGATTTCCTGCTTACAACTCGTGGTTTTATCGCGCAAGAAATGGACAAACTTGCGGCGGAAACCATCGGGGACAGAATTCCGACCTTCCCGGCCGCTCTCACCCGGTACCCTGCTCACACCGCCTCGCTCGCCGGCGCTCCTGCAAAATGTTGACACCGCAGGAATGGCGTCGCACATTTTTCGAAGATTATTCGAAATATGGGGCCCGCCATGCATTTCGAGCTTCCCGACGATCTCCGCGCTCTGCAAGGCCGGATCCGCGAATTCGTGCGCAGCGAGCTCAAGCCCCACGATGCCGCGATCGAGGCAACGGGCGAGGTGCCGGAGAGCGCAATGGCCGGCCTGCGCAGGATGGGATTGTTCGGCACCAACACGCCGAAGCAATTCGGCGGGCTCGGCCTTTCGATGCTCGGCAGCTGCCTTGCGATTGAGGAGCTCGCGAAGGCGCACACGGCGTTCTACTATCTGAGCGGGGTGAACGTTCACATCGGATCAAAGGCGATCGAGTTCTTCGCGCAGCCTTCGATTCGCGACCGGTATCTCCCCGAGCTCACCAGCGGACGCATGATCGGCGCCTTCGCGCTGACCGAGCCGAACGCCGGATCGGATGCCGCCCGCATCCAGACCAGGGCGCGGCGGGACGGCGATCATTACGTGCTCGACGGCCGCAAGACCTACATCACCAATGCGCCGGTCGCCGGCGTCTTCACGGTGTTCGCCACGCTCGACCCGTCCGCAGGCGCGAAGGGCATCGCGGCGTTTGTCGTGGACGCGAAGACGCCGGGCCTCGCCATCGGCCGGCTGGTCGAGATGGCCGCCGGCCGCGGCTCCGCGCATGCCGAGGTGATCTTCGAGGACTGCCGCATTCCCTGCGAGAACCTGCTCGGCCAGGAGGGCGAAGGATTTGCCATCGCGATGCGGTGCCTGGATGCCGGGCGCACGCATTGGGGCGCCTATTGCGTCGGCGCAGCGAGCCAGCTGCTGGACTACGCGCTCGATCATGTCTCGGAGCGCGAGACGTTCGGACGCAAGCTGCGCGACCATCAGGGCATCGAGTGGCAGATCGCCGACATGGCGAGCGCGCTGCATGCCGCACGCCTGGTCGCGTATGAGGCGGCCTGGCGTTACGACCAGGGCGACGCCGCCGCCCGCACCGCCGCGGCGGCACTGTCCAAATATACCGGCGCCGACATGGTGCAGCGGGTGGCCGACATGACCATGCAGCTGTTCGGTGGTGCCGGTTATTCCAGGGACCTGCCGATCGAACGCATCTGGCGGGAAACGCGGGTGGTCCGCATTCTGGATGGCACATCCGAGATCATGCGGCAGATCATCGCCCGCAACGCGTTCCGCAATCATGAACGGCGGAACGCGCCAATCTGACAACAGCCTCTTCCACTTTATGTTGCAATAGTTCTTGGTGATCCACTTCCGCTGTCTTAGTGTTTTTGCGGGATGGGAGAAGGAAGTGGCTTCGGGGTCGACGCTCAAGCTCAAGCAACAACGCAGCCGCGATCGGCGCGAGCAGATCCTCTCGGCGGCGACCAAGCTGTTCGGTCAGAGGGGCATCGACGGCACCTCGCTCACCGAGGTCGCTGCGGTGGCGAAAGTACCGCTCTCCAGCATCTACGATTATTTCGAGGACAAGCGCGCGCTGGTGCTGGATGTGCCCGAGGGCAATTTCGAGGCGCTGTATCAGCAGACCGAGCCGCTGCTGGTGAAGGGCGGCGACCCCGTCGAGCAGCTTCGCATCATCTTCCTGACCAACTTCCAGTACATCAAGGACAACCCGAGCTGGGGCCGCGTGTTCTTCCTGGAGATATGGCCGAGCGTCCTTGCCGCCGAGCCGCGGGTCAAGAAGGCGGTCGACAAATACGCGCTGCGCTACGTGCAGCTGATCAAGCAGGCGATTCGCGCCGGCACCTATCGCCGCAATCTCGATCCTTACACCGCGATGTCGCTGATGATGGGCGGCATGTGCCACTTGACCGCGGTCTGGCTGCTCTATGGCCGCAAATACGATCTGGTGAAGAAGGGCAAGACGCTGTTCACCACGCTGCACAACGGCTTCGTTCAGCGTTAGCTGCGCCGGTGCGCAGCCCCGGCTTTGGCGGCGCGAATGATTTGATCCAAATGCAGCGCTGTTTGGCCTGCCGTTGAGACGATCCGTTCCCAGAAAACCAATACACAACCGTCGAAATCCTGTTCTAGTATGATGCCATGGGCGACCAGCGGTTGGACGCGCGGGCACTGGGGATGGGAGCGAACCGATGGACGCCAAGGCTGTTCTGCCGCCGCGTGGCCGCGACTATCGCCTCGACCTGCTGCGCGGCTTCGCCAACTGGGCGATCTATCTCGATCACATCCCGAACAACGCGGTGAACTGGATCACGCAGAAGAATTTCGGCTTCAGCGATGCGGCCGATCTGTTCGTCTTCATCTCCGGCTACACCGCGTCCTTTGTCTATGCGCGGATGATGCTGGAGCGCGGCACCGTGATCGGCGCCACCCGGCTGATCAAGCGGGCCTGGCAGATCTATGTCGCGCATGTCCTGCTGTTCGTGATCTACATCGCCGAGATCGGCTATCTCTCCCAGCGCTATCACGACCCCAATCTGCAGAATGAATTCAACGTCGCAGGCTTCATGCAGAACCCGGCTGAGACGCTCTATCAGGGCCTGATCCTGGCGTTCAAGCCGGTCAACATGGACGTGCTGCCGCTCTACATCGCGCTGATGCTGGTCTATCCGCTGGTGCTGTGGGCGATGCTGCGCAAGCTCAATCTGACGCTGCTGGCCTCGTTCCTGCTCTATCTCGCCGCACGGCATTTCGACTGGAATCTGCCGGCCTATCCAGGCGGCTCATGGTACTTCAACCCGTTCTGCTGGCAGTTCCTGTTCGTGTTCGGCGGCTGGTTCGCACTCGGCGGCGCCAGCGAATCGATCACATTCATCCGCTCGCGCGCCTTCCTGTGGCTCGGCGGCGCCTACCTGTTGTTCGCGCTGGTCATGACGCTGGCGGGCCGCTTTCCGGAACTGGGTCAGGCGATGCCGCCCTGGCTCTATGACGCCTTCAACCCGAACGACAAGACCAACCTCGCGCCCTATCGCGTGCTGCACTTTGTGGTGCTGGCCTTCTTCGTCACGCGCTTCCTGCCGCGCGAGTGGGCCGGATATGAATGGCCGATATTCCAGCCGATCATCAAATGCGGCCAGCAGTCGCTCGAGGTGTTCTGCTCGGGCGTCTTCCTTGCCGTGGTCGCGCATGTGGTGCTGGTCGAGGTCTCCGGCAGCCTCTGGATGCAGATCGTTGTCAGCGCGATCGGCATCGTGCTGATGACCGTGCTCGCCTATTATCGCTCCTGGTCGAAGAAGGTCGACAAGGCGCCGAAGCCGCCTGTGGCTGCGCAAGCGCCGGCGGCCGCGAAGCCGGCGGAATAGGCGCGTCATCCATGTCGCGTGCCTTCTATCACGATCATCCCGAAATCCTGCAGCTCGAAGCCGAGGTGCGCGACGCCAGGCCCGGCGCCGTCCTCGTCGAGCGCTCGCCGTTCTTTCCCGGAGGAGGCGGGCAGCTTCCGGACCAGGGTGTCCTGAGATGGTCCGGCGGCGTGCTGCCCATCACCGGACTTGAGCGCGACGAACGCGGCCTGTGGCATCTGTTTGCCGGCGAAGCTGTGCCCTCCGGCAACGTGACGCTCGAGGTCGAGCCGGCATTTCGCGCGTCGATGTGCGAGCTGCACACGCTCGCCCACGTCGTCAACGCGCTGGTCTATACCCAGTTCGGCGGCGCGCTCCTGACCGGGGCACAACTCAATGCCGACGGCACCTTCCGGGTCGATTTCGATCTGCCCGGCGCCGACAATGAGGCCCTGCGGGCGCTTGAGGCGCCGCTCAACGACATCATCCGACAGGACCTTCCGGTGAGCGCCGCCTTCATGGCGCATACCGAAGCAGAAGCCACACCCGGATTGTTTCGCAGCAAGGCCGTCGCTCCGCCGGTCGGGGAGGATGGCCTTGTCCGGATCGTCGAGATCCTCGGTCTCGACCGGCAAGCCTGCGGCGGCACCCATCTGGCGTCGACGGGGCGCGCGCGACCCGCACGGATCGTCAAGATCGACAACAAGGGCCGCCAGAACCGCAGGATCAAGGTTGCGGTCTGACCGGCTCTCGCAAACCGCCTGCGCTTGCTATTTCGCAAGCGGCTTGCCGGCCGTCTCCGGCGCCAGGGCGATCAGCGGCAGGCCGATCAGATAGATCAGCGACAGCATCGAAATCGCCAGCGGAAAACTTCCGGTGCGCGCGGCGAGCGCGCCGATCAGCGTCGGGCCGGCAGCGCCGAGCACGCGGCCCATGCTGAAGGCGAAGCCGGAGCCCGAGCCGCGTAGCGCGGATGGAAACATCTCCGGCAGCCAGATCGTGAACAAGCCAAACACGCCATTGGTGAAGAAGCCGAGCACCGGCAGCAGAGCCATGAACAGCACCAGGCTGTCGAGCCATTCGATCGCGACTTCATAGCAGACCACAACGGAAATCAGTCCGCCGATGAAGAACAGCACCGCGGTGCGCCGCCGGCTGCCGAGCCAGGTGGTGAGCGATGGCACGAGGAAGCAACCAATCAGCGTGCCGACATTGGTGATCAGCCCGGCCACCGCGCCCATCTCCTGCGCATGCGCCGGCGTCGCTCCCGCCGCGACCAGCTTGGTCGAAATCACGGTGGGCGCCCAGAAGTTCGACGACCACAGGCCGAAGATGATGCAGGCCATCATCAGCGCCGCCGCCCAGGTGGTGCGCGCCTGATCCCCGGTGAACAACGCCGCGACCGACCGCCGCTCGCGCGACGCGTTGCCCTCGGGTTCGGGAATGTTGCTGCGCAGATACGCAATCAGCAGCGCCGGCAGGATGCCGAGCAGGAACATGCCGCGCCAGCCGAGCGTGCCGCCGATCAGGAGTGTCACGGCGGCGGCGAGGAACAGTCCGGTCGGCGTGGCCGTATGCAGCCAGCCAGCGAGTCGGACCCGCGTATTCTCCGGCACGGATTCCTGCAGCAGCGGCGTGCCCGCGGCCCATTCGCCGCCGATGCCGAAGCCGGCAACGAAGCGAAACAAAGCGAACATCACGATACCGGTCGCAAGCCCGCACAGCGCCGTGAACAGCGAGTAGACCAGCACCGTCCAGCACATGATCCTGACGCGCCCGTAACGGTCCGCGGCCCAGCCCCAGACCATCGAGCAGGCCCAGCCCAGCATGAAGATCGAGAACAGCAGGCCGCCATAGATGCCGATGTTGGCCTTGCTCGGCTCGATGCCGCTGGCGGGCAACAGTTCGCTCAGCGCGCTGACCAGGATGTAGCCGTACATCGAGGAATCGAAGCCATCGAGCATCCAGCCGAACCAGGTCGCCCAAAACACCTTTCGCGGCGACACCGCACCACTCGCCGCGACTGACGGCGCAACGGCATCAACGATGCTCTCAGTCATGTTTCCTCGCACGTTTCTTTTGTGCTGCGGACTATGACGAGGTTTGCGCGACGAGACACCTCCGCCAAACGGGACGGAGGTATCCGGCATCAGAATGGCGGCACCATTCGGGGACAGTGCCTTCTCGCCAAATTCGAACGGCGGCTGGAATTTCTCAAGCGGTAATCCCGAAAGTCGGGAAGGGCTTGTCATCTTGCAAGAGGGACTTTCGAGCCAGCCGCGCGCGAGTTTTCATCCGGCCTCGTAAACCTGACGGCCCTCGAACCATGTCGAAAGCACCCTGGTCTGCGATAGAAGCTCCGGCGCGGTCGCGAACAGGTCGCGATCGACCAGGATGAAATCTGCCGACTTTCCGGCTTCGATCGATCCGGTGAGATCGGACAAGCCCATCGCCTGCGCCGCGTTGACGGTGTAGATGCGCAGCACCGTCTCGAGATCGAGGGCCTGCTCCGGCCAAAGCGCGCCATCATATCCGCCCCGCGGATTGCGGCGCGTGATCATCCCTTCGATCCCGAGCCAGGGGTCCGGATTGGCCACAACCGGCCAGTCCGATCCGGCCGCCATCAACGCGCCGGCGGCGTGGAGATCGCGAAGCGGCCAATAACAGTCGGCGCGATCCTCCGGCATCGCCGCGCGGATGGCTTCCTGGATCGGGCCGGGATACCAGATGATCGGCGACAGGTCGGCTGCGACGTCGAGCGCGCGGAAGCGCGGGATATCGGCGGGGGCAACGAAGCCCGCATGGGCGATCTGATGCGTAGCACCAGCGCCGTTTCCGGGTCCGTTGAAGCTACGCACGACGTCGATGGCGTCGAGCGTATCGCGAACCGCGGCATCGCCGGTGCAATGCACCTTGACCCGCATCCGATGTTTCTCGGCCTTTGCGATCCACCGCACCAGATCGGGAATCGAGATCAAGGGATCGCCGCAAAAGCAGCAGCCTTGCAAGCGCGTGGCGCGGTATGGCGTGAGCATGGCGGCGGTACGCGTCGTCGGCACTCCGTCCATGAACAGCTTGATGAAATCGGGACGGACGTGGCGGGTGCGATAGGCCTCGCGGCGCACGATCAGCGCGTCGCCGACGAGATCGGCACCCGACAGCGTCCGCTGCGCGGGCAGCGAGGCGACGCACCAGCCGTTGAGCTCATTCGCACGATCGAGCGCGGCCAACGCTTCCAGGAACGGGAGCGTCGTGGTCGCATCCTGAAAGGCGGTGACGCCGAAGCCATTGAGAATCTCAACCGCGCGGCGGCACGAAGCCTTGTTGCGCTCCGCAAGATCCGGGATGCTTCGCTCGACCGCCTGCTCGGCGAGCCCCGAGGCTCGCTCCAGCAACAGCCCGGTCGCGGCCCCGGTCGCCACATCGCGCAGGATTTGACCGTCCTGGGGATCGGGCCTGCCGGCGTCGATCCCGATCAGCTCCAACGCACGAGAATTGACCCACCGGTTGTGCTGGCTGTCGTCGCGCAGCATCACCGGATGCGCCCCGGAAACCGCATCGAGTGCCGCCAGCGAACTTGCACGGCCGATCACCTCGACCAGTTGACTTCCCCAGATGCCGCCAAAGACCCACTCGCCCGGTTTCGTCGTCGCGCATCGCGCGCGCACAGCTTCGAGCACCGCATCGAACGACATCGTCGGCAAGAGTTTCAATTCATAGAGGTCGGCCTGCCCGCCACGGAGATGGTGGTTGTGCACGTCGACGATACCGGGCAACAGCATGCTGCCGCCAAGGTCCACCATCCTGGTTCCGGGACCGGCCAGACCTTTGATGTCGAGATCGTGACCGACGGCAACGATGGTGCCGCCGGCCACCGCAATCGCCTCGGCGCGGCTCGCAGCGGCATCCGCCGTGAACACGTTTCCATTATGGAAGATCAATTCCGGCCGCATCATCGTGCTTGACTCTCAGTGCGCCGACAGGGCTCGCGGCTGCCGCGAGAAAATAGTGAGGCACAGCGCGTAAGCCGCGATTGCGGCGGTCTGCAGCCAGTAAGGTAGTGTGGACCCGCCGTCGAGAACGACGTGCAGCGCGTCGGAAAGATTGACGGCGCAGAGACCGAGAACCGTGACCCAGATCGCGACCAAGGCGAAGACGACCTCACCCGAACGCGCGGCGGAGACAAACAGGCAGATATAGGCCACCACTGCGAACGAGATGATCTTGTCCTGATAGGCGTAGTAGGGTGTATCGTAGTAGACAAAGAGGATCGGCACCTTGATCCCGAAGAAGTGCGCGACCGCCATGCAGCAGAAATAGGCTACGCCGGCCCAAAGAAGCAGACTGAGAATTCGACCGCTCATCGAGTCACCCCATAAAGGACCCTGCAAGATATTCCTGTCGGCGAGCTGGTTACATCGCTCGCGTCGTTTCACGGTCCCACATCAATCATGGACCAGCCAGACACATTAATTTCTGACCGAGGAAACCATGGCCTACCATCGCAAGCGCCCCGCCCAGGATCCCTGCCCCGTCGAGACGGTCCTCAAGATCGTCTCGGGAAAGTGGAAGGTTCGGGTGCTTCATCTCCTTTCGCTAGACGAACTCAGCTTCGGCGAATTGCGCAACTCGATCGTGGGCGTTCGCCAGCAAGTCTTGTCCAGCCTGCTGCGGGACCTGATCGCCGACGGCGCGGTCCGGCAGCGCAAGATTTCGTCTGAACGGTCGATCTACGCACTGACGGAGCGAGGATTCGATCTTGTTGCGCTGCTGACCCCGCTGGCCGAGTGGGGAAACAATTTGCTCGCCGAACAGGGCGTTACGTGGCGACCGCCCGAGCCGCGGCGAAGCGCTCAGCGCGGCGGCGGTGACGAGACCTACCGGACATCGGGGCACCCGTCCGCGCAGAGCGCGCAACGATAATTGCGTTCGACCGGTTTGCTTACCGATTGCCGCGCCGGCTGACGTAGAACACGCTGTAGTGGCTCGATCAATCGTCATCGCGTCAGACGAGCATCGCGCTTGTCCAGGTCCCGGTCGCGCCTGGGGATCATGCCGCGGTTCGCTCGACGGGGCGCGATCGGCTTGTTAAGCCGCGTCCCGCAAGGACAATTTGAGTCGGGACATGACCGTAGCGATCGAGATGGGACAAACGACGGCCGGCGCTTCGGCGGCCATCGACCTCGAGGAGCTATTGGCCACGCGCCTCCTGGTGCAGGGCAATTCGGGTTCCGGCAAATCCCATCTGCTGCGCCGGCTGCTGGAACAGAGCGCGCCATGGGTGCAGCAGACCATCATCGATCCCGAGGGTGACTTCGTGACCTTGGCCGAGCGATTCGGCCACCTCGTCATCGATGCCGAGGACCATACCGAGCGCAGCCTGCAGGTCGCCGGCGAGCGCGTGCGCATCCATCGCGTCTCGACCGTGCTCAATCTCGAGGGGCTCGACGCCGAGAACCAGATGCGGCGCGCCGCGGCCTTCCTCGGCGGCATGTTCGAAGTTGCCCGCGACCACTGGTATCCGATGCTGGTGGTGGTGGACGAGGCGCAGTTGTTCGCGCCAGCGATCGCGGGCGAAGTTTCCGACGAGGCGCGCAAGCTCTCGCTCGGCGCGATGACCAACCTGATGTGCCGCGGCCGCAAGCGCGGGCTTGCCGGGATCATCGCGACCCAGCGGCTGGCCAAGCTCGCCAAGAATGTCGCGGCCGAGGCGTCCAACTTCCTGATGGGCCGGACCTTCCTCGATATCGACATGGCGCGCGCCGCCGACCTGCTCGGCATGGAGCGGCGGCAGGCGGAAGCGTTCCGCGACCTGGAGCGCGGACAATTCATGGCGCTGGGACCCGCGCTCTCCCGCCGCCCGCTGGGCTTGCGCATCGGTCCGACCGACACGCAACCGCGCAACGCGGCACCGCGGCTGATGCCGCTGCCTGAAGCGGCGCTTGAGGATGCACGCGCCATTATCCTCGCGGCCCCGCCGCCCGAAACAACGGCCAGACCGCCGCGCCGCGCGCCGTCGCCCGACCTGCTCAGCCAGTTGATGGCCGCCAAGCCAACAGCACCGGAGCAAGATCCCGAAGCCGCGGAACCGCCACTCAGCGCCGAGCAGCTGGCCGAACGGCGTGAGCGGCTGGATCGCATCCTGCGCGCGATCCTCGCCGAGCCCGACGCCGGCTTCCGCGCCATCGGCGTGCTCTATCAGGAGTTCGTGGTCCGCTGCCGGATTGAGGGTCTCGGTGCCGTCGTGCCCGAGCTGACCGATTTCCGCCGCATGCTGACGCGCGCCCGCGCGGGGCTCGGCGCCGAGATGGCGGAGGACGACGCGTGGCAGGATGTCTCGCTGCGTGCCGCGATCCTGCCCGAGGACATGCAGGGCGTCTTCATGATGATCGCCCGCGCCGCGAAGGAAGGCTGGCCCTGCCCGAGCGATGCCGCGATCGCCCGCGCCTATGGCACGCACTCGCTGCGCCGCGCCCGGCATTTGCTGACCTACATCGAGGAGCAGGGCCTGATCGTCTGCCAGCTTGACGGTGCCGGCCGGCGGATCGTGACACTCGTCGAGCTCGCCTGGGCCACGGCCGCAGCCGACCCGAATGCCGACGAAGTGCCGGCGGAAGCAGCCTGCAACAGCTCGACTCCGTAATCAGTCGCTGGGCAACGAAGCGTTCGGTCTTGCATGGAATCCCAGAAGCGTCGCAAGACACCAAAAAGGCCCGCCGGGAGGCGGGCCTTTTTGTTTCTGCTGGTTGAGGGATCTGGTTGCGGTGGGCCCGCGACAGGCCCCCCACAGCCCCTCATCTTCAGGCCTCACGCATGCTGTGGCTGCGCAAGCTGGCTGACCTGCGTCGCCGGCGGATCGACAACCAGGATCCCGCCATGGCCATCACTCGAGGTCGTGAAGGTCGAGGCCATGTAGTTGCCGAGAAGCGCAATACTCGCCGTAACAGTGCCGTCCGTCACCGTGAGCGTTCCGTTCGTACTGGTTCCGCTGAAGGTCGGCGTGTGAACGCTCGCGAAATTGATGTTCGCGAAATCGATCGCATCCGAACCGGTCATCCCGGCGACGGTCCCGCTAAAGCTCGCGGAATTGTCGAGCTTCAGCGTCCCCGTCGACCCTTGGAACGTCACGCCGGCATTCGACCCCCCGGTCAATTCCAGGGTGCCGCCCGGCACGATGTTGGCGCTGCTCGGGCTCTCTCCTGTCACATTGAACGACTGCCAGGCGCCCCATGCGGTGCCGTCATTCGCCCGGATCCAGAGTTGGTCGGTGCCCGAGCCGGCCTGATAGGTCGTCTGGGAAAGCTGCGCCGCAGTGATGTCGATCTCGGTATTCGCAGACTGGTTGACTCCGTTGACGTTCCAGCGCCCGTTGGTGTTGGAATCCCACAGCGCATATTTCGTGATGGCATCGCCGTCGGCGTCCGTCGCAGTGACGAGGTTCGCGGCAGCAAAGGTCTGCCCCGAGACCGTCACGACGTTGGAGACCGAGACGGTCGGCGCCTGGTTGGTTGCGGTGGCCGTGAACGACTTCCACGTACTCCACTCGCTGCCGTCATTGGCCCGCACGAAGAGCGTATCCGACGGCGAGCCGCCGGGGCCGAACACGTAGCTCACCTGCGAGAGATTCGCCGCCGAGACATCGATCTCGGCGTTGGCCGCCTGGGCGACGCCGTTCACCACCCAGTGGCCATTTCCACCGGTGTCCCAGAACGCATACTGGGTGATCGGATCGCTCTCGGCATCCGAGGTTGAGAACAGGGTCGAGGCCGCCACCGAATGGCCGTGAATGCCGCTGACGTTCGATGCCGTCACGACCGGAGCCGTGTCCGGACCCGGCGTTGCCGTGAATGCGGTCCAGGCGCCCCACTCGCTGCCGTCATTGGCTCGCACATAGAGCGTGTCGAGCGTCGAGTTGCCGGGACCGAACACGTAGCTCACCTGCGACAGGTTCGCCGCGGACACATCGATCTCGGCGTTGGCCGCCTGGGCGACACCATTCACCACCCAGTGGCCATTGCCGCCGGTGTCCCAGAACGCGTACTGGGTGATCGGATCGCTCTCGGCATCCGAGGTCGAGAACAGGCTCGAGGCGAGAGTCGACGTCTCACCGTGGACCGCGGCCACGTTCGCCGCCGTCACGACCGGAGCCGTGTCGGGGCCCGGTGTTGCCGTGAATGCGGTCCAGGTGCTCCACTTCGATCCGTCGTTCGCCCGCACGTAGAGCGTGTCGGGCGTCGAGTTGCCGGGACCGAACACGTAGCTCACCTGCGACAGGTTCGCCGCGGACACATCGATCTCGACGTTTGCCGCCTGGGCGACACCATTCACCACCCAGTGACCGTTGCCGCCGGTGTCCCAGAACGCGTACTGGGTGATCGGATCGCTCTCGGCATCCGAGGTCGAGAACAGGCTCGAGGCGAGAGCCGACGCCTCGCCGTGAACCGCAGCCACGTTCGCGGCCGTAACGACCGGAGCAGTATCGTCCCCCGGAGTTGCCGTGAACGCTGCCCAACTGCTCCACTTCGATCCGTCATTCGCCCGCACGTAGAGCGTATCGGGCGTCGAGCCGCCCGGTCCGAACACGTAGCTGACCTGCGAAAGATTCGCCGCGGCAACATCGATCTCGACGTTTGCCGCCTGGGCGACGCCATTCACCACCCAGTGGCCATTGCCGCCCGTGTCCCAGAACCCATACTGGGTCATCGGATCGCTGTCGGCATCCGAGGTCGAGAACAGGCTCGAGGCGAGAGCCGACGTCTGCCCATGGGCCGCTGTGACGTTCGCCGCAGTCACGACCGGAGCAGTATCACCCCCCGGCCCTGCCGTGAACGATGTCCAGTTACTCCACAGGCTGCCGTCGTTTGCCCGCACGAAAAGCGTATCAGCCGTCGAGCCGCCGGGACCGAATACGTAGCTCACCTGCGACAGGTTCGCCGCGGCAACATCGATCTCGGTGTTGGCCGCCTGCGCGATACCATTCACTACCCAGTGGCCACTTCCGCCGGTGTCCCAGAACGCATACTGGGTGATCGGATCGCTCTCGGCATCCGACGTCGAGAACAGGCTCAAGGCGAGAGCCGACGTCTGCCCATGGGCGGCCGTCACGTTCGCGGCCGTAACGACCGGAGCAGTATCGACCCCCGGTGTTGCCGTGAACGACTTCCAGGCCCCCCACAGGCTGCCATCGTTGGCCCGCACGTAGAGCGTATCGGGCATCGAGCCGCCGGGCCCGAACACGTAGCTCACCTGCGACAGGTTCGCCGCGGCAACATCGATCTCGACATTGGCGGCCTGGGCGACACCATTCACCACCCAGTGGCCATTGCCGCCGGTGTCCCAGAACGCGTACTGGGTGATCGGATCGCTCTCGGCATCCGAGGTCGAGAACAGGCTCGACGCAAGCGCCGACGTCTGCCCATGGGCCGCTGTGACGTTCGCGGCCGTAACGACCGGAGCGGTATCGGTCCCCGGTGTTGCCGTGAACGACTTCCAGGCCCCCCACAGGCTGCCGTCATTCGCCCGCACGTAGAGCGTATCGGCCATCGAGCCGCCGGGGCCGAATACGTAGCTCACCTGCGACAGGTTCGCCGCCGCAACATCGATCTCGACATTGGCGGCCTGGGCGACACCATTCACCACCCAGTGGCCGTTGCCGCCGGTGTCCCAGAAAGCGTACTGGGTGATCGGATCGCTCTCGGCGTCCGAGGTCGAGAACAGGCTCGAGGCGAGAGCCGACGTCTGCCCATGGGCGGCGGTCACGTTCGCGGCCGTAACGACCGGAGCGGTATCGGCCCCCGATGTTGCCGTGAACGACTGCCAGGCTCCCCACAATGTTCCGTCGTTCGCCTTGATGAACAGCGTATCGGGGGCTGACCCTGTCGGCCCGAACACGTAGCTCACCTGCGACAGGTTCGCCGCCGGAACATCGATCTCGACGTTGGCTGCCTGGGCGACGCCATTCACCACCCAGTGGCCGCTGCCGCCGGTGTCCCAGAACGCGTACTGGGTCATCGTGTCGGGATCCGGATCGCTCACCGTGAACAGGCTGGATGCGGCAATCGACGTCTGGCCGTGCGCCGCAGTCACGTTAGCTGCGTTCACGGTTGGCGCGGTGTCGACAAATGCCTTTGCAGTAAACTGGGTCCAGCCGCTCCAAGCCGTGCCGTCATTGGCTCGTACGAAGAGGGTATCAGTCGAACCGCTCGGACCGAACACGTAGCTCATCTGCGACAGGTTAGCCGCCCCAATATCGATCTCGGCGTTGGTCGCCTGCGTGACGCCGTTGAGGACCCAGTGTCCGTTACCTTGGGTGTCCCAGAACGCGTATTGGGTGATGGGATCGCCATCGGCGTCCGTGACCGAGAACAGGCTGGAAGCGAGCGCAGAGCTCTCGCCAAAGATTGCCGTTACATTGGGCGCTGACGTGACCGGTGCGACGTCGGCACGCGTCGTGACCAGCGTGCCGGTGCCGCCATCGGTGCCGACGCTGAACCGGACGCCAGGGGTTGGATCAAGCTGCAGATCAAAGGAGGAAGCCCCCTCGGTGACATGCAGGATGTTGCCCGCGAGCAAGGACGCCGATCCGCCGGATACGAAATTGAGGCCAGCCAAATCGATGCTGTCGCCCAGCACCAGACCGCTGATGGTGGTGCCGGCCAAAGATGTGCCGTCGACCTTGAGCTGCCCGCCGGAACCGTTGAATGCGATGCCGCTCGCGAGGCTTCCCGCCTGCAATTCGACCACGCCGCCGGAGATCGTCACCACCCCTGCGGAGCCGCCGGAAGATACAATCTCACTACCACCAGCGAACACGAAGACGTTGCTCGTCGTCGTGCCTGCTAGATTGAACGCGCCACCACTCGACACCGCAATGTCGTGCGCCGTGCCTCCGGCGGCAACGTTGAACACGCCGCCACTGGAAACGGTCAGGTGATCCAGCGCGCCGCCCGAAAGGACGTTGACCGTGCCGCCGGAGACGGCCGTCCCGGAGCCCACGGCGCCGTTGACAACACCACCTGAGACGACGTTCTCAACACCACCGGCATAAACGCCCACGCGGCTGAGCACGGTGCCCGACACATTGAATATGCCGCCGCTGGAGACGCCGACGAAAGCCGCCGTGCCGCCGACCAGAACGTTCAATACGCCGCCTGCGCTGACTCCGGTGCCTGAACTGACGGCTCCGGTGATCAGTCCACCGGACAGCACGTTCTCGACACCGCCGCTAGTGACGCTGGCATTGCTCAGCACGGTGCCGGCAACATTGAAGATGCCGCCGCTCGACACGCCGACAAAGGCCGCCGTGCCGCCGGCCGACAGGTTCAACGTACCGCCCGAAATTCCAGTCCCGGATCCGCTCGCGCCGGAGATCGATCCTCCGGACAAGACGTTCTCTACGCCGCCGGCGTAGACACCGGTATTGCTCAGCACATTGCCTGCGACATTGAAGATGCCGCCGCTCGACACACCGACGTGCACAGCTGAACCACCGGCCAGGACGTTCACGACGCCGCCGGCGAAAATGACGGTCGCAGCACTCGATGCCCCGGAGATGAACCCGCCGGACAGCACGTTCTCCACGCCGCCGCTCGAGACCAGCGTGTTGCTTGTGATCGTACCCGCAACATTCAGGGTGCCGCTCGACACCGTAAGGTCGTGGGCCGTGCCACCGGCCGAGACATTCAGAGTACCGCTCGAAACTGTCAGATGATCCAGCGCACCGCCCGCAAGAACGTTGACGGTGCCGCCGGATATGCCCGTCCCGAGGCCGGGGGCACCGGTGACCACACCACCCGAGAGAACATTCTCAACGCCGCCGTCAAAGACGCCGACATTGCCGAGTACGGTGCCAGCCACGTTGAACGTGCCGCCACTCGACACACCGACGAAAGTAGCCGAACCACCGGCAAGAAGATTCAAAGTGCCGATAACTCCGTTCCCCGCGGAGAAGGATCCCGAGATCAGTCCACCGGACAGCACGTTCTCGACACCGCCGCTCGACACCGCTATGTTGTGCACCATGCCGCCGGCGGAAACATTCAGCGTTCCGCTCGACACCGTCAGGTGATCCAGCGCGCCGCCGCCAAATACGTTGACCGTGCCGCCGGATACGCCGGTCCCGGAACCGGTGACGCCGGTGACAACACCACCCGAGAGAACGTTTTCAACGCCGCCATCATAGACAGCGACATTGCTGAGCACGGTGCCCGACACGTTGAACGTGCCGCCGCTCGAAACACCGACATAGGCCGCCGAGCCACCGGCCAGAACGTTGAGGGTACCGATAACACCGGTCCCCGAACTGATGGCGCCGGTGATCAGACCGCCGGACTGCACGTTCTCAACACCGCCGGCAAACACCATGCCGTTGCTGAGCACGGTGCCCGCGACATTGAACGTGCCGCCGCTCGACACGCCGACAAAAACTGCTGAGCCCCCGGCCAGAAGGTTTACCGTACCGCCGGCAATGCCCGTCCCCGAGCCACTGGCCCCGCTGATCAGACCACCGGACACCACCGTCTCGACGCCGCCCGCCAGGACGCCTGTATTGCTGGTCAAGGTGCCGCCGACGCTGAGCACGCCGCCGCTCGAAACAGTAATGTGGTCGGCGGTGGCGCCGGCTTCGACGATGACCCGCCCGGAATCGCCAACACTCGTCGCCGAGCCGCCGGCGAGAATGTCGAGCAGACCGCCGCCCGAAACCTGCACGCCCGACGCGAGGCCACCCGATGAAACGGTCTCAACGCCGCCGCTGAGCACGAATTGATTGGTGACGATACCGCTGTCGTTCAGCGCACCGCTGGCATAGACGAACATCGCCGTCGCAGTAGCGCCCGACTGCACGTTCACCGTGCCGCCGGAGATCGCGGTGCCGAAGCCTCCGGACACACCCTGCACCACGCCGCCCGACAGCACGTTCTCGACGCCGCCGCTATACACGCTGACAGAGCTCAGCACCGTACCGGCGACGTTGAAGACGCCACCGGCCGAGACGCCGACATAGGCCGCCGTGCCGCCGGCCGAAAGGTTCAACGTACCGCCCGAAACGCCGGTCCCGGATCCGCTCGCTCCGGAGATCGACCCGCCCGACAGGATGTTCTCGACGCCACCGGCGTAGACGGCCGCGTTGCTCAGCACACTGCCGGCAACGTTGAACGTGCCGCCGCTAGAAACACCAACGTGGACGGCGGACCCGCCGGCTTGAAGGTTCAGTATGCCGCCGGCCGAAACGCCGGTCCCGGAGTTTGTTGCCCCCGAAATGAAACCGCCCGCCAGTACGTTTTCGACACCGCCGCTACGGACCCCGATCATGCTGAGCGTCGTGCCGGCTACGTTGAAGACGCCGCCGCTCGAAACCGACAGGTATGAAGCAGAGCCGCCGGCGAGAACATTGACGGTGCCGCCGGAAATGCCGGTGCCCGAGCCGACGGCTCCGGAGATGAATCCGCCGGCCTCGATGTTCTCGACGCCCCCGGTGAACACCGCAGTGAAACTGTTGACGGTCCCCGCCACGTTGAGCGTGCCGCCACTCGAGACGGCGAAGCGATCGCCCGCGCCGCCGGCGCCGACGACGGCACTGCCGCCGCTGGAAATCGTGGTCCCAACCGCGTAGCCGCCGGCATCGACCAGGAGCTGGCCGCCGCCACTGAGCGTCGTCTGGGTTGCCGAGCCTCCGCTGAGGACCTCGAGCGTGTTGGCTCCCGTTTCGGTCAGTCCTGAGCTGGTAACACCCGAGCTTACAAAAGTGGTGCTCATGGCAGCGCGCCCCCCAAAAAAATGGTCAGTTCTTGAAATAGGCTAGAGCTTGAATCCAGGAATCGTCCTGATCACCGACTTCACATGGTCCACGGTGATCAGCTTTGTGCACTCGAACTGACGCGGCGTTCCCTTGTGGCGGGGACACCAGAAAAAGTCTTTGTGGTCGAATCGAACCGCCGGATCGTTCCAGCAGCTGTTGCAGGCGTGATAGTTGATCACGCGATACGGCGTAGCAAATTCATTTGTCGGATGCGTGAAGCCCGCGATCATCACGACCGGAGTGCCGACCGCCCAGGCCAGCCAGGCAAGGCCGCTGGAAAGGCCGATGAAAAAGTCCGCGTGCTGAAGCAGATTCGCCCGCTCCTGAATCGGGCGATCACCGGTCCAGTCCTCCGCGCCGTTCGGAATGTGATTCCATACCAGCTCGTGGCCGTGCGTCGGCTTCTGATCGATACAGATCACGCGATAGCCGGCCTGCTTGAGGAAGCTGATCAGCTCGCGCCAGCCGTTTGGGTTATTCCAGTACTTGCACTGCGTCGTGCTCTGAACCGCGATGCAAACATAAGGCTCGGGGATGGGCCTTGGATCATCGGCCAGCGAGATGCGCGGCGCCACCTCGGTCGGATCGACGCCGAGGATGTATCCGGCGGTCCGGTGCAGCCCCACAAAGCGGAAGTCACACGGCTGGTAGACGAAATTCTTGTCGTCGAAAAACAATCCGACGCTGTAGGTGGCGTAGTATCGGTCGGTTTGAATTTCCTCATGCGTGACGAAGTTGATCTCCGGATACGCATCGCGAAACAGCGGAATCAGCTTCTCCGCCATCGCACAGGTCAGCCTGCAATTGTGAGCTTGCCTGAACTTTTCCACATAGGGAAACCAGCCGATCGTATCGCCCAGGGTACCGACCGGAAGCTGTATCAGGACGTGACGATCCGTCGCGTTGTACTCATGCGAGAAAATGACATCCTCGCCCTGCAAGACCTCGATACGGAAACGAATGTAGTAGCGCTTTGAGCTGTTGACGCGTCCGCCCACGAACTGCGTCTCGAAAAGAACATTGCCGGTCTCGGCGTCCCAAAGACGCACGCGCCAAGGACCTTCGGCTTCGGGACAAACGACCCGGGCGCCGTCGTTGAAGTCGAAGCGCAGGCCCTTCGGACCGACTTGAGTGGGAAGTTCTGCCGCGGCCGGATAGGCCCGCTTGGGTGTTTCGGCATCCGGCGCAACGGCTTCCGACTTGGCGGGTACGGCGCTGGTCGACCGATCAACGATGACTTTGGGTTGGTCGGCCACTTGGTCAATCGGACGCTTCAGCCCGATCGCCGGCGCGACGGCAATCGCATTCACGAATATCCCCTGCCCTGAAAATATAAAGAAAGCCAAAAATACCGGCAGACGGTAAGCGAGATTGACAATCGCGTCAACGGACGAAAACCTTAGCGCACACTTCTCTCGCGGCCGCTCCGGAGCCGCAAAAAACAAAGAAACACAAGCGATGAGTCGCAATCCCAGCAAGGTCCCGTTTGTGATCGCAGCGTCGGCGCATGGCCCGCTGATCGTCAACCGGCTGGACTACCACACCGCGGGCGAACACACCTTTGGAGTCGGGATTCAGATTCTCGAGCACGGCGCGTTCGACGTCACCGAAATCGAGCTCACGAAGGGTCTTCTTGCACTGCGAAGAACCTACCGGGGGGACGGCGTGGTCGCCATCGACTGCGGGGCGAACATCGGCGTTCACACCATCGAATGGTCCAAGCACATGACCGGCTGGGGCTCGGTCGTTGCCATCGAGGCGCAGGAGCGGGTCTACTACGCGCTGGCCGGCAACATCGCCATCAACAACTGTTTCAACGCGCGGGCGATGCACGCGGTGATTTCGTCGGAAACCGGCAAGACCTGGGTGCCGACCTTAAGCCATCAGGAGCCCGCCAGCTTCGGAAGTCTGGAGGTGACGCAACGCCCCGGGACGGAGCAGATAGGCCAGAAGATCGATTATTCCCATGCCAGCGGCACTGAAACGACGATGATCACCTTGGACTCCCTGAATCTGAGCCGTTGCGATCTGATCAAGATCGACGTCGAAGGGATGGAGCTGAAGGTGCTGGAGGGGGCCAGCGCCACGATCCGGCAGCATCACCCCGTGATTCATGCGGAATTCATCAAGACCGACAAGGCCGCACTCGTTCGCAAGCTGGCCGATCATGGATACCGGACCTACGACGCAGGGCAAAACTGCCTCGCGATCCATGAATCCGACCCGAGCCTGAGCCACGTGGAATCGCGAACCACGTCATGACGGCCTGACCGCCGGATTCCTTCACCGCTCCCGGAGCGCATCCTGCCGGTAGCGCACGATCGGCGACAACAAATAGCTCATGATGCTGCGGGCGCCCGTCCTGATTTGGACGGTTACGGTCATTCCCGGCGAAAGATTGATCTCCTTCTCGTCAACGACCATCTTGGTCCGGTCGATCGAGACATGCGCGACATAGACAGGTCCCGTCCCCTTGGGCTCGCTGCTTTCTTCCGGCGCGCCGCCATTGGGCTCGCGGGCTGAATCCCGCGACCGGTCGCGGGAGACGGAATCGGGCGAGACGCTGACGATCTTGCCGTGCAGCAGGCCGTAGCGCGTGAAGTTGAAGGTATCGACCTTGATTTCGGCGTCCTGGCCGGGGTGCACGAAGCCGATATCGCGATTTGAAACCATCGCTTCGATTTCAAACAGATTGTCGCTGGGTACGACGACCGCAAGCGTCTGGGCGGCGGTTGCGACGCCGCCGACCGTGTGCACGGCCAGCTGCTGCACCACGCCATCGATGGGGGCGGCAAGTTTTTGAAGGCTGGTCCGGTGCTCGGCTTTGGACACTTCGTCCTTGAGGCTGCCAGCCTTCTGCGTCGCCTTGGCGAGATCATCGTACAGGCGGTGCCGGTATTCCGAGACAAGCTTGGCGCGCGTCTCTGCGAGCGCGGCGACGGCCGCGTTGGCCTCCTCGAGCTTGCTCCGTTGCACCAGGACGTCCTGCTGCATCCCGACGAGTTCCTGGAGCTCCTGCAAATATTGCAGCTTTGAACCGTACTCCCTGTCCGCCAGGTACTTGCGAACGCCGACCCGCTCCTGCAGCACCGGCAGTAGAGCTTCAATCTTGGCGATGCTGGCGTCGATCGTTTTGGTCTCCGCGACCTTCTGCACCCGCTGCCGATCCAGTTCCGACAATTTGGCGCGCTGCTCGGAATCCTGACTGCGCAGGTACTCCAGATGCATTTGAATCAAGGCGGGTGGGGTGTCGGCCGGTGCGCCGTCAAGCGCGTCGGTGTTTCCGTCGAGCGCCGAACGGGCGCGTGAAATATCCAGCTGTGACGCGAGAAGATCGTTCTTCAGGTGCTGAAACTCCGCCTGATTGCTGGTCGGATCCAGCTCGATCAGAATCTCGCCTGCCTTGACCCTTTGACCGTCGCGGACGTGAATGGCCCGCACCACTCCGATCTCCAGCGGCTGAACCAGCTTGACACGGTCGCCCGGTACGATCTTTCCAGGTGCTGAGGCAACGATGTCGATCTTGCCGAGAGCCGCCCACGCCACGGCACAGCAGAACAGGGCAGCAAGCAGGACGGCGGTCAGCCTGGCGGTGGGAGATGGCGGCGTCTCGACAATTTCGAGGGCGGCCGGCAGGAAGGCCAGCTCGTCCCGGGTTTTGCCCCCGACCGCAACCACTTCACGAGCCGACTTCATGGATCCCCGCCTGTATCCGGTACAGCGACGCGTATCTTCCGCCTGTGCTCAACAACTCCTCATGGGATCCCTGTTCGACGAGCCGGCCGCGATCAATGGTGATGATCCGATCGGTGCGCCTGACAGCGGACAGACGATGTGCAATGACAAAAACCGTTCGTCCCTTCACGATCCGGTTCATATTGTCCTGAATGACCCTTTCGCTTTCGTAGTCCAGCGAACTGGTCGCTTCGTCGAAGATCAGGATGCGGGGATCGGTGATAAGGGCCCGCGCGATCGCGATGCGTTGCCGCTGCCCGCCCGACAGACTGGAGCCGCGCTCACCGACGACGGTGTCGTAGCCTTCCGGCAGTTCCAGAATGAATTCGTGAGCTCCCGCAAGCTGAGCCGCGGCGACCACTTTCTCCATCGGTGCGGCAGGATCGGCGAGCGCGATGTTTTCCCGTACGCTGCGATTGAACAACACGTTTTCCTGCAGGACGACGCCGACCTGGCGACGCAGCCAGGCCGGATCGACCATCGCAAGGTCAATCCCGTCGACAAGGACCCTGCCCTTCTCCGGAACGTAAAGGCGCTGAACGAGCTTCGTGAAAGTGCTCTTGCCCGAACCGGACGGGCCGACGATGCCGACGACCTGGCCGGCCGGAATGCTGATGTTGATGTCATGCAGCACTTCGGGTCCATCGACCCGATAGCGGAACGACACGTGTTCGAGGGTGACCTGCCCCTTGATGGGCGGCGGCACGGCGCGACCGGGGCTGAACGTCTGCTCGGCCGGCGTATTCAGGATGTCACCGAGCCGCGCGATCGAGAGCCTGGCCTGATGAAAGTCCTGCCAGAGCTGCGCCAGCCGCAGAACCGGCGCGCTCACGCGTGACGAGAACATGTTGAAGGCGATCAGTTCGCCCACAGTGAGACTTCCGTCGATCACCAGCTTGGCGCCGGCGTAAAGGATTACCGCGGTGACGAGCTTGCTGACGAACTGGACCGATTGGCTCGCAACATTTGCGAGGCTGAGCACGCGGAAGCTGGCCGCCACATATCCGGCAAGCTGCTCCTCCCAGCGGCGCTGCATCTGTGGTTCGAGCGCCATGGCCTTGATCGTCTCGACCCCGGTCACGCTCTCGACCAGAAAGGACTGGTTTTCGGCCCCGCGCTCGAATTTGGTATCCAGCCGCTGACGGAACATCGGCGTCGCGCCGGCCGAGATGCCGACATAAAGCGGGAATGACCCAAGCACGATCCAGGTCAGGATCGGCGAGTAGACAAACATCACCGCGATGAACACGATGGTGAAGAACAGATCGATCACGACCGTCAGCGCGGAGCCGGTCAGGAAGTTGCGAATGTTCTCCAACTCGCGGACCCTCGCAACCGAGTCGCCGACCCGGCGCGCCTGGAAGTAGGCAATGGGCAGCCCGATGAGATGCCTAAACAAGCGGGCTCCCAGCTCGACATCGATCCGGTTGGTCACGTGCGAGAACAGGTAGGTCCTCAATATCGCGAGGGCCGTTTCGAAAGCCGCGATGCCGATCAACCCCACGACGAGCACATCGAGTGTGCTGAGCGTGTGATTAACCAGGACCTTGTCGATCACCACCTGAAAGAACAGCGGCGACACCAGTGCGAACAGCTGCAAGAAGAACGAGGCGATCAACACCTCGACGAAATGATACCGATATTTGTGGATTGCCCCCAGAAACCACGACAGGTCAAAGCGGCGCGCAAGATTGACCAGTCCCGCCCGCCGGCTCACCAGGATCAGCTTGCCGGTCCACACCGCTTCCAGGTCGGCCCTCGTGATCAACTCCGGGCGCTCTGCCAGAGGCGATTGAACGAGGATCTTGTCGGCGCCCACCTTGGCGAGGATCAGATGGCCACCGTCGCGCAACGGCGCGATGGCAGGAAGCGGGACCTTCTCGAGCCTCAGCCAGTTGGTGGTCAGCTCGCGCGCCTTGACGCCGGTCGAGCGCGCGTACCGCAGCATCTCCGGCGTTCCGAACGGGCCATTGCCGACTTGATGACGAATCTGGTCGACATCGGCCGGGAGGCCGTGAAAACGCAGCAGCATCGCGAGCGCAACTATCCCGCTGTCTGCTGTCGTACCGCTCCGCGTTTCAATCATCTCGCGATTTAATCTGCTCAGTAGCTGAAAATAACTGCAGTCGAAGGTGGCCCGAGATTGCCCTGAGCCCGCCCCGCCCCTGCTCTTCGGCCTCGCCGTCAGCGCACACTGACTATTCGTAACGAAACGACAGAGCAGCAAGTGAATATGACGGGTAGAGTACTATGGCTCTTCGGCGAGATGCAATTGGCGTTATCACCGGCCATACCGAATTCGCGAGCAACATCATGCCGATCCTGGAGTCCATTACGGAACCGCTCGGAAAGCCGAACCAGGCTCCGTAGTCTTACGGATCGCGGCACCCGGCATGGCCGTCACCGGGGTCACGGGGATGATCGCGTCGGCCTTATCGCTTATAAGAGGGTCATGCCCTTCCGATCTTGCCGCATGCAAAGAATGGCCGGACTCTGTGTGATGCCCCAAGGTGACGCCCCAAGGTGATGCCCCAACCCAATCGCGCCAGAGGCCCTGTACATGAACAGCCTCACGCACCGCCTTGTCCGGGGCCGGCCATTTGGCGTCTATTAACTACCCAGTGACCGGTCCGCATGAATATTGTCAATTATTGCTACGCTACCATAGATTGAAAGCTCGACCAAGATGACTTGGAATTATTCCGTAACATTAAACGATTCATCGAACGTAGGCGGATCTGCCGACACGTCTCTTGTTTACGATCTCGAGCAGGCCCTCAACATCTGGCAGCGATATATCCTGGGCGTTGGCACCATGGTGGTGTCACTCAACATCCTGCCCACCTCCGTTGGCCGTGCCGACGGCGGGCCCACCTCCAGCTACTTGGTGGGCACGAATGGCGGGCTCGCGGTGTATGAGCCGTCAAGCCAGTACGAGCTGACCGCGGGACAGCACGTCCCTGGAACGACAAGCGACATCACCATCAACATCGATCCCGGCTACTTCCAGTACATCGACCTCGACTATGGCCTGAGCTGGTCCAGTCAGGTGCCTGGGAACGTGATCAATCCGATCAACGTTTTTCTGCACGAGCTCATGCACGGCTTCGGCATGACGGGCTGGTACAGCCAGAGCGGACAGTTGGCCGGCGCCTACGAATCCACGTTCGACAACCTGATTCAAAAGACCGCAACCGGCGCCTACTTTGTCGGCGCCAATGCCGAGGCCGCCTACGGCGGCCCGGTGCCCCTGACCACAGACAGCACGACCCAGAACTATTACCATTTCGGCAACCAGCAATCCGACCTCTACGCCACCCCGTCGACCGTCAAGGACCCGCTCACGCTGGACCTGATGAACGGGATCGTTTTCTACCCCAATTACCAGTACGCGATCTCCAACCTCGACATCGGAGTTCTGAAGGACCTCGGATACAGCATCCGGACGACACCGGTCGTGACCGCCAGCGATCAGTCCGCCGCCCGAAATCAGGTCTATGCGGCCTCATCGTTGTTCTCGGTGAACATGGCCGCGGGCGATTCCATCACCGAATATTCCTTCTGGGACACCAATGGCAACGGTCACTGGACCGTGGGAGGAATAGCCCAGGGCACGAACACCGAGATCGACATCAGCGCGTCGCAACTGGCCCAAGCGAGTTACCAGGCTGGACCTGGTTCGGACACGCTGTGGGTGAGAGCCTTCGACGGCTATTTTTGGAGCGACTGGAAATCCTTCGTGATTTCGCCGGTCGATCATGCGCCCGTGGTCACGGCAACCAACGTGACCGGTTCGCGCGGGCAGCTCTCGGTGGCTGAATCCTCGCTGTTCTCGGCCAGTGACGCGGATGGCGACACCATCACCCAATATGCATTCTGGGACACCGAGGGCCACGGGCACTGGGCGATCAACGGTGCCGCACAAGCCACCAACGCCGAGATCGACGTCTCGGCCGCCAACCTTCCGCAAGTGAGCTATGTATTCGGTGCGGCGCCGGACACGCTCTGGGTGCGGGCCTATGATGGATATCTCTGGGGAGCATGGGTCCCGTTCACGGCCACGCCAGGTCCGGATCACGCTCCGGTTGCTTTTGCTTCCAGCTTCACGGCAGCCCACGGGCAAATCTCGGTCGCGGCTTCGAGCCTGTTCACGGTCAGCGATGCCGACAACGATACGATCACCCAATACGCACTCTGGGACAGCAACGGCGCATGGGTGGTGAATGGTGCCGTTCAGGCCACCAATGCGGAAATCGACCTCACTCCTGCGCAGCTTGCCCACACGAGCTACCAATTTGGCTCGGCTCCGGACCAGCTCTGGGTCAGGGCTTACGATGGCACGCTGTGGGGAGCATGGGTACCGTTCACGGCCACCCCGGGTCCGGATCATGCGCCGGTGGTCAGCGCGACCGACGTGTCGGCAACCCACGGCCAGGATATCGCCGCATCCAGCCTCTTCAGCGTGAGCGACGCCGATGGCGACACAATCACCGCCTACCAGGTTTGGGATTCAACGAGCGATCCAGCCAGCGGTCACTGGGTGGTCGGCGGAGTGGCGCAGGCCACTAACGTCGCCATCGATGTTACGCCTGCTCAATTGGCGAGCACCTCGTTTCAGTCGGGCTCCGGCTCGGATGATCTGTGGGTGCGAGCCAATGACGGCACGACATGGGGGGCCTGGAAGGAATTCCACGTCAACGCGCCGATCGATCACGCGCCCGTGTTGAGCGCGTCGGACGTAACCGCAACGCACGGCCAGGACATCGCCGCCTCGAGCCTGTTCACGGTCAGCGATGCCGACAACGATACGATCGCCCACTATCAGTTCTGGGACTCGACCGCCGATCCTGCCAGCGGGCATTTCGTCGTGGCCGGCGTGACACAGCCCGCGGGCCAGAGCATCGATGTGAGCGCGGCCCAATTGGCCAGCACATCGTTCCAGAGCGGTTCAGGCTCCGACGATCTCTGGGTGCGCGCCTTCGATGGCTTGATGTGGAGCAGCTGGAAGGAATTTCACGTCAACGCGCCGGCCGACAATCTTCCGATCGTGTCGGCCGCCGACTTTTCAGCGAGCCACGGCCAGGATATCGCGGCCTCTGCGCTGTTCTCGACCGCCGACGCGGATGGAGACACCATCACGAAGTATCAGCTGTGGGATTCGACGTCGGATCCCAGCAGCGGGCACTGGGTGGTCGCCGGAGTAGCTCAGGGCAGCAATGTCGCAATCGATGTGACGGCAGCCCAGCTCCCGAACACGAGCTTTCAGAGCGGCTCCGGTTCAGACGATCTCTGGGCGAGGGCCTACGACGGCTTCGCCTGGGGGCCGTGGAAGGAATTTCACGTCAACGCACCGATCGACCATGCTCCGGTCGTCTCGGCGTCCGACTTCCACGCGACCGCCAACCAGAGCGTGGCCGCATCGAGCCTGTTCTCGGTCACGGATGCCGACGGGGACAGCATCCCCCAATATCAAGTCTGGGATTCGACGCCGTCGGCAAGCAGCGGCCACTGGAGCATCGGCGGGACGGCGCAGCCGGTCAACACCGCAATCAACGTCAGTGCGGCGCAACTCGCCAGCACGACTTTCGATGGCGGCACCGTATCTGACGACCTCTGGGTTCGCGCCAACGACGGTATGATCTGGAGCGCCTGGCAGGAATTTCATTTCATCGTCTAGGAAGCGGCCCGGGTTGCAGGAAGGCCACGATCCGCCCCTAGATGTCTGGTCCCGGAGTGTGGGATATGGCGGGAAGATCCACGATCCCGCCAAGGGGCAACACGTCCGGGCAGATAGAAACGGCTTGCATGAATAAGCGCGATCTCGAGCAGGTACCTGGGCAGGCCGGTGACGCTCCTATGCCTGAAGTTGAGTTTGCGCTTGTCCTGTCTCGGATCATCACATCGGTCAGTACCGATCAGGATAGTTTGCGCCAGACGGTTTACGACCTGGCGCGGTACAAGCTGAGCGAACAGCTGCTTTCTACAGGGATGCCTGCCGACGAGGAGGCGAAGGCCAGGAAGGCGCTGGAAGCGGCCATCCATGGCGTCGAGAGCTTTTCAAGGAATAATGACAAGCAGCTGCCGGTTCCTCTGGGCGCGGCGCCTTTGCCCTTGGCGATTTCGGACTCCGCGATGGAGTACGCGAAGGACGCCACCCAGACGATATGGTCCGACCCCGAGCCTCGCGCACTTGACCGTTCTGCTTCCAGGCGCAAAGCGCGAACCGGGTCCCTTGCAGTGATCGGTGTGGTACTGGCCGTCCTCGTGCCCATGATCGGCGGCTTGCTTGCGGTCGTCTACCGCGACGATATCGCGCACATCGGAAGGTCACAGCTCAACAAGACTGCCGCTGTGGCTCCCCCCAAGCCTCCCGACGCTGTCGCCGTGGCCGAGCCAGCGAAGCCCTCGCGGCTGTTGCCCTCGGATTTTGGCGTCTATGCATTGAGCGAGAACAAACTCTTCGAATTGAATCCATTGCCGAACAAGGCCCAGGACGCGCGGGTCGCGATTTCGCCGACAATGGGAATCACCAAGCAGCCCGTTCTTCGCGACGGTAATCTCAAGTTCATCGTCTATCGGCGTGAGGCGGCCTTGAATATTCCGGAGCGCGCCGAAATCCGGATCATTGCGAAGGTCGCCCACTCCATCTCCTACGACGCTGCCGGCAAGCCGATCACGACAGCCGACGAAGGGTGGTACATTCGGAACATTTCATTTCCCTATCGCGTCTCGCCGATCAAAGAGAATGCCGAGATGTACGAGATTCAGCCGGAAAGTGGCGGGGCCGCTCTGTCTCCAGGCCGTTATGGCCTGGTCGTCAAGGGACAGCTTTATGATTTTATCGTTGGCGGCGACGTCAAGGATCCGCGCCATTGCCTGGAACGGCTAACGGCGGCGAACGGAACCTTCGTTTCCGAATGCCGTCAGCACTGACTAGCGCTTTCACCGCGGTTCACGAAACTCATTGTCCGCATTCAGGCTCCGAAGAACCCGAGCTACTGGGCATCGCTCCGTGATCGCAGCATGTTGTCTGCGCGGAATGAGACTCTCTGCTCAGAGAAAGCCCATCCGGCCGCCTTCGATCCACATACAGGTCAGCTGCCCCGTGGCGTAGGCGCCGGTATCGATGTTGATACGGTTCGGTCGAATTTCGGGGGTGCGGACCGGGGTGTGTCCATGGATGACGAGCCGCTCGAACAACCCGTCATGCAGCAGAAAATCGTCGCGTATCCAGCACAGATCCGTCAGCGATTGCTTGCTCAGCGGTACGCCGGGTCGAACCCCTGCATGCACAAAGAACACGTCATCGAAGGCGAAGCAGGGTCTCAAGTTTCGAATGAAATTCAGGTGTGAGACGGGCAGCGCTTCGGCGAACTCTGCCGCCAGCCGCGACTGGTCGGCCGGGCTCGGGTTGCGCGGTGGGCGGATGCCATAGGATATCAGGGTCTCCAGGCCGCCGACGGAAAGCCATGTCGGCAGGACCGTCGGATCCTGGATGAAATCCGTCAGGAACGTTTCGTGGTTGCCCAAGATGAAGACGGTATCGCAGGTCCCCTCGAGTGCCATCAGGTAGTCCAACACCTCCCGCGAATGCGGACCGCGATCGACATAGTCGCCCAGGAACACCCGGACAGAGCGCCAACAGGGCCTTCTCTTCAAGTCGGTCTCGATCCTGGCGTTAACCTTCTCAAGCAGATCCAGCCGTCCGTGGATGTCTCCGACCGCGTAGAAGCGCAGCTGTGGGGAAGTGAGGAAGCCAGACGGCAGCGATTGACCGGGCTGAGCCTGCATAGTCGCGATGCACCAATGTGACCAGCGGTTGTGGAGGTACCGACAGGCGTATTCGAGAGGGCTGCCAGCCCGCCACCAATATCAGAAATTCGGGCGGGGCGAGCCGAGGGTGATCGCTTTGACGCGAAGGGCATTGTGCCAGGCGAGCCCTTCCGGAACGGAAGCGAAATAGCCTGGCCGCAAACTTATTATGGTTAACGCGACCATCTGGAGCGCCGTCCAGACCCCAAGGTCCACCAGAATCGCAAGCGCGGTGTCCGTGACCAGGATTGCGGCGTGCGCGGGCAGCAAGGCTAGCTGGTGGCAGCGGGCGTTGCCGATCAGCAAAGGCCGATCACACCAGCGAGCAACGTGACGATGGTCATCTTAACATCCGTCCAGTCTTGGTACACCTTCGTCAGGCAAGCCTTGGTTCATCTTCGAAAAAAAGCCTGAGGCAGCCCTCCCTCGGGCACCGAATGCCGAGCGCGGCGTATGTCCGACGTACGAAAAGTTCAACGCCGCGGCGAAAAAATTGATCAGCGGCTGCCCTCGAAATCGGCTTTTCGAGCAAGTACAGATACGGTAAGGTTACCAAATTCTTACTACCATTACGTATTTTGTGGTTGTTTTCAGTGACGAATATTGTCGAGAGGGGCGCCCTCCTCCCCCATAGCTGCCCAGAGCCCAAGCAGAACGCCCTCTGGCGTTCCATGACAGCCTCGCTGCCGGCGCGCGCGGGTCTCGCTTTTGTTTTGATAAGCATTGTCGAGTTCACCTGCGTTGCGATGACCGCTTTCGCATCGGCTTGGGTGTACCACGTACTCGCATCGACACCCGGCTTACGCGTGAAGGTCTATCTGCTGGCATCCTGCTTCATCGGGGCGGCGGAGGTCTGCATTGCCGCAATGGCTGGTCAATTCCTGCATCTGGAGAAGCAGCGGGAGATCCGGTTCGCTTCCGCAGGAATCGGAGCCGCGGCCACCACGTTCGTTCTCCTGACCTCACTTCTGTTCATTTTCAAGCTCTCGGACGTTTACTCCCGCGGCACCTTGATCTTGCAGTTCGTGAGCTGCTTGACGGCGGTCGGGTTGGTCCGGCTGGCGGCCTATCGCACATTCCAGAATGCCGCTGAGGAGGGACTGCTTCAGAGGCAGCGCGTGGTGCTCGTCGGGCGCAACGACGATTGCGATGCTTGTGCAAGCCAGTTGCGGAAGTCGGGCGGAGGTCTGGAAGTTCTTGCCTGCCCGCTCGGCTGGGACGCCGCGTCCGGGGAGGCAGCCCATTTCGATCGCGCGACCGGCGCAAGTCTGGTCGAACGGTGTCGGGTTCTGCAACCCGATAGCATCATCCTGCTCGTCGATCGAAAGCAGGAGGACGGAAGCGTCGGGATGCTGCTGTCGCTCCTGAGGCAGATCCCCGCCGACGTTTACGCGGTGCCGACGCATAGGGACATCTTCTGGGCGAACGCGCAGACGGCCGACATCGGCGGCCTCGCCACCTTCACCATGTCGCGCCGACCGCTGTCCGTCTTCGACCTCGTCGTCAAGCGGGCATTTGATATCGTGGCGGCGGCCGCGGGGCTGATTGTGTTGTCTCCCCTGCTGCTGCTCTCGGCGCTGGCCGTGAAGCTCGATTCGAGGGGACCGGTTCTCTTCGTCCAGATCCGCCACGGCTATAACAACGAAGCAATCCGCGTTCTCAAATTCAGAACGATGTACGTGTCCGACAGTGCCGAATTTCGACAGGCATCGAAGGGCGATTCGCGCGTAACCAGGATCGGCCGCATCTTCCGCAAGACCGGGATCGATGAACTGCCGCAACTCTGGAACATTCTTCGGGGTGACATGTCCGTCGTTGGGCCGCGGCCGCACGCGATCACGCACAACGAGCTCTTCACTCCGCGCATCGACAGCTTCGATCGGCGGCATACGGTCAAGCCGGGACTGACAGGATGGGCTCAGGTCAACGGATTGAGGGGCGAGACCAATACGCTCGAGAAGATGCAGAACCGGATCGAGCACGATCTCTACTACATCGACAATTGGTCGCTGCTGCTTGATCTCAAGATCATCTTGCTGACCCTGTTCTCGGGCAAGACCTACCGCAACGCGTGGTGAGGTGTCTTCGCTCCGGCAGGCCGACGGCGATTGTGCAAAGCCGGGAGGGGAGCCGGGCTCCCATCCCAGACAAGGCCGAACAGATCAGTATTCGGTATAGACGCTGAGGAAAGCCGTGCCGCCATAGGGCCGGTATGCGTCGTAGAGCCCGTAGCAGGCATAACGATCCGGACAGCGGCAGAGATTGACGACCCGGCAGCCGCGGGGGCCGCAGCGCTCAACGTGGCATACATCGACCGCCGCGCGGCGCGGAGCTACGCGCTGCGGCTGCGGTATAATGGAGTAATCGGCTGCAATGGCCGCGCCCGCAGACATCGTCAGCAGGGCCGCGGCGACGATCGACTTCAGCATCTGAAATTCCCCCTCAATTTTCCTGTCCAGAGTCGTCATCTGGAAGCGTTCCGAAATCTAGAAGCGTTCCGAATACTCATACCGAAAATCCTTGGTCGCTGGTAGGGTCCCAAGGATGGCTTCTTTCCGCTCGTGGCCTCCAATATCCATGTCGATGCAGTTTCGCGTGCCATAGTAACATACCTGGACCCTAACACGATCGCCGCAGATGTTCTCGGCATAGATCCAATGATTGAACAGACGGTCGTTGTTGGGAAAGGAGCGAGATGCCGCGCTGAGCCTCAGGCAGACGGCTCCGGTCGGGCTGCGGTGCCGACGGGATGAGATATCGTCCGCTGGCGGTGGGGCTACGCCAAGGGTGGCCCCGACACCTGATCGCTGCATCTGCGCCTGTGCATTCGCAATGGCGAGAAGCTGCGCAACCACGCAAAGTGCAAGGCAGATTCGGCCCGGCTTCCGGTGGGACAATTGACCTCCTCCAACGATGAAACTACTGGATGCCGGCTCTGGTAGGCTCGGCAAGTCTTACACCTTCGATTCGAGTGTCAGAAATGAATTCTGCCGTAATGCCGTCGGGCCGGTCCCCTCTCGTTGCTGGGCTCGCGAAGCCTTGCCTCGCGTTGCTGCTGGCAGTCCTGACGAGCGCATGCAGAGCGGACGACGTTTCCATCAACGTTGAGGGCACTCCCACGAGCGTTCCCGGCCAGGAACGCACGGTCAAGGCCGCCTCGCTCGCTGAGGCAATCGAATTCGTGCGGAAGGATGGAAAAGAGCGCACCGCGCCGGTGACGTACAGGATCAACCTGCCCGCCGAAGCCCAGATCTTGAGTCAGCCTCTTGCCATTTCCGGTCCCGAGCCGCCCGCGGGCTCCAGCATCATCATCCGCGGCGCGCCCGGCGGCACCAGGATATCAGGAGCGACCTTCGTACAGAACCATCTCAAGCTGTCGCGCTCCAGAGACGGACGATACGAGTACACATTGCCGTTTTCCGATTTACCCGGAGAAACGGCGCAGAAGCTGCTGAGGAAACTCTCGACGATATCGCCGAGGCAGCTGATGATTCGAGCCAACGGCAAGACGCTGCTGCGATCCACAAGGTGGCCCACCAGCGGCTTCCTGCCGGTGATCGAGATCGCCGGCGATCCGCGGAGCAACACGGCGACCATGGCGTTCGCCGATCTGCCGGACGGGGTGCGCCGCTCCTCCGATCTCTGGATCGGCGGATACCTCACTGATTCCTATCTCTTCGTGAACGCACGGGCCCTTGCCGTCAATTCAAGTGGCGTGCTGACGGATCGAAGCCGGTTGAGAGCAGACGGCAAACCTCCCGAGAGGGTGTCCTTCTACAATCTGGCAGCCTTTGCCCAATGTAACTCGTTTTTCTATGACGCGTCGGCGAGAACGCTGAACTTCTGCTCCGAGGAGCCGATCGAGACCCTCGAGGTGCCGGTGCTCGACACCCTGCTGGCGATTTCCGGCTTTCATAATTTGACCGTCCGAGACGTCGTCTTCGAACTTGCGATCGAGACCGCCGTGACCGTGCGCGACAGCGTGGCGATCAATTTTTCGAACGTTATCGTCCAGCTGGCGGGCGCCGATGGAATTGCCTACACGAACTGCAGCGACTCCCGGATCGATCATGCGAGCATTCGCGCCGTCGGCAGGCGCGGGGCGTGGCTGTCCGGAGGTGACCGCGCCAGCCTGACACCGGGGCGTATTTCGATCGAGGACAGCAGTATCCAGGACTTCTCCCAGATTTACCGTACCTTTGCTCCAGCGGTGCAACTGGATGGCGTCGGGATGAGCGTACGTCGAAGCGTCATCTTCAACGGACCGCAGTCCGGAATCATCTATTCCGGGAACGATCATGTCATCGAAGACAACCTCCTGGCTCAGCTTGTTGCCGAAGCGGGCGATTCAGGATTCATCTACAGCGCACGCGACTTCACCAGCCAGGGCACCCTTATTCGCCGAAACGTCCTGCTCGGAACGGGCGGACAGTACTTTAACGATGCTCGGGGAATTTATCTCGACGAGTTTTCCAGCGGGAATCTCGTCACCGACAACGTCATCGTGGGCGTCCCGTACGGGATACTGATGAACGGCGGTAAGGATAACAATTTACTGTCAAATCTCTTCATCCTAAGTTCGCCGTCGATTTGGGCGGCCGCATTGGGATATGCATCGTGGTGGCAGGTATGGCGCAACGATCATATGCACGTTCCGGGCGGGCTCAGCGTGAGGAATTTGTATAGCTTGCCCGTCGATAGTAAGCGCTGGACGAGCCGCTATCCCGAAATCGCCGGCTACAAGCATTCGGACCTTCTCCGACCCGAACGAAATCTGATCGAGGGAAACAAGTTCATGGGTGCCGGGTCCATCACGGCCTTTGACGGCGATATTCCCACTGCCGAGGTCCGGAACAACAGTGCGGTCGTGTACCAAGGCAGCCTTCAGCTTCTCGAACGTTTGCGCAACTGGATTGCGCCGTCACAACTCGACGAGACCCTCGCGCTCATCTCGTCCGAGCTCGATCGCCATGGCTTGACGGAGCACATTCCATTGCGTGTCCCGGATCGAGCTGGAGCACAGCTGCCGGGGGATCGCTTTGCAACGCTGTCCGAGTCCAAATGAATAAGAAGCGTGTTCTGATCGTCTATCGGTCCTTTTTTCCGTCGTTGTCACATCTCGGACCCGCCACCGCGATCCGTAACCTGATGCACAACATGTCGGACGATTATGAGTTTCACCTTTTGACCCTCAACCACGATTTCACCAGTGGCGCCGCCATGTTCAAAACGCCCGTTCATCGCGAGCGGATGGGGGCTGCCACGGTCGAGTATATTCCGAGGGGCCCTGCCGGCTTGCGCATTCTCTTCGACCGCGTCAGGGAGGACTTCGACGTCGTCGACATTCAGTGCGCCTTCGATCCGCTGGTCGCGATTCCAACGCTCATCCTGAAGCGCCTGGGATTTCTGAGAGGCAAGCGCGTCTTCCACACGCCGCACGGTATCTTCATGGATGTGATCATGTCCGCGTCCGCCCTGAAGAAGCGGCTGTTTTGCCGCCTGGCCGATTTGACCGGCCTCTATCGCGGGGTCGTTCACCTCGCGGGGTCTCCCGCGGAAGAGCACGATATCCGCCGCAACCACCTCCGCCGCCAGGAGGTGCTGATGGTTTCGCAATTCGTCGAGAGCGGAGCGCCTCGACCGACCAAGAAAGAAAAGCCGCCGGGACAGCTCAGGATGGCGATGGTCGGCCGGGTGACGGTGCAGAAGAACGTCACCTTTGCGCTCGACGTCGTGCGCCGCCTCACCGTCGCGTCCTCGCTCGATATCTTCGGCGAGGTTGATGACAGTTCTTATGCGCAACAATGCGTCGAGATGGCCCGAGCCGGGACCGGACAGTGCGATGTGACGTTCAAGGGAAACCTGCCCAAGGACGAACTGTTCGCGCAGCTGGCGGATTATGACGTCCTGCTGCATCCGACGCTGGGGGAGAATTTCGGTCATTCGATCGTGGAGGCATTGACGCTCGGGCTGCCGGTGCTGATCAGCGACAAAAGCCCCTGGACAGACGTCGCGGCGAGCAACGCGGGCTGGGCGCTGCCGCTTTCAGAACCGGAATCCTTCGTCGAGAAGCTCGAAGCGCTTCACGCAATGGGGCCGGAGGAGTGGTCCGCGATGAGTGAGGGAGCCCTTCGCTACAGCCGGGCAACCTTCGACGGCCGGGCAACGTCCGAGCGATATCGACAGGCGTACGGTTGAGTTCCGGGTCGTGTGCCTGAGGAAGAGGAATTTCGCAAAATGCAATTGATCACCATCCAGAAAGGCGTGTTTTGCGCGCTTCGCCCGTCGCTATGGCGGCTATTGAGCATGCGGATCGCTCCCGCCATTGAGCACAGGGAGGCTCTGTCGCGCCTTTCCTTTCAGACGGTCGTGGATGTCGGCGCGAACAGGGGGCAGTTCGCGGTGATGGCGCGGCGGCTGTTTCCGCAGGCGCAGATCTATTCCTTCGAGCCCCTATCGGAGCCGGCCGCCCGCTTCACCGAGGCTCTCGGCAGGGATGACAGGGTTCGGCTGTTTCCCTGCGCCATCGGCCCGGCGTCCGGGCCGGCCAAGATCTACGTCACGAGCAAGGACGATTCCTCGTCGCTCCTGAAACCGGGATCCGCCCAACGCGAAATATTCGGGGAACAGACCGCGCGAATGGATGAGATTGCCGTTCGCCGGCTGTCGGACTGTCTGGAAGCAGGCACCATCCGGGGGCCGGCGCTTCTAAAGGTCGACGTTCAGGGCGGTGAATTGGACGTCCTGGAGGGATCTGCCGATCTCATTAACCAATTCGAGGCGCTGTATATCGAGTGCTCGTTTATCCATCTCTATGAAGGCCAACCGCTGTTCGGCGATATCTCGCGCTGGACGGAGGCACATGGATTTCGGCTGGCAGGTGTATATAATCAGTATGTTGATCCGCAGCATGGCCCGGTGCAGGCGGACTTTCTTTTCCTCAAGACGACCCCCGCTGGGGCCGGGCCCGCGATGAGACTACCGGTCTTCGTCACAGAGAATCTCGCGATTCTGCGCAACCTCGCAAAGGGGGGCGCATTCAACGCCGCTGGGCTCGGCTTCACCTTTTATGTGGTCGCGATCTGCTATCCCGGCATTAAAGCCACTTCGGCCCAGCTGATGGATTTGCGGAATGGCCTTACCACTCAGGCTGATGTTGGAGGGTTCAGCCTGTTCGTCGCGGTACCCGCGCTCTTGCTGGGCTTGTTGGTATTCGCCCGTCACGGCGCGTATGCGGCGATCCGCCGAACGCAGCCGATTCTGATCTTCCTCCTGGTCTACTCTGGCCTGATCGTTCTCGCGTCGGTGGCCGCAGCCGAATACATCGAGTCGTCAGGGCAAATTGTCCAGTACGTCATCACACTGGGAGCTTTCCTGCTTTGTCTCTGCTTTTGGCAGGCGCCTGCGCAGAGCGTGGACGACGCGCTCGCGATGGGATTCCTGGCGCTGGCCGCATCCCTCAGTGCCGCCGCGGTTGTTCAGGGATTTCACGAGTATCGATGGGTCGGTTTGATCCACCCTAATCACTATGCCCGATATGCCTATATCGCATTGGTGCTCCACTCGTTGGTGGTCAAGCGTGTGAGCTTGCCTGTTTTTCTGATTTGCTTCGGCGCAACTTACGTCGTCAGTGCGCGAACCATCATGATAGGCACGCTGTTATTCTACCTTGGGTATCTCGCCTTTGCGAACTACCGGGCGCTCTTCAGTCGCGCGCAGCAGATCATCAACGTTCGCATGTTCGCAACCTTCATGATGACGCTCCCAGTGGCGCTTCTGATCCTGCCCTTCTTTACCGACACCGACCGGCTGATTGACAAGGTCACAAACGATCTGGCGCTGTTCGACCCGAATCGAGGAGTTCTTTCGGGATTCACCGGTCGCACCGAATCGTGGAACGTGTTCTTCGACACGATCGACGAGTATGTGTTCTTCGGATACGGCTTCCGTTCCAGCCGATATAATCTGCACGCGGTCCATAGCGGCATCTTGTCTTACTTCATGGACTTCGGCCTGCTGCTCGGTGGCCTCTTGCTGCTCGTTGTAGCCGGCCGCGGACTCTATCTGATCTGGATTGGCACGAAGCGCGGTGATCGCAGGACGTTGCTCTGCGGGCTGGCGGTCGCGTCCACGCTGCTGATCCAGTGGTTTGAGCCGGACAATTTCAATATCGGTTTTATAGGTTCTTTCTTCTTCATGCTCTTTCTGGCGTACACGCCTTCGGCAAAACGACAGTACGCGTCAACTCCACTGCGTCATGCGAGGTTGCCGCAAGGGCAGCCATCACTACATCCTGCAGCCGATGCCTCCTGATCATCAGCGCAGTTCAACGTCGGATCCCCCCATATGCCGCTAGATCATTTGCAGTCCTGCAAGGAAATTGTTCGCCACGTATTGTTTCGCCTTGGTGCGAACGAAATCATCAATGTTGCGAGGCGCGTGCGTGGTCGTGATACGAGCCACATGCACAAGGCTCAGCTGAATGAGGTATTTTCAGATATCTACGCAAACGGAACTTGGATCGAAAATGCGGAGCAGGTCAGCCTCTCAGGCTTGGGTTCTTCGCCCATCGCTACCGACTCATTGACCCGTCAGCTCTCACAGTTCTTGCGAGATGTCGGATGTACCAGGCTCGTCGATATAGGCTGCGGCGATTTTAACTGGATGTCTCGAGTTGCCGGCGATTTCGACTACCTCGGTATCGACATTGTCCCGTCGTTGATCGCTTCTCACAACGAGGTCCACGAAAATTCCAGGAGGCGCTTTGCCTGTCTGGATGCAACGAAGCAACCCCTCGAACGCTGGGGCGACGTGGCGATATGCCGTGAAGTCCTTTTCCACCTCTCGTTCAAAAATGCTCTAGCGCTCCTCAACAACATAAAGTCCGCCGGCTTCAACTACGTCTTGCTGACCAGCGACAGTTCCGTGTGGTTCAATTCCGATATTCGGGATGGAGACTTCCGGAGAATCAACCTGATGAGGTCTCCATTCGGACTTCCTGCTCCGAAGTTCCAGCTGAAGGACGATGGAGTCTCGGGCGGGCGGGTACTCGCCGTATGGGATGCCGACGCCCTGAATTCGATTTCCGGTACTGAGTGATGTCCTTTCGTCAGAAATTAATATCGCCGTTACCGGCCGTAGCGGCTTCCATCGTTTTAGGAGCGCATTGAAATGTTGAAGGCGGGCACTCAGATTTTGTTGTTCTTCGTACCTTGGTCACTTCGGCGCTGGGCCTTGAAAAATCTCTTCGGCTTTTCGATTGATGCGAACTCTCGCATCGGCCTTTCGATTGTCCTTGCTGATGAGGCTTGTTTGGCGAAGGGAGCCTCCGTCGGTCATTTCAACTACATCGGACGTCTCGATAGCCTCGAAATGCACGAAGGAGCGATGATTGGAAATTTCAATTGGATCACCGGACTTTCCCGAAAGCTGAACTCTCCATTCTTCAAGAAGAACCCAGGGCGGCGATCGGAGTTGCTGATGAAGCGTGCGAGTCTGATTGCGCACCAGCATTATATCGACTGCTCCGATCGAATCGAATTCGGCATGTACAGCGGACTTGCCGGAGTTCGCTCGCAATTGGTAACGCACGGCATCGAACCGCTGTCGTGTAGGCAGACCTGTTCGCCAATTATCATCGGCGACTATACGATGGTTGGATCCGGCTGTCTTATTACCAAGGGCGTCAAAGTTCCCAACTGTTGCTTGGTCAGCGCCGGCTCGGTTGTGGGTCATCTAAAGCCGGAGTCTTACTCGCTGATTGCGGGAAATCCCGCGGTTCATGTTCGCAAGGTACCAGAGACAGCAAAGTTTTTCTCGCGCACCGACGCAATCATCTATTGATTGCGAACTTGGGCCGCAACGCATGCGCTGGTCGACATGAAGCCGATACTGTTATCGACTCTTGCGGGGTGGCTCGCGCGGCTGCTCGCAATTCTTTTGAATCTGGTGGGCACTCCGATGGTTCTCGGCAAGCTGGGACCATCGCGGTTCGGTCTGCTCCTTGTTATTCTAAGTATCAGTTCGTGGATCGGGTTTGCCAATGTCGGCATGGGACGCGTGATCGCAAATGCCGTCGCTCGAACTCGCCGGAGTGCGAGCGCCTTCAAGACTGAAACCGTGTCGCTTGCTGTGGTGCTCGCAGCAGGTCTCAATCTCATGTTGTTTGGAGCTGCAGCGGTTGCCTTGATGATTTTCATGTGGCTGGCGCCGCTGAACGAGGCGATTCTCGCAAACTACACCGAGTTTATTGCAACGATTCTGGTCCTGTTCTTCGGCTTGGCCCTTTGGTTCTTCCTCTCGATCTTTGAGGGAATAGATGCAGGGCACCATCAGTTGCATCGGCTCTATCTGTTCCAGCTGGCGAGTTATGTATTATCGTTCGTGTTGCTGCTCTTTGTATTTCCGACCCATCCGTCGATCGTCTTCGCCGCTGTCCTTCTCAGTCTCGGTTTTTTACCAGGTTCAGTCTTCCATGCGCTGGACGTCGTCCGCCGGAACCGGAATCTGTTTTCAAGAGACTGGAGGTGGAAGCCCCGGATCGCCCGGCGCCTGCTGCTGAGCTCGCTCGACTTCACCATCATCAGCCTCGGGATAGGGATTTTATATCAACTCGCTACCGGCCTTTTCGGCTTCTTGGCGGGGCCAGAGGCTGTCACCGAACTCGGAATATTCATGCGGTTGATGCAGTCCTATGGAGGGCTCATCATCGCCTTTACGTATCCCCTCTCAAATATCGTCGCGACAAAGCTCAAGATGCGGGACGATTTGTCGGCCACGCGGATCGTGCGCCTCAGTGGGGCCATGCTGCTGGCAGGATCTTGCTTGGCAGGAGCGGGCTTCTGGCTGTTCGGTAATTTTGCGCTGTCGATCTGGCTGCATACAACGATCGAACTTGATCATCTGTTTCTGACGGGGGCATCGTTGCTCATCGTCCTGAGCGCCTTGCAGTTCTTCTTCTCCGCCTTGCTTATCGGCACCTCCAATATCAGGGAAGCGGCGAGGCTGCAGGTATGGCAGTCGTTGATCTATATTCCGATTGCTTGCGTTTTCTTCAAGATCTGGGGCCAGGAGGGCGTTGTGCTCGCCATGGACGCTGTGATGTGTGTGGGTGTTGCCATCATGATCAGATTTGTTCGGGGCCACTCCGTGCTCAGGGCAGCGCTCGCGTGATCACAACTGGCGGGACAGCAGGCTTTCACTGCGATCTTGATGATCGCTCTCCTGCAAGCAGCTCTCCCGGAGATGCGCTGATCGGACGGGGTGAATGTCACGTCGCGTAGCGTTTCAGCGAACGACCACAGACGTCCCCGGAATGTGAGGGTCGACACCCTTGCGTGCGAGCTGAACCGCAAATAGCTGCCGGTTCTTGACCGGTACCGTGTCCATTCGGCTGACCAGTTGGCTCTGGTAAGGCTGGGCCGCGCCAAGGAATATCTCGATGGCCTCCGCATAGAGCTCGGTCCGCAGCAGCAGGCAGAATTCGTCGAGCACCCTGGATTGGAGTGCTTCGGGAAGAGCCGGAAAGATGGCGAAGGCGGCGCGGTTTCTGGGAATGGCGAGCCAGCCCTCGTTGGGACCGACCTGGTAAGACATGTCCAGGTAGCCGATGTATTCCTGCCTGAGACCTGCCCGGAGGCTTTCGACCTGGAAGAGCGAAAACCAGAGATACGAATCCGAAGGCAAGCATGACAACGCGTTCAGAAGAGAGCGCCGGCTGCGTTCGAGGTCGGCGTCGATTGCCGACGATGCGTCCAACCTGCCTCTGACGATGGCCAGATCGACGACCGAGGTGTCGTGGGCGGCCGTGGCGCCGCAGGGAAGCAGATGGCCGGTCTCGAGATAAAGCCGAAGCTTCTCTTCCAGCTGATCCAGCGGGAAGGTCTCTCCGCGAACAATGCGGTTCGCGAATTGCTCCAACGGCAATTGTCGCCAGAAGGTCGGCAACGTGATGGCTGACCAAGCCACCCCGCCAAGTCCCAGGACGGCCGCAAGCAGACAAGTCATGCCAGTCGCGGCTGCACCGGTGAAATCGGCGCTCCTCAACGATCTAGCTCGGCTGCGAGTACTTGGGATCGTAGTAGTAGCTCGTCCCGTATCCTTCGTACCGCTTCAGAAGATTCGTGTCGGCCTTGTTCATCACCACGCCAAGCAGATTTTCACGAACCGACCGGGCGTTCGCCAATGCGCGCTCGAGAAC
The DNA here is from genome assembly GCF_054063295.1 of Bradyrhizobium sp. USDA 3240. Lineage (NCBI taxonomy): Bacteria > Pseudomonadati > Pseudomonadota > Alphaproteobacteria > Hyphomicrobiales > Nitrobacteraceae > Bradyrhizobium > Bradyrhizobium sp. USDA 3240. Next base: position 3,231,744 of record NZ_JBSSGD010000002.1, read on the forward strand.
ATCGATATTGGTCTTGCCCCATTCGAGCACCAGGAGATAGGTGGGAATGAAATGTCCGGTGGCGCGGACATCGATCACCGGCGCCAGCGGAGAGAGGTCGACGATGACGTAGTCATACATGCTGCTGAAGCGCTCGATGAGCGCTCGCATGCCTTCGGACGCGAGGATCTCGCTGGTGTGTGCGATCGGGGTATGGATCACCGCGGGCAGGAAATCCACGCCGGTTGTATTCTCCCGAAGAACGACGTCTTCGAACTTGCGCTCCCCCAGGACAACCTCGACGAGGCCGGCGGCGGCGTTTGGCGCCATCAACTTCGTGAGCGACGGATTCCGAAGATCCGCGTCGATCAGGATGACCTTGTGTCCGGACTGAGCGCTGAGCAACGCAAGGCCCGCGGCAGTGGTCGATTTCCCCTCGCCGGGTAGCGCCGAGGAGAAGCCCACGACGCGGCCGCTGCGTAGTCGACTATTGAGGTCGATCGCGGACTTTATCGATCGGATGCCTTCGGCGTATCTGGAGAACGGCGAGCTGACCACGGCCCAGAAAGCTCCAGCCTCGGCTTGCATCTCATGCGATGACGGAGGGGTGTCGCTGGGCTGGAGAGCGGGCGCCGGAAGAACCGGAAGGGTTGCGAGGCAGTCAGCTCTCAGCAACCGCTCGACCTGATCGCTGGTGCGCACCACGCGATCGGACAGGTCCCTCATGAGGCCGATGCCAAAGCCCAGCATCAGCCCGCCGGCGCACGCCATGGAGAGGACGAGAACGGTCTTGGGACTGCTGCGCTTGGACGGCCGGCCCGCGCTCGATATGATGCGGGCTTCCGTGATCGGGAACGATTGCTGCTGAATGGATTCGGTATAGCGCTGCAGGAAGGTCTCGTACATCGATCGGTAGGTCTGGGAGTTGCTCTCAAGCTCCTTCAGCTGGACCTGGGCCTGGCCACCGATTTGAGAGCGGGCGACCGCGGCCTCCAGCGCGCGTTGCGCCTCATCCTCGCGCTGCTTGGCGATCTCGTAGTCGCTCTTGTAGGTTTCCGCGAGGCGGCCGAGTTCGGCGGTAATCGACTTAGCGATTTCACGCATCTGGTTGCGCAAATTGACCGCAGCCAGATGGTTCACCCCATAGCGAGCTGACAGGTCGGCTTCCCGGTTGGCGATATCCAGGTATTGCGTCCTCAGTTTGCTCACGACGTCGCTTCGCAGGGTGTCCGTTACCGTTGCGTCGCGAACGTCCGATTTCATGACCTGCTCGATGCGATCGAGGCGTGCACGCGCGTCCGCGGTGACCGTCCGTGCTGCGAGCAGCTGGCTGTTGAGCTCTGCGACCTGCTGTTCGGAGATCGACCGTCCGCCGGCATCGACGATGTTGTTCTTGCTCTTGAAGTCGACGATCGAGCGATCTGCGGAGATCGCCTGCTGCTTCAGCTCCTGGATGCGGCTGGAAAGCCAGTCGCCCGCACGGCGGGCCGACTGATACTTGGCGTCGAGCTGATCGTTGATGTAGGCCTCGGCGACGGCATTGGCCACCTGGGCAGCCCGCCCCGGCAGGGCAGAGCGATACGCTATCTCGATCACGTAGGTAACGCCTACGCGCTTCGCCGAGAGATTGTTCGAGAATTCGCGCAAGGCGCGGCGCTCGATCTCGTCCTGGGACTCATCGCCGGGTTCGAAGAGCTGGTAGAAATAGTAGAGGAGATTGCCGACGAAGCCTCCGCCATAACGGGAGAATTCGGGCTCTTGCGCCAGATGCAGGTCGCGGATCACCGATCGCGCAATGTTGTCGGACTTGATCAGCTCGAGCTGACTGTCCACGGCAGGCGAGTCGACGGGGACTTCCGTAAAGAGGGAATTCTGGGACGAGTAGGGCTGAAGCTTTCGCGTGTCGATGATGATCGTCGCCTGCGCGGTATAGGTCGATCGGGTTATCACGAGATAAGCGGCACCCAAGGCGAGGGTGATCAGCATCGTGACCAGAAAGATCGGATACTGGCGGCGAACGAAACCGAGGGTGGCCGCAAACATCTGATCGGGCGATACGTAGTCCGCGCGTTCGATCTCGCGTTCCTCGGGCTTCAGGAGCTGGAGCATTTTGGGATCATTGTGATGCGGCAAGCCAATACGGCCGCCTGTTTCGCAAGCAGTCGCTCACTCCGGCCTGGGCCGGTAATGTAGCCAATGCCGGATTGCCCCGGCATTGCTCTCACGGGCTTACTGAACTCGAAACGGTGCCGGAATTCGTGAACGTATTGCCCAAGCCGGTCACGTTCGACGTGTAGCTGAACATCGGCGTGTTGGTGCCGTTTCCGCCGATCTGCTGCGGAGCACCGCCCCCGCCTCCGCCGAACTGAAGCGGATTGGTCTGACCGCCGCCAGCACCGCCACCACCGCCGCCGCCGCCTCCGGCGCCGATCGGTCGGTCGCCGGCGCCTGCGGCGAAGGCCAGAACGACGTCCTGATCCTTGGTGTTGAGAATCGCCTGCTGGATTTCCGTGGCAAGACCGGGGTTGCTTCGGACGATGACCTTGGCAGCCTGCGCCAGGCCGGCGCCGATTGCCGCCTTCTGGTCCTTGTTGGCATTCGCGATCAAATTGATGATCGGCTGAAGTGTGGCAGGGTCACCCGAGACGAGTTCGCGAACGGCGCTGACGAGCTCGGCGCCACCGGTGGGATTCTTGGCAAGAAGCTCTGCCGGGTTGCTCAGGAATTGAGCAGTGGCTTGCGGCGAACGCTGGGCCGACGCTGGTGTCGGGACCTGAGTGGCTACGCACATTGCGAGAATTGCCAACGCTGCAACGCCAGTGATTTGTTGCTTAAAAGCGATTCGGAACATACCATGAACCCTTCCAAAAATATAACGATATCTTAACCGCATAGCGCCGCAACATCAACGTCAGTCGAGGCTTTCCGGACTTTGGTTCACTTCAAAGTTAACCGCCTCAGCCTCAACCTCGGCCACTGGCCTCTGCGTTTGCGCGAGCGCGGCACCGAGCAGGACAATTACAGTGCCGGCGTAAGCCGGGATCTGTAGGGAAAAATCAATCAGGGAGTGCAACACCGCGACCGTTGAGACGGCCAGGGCGGCGCGCGGCAGAGTACGGGAGCGTTGAGGATCGAGGCAGGCGCGTAACAGCATCGCCATTGCGCCAATCCAAGCCAGGACGACGATGGCCGCCAGGACCAGGCCACCTTCTGCGGCAATCTCAAGGGCGACGTTATGTGCCCGATCCCACACGCCCCAGCCTGAAATCTGGCTGCTCCGATAGGCGGCGAAGCTCCAGCGGAACGAGCCCAAACCGCTCCCGAGCCACGGAAAATCCGAAATCATGCGCACAACCGAGGCCACGACGCTGGCACGTCCACCGCCGGCTGCGCCTTCCGTTTCCAGCCGTTCGCCCAACCCGCTGTCGAAGATTTGGTAGATCGCCAGGATGACGACGACGGCGGCACCAAAGGCCAGCCAATTGCGAAGCCTGGGCGACATCTCTGATCTGAAATTCAGCCCAAAGGCCACAAGCAGGCCGGCAAAGCTGCACGCCACCCCGGCACGGGAGCCGGTCAGGACCAGTGCCAGCAAGCAAATGCAAAAAAAGCTGCCCGGCAGCGCAAGGACACGCCAATTCACGCCGGTGGTCGATGGGCGGCGGCGTTTGCCGGGACGGCGCTTCTTGCGCAGACTGAGGCGCCGGAACGTGAGCAGCAACCATACAATCGCGATCGACCCGAAATAGACCGCCGCCGCATTGCGGTTCGTGAACGTTCCGGTGAGATTGCCGACATAGGCGATCTTCTCGCGCCACAGCACCAGGTTGGGTTCGAGCGCGTAGGAGCAAATCGCGTAAACGGCATAGAGGCCGCCCGACCAGGCAATCGTGCGCAACAGGCGGCGCGAGAGTGTCTCGTCGGCGCCGCACATATAGCCGCCCGTGAACAGCAGCAGGTTCAGAAGCGGCGTGCCGATCGCGAGATAAGGCTGCCCCCTGGCGATCGACGCGCTGGCCTCCAGGGGTAATCCCAGAATCTCGCTGGCCACGGCCCAGATCGGATGGACCAGGGGATCGGACGGCGTTCGAGCCACGACCTGAAGGTAGAGGATGGTCGCATAGCTCGCGACGCCGACGGCAATGATGGCTGCAAGAAGAAGCGGTGAAGCAATCGCCGGCGGTCGCAGGGCAAGCCCGACCACCGCTATGCCCACCAAGCCGCACCAAAGCGAAATGGCGACGGAGGACACTGATGCAAACGGGAAAGGCAAAATGGCCACGGTCGCGAACAGCAGCGCAGCGAACGCATCCGAAGTCTGCCGCGGTTTGAGGGCGACCACCGCCGTCTGCAAGACGACGATATATCGCCGGTCGCTCCGCATGCGGATCAGGGTGTCGTTACGACCAGATTCCGAAGCGCCGCACCATTGTAGGCTGCAACTATCGGATCGTTGACCGTTGCGGTGACCAGCCTGATGTACGTCATCAGCTTCGCCGATTCCACCGCTGGAGCGTTCGACGTGTACAGAACGTCCTTGTTCCGGATCAGAACTTTCGTCGCCAGGAAGTACGTCGACGGGTCGCGCATGTTGAAATTATACACGATCGGGATGATCGGCGTCGTGAAACGGCTCACGTCGACGCCCATCATCGCGGCGATTTCGCGCCGCTCACCGCGATAGAGGAAGATCGCTCCGGGATCAGCCAGCGTATCGTTCAGGCCGCCTGCCTTGCCCACGGCCTCGGCCACCGAAATTCGCCAAGCGTCGAAATTGAACTGCCCCTGCTGGCCGGTTGCGCCAAAGGCCACAAACGTCTGCGGCTCACGATAGACGTAAACCGTATCGTTCGGATGGACCCAGATATTGTTCGACGGCTCGTACACCAGCGACCCAAACGGCACGGTCGCCTGCTTGCCGTTGCGCTCGAGCATGACCCAGGTGTCGAAGCCTTGTCCCTTGGGGCCGCCGGCACGAGTGATCGCATCAAGCAGGCGCTCGCCTGCAGCGTTTGCGGGATAGCGAACCGGATTGTTCACTTCGCCGAGAACACTGATGAGCGACGTCCGCTGATCAATGAGGGCGACGACAGCCTGCGGCTCGATCGCGCGATTCTTCAGCGCATCCGCAATCGCCTGCTGGACTTCGGAAGGCGTCCGGCCTTGCGCGCGGATAGCGCCGGCATAAGGAACCGAGACATTGCCGTTGTGGTCGACCGTCTGATTAGGCAGGGCGATGAAATTGCCGGGCCGAACGCCCGCTTCAACCGGGATAAACAGGCCGCCTGCGGCGGCCTCGAAGATGGTGACGCTGACGACGTCGCCGATGCCAAATCTGATTTCGCGGGGGGGCTGACGATCGGGATAGGTAACCGTCAGCTTGCCGGTATTGCGCGCCAGCACGGACACGATGTCTGAATTGACGCGGACCAGCGCATACGGAAGGCTGTTTTCATCGACCGGCGTCTCGCTTTTTACAGCTTGGCTGGACGGCCCCGACGTCGGCAAATAGCTGCAACCGGCCAGAGCAATCGTGGCGCTAAGCGCGATTCCGGCAAAAAATCTGATTTTAAAATAAGTCCCCATGCTTTCGGAACTATCATGGGCTCGGCGCAATCTCTAAGTGAATCTGCGTTGGGGCCGATTTTTGGGTTACCGTAGTTGCTGATCTGCAACGATCTTGCGGGGGCTTAACCAGCACCTAACCAAGCTTGGCACAGCAGCGCGATTTTGTGCGCTGGCTGCGAAGGTATCTCTACGCACGGAGGGCGACAGACGGCGGATTTGACGAATCTCACCTTGGTGATCAAAGAATCACCGGCTCGAGCCGGTACCGGCGTAGCCGCCCTTCGATTGGGTGCTATTGGAATTCCCGAACGGGCTTGTGAACGGGCTGCTAAATCCGGTGCTGACGCCCTGGTTGGTTCTCACCGCCGAATTCGGCCCACCCGAGACCGCCGATCCGCTCTGGCGTTGCTGCGTCACGGTCTGAGTCGGGCTTTGCGCTACGCCCTGTGCCATTGCTCCCTCTCCGGATAGCAACAACAGGGTCAGCACGGCTGTTCCGTATCTCATGAGACGCTCCTTCTAATTTTCCGGATCATCGCAATGACCGGCAACTGTCTCACGCCGCCGCGACGGCGAGAAATTCCGGGCGGCATTGCGTGAGCTGCCAAAAGTGCTCGAAAATCGCAAACGGACCGGCTCTTTCAGTATAGGTGTGATGGACGTGACGCGCCAGATCCCCCTGGGGACCGACGTAGACAACCGCCTTTTCCGTGAAATTGGTCAGGCAGGCGACTCCGTATGGCGTTCTTCCGTCGCGCTCCATCGGAACTGGATAAACGAACTCGGCCAGAGCCGTCTCGACCTTCGTCGCGATCATGGTCTGGAAGATTTCCTTTTGATCCGTGACGACGGCATGGAGCGCATCGATGGATCTCCCGGGATCGTCGTCGGTCGCGGCGAGCATCGCTGCTGCTCCACCCGATGATCCCGTCGTCCAATCGAGAACCGCCCCAAGATACCGTGGCGGACGGTCCAACCGAACGATCCCATACGCGGCGTGCGCCAGTCCCACTCCCCCGCCCGTCACAACCCATTTCCCATTCGATATCATACTGCCGACCGTGCCGATCCTGCGCATGACCTGTCCTGTCGGCGAGGCACCGAGATTCTGGGAGTCCGGACGGTCGAAGTCGTCGAAGAAGGCTTTGGGCGGGCGGCTCAACGAGGCACCGTTTGAAACCTTCGCAGCAAATAAAGTCAGTCTCGCGATTGTCGAATTCCAGCTGCCGCTCAAGCCGTTGCCCAGTCGGGCAAGCTTCAATCTCGTGGGCATTTCGCAATCGATCGTCTTGAGAGACTTTCCATTGAGCGACGCAGCGAGTCCGCCGGCGCCCTGAACCAAACAAACGGTAAACCGCATCAACGGCGGTACGACACCGAGCCGAACCTCGCTCGAGGTACCTTTGCTCACGACAGTCACATAGAGAACCCTGTCGCGCTGCCTGATCTCGACATAGTTGTCGGGATCGGCGTATTCGCACCATAGCGAGCCCGACGCCACAAATCTCGGCGCATCGGCCGTGATGAGGACCGAACGCTCGACGTGCGAGAGATAGCCCTCAGCGTCGGTCAGCACGACGTCGTCGGCCTTGCGCGATGTGGCGCAAAACGTCGACCGCCAGGCACGCTGCTCCAGCTGAGGCGAATGGAGCTCGAATGTGGCGTCGAACCGCGCTTGCGTCGTCACTCTCAGGGCAAGGCTCGCAAACCCATCCTCCGCGGCCACCGACCGAACTTGCTCCCACCACGGCTTGTCGGTCTGCATCAGTTGAATGGGGACGGCGACCGGAAGGATGGCCGATCCGTCCGACTTCATCTGCAGGATGCAGAGCTCTACCTTGGTCAGCCCGCCCGCGTCGCGATTTGCCAGCCGCAAAGCCAGCGATCCCGTCAGCAGCTCGCCGCGCTTGACCGCGAAGTGCCGGTTGGTAGCCATGACAACGTAGAACTGGCCCGCGGCGTCTCCGCGCAGTTGCAGGCGACCGGACTTCGCGTTGACCTTGGTGAAGGTGACGACCTCGCCGGCCATCGGCGTAACCTGCCATCCCGACGGAAGCGCGGCTTCTGCCGAAAAGCCGGCATCCTCAACGCCGTTCAAAGCTGCTTCCTCGATCATGACGCCGGCTGGATCGCCGAACACCTCGTGGTCCACGTAGCGCAGATTGCCGCGAAGGACGCGCGCGTGCTGGTCCGATGCCGTTCGATCGAGAAAGTTGAGATCTGCAAGCGGCGCCGGGGTCTGCTCGGCGGCGCGGGCCTGGCTGTGAAGCAGCGCAAATAAAGCAGAGCCTAAAATCTCCCTGCGTGTCGGCATCTCTCAGGCTCCAGGTGATCGCACGCGATACTGGCAGACCCGTTACCTCTCGGCAAGATTTGCGCGGCACAGCGCGGTCGGAGCGCTCGCGCTTTCCAGATCGGTTGCAATTCCGTCACGGCGGGGCCGGCAGGCTTCACTGTCTCCGCCCCCTCCCCCTCAGGAAGACGCGCGTCTGCTCCCTCTACACATGCAACATGAAGCTGTCGTGGGTGTGGGTGTAGCCCATAGCATCCGCGAGGGCGTGAATGTCGAGATGCACATCCTGCGCAATCGCATTCGTGTACCAATCAAGCTGCGCCTCGTTGAACGGCAGCGGGGCGTGGCCATCATACGTGCTTGCGCTGGCGGCGGCAGCGGACGGATGAAAAACAAATCCATCGCCGACCTGGCTCACTGTGGCGGCTTGATTCGGCATCGACAGCGTCAGCGGAGCAACGTTCGTCGCGGGAGGGTCGATGACGAATGTGCCGCCGTGTCCATCACTGGACAGGGCAAATGTCATTCGCGTGTAATCGCCCGTCAGATTCAGATGCGCAGCATGGTTTTGCGCGTCAGTGACCGTCAGCACGCCGCCCGAGGTATTTCCGATGTACGAAACCCGGGTGCCGGCCCCGTACGCGATATCCCTCAGGTCGAGGATATCCGAGGCGGTCGGATTGCCATTGCCCGAAAGACCCACGATATTGCCGGTGAACTTGCTGGACTGATCCAGGATCAGCATGCCCGTGTTTTTGCCGAATGTGATCGCGCCCGACGCAGCGCCGGCGAGCTCGAGGCTGCCTCCAGCATCGATCGTAAGCTGCAGGCTAACGCTGGTCGCGACGGTGCCGGCCTTCGTGCCGATCGTACCGTCGCCGTTCAGATCCTGATGCATCGTCGTCTCCAGCGAGAGCAGCGACGCGTTCGAGCCGGAGACCGAGCCGACGATGGTCGACAGGAAGTTGCCGTTCGCATCGGTGGCCGCGACCGTATACAGGCCGGTGCCGGTATCCTTCCAGGCGACGTCGTAGCCGGTCGCCGTCCTCTCGGCACCGATGAAATTGGTGCTGGGGAATTGATCCGTGCCGACCGCGGCGCCCGCCAGTTTGAACACGACATCGGTGCTGCCTGTGACAAAGTGGAGGCTGTTTCCAACCTGCTCGAGGATCGTGCTGCCCGCCGTCTCGATGATCTTGAGGGGCAAGCCGATCGTGCCGTCGCCGTTCAGATCCTGATGCATCGTCGCCTCCAGCGATCGAAGCGCATCGCTTGTACCGGAGACCGAGCCGGCGATGGTCGACAGGAAGTTGCCGTTCGCATCGGTGGCCACGACCGAATAAAGGCCGGTGCCGGCATCCTTCCAGGCGACGTCGTAGCCGGTCGCGGTCTTCTCGGCGCCGATGAAATTGTAGCTGGGGAACTGATCCGTACTCAGTGCGGCACCCGCCAGTTTGAATACGACGTCGGTGCTGCCTGTGACAAAGTGGAGGCTGGTTCCGACCTGCTCCAGGGTCGTGCTTCCCGCGCTTTCAATGACCTTGGTCTGGAGAACATTGGATTGCACACTCGTATTCCCGGCTGCGTCGGTCGCAGTCACCGAGAACGAGTGGGAGCCCGAGGAAAGCGATCCGACGTTGATACTCCAGGTGCCGTCACCCTTGACCTTTCCGGAGCCGATCAGGGTGGTGCCGTCATAGAGTGCGATGGTTGCGCCGGCTTCGGCAGTACCGGCAATGGCGGATTGAGCCAGCGTAAACGACGCAACGACAGGCTGGGCGGGAGCCGTCGTGTCGATCGTCACGGTAAGCGACGTTGAGGCAGAGCTGACGTTTCCGGCAACGTCCATCGCCTTGGCTGTGAACGCGTGGTTGCCGTCGCTCAAGGTTACCGTCGCGAAAGACCAGCTGCCGGTCTTGTCGGCAACCACCGTGCTGATCTGCGTCGTTCCGTCGAAGATCTGGACCGTGCTGCCGGCCTCTGCGGTGCCGTTCAGCGTGACGTGGTTCTGATTGGTGATGCCGTCGCCGATCGTTCCGCTGTCCGGCGTGAATGAAGCAATGCTCGGGGTGGCGGGCGCGGTCGTGTCGACCGTCACCGTGAGTGCGGTCGACGACGTGACGTTGCCGCTCTGATCCGCCGTCTTCGCTGTGAAAGGATGAACCCCGTCGGTCAGATTTGCCGTGACGAAGGACCATTTTCCGGTGCTGTCTGTCACCGCCGTGCCAAGCTTGGTCGAGCCGTCGAATATCTGGACTGTCGTGCCGACGGCGGCCGAGCCGGTCAGCGTAATCTGCTTCGCGTTGGTGATGCCGTCGCCGGTGACGTTGCTATCGGGCGAGAACGAGTTGATTTGAACGACGGGCGGCTTGGCGGAGTAGGCGCGGATGTAGTCGATCAGCATGTCGCCGCCCACCGGGGAACTGGGGTCGGTGATGGCCGGCCCGTACAGCGCCAGGTCGGCGATCATATACATCGGCGTGTGCATGTCGGATGGAGTGGCAATCTGGAAGGTCTTCACTCCGTCGACGTACCAGGTAATCGTATCGGCCTCCCAATCCATGCCGTAGGTATGGAATCCGGACGTCATCGTCGGGATGGAGACTCCATCCTGCTGGAGCTGCATGCTGCCCGTCGCAGAACTGTGCGATGTCATGTAGTCGATCGTCGGGTTGTTGCCGAGCGACTCCATGATGTCCAGCTCTTGAGCGGGCACGGTCCCGAATAGCGCGTTATTCGTGGGCAGCAGCCAGAATGCGGGCCAGAGCCCCTGGCCGGCAGGCAGCTCGGCCCTCATCTCGAAGTAGCCGTAGAGCTGCGAGAAGGAGTGATAGGTCGTGATCATGCCCGACGTGTACTGGGCATTGTTGATGTAGGGCTGGATCGCGGCAGCTGCGGGGCCCGCATGAAGATCGAGGATGCCGTTGTTCACGGTCCATGGCGTCACCGAACTCGTGGGCGCATAATTGCTGTTGATGTACCAGTTGACCTCCTGGTTGCCACTAATGTTGATGCCGTTCGCAGCCGCCCACCAATAGGTCGAATCCCAGGTGCCGCTCGTGCCGTTCCACAGGCTGAGCGAGTTGAAATCGTCCGAAAACGTGAGTGTGGCCGTTCCAGCAAGATTTTTCGGATCGATCGACATAGCGCCCTCCTCAGCTGGGAAATTGCTATGGCATCGCCGGTTCTCCTGACTTTAATGGCCGGATACGAGTTGTTTTGGTAATTAAGCTGCGCCTGCGCGTACTGCTAAAATTATACGGATTGGCAGCAATGGTTCTTGACCGACGCTGGCGGGTGCAATTCAGCAAGGTTAATTCGACGCGAACATCACGCGCACGACAGTTTCCTCTCCACATTCGACAGCGGCATTCGGGTCCGCAGTTGCGGACATCTCAATCGCAGATGAAGCTGCTTATCGATGAGATCGACGCGAACGTTGGATGTCGGACGGGTTCTCCGTCTCGCGGGCTGAGATGATCCAGTGGTGACGCACGCCCCGTCCGAACCTGTCGTGACTTACTCTCTCGCCGCATGCGTGTCGTACCAGCCCGACGTGGGAAACTCAGGAATGCGATAGTCGGTGCGCCCCGTGGCCCGAACGAGAATTTCCTGCACTTTGCCGAGCCATGCTGAGGAGACTTTTCCGACCCCGTAAGATTCCGTGGTCGCCCGACAGCGCATAGCCTCGTTGCTTTGCCCGTAAATTTTCGGGTGCTCGAACAGCACTTCCCTGAAGGGGACGACGTAATGGACCTTAACTTGGGCAGAGAATTACTGCATATTTGGTCGGACCGGCATCCGAGGCATTACGGTCTTTGGCCGGTTGAATTTGAGCTGTTAGTACTTTCGAACGTTCATTCACCATCTTTGAGATGGGCCGCGCTGCGTCTTACTGTCGCGTACCTGGCCGCATTTGGGAGAATAGGCCGTCATTGTGTTGTCCCGCCTGAGTATCCCTTCGCATCTTCATCATTAATCTAGTCGTTCGGTTACAATCGGCCGTTGTATTGGTAGGGATTATTGCAACGGCGTCCGGCTCGGATTCGAACGCCGGAGACCACAACATTCAAAAGCCCCGGCGGTAGGCGTGAAGCATTCGGATTTCAGTAGGCAAGGTTAATTTATGTCAGGGGGGTTCTCCTACGATCTGACTGGAAGGCGGATCTTCGTGGCCGGCCATCGCGGAATGGTGGGTTCGGCCATCATGCGCCGCCTCGCTTCGGAGAGCTGCACCCTCCTCTATGCCGATCGCGGAGAGCTCGACCTCGCGAAGGAGCAGCCGACATTGCGGTGGCTCGAGGCAAACCGTCCGGACGTCGTGATCCATGCCGCCGCCAAAGTCGGCGGCATTGCCGCCAACAGTAATTTCCCCGTCGATTTTCTCTGCGACAATCTCGCAGTCGAGCTCAACGTGATCCGCGCAAGTCATGCAACCGGCGTTAGCCGCCTGCTGTTTCTCGGCTCGTCCTGCATATACCCCAAGCACGCCAGGCAGCCGATCGCCGAAAGCGAATTGCTGACGGGGCCGCTCGAGCCGACCAACGAATGGTACGCAATCGCCAAGATTGCCGGCCTCAAGATCTGTCAGGCACACCGGCGGCAACATGGTGACGATTTCATATCGGTGATGCCGACCAACCTCTATGGCCGCGGTGACAACTATCATCCAGCGCACAGTCACGCGCCGGCGGCGCTGATCCGACGCTTCCACGAGGCCAAGCTGGCTGGAACCCCGACGGTATCCGTCTGGGGCACGGGCAATCCGCTTCGTGAGTTTCTCAACGTCGACGACTTCGCCGATGCGTGCGTCTTCCTCTTGAAGAACTACTCGAACGATCTGCCCATCAATGTCGGCAGTGGCGACGAAGTCACTATCGCCGATTTTGCCGCCATGGTAGCGGAGGTCGTGGGCTATGCGGGCAAGTTGGTTTTTGATACGTCCAAGCCGGACGGCACGCCCCGCAAGCTCCTCGACAGTTCGCGGATTCGCCAACTGGGCTGGCGTTCTACTACCCCGCTACCGACCGGGCTGGCGGGGGCATATGAGGATTTTCTGAAGGGCTACGGTCGTCATTTGGAACGCAATTCCGGCGACTGACGAGATCGACGCCTTTTTTCGAGACGTGAATTTTCGATTCCAGTTTTGCAAGTTGGATTGTACTTGATGCGTATTCTGTTGGTCGGAATCAACTATGCGCCCGATTTGATCGGCGTCGCGAAATACAACACGGAGCTCTGTGAGAGCCTTGTGGCCGAGGGGCACGAGGTCAGAGTGATCACTGCGCCGCCCTATTATCCCGCCTGGCGAATCCCGGCCGACTTCGATAGCCACTATTTCAGGACTCGGAACGCCAATGGTGTCGAGATCACGCGCACCCCGATATACGTGCCGCGGAAGCCGACGGGTGCGAAGCGGCTGCTGCACCATGCCTCGTTTGCGTTGACGAGCGCGCTGCCGATGCTGACGAAGGCGCTCGAATGGCGGCCCGACGTCATGCTGTCCACCGCTCCCTCCTTGATGTCGTCCGCGCTCGTTTCGTTCGTCGCGCGGCGGATCGGTGTGAAGTCCTGGCTCCATGTGCAGGATTTCGAGGTTGATGCCGCCTTTGATCTCGGATTTCTCCGAAACGGCGCGCTTCGCAGGCTGATGCTGGGGGCCGAATCTCGCATCCTTCGGTCGTTCGACCGGGTATCGTCGATTTCACCGCAGATGGTCGACCGGCTGCTGGCCAAGGGCGTTCCTGCGGAGCGGACCGTCGAGATCAGAAACTGGATCGACACAAGCGCCATCTTTCCCCGGTCGCGGCAGACCAGGTATCGGCATGAACTCGGCATTGGCGAAAGCGACGTCGTCGGACTCTATTCGGGCACGATGTCGACCAAGCAGGGGCTCGATCTCGTGATCGACGCCGCCGCCGTCCTGCAAGACAGCCATCCCGACATTCATTTCATCCTCGCCGGCGAGGGGCCTGACAAGGCGAGGTTGATCAAAATAGCGGCCGGCCGCTCCAATGTTCATTTTCTCGGACTGCAACCCAACGAGAGCTTCAACGAGTTGATGGCGACGGCGGACGTGCATCTCATTCCGCAGAAGGCGGAGGCCGCTGATCTGGTCCTGCCATCCAAGCTCGGGGCCGTGTTTGGCTCCGCTCGTCCGGTGATCGCGATGGCGACCGAAGGAACGGGGCTGGCCGAGGAGGTCAAGGGTGCCGGGATGGTCGTTTCCCCCGGCGACACGCGTGCTCTCGCCGATGCGGTCTGCACGCTTGCCCAGAATCAGGCGCTCTGCGCGGCGTTCGGCGCCGAAGGACGGAAGCGCTCACTCGAGCGTTGGGATCGTCGGGCCATCGTCGGTCGCTGGGCGCTCGAGATGAGCGCGATACGAAACGCACCGTCCGCGTCCGAAACGAAGGCGGCGATGACCGCTCGCCCGCCCGACGCTATCTCGGTCAAGGACGCCATCCGCATGCCTTGACGGCATTGGGACGGCCCACTGCGTACGGTGGACGGAAAGCGTTCGAGGCCCCCGCTTCAGCAAGCGCCCGACGGCGTTGTGGGCAGCGGTCACTCGTGACGCGGATAATATCTGAAGCCATGCTGCCTGATCAGTTCATCTCGCTTCGCTGAGGCGAGATCTTCCTGCACCATCTCACGCACCAGGCTTTCGAACGAGGTCTTGGGCCACCAGCCAAGCTTCTGCTTCGCCTTGGAGGGATCGCCCAGGAGGGTCGCGACCTCCGACGGACGGAAATAGCGCGGGTCGACGGACACGATGCACTTGCCCGTGGCGGCATCATAGCCCTTTTCGTCGACGCCCGTTCCTTCCCAGCGGATCTGCATCCCCACTTCGCCGGCGGCAACCTCGACGAAGTGGCGAACCGAGTGCTGCACACCGGTCGCGATGACGAAGTCCTCCGGCGTATCCTGCTGCAGCATCAGCCATTGCATTTCGACGTAGTCACGCGCATGCCCCCAGTCGCGAAGCGCGTCAAGATTGCCCAGATAAAGACGTTCCTGAAGGCCGAGGCGGATGCGGGCCAACGCTCGCGTGATCTTTCGGATGACAAAGGTCTCGCCCCGCACGGGAGACTCATGATTGAACAGAATTCCGTTGCAGGCATACATTCCATACGCCTCACGATAGTTCACCGTGATCCAGTAGGCGTAAAGCTTCGCGACGGCGTAAGGCGACCGCGGATAGAACGGAGTGGTCTCCTTCTGCGGGACTTCCTGCACCAGGCCGTACAGTTCTGACGTCGAGGCCTGGTAGAATTTCGACTTCTTCCCGAGCCCCACGATTCGAATCGCCTCGAGGATTCGCAGCGTGCCGAGAGCGTCCGAATTCGCGGTATATTCCGGCTCCTCGAACGAAACCGCCACGTGACTTTGGGCGGCGAGATTGTAGATCTCGTCCGGCTGTACCTGGCCCACGATCCTGATCAGACTGGAGGAGTCAGTCAAATCACCATAGTGCAGCCGGAACGAAGGATCCGGCTCGTGCGGATCGAGGTAGAGATGATCAATGCGGTCTGTATTGAAGAGCGAGGTCCGTCGCTTGATGCCATGGACCTCATAGCCCTTCGCGAGCAGCAGTTCGGCTAGATACGCACCGTCTTGACCCGTTACGCCGGTTATTAATGCTATTTTCGTCATGTAACCTACTCAAAATATGATCCGCATATGTAGTCAAAATCACCTTGCAGGCGCAGTGCGAAGCTCGATCACGACGGCAATTATTGCAGCGTAAGATTAATCCTGCGGCGGAGGATCGTGCGTGCCGCATCAGAGGATGCCCCTGACCCGCTCAGGCCTTATTCAAGGCTCGCAAAGCGCTGGTCTGCGGGCCCGACGTGAACGGGTTGCGCGATCGACCATTGCCTGATTTGCACCCCGCGATAGGATCACGCCGCGTCGACGATGACGGCAGCACACAAGGAAGGTGAGCCATGCGCGCCGAACAGGAACTCAAGCGAGCCGCTCTTGCATTCTCGCTGGTGGCTCCCCTGCTTTTGCCGACCGAGACATCAGCCGTCACCGTTGAGGTCGCGAGGAAATGCAATGCGCTCGTTGCGAAGAACTTTCCGCCACGTCAGCCCGGCAATCCGGCGGCGGGCAGCGCCAAAGGCAACGGACAGGCCGAGCGCGACTATTTCAAGAAATGCGTCGACAATGGAGGCAACGTGGACGACACCGCCGACAAGGACAAAAAATGATCGGGTGTGCGTCGTCAGCGCATCGCGGCAAGCGCGGTTGAAATCCGGACGCGCATCGCCTGCACGCTTGGTGGTTCACCGCAGCCGCGGCAACCTCCCCTGGTTCGGCTCACAAAGGCGCTCGCTGTAACGGACACGCCGCTGATACCCGGCCCGGCATGATGGATCCGATCGCCAGGCATAGGCCGCATCGGGCAAAGCCGCTCATTGTCGCGGTACACAGCGATATCAGGACCATGACATCATGCCGACCGTAGCAGGTTGCGGGTGTTTCGAACCCACAAAACCAAGTCGTTGATTGCGTCGTTGCGGCGCGACATTCGCCCCCAAAAACAAAAACCCAGCAATCCATTCAGATTGCTGGGTTTCCGTATCGAACTTGGTTGCGGGGATAGGATTTGAACCTATGACCTTCAGGTTATGAGCCTGACGAGCTACCGGGCTGCTCCACCCCGCGTTAAACCGTTGCGTGCCTTGCAGAAAGAGTGCCCGAGCCGGTCGGCCAACGCATCAGATGGCGCCGATCGATCCGTCCAGAGGGCTTCCTGAGAAGGCGACCCGGGCCGAAGCCGTTCGGGTGCGAGGGGTATGTATCAACGTGAGTACGGTTTGGAAAGCCCCGGATGTGGGTTTTTGAGGATTTTGTGACGCCGAATTCGGTGGTTTTCCTGGCAAATCTACCGCCGGGAACCGGCTCTTGCCAGATCGCGCGCAAAAGCGGAGCTTGGCGCCCAACAAAATCCGTCAAGGACACGTCATTCGAGGGGAAACGCCATGGACCGGCCATTGAAGAGCCCGGGGCTGCATGCGCTTGAGGACACCTTTCACCGCCAGTTCGAGCTGTCGCGCAGCGAGCCAGCGCCGACATTGCAGGCGCGGCTCGACCGGTTGCGCCGCCTGCGCGCCGCGCTGACCGAGAACGAGGCGCGATTCGAGGCGGCGATCTCGGCCGATTTCGGCCACCGCTCCACCGTCGAGACCGCGATCGCCGAGACCATGCTGGTGCTCGGCGAGATCAAGCATGCGGCCAAACACCTCAAGGGCTGGATGGCGCCCGAGCGGATTCCGACCACGGTGCAGTTCGCGCCGGCCAGGAACCGGCTGATCCCGCAGCCGCTCGGCGTGGTCGGGATCATCGCGCCCTGGAATTATCCGCTGCAGCTAACCTTGGCGCCCGCCGTCGCCGCGATCGCGGCCGGCAACCGCGCCATCATCAAGCCGAGCGAGCTGGTGCCGCGCTTCGCCGAGCTGCTGGCCGAGGTGATCGAGAAGAAATTCGACACCACCGAGCTCGCGGTCACCGATATCGACGACGACATCGCAACGGCCTTTGCCGCGCTGCCGTTCGATCATCTGATCTTTACCGGCTCGACCCGCGTTGGCCGGCTGGTCGCGGAGGCGGCCGGCCGCAACCTGACGCCGGTGACGCTCGAGCTCGGCGGCAAATCGCCCGCGATCGTCGACGGCTCCGCCGACCTCGACGAGGCCGCGCAGCGCATCGCCTATGGCAAGCTGCTAAATGCCGGCCAGACCTGCATCGCGCCCGATTACGTGCTGGTGCCGCAAGCCTCGGTGCAGCCGTTCGCGATGCGGCTGCAGGGCCACATGCAGCACATGTTCGGCACCGATCCGAAAAATCCCGACTACACCTCGATCGTCTCGGACCGGCACTACGCCCGGCTCGAGAGCCTCGTCGCCGACGCCGCCGCGAAGGGCGCGACCATCATGCAGCCGGCCGCGCCGAACGATCCCGAGTGGAAGGCGAGGCGCAAATTCCCGCCGACCGTCATCGTAGATGCGACACCCGAGATGACCGTGATGCAGGAGGAGATCTTCGGACCGCTGCTGCCGGTCATGGGCACCCGCGACGCAACCGAGGCGATCGGCTTCATCAACCGGCGCGACCGCCCGCTGGCGCTGTACTGGTTCGGCACCGACAACGCCGCGCGCGACGCAGTGCTGGCGCGCACGGTGTCAGGCGGCGTCACAATCAATGACTGCCTGTTCCATTTCGCGCAGGCCTACCAGCCGATGGGCGGCGTCGGCGCGTCCGGCACCGGCGCCTATCACGGCGAATGGGGATTCAAGACGCTGACCAAGCTGAAGCCGGTGTTCTACCGCTCGCGCTTCAACCGGCTCGCCGATCTCTATCCGCCCTATGGCGCGAAGATCGCGCGGCTGGAGAAGCTGATGCGGCTGTTGTCGTAAAACTTAGAACGTCATTCCGGGGCGATGCGTCAGCATCGAACCCGGAATCTCGAGATTCCGGGTCTGGTCCTTCGGACCATCCCGGAATGACGAAGAGACAGGGGGAAACATACGTGACTGACACATTCGATTTCGTCGTGGTGGGCGCCGGCTCCGGCGGCTGCGCGGTGGCGGGGCGGTTGTCGGAGGATCCGGCGACGTCGGTCGCGGTGCTCGATGCCGGCGGCAAGAACGACAATTGGGTGGTGACCACGCCCGGCGCCATCATTCTCATGCTCTCGAGCAAGCTCAACAACTGGGCGTTCGACACGGTGCCGCAGAAGGGCCTGAACGGCCGCATCGGCTACCAGCCGCGCGGCAAGGGGCTCGGCGGCTCGAGCGCCATCAATGCCATGGTCTATATCCGCGGCCATCGCGCCGACTACGATCACTGGGCTTCGCTCGGCAATACCGGCTGGGGCTATGCCGACGTGCTGCCCTACTTCAAGCGTTCGGAGAACAACACCGAGCTCGACGGCGAATATCACGGCAAGGGCGGGCCGCTCAACGTCACGGGCCTGCAGTCCGACAATCCGGTCAAGGAGACGTTCCTGCAGGGCGCGCGCGAGGCCCAGTTCCGGATTCGCGACGATTTCAACGGCGCCGAACAGGAAGGCCTCGGCATCTACCAGGTGACTCAGAAGAATGGGGAACGCTGGAGCGCGGCGCGCGGCTACATCCATCCTCACATGGGCGGCCGGCCCAATTTGCGGATCGAGACGCAGGCGCAGGCCACCCGCATCATATTCGAGGGCAAGCGTGCCGTCGGCGTCGAATACATGCAGGGCAAGGAAAAGAAGGTGCTGCGCGCGCGGCGCGAAGTGATCCTTTCCGCCGGCGCGTTCCAGTCGCCGCAATTGATGATGCTGTCGGGCGTCGGCGACGCCGCCGCACTCGGCAAGCACGGTATCGCCAGCGTGCATGATCTGCCGGGTGTCGGACAGAACCTGCAGGATCATCCCGATTTCGTGTTCGGCTTCGCCTCCGACGCACCTTATTTCTCGGGGCTGTCGTGGAGCGGCATCGGGCGGATCCTCAAGGGCATCGGGCAATACCGGCGCGAGCGGCGCGGCCCGATGACCTCGAACGTCGCCGAATGCGGCGGCTTCCTGAAGACGCGACCTGACCTCGATGTCCCCGACATCCAGCTGCATTTCTGCATGGCCATGGTGGAAGACCACGGCCGCAAGCCGCGCTGGGGCACCGGCTTCTCCTGCCATGTCTGCCTGCTGCGCCCGGCCAGCCGTGGCAGCGTGTGGCTGAACAGCGCCGACCCGCTCGCTGCCCCCGCGATCGATCCGAATTTCTTCGGCGAGGACAGCGACGTCGAGACCATGGTCGCGGGCTTCAAGATGACGAAGCGACTGCTCGACACGCCGGCGCTGCGCGCGCTGCAGCAGAAGGACATGTTCACAGCGGATGTCCGCACCGACGACGACATCCGCAGCATCCTGCGGGCGCGCTCCGACACCGTCTATCATCCGGTCGGCACCTGCAGGATGGGCACCGGCGATCCGCTCGCGGTGGTCGATCCGAAGCTGCGCGTGTACGGGCTCGACGGCTTGCGCGTGGTCGACGCCTCGATCATGCCGACATTGATCGGCGGCAACACCAATGCGCCGACCATCATGATCGGCGAGAAGGCCGCCGACATGATCAAGGCGGAGATGCGCGCGGGGTAACCGAATGCGCAGGGTGGGCACGGCGCGAGAACGCCCTTGCCCACCCTGTGAGACTGCCGTCGCGGGGCTGCACTGCCAAAATATCGAAAACAACCCCATGCAAAGTAGCCGGCGACTGCCGGCGGACACGGCAACTTGACTCGTCGGCCAACTCAGCGGTACTGTTCTATTATTCGGAAATCTTGCAGACGGCCTCAGCTTACGCAGTGTCATCACCCGCGCAGGCGGATGATCCAGTATTCCAGAGACGGCCGTGCTTGAGCCGAAAGGCCGCGGCGTACTGGATCGCCCGGTCCATGTGCGCAATTGCGCACAGGCCGGGCGATGACTGCGGCTTCATCCGGGCTGCGAAGTCAGTTCAACAAGAACCCGCCATCGACTGTCACCACCGTGCCGGTCATGTAGCGCGAGGCGTTGGAGGCGAGCAGCATGATCGCGCCGTCGAGATCGGTCTCGGCACCGACGCGGCGCTGCGGAATCCGTTTTGCCAGCCGCTCGCCTGACGGCGTCGACCAGAATTCATGGTTCATCTCGGTGTCGATGTAACCCGGCGCCAGCGCGTTGACGCGGATGTTGTTGCCGGCCAGCTCCAGCGCCATCGCCTTGGTGCCCTGGATCATGCCGGCCTTGGAGATCGCATAGGGCGAGACCGCCTTGAGCACGCCCTGCCCGAGCACGGACGCGACATTGATGATGTTGCCCGGCTGCTTGCGCAGGATCATGCGCCGCGAAAGCTCGGTCGCGAGGAAATAAGCGCCTTTCAGATTGGCGTTGATCACGGCGTCCCAATCGGCTTCGGTCTGCTCGGTCGAGAGCTTCTCGATCGCGATACCGGCATTGTTGATCAGCACCGAGACCGGACCGAGCGCGGATTCCGCCGTGTCGAGTGCTTTCGCAATCCCGGAAATATCCGCAACGTCCATCTGCACCGCGGCAGCGCGGCCACCTTTGGCCTTGATCTCCTCCGCGAGGCTTTTCAGCTTCGCGGTCTGGCGTGCCGCCAGCACCACCGCAGCGCCATGCGCTGCGAGCACGCGGGCGAACTGCCGCCCGAGCCCCTGCGAGGCGCCGGTGATGAGGATGATTTCTTTACTGACATCGAATAGGTCGGACATCGGCAGGTTCCCGGATTGAAGCGGACGAGTGATAGCGACAATTGTCCCTGATGTAAGCAGATTTGATCAACCAGGGGACCGTAGGAGATTGGGCAGGAATTCCTTATCCATGAACCTCTTCGACATCGTCGTGACGCTCGGTCTGTTGTTCGCGGTCGTCACCGGCTTCACGACCGGCCTGTTGCGGAGCGCGGTCACCATCCTGGCCTATCTCGTTGCCATGCCGCTTGCGGTCGCGCTGCTGGCGATGGTCGGGCCCCACATCGCAGCGCTGCCGTCGTCGCCGTTTCCGCCCAACGGCGTACTGCTGTTCGGTCTCTTCCTTCTGGTCGGCGTCATTCTCGGAAAGGTGGCGCGGACGATGCTCGACGACACCATGGGCTCGGAGATCGGGATCGGCGACCGTCTCGGCGGCGCGCTGCTCGGCGCAATCAGGGTTGGCCTCGTCGTGACCACGCTGGTGCTGGTGTTCGATCAGTTGGTGCCGCCGGCGAAGCAGCCGCAATTCCTCAACGGATCGCAGTTGCGGCCGTGGTTCTCCGCCGCCGGACAGGCCGGATTCCGGTCGCTACCGCCCGAAGCCACCATGGCGATCGAGCGGCTGCGGCGCGAGCAGCGCATCTAACCAACGGGCTCACCCGGGCTGCTCCTGCCCGGCATGCACTTATGCATTGCACCTCCCTTACCGGCGCCGCCGGGCTTGGCTAGACTGGCGCCAGCGAAACTCTACAAACCAATCCGACATCACAGGGAGTGAACTCGTGGATCTTGGAATCAAAGGCCGCCGCGCCATCGTCTGCGCATCGAGCAAGGGACTGGGCCGCGCCTGCGCGATTGCGCTCGCCGATGCGGGCGTGCACGTCACGCTGACGGCGCGCGGCGCCGAGGCGCTGAAGCAGACCGCCGACGATATCCGCAAGGCGCATCCCGGCATCACCGTCACCGAGATCGTCGGCGACATCACGACGCCGGCCGGACGCGAGGCCGTGCTCAAGGCCTGTCCCGAACCGGACATCCTGATCAACAATGCCGGCGGCCCGCCGCCCGGCGATTTCCGCAACTGGACCCGCGACGACTGGATCAAGGCGATCGACGCCAACATGCTGACGCCAATCGAGCTGATCAAGGCGACCGTCGACGGCATGATGGCGCGCAAGTTCGGCCGCATCGTCAACATCACCTCGGCGGCAGTGAAGGCGCCGATCGAAATCCTCGGCCTGTCCAACGGCGCCCGCGCCGGCCTCACCGGCTTCGTCGCCGGCCTGTCGCGCAAGACCGTGATCAACAACGTCACCATCAACGGCCTGCTGCCGGGCCCGTTCGAGACCGACCGTCTGCGCGGCACCGCAAAGCCCGAGGCCGAGAAGCGCGGCATCTCGGCCGAGCAGGTGCTGGCCGAGCGCGCCAAGCTGAACCCCGCCGGCCGCTTCGGCCATCCCGACGAATTCGGCTACGCCTGCGCCTTCCTGTGCGGCGCCAAGGCCGGCTTCATCACCGGGCAGAACCTGCTGCTCGATGGCGGCGCCTTCCCCGGCACGTTATGAGAGCCGTCTGGTACGAACGAACAGGCGCGGCGCCGACGGTACTCACCGTCGGCGAGATGCCGACGCCGGACGCGGGCCCGGGCGAAGTCCGGGTTCGCCTCGAGGCGTCGGGCGTCAATCCGGCCGATGTCGGTCGCCGCAGCGGCAACTATCGCGCGATGGAGTTTCCACGCGTGATCCCGAACAGCGACGGCGCCGGGATCATCGACCAGATCGGTGAAGGCGTCACGCGCTTTGCCGTCGGCGACCGCGTCTGGCTGTTCAACGGCCAGCGCAACGGCCGCGCCTTCGGCACTGCGGCCGAGCACATCACGCTCGCCGACTACCTGGTGACGCCGCTGCCGCAGGACGTGTCGTTCGCGGCCGGTGCTACGCTCGGCATCCCCTGCATGACCGCGTGGTGCGCGCTGTTTGCCGACGGTCCGATCGCGGGGCAAACGGTGCTGGTTACCGGTGGCGCCGGTGCCGTCGGCCACTATGCGGTGCAACTCGCCAAATGGGGCGGTGCACAGGTGATCGCGACGGTGAGCTCAGAGGTCAAGGACGTCGAGGCGCGGCTTGCCGGCGCCGACACGGTCGTCAACTACCGCACCGAGGACGTCGTCTCCAAGGTGATGGCCTTCACCGAGAAACGCGGCGTCGACCGCGTGATCGACGTCGATTTCGGCGGCAACCTCGCGACCACGCTGAAGATCATGGCGCTGAACTCGACGATCGCGGTCTACGCCACCAACGGCAACCGCACGCCCGTGTTGCCGGTGCGCGAATTGATGGAAAAGTGCATCACGGTGCGCTCGCTGGTGCTGTTCGCGCTGCCGCCGCCGCTGCTCGCGGCCGCGCAGGCCGACATCACCAAATGGCTGGCGTCGGGCCCCCGCGTGCACAACATTGCCGGACAATTCGCGCTTGCGGAGACCGCCGAGGCCCATCTCGCCGTCGAGAAGGGCGACAAGATCGGCACCGTGATCGTCGACTGCGCGCGGTGACAGGCACGCGCGCTCTTCTCCCTCACCCCGCAGGCGGGCTGAGGTGAAGGGCAGCGCGGCCTTGATCCATTGCACCAGCGCGCGGGAACCCGCATGGTCAGGTGATAGACCAATAAAAAAGGAGGACACGCCGCATGCAATGGACGATCGGCAAGGTCAAGATCACAAAAGTCGTCGAGCTCGAGACCGTCGGCAGCACACGCTTCATCCTGCCGCTGGCCGGCCGGGAAGAGATCCAGAGCCTGCCCTGGCTGATCCCGCATTTCGCCAATGAGGATGGCCGGCTGAAAATGTCGATCCATTCGCTGCTGGTCGAGACGCCGGAGCACCGCATCATCGTCGACACCGGGCTCGGCAACGACAAGCAGGGCCGCAACGTGCCGACCTGGAACAACCGCAGCGATCCGTTCCTGGAGAAGCTGACCACGGCCGGATTTGCGCCTGACAGCATCGACACCGTGCTTTGCACGCATCTGCATGTCGATCACGTCGGCTGGAACACGAAACTCGTCGGCGGCAAATGGGTGCCGACTTTCGCCAATGCGCGCTACGTGTTCGGCAGGACCGAGTTCGAGCACTGGCGCGACCACAGCGACGATGCCGCACATGCCGCCGTGTTCGAGGACTCGGTGAAGCCGATCGCGGATGCCGGCAAGGCCGAGCTGGTGCCGAGCGATCATTGCTTGACCGAGGAGATCACGCTGATCCCGACGCCGGGACACAGCCCCGGCCATATGAGCATCCACATCAAGTCCGGCGGCGCGGAAGGACTGCTGACCGGCGACGTCGCCCATCATCCCTGCCAGATGTATCACGTCGACTGGTCGTCGACCGCGGACTCCGACCAGAAGCAATCAGCCGCGACACGGCGCGAATTGTTCTCGCGCTTTGCCGACACGCCGACGCTGGTGATCGGCGGGCATTTCAATGCCGGCCATATCAAGCGTGACGGCGACGCGTTCAGGTTCGTCGCGCCGGGGTGATCGGCCCGAAATGGCCTTGAAATAAGGCTTGGCAGCAATGCAGCGCGCTCATGGCGGTTGAATTTCCCCGCGCGCTGTTCCATGAAGCATGTCGAGGTATACCAGTAACAATCCTCAAGACATCGTAGGGAGTGATCGACATGAAGCTTGTTCGTTATGGCGAAAAGGGTGCGGAAAAGCCCGGTCTGATCGATAAATCCGGCCAGCTCCGCGATCTCTCGGCCCATCTGAAGGACCTGACCGGCGAAGCCTACACGCCGGACTCGCTGATGAAGCTTTCCGCCCTCGATCCCGCCTCCCTGCCCGCCGTCTCCGGCAAGCCGCGCTTCGGCGCCCCGGTCACCGGCATTTCGAAGTTCGTCGCGATCGGCCTGAACTATTCCGACCACGCCAAGGAAACCGGCGCTCAGATCCCGACCGAACCGATCATCTTCATGAAGGCGAATACCTCGCTGTCCGGCCCGAACGATGCCGTCGAGAAGCCGCGCGGCTCGACCAAGCTGGACTGGGAAGTCGAGATCGCCGCGATCATCGGCACCCGCGCCAAATACGTCTCGGAAGCCGACGCGCTGAACCACGTCGCCGGCTATTGCGTCTGCAACGACGTTTCCGAGCGCAACTTCCAGACCGAGCGCCTCGGACAGTGGACCAAGGGCAAGTCGCACGACACCTTCGGTCCGGTCGGCCCGTGGCTCGCGACCAAGGACGAAATCGCCGACGTGCAGAACCTGTCGATGTGGCTCGACGTCAACGGTCAGCGCCGCCAGACCGGCTCGACCAAGACCATGATCTTCACGATGGCGAAATGCATCTCCTACGTCTCGCAGTTCATGACGCTGCTGCCCGGCGACATCATCACGACGGGCACGCCGCCCGGCGTCGGCCTCGGCATGAAGCCGCCGACCTTCCTCAATGTCGGCGACGTCGTGACGCTCGGCATCGAAGGCCTCGGCGAGCAGCGCCAGGAAATCGTCGCGGCGTAAGGCTCGGTCAGCGTCACCGCCGTCATTGCGAGGAGCGATAGCGACGAAGCAATCCATCTTTCCGCGTGTTCGGAAGCAATGGATTGCTTCGCTTCGCTCGCAATGACGGAAGAGAGATACCCAGCGTATATTTCCAGGGGCCTCCCATGAAACTCACCTTCTCTCCCGCCTCCCCGTTCGCCCGCAAGGTGCGGATCGCGGCGATCGAGCTCGGCCTGATCGACAGGATCGAGTTCGTGCCGGCCAGCGTCGCGCCGGGCACCGCCAATGACGAATATTCCAAGATCTCGCCGCTGAAGAAATTGCCGGTGCTGATCCTCGACCATGGCGACGTCATCTTGGATTCCTACGTCATCGTCGAATATCTCAACGAGATCGGCGGCGGCCGGCTGATCCCGGGCTACGGTCCGCGGCGCTGGCAGCTGAAGACCGATCATTCGCTGCTCAACGGCATGCTCGATTCCATGCTGCTGTGCCGCTACGAGAAGATGGTGCGGCCGCAGGGCTCGCTGTGGCAGGCCTGGTATGACGATCACTGGAACCGGGCCTGGGCCGGCATGGCGCGGTTCGAGAACCGGCCGGACGTGCTGAACGGCGCGTCGTTCGACATCGCGCAGATCGGCCTCGTCTGCGTGCTCGGCTACGCCGATTTCCGCTTTGCCGATTGCGGTTGGCGCAAGGCCTATCCGAAGCTCGACGCCTTCTACCAGAAGATGCTGGAGCGGCCGTCGGTGAAGGTTTCGGCGCCGCCAGCGGCGTAGCGGAGCAAGGCGCGGGGAGACGCGAATGCGTCCCCGCCTCTCGATTTCAGCGCGAGCCTGGTGCTCGCGCTGACCGTCTCCGATCTCGACTTTGTGATGATGATGACGGCAGCCCGGTACGGCCCGCCGGAGCAAGACCTTGCGGCGATGGATATCCTCGCCAACATCAGCATTCCCGCCGTGCGCGACGCGCACCAGCTTTTCTACGCGTTCTCTTCACGCCAACCGGACTTCGCTCGCAAACGCCAACGCCAAGGAATCACCATGAGCCTGAAATTTGCCGCCGGCGATCTCACCATTCATCGCATTGTCGAGGACGAAGGGCTGTTCCTGCCCGCGCTCGACATGCTGCCCGGACTGACACCGGATCTGCTCGCGGAGAACCGCGCCTGGATGAAGGCCGCCGGCGCACTCGACGACAGCGACACGCTGATCCTGGCGTTCCAGTCCTACATCGTGAAGACGCCGCACCACACCATCCTGATCGACAGCTGCATCGGCAACGACAAGCCGCGGCCGGGACGGCCGAGCTGGAACATGAAGACCGACGACAACTATCTGCGCGGCCTCGCGGCGGCGGGCTTCTCGGTCGGCGACATCGACTATGTGATGTGCACGCATCTGCACGTCGACCATGTCGGCTGGAACACGCGGCTCGAGAACGGCCGCTGGGTGCCGACCTTCCCGAACGCGCGCTACGTGTTCGACAAGAGCGAGTTCGACTACTGGACCGAGACCAACGCCAAGGCAGAGGTCCCGCCCTTCGTCGACAGCGTGCTGCCGGTGGTCGAAGCCAAGCGGGCTGAGCTCGTCGGCAATGATTTTGCGATCGGCGATCACGTCCGCATCCTGCCGACGCCCGGCCACACCCCGGGCCACGTCGCCTTCACCTTCGGCCGCGGCAAGGATGATGCGGTGTTTGCCGGCGACCTGATGCACTCGCCGATCCAGACGCATTATCCGGAGCTGTCGGCGAAGTTCGATGTCGACCAGGCGCAGGCCGCAAGGACACGGCGCAGCTTCCTCGAGCGCTATTGCGATACCGATACGCTGTGCTGCCCCGCGCACTTCCCCTCGCCGACGGTCGGCAAGATCAGGCGGAAGGGCAACGGATTTGTCTGTGAGACGGTGAAGTAGGCTGAATTCGCGACAGTCGCTCTCTACCACCCTCCCCTGGAGGGGGAGGGTCGGCTCACATGAAGCGCAGCGCAATGTGAGACGGGGTGGGGTGATCTCTCAACGCGGGCAGCACCCGATACGAGGGACCTTCACCCCACCTCGGTTCGCATTTCATGCGAACCGATCCTCCCCCTCCAGGGGAGGATAAGAAGACCGCGCCCCGCTCAATCAAACAGGCTCGGCGTGTGGTTCACCACCGCGCCTTCGATCTGCAGCATCTTCAGCTTGGTCACCACGCCGCCATTGGCCGAGAAGCCGCCCGGCTTGTTGCCGGCCGCCAGCACGCGGTGGCAGGGCACCACGATCGGGCACGGGTTGCGGCCCAGCGCCTGGCCGACGTCGCGCGACAGCTCGACGCCGCCGAGCTGCTTGGCGATATCGCCATAGGTGACCGTCTTGCCCGGCGGAATCCTCCGCGCGATGTCGTAGACGCCGCGGTTGAATTCAGGCACGCCGTCGAGATCGAGCACGATGTCGGCGAGGTCGTTCGGCTTGCCGGCGAGCAGCTCGATCATGCCGTCGATCGCGTGCTGCACCTCGGCCGGCGGCGCGGCCTCGGTGACGTCGC
This sequence comes from Bradyrhizobium sp. USDA 3240, assembly GCF_054063295.1. Lineage (NCBI taxonomy): Bacteria > Pseudomonadati > Pseudomonadota > Alphaproteobacteria > Hyphomicrobiales > Nitrobacteraceae > Bradyrhizobium > Bradyrhizobium sp. USDA 3240. The sequence continues at coordinate 3,259,848 of NZ_JBSSGD010000002.1, forward strand.
CATTGCGCTGGAAGATGCGCTTGCGGGTCTTCTCCTCGGTGCCCATCGGCAGCTGCACGGCGGTGACGCCGTGCTCGCCCCAGACGATGCCGCAGGCGCCGATCATGGTCTCGAAGATTGCAAAATGCTGGCCGGTCATGGCTCGCTCCAGATATTCCTTCAGCTCACACGTTTGAGCCTGCTGTCGATCTGAAATCTAGGCTTGGAGAATGTTGCTATCCACCCGAATTCCGTGGGAACCTGGGCTAAATCAACAACATCTCCTGCCCTCCGCGAGCCCCGAAATGCACAGCCTCCACGTCAACGGTTTCGACATGCCCTATCTCGATATCGGAGAGGGCCCGCCGCTGGTCTGCGTGCACGGCTCGCTGTGCGATTTCCGGATCTGGTCGGCGGTGCTCGGCCCGCTGACGCGGCGGCATCGCGTGATCGCGGTCAGCCTGCGGCATTTCTTCCCGGCGCATTGGGACGGCGTCGGCGACACCTATTCGATCGCGCAGCATGTCGACGATGTGATCGCCTTCATCGAGGCATTCGACACCAAACCGGTCGACCTGATGGGGCATTCCCGCGGCGGCCATATCTGCTTCCGCGTCGCGCAGCGAAGGCCGGACCTGCTGCGCAGGCTGATCCTGGCTGAGCCCGGCGGCGAGCTCGACCAGAGCCTTGATCCGGATTTCAAGCCGGGCCCCTCGCCGCTGGCGGCGCGCTTCGCGGCCTGTGCCGCTGAAATCGCCAAGGGCGACATCGACGGCGGCTTGCAGATCTTCATGGACGCGCTCGAAGGGCCCGGCGCCTGGAAGCGGATTCCGGCAACCGCCAAACAGCTCTTGCGCGACAACGCGACCACCCTGCTCGGCCAGACCCGCGACCAGCGCCCGCCGTTCTCGAAGGCCGACGCGGAGGCGATCAAGACGCCGACGCTGTTCATCGGCGGCGCCAACACCAAGGGCATTCTGCCCAAGGTGCTGCACGCGCTTGCCGCCAATGTGAAGGGCGCGCGCACCGAGATGATCCCCGGCACCACGCATCCAATGTTCGAGCAGGCCCCGCAGCGCTATTGCAAGATCGTGCTGGAGTTCTTGGCCGCATAGGCAGTGCACGCTCTTCACCTCGCCCCGCTTGCGGGGAGAGGTCGGATCGCGTGCAGCGAAGCGAAATGCGATCCGGGTGAGGGGGGTACCGGTCTATCCAGCTGCAGAGCTGGCGGAGAGAAGCCCCTCACCCCAACCCTCTCCCCGCAAGAACGGGGAGAGCGAGAAGCTCACACCTTCCAGACACCGACCGGCTGGCGCACGGCGACGTTCAGCCGGTTCCAGACGTTGATCGCAGCGATCCCCAGCACCAGCGACGCGAGCTGCTGCTCGTTGAAATGCTTCGCCGCCTCGTCCCACACCGCGTCGGTCACCGGATCCTCGCGGTCGCTGAGCCGGGTCACCGCTTCGGTCAGCGCCAGCGCGGCGCGCTCGGCTTCGGTAAAATACGGCGTGTCGCGCCAGGCGCCGACCGCGAACAGCCGCTCGTCGGTCTCGCCGGCCCGGCGGGCGAGCTTCGGATGCATATCGACGCAGACGCTGCAGCCGTTGATCTGGCTGGCGCGCAGATACACCAGTTCGAGCAGCTTTTCCGGCAAAGCCGGTTTGGTGCTCTCGCTGAGCGCCTGCAGCGCCTTCATGGCATCGGGGACAACCATCACCGGGTGGTTCATGCGGGCCTTCATCATGTCACTCTCCTGATTTGCCTTTTGACGAAGCCGTGCCGATCTGTTGTCACATCGGCCCACTTTCGTTCGTCAAGGCCATGACGGAGCGGACAAAGGGAATGTGACCGATGGACGAGAAAAAGTTTGTGGCCGAACAGTTTGAGGCCAACCGGCCGCGCCTGCGGGCGGTGGCCTACCGCATGCTGGGCTCGACCGCCGAGGTCGACGATGCCGTGCAGGAAGCCTGGCTGCGGCTCAGCCGCACCGACACTGCTGCCGTCGACAATCTCGGGGGCTGGCTGACCACGGTGGTCGCGCGGATTTGCCTCGACATGCTGCGCTCGCGCAAATCGCGCCGCGAGGAGCCGATCGGGCCACATGTGCCGGAGCCGATCGCGGACAATCCGTCCGAGCGCGAGACCGAGATGGCTGACTCGGTCGGCGCGGCGCTGCTCGTGGTGCTGGAAACGCTGGCGCCGGCCGAGCGGCTGGCTTTCGTGCTGCACGACATGTTCGCGGTACCGTTCGAGGAGATCGCGCCGATCGTCGGACGCACGCCGGCCGCCGCGCGGCAACTTGCGAGCCGCGCGCGGCGCCGCGTGCAGGGCGCGCCGCCGGCGCCGGATGCCGATCTCAGCCGGCAGCGCGGCATCGTCGAAGCTTTCCTCACCGCATCCCGCAACGGCGATTTCGAAGGGCTGCTTGCCGTGCTGGCGCCCGACGTCGTGGTGCGCGCCGATCAGGCTGCGCAACGGCTCGGCTCGCTGCCGGTGATCCGTGGCGCAGTTGCGGTGGCCGAAAGCTTCAAGGGACGCGCGCAGGCCGCGAAAGCGGCGCTGGTCGACGGCGAAATCGGCGTTGCCGTCGTTCTTGGTGGCGCGCTGCGTGTCGTGCTGCGGGTCACGATATCTGGCGACAGGATCGCGGCGATCGATGCGACCGCCGAGCCCGCGCAGATCGAGACCTTCGATGTCGAGGTGTTCGACCAGGCCTGACGCGGCTGGAGACAGGTGGTTTGCAATGTTAGTGTCCTCCCTGCGCCATACAGGGAGGACAATCATGAAACGATCCATCAAATTGCTTGCGTCGGCCGGTCTGCTTTCGCTCGCCCTCGCCTCGTCCCCCGCCTTTGCCGCCGCGGATGAAAAGCTGCGCGCGGCCGCCGAGCAGGCCCAGCCGGCGGTGATCGAAAGCCTGCACGACATGGTGCTGATCGAGTCAGGCTCGAGCGATGTCGAGGGCCTGAAGAAGATGGCCGACTACACCGAAGCGCGGCTGAAGGCGCTCGGCGCCAAGACCGAGCGGCGCAAGACAACGAAAGGCGCCGGCGCCGACATGGTGATCGGCACCTTCGAGGGGACAGGCAGCAGGAAGCTGATGCTGATCGCGCATATGGACACGGTCTATGAGCACGGCATCCTCGACACCCAGCCCTACAAGGTCGATGGCAACAGGATCTACGGGCCCGGCATTGCCGACGACAAGGGCGGCATCGCCGTCATCCTGCATTCGCTGAAAATCCTGCAAGATACCGGCTGGCGCGACTACGCAAAGCTCACGGTGTCGTTCAATCCGGATGAGGAGGTCGGCTCGATCGGCTCCGGCGAGATCATCTCCGAGCTCGCCGACCAGCACGATGTGGTGCTGTCCTGCGAGCCGACGGTGGCGCCGCCGGTGGCCAAGAACGAAAGCCTGCTGCTCGGCGCCAGCGGCACCGCGACCGGCACGCTGGATGTGAAGGGCAAGGCCTCGCATGCCGGCGCCGCACCGCAGCTCGGCCGCAACGCGCTGCTCGAGCTCGCGCATCAATTGCTGCAGACCCAGGATGTCGCGAAATCCATTCCGGGCACGCAACTGAACTGGACCACCGCGAAGGCCGGCACCGTGCGCAACCAGATCCCCGACACCGAGGTGACGGTGAAGGTCGCCGCAGGCCGCCCACCCTTCGTGGCAAACGATCGCGGCCGCGCGCTCGCGAAGCAGGGACAGGCGATCTACGCCGAGCTCGACCGCACACTGGATATCGCTGAGATGACTGGCGGCGCGACCGACGCCGGCTACGCCGCGCGCAGCGGCAAGGCCACCGTGGTCGAAAGCTTCGGCCTCGCCGGCTGGGGCTATCACGCCCGCGACGAATACATCGACACCAACTCGATCGTGCCACGGCTCTATCTGATGACGCGGATCCTGATCGAGCTGGGCAAGGCGAAGTAGCTGGGGCGCGCAGCGGCATCCATTGAAACAGCCGCGCCAATCTTTAGCGCCGGCACCCGGGGCCACCCTCTCCCCAACCCTCCCCCACAAGGGGGGAGGGTCAGGGAGGGGGGTGCCGCTTGCTCCGCTCACCGATTGGGACTGGCTGGCCACTGCAACCTTCAGGATCGTCCACGTCAGAACTTCGGCGACAATCTCCACATTTTCAGCCACTTAACGCCACCGCAAACTGAAGCCTTGACCGCTCCCGCAACCCGCGGTAGCTTCTGTTTTCGAACACGGAATTCCGTATTCCAATTTGGACTGATGGCATGATCCCGTTGGACCCGCTTCCGAACCTGATCGACCAGGTGTACGGGCGATTGCTCGAGGCGATCATCGACCGCACGCTGTTGCCAGGCCAGCGCATCACCCAGAACGAGCTCGCCGATCGGCTCGGCGTCTCACGCCAACCGATCTCGCACGCGCTGCATTTGTTGCATCGCCAGGGCCTCGTCGCGGAGAGCGGCAAGCGCGGCTTCGAGGTGACGCAGCTCGATCCGCAGCGTATCCGCGAGCTCTATGAAGTGCGCGGCGCCATCGACGCGCTGGCGGCGCGGCTTGCCGCAACGCGCGCAAAGGAAGATGCCGCGGCGCGCGCGCAACTCGAGAGCGCCCTCGAAGCCGGACGCGCGATCGACGACAGCGCACCGCTGGCGCGCCTGATCGCACTCGATGTCGACTTCCACAGCGCGATCTATCGGCTGGCCGGCAATACCGCGATCGAGGAAATGATCACGCCGCAATGGCCGCATATGCGCCGCTCGATGGCGACCGTGCTTGCCGAGCTCGATTATCGCGATAGCGCCTGGACCGAGCACGAGACCATCGCCGCACATATTCTCTCCGGCAACGCCGCCGCCGCCGAGGCTTCGGCGCTGGCGCATGCACAGACGGCGGGGCGGATGACCGAAGAGAAGCTGAGGGCGATCGACGTGGCGGCGTAGGTACGCCGTCGTTCCGGCGCGCGCAGCGAACCGCAGATGCGCAATCGCGCATCGGGGAACCTCGAGATTCCGGGTTCGCTGCGCGCACCGGAATGACAAAGATAACAACAGGAGGAAAGCACCATGAAACTGACCCCGGAGCAGATCGAATTTTTCCATCGCGAAGGCTGGCTGTTCCTGCCCGAGCTGTTCAGCCAGGAAGAGGTCGATTTCCTCGCACGCGAGGCGGTCTCGATCTATGACGCCAACCGCCCCGAGGTGTGGCGCGAGAAGAGCGGCGCGCCGCGCACGGCATTCGCCGCGCATCTCTACAACGAGGCGTTCCGCCTCCTCGGCGCGCATCCGCGCATGATCGACCCCATCGAGCAGCTGTTCGGCGAGAAGGTCTACATGCATCAGTTCAAGATCAATGCGAAGGCGGCCTTCACCGGCGACGTCTGGCAGTGGCACCAGGACTACGGCACCTGGAAGCGCGACGACGGCATGCCGGAGCCGCGCGCGATGAACATCGCGATCTTCCTCGACGAGGTGATGCCGATCAACGGCCCGCTGATGCTGGTGCCGCAGAGCCAGACCGCCGGCGACCTCAAGGCGTCGCACGATCTCGAGACCACGTCATACCCGCTGTGGACGCTGGATGAAGAGACGGTGACCCGGCTCGTCAAGCAGGGCGGCATCGTCGCACCGACCGGCAAGCCCGGCGGCATGCTGATGTTCCACGGCAACCTGGTGCACGGATCGAGCGGCAACATCACGCCCTACCCGCGCAAGATCGTCTATCTGACGCTGAACGCGGTCTCCAACTATATCCGTACCCCGACCCGGCCCGACTACATCGCGCACCGCGACTTCACGCCGATCCAGACGGTTGCCGACGACGCGCTGCTGCGGCTCGCCCGTGCACCGCGGCAGGCGGCGGAGTAGTTTCACAAGCTGTCATTCCGGGGCTCGCGAAGCGAGAGCCCGGAATCCATTTGACCGCACATTCGTAGTACGATGGATTCCGGGCTCGCGACTTCGTCGCGCCCCGGAATGACGAATTCTGAATAGTCGCGCGCCCTGCGCGACCGCACCATTGGTAACCAACACATGAACCTGCATCACCTCCTCAAAACCCGCGCCGCCGCCGGCAAGCCGGTTCGCGTGGTCCTGATCGGCGCCGGAAAATTCGGCTCGATGTTCCTGTCGCAGGTGCCGCACACGCCGGGGCTCGAGGTGCCGGTGATCGTCGATCTCGACCGCGACCGCGCGCGCGAGGCGTGCCGCACGGTCGGCTGGGATGACGCGCGGATCAATGCAACCACCTTCACCGATGACAGCGCCCGCGCGATCGCCGGCGGAGCGTTCGACGTGGTGGTGGAAGCGACCGGCAACCCCGCGGTCGGCATCCGCCATGCCCGCGCGGCGATATCAGCCGGCAAGCATGTCGTGATGGTCAATGTCGAGGCCGATGTGCTGGCGGGCCCGCTGCTCGCCGAGGAGGCGCGCAAGGCCGGCGTGGTCTATTCGCTCGCCTATGGCGACCAGCCGGCGCTGACGGCGGAGATGGTCGACTGGGCGCGCGCCACGGGCTTTCGCGTCGTCGCCGCCGGCAAGGGCACGAAATATTTGCCCGCCTATCACGACGTGACGCCGGAGGGCGTGTGGCAGCATTACGGGCTCACCGCGGGCGAAGCGCAATCCGCCGGCATGAACCCGCAGATGTTCAACTCCTTCCTCGACGGCACCAAATCCGCGATCGAGATGGCAGCGATCGCCAATGCCTGCACGCTTGACGTGCCGTCGGATGGCCTGCTGTTTCCGCCCTGCGGCGTCGACGACCTGCCGCACGTGATGCGGCCGCGCGAGGCGGGCGGCGTGCTGGAGAAATCCGGCATCGTCGAGGTGGTATCGTCGCTGGAGCGCGACGGCCGTCCGGTGTTTCGCGATCTGCGCTGGGGCGTCTATGTGGTGCTGGAGGCGCCGAACGATTATGCCGCCGACTGCTTCAAGCAATACGGCCTCAAGACCGACTCATCCGGCCGTTATGCGGCGATGTACAAGCCGTATCATCTGATCGGGCTCGAGCTGAACATTTCCGTGCTCTCGGCGGCGCTGCGCAACGAGCCGACCGGACAGCCGCGCGGCTTCCGCGGCGACGTCGCAGCGGTGGCGAAACGCAATTTGCGCGCCGGCGAGATGCTCGACGGCGAAGGCGGCTACACGGTGTGGGGCAAGCTGATGCCGGCCTCAGCCAGCCTCGCCGCCGGTGCGCTGCCGATCGGGCTTGCGCATCGGGTCAAGCTGAAGAACGACATCGCTCATGGCGCTGTGGTGCGCTGGAGCGACGTCGAGGTCGACGAGCGCAACGACACCATCAAGACGCGCAAGGCGATGGAAGCCGCGTTCTCGCGGTAGCGACGTCCTTCACCTCTCCCCGCCCTTTTGCGGGGAGAGGTCGGATCGCATCGCGAGATGCGATCCGGGTGAGGGGCGAGGCACAGTGCTCAACGAGCACGAGGCTGCTCACCGGATGGAAGCCCCTCACCCCGCCCTCTCCCCGCAAGAGCGGGGCGAGGGAGACGAGGGAGCGCGGGCTGAGCTCACGGCAACAACCGCCTTGCCTTCGCCAGCTTGAACCACTTCCGGAACATCGCCTCGGTATCCATCATCTCGGTGAATCCGGCCTGATTGATCTTCACCGTCGACACAATAGAGGGCGGACCGGATTCAGTCTGCCCGTAGCGCATGCTGTAATCGGCATATTGAAACGAAAGGCCGACGAACTCTTCCAAGCTAGGTGCGATCAGATCGTGCTTCCTGCGCAGCTCGTCCCACGGCGCGATCCATTTCGGATACTCCTGCGCCAGCGACAGCGGCACAGGCCGGCCCGGCGCCATCTCGAGCGCATCCGATACCGCGGGCCAGATATTTTCCCAGGTGAAGACGTCGCCATTGGTGACGTTGAAGGCTTCATTGCGCGCGGTCTCCGCATCGCCCGACCAGGCGATCGCGCGCGCCAGGAGATCGACGTCGACCGCCTGCGCGACACGCGGCGCGCCGCCGGGATAGTCGAGCGGCCTGCCTTGTTCGCGCAGCACCGCCGCATAGACGCCGAGCGGCGGGATCAGATCCATCGCACCGCCCATGGCTTCGCCGATGATCAGCACCGGGCGCAGGATGCTCCAGTGCCAGCTCTTGCCCCGTTGCAGCTCACGCAGGTAATTCTCCTGCGCCCAATAGAAATTCGGCTGCTCGTACATCTCCGAGCGACCTTCGCGCGCCGGCACCGTGAGCGGTCGGACATGCACGCCGTAGGCCTTGGTGCCCTGCAGCAGCGCGACATGCCTGAGATCCGGCGCGACGGGCTCGAGCACGCCCATCAGGTTGCGCAGCATGCGGTCGTTGGTTGCGATCTGCCCGGCATCGCGCCAGCCATCGACCAGGCTCGGCGCTTCATAGAGTGCGGCATAGATCAGGTGCGTGGCACCGGCGAGCTCGGCCGCGGCTCGGCGGCAATCCTCGGCGCTGGTGAGGTCGATTCGCAGATGCTGCGCACCGTAGAGATCGCGCGGCTTGCGGCGCGACAGCGCGACGCGCTCGCAATCGCCGGATGCGCCGAAGTGTCGCAAGGCGGCGTTGCCCACGAGGCCGGTCGCGCCCGCGACCACGACTTTCTTGTTGGCCATGTCCTTGAACTCCCATCAACTCACCTGCCCTCGTAGCAGATCGCAGCACCGTCGACAGGTATCGAATGAGACCAGCAGCGCCGATTTCCCTTCGCAGCTGCAACCAAGGCTGGCGCTTGATTTCCTCAGGCAAACCATCATCCTGACCGGTGGAACCGAAGGCTCGGATTTCCACACACAAGAGCCCGTCGAGGGCCACCGGACACATCACCACAGCAACGTCGATCGATCGGCGAAGAAAGACGGCATCAAGATCGTTCCCCTTGTCGAGGCATCGGCACACAGGAGGGCTACGCATGAAGCGTCGTGATTTCTTGAGGGCAGGCGGCGTCGGGCTGGCTGCGACGGCGGTGGCTGCGCCCGCGGTCGCACAATCGATGCCGGAGGTCAGGTGGCGGCTCGCGGCAAGCTGGCCGAAGGCGCTCGATACGCTCTATGGCGGCTGTGAATTCTTCTGCAAGCGCGTCGCCGAAATCACCGACAACCGTTTCCAGATCCAGTCCTTTGCTGCCGGCGAGATCGTGCCTGGTCTGCAGGTGCTGGACGCCGTCTCCAACGGCACGGTCGAGATGGGCAACACCGCGCTGTATTACTACTGGGGCAAGAATCCCGCCTTCACGTTCGGCACGTCGCTGCCATTCGGCCTCAACACACGCCAGCATATTTCCTGGCTGCAATGGGGCGGCGGCAGCGAGCTGATCAACAACCTGCTTGCGGAATACAACTGTGTCGGCATTCCGACCGGCTCGACCGGCGCCCAGATGGGCGGCTGGTTCCGGAAGGAGATCAAGTCGATGGCGGATCTGCAGGGGCTGAAATTCCGCGTCGGCGGCTTCGCCGGCACCATCATCGCCAAGGTCGGCGGCGTGCCGCAGCAGATCGCCGGCGGCGACATCTATCCGGCGCTGGAGAAAGGCACCATCGACGCCGCCGAATGGGTCGGGCCCTATGACGACGAGAAGCTCGGCTTCGTCAAGGTCGCGAAATTCTACTACTACCCCGGCTGGTGGGAAGGCACCGGCCAGGGCCACAATGTGATGAACAAGGACAAGTGGAACGCGCTGCCGAAGCATTATCAGGCCGCGATCCAGGCCGCCTCCGAAGACACCTTCACCTGGGTCACCGGAAAATATGATGCGGTCAATCCACCGGCACTGAAGCGGCTGATCGTGGCCGGCGCACAGCTGCGGCCGTTCCCGCAGGAAGTGCTGGAGGCCTGCTACGGCGCGGCCAACGAGATCTATGCCGATCTCGCCAAGAGCAATCCGCATTTCGGCAAGATGTATGCGAGCCTCGCCGCCTATCGCAACGAATCGCTGGCCTGGATGCAGGTCGCCGAGCTGTCGTTCGACAGCTTCATGATGCGGATGCGCACGCGGACCTGAGCCGGTACGGGATCAGGCACAAAAAAAGCCCCGGAGAAATTCTCCGGGGCGCATTTTTGATTCGGCTCTGATTCGGATCGCAGCTCAATTGTCGTCGTTGCCGCCGAATTGCTCCATCAGCTTGTCGTAGCTCTTGGTCACGAGATCGATATTGCCCTTGTTCTCGACCGCGGGCGGCGGCGACTTCAGGGCCTCGTT